>NZ_JBEPOA010000001.1:2500-3020000 GCF_040546565.1 Rhizobium sp. OAE497
TCCAGGTGTTGGGTTCTGCCCAATGTCCGAGCCCAGTTCCTGAGAAACCATGGATGGCCTAGCCGGCCGGATATGGTGGAGGGATTGGAGGTAGGTAGGAAGCTTGTCGCTCTTGATCGTGTGTTGTTCGGCACTTTCGGGTGTCGTCTGATGGATGATCGGATGACCGTTGCCTGACCGCGCGGTCCCGGATTTAATCTCGAGAAGCTGGTCTTAAGACCGGATGCAAGCGAGCTGCTCGGCGTAGCTCCAATAAAGCAATCCGGTCGAACACGTCGATGGCATCTGAATGGTCTGGTTGTAAAAGGTAACCAGATTGTTGGAGCTGAGCGTGCGGCAATCGCAAGATTGTCCGTATGGTCAGATTTGGAACCCCTTCGAGCGCAAGCGAGAAGGATAGGAATTCCAAATCCAACTAAGGATGAGCATTGGCAATGAGAACGATTAAGTGTCGTAAGGGCATTTGGTGGATGCCTTGGCATGCACAGGCGATGAAGGACGTGATACGCTGCGAAAAGCCGTGGGGAGCTGCGAATAAGCTTTGATCCATGGATCTCCGAATGGGGCAACCCACCTTAAATGCTTGGAAAATCATTCTGGTTGTTTAGGCAACCCGAGTGGTTTCCAAGCATTGTGATAAGGTATCTACACCTGAATACATAGGGTGTAAGAAGCGAACGCAGGGAACTGAAACATCTAAGTACCTGCAGGAAAGGACATCAACCGAGACTCCGCAAGTAGTGGCGAGCGAACGCGGACCAGGCCAGTGGCAATTGTGGTTAAAGTGGAACAAGCTGGAAAGCTTGGCCGTAGTGGGTGACAGCCCCGTACGCGTAGATACCATGATTGTCCTAGAGTAGGGCGGGGCACGTGAAACCCTGTCTGAACATGGGGAGACCACTCTCCAAGCCTAAGTACTCGTGCATGACCGATAGCGAACAAGTACCGTGAGGGAAAGGTGAAAAGCACCCCGACAAGGGGAGTGAAATAGAACCTGAAACCGGATGCCTACAAACAGTCGGAGCCCGCAAGGGTGACGGCGTACCTTTTGTATAATGGGTCAACGACTTAGTGTAACAAGCAAGCTTAAGCCGGTAGGTGTAGGCGAAGCGAAAGCGAGTCTGAATAGGGCGATTTAGTTTGTTGCATTAGACCCGAAACCGAGTGATCTAGCCATGAGCAGGTTGAAGGTTGGGTAACACCAACTGGAGGACCGAACCCGCATCTGTTGCAATAGATTGGGATGACTTGTGGCTAGGGGTGAAAGGCCAATCAAACTCGGAAATAGCTGGTTCTCCGCGAAATCTATTTAGGTAGAGCGTCGAGCGAATACCCCGGGGGGTAGAGCACTGGATGGGCTATGGGGACTCACCGTCTTACTGATCCTAACCAAACTCCGAATACCCGGGAGTACTACTCGGCAGACACACGGCGGGTGCTAACGTCCGTCGTGAAAAGGGCAACAACCCTAACCTCCAGCTAAGGTCCCCAAGTCATGGCTAAGTGGGAAAGGATGTGAGGATCCCAAAACAACCAGGATGTTGGCTTAGAAGCAGCCATCATTTAAAGAAAGCGTAACAGCTCACTGGTCTAAATAAGGGTCTTTGCGCCGAAAATGTAACGGGGCTGAAGCCATGCACCGAAGCTGAGGATTTGCAGCAATGCAAGTGGTAGCGGAGCGTTCCGTAAGCCTGTGAAGGGACAGTCGTGAGACATCCTGGAGGTATCGGAAGTGCGAATGTTGACATGAGTAACGATAAAGAGGGTGAGAGACCCTCTCGCCGAAAGACCAAGGGTTCCTGCTTAAAGTTAATCTGAGCAGGGTTAGCCGGCCCCTAAGACGAGGCGGACACGCGTAGTCGATGGGAACCACGTTAATATTCGTGGGCCTGGTGGTAGTGACGGATTGCGTAACTTGTTCATTCTTATTGGATTGAGTGGGCAGGGAAGCGGTTCCAGGAAATAGCTCCACCGTATAGACCGTACCCGAAACCGACACAGGTGGTCAGGTAGAGTATACCAAGGCGCTTGAGAGAACTATGTTGAAGGAACTCGGCAAATTGCACGCGTAACTTCGGAAGAAGCGTGACCCCATTTTACGCAAGTGAGATGGGGTGGCACAGACCAGGGGGTAGCGACTGTTTATCAAAAACACAGGGCTCTGCGAAGTCGCAAGACGACGTATAGGGTCTGACGCCTGCCCGGTGCTGGAAGGTTAAGAGGAGAGGTGCAAGCTTTGAATCGAAGCCCCAGTAAACGGCGGCCGTAACTATAACGGTCCTAAGGTAGCGAAATTCCTTGTCGGGTAAGTTCCGACCTGCACGAATGGCGTAACGACTTCCCCGCTGTCTCCAACATAGACTCAGTGAAATTGAATTCCCCGTGAAGATGCGGGGTTCCTGCGGTCAGACGGAAAGACCCCGTGCACCTTTACTATAGCTTTACACTGGCATTCGTGTCGGCATGTGTAGGATAGGTGGTAGGCTTTGAAGCGGGGACGCCAGTTTCCGTGGAGCCATCCTTGAAATACCACCCTTATCGTCATGGATGTCTAACCGCGGTCCGTTATCCGGATCCGGGACAGTGTATGGTGGGTAGTTTGACTGGGGCGGTCGCCTCCGAAAGAGTAACGGAGGCGCGCGATGGTGGGCTCAGACCGGTCGGAAATCGGTCGTCGAGTGCAATGGCATAAGCCCGCCTGACTGCGAGACTGACAAGTCGAGCAGAGACGAAAGTCGGTCATAGTGATCCGGTGGTCCCGCGTGGAAGGGCCATCGCTCAACGGATAAAAGGTACGCCGGGGATAACAGGCTGATGACCCCCAAGAGTCCATATCGACGGGGTTGTTTGGCACCTCGATGTCGGCTCATCGCATCCTGGGGCTGGAGCAGGTCCCAAGGGTTTGGCTGTTCGCCAATTAAAGCGGTACGTGAGCTGGGTTCAGAACGTCGTGAGACAGTTCGGTCCCTATCTGCCGTGGGTGTAGGAATATTGACAGGATCTGTCCCTAGTACGAGAGGACCGGGATGGACATATCTCTGGTGGACCTGTTGTCCTGCCAAGGGCATAGCAGGGTAGCTATATATGGACGGGATAACCGCTGAAGGCATCTAAGCGGGAAACCCACCTGAAAACGAGTGTTCCCTATCAGAGCCGTGGAAGACGACCACGTTGATAGGCCGGGTGTGGAAGTGCGGCAACGCATGAAGCTTACCGGTACTAATAGCTCGATTGGCTTGATCGTTCTCATTGCTTGTGCTCATCGAACTTCGTTCGATGATGCCTGACCTTTTGTCCTCACGCGCCAATGGCGCTGCGGACGGCGCGCCAAACTGTTGGCGACGCGCCTTGCGCTTGCGGCCTTCGGCCGGGAGTGTAGAGCAAGATCAAAGACGTGTTCAAAAAATGCAGCCTAGCGGCTGCGCCAGCTTCTCAATTGTTGCGCTTCGCTGACCTGGTGGTCATGGCGGGGTGGCTGCACCCGTTCCCATTCCGAACACGGCCGTGAAACGCCCCAGCGCCTATGGTACTTCGTCTTAAGACGCGGGAGAGTCGGTCGCTGCCAGGTCTGCTAAACGCAACACGCATGCGCCCGAAGCTGAAAAGCTTCGGAAAGCTGCATGCGAAACAAAAAATCTTCTCATCACATTCTACGGCCCCTGGCCGATCAAAGGGCCGCTCGCAAAGCGGCCTTTTTGCTTTCGAGCCCTATATGTAGACTGAAATAGCGATGCACCGGATCTATAATGGTGCGTCCCTTACAGGAGACAACTCCTTCGGAGTTGCTCCGGCAGTAAGCGTAAAACGCCTTCGGCGATTTACGCTATCGCGACAAAACCCAAAGGGTTTTGCGCTGGACGCGGGGTGGAGCAGCCCGGTAGCTCGTCAGGCTCATAACCTGAAGGCCGCAGGTTCAAATCCTGCCCCCGCAACCAAATCTCCCCGAAATCCTATCGACCTATCGCTCGCGCAAAAGCTTCGCTTTCCCGGGCGATGACACCGAAACCAACGATCCCGACACACATGACAGCCCGCCATCAGGCGGGTTTTTGCGTTTCTGGGCTAGCTAAACCGCAGCCTCACTCCTCCCGAAACGCACGGCTGAACTGATCCGTCAACGGTTTCGTCAAAAACGACATCGCCGTCCGCTCCTGTGTCGAGATGAAGACTTCGACCGGCATGCCGGGCAGGACTAGCAAGGTGTATTGCTGCTCCTTGGAGGTCGTGCGCGCCATAGCCACAGTCCGGCCAAGCTCTTCCAATGCCAGAACAGAAAGGGGCGCGACATCTGCCGCGCCCTTCTGGACTTCATCAAAGCAATCGAAGCCGGATCAACCTGCCCGCAGGCTGTAGCCGTTCACGGCATCGAGCATATCGCGGACCTTGCGGCGCTCGCCCTCGAGTTCCTGCGTCAGCGCCTGGTTCTGTGCGTTCAGCCGCTGGATCTGCACCTGCAGTTCGCGGATATCGGCGAAGTTGAGCCGGCGGCCGATGGTCAATAGAAGGTCGGCTGAATTGGTCTGGAGCGCGCGACCGGTCACCGAGCTGTGGAAGCGGACTTCCTGAGCGTGATAATCGATCACCGTCTGCGCGGCGACGGGATAGCCGAGATATTCCATGATCTGGAAGATCAGATCGCCGACCTTGTTCGGAGTGCCGGCGGCCGGCGTTGCAGCGGCACGCGTGTCGGAAATCAGATCCCACAGACCGCGGAACATCAGGTAGCCGAACTCGATCGGCTGGTCGTAGACCCATTCGAGATCGATGAAACTCAGCTTTTCGCCGACGATGAGGTTGCGCGGGATCGCATCGAGCAGCGAGCCGGGGACGCGGTCCTGCAGCTGCATCGGCGCGGGGATGCCCATGCCGGCAAGATGCTGGTCGAGCGCCTGTTTCCAGACACTGGTCCAGTTCGCAAGATGCTCGACGGACCAGCCGTCCTGCAGCAGGCAACGCTTGCCGATATCGCGCCACACCAGACCGGTTTCAAAGACCTCGTCTTCAAGATTGATCTTCAGCGGCGATAGATTCATGCCGTTGTTGTCAGCCTGAATGGCTTCCCGCTCGACCACGAGCTGCTCGCCCTTGCGCACGAAGCGCACCAGCTTCTGATACTGCGCGTCACGGCCGCCGGTGAAGTGCGTGGCCATGACATCGTCCGCCGCCAGCGGCTGGTCGGAGGAGACAAGCAGGAAGGAGTTGGCGAGATCGCCCTGCAGGCCATTTCGCGCGATGACGTCCCAAGCGAGGTCCTGTTCGAAAGCAAGAATGCCGGGGCGCTGCGGGTCGGTCGCCGTCGCGCCGCGGATCAGCGGCGAGAAATCGGTCGGCAGGTCCGCGGTCAGGGCTTCCTCGTTCAGCACGAACCGGGGCAGCTTGTAATCCGGGAAGGGGAACCAGTATTTCTGATGTGGCAGGCCGGCGGCCGTGACGCGATGCGACAGCTCGCGCTTGCCGAAGGTAACGGGACCGTTCTGCGTATACTGATCCTCGACGCCGACCATCGGCCGCGCCAGATGATCTTCGGGGAAGCCGGCGAGATATTTGAGGCCGATCTGGTTTTCGATGGCGATGATCAGCACGCCGCCCGGTGCAAGCAGCGAGCGCGCCTTGGCAAGCATCCGCTCGATCGCATCCTGGCCATCTTCGGCACCGAAGAAGACGCGGGCATATTCCAGCACGCCGATCAGCGTCACCGTCGCGAATTTCTGATCGATTTCGAAATTCTGCAGCGGCTCGGCGAGAACAGTGACGTTCGGCAGGTCGCGGCAGCGCTCGGCGATGGTCGCGGCACGGCGCGGGCTGCCTTCGAGGGCAAGTACCTCGTGGCCTTCTTCGCCGAGGAAGCGCGTCATGGCGCCGGCGCCAGCGCCAATTTCCAGGACGGGGCCGCGGATCAGGTGCTTGATCGGCCGGAACAGATTGGTGCGCGTCGGATTGAGATGGTAGTTCGAAGGCCAGTCGGTGATCGCCCGCTCAAGTTCCTTGGAGAAAAGCGAGGTATCGGCGGACAAGCGCATGACATCGAGGATCCGCATTTCCGATGCGTCGCCGTCATTGTAGCGGAACGCGTCGCGCGTCGTCTCGTGGCTCCAGACCTTGCCGTTCTTGCGGTAACCCGATGCCTGTAAGAGGTCTTGCATGAATTCTCCAATACAGCCGCGGCTGATTCTGACGAAGGTTTGAGAGACCAATCGCAGAAGAGGCTGGACCGAAGCTGACGGACAAACCGGTGTGCGGCTTGCCCAAGACGTCGCTGAAAACGAAAGAAGCCCGCTTTCGCGGGCTTCCCTGTTTCTTTCAATTGCCACTCAGCTCCGGATCGTCGCCTTGCCCTCATCGACAAGCCGCTGCGCCGCTTCCGCGGGCGTCGTCCGCTCGAACGCCAGCTCGTCGGCGATCGGGCGGAACAGGCGCTGGTCGAATTCGGTCGAGCCGAGCGGGGCCGGCGCCGGGTAATCGCCGACCTGGTCCTTGAGCAGGTTGACATATTGAACCGTCGCCTGTTCCGTCGGGTTGAGGCCCGGCAGGATTGCCTCGCGCACGGCAGGCGACATCGGCACGCCGCGTTCGACGCCGAGGATTTTGCCGGCGTCGGGGCTGTTGACGAAGAAGTCGATGAATTTCGCCGCCGCCTCGCCGTTCTTGGTCGTCGCGCCTACGCTCCAGATCAATGCTGGGCGGTAGTAGTGCCCGGAGGGACCGCCCTTCTTTTCGCGCGGAAGCGTGGTGATCGCCAGCTTGTTCTTGGAGATCAGCTGGTAGCCGACGAGCTGGTTGGAATAGGCCATGCCCATCGCCGATTTGCCGAGCGCCAGCGCGTTTGTATCGATCGTGTTCTGGTCGAGCGTCTGGACGTCGGCGCCGACTGTGCCACCCTTCTTGCGAAGATCTTCCCAGAAGCTGTACCACTCCTTGGCATCGTCGACACCGAAGCCGAGCTTGCCATCGGCATAGAGGCTCTTGCCGCGCTGGCGTAGCCAGGCGTCGAAGACATAGGTATAGCGGGCGCCATAAGGGCCGCCCCAGTAATTGTCCTTGCCCGATGCCTTGGTGAGCTCGACGGCCAGCTTCGCATATTCGTCCCAGGTCAGATCCGTCGTCGGTAGCGGCAGGCCGGCTTTCTCGAAGGCAGGCTGGTCGAAGAACAGTGCGAAGGAATTGAGGCCGAGGCCGACGCCGTAGAGCTTGCCGTCGACGGTGGTCAGCTTCAGCATGTCCTTGCCGAAGGCATCGACCTTCAGCGTCGAGGGCACGAATTCGTCGAGCGCCAGGCAGGCGCCGCGCTTGGAATAGTCGGAAATCGTGCCAGGCTCGAGCTGGAAGACGTCGGCAATGGCGCGGCCGGCCATCTGCGTCGCAAGCTTGGTCCAATAGCCGTCGCCGCTCATGGATTCGCCGACGATCGTTACCCCTGGAGTCTTATCCTGGTAGAGCTTGGCGACATCGAGCGTGCGCTTGGCGCGGTCGTTCGAGCCCCACCACATGGCGCGCAGCTGCGCGTCCGCCGCAAAAGCCGGTACGCCGCCGGCACCGAAAGCCAGGCCCGCCGTCACGCCGGCCGTACCCATCAGAAATGAACGCCTGTTGATCTGCATGATGTTCCTCCTTTGGCTGCCCTCGCCGTCCTCCAACTTTGTCCGGGCATCTGGCGGCACAGCCTACGCAAAAAATGTCCGTTTGCAAGAAATTATATAAAACTTGCAAATTTGCATGATTTGCATAATGTCGCCCTATGAGCGAAACGAAATCCAAACGGCCGCGCCAGGCCGATATTGCGGCGCTGGCGGGCGTCTCCATCTCCACGGTGTCGCGTGTGCTTGCCAATGAGCCGGGCATTAGCGGCAGCGTGCGCGAACATATTCTGCGGGTGGCGGCCGAGCGCGGCTATCAGCCGAAGTCACTGATGGAAGCGCCGGCGGGCGGTCTGGCGTTGATCGCCAGCGACAGCGTTACCGGCGGTCTCAGCGTCTTCTATGAATCGATCGTAGAAGGCCTGCGCGCCGGGGCGATGGAAGCGGGCATGCCATTCGAAGTCCGGCTGCTGCGTGAAGACCGCGCGTCCCCCGATGCGATCAGGGGCCATATGGAAGCTACGAAGTCCGAGGGCTTGTTCCTCGTCGGTATCGACCCTTCGGACGTGCTGCGCCAATGGATCGAGGAGGAGAATGTGCCTGTCGTGCTGGTCAACGGCACGGATCCGCAGCTGAAGCTCGATGGCGTATCGCCCTCGAATTTCTTCGGTGCCTTCCAGGCGGCTGAGCGGCTGCTCGACGCAGGGCACCGGAAGATCCTGCATCTGACCGGCTCGCATCGCCACACGATCCGCGAGCGCGTTCGCGGCTTCGATACGGCAATTGCGACCCGCGGCGCGGAAAGCCTGTTGGTGCCAATGGATTTCTCCGGCAGCGCGACCCGGGAAGCCCATGAGCGCACCGCAGCACTGCTTGCCAAGGACAAGAGCTACACGGCCGCCTTCTGCATGAATGATTTCATCGCCGTCGGCGTTCTCGAGGCCGTCACCGAGGCCGGTCTTCGCGTGCCGGAAGATTTCGCCATCGTCGGCTTCGATGATCTTCCCTGCGCGATGATGACCAATCCGCCCCTGTCGACGATGCGTGTCGACCGGGCTGCGCTGGGGCGCGAAGCGATCGCGCTGATGATTGCCCGCTTCCGCGACAGGACTGCGCCTGCGCGCCACCTATGCCAAGCGGTCGTCCCGGTCTCCGGGGGGACTGTGCCAGATGCAAAGAATCGATGAGTGATGCAGATGACATATGATCCGGCCAGCGCCAATCCGCTTGCGGGCAATCCCCTGAAGACGCGCGACGATATGAGCCGCGCCCTTCATGCTCTCTTTGATCCGCTGCTGCCCTATTTTTCGGAAGGCAATGCGCGTGTCCGGCTTGATGGCGCCGGTGCGCATTTCGACCGGGCAGCAGCCGATCTCGAAGGTTTTGCCCGGCCGCTCTGGGGCCTTGCGCCGCTCGGCGCCGGCAAGGGGGAATTCGGGCACTGGCACCGCTTTGCGGAAGGCATCGCCAACGGTACCGATCCGGATCACCCGGAATATTGGGGCACCGTCAATGGCCGCGACCAGCGCATGGTCGAGCTCGCTGCGCTTGGTTTTGCAATCGCACTCACACCCGAAAAGGTCTGGGAGCCGTTGAACGCAAAGCAGCGCGCCAATGTGATTGCCTATCTCAAGCATGCCCGGCAGTTCGACTATGCCGACAATAATTGGAAGTTCTTCCGCATCTTCGTCGATATCGCGCTTGATCGCGTCGGTGCGGATTTCGATCGCAGCCTGACCAGGCAATATCTCGAAGAGCTCGAAGGCTTCTATGTCGGCGACGGCTGGTATCGCGATGGCAATGTGCGTCGCGTCGATCACTACATTCCCTTCGCCATGCACTTCTACGGCCTTATCTATTCGAGGCTGGTAGATGACGATTATGCCAGGCGCTATCGCGAGCGGGCGCTGCTGTTCGCCAGGGATTTTCGCCATTGGTTTGCCGATGATGGCGCGACGATCCCGTTCGGCCGCAGCCTTACCTACCGCTTTGCCTGCGCTGGCTTCTGGTCGGCCCTTGCCTTTGCCGATCTCGAGGCGCTGCCCTGGGGCGAGGTGAAGCATCTCTGCCTGCAGCATCTGCGCTGGTGGCGCGACAAGCCGATGACCAATCGCGACGGCATCCTGTCGATCGGCTTTGCTTATCCGAACCTCTTGATGTCGGAGAGCTATAATTCCGCCGGTTCCCCCTATTGGGCCTTCAAGGCATTCCTGCCGCTGGCGATCCCCGAAAGCCATCCGTTCTGGACTGCCGAGGAGAAAGTCCCTGCAGCGGCAGCCGTGACGCCGCAGCGTCACCCCGGCATGGTCGTCATGCATACCGGCGAAGATGCGGTGGCCCTGTCGTCAGGGCAGGAAAATCTCCAGATGCGGTTTGGTACCGAAAAATACGCAAAATTCGCATATTCGGCCCGCTACGGCTTCAGCGTCGAGGCAGACGAGCGCAGCTTTGCCGGCGCCGCTTTCGATTCCGCGCTGGCCTTCAGCGATGACGGCCTGCATTACCGCGTCAGGGAAACCAACAGGGAAGCAAAGATCGCCGGCGACGTGCTCTATGCGAAGTGGTCGCCCTTCAGCGATGTCAGCGTGGAAACCTGGCTGGTGCCCGCCGCACCTTGGCATCTGCGCGTTCACCGCATCAGATCGGATCGCGCTCTGCAGATCGCCGAAGGTGGGTTTGCGATCGCTAAGCGGGATTTCGATCTCGATAGACTGGAGGCGGAGACCGGCGCTGCGCATGCCATCGGTGAAGCGGATTTCTCCGGTATAGTTGATCTCGGCTCCAGCATCGAGCGACAGGGCCTCGTGCAGAAGGCGCTGCCGAACATCAATATGATAGTTGCCAAGACCCTCGTGCCCCAGCTCCGCGGTGCGATCAAGGCCGGTGAAACCGTGCTTGTGACGGCCGTGATTGCCACCGGAGATCAGCAGGCGGCAAAGACGGCCTGGCTGAAGCCTCCCGCAAAACCCGATCTTGCGGCGCTTGAGGCGCTGGTTTCCAAGGAAGGCGTCACCGTCAGCGCCATCGAAGCGCCGGGGCAGATGCCATGACAGGTCCCGGCATTGCGCTTGCCATGCAGCCCGGCCAGCGGACCGAACACGTGTTGCCGGATCAGCTTCTCGACCGGCTGGCGGGTCTCGGCACGCTTCTCGACCGGCAACCGCTCGAGAATTTCGATGACGAGCGCGCCAGACGGGTTCTGGCGGACACCGAGATATTGATCACCGGCTGGGGCGCCCCCTTTGCCGGAGAAAACGTCCTTTCGCTCGCCAAGGGCCTGAAGCTCGTGGCGCATGCGGCGGGCACGGTGAAGGGCATCGTCGGCGAGGAGATATTCAATGCTGGTGTGAAGGTCACGCATGCGGCGGAAGCCAATGCCGTGCCGGTGGCCGAGTTTACGCTTGCGGCCATTCTCTTCGCCGGTAAGCAGGTTTTCCGCTTCCGGGATTTCTATACCGCCGACCGCGACCGTGACCGTACCTATCCGATGCAGCGGCTGGCGATCGGCAACTACGGCCGCACCGTCGGCATCATCGGCGCTTCGCGGATCGGCCGCCGGGTGATCGAACTGTTGAAGCCGTTCGAATTCAAGATCGTCCTCTTCGACCCGACGCTTAGCGCCGCCGAATGCGCGGTCCTTGGCACCGAAAAATGCGATCTCGATACGCTGATGCGCATCTCCGATATTGTTTCGCTGCATGCACCATCGCTGCCCTCGACGCGTCACATGATCGATGCGGCGAAACTGGCGCTGATGAAGGACGGCGCGGCGCTGATCAATACGGCGCGTGGCGCGATTCTCGATGAGGCCGCGCTGCTCGCGACCCTCGCCACCGGCCGCATCGATGCGGTCATCGACGTGACCGATCCGGAAGTTCCGGAGAAGGCATCGCCCTTCTACGACCTGCCGAACGTTTTCCTGACGCCCCACATTGCGGGGGCGGTCGGATTAGAGCGGGCAAGGCTGGGCGAAATGGCCGTTGACGAGGTGGAGCGCTTCCTGAAAGGCCAGCCGCTGCGCTATGCACTGACGCTCGCCGATCTCGACCGGGTTGCCTGAGGCGGCGAAAGCGACGCCTCAGGCCTGATTTGATTAGCCGGCTTTTATGCTGTTCGGCGAGCCGTCATTGGCAAGCTCGGGCATCAGCTCGGCGATCGAGACGACCTTGCCGGTTCGCGAGCTCTGCAGCGCCGCAATACCGCACAGAACCGACATGGCGCCCGCCCGCGTTCCGGCGCGCTGATGCAGGGCGTCGTTCATATCGGGCTTGAAGATCATGTTGCGCATCCGGTCGTCGCCACCGTAGTGGCCGCCCGACGAATGCGGAACGGTGATACGCTCGACGGCTTCCTTGCCGTTGGGGAAGTTGCGGATCAGCAGGATTTCGTCTTCCCGCTTCATCTCCCAGGGCTGCGCCTCGTACTGACGGATCTCGATGCGGCCTTTGGTGCCATTGAACGCCAGGTGATGGCCCTCGATCGGCTGGAAGGTGTTCAGCGAATAGGAAACGTGGACGTTATTGCGATAGCGGATGCTGACGACCATCGTATCGGGAATGTCGATATCCTCGCGGAAGACGCAGCCGTCGCGGAAATAGCCATCGACCTTCGAGGGATCCTCGTAGAGCGTGTCGAGGAAGGGATCGGCGCCGAGGTCGAGATAGTAGTCGCACTCGGCGGTGTGGGGACAGAGCTTGCAGCGCGGTCCGCGGAACGGGCCTTTGCGGCCGTAGTTCTGCAGGTCGGCGAAAGACGTCACGGCTTCCGGATCGCTGTCGAGATACCAGTTCAGCAGGTCGAAATGGTGGGTCGCCTTGTGAACGAAAAGGCTACCGGAATTCTCGGTATAGGCATGCCAGCGGCGGAAATAGTCGGCGCCGTGCTTGGTGTTCAGGTACCAATGGAAATCGACCGATGTGACGCGGCCGATCTCGCCGGAATTCAGCAGTTCCTTGATGCGCGCCGCCGTCGGCGCGTAGCGGTAGTTGAAGGACACGTCGACACGCTGGCCGGTGCGCTTCTCGGCATCCATGATCCGGCGGATCTTGTCGACCGCCGTCGTCATCGGCTTCTCGGTGATGACGTCGATGCCTGCCTCGAGCGCCCGAACGACGATTGCGTCGTGGGTGTGGTCAGGGGTGCAGACGATGACGAGGTCAGGCTTGACCTCTTTCAGCATCGCGTCGATGTCGTCATAGATCGGGGCGTTGCTGCCGATCATCGTGCGGGCGCGTTCTCCGCGCAGCGCATTCTTCTCGACGATGGCGACGAGATCGACATGCTCCCGCCAGCCGGCGAGCAGGTCCTTCCCCCACATGGTGGTCCCGCGATTGCCGGTCCCGATCAGTGCAAAGCGGCGTTTCTCCATCGAATGATCCTCCTTCATACGTGCTGAAACGAATATATCCAATTAAACCAGGCAGCAGCTATGATACCGGTCGACGCAGGTCGCGATGACCTCTTCCGCCGGACGCTTCCACCAATTGTCTGCCGAAAAGATTTCCACCTCCTGTGCGCCGAAGAAGCCTGCCTTCTCGATCATGCGCCGGATGCCCTTGAGATCGATCACACCGTCTCCCATCATCCCGCGATCGGTCAACATGTCCTTGGTCGGAACCAGCCAGTCGCAGATGTGGTGGGCGAAGATGCGTTTCATGCGGCCGGCGCGGGCGATCTGCTCGGCAAGCTCCGGATCCCACCAGACGTGATAGACGTCGATAGCGACGCCGACATCGGTGCCGAGCTGCTCGCACATGTCGAGCGCCTGGCGCAGCGTGTTCACGCAGGAGCGGTCGGCGGCATACATCGGATGAAGCGGCTCGATCGCCAGCGGCACGCCGGACGCCTTGGCATGGGGCAGGACCGCGGCAATGCCATCGGACACCATCTGCCGGGCAGTGCCGATATCGCGCGATCCACCTGCCAGGCCGCCGACAACGAGCACCAGGCAATCAGCACCGAGTGCCGCGGCTTCGTCGATCGCCCGTCTGTTGTCGTCGAGGTTCTTCTGCCAGTCGCCGTCATTGGCCGCCGGAAAAAAGCCGCCACGGCAGAGACCGGTCAGCTTCAGGCCGTTCGATTGGACGATGCGCACGGCTTCGTCCAGGCCGGCCTTGGCCACCTGATCGCGCCAGGGCGCAATCCTGGTGATGCCATGCTTCAGGCAGATATCGACTGCTTCGGCAAAGCCGCATTGCTCGCGGATCGTTGCGAGATTGATCGAAAGCCCGTCCACCTGCATGTCCTGTCCTCCCTGTCTGACCGGTCACTGCACGCCGTGAACGGCGAGCACCTGCTTCATGCGGCTGACGGCCAAATCCGGGTCGGCAAGCACGCGTGCCTTGTCGGCGAGCCGGAAGAGTTCAGCCAAATGCGTCAGCGACCGCGTACTCTGCTGCCCGCCGACCATCGCGAAATGATCCTGCAGGCCGTTGAGATAGGCGAGGAACACGACGCCGGTCTTGTAGAAGCGGGTCGGCGCCTTGAAGATATGCCGCGACAGCGGAACGGTCGGGTCGAGCAAATCGAAGAACTCGTTGTTGCTCTGGCGCCCGAGCGCCTCCATGGCGGCGGAGGCCGCCGGCGCGATTGCATCGAAAATGCCAAGAAGCGCGTCGGAATGGCCCTGTTCGTCGCCGGCGATGAGCTCCGCATAGTTGAAGTCGTCGCCGGTATACATGCGCACGGATTTCGGTAGCTGCCGGCGCATCGCCACTTCCTTCTCTTTGGAAAGAAGCGAGATCTTGATGCCGTCGACCTTGGCGGCATTGGCCTCGATGACCTCTAGGGAGGTCGACATCGCCTTGATGTGGTCGGCGTTGCCCCAATAGCCCTCGAGCGCGGGATCGAACATCTCGCCGAGCCAGTGGATGATCACCGGTTCCTTTACCTGGCGAAGGATCCGGTCGTAGACGCGGATATAGTCGTCCGGCCCTTTGGCCGCAGCCGCCAGCGCCCGGCTCGCCATAAGGATGATCCGGCCACCTTCGGCTTCGACGGTTTCGATCTGCTCTTCGTATGCCTTGATGATCGTATCGATCGTCACATCGGGTTCGGGTGTCAGGTGATCCGTACCGGCGCCGCAGGCGATCAGCGCATCGTCGCGCCCGCGCGCCTCGCGCAGCGCACGGCGGATCAGGTCACGGGCCTCGGGCCAGCCGAGACCCATGCCGCGCTGCGCGGTGTCCATCGCCTCGGCAACGCCGAGCCCGAGATCCCAGAGGCGGTGGCGGAAGGCGAGCGTCCGCTCCCAGTCGATCGCCGGTGTCAGCCAGGGATCGTTATCGGCCAACGGATCGGCGACCACATGTGCGGCGGCATAGACCACGCGAGGAAAATCCCTGGCCTTGCGCTTCTTCACTTCGATCGGCGTGCCGGTCAGCTGGTAGGCGGCGATCTTGCCGTCGAGCGGAAGGTTGATCGTGCCTGCCATGATCAGAACTCCAGCGCGGGAACGTCGAGCCAGCGGCGTTCGGCCCAGGATTTCAGGCCGAGTTCGGCGAGCTGCACACCCTTGGCACCGGCTTCCATGCCGTAAGGCCACGGTGCGTCCTCGGCGACGTGGCGCAGGAACATTTCCCACTGTGCCTTGAAGCCGTTGTCGAAGAGTTGCGTATCCGGCACTTCGTCCCAGGTCTTGTAGAAATCGATCGTCTGCGGCTGGTCCGGGTTCCACACCGGCTTCGGCGTGTTGACGCGGTGCTGCGTCCAGCATTTCGTCAGGCCGGCAACGGCCGATCCATGGGTGCCGTCGACCTGGAAGGTCACGAGATCGTCGCGGCGCACGCGCACGGCCCAGGAGGAATTGATCTGCGCAATCACGCCGCCATCAAGCTCGAAGGTCGCATAGGCGGCATCGTCGGTATCGCAATTATAGGTCTTGCCCTGCTCGTCGACGCGGCTGCCAATATGGGTAGCGCCGAGGCAGGAGACGGCCTTGACCTCGCCGAACAGGTTGTCGAGCACATAGCGCCAGTGGCAGAGCATATCGAGGATGATGCCGCCGCCGTCGCCCTTGCGGTAGTTCCAGGACGGGCGCTGCGCCGGAACGCCCCAGTCGCCCTCGAAGACCCAGTAACCAAATTCGCCGCGGACCGAGAGGATCTTGCCGAAGAAGCCGGAATCGCGCAGCAGCGCCAGCTTGCGAAGGCCCGGCAGGAAAAGCTTGTCCTGCACCACGCCATGCTTCAGGCCAGACTTGCGGGCCTTGCGCGCCAGGTCGAGTGCTACCTGCAGATCATCGGAGATCGGCTTTTCGCAATAGACATGCTTGCCGGCATCGAGCGCTCTCGACAGCAGCTCGGCGCGCATCAGCGTCGTGCCGGCATCGAAGAAAATGTGATCGTCGGGATTGGCAAGCGCTGCGTCGAGATCTGTCGACCAGCGCTTGATGTTATGCTTGCGGGCAAGCTCTTCCATCTTGTCGCGGTTGCGGCCGACGATGATGGGATCGATCTCCAGTCTCTCGCCGGATTTCAGCAGAAGACCGCCCTGATCGCGGATCGCCAGGATCGATCGCACCAGGTGCTGATTGTATCCCATGCGGCCGGTAACGCCGTGCAAAATGATCCCGAGACGCGCCATTTTTTCCTCCCTGCCAATCGGTTTCCAGCGGGGAGCGGGCTTGGCCCGGCCCTCCCAAGCCGGTAACTAAACGGTTACTTGATGGCAGATGAAAACCGGACCTGTCAATAGGCAAATCCGGATTCGACTTTTCAGCGCTTGATGGAGGCGAGCGTCACATGGACGATATGGCGCTCCCAGGTATCGAGATTTTCGACCTCGATCAGCGGGCGGCCGAAGATTGTCGAGAGCGTGTACTGGTTGGAAAGATAGAAATATCCGAGCGATGCGATGGTCAGATAGACATGCAGCGGATCGGCGCTTTCGATGAAGACGCCTTCCTTCTTGCCGCGCTCGAGCACCTGGGCGAGTTCGCCGATCAGATGCGAATGCAGTTCCTTCAGCCGCACCGATTGCCGGAGCCAGCGGGCGCGATGCAGGTTTTCGGTTCCGAGCAGGCTCAGGAATTCCGGGTGCTTGAGAAAATATCGCCAGGTGAAGAGCGCGAGCTCGGTAATGCCCTCTTCCGGATTGCGGTCGCTGATATGCAGTTCGCGTTCGGCGGTGCGGATGCCGACATAGGCCTCTTCGAGGACGCGCAGATAGAGCTGCTCCTTGTCGCCGAAATAGTGGTAGAGCATGCGCTTGTTGGTGCCGGCGCGCTCGGCGATGGCGTCCACGCGGGCGCCGCCCATGCCGTTTTCGGCAAACTCCTGCGTTGCCGCCTCTAGGATCGCAGCCTTGGTTCTTTCCGGGTCGCGTTGCAGCACGCGTTCGCCGGCGGTGCGCTTCGACTTTTTCTTTTCACCAGTCTGGCCGGTATCGTTCATCGGCTTATCTCCCCAGACGCTAATGTTGCGCTCATAAGGCTTCGGTGCGAGGTTGTACAAGCGAAATTCGAGGAGGAAACCTCGCTGAATTATGACCGCTTGACAGGCTCGATGCTTGTCCATAGCTTGTAACCAATTAGTTATTTGTTGCAAGAGAAACCAGCAAGGAGCGTGTGGAGGCGCTCCCCAAGGGAGGAGGAAAAACAGATGACATTCAGCATTAATAGACGTGGTTTCATGGCGGGAGGGGCCTCGCTTCTCGCGCTTTCGGGTATGAGTATGCCTGCATTTGCGCAGGATGCCCGCCTGCGCCTTATCTGGTGGGGCTCGCAGCCCCGCGCAGACCGCACCAACAAGGTGTCGGATCTCTACAAGGCCAAGAATTCCGGTGTTTCGATCACCGGCGAATTCCTGGGCTGGGGCGATTACTGGCAGAAGCTCGCGACCCAGGTCGCCGGCAAGAACGCCCCCGACGTGATCCAGATGGATTACCGCTATATCGTCGAGTATGCCCGGCGCGGCGCTCTTGCTCCTCTCGAATCCTACATGCCCTCGAAGCTGCAGCTTGGTGATTTCGATCCGGCCCAGATCGAAGGCGGCAAGGTCGACGGCCATCTCTACGGCATCAGCCTCGGCGCCAATTCTGCGGCAACGGTCGTCAATACCGTTGCGCTGCAGGAAGCAGGCATCGAGCCGCCGAACAACAAGACGACCTGGGAAGAACTCGGCAAGATGGGCGCCGAGATCACCAAGTCTGGCAAGCGCAAGGGCTTCTTCGGCTTTGCCGACGGCAGCGGCGCCGAGCCGCTCTTCGAAAACTACGTGCGCCAGCGCGGCAAGGCGCTGTACACGGCGGATTCGAAGATTGCCTTCGGTGTCGATGATGCTTCCGAATGGTTCGACATGTGGGCGAAGTTCCGCGAAGCCGGTGCCTGTGTGCCGCCTGACGTTCAGGCGCTCTACAAGGACACGATCGACACGGCCCCGCTCACGATGGGCAAGGCCGCGATCGACTACGCGCACAGCAACCAGTTCGTCGGCTTCCAGGCCGTCGTCAAGGACAAGCTGACGCTCAGCAACTACCCGCGCATCAAGGCGGATTCTAAGGGCGGCCACTACCGCAAGCCGTCGATGTTCTTCTCGGTGTCGGCGCAGTCGAAGGTGCTCGATCAGGCCGTCGATTACGTCAACTTCTTCGTGATGAATCCCGATGCCGCCAAGGTGCTCGATGTCGAGCGCGGCATTCCGGAATCGAAGTCGATGCGTGATGTCGTCGCCGGTACGCTCGATGATGTCGGCAAGATCCCGCTGAACTACGTGGCAAATCTCGGTGATCTCGCCGGCCCGCTGCCGCCGCCGCCGCCGACAGGCGCCGGCGAAGGCCAGACGGTTCTGCGTCAGCTCGCCGAGCAGGTCGCCTTCGGTCAGGTAACCCCTGCTGATGCCGGCAAGCAGCTTGTGGATGAAATTACGCGCGTTCTCGCGCGGGGTTGAACCATATGAGCAATGCGATGCGCACGACGGCCGACGGAGCCGTGACGGTGGAACGTTACCAGGGAGCAGTGGCAGACAGCCGTTTCAGGCGGCTGTGGAATGCCAATGCTCCAGGCTATCTCTTCCTTCTGCCCTGGCTTCTGGGCTTCTTCGGGCTGACGCTCGGACCTGCCCTGATCTCGCTCTACCTGTCCTTTACCGATTTCGACATGTTGAGGGCGCCGGGCTGGGTAGGCACGGCCAACTATGTGCGCATCGCAACTGCCGATCCGAAATTCGCAGCCGCGATGTCGGTGACGCTCACCTATGTGGTGCTCTCGGTACCGTTCAAGCTCACCTTCGCGCTCATGGTCGCGATGGCGCTGAACCGCGGTATCCGTGGCCTGCCGGTCTACCGCGCCATTTTCTACCTGCCGTCGCTTCTCGGTGGCAGCGTGGCGATCGCCGTTCTCTGGCGCCAGCTCTTTGCCGGTGACGGCCTCGTCAATGCGGCGCTGGCACAGATCGGCATCCAGGGGCCGAGCTGGATCTCGCATCCGAGCTATTCGATCTATACGCTGGTAGCGCTGTCGGTCTGGCAGTTCGGTTCACCGATGATCATCTTCCTCGCCGGTCTTCGTCAGATCCCGCAGGATATGTATGAGGCCGCAAGCCTCGACGGCGCCTCGAAGTTCCGCCAGTTCTACAAGATTACCCTGCCGCTTCTGACGCCGGTGATCTTCTTCAACGCGGTGGTGCAGACGATCGAAGCCTTCAAGGCTTTCACGCCGGCCTTCATCATCTCCGGCGGCACCGGCGGCCCGATCAATTCGACGCTGTTCTACACGCTCTATCTCTACCAGGAAGCCTTCGGCAATTTCCGCATGGGTTATGCCTCGGCGCTCGCCTGGATCCTGGTGGTCATCATCGCGATCTTCACCGCCTTCTCGTTCCTGTCCTCGCGCTATTGGGTTCACTACGATGACTGAGATGACCGCTACAGTGACCGCGGCCAGGCCGCCATCCGACGTCAACAAGCGCAGTCTGCCGGGTTCGATCGTCGTCCATATCCTGCTGATCGGCGCATCGCTGCTGATGCTCTATCCGCTGCTCTGGATGGTTTCGGCCTCCGTGCGCCCGGAAAACGAAATCTTCTCATCGACCTCGATCATTCCGTCGTCGATCGATTTCAGCTCCTACGTCCGCGGCTGGACCGGCCTCGATATCACCTTCGGCCGCTTCTTCTGGAACTCGCTCGTCATCTCGCTGCTGACAGTGACCGGCAATGTCATCGCCTGCTCGCTGGCGGCCTTCGCCTTTGCCCGCCTGCGTTTTGCCGGCCGTAACTTCTGGTTCGCGATCATGCTCGGCACGCTGATGATCCCGTACCACGTGACGCTGATCCCGCAATATGTGCTGTTCCTCAACCTCGGCTGGGTCAACACCATCCTGCCGCTGGTCGTACCGAAGTTCCTGGCAAGCGACGCCTTCTTCATCTTCCTCATGGTGCAGTTCTTCCGCGGCATTCCGCGCGAGCTGGATGAGGCGGCGATGATGGACGGCTGCAGCGCCTGGCGCATCTATTGGAAAATCATGCTGCCGCTGTCGCTGCCGGTTCTGGCGACGGCCGCGATCTTCTCCTTCATCTGGACCTGGGACGATTTCTTCGGTCCGCTGATCTACCTGAACGACATGAACACCTACACGATCCAGCTCGGTCTGCGCACTTTCGTCGACTCGACCAGCGCATCGGATTGGGGCGGATTGTTCGCCATGTCGACACTGACGCTCGTGCCCGTGTTCTTCTTCTTCCTGTTCTTCCAGCGCCTGCTGATCGAAGGCATTGCGACGACCGGCATGAAGCGCTGATGCCAATGGGAAAGAATGACATGACCATCAAGACTGTTGCCATCGTCGGCTGCGGTATCGGGCGTTCGCACATCGTCGAAGGCTATCTGCCGCATCCCGATCGCTTCAAGGTCGCAGCGATCTGCGACCTCAATGAAGAACGGCTGAAGACCGTCGGCGACGAGTTCGGCATCGAGCGCCGCACCACCTCCTTCGACGAGCTCCTGGCCGATGACAGCATCGATATCATCGATATCTGCACGCCGCCGGGCATCCACAAGGAGCAGGTGATCGCGGCACTCGCCGCCGGAAAGCACGTCGTCTGCGAAAAGCCGCTGACAGGATCGCTGTCAGGCGTCGACGAGATCATGCGAGCCGAGAAGACCGCCAAGGGCACGCTGATGCCGATCTTCCAGTATCGCTACGGCGACGGCATCGAGCAGGCGAAGCGCATCATCGATGCCGGGATCGCGGGCAAGTTCTACATGGGCTCGGTGGAGACCTTCTGGCTGCGCAAGCCGGAATATTATGCCGTGCCCTGGCGCGGCAAATGGGCTACCGAACTCGGCGGCGTACTCGTCACCCACGCCTTGCATCTCCACGACATGCTCTTCCATCTCGCCGGCCCCGCAGCCCGCGTCTTCGGCCGCGTTGCGACGCGCGTCAACGATATCGAGGTCGAGGATTGCGCGTCGGTCAGTCTTGAGATGGAGAACGGCGCCTTCGTGTCGCTCTCCTGCACGCTCGGTTCGCAGCAGGAAATAAGCCGTCTGCGCCTGCATTTCGAAAACGTCACCTTCGAGAGCAACCACGAAGCCTATTCGCCCGGCAAGGGGCCATGGCAGATCCTGGCCGCAAACGACGAAGTGCAGGCAAGGATCGATGCCGTCCTCGCGGACTGGCAGCCGGTCGCCCCGCGCTTCAACACGCAGATGGTCCGCTTCCATGATTATCTCAGTGGCAACGCACCGCTGCCGGTCACTTCTGCAGACGCGCGACGTGCGCTGGAGCTGGTGACGGCGATCTATCAATCCTCGGACAGCGGGACTGACGTCGCGCTGCCGATCGGGCCGGAGAGCCCCAAATACGCCGACTGGCGTGCAAAAACGCGATAACGGGATCAGAGAGGATTTGGGAGATGGCAACGAGTGTCGTTCTTCAGAAGGTCGAGAAGCGCTACGGGTCGCTTGATGTCATTCACGGCATCGACCTGACGATCGATCCCGGCGAATTCGTCGTGTTCGTCGGCCCGTCGGGCTGCGGCAAGTCCACGTTGCTGCGGATGATCGCCGGTCTCGAGGAGATCTCGGGCGGCACGCTGCTGCTCGACAATGAGCGGATGAACGAGGTGGCGCCCGCCAAGCGCGGTATCGCCATGGTCTTCCAGTCCTACGCGCTCTATCCGCATATGTCGGTCTACAAGAATCTGGCTTTCGGGCTGGAGACAGCCGGCTACAAGAAAGCGGAGATCGAGCCGAAGGTGCGCCGCGCCGCCGAGATCCTGCAGATCGAGAAGCTGCTCGAGCGCAAGCCGAAGGCGCTTTCCGGCGGTCAGCGCCAGCGCGTAGCGATCGGCCGTGCCATCGTTCGCGAGCCGCGCATCTTCCTCTTCGACGAGCCGCTGTCGAACCTCGATGCCGAACTGCGCGTGCAGATGCGCGTCGAGATTTCGCGCCTTCACGGCAATCTCGGCAACACGATGATCTACGTCACCCACGATCAGGTGGAGGCCATGACCATGGCCGACAAGATCGTGGTGCTGAACTCCGGCCGCATCGAGCAGGTCGGCGCTCCGCTCGATCTCTACAATAACCCGGCCAACCGCTTCGTTGCCGGCTTCATCGGCAGCCCGAAGATGAATTTCCTGAAGGCGAAGATCGAGCAGGTGAATGACGGCGATACCGTTATCAATGTTTGCGGCAGCTCGATCCGCCTGCCGCGCCGCCTGAAGGGCGCCGCGGGATCGGACGTCACCTTCGGCATCCGCCCGGAGCATCTGACCGTCGCCGCGGGCGGCGCCGAGCTCGCGACCGTCAATGTCGATCTCGTCGAGAACCTCGGCGGCGCGACCATGCTCTACAGCACGACGCCCGACGGTCAGCAGCTGACGATCGCGCTCGATGGCCAGCAGAAGATCGAACGCGGCACCAACGTCAAGACGTCCTTCGATCCCGCCCGCTGTCACGTCTTCGATGCCTCGGGCGCGACCATCTGAGTGGCTGCTCAGCTTGACAGCCAATCCTCCTCTGGCCCATCATTTTGAAAATGGGCCGCGAGGGGGACGAGCGTGACGCCTGAAGATAGGATTCATGCACTCGGCATATGGCAGGGGCCGGTCGAGATCGAACCTATCACCGGCGGCATCACCAACCGCAACTATCTCGTCCGCGATCGCAGCACGCGCCGGGTCGTCCGGCTCGGCGACGACATTCCGATCCATCACATCAGCCGGCCGAACGAACTCGCAGCCAGTATTGCCGCCCATGCCGCAGGCCTGTCGCCAGCCGTCATCCATCATGCGCCCGGTATTCTCGTCCTCGACTTCATCGAAGCGCGGTCGCTGACCGCTGCCGACCTGCAGGATGAGCAGACCCTGCAGCGGACGCTGCCGCTGATCCGCGCCTGCCATCGCGACATCGCCCGCCACTTCCGCGGCCAGGCGATGATCTTCTGGGTGTTTCACGTCATCCGCGATTATGCGGCTAACCTTGCGTCCGCGGGCAGCAGCTATGCGCCGTTGCTGCCGGATTTTCTCGAAAAGACCGAGCGGCTGGAAGCCGCCGCCGGTCCGTTCGAGATCGGCTTCGGTCACAACGATCTCCTGGCCGCCAATTTTCTTGATGACGGCGAGCGGCTCTGGCTGATCGACTGGGACTATGCCGGCTTCAATACCCCGCTTTTCGATCTCGGCGGTCTCGCCTCCAACAACGAGCTTTCGGAAGTAGCCGAGCGCGTGATGCTGGAGAGCTATTTCGAGAAACCGCTGACGCCTGATCTGTGGCGCCGTTATCGCGCAATGAAATGCGCCTCGCTGCTGCGCGAAACGCTTTGGAGCATGGTCTCCGAGACCCATTCGACCATCGATTTCGACTACGCCGCCTATACCGCCGAAAATCTCGCGCGTTTCGAGCGTGCCTATAAGGCATTTGAACAGGATCAGTAGAATGACGAAGGAATTACCGAAGACGGCAAAGGCCGTGGTCATCGGCGGCGGCATTATCGGCTGCTCGACGGCCTATCATCTCGGCAAGCTCGGCTGGACCGATACCGTGCTCTTGGAGCGCAAGAAGCTGACATCGGGCACGACCTTCCACGCCGCCGGCCTCGTCGGCCAGCTGCGCACCAGCGCCAACATTACCCAGCTGCTCGGCTACTCCGTCGATCTCTACAAGAAGCTGGAGGCCGAAACCGGGCTTGGCACCGGCTGGAAGATGAATGGCGGCCTGCGGCTCGCCTGCAATGAGGAACGCTGGACGGAGGTCAAGCGTCAGGCAACCACGGCGCAGTCCTTCGGCCTCGAAATGCATCTGCTGACGCCGCAGGAAGCCTTCGATCTCTGGCCGCTGATGAACATCGATGACCTCGTCGGCGCCGCTTATCTGCCGACCGATGGCCAGGCCAATCCTTCCGATATCACTCAGGCGCTGGCCAGGGGCGCCCGCATGGCCGGCGTCTCGATATTCGAGGATACTGAAGTCCTCGATCTTGAAATCGATAAAGGCCGCATCCGCGCTGTTGTAACCGCCAATGGCCGCATCGAATGCGAGCGCGTCGTCGTCTGCGCCGGTCAGTGGACACGGCCTTTCGCCGCCCGCTTCGGCGTCAATGTTCCGCTCGTCTCCGTCGAGCATCAATATCTGATCACCGAATCCTTCGGCGTTCCCTCGAACCTGCCGACGCTGCGCGATCCCGATCGTCTGACCTACTACAAGGAAGAGGTCGGCGGCCTCGTCATGGGCGGCTACGAGCCGAACCCGATCCCCTGGGCCATGGGTGGTATCCCCGAGGGTTTCCACTACACGCTCCTCGACAGCAATTACGATCACTTCGAACAGATCATGGAGCAGGCGCTGGCTCGCGTTCCAGGCCTGGAAACGGCAGGCGTCAAGCAGCTGTTGAACGGGCCGGAAAGCTTCACGCCGGATGGCAATTTCATCCTCGGCGAAGCGCCGGAGCTGAAGAACTTCTTCGTCGGCGCCGGCTTCAACGCCTTTGGCATTGCCTCCGGCGGCGGTGCCGGCATGGCGCTCGCCGAATGGGTGGCGAAGGGCGAACCGCCCTACGATCTCTGGCCGGTCGATATCCGCCGCTTCGGCCGCCCGCATTTCGACACCGACTGGGTCCGCACCCGCACGCTGGAGGCCTATGGCAAACACTATACGCTGGCCTTCCCCTTCGAGGAGCATTCGAGCGGCCGCCCCTGCCGCAAATCGCCGCTCTACGATCGCCTGAAAGCGCAAGGCGCCTGCTTCGGCGAAAAGCTCGGCTGGGAGCGGCCGAACTGGTTTGCCGATCTCTTCGCCAATGAAGAACCGAAGGATATCTACAGCTATAATAGGCAGAATTGGTTCGATGCCGTTGGCCGCGAGCACAAGGCGGTGCGCGAGGCCGCCGTCATCTTCGACCAGACCTCCTTCGCCAAATTCGTGCTCAAGGGCCGCGATGCCGAAGCTGCATTAAGCTGGATCGCGTCGAACGACGTGGCAAAGCCGGTGGGATCGCTTGTCTACACCCAGATGCTGAACGACAAGGGCGGCATCGAATGCGACCTCACCGTCGCCCGCATCGCCGAGAACGAATATTACATCGTCACCGGCACCGGCTTCGCGACCCACGACTTCGATTGGATAGCCCGCAATATTCCGGAGGGAATGCAGGCCGAGCTCGTCGATGTGACGTCCGCCTATTCGGTCCTCTCGCTGATGGGCCCGAATGCACGCGCCGTGCTGGAGAAAGTCACGTCCTCGGATGTCTCGAATACCGCCTTCCCCTTCGGCCGCGTCAAGACGGTCGGGATCGGGGGCTGTCCCGTCAGGGCACTGCGCATCACCTATGTCGGCGAGCTTGGCTACGAACTGCATGTGCCTTTAGAATACGCCACCACCGTGTACGATACGCTGATGGCGGCCGGTGCCGGCCTCGGCCTCATCAACGCCGGCTACCGCGCCATCGAAAGCTGCCGTTTGGAAAAGGGCTACCGCGCCTGGGGATCGGATATCGGCCCGGATCATACGCCCGTTGAGGCAGGCCTCGCCTGGGCGGTGAAGACGAGAAAGGCCACCCCCTTCCGCGGACGCGAAGTCATCGAGCGGCAACTCTCCGGCGGCGTCAAAAAAATGCTCGCCTGCTTCGTGCCTGATGATCCCGATGTCGTCCTGCTCGGCCGCGAAACCATCTATCGCGACGGCCAGCGCGTCGGCTGGCTCTCCAGCGGCGGCTTCGGCTACACAATCGGAAAAGCGATCGGCTTTGGCTATGTCCGAAACCCTGCAGGCGTGACCGAGGATTTCGTGCTGTCGGGCAGGTACGAACTCGATGTCGCGCGGGAGCGGGTGCCGTGCTCGGTGTCGCTGAAGCCGTTGTATGATTCCGAGATGAAGAGGGTGAAGGGGTAGCCGAGCGCCCCGGATTCTCCCTCATTCCTGTGCTTGTCACAGGAATCCAGCCACCGCGCGTCTGCGCGGTGAATGAATCTGTCAGCTAGAGGAAGGGTCTTCCCGGCCCAAAGACTTGGGCCTGCTGGATCCCTGTGACATCCCGTGGGCGCAGCCCTAAGGGCACAGGGATGAGGGCGGTGGGTGGAGCAGTTTTGCGACTGCTGACCCCCGCTAGCGGGCCTCAGAACAACGGCAACTTGTTATCCTGGATCAGAATATCCAGCTTGTTCGCCACATCTTCAGTCCAGACCACATTGTCAGTCAGCGCCTTCGGGAACAGTCCCGGCAGCGTGAACAGCGCTGCCGAAACCGCGCCGCCGTTGCGCGGCACATCGGCGAGCAGCGTGGCGATTTCTTCCGCGCGGGGGTCGCGCAGTTCGTAGGCTTTGCCGTTTCGATCAACGCCGAGTGCGTAGCGCATCCAGGCGGCGACGGCGATGGCGTAGGTCTCGGCCTGGCTGCCGCGGGCGAGCGCTTCCGTTGCCGGTTCGAGCAGGCGCTGCGGCAGTTTCTGCGTACCGTCCATGGCGATCTGGTAGGTGCGATGGGCGATTGCCTTGTTTGCAAAGCGGGCTATCAACTCGTCCGCATAGTGCTCCAGATTGATACCCGGCACCGGATCGAGCGTCTTGGCCGCCGCATTCATCTGCCGCCGCGCCAGAGCCGCCAAGCCCTCGTCATCCATGACGTCGCGGATATATTCATAGCCGCCTATGTAGCCGAGGTAGGCGAGCAGCGAATGCGCGCCGTTCAGCATGCGCAGCTTCATCTTTTCGTAAGCCGAGACTTCATCGACCATCAGCACACCGGCCTTGTCCCAGTCCGGGCGGCCGTTGGCGAAATGATCTTCGATCACCCATTGCGTAAAGGGCTCGGTCTCGATCGCGGCAAGGTCCTGCTGTCCGGTCAGGCGCTCGGCATCGGCATAGGTCGCGTCGGTGCTGGCTGGGGTGATGCGGTCGACCATGGTCGACGGGAAGGGCACGTTGGTCTCGATCCAGGCGTGAAGCTCCGGATCGATACGGCCTGCGAATTCGAGGACGAGGCGCTTCAGCACGGCGCCGTTGCTCGGAAGGTTGTCGCAGCTGAGCGGCGTGAAGGGCGCAACACCCTTTGCCCGGCGGCGCGCAAGACCTTCGACCAGATAACCGACGACGCCGCGCGGTGCATGGCGGTTGGCAAGATCGGCAGCAACATCCGGATGCGTAAGATCAAGTCCACCGGTGCGGACATCGAGGCCATAGGCCTTTTCCGTCACCGTCAGGCTGACGATGCGGATCGCCGGATCTTCGAGCCGCGACAGCAGCAGCGCCGGATCGCGCGGCGCCACATGCGCCTTCAGGATCGGGCCGATGACCTCGGCCGTCGTGCCGGAGGTGTCGCGGATCAGCATCGTGTAGAGGCCGTTCTGCGCCGTCAGATTGTCGGCAACGTCAGGGGTGCGCAAACTCGCGACCTCGATACCCCAGTCGCCGCCGGTGGCGGCGAGGGCTGCATCGGTGAAGGGCGCGAAGTGGGCACGGAAGAATGCGCCGGGGCCGAGATGCAGAATGCCTGCCTTCAGCTTGCTGCGGTCATAGGCGGGAAGCTTCGCCGTCGGCGCCAGGCCGTTCAGGTCCTTCAGTCGATCGCTCACAGCTTGTAGGCCTTCTTCGCGTTGTCATAGGAGAGCTCGCGCGCGACGATCTCGGCGTCCTTTTTGCCGATCCGGTGCTCGGCCGTCAGCTGCGCCAGGAAGCCGCAGGCCTCGCGGCGCCAGACGTCGTGGCGGGCGGGGATCGAGAGCAGGGCACGCGTATCGTCGTTGAAGCCGGCGAGATTGGCAAAGCCGGCAGTCTCGACGACCTGGTCGAGATAGCGGCGGATGCCGTTCGGGCTGTCGTGGAACCACCAGGGCGGGCCGATCATCAGGCATTCCCAATGGCCGGCCATCGGCGCCAGCTCGCGAGCGTAGGTCGTCTCGTCGAGCGTGAAGAGCAGGACGCGAAGGCCAGGCGCATGGCCGTATTTCGAAAGCAGCGCGCTGAGCCCGCCGACCCAGTCGGTGCGGGTCGGGATATCGGCGCCCATGTTCGGACCGCGCGTGGCGAAAAGACCGGAATCGGTGTTGCGGCGCGATCCGGCATGGATCTGCATCACCATGCCGTCTTCGGCCGAAAGCCCCGCCATCTCGGTCATCATCTGGCCGCGGAACAGCTCGGCATCGGCGGCAGAGAGCGGTCCCTTGAGCGCCTTGTCGAGCAGCGCCTGGCGCTCGCTGGCGGAGAGATCGGCGGTGAAGGCGGTCGGTACGCCATGGTCGGTCGCTGTGGCGCCGAACTGGCGGAAATAGGCGCGGCGCTTGCGATGCGCGTCGATCATCCCGTCCCATTTGGTGACGTCGCAACCGGTGATCTCGCCGAGCTTGACGAGATTGTCGCGGAAGCCGACAGCATCCGGATCGGTCACGCTGTCAGGGCGGTATGTCGTGCGGACCTTACCGATCCAGCCGTCCTGCTGCATTTTCTGGTGATGCACGAGCGGGTCGAGCGCGCCTTCCGTCGTGGCGATCGTCTCGATGCCGAAGTGCTGGTGCAGGGCGCGCGGGCGGAACTCGGGCTTGGCGAGCTGCTCGTTAATATGGTCGTATAGCGTGTCCGCATTTTGAGGCGTCAGCGGCTCGGTACAGCCGAGCACGGCCGACATTGCGTGGTCGACCCAGAGGCTGGAAGGCGTGCCGCGGAAGAGGTGATACTTCGCGGCGAAGGAGCGCCAGATGTCGCGGCCCTTGGCAACAGGCTTGCCGTCGAGACGGGGAACGCCGAGCTCGTCGAGCTTCGTGCCGGTGCTGTGCAGCATACGGAAGAGATAATGGTCGGGAATGACGAGCAGCGAGGCGGCATCCTCGAAGGGCTTGTCCTCGGCGAACCAAGACGGCTCGGTATGCCCGTGCGGGCTGACGATCGGCAGCGCGCGGACCGTCTCATAGAGATCGCGCGCGATCGTCCGCGTTGCGGGATCGGCTGGAAAAAGCCGGTCCGGATGAAGAAAGCCGTTTCCTACGTCCATCAGATTTCCTCCCTGTTGGCGTAGGGCCTACTCCACCTCAAGGGACACGGCAAGGCCTATCGGTAACCAAACGGTTCACTTTAGAATACGCTATAAGAGGCCCATTGACGCAGCCGTTGCTTTGCGTTTTGGAAGGGCAGCAAACGGCAGGAGAAAGCTATGGCCGAGGATATCAGCCGCATCACAGCGCTCGAAGAAATGGTGGCGCATCAGGCAAAGACGATCGACGAGCTTTCCGACCAGCTTGCCGAGCAGTGGAAGGTCGTGGAGCAGACGCGGGCAAAGCTCGACCGGCTGACCGAGCGCTTCCTGTCGCTCGAGGAACAATCGCTGGAAGCGCCGGCGGTTACCAGGCCGCCGCATTACTGAGCGGAAATGAAAAAGGGCGCCAGGAGGCGCCCTTTCGATCTTAGAGATTGCCGATGCAGAGATATTTCATCTCGAGATAATCGTCGGCGCCGTGGCGCGAGCCTTCGCGGCCGAGGCCGGACTGCTTGATGCCGCCGAAGGGGGCGGTCTCAGTCGACATCAGGCCGGTATTGATGCCGACCATGCCGTATTCGAGCGCTTCAGCCACCTTCCAGACCTTCTTCAGATCGCCGGCGAAGAAATAGGCGGCGAGGCCGAACTCGGTGTCGTTGGCCTGCTGGATCACTTCCTCGACGGTATCGAAGCGGAAGAGCGGGGCGACCGGGCCGAAGGTTTCTTCCTTGGCCACCTTCATGCCCTTGGCAACGCCCGTCAGTACCGTCGGCGTGAAGAAGGTGCCGGCACCTTCGATGCGCTTGCCGCCTGTCAGAACCTTGGCGCCCTTCGAAAGCGCGTCGCTGACATGGTCTTCGACCTTGGCGAGCCCCTGTTCGTCGATCAGCGGACCGATCGTCACGCCCGCGGTGAAGCCGTCGCCGACCGACATTGCTTCCACCTTGGCAGCCAGCTTGGCGGCAAAGGCGTCGTAAACGCCGGACTGGACGTAGAGACGGTTGGCGCAGACGCAGGTCTGGCCGGCATTGCGGTACTTGGAGGCGATCGCGCCTTCGACGGCCGCATCGAGATCGGCATCGTCGAAAACGATGAACGGCGCGTTACCGCCGAGTTCGAGGCTCACCTTCTTGATCTGGTCGGAGCACTGGCGCATCAGGATGCGGCCGACTTCCGTCGAGCCGGTGAAGCTGATCTTGCGCACCTTGTCGTTGCCGCAGAGTTCCTTGCCGATCGCAGGACCGTCTTCGCCGACGATGACGTTGAAGACACCGGCGGGGACACCGGCCTGTTCGGCGAGAACCGCAAGCGCGATCGCTGAAAGCGGCGTCTGCTCGGCGGGCTTCGAAACGACGGTGCAGCCGACCGCAAGCGCCGGAGCGATCTTGCGGGTGATCATCGCCGCCGGGAAGTTCCAGGGGGTGATCGTCCCGACGACGCCGACCGGCTGCCTGATCACCAGCATGCGCTTGTCATTTGACGGTGCCGGAATGGTCTCGCCGTAGATGCGCTTGGCTTCTTCCGCATACCATTCGATATAGGCGGCGGCGTAGAGGATTTCGCCGCGTGCCTCCGCGAACGGCTTGCCCATTTCGGCCGTCAGGATGGCGGCCAGCTCGTCGGCATTGGCGACCATCAGGTCGAACCACTTGCGCAGGATGGCGCTGCGGTCCTTGGCAGGCTTTGCCGCCCAGGCGGGCTGGGCGGCATAGGCCGCGTCGATCGCCTTGCGGGTGTCGGCAGCGCCCATGTCAGGCAGCGAGGCCAGCACTTCGCCGGTCGCCGGGTTCAGCACGTCGAAGGTCTTGGTCGCATCGCCCTTCGTCCATTCACCGTTGATATAGCCGGTGTCGCGCAGGAACTGCGAGGAGAAGGGGACGTGTTTCGTCAGTCCAGTCGTGAATGCCATGTCATTTACTCCGAAGGGACGGTTACTTGCCCGCGCTTGCTTCAAGAATGGAGGCTTCGAGGATATCGAGCGCTTCGCCGAAGATATTGTCCTGAATGGTGATCGGGGCAAGGAAGCGAATGACGTTTCCGTGCACGCCGCAGGTCAAAAGGATCAGACCTTTCTCCAGCGCAATCAGGCGCACCTTGTTGGCGAACTCGGCACTCGGCAGCTTGGTTGTCTTGTCGTTGAACTCGACGGCGTTCATGAAGCCCGGGCCGCGGATATCGACGATCTCGGGCGCCCTGTCGCGCAGCGATTCCAGGCGCTGCTTCAAGCGGCCGCCCAGCTGGTTGGCGCGGTTGCAGAGGTCCTCGTCCTTGATGACATCGAGAACGGCGTGTGCTGCAGCGATGCCGAGCGGATTGCCGCCATAGGTGCCGCCAAGGCCGCCGGGGCCGGGCGCGTCCATGATCTCGGCGCGGCCGGTGACCGCGGCAAGCGGGAAGCCGCCGGCAAGGCTCTTCGCCATGGTCATCAGGTCGGGAGCGACCTCATGGTGATCCATCGCAAACATCTTGCCGGTGCGGGCAAAGCCGGTCTGCACTTCGTCGGCAATCAGCAGGATGCCGTGCTGGTCGCAGAGCTCGCGCAGCGCCTTCATGAAGGCGGCGGGTGCCGGATAGAAGCCACCTTCGCCCTGAACCGGCTCGATGATGATCGCCGCAACACGCTGGGGATCGACATCGGCGGCAAACAGCTTCTTCAGCGCTGCGAGTGACTGCTCGGCGGTGACGCCATGCAGCTCGACCGGGAAGGGAACGTGGAAGACGTCGCCCGGCATGGCGCCGAAGCCGACCTTGTAAGGCACGACCTTGCCGGTCAGTGCCATGCCCATGAAAGTGCGGCCATGGAAGCCACCGCCGAAGGCGATGACGGCCGAACGGCCGGTCGCGGCGCGGGCGATCTTCACGGCATTCTCGACAGCTTCCGCACCCGTCGTCACGAAGATCGTCTTCTTGGCGAAGTTGCCCGGCGCGATCTCGTTCAGGCGTTCTGCGAGATGCACGTAGGTTTCGTAGGGAACGACCTGGTGGCAGGTATGGGTGAAGTGATCGAGCTGATCCTTGACGGCGGCAATGACGCGCGGATGGCGGTGGCCGGTGTTGAGAACGGCGATGCCGGCGGCAAAATCGATGTAGCGGCGGCCCTCCTTGTCCCAGATCTCGGCATTCTCTGCGCGATCGGCGTAGATTTGGGTGGTCATGCCGACGCCGCGGGAAATTGCAGCATTCTTCCGGTCCGTAAGAGTGGTTGCGGTCATCGATGCGCTCCTGCGCTCAAAAGGGTTTGTGAATTATCTTGCATAACTTCTGCAAGATATGTAGAAAAGTCCTACATTTTTCCTGCAAGAAATCAAGCGGCATTTTCTGCTTCAAACATCACGCCTTTTGATGGATGCTCGGGACAAGAGATTCTGTCGCGGCAGGATGCATAAAGCACCACGGAATCAGGGATTTATTGGCGAATGAACAATAACGGGCCGGTGCGCTACAAGGTCGCCGAGGCAGCGCGGCTGGCGGGCATATCTGCGTCCACCGTCCGCCTCTGGGAGAGCCAGGGCCTGCTGGTGCCCGATCGTTCGGAGACCGGCCACCGGCAATATAGCGCCGATGACGTCGCGCGGCTGAAGAAGATCTCCTGGTACCGCGTCGAGCGTGGTCTTAACCCTGCAGCCATTCGCGAAGCGCTGGAAAGCGAAGAGCCGTCCGCCGATACCGGGGAAAGCGGCGGCGCATCGGATATCGGCCGCCGGCTGCGTAGCCTGCGTCACGCCGCCGGCAAGACGCTCGATCAGGTCGCCGGCGACATGGGCGTCACCTCGTCGACGCTTTCGACGCTGGAGCGCACCTCGCAGGGCGTCAGCTTCAAGACACTGCATGACCTTGCCGAATATTACGGAACCACGGTCTCGCGCCTGTCTGGCGAGGAAGCCGATGATGCGACCGCCGTCGTCCGCTCCGGCGAATGGCGGACCTGGCCGGAAACAACGCCCGGCGTCACCGTGCAGCTTCTCGCCGAGGGGCGACGGATGATGGATTGCCACCGCTTCGTGCTGGCACCCGGCGCCACCAGCGAAGGCGCCTACCGGCATGAGGGCGAAGAATTCATGCATGTGCTCTCCGGCCGACTGGAACTGGTGCTCGATTCCGACCAGTTCTTCGATCTCGGCCCGGGTGACTCGCTTTATTTCGAAAGCCGCCGCTATCATTCCTGGCGCAACCAGCACGATGGTGAAACGGTGCTGCTCTGGATCAATACGCCGCCGACCTTCTAGGGTCCGGAGGCGAATGCCGGTATCGCCGCCGCCGCCTTTGCGCTATAGCGCCGGAAGAAACACGCGAGGTAAGAGACAGCCATGGCCGCCACCATCCGTTATCACGAAGGCGACATCTCCGCGGCGGATGCCGCTCGCTACAAGGGCGCAATCGCGATCGATACCGAGACGCTGGGCCTCGTGCCGCGCCGCGACCGCCTCTGCGTCGTGCAGCTTTCGCCGGGCGACGGTACGGCCGATGTGATCCGCATCGCTTCCGGCCAGAAGGAAGCGCCGAACCTGACGATGATGCTTGCCGATCCGGCGCGCCAGAAGATCTTCCACTATGGCCGCTTCGATATCGCCGTGCTGTTCCACACTTTCGGCGTCACCACGACGCCCGTCTTCTGCACCAAGATCGCCTCGCGCCTCTGCCGCACCTATACGGATCGTCATGGCCTGAAGGACAATCTCAAGGAAATGCTCGAGGTCGATATCTCCAAGGCGCAGCAGTCGTCGGATTGGGCGGCGGCCACGCTGTCGCAGGCGCAGCTCGAATATGCGGCCTCCGACGTGCTCTATCTCCATGCCCTGCGCGACAAGCTGACCGAGCGCCTGCTGCGCGACGGCCGATTCGATCACGCCACCGCCTGCTTCGAATTCCTGCCGACCCGCGCCAAGCTCGATCTTCTCGGCTGGGAAGAGGCCGATATTTTCGCTCATAGTTGAGCAAAATCGCATATTTACGCCGGAACGGCCGGGCAGGATTTCGCATCCCGCCCGGCCGTTAGTTTTTCATTAACGGCCAATCGGTAGAATCATCATCAATTTTTAAGCATTCGGCGGCGCGATGACGCGCCAAGCGGGCGGGAGGAGCCGCGCGGGAATGCGAAGGGCCGGATGAGCACGGTCTTCTTGTCCTCTGCTTCGATTGTCACTTGCGAAAGTAGGAGCATGCCATGTTGACTCCGGTTCGTGCAGCGTCAAATACGAGTCTCTCTTCCAACGGCCAGTCTGTCGCGATCGTCGCGAGCGGTCTTGCCCGTTCCATCGTTGCCCCGGCCCCGGTTCAGGCCGTCGAAGGCTCCGATCTGAATTCGGCAATCGCCGGCAAACTCAACCTGCTTCTGGCCGCCGCGCGCGAACGGATGTTCGATGCGCTTCTCGATGCGATCAATGCCGCATCCGAAGCCCTGCCGCTGCCGCGTCAGGACGGCGAGACCAATCTCGCCTTTGCGGCCCGCCTCGCGGATACGATCCAGAAGCTTCCGGCCGCCCGCATCAACGAGATCGAAACGCAGCTTGCTGCCGACGGCCACACGCTGCCGCTGCGGCTGATCACCGAGGCGCTGAAGAACCCGGCCGGTCCCGAAGCCGCGCGCGTCGTCGCTTATCTCGAAACCATCCGCTACAAGGATCGCGATCTTGCCGCTCGCGCGGTCGTGCGCTCCTATCGCCAGAACGACGCCTCGCCACTGCGCCCCGAGCAGCGGCCGGATATCGTTCTGCAGGAAGACAGCATCCTGCCGCAGCCGAAGGGCGATACCGTCCCGGCCCGCGAGACGCAGGCCCAGGCCCCTGCCCGGCAGACGGCTGAACCGGCCGCCCAACTGCCGCTCGCAGCCTTCTCCTCTCTGCCCGTCGAAACGATCGAGGAGATCGCCGCCGAGCCGGAAATGGCGGACGAGCTGCTGCAGGTCGAAACCGCGGATGAGGTAATGGAAGCTAAGGAGCCTGCAGCCGAAGAACCGCAGCAGCTTGCCGAAGCCGAAACACATCAAACTGCGCCGATGGTCGTGAAGGATCGCGCTGAGCCTGTGATCCCGAAGATCTGGCCCGCCGTCCTGGCATCGATCACCGAGGAAGCCTCGGAGCTCCTGGTCGCCATCATCGGCGAGCAGGAAGTGGCGACGCTGCTCGATGCGCTGGCCGTCGAAGCCGACGATCCCGAAGCTATGCCCGAGCAGGCGATGAGCGACGAGATGAAGGAGGCGATGGATGGTCCGGAACAGGCCGCCACGCAGAAGCAGGCACAGCCGGCAGATGCTGCCGCCGTGCGCGCTGTCGCCGCCGACGCTGCCCAGATCGCCCGCCAGCAGAGGGAAATTGCCGCGCAGCCGCAGGTACTTCCCTCCGATCTCACCGAGATGGCACAAAAGTCCGGACTCCTGCGTCCAGCCGATGGCGTCGGCTACATGGCGACGCCCTATCATTTCGCCAAGGATGGCGCCGAGCGCCGCGATCCGCAGATGCATCGCAGTGATTATGAGGGCGGTGCCGGCGACGATGAGCAGGAAGCCCAGTCGGGCGAAGAACAGCAGTCCGCCGGCCAGCAGGAACAACAGCGTCCGCAGGGCAGGGTGCCCGCCGATCTGCCCGAGATCGAGGCGCGCCCGGAAGAGCCGCGCGTCGCCGATCCGGTCTTCGCGCTCTACCAGCGCATGGTCGGCTGGGAATAACGGCGGTTTAAAAAATCAGGACAAAGAAAAACCCGCCGGATCGCTCCGGCGGGTTCTTCATTTCAAAGCTTATAGCGATTACTCGCCGCGGTTCTTCAGAGCCGCGCCAAGGATGTCGCCGAGCGAAGCGCCGGAGTCGGACGAACCGAACTGAGCGACGGCTTCCTTCTCTTCTGCGATTTCCAGAGCCTTGATGGACAGCATGATCTTGCGGTCCTTCTTGGAGAAGTTGGTGACGCGGGCGTCAACAACCTGGCCAACCGAGAAGCGTTCCGGACGCTGGTCGTCGCGGTCGCGTGCGAGATCTGCACGGCGGATGAACGAGGTGATGTCTTCGTGCTCGACGAGCTTCACTTCGATGCCGCCATCGTTGACTGCGGTGATTTCGCAGGAAACGACTGCATTCTTGCGCAGGTCGCCAGAGGCAGCGGCGTCGCCAACTGCATCCTTGCCGAGCTGCTTGATGCCGAGCGAGATGCGCTCCTTTTCGACGTCAACATCGAGAACGACAGCCTTGACGACATCGCCCTTGTTGAACTCTTCGATGACCTGTTCGCCCGGACGGTTCCAGTCGAGATCAGAAAGGTGCACCATGCCGTCAACGTCGCCGTCGAGGCCGATGAACAGGCCGAATTCGGTCTTGTTCTTGACTTCGCCTTCGACTTCAGTGCCAGCCGGATGGTTGCGGGCGAATGCTGCCCACGGGTTTTCCAGCGTCTGCTTGAGGCCGAGCGAGATACGGCGCTTGGACGGATCGACTTCGAGAACGACGACTTCGACTTCCTGGCTCGTGGACAGGATCTTGCCGGGGTGTACGTTCTTCTTGGTCCAGGACATTTCCGAGATGTGGATCAGGCCTTCGATGCCCGGCTCCAGCTCGACGAACGCACCGTAGTCGGTGATGTTCGTAACGGTACCGGAGATCTTCTTGCCTTCCGGATACTTGGCCTGGATGCCATCCCACGGATCCGACTCGAGCTGCTTCATGCCGAGCGAGATGCGGTGGGTTTCCTGGTTGATGCGGATGATCTGAACCTTGACCTGCTGGCCGATGTTCAGGATCTCCGACGGATGGTTGACGCGGCGCCATGCCATGTCGGTGACGTGCAGCAGGCCGTCGATGCCGCCGAGGTCAACGAACGCACCGTAATCGGTGATGTTCTTGACGACGCCGTCAACAACCTGGCCTTCTTCGAGGTTCTGAACGATTTCAGAACGCTGCTCGGCACGGGATTCTTCCAGAACCGTACGGCGCGAAACCACGATGTTGCCGCGGCGCTTGTCCATCTTGAGGATTTCGAAGGGCTGCGGGTTGTGCATCAGCGGGGAAACGTCGCGGATCGGGCGGATGTCGACCTGCGAACGCGGCAGGAAGGCGATCGCGCCGTCGAGGTCGACAGTGAAGCCGCCCTTGACCTGGTTGAAGATCACGCCTTCGACGCGCTCACCAGCTTCGAACTTGGCTTCGAGCTTGATCCAGCTTTCTTCGCGGCGAGCCTTCTCGCGCGACAGAACAGCTTCGCCAAGTGCATTTTCGATGCGCTCGACGTAAACTTCGACTTCGTCGCCGACCTTCAGCGAACCGTCTTTGGCACGTGCGCCGAATTCCTTGAGCGCGATGCGGCCTTCGACCTTCAGGCCGACGTCAACAACGGCAACATCCTTTTCGATGGCCGTGACGATGCCCTTGGTGACATAGCCTTCAGCCAGATCGTTCTTGGCAAAGGATTCTTCGAGAAGGGCCGCGAAATCCTCGCGAGAGGGAGTAGCTACTGACATAAAATCTCCTGCGTGGCCTTCGATAGCTTCAAGGCTCACGTATGCGCCGGTTGGTTCGTGTTGAACAGGCCTGAACCCAGTCCGCCTCCTCGAAGGAAGCAATCCGGCGCTTGGACGGAATTTCAGGCTTTCTCAAAAGCATCTCGCGGCGCAAAGCGCAGAAAGCGTGCTCGAATTCAGTTATTTCGGTTCAAGGCCGCGTCGATCAACGATTTCGCAGCTTGAAACGCGGCCTCTATACTCATTTCCGACGTATCAAGCAAGTGCGCGTCTTCGGCTGGTTTCAAAGGGCTGTCGGCCCTTCCCATGTCCCTTTCGTCGCGTCGCTTCACATCCTCGAAAATCGCCTCGAAATCGGCCGCCGTTCCCTTGCCGGTGATTTCGTCGTAACGGCGCCTTGCGCGCACCTGCGCAGAGGCGGTCACATAGAGCTTCACCGGAGCGTCCGGGCAGACGACGGTGCCGATGTCACGGCCGTCGAGCACGGTTCCCGGCGCCTTCTGCGCAAATCGCTGCTGCGCTTCGACCAGCGCGCGGCGGACTGCGGGCATCACGGCAATCTTCGAGGCGGCTTCGCCGATCTCGTGTTTCGACAGGATATCGCGATCGAGGCCGCCGAGTTCAACCTCGCGGGCGATCTTTTCTGCCACCGCCTCGTCGTCGAGCGGCAGGCCGGCATCGAGAAGCGCCTTGGCCGTCGCCCGGTAGGTCAGTCCGGTATCGAGATGGTGAAAGCCGTATTCATCGGCAACCCGGCGTGAAAGCGTGCCCTTGCCGGCCGCAGCCGGCCCGTCGATGGCAATCGTGAATGTCGTCTTCAATGGTTTCCTTCCAGCCCGCCATAGCGTTTGACGAGCTCGATCATGTCTTGTTGGCCGCCAGCCGCGTCCAGTCCGGCAGCAACGCCTTCGCGGTCGGCAACGGGACGGTTCTGGCTTACCTTCCACTTGCCTTCAAGCGCCGTGATCTCGATTTCGATGCCGATGATGCCCTTCATCTGCCCCCGGATGAAATCGTCCGGCGCATCGGCAACCGCCCATGGCTTCTCGCGGCTTGCCTCATGCTGGCCGGTGATCGCGTTGATCTGCGACAGTAGCCAGCCGGCATCGTCGATGACGCGGGCCGTGCCGCGCGCCTGGACGATCGCGTAGTTCCAGGTCGGTACGACCTTGCCGGTCTCCTGCTTGGTCTTGTACCAGGACGGCGTCACGTAGGAGTTGGCCCCCTGGAAAACGGCGAGAACGTCAGCGCCGTCAGCGCCGTCAGCGATGTCGCGCCACTGCGCATTCGCTTTCGCCAGGTGCAGCCGCAGCGTTCCCTTCTCCGATGCTTCGGCATCGATATGAAACGGGACGGGATTGGCGATCAGCCCGCTTGCCCCGGCTGTGATCAGCAGACCCAGCGGATGGGCGCGGATCAGCGCCTGCTGCGTTGCCAGGTCCTTTTCGCGGAAATGGGGCGGCTGATACATGGTTTTCTCGCCGGTTTTGTCGTTTCGGCGTTTCCTAACACACTGCCGCCAGCCGGTCATCCCGTCATCACGGCCACGCCATGCGCCGGCCGCGAAGTTTCGCTTTGACATAATTGGCCGCAACGATTAAGGGGACCGGCTTATATAAATTCCGAATAGAACGCCGGTTTACACGGCATTTGCCGAATCTAGCATTCGGCCATTCTCACGAGGCTTATAGTGGCGAAAGCGGAACTTGGAACCAAGCGTACCGATCCGGAAACCGGCAAGAAGTTCTACGACCTGAACCGGGACCCGATCGTTTCTCCTTACACCGGCAAATCCTATCCCCTGTCCTTCTTCCAGGAAACCTCGGCCGCCGCTGCTGCCGAGCTGAACGACGAGGACGAAGTTCAGGAAGTCGATACCGAGAACACCGAAGTCGAACTCGTTTCGCTCGAGGACGCCGATGAAGGCGCAAGCGGCGACGACATTCCTGACATGGGCGACGACGACGTCGAAATCGAAGGCGATGACGACGACGATACCTTCCTCGAAGCCGACGAAGACGATGAAGATGACGACATGAGCGACATCATCGGCGTCACCGGCGACGAAGACGAAGTCTGATCCCGCATAATCCACGGCCCGGACAACAAAAATTCTCCGGGCCGTTTTTTTGGCTTGCCATCTGCGAAAACCGCAAGTAATAAGCCGCCACTCCACCGGGTTAACCCGCTTCGGAGTATCCCAGGACCGGAAAATACCGGACCACCCTGATGGGGCTATAGCTCAGCTGGGAGAGCGCTTGCATGGCATGCAAGAGGTCAGCGGTTCGATCCCGCTTAGCTCCACCAAATCTTTCCCTTGAACTAAATCAACACGGCTCGACAGAAACGCAACTTGGCGTCTGAGCTTACCTAAGGGAAAGTCTGAGGCGGCCCATCGAGCCGCCATGCCAAGCCCTGCAGGCAATCTGCCTAGATTCCCGAAAACTCGCTGGCTCTCGGCCCGGCAAGTGAAACCCGCCAGGACGATTTGCTGGTGAAGCTTTGGGTCGCCAGGAAGGTGTAACCGGTGCTCTGCCAGGACTTCACCGAGCCGTTGAGGCTGTCGAGCACGTAGTCCCCGGATTTCAGCCGGGCGACGAGGACGACGTGATTCTGTCCGTGCCGCTCGATGACGACGGAGAGCGCCAGCTTTTGCGAGGGAAAGCCGGCATCGAGCAGGGTCTTCATCTTCAGGAGGGCGTAATCCTCGCAATCGCCCTTGTTGTCGATCGGCAGCGACCAGAACTCGCTCTTGCCTGACGTTACCGTATCCGGCGCGGGCCGGGTGGCGGCATTGACGCTCCTATTGACGCGGGTGATCAGCGCCATCGCCGAAGCGTCGTCCAGCTCCTTGCCCCCGCCATTCCTGCAAACCCAGCCATATCGCGCACAGGCTCCCGCGAAACCTGGAGGCGCGCCGATCGATCGGTCCTGGGGAAGAGCCGTCCCGGCAAATGACTGACTTTGTGAAAGAAAACTCAACGCAACAGCTACGCTAGTCAACAGGAAGTAACGCATGGTCTGCCCTCCTTCGAAAGTGCTAGTCCGTTTAAGCTAAAACTTTATGCATTCGAGGTTAGCTATGTATTAAGATGTACCGTTACTGGCGGGCTTGCTGACTAGGGATAACAAATAGCTAATATAAAATGTATTTCGTTAGCGCTTCGTTAACCTAGGGAGTTGCCCAATGTTAAGAACAACAGCGAAATACAGCATAGTCATCGCTTACCTCATGGCTTCAACCAGCCTCGGGATGTCTGCCCCTCTTCAGATCGACTGTCGCATCGTCAAGCCTGGAACCATCGAGGCCCGCCTCTGTCGCCCCACAGCTGCGATCCCGACCGATGACTATCACGGTTTCGGCGACGATTCAGGCAGTTTGAGGACTTCTTCACAGGCTTCGACGTCTGGAGGCGGTTCCAGCGGCAACCCCGGTGGTGGCAGTAACCCCGGTGGTGGCGATGGCGGCAACCCTGGTGGCGGGGACGGCGGTAACCCTGGCGGTGGCGACGGTGGCCATGGTGGTGGTGACGGTGGCCACGGTGGTGGCGATGGTGGCCAAGGTGGTGGTAACGGCAACCATGGCGGCGGTAACGGCGGCCAGGGTGGCGGCAATGGCAACCACGGTGGCGGTAACGGCAACCATGGTGGCGGTAACGGCGGCCAAGGTGGCGGCAATGGTAACCACGGTGGTGGCAACGGCGGCCAAGGTGGTGGCAATGGCAACCACGGTGGTGGCAACGGCGGCCAAGGTGGTGGCAATGGCAACCACGGTGGTGGCAACGGCGGCCAAGGTGGTGGTAACGGCAACCATGGCGGCGGTAACGGCGGCCAAGGTGGCGGCAATGGCAACCACGGTGGTGGCAACGGCGGCCAGGGTGGCGGCAACGGCAACCATGGCGGCGGTAACGGCGGCCAAGGTGGTGGTAACGGCAACCATGGCGGCGGTAACGGCGGCCAAGGTGGCGGCAATGGTAACCACGGTGGCGGCAATGGCGGCCAGGGTGGTGGCAATGGTAACCACGGTGGTGGCAACGGCAACCACGGTGGCGGTAACGGCGGCCAGGGTGGTGGCAACGGCAACCATGGCGGCGGTAACGGCGACCATGGCGGCGGTAACGGCGGCCAGGGTGGTGGCAACGGCAACCACGGTGGCGGTAACGGCGGCCAGGGTGGTGGCAACGGCAACCACGGTGGCGGTAACGGCGGCCAAGGTGGCGGCAATGGTAACCACGGTGGCGGCAATGGCGGCCAGGGTGGTGGCAACGGCGGCCAAGGTGGTGGCAACGGCAACCACGGTGGCGGTAACGGCAACCACGGTGGCGGTAACGGCGGCCAAGGTGGCGGCAATGGTAACCACGGTGGTGGCAATGGCGGCCAAGATGGGGGCAATGGCGGCCAGGGTGGCGGTCACGGAGGTGGCAAGTATAACCAGTGATCCTGCTGCCCAGCGATCAACGATGACGAGGAGCCCGGCTGAAAAGCCGGGCTTCGTTCTTTCCTGGCTGTCGACAATATCCGCCTGACGGAGTGTCGCGCGCTCCATAGCCGGCGTAGCGCGATCGGCCATTCCATCGACAGCCTTGCCATACCCGCCCGTTCGGCTTAGCTCTGCCGCATATCGAATCCGGACAAGCGATGCCTCACAAGGTCTACCTCTCCCTGCTCAAGCTCACCGACTTCCGCAACTACGCGGCAGTGTCGCTGGCGCTCGACGGGCGCCATGTTGTGCTCACGGGAAATAACGGTGCGGGCAAGACCAATCTGATGGAAGCGGTCTCCTTCCTGTCGCCTGGACGCGGTCTGCGGCGCGCGACCTATGCGGATGTCACTCGCGTCGGCGCTTCCAACGGCTTTTCGATCTTTGCCGAACTCGAGGGCATCGAGGGCAATGTCGAGATCGGCACCGGTGCCGATACCGCCGATGACAATGCGGCGCGCCGCCTGCGCATCAATGGGACTGCGGCGAAGACGGCCGACGAACTCACCGATCACCTGCGCGTTCTCTGGCTGACGCCGTCCATGGACGGCCTTTTTACCGGCGGCTCTTCGGATCGCCGCCGTTTCCTTGATCGTCTCGTTCTGTCGCTCGATCCGTCCCATGGCCGCCGCGCCAGCGATTTCGAGCGTGCCATGCGCAGCCGCAACAAGCTGCTCGACGATGGCCGCTTTGATCCCTCCTGGCTTTCGGGAATCGAGCAGCAGATGGCAAGTCTCGGTATCGCGATGGCGCTTGCCCGCCAGGAAATGCTGGGCCTGCTGGCCCGGCTGATCGAGGAAACACGCGAGACATCGCCGTTTCCTTCCGCTGCGCTCGAACTGTCAGGCTTCATGGACGGCCAGTTTTCACGCCCGGCCGTCGATCTCGAGGATGACTATGCGGCGATGCTGGCGGCGAGCCGCTACCGCGATGCTGCTGCAGGCCGCACGCTCGATGGCCCGCACCGCGCCGATCTGATCGTCCGTCATCGCGACAAGCAGATGGAGGCCGCGCGCTGTTCGACCGGCGAGCAGAAAGCGTTGCTGGTCGGCCTCATCCTGGCGCACGCGCGCCTCGTCGCCAATCTGACGGGTCACGCGCCCATTCTGCTGCTCGACGAGATCGCCGCACATCTCGACGAAGGCCGCCGCGCGGCGCTCTTCGATCTCATCGATGGTCTCGGCGGTCAGTCCTTCATGACCGGCACCGACCGGTCGATGTTTTCGGCGCTCGGCGAGCGGGCGCAGTTCTTCACCGTATCCGAAGGGCATGTCGGCGCATGAGCGGCGGCGCTTCCTTCTTCGCGCCCGGCCATGATAGCATCGCTCCCATGGAACCTCTTAGTCCCGAAGAAATTGCACGATATCAGCGTCATATCCTGCTTCCGGAGATCGGCGGCGCGGGTCAGCAGAAGCTCAAGGCGGCGCGCGTACTCGTCATCGGTGCCGGTGGCCTCGGCGCCCCGTTGCTGCAATATCTGGCGGCGGCCGGCGTCGGCACGCTTGGCATTGCCGATGATGACCGGGTGTCGCTGTCGAACCTGCAGCGCCAGGTGATCCACGATTCCGGCACGATCGGCGAGATGAAGACCGAGAGCGCCGCCTTCGCCATCGCCCGCCTCAATCCGCATGTAAGGGTCATACGCTTCGAGGAGCGTTTCTGCCCGGAGGCGGCGGCACGCCAGATTTCGGGCTTCGACTTGCTGATCGATGGTTCCGACAATTTCGACACCCGCTATGCCGCCGCCGATGCCGCGGAGCGGGCAAAGATACCGTTGGTAACGGGTGCCGTCGGCCGCTTCGACGGCTCGGTAACGGTCCTGAAGCCTTACGAGACGGCCGCTGATGGCAGCCTGAACCCCACCTATCGCGATCTCTTCCCCGAAATCCCGCCCGAGGGGCTGATACCCGCCTGCGCCGAGACCGGGATTGTCGGCGCCCTGACGGGCGTCATCGGCACGCTGATGGCCATGGAGGCGATCAAGCTCGTCACGGGTAATGGTGAGCCGCTCATCGGTCGCCTGCTGCTCTACGACGCGCTGAGCGCCCGTTTCGATACCATACGATACAAGCGCCGGCGGACAGCATGATCGATATCGTCAGACTGGATGAAAGCTTCGGCCGCTGGCCGGAGCTGCTCGACCTGATCCTCTCCTCTTTCGCCTATATGAACAGCCGCATCGATCCGCCGTCCTCGGCTCTCTCCTTGACGCCGGCGGCGCTGAAGGCAAAGGCGGCGGTAGAGATCGGCTATGTCGCCCTTGAGAATGGCGCGCTTGCCGGATGCATGTTCCTCCGTCCGGAAGCCGATTGCCTCTACCTCGGCAAGCTCGCGGTCGCGCCGGCATGGCAGGGCAAGGGGATCGGCAAGCGGCTTCTTGCGGTGGCCGAAACGGTCGCCCGCGAGCGTGGGCTGAGGTCGATCCGGCTCGACACCCGCATCGAACTCACCGGCAACCACGCCGCCTTCGCAGCCTTGGGTTTTGCGCGCACAGCGGAAAAATCGCATCCCGGCTACGAGCGCGTGACCTATGTCGAGATGCGAAAGACGCTCGCCTAGCGGCCGGGCAGCACGCGGTTCGGCGGCCGATGCCCATCGATGAAGGCGCGGATGTTGATGATCACCTTGTCGCCCATGTCGATACGGCCTTCGATCGTTGCCGAACTCATATGCGGCAACAGCACGACCTTGCCTTCGTTGGCGAGCTTGATCAGCTTCGGATTGACCGATGGCTCGTTCTCGAAGACATCGAGCCCTGCACCCGCAATCCGTCCCTCCCGCAGGCATTTGATCAGCGCCGCTTCGTCAACGACATCGCCGCGCGCGGTGTTGACGAGATAGGCAGTCGGCTGCAGAAGCGCGAGGCGCCGGGCCGAGAGCAGGTGGAAGGTCGCCGGTGTCGACGGGCAGTTCACGGAGACGATGTCGACCCGGGCCAGCATCTGGTCGAGGCTTTCCCAATAGGTCGCCTCCAGCTCGTCTTCGGTCGCCGGGTTCACGCGCTTGCGGTTGTGATAGTGGATCGACAGGCCGAACGCCTTGGCGCGCCGCGCAACGGCAGTGCCGATCCGGCCCATGCCGACGATGCCGATCCGCTTGCCGTGAATGCGCCGTCCCAGCATCCAGGTCGGCGACCAGCCGGCCCATTCGCCGGGCTTGTCGGTAAGGACGCGCGCACCTTCGCCGAGCCGGCGCGGTACGGCGAGGATCAGCGCCATCGTCATGTCGGCCGTGTCTTCGGTCAGCACGTTCGGTGTGTTGGTAACGGTGATGCCCTTGCGGGCGGCAGCCTCGACATCGATATGGTCGGTACCGTTGGAGAAGCTGGCGATCAGCTTCAGCTGCGGCCCTGCCTGTTCGATCAGCGCGGCATCGATCCGGTCGGTCACCGTTGGCACCAGCACGTCGGCAGTCTGCACCGCCTCGGCAAGCTCGGGCATGGAGCGCGGCGAATCGTCGATGTTCAGTTGCGCGTCGAACAGCTCGCGCATGCGGGTCTCGACCGCGTCAGGCAGCTTCCGGGTGATGTAGACCTTCGGTTTTTTCTTCGATGTCATCGCGGCCGGCCATGCCTTGTTCAGATGTCTTTAACCAAGACGGGGGATAATTTTAACGTTCGGGCAATTTCTACCAGACCCGCACGCGAAGACAAACAAAACTCGCGAGCGGTTTCCGGCGAATGTCACGGCCCGGCTGATGAGCGGGCGCGCCCGCTTACCATTTCGAGCGAACGGAAACTCCATGCGTGGAATCACTCTGAAGTCCTGCCTTGCTATTGCGGTTGGTCTGATGCTGTCGGCAAGCGCCGTCGAATCTGCGTATGCGCAAGCGGCCAAGGGCCCGAGCGGCCTGCCGCTGCCGCGCTTCGTGACGCTGAAGTCGAAGCGCGTCAATCTGCGCATCGGCCCCGGAACCGATTATGCCGCTTCCTGGATGTACCTCAAGGCCGGCCTGCCGGTGGAGATCATCCAGGAATATGACAACTGGCGCCGCATCCGCGATGCCGACGGCACGGAAGGCTGGGTCAACCAGTCGCTGCTGTCAGGCCAGCGCTCGGCGCTTGCTGCGCCGTGGATGAAGGGCAAGGGGAAATCTGTCTTCGTCAACATGCGCCGCGAACCGCAGTCTTCGGCAACCATCGTCGCCAAGCTGGAGCCTGGCGTGATGATCCATATCGGCGAGTGCAATGGCGACTGGTGCCATGCAGATGCCGACGGCGCCGAAGGATGGGTGGCGCAGTCGGAAATCTGGGGTGCTTACCCCGGCGAAGCCTTTAAATAAGCTTCGCCTCGCGGGCTGCTTCGGCAAGCGACTTCATCGGCCGGGGGCCGATCTGCTGGATGACGATGCCGGCCGCCAGGCAGCCGAGTTTGCCGCAATCCTCGAGCGTGCGGCCCTGCGTGTAGCCGTAGAGGAAGCCGGAAGCGAAGAGATCGCCGGCGCCCGTCGTATCGACGACCTCGTTGATGTGGATCGCATCGACATACCAGCGCTCGCTGCCCTTCAGGATCACCGCGCCGTCTTCGCTCATCGTCACGGCGGCAATCTTGCAGTCCTTGGCGATCTTGTTCAGCGCTTCCTCGAAATCGTCGGTCTCATAGAGCGACAGCGCTTCCTGCTTGTTGGCGAAGACGATGTCGACAGTGCCGGAGCGCATCAGGTCGAGGAATTCCGCACGGTAGCGGCCGACGCAGAAGCTGTCCGAGAGCGTCATCGACACCTCGCGGCCATTCTCATGGGCGATGCGGGCGCATTCGCGGATCGCTTCCTTGGCGCGCGGCGGATCCCAGAGGTACCCCTCGAAATAGGTGACCTTGGCATCGGCGACGACATCGCTCTCGACGTCTTCGGGTCCGAGCTCGACACAGGCGCCGAGATAGGTGTTCATCGAACGCTCGCCGTCATCGGTGACGAAGATCATCGAGCGCGCCGTCGGCGGGAACTTGCCCTTCGGCTTGGTCTGGTAGTGAACGCCCTGGGCGCGGATGTCGTGCGCGAAGATCTCGCCCAGTTGGTCGTCGGCGACCTTGCCGAAATAGGCGGCCTTGGCGCCGAGGCTTGCGGCACCGGCTGCCGTGTTGCCGGCGCTGCCGCCCGATGCTTCCAGAGCCGGTCCCATGCGGGAATAGAGCAGCTCGGCGCGTTCGGCATCGATGAGGTTCATCGCCGCCTTGGTGATCTTGTTGTCAATGAGGAACTGGTCGTCGCAACGCGCGATAATATCGACGATGGCGTTGCCGACAGTCAGAACATCGAATTTGGTCATGAAATGGGAGGTCCCGGATTTTGTGATAGCCGGGGTTTGGTCTTAGCGGAATTTCCGCTGATGGAAAGGAAAAAGGCTTTGGCGGCGGTTTTCTTCGCAAAAATGCCGCCAATCCGTCATGCCGCTGTCACCATGGACACCTAAATAAGCTCTCAAGCAGACCGGCATGAGCATCCAAGGATGTGGCCGGGTGAGAAGGGATGATGCCCTTCGACTGTTCCGGAAGCGGCGCTGACCACGGATGAACTGGCAGCATCGCGCACCGGGTGTCCGGCAAGACCGGATGCGGAAAAGCGGGCCTTGCCCGCTTTTTTTGTTTTCGCGGCTTCGAATGTTGGGACCAACGGGTTTGTCAACGCGCCGCCTTTGCTGTTAGACCTTGAGCTCCCCGCGCCAAGGCAGTTCTCCCCGCATGACAGCTATCGTTTTCGACGTCCTCCCCATCTTCATCATGATCCTGATCGGCTGGCTGATCGTGAAAGCGGGGCTGATGAAGTCGGATACGGGGGACGCGCTCAGCGATTTCGTCTTCAAAATCGCCGTGCCGATGCTGCTCTTCCGCACCATCGCCGAGGCTGACTTCCACGGCGCTTCGCCCTTCCGCCTCTGGATCGCCTATTTCTCCGGCGTCGCCGTCACCTGGACTGTCGGCCATATCGCCGCGACCAGGCTTTTCGGCCGCGATGCCCGCATCGGCGTTCTCGCCGGCGTCTCCTCGGCCTTCGCCAACACGATCTTCGTCGGCTTGCCGCTGGTCCAGCGCACCGTCGGCGACAAGGGTCTCGTGCCGCTTTCGATCCTGATTGCCGTGCATCTCCCCGTCATGATGATCGTCGGCACGATCCTGATGGAGCGTGCCGAACACAAGATCTCCGGCGCCGCCGACCGCAGCATCCTGAAGCTTCTCCGGCAGATCGGCCTCAATCTCATCCGCAATCCGCTGGTGATCGGCCTGGCGGCTGGTGCTGCCATGCACCTGCTTGGCCTGACGATGCCGGGTCCGGTCGAAAACATCGTCGATCAGATTGCCGGTGTTGCCGGTCCGGTCGCGCTGATTTCGCTCGGCATGGCTCTGGAGAAATACGGCGTATCGGGCAATCTCGGCATCGCCAGCGTCACCTCCGCCTGCAAGCTTCTGCTGCTGCCCTGCTGTGTCTGGATCGCCAGCCACCTCGTCGGGCTCGCGCCTGATTGGACGGCGGCGCTGGTGCTGATCGCTTCGGTTCCGACCGGCGTCAACGCCTGGCTGATCGCCAACCGCTTCGGCGTCGGCCACAGCCTCGCGGCCTCGACGATCACCGTGACTACCGCACTCGGCGCCATTTCGGTCTCGCTCTGGGCCTATATCCTCGGCGCCTGACGCCGCAGGCGCGCAAAAGAAAAGCCCGGCTTGCGGCCGGGCTTCAATCTCTTTTCCGATATGTCGATCAGCTTACTGCGTGATCGTATCCGGAGCGTTCGGGTCCGGCAGCGGGGCCGGCGAATCGGCCAGCGTGTGCAGGTAAAGGATGACGTTGGCGCGATCCTGTTCCTTCGGCAGACCGGCAAAGCCCATGGCGGTGCCCGGGACCTGCTTCTTCGGAGCCATCAGGAAGTGGTTCAGGTGGTCGAAGGTCCACTTTTCAGCGCCGCCTTTGGAGAAGTCCTTCATAGCGGACGAATAGGCGAAGCCCTCATGCGAAGCGATCGGGCGATCGACGAGACCATAGAGGTTCGGACCGACTTTGTTCGGCCCCCCCTTGGTCGCGTCATGACAGGCCTGACACTTCTTGAAAATCGTTTCGCCGGCCTTGGCGTCAGCCGTCGGCAGCAGCTTTGCGATCGGGACCATTGCAGCGGCAGCACTCGCTTCGCCACCGCCAGCAGCTGGCGTCTCCTCGGCGACGATCGTGAAGCCTTCCTTCTCCGGCGCTTCTGAATGGAAGATTCCTTCGGACGCGATGGAGACCGACATCAGGACGAAAATCGTTCCGAGCAGCGCACCAACGGCCGTATTGACGTAAGAATTCATCTGCAATGCTCCCCGTGCAGTCGGCAGACCCTAAAAAGGTACCATCTTGAAATCGCGCGGAACCTATGTCTTTTGGCTGTTCGTTGCAACTGTCTAAATGGTCCTGTACGTGAGACTTTTTGACACTTTTCCGCCCGGAATAGAAGGCCCGACAGATGACTGGTTCAAATTTAGATGACGTCCTCGTTCTGATCCCGGCACGCATGGCTTCGACCCGGCTGCCGGGCAAGCCGCTTGCCGATATCTGCGGCCTGCCGATGATCGTTCAGGTCGCCAAGCGCGCCGAGGAGGCGGCCATCGGCCGCGTGGTCGTTGCCGTCGACGATCAGCGTGTGTTCGACGCCGTTTCCAAGGCCGGTTTCGAGGTCATCATGACGCGTTCCGATCACCAGTCCGGCTCGGACCGCATTCACGAGGCGCTGCAGAAGGTCGATCCGGAAGGCAAGGCGAAGATCATCGTCAACGTCCAGGGCGACCTGCCGACCATCGAGCCGGAAACCATCCGCGCGTCACTCCGTCCGCTCGAGGATGCATCGGTCGATATCGCTACGCTGACGATCGAGATCGACAACGAGGAAGACAAGACCGCGCCGCATATCGTCAAGGTCGTCGGTTCGCCGCTTTCCGGGACACGCCTGCGCGGTCTCTATTTCACCCGGGCGACGGCACCCTATGGCAAGGGCCCGCTCTATCATCATATCGGCCTCTATGCTTACCGCCGGTCGGCCCTCGAGCGCTTCGTCTCGCTCGGCCCGTCGGTGCTCGAGCTGCGCGAATCGTTGGAACAGCTGCGAGCAGTCGAAGCCGGCATGCGCATCGATGCGGAGATCGTTGACACCGTGCCGCTCGGCGTAGATACGCCCGCCGATCTCGAAAAGGCCCGCCGCATTCTTTCGGCAAGACAGGCTTGAGGACATAGACATGAACACCAAGACAAACAGGATTTCGTTCCAGGGCGAGTTCGGCGCCAACTCCGACATGGCCTGCCGCGACATGTTCCCGACCATGGAGCCGCTGCCCTGCCAGACCTTCGAGGATGCCTTCACGGCGCTCGAAAGCGGCGAGGCGGATCTCGCGATGATCCCGATCGAGAACACGATCGCCGGCCGCGTCGCCGATATCCATCATCTGCTTCCCGATTCCAGGCTGCATATCGTCGGCGAATATTTCATGCCGATCCGCTTTCAGCTGATGGTGCTGCCGGGCGTCTCCAAGGATGAGATCCGCACCGTCCACAGCCACATTCACGCGCTTGGCCAGTGCCGCAAGATTGTCCGCGCCAACGGCTGGAAGCCCGTCATCGCCGGCGATACGGCGGGTGCTGCCAAGATGGTGCAGGAAACCGGAGACCGGACGATGGCAGCGCTTGCGCCGCGTCTCGCCGCCGATCTCTACGGCCTGGATATCGTCGCCGAAAATGTCGAGGACACCGAGAGCAACGTGACGCGCTTCGTCGTGCTGTCGCGCGATGAGGAGTGGGCGAGCCGCTCGAACGAGGAAGAGAAGATCGTCACGACCTTCGTCTTCAACGTCCGCAACATTCCGGCCGCGCTCTACAAGGCGCTTGGCGGCTTCGCGACCAACAACATCAACATGACGAAGCTGGAAAGCTACCAGATCGGCGGCAAGTTCATTGCCACGCAGTTCTATGCCGATATCGAAGGCCATGCGAATGACAGCAATGTCCGTCAGGCGCTGGAGGAGTTGCGCTTCTTCTCGGAGAAGGTCCGCATTCTCGGGGTGTACAAGGGCCATCCCATGCGCGGCCTGCTGCACAAGTAACAAAAAGGGCGCCTCGGGCGCCCTTTTTCGTTTCACTTGTCGGGCTCACAGACCCGAAGACGATGGCCATCGGGGTCGAGCACCACGAAGGTCGGGCCGAAGTCGAGATCGACGAGTTCCTGGGCGATCGGCAGGCCACGCTTGCGCCAGTCGTCATACTACTTGGCGACACCGTTGTCGCCGGGCACCATGAAGGCGATTTCGCCGCGATTGCCGATCGCCGAAGGCTGCGGTTCGACATTGCTGCGGCGCCAGAGGCCGAGCGTGAAGCCGCCGTCGAGCGGAAAGGCGACGAAGTTCGGTGCGGCAACGGCCGGCTCGCGGCCGAGGATGTCCTTGTAGAAACTGGCGCTTTCGGCCGGATCCTTGACATAGAGAATGATGAGGTTGGGACTGGTCATGGTCGTATCCTTTTGTTGGAGATGGCTGCATGAATGCGTGCCGCAGCGATCCGCTGCGGCGGTATGAAATTTCTGGTCTTGGGTATTATCGGTTGCCGGCTAGGCTTCGGCTTCCTGGCAGGTCCAGGCGGACAGGCCGAGGTCGCGCCGCATGCCCGAAGACATCGACTGCGGATCGAGGCGGGGAGCGTCGCCCCTCGCCATGTTACGCGATGCGTTCTGCATCATGCGCAGCATCAGGGACTGCCGATAACCCGCATCGGCAGAAGATGTCTCGACAAGGCGGTCGCTGTATTTCGCGGTGCTGAGTTTCACGCTCGTCATCATCGGTTCTCCTTCTGGATTGGTACCGATAATAGCGCGCTCTACTGTCAGATTCTGGCAGTAGCCTTTAGCGTTCGACGGGCACGTGTTCGATCTCGCGCCATTCCTTCATCAGCGCGCTGCGGCGGCGCGGATAGCGCTCGTCATGCGGCGTCATGTCGATGATGCGGTCGGTGCGGAAATGGCGGAAGCCGCGGCGCAATTCGCACCAGGCCATCACCATGCGGATATGCTCGAAATAGCCGAGCGCGAACGGCCAGACCCGCCGCAGCGAGATGCGGCCCTGCTCGTCGCTGTAATGCAGTTCGAGGATGCGTTCGGTGCGGATCGCCTTGCGGATCAGGGCGACGTCGGCCTTGTCCTCATTGGCGCGCTTCGGGCCGACGAGCAGCGTCGCCGATTCGATTGTCTCACGCATCTCCTCGGGCAGGACGGCAGCGATCTTTGCCAGCGCATCGGCAGCTGCACCCGCAAGCCGGGGCTCCGCCGAGCGGTTCACCCAGCGCGATCCCAGCACCAGCGCTTCGAGTTCCTCTTCGGAAAACATCATCGGCGGCAGCATGAAGCCGGGTTTCAGCACATAGCCGACGCCGGCTTCGCCCTCGATCATCGCCCCTTGGCTCTGCAGGCTGGCAATGTCGCGGTAGAGCGTGCGCAGGCTGACGCCGGTCTGCTCGGCCAGGATCACGCCACTGACGGGGCGGCGGTGCCGCCGAAGCACCTGGAGAAGAGCAAGAAGCCTTTCCGAGCGCGAGACCGGCATGACCTATCGCTTCCACTCCACCCAGTCGCGCATCAGGCGATGGGCGATGGCGCCTTTCGGCGGCGAGGCCTGGCCGTTGGCGCCGGGGCGCTCCAGCATCTCGATCGTCTCCTCGCGGGTAAACCAGCGGCAGTCTTCGAGTTCGGCCTCGTCGCGATTGATCTCGCTCGACTTCGCCTCGGCATAACAGCCGATCATCAGCGTATGCGGCATCGGCCAGGGCTGCGAGGCGTGATAGCGCACACGACCGGTCTTGATCCCGGACTCTTCCAGTGTCTCACGGCGCACGGCGTTCTCGATCGTTTCGCCGGGCTCGACGAAACCGGCAAGGCAGGAATACATGCCCGGCGCAAAATGCGGCCCGCGTCCGAGCAGGCAGAGATCGCGCTTCTCGTCGATCGTCAGCATGATGACGACAGGATCGGTGCGCGGGAAGATCATGTGTTCGCAGGCATTGCAGATCCGCTTGTAGCCACCGATCTTCAGCTCCATGCCGCCGCCGCAGCGGCCGCAGAATTTGTTGTCGCCGTTCCAGCGGATCAGGCTCGCTGCCTGGGCGAATTCGCCGAGCAGCACGTCGTCGAGAAGCTGGTCGCGATAGAGCGTGCGCCCGTCGGCCGGCTTGTAGTGGCTGGCAAGCTCTTCTTCCGGCACGCCGACGGGGACGGCAAGCCGGGGTTCACCGGATTTGCGATAGCCGAGAAGAATTGTCTCGTCCCAATGCGGCTGCAGCTCCTGCAGTTCATAGCGCGCAAAGAGCGGATCGAGCACCTGGCCGTCATGCTTGAGGACCAGCTTGTCCTTGGCGAAGGCGAAGATATGCGTGCCATCCTTGGCGAGCGCCGTCTCGACCGATTTCTCGTCGCGATGTTCGGAGTCGCGGTTCAGGTCGTTTGCCGCAAAGGCGGTGAGGTTGCTCGGCTCCGGATGCGGAATGTCCGTATCGAAAATTGAAGAATTCATGATGAAAGGGCTTCCCGCAATGTCGTTATGAACTGCGCTCGCTTCTCGTCCTCGTAAGGCTCGGCCTTGCCGAACCCCCAGATGGGTCCCGGCCAGTTGGCATCGCCTTCGAAGCGGGCAACGACATGAACATGAAGCTGGCGCACGACATTGCCAAGGGCCCCGACATTGATTTTTGTGGCGCCGGTCACCGTCTTCAGCGCGCTCGCCACCATGTCGGTCTCGAAGGTCAGCATCACCTGGTCGAGTGGCGTCAGCTCGAAGATCTCGGTAATCTCCGCGCGGCGGGGAATGAGGATCAGCCACGGCCAGCGCGCATCCTTCGACAATCGGAGATCGCAGAGGCCTGTGAGCATGATACTGGTGCTGTCATTTTCGAGCCGGGGGTCGAGCGCGAAATCCGCCAAAGTGCTTTCCTCCATTGTTTTCCAATGATTAGCAGTTTTTTTTGAGCTTGGCTTGCTTTTGATGACGATATTGCCGATATGTGGCTCCGGGAGGTTGGTGGTGGACGAGCCACTCGCCAACCGGGTCAGGTCCGGAAGGAAGCAGCCCTAACGAGCCCGGCACGGGTCATCGTGCCAGCCTCCCACCCTTCTCTCCATTCTTTGCCCGCATTGCCGGGCGACAAGCAGGGCGATGAGCGACACCGAGCGACAATCACAAGATGCCGCCTCGACGGGCACCGGTTACCGGGTGCTGGCACGCAAATACCGCCCCAAGGACTTCACGGACCTGATGGTCGGCCAGGAGCCGATGGTCCGCACCCTGACCAACGCTTTCGAGACCGGGCGCATCGCGCAGGCTTACATGCTGACCGGCGTTCGCGGCGTGGGTAAGACCACGACGGCGCGCATTCTGGCGCGTGCGCTGAACTACAAGACCCCTGACATCGACAAGCCGACGATCGACCTGCGCGTCCCTGGCGAACATTGCCAGGCGATCATGGAAGGCCGCCATGTCGATGTCATCGAGATGGACGCCGCCTCGCATACGGGTATCGATGACATCAGAGAGATCATCGAGCAGGTGCGCTACCGTCCGGTTTCGGCGCGCTACAAGGTCTATATCATCGACGAAGTGCACATGCTCTCGACAGCAGCCTTCAACGGGCTGTTGAAGACGCTCGAGGAACCGCCCGAGCATGTGAAGTTCATTTTCGCCACCACCGAAATCCGCAAGGTTCCGATCACCGTCCTGTCGCGCTGCCAGCGCTTCGATCTGCGCCGCATCAGCGCGTCGGATCTCGTTGGCCTGTTCACGACGATCGCTGCCAAGGAGGGCATCGAGGCTGAGCCGGATGCGCTCGCCATGATCGCCCGTGCCGCCGAAGGCTCGGCGCGTGACGGCCTCTCGCTGCTCGACCAGGCGATTGCCCATGGCGGCGGCGCGGTTCAGGCCGAGGCCGTGCGCGGCATGCTGGGTCTTGCCGATCGCGCCCGTATCGTCGATCTCTTCCAGCATGTGGTGAAGGGCGATGTCGCCTCGGCGCTCAACGAATTCCAGGCGCAGTATGAAGCGGGTGCCAACCCCGTCGTCGTGCTCACCGATCTTGCCGATTTCACGCATCTCGTGACGCGCCTGAAATATGTGCCCGATGCCGCCAATGATCCGTCGCTGAGCGAGATCGAGCGCACCAAGGCTTCCGAATTTGCACAGGGCGTGGCGGTGACGACGCTTTCGCGCATGTGGCAGATGCTGCTGAAGGGCATTCCGGAGACGGAAGGTTCTTCGCGCACCGCAGGTGCTGCCGAAATGGTGCTGATTCGTCTTGCCCATGCCGCACATCTTCCCGCACCGGAAGATGCCGCCCGCAGGCTTGCGGAATTCTCCGACAATGGTGGTGGTTCCGGCCGCCCGGTTCCGTCGGGCAATGGCGGAGGCGCCCACGTCTCCTATCAGTCGGCAGCTTTGGCGCGTGCGCCCGAAACCACGCCGCGCCCGCAGCCGAATGGCGGCCCGACCGCGATGCTGCGCGCCGTGCCCAATCCCAATCCCCAGCCGATGCAGGCCGGGCGCATCGAAAGTCGGCCCGCCGAGGCACCGAAGCCTCTGGTCGCGGTCAATTCGATCGCCGATATCGTCAATCTGGCCGGTGAAAAGCGCGACGCCAAGGTCAAGGCGCTGGTGCGGACCTTCGTTCGTCCCGTCAAGATCGAGCCCGGCCACCTTGATGTCAACCTGACCGAGGGCGCGCCGTCGACGCTGCTCAACGAGCTTGCCGTCAAGCTCAAGGAATGGACCGGCATCCACTGGATCGTCAGCCTGAGCCGCGAGCCCGGTCAGCCGACCATGGTCGAGGCCGAGGCTCGGGCCAAGGAACAGCAGGTCATCGATGCCCGCCAGGATCCGGATGTCGCCGCAATCCTCGCCCAGTTCCCCGGCGCAAAGATCATCGACGTCCGCGTCAGGGCGCCGGAGCCGGAGGAAGAGGGCGATATCGCTCCGCCCGCCGCTGCCGAATCCGCCGAGGGTGACATCCTCCCGGGCGATGACATAGAATTCTAGACTTTCAGAGAAGGACAAGACGATGCGCGACCTCATGGGAATGATGGGCAAAGTCAAGGAAATGCAGGCCAAGATGGAGCAGATGCAGGCGGAAATCGCCGAGCTCAAGGCCGAAGGCAAGGCAGGCGGCGGCCTCGTGACCGTTGTCCTGAACGGCAAGGGCGAGATGCAGAGCCTGAAGATCGATCCGTCGCTCTTCAAGGAAGACGATGTTGAAATCCTCGAAGACCTGATCGTTGCCGCCCACAAGGATGCCAAGGACAAGGCCGAAGCCGTCGCTGCCGAAAAGACCAAGGCGCTGACCGCTGGCCTGCCGATCCCGCCCGGCTTCAAAATGCCGTTCTGATCGCTGAAATCTTATTGCCGGGAGGAGAACTGACATGCTGACGCTGACGACGCTGCTGGTTTTTGCCGGCGCTCTTTTCATCGCTGCCGGTACGCCCGGCCCAAGCGTTGCGGCCCTCGTCGCCCGCGTCATCTCGAAGGGCGCGCGCGATGTGCTGCCCTTCCTGTTCGGCATGTGGGCGGGGGATGCCATCTGGCTGACCTGCGCCATCGCCGGCCTATCGGCGATCGCCGAAACCTTCTACCACGCCTTCGTCGTCATCAAGTGGCTCGGCATTCTCTATCTTCTCTACCTCGCCTGGAAGATGTGGTTCGCCAAGCCTGACGTCGAGGAAGAGGAATTGCCGCAGGCCCGCTCGCGCGGCCGGATGTTCCTGACGGGCCTGGCGATCGCGCTCGGCAATCCGAAGATCATGATGTTCTACATCGCGCTGCTGCCGTCGATCATCGACATCCGCGCCGTCTCCTTCGGCGGCTGGGCGGAGCTGGTGGTGACACTGCTCGTCGTTCTCGCGGTCGTCGATTTCACCTGGATGTTCTTGGCCGCGAAGGCCCGCAGCTTTCTCAAGAGCCGCCGCGCCGTGATGATCGCCAACCGCGCCAGCGCCGCCACCATGGCCGGTGCCGCCATGGCGATCGCTACCCGTTGATTGACGGCTGCGCCTCCAGCTGTGCCCGCAGCTTGTAATGGATGGGCGCTGCCAGATAGCGCTCGCGGTCCTCGGCAGAAAGTTTTCGCCCGAACGTCTCCATCATCTCAGGCATCGTCACCTTCGCGCCGGCGAACGGGCGATATTCGACTGTCATCCCGGCTTCTACGATCCCATTGGCAAGCACGCGGCAATAAATGCCCGGCCGTCCAGCCTTGGTGTAGCGCTTGACGAAGCGCGGATCGTCCATCCTGGCGGCAAACGTCGCGCAGGGGATGCGGGCGGAAGTGACCTCCAGAACAAGATCGCCTGCGATAAACCTGTCGCCGACCGAAACGTCGCGATTGTCGAGCCCGTCGATGACGAGGTTCTCGCCGAAGGTGCCGGGCGCAATCTCCCTGTCGAGCTCGTCGCTCCACCAGTCGAGTGTCTCCGACCCCTCGATATAGACGGCCTGATCGACGCCGCCGTGATAGGTGCGGTTGCAGATCGCGTCGCCGACCAGTCCCTCGGCATCGATCATCACGCCGCCGCCGACCGCATGCTTGAAGATACCGGTCTTGTATTTCTTGCCTGGCAGCCGCTCTGGGCTGCCGGTGCAGACCGCTTTTATTTTCATGGCGGCGGCATTCCTTCCGCGATTCCGTTTTGGCGACATATGGGCTAAGAACGGCACATGGCAACGCGAGTCACCGGCCCCGAAATCGAAAAACTCATCCAGCTTCTGGCGAAGGTGCCGGGCCTCGGGCCGCGCTCGGCGCGCCGCGCCGCGCTGCATCTGATCAAGAAGAAGGACCAGCTTCTCGGTCCTCTCTCCCATGCCATGGGCGATGCCTATGACAAGGTGAAGGTCTGCTCGCGCTGCGGCAATGTCGATACTGTCGATCCCTGCACCGTCTGCACCGATGACCACCGCGACCAATCCGTCATCATCGTCGTCGAGGACGTGTCCGACCTCTGGGCGCTGGAGCGCGCCGGCGCCATGAACGCCGCCTACCATGTTCTCGGCGGCACGCTGTCGCCGCTCGATGGCGTCGGGCCCGATGATCTCAACATCCGCGGCCTGATCGATCGGGTCGGCGAGGGCGGCATCCGCGAGCTGATCATCGCCGTCAACGCCACCGTCGAAGGGCAGACCACAGCGCACTATATAACCGACCAGCTCTCCGGGCTCGAGGTGAAGATCACCCGTCTCGCCCATGGCGTGCCGGTCGGCGGCGAGCTTGATTATCTCGATGAGGGAACGTTGGCGGCGGCACTTCGTGCACGAACGGCCATCTGAGGGGGAATGTCCGAATTGAAGATCCTTGCGCGTCTTTCGATCCTGACCGCCGCACTCGCTGTCTCGTTTCATCTTCCAGCGCAAGCCGCGCCATCCAAGGCCGCCGTCGAAGCGCAGTTCGAGAAATGGGTGCAGAACGACCTGCGGCCGGAAGCCGAGAAGAACGGCATCTCGGCCAAGACCTTTCAGGCGGCCTTTTCGGGTATCGAGCTCAACTGGGATCTTCCCGATTTGGCGCCGCCCGGTTTCCCGCCGCCGAAGGACCGCAAGCAGACGCAGGCCGAATTCTCCTCTCCCGCTCCCTATTTCAACGAGGATCGGTTGAAGAAGCTCGCCATGACCGGCCGCGGCTTCGCCTCGCAATACGCCTCTACCCTCAAGAGGATCGAGAAGACCTATGGCGTGCCGGGCTCGATCGTCCTCGCCATCTGGGGCCGAGAGACCGGGTTCGGCGCCGCCAAGATCCCCAATTCGGCGATCCAGGTTCTGGCAACCAAGGCCTTCATGTCGACCCGCAAGGAGATGTTCCGCACCGAGTTGATCGCGGCGCTCCACATCATCGACGGCGGTGATGTGACCCCTGCGGACTTCAAGGGCTCCTGGGCCGGTGCGCTCGGCCAGCCGCAGTTCATGCCGACGAGCTATCTGAAATACGCCGTCGATTTCGATGGCGACGGCCATCGCAATATCTGGACCTCGGTGCCGGATACGCTGGCATCGATAGCCAACTATCTGGTCAAGAAAGGCTGGCAGCGCGACCGCGACTGGGGCTTCGAGGTGACGATCCCCGCCTCGGTCTCTTGCGCCCAGGAAGGTCCCGATCTTGCCAAGCCGCTGTCGCAATGGGCCTCGCTCGGCATAGACCGTATCACTGGCAAGGGTTTCCCGTCTTCGGAACTGAAGGCGGATGGCATGATGCTGGTGCCGGCCGGCCGCGACGGCCCGGAATTCATCGTCACGCCGAACTTCTACGTCATCAAGGAATACAACAACTCCGACCTCTACGCGCTCTATATCGGCAATCTCGCCGATCGCATCGCCTATGGCTCCGACTCTTTCCAGGGCGCCTGGGGCGATGTCGGGAAGATGCTGCGCTCGGATGTGGCGGCGATGCAGAAGGCGCTGGAGCGCCAGGGCTATGATGTCGGCGGCTCCGACGGGCTGCCGGGCTACAAGACACGCCGTTCGATTGGCCAGTGGCAGGTAAAGAACGGTGAGAAGCCGACCTGCTATCCCGAGGCGTCGATGATCGGAAAGCTGAAATAGTCGTCAGAGACTGAGCTTCATGCCCTCATGGCTCGCCGTGAATCCGAGCTTCTCATAGAAGCGGATGGAATCCGATCTCGACTTGTCGCTGGTGAGCTGCACCAGCTTGCACCCGCGCTCGCGGCAGGCCTCGATTGCCCATTCGATGAAGCGCGTGCCGAGCCCGCTGCCGCGTTCCGTCGCGGCGATGCGGACACTCTCGATCTGCCCGCGCCACATGCCGGTGCGCGAAAGCCCGGGAATGAAGGTCAGCTGCAGGCAGCCGACCGGATTGTCGCGATCGTCGACCGCGACGGCAAGCAGCTGGTTCCGGTCTGAGTCGATGGCGGCGAAGGCTGAGGTATAGCGCTCGTCGATAGGGTCGGAAACCGTCTCCCGGCTCATCCCGAGCGCATCGTCGGCCAGCATCGCAATGATGGCGGGGAGATCGCTTTCCCTGGCTCGTCTGAACATCGCACGGGCACCTAGTGATGAATGTCGATCGGCGGCTTGTGGAACACGTCGTCGGATGGCGGTATCGCCTGGCGCTCGATCATACGGTGGACATGCGGCAATTCCGTGCCCCGATGCAGCGCCCGCAGCCGATCGGTATTCTCGGCATCGGCCTGGGTGCGGCGCTGGTTGTGGCGGATATATTCGACCCATGTCGGCGTATGATAGCTCTCCGTCCAGATGCCGGGATTTTCGAGATCGCGCATCAGCGCCCAGGCCCGCGCGCCATCGCGAATGCGGATCCGCCGCCGCTCGCCCATCAGCTTCAGGAACTCAGGAAGATCCTCGTCGCCGATGATGTAGTCGATCTGGATGACGATCGGGCCGCTGCGTGGCGTGATGTCGAGGCCGAGCGCCGGCTCGATGAAGCGGTTGAGCGGATCGAGATTGAGCGATGCAAAGGCCGGCATCGAGAAGCGTAGGCCGATGACGATGCCGACGAGCATGACCGCCGCCGAGCCATAGAGCGCATTGGAAACGCCGAACTCGTCGGCTGCGATACCCCAGAGCCAGCTGCCACCGGCAATACCGCCGAAGGTTACCGTCTGATAGAGCGACAGCGCCCGGCCGACGACCCAGCGCGGCGTCGAGAGCTGCACGATCGTGTTGAAGAGCGACAGCGCCAGAACCCAGCAGCCGCCCGAGATCAGCAGGCCGGCGCAGGTGAGGATGGCGAAAGGGCTGGCAGCGGTGATCGCCATGCTGAGAGCAAAGCCGGCGAAGGCATAGCGGATGATCGTCTCGCTGCTCAGCGCATCGCGCAGCCGCGCGTTCAGCGCGCCACCACCAATGGCGCCGATGCCGAAGGAGCCGAGCATGAAGCCGTAGGTCAGTGGGCCTCCGGAGACGAGATTGATCGCGACGATCGGCAGCAACGCCAGAATGGAGCTCGCGCCGACGCCGAAGATGAAGCCGCGCACGAGCACTTTCTCGAGGTTCGGCGACATCGAGATATAGCGGAGCCCGGCGAAGATTGCGCTGCCGAGACTTTCGCGCGGCAGCGTCGAGGCGGGCAGGGAGGGCTTCCAGCGCTTCAGTGCATAGATCAGCGCCAGATAGCTCACCGTATTGACTGCAAAGGCCGCCGCAGCACCAGCGGCCGCAACGATGACGCCGCCGATCGCCGGGCCGACGCTGCGGGTCATGTTGAAGCCCATGCTGTTCAGCGTCACTGCATTTGGCAGATCCTCGCGCGGCACCATGTCGCCGACCGAAGCCTGCCAGGAGGGATTGTTGAGCGCCGTGCCGCAGCCGATCAGGAAGGTGAAGATCAGCAGAAGCCAGGGCGTGATCCAGCCGATCAGCGCACAGGCCGTCAGCACGGCCGAAACGGCGAGCATCAGACATTGCGCCGTCAGCATCACGCGGCGCCGGTCGAAATTGTCGGCGAGCGCGCCCGAGACCAGCGAGAACAGCATGATCGGCAGCGCCGTCGATGTCTGCACCAGCGCCACCATGTCCTCGGAGGCGGTGATCGTCGTCATCATCCAGGCGGCGCCGACGGCCTGGATCAGTCCGCCGAAATTCGACGCAAGGCTCGCAAACCAGATTCTGCGATAGGTTTCATGCTTCAGCGGCCCCAGCGTGGAAGAATTCGACGGCACGTCCCCTCCGTCCGGATTTGCTCCGGCTTGTCTTGTTCTCGTCCTGCCCAATATATGACGATGCGAGGCCGAGGCTAGGCAGGGATTTGCATCCGGGGCGCATTTGGCGCCAGAGCTTGCATTTTCGGAAAAACGGGCCTATATGCCACTCAAATTCTTGATCGTACGATGAAGAGTGGGCCGCAAGGACCCGCTCTTTTTTATTAGCTCGATCATGCAAAATGCTTTGAAATTTGCGAGGAGCGCACCGCTTGTCGGACCAGACAAACGTAGAAAACGAACTTGAGCCGCGGCTGATTACCGAGACCGGGCTTGACCAGCGCCTTGCCGACATCATCGAGCCTGTGCTTGTCGGCATGGGCTTCCGCCTGATCCGCGTCCGCATGCTGAATCAGAACGGCGCGACGCTGCAGATCATGGCAGAGAAGAACGATGGCACCATGACCGTCGAGGATTGCGAAGAGGTCTCCACGGCCGTTTCGCCGGTCCTCGATGTGGAAGATCCGATCGATCGGGAGTATCATCTCGAAGTGTCGTCTGCCGGTATCGACCGCCCTCTGGTGCGCAAGTCGGATTTCGTCCGCTGGCAGGGACACCTTGTGAAGTGCGAAACGTCGATCATGATCGGCAACCGCAAGCGGTTCCGCGGCAAGATTCTGGAATCGAATGCAGATGGCTTCACGCTCGAGCGTGACCAGGTTGCCTATGGCGAAGAGCAGAAGGTGGAAATCCCCTTCACGGCCCTTTCCGACGCCAAGCTTATCCTGACCGACGATCTGATCCGCGACGCTCTTCGCGCCGACAAGGCTGCGAAGGCGGAAGCCGCGAACCAGAACGACGCGGAAGACCAAGAATAACCGATCAACTACAGGCTCCAGGGACGGGAACCCGGAAGGCCAAGACGGAGAGATAAAACAATGGCAGTCAGTGCGAACCGGCTTGAGCTTCTGCAGATCGCAGATGCAGTGGCGCGCGAAAAAGTCATCGACCGCGAAATCGTGCTGGCCGCTATGGCCGATGCGATCCAGAAGGCGGCTCGCTCCCGTTACGGCTCGGAATCGAACATCCGCGCCGACATCAACCCGAAGACCGGCGAAATCCGTCTGCAGCGTCTGCTCGAAGTCGTCGAGAAGGCCGAGGATTACTCCACGCAGATCCCGCTGGAACTGGCCCGCGACCGCAACCCCGACGCAGCACTTGGCGATTTCATCGCCGATCCGCTGCCGCCGATGGATTTCGGCCGCATCGCGGCGCAGTCCGCAAAGCAGGTCATCGTCCAGAAGGTTCGCGAAGCCGAGCGTGATCGCCAGTTCGACGAGTTCAAGGACCGCGTCGGCGAGATCGTCAACGGCACCGTCAAGCGCGTCGAATACGGTAACGTCATCGTCGACCTCGGCCGTGGCGAAGGCATCATCCGTCGCGACGAAATGATCCCGCGCGAAAACGTCCGCTATGGCGATCGCGTCCGCGCATACGTATATGATGTCCGTCGCGAACAGCGCGGCCCGCAGATCTTCCTGTCGCGCACGCATCCGCAGTTCATGGTGAAGCTCTTCACCATGGAAGTTCCGGAAATCTACGACGGCATCATCCAGGTTCGCTCGGTTGCCCGTGATCCGGGTTCGCGCGCCAAGATCGCCGTTATCTCGAACGATAGCTCGATCGATCCGGTCGGCGCCTGCGTTGGTATGCGCGGTTCGCGCGTTCAGGCCGTTGTCGGTGAGCTCCAGGGCGAAAAGATCGACATCATTCCGTGGTCGCAGGATCCGGCGACCTTCGTGGTCAACGCCCTGCAGCCGGCTGAAGTCGCCAAGGTCGTTCTCGACGAAGATGCAGAGCGCATCGAAGTCGTCGTTCCCGACGAGCAGCTGTCGCTCGCCATCGGCCGCCGCGGTCAGAACGTTCGTCTGGCCTCGCAGCTGACCGGCTGGGACATCGACATCATGACGGAAGCCGAAGAGTCGGAGCGCCGTCAGAAGGAATTCAACGAGCGCACCAACCTATTCATGGATGCTCTCGACGTTGACGAAATGGTCGGTCAGGTCCTGGCTTCCGAAGGCTTCGCAGCCGTTGAAGAGCTGGCCTATGTCGATCTCGACGAAATCGCCTCGATCGACGGTTTCGACGAAGACACCGCGCAGGAAATCCAGACCCGCGCCCGCGAATATCTCGAAAAGCTCGAAGCCGAGATGGACGAGAAGCGCAAGGCGCTCGGCGTTACCGACGAGCTGCGCCAGATCAACGGCATTACCGCCCAGATGATGGTCGCCCTCGGTGAAGACGGCATCAAGACGGTCGAGGACTTCGCCGGTTGCGCAGCAGACGATCTCGTCGGCTGGACCGAGCGCAAGAATGGCGAAACCAAGAAGTTCGAGGGTCTCTTCTCGAAGTTCGATGTTTCGCGCGTCGAAGCTGAACAGATGGTCGTTCAGGCCCGCCTGCTGGCTGGCTGGATCACCGAGGAAGACCTTGCGAAGGAAGCCGAAGCCGTTGAGGCCGATGCTGCCGAGCAGGACGCATAATGACCGCGCAGCCGGACACTTCTCCTGAGGATGATGATCTTGCAGGTTACGACGTGAACGGCCGCATGTGCATCGTGACGCGCGAAAGCGGATCGCCGGATGAGCTGATCCGCTTCGTGGCCGCTCCCGATGGCTCCATCATTCCGGACCTCAAGCGTCAGCTTCCGGGCCGGGGATGCTGGGTGAAGATCGACCGTTCGCTGGTCGACAAGGCGGTGGCGAAGAAGACCTTCGCCCGCGCTTTGAAGGCCGACGTGAAGGCTGCCGATGATCTCGGCGAAACCGTCGACCGGCTGCTGGCACAGCAGCTGATGCAGATGATGAATATGGCCCGCAAGGCCGGTCAATTCATCACCGGCGCCTCGAAAGTGGATGCTGCGATCCGCGCTGGCGCGGCGATCGCGGTCTTTCATTCGACCGGAGCGGCCGATGATGGCGTGCGAAAGATAGATCAGGCTCGCAAGGCCTGGCACCTCGGAATGGAAACCGAGGAAGAAATACCTTCCTTCCGTCTCTTCTCGGAGAGCGAAATGGAAGGGGTGATGGGCCAGAATGCTTTTATCCATGCCGCAGTGCTTGCAGGGCAGGCAGGTGAGGGTGTAGTGAAGCGCGCAAAGATGCTCGAGCAGTACCGCAATGGCGGTCAGTCGCGAGCGCCGGGCAGCGCTGGCCGGCAAAAACAATGATACGGGCGACCGGCATCTGCCGGCCCATCATTGATCGACTTATGTGATTGACAGGGTCTGATGACGTCATCGATCCCTGTCCGAAGGAACGGGATCGAATGACCGATAGCAATGACGACAAGACACTTGGTGCAACGGGCAAGAAGACGCTGACCCTGAAACCGTCGGGGATAAGCCAGGGCACCGTGCGCCAGGATATGGGTCGCGGTCGCACCAAAGCGGTCGTCGTCGAGACCCGCAAGCGGCGCCCGATGCGCCCTGAAGACGAACGTCCGGTCGCACCTGCTCCGGCAGCGCCGCGCGCAGCCGAGCCTGCACCCGCGCCTGTCCAGGCTCGTCCGCAGCCGCAGGCACCGGCACCCCGTATCCAGCAGCCCAGCTCTCAGCAGCAGGCTCCGCGCCAGCAGGACCGTCCGCGTCCGGTGGTGCTGAACCATCTGTCGCCGGAAGAAATGGATGCGCGCCGTCGCGCTCTTGCCATGGCGCAGGTTCGCGAAGCTGAAGACGCGGCTCGCCGTGTCGAGGAAGAGAAGCGCCGCGCTGTCGAAGAAGCCGCCCGTCAGGCCGCTGAAGCTGAAGAGGCTGCGCGCCGCGCCGCTGAAGAAGCTGCCCGTCCGCCGGCACCTCCGGTCGTTGAAGCCCCGGCACCGGCTCCGGCTGCAGAGCCTGTTCAGGCCCGTGCGGCTCAGCCGTCGGCACCTGCTGCCCGCCGCCCCGATGCCGCACCGGCCCCTGGCGCCGCGCGTCCCGGATCTGCAGCTGCTCCGGCAGCCGCCCGCGGCCGCCGCGAAGGCGAAGAAGATGATCGCAGCGGTGCTGCGCGCGGTGCTCCGGCACGCGGCCGTGTTGTCCGCCCGGAACCGGCAAAGCCCGTCACCACCCGTCCGAAGGGCGAGGAAGATCGCCGTCGCGGCAAGCTGACGATCGGCACGGCCGGCGTTGACGACGAAGGTGCGCGCGGCCGCTCGATGGCTGCCACCCGCCGCCGTCAGGAAAAGTTCCGCCGCAGCCAGATGCAGGAAACCCGCGAAAAGGTCATTCGCGAAGTCATCCTTCCTGAAACCATCACCATTCAGGAACTGTCGCAGCGTATGTCTGAACGCGCCGTCGACGTCATCAAGTACCTGATGAAGGAAGGCCAGATGATGAAGCCGGGCGACGTCATCGACGCCGACCTCGCAGAACTCATCGCCAGCGAATTCGGCCACACCGTCAAGCGCGTCTCGGAATCCGACGTCGAAGAAGGTATCTTCGACAAGGCCGACGATGCCGGCGAAATGGTTTCGCGTCCGCCTGTCGTCACCATCATGGGTCACGTCGACCACGGCAAGACCTCGCTGCTCGACGCCATTCGCCAGGCAAACGTTGTCTCGGGCGAAGCCGGTGGCATCACCCAGCATATCGGTGCCTATCAGGTCGAACAGAACGGCCAGAAAATCACCTTCATCGACACCCCCGGCCACGCCGCCTTTACGGCCATGCGTGCCCGCGGTGCGCAGGCGACGGATATCGCGATCCTGGTGGTCGCGGCCGACGACAGCGTGATGCCGCAGACGATCGAGTCCATCAACCACGCCAAGGCGGCTGGTGTTCCGATCATCGTGGCGATCAACAAGATCGACAAGCACGAAGCCAAGCCGGACCGCGTCCGGCAGCAGCTTCTGCAGCACGAAGTCTTCGTGGAATCGCTCGGCGGTGAAGTGCTCGACGTCGAAGTCTCGGCCAAGAACAAGACGAACCTCGACAAGCTGCTCGAAGCCGTCCTGCTGCAGGCCGAAATTCTCGACCTCAAGGCCGACCCGACCCGTACTGCCGAAGGCACCGTCATTGAAGCCCAGCTCGACCGTGGCCGTGGTGCTGTTGCGACCGTTCTGGTCCAGAAGGGTACGCTGAAGCCGGGCCAGATCATCGTTGCCGGCGATCAGTGGGGCCGCGTCCGCGCGCTCGTCACCGACAAGGGCGACCATGTCAAGGAAGCCGGTCCGGCGACCCCGGTCGAAGTTCTCGGCCTTTCCGGCACGCCGGCTGCGGGCGACAAGTTTGCCGTCGTCGAAAACGAAGCCCGTGCTCGCGAAATCTCCGAGTACCGCCAGCGTCTGGCGCGCGACAAGGCAGCTGCCCGCCAGTCCGGCCAGCGCGGTTCGCTCGAACAGATGATGAGCAAGCTGCAGAATACGGGCTACAAGGAATTCCCGCTGGTCATCAAGGGTGACGTGCAGGGCTCGATCGAAGCCATCATCGGCGCCCTGGACAAGCTCGGTACCGACGAAGTGCGTGCCCGCATCGTTCATTCGGGCGCCGGCGCCATCACCGAGTCGGATATCTCGCTTGCCGAGTCCTCCGATGCTGCGATCATCGGCTTCAACGTCCGCGCCAATGCACAGGCACGTACCGCTGCCGAGCGTGGTGGTATCGAGATCCGCTACTACAACATCATCTACGATCTGGTGGATGACGTGAAGGCGGCGATGTCGGGCCTGCTGTCGCCGGAACGTCGCGAGACCTTCCTCGGCAATGCCGAGATCCTCGAGGTGTTCAACATCACCAAGACCGGCAAGGTCGCGGGTTGCCGCGTCACGGAAGGCAAGGTCGAGCGTGGTGCAGGCGTGCGCCTCATCCGCGACAACGTCGTCATCCACGAAGGCAAGCTCAAGACGCTCAAGCGCTTCAAGGACGAAGTATCGGAAGTTCCGGTCGGTCAGGAATGCGGTATGGCCTTCGAGAACTACGAAGACATCCGCGCCGGCGATGTCATCGAGTGCTTCCGCGTCGAGCATATCACCCGCTCGCTCTGATCGCGCGGACCTGTATCATGGACGGGCGCCGGATCACATAAGGCCGGCGCCCGAACCTTTTGAGGCAAAGAAAAATGGCAACAAGACCGACAACCTCCGCTCCTTCCCAGCGCATGCTGCGCGTCGGCGAGCAGGTGCGCGCTGCGATCACGCAGGTCCTGCAGCGCGGCGAAGTCCGCGACGACGTGATCGAAAAGACCGTGATCTCCATCTCCGAAGTGCGCATGTCGCCCGATCTGAAGATCGCGACCGCCTTCGTGACGCCGCTCGGCGTCTCCGATCATGACAAGGTGATCGCGGCGCTGAACAAGAATGCGAAATACATCCGCGGCCGCCTCGGCAATCAGCTGCGCCAGATGAAATACATGCCGGAAGTCCGCTTCCGCGACGATACGAGCTTCGACAATTACAAGAAGATCGATGAGCTCCTGCGCTCTCCGGAGGTCAGCCGCGACCTCGATGACGACGCTGACGCCTGATAACAGAAGAAGACATGTCCAAACCACGTAAACCCAAGGGCCGCCCGGTTTCCGGCTGGCTGATCCTCGACAAGCCGGTGGATTTCGGCTCCACGGAAGCCGTTTCCAAGATCAAGTGGCTGTTCAAGGCGCAGAAGTGCGGCCATGCCGGCACGCTCGATCCGCTCGCCTCCGGCATGCTGCCGATCGCGCTTGGCGACGCCACCAAGACTGTTCCTTACGTCATGGATGGCCGCAAGATCTACGAATTCACGGTCACCTGGGGCGAAGAGCGCGCCACCGACGACCTCGAGGGTGACGTCACCCAGAGCTCGGACAAGCGCCCGTCGGAAGAACAGATCCACGCCCTGCTGCCGGGCTATACCGGCGTCATCAATCAGGTCCCGCCGCAGTTTTCGGCGATCAAGATTGCCGGCGAGCGCGCCTATGACCTCGCCCGTGAGGGCGAGGCTGTCGAGATCCCGTCGCGCGAAGTCGAGATCTTCCGCCTGACGCTGCTCTCCTGCCCGGATGCCAGCACCGCGCATTTCGAAGTCGAATGCGGCAAGGGCACCTATGTCCGCGCTCTTGCCCGTGATTTCGGCCGCGAACTCGGCTGCTACGGTCATATCTCGGGTCTCCGCCGCACCTTCGTCGCTCCTTTCGCCGAAGACAGCATGATCCCGCTCGCCGATCTGGTCGCTCTCGAAGCGATCGAGGATCAGGACGAGCGTCTGGTCGCCCTCGACGCGCTGCTGATCGACACCAGCGAGGCGCTTTCCGCGCTGCCGCATCTCATCGTCAACGACGACCAGGCGCACCGCCTGAAAATGGGCAATCCGATCCTGGTGCGCGGCCGCGATGCGCCGATCACCGAGAGCGAAGCCTATGCGACGGCACGCGGCAAGCTGATCGCCATCGGCGAGATCGGCCAGGGCGAATTCCGCCCGAAGCGCGTCTTCGGCTGAGGCCACAGGAGCCTTGAGGAGGCGTGCCAGTCATGCCTCTTCCCTTCGCTGTCTGAATGGTTTATAGGCAGCGCCAGCATCAGGCAGGCCTGAATGCAATTCGCGGCCAAAGCTGGACGACATCCCGGCTTTTGGCGACCTTATCTCCTCTCATTGAAAGGAACATCCGATGTCGATTACTGCTGAGCGCAAGACCGCCCTGATCAAGGAATACGCAACGTTCGAAGGCGACACCGGTTCTCCGGAAGTCCAGGTTGCTATCCTGACCGAGCGGATCAACAACCTCACGGAACACTTCAAGGGCCACAAGAAGGACAACCACTCCCGCCGTGGCCTGCTGACGATGGTTTCGAGCCGCCGTTCGCTTCTCGACTACCTCAAGAAGAAGAACGAAGGCCGTTACACCAAGCTGATCACCAGCCTGGGTATCCGTCGCTAATGTTTTCCGGCGGGCTCTTCGGACGCCCGCCGGTTGCTTATTCGGGGCTTGGTGCCCCACAGACTGACCGCCGCGTTTGACATCTCGCACGGCGGAACTGAGGCAGACCCGGATGGGCCGGTTTTGCCAAAACAACCGTTGACCTGTCATGGCAGGATTGCCGGATGCTTTCCGGCCAAGGTACCGAAGCCTTGGCCCGGCTTTCTCGAAAGCCGCTGCCGCAAAGCCTCCCGTTGTCTTGCCCATGATGCGTCACATAATTGCGGTCGATCGCGCGCTATGCCTTGAAAGGGTCGTGGCGCCTGTTCCCGCATTGAAGGACAAGACATATGTTCGATACCCATAGCGTGGAAATCGAGTGGGCAGGCCGCCCGCTGAAGCTCGAAACCGGCAAGATCGCCCGTCAGGCTGACGGCGCCGTTCTCGCCACCTACGGCGAAACCGTCGTTCTCGCGACCGTCGTTTCCGCCAAGGCTCCGAAGCCCGGCCAGGATTTCTTCCCGCTAACCGTCAACTACCAGGAAAAGACCTACGCAGCCGGCAAGATCCCCGGCGGCTACTTCAAGCGCGAGGGGCGTCCGTCGGAAAACGAAACCCTCGTTTCCCGCCTGATCGACCGCCCGATCCGCCCGCTCTTCCCGGAAGGCTACAAGAACGACACCCAGGTCGTCGTCACGGTCATCCAGCATGACCTCGAAAACAACCCGGACATCCTGTCGATGGTTGCGACCTCCGCAGCCCTGACGCTCTCCGGCGTTCCCTTCATGGGCCCGGTTGGCGGCGCTCGCGTCGGCTACATCAACGGCGAATACATCCTCAACCCGCATCTCGACGAGATGGACGAGTCGGTTCTCGATCTCGTCGTTGCCGGTACGCATGACGCCGTTCTGATGGTTGAATCCGAGGCCAAGGAACTCAACGAAGAAATCATGCTCGGCGCCGTCATGTTCGGCCACAAGGGCTTCCAGCCGGTTCTCGACGCGATCATCAAGCTCGCCGAAGTGGCTGCCAAGGAACCGCGCGACTTCCAGCCGGAAGACTATTCGGAACTCGAAGGCGAGATGCTGAAGCATTTCGAAGCCGAACTCCGCACCGCCTACAAGAACACGCAGAAGGCTGAACGCTACGCTGCCGTTGACGCCGTCAAGGCGAAGGTCAAGGCACACTTCCTGCCGGAAGAAGGCGAAGCCAAGTACACGGCTGAAGAAGTCGGCGCGATCTTCAAGCACCTGCAGGCAAAGATCGTTCGCTGGAACATCCTCGACACCAAGAGCCGCATCGACGGCCGCGACCTCGAAACTGTTCGCCCGATCGTTTCCGAAGTCGGCCTCCTGCCGCGCACCCACGGTTCTGCTCTCTTCACCCGCGGTGAAACGCAGGCGATCGTCGTTGCCACGCTCGGCACCGGCGAAGACGAACAGTATGTCGACAGCCTGACGGGCATGTACAAGGAGCGCTTCCTGCTCCATTACAACTTCCCGCCCTACTCTGTCGGCGAAACCGGCCGCATGGGTTCCCCGGGCCGCCGCGAAATCGGTCACGGCAAGCTCGCATGGCGCGCTATCCGCCCGATGCTGCCGTCGGCTGAACAGTTCCCCTACACGCTGCGCGTTGTCTCCGAAATCACCGAGTCGAACGGCTCGTCCTCGATGGCAACCGTTTGCGGCACCTCGCTGGCACTCATGGACGCAGGCGTTCCGCTTGCCAAGCCGGTTGCCGGTATCGCCATGGGCCTGATCCTCGAAGGTGACCGCTTCGCCGTTCTCTCCGACATCCTCGGCGACGAAGACCACCTCGGCGACATGGACTTCAAGGTTGCCGGTACCGCTGACGGCATCACCTCGCTGCAGATGGACATCAAGATCGCCGGTATCACCGAAGAGATCATGAAGGTCGCTCTCGGCCAGGCACAGGGCGGCCGCAAGCACATCCTCGGCGAAATGGCCAAGGCCATCACCGAGAGCCGTGGCCAGCTCGGCGAATTCGCTCCGCGCATCGAAGTCATGAACATCCCGGTCGACAAGATCCGTGAAGTCATCGGCTCCGGCGGCAAGGTCATCCGCGAAATCGTCGAAAAGACCGGCGCGAAGATCAACATCGAAGACGACGGCACCGTCAAGATCGCCTCGTCCTCGGGCAAGGAAATCGAAGCGGCCCGCAAGTGGATCCACTCGATCGTTGCCGAGCCGGAAATCGGCGTTATCTACGAAGGCACGGTCGTCAAGACCGCCGACTTCGGCGCATTCGTCAACTTCTTCGGCGCCCGTGACGGCCTCGTCCACATCTCGCAGCTGGCTTCCGAGCGCGTTGCCAAGACCCAGGACGTCGTCAAGGAAGGCCAGAAGGTTTGGGTCAAGCTCCTCGGCTTCGACGAGCGCGGCAAGGTCCGCCTGTCGATGAAGGTTGTCGATCAGGCGACCGGCCAGGAAATCCCGGCCGACAAGAAGAAGGAAGAAGCAGCCGAGTAAGCTGCGCCTTTCCAGGACTTCATGGGCGCGGGACTGTTTCCGCGCCCTTTTTGTATTCAAAGACGAGATGAGCCCATGAGCCGCGAAACGCTGAAAACCCTGTTCCACCCCTTTGCCAGCGGCACTGTCGATGCGCCGGGCGAGGGGCAGCGCGTGCTGTTCCTGGGCGCCGAGGCAGGTTTCGCTCTGCCTGAGGGCTTCGCGGCCTCGCTGAGCGCCGTACAGGGCTTCCGCCCGCTGTTCCGGCAGCTGCAGGCCCAGCGCATCGAAACCACGCCTGAGATCGATGGTGAAGATTACGATGCGGCTCTAGTTCTCTGCACCAAGCACAAGGGCGAGAACGAGGCGAATATCGCCGCCGCGCTCTCCCTGGTGAAGGCGGGTGGCCTGATCGTCATCGCCGGCGGCAAGGAAGACGGCATCCAGCCACTGCGCAAGCGCATGGACGGCTTCGGCTTCGAAATCGAGCACATGCCGAAATATCACGGCGTTGCCTTCTGGTTCATCCGCCCGGCTGATGTCAGCGAAGCCGTCGCCAAATTCGCCAAGACATCGGTGCGTGTCGACGGCCGCTTCATCGCGGCTCCCGGCATGTTCTCACATGATCGTATCGACGACGGCTCGGAACTGCTCGCTTCGCGCCTTCCGACCGATTTCACCGGCGACGCCGCCGATTTCGGCGCCGGCTGGGGCTATCTCTCGGTCGAACTGATGGAGAAGTCGCCGCGCCTCGAGCGTCTCGACCTCTACGAGGCCAACCACGCCTCGCTGGAAGCCGCCAAGGACAATCTGGCAGAGAACTTCCCGAAGGCGCCTGCTCGCTTCTTCTGGCACGATCTGGCGGCCGAGCCGGTCAAGGACAAGTATGACCTCATCATCATGAACCCGCCCTTCCATGAAGGCCACGCCGCTGAGCCCTCGCTCGGTCAGGCGATGATCAAGACCGCAGCCTCGGCACTACGCGGCGGCGGCCGCCTCATGCTGGTGGCAAATCGCGGCCTACCTTACGAGCCGGTTCTGGCGGCAAGCTTCCGCGAAAGCGGCGAGACCTGCCGCAACGCCCGCTTCAAGGTTCTCTGGGCGAAAAAGTAAGCACTAAGCCGCTTCGATGTTCCTTGCGGGCGGCGCTCGCAAGGAAGGCCGACCGGGTCAGGCCCCGCTCTTTGGCAGCGGCGTCGATCGCATCGAGCATACCCTTCTCAAAAGTCACGTTCGCACGCACGATCCGCGTTTCGTCCTCGATGAACGGTACACGTGTGAGAAATGCGCCTGCTGCCAACTGTTCGCGAACATCGGCGCGGCTGCTGATGGTTTCGAAGGATGACGGCACGGGAAGTACCTCATCCTCGGCCCAGAGCCGCAGGGCTTCGATGGCATTCGCCGTCAGGTCGTCTTCTATATCCGCAGCTGAAAAGACGGATGGCAGATCGGGAAAGCTGATCCCGAAAGCGCTGTCTTCGTCCTTGTGGACGAGAGCGATGAAGTATTTCATCGATTGCTCCTCATACCCATCCGGCCTGCCTGGCGATCGCGTGCGCCGTGCCTGCGGGCAAATCTTTCTTCGGGTGCGGGACGATGATCGTCCGGTCGCCTTTCCGGAATTTATGGTGAGATCCCTTTACGGAGATGAGCGCGAATCCGTCGCGCTTTAGTCGCGAAATGATCTTCTGACTGTTTCGCTCCATCGGTCTCCCACCCCTTCGCCAATATACGCTGCCGGAGTAGAAACGACAAGGCCGTGCGCATCATGATGCGCACGGCCTGGCAAGGCTTAATGGCTGTTCGATGCTATTCGACGTCTGCAGTCCGCAGCGCGTCCAGCGTCGGCATCGAGGTGATGTTGAAGCCTGCGTCGACGAAATGGATTTCGCCGGTGACGCCGGCCGACATGTCGGACAGCAGGTAGAGCGCCGAATTGCCGACATGGTCGATGCTGACGGTCTTGCGCAGCGGTGCGTTCTGCTGGTTCCACGAGAGGATCGCGCGGGCGTCGGAGATGCCGGCGCCTGCGAGCGTGCGGATCGGGCCGGCGGAGATCGCGTTGACGCGGATGCCCTTCGGGCCGTAATCGGCCGCCAGGTAGCGCACGGAGGCTTCCAGAGCAGCCTTCGCAACGCCCATGACGTTGTAGTTCGGGATGACGCGCGTCGAGCCGTTATAGGTCAGCGTCAGCATCGAGCCGCCGTCGCTCATCAGCGGTGCGCAGCGCTTGGCGATCTCGGTGAAGGAGAAACAGGAGATCACCATCGTGCGGCTGAAGTTCTCGCGCGTGGTGTCTGCGTAAAGACCCTTCAGCTCGTTCTTATCGGAGAAACCGATGGCGTGAACGACGAAGTCGAGCTTGCCCCAACGTTCCTTGATCGACTCGACGAGAGCATCGACCGAAGCGACGTCCTCGACATCGCAGGGCAGGACGAAGTCGGAGCCGACTTCAGCTGCAAGCGGCTTCACGCGCTTGCCGAGCGCCTCGCCCTGAAAGGTGAAAGCCAGCTCGGCGCCCTGGGCGGCCAGCGCCTTCGAAATGCCCCAGGCGATAGAATGGTTGTTTGCGACGCCCATGATGAGGCCGCGCTTACCCTGCATGAATCCCGTCATGGTATTATCCGTTGTAGCGCTGGAAGACGAGCGTAGCGTTCGTGCCGCCGAAGCCGAAGGAGTTGGAAAGGGCAATGTCGATCTTGGCATCGTCGATGCGCTTGCGAACGATCGGCACGCCGTCGAACTCGGGGTCGAGTTCCTTGATATGGGCGCTTTCACCGATGAAGCCCGCCTGCATCATCAGCAGCGAGTAGATCGATTCCTGCACGCCGGCTGCGCCGAGCGAGTGGCCGGTCAGCGACTTGGTCGACTGGATGTGCGGGATCTTGTCGCCGAAGACTTCGCGGATCGCACCGATTTCCTTGCTGTCGCCAACAGGCGTCGAGGTACCGTGCGTGTTGACGTAGTCGACGCTGCCCTTCACCGTCGCCAGCGCCTGGCGCATGCAGCGGATGGCGCCTTCGCCCGACGGAGCGACCATGTCGTAACCGTCGGAAGTCGCGCCGTAGCCGACGATTTCGGCGTAGATCTTCGCGCCGCGTGCCTTGGCATGCTCGAGTTCTTCGAGAACGAGAACGCCGGCGCCGCCAGCGATGACGAAGCCGTCGCGGCTGACGTCATAGGCACGCGAGGCGGTATCGGGCGTATCGTTATACTTGGAGGACATCGCGCCCATGGCGTCGAAGAGGTTCGACATCGTCCAGTCGAGATCTTCATGGCCGCCGGCGAACATGATGTCTTGCTTGCCCCACTGGATCATTTCAGCGGCATTGCCGATGCAGTGTGCAGAGGTCGAGCAGGCCGACGAGATCGAGTAGTTGACGCCGTGAATCTTGAACCAGGTGGCAAGCGTTGCCGAAGCCGTCGAGGACATAGCCTTCGGCACGGCAAACGGGCCGATGCGCTTCGGGCTGTTGTTCTTGATGGTGATGTCGGCCGCTTCGATCAGCGTCCGGGTGGACGGGCCGCCGGAACCCATGATGATGCCGGTGCGCTCGTTGCCGCCGATGTCGGACTCTTCGAGGCCGGAATCGGCGATCGCCTGCTTCATGGCGACGTGGTTCCACATGCCGCCCTGCGACAGGAAGCGGGCTGCACGGCGGTCGACGAGGTCGGTCACGTCGATCTTCGGCGAACCCCAGACCTGGCACTTGAAGCCGTGCTCGGCGAAATCGTTGGAAAACGAGATACCGGACTTGGCTTCGCGCAACGACGCGGTGACTTCCTGCGCATCATTTCCGATGGAGGAAACGATACCCAGACCCGTGACAACAACCCGTCTCATGTCGATGACCTCTTCTAAAACGTCTTTGTATTTGGAGCGATCGTGACCGCGGTTCAGGCTTTGGACAGACCGACGCGCAGGTCGGTTGCCTGGTAGATGACTTCCCCGTCAGCCTTCAGCCAGCCGTCGGCGGTGCCGAGAACCAGACGGCCGCGCATGACGCGCTTGAAGTCGATGCCGTATTCGAGGAGCTTCGTCTCCGGGCGAACCATGCCCTTGAACTTCACTTCGCCTGTCGACAGTGCCATGCCGCGGCCGGGCTCGCCGAGCCAGCCGAGGAAGAAGCCCGTCAGCTGCCACATGCCGTCGAGGCCGAGGCAGCCCGGCATGATCGGATTTCCCTGGAAGTGGCAGGGGAAATACCAATCGTCGGGCTCAACGTCGTACTCGGCGCGAATGTAACCCTTGTCGAACGCTCCGCCGGTTTCGGAGATGTCGGTAATGCGATGGACCATCAGCATCGGCGGCAGGGGAAGCTGTGCGTTGCCGGGGCCGAACAGTTCGCCGCGGCCGCAGGACAGGATTTCCTCATAGTTGAAGCTGGATTGTCTCGTCGTCATGAAAAGTCTGTGTCCCCCGCAACGTGCTGATGGAGTGAGTGTTTAGTCCAAGTTCTTCGGAAAATGAAGCATAAGCATGGCTGCCTCTCATTCCGCGCCGGACCGGCGATCTGCCTTATTTGGTGGTCGCATACAGGAAGGCCAAGGCCGCGGCCAGAGCTAAATGCGTCAAAGGCCGGATTTTAAGGCATTTCCGCCCCTATTGTCCCCATTGAAACTATTGAAAGGCTTTTGCGCAAAAGTTATATGGCTTAGGAAACCTGATTACTTGACGCTAGAATTAACCGGAGTTGCTCCTTGATGGCGCCAGAAGCCCCGATTAGCATCGAAGCACGACTGCGCAGTGCCGGCCTTCGTCCGACCCGCCAGCGCGTTGCCCTCGGGGATCTCCTGTTTGCCAAGGGCGACCGGCACCTGACGGTCGAGGAACTGCACGAGGAAGCCGTCACCGCCGGCGTGCCCGTGTCGCTGGCGACCGTCTACAACACGCTGCACCAGTTCACCGAGGCCGGGATGATCCGCGTTCTCGCCGTGGAAAGCGCGAAGACCTATTTCGATACCAACGTCTCCGATCACCATCACTTCTTTGTCGAAGGTGAAAACGACGTGCTCGATATCCCCGTCAGCAATCTGACGATCGGCAATCTGCCGGAGCCGCCCGAAGGCATGGAAATCGCCCATGTCGACGTGGTGATCCGTCTGCGCCCGAAGAACCGCTAAATCTTACATCACATCGTCAGGGTGACGGCCGGGCCTGTGCTTGTAGGTCGGGAACGTCCATCCGAACCACAGCGCGCCGCCGCGGATCGCGAAGGCTGCCGCTGCGCCGAGCGCTGACGCGGCATAGAGGGGCACGCCGAGCTCCGTTGCGCCGGTAAAGACGCCGGCGCCGATCAGCGCCGCGGTGATATAGATCTCAGGCCGCAGCAGGACCGAAGGCTCGTTCGCCATGAGATCGCGCAGCACGCCGCCGAAGGTCGCGGTCAGCGTTCCCGTCACGACGGCGATGGTGGGGGAGCCGGTGGCCGCCAGTCCCTTCGCCGCGCCCATGACGCAATAGGCCGACAGGCCGATGGCATCGAGCCAGATCAGCAGCCGGTAGCGCGATTCCACCAGATGCGCGGTGAAGAACACGACGACGCCGGTGATGCAGCAGATGATGATATAGGCCGGGTTCAAGACCCAGAAGACCGGAACGCGGCCGAGCACGATATCGCGCACGGTGCCGCCGCCAATACCCGTCACCGTCGCGAAGAACAGGAAGCCGATGAGGTCGAGCTGCTTGCGCGATGCCGCAAGCGCGCCGGTCGCCGCGAAAAGAGCAATGCCGGCATAATCGAGATAGGCGAGCAGCGACATTTCAGGGTCCCAAGGCGGCGGAGATCGTCGGGCGACTGAATCACGGCGGCAAGGGCGGCGCAAGGCGCGGCGTAGAGAATGCGCCGCTGTCAGTGTCCTTATCCGCCAAAAAGAGGAAAGCCGTGAAAGCGCTTCTAATCGCCCTCAATCTCGCAGCGCTGCTCGTGGTGCCGGTTGCCGCCTTCGCCCAGCAGTCCCTGATCTCCGATCCGGAGATCTACGAGAAGAAGCATTTCACCGAACAATGCACCAAGGCGGAGTTCGGCGAGGGCTACGTGACCCGCCAGGACATCAACAATGACGGCCTCATCGATGCTGTCGTCAACGAGGGTGAGCTCACCTGCGACGGCGAAAAGGGACCGCAGTGCAACGACGACGGCTGCCCCTATAACTTCTATCTGCAGGTGGCCGAGGGCGGCTATTTCATGATCGCCACGGCGCAGATCTACGGCTACGACTTCGTCCAGCGCTTCGGCAATATGGTTCTGGCCATGAAGATGCATCCGCGCTTCTGCGATCGCACGGAAGGTGACCCCTGCATCGTCACGGCCCGCGTTCGCGGCACCAAATTCGTCACCATCTCCAAGAAATAGCGATTACTTCGGATAGAGCTCCGAGGTGCGCCCTGCCAGATAGTAGCCGACCAGGCCGAACCATTCGCGCACGGCCGTCGCAGTGTTCTGGGCGTTGAGGCTCGGCTGGGTGAAATCCAGCCCGAGATGGACCTCCCCATCGGTGCGGAAATCGGTCGGCCACGGCACCACGTCGATCCCGAGTTTGCGGAAGATGCCGACCGAGCGCGGCATGTGATAGCCCGAGGTGATCAGCAGGCACTTCGACAGGCCGTTCGTGGCGAGCAGGTCCTTGGTATTGGTGGCATTCTCGAAGGTCGTCCGAGACGTGGTCTCCTCGACCAGCCGCTCCCGCGCCACGCCGAAGAGCGGGAAGAAACGCGCCGAGGCGGCCGCGTCGCCCTCATAGTGTCCCGATATCGAGCCATCGCCGCCGGAAATCAGGATCCGCGACTGCGGAAATTTCTGTGCCAGCCGCAGCGTCTCGATGAAGCGGTCGGCAGCGGCATTGAATTCGATGCCGTGACGGGCGGTGTTCACCTCGTTCTCGAAAGCGCCGCCGAGCACGATCATGCATTGCAGGCTATCGGGATCCTGCGCCGGTTTGGGGAAACGGTTCTCCAGCCCCTGCAGCAGATAGTTGCCCGCCGTCGTGTAAAGCGTCGCGAACAGCACGGCAGCGCCAAGCCCGGAGAGCAGGAGCGCGCTCTTGCGCAGCCGGAAGGCCAGCGCAAGGAAGCCGAGAACGGTCAGGAAGAACGCGAGGGATAGCGGCTGGCCGAAGACCCAGACAAGCTTGGAAAACAGAAACACGAAAACGCTCCCAATATCGAATTGGGCGGCATCCTATGCGATTCGGTTGTCGAGGAAATGGACGCAGGCCGGATGCGGTTGATCGTCTCAGATAATGGCAGGGATCAACGGCGAAGTGTCATCGAAGGAATGAAATGGATTCCCATTCAATCGATTAGTGAAAGGGAGGTGCGATCATCCGCAGCTGGTTTTCAGTCTCGGCGACCGCGCGTTCAATCCAGTAAAGAATTTCGGGCTGGTGATTAATATTTAAGCGCAGCGCCGAGAGTCCATCAAGTATCGTGGAAAGGTTTCGCTGCGTTTCATCGGCTGCGATGTTCGGCGGCGCTTCAGGCAATTCAATATCGAATTTCATTGCAGTGATCGTGCCTCCATTGGGCGGCGGATTCTTTTTGTTCCCGGCGGGAATTACCTATCCTTACGCAGCCATCTGTCAATTGGATCAGCCCGCAAATTGTGGCCTATCCCCCTTTGTATTCCGCTTGGCTTGCAGATAGTTTGAGCACCGACTCATCTCCTGAAAGCCACTGCGGACATGTCTGCACTCGAGAACTTTGCCGAAAATCTCCGGCGGCTGTGCCTCGCAAAGGCGGGCAGCATCAGCGCTGCCGCGCGCGGCATGGAAATTGGCCGCTCGCAGATCGAATCCTATCTTCAGGCTCGCCGGGCGCCTGGGCGTGCCTCGGTCAAGAAAATCTGTCAGTACCTCGGCGTCACCGAGGAAGAAATGTATCAGCGGCCGATCTCGGTCGACCTCGATCATGGCCGCCCGTCGGCGCAGCGTGTGCTTTCCGCCGCCCGTGACGCGCTGGAGCCGCTGCTCTTCGCGGATCCTGCTGCCGGTATCGCTCCGGGCCTATACCATGCCTATATGACGATCCCGAGTACGCCGGACAGCCTGCTCTGCGCCGTCATCGTCATTGCCAAGCAGGGCAACGCCACTACGTTTCGCCGCCTCACGAACCGGGCGGTGAAGAAGGGCGAATATTGGTCCCGCTTCACCGGCGATCACAAGGGCATCGTCGTCGAGCGCCTGAACTGCCTGTCATTCGCTGCCGCAAACCAGATCGGTACGCAGGAGCCGACCCTGATGCGTCTTAGATGGCTGCCTTTCTCCGAAAAGCTGCTCGGCGGCCATTCGATGATCTTCACGCCGGCCGGTCCATCCTTCAGCGCCGTCGTCATGGTGCCGCTCAACAGCAGGATCAACCTGCGCACCGCGCTCCGCCTCGCAAAGGTCTACCGCACCACCGATGATGCGGTGCCCCGCATCGTCAGGGATATGATCGTTCAACAGCGCGCCGACTTCATCTCCGCAGTCACGCGCGACCTCAATTAGTTCAGCGACAACCCCATATCGTGGGTGGCCGCCGCCGGCTCGACGCTGACGCGGTGTGCCTCGATGAGTGCCATCGACAGAAGATAGGTCAGCATCGGCTGCTTCGCGCTCCTGCTCTGCGCGATCAGCGTGTTCAGCATGTCGATGGTGTATCCACCGACGGCATCATCCAAAGTCAGCTCTTCTTTGGCTTGCGCAGTCTTTTTAAGGCCCATTCTGCTTCTCCGGCGGTCCTACCGAATTATTCTCATGACTATGATTGTCATAGTTCGCATTTTTGGGCTACACATTTCTATGTAAACGCAAAAATAACGGATTTAATTCAGAAATTTCCTGTTTTTGACTTCAATTGAAGCAATGCATCACTCTGATGTATCAAAACAATATTTCCGTATTAATTGAATATTTCTGGTTGCTGTTTCATCCTCCAGCCGCGATCAAGGGGATCGCTCCTACAACCGTGGAGATGGATCATGCAGAACAAGACGAAGCCGAACCTCAAGGTAACGCCGGTCAAGGCCAAGCCGACCTTTGTCAGCCGCGGCATGATGTTCCGTATTGATTAAGTTCATAAGCGCCTGCTGCGGGCTCCGCGGCAGGCGCATGTGATTCGATGCGCTACCGCTCCTCACGCACTCTCGTCTTTCACAACGACGGCGACGCCTTCGTCGCCTGCAACTTCCTCACCAAGGCTGTTTTCGAATGCAGCCCTGATCTCCTGGAGTTCCTTCGCGCCCTCGACGACTGGAGCGCGACCGCCGCGATCCGCGATCTGGCGCCGGGTTACAGCGAAGAGGAACTGACCGAGACACTCGCCTCGCTGGTCGAGATGTCGGCACTCGTCGAAGAGAATTCGGCGCTGCATGCGCGCGAAGACGCCTTTACCCGGAACTGGAAATGGGGCGTGCCGGCTGCTCTCCTGCACTTCTGCGTCCAGGATCCCGACTATATGTCGCTTAACGAGGCTGAGGACCTACAGCGTTCGACGCTGGCGGCGGAGGGCGAGATCGAACTCTACAGCCTGAATTCCGGTCGCAAGGACGTCATCCAGCTGCCTCCGGCACTGAACGGCAATGCGTTGCTGCAGCTGATGTCGCGACGTCGCACGCAGCGAAAGGGCCTGGCGAAGCCGATTTCGGTCAGTGAGCTCTCCGAAGCGCTCTTCGCCGGCCTCGGCATCACCGGCAAGGCGCGCAACGCCGTGGTCGAGCTGCCGCTGTCGATGACTCCGTCAGGCGGCGCCCGCAATCCCTATGAAGCCTATGTCTTCGCCCGCAACGTCGAAGGGCTGGAGCCGGGCATCTATCACTATTCGGCGCTGGAGCACTCGCTGGCGCGCGTCTCGGATGAGACGCCCGAGCTCTCAACCCTGGTCGGCGGCCAGGAATGGGCCGATACCATGCCCTGCATGATCGTACTCGTCGCCCATATGGACCGCACCATGTGGAAATACGAGGATGCCAATGCCTACCGGGTGGTGATGATCGAGGCGGGACACATCGGCCAGAACATCATGCTCGCGGCAACCGCGCATGGCCTGACCGCCTGTCCCACGGCCGCACTCAGCCATAGCGCGATCTGCAAATTGCTCGAAATTGGCAATCCCTCCCATGCGCCGGTCTACGCCCTTACTCTGGGTTGGCCTGACGCAACGTAAAGACCAAAAAAAGTCGGTTGAATTTTGCAACTCGCGGGTTGCGATATTTAAAATACCCGGCATATTATGGTGAGCAATTCGTTTCTAAATGAGGGAACGCTCACGTGCCAGATCCAGTCGATATCCTAGTCGGTCGCAATGTAAGACAGTTGCGCGCCCGGCGCCGCGTTTCCCAGCTCGAACTGGGGGAAGCCCTCGGGCTGACCTTCCAGCAGATCCAGAAATATGAGAAGGGGACGAACCGCGTTTCCGCCAGCAAGCTGCACCAGATCGCGCAGTTTCTCGGCGTGGAAATCTCCGCTCTGTTCGAAGGTGCCGAGACCAATCAGCCCGAGAAGATCGAGCTGAGCCCGGAAGCCTACGAACTCGCCCTGCATTACGACAAGCTTCACTCGCCGGCAGGCAAGGAAGCGGTCAAGACCATCCTGACTTTGATGAGCAACGAGACGGCGGCTTAATCCGCCCCGCAAACCGGCGTTGCCAGGGCCACTTCGCTTCCCGGTAAATTTTGCCCGCCCTCGTGGCGGGCTTTCTTTTTGTCAGTGCAGTTCGCGCTCGTGAAGCGCCGTCAGCAGCTCGTCCTGCGTATGATGGCCGGCGTGATAGAGGTCGATCGCGATGCTGGCGATCGACAGGCCCTGCTGACTGCGAAGCTTGACGTTTCGCTCTGCGCACCAGGAGTAAAGCGCGCCGGCGAGGACATCGACATCATCCGCCGGATTGGACATGGAAAGTGCTGCGGTCATGTGAAGTGCCCTTTGGTTCGTTCCCCAATTCCGTGCTGAAGAGTGAAGTGATTTAGAGAAGTTGCAAGTCCGTTTCAGGGCCTGCGTTAACGCCGGACATATGGGCATTTCGCAGCGTCTCAAAACGGCACGGAAAGGCCATCCGTGCCGCTATGAAACGCCTTTGACTGATTATAGGACGTGCAACGGCGCCTCCATCTACGCCGTAAAGCTGCACCCGGTCAGCTTCTCGCTGAGTGCCCAGAGCTTGTCGGCCGCCCGCGAATCGCAGGCCCAGGGCCAGACGCCGGTCGGCCCGGTATGACCTTCTGGAACCAGCGGAGAGATGTCGCAGTCTTCGCAATAGACGCCGCCGAGGCCGTCGAGCTTCGGGTTGGTTGCGCACCAGACGGAGGTCGCCGCACCCTCCTCGACATTCTTGAAGCTGCGCTGGCTTTCCTCGCTGACATCCATCCCGCCATCGGCATGCCGGGTAATGCCGAAGGCCTTGAAGTCATCATCGGTCAGATGGCGAACCAGATCGGTGATGATCGCGCCGGGATGGACCGAGAAGGCCCGCACACCGGATGCCTGGCCGCGCCTGTCGAGACCGATGGCGAAGAGTGCGTTGGCGGTCTTCGACTGACCATAGGCCCTCCACTTGTCGTACGCGCGTTTCTCGAAGTTAGGGTCTGCAAAATCGACGGGAGCGAACCGGTGGCCGCGCGACGATACCGCGACCACGCGCGCACCCTTGGCCTTCGCCAGGGCAGGCCAGAGCCGAGCTGTAAGCTGGAAATGGCCGAGGTGATTGCCGGAGAATTGAACCTCATAGCCGCGGCCATCCCGCGTCAGCGGCGACGCCATGACACCGGCACTATTGATCAGCATGTGAAGCGGCCGGCCGCTCGCAAGGAAGCCTTCCGCGAAGCGGTCGATTGCTTCAGGATCGAGAAGGTCGAGCGGCGCGAGCTCGACACGGGCAATACCGGCGAGATTGGCTTCCGCCTTGGCGCGCGTCCTGACGGGAACGACGACCGTCGCTCCGGCCTCGCTGAGCGCCCGCGTCGTCTCCACGCCGATGCCGGAATAGCCGCCGGTGACGATGGCGATCTTGCCGCTCAGATCGATCCCGGCAATCGCGTCGCGTGCCGTGCTCTTGGCATTGAATCCCGAATGAATAGGCTGCTGTTCAGTCGTCACAGGTAAGCTCCTTTTGCAAACACAGCCGGATATAGATTGCGGTTTCGGGATGATCCATGTAACAAAATTCCGATTTCTTGCTTGATCGTTCAGATATGGATCCGCTCTCCGATATCCTCGCCCTGCTGCAGCCGAAAAGCGTCGAGACCTATGGCGTCGTCTCCGGCGGCGACTGGGCGCTCGACTTTCCGCGCCGCTATGAGGGCATCAAGTTTGGTGCTGTCGCCCGCGGCGGCTGCTGGCTGCGCGTCTCCGGCGAGCCGCAGCCCTTCAAGCTGGAGGAGGGTGATTGCTACCTGCTGACCGGCCAGCCCTATTGGCTCGGAACCGACCTTGAGCTCCCTGGTACCGATGCCCGCACGATCTTCGTCGATCTGAAAACCCGCGTCGCGCAGCATGGACCGCATGACGACACGTTCCTGGTCGGCGGCCGTCTGATGTTCGATGCCAGCCATCAGGTGCTGCTGACAGGCGCCCTGCCGGCGGTGATGCATATTCCGGCTGCTGCCGACGAGGCGGAAACGCTGCGCTGGACGCTGAAGCAGCTGGCAAAGGAACTCGCCGAGATGCGCCCCGGCGGCGCGCTGATGTCGGAGCATCTCGGCCACATCCTGTTCGTCAACGCCCTGCGCCTGCATATGGCAAGCGAAGGCGAGGGGGCGCCTGGCTGGCTGAAGGGGCTGAATGATACGCGGATTGGCAGGGCTCTGAGGGCGATTCATGCCGAGCCGGCGCGCCGCTGGACGCTGGAGCAGCTCGCCGGTGAAGCCGGCATGTCGCGAACGGCCTTCGCGCTGCATTTCAAGGCGCTGGTCGGCTGGCCGCCGCTCGATTATCTGCTGCGATGGCGCATGCGGCTTGCGGCTCGTGCACTGCTCTCGCCGGAGCGCGCGCGGCTTGCGGAAATCGCCCTGTCGGTCGGCTACGAGTCCGAGAGCGCCTTCAGCGCCGCTTTCAAGCGGGCGATGGGCTGTGCCCCCAAACATTATCAGGGCCGCATCAGGCAGCCGGTTTGAGGCAACAAAAAAGCCGGTGGGAGCGCCACCGGCTTTCGATTGTCTGATGAGCGCCGGCTCAGCCCTCGAAGAATTCCTTCATCCGGGCAAAGAAGCCCGTCGATTCAGGATTGTTCTCCTTCGAGGAGAGCTGCTCGAACTCCTGCAGCAGCTCGCGCTGGCGCTTGGAGAGCTTCTGAGGCGTCTCGGTCTGGATCTGGATGTAGAGGTCACCCGTCTGGCTGGAGCGCAGCACAGGCATGCCCTTGCCCTTGAGGCGGAACTGCTTGCCGGCCTGCGTTCCCTCGGGAACGGTGACCCGCGATTTCGTCCCGTCGAGCGTCGCCACATCGAAGGTGCCGCCGAGCGCCGCCGTCGTCATGGAGATCGGCACGGCGCAATATAGGTCCGCTCCGTCGCGCTGATAGAACTCATGCGGCTTGACCGACAGGAAGATATAGAGGTCGCCCGCCGGGCCACCGCGCGTTCCTGCCTCGCCTTCGCCCTGCAGACGAATACGGGTGCCGTCTTCGATACCAGCCGGGATGTTGACCGAGAGCGAGCGCTCTTCCGTCACACGGCCCTGGCCATGGCACTTGGTGCACGGGTCTGGAATGATCGTGCCGCGGCCATGGCAGGTCGGGCAGGTCCGCTCGATCGAGAAGAAGCCCTGTGCTGCACGCACGCGGCCGGAACCCTGGCAGGTGCCGCAGGTCTTCGGCTGCGTGCCTGGCTTGGCACCCGAACCGGAACAGACGTCGCAGGTGATCGAGGTCGGAACCCGGATCTGCGCCGTTTTGCCGGAGAAGGATTCTTCCAGCGAGATTTCCATGTTGTAGCGAAGATCGGCGCCGCGTTCGCGACCGCCCGAAGAGCGCTGCCGTCCGCGGCCGCCACCCATCATCTCGCCGAAAATGTCTTCGAAGATGTCGGAGAAGCCGCCACCGCCGGCAAAACCGCCGCCGCCACCCGGTCCCATGCCGCCATGTTCGAAGGCTGCATGACCATAGCGATCATAGGCCGCGCGTTTCTGCGGGTCCTTGAGCGTCTCGTAGGCTTCGTTGATTTCCTTGAACTTGACTTCGGCGCTCTTATCGTCCGGGTTCTTGTCCGGATGATACTTCATTGCCAATTTGCGGAAGGCGCTTTTCAGCTCTTTCTCATCCGCCGTTTTGGCGACGCCCAGAGTTTCGTAAAAGTCCGCTTTTGCCAATTTAAACCCCGAAAATGGATTTCCGGCTGCCGTTAGGCAGCCGGATCACACTGGTGAGCATAACCGCTTTGCCGCGGATTACGCGGACTTTTTGCGGTCGTCGTCTTTGACTTCTTCGTAGTCGGCATCGACGACATTGTCATCGCCTGCAGACGCATCAGCCGTGCCGGCTTCGGCCTGCTGCGCTTCGTAGATCGCCTGACCGAGCTTCATGGACACTTCCATGAGCGTCTGGGTCTTTGCCTTGATGTCTTCGGCGTCGGGCTCGGTAGCCTCGATCGAGGACTTCAGGGCAGCGATCGCGTCGGAGATCGCGGTGCGGTCGGCTTCGGAAACCTTGTCACCGTAATCCTTGAGCGACTTTTCCGTCGAGTGAACAAGGCTTTCGGCCTGGTTCTTGGCTTCCACGGCTTCGCGGCGCTTCTTGTCGGCTTCGGCATTGGCTTCAGCGTCCTTGACCATCTTCTCGATGTCGGCGTCAGACAGACCACCGGAAGCCTGGATACGGATCTGCTGTTCCTTGCCGGTACCCTTGTCCTTGGCCGAAACCTGCACGATGCCGTTCGCGTCGATGTCGAAAGTGACTTCGATCTGTGGAACGCCACGCGGTGCCGGCGGCAGGCCAACGAGGTCGAACTGGCCGAGCAGCTTGTTGTCCTGTGCCATTTCGCGCTCGCCCTGCGAAACGCGGATGGTGACGGCCTGCTGGTTGTCGTCGGCGGTCGAGAAGGTCTGGCTCTTCTTCGTCGGGATCGTGGTGTTACGCTCGATCAGACGGGTGAAGACGCCACCGAGGGTCTCGATGCCGAGAGACAGCGGGGTAACGTCGAGAAGCAGAACGTCCTTGACGTCGCCCTGGAGAACGCCGGCCTGGATGGCGGCGCCGAGTGCGACGACTTCATCCGGGTTGACGCCCTTGTGCGGCTCCTTGCCGAACAGCTGCTTGACGACTTCCTGCACCTTCGGCATGCGGCTCATGCCGCCGACCAGAACGACCTCGTCGATTTCGGCCGCGGTGACACCGGCATCCTTGAGGGCTGCCTTGCACGGAGCGACGGTGCGCTGGACGAGATCGTCGACCAGGCTTTCCAGCTTGGCGCGCGTCAGCTTCAGCGTCAGGTGCTTCGGACCGGAAGCGTCAGCCGTGATGAACGGCAGGTTGATTTCGGTCTGCTGCGAGGACGACAGTTCGATCTTCGCCTTTTCGGCAGCTTCCTTGAGGCGCTGCAGGGCGAGCTTGTCGTTCTTCAGGTCGATGCCCTGGTCCTTCTTGAACTCGGTAACGAGATATTCGACGAGGCGCATGTCGAAGTCTTCGCCGCCGAGGAAGGTATCGCCGTTCGTCGACTTCACCTCGAAGACGCCGTCGCCGATTTCAAGAACGGAGATATCGAACGTGCCGCCGCCAAGGTCGTAAACGGCGATCGTCTTGCCGTCCTTCTTGTCGAGGCCATAAGCGAGTGCAGCAGCCGTCGGCTCGTTGATGATGCGGAGCACTTCGAGACCAGCGATACGGCCGGCATCCTTGGTTGCCTGGCGCTGCGCGTCGTTGAAGTAGGCCGGAACGGTGATGACGGCCTTCTCGACCTTTTCACCGAGGTAGGATTCGGCGGTTTCCTTCATCTTCTGAAGGATCATCGCGGAAATCTGAGCGGGCGAGTAGCCCTTGTTCTGAGCTTCGACCCACGCGTCGCCGTTATCGCCCTTGGCGATCTTGAAAGGAACGAGGCTCTTGTCCTTTTCAACGGTCGGATCGTCGTAGCGGCGGCCGATGAGGCGCTTTACTGCGAAGAGCGTGTTGGTGGGGTTGGTGACCGCCTGGCGCTTTGCCGGCTGGCCAACGAGGCGTTCGCCGTCATCGGAGAATGCCACCATGGAAGGGGTCGTACGCGCGCCTTCCGCATTTTCAATGACCTTTGCGTCCTTGCCGTCCATGACAGCGACGCAGGAATTTGTCGTTCCGAGGTCGATACCAATTACTTTTGCCATGTCATTTACTCCTTGAAGCAAGCTGTCGGAACCCTTGGTAAGGCATTTCCCTGACAGCCCCTTACGGGATGGGGGTCTTCGAACTAACGCAATCGTGATTGCGGTGATGCGGCGTATATAAGGAGCGGTTTTCTGGACTGCAAGGCGAGAAATAGCCCGAAATCCAGCAAAACGAGCGTGTTGCCTTCAATTTTTACAGTAGCCGGAAAACAAAGGTTTTCAGGCGCAAGGCAGCGTAACTGCGCGTTGCAGATCGTCCTTTTCTGGCTCTACTGTCCCATGATCAGATCAAGCAGCGTCGTGCGCTTCGGCTGGCCCTGATGGACCGGCTGGCCCTGGCCGACATCGCCGGGCGGAACATCGCCGTCATAGCCGTCGTCCGGGCCGATATCGCCGGGCGGCATCGGGCCACCGGCAGTCTGCTGTTGCTGCACAGGTGCCGGCGGATATTGCTCTGCCGAGCCGCCACCGAAGACGCCGGAAATGATGCCGCCGATCGTCGAGGGCTGTTCCTGCATCGGCTGCGGTTCGCCGTTCTGGGCCATCGGTTGGTTGCCGATCGTATTGGGATCGGTGACGAACTGGCCGTTGCCGAAGAGCGGCGCGGGCGACAGCCCCTTATGGGCGGCGATCATGAATTCCTGCCAGGCCTTGGCCGGCAGCCCGCCGCCTGTCACCTTCTTCATCGGCGTGCCGTCGTCATTGCCGAACCACACACCCGTCGTCAGGTTGCTGGTAAAGCCGACGAACAGCGCATCGCGCGAATTCTGCGTCGTGCCGGTCTTGCCGGCTGCTTGCCAGCCGGGAATCCTGGCGCTGCGCCCTGTGCCGAATTCGATCGTGCCCATCATCATCGCGTTCATGTTGGCGGCGATGGTCTCGGAAAGCACCCGCGGCGGATTGTCGTAGGTGTTCTCGTAGAGCACCTTGCCCTCGGCGGTCGTCACGCGGCGGATGACATGCGGCGTCGCCTTGTAGCCGCCGTTCATGAAGGCGGCGTAGGAGGCTGTCAGCTCTTCCAGCGATACTTCCGAGGTGCCGAGCGCGATCGAGGCATTCGGCTGCAGCTCGCTCTCGATGCCGAGCCGGTGGGCGAGCTTGATCACCTGATCCGGGCCGTCATACATGACGAGCTGGGCCGCGACCGTGTTCAGCGATTTCGCCAGCGCCGTCGCGAGCGTTACCTCGCCATTGTATTTCTTCTCGTAATTCTCCGGCGTCCAGTTGCCGATACGGATCGGTGCGTCGTTGAAGACGGAAGCAGGCGTCAGGCCCTTCTCGAGTGCTGCCGCATAGACGAACGGCTTGAAGGACGAGCCCGGCTGGCGCTTGGCCTTGACCGCGCGGTTGAACTGGCTTTCCGCATAGTCCTTGCCGCCGACAAGCGCCCGGATCGCACCGGTGCCGTCGATCGAAACGAGGGCAGCCTGCGACGCCGCCAGCTTCACGCCCTCCTTGGAGAGGATGTCGTTCAGCGCCTGATCGGCCTTCTTTTCCAGACCCTTGTCGATCGTCGTGTCGACGATCACGTCTTCCTTGACGTCGCCGCCGATCAGTCCCGGCAGCTCGTCCATCACCATGTCGGCGACATATTGCCCGGCGCCCGACCAGTAGCTCTTGGCCTTGGCGGGGGTCTGCGTCATCGCGGTCTTGACTTCGTCGTCGGTGATATAGCCCTGGTCGCGCATCGCCTGCAGCACCACCTGCGCGCGCGCATTGGCAGCTTCCGGATCGCGCGCCGGGGAGAGCCGCGTCGGCGCCTTGACCAGACCGGCAAGCAGCGCTGCCTCGCCAAGGTTCACATCACGGGCCGATTTGTTGAAATAGCGGCGTGCCGCGGCCTCGACGCCATAGGCGTTCGAACCGAAATAGACGCGGTTCAGATACATCGCAAGGATCTGATCCTTGCTGTATTTCTGCTCCAGCCAGAAGGAGAGCAGCACTTCCTGCACCTTGCGTTCCAGCGTTCTGTCCGGCGACAGGAAGAGGTTTTTCGCAAGCTGCTGCGTCAGCGTCGAGCCACCCTGGATCGGCTGACCGGTCAGATTGTTGACGAAGGCGCGGGCAAGGCCCATCGGATCGACGCCGAAATGCGAATAGAAGCGCCGATCCTCGATCGCCACGATCGCCTGCGGAATGTAGGGCGACATCTGCTCGAGCGGCAGCGCTTCGCCGCCGGTCGCGCCGCGATTGGCAATCACGCTGCCGTCGACGGAAGTGATCTTGACGTTCGGTGGCCGTTCCGGGATCGACCAGGTGCTGGCGCTCGGCATGCGCGAGCCATAGTAGAAGACCACGCCGGCAAGGCCGATGCCCGCCCAGATGCCGAGCACGATGCACCAGTAGATCATTCGGCGCAGCAGAGCGAAGAGGCCGCCGCCCTCGCGTTCAGGCGGCTCGCGCCGGTCGCGGCGCTTGCGCTCCGGGGCGCGGCTTCGGGATGAGGATTTCGGTGGCGGGGAGGCGCGTCTCGCGCCACGGCGGCCGTCGATGCGATCTTCGTCATCGAGCGCGAAATCGTCCTCGTCGTCTTCACGGCGCTCGCGGCCGCTGAAGGACGGTTCAATTCTGTCGCGTGATCTGCTTCTGCCTGCCATTCCGGACCGGTCGCACCCTCTGCCGCCCGCGCCAAATTCGCCGTCGCGGAGCTACCCGATTGAATTGTAATTACGGCGATTTAAGGGGGCGTTAACATTATTGGCGAAGGCGATTTGACGCGCCGGCAGCCCCCGCTTTTATGCATGGCTGCCATTCGTTGCGCATGTCACAAAACTGACATATATGCCGCCATGTTGCGCCCAAGAAAAAAGCAATAAGCGTAATGCATAGGCATTTTTGTTATGAGCATAGATCTCAATAGAATCGAAGAAACCCGTCTGCGGGAAATCTGGAGCGTCACCGAATTCGCTCGACAGTACCGCCTTACCAAGATGGAAGAGAGCCGTTTGAAGATGCTTCACGGCCCGTTCGCCGCCATGCGCGATCTCGTGTCGACGCATAAGAGCGTCGTTATCTGGTAATTTGGAACCTTTAGGCGTCCCGGCTGTTTCTTCTGCAGCGGGACAGCCCCTCACGTTCCGCTCATGATCGGCCGTCTCCCCTCAACACGCGCCGATCGAAATCAGGCCCGGTGTCTCCTTCGGAGCGCCGGGCTTTTTTCGTCTTCGCCATCAAGGAAAGAAGAAGGGCGGCATTTCTGCCGCCCTTCGGTTCAGTTGTTGCAGTTCGGATCGCCCGGCTGGCAGGCGCCGCGCGGCGGTCTGCGGCGATCATTCCCCTGATCGTTGTTGTTGCCGTCGCCGCGGCGGATGACGCGAGGACCGCCGTTGTCGTCGTTGCCCCGGCGCTCGAAATTGCCGCGGTCGCGGTTTCCATCATTGTTGTCGCGGCGGAAGTCCTGCTGCTGATTGAACGGCGGACGGCGGTTCTGATCGCGATCGGCATCCTGCCTGCGGTTGTCGTTATCGCGATTGAAGTCGCGCTGCCGATCCTGATCGCGGTTGAAGTCGGGACGGCGAAGCGCGTCGGGGCGCCTGTCGAAATCTGGCCTCCGGTCGAAATCGGGACGCCGGTCAAAATCAGGACGGCGGTCGAAGTCCGGGCGGCGATCGAAATCGCGTGGCGGCGGCGGACGGTAGAAATCCGGGCCACGGCGCCAGCGGTCACGGTCACGATAGAAATCGCGATTGCGGTAGTAGCGGTCCCAATAGTTGCCGACGCTGAAGACGACGGTCGGGATGCCGAGCGGGCGGTAATATTCCGGGCCGACATAGACGCGGCGGCTCTGGTAGAGCGCCTGAACGTAACGGCCCGCGACCCAGCCGCGCCCGCCATAGAACTCGACATCGCACCAGGGAACATCGGCGAGGCAGCCATGTATCTCGACGGATTCGCCGGCCGGGATCACGGCAACGGCCGGGTATCCGGTGCTCGGGCCAGCGCGCATGTTGACATTCGCCGTGGCGAAGCCCTCGGCCGCCTGTGCGATTGCGGGAGCGAGCAAAAGCATGCCTGCAGCCGCGATCTTGAGAAGGGTGTTTCTCACGTTTCAACTCCCTAATTGGGCGCGGCAAAACCGTCGCCTGAAGTTTCTGCATCTGGCTTCCTGCCAGCTTCAGACATAGCTAGAGCGCTTGCCGGCTTTTATCAGCCGGCGTTCATTCACTTTGTCTTTCAAAGACTTGTAGCTGTTGACCGATGAATGCAGGTTGAACGGGAAAGGGTCGGTTGCCTCTTGAAACGCCGGCGATCAATACCAATATAGGGATCAACGGATAGCAGCCTGGAAACGGCAAACGGCGCAGGACGCCGGCAGTTTCCGGTCGCGGCAGGCGGAACGCCTTTAATGGTTTGTTAACCTTTCGGGATCAGTCTGGCTGCAATATCTGCTTCCTCCTTGACCACGGATGTACTGGCACCGAAGCGAAGCAGATGACGAAAGGCCGGTTTTCGCCGGCCTTTTTGTCTGTCTGGATGGCGCGCGCTCTTTCGAGCTGCGCGCCTTTTCTGTCTTAGGCGAGCGCCTCAAGGATACGCACCCAGGAACGGATGCCTTTGTGATAGGAGGCGAGCTCGTACTTCTCGTTCGGCGAATGAATGCGGTCGTCGGCAAGGCCGAAGCCGACGAGGAGCGATTCCATGCCGAGCATCTTCTGAAAATCACCGACGATCGGGATCGATCCGCCCATGCCGATGACGACGGCCGGGTTCGGCCATTCGTCCGAGAGCGCGTTCTTCGCCTTGGTGATGACCGGCGAATCGTAGGACAGGTGGATTGCCGGCGAGGCGCCGTGCGGATGAAACTCGACTGAGCAATCGGCCGGGATCTTCGAGCGGATATAGGCACGGAAGCTTTCGCGGATCGCCGCCGGATCCTGCTTGCCGACGAGGCGGAACGAGATCTTCGCCGAAGCCTTGGCCGCGATCACGGTCTTGAAGCCTTCGCCGGTATAGCCGCCCCAGATGCCGTTCACTTCTGCCGTCGGCCGCGCCCAGGTGAGCTCGAGAACCGAGCGGCCCTTTTCGCCCGACGGTACCGAGAGGCCGACCTGGCCGAGGAAGGTTTCCGCCGTCTGGCCGAGCTTTTCCCAGGATGCCTTGATATTGGCGGGCGTCTCCTCGACGCCTTCGTAGAAGTTTTCGAGCGTGATGCGGCCCGTCTGGTCGTGCAGGCCGGCAAGCGCTTCCGTCAGGATATGGATCGGATTTGCAGCCGCACCGCCGAACAGGCCGGAATGCAGGTCGCGGTCGGCGGCCGTGATGACTACTTCTTCGCCGACCAGGCCGCGAAGGGCGGCGGCGATCGCCGGGGTCTCGTGATCCCACATGCTGGTATCGCAGACGAGCGCGTAATCGGCCTTCAGTTCGGCAGCATTGGCTTCGAGGAACGGCTTCAGCGACGGCGAACCGGATTCTTCTTCACCTTCGAACAGGATCGTCACGCGGCAGGGAAGCGCGCCGTTGATTTCCTTGTAGGCGCGGCAAGCCTCGACGAAGGTCATCAGCTGGCCCTTGTCGTCAGCCGTGCCACGGCCCGTCAGGATTTTGCGGCCGTTTCCAGCATCCTTGATCGCCGGCTCGAAAGGGTCGTTTTCCCAAAGCTCGATCGGGTCGACCGGCTGCACGTCGTAGTGACCGTAGAACAGCACATGCGGCGCATCCGCCGCCGCGCCGGCGTGATGAGCGACCACCATCGGGTGGCCGGGCGTATCGCGCACCGAGGCCTCGAAGCCGAGCGTCTTGAGATAGGCCGTCAGCCATTCGGCCGCCTTGCGGCAATCCGCCTTATAGGTCGGATCGGTCGAGATCGACTTGATCCGCAGGAGTTCGAACAGCTTTTCGAGGCTTGAATTGAGATTTTGGTCGGCGCGCGAAAGCACCGGGGTGACGTCAGTCATTTCCGACTCCTCTTGAAATTTCGGCCGGACGATAGACCAAAGACCGGGCGGTTTCGAGGAGAAAAAAGACCCTGCCTGCGCGCCCTTCGAGGAAAGGCGCGGCTTCAGGCATATGTGTCCTGTATCGAGTAAATCGCGAAACAGAAACCGCTAATGCAATTTACGGTTATTTAGCAAACGCAACCTAGTTTGGCTGGAAACAGGGTGAGGTGGCCGATGTTTTCAGTGATCGCTTGCATCAGGGATTATCACGATTGGCGCCTGGTCGGCGCTGCAGCCGTCGTCTGCCTGGTCGGCAGTCTCGCCACCATGTTGCTCCTCTCCAGGGCGCAGGAATGCGACGCCGGCCAGCGGCGCGTCTGGATCGGTGCATCCGCCTTCGCCTGCGGTATCGGCATCTGGGCGACGCATTTCATTGCCATGCTCGCTTATGATGGCGGTCTGCCGATCAGCTACGGCCTGTGGCTTACCAGTCTCTCGGTCGTCTTGGCGATCGCCGGCTCCTGGGGCGCCATCCTCATCGCTTCGGAAGGCACCAGCGGTTATTCCTTTGCTTCCGGCGGCGTGCTGATGGCGCTGGCGATTGCCGCCATGCACCTGACAGGCATGCAGGCGATCGAGGCGCAGGCAACGATCGAGTATGATCCCTATGTCACGCTCGCCGCGGTGCTGTTGGGCGCCGCGCTCGCTGCGCTCGCCTTCTTCGCCTTCTTCAAGCTCAGCGGTGCCAGGCGGATCGTCGCCTCGTCGCTGATTTTCGTTCTGGCGATCTGCGCCCTGCATTTCACCTCGATGAGCGGCATCGTGCTGGTGCCCGATCCCACCAAGGACGTTGCCGGCATGGCGATCGCCACCGACGTGCTCGCAGCTGTCGTCATGGCTGTCTCGACCGCGCTGATCCTCGTTGCGCTCGGCGCTGTCTTCCTCGAAAGCCATCTGACCGATCTGCGCGGCCTTGCGAACGCCTCGCTCGAAGGCTTGCTGATCCTGCGCGACGGCCGGATCATCGATGCCAACGAGCGCTTTCAGGAACTGTCCGGCTGGAAGTTTGCCGAGTTGCAGGGCAACGTCCCGGATATCGTCCTCATCCCGCACGGCACTGGAGACGACGGTCACCGCGAGATGCTGCTGATTGCGCGGGATGAGACCGAAATCTCTGTCGAGGTTGCCGCAAAGAAGATCGTCTATCGCGGCCGCGGCTGCGAGGTTCTTGTCATCCGCGATCTCACCGAGCGCAAACGCGCCGAGGAGATGATCGAACATCTCGCCCATCACGACGTGCTGACAGATCTGCCGAACCGCTCGCTCTTCGATACCCGCATACGCCAGGCGTTGCAGGTAGCGCACCGCAAGCGCGGCCAGGTCGCAGTCTTCTGCCTCGATCTCGACCGGTTCAAGGCGGTGAACGACATCTTCGGCCATGCTGAAGGCGACCGCATCCTCTGCAAGGTGGCGGCGATCCTCAAGCGCTGCGCCGCCGATGGCGAAACGGTTGCCCGCCTGGGCGGTGATGAGTTCGCCATCATCCAGCCGGGCAAGCAGCCGGAAGCGGCCCGCAGGCTTGCAAGCCGCATTCTCGATGAATTCACCGCCGCCATGGATACCGCACGCGACCCGACCGCCGTCGGCGTCAGCATGGGCATTGCGCTCTACCCGTCCGACGGCAAGTCGGCCGAAGATCTCTGCAACAATGCCGATACCGCTCTTTACCGCGTCAAGCATGCCGGCCGCGGCAGCGCCTGCTTCTTCGATGCCGAGATGGATGAAGCGGTGCGCGCCCGCCGCCAGATCGAGAATGATCTGCGCCACGCCATCATCCGCAACCAGATCCATGTCAGTTACCAGCCGATCATCGACACCAAGACCGATCAGATCAGCGGCTACGAGGCGCTGATGCGCTGGAACCGGCCGGGACATGGCATGAGTGAGCCGAACATCTTCATCCCGATCGCCGAGGAGAGCGGCACGATCGTGCAGCTCGGCGAGTGGATCCTCCGGCAGGCCTGCACCGAGGCGGCGCGCTGGCCCGATCCGCTATCGATAGCCGTCAATGTATCTCCGGTGCAGTTCATGCTGCCCAATCTCTATGATCAGATAGCCGGCATTCTTGCCGAGACGGCGCTGGCGCCGCAGCGGCTGGAACTTGAGATCACCGAGGCCGCATTGGTGCGCGACCGCGCCCGGGTGATGGCAACGCTCGTCAGGCTGCGCGAGCTCGGCGTGCGCATCGTCATGGACGACTTCGGCACCGGCTTCTCCTCGCTCAGCAATCTCAGGACTTTCCCTTTCGACAAGATCAAGGTGGATCGCAGCTTCACCGGCGCGCTGGAACATGATGCCGCGGCGCGCTCCATCGTCCGTGCCATCATCGGTCTCGGCCATAGCCTCGGCATGCCCGTGGTCACCGAAGGCGTCGAGACCGAGGTGCAGCGCCGGATCGTCATGGAAGAGGGCTGCGCCCAGGTCCAGGGCCTGCTGCTCGGCAAGCCGGATATCGAGCCGAGCATCAAGCAGGCGGCGCGTGACAGCTATCTCTCGGCCCATGCGGGAACAGAGGTGCTGAAGCTCCAGCGGACTACCGCCCGTCAGAGCTGACGTCAGATTTTCTTGGCGTTTTCCAGAAGCCGGCGGATGTATTCCAGCATCAGCTCGCGTTCGAAGGTCTTGAAACCGTCGAAGAGGGCCAGATCCGCCTCGCGGGCCGTATCGACGGCCTCGTCCTGCATCGCTTGCGCCTTCGGCGTCAGGAAGATCAGCTGTGCCCGCTTGTCGCTCGGGTGAGGGTGCCGCTCGATGAGACCGTCCCGCACCATGCGCGACAGCGTGTTCGCCATCGTCGCCTGCTCGATGTCCACCCGCTCCAGAAGCTGCTTCTGCGTGAGCCCGTCTTCGGCCCAGAGTTCGAGCAGGATCGGAAACTGTCCGGGCGAAAAGCCGAGCCGCCCCGCGCGCTGTTGCAGCGAGCGGGCAAAACCCTTCGCCAGCTGACTGGCAAGGTAGGCTCCCGAATCCATCCGATTAAATCCCATGATTGTAGTTAGGCCCAAAAGCCGGACTGAAACAATGCAACAAATCGCATGCGATGGATCAAAAGTGGCCTTTTTGCTTCAGATTTATCCATTGATACAGAAAACAAAGCCGCCATGGTCAGGAGGTGGACCATGGCGGCTCAAAAATGGGGACAAAGGCCCGGAGAGGGGGATAAGGCCTTTGTCCAAGTTTGATGCGGCGGGGGACAAGCCGGTCACCAAACCCTCGGCGCGATCAAACGCCGGTGACTCTGAATTGTGATCCGGAATGTGGTTTTTCAAGGGAAGGCGAATAAGCCGCCGATTACAAATTGGTAACAGTTCGGTGAAGGGCTGAATCCGAAACGCAACAGAACTTTATATGGATTTCGCGAGGCCTCCACGCTATCCATGCTGCCATGAAAAAAGGCGATCATCTCTTCCTCGTAGACGGCTCGGGCTTCATCTTTCGCGCATTCCATGCGCTGCCGCCGTTGACCCGCAAATCAGACGGTCTGCCGGTGGGCGCCGTCTCCGGTTTCTGCAACATGCTGTGGAAGCTTCTGACGGATGCGCGCGACACGTCCGTGGGCATCACGCCGACGCATCTGGCCGTCATCTTCGACTATTCCTCGAAGACCTTCCGCAAAGATCTCTATGATGCCTACAAGGCGAACCGCTCAGCGCCACCCGAGGAGCTTGTTCCGCAGTTCGGGCTGATCCGCGAGGCAACGCGCGCCTTCAATCTGCCCTGCATCGAGACCGAAGGTTTCGAGGCCGACGATATCATCGCCACCTACGCCCGTCAGGCTGAAGCGATCGGCGCCGATGTCACCATCGTCTCTTCGGACAAGGACCTGATGCAGCTGGTGACGGCGAATGTCCACATGTACGACAGCATGAAGGACAAGCAGATCAGCATTCCTGACGTCATCGAGAAATGGGGCGTGCCGCCGGAAAAGATGATCGATCTGCAGGCGATGACCGGCGATTCCGTCGACAATGTGCCGGGAATTCCCGGCATCGGTCCGAAGACCGCAGCCTCGCTGCTCGCCGAGTATGGCGATCTCGACACGCTTCTCGAGCGCGCCCACGAGATCAAGCAGGAAAAACGCCGTCAGACGATCATGGAGAATGCCGACAAGGCGCGTCTTTCCCGAGAGCTCGTCCGTCTGCGTCTCGACGTTCCGTTGGAGCTTAAGGTTGAGGATCTGGTGCTCGAGCCGCAGAACGGCCCGAAGCTGATCGGCTTCCTGAAGGCCATGCAGTTCACCACGCTGACGCGCCGTGTCGCCGAGGCCTGCGAATGCGACGCCAGCGCTATCGACGCGACGGATGTCCGGGTCGAATGGGGCGATAAGGCCCATGGTCCGGATCTCGATGCGGCCGAGCCCGCGCCCGTCGCCGGTGGCATTCCCGAGGTTGCCGGGGCTGCCGTGCCGGTGTCCGCGAAGGCCAAGGCTGCCGTCGTGGAAGGCAGCTTCGTGCCTGAAGATTTTGCCGCACAGCGCGCTGCCGCCTTCGCCTCGCTGCCCTTCGATCATTCGACCTATCTGACGATCCGCGATCTCGCGACGCTCGATCAATGGATCGCCGCCGCCCGTGAAACCGGCCTCGTCGCCTTCGATACCGAGACGACGTCGCTTGATGCGATGCAGGCGGAGCTCGTCGGCTTCTCGCTGGCGATTGCCGACAATGCCAAGGATCCGACCGGCGTGTCGATCCGCGCCGCCTACGTGCCGATCGGCCACAAGACCGGCTTCGGCGATCTCCTGGGCGGCGGGCTCGCCGAAAACCAGGTCCCCATGCGCGACGCGCTTCCGCGGCTGAAGGCGCTGCTTGAGGACGAATCGGTCCTGAAAGTCGCCCAGAACCTGAAGTACGATTACCTGCTGATGAAGCGCTACGGCGTCGAGACGAAGAATTTCGACGACACGATGCTGATCTCCTATGTGCTCGACGCCGGTACCGGCGCGCACGGCATGGACCCGCTGTCCGAAAAATTCCTCGGCCACAAGCCGATCGCCTACAAGGACGTTGCGGGAAGCGGTAAGTCGAACGTCACCTTCGACCTCGTCGATATCGCCAAGGCCACGCACTATGCGGCAGAGGATGCCGATGTGACGCTGCGGCTCTGGATGTTGCTGAAGCCGCGGCTCGCGGCCAACAAGCTGACGACGATCTATGAACGCCTGGAACGCCCGCTGCTGCCGGTGCTCGCCAATATGGAAGAGCGCGGCATCACCGTCGACCGGCAAATCCTGTCGCGTCTCTCTGGCGAGCTGGCACAAGGTGCCGCGCGTCTCGAAGACGAGATCTTCACGCTCGCCGGTGAGCGCTTCACCATCGGCTCGCCGAAGCAGCTCGGCGATATCCTGTTCGGCAAGATGGGCCTAGAAGGCGGCACCAAGACCAAGACCGGCCAGTGGTCGACCTCGGCAAGTGTCCTCGAAGACTTGGCCGCTGCCGGTTTCGAACTGCCGCGCAAGATCGTCGACTGGCGCCAGCTCACCAAGCTGAAATCGACCTATACCGATGCCTTGCCGGGATATGTCCACCCGCAGACCAAGCGCGTGCACACCTCCTATTCGCTGGCCTCCACCACGACCGGCCGCTTGTCTTCGTCGGAACCGAACCTGCAGAACATTCCGGTTCGCACCGCCGAAGGCCGCAAAATCCGCACCGCCTTCATCTCGACGCCCGGCCACAAGCTGATCTCGGCCGACTACAGCCAGATCGAACTGCGCGTGCTCGCCCACGTTGCCGATATCCCGCAGCTGACGCAGGCCTTCGCCGATGGTGTCGACATTCACGCGATGACGGCCTCGGAAATGTTCGGCGTTCCCGTCGAAGGCATGCCGAGCGAGGTGCGCCGCCGCGCCAAGGCGATTAACTTCGGCATCATCTACGGCATTTCCGCCTTCGGTCTCGCGAACCAGCTGTCGATCGAGCGCTCGGAAGCAGGCGATTACATCAAGAAGTATTTCGAGCGTTTCCCCGGCATCCGCGATTACATGGACAGCCGCAAGCAGATGGCGCGCGACAAGGGCTACGTCGAGACGATCTTCGGCCGGCGAATCAACTATCCGGAAATCCGTTCTTCGAATCCCTCCGTCCGTGCCTTCAACGAACGCGCTGCGATCAACGCACCGATCCAGGGCTCGGCCGCCGATGTCATCCGCCGTGCCATGATCAAGATGGAACCGGCGCTTGCCGAGGCGGGTATTGGCGATCGCGTGCGCATGCTGCTGCAGGTCCACGACGAACTGATCTTCGAAGTCGAGGACGCAGAGGTCGAAAAGGCCATGCCGATCATCGTCTCGGTCATGGAAAACGCCACCATGCCGGCGCTCGAAATGCGCGTTCCGCTCAAGGTTGATGCGCGCGCGGCAAGCAACTGGGACGAAGCACACTGAGCGCTTCGTCCAACTTTCCCGAAGATTTTTCTTAAAGAGGCAAGTATCTGATTTCGCTCGATTAAGGGCGAAATGCCTGCGCAATTTTAGTGCCGACGGAAGGAACTTATTAACCTTCATTTTCTAATCCGTTCAGGTCGGTAATTTGAGTGAGCAGCAGGTCGTATGCGTTTTCCCAGAACGAACTTGACGGATGCCGCGGAGTTTTCCGCGGAAGTTGACGTGCATGACGCTGAAGAGGGCGCAGGCGAGCGCCCGTCGGCGCCGATCTGGCAGAGCAATTTTTCCCTGGCGCCGAACGTCCGGTTCACCCGCACGCCGGAAAACCTGTTGCGCCGTACCCCGCCCGAAATCCCGCAGCTGGATGAGCCCGCGCCATACATGGACGAGGCGCCTATCGCTGCCGAGAGCCGCACGCCGATCGTCGTCGACGTACCCTTCGACGCCCACACTCACGCGCCGCAGACCGCGCCCATCGTCCGCACGCCGGTACCGCCTGTTGTTGCCCGAGTTCCGGTTCAGCCGACCCGGGCGCCGCTGCTGCCGATCGTCCGCACACCGGTCCAGCCCGTCGCACCTGTTCAGGTCGCACCGCTCCCCGAAGCGCCCGTCGCGGCTGAGCCGTATCACGCAGCCGGTGAGCTCGCGTCGATTTCGGATTTCGCCTTCTGGGAAGTCATGGCTTTCGAAGATGGCGCTATGCCCGCCGCGCCGCAGTTCCAGCCGGTTCCGATGCCGAGGGTCGAGGTATCGCCCGAGTCGATCATCGCCAGTTTCCGTGTCATGGAATGGCACCCGCACCGGCGCATCGAGACGGCCCCGGTCGTCGCTCCAATCGCAGTTGCACAGGCGCCCGTCGCTGCAGCACCGCAGCCTGTCGCGCCCGCCCCCGTGGTCGCTCCGCCCGTGGCAAAGCCGGTTGAGGCCGCCGCGCCCGCGCTGCAGCCAGTGCCGGTAGAAGCCCGCACGCAGCCGATTGCACCGATCCCGGTCCGCACGCCTGCCGTCGCGCCCGTGACGATGCCGGCGCCGCGTCTTGCCGCTGCAAAGCCCGTAGCTGCCAAGGTCGACGCATCCGGCTACGAATTCCCGCCGAACGAACTGCTGCAGCAGCCGCCCGAGCGCTTGGGCGAGATCATGACGCAGGAAGCGCTGGAACAGAATGCCGGCCTGCTGGAAAGCGTTCTCGAAGATTTCGGCATCAAGGGCGAGATCATCCATGTCCGTCCCGGCCCTGTCGTCACGCTCTATGAATTCGAGCCTGCGCCGGGCGTGAAGTCCTCGCGCGTCATCGGCCTTGCGGATGATATCGCCCGCTCGATGTCGGCTCTTTCGGCCCGTGTCGCCGTCGTTCCCGGCCGCAATGTCATCGGCATCGAATTGCCAAACCAGACGCGCGAAACCGTCTATTTCCGCGAGATGATCGAAAGCCAGGATTTCGCCAAGAGCAGCTACAAGCTGGCGCTCGGCCTCGGCAAGACGATCGGCGGCGAGCCTGTCATCGCCGAGCTCGCGAAGATGCCGCATCTGCTCGTTGCCGGTACCACCGGTTCGGGCAAGTCGGTCGCCATCAACACGATGATCCTGTCGCTGCTCTACCGCATGTCGCCGGAACAGTGCCGCCTGATCATGGTCGATCCGAAGATGCTGGAGCTCTCCGTCTATGACGGCATCCCGCACCTGCTGACCCCTGTCGTGACAGACCCCAAGAAGGCCGTCATGGCGCTGAAATGGGCCGTTCGCGAGATGGAAGAGCGCTATCGCAAGATGTCGCGCCTCGGCGTGCGCAATATCGACGGCTATAACGGCCGCGTGGCGCAGGCCCGCGAGAAGGATGAGACGATCCACATCATGGTCCCCGTCGGTTTCGACAAGGGCACCGGTGCGCCGATCGAGGAGCAGCAGGAACTCGACCTGACGCCGATGCCTTACATCGTCGTCATCGTCGACGAAATGGCTGACCTGATGATGGTGGCCGGCAAGGATATCGAAGGCGCGATCCAGCGTCTGGCGCAGATGGCGCGTGCCGCCGGCATCCACCTGATCATGGCGACACAGCGCCCCTCGGTCGACGTCATCACCGGCACGATCAAGGCGAACTTCCCGACCCGGATCTCCTTCCAGGTGACCTCGAAGATCGACAGCCGCACGATCCTTGGCGAACAGGGTGCCGAACAGCTGCTCGGCCAGGGTGATATGCTGCACATGCAGGGCGGCGGTCGCATTGCTCGCGTCCACGGCCCCTTCGTCTCGGACCTCGAGGTCGAGAAGGTCGTGGCACACCTGAAGACCCAGGGCCGTCCGGAATATCTGGATACGGTCACGGCAGGTGATGAGGACGAAGAGGAAGCCGAAGACAGCGCCGTCTTCGACAAGAGCGCCATGGGCGCCGAGGATGGCGACGAGCTCTATCAGCAGGCGGTCAAGGTCGTCCTGCGCGACAAGAAGTGCTCGACCTCCTACATCCAGCGCCGCCTCGGCATCGGCTATAACCGCGCCGCATCGCTCGTCGAACGCATGGAAAAGGAAGGCCTCGTCGGCCCGGCAAACCATGTCGGCAAGCGCGAAATCGTCTCGGCCCGGAACGAGGGCGAATAAAGATCAGGGTTTGAGGGGGAAGTCCCTCAAACCTTACAGCTGCGCCAGCCGCACCGTCTCGCGAACGAATTCCGTCTTGCCGCCGGTATAATAATCCCAGTCGTCATCGGCCTCGCTCATCAGCCGCAGCTTCAGTGCGGCATAGGCATCGGCCCGCTCGGGATGGGTCCTGAGATAATCGCGAAACAGGATGCGGTCGCGGAGCACACGATTGTCTGCCGTGCAGAGATAGAGCCGGGAGCCGTAGGTCTTGCCGCTGGTAAAGGTCCAGCTCTCATCGCCGTACTTGTCGCCATGATAGGTGTAACCGGCAACGGTCTGCATCCGCTCGACCGCTGCGGCGACGGTCGCCAGATCCGCGAAGGCGGCATGCAGGTCGATCTTCGGCTTTGCCGCGAGACGGGGAACGGACGTGCTGCCGACATGGTGGAAAGCCGGCGCCAGTCCCGCAAAGATCGGCGCAAGCTCACTACAAACCTGTGCGAAGAGTTCGGGCCATCTGTCATCATAAGGCAGGACGACGATGGCCATGATCTCTCCCCGTCAGGCGACTTCCGCCAGAAAACCGTTCATCGTGTCGATGATCTTGCGCTCGGCTTCGGCCAGAGACCCGCTATTGTCGAGATTGATGACGTCATAGTCGCCGCGCACTGTCAGCGAACCACGGGCGAGGCGGGCCATGATGTCCTCATGGGTCTCGCGGCCGCGCGCTTCGAGGCGCCCCGCAAGTACTTCCGGCCGCGCCGTGACATTGATCACCTTCAGCCGCGGGAAGGCAGCGTGGAAACGATGCAGCGCCGAGCGGGAGCCATTGGCGATCACCAAGTGCCCCTTCGAGAGCGCAACCGACACCTCAGCCGGAATGCCGTATTTCAGGCCATGCGCTTCCCACCAGACGGCGAAGCTGCCGGACTGTTCCATCGATGCGAATCCGGCTTCGGAAACGGCGAGATGATCCTCGCCGCCGGCATCGCCGTCACGGGTGATGACGCGGCGGACGAAGTGAACATTGGGGCGGCTGCCGAAATGCTGGGCCGCCAGCGCCATCAGCGTATCCTTGCCGGCGCCGCTCGGTCCGACGACGACGACCATGATGCCGTGTTCGGTGCCGGGAACGATGTGGGGTTCGTGCGACGGGTTCATGCGACACGGCGCCCTTCGCGCCAGACGGAACGCGTCACCGGAACGCCCTCGTCGCGGAATACGCGCACGAGATCGGCGCGCAGGCCGGTGGCGATGCGGCCGCGGTCGTCGAGGCTGACCGTGCGGGCCGGGGTCGAGGTGACCATGGCGATCGCCTTCGGCAGCGAGATGGATTCGACCTCGTCGGCGATGATGAACGGCGCATAGAGCAGGCTGAGCGGCACGTAGTCGGACGAGAGAACATCGAGAACGCCGCGCTCGGCGAGATCACGGGCAGCGATATTGCCGGAATGCGACTTGCCGCGCACGATGTTCGGCGCGCCCATCAGAACGCTCATGCCGTGCTCGTGCGAAGCCTTGGCGGCGTCGAAGCTGGTCGGGAATTCCGCCAGACGAACACCGTTCTCGATCGCCTCGTCGACATGTTCCATGGTCGCGTCGTCATGGCTGGCAATGGTGATGCCGCGCTCGTTGCAGACCTTGGAAATGGCAATGCGGTGCGGGGTCGAGTTGCGGGCGGATTCGCCAAGGCGCTTCTCGATGAACTTGGCAAAGGCCTCGTCGGAGAGGCCGCGCTTCTTCTGGTAATAGAAGATGTACTGGTCCATGGTCTGGAACTGACGCTGGCCCGGTGCATGGTCCATCAGCGAGACGAGGCGGACATAGGGATCGTTTTCAAAATCGGCGAAATGCTCAAGCACGTTGTCGGCGGAAACCTCGCAGCGCAGATGCAGCAGGTGCTCGGCTCGCAGACGCCCTTCCTGCTCGGCCTTCTGGATGGCGTCAGCCATACCGCGCATCTCGCCATGGTCGAAACCGCCGTCTTCATCGGCGCCCATGCGCAGGCAGTCGAAAACCGTGGTGATACCCGACGTGACGATCTGGGCGTCATGCGCCTGAATGGCTGCCGTCATGTTCCAGCGCAGGCCGGGGCGCGGCGAGTAGTGGCCTTCCAGATGATCGGTGTGCAGTTCGACGAGGCCGGGCAGCAGATAATCGCCCTCGAAGTCCTCGCCGTGGGCAGACGCGCCTTCGGAAATATCGGCGATCTTGCCATCCCGGATCAGCAGCGAGCCGTGGAGTATCTCGTCTTCGAGAATGATGCGGGCATTGGAAAGCACGGTCTCTTTGGTCATGTCATTGTCTTTCAGCGTTTGGTGCCGGCAAGCGGCAGCCAGCTATGAGCCTTGAATGGGGCGCCGCGCGTCTCCTCGGTGAAGACGGCAATGCCGGAAATCGGAAGCGGCCGGCCGGTGAAGGCGGCAAAGCGCTGTTCCAGGATCGATTTCATCAGCGCCGAGCGCTCCTCGGGAACCTGCCCCGTCAGCGTCATGTGGAAGCCAAAGTCGTCCATGACGTAGGGGTAGCCCCAGCGCATCAAGTTGGCGCGCTGGCTTTCCGTCAGCTTCTCGGGCTTGCGCCGGGCAATGTCGGCCTCCGAAAGGGCGGCACGAAACGGCTCGAAGGACTTTACCACGCTTGCGGCGAAATCCTGAAGCGGCTGATGCAGCGAGCCGGGAACGAGCGCAAAGAAGCGACCGAGCTGCCCAAGCACGAGTTCGGGGATTTCGAAGGCCGGCGTGCGCGCCGCGAAATCCTCGACGACAGCCATCAGATCCTTTTCCGTCACCGAAGCGGCAAGCGCAAAGGGCGCCTTGATCGTCGCGTGGAAGCCGTAGCGGCGGGGATCGGCGGTGAGCTCGAACTGCTCCGCGCCGGGCAGGCCGGGCTCTTCGGGAGCCGGGTAAGTTTCTTCAGAAAAGGCATCGCGGCCGAGCCATTCTGCAGCGGCGCGCGTCAGGGAATCATCCTGCGGCGGCGAAAAATAGAGGGCGTATCGCAAAGGTCTTATCCCGGAAAAATGTCTGAGGCAGGGGTCGCAATGTCAGTGATTTGACCGCGGACTGCAAGCTTGCTTCCGGCTAAAAGATTTCCGTGACAGAATGATGATGACGCCGTGGCGCCATCATCTTTTTAATGCGTCTTGGTGCCCATCAGCCGGTGGCGCAGCGCGTTCGAGGCCATGTCGAACAGGAAGACGACGATCAGGATCAGGATGACCATGTGGGCGACGTTTTCCCAGTTGGAATTCGTGCGCATCGCTTCCCAGAGCTTGAGGCCGATACCGCCGGCACCGACTGCGCCGATGATCGTCGCGCCACGAACATTCGATTCCCACTGGTAGAGCGTCTGGCTGACGATCACCGGGACGATCTGCGGCATGACACCGTAGCGATGGACCAGCATCGTCGAGGCGCCCGTCGACTTGATGCCTTCGCGCGGCTTGTTGTCGATGTTTTCGAGACCTTCGGAATAGAGCTTTCCGAGCGTGCCGGTTTCCGTCAGGAAGATCGCGCCGGAGCCTGCAAGCGGGCCGGGGCCGAAGGCGCGCGTCAGGAACAGCGCCCAGATCAGCATGTCGACCGAGCGCAGGAAGTCGAAGAAGCGCTTCAGGATCTGGTTCAGAAACCGGTTTGGCGTGATGTTGCGGGCAGCAAGGAAGGCGAGCGGGAAGGCCGCCAGCGAGCCGAGCAGCGTACCGAGGAAGGCCATCACGATCGTCTGGAAAAGCTTGGTCCAGACGTCGCCATGCTGCCAGGCCGAGTTGTTCCAGATATTGTCGAAGGCGAGCGACAGGTTCGACTGGCTGGGGTCGAGACGCGGGCCTGAAACGATCAGGCTGGCGACTTCACCGGCCGGCTTGTCGAAGAACGGCGAGTGCGTGTCGAAGACAAAGTTTGCCCATCCAAGGAAGCGCTTGCGCACCTTCACGCGGTCCGATGCGATGCTGACGTCGCCTGCAAAGCCAAGGTCGGCAAGCACGTTGTCGTCATAAACGGTCATCCAGGAGGGCACCTCGCCGACGACCTTCGGCTGGCCCGACGACAGGTCGACAGGAACGCTGATGCCGTGCGCCGTCACCGTCGTCATAGCTTTGGTGACCACGACAGTGCGGTTCGTGCCGCTGACGAAGACGGTGACGCTGCCGGGCTCGTTCTTCACCCATTCCGGATGCGGATCGTCGCCGAGCGGCGAGAAGCGCGGATAGCGGGTCTCGATCGAGCCGTCGTCCTGAATGCGGAATTCGGGCTGAACGTCGTAGCTCACCCACTGGCTCATATAGATGCCGACGCGCTCCCAATGGGCCTCGGCCAGCAGCTTCGGCAGATCGAAGAACCAGACGGCATACATGCCATAGAGCAGCGTCGCGATGACCGCCACCAGACCGCCGAAGCGTTGGCGGAAGGAGCGGTGGAAATATTCGGGATAGCGCGCCTCGATCTCGTGCATCCGGTTTGCGTCGATAACCGTCATGGCGGGCCTCAATGTTGCAGAAGGAAAGCGTGCTCGCCAACCAGGCGGCGGCGCAGCCATGCGGAGAACTGGTCGACCGCAACGATGGTGATGAAGAGCAGCAGCACGAGAGCGACCGTCTTGGCGCCGAAGCCGCGCGAGATCGAGAGCTTCAGCTCTTCGCCGATACCGCCGCCGCCGACCGCACCGATGATGGTCGAAGCGCGCACGTTGATTTCCAGACGCAGCAGCGCATAGGAGGCGAAATTCGGCAGGACCTGCGGCATGGCGGCGAAGCGCACGCGCTCCAGCCAGTTGGCGCCAACCGCCTTCATGCCCTCATCCGGCTTCATGTCGATATTCTCGACGACTTCGTAGAACAGCTTGCCGAGCGCGCCGATCGTATGCAGCGACACGGCGATGATGGCTGCGACCGGGCCGATCGAAAGGATGGCAGAGAACAGGCCGGCGATAACGATCTCAGGGAAGGCGCGCAGGAATTCCATGACGCGCTTGGCGAAGACGCGCAGCGGCCAGTTCTTGGTGAGGTTGCGAGCCGCGAAGAAGCTCAGCGGCACCGCAAAGATGAAACCGATGATCGTCGATACGAGAGCGACGTTGATCGTGATGATCATCAGCTCGAAATATTCAGGAATATAGAAATCGCCGAAAACGTAGACCCGGCCCTTGGCGAAGTTGAACTCCTCGCCGCCCTTGTCGTTCGGGCTCGCAATATCGAACAGCGCGCGCCAGACGTCGTGCCAGTCCTTGGGAATAAGCCAGCTCAGGAAGTCGAAGAGATGCGGAAGGCGGTCGAAGAAATGGCCGGCATTGCTCTCGTCGGCAAAGCGCACGGAGCTCACGAAGGCAATCAGCAGCAGGACGAGGCCGATGCCGGTATAGAGACGGCGGCGAGACACCATGCGGCCCCAGGCATCGCCGATATCGCGGCTGCTCTGCTGGAGTTCGGGCGTGTGGGTCCGGGAATCGGCAAGGGTCATGGGGTCGTCCGCTTCTTCGCAGGAAAAAGGGCGGCCGATGACGGCCGCCCCCGATGAATGCAGGTCGATCAGCCGCCGATAGCAGCCTTACGAACGTCTACAACGGCGTTGTAGAATTCGTGGGTAACCGGGGCGTAGCCCTTGTAGTCGCCGCCTTCGATGGCGGTGAAGCACTTGTGGTCCTTCTCCGGCAGGGCCGTGAAGAAGGCAGCCAGCTTCTTCTGCCACTCTTCGCCGAGCTCGTTGCGAACGACGAGCGGGCCGTTCGGGATCAGCGGCGAGCGCCAGACTTCGACGAGCTTGTTCGGATCGACTGCGCCCTTGTCTACTTCCTTGCGGAAGGTACCGGAGGTGTAGCCGTCCTTGAAATCGCCGAGGCCCGAGGAGTCGTCGACTGCAACGTCAACCTTGCCGTCATAGGCGGCGAGAAGGTTGTTCTCGTGGCCGCCGTTGAACTGCGTGGAGGCGAAGAACTGGTCGTTCGGCATGCCCGTGTCCTTCGGGATCTGCGTCAGCGGAACGAGGTAGCCCGAGGTGGAGTCCGGATCGGCGTAGCCGAGCTTCTTGCCCTTGGCGTCGGCGATCGTCTTGATGCCGGAGGACTTCAGAGCGAGACCGATCGAGTAGTAACCGGTCGAGCCGTCCTTCTGCTGCGTCGTCAGGATCGGGGTAACGGCCTTTGCGTCCTTCAGGTAGACGGCTGCGTAGCCGGAAGCGCCGAGTTCTGCGAAGTCGAGCGTGCCGCCGAGGAGGCCCTGGATAACGCCGTCATAATCGGCGGCCGGGAAGAGCGAAACCTTCTCGAATCCGAATTCCTGCTTCAGGTGGTCGGCGAGGCAGGCGTAGTTACGCAGACGGTCGGTTTCGTTTTCGCCGCCGAGAATGCCGACGCGGAATTCCTTGAGGTCTGCAGCATGCGAGACGCCGGCCAGCGCGAAAAGCGCCGTCGCGGCAAAGAGTGCTTTCTTCAACATGGTACTCTCCTGATTGACCGGTGTCCCCGGTGGTCTCTCTGTTACGAAGAACTGTGCCCTTGACGCGGGCGGTCGATCGCAGCCGTCTCGCTCAGAGACCGGCCAACGCCAGCGGTTGCAGGCCGGCGGATTGATGGGCGGCAGCTGCCGCAGGAATGTTGATCGAGGTCGACGTCATGGTTTCGTCGATGCCGGCGCCGTCCTTGTCGGTGCCATAGATTTCCTTGACGGCCGAGGCGTCGAGATCGGCCGGCTTGCCGTCGAAGACGACGCGCCCGCCGGCCATGCCGACGATCCGCTCGCAATAGCTGCGCGCCGTGTCGAGCGTGTGCAGGTTGGTGACGACGGTGATGCCTTCGCGTTCGTTGATGTCGCGCAGCGCGTCCATGACGATCTTGGCGTTCAGCGGGTCGAGCGAGGCGATCGGCTCGTCGGCCAGAACCATCTTCGGCTTCTGCATCAGGGCACGGGCGATTGCCACACGCTGCTGCTGACCGCCCGAAAGCGTACCGGCAAGCTGCAACGCCGTCTGTTCGATGCCGAGGCGCTCGAGAGCCGCGATCGCGTGGATGCGCTCTTCGCGGCTGAAGATGTTGAGGAGCGAAAGCATCGTCGGGCGATGGTTCAGGCGGCCGAGCATCACGTTGGTCAGGACATCGAGACGCGGCACGAGATTGAACTGCTGGAAGATCATCGCGCAGTCGCGCTGCCAGTTACGGAGAGCCTCGCCACGCAGCGAGGAGACTTCGACGCCGCCGAAACGGATGGAGCCGGAGGTCGGCTCCTGCAGGCGATTGATCATCCGCAGAAGCGTCGATTTGCCGGCGCCGGAACGGCCGATAATGCCGACCATCTGACCCTGGGGAATATCGAGCGTTACGGAATCCACTGCCAGCTTGTTGCCAAAACGGCGGGTGACATTCTTCAGCTCGAACATCATGCTCTTCCTTGCAATCCAGGGTCTTCGTCTCGGAGTGCATTAGTCCTGCTTGATGAACCTCCAATGTCAGTTTTGTGTAATGACTGTCATAAAGGCCACCGGCGAAGGTGCTTTACGTACCATGCCGGCTAAGGAAATCTTCGGCCGAAAGCGCGCGGAAATCGTCGAGCGCCGAACGCAGTTTCGAATGCTCCCAATCCCACCAGGCAAGCTTGTCCATCCGCTCGCCGACACCCTTCGCAAAGCGCTCGCGAATGAGCTTTGCGGGAACGCCGCCGACGATCGTGTAGGGGGCGACATCCTTGGAGACGACCGCGCCTGCGCCGATGACTGCGCCATTGCCGACAGTCACGCCGGGCAGGACCGTGGCGCCATGCCCAATCCAGACATCATGGCCGATGGTGACGCGGTTGGAGCGGCGCCACTCGAAGAATTCCGTCTCCATGTCGGCATCCGGCCAGTAGTCGCTGGCGCGGTATGTGAAGTGATGCAGCGTCGCCCGCCAGGTCGGATGGTTGGTGGCGTTGATGCGCACCGCGGCGGCGATGTTGACGAACTTGCCGATCGTCGCGCACCAGATCGAGCCATCCTGCATGATGTAGGAATAGTCGTCGAACTCGACTTCGCTGATCCGGCAACGCTCCGAGACCTCGGTATAGCGGCCGAGCGTGGCATCGCTGACCGATGCCGTCTCGTGGATGTAGGGCTTTTCACCGATTTTCCGGGTCATGCCGCGATGGCCTTTCTGGGAGAGAACTTCTGGACGTCGAGAATGCGGTCGGCGGCGGCCTCGCGCACTTCCTCGTCATGGAAGATGCCGAGCAGGGCGACGCCAGCCTTCTTCTTCTCGGCGATCATGCCGACCACGACAGCGCGGTTGGTGGCATCGAGCGACGCCGTCGGCTCGTCGAGCAGCAGGATCGTGTGATCGGTGATGAAGCCGCGGGCGATGTTGACGCGCTGCTGTTCGCCACCGGAGAAGGTTGCTGGCGGCAGCTGCCAGAGGGCTTCGGGCAGGTTGAGCTTCGTGAGAAGCTCGGCTGCCTTCTCGCGGGCTTCGCTGACCGGCACGCCGCGTGCCACGAGCGGCTCTCCCACGACATCGATCGCCGCAACGCGCGGTACCGTGCGCAGGAACTGGCTGACATAGCCGAGCGAGCGCTTGCGCACATCGATGATCGTGCGCGGATCGGCGGATGCAAGGTCGACGACGCGGCCCTGGTGGTTGACCAGGATCTGGCCGGTGTCGACGGCATAGTTGCCGTAGATCATCTTCAGGAGCGAGCTCTTGCCGATGCCCGAGGGGCCGCCGAGCACGACGCATTCGCCGGCTGCAACGGAGAAGGTGACATCCGAAACGACCGGCAGCTTGATGCCGTCGCGCAGATGCATTGTGAAGCTTTTTGCGACTTCCGAAACGACGAGTGGCGTTGCCATGGTCACACCTGCAGGATGGAGGAAACGAGAAGCTGGGTATAAGGCTCGCGCGGATCGTCGAGCACGCGGTCGGTCAAACCGTGTTCGATGACATTGCCGTCCTTCATCACCATCATCCGGTGCGAGAGCAGGCGCGCGACCGCGAGATCGTGGGTCACGATGATCGCCGCGAGGCCAAGATCGTTGACGAGCCCGCGGACGAGATCGAGCAGGCGGGCCTGAACCGAGACGTCGAGACCGCCGGTCGGCTCGTCCATGAAGACGAGGCGGGGGCCGGTCACGAGGTTGCGGGCGATCTGCAGGCGCTGGCGCATGCCGCCGGAGAAGGCGCGGGGCTGGTCGTCGATGCGTTCGGCATTGATTTCGACACGCTCCAGCCAGTCGATGGCCGTCGAGCGGATCTTGCCATAATGCCGGTCACCGATCGCCATCAGCCGCTCGCCGACGTTTGCACCGGCCGAAACCGTCATGCGCAGGCCGTCGGCCGGGTTCTGGTGCACGAAGCCCCAGTCGGTGCGCATCAGGAAGCGGCGCTCGGCCTCGTTCATGCGATAGAGGTCGCGGTAGCTGCCGTCGCGCATATGATACTCGACACTGCCGGTCGTCGGCATCAGGCGCGTCGAGATGCAGTTGAGCAGCGTCGTCTTGCCGGAGCCGGATTCGCCGACGATGGCAAGCACTTCGCCCGGCCAGAGCTCGAAGGATACATTCCGGCAGCCGATACGGTTGCCATAGAACTTCGAGACGTCGTTGACTTTGAGAAGCGGTGTTTCGGTCATTCCGCAGCCTCCTTGGGCGCAAGCATTTCGCCGGCATGGCCGTGCTCGCGGCGGTCTTCGCAATGGTCGGTATCGGAGCAGACGAACATGCGCCCGCCCTTGTCGTCGAGGATGACTTCGTCGAGATAGACCTCTTCGGCGCCACAGAGCGCGCAGGGTTTGCCGAAGCGCTGGATCTCGAAGGGGTAGTCCTCGAAGTCGAGGCTGACGACTTCCGTATAGGGCGGCACCGCATAGATGCGCTTCTCGCGGCCGGCGCCGAAGAGCTGCAGCGCATCCGACATGTGCATCTTCGGATTGTCGAATTTCGGGGTCGGCGACGGGTCCATGACGTAGCGGCCCGCGACCTTCACCGGATAGGCATAGGTCTTGGAGATCCGGCCGTTATGGGCGATGTCCTCGTAGAGCTTCACATGCATGAGGCCGTATTCCTCGAGCGCGTGCATCTTGCGGGTCTCGGTCTCGCGCGGTTCGAGGAAGCGCAGCGGCTCGGGGATCGGCACCTGGTAGACCAGCACCTGGTTGGTGCCGAGCTTCTCTTCGGGAATGCGGTGACGCGTCTGGATGATCGTCGCGTCCTTCGTATGCGTGGTCACCGCGACATTGGCGACCTTCTGGAAGAAGGCGCGGATCGAGACGGCATTCGTCGTGTCGTCGGCGCCTTGGTCGATGACCTTGAGCACATCGTCAGGGCCGATGATCGAGGCGGTCACCTGAACGCCGCCGGTGCCCCAGCCGTAGGGCATCGGCATTTCGCGGCTGGCGAAGGGAACCTGGTAGCCGGGAATGGCGATCGCTTTCAGGATCGCCCGGCGGATCATCCGCTTCGTCTGCTCGTCGAGATAGGCGAAATTGTAGCTGGCAAGATCGGTCATTCTGCTGCTTCCTTCATTGCTTCGCCATTGTTGCGGCTTGCCTCGAAGTCGCGCCGCATGCGGCGCACGAGGTCGAGTTCGGCCTGGAAGTCGACGTAATGCGGCAGCTTCAGATGCTCGACGAAGCCGGTCGACTGGACGTTGTCGGCATGCGAGATGACGAATTCCTCGTCCTGAGCCGGTGCCGTCACGTCCTCGCCGAGCTCACCGGCGCGCAGCGCGCGGTCGACGAGCGACATCGACATTGCCTTGCGCTCGCTCTGGCCGAAGACCAGGCCATAGCCGCGGGTAAACTGCGGCGGAGCCTTGGCCGAACCCTTGAACTGGTTGACCATCTGGCATTCGGTGACCTGGATCGTGCCGAGCGAAACGGCAAAGCCGAGTTCGGGCACGTCGAACTCCACCTCGACTTCGCCGATGCGGATTTCGCCGGTGAAGGGGTGGTTGCGGCCGTAGCCGCGCTGCGTCGAGTAGCCGAGCGCCAGGAGGAAGCCTTCGTCGCCGCGGGCCAGCGCCTGCAGGCGCAGATCCCGGCTCATCGGGAATTCCATCGGCTCGCGCGTCAGGTCGCCGATCTCGTGATCTTCGGGCATCGAATCATCGTCTTCGATCAGGCCTTCCTGGCCGAGGATTTCGGAGACGCGGATGACGCGGCCGGTTTCGGCCTGACGCTGAGCCGGCTCTTCAACCTCTTCATCCGTCAGCAGCGACGGGTCGAGCAAGCGGTGCGTATAGTCGAAGGTCGGGCCGAGCAGCTGGCCGCCCGGAAGGTCCTTGTAGGTCGCCGAGATACGGCGCTCGATCGTCATGCGGCTCGTGTCGAGCGGCTTCGAGTAACCGAAGCGCGGCAGCGTCGTGCGATAGGCACGCAGCAGGAAGATCGCCTCGATCATGTCACCGCGCGACTGGCGAACTGCGAGCGCGGCAAGCGTCCGGTCGTAGAGCGACGCCTCGGCCATGACGCGATCGACGGCAAGCGCCAGCTGCGCGACGATCTGCTCGATGCCGATTGCGGGAAGCGAACGGTCACCGCGGCGGCGGTCGGCGAGCAGGCGATGGGCATTGGCGATGGCGGCCTCGCCACCTTTGACTGCAACATACATGGCTCACATCTCCGTTGCGGTAATCTTGGTGGTGCGCGGCAGGCAGAGGAAACTGCTGCCTGCGGCAAGCACGATGTCGACACCGCGGGGGAAGAGGACGCGGTTCTCGTTCCAGAGGCGGATGAAGGTCTCCGGCAGTCCCACCGGTGCGATTTCCGTCACGGTCTTGATACCCGGTCCCATCAGCGCCAGCATCTTGCCGCCGTCGAGCGCAGCAATCTCGATGACAACCGTCGTCGAGCGGTCGGGATATTCCTGCGTGCCCGGAGCGAAGAGGCCAAAAGTGGAGAGCGCCATGCCGCTGTCGACAAATGCGAAACGCGCCTCGGACTTTTCGGTGGTGACGGTCGCGCCCGTATGGAAGCTCAGCCAACCCGGTACGGCAGATTTGTTCAGCGCAGGCGAAAGCCATACTGGCGTGTCATGATCGCAGAGCGTCAGCGCGATGGCGCCGGCCGCGGCACCCATGGGCGCAGGCGGGGCAGCATCGGGCGACAGCGTCTGGATCGAGCCCGGGCGGGCCATGGCATCCATCATCGCCTTGAAGACGCTCTGAGCCTGGAAGACCGGCTCGGCAAAGCCGCCGGTCAAGGTATCGTTCCTGAGTTCCATCAGTCGTCTCCGCGAACCATGGTGAAGAAGTCGACGCGGGTTGCGGCCGTCTCGTCGGCCTTCTGCTGCGTCGCGGCGGCAATGCGCTGGGCGATCGGCTGAAGCAGTCTTTCCTCGACGAATGCCTTGGTTGGCTCTTCCTGCCAGAGAGCGTCGAAGATCGCGCAAAGCCGCGCCTTCTTGCGATCGGTGCCCAGCGACTGACCATGGCCGACAGTGCCGCTGGCGAGCCGGATCGTTGCGCGCGTGACCGTCACTTCGCCGAGATTGAAGGCCGAGCCGCCACCGCCGATACGGCCGCGGACCATCACCAGACCCGTTTCGGGGCCGCGCACGGCCTGAACCTCCGGCTTGTTCGCAAGCGCCTCCCAGGCGTCATTCAGTTCGGCAAGCTCGGAGCGGGCGAGAAGATCGACCACCCTCTTCCTGCCGTCGGCTGCCTCGATTTTCTCTGCTGGTTTCATCGCCACATCCTTCGAAATGTCTATTGATATAGACAACCATACAAGATATAGCTACGCTTAAATCGGGGGCATGACAAGCGTGTGACATGGCAGGGGTGAAATGGCTGGGCTGAAGCAGGTGCAAAGGCAGACGGGGGTGGCGCTATGGCGCCAGATAGCGGATCGCATCCGCGAGGCAATTACCCGCGGCGCCTATGATGAAACGGGCATGGTGCCGCCGGAAACGGCGCTCGCCGAACAGTTCGGCGTCAACCGGCATACGGTTCGAAGCGCCCTTGCGGCGTTGGCTCAGGAGGGAATCGTCCGCGCCGTGCAGGGCCGCGGCACGCTGATCGAACGGCGGGAGCGGTTGAATTTCCCGATCAGCAAGCGCACGCGCTTCACCGCGGGCATCAGCGGCCAGGCCAGGGAAACGCGCGGCTTCCTGCTGGCGGCCGCCGAGGAGTCCGCCGACGCAGAGGTCGCCCGCTGGCTGAAGATGCGCGTCGGCGATGCGGTCATCAGGCTGGAAACGACGCGGGAGGCTGACAAGCGCCCGGTCTCACGGGCAACGAGCTGGTTTCCGGCTGCACGCTTCGGCGATATCGCCGAGACCTACCGCAAGACGGAATCGATCACCAAGGCCTTCGCGCTGCTCGGCCTGCAGGACTATGTCCGAGCAACGACAGAGATCACTGCCGCGCATGCGGACGCCGGAGACATTGCCGATCTGGAGCTGACGCCGGGTGCGATCCTGCTGATCACCAAGGCGATGAACACCGATCTCGACGGCGTTCCCGTGCAATATTCCATCACCCGCTTCGCCGCAGACCGAGTACAATTCACCATCGAAAACTAAAAAGCCGGGCACTTGGCCCGGCTTTCTGATTGATGCGAATCCGGCTCAGTGAGCGCCGGACATGTCGCCGAGCACTTCCTTGGAGGCGACGGTGGAATCGGCCTTCAGCTTGTAGACCATCGGAACGCCGGTCGCGAGGTTGAGCTCAAGAACCTGCTCGCGGGTCAGGCGGTCGAGCACCATGACCAGCGAACGCAGCGAGTTGCCGTGAGCCGCGACGAGAACCTTCTCGCCACGCAGGACACGCGGCAGGATCTCCGTCAGGTAATAGGGCCAGACGCGGGCGCCGGTGTCGCGCAGGCTTTCGCCGCCCGGAGGCGGGACGTCGTAGGAGCGGCGCCAGATATGCACCTGCTCCTCGCCCCACTTGGCCCGGGCATCATCCTTGTTGAGGCCGGAGAGGTCGCCATAGTCGCGCTCGTTCAGCGCCTGATCCTTGATCGTCTGCAGGCCCTGCTGGCCGACCTTGTCGAGGATGAGCTTCAGCGTGTGCTGCGCGCGGGTCAGCGCCGAGGTGTAGGCGACATCGAACTTGATGCCATAATCGGCAAGCGCCTGGCCGCCGGCCGTCGCTTCCTGGATGCCGAGCTCGGTCAGATCAGGATCTTTCCAGCCGGTGAAGAGGTTCTTCAGGTTCCAGTCGCTCTGGCCATGCCGAACGAGAACGAGTGTGCCGCTCATAAAAGTCTGCCTCCGTAGGGATTATTGTAAAGAGAGCCCGAGGACATCGAGCATGGAATAGAAACCCGGCTTCTTGTCGCGCGCCCAGAGCGCTGCCTTGACGGCGCCGCGGCCGAAGATCGAGCGATCCGCCGCGCTATGCGACATCGAAACGATCTCGCCTTCGCCGGCAAAGAGCACCGAATGCTCGCCGATCACCGAGCCGCCGCGAAGCGTCGCAAAGCCGATGGTGCCGGCTTCGCGTGCACCAGTATGCCCATCGCGGACGCGAACCGACTGCGTCTTCAGGTCCACATTGCGGCCCTTGGCAGCGGCCTCGCCGAGCAGCAGCGCGGTACCCGAGGGCGCATCGACCTTGCGCTTGTGATGCATTTCGAGAACTTCGATATCCCAGTCCTCGGGCGACAGCGCCCGGGCAGCCTGCTCGATGAAGACGCTGAGAAGATTGACGCCGAGGCTCATATTGCCCGACTTGACGATCCGCGCATGGCGCCCGGCCGCCTGGATCTTGGCATCGTCGGCATCCGAGCATCCGGTCGTGCCGACCACATGGACGATACGCGCTTGTGCTGCCAATCCAGCAAATTCGACGCTGGCGGTTGGCGAAGTAAAGTCGAGGACACCCTCGGCATGCAGGAAGGCGGCGAGCGGATCGTCGCCGATGATCACGCCATTCGGCCCAAGCCCGGCAAGCTCGCCCGCATCGCGCCCGACGAAGGGCGACCCGGCGCGTTCGATCGCCGCATGCAGCGTCACGCCATCGATGGAATCGATCAGCCGGATCAGCGTCTGGCCCATGCGCCCTGCTGCCCCAACCACAACCAGTTTCATAGCAGCGTCGCTCATGTCCTCAGTATTCCCGTATCAGATCGTATTCGAGGCCGCCGGCCTCTGGAGATTGTTCAGGCGAGCGTAAAGTCCGTCCTCGAGCTTCGCAAGCGTCTCGTGATTGCCTTCCTCGACGACCCGACCCTGCTGCATCACGACGATCTTGTCGGCGCGAACGACGGTGGAGAGGCGGTGTGCGATGACGACGACGGTGCGGCCCGTCATCGCCTCGTCGAGTGCCTTCTGGACGGCAGCTTCGGATTCCGTATCGAGCGCCGATGTCGCCTCGTCGAGCAACAGGATCGGTGCGTTGCGCACGAGTGCGCGGGCGATCGACAGGCGCTGGCGCTGGCCGCCCGATAGGGTCACGCCATTCTCGCCGACGGCAGTATCGTAACCGTCGGGCTGTGCCATGATGAAATCATGCGCATAGGCGAGACGGGCGGCTTCCTCGATCTCCGCATCCGTCGCATCCGGACGGCCGTAGCGGATATTGTCGCGGATCGAGCCTTCGAACAGATAGGGCTGCTGTGAGACATAGGCGAGCTGCTCGCGCAGCGACTGCTTCGTCACATGCGCCACGTCCTGCCCGTCGATGATGATCTCGCCGCTCGTGGGGTCGTAAAAGCGCGGAATGAGATTGATGATCGTCGACTTGCCAGCACCCGATGGACCGACAAGCGCTGTTGTCTTCCCGCCTTCGGCGACGAAGCTGACACCATTGAGGACGGGTTCATTGCCATAGGCGAAGGATACATTCCGGAACTCGATCCGTGCTTCCGTTGCCTCTAGCGGCTTGGCATCCGGCAGATCGCGCTGGCGCGGTTCCATGTCGAGCAGTTCGTAGATCATCCGCGCGTTGACGGCTGCACGCTCCATCTGCACCTGCAGCTTGGCCAGGCGGCGCAGCGGGTCGTAAGCGAGCAGCAGTGCGGTAACGAAGGAGAAGAAAGCACCCGGCGGGACATTGTGATAGATCGACCGGTAAGCCGCATAGGCAAGGACGCCTGCGACCGCCAGACCGGCAAAGCTTTCTGTCATCGGCGCATTGCGTTCCGAGAGGCGGGCAATCTTGTTGGAGCGGCTTTCGGCAACGTCGATGATCTTGTTCACTCGCTTTTCGAGTTCGCTTTCCATCGTGAACGCCTTGACGATGGAAATGCCCTGGATCGACTCCTGCATCGCGCCAAAGGCGCGGCTGTTGAGGTGGATGGCTTCCTTCGTCACCTGGCGGAGGCGCTTGGAAAGATATCGAAGACCGAGCATCAGCGGCGGCGCCATCACGAAGATGATCAGACTGAGCAGCGGATCCTGATAAATCATCACTGCAACCAGCGAGACAAAGGAGAGCAGATCGCGTGCCGTCGAAGTGATCGTCAGGTTCATGACGTCGCGGATGCCGCTGACATTCTGGCTGACCTGAGCGGCGATCTGTGCAGAACGCGTATCGTTGTAGAAGCCGACGGAAAGCGTCATCAGATGCGCATAAATACGCTTCTGATAGCGCGCGACGATATTGTTGCCCACCTTGGAAAGGGCCACGGCTTGCCCATAGCTGGCAAAGCCGCGGGCGACAAAGGCCAGAAAAATCGACAGGCAGATGACCCAGACGATGTCGCCGCGCCGGTTGGCGAAGGCCTCATCGATGATCGTGCGCATGATCCACGCAGTATAAGCCGTCGAAAGCGCGACGATGACAAGACAGGCGATCGCGAACGCATAGCCCATAATGTGGTCACGGCCGTTCTCGGCGATGATGCGCTTCAGCACGCCGGTGACTGTATCGCTACTGACGCTCTTGTTTGCGGACTTTTCCAAAAAATTGCGCTTCCCGTGTCGGATACTATGCGCGCAAAACCGCGCACTCGCGGGGCTCTATAAAGATTTGGCGGCGGCTTGGCTAGACAGGGCCTAAGCGCGCCAGCGTCTCCCATCCGTCGATACGCCGAAGGTTTCCGGGGCGCGGGCGTAGAAGGAAAGCCCGGCAAGGGCTGCCAGCGGATGCGTCACGACATAGGTCGGGATGGCGCGCAGCCAGTGCGAGTGCGGCGCTTTGTCCTCGAAAGCGGCGCGGAATTCCGGCTTGCGCAGCGCCGGCAAGATCTTCTGCGAGATACCCCCGGAGAGATAGACGCCGCCCTTGGCCATGAAGAGCATGGCGATGTCGCCGGCGAGCCGGCCAAGATAGGTCGCAAACAGTGAGATCGTCTCCTCGGCCACATTGTCTGTGCCCGCGAGCGCATGGGACGTGACGTCGGCCGGATCGCTGTACTTCACGTCCAGCCCGTCGGCGGTGCAGATCGCACGGTAGAGATGGATGATGCCGCGGCCGCAGAGGATCTGTTCGGCAGAAACGCGGCCCTCGATCGTCTCGATATAGGGGAAAATCTCCAGGTCACGCTTGGAGCGCGGTCCGAGATCGACATGGCCGCCTTCACCCGGAACCGGGATCCAGCTACCGCGGGCATGAACGAGACCGCCGACGCCGAGCCCGGTGCCCGGTCCGAGAACGGCGCGCGAAGCCATCAAGTCGCCCGAGGCGGGGCCGATTTGCTCGCGGTCATTGGAGCCAAGTGCAGAAATCGCCAGCGCCTGCGCCTCGAAATCGTTGACGACGAGAACGTCCTCGATGCTGAGGCCGGAAATCATCGTATGCGGGCGAACGACCCAGTCGCAGTTCGTCAGCGGGATCTCATCGCCGTTGATCGGGCCTGCAACGGCCAGAATGGCCGAACGCGGGCGTAGGGCCGTCTTGGCGAAAACGCCTGCCTTGATGGCATCGTCGATCGTCTCGAAATCGGCCGTCCGGACATTCGGAAAATTCACCGCCTCGGCTGTGGCGTCGGCGAGAATGGAGAAGCGCGCATTCGTGCCGCCGATATCGCCGATCAGGATCGGGAAGGGCATATGGGCATCGCTGGCATCAAGCATGGATCGGGCCTCTTCCGTTCAAGCTTTCAGGGTTGGGATGAGTTTGTCCGCGGTCGCTTCGTTGAGCGCCATCGGGATATCGTAGACGATCGCGAGCCGCATCAGCGCCTTGACGTCGACATCGTGCGGCATCGGGGTCAGCGGGTCGACGAAGAAGATCAGGGCGCCGATTTCACCGGTCGAGATCAGCGCGCCGATCTGCTGGTCGCCGCCGAGAGGGCCGCTTTTCAGACGGGTGACATCGAGGTCGGGGACGGCGTCGAGAACGCGGCCGCCGGTCGTGCCGGTCGCGACGATCTTCCACTTGGCGAGAAGGTCGCGGTTGCGGCGGGCAAATTCCGCCATGTCGTCCTTCTTCTGGTCATGAGCAATCAATGCAAGGCACTTGCCGCCGGCCATGAGAAAGGACCTCCATCCCGGGTTTCAATCGATTTGGCCGCTTCTATACCAAGCCGGTGATTTGAAACACAAGCCTCACGGTAATCATTGCATCGGCTTGTCGTCAGGAACCGGGCCAATGGCGGGAAGGCCCTGGTCGGAAACGGCGGGAGCCGCTGCCGGTACCGCCGTCAGAGCGCTCGCTGCCGAGCCGCCGCCATAGGTTGCTTCGGCAACCGAGGAGACGGACGGGGCGGCCAAAATGGCAGCGCAGGCTTTTGGCAGATCGGAGACCATGCCCTCGCGCGGCGGCTTCGGCGGCGGCGCATTCGGCTTCGGCGGTGCGGGCTTCGCCCAAGGTTCCTTGGTGAACCACCACGCCAGCGATTTGTCGCAGCCGTCACCGGCGGCAACGGGCGCCTGCGGCTTGCAGGCAGTGGCGCCCGGCGGGCACTTGATGCGGATGTGAAAATGCGAGTCGTGGCCATATTCCGGACGAAGCTTGCCGAGATTGGTGCGGTCGCCGGTCCAGGTGTCGCACATCTTCTTCTTGATCGCCGGATTGACGAAGATGCGCTCGACCTGCGGATAGCTCGCGGCAAGCATCAGAAGTTCGGCGCGCGATTGCGTCCAGATCTTCGGGTCGACGGTCAGGAATTTGCCCTTCTGCAGCATGGTCGTGAAAGGCAGGGCTTCCCGTTGCTCGGCATCCATCCGCTGGGATGGCATTGGGGTGAACCAAATATCGGCATCCAGGCCGACCTGATGCGAGGCGTGACCATTGAACATCGGACCACCGCGCGGCTGCGCGATATCGCCGACCAGCAGTCCCGGCCAGCCGATCTGTTGCTGCGCGTCGCGCGAAAAGCGCTCGAGCAGCGAGATCATTGCCGGATTACCCCAGCGGCGATTGCGCGAAAGCCGCATCGCCTGCCAGGTCGGCCCGTCGGCGGGAAGCGCCACGGCGCCCGACATGCAGCCCTTGGCATAGAAGCCGATCGGCTGTGCGGGCCCCTCTGACGGAAGCGATACCGAGCCGAAGATCGCCTTGGCGCTTCCCGGGCTCGGCTGCTTCTGCTGCGCGCCCGCATCGGCCGAGACGAGGCCGACGCCCAGCGCACCCGCCAAGGCGAGTTTGCCGAAAATCTTGGAAGAAGCGAGGCGGAGCGTCATGCGAATTCCCGAAATTGCCAGTGATTTGCGGTGGAATTTACCGTGAAAAGCAATTCGGGTGAATCGATGTTTTCATGGTGCTCGCGCCTAGGTGCTTTCGCCTCCGCTCAGAGATTGGCGAGGATATCGGCAGTCTTTCTGACCCGCGACAGCCGCGGCAGGATCTTCTCGCACGAAAATCCGTGCATCTCCGCCGTGAAGCTCGTCATCGCGTCTTCGGCGGCAATGACCGCGTAGTTATGCGCATAGGCATCGCGAATGGTCGACTCGACGCCGAAATTGGTCGCGATCCCGGCGAGGATGACGGTCTTGATACCGCGGCGGCGAAGCTGAAGGTCTAGATCGGTGCCGTAGAAGGCGCTCCACTGGCGCTTGACGACATGGGCATCGACGGTCAGTACCGCGATCTCCGGCGGCGCCTCAAGCGCGGCGGCGGGCAATCCGCCCTTCGGGAAGCTCGCCGGTTCGTCGGCTGGATGGTTGACGGCGTCAGCGTAGTCCGCAGAGAAACCGACGGTCACCAGAATGACCGTTCCGCCCTGTGATTTCAGCTGCCTGGCAATCGCTGCCGTGTTTTCAATGACCTGCTGAGCGCTATGAGGCGCAACCGGCCGGCTGGTGATAAAGGCCTGCAGGTCGATAGAGATAAGCGCGGTGGTCTTGGGATCGTAAAGGGACATGAGAGGGCTCCGAACGACTAGTCAAAATTTCGCGAGAACGGCAAAAACCAAACTCTCTCCTGTTTTTCGCCGCCATTTTCCTTATTCTCGCCGAAACCGAAACAATAGGGGTTGGCGAATGGCATTTGTGGGGTCGAAGAAAAGTCTGGTTGTTGCTCTCGTGGCACTGAGCGCACTGGCCTTGCCCGTCAAAGCCCAGGAGCAGACCTTCCAGATCGGCACGTCGTCCATCGGCGAACTCAAGTACCAGCCCGGCTTCAAGCACTTCGACTACGTCAATCCGGATGCGCCGAAGGGCGGCGATGCCAAGCTCTCGACCACAGGCACTTTTGATACGTTCAATCCGTTGCTCTCGAAGGGAGATGCCGCGGTTGGATTGAGCCTTGTCTTCGAGACGCTGCTCAAGTCAGCCGACGACGAAGTGCTTTCATCCTACGGCTTGCTGGCCGAAGGGGTTTCCTATCCCGCCGACGTGTCAAGCGCCACCTTCCGGCTCCGCGCCGAGGCCAAATGGGCCGACGGCCAGCCGGTCACCCCGGATGATGTGATCTTCAGCTTCGACAAGTCGAAAGAGCTCAATCCGCTTCTGTCGAACTATTACAAGCACGTTGTGAAGGCCGAAAAAGTCGGCGAGCGCGACGTGAAATTCACCTTCGACGAGAAGAACAACAAGGAACTGCCGAACATTCTCGGCCAGGTTATTGTCCTGCCGAAGCACTGGTGGGAAGCCACGGGCGCCGACGGAAAGCCACGCGACATTTCCAAGACGACGCTTGAGCCTGTTATGGGGTCGGGACCGTACAAAATTGCCGCCTTCTCCGCCGGCGCGACCGTCCGCTACGAACTGCGTGACGACTACTGGGGCAAGGACGTTCCCGTAAACGTCGGCCAGAACAATTTTCGCAATATTCTCTACACATACTTCGGCGACCGCGACGTCGAGTTCGAAGCGTTTCGTGCCGGCAATACCGATTACTGGCAGGAAACACAGGCCAGCCGCTGGGCCACGGGATACGACTTTCCCGCGGTGAAGGATGGCCGGGTCAAGAAGGAAGACGTCCCCAATCCGCTTCGCGCGGCAGGGATCATGCAGGCCCTGGTGCCAAACATGCGGCGTGACCTCTTCAAGGATGAGCGCGTACGTGAAGCGCTGAACTACGGCTTCGATTTCGAAGAGATCAATCGCACGGTGGCTTTTGGCAGCTACACGCGCGTCGACAGCTATTTCTGGAATACCGATCTCGCTTCTTCCGGCCTTCCCGAAGGCCGTGAACTGGAGCTTTTGCAGGGTCTCAAGGACAAGGTGCCGCCGGAGATATTCACGACGCCCTATACCAACCCGGTCGGTGGCGATCCGCAAAAGAGCCGGGACAATCTCCGCAAAGCGATTGCTCTGCTAAAAGAGGCCGGTTGGGAAATCAAGGGCAACCGGATGGTGAGCTCCGCGACGGGTCAGCCGATGAGTTTCGAAATACTGCTTGCCAGTCCGATATTGGAACGCTGGGCCGTGCCCTATGCCAATAACCTGAAAAAGATCGGTATCGATGCGCGGGTCCGCACCGTTGATGCCTCGCAATATACAAACCGGGCGCGCAGCTTCGATTATGACATGATCTGGAATGTCTGGGGTGAAACCATGAACCCCGGTAACGAGCAGGCAGACTACTGGGGTTCTGGTTCTGTCAATCAGCAGGGCTCGCGCAACTATGCCGGCATCGCTAACCCGGCAGTCGATGCGCTGGTGAAGATGATCATCTTTGCGCCCAACCGCGACGAGCAGGTCGCCGCGATCAAGGCGATGGATCGCGTGCTATTGGCCAATCACTACGTCATTCCGCTGTTCTACCGAAAAACCTATTGGATCGCCTATTGGGACAAGCTCACGCATCCGGCCGCTTATCCCGAATATTCCATCGGCTTCCCCGAGGTCTGGTGGTCGAAGGACGCGAAATAGCGGACTTGCATTGGCAGGGCCGCTGGGGTCCAAATGGTCCATTCGAATCACCATGAAGAAGCCGGGTTAACCGGCGAAAGGCTCGACGGTTGAAGACTTCTGACAGGATGCGCATCCCGGCGAAATTCAAGACCTGGAAGGCCGCGCGCTGATGGGAGCTTATATCCTTCGCCGCCTGCTTCTGATGATACCGACGATCGTCGGCATCATGGCGATCTCCTTCACCGTCATCCAGTTTGCGCCCGGCGGCCCGGTCGAGCAGGTGATCGCCCAGCTGACCGGTCAGGCCGACAGCGCCGACCAGCGCCTTTCCGGCGGTGGTGGAGATCTGCTGGGACAAGGCGGTGATGAAGGCTCGAAATATCGCGGCGCCCAGGGCCTCGACCCGGAATTGATCGCCAAGCTCGAAAAGCAGTTCGGCTTCGACAAGCCGCCGCTCACTCGCTTCGGCGAGATGATGTGGAACTACATCCGCTTCGATTTCGGCGAGAGCTTCTTCCGCAACACCTCGGTTCTCGACCTGATCAAGGATAAGCTGCCGGTCTCGATTTCGCTCGGCGTCTGGATCATGATCTTCTCCTACGTGATCTCGATTCCGCTCGGCATCCGCAAGGCGGTCAAGGACGGCTCGACCTTCGATGTTTGGACATCGGGCGTGATCATTGTCGGCTATGCAGTTCCGAGCTTCCTGTTCGGTATCCTGCTGATCGTTCTCTTCGCCGGCGGCTCCTTCTATGACTGGTTCCCGCTGCGCGGCCTGGTCTCGGATAATTTCGACCAGCTCGCCTGGTGGCAGAAGCCGCTCGACTATTTCTGGCATCTGACGCTGCCGCTGATCTCGCTCTCGCTCGCCGCTTTTGCCACGACGACGCTGCTGACGAAGAACTCCTTCATCGAGGAGATCAAGAAGCAGTATGTGACGACGGCGCGCGCAAAAGGCCTGAATGAACGCCAGGTGCTCTATGGTCACGTATTCCGCAACGCCATGCTGATCATCATCGCCGGCTTCCCCGGCGCCTTCATTTCGGCCTTCTTCACGGGTTCGCTGCTGATCGAGAACATCTTCTCGCTCGATGGCCTCGGCCGCCTCGGCTATCTCTCGGTCGTCAACCGCGATTACCCGATCGTCTTCGCGACGCTCTATATCTTCTCGCTGCTCGGCCTCTTCGTCAGCCTGATCTCGGACCTGATCTACACCTGGATCGATCCCCGCATCGACTTCGAGCGGAGGGACGTCTGATGGATACCGCTGCAAATCCTGCGACGGCGACGCCCGTCAAGCCGCCGCGCAGGGGCCTGCTGTCGCCGACAAACGTCCGCCGTTGGCGGAATTTCAAGGCGAACCGGCGCGGCTACTGGTCGTTCTGGCTGTTCATGGTCCTCTTCGTGCTGACCCTGTTTGCCGAACTGATCGCCAACGACAAGCCGATCATCGCGTCCTACAAGGGCGAGATCCTCTTCCCCGTCGTTATCGATTACCCGGAAGAGAAATTCGGCGGCTTCCTGGCGGAGACGGACTATCGCTCTGATGTCATCTCCGACGAAATCAATGCCAATGGCTGGATGATCTGGCCGCCGATCCATTACTCCTACCGGTCGGTCAATTCGAACATTCCGCGCTCGGCGCCGACGCCGCCTTTCTGGCTGATGAGCTCCGAGGAACGCTGCTCCGGCTACCCGCAGGGCGTCAACGATCCGAATTGCAACTATGGCAATCTGAATTGGCTGGGCACGGATGATCAGGCACGCGATGTGCTGGCCCGCGTCATCTATGGCTTCCGTATCTCCGTGCTCTTCGGCCTGGCACTGACGATCTGCTCGGCAGTCGTCGGGGTGACGGCGGGCGCGGTCCAGGGCTATTTCGGCGGCTGGACCGATCTGCTGTTGCAACGCTTTATCGAGATCTGGTCATCGATGCCGGTTCTCTACATCCTGCTGATCATCGCCGCGATCCTGCCGCCGGGCTTCTTCGTGCTGCTCGGCATCATGCTCTTGTTCTCCTGGGTCGGCTTCGTCGGTGTCGTGCGCGCCGAATTCCTGCGTGCCAGAAACTTCGAATATGTCCGCGCCGCCCGCGCGCTCGGCGTCAACAACCGAACCATCATGTGGCGCCATCTGCTGCCGAACGCCATGGTCGCGACGCTGACCTTCCTGCCCTTCATTCTCTCGGGCTCGATCACCACGCTGACCTCGCTGGACTTCCTCGGCTTCGGTATGCCGCCAGGCTCGCCGTCGCTGGGTGAGATGATCGCGCAGGGCAAATCCAATCTGCAGGCGCCGTGGCTCGGGCTCACCGCCTTCTTTTCCATGTCGATCATGCTCTCGCTGCTGATCTTCATCGGCGAGGCCGTGCGCGATGCCTTCGATCCAAGAAAGACCTTCCAATGAGCGAGAGCCCTGAAACCCTCCTCTCGGTCAAGGATTTGTCCGTCGCCTTTCATCAGGGCGGCGAAACATCGCTGGCTGTGGATCGCATTTCCTTCGACATCCGCAAGGGCGAAGTCGTCGCGCTGGTCGGTGAGTCCGGCTCCGGCAAGTCCGTCTCGGCAAACTCCATCCTGCGGCTGCTTCCCTATCCCTCGGCGAACCACCCGACGGGCCAGATCCTGTTCAAGGGCAAGGATCTCCTGAAGGCATCGGACAAGGAGCTGCGCCAGGTGCGCGGCAACGACATCACGATGATCTTCCAGGAGCCGATGACCTCGCTCAATCCGCTCCACTCGATCGAGAAGCAGATTGCCGAAATCCTCGATCTCCATCAGGGCGTAACCGGTGCCGCCGCGCGAAAGCGTGTGCTCGAACTACTCAATCAGGTCGGCATCCGCGAGCCGGAGAAGCGGCTGAAGGCCTATCCGCACGAGCTCTCCGGCGGCCAGCGTCAGCGCGTGATGATCGCCATGGCGCTCGCCAATCGCCCGGAACTGCTGATCGCCGACGAGCCGACGACGGCGCTTGATGTCACCGTCCAGGCGCAGATCCTCGAGCTTCTGCGCCAGCTGAAAGGCGAGCATGGCATGTCCATGCTCTTCATCACCCACGATCTCGGCATCGTCCGCAAATTTGCCGATCGCGTCTGCGTCATGACCAAGGGCAAGATCGTCGAAACCGGCACGGTGGAAGAAGTCTTCACCCGCCCTCAGCACGATTATACCCGACACCTGCTGGCTTCCGAACCGCGCGGAGAGCCGCCGCTCGCCGATCCCTCGAAGCCTGTCGTCATCGAAGGCAACGATGTCCGCGTCTGGTTCCCGATCAAGGCCGGGCTGATGCGCCAGGTCGTCGATCACGTAAAGGCGGTCGACGGCATCGATCTGTCGCTGCGCGCCGGCCAGACGCTCGGCGTCGTTGGCGAATCCGGCTCCGGCAAGACGACGCTCGGACTGGCGCTGACGCGGCTGATCTCGTCGAAGGGCCGTATCAGCTTCGTCGGCAAGGATATAGCGAGCTATTCTTTCACCCAGATGCGGCCGCTGCGCAACCAGTTGCAGGTGGTCTTCCAGGATCCCTATGGATCGCTCAGCCCGCGCATGTCGGTCGGCGATATCATCGCTGAGGGCCTGAAGGTACATGAGCGCTCGCTCACGCACGAGGAGCGTGACCAGCGCGTCTGCTGGGCGCTGGAGGAAGTCGGTCTCGATCCGCTGACCCGCTGGCGCTACCCGCATGAATTTTCCGGCGGTCAGCGGCAGCGCATTGCGATCGCCCGCGCCATGGTGCTGAAGCCGCGCTTCGTCATGCTCGACGAGCCGACCTCGGCGCTCGACATGAGCGTCCAGGCGCAGGTCGTCGATCTCCTTCGCGATCTGCAGAAGAAGCATGATCTCGCCTATCTCTTCATCAGCCATGACCTGAAGGTCGTCAAAGCGCTCGCCAACGATGTCATCGTCATGCGCTTCGGCAAGGTGGTGGAGCAGGGGCCATCGGCCGAGATCTTCAGTGCGCCGAAGGACGATTACACCAAGGCGCTGATGGCCGCCGCATTCAACATCGAGGCAGTGCCGACGCCTGCCGTGCAGCAGTAAAGAAGACCATGTCCGCAAGACCGCCCGTTCTCGTCGATCTGAAGTTCAACCCCGAGGGCATCGCCCGCATCCTGAAGACCGCCTTTGCGGATCGCGGCAGCATCAATCTCGCCGATCCCGAGACCAAGGGCAGGGATCTCAGCGCCTGCGAATACGCGCTGCTCTGGAAGCCGGACGCCGATCTTTTCGACCGCGCACCGAACCTGAAGATCATCTTTTCCGGCGGCGCCGGCGTCGATAGCATCATGACGCTGCCGGGCCTGCCCGATGTGCCGATCGTCCGCTTCGTCGACCGCAGCCTGACAGTGCGGATGAGCGAATGGGTGGTCATGCAGTGCCTCATGCACCTGCGCGATCAGCGCGGCCACGACCAGCACCAGCGCGATCGCATCTGGGGCAAGATGGCGCCTCCGGAAGCGGCTGAACTCACCGTCGGCGTCATGGGCCTCGGCGTGCTCGGCCAGGACGCCGTCCGCAAGCTCAAGGTCATGGGTTTCAACGTTATCGGCTGGTCGCGCACGAAGAAGGAACTCGAGGGCGTCGAGACTTTCGATGCTGCAGGCCTCGATCTCTTCCTGTCGAAGACCGATATCCTCGTTGGCCTGCTGCCGCTGACGCCGGAGACGACGGGCTTCTACAATGCCGGCCTGTTCGGCAAGCTCCGCCAGGGCGGCGCCCTCGGCAAGCCCGTCTTCATCAATGCCGGGCGCGGCAAGAGCCAGGTTCAGGCCGATATCGTTTCGGCGATCGAGGGTGGCATTCTGGGCGGCGCCTCGCTCGACGTCTTCGAGGTGGAGCCGTTGCCGGCCAACGATCCGCTCTGGGGTCTCGACAGCGTTTTCATCACCCCCCATGACGCGGCGATCTCGGAAGAAAATGCGCTCTTCCGCCATGTCGAGCAGCAGATCGCCCGCTTCGAGCGCGGCGAGCCCCTGCAGTTCCTGGTCGATCGCACCGCCGGTTACTGACCGGCCGGGAACCTTCGCAGCCTCTTTTCGTTGTTCTTCCGTAGGCTCTGCAGCAGACCGCATCGCGGCTGCCCAGAAATCGGAAGGAGACAGGCATGGCGCATCAGATGGAAACCCGCTGGGAAAAATCCGATGGCAAGCTGCATGAGGAAGAGCAGATTTCCCCGGTCAAGGCCAAGCAGGGCCGGACCGGCAAGCGTATTCTGACGGTTCTGATCGTCGCCCTCGTGCTCGCCTTCATTGTCTGGATCCCGGTCGAGATCTGGGGCAAGCGTGAGGCCAACGAAGTTGCGCCGCAGCAGCCCGGCCAGGAATTGCAGTCTGAGCAGCCGGCGCCGCCGGCAGCCCCGTCGCTGCAGAATGGCAATGGCGTACCGACCGAAACGCCGAACAATTCGGCTCCCGCTGGCAACGCCCAGCCTGCGACCCCGGCGACACCGGCAGCGCCCTCTGCGCAGTAATGGGGTATTGGGTCTAGGCGATTATCAAAGGCCCTGCCGCTTCCCGCGGCAGGGCTTTGTATTTGCACTGGACTTTACCGTATGATTTTTCGATAAGAAGACGCACAGGACCGGCCGTCATGTGCCGCGCACCCGGCCGGTATGCATGGGGTGGAGCATGGCCAAGACCGATATCGCAAGACGCGTTTACAATCACGCCTGGAAGCTGGACCCGATCGTCCGCAGCCTGATCGATACGGACTTCTACAAGCTTCTGATGCTGCAGATGATCTGGAAGCTCTATCCCGACGTCAACGCAACTTTCACGCTGATCAACCGCACGAAGCGGGTACTCCTCGCCGAAGAGATCGACGAGGGCGAGTTGCGCGAACAGCTGGATCACGCACGCACGCTGCGTCTCTCCAAGAAGGAGATGATCTGGCTCGCCGGTAACAGCTTCTATGGTCGCGCCCAGATTTTCGAGCCTGAATTCCTCGCCTGGTTCTCGCATTTCCAGCTGCCCGAATACGAGCTCTCCAAGAAGGATGGCCAATACGTTCTGGATTTCCACGGCTCCTGGAAGGAGACGACGATGTGGGAAATCCCGGCGCTGGCCATCATCAATGAGCTGCGCTCGCGCTCGGCGATGAAGGCGCTCGGTCCCTTCACGCTCGATGTTCTCTATGCCCGTGCCAAGGCCCGGATGTGGACCAAGGTCGAGCGATTGAAGGAACTCCCGGGTCTCAGGATTTCCGATTTCGGCACGCGCCGCCGTCACAGCTTCCTGTGGCAGCGCTGGTGCGTCGAGGCGCTGAAGGAAGGTATCGGCCCGGCTTTTACCGGCACCAGCAATGTTCTGCTCGCCATGGACTCCGATCTGGAAGCCGTCGGCACCAATGCCCACGAACTGCCGATGGTCGCCGCAGCGCTAGCGCAGACCGATGACGACCTTGCCAAGGCACCCTACAAGGTTCTGCGCGACTGGAACCGCCTCTATGGTGGCAACCTGCTGATCGTCCTGCCGGATGCCTTCGGCACCACGGCCTTCCTGCGCGACGCGCCGGAATGGGTTGCCGACTGGACCGGCTTCCGTCCGGACAGCGCGCCGCCGGTCGAGGGCGGTGAGAAGATCATCGAGTGGTGGAAGAAGATGGGCCGCGATCCGCGCCAGAAGCTTCTGATCTTCTCGGATGGGCTGGATGTCGACGCGATCATCGACACCTACAAGCATTTCGAGGGACGGGTCCGCATGAGCTTCGGCTGGGGAACCAACTTGACGAATGATTTCGCCGGTTGCGCACCGACCGAAATCTCCGGGCTGAACCCGATCTCCGTCGTCTGCAAGGTCAGCGACGCCAATGGCCGCCCTGCAGTCAAGCTCTCAGACAATCCGCAAAAGGCTACAGGTGAGCCGGCCGAAGTCGAGCGCTATCTGAAATTCTTCGGCGCGGAAGATCGCGTCGATCAGGAAGTGTTCGTCTGATGTGATCAGGCGTGCGGCTTGCGCTTGTCTTCTTCCTCTTCGCGGATCGCATCCTGGTGATACCAGCTGTCGAAAGCCGCATCGCAGATGTTGGGATCGATCGCGAGCGGATCCTTCGCGCCAAAGCGCTCGCCGGGACGGCGGAACTTGACGGGGAACTGGTAGATCTTTGCGGATTCGCCTTGAAAACTTGTCGGCATCCTATCGCCTTCCATTATCTATGCGTACCGGTCATCCGGGCAGTGATAATAACAGATTGCCCATGATTTGCGCAAATGGCTCAAAATATAGGCAATTATTGTGGGCTTCGTAAGCAGTTGATAAAATGTGTGAAAACTTCTGTGGCTCCTGCATCTTTTTCAGGCGTTTGGACCTTTGAAAGAAAAACGCAGCCATCGCCTGCCAGTTCCCGCCTAACCCCCCGCTTTCATTGAAAGTTAACGTCCGGTCTCGCCGGCGCCCTGCCTGCGCGTTTTGACGCACCCTGAAGGGCGGATTTCGAACTGGCACGCTACGTGCTTGTTAGTGTGCATCCGCTGGTGAAACGCACCCTCAGGATTTGTGACACGCACACGTTTGAGAGACTGGCCAATGACAAAGTATAAGCTCGAGTACATCTGGCTCGATGGGTACACTCCTGTACCGAACCTGCGCGGCAAGACGCAGATCAAGGAATTCGACGCGTTTCCGACGCTCGAGCAGCTCCCGCTCTGGGGCTTCGATGGTTCGTCCACGATGCAGGCCGAGGGCCGCAGCTCTGATTGCGTCTTGAAGCCGGTTGCAGTTTATCCGGATCCGGCTCGCACGAACGGCGTTCTCGTCATGTGCGAAGTTATGATGCCTGATGGCGTTACCCCGCACGCTTCCAACAGCCGTGCGACCATTCTCGACGACGAAGATGCATGGTTCGGCTTCGAGCAGGAATACTTCTTCTACGAAAACGGCCGTCCGCTCGGCTTCCCGGAGCAGGGCTACCCGGCTCCGCAGGGTCCGTATTACTGCGGCGTCGGCTCGTCCAACGTTGGCCCGGTTGCCCGCGAAATCGTCGAAGAGCATCTCGACCAGTGCCTCGCTGCCGGCATTAACCACGAAGGCATCAATGCCGAAGTGGCCAAGGGTCAGTGGGAATTCCAGATTTTCGGCAAGGGCTCCAAGAAGGCCGCCGACCAGATCTGGATGGCACGCTACCTGCTGCAGCGCCTGACTGAAAAGTACGGCATCGACATCGAATATCACTGCAAGCCGCTCGGCGACACCGACTGGAACGGCTCGGGTATGCACTGCAACTTCTCGACCAAGTACATGCGCGAAGTTGGCGGCAAGGCTTATTTCGAAGCCCTGATGGCGCAGTTCGAAAAGAACCTCGACGCTCACATCGCTGTCTACGGTCCGGACAACGACAAGCGCCTCACTGGCAAGCACGAAACGGCTCCGTGGAACAAGTTCTCCTACGGCGTTGCTGACCGTGGTGCTTCGATCCGCGTTCCGCACTCCTTCGTCAAGAACGACTACAAGGGCTACCTGGAAGATCGCCGCCCGAACTCTCAGGGCGACCCCTACCAGATCGCTTCCCAGGTTCTGAAGACGATCTCGGAAGTTCCGCTGTCGGGTTCGGCTTCGGCTGCTGCCTGAGGCTAAAAGGGTTTTCCTCCCAAGGGCGCCGGCTGCTTGCAGCCGGCGTTTTCTTTTTGATGCACCGGATTCCTTCGGCTGCGCGACGCAGCTATAATTGCGTCCATGGCTCAAAGAGCAGGCAGCGCCGATCTTCCCCTGCATGGCGGCAGGGTTCCCAAATGGCTGGGCGACCGGATGACGAAGCTTGGTGCACTCGTCACCGAAGCGATCGTGCATCACTACGGCCGCGACGAATTTCTGCGCCGTCTCGCACACCCTTTCTGGTTCCAGTCCTTCGGCGCCGTCATGGGCATGGACTGGCATTCCTCGGGCATCACCACCAGTGTTCTCGGCGCGCTGAAGCGCGGGCTGACGCCGCTCTCGGGCGAGCTCGGCCTGCATGTCTGCGGCGGCCGCGGCGCCCAGTCGCGGCGCACCCCGGACGAGCTGGCCGCGATCGGCAACCGCGTCGGCATCGACGGCATTGCGCTGGCGCAGGCAAGCCGCCTCGTCGCCAAGGTTGATAGCGCCGCCCTCCAGGATGGCTTCGACCTCTACCTCCACGGCTTCATCGTCACCGACGACGGCAAATGGGTGGTGGTTCAGCAAGGCATGAACGGCGACAACAGGCAGGCCCGCCGCTATCACTGGCTGTCCGAGGGCCTGGAGAGCTTCGTGAACTCGCCGCATGCGGCGATCGAAGGCCGCACGCAGGGCAACATCGTCAACCTCGCCGACAGACGTGCCGAGCGCTCCCGCGCCGGACAGCTCGATCTCCTCGCAACGCTCGGCCCCGACCGCATCGTCCGCGAAGCCGCAGCACTGGCGCTTGACACGAGAAAGCCTGCGCCGCTGCCCGACCAGATGCTCCTGCCGCACCTGATCATGCCCGCCCATCACGATGTCCGCGAAAAGGACGTCAACATGAAGCGTCTGCACGGCAATCTGGCGGCCGCGGCGGATCGTGGCCCTGAAGATTTCGAGCAGCTTCTCCTCGTCCCCGGTGTCGGCGCCCGCACGGTGCAAGCGCTCGCCATGGTCGCCGAGGTCGTCCACGGCGCGCCCTACCGCTTCTCCGACCCCGCCCGTTTCTCGATCGCCCACGGCGGCAAGGACCGCCATCCATTCCCCGTGCCGCTGAAGGTTTACGACGAAACCATCAAGGTGATGAAGTCGGCGGTCCAGAAGGGTCGCCTCGGGCGCGAGGAAGAGCTTGAGGCGCTCAAGCGCCTCGACGACCAGTCCCGCCAGCTGGAGCGCTATGTCACAGGCCCCGATCTCAAGGAGATCGTTGCCGGCGAATTCAGGAATTCGCCGGAATGGGGCGGTCGCAGCGTGTTCGGCTGGGAGGGGGAGGAGCGGTAGTTATTCCGTGCCGAGCCTGCCGAACTGCCCCGGCTTGCGCTTGGCAGGTGCAGGCGCTCTGGCTCCCATCGGGTAGCGGTCGGAAGGGCGCGGGCCGTCTCCCGGAATAAACGCCAGAACCAGGAGCACGGCGTAGAAGAATATCGCGATCCCTTGGATCGCAATGTCGGGAAGCGGGATCGCCACGAATTTCGGGATGAAGACGGGCGCAAGTGGCACCAGCATCACATATTGCGGCCAGCCGATGTGCCGAATCCTGCTCGATACCATGTAAAGGAGACCGATGACGGTTAGGGCCGTCATCGCGATCACCGAAATGAAGTGAAGCGTTTCGAACATTGACCGGCGTGCCGCAAGGTCCGCCGCTCGGCGATCGACCGAGGCGCCGCCGCCCAGAATCATGCTCATCGCGCCGGCAGCCGTAGCGGCTCGCAGTTTCTCCATGTCCTCCGGCGTCGGCTTGCGGCCGGAAGCAACGAGGTCGTTCAGAGCTTTCTCCTGCCCTGGAAACATCAGCGGCATGTTCTTGCCGTTGCCGGCCGGTCGTTTCGCACCAACCGCAGTATCGCTAACCGGCCGAGGCGCCATGAGCTCGCGTGCGGCTTGGTCATGCTGAGCCATGATGAAGCGCTCGATCGGGTCTTTGGCGAAATCGAAGCAGAACATGAGGACCAGCAGGATTGCATAGCCAATCCGTCCCAGCTTGGACTCGCCGAATATAGTCATGAAGTTGAGTTCCCTACCGCAACGCAGGGAATATGCCCTCATTGGTTGAATAAGGTGCTAATGAGCCAGCGCAAATTCTAGAAAATCTGCGGCTCGACAGGCAATCCGTCGTGCAGTGCGGCAACCGCAATGCATGGCAATGTCGGGAAAAAAGAAAAATGGCGGACAAGGTGTCCGCCTAACTAAAGTCTTGCACGGTTCGCTAGGGTCCGTGCGGTCTTTCTAGTTGCTTGAAAACAAACATTTTAAGAAGCATACGGTTCGCGATGGTGCAAGCCAGATTGCGCCAGACCGGCCGAATTGCTAGGATCATTGCTAGGATCAATTCGAAACCGACAGGCAAGTGAAGTGGCAAGACCGATTAATAAATTCTCGGCAAAGACAGTCGAGGCAATTAAAGACCCGGGCCGCCACAGTGACGGCGGCGGCCTTTATCTGAAGGTGCTTCCTGACGGTCGCCGTCAATGGGTGTTCATGTACCGTTGGCACGGCAAGCAAAAGGAAATGGGGCTTGGCGCCTACGCGCCGGTCAATGTTCCGAAGGGGGTGAAGGTGGATTTTGTCAGCCTTGGTGACGCACGGCAGAAAGCGACCGACGCGCGCGCCGCCATCGCTGAAGGCGTTGACCCAATGGCCGCCCGTCGAGCCGTCGTCACGGTGCCAGAGTTCGGCGTTTTTGCTGACGAACTTATCGACCAAATGGCGCCCGGTTTCAGGAACGAAAAGCATCTAGCTCAGTGGCGCATGACGCTGGGCGACACCTATTGCAAGCCCATCCGAAAGAAGGCCGTCAACGAAATCGACACTGACGACGTTCTGAAGATACTCCGACCGATCTGGGCAACCAAATCTGAAACCGCCTCACGCATCCGTGGCCGCATTGAATACGTGCTTGACGCAGCAAAGGCCAAGGGCTTCCGATCGGGGGAAAACCCAGCCGTGTGGCGCGGTCACCTAGCGTTGCTTTTGCCGAAACGTCACAAGCTGACACGCGGCAATCATGCGGCCATGCCATATACTGAAGTTCCGTCCTTTATGACGGCGCTACGGGGTCGCGTCGCGGTATCGGCTCGGGCGCTTGAGTTCACCATTCTAACCGCCGCTCGATCTGGCGAAACGTTCGGCGCGAAATGGGCGGAAATCGACATGGTCGCAAAGGTTTGGACGATCCCGGCCGATCGAATGAAGGCAGGCCGGACACATCGCGTGGCGCTATCAGACGCCGCCATTTCGATCCTCACGGAAATGCAGAAACTCGGCTCTCTGCCGGGACAGTTCGTTTTCCCTGGAGCGAAAAAAGATAAGCCGCTCTCAAATATGGCGATGGATATGACGCTGCGCCGAATGAAGAGCGACGTTACCGTTCACGGCTTCCGCTCTTCCTTCCGCGATTGGTGCGGAGAGGTCTCGACCTTCCCGCGCGAGGTCGCAGAAGCCGCGCTAGCCCACATCGTAGGCGATGAGACGGAACGCGCCTATCGTCGCGGCGACGCCCTCGAAAAGCGCCGGGAGCTAATGCAGGCTTGGGCGAGCTTTTGTAATCTCGCGTAACTTCAAGCAGGCAACCTTTCCCCCTTAGTCTTCCGGCAAACCAAACCGGAAGGCTTTCCTATGAATGGCAAACTCCTGAACATCGACGCGGTGCGCAAGCGCGTGCCGGTCTCTGAGGTCTCAATCTGGCGCTGGCAAAAGGCGGGAAAATTCCCAAAGCCCGTCAGGATCGGCCGCCGAATCCTCTGGCGCTCCGAAGATATTGATCGCTTTCTTTCTGCTGATGCCAATATTGATACGCGCGTCGCTGCTGCCTTCATGCTTGATGCTGATCAGCTTGAAGTGGGACAAGATTGCGTATCCCAGCGTGCGTTCGCTGATTCCCGGCAGCAAAGAGCAGACTCGACCGAGTGACGGCGCGCCTCCCAGGCTTATTTGGTGACAACAACTGTTTGCTTGTTAGTTTGATCCGGTCCGCAGCGGTGCGGGCCGGATCGCCGGATTAACCCGCCAAACGAGGACGACCCAATGCCGAGATAGGGAAACGGTCGTAGCAAGACCTATGCGTAAATTTAGTTTTTAAATGCGTAATTTTCAGCGGATGACAGCGACGCGCGAACAGGCGATTAGACCTTGGCAGACCAAAACAGACCACGAGCGAGACCCACATGACAAAACTACTTATCGATCGTTTCGAGCTTCAAGACACCTTGGGGATCGGAAAGTCCAAGGTGTTCGAGCTGATCAGGACTGGCGACCTGAAGCCAATCAAGATCGGCGGTGCCCTACGCTTCCGCGTTGCGGACGTTGAAGCCTTTGTTGAAGGCCTTCGGGCGGCAGCATGACGCGCAAAAAGAAACGCCCGGCGCAACCACACACCGGGCGTTTCTCAAACGAAAGTGAGCGACTTTTACGCTAGTGCTTGTATCGGGGCAAGTGCGAGACTCAACGAAAGTAAACCAAGTGCAACGTTGTCCTCTTTACACATTTGACCAATGGAAAAATGGCGAGCAGAACCCTCCCTCTTGGAGGTGCCATTACGCTGTTATGCGCCACGGTTGGACGCATGCACAGGCTGACTCCATGCTGCTAACCTACCTGCCGGGTAATTTCGAGACGGACGCCGCGAAATGGGAAGGCGCAGATATGCGGGAAACGGGCTGGCGGGTGCTGCCCTACGGTTTCAGCGTGCTGCAAGACGGCTCCGCGATCATCTTCGATCGAGAATATCGCCCGATATGCGAGCTCAGCAAAGCTGGCGTCCAGCTTGTCGATCCGACGCGGCAAGAGCGGTGGCCCGGGTCATGGTTGTTTCTATACGATGACGGCGCCACGCCACGTTACTGCGCTGAGACACGTCGACTTCAGCGCGTGATTGTCGATCGGCTGGGCCTTAGCGCAGAATTGAAGCGCCGGGCTATCTTGCAACGCAATGGAAAGCTGCCGAAGTCTGGCGGCAGGATGCCACAAGACGAATTGGACATGTCTATGCCGTGGGCGAGAGAGCTTGAGGACGTCGTATCGAACACGCAGGCGTTCGCGTTCGACGGCCGGGTCGGCCGCGTTATGCGTCTCCGTCCGCCGCCGACCGCTGGCGCTGGCTGGACCCCCAGGCCCGTCACGCGTGAGGATCACAAGAGCGCAAAGCTCTGGCTTCGGTCTAAGGGCTACAAAAACGTGTCGGTCAAACTGATCGCGCGTGTCATTGATGTGCTGGGTGCGACCCGGCCCCGCCAGATGCAAATAGCTGCCTAGCAAGAAGTTTCACGCACATTTCAAAAACAGGGCCAATTGCCCAAGGAAAAGGCGCCAGGGCAACGGCAAGAACCTAGGCGCCTCACATTGAGCACGGTTGCTCTGGCGCGGCGTCATCGGGGGCGCAAGCGAAAGACGGCCGCGAGAAAGAAAGGCAATGACCGACTTTAATTACAGCGACCACGGAACCAGCGCCACATACTATAAGGCGGATCCGGACAATGATCTAGTCGATAGCTCGCCCCCTATCGATGGCCGGTTCGCTTCTGAAGCTCCCGTGACGATCGAGGACAGCCGCGCAGAACTCGCGCGCCGGATCGAGAAAATCAATAGAACATACGCTCTGGTCATTCAGGGCGGGGGCCTTGTGATCATGCGTGAGGGCAAAGACGAGCGAAACGGCCGTGACGTTCAGGCAATGAGCGTGAACGCCTTTAGAACTTGGATGGAGAATGAGCCCCCAGTGCTGATCCAGAAGCAGGAGAAGGACGGCAGTACGTCAGCCACATTTAAGGCGATCGCGTCTATCTGGTTCAAGTCGCCGGATCGTCGCCAGTACGAAGGCATCACCTTTTCGCCGGGCATGAATGCGCCGAATACCTATTTCAATCTATGGCAAGGCTTCGCAGTCGAGCCTCTGAACGGCACGATTGAGGAGGCGAAGACGCGTTGCCGAAAGCTTCTCGACCACGTTCGCGACAATCTCTGCAACGGCAATAGAGAACACGCGCGCTATCTGATGGCGTGGGCGGCCGATATGGTGCAAGACCCCGGCAAGAAGAAGGGAGTTGCCTTGGTGCTTCGCGGGAAAAAGGGAACGGGCAAATCAATGTTCGTTGACGCGCTCGCTCACCTCTTCGGGCATCACTCTATCAAGATCGCGCACGGCAAGCAGCTAACAGGCAATTTCAACAGGCACCTTGCAGACAAGCTTTTCGTGATTTCCGAAGAGACCTATTGGGCGGGGGACAAGGGCGCAGAAGGCGCGTTAAAAGACCTGATCACCTCCGACCGGATCACGGTCGAGGCGAAGGGCGTTGATGCAATCGAGTTGCCATCGCTCTGCCGTATTGCAATGATCACAAACAACGATTGGGCGGTCCCGGCTTCGGCTGATGAGCGCCGCTATTTCGTGCTGGATGTCAGCGACACCCGCATGCAGGACACTGAATATTTTTCCGCGATCGTTGATGAGCTTCGGAACGGAGGATATGAGGCGCTATTGCGCGTGCTTCTCGATTGGAACTCTGGCGGCCTAAACCTCCGTAACGTTCCGCAGACGAGCGGCTTGCAGGAGCAAAAGGCGCTTAGCTTTGATCCATTCGAGCGGTTCGTTTACGATCTGCTCTCTGGCGCCGGATACGGCGGCATTTCGATGGATGAAAGCACCGTTCGGAAAGACCAGCTTTTTGAAGCCTACGAGGAGAAATGCCGAAAGAGCGGCGTGCGCAATCACTTCACTTTCGCGCTGTTCTGTAAGCGGTTCATGGAACTATCTGGGGCCATGTCTTCGAAAGCCGCCCGCGATGATGAAGGATACCGGGCGCCGATCTTTAAGCTTCCCGGCCTCAAGGCGGCCCGGATCGCATTCGCCACGTCTCGGAATATGCCAGATTTATTCCAGCAACGCGAAGCCTGACCAAGACGCTCGCCCTCGCGGCGGGTGTTTTGTTTTCTGGTCCGAGGTAACCCGTACCAGTGGACCGGTTCGGGCCGGATTAAGTTTATGACTCTCAAAGGGAAAACCGCCCTGGTCCGGGTGGAGCGTGCTTCACACCTCGTGTTTCAGGGGGATTTTTTATGCCTGGACCAACGCTATTTTTATACAGGACTTTTACTTTCTCTTGGACCGCTTGGACCATTAAGATAAGTTATTGTAAATGAATGATTTTCTTGGTCTGTCTGCCTCAAGGGTACTTGGACCAGCCCGGACTAGCCTTTCAGGAGAGCTAAGCAATCCTAAGCGTACTGGTCCGCTGCTCTCCATACTGCCGGGAAATGCTGAGACGCATGCAATTTGGATGGCTCAGCGGAGACGGTCAGTCACCATGCCGGGCTAAGGTCCAGGTTTTGCTGGTTTTGTCTTGTTGAACGGTGCCTTCGGATTCCATCAGAGCCAAAATCGTTCGCGAGATATGCCCTTCGTGATCAACATGGCCCATGTAAATTCCAAGTGCTTTCCCAATATCAACGTTTCTCAGTCCGTTTCCATTAGCCAATGCGAGCGTTTCATAAACTGCTGCCTTCAGGGAGGCGATTGCCGTCTGCGCCTTTAGGTAAGGGCTTGCTAAATAATCCATAGATAATACTTCCGTTCAAGCTGTACACTGATGTTGAGAAAATATTTTACTTAAAACTTATGCGGGCTCTCCAACTGTTATTCCTTCTTTGTGCGCTTTTTCGATAACTTCCAGCAGAACGATGCATTGCTTCTCGGTCGGTATCTTTTTTGGAATCTTAACAGCGATGTTGAGAACGCCTACCTCTTTTGGATTTAGGATTTTTTTCGCTGAAAGCGCCTTGCTGATTTTTAGCCATTCGGTCGATGAGATGGACATGATCTTTGCTTGAGCTGCGATACCGTTATCAATCTTTTGAACCTGCTTGGCAGTTTTAACCTCGAATTTTGCGTCATCTTGGGTTGCAAGGTCGGACCAGAATTCTTCTGGCAACATGGTAGCGATTTCTTCGATCTTTCCGAGTAGCCTTGTCCAGCAGCCATCTTTTTTCGCCCATTCCGATACATTGGAAATTCCTTGCGGGGGATGAATAATATCGTCATGGACGGCACGGGCGATGATTTCGAGCGCCCGAGTCATCCGGTCGTCTACTGCTTGATTATTCCAGATTCTTTGGAAGTCGATCGATCCTTCACGCTGCTTCGCCATTTCACCTAGCATAGCGAGGGTATAGGCGACTATGTTTGCGCGATATCCACCGTTGTACCAAGGCTGACTTGAAACAATCTTTTCAGCTGCACGGAACAATATCCCTCGCGCAATTGCCCTCCTGTAGTAAAGCTCGTTGAAGCCGTCAGATGATTTTTCCCACTCTTTGCCGATGCGTTGAGCGTATTTAACGAAATTTTTCTGGCCGCCGAGGTTTACCCATTTAGGGTGGTCATCAAACACATTTTCAAACTTTGCCAAGTCGGTCTTAGTAAACATTTGTGGTTTCGGATACTCGACCTTGAAGCGCTTCTGTTCTCCGGGTGTTAGCTTTGCCTGAGCGTCGATATACTGACCGCGAGCGCGCTCATAGAACCACTTCGTTTCGCGTTGACTGCCGTGCGCAGCTGGTGCCCAGATACGGCGGGAAAAGTCTGCCATGCGGATGTGAAAGCCGGTATTCGAGAAAAAATCTGCTGCGTTGACCCGGTTCTGAGTGTTGGCATACTCCGAAATTTTAGGGACTACGAGCTCACTCCGCTCGCTATCGATGACGGACAGCTTCATTTGAACGAAGACCCCTGAAAGATCAGCTTTGTCCTTACGCTGGGTGTGAAACAAAGACGCCGTAGTCTGACCGCCGTTGACAATCTGAAGGTCGGTCATCCCGACGATCTGCAGGTGCCCGTCTTTGATCCGCGTCTCCACTCCTTGTGCCGTAGCCGTAACACCGTTGTTATAAGCAAAGAACATCTGTGGTTCAGTGAGTATGGTGTTCCTTATGCCTTTGTTTACTTGGGCACGAGCCTGCAGGAAGGTCCGCACGTTCTGCTCAAGCAGGCGCGCGCTATATAGATCGTACAATTTCGCCAGTATAGGCGCGGGCATGACAATCAGAAACGACTGATACGATCCATCGCCTAGGTTAGCAGGTAGGCAGTTTATGCCATCGCCAAACAACTTGATAAAATCGATATTGAGAGGTTCCTTGTGTCCGCGCGACGTCCGCTGACGCTGAAACCGCGCGATATCCCAAATATGATAAGTCGCGCGAATGCTGCCAACTTTGTTATCCGGAAGAGCCTGAACGCGATCGCTCAAAATCCGTTCTGAAACAAGGTAAAAGTTAACCTGACGAAGGATGGATTTGCGATCCGCTATTTGATGGACAAGCCCATATTCCGGCGTTGTCACATCAGGTTTAAGCGAGCCTTCAAGACTGGACTCGAAGAATTTCACTGAACGCTTAAAGATATGGTCGACATCTGTACGTGTCAGCGACTCAAGTGATCGGCGGCAGTCGAAATCTGCCACAAATATATCCAGAGCACCCTCATCGTTGAACCAGTACCCGTCGACCCTCAGTCTGCCATTGGGAGAACGAAAAGGGCAATGCTCGAACCCGTCTATAAATCCTGTCTCGACCAGTTCGTCAGAAGCCGCATCCATGAACGCTTCAAGCTGATAAGTACTTCCTGCCTCGGCATCCGCCAGCATCTCCTGCCTGAAATCGTGAAAAAACTCCTCCGCAGTCTGCTCCATCATTCTCCCCCGAAAACACTTTCAGAATCGCAGAGATAGCTTTCTATGCTCTCCAGTCTGATGTCATAGCTGACACGCCCTACACCCTCCGGTATTTCCGAACGGACTAGCTTTGGGAACCCATCTTCGACCTGGTATGTCCGGATTTCCGAGACGACGAACCGAGGATCATCATATTCAGGCAGCGGAGCATAACCATGCGATGACAGTTTGGCGTCGAAACCTTCGACCGCCTGAGCGCTGTCGAGAAGGTCGTGGACTGCTTCAACAAGGACGTTAAGTGATCGTGCGGCAGATGAATCAGGCAGCCCGCTCAGCCTGTATATCCTGAGAAAGAGGTTGTCATTGAGAGACTCCAACTGGTCTTCCGACGATATTCTGACGGTGCTTCTCTCGGTTCCCGACAGAGATTTGATCTCGACCGCCGTGTTGCCATGTATAAAGTCTTGATGTGATTTTTCCGGGCCTTTCCACGCATCGATGCCACGGGAGGCTCCCGCTACATGGATCAGCTCGATCAGAAATGTCAGTTCCGCGAATAACCCGCGAACGTCCTCGGCTGAGAGATGCTGCGAGCGGCCCGACATGAACGTCTTCCAACGACGCAGGTGAGACAGCGCGATGGCAAGGGAACTTACCGCATTGCTCGCGTTCTCAAGCGCTCTTGCCAGCGTGCGGCACAGGGCCTCGAACAAATCCCGATCAGCCTGTTTTTCCAAGGTGAGGACGAGGCGTTGCCCACCTTTCTCAGTGCGCAGGTCGACTTCAAGCCCCTTTACTGGGACCTGATTTTTCCGGAATTCGACGGAGTGATCACCATCCAGCTCCATAATGAAGAGGCAGTGTCCCGAAGCATCCTTAGCCCAGAAGCAGGCGACCGCCATGCGGGCGGCAAGTCTCAGTACGTTATAGTCTGTTGCAGGTACCGTAATTTGATCCCAAGGTGAGGCTTCGCTCATTCGATTTCATCCCCGTCACCCAAATCGTCATCGACCAAGTCCCGTCGATTTTTTTCTATCCAGACTTTGTTGGCAACAACGACGATTGTCGTGCCGTGCCCGTCAAACGGAAAGCTCACACCATAGGTGGCAACGGGATGAGAAATCACAGGGCCTGGATTGGAGCCGTCCTTTGGGAGATGAGCCCGGAGGCTATGTATCATGAGAAGAGGCTTGTTTCGTTCCGAGCGGTAATGTGTGTCCGACGGCTCACCGGACCCCCCGGTCTCCTCTGCCTGCTCTCTGGCGGCCGCTTTCGCAGCCTCTATCTGCGTGTCACTTAATCCCAGACTTTCATCTCCGCGGGAAGCCACGCGGTTTTTATTCAGATGCCAACCGCCCTTGTCAGGCTGCCCTTTACTTTGCGCGCGCAGCTGATGCCTGAGATGGTATTCTTTGTCGCCACCTTCACCATCCTTAGGTGATATAAGAAGCACATCGCCTCTGGGATAATGCTTCGCAACAGAGTGCAAGTATTCAACGATGAACTCCTTATCCTGCTGCCAGTCTTCATGGGTCTCGAAGCGGAGAACGAATTCTTCAATCGTCTTCAGTGGCACATCGCGCGCAATCCAGCCTTTTCGTCCGGTGTTTTCGAGTTCCCCGTCAAAATTACGCTTCCAATATTCTTCGATCAGCTCGTAATTCCTCTTATTGGCAGTCTGATCGGTCAAGACCGTGTATGCCTCCCGAAGACATCCGGAAAGAGTTTGCTCAAGGATAACTTCTGTCCCAGTGCGCATCTTATTTCTGGCCGTGATGAGAAGGCTGTCGGGGTGTTTCCGTACATAAAGACCAAAATCTTTCGGGCTCTTCTTCAGCTGGCGCATGCGGTACACTTGGCTGATCAGCTCACCAGACGAATGAGCAATGTGGGCATACCAGTTGATGGAGTCCTGAGAAAGATAGACACGGCAAAGGTCCTCGAAGTTCGGCCGATATCCGAACCAGCGGCCCATCTGCATAAGCGTGTCGTACATCTTGGTATTGCGGTACATGTAGCTGACGGTAAGCCCTTCAATCGTAAGACCGCGCGACAGGCTCAATCCACCCACAGCAATAGCTGTGAGACCTACGCCCTCTTTTTCGTATTTGCCGAAATCAAGATCATCTTCGCTTTTGCTGTTGACCACGTAAAGATGAAGGTGATCAAAGACACTGTTCAGCTCGGCTTTGACCTCTTCCCACGTACAACCGATCGCGGAATATTCCTCGTCGAATGCCGCCCTCAATTCTTGCATATAAAGATTTTGGCATGACACCGATTCCGGCATCATATAGTTTGATTTCACGGCTTCTCGTATTTTCCGTTCCCGGAGGCTGATGAAGTCGCGGACTGCCTTCTGGATCGGAACAAAACGGGATACATTGATCATCATGGAGCAGTGTTTCTTGCGCTGCCCCCGGAGATTACGAATTGCGCGCGCGACAATGAACTGGTTCAAGGCGCGGTAGAGGCTTGGCGGGAGTTCCGAGACCTTATCCTCTCTTTTGTGAGAGAACGGCAGGAGGTCTTCGCAATCAGTGATCGTCTTGACGACGGTATCGCTCGTTTCCTCATTGAGGAACACTTTCTCCGCCCCAAAGTATGTTGATGGCGCATCAAGGCAGTAGATGAAGTCTTTCGGAAAAAGCTCCTCACGAACTTTTTCGTCGTATGCGTCCGGGTCGATGAATATATTTGCAAAAGGCGTTGCCGTGTAACCGACATAACAGGATTTGGCGAACAGATTCAGAATATTTCTAATTTCGGCGTTGGTTTTCGTAGGGTTTACGTCCTCCTTGTTTGTGTTGACGGAAGCGTTATCTGCCTCGTCATCGATCATAAGCATGGGGACGTCGAGAATCAGCCCATCTCCCGTTGCATTGAGTTCGCGCAACCATTTGTACAGAGAGGTGAGCGTTGAGACGTTTTTCTTTATAATAAGGATGACGGGCTTGTTTACATCAGCTAGCTTCCATCCCTGAGAGGCCGTCTGCTTATTGAAGTCCCCATTTACGGTTGTCAGCGTCGCAGGGTGTGGGTACTCCTTGTTGAGCCCAACACCGATATTTTTACGGTCATCCGGATCACTGTTCCGACCGATGAACGCTTCATCGATCCGTTCCTGCGTCTGTTTGCGCAGGTTGTTGTGAATGCCCGCTATAACGATAATGAACCTGTATCCAGCGTCCGCTGCCTTTGCTATCAGGCCGGTGTAGTTAGCCGTTTTTCCGGATTGAACGTGTCCAATAACCAGACCGCGCCGATCCCAGCTGCCTTCCTCCTTCGGGTTCTGAAGAAGCCCGAGAATTTTTCCTGTGACGTCGCTGAGGGACTGGACCATTGGGTCAGCCCAGCCGTCTTCCTGGAGGAATCCTTCATACGCGTTTGAGTATGTCCATTTTATATCCTCACGCTTTCTCGCCCATTGATCATCATGCGTAGTGTTTGGGTCTATGAGGGAAACACCCGCACCCATCTTGGTGACGACCGAGGTCAGTGCTTCGTTGACCACGTCCTGAAGGTCGCCCTTGAAATTGAAAAGTGGTGCCATCTGCGCAGCTAGGACCTGTGCATCTTCAAATGAGGGTATCTCCTCACGGTTGGAAAGCGCAGCAACCAGCCCGTTTCTGAAATTCTTCTCCTGCGCGCTGCTGTCACCAATCATGCAAATGCCTCCCTCGTGAATATCTCTACTGTCTCCATCTCTTTGTCGAACAGCCTTGTTGACCGTACAATTTGAAGGAATGCCTTAGGATCGCCCTGTCCGGGACCGTAAAGCGCGCTTCGCAGAGCTTTAAGTCTCTCAATGATTTCAGTTTCTGCAGCGGGTGCCTGAACGACCTCTCGCGGACTGGTCGAATAATCGGAATAGATCATTTCTACCGGCAGAGACGCGCCGATAGATTCCAATAGTACCCCCAGCGCACGGGTATCTTCCGGTGGCAAGCGGGCGTTGAGCGCCTGGATCAGAGGGTGGTGCATGTTCAAAGCAAAGCGAATACCAACATGGTCGGCGTATCGCTCCCACAGAGGGGCCTGAGTTTCCTGAAATAGCTTCTGACCCCGCCCGCGATGAACAATCACGCTCCGGGCTGTGATCTTCGCAATGATCTGTCGAAGTCTTTCGCGCACCGCGTGCGGGGGCCGGGCGCGCGACTTCTTGATATCGATGGTCCAGCCCTCATCCATACTGTTTGGAAAATCGATCTGGACGCGCGCGAGTTTTGTGGCTTCCCCTTTCGGTACAAGCCGGAACCAGTCGCCCCAGGCCATCAGGCGGCCATTGCGATAGATGTATGCGCCCTGGTTGGAGATGAAATCGCTTCGGTCCTGATAGTAGTCGTATTCGGAGGCAGTCAGACGGCTGTGATGTGGCAGAATGAAGGGTTGCATGACAACCGCCTCGTCATCCACCCACACGGTTTCTGCAGGGAGCATCTGCGTTGCTTCGTTTTTGCGGCAGAATGGATCAAAGGCTGTGACTGAGTGCCCGTTAATCCGGATTGCAATTTTTTTCCGACCCTTCACATCTCCCGAGAGAAACCGGTGAAAGACAAGGGACAGGTGACGTTCGACAGCGGAAAGCTTCTCGTTGACGATCTCATCACGTTTGCCGCCGATTTCATCTTCGAACAGCCGGTCCAGATCGCGCCAGACAACAATGGTCCCGGTATCACCCAATGTTTCGATGAAAGGCAGAGCACTTGTTTCATGCTGATCAAGGATGGACACGAACCAGTCATCATCATCTTCAACCGTTGCAAGGTCCCATTCTGCAGCCGCCCGCACGCCGCCCTGACTGCTTGATACCGTTAGTCTTCGGCACTGCGAGAACGATGCCGTCTTAAGCCCGAGGCCGAACCTCCCGAGATCTTTGTGACCGCGCTTTTTCTTTGGATCGGTTGAACCGTGCCGCATCGCAAGGATAACTTCGTCCTCGTTCATGCCTTTACCATTGTCCACGATTACCAATGCCGGGGAGGTCCGGCTCATGTCGCAAAATATCTGAATGTCGGTGGCGTCTGCTGATATGCTATTGTCGATAAGGTCGGCAATCGCTGTCTCCAGCGAGTAGCCAAGGTCTCTTAACGACGCGGACAGGGAGGCTGCACTTGGCGGAAGATGATGTGGTCTGGCCATTTCAGCCTCTCCTGATCGTTTCTGCAAGGCGGCTTACGACAGTCTCCGGATCAGAACGCAGGTCGCATTCCCAAACTGTGATTACGGTCCATCCGGCATCTTCTAAGAAAGCAGCGTTTCGTGCGTCTCTTTGAACATTGCCTTCAAATTTGGCAGCCCAGAATTCGGGGCGGGTTGAAGGCATTGTCGCGTTCCGGCAGCCAGCGTGGCGATGCCAGAAACAACCATGGACAAAAATGGCAACCTGGTACTTCGGAAGAATGATATCCGGTTTGCCCGGAAGGTCTTTAGCATGAAGTCGGAAACGGAAACCTGCTCTGTGAAGAAGTGAGCGCAAAAGAAGCTCAGGCTTCGTATTGCGACCCGTGATTCGCGACATATTCCAGCTTCTGCGTTCTGCTGAAATCGTGTCCGCCATCATCGGCCCCGGATGGATGCCAAGACCTCTGCGACAATGCTGGCAATCTGTTTTGCGAGTTGGGGGGGGACGGCATTCCCGACTTGGTGGTACTGCGCTGTACGCGGGCCCGAGAAGAAATAATTGTCAGGAAAAGTTTGAAGCCGGGCAGCCTCCCGAACAGTGAGGCTGCGGCACTGCAGCGGGTCGTAGTGGATGAAATAATGCCCGTCTTTCGAAATATGAGAGGTAACCGTTGTTGAGACATGATCTGCAAGCTGTACGCGGAACCGATCGGAAAACATTTTGCCAGTCCGTCCCAGTTCAACATTCTGATGGTCGGGTAGCAGCGCCTCGGGAAAGTCTGAGAGCTTAGGTGAACGGCCCGTCGTTTGCGCAAAAGTTGCGGCGTACAAATAGCGTCTGAGATCCGATGCCATATGGCTTCGCGACTCATGCAGGGTGAGAACATTCAGTCGGTCATCGTAAAGATTGCTGAGGATGGGATGTGTAGACCTGCGATTCGGATACCTGCCAGAAGAGCTGTTTTTCGGCGATCGCAGCGCGATGACGTTTTCGTGACTGAGAAGCTCTGCCAGATCACTCGCATAATCGGCACCATCGAGCTGACGCCGAATGTTTACTCTGGAAATATTCTGAAGCTCCGCCTGCCATGCCGCGAAACTGTCTGGCGCTTTGGAAAGTCCGCTGCGGATAGCAGGCAGTGAGCCAATGGTTTCCTGCACAGTCGGGCTGGCAAGCTTCTGGAGAATTCCTGGCCGCACTTTAAGGTCGCCACGTATGCCGACGATGAACATACGGTGCCGGGCCTGCGGTATCCCGTGATCTTCAGCCCTAACCACGAAAAGACGTGGGTCCACTCCAGTATCGGCCATCTCCTCTTCAGATAGAGAATACAGCTTATAGGTGAGGTCGCTAGGCGCCCCCCTTATTCCGTTGCCGGGCTGTTGCAGATCACGGACGATCCTGCTTATGGCCGATACACCCTCAATGGTCGCCGAAAGAAGTCCTTTCACATTCTCCATAACGAAGATAGGTGGTCGGTGGTCTGCAATGATGCGGAGATATTCGAGATAAAGGGTGTGGCGTTCATCCTGCTCAAAGCCTGGACGGCTCATCATCCTGGAACGCCCCACGAGCGAATAGGCCTGACAAGGGGGGCCACCAACAAGAGCCCATCTGTCGGAACCGGCCAGTCGTTCGGTAATCAGGCTTTTTACTTCAGCATGCGATTCCGGTCCGAGAGAAATGCGCAGAGCACTGGCGCTGGCGTGAGCGTAGGCATCCGGGTATGCCGCAAACAGGTCGTTGATAGTTATGCGCTTTGCAAGGAAATGGTAATACTCTTCCGGAGCCTGACCCTCCGGGAAGTGGCGCATAAAGTGGCGTAGAAGAAGGGTCTGGTGTGAGAACTCATCCCGCTCAATCGACACAACGCTTCGAAACTGCGCGCTGCCGTGGTCATCTCTTGACGAGGCAAAGCCTTCTCCAAGCCCGCCGGGACCGGCGAAAAGATCGACGACAGGATAGGAATCATCAATCTTCGGGGGAGCACTCGTACGCGGAAAGACCTTGACCGGCTTCTCACTATCTAATTCTACTTCCCGCAGTGCTCGCATTTATCGTTCGCTTTCAGAATTCCAACGTGCGAAATCCAACACGCACCAAGTCTTGCTGCATGTCTTTGTCGACATGGTCAATGCCTGTCATGGTCGATTAAGCGCTCATCTTAGCTACTTTGCCTACCGACGCAACTAAATCTATGCGTGTTATTTATGGACCAAGCGAGTAACAACCAACAGCGACCCGGCAGACGGCTAAGTCTTCGGCCGATTGCCCAGCATAGGTCGCCTTAGATTGGCAGCTTAGGCGCTATCCGAAGAGCAGGCGCGAAGCCAGTATGACGGAACACCCCTCCGCCAAAAATCCGCATAATCAGTTGATTTAAGTGCCTAATATGGCGGCGGACCGATCCTGATCCTAGCGCCAATCTCAGTATCCCTACGCAAAAACATACTTTGTCAGGAAAATCTTTCAGGAGATTTCACGGCGACAACTGTTCGCCGGTATCCCTGTCGCATGACCAGTGTTTCCCGCCTTACCAACGTCGTCGCCGTCCCCGGCTTACTATCAATAAACTGCGATGGGCGGGCAGTTACGCGCGTCGTAGATGGCACTGCAGAACAATGACCATGACACCACGCCAAGAGCGCTTTGTTGACGAATACCTTAAGGACTTAAACGGAACCAAAGCAGCTATCCGCGCTGGCTTCTCCCGTCATTCCGCCAAGGACCAAGCATCGCAGATGCTTGCCAATCCAGAAATAGCCGCGGCGGTCGACGCGGCCAAAGTCGCCCGTTCGCATCGGACCGGCATTGATGCCGATTGGGTTCTAACGCGGCTGGCCGAAGAAGTGGAGGCCGATCTAGCCGACCTCTACAATGACGACGGCTCCCTGCTGCCCGTCGAGGAATGGCCGCTGATCTGGCGGCAGGGCCTCGTTTCGGGCTTCGATGTTGAGGAGCTTTTTGGTGGCAAGGGCGAAGAGCGCAAGCAAGTCGGCATTGTGCGCAAGCTCCGTCTGTCTGACCGCCTCAAGCGGCTTGAGCTGATCGGCAAACACATCAACGTTAATGCGTTTCAGGATACTGTAGAGGTCAGAGGACTGTCTGCCCTAGCCGATAGGCTCGATCGCGCTCATAAGCGATTGGCGGCGGACGAGGAGGGCAAAGCCGATGGCTGAGCCCTCGCCTTTATCCTGCTGGGCTCTTCCAGCTTCCCGACGTGCTCGCCGCCTCGTGTTCGCATTGCCCGCCGATCTCGGCGCCAGTCTGGTCCCTCGATGTCGTCGCGCCCGAACAGGTCGACTTGGTCTATCGCCCGATCATACCGCTTGAACCGATCGACGGCGCGCGTATGCGAAAAGCTGATGCCGCCGAAGCCTAGACTTCGCACTGTGCAATTCAACTGCGGCATGGACGGCGCTCATCAAGGTGGCGCCCCGCTGCTATGTTCGGCGTGCGGATACCTGCCGCCTAGTTGGTGGCGACAGTAATCACGATCTGCAGTGCGGTTGGAAACCGTGTATCTCCCATTGACGGAGACATAACATCCGGATGTGCCTCAGCAAGCACTGATGGGTTCTGCCTGACCTAAACTTCGTCAAAACACCTTCGGGGTATCGGGCATGGCGCCCGCTGCAACGGTCCTTTAGGTTTTTCCCGGCATCCTAGGGGCAGTCCAACCTTGTTTTCAATGATGTTCCGCTCTTTTCAGACGCGCATTCAGGGAGATCAGCCGGTTCTGGAACGGTACGCGGCTATCATGACGCGTGCCGAGCGTAAGATTTTTGCCCTGCTGCAAGCCGGTCGCCAGTGGAAAGGCGATATTCATACCACGCTTTATCCCGACTTCGGCATCTCGGCGACGCACCTTGACATGGTCTATCGCCAGCTTCTCGCTCGGCTGCAGTCGTTGCGGGGGATCGGGCTCCGCCATATTCGGGAATGGGAGCTGCGGCTCGCGATAACGCGCCGCTCTTTAGGCCGAATGAAGCAGGCTCTTCAGAAACAGGCTTCGGCAATCGCGAAACTCGTCGCAGAAGACGTCGAGCTGACCCTTAAAATTCAAGGTCTAAAGCGCGCGCTTGGGAACGCCAGGCATGTGGCGCTGCGTATCCGTCCGTTAAAGACCCTGCTGGATGGTTCGTACCGCAAACGCCGACTGCTGGCCCGCATGCGCGTTAGAAGACGCAAGCTGCTGCGAGGACTGCATTATGGCCAGCGCAAAGAGCAGCGGTTGAGACACCGCATCGCCAGAGAGCGCGCCAAGCTTGAGAGGCCGTCCCTCTGCTTCGGCACGCGCAAGGCATTCAGGGCGTGTTTTCTCAGGCCAGGTGCGATTGGCGGGGCGACCAGATGGCGCGAGCTCCGTGAAGGACGTTTCACGCTTGAAGGCGACAGCTTCCGCGAGAGCGGGAATCCATTCGCGCGTCTGAAACCGCACGCGGACGGCACCTTCGATCTCGAACTGCGCTTGCCGTACGCCCTTCGCGAGCTCGCCGAAGTGTGCTGCACGGTCAAGAACTCGCGACAGTATATTGTAAGATTCCGGGGGCTCCGCTTCCAGCATGGTCAACGTGACCTTGAGCAGGCCCTTGCTGGGCATCGACCAATCACGATCACCTTCATGAAGGACACAACCTCATGGCGGCTGATAGCGTCATTCCGGCAGGATATTCCCGAAGTGCAAACGCTGCCGCGGGCGGGGGCGATTGGCGTTGACTTCAATGCCAGCCACGCTGCGGCCGTCTTCATCGATGCGGCCGGCAACCCGGGACGAACGTTTTCCGCCCCCGCGTCTACGCGTGGCATGTCCGCCAATCAGTCGACGGACCTGATAAAAAAATCTGCGGCCAGGCTGATTGCAGAGGCCAAAGCCGCGCGGTTGCCGGTCGTAATCGAACAGCTCGATTTCTCTTACAGACGCGTCGTTGCGGAGCATTGGCGTGGCCCGGCTTACATGCGCGCACTCTACCGGCTACCCTACGCCAAGTTTCGGGAAGCCATGCTTTCTGCGGCGGCGCGGAACGGCGTGCGCCTCTTCCAGGTGGCTTCCCACAATTCTTCTCGTTCCGGCCATCAGCGGTTCGCCCGAAGATATGGCCTCAGCATCCATCACGCGGCGGCGGTGGTCATCGCCCGTCGTGCGATGATAAAATCCGAACAACGCTCCCTCCTGCCTGGGTCCTATCCGGGCAAGGTATCCCAGTGGCACCCGACCGCTACCCGTGAGGAAAGGAAGGCATGTACCGGGAAGCCTGGAGGGAGCATCGATCGGATCGATAGCGGCGGCGCAGCAGGCGCGCAGTCCGTCGGCGGACGTTCGCCGACCCGTCGGGCCCACCGGCTCGATAGCGGGTGAGCCGGAGCACCGGTTCATGGAGTTGATTGGCATCTAAGGAAGGTTTCCGGAGATGTCACGCCAGTCGGGAGGTCACGGCAAACCTCCTGCCGCGGAAATGCGAACTGACGCTGGGTTTCCGGCGCCGAATTACGAGGTTTACACCCCGAGACGCGCAATTATGTGCAGCGGGTGATTGAGAATTTTGAAGTGTACAAGGCCAGGTTGGGCGAGACGCCCGACATCGTGCGCGACCTGGTCGGCGGCCGCTCCTCCTGAGACCGCTTGCAGAATGAGGCACCGGCGCTAACCTCCCTGGCAACAGGGAGATGGCGATGACGACGGATTTCAAGAGCGGCTTCGCAGCGCAGGCGATCAGCACGGCCGACGGCCTCACGCTGCATGCCCGGGACTATGGCAGCGCGCATCGGGACAGCCTCCCCGTCATCTGCCTGCCCGGCCTGACGCGCAATGCCCGCGACTTCCACCAGCTGGCGATGATGCTTTCGAGCCATCCGCAATCGCCTCGCCGCGTCATCGCCTTGGATTATCGCGGCCGCGGACAATCGGATTGGGATCATAACAAGGCGAACTACAGCATCGCCGTCGAGGCGCAGGATGTGCTCGCCCTCTGCGAGACGCTCGGCATCCACCGCGCCGTCTTCATCGGCACCTCCCGCGGCGGGCTGATTCTGCATCTGATCGCCGTGATGAAGCCGGAGCTATTGGCGGGTGTGGTGCTGAACGATGTCGGGCCGGTGCTGGAGGTCGAAGGGTTGCGGCATATCCAGAACTATCTCGGCCATGCCAGAGCGCCCCGTGATTGGGACGATGCGGCGGCCATCCTGCGGGAGCTACACGGCAAGGCGTTTCCGGCGCTCGGCGCCGATGACTGGCGGGAGATGGCGGAAGCGCTCTACCGCCGCGATGGCGACCGGATCGTCAGCGATTTCGATCCGGCGATTGCGGAAGCGATGGTTGCGGCGGATCTCAGCAAGCCGTTGCCGGATATGTGGGCACAGTTCGAAGCGATGAGACTGGTGCCGCTGCTGGTCGTCAGGGGTGAGAACTCGACGCTGCTGTCGGAGAAAACGGTCGGGGAGATGGTGAAGCGGCATCCAAACAGCCAAGGGCTGATCGCGGCGGGGCAAGGGCATGCGCCGTTGCTGCATGTCGATGGGGTTGGCGAGCGCGTCGTGCAGTTCGTCAATGCCTGCAGATAGACGAACAGCGCCCTTTCTAACGAACTAAGTCCGCAGCAATACCTGCAATACAAAAAGCCCGGCTCAGAGAGCCGGGCCTTCCTGATGAGACCGAAGTCAGATCAGATTAGAATGCACGCTGCAGGCGGAAGAAGCCTTCAACGCCATCAGCATCGTCGACGCCGACAGCAGAACCGACGTCACCGTAATCCTGGCTAACGTAGGTAACTGCCAGCTTCGTGGAGAGGTTCTCTACGATCTGGTAGTCAAGCGTTACGCCAGCGCGCCACTCATGACCGTCATCCCAGCCGTCGCCACCGTTGGCGTAGAATTCCGGAATGATGTTGGCGGTGTACTGAACGCCGGGGGTGATGGTCAGCTTGTCGGTCGCCTTGATGGCGTACTGAGCAGCAACAGCCCATTCACCCTGGATGAAGTAGGCGCTCGGGCCAGAAGACCAGATCGCTGCCAGGCCGATCGTGCCCGGACCTACGTCGAAGCCAACCTTCGCACGGATCGCACCGTTCTCAGCGTCCATGTCGTAACCGCCGAGCAACTGGTAGGTGAAGCCACCGACCGTGCCGCCAACAGCAGCGTCGATACCGAGGTTGTTGCCACCTTCCAGCCAGTCGATGTCCGGAACGCCAGCGGCAGACAGCGGAGCGAACGGCGAGTAGCCGCTAGCCGGCTGGATTTCTTCCAGTGCGACACCAGCGTAGAAGTCGCCAGACTCATACTGATAACGGATGGAGTTGAAAGACGTCGTGCCAGAGTTCGTTACGTCGAATTCACCCGAGAAGTCGTCGTCCCACCAGTTGAAGAGCTTACCAACGCGCAGACCAGCGATATCGATGTAAGCGGTGTCGAGAACGGTTTCGTTCTGAGCGCCACCGAGAACGCCTGCCGGACGGTAGTTAGCCTGGTAAACGATTACGCCGGTGAGCGGGCCGTATTCGGTGTCGCTCTTAGCCGTGAACTGAACCTGACCGCGGGTACGAACGTCCCAGTCTTCATCACCACCGTTGTCAGCGAAATCGCCGAAAGCGAAGTTTACGTCAAAACGAACGTAACCTTCGATCTTGAGGCAGGTTTCGGTGCCCGGGATGTAGAAGTAGCCAGTGCCGTATGCGTCGCAAACGCGAACGTATTCTACTGCTTCCGGCTCAGCTGCGACGATTGCGTCGGCAGCCTGTGCGCCAGATACTACTGCCAGAGCAGCAGCGGAGCCGAGAAGAAGGCTCTTGATTGTCATTGGTGACCTCCAATTCAAAGTTTCGATCGGGTCTGGGATTTTTCGCCGTTAGAGCAGCGTTCCCTGCCCCATCCCCATGTTTCAAGAAGTCGGACGATCAACCGCCCTCGCTTCCGAGGTTGAAAATACAAGACGGCGTCCGTCACGCGTGAACTCGCTGCGGTAATCATAGGTCGATGGATGGTTAGCCCTCGGGTTCCACAATCTACTGCCGGGCGTTCCGCATGAGGCGCGGCCACGCGACGCTGGCTTCCCGAGAGCGTTTGACAGGTGCGCCGGGTAGGGGAGCAGTCGATGCCGCCCATGAGCTCTGACGGCCTGCTGTGAAGCGAGCGGAGAAAACCCGGTGAGCACGGAAAAGCAGATGGGGCCACATGCGCGGTACGAGATCGTTAGTCGCATACTGCCCGATCCACAGCGCTGAGCCGGTGCGATGGAACACCCCTTCGCCAAAAGTTCTGGATTGATCTAACTGGCTGATATGGCATAGGGCCTACCGTGATACTAGCGCCGATCCCATCATCCCTACGCAAAACCATAGTTTTCTAAAAAACCTTTCAGAAGATTCCACGGCGACAACTGTTCGCCGGTATCTCTGACCCATGACCAGTATTTCCAGCCTTCCCAACGCCGTCGCCTTCGCACAGTCGGGCTTACTATCAATGACTCGCGATGGCGGATGGTTGAGCCTTCGCCTCTATCCTGCAGGGCTTCTTGGACTGCCAGATGTTCTCGCCGCCTCCTGTCCGCGCTCCTCGCCTGATCCTAGCGCCTGCTTTGTCCCTCGATGCCGTCGCGCCCGAACCGGTCGACTTGGTCTATCGCGCGATCATACCGCTTGAACCGATCAACGGCTAATCAGAATGCAGCCCGTGCAGCGCAGAAATTGGAGTACGACTAATGACAACAGTTAAGATTGAACCAGCGAAGCGTTCGCACATTGGCGATATCGCCGCGCGTATGCGCAAAGCTGATGCCGCCGAAGCATTCGCCGCGTCGCGTCGGTTGCCCTCCCAGGCCCTAGACTTCGCACTGTGCAATTCAACTGCGGCATGGACGGTGCTCATCAAGGGGAAACCCGCTGCCATGTTCGGCGTGGGCGATGTCGGTGGCCCGGCATCTATCGGCGCTCCGTGGCTACTAGGAACGGATGCAGTTGAATGGAATTTCCGGCCGCTTCTTCGCCAGTCGATAAGCTTCAGAGAGCAGCTAATAAGTTCCTATGACACGCTCATAGGCTTTGTTGACGCTCGCAACACTCTCTCCATTCGCTGGCTCGAATGGCTGGGTCTTACGTCCCGTTTCCCTGTCACGCATGGCGGCCAAGAGTTTCGCATGTTCCAATCAAGGGCGGCCAATGTGTGATCTAAGCCTAGCGCTTGCGATCGGCTCAACAGTGATCGGTGCCGCTGGACAGGTCCAGCAAGCCAGCGCCGAATCTGCCGCCGACAAGTACAATGCCCAGGTCGCGGACATGAACGCCACGCTTGCCGACAAGAAAGCGCGTGACGATATCACCGCAGGCCAGCAGGAAGAGCAGCGCAAGCGCCTGGAAACGGCGCAGCTTGAGGGCAAGCAGAAAGCAGCGATGGCCGCCAACGGCGTTGATCTGAATTTCGGCTCTCCGCTGGATACGCTAGTTGACACCGCCAAGATCGGAGAGCTTGACGCGCTCAATATCCGCACTAACGCGTACCGGGCCGCGTACAACGACAAGGTACAAGCAACCAATTTCCAGAACGAAGCAATCATGGATCGGGCCAAGTCGTCCTACGATGCAGAGGGCGGATATCTCGGCGCCGTGGGAACAATCCTCGGCGGCGCAGGCAAGGCCTTCAGCCCTAAAGACATGAGATGGTGACTTTAGCTCAATCGCGTAACGCTAGTTGCCACGGACCGTTTAGAAGGCGAGCGCTAAACAACGAAGGGAGGCAGAGCCCCGGCGACCGATGCCAGCAATAAGCCAGCGCCGTCGATACGTCCAAAACGTCTCCGGAGTTGCCCACTGCCGGTAACCGACGGTGACATATTCAAGCTAAGGCGGCTAGGTTGCGAAAGCAATACGGGTGCGCTGTTTCTAGCCACCCTGCGACGGCATTAAGCATCTTGCTGTCGACATTTTTGACCGACTGAGCGGCTTCTCCAACCGCGCCCGCTTGCTGCTCCTTGCTCTCTTTCTGTACGCAGTATCCGCCGTTGGTAAGATGCGAATGTATAAATCACAACAGACGGTGCGATATCGGCGTAAATTGCAGGTGTGTTGCTCATTAAATTCTTAAAATTGCGATAATATAGGCTCCCGCTTCCTAATAATTTCAGATAAAAGCTCGGTATCATTCGGAGTGTTCAATGATGACGAGGATATAAATGGACGAAGATGATATAGTTTCTCTGGAGACTTCACTTGGCCGTGAAATTTTTAAGGCGAGAGCGGTAATTGCGGCGATGCCAGCCAGCATAGATTTAGCCACCGAAACAGCCCTTATCGAGACCGCAAGCGCAGAGGCCTGCCGGATGGCTCGCGATATACTATCGCAACACGGCGGCAGCATTAGGGTTTTCTTAAAAGCCGAAGCTTGGCTCGATGGCACATACCCAGCCGAGACCTGCCAATGAACACAGTGTTTTTGCTAATGGCGCAGTACAACGGCGCGGCGATCGTCCCATTGGACGCTGTATGTCGTGACTATTTTAGCCACCTAACGCCGCAGCAGTTCGCCCGCAAAGTCAACGCGGGCGATATCGATATCGTGATGACGCGGATCGAGAACAGCCAGAAGACAGCAATGGGTGTTCACATTCAAGATTTGGCCGCCTACATCGACCTACGAAGAGCGATCGCGCAAAAAGAGTGCGACCAATTGCACAGCCGATACAAAAATAGAGGCCGCGCATAGTCCGCCTGAAACGTCGCGCAGAACCTTGGCTCCCATTGCTGGGCTTCTTATCCTGAGGTCTGATAGTCGTTGCAACAGCCGCAACAAACCGGCTCTGCTGGGATCGCCGCTAGGATCGAAATTCGCACTTCGAAGAAGTTTGCTCTCAAAACAGGGAGTTAAGAGAGAAGATATGGCGGACAAGGTGGGATTCGAACCCACGGTACGCTTTCACGTACACACGCGTTCCAGGCGTGCGCCTTAAACCACTCGGCCACCTGTCCTGCTTTTTTGATTGGCGTCAGTGGACGCAAATCGTTGGAACGGCGCGATATATACCGATGAATTTTCGAGGATCAACCTAAATCTAACAGATTTTTGACTTCTTCGGATAAAACTCCGCCCGCGTCATGCATTGCGCTTTCCAGGACACGGACTTATCGTGGCCCTGAGGGCGGAAAATGGCGTGGCTGGCCGGGGTTTTCGGCATCGGGTGCGCCGGAGGGTTTTATGCGTTTCTTGTTGCGTTTGAGTAGTCTTGTCGCGCTTGCCGTTGCGGTGATCGCGGGGACCATCGATTCCATCCAGTCCGTTGCGGCCTCCGCCGTGGTGATGACGCCGATGGGCGATGCCTGGCAGGATGTCAGTCCCGCCTCGCTTTTGGCGCTGCAGTCCGCAACCGCTTATTATATCCACCCGCGCTTCTACGCTTTCATCTTCCAGTGGCTGATGCTGCAGCCCGCTTTTGGCGTGTTTCTGGTGCTTGCGTTGCTGCTCTGGATGGTCGGATATAAGAAGCCCCCGGTTGCAGGCCGCTTCACGGCCTGATCAGCGAAAAAGCGGTTTCGCAGTGGCTTTTGCGCAGAAATCAGCCTGATTGAACTGATTTTCGGCATCCCCGGCAAATTTTTACCACCCGAAAAATTTCTCGTGAAATTTTCATTCAGCCATGCAAGGATGCGCGAAGCCAGGCCTCCGGGGGGAGGCCGGTGGTTCCGCAGACATGCCTCGCAGAAGGCTTGCGGGAGGACCCCTAACAAATAGCAACAACAGGGCTGCAACTCATGAAAAAAACCCTCCTTTCTCTCCTGGCCGTGGCCGCGATGTCCACGACGGCGCTCGCCGCTGACATCAAGCCGGCTCTCGTTTACGGCACCGGCGGAAAGTTCGATAAGTCCTTCAACGAAGCTGCCTACAATGGCGCTGAAAAGTTCAAGAAGGAAACCGGTATCGCTTATCGCGATTTCGAGCCGACCGGCGATACGCAGGGCGAGCAGGCTATCCGCAACTTCGCAAGCCGCGGCTTCAACCCGGTTGTTGCCGTCTCCTTCGCCTGGACCTCGGCGGTCGAAAAGGTTGCTGCTGAATTCCCGGACACCAAGTTCATCATCGTTGACGCCGTCGTGGACAAGCCGAATGTCCGTTCGGTCGTCTACAAGGAAGAAGAAGGCTCCTTCCTCGTTGGAGTTCTCGCCGGCATGGCATCGAAGACCGGCAAGGTCGGCTTCGTTGGCGGCATGGACATTCCGCTGATCCGCAAGTTCGAATGCGGCTATGAGCAGGGCGCTCGCTCGGTCAAGGCAGACGTTGAAGTGTTTCAGAACATGACCGGCACGACCGGTGCTGCCTGGAACGACCCGGTTCGCGGCGGTGAGCTCACCAAGAACCAGATCGACCAGGGCGCTGACGTCGTTTACGCGGCAGCTGGCGCAACCGGTCTCGGCGTTCTCCAGACGGCTGCCGACAACAAGAAGCTGTCGATCGGCGTCGACTCCAACCAGAACTACCTGCATCCGGGCTCGGTCCTGACCTCGATGGTCAAGCGCGTCGACCTCGCCGTTTACAACGCCTATTCCGACACCAAGAACGACAAGTTCACCGGTGGCGTTCAGGCTCTCGGCGTCAAGGAAGACGGCGTTGCCGCTGCGATCGACGAAAACAACAAGTCGCTGATCACGCCGGAAATGCAGGCTGCTGTCGACAAGGCAAAGGCTGACATCATCGCAGGAACCATCAAGGTTCACGACTACACGTCGGACAACGCTTGCCCGAAGTGATCCGCGATTGAGATGGGCGTATGGCGTGTTGATTTCACCGCCATACGCCCTTTTCTTATTTGGAGCCTGCTGTGACAGACACGCCCGCAATCGAACTCGTGGGCATCGATAAGAAATTCGGTGCCGTCCACGCAAACAAGGACATCAACCTTACCGTCGCCAAGGGCTCGATCCATGGCATCATCGGAGAAAACGGTGCCGGTAAGTCGACTTTGATGTCGATCATCTACGGTTTTTATCACGCCGACGCCGGAGAAATCCGCGTCAATGGCACGCCGATCTCGATCCGCGACAGCCAGACGGCGATTGCCGCCGGTATCGGCATGGTGCACCAGCACTTCATGCTGGTCGACAATTTCACGGTGCTTGAGAATATCATGCTCGGCGCCGAAGGCGGCGCGCTGCTCGCCAAGGGCGTAGCTTCTGCTCGCGCCGAGCTGAAGCGGCTGGAAAAGGAATACGGCCTTGAGGTCAATCCTGACGCGCTGATCGAGCAGCTTCCGGTCGGCTTGCAGCAGCGCGTCGAAATCCTGAAGGCCATGTATCGTGGCGCCGAGATTCTCATCCTCGACGAGCCGACGGGCGTTCTGACCCCGGCCGAAGCCGATCACCTGTTCCGCATCCTCAAGGTCCTGCGCGACCAGGGCAAGACCGTCATCCTCATCACCCACAAGCTGCGCGAGATCATGGCGATCACCGATACGGTATCGGTCATGCGCCGCGGCGAAATGGTGGCGACCCGCAAGACGGCCGAGACGACGGTCGAAGAGCTCGCCGAGCTTATGGTCGGCCGCCGCGTTCTGCTGCGCGTCCAGAAGGGTGAATCCAATCCGGGCAAAGTCATCCTGTCGGTCAAGAACCTGACGGTGAAGGACAACCGCGGTGTCACCATGGTCGACAACGTCTCCTTCGATGTCCGGGGCGGTGAGATCGTCGGCATTGCCGGCGTTGCAGGTAACGGCCAGTCGGAACTGCTCGAAGCCATCGCCGGCATCCGCAAGCCGGCATCCGGCGAAATCCTGCTCGACGGCCAGCCGATCGACAAGGCCGATCCCGCGCGCCTGCGCGAACTCGGTCTCGCTCATATTCCCGAGGACCGTCATCACATGGGTCTGGTCCTGAAATTCGAGGAATACGAGAACTCGGTCCTCGGCTATCACCGCAAGCCGGCCTATAGCAAAGGCCCGCTGCTCGATCTCGATGCCATCCGCAAGGATGCCATGGAGAAGATCGAGAAATACGATATTCGCCCGCCGAACCCGCGCCTGAAGACTGCGAACTTCTCCGGTGGCAACCAGCAGAAGATCGTCGTCGCCCGTGAGATCGAGCGTGATCCGTCGGCTCTCATCATCGGTCAGCCGACCCGTGGCGTCGATATCGGCGCCATCGAATTCATTCACCGCCGGATCATCGAGATGCGCGATGCGGGCAAGGCGATCCTGCTCGTCTCCGTCGAACTCGACGAAATCCGTGCCCTTTCCGACCGTATCCTTGTCATGTTTGCCGGCCATGTCGTCGGCGAGAAGACGCCCGATGCCGGTGAACAGACCCTCGGCCTGATGATGGCCGGCATTGCCGCGTGAGGCCTGAATGAGCACTGCTTCCGTACCCCTACCGCGATGGATCAATTACGGCCTCATCCCGTTCCTGAACCTTCTCGTCGCTTTCCTGATCTCCGGCTTCGTCGTCTGGCTGATCGGCGAGAGCCCGCTTGATGCGCTCTCCCTGCTGATCGAAGGCGCTTTCGGCAGCGGCGAAGGCATCGGCTTCACGCTGTTTTACGCCACGAGCTTCATCTTCACCGGCCTCTCGGTCGCCGTCGCCATCCATGCGGGCCTCTTCAATATCGGCTCGGAAGGTCAGGCCTATCTCGGCGGTCTCGGCTGCGCGCTGGTGGCATTGGCGCTCGACAATTACGTACCCTGGTATGTGACGATGCCGATCGCCGTCCTCGGCGCCGGCATCTTCGGCGCTGCCTGGGCCTTCGTCCCGGCCTATCTGCAGGCCAAGCGCGGCAGCCACATCGTCATCACGACGATCATGTTCAACTATATCGGCGCGGCGCTGATGGTGTATCTCCTGGTGCATGTGCTGATCGTGCCGGGCAAGATGGCGCCGGAAACGCGCACCTTCCTCGATGGCGGCCAGCTGCCGAAGCTCGGATGGATCATGGAGATATTCGGCGGCAAGCTCGGTGCTGCGCCGTTCAACGTCTCCTTCATCATCGCGCTCGTCGTCGCCTGGCTCGTCTGGCTGCTGATCTGGCGCACCAAGCTCGGCTTTGAAATGCGCACGCTCGGCGTCAGCCCGACGGCTGCCGCCTACGCCGGCATCCCCTATGCCCGCACGGTCATGATCGCCATGCTGCTCTCGGGCGCACTGGCCGGCATGATGGCGCTGAACCCGGTCATGGGTGCGTCTGCCCGCCTGCAGGTCGAATTCGTCGGTGGCGCCGGCTTCGTCGGCATCGCCGTCTCGCTGATGGGCCGCAATCATCCGCTCGGCATCATCTTCGCGGCAATCCTCTTCGGCGTTCTCTATCAGGGCGGCGACTGGATTTCCTTCGAGATGCCGAACATCACCCGTGAGATGATCCTGGTCATCCAGGGTCTCGTCATCCTCTTTGCCGGTGCTCTTGAATACATGTTCCGCCCGGCGATGGTTCACATCTATCAGCGGCTAACGGGCAAGTGAGGGCGAGCGATGGATTATTATGACATCTTCATCAGCGTTCTCAGCTCGACGATCCGTCTGTCGATACCGCTGATCTTCACCGCGCTTGCCGGCTTGTTCTCCGAACGTGCAGGCGTCTTCGATATCGGCCTTGAGGGCAAGATGCTGGGCTCGGCCTTTGCCGCCGCCTGCGTCGCCTATGTCACCGATTCCGCCTGGCTCGGCCTCGTTGCGGGCATCCTCTGCTCGGTGGCGCTCAGCCTGGTCCATGGCTTTGCCTCGATCACCAATCGCGGCAACCAGATCATCTCGGGCGTCGCCATCAACTTCTTCATTGCCGGTATCACCATCGTGCTCGGCCAGGCGTGGTTCGGCCAAGGCGGGCGCACGCCGCAACTGGCAGGCGAGGCACGCTTCTCGCCGATCATCCTGCCGGGCGCCGATGCGCTGCGCGAAGTTCCCGTCATCGGTCCGCTCTATGCGAATGTGATTTCAGGCAACAACATCCTGACCTATCTCGCTTTCGTGGCGGTGCCGCTCTCCTGGTGGATCCTCTACCGCACGCGCTTCGGTCTTCGCCTGCGCGCCGTCGGTGAAAATCCGGGTGCGGTCGATACCGCAGGCATCTCAGTCACATGGCTGCGCTACCGCGCCGTCATGTGCGCCGGCATCCTCTGCGGTTTCTCCGGCACCTATCTGGCGATCGCCCAGTCGGCGGCCTTCATCAAGGACATGTCTGCAGGCAAGGGCTATATCGCGCTCGCTGCGCTCGTTTTCGCCAAGTGGAAGCCGGTGCCCGTCATGTTCGCCTGCCTGCTGTTCGGTTTCCTCGATGCGCTGGCAAACTTCATGCAGGGCAAGCAGGTGCCGCTGATCGGCGAAGTGCCGGTGCAGATCTTCCAGGCGCTGCCTTACGTCCTCACCTGCGTGCTGCTGGCCGGTTTCATCGGCGTAGCAATCCCGCCGAAGGCCGGCGGCGTGCCCTATACGAAGGAACGTTGATCCATGTCCCACGACCTGTTCGAGGCCGCCCGCGGCGCCATGGCTTTCGCCCACGCGCCCTATTCGAAATTCCCCGTCGGCGCGGCCATCCGCGCCGAGGATGGCAAGGTCTATACCGGCGCCAATATCGAGAACCTCTCCTTCCCGCAGGGCTGGTGCGCCGAACCGACGGCAATCAGCGCCATGATCATGGGCGGCGCCAAGAAGATCGTCGAGATGGCCGTCATTGCCGAGAAGCTGCCGCTCTGCCCGCCCTGTGGCGGCTGCCGCCAGAAGATCTCGGAATTCGCCTCGAAGGACACCAAGATCTATCTCTGTGACGAGGTGGGCGTGAAGAAGACCATGACCATGGAAGAGCTTCTGCCGTTCAGCTTCGAGACCGAACTCGGATGAACGCGGCGATCGACCTGCTCGTCGGAAAGCTCGGCGGGCTCGTGCCGCGCCACGGGATCATTCTCGGGTCCGGCCTCGGCTCGCTCGTCGGCGAGCTGGAGAACCCGGTTCGCGTTGCCTACAAGGATCTGCCCGGCTTTCCCGTGAGCGCCGTATCCGGCCATGCGGGCGAGGTCGTTGCCGGCCGTCTCGGCGGCGTACCCGTCATCATGCTCTCGGGCCGCGTGCACTTCTACGAAAAGGGCGATGCCAATGCCATGCGCCTGCCGATCGAGGTTCTCAAGGGCCTCGGCGTCCAGTCGCTGTTTCTGACCAATTCGGCTGGATCCTTGCGCGAGGAAATGCCGCCGGGTTCGGTGATGCAGATCACCGATCACATAAACTATTCCGGCATCAACCCGCTGATCGGCGAGGAAAGCGATCGCCGCTTCGTGGGCATGACTAATGCCTACGATGCTGAGCTCACGGTCGCGATGCGCAAGGCTGCCGAGAAGCTCGGCATCAAGCTATCGCATGGCGTCTATATGTGGTTCTCCGGCCCGAGCTTCGAAACGCCGGCCGAGATCCGCATGGCCCGCATTCTCGGCGCTGATGCCGTCGGCATGTCGACGGTGCCGGAAGTGATCATTGCCCGAATGTTGGGCCTCAGGGTTGCAGCAGCCTCGGTAATCACCAATTATGGGGCCGGCATGACCGGTGCCGAACTCAGCCACGACGAAACGAAAGACATGGCGCCCGTTGGCGGCGCGCGTCTCGCAGCCATCCTCAAGGAAATGGTCGCGGGTGGAGGAAGCAACAATGACTAATCACACGCACAAGGAGACGGCGGCAGTCGCGCTCTCCCTGCTCGATCTGACGAACCTCAAGGACGATTGCACCGAAGCGCAGATCGATGCGCTCTGCGAACGGGCCCAGACGCCCTTCGGAAACAGCGCCGCAATCTGCATCTGGCCGCGTTTCGTCGCCCGCGCCCGCACTGTCCTTGGCAAGGGCCACAAGGTCAGGATCGCAACTGTCGTCAACTTCCCGTCGGGCGATATGGAAATCGCCGATGTCGCCGCCGAAGCCCGCGAAGCGATCGCCGACGGCGCAGACGAGATCGACCTGGTCATTCCCTATCGCAAATTCCTGGCTGGCAACGAGAAGGCTGTCACCGACATGGTTTCCGCCATCCGTGCCGAATGCGGCAGCGGCACGCTGCTGAAAGTCATCCTCGAAACCGGCGAGATCAAGGATCCCACGCTTATCCGCCGTGCCTCAGAGCTGGCGATCGAAGCCGGTGCCGATTTCATCAAGACCTCGACCGGCAAGGTTGCGGTCAACGCCACGCTAGAGGCGGCCGATATCATGATCCGCGCCATCCGCCAGAGCGGCCGAAAGGTCGGCTTCAAACCGGCTGGCGGCATCAGCTCCGTTGCGGATGCCGGGCTTTATCTCAGCCTGGCCGAAACCATCATGACCCCGGATTGGCCGATGCCCTCGACCTTCCGCTTCGGTGCCTCCGGCGTCCTGGACGATATCCTGGCGGTCCTCAGCGGCACGCAGCCCGCGCCCGCCAAGGCCTCGAGCTACTGAGCATGATCCCGCAGGAGATCATCCGGCGAAAGCGAAACGGCGAGACGCTCTCTTCCGGAGAGATCGAAGCCTTCGTCACGGCGCTGGCAAAGGGGCATCTGTCCGAGGGGCAGATCGGCGCCTTTGCCATGGCCGTCTGGTTCAAGGGGATGACCCGGGCCGAGACGGTGGCGCTGACGCTGGCCATGGCGAATTCCGGCGATATGCTGACTTGGGAAGGCATCGACCGCCCCATTGCCGACAAGCATTCGACCGGCGGCGTTGGCGACAACGTCTCACTGATGCTGGCCCCGATCGCGGCGGCCTGTGGCCTTGCCGTGCCGATGATCTCGGGCCGCGGGCTCGGTCATACCGGCGGCACGCTGGATAAGCTGGAATCCATACCAGGCTATCTGATCACCCCGGATGCCGCCCTGTTCCGCAAGGTGGTGAAGGAAGCCGGCTGCGCCATCATCGGCCAGACGGGTGCGCTAGCCCCTGCCGATGGCAAGCTCTACGCCGTGCGCGATGTGACCGCGACCGTGGACTCCGTCCCGCTGATCACGGCCTCGATTCTGTCGAAGAAGCTCGCTGCCGGATTGCAAACGCTGATCCTCGACGTGAAGACCGGCAGTGGCGCCTTCTTGACGGATGCCGATGAAGCGAAGACGCTGGCAAGCTCGCTGGTCGAGGTTGCCAATGGCGCCGGCGTAAAGACCTCGGCACTGCTGACCGATATGAACGAGCCGCTGGCGGACGCTGCTGGTAATGCGGTCGAAATCTGGAACTGCCTCGATTTTCTGTCCGGCAACAAGGCCGGTACACGGCTGGAAGCAATCGTGTTGGCCTTTGCTGCGGAGATGCTGGTCGGGAGCGGCGTGGCCGCCTCGCTTGCCGATGGTGAAGTAAGCGCCCGCCAGGCGCTCTCCTCAGGCCACGCGATGGAAACCTTCGCACGGATGGTATCTATGCTTGGCGGCCCCGCGGATTTCGTCGAAAGCCCCGCCAGATATCTGAGGGCCGCGCCGGTGCAGAAGCCGGTGTTGGCGCAGGAGGGCGGCTGGCTGGCAAGCTGTGATGCGAGAGAGGCCGGCATGGCCGTCATCGATCTCGGCGGCGGGCGGCGGCATCCATCCGACAGGATCGACCATCGCGTCGGCTTCTCCGGCCTGCTGCCGCTCGGCACGCAGGTGGAAAAGGGCCAGCCGATCGCCTTCGTCCACGCCGCCGACGATGCGGCGGCAGAGCGGGCCGCGGCTGCGATAATCGCGAATTACAAGATATCCGGCGACAAGCCGAAGCTGCCGCCGGTCATATCTGGCCGCGTCTGATCTTACTGCTTGAGGCTGAGCGCGCCGTCGGCGACGGAATAGGAGTCGAGCTTCTTCAGGAAGCTCATGCCGACAAGCGTCTGCGACAGGGCATCATCACGGAGAACGAAGGCTTCGACGCCCTGAACCCGGATGCCGCCGATCTCCATGCGATCGAGCGTGACATGGGCGGCCTTGGTCTGGCCGTTCGCGGTGTTGACGGCATAGCGGAAGTCGAGCTGATTGCCGCCATAGCCGAGACGGCGGGCAAGGCTTTCGTTGAGCGCCACATAGGTCGCGCCCGTGTCGATCATGCCCTGAACAGGCTTGCCGTTGATCTTGAAGTCGCCGTTGAAATGGCCCTGGGCGTCGGCCTGCAGGCGCATGCTGCCGCTGCCTGCGATGGGCGAGGGCGCTGCAGCCTGGTCGGGCGCGGCGGAAACGTAATTTGCGGAAACGGGGGTATCGGCCGGCTGCGGGCTCATCGCCAGAAACAGCGAGGGCACCTGGGTCGCCAGAGCCGCGGCAATGCTCGCGAAAATGACTGTACGCATGAGCATGAAACAGAAATCCTTCCTGCATAAACCGCGCATCATGCGAGGCCTCATTCTCAAGCTGCTACGCCATAATTGCTGACAAGTTGCTAACGCCGAAACGCAAATGGCCCGGATCGCGGATCCGGGCCATGTTTGTGCACCGATTTGGTAAATCGGAAATTGACGTTACTTCGTCCCGTACATGCGGTCGCCGGCATCGCCGAGGCCGGGCATGATGTAGCCCTGCTCGTTCAGATGGCTGTCGATCGACGCGGTAAAGACCGGCACATCGGGATGTTCCGCACGGAAATTCTTCAGGCCTTCCGGTGCCGCAAGCAGGCAGAGGAAGCGGATATTGCGCGCACCGCGCTCTTTCAGCTTGTCGATTGCCGCGATCGCCGAATTACCCGTGGCCAGCATCGGATCGACGACGATGATCAGACGCTCGGAAATATCTTCGGGCGCCTTGAAGAAATACTCGACCGGCTGCAGCGTCTCGTGATCGCGATAGACGCCGATATGCGAAACGCGGGCCGAGGGCACGAGATCGAGCATGCCTTCGAGCAGGCCGTTGCCAGCGCGCAGGATCGAGGCGAAAACCAGCTTCTTGCCTTCAAGGACCGGAGACTCGATCGTCTGCAGCGGCGTTTCGATGGTCTCCATCGTCAGCTCGAGATCGCGGGTGACCTCGTAGCAGAGCAGCGTCGAGATTTCGCGCAGCAACCGGCGGAAGCTGCCCGTCGATGTCTCCTTGCGCCGCATGATCGTCAGTTTGTGCTGGACGAGCGGATGATCGATGACGGTTACGCCTTCCATGGCCAAGCCTTCCTTTGATTATTGTTATCCGACGTTTCTTCCATCTAAATCGCCCGGACTGCAAGAGTGCAGGCGATTTTCACAGCATCATCCCCAGTGTCGGCAGGCGTCAGAGCTTCGCGAGCAGCGCCCGGCGCGTGTCCTCGTCGACGAAGGCCGCCTCGATGCCCGTGCGGGTCAGATCGTCGATCTCCGCGTCACTGAAGCCGAAGGCATCGGCGGCCAGCTCGTATTCCCGTTTCAGCGAGGTATGGAAGAACGGCGGATCGTCCGAGCTGATCGTCACGCGCACGCCGGCTTCCTTCAGCTTGCGCAGCGGATGCGAGGCGAAATCCGGGAAAACCTTCAACGCGATATTCGAGCCCGGGCAGACTTCCAGCACGGTGCCGAGATCGGCCAGCCGCTTGACGAGATCGGTGCTTTCGATTGCCCTGACACCATGGCCGATGCGGGCCGGGCGCACGTCGTTCAGCGCATCCTCGACGCTGAAGGCGCCGCAGACCTCGCCGGCATGGATCGTCAGCCCGAGACCGGCGTCACGGGCGATATCGAAGGCCCGGGCATAATCCGCCACGCGGCCCATTCGTTCTTCACCGGCAAGGTTGAAACCGGTGATCAGCGGGTTTTGCGCCTTCGCGGCATATTCGGCAGCGCCGATCACGCTTTCCGGGCCGAAGTGACGTTCGCCGGTGACGATCAGCCGCGCCTCGATACCGCTCTTGGCCTTGGCGCGGCGAATGCCTTCGCAGACGCCCTCGATATAGGCATCGGCGCCGAGGTCGATACGCTTGCCATGATCGGGAGAGACGATGAGCTCGCTATAGATCGTGCCGATGCCGGAGAGCTCGGCGAGATAGGTTTCCGTCAGCAGCGCATAGTCTTCCTCGGTCTTGTAGACCTCGGAAACCTTGTCGTAGCACTCCAGGAAGCTTGCAAAATCATGCCAGACATAGGCGCCATCCCTGAGATAAGGCGTGATGTCGATATTGTACTTGCGTGCCTGTTCCAGCGTCAGCGCCGGCGGGGCCGCGCCCTCCAGGTGGCAGTGCAGCTCAACCTTCTTCAAATGCGATGTCATAAAAAGCTTCTCCCATGCGGCCCGGCGGCAATGCCGAGATGCCGGGCTACCGTTTCGCCGATATCGGCATATGTTCTGCGGATCCCGATATCGCGCGAGCGCAGCCCGGGTCCATAGGCGAGGATCGGAACGCGTTCGCGCGTGTGGTCGGTGCCGCGCCAGGTCGGATCGCAGCCGTGATCAGCGGTCAGGATTACCAGATCGCCGGGCGCCAGCTTGCGATGCACGTCGGGAAGGCGCGCATCGAAGGCTTCGAGCGCGGCGGCATAGCCGGGAACATCGCGGCGGTGGCCATAGATCATGTCGAAATCGACGAAATTCGTGAATACCAGCTCGCCGTCCTGCGCTTCGTCCATGGCGGCCAGCGACGCATCCATCAGCGCCTCGTTGCCGTTCGCCTTGATCACCCGCGAAACGCCCTGATGGGCGAAGATATCGCCGATCTTTCCGATGGCGTGCACCTTGCGTTCGGCGGTGACCAGCCGGTCGAGCAGCGTCGGCTCCGGCGGCGGTACTGAGAAGTCGCGCCGGTTGCCGGTCCGTTCGAAGGTCGAGGCCGTCTCGCCGATAAAGGGCCGGGCGATGACACGGCCGATATTGTAGCTGTCGAGCAGCGCCCGGGCGATGCGGCAGAAACCAAGCAGCCGCTCAAGCCCGAAATGCTTCTCGTGGGCAGCCACCTGGAAGACGGAATCCGCCGACGTGTAGCAGATCGGCTTGCCCGTGCGGATATGTTCCGCGCCGAAGCGGGCGATCACCTCGGTTCCCGAAGCATGGCAATTGCCGAGAATGCCGGGCACGTCGGCTGCCGAGCAGAGCGCCTCGACCAGCTGCGGCGGAAAGGCGTCGCCCTCGGTCGGGAAGTAGCCCCAATCGAAGGTGACAGGCGTACCGGCGATCTCCCAATGCCCGGATGGCGTATCCTTGCCGCGGGACACTTCGCTCGCGCATCCATGAATGCCGTAGACCTTCTCCGGCATCGGCATCCCCGCCGGAAACCGCCCGGTCGCCGCCTTCGCCGCCTGCAGCAACCCGAGAGCCGTCATATTCGGAAGCAGGAGCGGTCCGGACCGCAGCCCGGCGCGATCGGCAGCGCCGGCAGCGCAGAACTCGGCGATATGCCCAAGCGTATCTGCGCCCTCGTCGCCATAGCTGGAAGCATCCGGGCTTCCGCCCACACCGAAGGAATCGAGTACAAAAAGAAATGCACGTGCCATCATCAGACCAATTGCTGTGCGGCATCACGCCGCGATGGCGCTCAGGCATATAACGCCCGTGCTTGCTTGGCAAATTACAGGGCAGGGCTCAGCAGTCGCCGCAGGGGATATTGTCGTTCTGGCGCTGGCGGTAATAATAGGTCCGGCTGATTGTCAGCGTTTGCATATTGCCGGGCATGAATGCAGGGCCGAACGCAAGTAGTTGGTAAGGTATACTAAGTTCCGCGCGGACGAGGAAGCTACTTGCCTTTTGCATGTCAGCAGGAACGCCGGTCACAGTCGAACCTGCCGTGTATGGAGCAGTCGTTGAACTGTTCTGCCAAGACCACAGCACCTTGGCGTTGGCGCTGGCGTCCATCGTGATACCGGTGAGCTTGATCTGCATGTTCGTGGTGTTGACCGGAACGAAGATGCCGTTCGCCACGACGCTGATCTGCTGCAGCGAACTTTTGGTCACGCTTTGCTGTTGCGTCACGATATCTGCGACGGAGCCCGCCGCACGCGCCGCTCGCTTGCTGATGCTCAAACCGACCGTAATCTCGAACGCTCCGATATAGAGCATAACGAGGATCGGGAAGAGGATTGCAAATTCGATCGCACCCACACCGCTGCGGTCACCAATAAACCGCTTGAATATCGCGCTGCGCTTGAGGAGTGAAATACGCCGCATCACGGATACTGCTCGTTCTGGAATGCGGATGTCGCGACGATAAGATACTCGGTCAGTCGGGCCCCCGTCGTGGTCCGGTATGGCGTGATATACGGGCGCACCAGATCGGTGATGACCTGCCATTTGTAATAGGCTCGCACCATGTTCTTCGTGCCCGAACCACCGGGATTATACTGCATGGCCGTCGTATCGAGTCCGGTGGCATTCATCGGAATGGTTGTCGGAATATCCGAAAAGTTGGTGACCGTTCGCACATCCAGCCAGAGCTTGTCGGGAGTGGCGACTTCGGTGGCTGAGCATTGGATCAGGATCGAAACTTCATTGCAGAAGCGCTGCCTGAAAGCTTTGACGTCGGCTACATCGGTCGTTCGTCCGAGATTGAACGTGATTTGTCCGGTACGCATCTGGCGGCTGATCGTATCGACACCATTCGAGACAAGCTCTTCTGCCGCGAAGGCGACGAAGGTCTCGATGATCGCAAAGATCACCATGAAGTAGGGAATCGCGAGCATCGCAAATTCCATCGCCGCGGATCCGTCGCGCGAACGCCGGAATGCTGACCAGGTACCCGGCTTCGTTTTGACGAGCTGGGATGCGCTATGGTCCTGTTCGGCGCCGGTATCTTGGGGCGAAATCGTCATGCGCCAATCCTAGGGCGCGTTCGTTGATTTTCCGTTTCAGAGCGGAGCAATAATTTAACGGAAAATTGGAGCCTTCAGCCGCCCGTACCGGTTGCCTCTGCCTGTTGGCTATGCTGCTCGCAGTTGGGTGAGCAGGAGAGAACCGATCGATCGGTTTGACGGAAAACGCGCACCGTATTGCCTTCGTCGATCGAGACGAGGACGGTTTGATCCAGGATCGCGTTTCCGTCGGCATCGAGAAGAACGATATTGGTCGTGCCGAAGCTGCGGCCGGTCAACACAATGGTCTTGGCGTCCGCTACGGTTGCATCTGCAACCTTGGCGTTGCCGACAATAACCTTGCTCACGGCGCGGTCTAGTTTAAGAACGCGCGCGTGATCCATGTACACGCGCAGCAAATCTTCTTCTGCAGATGCCGACATTGGGGAGATTAGCCAGGGCAATGCAGCAATGCAGGCGACGAATATGGTCTTGCCGCGTGACGACATTGGGCTCTCTCTTCGGTTACGCAGAATTTTCAAACAGCATGGAAAAAATTGGTGAACGAAGTTTTAAGAGTCCCGGGATTCGGCAGATTGAAAGGCGAATCTTCCCAGAATGGAGCGAGATGGCTGCCGAAGCGGGAGGAGTGTGTCGTTTTGATATGGTTGATGTAGTAAAAAAGGACACGCTTAGGCCGCTACTGGCGAGGAGGCGCACGTATATAGGTAAAATAGTAATATAGGTACTAAGATATCGCTTACCATGGCGGCCTCTACTTTAGCATTAGCAACTTGGTAACCCTCTTCCTTAAGTCGATTGAAACAGCGCCTCGCTAGGTTGGGGCACATCCGATCAACGGCGAACAGTTGGCGGAGTGCTGAACATCAACTGGAGTTAGGAGTTACACATGACCAAGCTTGTTAGCCGTTTTCTGAAAGACGAATCGGGTGCGACCGCAATCGAATACGGCCTGATCGCCGCGCTGATCTCCGTTGCCCTGATCGCTGGCGCATCCAGCCTCGGCAACTCGCTGAGCACGACCTTCAACACGCTCTCGAACAAGATGAGCTCTGCTTCGACGACGGCAAACAACCGTTAATCGGCGCGCGAATGATTTATCCGAAGGCTCGCCGCAGCAGTGCGCGAGCCTTCGTGCTTTCTGGCGGAGGATAAAGAGTGGTTGCTGCAGTTGTATTCCTGATCTTCCCGCTCTGCCTGGCTGTAGCCGCCCTGACAGACCTGCTGTCAATGACGATTCCGAACCGGATCCCCATCATCCTGTCCGCGTCCTTCCTTCTTATCGCTCCCTTTGTCGCCGTTGATATGCCCCTGTTGATGTCGCATGGGCTCGCCGGGCTTTGCGTGTTTCTCGCCTGTTTCGCGCTCTTTGCTGCGAATGTCATGGGCGGGGGAGACGCGAAGCTTCTTTCGGCCTGCGCGCTCTGGTTCGGCATGAATCAGTCGCTTCTGTTGTTCGTCGCCGCGGTCGGCCTTTTCGGCGGACTGTTAACCTTCGCGATTCTGCTTATCCGGACGCAGTCGAACACGATCTTGGCGATCGGTATTCCGATCCCGAATTCTCTTATCCTGGCCAAAAAGATTCCATATGGTATTGCGATCGCTATCGGCGGATTTATCGCATTCCCATCCTCGCCGATCTTCATTTCCACACTGGAAGCCCTGAAATAGCGGCGTTTTAAACGCTCGTTAACTTAAAATGTAAGGCTTCCGTTAACTATAATTACACCAATTCAAGAGCATTCTGCGAGACGAATATGCATCGTCCCGAGGAATGATCGATGAAACCCGCCCGTCTTCTTATACTTTCAGTGGCCGTTGTCGCCGCCGGCCTGGCCGGCCTGCTGGCAATGCAGCTTGCTGGACGCGGTGGCGTCGTTACTCAGGTACAGTCGGTTGTCGAAAAGGAACCGACGGTCAACGTCCTTGTCTCCAGCGCCAATCTCGCTGTCGGATCGCGAATCGACGAAAAGACGGTTCATTGGATGCCTTGGCCTCAGGACGGCGTCGTCCAGGGCTTTATCACCGAGACGGAAAAGCCGGATGCCCTGAAGGAATTGCAGGGTGCGGTCGTCCGTTTGCCGATCTTCGAGGGCGAACCGATACGCCCTGAAAAGGTGGCGGATTCGAATAGCCGCATCCTTTCAGCTTTGCTTCCCGCCGGAAAGCGCGCCGTCGCCACCGAGATTTCGGTCGCAACAGGCGCTGGCGGCTTCATCCTGCCGAATGATCGCGTCGACGTCATCATGGTTCGCAAGGGGCAGGGCACCGACAAGTTCATAACCGAAAACGTGCTGAACAACGTTCGCGTCCTGGCGATCGACCAACAGATCCAGGAGAAGGAAGACGGCTCGAAAGCGGTGGTCGGCACGACCGCGACGCTGGAGCTGACCCCCGACCAATCCAAAGTCCTGATTGTCGCGCAGCAGATGGCCGACAGGCTTTCGCTGACGCTGCGTTCGGTCGCCGATGCGCAGGAGCAGGATACCACCGCGGCGGACTATCTGCTCAGCGGCGACAACGGAAATGCACTGGTTCAGGTCATCAAGTCGGGATCGATCGTGACCGATAGCGCTGCGCCGAAGGCAGAATGAGGACATCGAGATGACCAAGACCGCACGGCGCACCAAGCTTCTGCTCACCACTGTCATGTCGCTCACGGTTGCGATCACCGGCCTCGTGCCGGATTTCATGGCTCCCTTCTTCGGGGCAAACAAAGCATTTGCCGATGCCGACGGCATTGTCCGCATCTCGCAAAGCGGTCCTGGTGCCCATCGCCGCCTCAAGCTCGGCCTCAACAAGGCGGTCGTCGTCGATTTGCCTGAGGATGCGCATGATATCCTCGTTTCCGATCCGTCGATGGCCGACGCAGTGACGCGCACGTCGCGCCGCATCTATCTTTTCGGCAAGAAGGTCGGCCAGACGAACATCTTCATCTTTGGTGCTGACGGTCAGGAAGTCGTCAGCCTCGATATCGAAATCGAGCGCGACGTTTCCGGTCTCGAAGCAAATCTGAAGCGCTTCATTCCGGACTCGAACATCAATGTGGAGATCGTTTCCGACAACATCGTGCTGACCGGCACCGTGCGTACGCCCCAGGATGCGTCGCAGGCAGCTGACCTGGCTGGCGCCTTCCTGAAGGGTGGCGAAGCGACGACCCGCACGGAGACCGCATCCAGCACTGCACAGCAGGGCGATGTGGCTCTCTTTGCCGAAGCCCGCCAGCAGTCGCAGGTGGTCAACCTGCTGCAGATCCAGGGCGAGGATCAGGTAACGCTGAAGGTGACGATCGCTGAGGTTCGCCGCGAAATCCTCAAGCAGATCGGCTTTGACAATCTTGTTTCCGGCTCATCGGGCCTGACGGTTGCGCAGCTCGGAGCACCGGCCGTCGATGGCGCCGCGTCCGTCGCCGGTGGTGGTCTCGCAGCGCTCTTCAAGTCGTCGATCGGGAAATACGATATCTCGACCTACCTGAATGCACTTGAGCAGGCCAAGGTCGTCAGAACGCTCGCCGAGCCGACATTGACCGCAATCTCTGGGCAGGCCGCGACCTTCAATTCCGGTGGTCAGGTTCTGTATTCTACGACCGACAATGACGGTAACGTCACTGTCGTTCCCTACAATTACGGTATCAATCTCGGCTTCAAACCGGTGGTTCTCTCGTCGGGACGCATCAGTCTCGAGATCAAGACCAATGTTTCCGAGCCCGCTCCGTCGGCGACGGGTTCTGCGCCGACCTATCAGCGCCGCTCGGCCGAAACCTCGGTGGAACTTCCGTCCGGCGGCTCGATCGCCCTTGCCGGCTTGATCCGCGACAACGTTTCCCAGACCTCCAACGGCACGCCGGGGGTCAACAAGATTCCGCTGCTCGGCACGCTCTTCCGTCAGCGCACGGTCGAGCGCGATGAGACCGAACTGGTGATCATTGCGACGCCCTATCTGGTGCGCCCGGTTGCTCGCAACCAGCTCAACCGTCCGGACGATAATTTCAGCCCGGAGAACGACGGCCAGGCCTTCTTCATGAACCGTGTGAACAAGGTCTACGGCAGCCGCGAGGCGCCGGTCGCCGACGCGCAGTTCCATGGCTCCATCGGGTTTATCTACAAATGAGAACGGCGCAGCTGGAAACGATCATGATGAAGTCCAATCAGGCGGTAGCCGGTATGACACAGATGAAGACAAGCGCTCCGAAATTGCTGGCTATGGCCGGTCTGTTGGCTGCAGCCGCTCTGACGGGTTGCGCCGCGCCGCGCGACAATCTGACGACTGGCGGCATTCCCGACGATTACCGCCAGCGCCACCCGATCGTCGTGACCGAGGCTGAGCAGGCTGTCGATATCCCTGTTGCCACCACGGATCGCCGGCTGACAATCGCTCAAAAGGATCTCATTCGCGGCTTCGCAACGATGTACATCTCGCGCGCGTCCGGCCCGGTTTACCTGATGTCGCCGCAGGGCTCCGCCAACGCCTCGGCGGTTAGCCAGCTGCGGGGCCAGGTCCGCGCCGAGCTTGCTTCGCGCGGCATCTCGACCTCCAAGATTGTCTACGCCTCCTATGCCGCGGCAGGTGGCGGAGATGCGGCACCCATCCGCCTGACCTTCACGGGTACGACCGCCGTAACGACCCAATGCGGCCAGTGGCCGAAGGATATCGGCGGCGGCTTCGACAATCAGAACTACTACAATTTCGGCTGCGCCTATCAAAACAACCTGGCGGCGCAGGTTGCCAATCCCGAAGACTTCATTGCGCCGCGCGGCATGACGCCGATCGATGCAGCGCGCCGCAACGACGCGATCACTGAGTATCGAACCTACCGGACGACGCTCGAGCAAACCAATGACTCTGGCTTCTAATAACGGAACCGAACGATGAGCGCAGTCGAATACGAGATCAAGAACACGACCGAGCTTCGCAACGCCGAAGAAGCCGTTCGCATGGCCGATCTCGAGAATATGCGGCCTCTGCCGCGTATTTCGGTTCACGCCTTCTGCGAAAGCGAAGGGCTGCAGGAAGTGATGGAACGCTGCGGCAACGATCGCCGCGTTTCCAAGGTCAGCCTGCGCATCACCAGCGGTGGCATCGCCGCTGCCGCCAACATGTTCCAGACGACGCCGACGCCGAACCTCATCATTCTCGAGACCAAGGCGAGCGCTGCAAACCTGCTCGCCGAGCTGGCGCCGCTTGCCAGCGTCTGCGATCCCTCGACCAAGGTCGTCATCGTCGGCTACTATAACGATATCGCGCTTTACCGAGAACTGATCCGCAACGGCATCTCCGAATATATGGTGCAGCCGGTCTCCATGCCCGATGTCATGATGGCCATGGCGCAGATCTTCGTCGATCCGGATGCCGAGCCGCTTGGCCGCAGCATTGCTTTCATCGGCGCCAAGGGCGGCGTCGGTGCCTCGACCATCGCCCACAACTGCGCCTTCGGCATCTCCAGCCTGTTCTCGACAGAAACGATCCTCGCCGATCTCGACCTTCCCTATGGCACGGCTAACATCGATTTCGACCAGGATCCGACGCAGGGTATCGCCGAAGCCGTCTACGCGCCGGAGCGCTTGGACGAAGTATTTCTAGATCGCCTGCTGACGAAGTGCTCAGAGCATCTGTCGATGCTGGCGGCGCCGTCGCTCCTCGATCGCGCCTATGATTTTGACGGTCACGCATTCCAGCCGGTTCTCGACGTGTTGCAGCGGAGTGCCCCGGTCACGGTTCTCGATGTTCCGCATGTTTGGTCGGAATGGACGCGCTCGGTGCTCAGCGCGGCAGACGAGGTTGTGATCTGCGCCGCGCCCGATCTGGCTAACCTGCGCAACACCAAGAACATGCTCGACGCGTTGCGCAAGCTGCGTCCGAACGACAAGGCGCCGCATCTGATCCTTAACCAGGTTGGCATGCCGAAGCGTCCGGAAATTGCTCCCGGCGACTTCTGCGAGCCGCTGGAGACCGATCCGATCGCGATCATTCCGTTCGATATCAACCTCTTCGGCAATGCGGCGAATAGCGGCCGGATGATCTCCGAAATGGATCCCAAGTCGCCGACAGCGGAAACCTTCTCGCAGCTTTCGCATATCGTCACCGGCCGTGTCGCCGTGAAGAAGGCAAAGCGCGGCGGCCTTCTCGGACTTCTGAAGCGCGGCAAGTAACGTAAAGCGTAGATTGGAATTGGCATGTTCGGAAAACGCGGAAATGATGGTTTCGGAAAGGCTGGCGGCGTAGCAGCGCCACCGCCGCCGGTTGCCGCTGCCGCACCGGCATCCACCTCACCGCAGGTTCTCGTCGAGCCAGCCCGGGAGAATGCACGCCAGCAGGTGGCGCCGCCGCCGATGCAGACGCCGCAGCGCCGGCGCCCGGTTCGCACCGAAGAATATTACGACACCAAGGCGCAGGTCTTTTCCGCGCTCATCGACACGATCGACCTGTCGCAGCTTGCCAAGCTCGATGCCGAGAGCGCGCGCGAAGAAATCCGCGATATCGTCAACGACATCATCACAATCAAGAACTTCGCGATGTCGATTTCCGAGCAGGAAGAACTGCTCGAAGACATCTGCAACGACGTTCTCGGTTATGGTCCGCTTGAGCCGCTGCTGGCGCGCGACGATATCGCCGACATCATGGTCAATGGCGCCGGCCAGACCTTCATCGAAGTCGGCGGCAAGACGATGGAATCGGAAATCCGCTTCCGTGACAACTCTCAGCTCCTGTCGATCTGCCAGCGCATCGTCAGCCAGGTCGGCCGCCGCGTCGATGAATCAAGCCCGATCTGCGACGCCCGCCTTCCTGACGGCTCGCGTGTCAACGTCATCGCCCCGCCGCTGGCGATCGACGGGCCGGCCCTGACCATTCGCAAGTTCAAGAAGGACAAGCTGACCCTGGACCAGCTGGTCCGCTTCGGCGCGATCACGCCCGAGGGCGCGACGCTGCTGCAGATCATCGGCCGCGTTCGCTGCAACGTCGTCATCTCCGGCGGTACCGGTTCCGGTAAGACGACGCTGCTGAACTGCCTGACGAATTACATCGACCGTGACGAGCGTGTGATCACTTGCGAAGATACGGCCGAACTGCAGCTGCAGCAGCCGCATGTCGTCCGTCTCGAAACGCGCCCGCCGAACATCGAAGGTGAAGGCGAGATCACCATGCGCGATCTCGTCAAGAACTGCCTGCGTATGCGCCCTGAACGCATCATCGTCGGCGAAGTGCGCGGACCCGAGGTCTTCGACCTTCTGCAGGCGATGAACACCGGCCACGACGGCTCGATGGGCACGATCCACTCGAACTCACCGCGTGAATGCCTGAGCCGTATCGAATCGATGATCGCCATGGGCGGCTTCAGCCTTCCCGCCAAGACCGTCCGCGAAATCATCGCCGGTTCGATCGATGTCATTGTCCAGGCGGCTCGCCTCCGCGATGGTTCGCGCCGCATTACGGCGATCACCGAGGTGATCGGCATGGAAGGCGATGTCATCATCACCCAGGACCTGATGCGCTACGAGATTGAAGGCGAAGATGCCGCCGGCCGCCTGATCGGCCGCCATATGTCGACCGGTATCGGCAAGCCGAATTTCTGGGACCGTGCCCGCTACTATAACGAAGAAAAGCGCCTGGCCGCTGCTCTCGATGAGATGGAAGCAAAGTCGAAGGGGGCATGATGTTCGGGCTTGATCCAGTCGTTCTCGGTATCATTCTCTTCGTTGCAGTTGCTGCGGGTGCAGTTTGCTACGGCGTTCTGTTCACGAGGATGGAGACGGAAAAGAAGGCGACTAACCGCGTCAACCGGGTAAGTTCCGCCGAGACGGATCGCGCTAACGTCAAGGCGGCGCGCGACCGTGTTCAGGAGATGTCCAAGCGCCGTAAATCGGTGCAGGACAATCTGAAGGACCTCGAGAAGCGACAGCAGGAAAGCTCGAAACGAAAACTGTCATTGAAATCGCGGCTGACACAGGCAGGCTTTTCGATGACCCCGGCAAAATTCTACATGTTCAGTGCAATCCTAGGCCTCTTCCTGATGGTGGTGGCGTTTCTCGCGGGCGCTCCCGTTATGATCGTTCTGGCGCTGCCGATTGTTGGCGGTTTGGGTTTGCCGCGCTGGATTCTCGGGTTCCTTATCAAGCGCCGGCAGAACAAGTTTCTCGACGAATTTCCGAATGCGCTTGATGTCATCGTGCGCTCGATCAAGTCGGGTCTTCCCCTGAACGACGCAATTCGCCTGATTGCTAACGAAGGCCGCGACCCTGTGAAGTCGGAGTTCCGACGCGTCGTCGAGGCGCAGCAGGTCGGCCTCAGCGTTCCCGATGCCTGCATGCGCATGACCAACTATATGCCGCTTCAGGAAGTCAGCTTCTTTGCCATCGTCATCGCTATCCAGTCTCAGGCCGGTGGTAACCTGTCCGAGGCGATCGGAAACCTCTCCAAGGTGCTGCGCGACCGCAAAAAGATGAAGGCCAAGGTCAAGGCGCTATCGATGGAAGCGAAGGCCTCGGCATGCATCATCGGCGCATTGCCGTTCATCGTCGCTACGTTGGTCTATCTGACCTCGCCGCAATACATGACGATCCTTTTTACCGATCCGCGTGGTCATCTGATCATGGGGCTCTCGGCGGTTTGGATGTCCATCGGCATTTTTGTCATGCGCAACATGGTCAGCTTTGACATCTAACGGAGAGGACGCAAACCATGTCTTCGGATCTTGCTTCACGACTGACCGATCCAGCCATGCTCGTTGCGTTGTTCGTGGCGATCGCCGTTTTCGCCACGTTGTACACGATAGCCGTTCCGTTCTTTGAACGCGGTGATTTGAACAAGCGCATGCGAGCCGTCTCGACAGAGCGTGACCAGATTCGTGCTCGCGAACGCGCCCGCATGAACGCTGACGCCGGAGCAGGAAAAGCCTCGCTCCGTGCCCAGAACAACCGCTCCGTTCGCCAGATCGTCGAGCGCTTCAATCTGCGTGAAGCTCTTGTCGATGAAAACACTATGAACAAGCTGAGAGCGGCGGGCTACCGGTCCGAAAACGCGCTCAACACCTTCCTCGTTGCCCGTTTCCTACTGCCGTTCCTGTTTCTCGCAGCCGGCGCATTCTATGTTTTCGGCCTCGGGCACCTGATCGAGAAGCCGCTTCCGATCCGTCTGCTCGCCGTCATTGGCACTGCCTATCTCGGCTTCTATGCCCCGAACATCTTCATCTCGAACCGCATGGGCAAGCGCCAGCATTCAATCAAGCGTGCTTGGCCGGATGCGCTCGACCTGATGCTGATTTGCGTGGAATCGGGCATCTCCATCGAAGCTGCGATGCGCCGCGTTTCGGAAGAGCTTGGCGAGCAGTCACCGCCGCTGGCTGAGGAAATGGTCCTGACCACTGCTGAGCTCTCATTCCTGCCTGACCGTCGCCAAGCGCTCGAAAACCTCGGCACACGCACGCAGATCCCGCTCGTCCAGTCCGTCACCCAGGCGCTGATCCAGGCAGACCGCTACGGTACGCCTATCTCCCAGGCGCTCCGCGTTCTGGCGCAGGAAGGCCGTGACGAGCGTATGAACGAGGCGGAGAAGAAGGCCGCCGCGCTGCCGCCGAAGCTCACCGTTCCGATGATCCTGTTCTTCTTGCCGGTGCTCGTTGCCGTCATTCTCGGGCCGGCCGGTATCCAGGTTGCCGATCGCTTCTGAAGTCTCTTGAAGGCTTCGGCGAATGGGTTTAGCCATAGGCTCCGCGTGACTGGCGATTGAGATGGATGACCATCGGGGAGCGCGGGCTTTACGCCGCTCGCCTGGGCACCTTCGGTCACAAAGGAGCCCCTATGTCTTCAGCTGCCATTCTTTTCAGTATTTTTGCCGCCATGCTCGTCGGTGCCATGAGCCCCGGCCCAAGCTTCGTGGTCGTATCGCGCATTGCCATTTCCCGCTCGCGCCTGGATGGGCTGGCCGCCGCGGTCGGCATGGGCGTCGGCGGCATCACTTTCAGCGTGCTTGCTCTTGCGGGGTTGACGGCGCTGCTGACGCAATTCGCCTGGCTCTATATCGTTCTGAAGGTCGCCGGCGGTGCCTATCTCGTCTACATCGCCTACCGGATCTGGCGGGGCGCAAAAGAGCCGCTGACGGTTGGTGATGCCATGGACGACCGCTCGTCGATCCGCCGCAGCTTCACAACGGCGCTGCTGACGCAGCTCAGCAATCCGAAGACGATTATCGTTTATGCCAGCATCTTTGCGGCCTTCCTGCCGAAGGTCATTCCGCTTGGCGTCATCATCGGCCTGCCGATCGGCATCTTTGCAATCGAGGCTGGATGGTACGCGGTCGTGGCGCTGGCTTTCTCGTCGCAGCGCCCGCGCCGCGCCTATTTGGCCGCGAAAGCCTGGATCGATCGCGCAGCCGGGCTCGTCATGGGTGGCCTCGGGCTGAGGCTGATCGTTTCCGGCATGATGCTGCGCTAGTCTATCTTGGCGTCAGTTGGTGTTGTTCGGCTGCTGGCCGTCCTTGGAAGCGAGCTTCTGCCAAGAATTCTGCTGCGACAGCATCGAGCGTAGGTAGGCGACATTGGCGTCTGCCTGCTGCTGCGAAAGTTCGCGGCGGGCGATCTGCTCTGCCTCGGGGAAGCGTCCCTGCAGGCCGACGACCAGCGCCAGGTTCTGGCGGACGCGGCTGTCGGCGGTCGGCTGGCCAGCCGCCTGTCGCAGATAGGTCTCCGCGGTGCGAAGATCGCCGGTCAGCACATAGGACATGCCGAGATTGGAGAGGACGGACGGTTCGTTCGGCATGATGTCGAGCGCGTCGCGGTAGCGGGCGCGGGCCTCGCTCGGCTTGCCCATCTGGTCGAGAATGGCGCCCTGGGCGGAAACCAGCTTCCAGTCCGGACGATCAGGCGTCTGAGCACGGCCGATCGTGTCGAGCGCCTGCTGCAGCTGTCCGGCAGCGGCCTGCGCCTTGCCGTAGGCAGCAAGAACATTTCGGTCATTCGGATTGGAGATCGCCACCTGCTGCATGACGGCCAGCGCCTGCGCGTCGCGGCCGGCCGAGCGCAGCAGCGTCGCGTAATAGACGCCGTTGACGGGATCGCGCGGGTTCTTCTCGTAGATCTGGCCCGCGCGCTCGGTGGCGCTGCGCACTTCGTTGACGTCCATGCTTTCCACGGGTCGCGTCGAAGCCGGGATCGACCCCGTCGTCATCTTGTCCTTGGTGGTCGAGCAGCCGGCAAGCGCTAGGCCGATCATTGCCAAAGCGGCCCCCTGGAGGATACGGTTCTTGAACGGAGTGGTAGCCGAACGAGGCATGGCGCTTTCCTGAATTCAGAAACAGGCGCCTGACCTCTAAGCGGAACAGGGAAAGGTGTGACGCAATCTTCGCTCCAGCAATAGTCTGTTAACCCTAACAGACCGTTAAAAAACGATTCCGATACCGCCGAAGGACATCATGGCCCCCTATCAATTTATTGAGAGACCGACCCCTTTCAACAACAAGGGCGGCTCGACGCTTCCGATTTTCGCCGTCACCCCCGCGCATATCGAGACCGGCACGATCGATCCGATCGCCCTCGACTGGGCAAAGAAGGCAGGTTATCGCGCCGAAAGCGGCTCGCTGCTTTTGATCCCGACCGCGGAAGGCCATCTTGGTGGCGCGCTGTTTGGCCTCGGCACCAATCCGTCAGAACAGCCCTACATCACCGGCAAGCTGGCGCGCTCGCTGCCGGCCGGCGACTGGCATATAGAAACTGCACCGCTGACGGCAAACCGCCTGTCTCTAGGCTTTGGTCTCGGCAGCTACCGCTTCGATCGCTACCGCTCCGAAAAGCCCGCCGCAGCAACGCTGATGATCCCGCGCGATGCCGATGCTGCCGATATCAAGCGTCAGCTTGCCGGCGTCTTCCTCGCCCGCGACCTGATCAATACCCCGACCAACGATATGGGCCCCGAGCAGCTGGAAGGAGCCTTCCGCGGTCTCGCCGAGCACTACAAGGCAGAGATGTCCGTCATCATCGGCGATGACCTGCTCAAGCAGAACTTCCCGCTGGTCCATACCGTCGGCCGCGCCAGCGCCGATGCGCCGCGTCTGCTCGAGCTGCGTTGGGGCAAGAAGGGTCATCGCAAGGTTACGCTTGTCGGCAAGGGCGTCTGCTTCGATACCGGCGGCCTCGACATCAAGCCGGCATCGTCCATGCTGCTGATGAAGAAGGACATGGGTGGGGCGGCCAACGTCATGGGCCTGGCGCTGATGATCATGGATGCCAAGCTGAAGGTCGACCTGCGCGTGATCATCCCCGTTGTCGAGAACTCGATCTCGGCCAATGCCTTCCGTCCGGGCGACATTTACAAGAGCCGCAAGGGCCTGACCGTTCAGATCGACAATACCGATGCCGAAGGCCGTCTCATCCTGGCGGATGCGCTCACCTATGCCGACGAGGAATCCCCGGATCTCCTGATCGATATGGCAACGCTGACCGGTGCCGCCCGCGTTGCACTGGGTCCTGATCTGCCGCCTTTCTTCACCGATGACGAGGGCCTTGCTCACGATCTGACGGAAGCCAGCCTCGAGACCGACGATCCGCTGTGGCGCCTGCCGCTCTATATGGGCTACGACAAGGACATCCGCGCCAAGATCGCCGATATCACCAATGCACCGGCAGGCGGCATGGCTGGTGCCATCACCGCGGCCCTGTTCCTGAAGCGCTTCGTCAGCAAGGCGAAAAGCTGGGCGCATTTTGACATCTACGGCTGGGCACCCTCCGAGCGTGCACATTCCCCGGGTGGTGGCGAAGCGCAGGCGATCCGCGCGCTCTACCACCATATCCGCCAAGGCGCCTGAGCCGATCGTTAAAATTTTATTCACCTTGAGAGGCGGCAGTTCATGCCGCCTCTTGCATGAGGGCAGCAGCCTGCGAAAATAGGAACGTTAGCGTAACGATTTTCCGGAGAGGCCGTGCCGATCGAACTGAGTGCATCCCAGGCATTGGGGCTCTGGCATGGCGTGGCGCTCGATCAGGTGCGCCACGACGATCGCGACCTGACACTGCGCCAGATGGCGATTCTCCTGCATATCTATCTCGTCCCGCCGCCGCATACCGTGCGCGGGCTCGCCGCCACGCTGGGCGTCACTAAGCCCGTCATTACCCGCGCTCTCGACACGATGGGTGAAATGGGCCTCGTCGACAGGGTGCGCGATGACGCGGATCGGCGTAGTGTGATCATCAAGCGCACCGTCGGCGGCGCGCTTTATCTCGAGAAGCTGGGCGATCGCGTGCGCGAGCAGGGCCGCAAGCTTCCGGTATAAGGGCAAGAGTAAAGGATTGTCATGACCATGTTCGACCGGCGCCTCAACGCCTATAGACCGGATCTCGCCGAGGCCTCCCTCAAGGGCAAGGTCGAGGCCGAGCGCTTCGTCGAGGGCATGCCGGCACGGATCGCGGTTCCCGTCGCGCCGCTTCGCCCGGTCCCGGATCTGGCACGCGGCATCGATACGGAATTGCTGATGGGCGAGGACGTCACCGTCTTCGACCGTTCGAACGGTTGGTGCTGGGTCAAGGCGGCCTCTGACGGTTATGTCGGCTATCTCTCGGAGGCGATGCTGGCGACGGTTGATGCCGAGCCGACGCATGTCGTCAATGTCCAGCGCACCTTCATCTATCCCGAGCCTGAGCTCCGAAAGCCCTACCAGACGATCCTGTCGATGGGCAGCCGTGTTCGCGTCACCGGTCAGGCCGAGGCGCGGGGCAATCACTACCATGTGCTGGCCGATGGAACGGCGATTTTCGAAAAGCACCTGCAGCCGATCGGCGCGGGTGAGGGCGCCGACTACGTCGAGGTCGCGCTGCAGTTTCTGAATACGCCCTATCTCTGGGGTGGCCGCTCGGGGCTCGGGATCGATTGCTCCGGCCTCGTTCAGCTCGCGGCCTTGATGACCGGCCGCAGCACGCCGCGCGACACGGATATGCAGGCGGCAGCTCTTGGTACGCCGATCGACCGCTCGGAGCTTCGACGCGGCGATCTGGTGTTCTGGAAGGGCCATGTGGCGATCATGGAAGACCCGGATACCATCATCCATGCCACCGGCCACACGATGACCGTCGCCCGCGAGAATTTCGAGGAAGCGGTCAAGCGTATCGGCTGGCTCTACGAGATGCCGACTGGCTACCGTCGCCCGTTCTAATCTCTAGCGGTGCCTCGGATCCAGCCAGTCGCGCAGTCCGTCGCCCAGCATGTTGAACCCGAGAACGGCAAGCGCGATCGCCAGGCCGGGCAGTATCGCCAGCCATGGCGCGATGCCCATGAAGGTCTGCGAATCGGCCAGCATCTTCCCCCAGGTCGGCGCAGGCGGCGCCATGCCGAGACCGAGAAAGCTCAGGCCTGCCTCAGTCAGGATCGCCAGCCCCAGCTGGATCGTGGCGTGAACGATGATCTGGCCCATGATATTCGGCGCCACATGCCGGATCGAGATCGTCAGGCGGCTGTTGCCGATTGCCTGTGCCGCAAGCACATAGTCGCGGCTCCACGCCTGTAATGAGGTCGCCAGCGTCACGCGTGCGAAGACCGGGATCATGAAGACGGCGATCGCGGTGATGGCCGTGAACCGGCCGGGGCCGAGAAAGGCACCGAGGATCATCGCCGAGAGGATCGGCGGCAGCGCGAATATCACGTCGCAGACGCGCATCAGCACCGCTTCGAACGGTCCGCGGATTGCTGCAGCGGAAATGCCGATGATCGAGCCGATCGTTCCGCCAATGGCAACTGCGGTGACCGCGATCGACAGGGAGTTCCAGCACCCGACCATCAGCATCGACAGCACGTCGCGGCCGAATTGATCGGTGCCGAGCAGCCCATAGGCAAGCGGCGGCTGCAGCTTGTGAATGATCTGCATCTTCGCTGGCGGCAATGGCGTCCAGAACAGCGAGAGCACGGCAATAGCTGCTAGGATGCCGACGATCACGGCTCCTGCGATCAGACTAATTCGCCGGCTAATTCTGTTGGCTCCGAGCTGCGCTCCCGTCGCGACAAAGAATGCCATCACGCCCCCTCCCGCCGCAGCCGCGGATCGATGGCGAGATAGGACATGTCGACGATGAAATTCATGATGATGACGAGCGCCGCAAAGAACAGCACCACGTCCTGCATGACGATGATATCCCGCTGCGCAAGCGCCTGCAGCGCTAGCCGCCCCAGCCCCGGGAGGTTGAAGACGTTCTCGACCAGCACCGCGCCGGCGACGAGAAAGGTGAACTGCAAGCCAAGCACCGCCAGGATCGGGATCAGCGCATTCGGCACAGCATGGCGCCACAGCACACCCTTGTCCGAAAGACCCTTGGCCCGCGCGGTCCGCGTGAAATCCTCATGCAGCACGTCGAGCACCGCCGAGCGCGTCACCCGCGTCAGCACCGCCGCCTGCGGCAGGGCGAGCGCGAAGGCGGGCATGACGAGCGCCCGTAGTGCGGCGGCGATGCCATTTTCCCAACCGGGAAAGCCGCCGGCCGGCATCAGCCCGAGCGTCGTCGAAAACAGGATGATCATCAACAGCGCCACCCAGAAGCCCGGAACTGCGATGCCCATTTGCGAGAACAGCGTGGCGGCGATATCGGCGATGCCACCACGGCGGGCGGCGGCGAAAGTGCCGAGCGGCAGGGCAATGGCAATCGAGATCAGGATGGCGAAGATGGCAAGCGGCAGGGTGACGGCAAGCCGCTCGGCAATCAGCCCGGCGACCGGCACGCTGTATGTATAGGACTGGCCGAGGTCGCCGCGGAGAACGCCGGCGACCCAATGGCCGTAGCGGACGATCAGCGGCTGATCGAGACCCAGATCATGGCGGAGTGCCGCAAGCGTATCGGGCGCCGCCGAGGTGCCGAGCATGATCGACGCTGGATCGCCGGGCAGCAGGTCCATGACTGCAAAGATCAGGAAGGAGACGATGAGGAGGGTGACGACCAGACCGGCAATGCGGCGGGAGAGCAGGGCGATCATGTAGCTCGCGCCTTGTGCGATACCGCTTGAGTTGGCGCGCGGCGGCCCGACGTTTCTCCCTCATCCCTGTGCTCGTCACAGGAATCCAGCCACCGCGCGTCTGCGCGGTGAATGAATCGAAATCCGGGAGAGGAGTCTTCAGCGCCCCAGGACTGGGGCGCGCTGGATTCCTGTGACAAGCACAGGAATGAGGGAGGGTGAAGGGCGTGCGCAGACACTACGCTATGGCAATCCCGGTTGATGACCCTACCTCCAGCCGAGCATCCGATCATTCCTCCCACGAAACATTCGTCAAAACGTTCGACGGGATCGGCTCGTTCTTCCATAGCCCCTTCAGCTTCTTGTCCCAGACGCCGAGCTTGGGCATGACGAAGAGATAGAGGGCGGGTACGTCTTCCGCCAGGATTTTCTGAGCCTCGCCATAGAGCTTGTTCTGCTCGGCCGGGTCGGCCGTCAGCTGCACCTTCTTCAGCAGCGCGTTGAAGTCGGGATTGTTGTAGTTGAAGTAATAGGGATCGCGCGAATAGATATCGATGTCCATCGGTTCCGCATGGGCGACGATGGTCATCTCGTAGGCGCGGTCCTTCATCACATCCTGCACCCATTTCGCCGGAAACTCGGTCGGCTCGATATTCATCGTCACGCCGATCTCGGCAAACATCGCCTGCATCACCTGAGCGCTGCGCGGTGCATAGGCCATCTGCGGCACCTTGATGGTGAAGGAGAAGCCGTTCGGATAGCCGGCTTCGGCAAGCAGCGCCTTGGCCTTTTCAGGATTGTAGGCGAGCACGCCGGTCATGTCCTGATAGCCGGGATCGTTCGGGGTGTAATGGCTGCCGATCGCCGTCCCGAGGCCGGACCATGCGCCTTCGATCACCGTCGGCCGGTCGATCGCCATCATCAGCGCCTGACGCACCCGCTTGTCGTCGAACGGCTTCCTGGCATTGTTCATCCCGGCAACCACCTTGAGTTCGGTATTGCCGATCTCCGTCGTCAGGCGGGTATCGCCGTCGAAGGAGCTCATCAATTCAGGAGCGCCGAATTCCGGAATGGCGTCGATATCGCCTGATTTCAGCGCTGCCGCCTGGGCCTGCGGGTCGGCGATGAAGCGGAAGGTTACCTTGTCGAGCTTCACCGAGACCTGCTTGTTCCAGTAGGCATCGTTTCTCGCCAACTCGACCTTGTCGCCCTTCGCCCAGTTGACGAATTTGAAGGGTCCGGTGCCGACGGGTACGGTCTTGTCATTGTCGGCGGATTTCGGGCCGACCATGACCGAAGCGGGCCAGCCGAGCCAGTAGAGCAGACTGCCGGTCGGCTCCGAGAGATGCAGCACGAGCGTGCGGGCATCCGGCGTATCGATCGAGGCGATCGACGCGAAGAAGCGCTTTTGCGGATTGACGGAGTCCTTGCCGCGCGCCCGCTCCAGCGAGAATTTCGCCGCTGTCGCATCGAAGGTCTCACCGTCGTGGAAAGTCACGCCATCCTGCAGCTTGAACGTATAGGTCAGCCCGTCAGCAGAGACCTCCCAGCTCTTTGCCAGCTGCGGCTGCACCTTGCCGTCCTCGCCGATCGAGACCAGACCCTCGAAAACATTCTGCCAGGTCACCTGGCCGATCGCCACAGGCGCGGCGATAGTCGGGTCGAGACCGGTGGGTTCGACGGCCATGCCGAGATTGAGCGTGGTCTTGGGAGCGGCATGGGCGGGAAGAGCGGTTGCGGCTGCGATGGCGCAGGCTGCAGCAAAGGACTGCATGCGGCGGGCGGAACGGATGAGGCGGAGCATGTATATCCCGTCTTATATGGTGAACACGTTTTGTGTTCTCTGTGTACTAAAAAGCGATACACACCAAAAACGCGGGAAACGCAAGGTCTGGAAAGGCGGAACGCTAGCGGCTGGCGTTCGAGCGCATGAACTCTTCGATGAAGCCGCTGAGCTTGGCGGCAGCGAAGGACAATTGCCGGTCGGGCGCGATCGACAGCTCCGCATGCGTGCGAATCGTGCTTTCGCTGGCAAGCGGAATGGCGGTCAGCGTGCCAGCCTCGAGCTCGCGGCGCACCGAAAGCCGCGGCAGCAGCGTTGCGGCCATGTCGCTGAGCACGAGTTCCTTCAGCATCTCCAGCGCGCTGACGGTAAAGGCCGGTTCGAAAGTCAGGCCCTGGCGCTCCGCTGCGGCGTCGAAGGCCTGGCGGAAGCCGAACGACGTTTCCGGCAGCGCCAGCGCGTGCCGCGCCAATTCGCGAAGCGTCACTTCCTTGCGTCCGGCGAGCGCGTGGCGGCTGGAGGCGATCACCCCATAGGTGATCTCCGAGCGGGCGATCACCTTGGCCTCGGTCATCTGCGGCGCGAACAGGGTCAGCGCCATATCGGCGCGCGCCGAATTGACGGCTTCCACCGCCTGCCGCGCGCTGGTGATCATCACCTCGAAGCGGATGCTGGGATAGGTCTTGCTGAACTCGGCAAGCGCCGGGGTGAGCAGGCTGGCCACGATCGCGCCATTGGCAAAGATCGTCACCCTTCCACGCTCCAGCCCCTTCAGATCCTCGATCAGCTGCTGCACATGTTCGAGCTCGCGCAGCGTTCGCCCGGCGCGCGCCGCAAGCAGCTCTCCGGCAGCCGTCAGCGTCACACCGCGGGCACTGCGCTCGACGAGCGGCGTGCCAAAATAGTCTTCGAGATTTTCGATCTGGCGGCTGACCGCAGTCGGAGCGACATTGAGGTTCTCGGCCGCCTGCCGCATCGAACTGGTTCTCACCAGCTCGTCGAAATACATCAGCGCCCGGATCTGCATGCGGTTCTCCTGCCTCTCGTCTGCCGCTTCTCTTTAGGCAATCGCCGAAGGTCCGGCTAGCCGTCCCGCCACGCGCGTTGCGCGCCTTCATGCGGCAGGGCGGTTGCCTCGTAGACGCCGCGCGCGATCGCCCGGGCCATGACGATACCGGCGAGATGGCAGAGTTCCATGAAGCCGGGCGCATCGATCGGCTTCGCGCCCGTTGCGGCTGAAAGAACGGTATCACCGTCGAGCGGCAGATGGGCCGGGAGCAGCGCGCGTGCCAGGCCATCATGGGCAGCAATCGAAAGCCGGTGGGCCTGCGCCTTGGTCAGTACCGCGTCGGTCACCACAGCGCCGATCGTCGTCGCCGGGGCGCTCATGCCCTTCAGGCGCATGCGGTGATCGATCGTTGCGGGCATGCCGAGCCCGCCGAACTCACTATCCTGCTCGAAGGGTGCCGCCCAGAAATGCCGGCCGTCGCCGATCGTCGCCGAACCCAGCGCGTTGACCGCGACGATCGCCCCGATCCTGTGGCCGCCGCTGCCGACTGTGCTCGCCGAGCCGAGGCCACCCTTGAAGGTCGCTGTCGTCGCACCGGTTCCGGCGCCGACCGTTCCCACCTCAAAGCGTCCAGTCGAGGCATCAGCGCAGGCGGCATAGCCCAGATCGCGATAGGGCGCATGCAGCCCCCAGTCCTTATCGCCGCCATTCAGGAGGTCGAAGAGGATCGCCTGCGGCACGATCGGGACGCGCACATCGCCGACCGCAAAGCCACGTCCGGCTTCGCGCAACCAGGACTGGACGCCGCCTGCGGCATCGAGACCGAAAGCCGAACCGCCGGAGAGAACGAAGGCATCGACCTTTTCGACCGTCATCGATGGGTCGAGCAAGGCGGTATCGCGCCCGCCCGGCGCACCGCCGAGAACGGTGCCCGAGGCAATCGCCGGCTGGTCGAAAATGATGGCGGTAACGCCCGATCCGAGCGTCAGGTCGGTGGCGTGGCCAACGGAGAGGCCTTCGATATCGGTGATGAGATTGAGCAAGTCGGTCCCCTTTGGCGGCGATTAGGAGCGCAACGACAGGCAAAAAAACAAGACCGGCCCCGATGATGATGGGGGCCGGTCAGAAAACTTCGGTTGAAATGAAGCGGGAAAGCCTGTGCCTGCAATCAGGCATGAAGCGGCTTCGGATGGCGGCGGGTCATCAGGTCGTGGATAGCGACCCTCACCTCGTCGGGAGAACGGAAACGCTGCTCATCGAGGTCGTGAACGTGAAACTTCACGGCGATGAACTTCAGCCGGTCTTCATCCGGAATGACGATCCCGACGGGAACGCCTGCATATTCGATAACTTGCTTTTTCATGCGTAGAACTCCTGCCGCGCGGACTGCGCGAGCGATGGCGAATTGACTTGTCTTGTACCGTTGAGAGGGGGGACGAACGTCACATTCGACAGTTCGGGCGGGAGAGGGCGCCCGGACGGTCATTGCCGAGCACAGAGCGCCCAAGGAGATAGGCGAGAATATCGATTTCAATCATGTCTCGTTCCTTGCGTTGGCGTTGCACTCGTGGTGGTCCCGTAGAGCCGGGACCGGCGATAACTATCTCTATTAATCTACTAATGTAGTAGAGAATAGGCGATAATCAGTCAGAAACATATTCCGAAACGTGTCAAAATATCGGCGATCGGAAAAATTTCATTCCATCTTACCCAAACTTGCAGAAAGAACATATCAAGACTTTGTGCAATTCGCGTGACGGTCGAGAACTCGTTTCGATCACCGCAGCAGACATAGGAAGCGTGCCTGATTCCGGCAATGGGGCAATTCATTAAAAAGCGGTAGGCCGCGAAATCACCCAATTCGTTAATGGCGCGAGTGATGCCTCACCAGCCCTCGGAAAGCACCTTTTCCAGCATGTCTGCGAAGAAGTCGGCACTCTCGATCGTCAGGCAGAGCGGCGGTTTGATCTTCAACACGTTGAGGTGATCGCCTGTCGGCTGCATGAGCACACCGAGATCGAGCAGCCGCTCGCAGATCGCCGCCGTCTCGCCGGTGGCCGGCTCCAGCGTCGTTCTGTCGCGCACGAATTCGAGGCCGAGATAGAGGCCCATGCCGTGAACCGCCCCGGCAATCGGGAATTTTTCGATCAGCGCTGCCAGCCGTCCCTTCAGGTGGTCGCCGACCTGGCGAGCGTTCTCCTGCAGGTTTTCCTCCCGCAGGATATCGAGCACCGTCATGCCGGCAACGCAGCTGACCGGGCTGCCGCCGGATGACGAGAAGAAATAGCCCTCGCGTTCCAGCGAATCGGCAATCGCCTGGCTGGTGATGACGGCGCCGAGCGGGTGGCCGTTGCCCATGCTCTTGGCGATGGTGATGATATCCGGCACGACGCCCTGCTGCTCGAAGCCCCAGAAATGATGGCCGAGCCGGCCATAGCCGACCTGCACTTCGTCGGCGATGCAGACGCCGCCGCGGGCGCGCACTTCGGCATAGAGACCGGCCAGATAGCCGTCCGGCAGCGGAATGCCGCCGGCATTGCCATAGACCGGCTCGGCGATCACGCCGGCCAGTCCCTGGCCGCTATTGTCGATCGCCTGCAGTACGGGAATGGCACCGGCCAGATAGTCGCTGGCGCTTTCGGAGCCGCGGAATTCGCCGCGATAGGTGTTCGGCGCCGAGAGAGGGTGCACCCAGGCTGGGCGGGTCGAGAGCGCCTGCGGATTGTCGGCGATCGAGGTGGAGACGGCGTCGCTCGCCACCGACCAGCCATGATAGCCTTCAAGCAGGCAAAGCATGTTGTGAGCGCCGCTATGCGCCCAGGCCAGCCGCAGTGCGAGGTCATTGGCCTCGGAACCGCTATTGACCAGAAACACCCGGTCGAGGCCCTCAGGGGCGAGTGCCGCCAGCCGTTCGGAAAACTCGGCCAGCGCCCCATAATGGAAACGCGAATTGGTGTTGAGCTTCAGCCACTGGTCGGCGATCGCATCGGCAAGTTGGGTATGGCCGTGGCCGAGGATGCTGACATTGTTGACCATGTCGAGATAGGCGCGGCCCTCGACATCGTACATATGCTCCTTCCAGCCGCGTTCCATCTGCGGCGGAGCGTCATAGTAGTTCTTCTGCGGCTTGGCGAAATGCGCCTTGCGCCGCGTCAGCAGCGCCGCCGTATCGGGCCTTGGGGCATTGCAGTTGTCGCCAAGCAGGAGCGAGGGCGAGGGGCAGATCGCCGACCATGCGTCGGCATCGTGTGCCGTCGCAAAGAGCGGCGGCTCCAGGCCGTTGATGGTGCAAAGCTGGATTCGCAGCCCGCCGAGCGAATTGCTGTCGCCGGAAACCGTGCCGATCGTCTGGCCCGCCTCGACCTCAGTGCCATCCTCGACCGATGGTTCGATACCGTCGAGATGCAGGCTGATGCCGTCGCCGATCAGCACCAGATGATGGTTCCTGAAATCGATGCGGCCGGCAAAAGGCGCGGCGACTGGATTGCCGCCGGAAAGGCAGATGTCGCTATGCAGAGCGAAGGTCGAATGCGGCTTGGCGCTCAGCGTGCTGGCGCGCGACAGCCGGTATTCGCCGTAGCGTGTTGCGGCAACGCCGCTGTCATTGGCGACGCGGGCAAGCAGGCGCCAGTCCATCTCGGAATTCAGCCAGTTGCCGCCGGCGAAATGGCGGCTCTGAACGCCGAGATCGAGATAGGCGATGTCGGCTGTATTGATCTCGGGCAATAGCGCCTGCCAGCCCGAATTCTGCGGTAGCGGTTGCTCGATGCCGCCGATCTTCTGGATCGCCGCTTCCATGAGCTCGAAGGGCACGGACATCGCGGTGTCGAAGATGATGCGCTCATGCTCCAGATTGTTGCGCGCGTAATCGTTCTCAGGATCGATCGAAATCTGCTGCTCGCCGCTAGCAACCAGGATCACGGCGCGGGCGACGATCAGCGGCCACAGCGCCTTCAGCTCTTCCGGTGTCAGCGGATAGGTCTCCTGATAGGCCTTGATCGCCGGCAGGATATAGAGCGGATCGCCATCGGCATGATGCAGCAGCGAGGCACAGGTGACCGCGAGATCGCCGACCAGCCAGCCGCGGATGATGTCGCCGAAATCGATGACGCCATCCGGGGTCAGCCGCCCATGCGCGTCCGGCAGGCTGACGACATTGTCGTCGGTGACGTCGTGATGCACGGCCTGAACGCGAAGCGACGAGGCAAGTGGCTGGATGCGGCGCACGGCCAGCACCATCGTCTTGGCTATACGGTCGCGGGCGGCACTATCGGTGATCGCCGACAGCAGTTGAACGGCGACGGGGCCGGCGCGGCGCAGGTCCCATTGCAGGCTGCGCTCGAGGCCCGGATGTTCGAAGTCGGCCAGCGCCTTTGCCAGCCGGGCGCAGAGCGCGCCAAGTGCTGCCACCGTGCTTTTCGGCAGATGCTTGCGATGCGTCAGGCTTTCGCCTTCGAGATATTCGAGAACACGCACCTGATAGGTCTGGTCGCGTACGGTGACGGCGACGATCGCCTGCCCATCGGTCGACGTCAGCAGATGCGGAACGCGCGGCGCGCCTTCGATCGTATTGAGATGGTGGATCGCCGCGTTCTGCGCCTCGAGCTCGAGTGTCTCGTAGGCCATGTGGCAGATCTTCAGGACGAAGCGGCCGTTGCCGGTATCGAGCCGGTAATTGCGATCCTGCTGACTGCCGAGCTCGCTGATCGTGCCCGACAAGCCATAGTGGGTTTCCAGGATGCTTAAGGCTTCTTCCGGTGTCACGTCCGGTCGCGGCAGTTCCATACGATCGGTGAGCGCTTCATCGGTCATCGCATCCCCCAGGGCATGATTCGATTATTCACACTAAGCAGATAATCGAATGCATGCTATGGGCAAGCGTATGGCAACACGCCTTTCGGGCGCAATCAGCCCATACGTTCGGATGCATAGGAGCCCGGGCTCGCCGGGAACACCACCGTACGGTTGCCGTTCAGGAAGACGCGGTGGTGAATATGGGCGTGGATCGCCCGTGCCAGAACCTGGCTTTCGACATCGCGGCCGATCGAGACATAGTCGTCTGCCGACTGCGCGTGGGTGATGCGGGCGGTGTCCTGCTCGATGATCGGGCCTTCGTCGAGATCGGCAGTGACGTAATGCGCCGTCGCGCCGATCAGCTTCACGCCGCGCTCGTAGGCCTGCTTGTAGGGGTTGGCGCCCTTGAAGCTCGGCAGGAACGAGTGGTGAATGTTGATGATCTTGCCAGACATCTTCCGGCACATCGCATCCGAGAGAACCTGCATGTAGCGGGCGAGCACGATGAGCTCGGTGCCGGTCTGCTCGACGAGATCGAGAAGCTGGCCTTCCGCCTGCGGCTTGTTTTCCTTCGTCACCTTGATGTGGTGGAAGGGGATGTCGTGGTTCACGACGACCTTCTGGTATTCGAAATGGTTGGAGACGACGCCAACGATGTCGATCGGCAGCGCGCCGATCTTCCAGCGGTAGAGCAGGTCGTTCAGACAATGGCCGAAGCGCGACACCATCAGCAGCACCTTCATGCGGCTCTGGCCGTCATGGATCTCGGCGTCCATCTCGAATTTCTCGGCGATCGGCTTGAAGCCTTCGACGAGTGCCGGCAGCTTCACGCCCTCCTCTGAGATGAAGCTGACGCGGGTGAAGAACTTGCCCGTGTCGAGGTCGTCGAACTGGCTGGAGTCGACGATGTTGCAGCCCTGCTCGGCAAGATAGTTGGAAATTGCCGCCACGATCCCGCGCGTTGATTTGCACGTTACAGTCAAAACATAATTGGTCATGTCCGTCTTCCCTCTCACGGCTTTGCCGGCAGGCTGCTTAGATCAAACGCCGCCCGCCGAACAGGCCGCGGCTCTTTCATTCGTGCAACATTTTGCAAGGGAAGCCATCAAGCGCTTGCAAGGCCCCGCATCCTGTCGATGCTCATATAAATGACGCTAGCCTTAGGGAAAGTCCGTTCCGCCTGCGCCGTCGCATATCCCCGCCGCGCAGCTACCGGGCTGCGGCAGCCACCGGAACGGAAATAGGAGATGCAGCGCGCTGCTTTCCCTCATTGACCTTCAGGAAGCCGACGAGCAGCCAGGCAAGCCCGGCCGTCTTCATCGAGAAGATCGCGGTCGAGCCGATCATCAGGTTCAAGAACATGAAGAGTGACAGCGAGTGGCAGAGCCGCTTCTGGTTAGGCGTCTGGCCGGCCGGGAAGAAAGACACGAATAGCCAGAACAGGATCAGACCGAAGATCGTCGCGCTGTAGGTGATGAAGACATAGCCGCTATCGACATAGCCCAGCCCCTTTTCGAGCTCGAGACCGAGCGTCGCCGGGATATCCATCGCGTTGATGCTACGGATCGTACCACTGATACGGCCGACGAAATCGTCGTCGTGGGCATTCGGCTTGAAGGCGTGGATGATGAAGCCGATGGCGATGATCCCCGGCATCATCAGGAAATCGAGGATCTTCGGCAGCCAGGGATAGATGACATAGCCGCCGAGGCAGACGATGCTGAAGATCAGCATCGTGCGCGTGTCGTTGGTGAGCAGGATCAGCACAACCGTCGCGATGAAGATCAACCGGTCGCCAAGCCTCAAGCGGTTGGAGAAACTGACGAGATAGATCACCATCACGCCGCAGAAATTCGCCAGCGACACCTGTTCGAGGAAGATCGAGGAGGAACGGTGGTCGATGATCCCGAAGGAGAAGCGGTCAGGAAAGCCGAGCGCGCCGCGGAACAGGCCTAGGTCGCTATAGGTCGCCCGCGGCACGCCGCGCGTATTCTCGAAATATTCGGCCGGATGGAACAGGGCCACATAGGCGGTGACCGAAACGATCTCGCAGATCAGCACCGAAAGCACGGCGATGCAGCAGATCTTGAACACGAGCTTCAAGGTCCGTTCGTTCGTCCAGCGCCCCATGACGACGAAGGCGAAGACGATCAGGATGTTGCGCAGATGGTCGATATAGCCGGACCGGTTGATCACCATGACGTAGACCGTCAGCAGGATCGTCGCCAGCAGATAGCCGAGCGGCGCAAGGTCCTCTTCGAATATGCCTTTGCGCAGGATGAAGGCGAAGCTGTAGGCGAGGATCAGCATTTCGCTCATCACCACATAGGCGGGCGAGAGCGGCATGATGTTGTGATTGATGAAGGCGAGAATGGCATTGTAGGTCACCGCAAGCACGCCAGCGGCAAGAATGCCCCACTGGATCGGCTCCTTCGGTGCAATGCCAGCCTCGCTCATAGCGGTCACTCCGCCATCAGCCGGCAGGCGGTCTTGTCGGGCGCCGGTGCCTTGGCGGCGGCCTGTAGCGCGGCCAGCTGCTTGCGGTCCTTGCCGTCATGCGGCTGGACGTTCAGCGGTTCAGTCTCCGGCCACCAGTCTCCGGCAACCCAATAGGTCCAGCCCAGCCAGACGTCGCCATTGTCCTGCATCGCGCCGAGCACGTCTTTCAGGCCCGCGACGCATTCGGGTGCCTGCGACACGCCGAATTCGCCGAGCAGCAGCTTGGTATCGTTCTTCCGCGCCCAGTCCGACATATCGAGGATCGCCTGCTTGGCCTTGTCGTTGCCAGAGCATTCGTCCTTGGTGCCGGAGTAATCGCTGTCGAAATATTGGTGAACCTCGTAGCCGAAATTCTTGCGGGCATCCTTGATGCCGAGCATGACCGTGCCGTTGGCGTCGTCATCGCCGCTCTGCCAGGAATGCGCGCCGGTCCAGCGCGTGCCGGGTACGAGGATATAGTTGTTGGCGCCGACGGCACGGATGCCGCGGATCGCGGTATTGGCCGCCTCCAGCCATTTCTTGGCCGAGATATCGTGCGGTTCGTTCATCAGGCCAAAGACGACATCCGGCTGGTCCGAGAACTCGGCCGCAAGCCGCGTCCAGAAATCCGCAAAGGCAAGCGTCGTCACCGGCGCCGTGCCGATCTGCACCTTCTTGTAATAGGCGTAGTTATGCGGATCGAGGATGATCGTCATCTTGTGTTTGCGCAGCAGGGCGACCGTATCCTTCAGCCGCTGCAACTCGTCCTCGTTCAGCGATTGCCCGAGCTCCGGCTGCAGCCGTTCCCATTGGAAGGGCAGGCGAACGGTATTCATGCCCTTCTTCTGGAAATAGGCAATCGTCTCCTCGGAAGGATAGGCATAGTCCTTGAAGACGGTGCCGCCCGGCTCGCCGAACTCGGCGCCGGAAAGGTTGATGCCGCGAAGGCAGGGTCCCGCAGCGCCGGCCGCATGCGCCTGCAAGGGCAGCAGTGTCGCGGCGATCGTCAGCAGGCGGCGCCATTTGGAGGATGAGGCTCTCAATTGCTTTCCCGTGGTTTCAGCAGCGGCGGCTAATATCGGTGCCTCCATCTTAACGGTCCGTTAGCTAAGGATTTCTAAAATTCGCCTACCCTCGCTGCACTCTGCCGGCGGGTGACGAGAGCGCTGATGAGCCAATTCGACAGGAACAGGGTAAGCCGCTTGCCGGGCTGGCGAAGCTACGAGCCTGCGCAGACCGCGCCTGAGGCCGCGCGCCCGCGTTCCCCCGTCCTGCGCCCGTCCGACTTTGCCAAGGCACCGCCACCACCACCCGCTCCCGAACCGCAGATCCGCCACGAAGAGCCCGCTGCCCCACCGCCGCTGCCGCCCGTGACCGAACCGGTTGCCGCAGCCCCTCGGGTCGAAGCCGCACCAGTTGCTGTCATCACAGCCGACGAGCCGCTGCTTGACGTGCGCTCGGCGATCTTCGCGATCTGGAACCGCAAGCTGATGATCGCCGGTCTGGCCGTCCTCGGCGCGGTTGCCGGCGCGGCGGTCCTGCCGATGCTGCCGCAGAAATTCACGGCGACGACGAGCCTCTATTTCGATCCGCGGCAGATCGGCCTGGCTGATCCGGCCGCCCAGCAATCGACGATCTCGCCGGAGATGATCTCCTCGATGATCGACAGCCAGGTGCAGATCCTGACCTCCGGCAACGTCCTGAAGCGCGTCGCCGATACGCTGAAGCTCAATCAGGACCCGGATTTCAACGGCGGCCGTACCGATGACGCGGCCGTCATCACCGCGCTGCAGAAGTCGCTGACCATCGCCCGCCAGACCGGCACCTATGTCGTGTCGCTGACAGCCGTGACCCACGACCCCGAAAAGTCCGCCAGACTGGCCAACCAGGTCGTCGCCTCCTTCATGCAGGAGGAAAGCAGCGCCTCGACCGGTCTTTACGAGAACACCACCGCAACGCTCGACACCCGCCTGACCGACCTGCGCAAGCAGGTGCAGGATGCGGAACAGGCGGTCGAGACCTTCCGCGCCGACAACGACATGTCGGAGACCGACGGCAAGCTGATCTCCGACCAGCGCCTCGCCTCCCTCAATACGCTGCTCGTGACGGCACAGGACAAGACGATCCAGGCTAAGGCCCGCGCCGATGCCGCCCAGAACATGAGCTTCGAAGCGATCGTCGCCAGCGGCCCGAACGACAGCGGCGCTTCCTCCGTCAATTCGGCTCTCGCCAGCCTGCGCCAGCAGTATGCGACGCAGGCGGCCATCGTCGGCAGCCTAGAAAGTCAGATGGGTGCCCGTCATCCGCGCCTCCAGGCCGCCCGCTCCTCGCTGCAGAGCATCCAGGACGAGATCAAGGGCGAACTGCAGCGCATGGTGACCTCGGCGAAGACCGAGTACGACCAGGCGAAGAAGGCGGAAGACGCCGTCTCCAAGGAACTGAATATCCAGAAAGCGCTGCAGGCGACAGCTTCCGACAAGCAGGTCGAGCTCAACGAGCTGCAGCGCAAGGCGACCGCCGTTCGCAACATCTACGAGACGCTGCTGAAGCGCTCCAGCCAGACGGCCGAAGAACAGAACCTGCCGCAGAGTAATATTCGCGTGATCTCGCAGGCGGAGCCGCCGGTAAAGCCGGATGGTCCCGGCAAGAAGACGCTGATGATCGCGGGCCTGATCGGCGGGCTTTTCGGCGGTTTCGCGCTGGGTGCAGCACTTGCCATCCTGGCGGCACTCTTCGCCCATCCTGTCATCCGCGGATATTTCCGCCGCGCTTGATGCGGCCCCGTCTTCATCCTACATCAGAAGACAGGTTCCATGGCTCAATGCCGGGAGAAATGAACATGCGCATCCTGCCGTCGATCGTGATTGCCGCCTTCGCCTTTGCGGCCATTCTGCCGCTGCAGGCCTCGGCGACCGATTGGGCGCGCGCGGGCAAGGCCGATGTTCAGCCGCTCTATCCCTATACCGATCTTCCCGGCGTCAAGGCGCAGCCTGACAAGAAGGACGAAGAGCAATATGCCTGCCACACCGAGACCGGCCATGTGCGTCGCGACGGTGACTGGATCTTCCGTTCCGGCGGCATGCCGACGATCGTCTATGTCTGCGATCGCGATGGCCAGATCAGCCAGGGCACGCAGGTTCCCCTGCGTGGCCACTATCAGCCGGTGCGCTGATCAGGCGCTGCGTGCAAAATAGCGCGCAATCAGATGATCGAGTGAAAGCCGCCCCGGCCCGCCGGCGATGATTACCAGAAAGCAGACAGCCCATGTGCCATGGGTGGGCCATGCATCCGGATAGACGAAGATCTCGATCACCAGCGTCATGCCGAGCAGCGCCAGCGCAGAAAGCCGGCTGGCGAGACCGATGACCAGCAAGAGCGGAAAGAAGTGCTCGGCAAAGGCCGCCAGATGCGCCGCCAGCCACGGATCGACGAAGGGCAGCTTGTACTCGGTCTGGAACAGATAGACGGCATTGTCGGTGACCTGCCAGCCATCCACCTTCGTCTGCCCCGACTGCCAGAACACTGCGGCAATCGAAAGCCGGGCGACCGTCGCGATCAGATCGTGCGGGATCATCCCGAAAGCCGTCATCAGGCTGTGGACCCGATAGGCAAGGCCGCGGCCCGAGGGCGTGGCAAGCGTCATATCCTCATTCATGGTCATCTCCTGTCAAAAGGTCCGAAAAGGCGCCGGCTTGCAGCGCTCCGGCAAGATTGGCGGAAAGGTCGAAATCCGGCGCCGCCGCAAAGGCCGCGCCCGCGGCGGCAGCAAGCGTCGAGCCGCTGAACAATGCTTCGAGAAATGCAGCACCCCCGGGTGGCAGCCGGTGTACCTCGACGATCATCTGCGGCCTGACGACGAGCGCGCCCTCGCCGTGCCAGTCGTCGATCGGCGCAAAGGCCATCTCGCCGGCATTCATCGCCCATATGGTCACCGTTGGATGGACGGAGCGGAGGATCGATGCGGACGGGTGCGGCGTGAACACCAGTGACGCAAGCTGCCCTTCTTCGAACAGCGCCAGACGATCGGCGGCGAGCGGTGCCGCATCTGCCGCGTGATAGGCCATGCCGCGCGCCGCCTCCAGCCGGATGACATCGGCGAGATAGGCGATTTCCCGTGCCGGCTCGAAAGCTTCGACGAAATCGGCGAAGCCGTCGCCATAGGAAAGCAGTAGCGGCGAGCGCGGCGGATGCTGACAGATAAACTCGTAGGCCATGCCGGCGAAGAACTCTTCACCGACGATCTTCTCGGCAACCGGAAAGCGGGATGCGACGGCGCCGATCAGCCCCGAGACGACATTGTTGCGATAGACGCCGAACCGCCGCAGCGGGCGTGCCGCATTCCAGGCGGCGATCCCTTCGGGAACCGGCAGCGAACTGTCCCGCAGCGCCGCCGCGAATTGCTCTTGTGTGATGGTAGCCATGACACGCCTCAGGCCGCCCGCAGCCGCGCGGCGCGATCGAGGATCGCTCCCGCGGCCTCAGCTTCGGAGCGCAGGACCGGCCATTCCGGCACGTCGTTGTCCCATTCGATCAGGCTGGCGATCGGCCCTGTCCGGGCAATCAGTTCTTCGTAGAGCGCCCACACCGGGTCCTTGACCGGCGTGTCGTGCGAATCGATCAACAGTGGCGCACCTTCGTCATCCGTCGTTTCCGAATGACCGCTGAGATGGATCTCGCGCACCCATTGCACCGGGAAGCGGGAGAGATAGTCGCGCGGGTTCATGTTGTGATTGGTGGACGCGACGAAGACGTTGTTGACGTCGAGCAGCAGCCCGCATCCGGTCTGCCTGACGATCTCCGCCAGAAATTCGGTCTCTTCGAGCGTGCTCTCCTCGAACAGAACATAGGTCGCCGGATTCTCGAGCAGCATCTGCCGCTTCAGCGTGTCCTGCACCTGGTCGATATGATCCGCAACGCGCGAAAGCGTTTCGGATGTGTAGGGCAGGGGCAGGAGGTCGTTGAGGAATACCGTGTCATGCGTCGACCAGGCAAGATGCTCTGAAAAGCTCTCCGGCTCATAACGATCGCAGACGGTCTTCAGCCGCTGCAGATGCTCCTGATCGAGCGGCTGCATCGAGCCGATCGACAGGCCGACGCCATGGATCGACAATGCATAGTCCTCGCGCAGCTTGCCGAGCTGCGCATGCGGCGGACCGCCTGCGCCCATATAGTTCTCGGCATGCACTTCGAAGAAGCCGAGGGGCTGGGGTGCTGCGATGATGCTGGCGAAATGTTCGGGCTTGAAACCGATGCCGGGACGGCTGGGCAATGCGGAGGGTTTCATCCTGTCTCTCCTGAAGTTGGGTGGGCGGCGCCGTTTCGGCGCCGCCTGCTGTCTGCAATCGGATCAGGCCGGAGCCGGGGCCCTGCGTCAGCGAGCCGGTGCCATCGGGCGTCTTCATCGACGTGCAGGTTCCGGCCGGAACGAGCTTCCAGGCGTTCTTCTGGTAGTCGATCTTCGCCGTGCCGGCGCAGGTCGTGCCGGGGCCGGCAGCGCAATCGTTCTGCCCCTTGAGCGCGATGCCGTAGCACTTCTCCTTGGCGGCATCCTGGGCCGAGGCGGTCTGGACGCTGCCGATCAGCGTCAGCGCGGTGGCGACCGAGGCTGCAAAGACGGTGGCGGGGAGTTTGGTCATGGTCTTCTCCGGTATCTCTTGGTTTCTGGGGGCGGTGGGGCCGATCAGGCCGGCGTCAGCATGCCGTGGCCCTTCGGCGTCTTCATCGACGTGCAGGTGCCGGCCGGGACCAGCTTGAAGGACATCTTGTCGTAGCTGACGGTCGACTTGCCGGCGCAATCGTGCTTGCCGGCGGCGCAATCGTTCTGCCCCTTGAGGGCAACGCCGTAGCACTTCTCCTTGTTGTCGGCGGCCGAGGCAGCGGGGGCTGCGATGGTTGCGAGCGCCGAAGCGATGGAGCCTGCCAGTGCGAGCGTAACGATGCTGTTCTTCATTGTTTCATCTCCGTAGAATGGCGAGCCGTGATTGGCTTGCACTGAGGGCTACGGAGGCGTGGCAGCCGTTGTTACACGGCTCCCACGATTTTTTTACGGGACGCGCCCTTGCCGTTTACGCGATGGCAAGCGAAAAGCCTGAAAACAAAGGCGTGTGAGGCCTGTCTGAAATATTTCTGCCCGGGCGGTAACAAAAACGTGTGGCCCTCCGTAGAGGATTATGTCGGGTGAAACATTCGGCGCGTGAAGAGGAATGGGCAGGCTGGATGCGCAGCGCCATGGATGGCGATACGCAGGCCTATCATCGCTTCCTTTCCGCCGTGACACCGCACCTGCGCGCCATGGCGCGCCGCCGCTGCGATCAGTTCGGCGCGCCGGCGAGCGAGGCGGAAGATGTTGTGCAGGAAGTCCTGCTTGCAGTGCATCTGAAGCGCGGCACGTGGGATCCGGCACGCCCGATCGGCCCGTGGCTGTCGACGATCGTGCGCAACAAGCTGATCGACAGCCTGCGCCGCCGCGGCCGCCATATCGACGTGCCGATCGACGACGTGATGGCAACGCTTGAGGCGGAAGAGCAGGCGGGCAATCTCGACCGGCTCGATGCCGAACATATGCTGGAGCGGCTGAAAGACCCGCAGCGCGATATCGTCCGCTCGATTTCGATCGAGGGGGCGGGCATCCGCGAGACGGCCGAGAGGCTGAAGATGACAGAGGGTGCGGTGCGTGTTTCCCTGCACCGGGCGCTGAAGGCGCTGGCGGCCCTATACCGGAGTGAGACGCGTGAAGACGGATGACCTGATCAGCATGCTTGCCGCCGATGCGCCGGTGCGATCCCGCCTCGGTCCGCTGCTCAGCCGCGCGCTCGTGGCGGGCGTCGTCATCTCGGCGGTTCTGCTGCTCTCCACCATCGGCATCCGCCGCGACATGGGAACGGCAATCGAAACCGCCCGCGTGCTCTTCAAGATCGTCACCACGCTGACGCTCGCAGTCACCGCCTGCGGCCTCGTCTTCCGCATCGGCCGCCCCGGCGTTCCCTTGAAGCTTGCGTCCCTGGCTCTGCTGCTGCCGCTGGCACTGGTGATCGCCGGCGTCGCAACGGAACTGACGGCCATTCCGGAAGACGCCTGGCGCGCAGCGCTGCTTGGCCGCAACGCCGCCTTCTGCGTCTTCTTCATCCCGGTATTGTCACTGGCCCCGCTCGCAGGCTTTCTATGGGCGCTGAAGAATGCCGCACCTGAGAACCCCACCCTCGGCGGCGCCGTCGCAGGTCTCGCCTCGGCCGGCCTTGCCGCAGCGCTCTACGCCTGGCATTGCCCCGACGACAGCCCGCTTTTCCTGGCGGCCTGGTACACGACCGCCACCGCCGCCGTAACGGCACTCGGCGCTATCATTGGATCACGATATCTGCGGTGGTGAGGAGGAGAAAATAGCAGACTGAAAAAGCCGTTGGTACCGGCTTAAGCTGCTAATTTTCAATGGGAATGGTGCCCAGAAGAGGACTCGAACCTCCACACCCTTTCGGGTACCAGCACCTGAAGCTGGCGCGTCTACCAATTCCGCCATCTGGGCGACGGAGAGCCATGTACGGGGGTGGCCTCCGACTGTCAACTGGCTTTTTGAAGTTTTCCTGACAGTCGGCAAAAAAGATTGTGACGATCCCCGCAGAACCGCATTCACGGCGAACTGATTGCCAGTTTTTCGGCACCTGGATTTTCTTGGAGCGCGTGTTGCCTATATAAAAGTGATGGGAAAGGAATCATCCATGTCCGCTTTGCGCAGTGCCGTGATCGCCGCCATCGCCCTCCTCATGCCGCTTGCTGCCAAGGCAGAGCCGGCATTCGGTCAGCTGTCGGGGCGAGGCCCGGTCGTCAATACGCAGTCGACCTATTGCGATTATCGCGGCTGCTTCGGCTTCGGGCCGCGGCAATGGCACCGCCCGGCCTATGTGCAGCCGAATTACCGGCCGCCGACGGCGAGGGGGCCGACCTATTATCAGCCGAGGACGCAGGCGCGTCCGCAGCTCACCTATGATCCGCCGCCGATTCGCACCTTGCGCCCCGCCGCCAAGGATCCGCGCATGCATGTCGAGTGGTGCCGCAATCAGTACCGGACCTATAATCCGAGAACCGATCGCTTCGTCACCTATCAGGGCATCTACCGCACCTGCAATTCGCCCTTCGACTGAACCTCAGCTTTCCAGCGAGGCGCGGTCGGTATGGCCGAGATCGCGGCCGGGCTCGATGATGTCGCGCACGCGCTGCTTCAGTTCCTTCGGTCCCGGAAACCCGCCGTCGCGCTTGCGCTCCCAGATCAGGTCGCCGTTGACGCGGATCTCGAAATTGCCGCCGGTGCCGGGAATGAGTGCCACTTCGCCGAGGCTATCGGTAAAGGTCTGCAGCAGCTCCTGCGCCATCCAGCCGGCGCGCAGCAGCCAGTTGCACTGGGTGCAGTAGAGAATGGTGACGCGGGCCTTTTCGGTCATGGGGAGTTTCCTTTCGCCTTTGCTCCGGTTTAGGAGTTTCGTCAGAAGCGCGCAATCTTGCCGCTTGCATAGCCGGTCGCCGCATGGTCACACTCGGCCATGGAATCGAGGAGAGAATGATGCGGGTCGCCGTCGTCGAGAACATGCCGAACACCCATATCGGCGCGCTGGGCACTGCCCTTGCCGAGGCTGGCGCTGCGATCGACTGGTACCGCCCGTGGAGCGATGGCGCCCTGCCGGCCGGCCCGGAAGCCTATGATGCGCTCGTCGTGCTCGGCGGCGAACAGAGCGCCGTCGATGACGCGGACTATCCCTACCTGCCGGCGCTTGCCGCCCTGATGCGAAGCTACGGCGACGCTGAAAAATCCGTTCTCGGCATCTGCCTCGGCAGCCAGGTTCTGGCGCGCGGCTATGGCGGAGAAAACATCCTGAACGGCACCCGCGAATTCGGCTGGAAGCCTGTCGACGTGACCGGCGAAGGCCGGGCCGATCCCCTGTTCGAGGATCTCGGAGACGCTTTTCCGATTTTCGAGTGGCATTCCGACACGTTCACGCTGCCCGCCGGTTCCGTGCGGCTGGCATCGACGGAAGCGGTCCCGAACCAGTGCTTCCGGATCGGCAGGGCCGTCTACGGCGCCCAGTTTCATTTCGAGGCGGATTCGTCGGTTGTCGATCGCTGGAATGTCGAGTTTCGCGAGTTAGCCGAGGTGCTCGAGCCCGGCTGGCATGAGCGTTTCCCGCAGACATCGGCCAGATATTCTGCCGATGCCGATCGTGCCGGCCTGGCGCTCGCCCGCGCCTTCGTGCGCACGATCAGGCCGTCTGTTGAGGCGCAGGATGCTGCCGATAGCCGCCTGAGCGCCTGAGCATGGCGAGCGAAGCCGAAAAGATGGCGGCGGGCGAATGGTATTGCTGCCTCGATGCCGAGCTCGATGCTCTGCGCGTCAAGACCCGGCGCGCCGTGCATCAGCACAACACGATGCCGCCGGATGAGCGCGGCATGATGGCGCCTGCACTCAGGGCGCTCTTCCGCGAGGTCGCCGCCAGCACCTTCATCGAAGCGCCGTTCCACTGCTCCTATGGCATCAATCTCGGCCTAGGCGAGCGCGTCTATCTCAATGCCGGCTGCACCATTCTCGATTCCGGCCGTGTCAGCATCGGCGATCGCTCGATGCTTGGCCCCGGCGTGCAGATCTATTGCGCCGACCATCACAGGGATGCCGAATTGCGCAGCCAGGGCATCGAGATCGCCCGTCCGGTGACGATCGGCCGCGATGTCTGGATCGGCGGCGGCGCGATCATTTTGGGCGGCGTCACGATCGGCGACGGCGCCATTGTCGGTGCGGGCTCCGTCGTGACGAAAGATGTTGCGGCAGGCGCAACCGTCGTCGGAAACCCGGCCCGGCCGGTCAGGTGGCGCTGGAAGCGCCGCTTTGCCGGCCTAGATCAGGAAGATAACAGGAGGATAGGATGAGCGAGAACGCGTTACCCTGGGAGGGCGGTTGCCGTTGCGGCCAGGTACGGCTGAAGATCAGCGCCAAGCCGCTGCTGACCATGGCCTGCCACTGCACAGGCTGCCAGAAAATGTCATCGAGCGCCTATTCGCTGAGCGCCGCCATCCCTGCGGAAGGCTTCGAGGTGACCAAGGGCGAACCCGTCATCGGCGGCCTGCACGGCCCGGAGGCCCACCACTATTTCTGCCCGAACTGCATGACCTGGATGTTCACCAAGCCCGAAGGCATGGACTGGTTCGTCAACGTCCGCCCGACCATGCTTGACGATCTCGGCTGGTTCACCCCGTTCATCGAGACCTGGACGAGCGAGAAGCTTGCCTTCGCCGAGACTGGCGCCAGGCATAGCTATCCGGCGCTGCCTGAGATGGATGCCTATGAGGGGCTGGTGAAGGAATATATGGCGCAGGAAATCTAGAACGTGCGGTAGCGCGCCAGCGGCAGTCCATACGTCTCGACGTACGCATTCTCTTCCGCGATCGCCTCTGCATTTTCGGTGAGCCAGAGCCGCTCTCGTTCTTCACGAGGAAGCGTTGCATTATCGCTTGTCGGGCGGCTTGGGATTGCTACTCCGTCCGTTTCCGGGTGCTTATCTGTAGCCATGGCACAACTCGAAAAGAGAATGGCGCAATCTAGCCTGACCACGAATTTATGACGCAATCGCTGACCGAGCACAACGTGGCGAAATAAAAAGGGAGGCGCGAGCCTCCCCTGTCACATCCAGCCAAAGCGGCTGATTACTCGTCGCCCATCTTGAGCGCTGCGATAAACGCTTCCTGCGGGATTTCGACCTTGCCGAACTGGCGCATGCGCTTCTTGCCTTCCTTCTGCTTTTCCAGAAGTTTGCGCTTGCGGGTGGCGTCGCCGCCGTAGCACTTGGCCGTCACGTCCTTGCGCAGCGCCGAGATCGTCTCGCGGGCAATGACGTTGCCGCCGATCGCGGCCTGGATCGGGATCTTGAACATATGCTTCGGGATCAGGTCCTTCAGCCGCTCGCACATGTCGCGGCCGCGCTTTTCGGCGGAGGTGCGGTGAACGAGCATGGAAAGCGCATCGACCGGCTCGCCGTTGACGAGGATCGACAGCTTGACGAGGTTGCCTTCGCGGTAGCCTTCGAGGTGATAGTCGAACGAGGCGTAGCCCTTGGAGATCGACTTCAGGCGGTCGTAAAAGTCGAAGACGACTTCGTTGAGCGGCAGCTCGTAGGTCACCATGGCGCGCGTGCCGACATAGGTCAGCTCGGTCTGGATGCCGCGGCGGTCCTGGCAGAGTTTCAGGATGCCGCCGAGATAATCGTCAGGCGTCATGATCGTCGCCTTGATCCACGGCTCCTGGATTTCCGCGATCTTCACCACGTCGGGCATATCGGCCGGGTTATGCAGCTCGCGCTCCGAACCATCCGTCATCGTCAGCTTGTAGACGACCGACGGTGCGGTAGCGATCAGGTCGAGATCGAATTCGCGCTCCAGGCGCTCTTGGATGATTTCGAGATGCAGCAGGCCGAGGAAGCCGCAGCGGAAACCGAAGCCGAGAGCGGCGGACGATTCCATTTCGAAGGAGAATGATGCGTCGTTGAGGCGAAGCTTGCCCATCGCTGCGCGCAGGTCTTCGAAGTCGGCCGCATCGACCGGGAAAAGGCCGCAGAAGACGACCGGCTGGGCCGGCTTGAAGCCCGGCAGGGCTTCGGCGGTCGGGCGCTTGTCTTCGGTGATCGTGTCGCCGACGCGGGTATCGGCCACTTCCTTGATCGAGGCGGTGATGAAGCCGATCTCGCCGGGGCCGAGGCTGTCGACATTGACCATCTTCGGCGTCAGCACGCCGATGCGTTCCACCTGATACTTGGCATCCGTGCCCATCATGCGGATCGTCTGGCCCTTGGTCAGGACGCCGTCGATAACGCGCACGAGAACCATGACGCCGAGATAGGTGTCGTACCAGCTGTCGACCAGCAGCGCCTTCAGCGGCGCCTTCTCGCCTCCGGGGCTCTTCGGCGCCGGCAGCTTCTGGACGATGGCTTCGAGAACGTCGGGAATGCCGAGGCCGGTCTTGGCCGAAATCAGCACGGCTTCCGAAGCGTCGATGCCGATCACTTCCTCGATCTGTTCCTTGATGCGGTCGGGCTCGGCCGCCGGAAGGTCGATCTTGTTGAGCACGGTGACGAGCTCGTGGTTGTTATCGATCGCCTGGTAGACGTTGGCGAGCGTCTGGGCTTCGACGCCCTGCGACGCGTCGACGACGAGCAGCGAGCCTTCGCAGGCCGACAGCGAGCGCGAGACTTCATAGGCGAAGTCGACGTGGCCGGGGGTGTCGATCAGGTTCAGGATATAGGTCTCGCCATCCTTGGCCTTGTAGTGCAGACGCACGGTCTGGGCCTTGATGGTGATGCCGCGCTCGCGCTCGATATCCATGTTGTCCAGAACCTGCTCGGACATCTCGCGCTCGGCAAGTCCGCCCGTCGTCTGGATCAGGCGGTCGGCAAGCGTCGATTTGCCGTGGTCGATATGGGCCACGATCGAGAAATTGCGGATATGGGAAAGCGGAGTCGTCGAATTGGTGCTCATGGGCGCCATATAGCAGCGCCTTCCCCTGCCGCATAGGGGAAAAGCAGGACTTTGTTTAGGATAAGTTGCGGCGCAGAATGCCTCTTGATTCCATCATAGGATCCTGTATTTCTCTTATAGTAGAAATTTGGGGATCTTATGGAAGACGAACTCGAAGCCGCCATCGGCGTCAGGATCCGAAAGCTCCGGCTGGAAAAGGGGCTGACGCTGGATGATCTCGCCACCAGCTCCGGCGTCAGCCGGGCGATGATCTCGCGCATCGAGCGCGCCGAGGCGAGCCCGACTGCATCGCTGCTGGCGCGTGTCTGCGCTGCGCTTGGCCTGTCGCTCTCGACCTTCTTCGCCGGGCAGGACGACGATGCCTCGCCTCTCGCCCGCCGCCACGAGCAGCAGGTCTGGCGCGATCCTGAGACCGGTTATGTCAGGCGCTCGGTCTCGCCGCCCGGCACCGCTTCGGAGGTCGATATCGTCGATGTCGAGTTTCCGCCCGGCGCCCGCGTCAGCTTTCCGCCGCATGCTGCAAGCCACGGTATGACCCAGCATATCTGGGTGTTCGAAGGCGAAATGGAGATGACGGCGGGCGAGAAGGTTCACCACCTCTTCGCTGGCGATTGCCTCTTCATGCCTGTCGGCGAGGGTCACGTCTTCCACAATCCCACCAGCAAGCCCGCCCGCTATTGCGTCGTGCTCAGCCGCAGCACGCGATGATGTCTCAGGAGAATACCATGCCCGCCATCCGCATCTTGAACGCCACTGAGGCCCGCGCTGCCATTCCCGATCTCTGCGAGGTGCTCGCCGATTGCGTCGAAGGTGGTGCCTCCGTCGGCTTCATGCAGCCCTATAGCGCGGCCGATGCGCTGCCCTATTGGCAGGGCGTTGTGGAGTCCGTCGAGGCCGGAGCCAATCTCCTCGCCATCGCTGAAATCGACGGCCGCGTGGTCGGCACCGTCCAGGTCGGCTTCGCCTCCATGCCCAACCAACCGCATCGCGGCGACCTGAAGAAGCTGCTCGTCCACCGCTCCGCCCGCGGCAAGGGCATTGCGCGGCTCTTGATGGAGGCGATCGAACAGGAAGCGGCCCGCCACGGCAAGCACCTGCTGGTGCTCGACACCGCCACCGGCAGCGATGCCGAAGCCATTTATCCCCGCCTCGGCTGGGAACGCGCCGGCGTCATTCCTGATTACGCACTCTGGCCTGATGGCGGTTACTGCGCCACGACGCTGTTTTACAAGCGGCTTGCCGCCTGACCCTTTCAAGCCATTGACGAATCGGCGCCTTGCCGCGCCTTATCCGGACAGTCAGACAAAGGAGCGTGCGCCATGCGCGTCATCTATTCCGAAGATCACAAGCTGCGCGATGCGAAGACCGAACTGCATAACGGCCAGCTGGTCACGCCCTTCGAAGGGCCGTTTCGCGCCGAGTGGATTCTCGATGCCGTGAAGGACGCGGACTTCAACGATGTCGTGGCACCGGAGCGCCATGGTCTCGAAACGGCGATGAAGGTGCATGATCGCGGCTATCTCGAGTTCCTGTCGAGGGCCTGGGATATGTGGAAGGCGACGGGCGCAGCAGGCGAGGCGATCCCGACATCCTTTCCGGTTCGCCGTTCCACGCTCCGCATCCCCAACGATATCGACGCGCTGCTCGGCTATTATGCCAATGCTGCGGAAACGGCCATTACCGACGGCACATACCAGGCGGCTGTCGCCTCGATGCAATGTGCGGTCACCGGCGCCGACTGGCTGAATGCTGGAAACCGTTTTGCCTTTTCGCTCTGCCGCCCGCCCGGCCATCATGCCGGTATCGATCTCTTCGGCGGCTATTGCTTCATCAACAACGCCGCGGTCGCGGCTCAACGCCTGCTTGATCTCGGCGCGAAGAAGGTGGCGATCCTCGATGTCGATTTCCATCATGGCAATGGCACGCAGGATATCACCTACCGCCGCGGCGACATCTTCTTCGCCTCGCTGCATGGCGAGCCGGCCGATGCCTTCCCGTATTTCTGGGGCTATGCCGATGAAACCGGCGAGGGTGCCGGAGAGGGCAGCAATGCCAATTATCCGCTGCCGCGCGGAACGGGCTGGAGCGAATGGGCGGCAGCTCTTTCGGATTCGCTCGCCCGCATCAAGGCTTTCGGCGCCGAGGCGATCGTCGTGTCGCTCGGTGTCGATACGTTCGAGCGCGATCCGATTTCCTTCTTCAAGCTGAATTCCGATGATTTCACCCGCATGGGCGCGATGATCGCCGCATCCGGTCTTCCGGTGCTGACCTGCATGGAAGGTGGCTATGGCGTGCCCGAGATCGGCCTCAACGTCGCCAATGTCCTGAAGGGCCTGGAGGCTTAGCCGGCTTGGACGAGGAAACGCCAGCATCCGATATTCCGACGCCGCGCATGTTTTCATGGGCGCGCAATTCGGCGATCTATCGGCTCGAACGGCGCATGCATACGGAAAAGCAGCTCTATGACGCGATCGCCCGAAAGGCGCGAGAGAAGTTCGAGGATATCAGCGAGGCGCAGGTCAAGGCGCTCGCCGATTCCGCCGTGAAGTTCGCTTATGACAACAAGGCGATCGACGACACCGCCTATGCCGAGATCGGAACGCGCTCGGGCATGCGCAGCGGCAAGTCGAAGCGCGCCATCGCCCAGAAACTGTCGCAGAAGGGCGTCGCCAAGGCGACGGTGGCGGCGGCCGTAGCCGAAGCCGACGATTTCTACGCAGCGCTGGTTCTCGCCCGCAAACGCGCCTTCGGGCCATTCCGCAAATGCGAGCTCGACGAGAAGCGCCAGACGAAGGAACTCTCGGCCTTCGCCCGCGCCGGCTTCAGCTTCGAACTGGGCAAGCGGATCTTCGCCATGCAGCGGGAAGAGGCCGAAGAAGCACTGGACGAACGGCGCCACCTCTAGCCATCAAGTCCGCTGACCCTTTCCATCAGAAGTTTGAATTTGCTCCGCGCGCCCCATCGCCGTAAGCAGGGCGCAAATCGGGAGAGGGATCATGGGCGCACAGCCTGACAATACGGTGGTGAATGGCGGCGAGGCGGCTCCGTCATCGGGAAGCGTCGCATCGGGCGCTTTGATGTGCCTGCTCTCCATGTCGTCGATCCAGTTCGGTGCAGCCCTTTCCGCGCCCGCAATCGCCGCCTACGGCCCGGCCGGTGCGTCTTGGCTGCGTCTCGTCTTTGCGGCGTTGATCCTCGCGCTGGTCGTCCGTCCGCCGGTTCTCAGATATAGCCGCGAACAGTGGATCAGTGCGCTCGTCCTCGGCACGACGACGGCGCTGATGACCATATCCTTTTTCGCCTCGATCCAGCGCATCCCGCTCGGCCTTGCCGTGGCGATCGATTTTCTGGGGCCTCTCTCGGTGGCAACCTTCGGCTACGGGCTGACGCGCCGCCTGATCTGGCCGGTCATTGCGGCCGCGGGCGTTCTGTTTCTGGCTTATGACGGCGAGGGCTGGGTGGGCAACCTGCCCGGCGTCCTCTTCGCCGCCGGGGCCGGAACGGGCTGGGCGATCTATATCCTGCTGACGAAAAAGGTCGGCGCCGCCTTTAAGGGGCTGGAGGGACTGTCGATGTCTCTCCTTGTTGCCGCCGTCGTCGCAACGCCGTTCGGTTTCATGGGTGCCGTGCCAAAGCTCGACGGCTTCGGGTTGATCGAGATGGCAGGCCTCGCCATCCTCGTGCCGCTGCTGCCCTATACGCTTGAAATGATCGCGCTGCGGCGCATGCCCACGGCGTCCTTCGGCATTCTGATGAGCCTTGAGCCGGCGATTGGCGCCTTGGCAGGCTTTATCATCCTGATGCAGCCGATGACGCTGCTGCAGATGATGGGAACGGCGCTCGTCGTTGCCGCAAGTGCCGGCGCCACCTTCATGTCGGCCAAGAGCTGATCAGGCCCGTTTCAGGCTCGGATCGTCGATCGCCGGATTGTAGAACAGCGACAGCGTCAAGCTGCGCGCGATGCGCTCGGCCGTCGCCATGAACCAGGCCTTCGCCTCCGGGTTCGGAGCGATATCGTCGAGCGTCGCGGAAAACAGCGCCAGCCATTTCGGAAAGAGCTCCGGCGTCAGGTTGGCGACGCCCACATGCGCCTGTACAGGCTTTCCGCCGTAAGCGCCGCTGCGGAAGGCGACCGAGGACCAGAAGCTCTTCATCTTTTCCATATGCTCCGGCCAGCGGCCGGAAAGCCGCGCGTCGAACACCGGCCCGAGTTCCGGATGCTCCAGAACACGGCCATAGAACGTATCGACCAGCTTGCTGACGAAGGCCTCGTCGATACCGATCGCCTTCATATCCGCTTCCGCGCGCTCGCGGATTGCCGCGACATGTGCAGCGCGGCCCTGCAATTCATTGCTCATCTCAGAAACCACCCCGGCTCTGCCGCATCTGCGGCGCCCTTCATATAGGCGTTGCAACCGCGAGACTAAAGCAGGGAAGGCCCGGTTGCGGCAATCTGTCAAATCCCGCCCCTCCAGCCTTGACCGGTGGGTCGTAGCACTTTAGATTTAGAATAATTCTAAGTTATGGAGCATTGCCATGCTGGCGCGCCTTTTCAGATCGCAGAAGCGTTCTTTTAAATCATTGTCGGAACAGGAAATTCTGGCCCTCGCCATCGCCTCGGAAGAAGACGATGCCCGCATCTATCTCGCCTATGCCGACCAGTTGAAGGATCAATTTCCCGCCAGCGCCAAGGTTTTCGAGGATATGGCCGAGGTCGAGAGCACCCATCGCAAGTCGTTGATCGAGATCCACCGCCAGCGTTTCGGCGAGCGTATCCCGCTGATCCGCCGCGAGCACGTCCAGGGCTTCTACGATCGCAAGCCCGACTGGCTGCGCAAGAACCTGACACTTGATGCCATGCGCCAGGAAACCGAGGCGATGGAAGAGCAGGCCTACCGCTTCTACGTCGAGGCGGCAAAGCAGACATCGGATGCCTCGACGCGCCAGCTTCTCGGCGATCTGGCGCTGGCCGAACAGGGCCACGAAGACATCGCCCGTATGCTCGGCGACAAGCACACGCCCGACAGCGTCAAGGAAGAGGAAAACGAGGGTGCCCGCCGCCAGTTCGTGCTGACCTATGTGCAGCCCGGTCTTGCCGGCCTGATGGACGGCTCGGTCTCGACGCTGGCGCCAATCTTCGCAGCCGCCTTCGCGACGCAGGATACCTGGCAGACCTTCCTGGTCGGTCTCTCGGCCTCCGTCGGCGCCGGTATCTCGATGGGCTTTACCGAAGCGGCGCATGACGACGGCAAGATTTCCGGCCGCGGCTCGCCGATCAAGCGCGGCCTGGCCTGCGGCATCATGACGGCGCTCGGCGGTCTCGGCCACGCGCTGCCTTATCTGATCCCGCATTTCTGGACCGCGACCATCACCGCTGCCGTCGTCGTCTTCTTCGAACTCTGGGCAATCGCCTTCATCCAGAACAAGTATATGGAAACGCCGTTCCTGAGGGCCGCTTTCCAGGTCGTCGTCGGTGGCGGCCTCGTGCTCGGCGCCGGCATCCTGATCGGCAACGGCTGAACGAACTAAACCGTGAAACGAAAAAAGGCCGGCAAATGCCGGCCTTTTTGCTGAAATCGGTCTGCTTACTGCAGGGCGCCGACGAGAACGTCGCGGCCGTTCTCGATGGTGACCCAGCGCCCGGCATTGTAGCTCGACTGGCGCTTGATGAAGGAATAGTTGGTGTCGAACCACGGCTTCACATTGGTCGCCAGGTTGTCGAGGATGAAGTCGCCTTCGGTGGTGCGCAACGTCAGCACAGCATGGCCTTCGCCGTCAGGCTTGCGCACGACAGTCATCAGAAGGTTTGCCGGCGAGAAGCCGCGCTGGATCAGGATGCGGCGCTTCAGCAGCGCATAGTCTTCGCAGTCGCCGGCTGTCGTCGGATAGGCCCAGACCTCGTCCTTGCCGTAGATTTCCTTGTCGGTCATCGGCTTGATCGTGGTGTTGACGGTCGTGTTGACGGAGCGCACCAGCGTCCACTGGTCGGGCGTCATCTGCATGGTCGCCGTATTGCGGTTGGGGCCGCATTCGTCGCGATGAATCTGACAGAAATCGTAATGACCGATCGGCTGCGATGTCGCTCCACCCGTCACCATGGACAGGTTGGAAGTCGAAGCCGGCAAGGCGGCCGAAGACATCGCTAGCATGGCCATCATGGCCACGAGGTAACCCTTGATACGCACGCCCGTATTCCCTGCATCGCCCTTGTATTTATTAACAAAGAGTTAACGGGGAGGGGGCTCAGGAGTCAATCGTTACTTCTTGGTAGGGAATTACAACTCTCGGACATGGTTAAAATGCCACAGAAGGCGGGCTTGCGCGGCGCTCTCTCAACCGGAGATACTATTAGAACGTTCGAACGGACCTATTGACGGACGAGCGCCGTCACTGCAGCGAGCATCCGCTCGATATCCTGCGGCCGCGAAAGGCGGTGATCGCCATCGCGCACGAAGGTCAGCACCACGTCGTCGGACGGCAGGTGCTCGATCAGTTTCATCGCATGCGCATAGGGCACATCCGGGTCCTTCATGCCCTGCAGGATATGCACCGGGCATCCCGTCTCGATGATCCCCGTCAGCACCTGGTTGGCGCGCCCGTCGTCGATCAGCGCCCGCGTATAGATATTGGGCTCGGGGCTGTATTCCGACTTTTCTTCGAAATAGCCACGCTCTTCCAGCGAAGCCCGTTCCTTCTTCGTCAGGTGCGGCTCGATCAGATCGGAGGTGAAGTCGGGGGCGGGGGCGATCAGCACCATGCCGTCGAGCTTCGGTCCATTGGCATGCTTGCCGAGTTCCTGCGCCAGCCGCAGGGCGATCCAGCCGCCCATCGACGAACCGACGACAATGATGCGTTTCGGATTGGCATGATGGATGACGGCCAGCGCCTCCTCAAGCCAGCGCGAGATCGTGCCGTCCCGGAATTCGCCGCCGGAAAGCCCGTGCCCCGAATAGTCGAGACGCAGGCAGGCCAGGCCCATTTCGGCCGCCAGGCGGTCGAGTTCGATCGCCTTCGTGCCGCTCATGTCGGAACGGTAGCCGGAGAGCCAGACGAGCGTCGGAGCACCTTCGGCGCGGCTTGCTTCACGCAGGATGAACGCAATCTGGCGGCTCGCATCGCCGTCGCCGACGGAGAGAAACTGCGGGTCGGGGGCGTTTTGCATCTCGGACATGGCGGAACTCCTATCGTTTGAGCCTATAAAACAGATTCTTGACAGGCTGACAGCAGGTGATTTTTCCGCTAAAGCGTGCTACTGACTCCGTTGCAGCGATAACGAGACCCCGTTTGTGCCCCCGTGGGAGTACGAGCTGCAACATTCAACAACTCGAGGAGAGTACGACCATTCGCAGACCCTTTAAAGCCGACGCGCCCGTTAAGGAAGGGCCGCGCTCGAACCGGGAAATTCGCATACCCCGTGTTCAGCTGATTGACGCAGAAGGACAGAACCTGGGCATCGTGCCCACCGATCAGGCCCTGAAGATGGCTGAAGAAGCCGGTCTCGACCTGGTGGAAATTTCCCCCAATGCCGAACCGCCTGTGTGCAAGATCCTCGATCTGGGCAAGCTGAAATACGCGAACCAGAAGAAGGCCGCCGAGGCGCGCAAGAAGCAGAAGATCGTCGAAGTCAAAGAAATCAAGATGCGCCCGAACATCGACACCCATGACTATGAGGTGAAGATGAAGGCGATGGGCCGCTTCTTCGAAGAAGGCGACAAGGTCAAGGTGACCCTGAAGTTCCGTGGCCGCGAGATGGCTCACCAGGAACTCGGCATGAAGCTGCTTCAGCAGGTAAAGGCCGACACGACCGAATTCGCCAAGGTCGAAGCCGAGCCCAAGCTCGAAGGCCGCCAGATGATGATGGTGCTCGCGCCCAAGTGAGCGCGGTCCATCAGGATGCATCGAAGCCGTCCGCAAGGGCGGCTTTTGTGTTTTTGGGGCTTTCTGACAGAACGCTGACAGAAGCGCTCAGCGCCCTGTCAGCGTCGCAATGCCATTCTCCTTCCATCGAAACACGGATGGAAAGGAAACGATCATGGCCCTTCGTCTTCAAAAGATCATGATGGTGTCAGCCGCGGCGCTGGCACTGGCCGCTGCTTTGCCTGCCTTGCAGCCTGCCGGATCTTCGCTCCTCTCGTCCGCCGCCTACGCCCGCGGCGGCCATGATGGCGGCAGCGGCAGTTCCGGCCGCGGCGGCGGCGACGATTCCGGCGGAGACGATCATGGCGGCAGCAGCCACGACAGCAGCGGCGGCAATAGCGGCCATGGCCGTGGCAGCGATGACTCCGGCGACGACGACAATGGTGGCGACCGCCATGGCGGCCGGTCGGCTGCCGCCGGCACCGATGACAACGGCCGTCGTGGCCGCGACAATGATCGCAGCGATCGTCCCCGCGTCACCCTTTCCGTCTCAGCAACCAGCCTTCAGGGCCTGCTGAATGGCTCGCTGATCGCCGTTGACCAGCTGGGACGCCGGCTGGAAGTCGAGGTCGAAAACGAACACGGCGTTCAGACCGTCGAAGTGAAACCGCATCGCTCCGATGCCATCCGCAATCCCGGCCCGATCACGGATGTCTCCATCAGGCCCGCGGCAACGCCGTAAATGCCTGGTTCTTCCGCCCGCCCCGGAAGATCGATGCTCCGCCGCTTGCCGGCGGAGCATCAGCCGTTTGCAGATGGCGACAAGCGCCCTTGTGCGGGAGGGGCGAAGCGTTCAGTTTATCAGCCGTACATGAGGTCCGGACCAAGAATGTATTTCACCCGCCGCAGATTGACCGCTCTCTTGCTGTCGGCCGCCGTCCTCCTGGCGGCCTCTGCGCCTGCCTATGAGGTAGCCGCGAAAGATGGCGGCAGTGACAGTTCGGGCAGCGGCAGCTCTGGCAGCAGCGGATCGAGCGGCTCTTCCGGCTCGGGCTCGAATTCAGGCTCCGGCAGCTCCGGTCATGATGGCGGCGATGATCACAGCGGCCATGGCGGGGGCGATGACGACGGCGGCGGAGATGATCACGGCGGCAGCGGAAGCAGCGGTAGTGGCGGCAGCTCCGGCTCTGGCCGGTCCGATTATGACCGCGCCCGCGACGCCGTTCGCGAGGGCCGCATCCTGCCCCTCAAGTCGCTGCTGCAGAAGATCGACGCCCGCCGCTATGGCCGCGTCATCGATGTCAGCCTCAGCCGCTCACTGTTCAGCGATGTCTACCAGCTGAAGCTTCGAGACGGCAAAGGCACTATCCGAACGCTGCGCGTCGATGCACGCAGCGGCGAAGTGATCGGGGACAAGTGACCGATGAAAATCCTGCTTGCCGAAGACGACACCAATATCGCTGTCCATCTTGCTGAAACCTTTGGCCGCGAGGGTTACCTCGTCGAGACGCTGGACTCTGGCCCCGAAATATGGGAGCAGGGCGAAACCGGTGACTATGCAGCGATCGTGCTCGATCTCGGTCTGCCCGGCATGGATGGTCTGTCGATCCTCAAGCGCTGGCGGGCGAATGGCGTGGAAACGCCGGTTCTCGTGCTGACGGCTCGCGGTTCCTGGATGGAGCGCGTCGATGGTTTCGATGCCGGAGCCGACGATTATCTGCCCAAGCCTTTCCGCAGCGAGGAGCTGCTTGCGCGTCTCCGCGCCCTGTTGCGGCGTGCCGGCCGCGTGCAATCCCGGGTCAAATCCGCGGACCGCTTCACGCTTGATGAACTGGCCCGGCGCGTCACCTTCGATGGCCGCGAGCTTGATCTCAGCCCCCTCGAATATCGCATGGTCTCGCTGTTCATCGACCGGCCGGGCGCCGTGCTCACCCCTGCCGAGCTCGCCAGCCAGGTCCAGGGCCGCGACGACGATGCCGCCAAGAATGCCGTGGAGGCGATGGTGGCGCGGCTGCGCAAGAAGACCGATAGCAACGCCATAGAGACGCGCCGCGGCTTCGGCTACGTCCTGCCGGGAAAAGCACGATGACGAAGTCGCTGCGTTTCCGTCTCGCTGCCGGAGCCTTGGTCGCCATAGCGGTTGCCCTTGCGCTGGTCTGGTTCGTGCTCGGCCATCTCTTCGAGGATTATCTGGCCGACCAGTATGCCAATGAGATGGCCGCGGTTTCCGATGCGCTCGGCGCCCGCCTTGCGATCGAAAACGGCGCGCTCTCATTGGTGAGCGAGCCCTCCGATCCGCGCTTTCAGACGCCGGCGGGTGGTCGCTACTGGCAGATAACGCCCGATGATCCCGGTGCGTCGCCCTTGAGATCGCGATCGCTCTGGGACGAAGAACTGACCAAGGCCAGCCTTTCGAAGGATCTCTATTGCGGCTTCCACGAAGCCGAGGGACCGGATGGCGCGACGATCCTGGTGACGGTGAAGGCGATGTCGGTGGGCGAGGGCGATGCCCGCAAGAGCTTCACCATCTATACCGCCTTCTCGAAAGACGAGATGGAGAGCTCGCTCTCGAATTATCACCGTCCGCTTCAGCTGATGTTGGCCGCGACCGGTCTGCTGCTGCTCGCAGCCGCTTTCCTGCAAGGTCTGATGGGCCTGAAGCCGCTGGTGCGGCTGCGCAATGAAGTCGCAAATATCCGCGCCGGCCGCAGCGCCCATATCGGCGCCGAGGGGCCGAGCGAGGTCCGCCCGCTCGTCAACGAAATCAATCTGCTACTTGCCGAACGCGAAACCGCCGTGGAGCGCGCCCGCTCCCGGGCAAGTGACCTGGCGCATGGATTGAAGACGCCACTGACGGTGCTGTCGCATCTCGTGGAAAGCCTGCCCGAGGATAAGAGGGACACGGCCCTGCAGCAGATCGAGCTCGTCCGCCAGCGCGCCGACCGCCAGCTGCAAGCAGCGCGCATGGGCGTCGAGCGGATGGCGACGACTTCGCTTCTCGGCATTTCAGGAAAGCTTGTCAGTGTTCTTTCACCGGTTACCGACGGTAAGGGGATCGGCTGGAAAGTCGATATCGATCCCACTCTGACGATCGAGGCAGACCCCGCGGATGTGGCTGAGGCGATGGGCAATATTCTCGACAATGCCGTCCGCTTCGCCCGCTCGCGCATCGATGTTTCCGCGGCAAAGGAGGGCGAAGCGATCATCCTCCGCGTCGGCGACGATGGCCCTGGTGCCGCACCCGAAAACTATGCGATGATGCTGAAGCGCGGCGTCAGCGTCGATGACGCCCATGCCGGCTCGGGCCTCGGCCTTGCCATATCGGGCGATATCGCCGAAGCCTACGGCGGCAAGATCGTCCTGTCCCAGTCTGATCTCGGCGGCTTGGAAGTGGCGCTAGCCCTGCCTGCGCCGAAGAATTTGGCCCCAGCAACCGAAGCGCAAGATTCCGCAGGCCGCCCCGTTGCACTTTCATGACACTGCGGGTATAAGCGCGCGTCCGAACTGACCGGCAGGGCATGCCGTGGCAGTTTCGAATGCTTGCGGACAGGTTTCGTCACCAGTGCCGCAGATCAACAACAAACGCTCCCGCACCTTGTTGCGACGGCCGGTTTCCGGGCATCGCTTGAGGGTTTCTTTGAAACACGCAGGGAGGACAGAAACGGAGTAGCAAAATGCCCAAGATGAAGACGAAGTCTGCTGCCAAGAAGCGGTTCAAGATCACCGCAACTGGCAAGGTCAAGGCTGCCGCTGCTGGCAAGCGCCATGGCATGATCAAGCGTAGCAACAAGTTCATTCGCGATGCACGTGGCACGATGGTTCTGGCTGAACCCGATGGCCGCAAGGTCGTGAAGAACTACCTGCCGAACGGTCTCTAAGACTATTCCGCGAACGCTTTAGATTTAAGGAGATCATGAAATGGCACGTGTAAAAAGAGGCGTTACCGCCCATGCCAAGCACAAGAAGGTTCTGAAGGCAGCAAAGGGCTTTTACGGCCGCCGCAAGAACACCATCCGTACCGCAAAGGCTGCCGTTGATCGCGCCAAGCAGTACGCTTACCGCGACCGCAAGGTCAACAAGCGCAACTTCCGTGCGCTCTGGATCCAGCGTATCAACGCTGCTGTCCGCGAATTCGGCCTGACCTACGGCCGCTTCATCGACGGCCTGAACAAGGCTGGCATCGAAGTTGACCGTAAGGTTCTCTCCGACATGGCAATCCATGAGCCGGAAGCATTCGGCGCGCTCGTCAAGGCCTCCAAAAAGGCCCTCGAGTACCTCAAGGAAGCCGGTACCACGAACGAGTTTGAAGCGACGGTCAAGTAAGCCGGCGCTATCGAACCTCAGTTTCGATGTTTTCAAACCCGCGCTGGCTAGCTGGCGCGGGTTTTTATTTGTGGTTTTGACAGCGGGAGTCACGGGAACGTGGCAGATGCCATCGACAATCTGAAAGCCGGAAGCGGCCTGAGTAAGGAGGACATTCCAGTTCTGCTCGCTGCCCTGCTGTCTGGCTCGACGAGGGTCGAGCGTGTTCCACTCTCGCAGGGCGCCGTCTGGATCAAGCGCTACGGTACGGAGCGCTCCTCGCGCTGGATCGTGCTGCAGCGGATGATCGCCAACCTGATCGGTGCGCCGTTCCTGCGCCCGTCCCCTGCGCTTCCCGACGAGGCGATGGCCGAGCGCGAGGTGCGCCGCGGCGCGCAGTTTGCAGCCAGCGACGTCCCGACCGCGCCGCTCATCTATGCGTCCGGTTCGGCTGTGGTTCTCGGCGATGTCGGCCTGACTGTCGGCCAGCAGCTAAGGCAGCTCGGTCGCGAGGAGGCCGAAGCCCACGACCAGATTCTCGTTCTTTGTGCTGAGGAGCTTGGCCGCCTGCATCAGAAGGGTCTCTGTCACGGCCGCCCATTCCCGCGCGACATGTTCATAAAGGATGGCCGCATCGGTTTTCTCGATTTCGAGGAAGAGCCGGATACCGTCATGCCGCTCGCAACGGCGCAGGCGCGCGACATCTGGTTGCTCTTTCTGCAGCTCGCCAGCCGCGCCCGTCTCGGCAAGGAGACCCATGATCGGGCCTTCGAGGCATGGTCCGCTGCTGCTCCGGCCGCCGCCGTTGCCGAGTTGCGCAAACTCACTGGATTTCTGGGCGCCTTTTTATGGTTAGCCCGGTTGATTGGCCGCGTTCACATGGGTAGTGATCTGCGGCAGTTCATCATGGCAACCAGCTATTTGAAACACGCTTCCTGAAGCAATTGACGCCCGCAAGGCAGGAAAAGATGACCGAACTCGAAACTCTGGAAAAGCAACTCCTGGCCGATGTCGCCACCGCCGCGGACGAGCCTGCTATCGAAGCGGTGCGCGTTGCAGCGCTCGGCAAGAAGGGCTCCGTCTCCGAGCTCCTGAAGACGCTCGGCACCATGTCGCCGGAAGAGCGCCAGACGCGCGGCGCCGCCATCAACGCGCTGAAGACCGTTGTGACCGACGCGATCGCCAGCCGCAAGGCGGACCTGAAGCGCGTGGCGATCGACGCCCGCCTGAAGGCCGAGACGGTCGATGTCAGCCTGCCGGTCCGTTCCTCGCCGGCCGAGCGCGGCCGCATCCATCCGATCAGCCAGATCGTTGATGAAATCACCGCGATCTTCGGCGACATGGGCTTCTCGATCGCCGAAGGCCCGGATGTCGAAACCGACTATTACAATTTCACGGCCCTGAACTTCCCCGAGGGCCATCCGGCCCGCGAGATGCACGACACCTTCTTCTTCAATCCGGATGAGAAGGGCGAGCGCAAGGTTCTGCGCACGCATACCTCGCCGGTCCAGGTGCGTACCATGGAAGCGCAGAAGCCGCCGATCCGTATCATCATCCCGGGCAAGACCTATCGCCAGGACTCCGACGCCACGCACTCGCCGATGTTCCATCAGGTCGAGGGTCTGGTCATCGACAAGAAGGCGAATGTCGCCAACATCCGCTGGGTGCTCGAAGAGTTCTGCAAGGCCTTCTTCGAAGTCGACAGCGTGACGATGCGTTTCCGCCCGTCCTTCTTCCCGTTCACGGAACCGTCCTTCGAAGTTGATATTCAGTGCGACCGCTCCGGCCCGATCGTCAAGTTCGGCGAAGGCACCGACTGGATGGAAATCCTCGGCTGCGGCATGGTTCACCCGAACGTGCTGCGCTATGGCGGCCTCGATCCGGACGAGTATCAGGGCTTTGCCTGGGGCATGGGCCTCGATCGCATCGCCATGCTGAAATACGGCATGCCGGACCTGCGCGACTTCTTCAACGCCGATGTCCGCTGGATGAACCACTATGGCTTCCGCCCGCTCGACATGCCGACGCTGTTCGGCGGTCTGAGCGCGTAAGGGAGGATTGGACCTATGAAATTCACGCTCTCCTGGCTCAAGGATCATCTGGAAACGGATGCCACGCTCGATGAAATCTGCACCCGCCTGACGGAAATCGGCCTCGAGGTCGAGGATGTCGACGACAAGGCGGCCTACAAGCCCTTCGTCATCGCCAGGGTTCTGTCGGCTGAAAAGCATCCGGAAGCCGATCGCCTGAAGGTGCTGTCGGTCGATGCCGGCCCTGACGTCAACGGCGGCAAGCCGCTGCAGATCGTCTGCGGTGCGCCGAATGCGCGCGCCGGTCTCGTCGGCGCGCTGGCACGGCCGGGCGATTATGTCCCCGGCATCGACGTGACGCTCGGCGTCGGCAAGATCCGTGGCGTCGAAAGCCACGGCATGATGTGCTCCGAAAAGGAGCTCAACATGTCCGACGATCACGACGGCATCATTGATCTGCCTGCGGATGCGCCGGTCGGAACCTCCTTCGCCGCTTACGCCCATCTCGACGACCCGGTTATCGAGATCAATCTCACGCCGAACCGTCCGGACTGCACCTCGATCTACGGTATCGCCCGCGATCTGGCCGCTTCCGGCCTCGGCACGCTGAAGACCCGCCCCGCGCCGTCTTTCGCGGTCGAAGGTGAGACGCCGGTCAAGCTGACGCTCGATCTCGATGACGAAAAGCTCTGCCCGGGCTTCGGCCTGCGCATCGTGCGTGGCGTGAAGAACGGCCCGAGCCCGAAGTGGATGCAGCAGCGGCTGCTTGCTATCGGCCTGCGTCCGATCAATTCGCTCGTCGATATCACCAACTACATGACCTTCGACCAGGGCCGTCCGATGCACGTCTTCGACGCCGCCAAGGTCAAGGGCAACCTGACGGTCCGCCGCGCCAAGGATGGCGAGACGGTGCTGGCGCTCGACCAGCGCGAATACAAGCTCGGCAGCAACAACGTCGTTATCGCCGATGAAAACGGCGTCGAGTCGATCGGCGGCATCATGGGCGGCGAACATTCTGGTTGCGACGAGAACACCGTCGACGTGCTGATCGAATCCGCGCTCTGGGATCCGATGAACATCGCGAAGTCCGGCCGTGGCCTCGGCATCATTACCGATGCCCGTTACCGCTTTGAGCGCGGCGTCGATCCGGAATACATGATCCCGGGTCTCGAACGCACCACCGAACTGGTGCTGGAACTCTGCGGTGGTAAGCCGGCTAAGGCTGAAGTCGTGGGCTATAAGGGTTACCAGCCGAAGGTGGTCGATTTCCCCTATGCGGAAGTCAAGCGCCTGACCGGGCTGGAAGTCTCGACCGAGGAAAGCAACGCTATCCTGACCCGCCTTGGCTTCAAGGTTTCGGGTTCCGGCGAGCGCGTTTCGGTTGCCGTTCCCTCATGGCGTCCTGACGTCGATGGCAAGGCCGATCTCGTCGAGGAAATCATGCGCATCCACGGCGTCGACAAGATCAAGCCGGCGCCGCTGGAAAGCCACGCGGCGGTCAACGGCCGCATCCTGACGACGCTGCAGATCCGCACCCGCGTTGCCAAGCGGGCGCTCGCCTCGCGCGGCATGCTGGAAGCCGTCACCTGGTCCTTCATTTCCGAAGATCAGGCGAAGCTCTTCGGCGGCGGTTCGCCGGCGCTGAAGCTCGCCAATCCGATCGCTGCCGAAATGTCCGACATGCGCCCATCGCTTCTGCCGGGCCTGCTGACCGCTGCCCAGCGCAATGCCGACAAGGGCTATGGCGACGTCGCGATCTTCGAAGTCTCCGGCACCTATGAAAACGACCGGCCGGAAGGCCAGCGCCGTGTTGCCGGCGGTATCCGCCGCGGCACGGCAACGATGGCCGGTGCCGGCCGCATGTGGTCGAACGCTTCGAAGGGTGGCGGCAAGCCGGTCGACGTTTTCGAGGCCAAGGCCGATGCGCTCGCCGTGATCGAAGCCTGCGGCCTGCCGATGGGCAATATCCAGATCGAGCAGGGCGGTCCCGAATGGTATCACCCAGGCCGTTCCGGCACGATCAAGATGGGTCCAAAGGTCATTCTCGGCTATTTCGGCGAGTTCCATCCCTCGACGCTCGAAGCGCTTGATGTCTCCGGCGCCCTCTGCGGCTTCGAAGTCTATGTCGATGCCATGCCCGAGCCGAAGAAGAAGGCGACGCGCACCAAGCCGGCGCTGGAGCTTTCGGCCTTCCAGGCGGTGAAGCGCGATTTCGCTTTCGTCGTCGACAAGTCGGTGGAAGCCGGCGCGATCCTGAAGGCCGCAAGCGGCGTCGACCGCAAGCTGATCACCGGCGTCAACGTCTTCGACATCTTCGAAGGCGCCTCGCTGGGTGAGGGCAAGAAGTCTGTGGCGATCGAAGTTCAGATCCAGCCGGTCGAGCGTACGCTGACCGACGAGGATTTCGAGGCGCTGACGCAGAAGATCATCGCCAGCGTGACAAAGTTCACCGGTGGCGTGCTTCGCAGCTAAGACCATCAGAACGGAAAAGAAAAACCCGCGCTCGCCGCGGGTTTTTTTTAATGCCTCTCTGGAAACAGCGAGTGCATCGCCGTGTTCAGCAGTTCATCGACATAGTCGCGCGCCGTCGACGTGGCATCCTCGGAAAGGTCCATCTCCGCGCATTTGTTCTCGACCGCCTCGCGGATCAGATAAAGCACGCCCCGGCCGATATCGGCCTTCTCGGGCTCGGATGTATCGAGCACCATCGCCAGAGACGTCATCGCCACGACCTCGAGCACCAGCATGCGTCCTTCGATCTCGGCCAGGCTTGCCGCAGTATTGTTCTTCCCGTCCCGTCTTGCCAAAGGCATGGGCAACTCCCCTTCTCACTGGGAAGTTTAACTAGAGCTAATGTAAATAATGAGAAGGCGGGTTGTGCGAAAATGAAACCGAAAATTACATTGTAAGTTGCGAGTGATTTACTTTGGGTCGTTCGGCCCAAAGTTATATCCGAGCCATCCTATCTTCGCCGGGCTTGATGACTTCCGAAGCGTGGGGTCAGCCGGTCGTTCCAAGAAATCGGGTGGCGTCCTCCGGCGAATCCATCGATGCTCTCCGATATCAAGGGAGGAAACCGATGAAAAAACCGGGATCGATGAAAGCGCTGGAAGACATGGGCCGCGCCCGGCTCTCCAAGAATTTCTTCTTTCGCGACTTTCTGCATTCCGAGATCGCCGACTTCTACCGCATACCCAATATCCCTGACGATCCTGAATTGGCGATCGAAGCAGGCAAGAGGCTCTGCGAAGAGCTGCTGGAGCCGCTGCAGGCGACCTTCGGCCGGCTCCACATCCGCTCCGGCTACCGCACCGCCGCGGTCAACAAGTTTGGCAACAAGAACAAGCTCAACTGCTCCTCGAATGCCGCAACGGCCGCCGACCACATATGGGATCTCAGGGATTTCGACGGCTGCATGGGCGCAACCGCCTGTGTCGCCGTTCCCTGGCTTGTCGACCGCTACAGCGATGAAAGCGATTGGCAGCGGCTCGCCTGGTGGATCCACGACCATTTGCCTTATGCGGCGCTCTGCTTCTTCCCGAAACTATGGGCTTTCAACATCCAGTGGCATGAGCGCCCGCGCCGTATCATCCAAAGCTATGTCCGCCCGCGCGGCATCCTGACCAAGCGGGGCATGGCGAACTGGGATGGCGATCACTCGGAATTCTACCGGGATTTCCCGCCGCTCAGAAATTGATGCGGTAGCGGATGTGCCCGTCATTCTCGACATAGCTGTCATAGAGCGCCCGTGCCCGGGCGTTGCTTTCGCTCGTGTGCCAGTAGAGCCGCGACCAGCCATTGGCCTTGCAGAGCGCAACGAGATCGTCGAGCAGCGCCCGGCCAACGCCTTTGCCGCGGATGGTGCCATCGACGAAGAGATCTTCGAGATAGCAATCCTTGCCGTGGATCCACGTTCCCTCATGGGTCAACGACAGCGTGAAGCCCACGACATTGCCGTCGATCTCTGCGACGCGCATGAAGATCGCCGACGCCGGATCGAAAACCCGGCGCCAGGTGGAATCGCTGATGCTCTCGTCGACCGTGACGTCGTAGAAATCGAGATAATCCTTCCAGAGCGCCCGCCAGCGGGTCTCGTCTTCGGGTCTCGCGTCCCGGATGGTCACGGTCATCGGTGCTCTCCTCAGGCTCCGGCCTTGTCGAGCAGCGCCATCGCTTCGCCTGACAGCGTGAGCTTGGCAGCCTTCGCAAGGCTTTCCAGTTGCGACAGGCTGGTAGCACTGGCGATCGGCGCCGTCACGCCCTTCTTGTTCAGAAGCCAGGCAAGCGCGATTTCGGCCGGCTTGGCGCCGGTTTCTGCGGAGACCTTGTCCAGCGCATCGAGAATACTCATGCCCTTGGCATCGAGGTATTGCGACACGCGGCCTTCCCGCGCCCGGCCCTCTGTATCGGCCTTACTGCGATATTTGCCGGTCAGGAAGCCTGCCGCCAGGCTGAAATAGGTGATGACCCCGATATCTTCCTTGACGCAAAGATCGGCAAGCGGCCCTTCGAAACTGGTGCGTTCATAGAGGTTATATTCCGGCTGCAATACGTCATAACGCGGCAGCCCCGCTTTCTCTGCGGCATCGAAGGATGCCTGCAGCAGCGCGGCATCATAGTTGGAACAACCGAAGGAGCGGATCTTGCCCTGCTGCTTCAGCTTGGCATAGGCGGTGAGGCTTTCCTCATGCGGCGTATCGGCGTCCGGCCAATGCGAGAGATAGACGTCGATGTAATCGGTCTGCAGGCGGCGCAGGGAGTCTTCCACAGCCTTCAGGATGTACTGTTCCTTCAGCGTCTTGCCCTGGCCCATGTCCGAGCCGACCTTGGTGATGATGACGGCCTTGTCGCGCGAAACCTTGCCCTTCTTCAGCCAGCGGCCGATGATCTCTTCGGAATCGCCACCCTTGTTGCCGGGAACCCAGGCCGAATAGACATCCGCCGTGTCGATGGTGTTGAGACCCGCATCGAAGAAGGCATCCAGAATGTCGAAGGACGTCTTCTCGTCTGCGGTCCAGCCGAAAACGTTGCCGCCGAAGACGATCGGGGAGACGGAAAGACCTGTTTTTCCAAGCCGGCGCATATTCATGGCGCTCTCCTAAAGTGCTGATTTATTTGAAAGTGCGGACGCGGCAGAACGCCGCCGTGAGACAAACTAGTGCAGCTTCCGGCTGAAGGAAACCAAACTTTCGTGATCTTTCGCCGCGCCATTGCCTGCCCGGCCCCGGGTGAATAATGTGCCCGCGATCAACATTCGGGAGGCTTCATCCATGCTGCGTTTTGGCATCATTTCTACCGCAAAGATCGGCCGCGACGCGGTCGTGCCGGCCATTCAGGACGCCGAGAACTGCGTCGTTGCCGCGGTCGCCAGCCGCGAATTGGCGCGCGCCCGCGAGATGGCGGATCGCTTCTCCGCGCCGCATGCCTTCGGCTCCTACGAGGAAATGCTGGCATCCGATAAGATCGACGCCGTCTACATTCCGCTGCCGACCTCGCAGCATATTGAATGGGCCATCAAGGCTGCCGATGCCGGCAAGCATGTGCTCTGCGAAAAGCCGATCGCTCTGAAGGCGGGAGAAATCGACGGCCTGATCGCCGCGCGCGATCGCAACAAGGTGATCATCTCGGAAGCCTTCATGGTCACCTACGCTCCCGTCTGGCGGAAGGTGCGCTCGCTGATCGCCGAAGGCGCGATCGGCAAGCTGCGCCACGTTCAGGGCGTCTTCACTTACTTCAACCGCGACCCCGGCAACATGCGCAACATCCCTGAACTCGGCGGTGGCGGTCTGCCTGACATTGGCGTCTACCCCACGATCAGCACCCGCTTCTCCACCGGCAAGGAGCCGCTGCGCATCCAGGCAGTCACCGAGCGCGACCCGGAATTCGGCACCGACATCTATTCGAGCGTGAAGGCCGACTTCGGTGACTTCGAACTGAGCTTCTACATCTCGACGCAGATGGCCAATCGCCAGCTGATGGTTTTCCATGGCACCGAAGGCTTCATCGAGGTGAAGTCGCCCTTCAACGCCGACCGCTGGGGCCCAGAGGAGATCGAACTCAGCAATCGCGGCCACAACCAGTCCACCATCTTCCGCTTCCAGGACAGCCGCCAGTACCGCAAGCAAGCCGAAGCCTTCGCCCGCGCCGCCAAGGGTGAGCAGGAAGAGATCGTCACGCTGGAAAATTCGAAGCTGAACCAGAAGGTGATCGACGCGATCTACCGCGCCAGCGAGAAGGACGGCTGGGAGCCGGTCTGATCACTCACTGCGGAAGACGAAGCGGGAATAGCCGAAAAAGCTGAAGAACATCGACGCGGCGGTGGCAAGCACCAGCGCCGCGAGCGGCTGCAGCGCCGGGATCGTCAGCAGCAGCGCGGCGTAGAGGCCGTAATTGACGAGTGCGGAGATAAGCAGCAGGGCGATAATGGCTACCGGACCGACCGAAATACTGTCGCGAGCTGTCAGGTCCAGCCGGGGCAGAAGTGCGATCGTTGCGACCTGAACGGCGAAAATACTGAGTGCTCTTGCGGCGAGTGGTCCGACTTCGCCAAGCAGCAGATGAAGAGCCATGGCCTCGATCGCTGATGCCACGAAAAGCATCGCGGCAAAGCGTAGGAGGAGAGTACCGCGGGAGCCTTCGACCTCAGCCATTGATCGCCAGCATACCTGCGACAATGAAGATGGCGCCGATGGCGTAGCGAAGCGTCAGAGCCTCGCCGAGAAACGCCTGCGCCAGCAAGGGGACGAAGCAGAAGGTCAGTCCCATGAAGGAATAGGCAATCGTAAGCGGCACGGCCTTCAGAACATAAATCCAGATAATCGTCCCAAGACCGTAGAGGACGAGCGCGGCCAACAGCACCGGATTGAGAAGCAACGCGAATACGTTGCGAATGCTCGGTTCGCCGGCAGTCGCACTCGTCATCTTGAAAAGGACCTGGCCCGTGGCGATCAGCAGCGGCGTACCGATTAGCCCGACCCATGTGCCAAGGGAGAAATTCGAGAGCATCGCCGTGCCTTTCAATCCGCAGTATCTCTGTCTTCCGAGTAGAAAATGTCGCGCCCTATATCCTCGCAAACATAAACGGACGGTACAGGATGAACCGCGCGAAGGAAGGAGTGTGTATACGGAAAGAAATTGAAATGCGGATTGAACGTGTAGCGGTACTCACGCTCACGCGGCACGACGATGATCACGCGGCGCTTGGCAGTACGGCGAAGTTCAGCGATCGCCTGCCGATAGTCCAGAATGTGTTCTATCACGTGCGTGCAGATCACCGTGTCGAACTCTTTGTCGGCGAAAGGCAGAGTTTCCACCTTGGCTGCGACATACTCGATCCCAGAAAGCCGTGACGCATCGTCAATGACGAAATCGACGCCCGTAAGGCGTTTCAGCTTCGGATGTGCCGATTGAATGCGGCTGAGCAACGCTCCCGTACCGCAACCGATGTCGCAGACACTTTCACCCGAGACTGATGCCAGGATCCGCGAAATGCAGGCCTCGGAGTTATCGGTGCCTTCGTGGACGCGCGGATGGTTGCGGTAAAGCTCCGCATATTCGTCAGCGGAAAGAAAGGGCGCCCGCTCTCGAAACCTGGCCAGATGCGTGATGTGCTCGCCCCATACGCGTTTTGCTGCCCAGCGAAAAGCACCGGAGTCACGAACGATTGGCGGCAAAATGTCTTCCAGTACGAAGCGGATTCGATTGGTTGTTTCTCTGTTCATCGAGGTAGCGTCACCTTAGCCGAAAAATCACGCGATACGAGCCGTCTTGTTGCTTTGCGGCGTATCGAAGCTCACTTCGGGCCGCTTGCTCACAGTTCGGCGATCGGTGTTGAGGTAGTGAATACGCAGCTGTTCAGCTCGCGACCGCGCAACGGAATCCAGGATCAGGCCGGCGGTGAAGATCATGAAGGAGATCATCATCAAGGCCATCGACAAGACCCAGGTCGGCATTCTGTTCACCAGCCCGGTGGCGAAATATTCCGCAAGAACAGGCGCCATGAAGCCGAGGCTGGCCGTCATGAACAGGGCACTGAGGATTCCGAAGAAGGCAAAGGGTCGCGTTTCCTTCATCAGCATTGCAAACATCCAAAGAATCTTCCCTCCGTCCCTGAATGTCGAGAGCTTTGAATGAGAGCCCTCCGGACGCCGGCCGTAGTCCAGTTCCAGTTCGCTGACAGGAAGCTTCAATCGCGAGGCGTGAACCGACATTTCCGTCTCGATTTCGAAACCGGCGGAAACTGCAGGAAAGCTTTTGACGAAGCGGCGTGAAAAGGCGCGGTATCCGGAGAAGATGTCGGTAAAATCGGTCCCGAAAATCGTCCGATATAGCATGTTGAAGATCTTGTTGCCGAATGCATGACCTTGCCGGCCCGCGTCAGCGAGCACATTGCGGCGCGTGCCAACGACCATGTCGGAACGCTCGGTCAGGAGGGTGCGGATCAGATCCTCGCCGTCCTCCGCGGCATAGGTGCCGTCTCCATCAGCCATCAGATAAATGTCGGCATCGATATCGGCGAACATGCGGCGTACGACATGACCTTTGCCCTGCCGCCGCTCACGCACAACGTTGGCGCCCGCCAGCATTGCATGCAGCGCCGTGCCATCCGTGGAATTGTTGTCGTAAACATAGATCTGCGCTTCGGGAAGCGCCGCCTTGAACCCGCGGACAACAGCCCCGATTGTCGATGCCTCGTTATAGCAGGGAAGGAGGACGGCAATGGTCGGAGTATCGTTCTGCGATCTGTTCATGATCTTCTCATCGGGTTTGAACGGGGCGCAGTATAAATCCGGCAGTGTTAATAAGACGCTATGACGCAGGGTGCTCCTTGCCCTGCAATGGCACGTTTTACTGTTTCTTGATCGGCGAGAGATAGTGTCTGCTCGAGCAAGTGGAACGAACCTATGACGAACGCTGCAGGAATGACCATCCTCGCCATTTCGACACGCAGACTTGAGAAATTTCTAGGCTTGATGACGCGGCTTTGGCCCACCGTTATCGCCTATTGTACGATCCTGATCACGGTAATCGCGATCATGAAAATTCCTGAAGCCAAGGATTATGTCGGTCCGGATAACGATGATGGAATGCGGCTGATCGAGGTTCGCGATCTGCTGAATGGTCAGAGCTGGTTCGATCTCATGCAGTACCGGCTCGGAGTCGACGGCACTTCGATGCACTGGTCGCGGCTGATCGACCTGCCGATTGCGACCTTAATCAAGTTTTTCGGGCTTTTCCTCGCCAGTGAACACGCGGAGGCAGTTGCACTGGCCATATGGCCGCTGTCGCTTATCCTTCCGCTGATGCTGGCCATGGCGATTGCCGGGCGCCGAATTGGCGGCGTCGCGGGGATGCATATTTCGCTTGGCATGACAGTGCTGATGGTGATGACGAGCGGCCGGTTCGTCCCAGGCGCTATTGATCACCACAATGCGCAGCAGGGCCTCGTTGCCACGATGGTGGCAATGCTCCTGGACCCGAGATACCGCGCTTGGAACTTCGCAATAGCGGGTCTCTGTGCGGCTATCGCCATAGCGGTCGGTGTAGAGACGAGTCCCGCTGTAGCTTCTATATGCATCGTTGTCGCCATCTCATGGGCTTGGCATGGTGAGATCTACGCCCCCGCCGCAAGAACATTTGGTCTCTCCTTGGCGATCGCAGTCAGCGTGTTTTTTTTCGGGACGATCCCGCCGCGCCTCTATTCGGCAGTTACTTGCGACAATCTTTCTCTCGGTTTTTACAGCCTTTCGGCAATCGGTGGCGCGCTGCTTGCTGGAGCAACGGTTCTGGCAAGCCGTTCCAGCCGCGCGGTCCGCTTCGCGGTGCTGGCTGGCGTAGGCGCTGCTATCGGCATCTCGGCGGTGCTCATCGCACCGCAATGCCTTCACAATCCTCTCAACGACCTTGATCCAATGCTCGTCGAGCTTTGGTTGAATGGAATTTCCGAAGCGCGCTCTATCGCCGCTCTCGCCAAAACCGAAGCCTTTACCATCGGCGCGTTCTATGCCGTCGGCTTCTTCGGCCTTGCTGTCTGCTTGTTTCGTATCATCCAGCGTGATCGCGTCGAGATCCATTTGATTATAATGTTCTTGCTCGGAGTCAGTTGGGCCATTGCGGCCTTTCAAGTCCGCGGGGCCGCCTTCTCAAATATGATCGCGATCTTGCCGCTGAGCCTTATGATCATCGATGCGCGCCGCGTCTCCAACGGGGATCGCGAGAACATTGCCGCTGCGCTTTGCTATATCCTGGTAGTTTTGGCGAGCGTACCGGCAGCTTGGGCGGTGGCTGGCAGCCTGGTCGAACTTCAGCGCGAGTCACCGGAAGAGCGGAAGCAGGCGGCTGACGTTGAAGGCACGCAGGAAATCTGCAGAACAGAGGAAGCGATGGCGCCATTGAAAAAGCTACCCGTGGGCATGGTGGTGGCGTCTTCCGAAATAGGTGTTCCAATTCTTCGCTTTACGGACCAGCATGTTCTGACAGCTCCCTACCATCGCAATCAGCGGGGCATGCTGACTGAGCTTCACATTGGTCTTGCTGAGCCGAAGGAGGCAGAGGCCTTTATGCGCGGCGCAGGTGCGACGGCATTAGCTTTTTGTCCGACGGACGTCGCAACGCAGCAACTCCAGCGCCTGAAACCCGACGGCCTCTACGCCCAGCTCGCCAAGGGTAACATCCCCAATTACCTGCAGCCCTATGCGACCGCGAGTGGGGTCCAGTATTTCCTCTTCAAGCCGGTGGATTGACGCCGGGGAACGCGTCGAGGCGCGATCTTCGGGCTGATCTTTTTCGGCACTTCGGATAGAACGAAGGCATGAGCAATGTCTTCGACAGCGATTCGCCCACCAATCTCGCCGAATATTCGGTCTCGGAGCTTTCCGGCTCGATCAAGCGCACGGTCGAGACCGCCTTCGATCAGGTGCGGGTGCGCGGCGAGATTTCCGGTTATCGCGGGCCGCATTCCTCGGGGCATGCCTATTTCTCGCTGAAGGATGACCGGGCGCGTATCGATGCCGTCATCTGGAAGGGCGTGTTCTCGCGTCTGCGCTTCCGCCCGGAAGAGGGCATGGAAGTCATCGCCACCGGCAAGGTCACCACCTTCCCGGGCTCGTCGAAATATCAGATCGTCATCGAAACGCTGGAGCCTGCCGGTGCTGGGGCGCTGATGGCGCTGATCGAGGAGCGCAAGCGCAAGCTCGGCGCCGAAGGCCTGTTCGATCAGGCCCGCAAGCGGCGCCTGCCCTTTATGCCGAAGGTGATCGGCGTCGTGACCTCGCCGACCGGCGCCGTCATCCGCGATATCCTGCACCGCATTTCCGATCGCTTCCCCGTCCACGTTCTCGTCTGGCCGGTGAAGGTACAGGGCGATGGCTCGGGCGAAGAGGTGGCAAATGCCATCCGCGGTTTCAATGCCTTCGAACCCGGCGGCGAAATCCCACGGCCGGATGTGCTGATCGTTGCGCGCGGTGGCGGCAGCCTTGAGGATCTCTGGAGCTTCAACGACGAAATCGTCGTGCGCGCCGCCGCTGAAAGCACCATCCCGCTGATATCGGCCGTCGGCCACGAAACCGACTGGACGCTGATCGACTATGCCGCCGACGTGCGTGCGCCGACGCCGACGGGTGCTGCAGAAATGGCCGTGCCTGTTCGGGCCGAGCTTGAGGCGCAGCTTGCTGGTCTCTCGGCCCGTCTTCAGGGCTGCGTCAGCCGCCAGATGGATCATCGCCGCCAGTCGGTGCGTGCGCTCATGCGTGCCCTGCCGTCGCTGGATCAACTGCTTGCCCTGCCGCGCCGCCGGTTCGATGAAGCGGCATCGGGTCTCGGCCGTGGTCTGGAACTTAACACCATAAACAAGCGCCGCAGCTTCGAGCGGGCGGCATCGCATCTGCGTCCGGATGTGCTCTCCAATCGCATTACCGAGCGGCGGCAGATACTCGCCGAGCGGATGACCCGCGCCGAACGGATTGTCGAGCGCCGCCTCGATGCTCTGAAAGGCCGCGTCGAGCGCTTCGGCGTCACGCTCTCTTCGGTCCCCGCGCGCCTGACCACCCAGACGGCCCGCATGCGCGATCACCTGGCAAATCTCTCCCGCCACGGCGATACAGCGGTGCGTCACCAGCTGACACGGGCGAGGGGAGAGCTTGCAGCTCAGGACCGCGTGCTGCAGTCGCTGTCCTACAAGAACGTCCTGAAGCGTGGCTATGCCGTGATCCGGGACGATGAAAACCGGCCGGTCTCGCAGGCCGCGATGCTGTCGGCCGGTGCCGGGATTTCGATCGAGTTCGCGGACGGCCGTATCGGCGCTGTGACGACCGATGGAGGCCCGCCGCAGCCAGCGAAGAAACGCCCGGCTAAGCCGGACGAGCCGGCAACGCCGCCGAAACAGGGCAGCCTGTTCTAGGGAGCCTCGATGCGCATCCTGCTCGTTCTTGCCCATCCGCTCAGAGACAGCTTCGCCGCATCGGTCGCAGCGGAAGCGCAGGCGACGCTCGCCGGTGGCGGACATACGGTCGATCTTCTCGATCTCTATGAGGAGGATTTCGATCCGCGGCTCAGCCGTAGTGAGCGCGGCGGATATTTCGACGATCCCTATGATACATCAGCCGTCGCGGGCCTGGTCGAAAGGCTGAAAGCGGCAGATGGCCTGATCCTCGTCTTTCCGCAATGGTGGTTCAATTTTCCGGCGGTCCTCAAGGGCTTCTTCGATCGCGTCTTCGTGCCCGGCGTCGCGTTCACGCATGATCCTGCCGGCGGGCGGATCGTTCCGCAACTGACCAATATCAAGCTGCTCTGGGCGCTGACGACGACAGGGTCGCCTTGGTGGCTGGTGCATTTCTATATGGGCAATCCGGTGCGCCGGCTGCTGAAGCGCGGCATCGCCAATTTCTGCTCGAGTCGGCTCGATTTCCGGATGCTCAGCCTGCACGATATGGACCGTGCAACAGCAGAGAAGCGGCGCGCCCACCTGGAGCGCGTCCGCAAGGCATTATCGGAGGTATGACGCCGGGCGCTCAGGCCCACTCGCCCTTGCGCATGACAGGCACGCGCGATCCATCCGGGTTGATGCCGTCGATATCGACCTTGTCGGAGCCGATCATCCAGTCGATATGGATCAGGCTGGAATTGCCACCCTGCGCCTTGATCTGATCCTGGGTCAGGTTGGCGCCATCGAGGAAGCACTTCGAATAGCACTGGCCGAGCGCGATGTGGCACGAGGCGTTTTCGTCGAACAGCGTGTTGTAGAACAGGATGCCGCTCGCCGAAATCGGCGATGAATGCGGCACCAGCGCCACTTCGCCGAGGCGGCGTGCGCCTTCGTCGGTATCGAGCACCTTGTTCAGCACTTCTGCGCCGCGCGTTGCCTTCGCCTCGACGATGCGGCCGCCCTCGAAATGCACCTGGATGTTGTCGATCAGCGTGCCCTGGTGAGACAGCGGCTTGGTGCTCGACACATGGCCCTCGACGCGCAGCGCATGCGGCGTGGTGAACACTTCCTCGGTCGGGATGTTCGGGTTGCAGGTGATGCCGTTCTTCGCCGTCGAAGCGCCGCCATGCCACTCGTGGCCGTCAGCGAGGCCGACGGTCAGGTCGGTGCCCGGTCCCTGGAAATGCAGCGCCGAGAAGCGCTGGCCGTTCAGCCAGGCCGAACGCTTGCGCAGATTGGCGTTGTGCTCGGCCCAGGCGGCAATCGGATCGTCCAGATCGACGCGCGATGCGGCGAAGATTGCCTTGGCAAGCTTCGCGACCGCAATCGCTTCCGGATCGTTCGGGAAGACCAGCTTGGCCCAGGAAGGGTTTGGGTAGGAAACGATGTTCCAGTTGATGTCGAAATTCGAAATCTTCTCGAGCGCCGGCTTGTAGGCGGTCGAATTGGCGCGGTTGGCGCGGCTCACCTTGCCCGGATCCTGCTCCGACAGCAGCATGGGATTGTCGCCGGCGATCGCCAGGCGCGCGGCATTGTTGGCATAGGCCTTCGCCATGCCGTCGTAGAGCCAGCCGGATGCCCGGTCGAAGCTCTCGTCGCTGCCATATTGATAGCGCGCCAGCGTCGATTCCTCGTCGGAATAGAAGGAGTTCACCAGGCCCGCGCCCGCCTGATAGGCATGCTTGGTGATCAGGCGGACGAGCGGTATGGCAACCACCGGCGCGGTGATCACCAGGTCCTGGCCCTTCTGCAGCTGCAGACCCACCTTCACCGCCACCTCCGCAAGCTTGTCCAGCTTCACCGGATCGACGGAATGGCCCTGTGGCATGAAGTTCATGGTCGCTACCTCCTGATAGAATTGCAGGCAGCAGACTTAGACCCGTTTGCGGCGAAATTGAAGCTCGACGCTTCGGATTCGCCGCGCCGGAACAGATGCTCAGGCCGCATTCCGTCGGAGCAGCACGGATTGATGCTTTTCGAGAAAGGTCATCAGCCGTTCCGGATAATCCGTGGAGGCGGCCGCACGCACGCTCGGCCGCTGCGCAAGTTCGCGCCGCCACGCCTGGACCTTCGGCAACCCGTCGAAGATGTGGCTTTCCGCCAGCGTGTCGAAGACGTCGAAATAGCGGAAGATCGGCGCAAAGACCGCATCGACGAGGCTGAAGTCTTCTCCCGCGAAGAATGACCCCGCCGAAAGCTCTGCCTCGATCGTCTGGAACTTTCCGGCAATGATCTTGCGCTTGTCCTCAAGCTGCGCCGCATCGCTCGTGGTCTCATAGGTCCAGAGATCGGCGAGTATGGAAGAGCCGAATTCCATCCAGCCACGATGCCGGGCGCGCGACAGTGCATCGGCGGGATGCAGCTTTGGACCGGGTTGCGTCTCGTCCAGATATTCGCAGATCGCTGCGCTCTCGAAGAGCACCGCTTTTTCTCCGTCCTCCTCTACGACCAGCAGCGGAACCTTACTGAGCGGCGAGATCTTCAGGAACCAGTCCGGCTTGTTGGCGAGGTCGATCAGTATCTGCTCGAAGGGCACGCCTTTCTCGCCGAGCGCGATCGCCGCGCGTTGCACATAGGGGCAGAGATGATGGGAGATCAGGGTAAGCTTCTGCATGGGGTTCTCCACAATAGATGCAGATGCATATAAATAGGATTGCGGCACCGGTCAAGATAGATGTAATTACATTCATGTCCGGAGAAACGATCCCACCAGATGCCGTCACCCAAGCCTGGATCGGCATCATGCGCGCCCAGCAGAAACTGCTGCAGGCAATCGAGGCCGACCTGAAGAAGGCGGGGATGCCGCCGCTTGGGTGGTATGATGTTCTGTGGGAGCTCGTTCGTGCGCAGGATGGCCGCTTGCGCCCCTTCGAAATCGAAGAGCGGACGCTGCTGGCGCAATATAATCTGTCCCGTCTGATCGATCGTCTCGAGCGCGAGGGCCTGGTGACCCGCGAGACATTTGCGGACGATGGCCGCGGCAGATGGGTTGCCGTGACGGACAGCGGTCGCGCCCTTCGCGAGCGGATGTGGACCATCTATGGGAAGGCGATCGACAGGCATGTCGGCTCGAAGCTCGACGATGCCTCTGCGGGCGCGATCTCGGGGCTTCTGAAGAGGTTTGGCTAAGCGATCAGCGAAGCTGCTTTGGCGTTGAGCGCCTTCACGGCGTCCGCCGGCGCAAGCCTCACCTGCAACCCGCGCTGTCCGCCATTAATGTAAACCAGCGGCTCGGCAAGCGCCGCTTCCTCGAAGGCGGTGGGGACAAGCTTCTTCTGGCCGAAAGGGCTGATGCCGCCGACGTGATAGCCGGTCAGGCGCTCGGCATCGGCCGGCTTCAGCATGTTGGCAGCCTTGCCGCCAAATGCGGCAGCAAGCTTCTTCATGCTGACTTCGCGGTCCGACGGCACGACGACGCAGACCGGCTTGCCGTCGACTTCGGCCATCAACGTCTTCAGCACGCGGTGCGGCTCTTCGCCGAGCGCCTCTGCGGCCTGCAGGCCGACGCGCTCGGCATTCGGGTCGTAGTCATAGGTATGCACGGTGAATTGGACGCCGGACTTTGCCAGAACCTGAGTGGCGCGCGTCGTCTTAGACATGATTACTGTCCGAATTCCGCGGCATAGGCCTCAGGTTTGAAGCCGATCAGCAGCTTGCCGTCATGCTCTAGTACTGGGCGCTTGATCATCGACGGCTGCGCCAGCATCAGAGCAATCGCCTTCTCGCGCGTCAGGTTTTCGCGCTCGGCATCCGGCAGTTTGCGGAAGGTCGTTCCGGCGCGGTTGAGCACCGTTTCCCAACCTGCCTTGTCAATCCAGGCTTCCAGATGCGCCCGGTCGATGCCGGAGGCCTTGTAGTCGTGGAAGTCGTAGGCTGCATCGTGCTCGTCGAGCCAGGTGCGGGCCTTCTTCATCGTGTCGCAGTTCTTGATGCCGTAAATTGTCGTTGCCATGATCAGTCTTCCAGCGTTCCGGCCTTGCGCAGCGCCGTGCTCGGGGCGTCGCAGGCAATCTTCATCAGGTCGCCGCGGCGGCGCACCAGGCGATCGGAGATGCGTGTGACGATCAGGCCCGCCTGCGGCGCACGGATTTCGACTTCGCCATCCGCCATGCCAGGCTTTGTCACGATGGTCGCCAGCAGGTCGCCGGTCGCAACCGTCTCGCCGATATTGCGGTGGAAGAGCACGGTGCCGGCCACCGGCGTACGGATCATCTCGATATTGTCCAGCGGTGCCGCCGGGCCGCTAAAGGGTGCGAGCGGCTCAGTTTCGCCCGTCACCGCGCCGCGTGCGGCGAGGAAGGCATAGAGCCCATCCGCATCGGCGCTTGCCATGCCGGGATAGACGTCGCGGCGGCCGCGCAGTTCCAGCGTAGTCGAAAGTTTGCCCGGCAGGCGGCCGCGCTTCTCACCGGGAACTTCGTATTTCCAGGCAAAGCCGACGGCCTCCTCGAAGGCCGAGCTTTCGCCATCCGACAGCAGCACGGCATCCATCGACAGCGCACTCGCGAGATCGCTCGCCTCCGGCCAGAAGGCCTCGTCGATATAGGCATATTGAAGGGACTCGTCATCGCAATGCAGGTCGAGCACCAGATCGGCGCCGAGCGCCATGTGGATCAGCTCGCGCTTCAGGCGGTCGGCGGCGCGATAGCGGTCGAGGTTCTCGATCAGGCCGGCGCGATCCCGCAGCGAAATCAGCGGGAAATCACGATTGAAATTGGTGCGCGTGCCCAAGTCGAAGCGGCCCTGCATCTCGCCGAAATGTGACTGCGCGGCGCCGATCGGATTGGCCTGCGGCACGACGGTGATGTCGCTGGCGATCCGTCCCTCGCTCTCGGCCTTGCGCAGCTTGCCGCAGAGAAAATGCAGCACGGCCGTTCCCGGCAGTTCGTTGGAATGGAGTGCTGCCTGCAGATAGATCTTCGGTGCCTGCGGATCGTTGCCCTTGAAATGCAGCACCGGCAGGCGCCACTCGATACCCGGCGTATCGCCGGGAATGATGATTTCGCGAATATCCACTGTTCAGCACTCCCAAATTCTCTGTGCAGGAGCTTTAAGCAACTCCACCGGCGCGGCGCAAGCGCCAATGGAGGCTAGCCCAGCAGCGGCCATTCCTCGATGTCTACATGCCGGCCCTCGCCGGTGAGGCTGTTGATCAGCACGAAGGACTTGGCTGTCCAGGCGATCGGCTCGGCCAGGATCGTTTCCGGCACGCTGCGATAGTCGTAAAGCAGCGTCATATGCGGCTCGAGTTTCGGCTGAACCCGAACGCTGACACCGCGGTTCATCAGCGCCAGCGCCAGCTGCGCATGAAGTGCCAGGATCTCCTGCCGCCCTTCATCAGCCCGCAGCACGAGCGCCGGTTTGCCCTGACGGAAGCTGACCGCACGGCGAAAGGTCAGCCTGAAAGGCCGCATCCGAACGGCCGCTGCCGCCGCCAGCCCGTCAAAAAGCATGCTCGGCGGAATCTCGTCCCATTCGCCGAGATGGCAGAGCGAGACATGGAGAAGCCGCTTCGGCCGCGCTCTCTCCCGCAGACCGAAGCGGCGCCGCAGCTCGCCTGCCAGCCGCCTTGCCTGTTCGGCGGCGCGCTCGTCTGGGCGCAGCGCGAAATAGACATTGCAGGGCTTGTGCACCGGTCCACCGCCACGGCTTGGCGGCATTCCATCCGCCTGCGGCCCGAATGCGAATTCGCTCTGGTTTTGTGCGCCCATCGTCAATCGGCCTTCGCCGCCTCCTCGTGAAGGTCAAAAGGCTAGCAAGCTGGACCGTGGTTGACAAGAACAAAAAGAGAACAAATAATCACTCCAACGCTGCCCCTGTGCATCAGGCAAGAAACGGGTTGAAGCTGCGGCGTGCGCATACGATCTTGAGAACAGTCAATCATGGAGGTTGCGTCATGAGCGAGGCAACGCATCACTACGGCATATTCAAGACCGCTGGCGGCTATTGCGGCATCGCCTGGAATGCGGCCGGAATCACCCGCTTCCAGCTGCCGACAAAGACTGAAAGCTCGACTGAGCAGCTCTTGCTAAGACGCCTGTCGTCAGGCGTGAGCGCCGATCCGCCGGCCGCGGTCGCAGCGACGATCGAGTCCGTCAAACGCTACTTCGCCGGAGAGACCGTGGACTTCTCGGATGTGGTGGTGGACCTGTCCAATCAGGACGAGTTCTTCCGGGAAATCTATGCCGCCGCCCGCCGCATCGGCTGGGGCCGGACGACGACCTATGGCACGCTCGCCAAGGAACTCGGCCGCGGCCCGGAAGCGGCCCGCGACGTCGGCCAGGCCATGGCCAAGAACCCGGTCGCACTGATCATCCCCTGCCACCGCGTCCTCGCCGCCGGCGGCAAGATTGGCGGCTTTTCGGCCCCTGGCGGGTCGAATTCGAAGGTAAGGATGCTGGAGCTCGAAGGCGTCAATCTGGGCCCGCCCGAGCCGGCCCAGCAGTCGCTTGGCTTCTAGGCCGTGGGAGTGAGAATCACTCCCACTCGATCGTGCCGGGCGGCTTGCTCGTCACGTCGTAGACCACGCGGTTGATGCCGCGCACTTCGTTGATGATGCGGGTGGCGGCGCGGCCGAGGAATTCCATGTCGTAATGATAGAAATCCGCCGTCATGCCGTCGACCGAGGTCACGGCGCGCAGCGCGCAGACGAATTCGTAGGTGCGGCCGTCGCCCATCACGCCGACGGTCTGGACCGGCAGCAGCACGGCGAATGCCTGCCAGATCGCGTCGTAGAGGCCGGCCTTGCGGATCTCGTCGAGATAGATGGCATCGGCTTCGCGCAGGATCTCCAGCTTTTCGCGGGTGATGCCGCCCGGGCAACGGATCGCGAGACCCGGACCCGGGAAGGGGTGGCGGCCGATGAAGCTGTCGGGCAGGCCGAGCTCCTTGCCGAGTACGCGTACCTCGTCCTTGAAGAGTTCGCGCAGCGGCTCGACGAGCTGCATGTTCATGCGCTCCGGCAGGCCGCCGACATTGTGGTGCGACTTGATCGTCACCGACGGGCCGCCGGTGAAGGAAACGCTTTCGATGACATCGGGGTAAAGCGTGCCCTGGCCGAGGAAGTCGGCGCCGCCGAGCTTCTTGGCCTCATCCTCGAAGGTCTCGATGAACAGGCGGCCGATGATCTTGCGCTTGGTCTCGGGGTCGGAAACGCCTTCGAGTTCACCGATGAACTTGTCGGACGCATCGACGTGGATCAGGTGCAGATTGTAGTGTTCGCGGAACATGGCGACGACATTCGCCGCCTCGTCCTTGCGCATCAGGCCGTGATCGACGAGCACGCAGGTGAGCTTGTCGCCGATCGCCTCGTGGATCAGCAGAGCTGCGACCGAGCTGTCGACGCCGCCGGAGAGCGCGCAAAGGACGCGCTTGTCGCCGACCTGCTTGCGGATCTCGTCGACCGCCTTCTGGCGGTATGCCGACATAGACCAGTCGCCCTTGATGCCGGCGATGTTGTGAATGAAGTTGCCGATCAGCTTGGCACCATCGGGCGTGTGCACGACCTCAGGGTGGAACTGCACGCCGTAATACTTGCGCTTCTCATCGGCGATGAAGGCGTAAGGTGCGTTCGGCGAGGTCGCCACGACCTTGAAGCCTGCTGGCAGCGCCGTGACGCGGTCGCCGTGGCTCATCCAGACCTGATGGCGCGAACCCTTCGACCAGAGGCCTTCGAACAGCTTGCTGTCTTCGTCGACTTCGAGGAAGGCGCGGCCGAATTCGCGGTGATGGCCGCTCTCGACCTTGCCGCCGAGCTGCATGCACATCGTCTGTTGACCGTAGCAGATACCGAAGACCGGCAGGCCGCTGTCGAAGATGATCTGCGGCGCGCGGGGCGATCCCTCATCGACCGTCGAGGCCGGGCTGCCGGACAGGATCACGGCTTTCGGCTGGAGGCGCTTGAAGCCCTCTTCGGCGGATTGGAAGGGAACGATCTCGCAGTAGACCCCCGCTTCGCGCACGCGGCGCGCGATCAGCTGGGTTACCTGGCTGCCGAAATCGACGATGAGAACGCTGTCGGGATGTGCTGTCTGGGTCATGGCGAGCCTTTAATGAAAAGCACCCGTTCTTGCAATGCGGGAAATCGGGGCGTGGCGGATTTTATTGTCCCGATTGTCCCTGCTATCAAGGCTTTCAGAACCAGAATACGCCGTCTTCCAGCGCCGTAAACAGGCTGTCCACGGCATAGGAAAGCTTGCGGTCGACGACATGAAGATACTCGGTCCAGCCGGAAATATGCTGCAGCTCCTCGACGCCGTCGGAAATGCCGCGCAGGCCGATCAGCGGCAGATTATATCCCTGGCAGGCGCGCAGGATCGCAAAGGTTTCCATGTCGACCATGTCGGCGGCGATCTCGGCATAGGCAGCGCCGGAGATCACGTTGCCGCCGGTCGAAAGCGTCGCCTCGGGAATGCCGGGAATACGCAGCGGCAGATCGAGCGTCGCCGGCAGGTCGAGGAACGGCGTCTTGCCCTTCTCGAAACCGAGCGGCGAGGCATCCATATCGCGGTAGGAGACGGACGAGACCTGATAGACTTCGGTCTGCTCGAGCTTTGCCGAACCGGCCGAGCCGAGGGAGACGACGAGCTGCGGCAGATCGTCGGTCGCGTCGAGCCTAGCCAGCGTCTTCGTCATCGCGATCGCGGCCTCGACCGGGCCGATACCGGTCATCAGTGGTTCGAAGCGGGACTTGAGGAACGGGCCGTATTCAGCCTCCGCTGCCATCACGAACAGGATCGATTTTCCGGCAACGGATTTCAGCTCGAACTTCATCCGGTAATTCCCTCTCTTCCTCGCACGACCATCATCGTGCCCGTCATCGATGCAATCAGTTTCGCGGGGCCGTCGCCGATCGCGTAGCCGCGGCCGTCCGCGACAATGATGTTGCTGCCGGGCTTGGTGATCTCTCCCCGGAACAGGAAGCGATCGCCCCGGCCGGGAGACATCAGGTTGACCTTGAATTCGATTGTGAGGATCGAGGCATCCGCGTCGATCATCGTGTAGGCGGCAAAACCGCAGGCGCTGTCGAGCGCGGCGGAGATGATGCCTGCATGCAGGATGCCGTGCTGCTGCGTCAGCTTCACGTCGAACGGCAGCTCGATCTCGACGACGCCGTGTTCGACACGCGTCAGTTCCGCCCCGATCGTCTCCATCGCCGCCTGGCGCGAGAAGCTCTGCCTGATCCGTTCGCGGAAGTCTCCGCTATTGCCGACGCTCATACCTTGTCCCCTTCGAGCGGCGAAAGTGGCATGGCGCGCTGGATTCGACAAGGATGGCGGAAGGCAATTCAGTTCAGGTAGGCGATCGAGGCGTTGAGAACTGTCGCAAAGCCGACCCAGACGGCATAGGGCAGGAAAAGCGCGGCCGAGAGACGGTCCGCCTGCCATCGATTAGCGATGAAGGCGATGACCAATGCCAGTAGGACGATGATGATAAAAAGGGCCGCCCGCGGCATTTCGGCGCCGAAGAAGAAGGGTGACCAGAGAAAGTTGAAAACCATCTGCACCGCCCAGATCAGCATCGCCGCCGAAAGATGGCCACGCATCCAGGTTCGTGCACCGGCAATGCCAATCAGGATGTAGAGGATCGACCAGACCGGTCCGAAAACCCAGTTGGGCGGATTGAAGGCCGGCTTGGCCAGCGACTGGTACCATTCGCCGGGAAGATTGTTGGTGCCGATCAGCAGCCCGCCTCCGAGCGAGACGGTAATGAAGACGAGGTAGGTGAGGGCTTTGCTCATGCCGCGGAGCTAGGGCGGCATATTCCGGGGTCCAGCGCCCTTAGGCGCGCTGGCGCGCAATTCGCACGATGTGTTGATCCCATGCCACATCGCTATGGGCGGAGAGGAATTCGCCGTCATAGGAGGAGACGGCAAAACCATGTGTGGCCGGTGCGATCCCGGCGGCTTCGGGCAACGAATCCTCGGATACCATCCGGCCGGTGCGGGCATCGATCGTCACCGAGAGCCCCTTCGGCGAGGTGATGCCGATCAGCCGGTCGGCGCGGTTGACGGCGATGGCGCCGACATAGCTGCCGAGGCGGCGCGTCGTCTCCTCGGGCAGGTCGATAAGGGTCAGATCCTCGCCCTTGGAAAAATGCCCGACGAGCGGCGGCAGGTCGCGCCGCGAACCCTCATACTGGCAGGCAAACCAGACGCGGCCATCGGCATCGAGATCGACATGGCGGGTGGAGACCTGCGCCCATTGCGGCGGCAGCGTCCGTTTCTCGATCAGCGCGCCGGTCGCTGCATCGATCAGCGCCAGGGATGGCTGCATCGCATCGAGATTGAGCTTCGTGCGGCCGAAATCCGGATGGGTCTCGATGCCGCCATTGGCAACGATCAGCATCCGTCCGTCATCGGAAACGGTCATGTCATGCGGCCCGACGCCGAAAGTCTCGTATTCACCGATCCGGGCGAAGCGATTGGTGGCGTCGTAGAGGCCGATCATGCCGCGATTGCCGTTGAAATCGTTCTCGCTGGCATAGAGGATGCGGCCATCGGGCGAGAAACTCCCATGCCCGTAGAAATGCCGCCCCTCGATCGAGGTGATGACGATGGGCTCGCCCTTGTTCCAGGGGTCGAAGATCATCGCATATGTGCCCGGGCGGCGGGCAAACGCGACGGTCTTGCCGGTCGCCTTGCTGAATGCCATGCCATGGGCACGGGCGGGCAGCTCGACTTGATCGATGATCTCGCCGCGTTCGGTGACGGTCGCAACGGCAAAGGAGCCATCCGCCGCACGGATGCCAGAGGCATAGACGGCGTCGGCGCGCTCGAGCGCGAAAAGGCTGCGCGGCTGCAGCGCGGCCAGGAAGGTCACGCCTGCGGCCTTGACGAAGCCACGCCGGTCGATCGCCGCGCTGCGCCACATCTGGCTCAGTCCCCGTCGGAGAAGGAGAAGCCGGCCGACAGACCGATCGCGCCGCCGTAATCGTCGCTGATCTTGGTGATCAGGTCGCGGCTGGTCGCCAGAAACGCATCGAGCTTGGCCCTTTCGGCATCGCTGGTCGCGACATCGATATCGGGATTGAGCTTCGGCACGGTATCGAGCAGCGTCTTGAAGTTAGCCTCGATCGCATCGGCGATCGGCTTCTTGTCGGCGGGCAGCAGTTCAGCCATGCCGGCCTTCTGCCAGAGCGTGCGCAGTCCTTCGATATTGGCCGCCATCGACTTCCAGGTGTTCTTCGAACGCCAGTATATCGCCATGCGCGGACGCGGAGCCGCATCCTTGCCCTTGTAGAACTGTTCCAAGCGCTGGTCGCGAACCGTCTCGGCACCATGGACGAGGATACCAAGCAGAGCCGCCACGGCTTCCTTGTTGTCCATGAAGTCTTCGCTGTCCGGGCCGGGATGCTTCCAGCTCGCCTGGACGCCATCGGGCTTTTCCCAGGCGGCGACGACTTCGCCGGCCTCGCGCTGGATGTTTCCGGCAACAGCCGCGCCATACTGGCAGCGGAAGCCGTTCTTCTGCTTCGTGAGGTCGTCGGAACCATTGCCGTAGAGCACATATTCCAGCGCCGTCAGGCCCTGCAGCGCGACGCTCTTGCCGGCGATCGCGTCGACCGTGGCGTCCTGCGGATCGGCCTTGGCGATCAGCGCCTGAACCTGCTTCAGGCCAACGCCCTTGCGATCCGGGAAGAACAGGATGTGTTCGAAGAGGTTGTCGTGAATGACCGGTCCGGTCTGGACGATCTCGATATTCGACCAGTAGCGGATCGTGTCGTCGAAGGTCGATTTCGCCTTGTCGAGCGTCTGCTGCGTGCCGTCGGCGCAAAGGTCCTTCATCGCCGTCGTCAGGCGGGCGGCGGACTGCTGCATGTTGCGGTAACCCGGACGGATCACCTCGTCGACGGCGCGCGCCATCACCTGCGGCACCGCGTCTTCGTTGAGGCCCGAGGGCGCCGGCGCCGTCTGGGCGGCAGCCTGACCGGCAAGGGCAAGCGAGAGAACGAGAGGTTGCCAAAGGCGCATTACAGGGACTCCAGGAATCTGATCAGGGCCTCTCTATCGTCTTTCGGCAGAGAGGAGAATGCATCGCGGGCTTTTTCTGCTTCGCCGCCATGCCAGAGGATTGCTTCGGTGAGGTTCCTGGCGCGGCCGTCATGCAGGAAAAAGCTGTGTCCGCTGACAGTCCGGGTCAGTCCTATACCCCATAGCGGCGGCGTGCGCCATTCACGTCCACTTGCAAGACCGACCTGTTGCCCGTCGGCAAGCCCGTCTCCCATGTCATGCAGCAGGAAATCGGAATAGGGCCAGATAAGCTGAAAAGATTGAGCTTTTTCAGCCGTGTCGCGGCGCGTCACGAATTTTGGCACGTGGCAGGAGACGCATCCCGACTGGTAGAAAAGCTGCTTGCCGCGCAGCGTATCGGCAAAGCTCGCCTTGCGCCGGGCGGGCACCGCCAGATTGGCGGAGTAGAAGGTCACGAGATCGAGAACCGGCCCCGGCGCCTCCTCATTCCCGAGACGCTTCTGCACGCCGGTCGGCATCTTGCGGCATTTGGTCTCGGCATCGGTGCAGTCGCCGTGGGCGTCCGGCCGGTCGGGGGTGGAGATGCCGATATCGTTCGAGAAGGCATCGGCGCTTTGATCGCGCACGGTGGCGTTCTGCGCTTTCCAGCCGAAGCGGCCGAGCGCAATCTGCCCGGTCAGGTGATCGCGCACGATTGCAGCCTTGCCCGATATGCCGTCGCCATCGCGATCGTCGGGATCGGCATGCGCCAGGATATCGGCAGCCGGGATCGCCTCAATGAGTCCTAGGCCGATCATCGCAGGTGCGACGCGCGGAGAGATCGTCGTCGCCGGGTCGAGCGGGCCATAGGCGAGATCGGTCACGGAATAGCTGGGCGCGCGTAGCGACACGACTTCGCCGCCGGCAAGCGTCACCGGTTTTTCGGTATAGCCGATCTTCATCCGTCCCTCGGCTGCAAGCCCGGGCACCGCGAGGTCCTGCAGCTGGTGACCGTAGACGGGGTCGGGGAAATTCACGGTCTCGGCGTCGGCGATCGCCTTTTCCTCGTCCGGCGTCTTCGGCATGCGGGCCAGCCGCAGGAACATCGATGTGGTACTGACGCCGCCTTCCGGCGGCTTGCCGCGGCCGTCATTGACGTGGCAGCTCATGCAGGAGCGCGCATTGAACAGCGGCCCGAGGCCGTCGGAAGCTTGTGTGGAGGAGGGCGCGGACACCCAGAGCTTCTTGAACAGCGCGTTGCCGAGCTTGAAATTCTGCTCTTCCTCAAAGGGAATATTGGCGGAGATATGCGAGAAACTGTCTTCGGTGACAGGGTCGATCGAGGTCGCGGCACCCGCCTGCATCGCCTCGTAGGGCTCGGCTTTCGAGAAGTCCGTCGTCGGCCGCGTCACATCGGCGACCCGCTTCAGGTCGGAGTCGGAAAGATCGGTGCGCTTCAGCGGCAGATCGAAATTGGCGGCGAGCGCGACGGGAAGGCCGGCAAGCGTGGCGAGAAGCGCGACGCTGAAATAGAGACGGCGAGCCCGTTGATCTGGCATTTCGGAGTTCGGGCCGCCCTTCTGCAGGACGGCCCGCCTTTATTGCTTATTTGAAGACAGCGTTAGGATTATCCAGGCTGTCCGAACCTTCAAGCTCAACCTTGCCGAGGTCGAGTGCGGCAATAACGCGCTGGATCGACTTGGTCTGGTCGACGAGGCCGTCGATGGCGGCCTGGACGACAGCGTTGCCTTCCTTGTTGCCTTCGCCGATCATCTGGTCGTACTTCTCGACCGTCTCGCCGCGCTTGGCCATGGCGTGCATGGCGTCGAGCGTGGTCTTCAGCTTGCCTTCGACTTCCTTGTCGAGCTTCTTGTCCTTGGCTGCGACGAGGTCGTGCAGGGACGGGCCGGTCATCTTCTTGCCGTCGACGCGGGTGTATTCGCCCGTGTAGGCAGCAGCAATGCCGATCGCATCGTTGAGATGCGAGTTGTAGGTGTTGTCGGAGAAGCAATCATGTTCTTCTTCCGGATCGTGCAGCAGCAAACCGAGCTTCATGCGCTCGCCGGCCAGCTCGCCGTAGGAGAGCGAGCCCATGCCGGTCAGGATGGCGGTTAGGCCAGCCTTGGCATTTTCCTCGACATGCTTGGTAGCAGCGCCACCGGGAGCCCAGTTGTCGGTCATTTCCTGCAGGTCGGAAACCAGGAGCGTGGAGGCCGACTTCAGATATTCGGCGCGGCGGTCGCAATTGCCGTGCGTGCAATTCTTCAGGTCGTAGTCGGTTGCCGGGCGATTGCCCGCACCCGGGCCGGTGCCATTCAGATCCTGGCCCCAGAGCAGGAACTCGATGGCGTGGTAGCCGGTCGCGACGTTGGCTTCGACGCCGCCTGCTTCAGCCAGCGTGCCGGAGAGAAACTCGGGCGTCAGCTTGGAAGCGTCGACATCCTTGCCGTCGATCTTGATCGTCTTGTTGGCGATGACGTTGGCGACATAGAGAGAGTTCTCGTCGCTCTCGGTGCCGTAGGAGGCGTCGACATAATCGATCAGGCCTTCGTCGAGCGGCCAGGCGTTGACCTTGCCTTCCCAGTCATCGACGATCGGGTTGCCGAAGCGGTAGACTTCGGTCTGCTGGTAGGGAACGCGGGCCTTGATCCAGGCGTCGCGGGCAGCCTTCAGGGTCTCGTCCGTCGGCGCCTTCAGGAAGGCGTCGATCGCGGCGTCGAGCGTCTTGGCCGTCGTCAGCGCGTCTTCGTATTTCGCATGCCCGACTTCGGCATAATACTTGACGACTTCGGCTGCCTTCGGGGCGGCTGCGAAAGCCGGTGCGGCGGATAGGGGGGCTACCGCCAGCGCCAATGCTACGCAGACATTCTTGTTGAGCTTCATGGTCCTCTCCTGTGACGGATCTCCGTCTGAAATGCCGGAGTCTCATCGCCCAAAAGCAAACTTGTGTCAAACACTCTAGTTTGGAATGGTTTTAAGGACCGGAAACGCCAAAACGCTGACGTTTCCAAAAAGCGGATCGACCCCAGCGATGGGCGGCAAAAAAGCCTCAAACCTTGCGCTGCATCCGGCAGAAAAAGAAGCCGTCGGTGTCGGTCGAGGCCGGGGTCAGCGTGATCGTTGCCTGGTCGGAGGAACGCGGCTGCGGCGCGCCGGCGCCGAACAGGCCGTTCCAGGCGGGCAGGGCGCTGACGATCGCAAATTCCGGATGATCGGCCGTGAACTTGCGGACCTGTTCCTCGTTTTCTTGCGGCAGGACCGAGCATGTCACGTAGATCAGTTCGCCGCCGGGACGCACGAAGGCGCTTGCCTGCGTCAGCGCATCCTGCTGCTGGCTGGTGCGCTCGTCGAGGTTCTTGGCCGTCAGCCGCCACTTGGTATCCGGGCGTCTGCGCCAGGTGCCGGTGCCGGTGCAGGGCGCATCGACTAGCACCTTGTCGCAGCGCTCCGTCAGCGCGGCAAGCGCCTTGGCATCGTCGTGAACCTGGACGTTGCGCGTTCCTGCACGCTTGAGGCGCTCGATGATCGGCGCCAGCCGCTTGCGGTCGGCGTCATAGGCGTGAACCTGGCCCTTGTTGTGCATCGCGGCCGCCATGGCGAGCGTCTTGCCGCCGCCACCGGCGCAATAGTCGAGAACCTGCTCACCGTCCTTCGGCAGCACCAGATCGGCAACGATCTGCGATCCTTCGTCCTGAACTTCAAACCAGCCTTTCTGAAACGAAAGCTCGGCCGTGACGTTTGGAAGTCGTGAGGCGCCTTCGCCGGCCGGTATGCGCATGCCGTATCGCGCGATCTTCGCCTCATGCGCTCCCGAGCGCTCCAGCGCCTTCACGGCCTTCTCGCGGCTGGCCTTGAGGATGTTGGCGCGCAGGTCGAGCGTCGGCCGCGTGGCAAGCGCCTGCGCCTCCGCAAGCCAGCTGTCGCCAAAGGCAGTTTCGAAGGACGGCTGTACCCATTCCGGGATATCGCCCTGAATGTACGGAAGTGCGTCTGCGAGATCGCGCTCGGCAAAGGCTGCGGCGGCATTGGCGGGCAGTTCTGGCGGCGCAAATTTGTCGCCGGAAAGTTCGGCGGCCAGGCTTTCCACGGTGAAGCCCCATTGGCGCAGCATGACGGCATAGGCGAGCGTCAGCGGGCTGTCGTCATCCATCAGGAAAGCGTGCGACAGGCGCATGCGCAGGGCGTCGTAGACGATGTTGCCGATTGCGGCGCGGTCGCCGGATCCGGCAAAGCGATGGGCAAGGCCCCAGTCCTTGAGCGCGTCGGCGACAGGTCTCTTTCGCTGCTCGATGTCAGCAAGAACCGAAATCGCCCCTTCGAGGCGGCCGCCCAAACGCATTCACAAGTCTCCTGTTGCCAACGGCTTGTGAACGATCCGCGGGAAGGAAGACAGATGCAGCGGATAATTCACAAGTCTCAAGCGCGTGGTAAACGCGATTGACGGCAAGAGCAAGCGCTCAACGGCGCAAGCATATGGGACGCCTTAGCGGGAGGCGACGACTTCGTAGCACACCTTGGCGGTGCCGGTGCTGACCATGCCGATGTTCTGAGCGGCAGCGCGCGACAGGTCGAGAACCCGCCCGCGGATGAACGGACCGCGATCGTTGACGCGAACGATGACGCTACGGCCATTGTTGCGGTTGGTGACCTTGAGCTTGGTGCCGAATTTCAGAGAGCGGTGTGCGGCAGTCAGGGTGGCGGGGTTCATACGTTCGCCGGAAGCAGTTTTGGAGTGCAGTGCGTACCACGAAGCACCACCACATCCAGCTGCAGCAAATCCTTCGGCAGGAAGGATGAAAGAACAGGCTGCAATTGCCGCGGCAGTGATTAGAGAACGGCTGGTTTTCCTCAAAACGGAGTATCCCTCAACTATTGAACTTGCGCCTTGGGGGCGGTGAGGGCTTGAATCCGTCCAAAAGTGGCGAAAAAGTGCCACTGCCGATCACGGAATGTTACAGATTGTAATATTCGTGATTCCGCCGGCGTTAAGGTCAATAAAGTCTTGCTGCCGCAATCATGGAAAAAAGATAATAGAATCAGGTAAAATTAGAACAATTTTTCCGCGACCAGAGTCTGCTCACGGAATGTTACGGTGATCACAAAAATAATTTTGCCGGACCGCCATATTTGTTGCCGTATTTGCGCAAATTTAGAGGCCGTTAACCATAAATCGGCGCGAAATTTTGATTGAGAAAATTCGGAAGTAGGAATTTTCTGCTCTTTGAAGGGTTATTTTGCTAATTCGGAAGTGTTAGTTTTCCAGCGCCGGTCCTGCCACATCTGGGCGAGGGACATCGGATAGTTGGGGAAGGCGAAAGCGAAGCCGGCGGCCCTCAGTTTGGCGTTGGAGACCCGCTTGTTTTCTCCATAGAACGAGCGTGCCATCGGCGTCAGTTCGGCAGTCTCGAAGGCCTGCTGAGGCGGCGGCTCGACGCCCATCAGGCGGGCCGCCTCGACGATCACATCCTGCGGCGGACCCGGAAGATCGTCGGTGACATTATAGATACCGCCGAGCTTCCCCTTGGACAGGAACAGGGCGGAACCGCCGATATCTTCGACACGGATCCGGTTGAAGACCTGATCCTTCTTGATCAGCCGCCGCGCTGTGCCGCGCTCCAGATTGACGAAAGCGTTGCGTCCCGGCCCGTAAATGCCGGAGAGACGCAGGATCGCTGCCGGGATCCCGAGTGCCGCGCCGGTATCGGCCCAGGCCTGCTCTGCCTCCAGCCGCTCCTTCGAGCGCCCGGAAACCGGAACGCAGACCGTATCCTCGCCAACCCAGGCACCCTTGTGATCGCCATAGACTCCGACCGTCGAGAGATAGCCGATCCACTGCAGTTCCGGCATCATCGTGGCGAGCTCGGAACCGGCGATATTGATGAGCGGATCGCCGCTCTCGCGGGGCGCGATCGATTGCACGAGATGGGTTGCGCCGCGCATGGCCGCTGCCAGCTCGGGGCTCAGCGTCTCACCATCGAAGATGAAGCCTTCGACACCCGCTGCATTGAGCTGGCCGAGCTTCTCGGCGCTGCGCGTGGTTCCGCAGACATGCGTGCCTGCCGCAGCAAAAGCCTTGGCGATCGCCATTCCGGAGTAACCGCAGCCGAAGATCACCAGTTTCATGCCATTGCTCCCGCCATGCGCCATTCGTCGAGGACATCGGCGTCCTCCTCATTGGGCCTTTCTGCCGCAAATGAAGAAAATTCGCCAGCGCTCATCAGCCGCGACAGCGCCCATATCACCATGCCGCGAACGGCGGGTGCGGGATCGGCGCTGAGATCACGGCAGGCGCCGATGAATTCGCGGTTACCGGAATTGCCGGCGGCGATCAGCACATTGCGGATGAAGCGGTCCCGCCCGATCCGCTTGACCGGCGAGCCGCTGAAGAATGTGCGAAAGCTGGGATCATCCAGCGTCAGCAGGAAAGCGATCGACGGTTCCTTCAGGTCTTCCCGCGCCTGGAGCTTCATCTCCGATGCCGAGGCGGCAAACTTGTTCCACGGACAGGCGGCCAGGCAATCGTCGCAGCCATAGATGCGGTTGCCGATCAGTGGCCGGAATTCGGCAGCGATCGGCCCTTTGTGCTCGATCGTCAGATAGGAAATGCAGCGCCGCGCATCGATCTGATAGGGCGCCGGAAAGGCATCGGTCGGACAGGCATCGAGACAGGCTCGGCAGGAGCCACAGTGATCGCTCTCCGCCGCATCGATATCGAGGTCGGCGGTGGTGAACATCGAGCCGAGAAACAGCCAGGATCCATGCGTGCGGCTGACGAGGTTCGTATGCTTGCCCTGCCAGCCAAGCCCGGCAGCGGCGGCGAGCGGCTTCTCCATCACCGGCGCGGTATCGACGAAGACTTTCACATCGGCACCTGACCGTGCCGCAAAGCGCGTCGCGATCTCCTTGAGGCGGCCCTTGATGACGTCGTGATAATCGCGGTTGCGTGCGTAGACGGAGATCGCAGCCTTGTCCGGCTTGGCAAGGATGCCGCGGGGATCCTCGTCCGGGCCGTAGTTCAGCCCGAAAACCACGATCGAGCGCGCATCGCTCCAGAGCGTGCGCGGATCGCCGCGCCTCTCCAGCGTCTCGGCCATCCATTCCATCGTGCCGTGACGTCCGGCATCGACGAATTCACCAAGCCGAGCCTTCGCTTCGGGAATGGAATCCGGCCGGGTGATGCGACAGAGCTCGAAGCCGAGGGCAGCCGCTTCGGCACGCACGAAAGCCGTCAGGCTTTCGCGCTTCTTTCGCTCTTTGTCTTCCTCTGATCGTACGGGCATCGAGGGCCCCCGTCAGAAATCCAGGTCGGCGTAATGAGAAACGGGCGTCAGGCCGCGAACGCGCTCGTTGAGCAGCGGTCGGAAAGACGGGCGCGACTTGATGCGCTGGTACCAGTCCTTGACGATCGGCGCTTCCGTCCATTCGATCTCGCCGAGATAGTCGAGGATCGAGATCGAGGCCGCCGCGGCGAGATCCGCATAACTCATCCGCTCGCCTGCCAGCCACTGGCGCGAACCGGCAAGCCAGGTCACATATTTCATATGCTGGCGAATGTTGTTGCGCGCCGTGCGCAGCATCTTGGAATCAGGTGCGCCGCCACCCTGTTCGGCGGTCATCTGCAGCTTGTAGACCCGCTCGCGGGCCAGCGGCCGCGTCACGTCGGTTTCCATCTTCTGCATGAACCATTCGACAAGACGGCGGATTTCCGCACGCTGGAACGGGTCTTCGGCAAGCAGCCGCCGGTCGCGCTTCAGCACGCCATGGGTTTCGTCGAGATATTCGGAAATGACAGTCGCGCCGCAGAGCGCCCGCATGCTGTCGTCCACGTAGACAGGCAGCGTCCCGGCGGGGTTGAGCGCCAGAAAGTCACGGCGCTTGTCCCAGGTCTGCTCTTCAACGAGATCGACCTGATAGCCGTATTCTGCAAGCACCAGCCGGATGAACCGGGAGGATGTCGACATGGGGTGATGATAAAGTACTGGCATTATGAGTTTTCGGTCCGCCCGCGTTTCGGCGACATTGTGTCCTTCTCAAACTCCTAACAATTACAGTTTAAGAAAGATATAGGATTGGATGGCGGCTTCAACCGTGAAGCAGGTTTGAAGCACCTCTAAGCGCGGCCAATGATGGATTTTTCATGACCTTTGGAGGATCCGGCCTTTTTCCGCCATCCTGATGACGAATGAGTGCCCGCTGCCGAAACCCGCGCGGATCCTGATTCGGCGGCCTGGAGTTTTAACCGGAGACCATAGATGGAATATATAAACGCGATCATCCTGGGTATTATCGAGGGGATTACGGAATTTTTGCCGATCTCCAGCACCGGCCACCTCATCATTGCCGAGCAGTGGCTCGGAGCCCGGTCCGACACGTTTAATATTGTCATTCAGGCAGGCGCCATTCTGGCAGTCACGATCATCTACTGGCGCCGCCTCGTCGATCTCGTGATCGGCTGGCGCGAACCGAAGAACCGCCGTTATGCCTCGAGGCTGATCGTCGCCTTCCTGATCACCGCCGTCCTCGGCCTGATCGTCAAGAAGTTGGGCTTCGAACTGCCTGAAAACGCCACGCCGATCGCCTGGGCGCTGATTATCGGCGGCTTCTGGATGATCTTTGCCGAATGGGCAGCCGCCAAGAAGCCTCCCTATAAGGACATCACCTGGATGGTCGCCATTCTGGTCGGCATCGCCCAGGTCGTGGCTGGTATCTTCCCGGGCACCTCGCGCTCCGGCGCAACGATCTTCGTTGCCATGCTGGCCGGAACCGCCAATCGCGCCGCCGCGACCGAATTCGCCTTCCTCGTCGGCATCCCGACCATGTATGCGGCAAGCGCCTACCAGCTGCTGAAAACGGTCAAGGATGGCGGTGCCGCCAACGAAGACTGGACTGCCCTCGGCATTGCCTTCGTCGTCTCGACGATCGTTGCCTTCATCGCCGTCAAATGGCTGCTCTCCTATATCCAGAGCAACCGCTTCACCCTCTTTGCGATCTACCGCATCATCCTCGGCGCAATCCTGCTCGGCATGGCCTATGCCGGCATGATCGCCTGAGCCTGAACGAAAAACAGCCCTTTGCCTGCGGGCAGAGGGCTGGATACCAATCTGGAAATGGAAAAAGCTGATCCCGTGAAAGCGGCGCTCATGCGCGCCGCGCGGGAATCATCCCGCTTAGTTGGGGATGCTTGCCGTCGAGCAGGGATCGACGCCGTAAGCCGGCGCACAGCCTTCCTTAACAGCCGCGACCGAACCGGGCGCGATGAAGGAGCCAGCCAGGATAACCAGTGCCGCACACGCAAAGAGAAGCGCGATTGACTTGCCCATCGGTATAAAGCCTTTCAAATCGATTGAACGCGCCTGCCAAGCCTCGTGAGCCGCTACCTGCGCGCCGGGTGTGTAGTCAGTGGAATGGCAAATAGCAATAAATGTTCCTGCTAAATGTGACGTTAATTTCACTAATTTTTTCATGCGTCTTTTATGCAACGCCAATCCGGTTCGGGGCGCAGAAAAACACGCGAAACTTGCGCCAGATTTGACACTTCGCCCAAAACAGAAACGCCGCCTGTGGAAATCCTCAGGCGGCGTTTCAGTTAATCCTAACGGACGAATCAGGCGGCTTTGCCGGTTCCCGTGTACTGGCCGTGCGGGCGATAATGCACGAGGTAGGACGGCAGAACAGACGTTGCCATCGTCGGCGTGATGCCGAGGCCCTTCAGCGTGCGCTCGTCCTTCTCGGCCTTCGACGAGACGACGTTGTCGTATTTCAGCAGGCGAACCTGATCAGGCGTGATCGGCGGCTTCACGAAGGGGATCAGCGAGGCGATGCTGCCGATCAACGAGGCGATGCCGGCCGGCATCGAAACCAGCGGGTTCTTGCGCGCCGTTACCTTCAGCATCGTCTGCAGACATTCGCGGAAGCTGAGGACTTCGGGGCCGCCGAGTTCGTAGATCTTGCCGGCAACGGCCTTGCCGTCGACAGCGCGGGCAACGGCTTCAGCAACGTCTTCGACGTAAACCGGCTGCAGCTTGGTCGTGCCGCCACCGATGACCGGCAGAACCGGCGAGAGGCGGGCCATGTCGGCGAACTTGTTGAAGAAGCTGTCTTCGGGGCCGAACACGATCGACGGACGGAAGATCACGGCGTCCTTCTTGATTGAGAGTACGGCAGCTTCGGCGCGGCCCTTGCTGCGGGCATAGTGCGATTCCGACTTCTCGTCGGCGCCGATTGCCGAAACGTGGACCAGGCGGGCCTTGGCATTCTTGGCGGCTTCAGCCACGGCGCGGGCGCCGAAATCCTGGACGGCGTCGAAAGTGTTGCGGCCGGTCTCCAGCAGGATGCCGACGCAGTTGACGACGCAGTCGGAACCCTCGACGGCGCGCTCGACCGACTGACGGTAGCGCAGGTTTGCCTGGACGAAGGAAATCTGGCCGACATTGCCGAGCGGCTGCAGGAAGCCGGCGAGATCCGGGCGGCGGACGGCGACGCGGATGCGATAGCCGCGCTTGGCAAGCGCACGAACCACATGCCTGCCGACGAAGCCGGAGCCTCCGAACACGGTAACGAGCGGCGGCAGGTTGGCAAGGGTCATGGCAGTTTCCTTGAAAGGCTTGGGAAGGAGTGTTTGTTGGCTCCCGTATTAGCCGAATCCGGCGGCGACGGAAAGGCCCATCGCAGCCGAGTTTCGCATCTGCGAAAGCGCTTTCAGATGCCTTCGACAACCACCATTTCGGCATCCGCCACTTCCTGGCGGATCTTGGCGGCGATCTGGTATTCCGGCGAGTTGTAGCAATCGACCGCAGCCTGCATCGACGGGAACTCGATCACCACATTGCGCGCCCGCGCCTTGCCCTCGAGCTCGGTAATCGCCCCGCCACGCGCCAGGAAATTGGCGCCGTACTTCTCGAAGGCAGGCTTCGCTGCCGCGACGTAATCCTTGTAGCGCTCGGCATCGCGAACATCGACGCGCGCAATCCAGTATCCCTTGGCCATGATTTTCCTCCGATTGACGTTGGCGTCTGTCTTCAGACAAATTGGCGCAAGGGTCAATGGCGGGTGATAGCACGGGGCCGGAGGGAGCAAGATGAAACGCGAGGCCGCCATCGGACTTTACGCCGCCTTCCTTGCTGCGCCGCTGCTCGTCCTGCCGGGCTCGCCCGCAAATGCGAAAGCCTGTCCGGTGAAGACCGTTTCCGATTTGAAAGCCGCAGATGCCGCAGCGAAGGCTGTCGCGATTTCCTGCGATCTGCGGCTCGATGCCGGAGATGTCGTCAGGGCGCCGATCGAACTATCGGGAAGCAAGGCCTCCAACGTCACCATCGATTGCGGCGGCGGGACGCTGGATGGCACCGGCTACAAGGCACACACGCTGGCGATCCGGTCGATCCGCCAGACGGATGGCAGCTGGGATGTGCCCCACAACGTCACGGTTCGAAACTGCACGATCAAAGGCGACCTCAGGATCATTGGTATGGCCGAGAATGGTCAGGGCACCTGGCTCAAGCAGTCGTCGATCTCGGAGGGGCATACCGCCCGCGCGCAGGCGGCTGCTCCTGCCAAGATCACCGTCAGCAACGTGATCTTCATCGCCAATGGCCGGATACCGCTCTATGCCGGGCCGGGAACGACGGGGCTCGATGTATCCGGGTCCCAGTTCATCGGCAGCACGAACAGCGTCGTCATCTATTTCGATGCCGAGTCCACCGGCAACACCGTCGAGAACAATGTCTTCGACATCAGAACAAAAAGCCGCGAGCAGATCGCGCTCGATGGCTCGGCCGACAACAGGATCGCCGGCAATACCTTCACCGATCCTGTGAACGGCGGCATCTTCCTCTATCGCAATTGTGGGGAGGGCGGAACGATCCGCCATCAGGCACCGCAGCGAAACGTCATAATCGGCAACAAGTTTCGCTACAAGAGCGCATCGGGCGCCAAGCCCGCGGTCTGGATCGGCAGCAGACAGGGCAACAGCCGCTATTGCTTCAACGATGCCGCTTACCCATTCGGCAGCAGCCTGAATTCCCGGGACTTTGCGGAGCATAATTCGGTGACGCAAAACCTGCTGCCTGGAGGTAGCCCGTCGCTGATCGTCAATAATGATGCCGACAATCAGGTCAGCGGCAACCGTTAGGCGGAGAGTGCCGCATCCATTTCCGACAGGATCGCCCGCGCGGCCTTGCGCGGATCGGCAGCCTTGACGATCGGGCGGGCGACGACGAGGTGGCTGGAGCCTGCCTTCAGGGCATCAGCCGGCGTCATGACGCGCTTTTGGTCGCCCTTTTCGCTGCCGGCCGGGCGGATGCCCGGGGTGACGACGGCCATGTTGGGGCCGACGATCTTACGGACGGCGGAGGATTCTTCGGCAGAGCAAACGATGCCGCCCATGCCGGCCGCGAGCGCCTGTTCGGCGCGGCGCAGCACCAGCGTATGCGGGTCGTATTCATAACCGGCTGCGATCAGGTCCTGCTCATCCATCGAGGTCAGTACCGTCACGCCGAGCAGGCAGAGGTCGGAACCCCTGGCGGCTTCGACGGCAGCCTTCATCGCCTTCGGATAGGCGTGCAGCGTCAGCATCGACATGCCCATCTTGACGATGTTCTCGACGCCGGATGCGATGGTGTTGTCGATATCGAGGAGCTTCATGTCGAGGAAGATCTTCTTGCCGCTCTGGGCAAGCTCGCGGGCAAATTCCAGCCCGCCGGCAAACACCAGCTGATAGCCGATCTTGTAGAAGAGGACGTCGTCGCCGAGTGTCGAAACGATCTTTTCCGCTTCGCCAAGTGTCGGAACATCGAGCCCGACGATCAACCGTTCGCGTGCGTTCATTTCATCCACCCCTGCCAGCTTTCGATGGGCGTCCAGTCGCACGATAGGCGCCCGTCCGCAAGAGCGAAAGCATAGAGATTGCCGCCACCGCCAGGCTGGTCCCGGTCGCGCCCGATCGGCCGGCCCTCGAGGTGGCACTTCAGTAATGTCCCGACGCCGCCATGGCCGACAAAGGCGATCGGTTTGCTCTGGTCATGGGTCGCGAGGATCCGATCGACGGCCGAGACGATACGCGCCTGCGCATCGCGCGCCCGTTCCCATCCCTTGAAGCTCTCGTCGGGGTGGGCGAAAAACCAGTCGGCCGCCTGCTCGAACTCTGGAGGCGGCAGGAAGCCGGTCGCCGACCTGTCGTTTTCATGCATGCCGTGGACGATCTCGATACCGATCCCGGCCGAGGCCGCGAGTATCTCGGCGGTCTCGATCGCCTTCGTCTCGTCACTGGAGACGATCCGCTGCAGCTGCCGCGCCCAAGGGAGTGCCGCCGCCTGCCGAGCACGCGCAGCACCGGTTTCCGACAGCCCCCATTGCGGAACGGGGACATCCGGATCGATCCTTACCTGCGGGTGGGTAATATAGAGCGCGAACATCAGCCGCGGCGATAGATCCACAGCTGGGCTGGTGGGATGTTGCGGACGATGAAATCGAAATGCTGGATGTGATAGCGCTCCGGCCGGGCAATGATCGGCGAAACCGGACCGTAGGAGATCTGCACCACCGGCCGGCCGGCCGGCATGCGGTCGAGCAGGCTTTCGAGCAGCGCGATGCGCGCCTGCATCGGAAAGTTCAGAAGCGGCACGGCCGAAACGACGGAATCGAAGGTCTGTCCCTTCAGCGCCCCAAGCGTCGTATCGAGATCGAAGGCGTCGCCGTTGATGAAGTGGACGCCGGGGTAGAGGCGAACCAGGTGATTGTAGAAGTCTGTCGAATACTCGACAGCGACCAGCCGCTCCGGCTTCACGCCGCGACCGAGAATGGCCTTGGTGATGGCGCCGGTTCCCGGCCCAAGCTCAAGCACCGGCAGTCCGGAATTGAGGTTTATGACGCTCGCCATCTTCTTGGCGGTAATGGAGGAGGTAGGGACGATGGAGCCGACGGTTTTCGGCCCCTGCATCATGCCCTTGAAGAAGCGAATTTCCTCATCGAACTTTTTGCCGAGCCGTTCTTTCAGCCGCAACGCCATGCCATCCTCCTCGTCAAGCAACAAACCGCTGGCTATCTAATTGCAATCATCCAGCAGTAAAACAAGACCAAACGTCGCAATCTGAAAACTTTGCCCGCCAAATGCGACGCGCGTTTACACGCGCATCGGCATCAGAACGTAGAGTGCATCATCGCCGGCCGTGTCGCGAATGAGCGTCGGCGAACCGGCATCGGCCAGCAGAAACACGGCCTGATCGCCGGAAAGCTGTGCAGTGATGTCGAGCAGATATTTGGCGTTGAAGCCGATTTCCATCGCGTCCGTGTCGTATCCGACTGCGACTTCTTCCGTCGCGCTGCCAGAGTCCGGGTTGTTGACGGTGAGCAGCAGCTGTCCTTCGGAAAGCGCCAGCTTCACGGCGCGGCCGCGCTCGGAAGAGATGGTCGAGACGCGGTCGACAGCCTGCGCGAAGGTCGTGCAATCGACGCGCATTTCCTTGTCGTTGCCGGTCGGGATGACACGCTGATAATCGGGGAACGTGCCATCGATCAGCTTCGAGGTCATGACGATCGAGCCGATGCTCAGGCGGATCTTGGCGTCGGAAACCTCGACGGTGACCATCGCCTCGGGATTGTCGACCAGCTTCTGCAACTCGCCAACGGTCTTGCGCGGAATGATGATGCCCGGCATGCCCTCGGAGCCGGACGGCGCCTTGACGTCGGCACGGGCGAGACGGTGACCGTCGGTCGCAACGGCGCGCAGCTTCAGGTCGCCTTCGCTTTCGATCGTGTGGAAGAAGATGCCGTTCAGGTAATAGCGGGTCTCTTCGGTCGAGATCGCAAACTGGGTGCGATCGATCAGCATCTTGAGATCCGTTGCCTTCAGCTTGAAGGAATGCGTGAAGGTGCCGGCGGTCAGATCCGGGAAGTCGGATTGCGGCAGGCACTGCAGCGAGAATTTCGAGCGGCCGGACTGCACGGTCATCGAGCCGCCATCCGTCGATGTCGCAAGCAGAACTTCCGAGCCGTCGGGCAGCTTGCGGACGATGTCGTAAAGAAGATGGGCCGGAACGGTGGTCGCGCCTGCCTGTTCGACATTGGCGGGCGTCGCTTCCGTGACTTCGAGATCGAGGTCGGTCGCCTTCATGTCGAGGTTCTGGCCATCGGCACGCAGCAGGATGTTGGACAGGATCGGGATCGTGTTCCGGCGTTCGACGACGCGGTGAACGTGGTTCAGCGACTTCAGGAGATTGGAACGCTCAATAGTAATACGCATGGGATGCTACCGCTTTCGACCGTGACTGTCCGGGCGCGCAGGCGCGCCAGAAAATGCCTTTCCGGCTCCATGGCCGGAGGAGTGGACGGGCAAAATGGCAGAACTTTGCCGGGCATTGCAAGGGGTGCAAGGCTTTGCGCGGCTGCAAAGGTGGTTTTACACGATGATGCTCACAGAAATCCGAACCCTTGCCGCGAACGAAGCCTGCGCGCATAAAGGGCCGACGCCAGAGAGGGCCTTTGAAATTGAGCAATGAAGAGACGGCGGGCGAGGGCGGTAAACACCGCACCTACCGCCTGCATAATGTCAGCATACCTGCGCGCCCGCTCGAGGCCGCGCTCTATCTGGTCGCGACGCCGATCGGCAATCTCGGCGATATCACGCTTCGCGCGCTCGAAACGCTTGCCGGTGCCGATGTGCTCGCCTGCGAGGATACGCGCGTCACTCGCGTGCTGCTCGACCGCTACGGCATTCAGAACCGCCCTTTCGCCTATCACGAACATAATGCCGACGAGGCCGGGCCGCGCCTGCTGCAGGCACTGGAGGCCGGAAAGTCCGTCGCACTCGTTTCCGATGCCGGAACGCCGCTGGTTTCCGATCCCGGTTACCGCCTGGCGCAGACGACGATCGACAGCGGATACCGCGTCATCCCAATACCCGGCGCCTCGGCGCCGCTCGCCGCACTCGTCGGTTCAGGTCTTCCGAACGATGCCTTCCTCTTTGCCGGGTTTCTTCCCGTCAAGGACAAGGCGCGGCGCGACCGGCTCGGTGAATTCGCGGCGACCCCCGCCACGCTACTCCTCTTTGAGTCTCCCCACCGCATCGGCGCGACGCTTTCTGCGGCCGCCGACGTCCTTGGCGGCGATCGCATGGCCTCCGTCTGCCGCGAGCTGACGAAGACCTACGAGGAGTTTCGCCGCGGCACGCTTGCAGATCTCGCCGCCTATTATGCCGAGAACGATAATGTGAAAGGCGAGATCGTCCTTGTCGTCGCGCCGCCGGAGGAAAAACCGGCCGACGCCGCTGACGTCGATGCGATCCTTGCCGATCTCTCCGGCACCATGCCGACGGCAAAAGCGGCGGCCGAGGCGGCGCGGCTCACCGGTCTGCCGCGCAAGGAACTCTATCAGCGCCTCCTCGACATGAAGGGCGCCTGATGAGCGATAGCGGCACGAGCGTCAGCAGACAGAAGGCGCTCCGCCGCGGACATTTCTCCGAATATGTGGCGGCGCTCTACCTGCTGATGAAGGGCTACCGCATCGCCGCTTTCCGCTATCGCACCAAGCTTGGCGAGATCGATATCATCGCCCGCAAGGGCGATCTTGCCGTTTTCGTCGAGGTTAAAGCCCGGCGTGAAGAGCGGGTCGCGGTCGATGCCGTTTCTTATGCGGCTCAGAAACGCATCCGGGATGCGAGCGATCTCTGGCTTGCTCGCCAGACGAACAGCCACCTGCTATCACAACGCTACGACATCGTTGCAGTGCTTCCAGGCCGGTTGCCCCGGCATTTCCACAATGCCTTTTAGGCATATTGCATAGGCGTGCATTTGTAATTTTTCTGTCATACAAATGTAAAGGAGACGTCACGGAAGGCCTCTATTGGCTTCCTCACCCCAATAACTGGTGGAGAGGGTTTATCCATGTTCAAGACGTTTTCTCTGGCCGCCGCTGCGGTCGTATTGTCTTCGTCGGCGTCCTTTGCCGCAACCGAAATCACCTGGTGGCACGCCATGGGCGGCGAGCTCGGCCAGAAGCTCGAGCAGATCGTTCAGAAGTTCAACGACAGCCAGACCGAATATCACGTGACCCCGGTTTTCAAGGGCACCTATCCTGAGACCCTGACTGCCGCTATCGCCGCTTTCCGCGCAGGTCAGCAGCCGGCTATCGTTCAGGTCTTCGAAGTCGGCACCGGCACGATGATGGCCGCCAAGGGCGCCGTTTATCCGGTCTACAAGCTGATGGCCGATGAAGGCGAGCCGTGGGATCCGTCGAAGTTCATCGCTCCCGTCGTCGGCTACTACTCCGACCCGGAAGGCAACATCCTCTCCTTCCCGTTCAACTCCTCGACGCCGATCCTCTATTACAACAAGGACGTCTTCAAGAAGGCTGGCCTTGATCCGGAAGTCGCTCCGAAGACCTATGCCGAACTGGCAGAATTCTCGAAGAAGATCGTCGATTCCGGCGCTGCCAAGTGCGGCTTCACCATCACCTACGCTGCAACCTGGCTCGGCCTCGAAAACTTCTCGGCCATCCATGACCTGCCCTACGGCACGCTGCAAAATGGCTTCGGCGGCACCAAGGCTGAGCTCAGCTTCAACGGCCCGAACCAGGCTCGTCTCTGGACCGACCTGAAGAAGTGGCAGGATGCCGGTTACTTCCAGTACGGCGGCCCGGGCGGCGGCCCCGATGCAGCTCCGAAGTTCTACTCGCAGGAATGCGCCATCTATATGGGCTCCTCGGGTTCGCGCGCTGGCGTCATCAACAACGCCAAGGCCTTCCAGGTAGGTTTCTCGACGCTGCCTTACTACGACGACGTCACCAAGGATCCGAAGAACTCGATCATCGGCGGCGCGACGCTCTGGACGCTGAACGGCCAGAAGCCGGAAGTCTACAAGGGCGTTGCCAAGTTCTACACCTACCTCAGCCAGCCGGAAGTTCAGGCTGATTGGCACCAGTTCTCTGGCTACCTGCCGATCACCACTGCTGCTTACGACCTCGGCAAGTCGCAGGGTTACTACGAAAAGAACCCGGGCTCCGACGTTGGCCTGAAGCAGATCCTGCGCGGCACGCCGTCCGACAACTCCAAGGGCGTTCGTTTCGGCAACCTGACGCAGATCCGTGACGTCATCGACCAGCAGTTCGAAACCGTGCTCTCCGGCAAGCAGACCGCCCAGCAGGCGCTCGACGAAGCCGTCAAGGAAGGCAACGCCATCCTGCGCGAATTCGAAGAAGCAAACTCGAACTAAGCTTTCGAGGCTGAAGCCAAGCCCTCCCCGCTCCGGGGAGGGCCTTTCCATATCGGGGCGAGCCATGCAGACAAAGCGCACAATCTTCTCGAACCGCGTCCTGCCATATTTCCTTCTGGCGCCGCAGCTCGCAGTCACGTTGGTCTTCTTCATCTGGCCGGCTTTCCAGGCCTTTCGCCAGTCCTTCCTGCGCGAAGATCCCTTCGGCATGAAGACCACCTTCGTCTGGTTCGCCAACTACACGAAGCTGTTCGGCAGCAGCGATTACATGAACGCGCTCTGGGTGACGCTGATCTTCTCGGTCTCAGTCACCGTTCTGTCGATGGGCGTGTCGCTGCTCTTCGCCGTCTGCGTCAATCGTGTTCTGAAGAGCGGACGCATCTATACGACGCTGCTCGTCTGGCCCTACGCGGTGGCGCCTGCGGCCGCCGGTCTCCTCTGGTGGTTCATGTTCAACCCCAGCATCGGCATCCTGCCTTACATCCTTCGCCAGTTCGGCTATGACTGGAACCACCGCCTCGATGGCAATGACGCAATGATCCTCATCGTCATCGCCTCGGCCTGGAAGCAGATCTCCTACAATTTCCTGTTCTTCGTCGCCGGCCTGCAGTCTGTACCGCAGTCGGTGATCGAGGCCGCGTCGATCGATGGCGCCGGTCCGTTCAAGCGCTTCTGGACGGTGGTCTTCCCGCTGATTTCGCCGACGACCTTCTTCCTGGCCGTCATCAACGTCACCTACGCGCTATTCGACACCTTCCCGATCGTCGACTCCACGACCTCTGGCGGCCCGTCGCAATCGACGAACACGCTTGTTTACAAGGTCTATGCCGATGGCTTCGTTGGGCTGAACCTTGGCCCTTCGGCCGCGCAGTCCGTCGTGCTGATGCTGATCGTCGTCGTCCTCACCGTCGTCCAGTTCCGCTGGATCGAGAAAAAAGTACAGTATTGAGGCCCGAGCGATGATCGAGAACCGCCCCTTTCTGAACGTCCTCACGCACTTCATCCTGATCGTCGGCGTCGTCACGGTGGTCTTCCCCGTCTACCTCGCCTTCATCGCAGCCACCCATGGTCCGACCGACTTCATGAGTGGCCTCACGCCGCTGCTTCCGGGCGACCAGCTGGTTGCCAATTTCGACCAGCTGCTGAGCGCTGGCAATTCGGTGGCCGGTGCGCCGCCTTTCGCGCTGATGCTGGCAAACAGCCTGCTGATGGCCGTGCTGATCGCCGTCGGCAAGATCGCCATCTCGATCATCTCCGCTTTCGCGATCGTCTACTTCCGCTTCCCGCTGCGCATGGTCGCCTTCTGGATCATCTTCCTGACGCTGATGCTGCCGGTCGAAGTCCGCATCCTGGCGACCTACAAGGTTGTAGCCGATCTCGGCATGTTGAATTCCTATCCGGGCCTCGTCATCCCGCTGATCGCCTCGGCGACAGCAACCTTCCTGTTTCGTCAATTCTTCCTGACGATCCCGGAAGAGCTGATGGAAGCGGCCCGCGTCGATGGCGCAGGCGCCATGAAATTCTTCAAGGATATCCTGCTGCCGCTGTCGCGCACCAATATCGCTGCGCTGTTCATCATCCTCTTCATCTACGGCTGGAACCAGTATCTCTGGCCGATGCTGATCACCACCGATCCCGGCTATTACACCGCGGTCATGGGCATCAAGCGTCTGGCCTCGGTACTGGACGGCGACACCCAATGGAACCTCGTCATGGCAGGCGTCATTCTCGCCGCCCTGCCGCCGGTCCTCATCATCATCGTCATGCAGCGCCTTTTCGTCAAAGGCCTGGTCGAAACGGAGAAGTGACAATGGCCTCTATCGATGTAGAAGGCGTCGGCAAGATCTATCAGGGCGGCGTCAAGGCCGTCTCGGATGTCGGCATCAACATCCGCGATGGCGAGTTCATCGTCCTCGTCGGACCGTCCGGCTGTGGCAAGTCCACGCTGCTGCGCATGATCGCCGGTCTCGAGAGCATCTCCGAAGGACAGGTGAAGATCGGCAGCCGCGTCGTCAATAATGTCGAGCCGGCTGACCGCGACATCGCCATGGTGTTCCAGAACTATGCGCTCTATCCGCATATGTCGGTGCGCCAGAACCTCGAATACGGCCTGAAGAACCGCGGGACGCCGCGGGCGGAGATCGATGCCCGCGTCGCCGAAGCCGCGCGCATGCTGCAGATCGAGCAGTATCTCGAGCGCAAGCCGAAGGCTCTCTCCGGCGGACAGCGCCAGCGTGTTGCCATGGGCCGCGCCATCGTCCGCAAGCCCGCCGTCTTCCTGTTCGATGAACCGCTGTCGAACCTCGATGCGAAGCTGCGCGTCTCCATGCGCGGCGAGATCAAGCGCCTGCAGCGCCGTCTCGGCACGACGTCGATCTATGTCACCCACGACCAGCTGGAAGCAATGACGCTGGCGGACCGCCTCGTCGTCCTGAACGGCGGCCATATCGAGCAGATCGGCGCGCCGCTCGAAGTCTATCACACGCCGGCCTCGACCTTTGTCGCCAGCTTCATCGGCTCTCCCGCCATGAACCTGCTGAAGGGCGAGCTGCATGGCGACAAGCTGGCGATCGGCCCGAGCCTGATCGATCTCGCAGGCAATGCGCCGGCATCCGGCCCGGTCACCATCGGCATGCGCGCCGAAGATCTGCGCCTAGCCAAGCCGGATGAATACGCCATGCCGCTCACCGTCGAATATGTCGAGGAGCTCGGTTCGCAGCGTCTTGTCCATGGCCTGCTCGGCGACCAGCAGCTGACCGCGGTCGTCTCGCCGGAAACGCCGATGACCGCAGAAATGCGCTTCGTCATCGCGCCCGAGAAGCTGCATTTCTTTGCCGCAGATACCGGCAAGCGGATCGGCAATGGTGTTGCGCAGTCGGCGAACGCGGCTGTTACCGCCGAAGCCGTTCAATAGGCATCGGCAGGATCTGTTAAAATTTTAGCGGCCGCTTGAACGCCTCTCTTACGACTCCTCTGTTATTGCCGGAACATTGGGGTAGTAAACGGGGTGTTTCATGGCCTGGAAGCTTATGCTTGCAAGTGCGGTCGCGATGGCTGCGCGCACGGTGCCGTATGCCGTGGCGATGCCGCGCGGCAAATCCTTCATCGCGCATTCGAGCGATCACCTGCCGATGAAATCGACGCCCATCAATCCGGACTGGATCGTCAGCGGCGACCCGCAGGCGCGTACTGCCGAGCATTCGCGCGGCCATGACGAAGCCTCGCTGACGGCGATCTGGGACTGCACGGCAGGCGAATTCCGCTGGTTCTTCGGCTGGGACGAAACGGTGATGATCCTCGAAGGCGAAGTGCATATCACCGCTGAAGACGGCACCGAGCGCACACTTCGCGCCGGCGACGTCGCCTTCTTCGCCGGTGGCACCTGGGCCAGCTGGCGTGTCGACACCTACGTCCGCAAGGTCGCCTTCCTGCGCAAGCCCTTCCCGAAGCCCGTGGCGCTCGCCTATCGTCTTCGCAACATGCTGCGCAATAGCGGCCAGCAGGGCCTCGCCGCTTGAAAAATCCTTGATCGCGATGCTGCGAAGTCCTTGATTGGCCGTTGCGTTCGACCCTCTTGCGACCTACATCTGTCCGGCATTCAGTGAGGGACGGAAATGGCCAAGATCAAGAACGTAGCGGTCCAGATGGACCATGTTTCGGGCATCAACATCGCAGGCGATTCCACCTTCGCCATGAGCCTTGAGGCGCAGACCCGGGGCTACAAGCTCTTCCACTATACGCCCGATCGCCTGAGCTTCCGCGACGGCCAGGTCTTCGCCTCCGTCGAGCCGATGATCTTGCGCGACGTCAAGGGCGATCATTTCGAGCTCGGCGCGCCCGAGCGTGTCGATCTCTCGACCATGGATGTCGTCCTGCTCCGCCAGGATCCGCCCTTCGACATGTCCTACATCACCTCGACCCATCTTCTCGAGCGCATTCATCCGAAGACGCTCGTCGTCAACGATCCGGCCTGGGTCCGCAATTCGCCGGAGAAGATCTTCGTCACCGAATTCGCCGACCTGATGCCGAAGACGCTGATCACCAAGGACGCCGCCGAAATCCGCCGCTTCCGCGACGAGATGGGCGACATCATTCTGAAGCCGCTCTACGGTAATGGCGGCGCCGGCGTCTTCCATTCGACCAAGGACGACCGCAACCTTTCCTCGCTGCTCGAAATGTTCGGCCAGCTCTTCCGCGAGCCCTTCATCGCCCAGCAGTACCTGCCTGACGTGCGCAAGGGCGACAAGCGCATTATCCTCGTCGATGGCGAACCCGTTGGCGCCATCAACCGTGTTCCGGCCGAGCACGACAGCCGCTCCAACATGCATGTCGGCGGCCGCGCCGAGGCGACCGAACTGACCGCACGCGAGCAGGAAATCTGCAAGCGCATCGGCCCGGCCCTGCGCGAGCGCGGCTTCCTGCTCGTCGGCATCGATGTCATCGGCGATTACATGACCGAGATCAATGTCACGTCTCCGACCGGCATCCGAGAGGTCAAGAAGTTCGGCGGCGCCGATATCGCCAGCCTTCTCTGGGATGCGATCGAGCGCAAGCGCGCCTGATTTTTCAGGACCTTTGTTCTCATTTGAGGGTCTGATACAACCCGCTGCAACCTGAGTGCAGCGGGGACGTGAATCTGTTCATTTATTGTTCTTGTTTTATTCTACTTGCTATGCCAGATTGCAATCCGCGGCCATGAAGGGTCGCAATACGCGATGTAGTTGGTTGCGGGGGCAGGGGCATGGTCGCACGGGTCAGTACGGTTGCATTCCACGGCATTGAAGGCGTTCCGGTCGAGGTGCAGGTGATGGTCGCTCCCGGCAAGATCGGCATGCAGATCGTCGGGCTTCCCGACAAGGCGGTTGCGGAAAGCCGCGAGCGGGTGCAGGCAGCGCTCCACGCGTCGGGGCTGGCGCTTCCGGCAAAAAGGGTCACCGTCAATCTCGCGCCCGCCGATCTTCCAAAGGAAGGCTCGCATTTCGACCTTCCGATCGCGCTCGGCCTGATGGCTGCTCTCGGCGCCATCCCGGCGGATGCGCTCTCGGATTATGTCGTCCTGGGTGAGCTCAATCTCGATGGCACGATCGCACCCGTTGCCGGTGCGCTGCCTGCGGCGATCGGCGCCAATGCCCTCGGCAAGGGGCTTATCTGCCCGGCCGAAGGCGGCCCGGAAGCCGCCTGGGCCGGAACGCAGCTCGATATCCTCGCGCCGCGGAGCCTCATTGCACTCGCCAACCATTTCCGCGGCACGCAGGTTCTGTCGCGGCCGGAGCCATCGATCCGCGCCAATGCCGCAAACCTTCCCGATCTCGCCGACATCAAGGGACAGGAAAGCGCCAAGCGCGCGCTGGAGGTGGCGGCTGCCGGCGGCCATAACCTGCTGATGGTTGGCCCGCCCGGGTCCGGAAAGTCGATGCTCGCCGCCCGTCTGCCGTCCATCCTGCCGCCGCTGTCGGCCGCTGAGCTGCTCGAAGTGTCGATGATTCATTCGATCGCCGGTCAGCTCTCAGGCGGCAAGCTTTCCGACCGGCGCCCGTTCCGCACCCCGCACCATTCGGCAACGATGGCCGCCATGGTCGGCGGCGGGCTCCGCGCCCGTCCCGGCGAGGCGTCGCTCGCCCATCACGGCATTCTCTTTCTCGACGAATTTCCGGAATTCTCGCCGCAGGCACTCGATGCCCTGCGCCAGCCGCTGGAAACCGGCGAATGCATCATCGCCCGCGCCAATCACCGGGTCTCTTATCCTGCCAATATCCAGCTGGTCGCCGCCATGAACCCCTGCCGCTGTGGCATGGCGGGCGAACCCGGCCATAGCTGCGCCCGTGGTCCCCGTTGCCAGGCCGACTATCAGGCGCGCATCTCGGGCCCGCTGATGGACCGCATCGATATCCGCATCGACGTCCCGGCCGTTTCTGCAGCGGACCTGATCCGCCCGATGCCGGCCGAGGCAAGCAGCACGATCGCCGCCCGCGTCGCCCGCGCCCGCGAACTGCAGGCCGACCGTTTCATCGCTGCAGGTCTCAATACCATCACCACCAACGCCCGCTGCTCGACAGCGCTGATCGAGAAATATGCCGAGCCGGATGCCGGAGGTCTTCAGCTGTTGCGCGATGCCGCCGAGAAGATGCGCTTCTCCGCCCGCGGCTATCATCGGGTCCTGAAAGTCGCGCGCACACTCGCCGATCTCGACGGCAAGGCAACTGTCGGCCGCATCCATCTCGCCGAAGCGATTTCCTATCGCATCGCAGGAGAACGGCTGACCGCGGCAGCGTGAAAGAGCGAATAGTTTGTAGCGAATAGCGAATAGAAAAAGAAAAGCTTGCCAGACGGTGACGCCGAGCAAGCTTCGCTATTCGCTATTCGCTATTCGCTATTCAGCCCCCAAGCCCATCGAACAGCGCCGTCGAGAGATAGCGCTCGGCAAAGGACGGGATGATCACCACGATGTTCTTGCCGGCATTTTCTTCGCGGCTGCCCACCTTGATGGCTGCGGCAAGTGCTGCACCCGAGGAGATGCCGACCGGCACGCCTTCGAGCTTGGCAACCAGACGGGCGGTTTCCATCGCCGTTCCGCTGTTGATGGTGACGACCTCGTCGTAGATCTTGGTGTCGAGGATGGCGGGCGCAAAGCCCGCGCCGATGCCCTGGATCTTGTGCGGGCCGGGCTGGCCGCCGGAGAGAACCGGGGATTCCTCCGGCTCGACGGCGATCACCTTGATGCTGGCCTTCTTCGACTTCAGCACCTGGCCTGCGCCGGTGATCGTGCCACCGGTGCCGATGCCGGAAACGAGAATGTCGACGCTGCCGTCGGTATCGTTCCAGATTTCCTCGGCTGTCGTCTTGCGATGGATCTCGGGGTTGGCAGGATTTTCGAACTGCTGCGGAATGATCGCGTCAGGCAGCGTCGCGGCCAGTTCTTCGGCCTTGGCGATCGCGCCCTTCATGCCCTTCGGCCCCTCGGTCAGCACCAGCTCGGCGCCGAGCAGCGCCAGCATTTTGCGGCGTTCGACCGACATGGTTTCCGGCATGGTCAGGATCAGCTTGTAGCCCTTGGCGGCTGCCGCGAAGGCAAGCGCGATACCGGTATTGCCGGAGGTCGGCTCAACCAGCGTCGTCTTGCCGGGCGAAATCTTGCCCTGCGCTTCCAGGGTCTCGATCATCGCCACGCCGATACGGTCCTTGACGGAGGCGATCGGGTTGAAGAACTCAAGCTTGGCCAGCAGGTTGGCCTTGACGCCCTTTTCCTTGGCGAGCTTGTCGAGGCGCACGATCGGCGTATCGCCGATGGTCTCGGTGATGGACGAATAGATGCGGCCGCGGCCCGGTTTCTTCGACATGCGTGCTCTCCCTTTAAGTGTGTTGCCGAGAGAATAGGGTCAAAGGCGGATGGACGCCAGACTGAGCCCTCCGCCACGGCGGCATCAAGGAGAAAAAATCCTTTTAAAACCGCCGTTTGACGAACGAATTTTTCAGGCTGCGCGAGTGGCAATAAAGGCTGCCGTGCCCGCCAGGATGCCGGCCGCCGTCCGGTTCAGCGCCTGCAATGCGCGCGGCTGCTTCAGCATGCTGCGGGCGCGGGTTGCAAGCAGCATATAGGGGATCAGCACACTCAGGAGCACGACAAAGGTGGAGGTTAGCAGCAATCCATATTCGCGCAGGCCGATCGCATGGATGTCGATCAGCGTCGGCACCAGCGCCACGTAGAACAGCATTGTCTTCGGATTCCCGAGCGTTACCAGCAGGCCCGAAAGAAACGACATGCCGACGCTGCTCGATTTGCGCGCCGCGATATCCTGCGGCAGCAGCCCCGATGTCCAAAGCTTGTAGGCGATGTAGCAGAGATAGATCACGCCCGCGAACTTGATGACGAGAAAGATCTCGGTGAAGGTCTGCGCCACGAATGCGAGGCCGAGAATGACCGCCGTCAGATAGGTCATGTCGCCCAGCACCAGGCCGAGACCCATGAAGAAGGTCTCGCGAAAATTCGAGCCGAGTGCCCGCGCGACGATCGCCGTGATACCCGGCCCCGGAATGGCGGCTGCGATGAACAATGCGCCGCTATAGGCAATGAGCGCTGCGATCGTCATTTGTCTCTCCCTCGTTGCCGCCTATTTACGACTGTGCGAAATCGCTTTCAAGCAACTTCGAAAATGAACTCATGGGGGATGACATGACCAAGGCCTTGCTGCTGATCGATGTGCAGAATGCCGTGCTCGAGGGTATGGGTGCCGACGACCGCGTGCCGGTGATCCAGGAGGCCTATGACGGCGTGACCAAGCTGCTGGCAGCGGTGCTCAGCCAAGCCCGGTCGGAAGCCGCCCCCGTCATTATCGTCCAGCATGACGAGGCTGAGGGTGACCCGATCGCCAGGGGCAGCAAGGGCTGGGAAATCAGGGCGGAAGTGGCGCCCTTGCCGGGAGAATTGCTGATCAACAAGGAGGCCTGCGACGCCTTCTTCGAAACGCCGCTTGAGGCGGAACTGCGCAGCCGTGGCATCACCCATCTCGTCATCGGCGGCTGCGTCACGCCCTTCTGCATCGATACATCGGTGCGCCGCGCCGTCTCGCTCGGCTTCGATGTCACGCTGATATCCGACGGCCACATGAGCGGCGATAACGGCGTGCTCGGCTTCGAACAGATCATCGCGCATCACAATGCCGTACTCGGCGGCTTCGGCGCGGGCCCGCATGGCGTCAGGCTGTCGAAAGCCGCCGATATCAGCTTCTGACCGCACGCAGAAACCGCCCCGGCATCCAGCCGAGATTCATGCCGGCGGCTGCCAGCAGAATGATCGCGGCACCGATCATCTGCAGCGGCTGCAGCGCGTGGCCGAAGGCAATGCGGTCGACAGCGATCGCCGCGATCGGATAGATGAAGGACAGCGCCCCCGTCAGATGCGTCGGCAGCTTCTGGATCGCGCCGTAGAGCAGCACATACATCAGCCCCGTATGAACGAGGCCCATCGTGACCAGCAGCGACCATGTTGCTGATGTCGCCGGCATGGCGGAGAAATCGGCGAAAGGCGCCAGCATCAGAATGCCGGTCGAAACCTGGATAAGCGCGATCAGATGCGGCGGCGTGCCCTTCAGCCATTTGGCCGCCAGCGCTGCCAGCGCATAGAAGAAGGCGGCCCCGAGCGCCAGCGCGATCCCCAGGCCGTAGCTGCCCGTGACAACACCGCTATCCGGCTTCGCCTCGACGATCGCCATCATGCCCGCGAAGGCAAGCCCCAGCCAGAAAAGCTTGGTGCCGGTGATCTTCTCGCCGAGAAAGACCGCGCCTAGCGCCAGCAGCATGAAAGGCTGGGTATTGTAGACCGTCGTGGCGATCGAAAGCGACGCATGCGAATAGGAGGCAAACAGCAGCAGCCAGTTCAGCACGATGGCGACGCCGCCGAAGACGGCGATACCGAAGCTTTTCAGCGACAGAAGCCGCGGGTTGAGAAGCCCGAGGACAGCACAGATCACGAGCAGGGTGATTGCCCCGAACAGGCAGCGCCAGAACACGACATTGCCGACCGGCTGGCCCGACATCACGACGAACCAGCCGATGCTGCCCGAAATCAGCATTGCCGCCGTCATTTCCGCGCTTCCGCGCCTGATCTCGCTCTGCATCGCAACTCTCCCTTGATGGAAACGCAGATTATTGCGCAACCAGAGCCGTCTCTATATCGTGTGACGTAAAAGGGAAGGATCTGGCCTAATAAATTTAGGCGAAGGAGGCGATGTGGCTAATTCTGATAGAATAGACGAAACGGACCAGAAGCTGCTGGATGCGCTCGCCGTCAATTCCCGCCTGTCGCTGAAAGAGCTCGCCCAGGCGGCCGGCATGTCCTCGCCGAGCGCGGCCGAGCGCCTGCGCCGCCTGGAGGAGCGCGGCATCATCCGGGCCTTCACCATCGACATCGATCCGGCCGCACTCGGCTATCCCCTGCAGGCGATCGTCCGCGTCCGCCCGCTTCCAGGCCAGCTGCACATCGTCGAGAAGCTCATCCAGGAGATCCCCGAATTCATCGAATGCGACAAGGTGACGGGCGACGACTGCTTTATCGCCCGGCTGGTCGTGCGCTCGATGGGGGAGCTGGACGGCATCCTCGACAAGATCGCCGAACGCGCGGAGACCAACACGTCGATGATCAAGTCATCGCCGGTCAAGCGCCGCCTGCCGCCGGTCTGATCAGAAATCCGCCATCGGCGAAAGCATGGCCGGCGCATCCAGCGTCAGGCCGTCCAGGCCGCGGATCATGAAATGCGTCCCATGCGCAGAGGCCGGTGCAGGCTCGCCATTCCAGCCAAGCTTGTCGGGGCGGAAGAGTACCTCCACCCGGTCAGGCCGAACACCGAGCCCGCCCAGAATGGCGGCCAGCGGCGGAATCGAGGCGGCGAGCACGTCGAGCAGGATCAATGTCCCGCCATCGAGCTTCCAGGCGATAACGGCCGAAAGCTGCTCTATGAAGGTGAGCCTCACATCGGGGTCGAGCTGCGTATTGATCAGGAACATCGCAGGGCTTGAGACCACGGCAAGCGTATCGGAGACCGCTTCGCGCCGTACCAGCAAGTCCTGCAGCAAAGCGAGATCATCCGTGTTGTGCGGATCGATCGACCGGCCCTGCGTTGCGAAAACCGCATCGCCGCTGAAGCTGTGCATCGGCAACGTCCGGAAACCATAGGGCTCATAGAGCGCCGGCTTGTCGGTATAGAGCACGATGGCCTCGAAGCCTTGCGCTGCGCACCAGTCGAGCGCCTTCGTCGTCACATCGCGATAAAGGCCGCGCCCGCGCCAAGGCGGCCGCACCGCGCCGGATTGCAGACCGGCCGCATTGATCCGGCGGCCGTTGATCACGAGAGGCATGGCGAAGGCCGAGAGATTGGCGGCCAGCGTCCCGTCCCCGGCAAACCAGCCGAACGGCATACTTGTCGCATCCGGTCCGCCGAGTTGCATCAGCGGCCCGATGTCGATGCCGAACGTGTCATGGAGAAGCGAGACCAGTGTGCGCCAGGCGGCGTGGTCGGCAAAATAATCCTGCCGGAAAGTGAGGCCCGTCGTGTCCGCTGCCGCGCTCATACGCCGGTGGAGCCGAAGCCGCCCGCGCCGCGCGCCGTGGCGCTTGTCTCGGTGATTTCGGCAACACGCACCTGGGTAACGGGCGCAATCACCATCTGGGCGATGCGCATGCCACGGCTGATCTCGAAAGGCTCTTCGCCGAGATTGATCAGCAGAACCTTCACTTCGCCGCGGTAATCGCTGTCGATGGTGCCGGGCGTGTTGAGGCAGGTGATACCGTTCTTGAAGGCAAGCCCCGAACGCGGGCGGATCTGCGCCTCGAAACCGTCGGGCACTTCGAAGATGAATCCGGTCGGCACAAGCGCGCGCTTGCCGGGCGCCAGCGTCATCGGCGCGCCCTCATCGACAGCCGCGCGCAGGTCCATACCGGCTGCCCCCGATGTTTCGTAGGAGGGCAGGTCCAGTCCTTCGCCATTTGCCAGGCGAACGAGGTTGAGCTTCGGGCGGAGGTCGCTTTGGATGTTCATAGGGGCATTACTTTGCGTCCGGCCGCCGAAGGTCAATTGCAAAACCCGGCCTAAATCGCTAGATAGCCCGCAATTCCACAGGATTCACATGATGGCCGAAACACTCGCCGAGGCGGTCTCCCGCCGCCGCACATTCGCTATTATCGCGCACCCGGACGCGGGCAAGACGACGCTGACCGAAAAGCTGCTGCTGTTCGGCGGCGCCATTCAGCTCGCCGGTGAAGTCAAGGCGAAGAAGGACCGCATCCAGACGCGCTCCGACTGGATGAAGATCGAGCGCGAGCGCGGCATCTCGGTCGTCACCTCGGTCATGACCTTCGAATATGACGACAACGTCTTCAACATTCTCGACACGCCCGGTCACGAAGACTTCGCCGACGACACCTACCGCACGCTGACGGCGGTGGATGCCGCCGTTATGGTCATCGATGCTGCCAAGGGTATCGAACCGCGGACGCTGAAGCTTTTCGAAGTCTGCCGCATGCGCGACATCCCGATCATCACCTTCATCAACAAGATGGACCGCGAAAGCCGCGATCCCTTCGAAATTCTCGATGAAGTCGAAGAAAAGCTGGCGCTGGATACCGCGCCGGTCACCTGGCCGATCGGCCGCTCGAAGACCTTTTGCGGTTCCTACAATCTCGCGGCAAACACCGTTCGCGGTTCGGACACGGAGGTCGAGGGCACGCCGGTCAATGGACCGCAGAGTGTCGCCAACCGCCTGCCGGAAAACGAGCGTCAGGCCTTCATCGACGAGACGGAGCTGGCGATCGAAGCCTGCCGCCCGTTCGATCGTCAGGCTTTCCTCGAAGGCCATATGACGCCCGTATTCTTCGGTTCGGCCTTGCGCAATTTCGGCGTTCGCGATCTCATCAACGCGCTCGGCGAGTTCGCTCCGCCGCCGCGCGATCAGGTTGCGGACATCCGCACCGTCCATGCCAATGAAGACAAGATGACCGCCTTCGTCTTCAAGATTCAGGCGAACATGGACCCGAACCACCGCGACCGCATCGCCTTTGCCCGCATCTGCTCCGGCAAGCTGGAGCGCGGCATGAAGGCGCGCCTGGCGCGTACCGGCAAGCAGCTCGGCCTCACCGCCCCGCAGTTCTTCTTCGCCTCGCAGCGCCAGCTGGCGGATACCGCCTACGCCGGCGATGTCGTCGGCATTCCGAACCACGGCACGCTGCGCATCGGCGATACGCTGACCGAAGGTGAAGCGCTGGTCTTTCAGGGCGTCCCGAACTTCTCGCCGGAAATCCTGCGCCGCGTGCGCCTCGAAGATGCGATGAAGGCAAAGAAGCTGAAGGAAGCGCTGCAGCAGATGGCCGAAGAAGGCGTCGTCCAGCTGTTCTCGCCGGAAGATGGCTCACCGGCGATCGTCGGCGTGGTCGGCGCCCTGCAGCTCGATGTTCTCAAGGAACGCCTGCAGCAGGAATATGGCCTGCCGGTCTCCTTCGAAATGTCGCGCTTCTCTGTGTGCCGTTGGGTCTCGTCGGAAAAGCCGGCCGAGCTCGACAAGTTCCTCACTGTCAAGCGCGGCGATATCGCCCGCGATCTCGACGGCGACCCGGTCTTCCTGGCGCAGGACAGCTTCTCGCTCCGTTACGAGTCCGAGCGCTATCCCGACATCAAGATGGACGCCATCAAGGAATATCACGTCGCCAAGGCGGCGTGATAGCAGCCGCGCGGGTCACTCCCCGCGCGGATAGCGCTTGCTTTCTTCCAGCACGTTGAGGTCCATGTGGTTGCGCATGTAGCGCTCCGAGGCCTTCTGCAGCGGCTGGTAATCCCAGGGATAATAGGCGCCGTTGCGCAGCGCCTCGTAAACCACCCAGCGCCGCGCCTGGCTTTCGCGAACCGCTGCGTCATAGGTGGGCAGGCTCCAGCGCGCATCCACCTGTGCCTTTAGTCGGCTCATTGCTTCCGCGTGATTGGGATCTTTCGCGAGGTTAGTCAGTTCATGCGGATCAGCATCAAGGTCGAAAAGCATTGCCGGATCGGCGTCGCAAAGCGACAGTTTGTAGCGGCCGTCGCGGATCGCGACGAGCGGCGTGATCGAGCCTTCGGCCGCATATTCCATCGGAACCGGGTTGCGGTCGCCGGTGCCGTTGGCGAGCGGCGCCAGATCCTCGCCATCGGTCCATTTCTTCAGTGAGGTGATATCGAGACCGGCAAGACCGGCGAGCGTCGGCGTGACGTCCAGCGTCGAGACCGGCTGCGTGATCAGCGCCGGTTCCCAGCCCGGAGCGCTGATCATTAGCGGCACCCGCGAGGAGCCGTCGAAGAAACACATCTTGAACCAGAGCCCACGCTCGCCGAGCATGTCGCCATGGTCCGAAACGAAGAGAATGATCGTATCCTCGGCCATCCGGCTACGCTCGAGCACGTCGAGGATCTCTCCGACCTTCTCGTCGACATAGGAGATATTGGCGAAATAGCCGCGCCGCGCGCGGCGGATCTGCTCGGGCGTGATGTCGAAGGCCTTATAGTCGCAGGCTTCGAGCAGGCGCTGCGAATGCGGATCGAGTTCGTCGAAGGGTAGGGCCGGGACTTCAGGGTCGAGCGCCGGGCAATCCTCGTAGAGATCCCAGAATTTCCGCCGCGCCACATAGGGATCGTGCGGATGCGTGAAGCTCACCGTCAGGCACCAGGGCCGGTCGTCCTGGCGGCGTGAAAGGTCGTAGAGCTTGCGGGTCGCGTTATAGGCAACCTCGTCGTCATATTCCATCTGGTTGGTGATCTCGGCCACGCCGGCGCCGGTGACAGAGCCGAGATTGTGGTACCACCAGTCGATCCGCTCGCCGGGCTTCGTATAGTCAGGCGTCCAGCCGAAGTCGGCCGGATAGATATCGGTTGTCAGCCGTTCCTCGAAGCCGTGCAGCTGGTCCGGCCCAACGAAATGCATCTTGCCCGAAAGCGCCGTGTGATAGCCGGCCGCCCGCAGATGATGCGCATAGGTCGGGATATCGGACGCGAACTCGGCGGCGTTGTCATAGACGCGCGTGCGGCTCGGCAGCTGGCCGGACATGAAGGAGGCGCGGGCGGGCGCGCAGAGCGGGCTTGCCGTATAACTGTTGGCAAAGCGCACCGAGCGCTTGGCAAGCGCCTTCAGATGCGGCGCATGCAGGAAGTCCGCGGGACCGTCAGGGAAGAAGGTGCCGTTGAACTGGTCCACCATGAGGATGAGGATATTCGGGCGCGTCATACTGTTGTCCTGCCTGTGTTTCGAAGGCCGTTGCGCTTCGCCTGCTATTCGATCATTTTATTGAACAACGGCTGTGCATCCTTGTGAAGCTGAATTCTTTCGATGTGTGACAAAAGGAATTTTTATGGCTGACCGGCCGGTTGATCTCGGATGGCTGCGCATTCTGGCCGAAGCCGGCAGGCTCGGAAACCTGTCGTCGGCGGCCGAGGCGCTAGGGCTCACGCAGCCTGCCGTAAGTTATCAGATCCGCCGTCTGGAGGAGCAGATGCGGGTCAGCCTGCTGGAGCGCCGTCATCGCGGCGTCGAGTTGACGGCGGAGGGCCGCCGTCTCTTCGATATCGCCTCGCGCACGGTTGCAGATGTCGACACGCTGGTGCGCAGCTTCCGCAACGAGGCCGATCGCCTGACGCTCCGTCTGCATACCGATTATGCCTTCTCCTCGCTCTGGCTGATCCCGCGCATGCATGCATTCGGCCAGCGCCACCCCGGCCTCGATATCCAGATCGTTGCCACCCAGTTCGTCGAGCGGCCGATGCCGGACCGCCATGATGCGGCGATCGTCTTCGGCAGCCGACGCGATTTCGGCGCGCACGGCATCCTGCTGATGCCGGAAAAGGTCGTCCCGGTCTGCTCGCCGGGCTTCATGGCAAGGCACGGGCCGTTCGGCGCGGCCGGCGAGCTGCCGGGAGCACGTCTGCTACATCTCGATGTGCCCGGCGCTTCGCCCTGGTTCGACTGGCCGAGCTATTTTGCCGAGCTTGGTCTGCGCCGTGACGGCTCGGCGGCGCCGGGTGAGATGAGCTTCAACACCTATTCGCTCGTCGTTCAGGCGGCCGTCGGGGAGCAGGGGATTGCCATTGGCTGGATGGGCCTGGTGGATTCGCTGCTGGCCTCCGGCATGCTGGTCACCGCCGGACCGGCTCTGGAGGCGGCCGATCGCGGCTATTGGCTCATCCCGCCTCGCGAGAAGACCGCGGAGACGGAAAGCCTGGTGGAATGGCTGCAGGCCGAGGCGGGACGCTGAAACGTCAGGCGCCGAGATCTTTCAGGAAATCCTTGCACCAGCGGGAGACGTCGAATTCCAGAAGATGATCCATCATCTTCTTCCAGCGTTCCTTCCGCTCGTCGAGCGGCATGCTGAGCGCCCGCGCCAAGGCATTGGCGGTTCCTTCGACGTCGTACGGATTGACGAGCAGTGCGCCCTTCAATTCGCGGGCCGCACCCGCAAAGCGCGACAGCACGAGAACGCCAGGATCGTCGGAATCCTGCGCCGCGACATATTCCTTGGCGACAAGGTTCATCCCGTCGCGCAGCGGCGTCACCAGCCCGACACGGCCGAGACGGTAGAGCCCCGCAAGGATATGGCGACCGACGGAACGGTTGATGTAGCGGATCGGCACCCAGTCCACCGATCCGAGCGCGCCGTTCACCCGTCCGGCCTGTTCGGCGACGGTGCGCTGCATCGCCTCGTATTCCGGCACTTCGGAGCGGGATTTCGGAGTGATCTGCAGATAGGTCACATGCCCCTGCTGCGCCGGATTGGCCTTGATGAAGCTCTCGAAGGCGTCGATGCGCTGCGTCAGTCCCTTGGAATAGTCGAGCCGGTCGACACCGATGATCAGGCTACGTCCCTCGACGCTCTCGCGCGCCTTGCGCACCATGCTGTGGGTCGAGGACTTGCGGGCGAACTCGGCGAAGGCAGCGGTCTCGATGCCGATCGAATAGGCGCCGCCCTTGAATGTCCTGCCGTGCGAGCTGAAGCGCCCGCCACCAAGCTCGTCGCCGATCCCTTCGCGGCGCAGACAGCCGGCAAAGTTTTCAAGGTCATGATCGGTCTGGAAGCCGACGAGATCATAATGCGAGAGGCCGCGCATGATCTCCTCGTGGACAGGCATGGTGAAGAGCACATCGGCCGGCGGCCAGGGAATGTGCAGAAAAAAGCCGATCTTGTTCTTCAGCCCCATCTGTCGCAGCTCGGCAGCGAGCGGGATCAGGTGATAGTCGTGCACCCATATGACATCGTCAGGCTTGATCAGCGGCGCCAGCCGGTGCGCGAAGAAACGGTTGACGCGGAAATATCCAGCCATCTCCTTGCGTCCATATTCGGCGAGATCCAGCCGGTAATGGCAGATCGGCCAGAGCACGCGGTTGGCAAAGCCGTGATAATATTCCTCGACATCGGTGTCGGTCAGGTCGGTCAGCGCATAGGTGATGTTGCCTTGCTGGATTTCCGCAAGCTTCTCCGGTTCCTGCTCACCGCTCGATTTCCCCGACCAGCCCATCCAGATGCCGCCGCGCTCTTCGAGCGCTGCCTTCAGCGCAACGGCAAGGCCGCCGGCAGGCGCAATTCCGCCTTTGTCGGGAACGGGAACGCGATTGGAAACGACGACGAGACGGCTCATGGTTCAGTCCTTTTCATGGAAATGGTTTTGATGCTCAAATGGTTCACGCCGCCAGCCGGGCGATGACGCCGCGAAGGGCTGCCGCGGACGCGATCGATGCTTTCGCTTCGCTTGCGGGCGAGAGCGGCCCAACGCGGATCGACAGGCCGCCGAGAGGATTGACCGCGCGGAACATCGCCTCGTCGGTCACATCGTCGCCGATCGCGATCGGACGGCGGCCCTTGAAAGGCGGCTGCGCCAGGAAGGCCTCGACGGCGTGGCCCTTGTCGGCGCTGGAGGGGCGGATCTCGATCACCATCTTACCATGCTGCATGTGCCAATCTGGTCCGGCGCGGTCGAGCGCCTGCTGCATCAGTGGTTCGAGATCGATTTCCCGATCCGGCGCCAGCCGGTAATGAGCGGCAACCGCCGCTCCCTTGTCTTCGATGAGGACGCCAGACCAGCCCTTTGTCTGGCGTACGAGATCGGCTTTCAGCGCCTCGAATTCCGCCGTCGCTTCGGCCGTCGTCACCGACCCATCGGCTGCGCGGCGTTCGGCGCCGTGAAGCCCGGCTATCGGGAAGCGAAGCGGCGCAAACAACCGGTCGGCATAGGAAAGGCCCCGCCCGGTCACCAGCGCCAATGCGCCGCCAAGCCTTGCGGAAAGCGTTTCGAGCTGGCCGGGAAGCTCCGGCGGCACGACGATGCCGTCAGGCGTCTCCGCAAGGTCGAGCAGCGTGCCGTCGATGTCGAGAAACAGGGCCCAGGAATCCGGAGCGCTGGTCAGCGCGGCAAAGATGGAGTCCTCGCCTGAAGCCGCATCCGACTCCGCGATGACAAGCGGCTGCTTTTGATAGGACATGAGGCCTATCTATGTCAGCGCTCCCAAGCGGCAACCCTATTTGTCCGGTGTCGAACCCTAGTCGCCTGGCTGGATGCCGCCATTCTTGGCGTAGAATGCCTTCGCATCCGCCGTGAAAGCCGCCCGCTGTTCGGCATTGGTGTAGAACATGTGGCCGCCGCGATAGACGTCGAGCTGCACGCGATCCTTGGCAAGGCTCTGCGGCAGGTGATCGACGACATAGCGGCTGACACCATAGGGCGTCACGAGATCGCTGTAGCCATGGGCGATCAGCAGGTGGAAGCTCGGGTTTGAGGCCAGGAGCTGCCGGATATCGCCGGTGACGCTCGCCTGCAGGCGCGATCCGCCGCCGCGCCCGCCCCATTCCCATTGCCGGTTCACATCGTTGTCGAGCAGCGAATAGGTCATCTCGGTCTTGAAGCCCAGTTCGTTGCGGGCGTAATCGGCAAAGGCGCCGCCATAGGCGCGCGTGAATCCGTCGAGAATGGCGTCGTCGCCGCGATCATAATCCGATTCGGGATACGGATCGGGCGAGGCAAACCCGGCATCGTAGGGGCTCATCACCTCGCCTTTTTCCTTGCCGGAATTCTTGGCAAAGGCGTTGCCGAGGAAACCGCGGCTGCGGGTCACGACGTCTTCCGGAATTCCGGTCAGGCCGGAAACCTTGGCGTAAAATGCCTTGGCGGTATCGCCCGAAGGTTCGGGTCCCACAAGCGTCGTCAGATAGTCTCCCAGCGCAAAGCGCTCGGCCTCGGTCTGTTTCTCCGCTGAGAAAGCGCCGCGCCGGTCCATCTCTGCAGCGGCGAGCGAGGGAAGTTCGAGAGCAGCGCCGAGAGCGAACTCGTCGGCATTGAACATCAGCTGCGCCTCAAGCAGCGGCGACAGCATGATGGCGCCGGCAACGATAATGCCCTGGCCCTCCTGCAGCGCCCCGGCCACCTTCGCGGCGCGGAAGCCGCCATAGCTCTCGCCGAGCAGGTACTTCGGCGAGGCCGCACGGTTGTTGTGGGCGACGTAAAGGGCGATCGCCTTGGCAATGCTCTGCGCATCCGAACCGACGCTGTAATAGTCCTTGGCATCATCGGCCTTCGCCGTCCGGCTCCACCCGGTACCGATCGGATCGATCAGAACGAGATCGGTGAAATCCAGCCAGCTCCCGGGATTGTCGGAGAGCTTCGCATAGGCGCCATCGCGCGCCTGCGGCCCGAAATCGAGAATGCGCGGGCCGACGAGGCCGAGATGCAGAAAGGCGGACGCGGCGCCCGGCCCGCCGTTGAAGGCAAAGGTGAGAGGCCGGTTCGGACCGGCATTCTTCGCGGTATAGGCGGTGTAGAAGATCGCTCCGGTCTGGTTGCCGTCCTGGCCGAACAGATCGAGCGTCCCGGCCGTTGCCGTATAATCCAGTTTCCGGCCGCCGATCGTTGCCTCGTGCTCCGTGACGGCATCCTGCGGAAGCAGCTTGAGAACACCCGGCCGGTCCTCGGAAAAGGCCGGTGCGGCGGCAAGCGAGAGAGTAAGGGCAATGGTCAGCGTCAGCGAGCGCAACAGCAAATGATCTCCTCCGGCGTAGGTTCGGCCTGACACAGGGTATCATCGCCTGCCGTGGAGGCTCATCAAGACATGGTGATCCCCGGGTGAGCATAGCTCATCCCCCCGGGTGAGCGCCACCAGTGACCGGTATCAAGGTGTCTCGATCGTCCTCGCACTGACCTGCAGCGCGCGCCCGGCATTCCAGCCGTTGATTGCGGCACCCAGGCCGAGCGCCACGAACAGCACCGAGCACCAGGCAAAGCTCCCCGTCCAGCTGCGGATCATGCCGACGATCAGTGGTCCGATCGCCGCCAGCAGATAGCCGACGCATTGCGCCATGCCGGAAAGATGGGCCGCAACATGCGAGTCCTTCGAGCGCAACACGATCGCCGTCATCGCCACCGCAATCAGGCCGCCCTGGCCGACGCCCTGCAGCGCTGCCCAGAGCCAGACGGTGGAGAGCGGCGCAAAGAGCAGGCCGAGGAGCGCAATGACGGCGATAACGCAGAGCGAAGCGTTGATCAGCCGCTGATCCTTGCCGCGTACGGCGATGTGTGGCGCGACCAGGCAGGCAGCGGCCTGCACCATGACCGACATCGAAACGATGGCACCAGCGGTGACGCCGTCGAGGCCGCGCTCACGCAGGATCGGAACCAGCCAGCCAAAAACGCAATAGGCGAGGGCCGATTGCAAGCCCATGAACAGCGTCACCTGCCAGGCAAGCTTGTCTCGCCACAGTCCCTCGACGCGGAAGCCGCTGCGCTTCGCGACATTCTTGGTGCTGAGAACCTGCGGCAGCCAGATCAGCCCGACGACGACAGCCGGAACAGCCCAGGCGGCCAATGCGCCCGAAAGCGAACCGCCGAGCGCATGCTCGATCGGCAAGGTCAGCCCGGCGGCACTCGCCGCGCCGGCGCAAAGCGCCATCGTGTAGCAGCCGGTCATCAATGCGGCTCGATCGGCAAAGTCGCGCTTCACCAGACCCGGCAGCAACACGTTGCCGACGGCGATGCAGCCACCGGCGATCGCCGTGCCGAGAAACAGCAGCGGGATCGAATCGAGTCCGCGCATCGCCGTTCCGAGCGCCAGAAGGAAGATGACGCCGAGCAGCGTCCGTTCGGAACCGATGCGCTGCGCCAGCCTCGGCGCCAGCGGCGAGAAGGCGCCGAGGCAGACGACGGGAAGCGTGGTCAGCAGGCTGGCGCCGAGCGACGAAAGGCCAAGCCCGGAGCGGATTTCGGGAAGCAACGCTGAGGCGCTGGAGAAAACCGGCCGCAGGTTGAAGGCGATCAGTACGAGGCTGACACCGAGCAGGATACGCGCGGTCGAAGACATCGCCGCGGGTGGCTGCACCGGCGGCACGCTATCAGTTTCGGCATCGATCAGCTGTTCGCTCGCCGCATCGAAGGCGTGCGTGGCATCATTCAGGGGAGTGGTCATGACAGGAGCATCCGGTCCAGTGCGGCGATCACGGGGGCCATGAAGCGGCGCACCGCCGCATCGGCCTTTTCGGGATCGCCAGTTTCGATGGCATCGATGATAGCGGCATGCGCCTGCATATCCGGCTCCGGCACATCCTGCCCGAGCGTCGCTTCGATGGTTTCGGCAATCGACGCCGAGAAGAAGTCGTAGATCTCGATCATCGCGCGGTTCTGCGCGGCGGCGATGACCGCCTTGTGGAAGGCGAGGTCGCGAGCAATGAAGGCAGCCTTGTCGCCGCCATCGTAGTTGCCGCGCTCTTCGAGCAGGGTCCTCAACCCGGCAATCACGGCAGGCGTCTGCCGGATGCTGGCAAGCCGGGCGGCCTCGACATCAAGTGCGCAGCGCGCCTCGAACTGGTCGCGCAGTCCCGCCCGCCGCGCCATGGTCAGCGGCATGCTGCTGTCGGTCGTCGAGAGAACGTAGGTGCCCGAACCCTGCCGTGTTTCGAGATAGCCCTGCGACACCAGCACGCGCACGGCCTCGCGCACCGTGCCGCGGCTGACGGAGAGCATGCCGCAGAGGGCCGCCTCGTTCGGCAGCTTGTCGCCGACGGCCCAGCGCTTGGCGAGGATCTCGCTGCGGATTGCCTCGATCGCGGTCTCCGCCAGATTGATCTTGCTGAGAGGTTGCATGGTCATATTCATAAAGTCATCAGATGACTTTATGAATATGACGCGGGGCCCATGCCGTCAAATGCTTTCTGCAGAAATGGAAAAAGGGCCGCTTTCGCGACCCTTTCCATGAGTTTGGCCTTGAACTGGCCGGACCGTCAGGCGGTCCTAGGAAGGCCGGCTTTAGAGCGAGGGCTGCCCCGCTTTCATCACCACTTCCAAGCCTTCTACAAAGACCGAAATCTCATTAGACATTGGATCACCTTCCTTTCGTTTCGTTGAACATGACTCAAAGGTAGGCCGATTCGGCCGCGATGCAAGAAAAAACCCGGCCGCAGCCGTGCCGTGCCGCCTGACGCACCAAGACTTCGAGCAGCGTTGCGACGCAGATTTAAGAAAAATCAAAGTGATGACACCCTGTGGCAGACTGACCGCACGCTCCGAGAAAAGTTGTGAGCAGCGCCAGACGATCGCGGGAAACGTCAACAATCCGTCATAAAGGCTTGCGACTCCGGTAGCCCTTAAGGCCTTATTTACCACCGCGCCCGACAATCGGATCTCGTGTTTTCGGGCATTTTCTGCCGCCAAGACGGCAGGCTGGAGCAAAGAGCATGTGTCGCTGGGCAGCCTATCGCGGAGACCCCCTCTATCTGGAGGAGCTGGTATCCTCGCCCGCGCATTCGCTGATCGAGCAATCCCATTGCGCCACCCGCGCCAAGACCGCCACCAATGGCGATGGCTTCGGCATCGCCTGGTATGGCGACCGGCCGGAGCCGGGCCGCTATCGCGATATCCTTCCCGCCTGGTCCGATTGCAATCTGAAGAGCCTTGCGCGGCAGATCCGCTCGCCGCTTTTTCTCGCGCATGTGCGCGCCGCGACCGGCGGCGGCACCCGCCGCGACAACTGCCATCCCTTCACGCACGAAAACTGGTCCTTTATGCACAACGGCCAGATCGGCGGTTTTGAGCGCCTGCGCCGCGCAATGGAAGCCATGCTCGACGACGAGCTCTTCAATGCCCGCAGCGGCACGACGGACTCGGAACTGATGTTCCTGCTCGCCCTGCAATTCGGCCTGCGCCAGGCGCCGGTCGCTGCCATGTCGGAAATGGTGAGCTTCGTCGAAGGCCTCTCGCAGAACATGCTCGGCAGCGTCCACCTGCGCTTCACCGCGGCTTTCTCCGACGGCAAGTCGCTCTACGGCATCCGCTACGCCACCGATCGCAAGGCGCCGACGCTCTATGCCTCGCCGATGCGCGACGGGCACTGCCTCGTCTCCGAACCGCTGAATGACGATGTCGATGCCTGGGCCGAAATCCCTGATGGCAGCGCCGTGACGATCAACGAAACGGGCATTCATGTCGTGCCGTTCCGGCCGGAACAGCGCGCCACGAACAAGGCCGATATCGCTATACCTGCCTGAGCCGCTCGGCGATCACGGCAGCCAGCTTATCGGCCACCTCTTCCTTCGCCATATCGGGCCATTGCTCGATGCCGCCGCGGCTGATCAGCTTCACGCTGTTGCGCGTTCCACCCATGATGCCGGTTGCCGGAGAGACGTCGTTGGCGACGATCATGTCGGCGCCCTTGCGCTCAAGTTTGGTCTTGGCATTGCTCTCCACATCCTGCGTCTCGGCTGCAAAGCCGACGACGAGCTTCGGCCGCATCGTGTGATGGCCGACGGTCTTCAGGATGTCCGGGTTTTCGGTCAGCGCCAGCGTCGGAATGGATTCGCCGGGTTGCTTCTTGATCTTCTGGTTGGCAGCTGAGGCCACGCGCCAGTCGGCGACGGCCGCGACCATCACGGCAATATCCGCAGGCAAGGCAGCCAGAACCGCATCGCGCATCTCCTCGGCGCGCTCGACATGAATGGTCTTCACGCCCACCGGATCGGCAATCGTCACAGGCCCGGAAACAAGCGTCACATCTGCGCCGAGCTTCGCCAGCGCCGCGGCGATCGCATGGCCCTGACGTCCCGAGGAGCGGTTGGCGATATAGCGCACCGGGTCGATCGGCTCATGGGTCGGCCCCGATGTCACGACGGCCTTGCGTCCGGCCAGCGGCTTCGGGCCATCGTCCAGCAGTGCTTCGGCAGCAGCGACGATTTCCAGCGGCTCCGCCATGCGGCCGGTGCCGGCCTCGCGGCTCTCCGCCATCTCTCCCGCCATCGGCCCGATCATCCGGATGCCGTCGGCAGCGAGCGTCGCGACATTGCGCTTCGTCGCCGGATGCGCCCACATGCGCGGGTTCATCGCCGGTGCGGCGAGCACAGGCTTGTCGGTCGCGAGCAGAATGGTGGAGGCAAGATCGTCGGCAAGGCCGTTCGCCATTTTCGCCATCAGGTCGGCAGTGGCAGGTGCGATCAGCACCAGGTCGCAATCGCGCGCCAGCCGGATGTGGCCGATATCCTGTTCGTCCTGCCGTGAAAAGAGATCGGTGAAGACATGATCGGCGGCCAGCGCGCCGACCGCGAGCGGCGTCACGAATTCCTGCGCGCCCGATGTCATGACGGGACGCACAGAAGCGCCGCGCTCGCGTAATCTGCGGATCAGATCGAGGCTCTTATAGGCTGCGATACCGCCCGAGATGATAAGCAGGATGCGTTTGCCGCTGAGAGCCATGGCCTTCTACCCGTCGTTTTGTTGTTGCGGTGAGCCTAAGCCTTTGGCGAATAACATGCAATGCGTGCAGCGCTCAGTGCGCCCGCCGCCCGCGCGCCGGCGTGAAGATGGCGATCGCCAGCCCGACGCCCGCAAGCTGCAGGATCGAGCCGCCGGCTTCGGCGATCGTCGGCAGCCGCTGCTCGAAGAGGAAACCGAAGATGAGCCCGAACACCGTTTCGGCAACAATCAGCTGCGCCGCAAGCGCCAGCGGCAGCCGCTTCGAGGCAATCATCCAGAGCAATGTCGCGAGCCACGCGCCGGCAAGCCCCATGATCAGCGACCAGAGAATGAAGCGCCAGAGCTCGGCCGCGGTGAAGACAATGTCGGTGCCGGCCGAGGTGAAGGGGATGAGCACGAGGCAGCCGATCCCGGCGCCGATGCCCTGCAATCCGGTCCATTGCAGAATGTCGGGCGCGTCGGGCGATTGCATCGCGGCGGTGCTGGCGAGGCCGTAGATCACCCACAGGATCAGCCCGATCATCGCCGAGCCGATGCCGAGCAGGATCGCGCCCTGATCGCCCGATGGCGTCGTCGCGAAGATCGACAGATTGACCCAGCCGATGCCGATCGCGATCAGGATCAAAGGCAGCGCCAGCAGCCGCCAGGGCACCGAGCGGTCACGCAGATTGGCGATGACGGCGAGAAGCACCGGCATGGTGCCGATGACGAGCGGCGGGATGGCAGCGCCCGCCAGCCGAACCGCATAGGCGACGCTGACGAAGTAGCCGACATATCCGATACCGCCAAGCAGCAGCGCTGTGATCGCCATGCGCGGCTTGATGTTCCTGGGACGAAAGCGTGGGCTGACCATCAGCACGATGCTCGCCAGCGCAAACAAACCGTAGCGCGTCACTGTCAGATCCATGGTGCTGAAGGGCGCGATGGCGCGCGGCACGACGAAGGTCACTCCCCACAAGGCGCATGTGGCGAGGCCGCAGAGAATACCGAGAAGCATGGAACACCCGAGGCGAAATCGCCGGACGATGAAGTGACTGGATGCCTTCTTGATAGGCTGCGGGCACTGGCCAAACAAGTCTCAGCCGCGACATCTAGCCGATGATTTCGACACAGAAATCGATGAAGGCGCGTACCTTGGCCGGCACATGATGGCGGGACGGATAGAAGCAATGCACCGGGAAGGTCTCGTCCGGCCAATCCGGATAGAGATCGACCAGCTGCCCGCTGTCCAGATAGGGCTTCATGCCGAGCGAGAAAACCTGGGCAATGCCGATCCCGGCAAGGCAAGTCGCGAGCGTCGTGCCGGCATCGTTGACGAGGACGCGGCCGCGCGTCTCGATCGGCACCACCTTCTTGCCGCGCCTGAGCTCCCATTCGAAAGGCCTGCCGGTCAGCGGGTCCTGATACTGGATGCAGGTGTGATCGGCGAGATCGGCCGGCAGCTTCGGTGTGCCATGTTTCGCGAGATAGGAGGGCGCTGCGACCGTAATCACCCGTGTGCGAAACAGCTGGCGGGCAATCAGCGAACTCTTCGCCGGGATCTCCCCGAAACGCACCGCCACGTCCATGCCGTCGGCCACGAGATCGCCGATCTCATTGCGCGTCACCACCTCGATCTGCAGGTCGGGATAGCGGTCGAGAAAGAGGCCGAGCCTCGGCGCCAGGATCAGCCTGGAGAAATACGGATCGACATTGATCCGCAGCCGCCCGCGCACCGCCTGCGTCGTTCCGGCAGCATAGGCGGCCGCTTCCTCGATACCGCCAAGCAGCGGCACCACCTGCTCGTAGAAGCGCGCGCCGTCATCGGTCAGCCGCAATGACCGCGTCGTCCGATCGAGCAGGCGTACGCCGATCCGGCTCTCAAGGCGCGCCACCGCCCGGCTGACCCCCGATGCCGTCAGCCCCAGCGCCTCGGCCGCCCGCGCGAAACTGCCGCTCTCGACCACGGCAGCCAGCACGCTGACTCCATTCAGCAATCGCCCGTCAAACATCATTTCATTCCTGATTTTCAGTCATGAATTATCTGACAAAAGCGCAATTCAGTCAAAGGCGGCTTTGGCGCATCTTTTGGCCATCGCGGCACAGGCCGCTGTCAGAAGGAGCTCGAACATGTTTGCTGTAACCGGAATAACAGGCCAGGTCGGCGCCGTCGTCGGGGAGAAGCTGCTGGAGCGCGGATTGCCCGTTCGCGCTGTCATGCGCAATGCCGAGAAAGCAGGAAGCTGGCGCGAACGCGGTGCCGAGATAGCCATCGCCGAGATGACGGATGCAGCGGCGCTTGCCGATGCCTTTGCCGGAGCGGAAGCCGTTTTCCTGCTGATCCCGCCGGCCTTCGATCCGGCACCGGGCTTTGCGCAGGCAAAGATCATCATCGAAGCCTTGAAGACAGCTCTGATGAAGGCGGCGCCAAAGAAGGTCGTCTGCCTGTCCACGATCGGCGCTCAGGCAAAGGAAGAAAATCTGCTGACGCAACTCGGCCTCGTCGAGCGGGCGCTGTCCGAGCTGCCCATGCCGGTCGCCTTTCTGCGCGCCGGCTGGTTCATGGAAAACTCGGTGTGGGATATCGCCCCGGCGCGCGACGGCGTGATGCCGAGCTTCCTGCAGCCGCTGGATAAGCCCGTTCCAATGGTGGGCGTTCGCGATGTCGGCGCCGTTGCTGCCGAGATGCTGCAGGAGGACTGGACCGGCAAGCGCATCGTCGAACTCGAAGGTCCCTACCGCATCACGCCGCTGCAAATGGCCGAAGCCTTTGCCACGGTGCTTGGCCGTCCGGTGCAAGCCGAGACGATCGAGCGGGATGCGTGGGAAGCCCTGTTCCGCAGCCAGGGCATGCAAAACCCCGGACCCCGCATGCGCATGCTCGATGGCTTCAATGAAGGCTGGATCGAGTTCGAGGGCGGCGAAGCCGGATCGCGCAAGGGCGAGATCAAGTTCGAAACCGCCATCCGCGAGCTGGTCGAACTTAACTGATGAAAAGGCCGCGGCGTCAACGGCGCCGCGGCCTCTTGCATGTCAGAGATTGCTCATCCCGCCATCGATGATCAGTTCGCTGCCGACGATATAGGCGGCTTCATCCGATGCCAGGAAGATGATGGTCTTGGCGACCTCCGAGGGATCGCCGAAGCGTCCGGTGGGGATCTGGCTCTGGATATGCGAGGTCATCGCCTTGGACTCGGCTTCCGAGCTGCCGAGCTTGCTGTAGAGAGGCGTGGCGATCGGGCCGGGGCTGACGGCGTTGACGCGGATGCCGCGGCCGATGAGTTCGCCGGACAGCGTCTTTGCCAGTGTCAGCAACGCACCCTTGGTCAGCGAGTAGACGCTGGAATTGGGCATGCCGATATGGGCGTTGATAGACGTGTTCAGCACGATCGCCGCGCCCTTCGCAAAAAGCGGCAGCAGCGCCTGGATCAGGAAGAACGGTCCCTTCACATTGATGGCAATCGACTTGTCGAAAGCCGCTTCCGTCCATTGTTCAAGCGGGCCGAACTCGGCAATACCGGCATTGACGAAGAGAATGTCGAGATGGCCGAAGGCATTCTTGATGGCATCGGCGACAGCTTTCTGGCCATCGGCATTGCCTGCATCGGCCTGGATGACCAGCGCCTTCTCACCCAATTCCTTGCGGGCGTTTTCGACGCTCGCGGCGCTGCTGCCGGTGATGGCGACACGGGCGCCTTCGGCGATGAACTGGCGGGCGGTCTCAAGGCCGATGCCGCTGGTGCCGCCGGTGATGAGGGCGGTCTTGTTTGCAAGGCGTGACATGATGATGGTCCTTTGGGTGGGGGCTGACGCGCCGGATATTCATACGAAAATGGAAGGCGCGACCATCCCTTCTTTCGAAGAATGCGGATGATCGCGCCCGTTCGTCAGGTGCGGGTGATCGATGCGCCGCCATCGACGAGCGAGGCAGTACCGGTCACGAAGCTCGAATCGTCGGAAGCGAGGTAGAGAACCGAGCGGGCAAGCTCTTCCGGCGTGGCGACGCGCTTCAGCGCATGCAGGTTGGTGACGAAGCCCTTCTTGTCAGGCGTGTCGTTCATTTCGCGATACATGTCCGTATCGACCGCGCCCGGCAGCACCGCATTGACGCGCACATTCTGCGGGCCGAATTCGGCGGCAAGCGCCTGAGTCAGGCCGATCAGGCCGGACTTGCTGGCGGCATAAGCGGCGACACCCGGGAAGGCGAAGCTGTAGCCGACGAAGGTCGAGGTGAAGATCACCGAGCCACCGCCATGCTTGACCATTTCGGCGACCTGATGCTTGGCTGCCAGGAACGAGGCCGTCAGGTTGATCGTCAGCGTGTCGGCAAAGCCGGCTTCGGAAACCTCGGTGCTGGGGCCGGCCTCGCCGAGCGTACCGGCATTGTTGAAGGCGATGTCGAGCTTGCCGTAATTGGCAACGGCGGCAGCGACCAGCGCCTTGTGATAATCTTCCGAGCGGACGTCACCGGCAACGGCAACGGCTTCGCCACCGTCGGCCTTGATCTCGGCGACGAGGCTTTCGAGTTCAGCCTGGCGGCGGGCGCCGACGACAACCTTTGCGCCTTCGGCGGCAAAGAGCTTTGCCGTCGAGCGGCCGATACCGGAGCTAGCGCCGGTGACGATTGCGACTTTGTTGTTCAGGCGGTTCATTGTTCGATCTCCTTGTTGCGGGGTGTTGTGCCCCTTCGATGAGTGGAAGATGGCATTTTCTTTTCGTTCGGATTAGTCTCCAAGTAGTGGAACTCGAATTCGGAAATACCGAACGATGATCAGGATTGAGGGGATCGCGGCTTTCGTCGCGGTGGTGGAGGCAGGATCGGTCAGCGAGGCGGCCAGACGCCTGCGATTGTCGAAGTCGGTGGTCAGCGAAAGGCTCGCCGAGCTGGAGAAAACCCTCGGCGGCACGCTGCTCCACCGCACGACCCGCAAACTGACACTGACGGAGGATGGGACGGCCTTTCTGGAGCGGGCGCTCCGCATCATTCACGAGATCGATGAAGCCTCGGCTTCCATGGCCGAACGCCGTGGCACACTTGCCGGGCCGCTGCGGATTGCTGCCCCTGTTACCTTCGGGCGCATGCATCTCGGCCCCGCCCTCTATCCCTTCCTGGCGGAGCATCCGGAAATAGCACTGACGCTCGATATCGACGACCGACGCGTCGATGCGGCATCGGAAGGCTATGACGCGATCATCCGCAACGGGCCGATCGCCGATTCCCGCCTGGTCGCCTGGAAGCTGGCGCCGAGCCGCCGGATGCTCGTCGCCTCGCCTGCCTATCTTGCGAAAGCCGGCATTCCGCGCACGCTTGCAGGTCTGCAGGAGCATCGCGGCCTCTTCTACACCAACCGCGGCGTCGCCGACTGGCGCTTCCAGACGGTTGACGGCACGGAGGTCGTTCGCGCTCATCTCTCTATGGGCATGAACAACGGCGACATGCTGCGGGATGCCGCAATCGCCGGCCTCGGCATAGCGCTGCTCCCGGCCTTCATCGCCGGACCGGCGATCCGCGAGGGCAGCCTTGCGGAGATCGATGTCGGCGACAAGCCGGAGCCGGAATTCATCTACATGGCGCATCCCGAGGGCCGGAACCCCTCGGCAAAACTGCGCGCCATCGCCGATCACCTCCGCAAGGCCTTCGGCGACCCGCCCTATTGGGAGCGCCGCTAGAGAAGGCTCATCAGGTTTTCCGTCACCGGCGACCGCTGTGTCTTCAAGACGGCGAGCGCCAGCCGCGCCACGGCGGGCGGTCCTTCGATCGGGCGGTAGGCGACGCCATCGAGCTTGATCTGCGCGATCGATTCCGGAACGATCGAGACGCCGAGCTCGGCGGCAACAAGATTGACCACAGAGGAAATCTGCGGCGCTTCCTGTGCGACCGTGAGCTCGAAGCCCGCCTTGCGGCAGGCGAGCACCACATCGTCAAACAGGCTGAGGCCGACCAGCCGCGGAAAGAGGATGAACGGCTCGGTTGCCAGCAACGCCAGCGGCAGCGTTTCGCGCTTTGCCAGCGGATGGCTTGCGGGCAGGGCAACGACCATCGGCTCGTCAGCCAGCCGCTTCAGCCGCACGCCGGGCGGATCGTCGAGGCTCGGCCGCATGAAGGTGGCGTCGAGTTCGCCGCGATGCAGTTTTTCCATCAGTGACAGCGTATTGAGCTCCGTCAACGACAACCGCACATCCGGCCACCGCGCCTGAAAACGCCGGATCGTGGCGCTGACAACAGGGTTGAAGGCCGAGGACGCCGTGAAGCCGAGCGCCAGGCGCCCCGTCTCGCCGCGATTGGCGCGCTGTGCCGCAAGCTTCGCCTTTTCTGCGGAGGCGAGCGACGCCTTGGCTTCGCTGAGAAATGCCTCACCCGCCGCCGTCAGTTCCGCACCATGCGGCACGCGGTGGAAGAGCGCCGCGCCGATCTCCGCCTCCAGATCGCGGATCTGCTGGCTGAGCGGCGGTTGCCCGATGCCGAGCTTCGCCGCCGCCCGCGTGAAATTCGCCTCTTCGGCAACGGCGAGAAAGTAGCGAATGTGCCGAAGCTCCATGCCCGGTATCTCCAAAACCTATCGAGAATGACAGTTCCATATATTGGACAAATTGAGCCTCGCTGGCTAGATCAGGGATGAAAGGCGCCTGACATGCCCAAGACAGCAGCAAGAATGAGCGATATTTCCCCGATCGAGGTGACGGAAGCGCCGCCCGCCAAGCAATATCTGACGCGCGGCACGCTGCCCTACCGGCGGGCCAGCCTGGCGCTGTTTCTCTCCGGCTTCTCCACCTTCTCGCTGCTCTACTGCGTCCAGCCGCTGCTGCCGGTCTTCGCTTCCGACTATGCGGTGAGCCCGGCCCAGAGCTCCCTGGCGCTCTCGTTGTCCACCGGCTTCCTCGCCGTCGCCATCATCTGTGCCGCCGCCGTGTCGGAAGGTCTCGGCCGCCGCAGCCTGATGTCGATTTCGCTGGTTGGTGCCGCAGTGCTGACGATCGCCGCGGCCTTCGCGCCGAACTGGCATGTGCTGCTGATGCTGCGGGCGCTGCTGGGCTTCGTGCTTGGCGGGGTGCCCGCCGTCGCCATGGCCTATCTCGCCGAAGAAATCGATCCAAAGGGCCTCGGTGCCACGATGGGCCTCTATGTCGGCGGAACGGCCTTCGGCGGCATGTCCGGCCGCGTGCTGACGGGCATCTTCGCCGAATACCTGAGCTGGCGTCCCGCCATGGCGCTGATGGGCGTGATCGGCCTCGCCGCCGCCATCGGCTTCATCGTCCTTCTGCCGGCCTCACGCAATTTCATCCGCCGCCCCGGCTTCGATCCGCGCTTTCATCTGAAAGCCTGGGCCGGCCATCTCCAAAATCCGGCGCTGCCCTTCGTCTTTTCGATCGCCTTCCTGGCGATGGGCTCCTTCGTGACGATCTACAACTACGCCGGCTTCCGGCTCGTTGCGTCACCCTATGAACTGACACAGACCGAACTCGGCCTTATCTTCACAGTCTACATGTTCGGCATCGGCGCCTCGTCGATCGGCGGCATCCTGGGTGATCGCTTCGGCCATTTCGCCGTGCTCCTGACCGGCCTTGCCGTCACCGCAGCCGGAAGCGCTCTGACCCTTTCATCGTCGCTGCCTGTCATCATCCTCGGCATCATCGTGTTGACGAGTGGCTTCTTCATGAGCCATTCGATCGCCAGCGGCCTCGTCGGCAAGCTGGCGAAGGGCACCAAGGGCCACGCCTCCTCGCTCTACATGCTTGCCTACTATGTCGGCTCCAGCGTCATGGGGTCGGCGGGCGGCTGGTTCTTCTCTGCTGAGGGTTGGTCGGCCGTGGTGTTCTTTACCCTCGCCATGCTCCTTTGCGCCTTCGCTTGCGCCTATGGCGCAAGGCGTCTTTCAAAGGCAGCGCGCGTCTAGCAATCGCCATCTGACACAGAGGCCTTGACTGGCACCGCATCGTCCATTATTTAACTGAAAAGTTAATTAACTTAGTGGATAAATAATGGACCGCTTGAGCGCGACCTTTTCGGCACTGGCCGATCCGACACGGCGGGCAATCCTCGCCCGGCTCGCCTCGGGAGAGGCATCCGTATCGGAGCTCGCCGAACCCTTCGACATGTCGCTGGTCGCCGTCTCCAAGCATCTCAAGGTGCTGGAGAATGCCGGGCTCATATCGAAGGGCCGGGAAGCTCAATGGCGGCCCTGCCGGTTGGAGCCGGCATCGCTGCGTGTCGTCGACGACTGGCTTGAGAACTACCGCGTTTTCTGGAGCGAAAGCCTGGACAAGCTCGAAGCCTATGCCGCGAGCCTGAAGAGCAAGGAGGAAAAGAATGGCAAGTGATGTCAGCCCGGCTGTGCGCAGCCGCGAAATCGTACTGGTGCGCGAGATCGATGCCCCGCGCGAACTCGTCTTCCGTCTCTGGACGGAGCCGGAGCACCTGCTGAAATGGTGGGGTCCGCACAATTGCTCGGCGCCATCCGTCTCCGTCGATCTGCGCGAAGGCGGTGCCTGGCGTCACTGCATCCTCGCGCCTGATGGCAAGGAATATTGGAGCCGCGGCCGCTACATCGAGATCACCCCGCCCGAGCGGCTGGTCTTCACTTTCGCCTGGGAGAATTCGGCCGGTCAGCCGGAACACGAGATGCAGGCGATTGTGGAGTTGGAAGATAAGGGCGGCAGGACGAAGCTCACCTTCCGCAAACATCAACTGCCAAGCGACACGGAATTCAAGCTTCAGAGCAGCGGCTGGGCGGAAGCGCTCGATAAGGTGGCGGCCTATGCTGAGGAGCAAGCAGGGAGGAGAGCATCATGAAGAAGACCTATCATGGCAGCTGCCACTGCGGCGAAGTCAGCTACGAAACCGCGCTCGACCTCCAGGCGGGCACCTTTCGCTGCAACTGCTCCGTCTGCAGGAAGAAGCGCAGTTGGCTCGCGGTGGCATCGCCCGAAGACTTCCGCTTGCTCTCAGGCAGGGAAGCGCTTGGCGAATATCAGTTCGCATCCCGTAAGCTGCATCATCTCTTCTGCAGGAATTGCGGCGTCAGCTCCTATGCCTGGGGCGAAAACGAAGCCCTCGGCACGTTCTTCGCTGTCGCCGTCAATTGCCTCGATGACGCCACGGCTGACGAGCTCGTCAACGCCCCCGTCGCCTATGTCGATGGCCTGCATGAGCGCTATGACACGCCGCCGGAGGAGACGCGGCATCTCTGATGCCGCATCAGGAGGTCAATCAAGCCGGATATACGGCACGTCCTTCTTGGCCACCTCATCAAGCGCGTCCTCATAACCCGCATCCGCATAGCGCATGACGCCCAGCGCTGTGTCGTTGGTCAGCGCGTGATCAAGCCGCTCATCGGCATCAACTGTACCGTCGGCAACGACCGTGACCCCGCAGCTCGTCATGTAACCCGCATAGCCGCCGCCGCCGGAGTGGACGACGACGAGATCGGCCATCGAGGAGCACAGCATCATCGCGTCGATGAGCGGCCAGTCGGCGATGGCGTCGGAGCCGTCCTTCATGCGCTCGGTCATGATGTTGGGATGCGCCATCGCACCGGCATCGAGGTGGTCGCGGGAGAAGGCGACGGGTCCCTTGAGCTCGCCGCTCGCGACCAGTTCGTTGACGCGCCGCGCCAGCGCCGTTCGTTCGCCGTGGCCGAGCCAGGCGATGCGCGCCGGCAGGCCCTCGAAGGGCACATGCTCGCGCGCCAGCCGGATCCAGTTGGTGATGATCTTGTTGTCGGGGAACATCTCGAGCAGCAGATCGTCGATCCGGGCGATGTCGCTTTCCTCTCCAGACAACGCCATCCAGCGGAACGGGCCGATAGCGCGTGCAAACAGCGGCCGCAGATAGGCTTCGGTGAAGATCGGGATGTCGAATGCGTTCTGAACGCCGCCTTCCTTCGCCTGCGTGCGGATCAGGTTGCCATTGTCGAAGACCTCGGAGCCCTTCTTCTGGAAGTCTAGCATCGCCGTCACATGCTGGACGATCGAGGCGCGGCTTGCCGCCATCAGCTGGCCCTGGCCGTCGTCGCGCAGTTCCTTCACCTGGGCGATGCTCATGCCCTTGGGCACGTAGCCATAGACGAGATCATGCGCCGAGGTCTGGTCGGTAACGACATCAGGCACGATGCCGCGCCGGGCGATCTCCGGGTAGATTTCCGCCGCGTTGCCGACGAGGCCGACGGACAGCGCGCGCTTTTGCTTCACGGCATCGTCGATCATTTTCAGCGCCGTATCGACGTCGGGCGCGATCTCCTGCAGGTAACCGATCTCCTGGCGCTTCTTCGCCCGCTCGGCATCGATATCGACGCAGAGGATAGCCGCGCCCGCCATGCGGCCGGCCAGCGGCTGTGCGCCACCCATGCCGCCGAGGCCAGCCGTCAGCACGAAACGGCCGGAAAGGTCGCCGCCGAAGCGCCGCTCGGCAATCCGCATGAAGATCTCGTAGGTGCCCTGGATGACGCCCTGGCTGCCGATATATTGCCAGGCGCCGGCCGTCAGGCCGCCCCAGCAGATCAGGCCCTTTCGCTGCAGCTCGTAGAATACCTCAGCCTTCGCCCACTGGCCGACGATGTTGCAGTTGGCCATGATCACCAGCGGCGCCTTGGCATGGGTCTTCACGAGACCGATCGGCTTGCCGGACTGGATCAGCAGCGTCTGATCCTCGTCCATCTCGGTCAGCGCCTTGACGATACCCTTGTGAGCCGCCCAGTTGCGCGCCGCCTTGCCAAGCGCGGCATAGACGATGAGATTGTCGGGGTCTTCGCCGACCGAGAGCACGTTTTCGAGAAGCCGCAGCAGCGCCTCCTGCCGCCAGCCCTTGGCGCGCAGCTCCGGCCCGCCCGGGATCGGAAATTTCGGATGGCGTGGGTTGGCTTTGGGCATCTCGGTGTTCCTCGTTTGATTTCGACTTTCCCTTCTCCCCGCGGGGAGAAGGTGGCCCCGAAGGGGTCGGATGAGGGGGGCAAGTCCTCGGCCTCACTTTCGCTCGGCCGCTCGCGCTTCCGGCGCTCGCCCCCTCATCTGTTGTCCTGACGGACATCTTCTCCCCGCTGGGGAGAAGGGATGCTCAGCTCAAGCCAGCGCCCCCAGCGCATACCGGGCGATCTCGATGCCCATGGCCTTCTCCACCGGCGGGTAGACGGTTGGGTCGAGAACGCTTGCCGAGAGCGGAATGATATCCATCGGCACATGCAGGATGAAGATATGCATACCTGTCTGCAGCTGGCCGACAGAGAGTGGTTCTCCCTCCGGCGACAGCGTGGTGATGACGGATGGGAAGGTCGCGACGCGCTTGCCGTCGGCATCGTCCACCGCCATGTATTCGTTCATCACATGTAGCGTCACCGCATTATCGCCGGCGCCGACGGAGACGGTGCCGATATCGAAGGCTTCGTTCGTGTAGACGACATCCTTTTTGGTGATGATGCCCTCGGTCAGGATATGGCCGCCGGTTGTCTTGCAGATCGCGTCGATGACGGCGGAGCCGCCCTTCTTCTCGGCCGCGATGATCGCCTCGCCAAGCGCCAGCGCCATCGAGATGCCTCCGAGCGCCGCATTCTTGCGCACATAGGAAGCCCGCAGCGGATTGCGGCAGCTTGCAATGAAGCCGCCGGACTGATCCGACGCAGCCCGCAGGATCGGCGAAATCTTCGCCGTCGCGCCCTTCACGACAAGCTCGATATAGCGGTTTTCGGCGCGGTTGCCGCCGACTGCCGTCTGGATCATCTGCTCCGGCGATCCCGCCATGCCGATCGAGCCCATATCGCCGGTTGGATGCGCGCGGATATCGCCGACGGCGTCGACGACCTTGGTGCCGAGAATGGCCGAGGGCAGCCAGCCGTTCAGCGTCGAGGACTTGCCGTTCTGGCCGATGATCAGACCGGAAAGCCTATCGCCAAGCTCGTCCTGCAGCAGCTGCACGGCCTTGACGTAATCGATGCCCTGCATTTCCCAGGGTGTGGTCGAGGCCGGCGCGCCGATGGCGGCGGCAGTCGCGATCCAGTCGTCGTCCTTGAGTTCGTCGATCGAGACGAGTTCCGGCTTGCCGACATTGACGGCCGCATAGCCGAGCATCCGGCCGTGGTCTGCCCAGCCGCCACCGCCAGCCGCATAAACGGACCCGCCCTTGACTGCAGCCTCGACGTCTTTCTCAACGAGTATGCGTCCCATCAAGCCTTCTCCTCGTTCAAGCTCTTGTCCATGTCGCGTACCGCCTCGAACAGAACGGCGGCACCAAGCGCGATGTCGTCATTCTCGGCCCATTCGTCGGCGCAGTGGCTGCGGCCTTCCTTGCAGGGCACGAAGATCATCGCCGCAGGCGCCACCTTGGCGACCCAGGCGGTATCGTGACCGGCGCCCGATGCCATGCGGCGATGCTTGGCGCCGACGGTGTCGCAGGCCTGCTCCAGGATCTTCAGGAGGCGCGGATCGCCGGGCGTCGGATAATTGTCTGAAACGCGGTTCGGCGACTTGATTGTGACGCCCTGCGCGATCGCTAGCTTGATGACATGGGCATCCAGCCACTCGCAGAAGGCTTCCATGTCGCCGCGGATTTCGGCGCGCCCGTCGATCAGCAGCACGACCTTCGAGGGCACGACATTGGCGGCGTTCGGCTCGATGCGGAATTCACCGACAGTCGCGGCAAAATGGCCGGGTGTCTTGGCCCGCTGGGCGGCGGCTTCGCGAATGTCCAGCACCAGCTGCGAGGCGGCGACCAGCGCATCGGCGCGGCCATCCATCGGCGTCGTACCGGCGTGATCGGCGCGGCCCTCGACGGTGATTTCGATGCGGGTGATCCCGGCGATCGCGGTGACGATGCCGACATCCTTCTTTTCGTTTTCCAGGATCGGCCCCTGCTCGATGTGAAGTTCGAGGAAGCCCTTCAGATCAGGACGGCTCTGGGAGAGCAGCGTTGCCGGATCGCCGCCGACTTCGGTGATGCCGTCGGCGAGCGTGCGGTCGCCGTTGGTGCGCGAAAGCCATGCTTCGGGGATCTGGCCGGTCATGCCGCGGCTGCCGATGCAGGAGACACCGAAAATGCTGACTTCTTCGGCCAGGAAGTCGATGATCTCGAGATCATGATCGAGCTGGATGTCCTGGTCCTTCAGCGAGCGGGCCACTTCGAGCGCCGTGATCGTGCCGGCGATGCCGTCGAAGCGGCCGCCGTCAGGCACGGTATCGGAATGCGAGCCGACCATGATCGTGCCGAGACCTGGCTTTGTACCGGCGCGGCGGCCGATCAGGTTGCCCGCGGCATCCATCCGCGTCTCAAGACCGGCTGCCTTCATCCGCGCCTCGATATAGGCGCGTCCTTCCAGGAAGAGCGGCGAGAAGGCGCGGCGCGTCCAGGGATGATCGGGCTCGGTGATCTTTGCCAAGGCGTCGATATCTTCGGCGATACGTCCGGCGTTGACGGGCAGGTTGCGGCTCATGCGGCTTCTCCAGCAATGACATGACGGGGCAGGGGCCGGACGAACTTGCCGTTGCCGGGCTCGGAAAGCACCTTGGCGCCATCGGTTATCTTTTCGCCGCGCAGATAGGCTGCGGAAACGGTCCAGGGCAAGCGGATGCCGTTATAGGGGCTCCAGCCGACGATGTTGTTACCGCTCGCGGCTGCATCGTAGACCATCTCGCGCGGCTCCAGCACGACGATATCGGCGTCCTTGCCGGGTGTCAGCGCACCCTTGATGTGGTTGAGGCGGAAATGCTTTGCGGGATTTTCGGCCATCAGCTTTGCAGCCCAGGTCAGCGAAACGCCGCGCTCCAGCGCGCCTTTCACGAACAGCGGGACCATGGCTTCGAGGCCGGGCACGCCTGAGGAATTGGCAAGCATATCCGGATTGGTTTTGCGGTTTTCCGACCAGCTGACGTGATCGGTTGAAACCAGCCAGACATTGCCCTCGGCGACCTTGCGCCACAGGGTCTCGACTTCGGCGCGCGGGCGGATCGGCGGATTGATCTTCGCCTTGCCGCCGAGGCGCTTCACATCGTTTTCCTCGTCGAGCGTCAGATAGTGGATGCAGCACTCGACGGTGGCTTCGAAGCCATCGCGGCGATAAGCGCGGGCGATGTCATAGCCGCGGCCGAGCGAGCAATGCACCACATGCGACGGGCAGCCGGTATGAGCGCCGGTCTCGAAGATCGTATGCATGGCCAGCAGTTCGGTGATCGGCGGGCGCGACAGGCCATGGGCGCGCCAGTCGGTGATGCCGCTCGCCTTGACCTTCTCCATATAGGTCCGGACCGCCTCGTCATCCTCGTTGTGCACGCCAGCCGTCAGGCCGGTCGGCGCGATCGCGGCGAAGCATTCATCGAGCAGGGCCGGGGGAATACGCGGGAAGCGCTTGGCATCCGTGCCGAAGGTCGAGAATTTGAAGGCGGCAACACCGGCATCCACCATCTCGCGGATACGGACCGCACCTTCCTCGGGATCGACGGTGCCGTAGAGCGCGAAATCGACGCGGGCCTGCGGGCTCGCGTGATCCACCTTCTTCTTTACCGCCGCGGCGGAGCAAACGAGATTGCCTTCGTCATAGGGCATGTCGACGATCGTCGTGACACCGCCGGCCGCGGCCGAACGGGTCGACCAGAGGAAATCTTCCTGGTCCTTCTGCGAGAGCGAATGCGTCTGGGCGTCGATCGCGCCAGGCAGGATCAGCGCCTTGCCAAGCAGATGGCGCTCCTTTGCCGCGGGCGGAACGCCGACGCCGACTTCGGCGATCTTGCCGTCGCGCACTGCGACATAGCCCTGTTCCAGAATGCGCTCGGGCAGGACGACAGTCCCTTGCAGAACGAGATCGAAATCAGCCATGCGGCGCCTCCAGATGCTGTTGTTGTCAGAGAACCATCGGTTCGCTTGCGAGCCGTTCCTCGATGCGCTCCAGCGAGCCGAGGGCGAAGAAATCGTCGAAGGATGCGATCGGCACTTCGCCGATCAGCTTCGAGATGAAGGCGTCGGAGCCGAGCTCTTCCTCGATCGCCTCGACTTCGGCCGAAAGCGGCCGGTCGACCGTGTAGAAGGCGGCGTGGCTGCGCACGAGATCGTAGATCATCTTCGCAACGCCCTGCGGCTCGTCGCCGAGAATGTCGATTGCCTGCGCGGAAAGCAGGGCTTCCAGCGCCGCAAGGCGCCGAAGCGCTCGCATCTGGCGCTCGAAACGCTCGATGACCAGCGGCAGGAAGGCCGCCTCGTCCTCGAGTCCAGCGGCGACCACCAGCGACTGCGCCGAGACCGGATTGGACATCGATAGCACGCGCGAGAAGATTTCGCCGGCGAGCTTGATGATCGGGCCGAAGCCGGTGGCGATGCGGCCGGGCGGAACGAGATTGACCGGCAGATCGCGGCGCTGACCGTTGCCGAGAATGACGCAGCGATTGAAGGCATTGCGCGCCGCATGCGCCATGCAGAGCGCGGCGGATTCGAGCAGGATCGTGACATCGAGCGGCAGAGAACCACCGGAGGTCATGACGCGGCCCTCGACGACGACAGGATTGTCGTCCGAGCGGCCGGTGGCGGCGAGGATCTTGTGGCCCGTTGACAGCAGGTTCTCGATCACCGCGCCGAAGACCTGGGCGACCATGCGCAGGCTCAGAGGATCCTGCACGTGCGTGGCAACCGGCCAGTTCCAGGCTTCCGAGGCATTGCAGAGCCATGAGCCGATCAGCGCTTCGCGGGCGGTGCCGACATGACGCACGGCCTTCCACGGATCGCGCGAAGCACCAAGCGCGCCAGAGGCCATCATGCCGGTCGCCAGCAACACGCGGATCGAGGCGGCGGCATTGCGCGTCGCCTCACCGGCAGCCGCAAAGCTCACGGCATTGACGCTGAGCGATGCCAGGCTGTCGCGTGGCGCCATCTTGATAGGTTCGAGACCGGCGGCCTGGAAGGCCTCCGCCGCCTGCATGCGCTTGCCGCGATAGACGGCCTCGCCGACGCCGGTGAGCACCGCGCCGATCTGGCCCATCAGGCCGATATCGGCACAACCGATCGATCCCGTGCGGCGCACCAGCGGGATAAGATCGGCATCCAGCAGCCGCATATAGGCTTCGATGAGTTCGGGCGTGCAGCCGACCTGTCCCGTCAGCGCCGTGTTGATGCGGATGGCCATCGCATTGCGCACCACAGCGCAGGAAAAGGGTGTGCCGGTGCCGAAATGGTGGGCGCGCACGAGGCCGAGATTGAAGGCTTCGAGCTCGTCATTCGACCACTCGACATCCTTCATGGCCCCGACGCCTGTCGTCGAGCCGTAGACGGGAACGCCCGCATCGATCGCATCCTCGACGATCGAGCGCGCATGCTCGACGCGCGCCATGCCCGCTGCCGAAGCCGAAAGCGCCACCTTGCCCGACCCGATCCTTACCATCTCGGCAAAGCCGAGGGGTTGGCCGGATAGTTCGATGCCGGGGCGTTCATGCTTCATCTGCTGGTCTCCTTGAAGGCGAGACTAAGCGAGCGTCTCGCATCATGGGATATCCCAAATGCCGAACACAGCATGTTGCTTTATGCCTGAGGTCAGCTCAGCGTCCAGGCAATATAGAGAAGCGTCAGCGCAATAATCCAGAGGGCGATGCGGGCAGAACGGTTATGACGCGCCTCGGACTTGCCGATCGCCTCGGCCGTCTGCTCGTCGAAACGCAGTCCATGCTCGCTCATATGCAGGAGCTGGTGATGGAATTTTTCCGTCTGCGCGGCGATTTCGGGCACCGCTTCGGCCAGCTTCACCGCGGCTTTCAGCCCGTCCTTCAGGTCGGTGACGATGCGTTTCGGGCCGAGATTGTTGCGGATCCATTCGCCGACGACAGGTTCGGACGCCTTCCACATGTTGAAGCGCGGATTGAGCATGCGCGACACGCCTTCGACGACGACCATCGTCTTCTGCAGCATGACGAGCTCAGGCCGCGTCTGCATGTCGAAGAGTTCGGTCACCTCGAAAAGCAGCGTCAGCAGCTTGCCCATCGAGATCGTCTCTGCCGGCTGGCCGTGGATCGGCTCGCCGATCGCCCGGATCGCCTGAGCGAAGCTCTCGACATTGTGATGTCCGGGCACATAGCCGGCTTCGAAATGCACTTCGGCCACCCGGATGTAATCGCGGGTGATGAAGCCGTAGAGGATCTCGGCGAGGAAGCGCCGCTCCTTCTTTCCAAGCCGCCCGACGATGCCCATGTCGACGGCGACGATCATGCCGTCGGCATCGACGAAGAGATTGCCGGGATGCATGTCGGCATGGAAGAAGCCGTCGCGCAGCGTATGGCGCAGGAAGGACTGGATCAGCGTGTCGGCGAGCGCGTTGAGGTCGTGGCCGGCGGCGAGCAGCCCCTCGACATCCGACATCTTCACGCCGTCGATCCACTCCATGGTGATGACGTCGCGCCCGGTGCGCTCCCAATCGACCTTGGGGACGCGGAAGCCCGGATCTTTCTCGGTATTCTCGGCGATTTCGGAGAGGGCGGCGGCCTCGAGCCGGAGATCCATCTCCACCTTGGTCGTCTGCTCCAGCGTCTTCGTCACCTCCACCGGCTGCAGCCGGCGGCTGGAGGGCATGAAGCGCTCCTGCAGATGGGCGACGAGATACATCGCCTCGATGTCATGGCCGAAGCGCTGGCGCACGCCGGGGCGTACGACCTTGACGGCCACCTTCTTGCGGCCTTCGTTACCATCGACTTCAGCCGGATGAACCTGGGCGATCGAGGCCGCTGCAATCGGATCGCCGAAGCTCGCGTAGAGTTCCTCGACGGGACGCCCAAGCGATCCCTCGATATTGGCCTTTGCCGCCGCAATCGGGAAAAAGGTCATCCGGTCCTGCAGCTGCGACAGGTCGTTGGCGAAATCGACGCCGACGACGTCAGGACGCGTCGCCAGGAACTGGCCGATCTTCACATAGGACGGACCGAGACGCTCGACCGCGCGCGCCAGCCGGTCGCTGCGCTTCTGGCGCTTTGCCTTGCTGCGCTCGAAGATCGTCACGGAGGATTTGGCAAGCGCCACCACGGGCGGCAGCCCTTCAGACGGGAGGGCCGAGACGACCCCCTCGCGCACGAGCACCCAGCCGACGCGCCAAAGCCGGAAATATGCGCCGAAAGCACTCATCTATTCTATAATTTCCAGCCGGAATGCAGCGCGGCGATACCGCCGGTATAATTGGTGTAGGAAACCCGCGAGAAACCCGCCTCGCGGATCATCGCCGCGAAATTCTCCTGGTTTGGGAATTTACGGATCGACTCCACGAGATACTGATAGGGCTCGGCATCGCCGGTGATCGCCTTGCCGAATTTCGGGATCGCGTTGAACGACCAGGCGTCATAGACGTTGTCGAGAACCGGCAGCTCCACTTCGGAGAACTCAAGCACCAGAAGCCGCCCGCCACGCTTCAGCACGCGATAGGCTTCCGAAAGCGCCACATCGATGCGCGGCACGTTGCGGATGCCGAAGGCGATCGTATAGGCGTCGAAGCTGTTCGCCTCGAAAGGCAGGTCCTCGGCATTGGCCTCGACGAAGGTCAGATTGTCCGAGAGCTTCTTCTTGGCGGCCCGCTCGGCCCCGACGCCGAGCATAGAGCCGTTGATGTCGAGCACGGTGGCATGGGCAAGACGGTTCGAGGCTTCGACAATGCGGAAGGCGATATCGCCCGTGCCGCCGGCAACATCGAGCACCTTGTATCCCGCTTCCTTGCGCGGGTTCAGCGACGCGATCATCGCGTCCTTCCAGACCCGGTGCATGCCAGCCGACATGACGTCGTTCATGATGTCGTAGCGCTTGGCGACCTTATGGAAGACCTCGTTGACGAGGCCCTGCTTTTCGCCGTTCTGCACCTCGCGGAAACCGTAGGACGTTTCCATGCCGCCATCGGCGGAAGTGCGGCTATCTGACATCGGACAACTCCGTTACTCGAAATCGGTGCGGCGACCATAGCGAAGCGATGCTTTGGACGCTATCTGTATGCGCGGATCAAAAGCCGCGGCCTTCTGGCGCTATAGCGCACATCATCCGCGGTTGAAACACGTTTAGCTACAGATGGGTAACGATGCCGGAATTGCCAGAAGTCGAAACAGTCAGGCGCGGCCTGACCCCCGCGATGGAGGGCGCCCGCATCGAACGGCTGGAGCTTCGCCGCGGCAATCTGCGCTTCCCCTTTCCCGAGAATTTCGAGGACGATGTCAACGGGCGCACCATCGTCTCGCTCGGGCGGCGGGCGAAATACCTGCTGATCGATCTCGACAGCGGCAAGACCATCATCTCCCATCTCGGCATGTCCGGCTCCTTCCGTATAGAGGAAGGCAGGCAGAAGACGACGCCTGGCGAGTTTCATCACGAGCGGTCCAAGGACGAAAAGCACGACCACGCGATCTTTCACCTGGAAGGCAGCGAAGGTCCGTGCCGCGTCATCTATAATGACCCCCGCCGTTTCGGGTTCATGGATATTGCCGAGCGCACCGAGCTGCAGAACAACCCCTTCCTCTTCGGCCTCGGCCCGGAGCCGACAGGCAACGAGCTCAGCGCCGCTTATCTGGCGGAGCGCTTCGCCGGCAAGGCCCAGCCGCTCAAGGGCGCGCTTCTCGATCAGAAGAATATCGCCGGCCTCGGCAATATCTATGTGTGCGAAGCCCTCTGGCGCTCGCATCTGATGCCGACCAATGCTGCCGGCACGCTGGTGACGAAAACCGGAAAGCCGAAGGAAGCGCTGAACCTCCTCGTCTCATCGATCCGCGATGTGATTGCGGACGCCATTAAGGCCGGTGGTTCCTCATTGCGCGACCATATCCAGACGGACGGCTCGCTCGGCTATTTCCAGCACTCCTTCTCCGTCTATGACCGTGAAGGTGACCCTTGCCGCACGCCCGGCTGTAGCGGTACGGTTTCGCGCATCGTGCAGGCGGGCCGCTCGACATTCTATTGCCCCGTCTGCCAGAAGTGAGGAGGAACGCATGGCCTATGAAACCCTGATCGTTGAAACCCGTGGCAATGTCGGCCTCATCACGCTGAACCGGCCGCAGGCGCTGAACGCGCTGAATTCCACCGTTCTGGCCGATCTGAAGCGGGCCTATGCGGACTTTCACGCCGACGAGGCGGTCGGCGCCATCGTTCTCACCGGCTCCGAGCGCGCCTTTGCCGCCGGTGCCGATATCAAGGAAATGCAGCCGCTGAATTTCGCAGATATATATAAGTCGGAATTCATCAGCGGCTGGGAAGAGATCTGGCGCGCCCGCAAGCCCGTCATCGCCGCCGTTAGCGGCTTTGCGCTCGGCGGCGGCTGCGAGCTCGCCATGATGTGCGATTTCATCATTGCTTCCGAGACCGCCAAGTTCGGCCAGCCCGAAATCACCCTCGGCGTCATTCCCGGCATGGGCGGCTCGCAGCGGCTGACGCGTGCCGTCGGCAAGTCGAAGGCGATGGACATGGTGCTGACCGGCCGCATGATGGATGCGGCCGAAGCCGAGCGCGCGGGACTCGTTTCGCGTGTGGTGGCGCCTGAGCGGCTGCTCGACGAGGCGCTGGAAGCGGCGGCCAAAATTGCCTCGCTGTCGCGCCCCTCGGTGCTGATGGCCAAGGAAGCCGTCAACCGCGCTTTCGAGGGAACGCTGGAGGAAGGGCTGCGTTTCGAGCGCCGTCTGTTCCACAGCCTGTTTGCCACGGAAGACCAGAAGGAAGGCATGTTTGCCTTCATCGAAAAGCGCAAACCGGACTTCAAACACCGCTGAGCCGGATTCATGGAGAAAGGCGGCTTTTCCTTGAAAATGCGCGTTGACGCGGCCCGGCTTTAGGGTTATACGCCCGTCCACGGTTCGGGAAGCCATTCTGGTCTTTCCCGATAATGCTCCCGCATTGCTGAATTTGTGGCCGCAGGGCCCGCGGTAATGACGGAGTTTGTTCGAATTCTTGAGAGAGGCATCCATGGCCAATACAACTTCGGCGGAAAAAAGCGACCCGCAAGATCGCCCGCCGTACCGACGTCAATAAGGCTCGTCGCTCGCGCGTTCGTACTTTCGTTCGCCAGGTCGAAGAGGCACTCGCATCTGGTGATGCGGCCAAGGCTAAGGCAGCCTTCATCGCAGCGCAGCCGGAACTGGCCCGCGCAGCAAGCAAGGGCGTCCTGCACGCCAACACGGCATCCCGCAAGATCTCGCGTCTTGCCGCTCGTGTGAAGACGCTGTCGGCTTCGGCAAGCGCATAACATTTCATTAACGAACTGCTCGTTATGATTAGCCCGGTAATTTTACCGGGCTTTTTCGATTCCGAGATCTGCCCCTTGAATGGTTAATTCGGCGACGATTTCGTGTCAGGGGAATGACACTAATATGCGTTGAAAATCAAATAGTTGCGCAAGGTTCTTTCCAGAATGCGCGACTCTCGCCCTCCCGGAAGGGGGGCGAAATGAGTCAAGCGGATTTTTATTTTTTTTCTTTCATAGCGTGTCGAAAATACCCACTTTGGGAATCTCATTGATTCTTCTGCGATTCTTTTTTGACATCGGCGTGACGCCCTAAACCGGCGCCCGGAGTCAATGGCTCCCTCTTAATTTTGCGTAAAATTCATCGTTGCAAGGCGCCATCGATCCTGCCTAAATGACTTCCAGCAAAGGGCGCGGACATCACCTGCAAGGGTACAGTCTAAACTGCCACACCGGCAGGGCGATGGGTTTTTGTGCCTTTTGTCGCGGAGCAGTCTATCTCTCCGTTTTTTCAAGCACTTGAGCTATTTGCACCGCGGCCGTGGCTGGTCTCGGAACGGGTATCTTTTGTGCTCTCGACGGTTACACGCCTGAGGCGAAACCGAAGGGGATGGGGAAACTACTTTTGTGTTCCGGTTGGTTAGCGGGCAAACGAGGGCCGCCAGCCAGCACGGCGAGGAAACAGCATGACGGAGGCCCCATGATGGCGGTTTCCGCCACGGGTTTTTGCGCCGGTCTTTTTGGGCTGGGACATCTGTATTGAGTGAACCGGCAAGCCTGCGGCTCATGAGGGGACGCCAGCCTGCCTAACGGGGAAAATTAATCGGGCGGCCGTTTTTCGGATGACCGCCCGGTGAAATGAAATTGGAAGGCGGCATGATGCAGATGAATTCTATGGCGGCGGGTGCTCTTGAGAATGGGGACAAGGCACCGGCGTTTGACTCTACTTGCCTTGATGCGGCGGGGGAAAAGGGAGACATGAAACATGGCGTACTTTTTGATCGCGTTAGCGCCCGTCTGAAGGCCCAGGTTGGCCCCGACGTTTTTGCAAGCTGGTTCCAGGGCCTGAAGCTTCATTCGGTTTCCAAGAGCGTCGTTCGCCTCACGGTGCCGACGACCTTTCTGAAGTCCTGGATCAACAACCGTTACATCGATCTGATCACCAGCCTCTTCCAGCAGGAAAACGCTGATATCCTGAAGGTCGAAATCCTCGTCCGGACGGCGGCTCGTCCTGGCGCCAAGCCTATGGACAATGCGGCTACCCAAGAGCCCGTGACCCAGGTGGCGCCGATGCGCCGCTCGACCAGCATGCAGCCGGCAGGTCAGTCGGTTCAGCAGACGGTCGCCGCTGCAGCCGCAGCCCGCCCGGCAACGACCGGTACCGGCCAGCCGCTCTTCGGCTCGCCGCTCGACTCCCGCTTCACCTTCGACACCTTCGTCGAAGGCAGCTCCAACCGCGTTGCTCTCGCAGCTGCCAAGACGATCGCAGAAGCTGGCCAGGGCGCTGTGCGCTTCAACCCGCTCTTCGTTCACTCGACGGTCGGCCTCGGCAAGACGCACCTGCTGCAGGCGATCGCCAATGCCGCCGTGCAGAACCCGCGCTCGCTGCGCGTCGTCTATCTGACGGCTGAATACTTCATGTGGCGTTTCGCAACCGCGATCCGCGACAATGATGCCCTGACGCTGAAGGACTCGCTGCGCAACATCGACCTCCTGATCATCGACGACATGCAGTTCCTGCAGGGCAAGATGATCCAGCACGAGTTCTGCCACCTGCTCAACATGCTGCTCGACAGTGCCAAGCAGGTCGTGGTCGCTGCCGACCGCGCTCCCTGGGAGCTGGAATCGCTCGACCCGCGCGTCCGCTCGCGTCTGCAGGGTGGCGTTGCGATCGAGCTCGACGGCCCGGATTACGAGATGCGTCTCGAAATCCTCAAGCGCCGTCTGGCCGTTGCCCGTGTCGAAGATCCGTCGCTGGAAATTCCGGCCGAGCTGATGTCGCATGTCGCCCGCAATGTCACGGCCAGCGGCCGCGAACTGGAAGGCGCATTCAACCAGCTGATCTTCCGCCGCTCCTTCGAGCCGAACCTGTCGATCGAGCGCGTGGATGAGCTTCTGGCCCATCTCGTCGGCTCCGGCGAGCCCCGCCGCGTTCGCATCGAGGACATCCAGCGCATCGTCGCGCGCCACTACAATGTCTCGCGTCAGGAGCTGGTCTCGAACCGCCGCACGCGCGTTATCGTCAAGCCGCGCCAGATCGCCATGTATCTCTCGAAGACACTGACGCCGCGCTCCTTCCCGGAAATCGGCCGCCGCTTCGGCGGGCGCGACCACACCACCGTGTTGCACGCCGTGCGCAAGATCGAAGAGCTGATTTCCGAGGACACAAAGCTGTCCCACGAGATCGAGCTGCTGAAGCGCCTGATCAACGAATAGTGCGCCACTTGGTGCTGAAATCCGCGGCCGGGAGCGATCCCGGCCGTTTTCTTTTATCGGTATTTTGGGGTGAAGATGGCGCTTGGGCCGCCGCCTAAGGCCTATTGCTTGCGCTTTTCCGGGAGCGCGCAGAACTTGCCGCAGCTCGGGATGCCGGGCAGCATGTAGCGCAGGCAGCAGAGCTTGCGGCGGGCGACATATTCGCCTTCGTCCTCGACTTGCCGCACGCAGCCCGAAAACGGATTGACCCCGCCATTCGGCAGGCAGCCGCGCACGAATAGCGGCAGGTCGGACCGGCAGGGCTCGGCACCTTCCGCTTCGGTCAGGCGCAGCGCGTAGTCGATATAGACGGCCGCATTGTTCCAGCAGAGTTTTGCGGAAATCCCGTTCTGCTTCAGAAGATCGACGGCCTTGAAGAGATGCGTCTCCAAGAGCGAATCCACGGCCTCGAAGGAGTCGGCAGAAGGATTGCGATCCTGCCATCCCGCATGCGGCACCCCGAAGGCGCGCGGCAGGCCATCCTCGCCGACAGCAATCGTCATTTCGTCGAAGGAAACCGGTAGCAACCGGCGGCGCAGCTGCCGGGCGATCAGGTAGGGAATCGTCAGGCCGGAGAAATAGTAGAGCGACCACATGGAGACGACCGCGCGGCGGTCTGCGCCGCCCGAGGCGGCGGTATAGCGATCGATCGCCTCGTTGAAGCTGCCATCGGCAAAGAAGGTCCGTAACGACGTCCCGTCATCAAGATCACTGGAGAGCATCAGCTTTTGAGCCCACCAGGAATGCTCGCCGGCAAACAGGGCCGCCAGCGGCTCTGGCTGCGTGATGTCCTTGATGGAGCGTTCGAGCGTTTCGGTCATCGTCAAAGCGCCACCGCCTGCAGTCGGCCAAGGCGGGCAGCAGCATTGCTCGGTTGAACAAGCGGGTATGGTCGAAGGCGCTGGTTTCTCATGACACCGGTCGGCTCGAATATCGGCAGTCGCTAACCTGATAATCACGCCTGAACGGAAAAGGAAAGAAAAAGATGACTGTTGAAGTCATCTTTTTGGATCTTCACGCTTTCGACTCGCTGAGCAGCCAGCGGCGGAAAGCGGCAGCTGCCGGGCGTTCCAGGGAGGCGCCGGGGTAAACAAGGTGGAAGGCGAGGCGGCTGGCGACGCCGAGGGGGAAGGGGGCCGCCATGGTGCCTTCCTTCAGCTCGCCTTCGACGAAGGAGCGGCGCATCAATGCGATGCCGAGACCCGCCTTCATTGCGTCATAGGCGCCGTTGCCATGCATGAAGATCGGGCCACGGGAGGCATCGACGGCAGTGGCTGCCCCCGCGGCCTCCAGCCAGAGCTGCCAGTCGTGCCTGTAGACGTCGTGGATCAGCGTGAAGGGCGCCAGTGCGGCAGGCGAGGGATGGTCGCCGAGCTCTGCGGCGAGCTTGGGGATGCAGACCGGCACCAACTCGTCATCCACCAGCCGCTCGCTGACAAGGCCTTCATAACCGCCGAGCCCGTGGCGGATGGCAAGGTCGATACCGTCGCGCTGGAAATCCAGCACGCGATGCGAGGCGCTGATGCGCACGTCGATATCGGGATGCAGCACCTCGAACCTGCCGAGCCGTGGCACCAGCCAATAGGTGGCGAACCCAGCCGTGCAGGTCACGTTGAGGATCGCACCGCGGCTGCGCGCCGTGATCGCCGCCGTCGCTTCCCGCACCAGCCGGAAGGCGGCCCGCAGCGTCGTGAAGTAATCGGCACCCTCGACGGTCAAGGCCAGCGCCCGCGGCTTGCGCTCGAAAAGCTGAACGCCGAGTGCCGCCTCAAGATCGCGAATCTGCAGACTGACGGCGCCGGGCGTCACGTTCAGCTCCTTTGCCGCCAGCGTCATGCTGAGATGCCGTGCTGCCGCTTCGAAGGCACGAAGTGCGGAAAGGGAGGGCAGATAATCGCTCATGATTTAGCTCAGCTAAAGTGTTGCGCGAGAAAGACTCGTTTGATCCATCTTAATTAGCGAAATAATATCAGCATCAAGATGTATCGCAACACCGATCCAATGCCGGTTTGTTACGAGAATAAATCGAACATTTCACTGCGCAGGAAACGGGTGGCGGCGCCATCAGTGGTGTCCTAAGCAGGCAGGAATCGAATGGAGGATGACGATGCAGAAGCAGATGGGTTTGGCCGAATGGGGCATGATGCTGGTGCTGTCGCTGCTCTGGGGCGGTTCCTTCCTGTTCAACGGCATCCTGGTGAAGGCGCTGCCGCCCTTCACGATCGTCACCGGCCGCGTGTTGCTGGCGGCGATTGCGCTCAATCTGATCGTCCGGGTGATGGGCCATGCCATGCCGCGCGACGGCAAGAGCTGGGTCGCCTTCTTCGGCATGGGCGTCCTGAACAACATGATCCCCTTCTGCCTGATCGTCTGGGGCCAGACGCATATCGCCAGCGGCCTCGCCTCGATCCTCAATGCCACGACGCCGCTGTTCGCGGTCGTCGTCGCCCATCTGCTGACCGCGGATGAGAAGATGACCGCCAACAGGCTGATCGGCGTCGTCGTCGGCTTTGCTGGTGTCGCCTATATGATCGGCTTCGATGCCCTGCACGATCTCGGCTCGAATGTGCTGGCGCAGCTTGCGGTGCTGGGAGCGGCGATTTCCTATTCCTTCGCCGGGATCTGGGGCCGCCGCTTCCGCGCCATGGGTATGCCGCCGCTGTTGCCGGCCGCGGGCCAGGTCACGGCGTCAACCATTCTGATGATTCCGATTGCGCTGATCGCCGACCAGCCCTGGACGCTTCCCATGCCCGGCATGGAAACCTGGCTCGCTCTCGCCGGTCTCGCCATCCTGTCGACGGCGGTCGCCTACGTGCTGTTCTTCCGCATTCTGGCAACGGCAGGCGCGACCAATCTGATGCTCGTTACCTTCCTGATCCCGGTCAGCGCCATCCTGCTCGGCGCGCTGGTGCTCGGCGAGCAGCTGCAGACCAAGCATCTGATCGGCATGGCAATGATCGCCATCGGCCTTGCGGCTATCGATGGGCGGCTGATGTCGATCGGGCGGAAGCGGGCGGTCTGAAGCTCAGCACGCGAGATCGGCAACGACGGAATCAAGGATCAGCATGCCCGCAGGCGTGCAGCGCAGCCTCGAATTGCCGATCCGCTCGATGAAGCCGTGTTCCAGTAAAAACTCTTCGCGTGCCGGATCGGGATCGCGGCCGGAAAGCTGCTGCCAGCGGGCGAGATCGACGCCTTCCTTGAGCCTCAAGCCCATCAGCAGCAGTTCGTCCGACTGCTCCTCGTAGCCGAGCCGTTCCTCGTCGAGAATACCGTGCCCGTCGCGCTCGACCATCTCGAGCCAGGCTTCTGGCTTGCGCTCGGTCGCCGTCGCGATCTTCTCCGGACCGCGGCTGAGGCGGCCATGGGCGCCGGGGCCGATGCCTGCATAGTCGCCATAGCGCCAGTAGGTCAGGTTATGACGGCTCTCGGCGCCCGGACGGGCATGGTTCGAAACTTCGTAGGCGGGCATGCCTTCGCGCGCCGTGATCTCCTGCGTCGCCTCGTAGAGAGCCGCAGACTGGTCACCATCCGGAACGATCAGTTTGCCGGCCTTGTGAAGGCCGAAGAAGGGCGTGCCTTCCTCGATCGTCAACTGGTAGAGCGACAGGTGATCGACGGCGTAGGAGATGGCCTGCTTCAGCTCACGCTCCCACTCGTCCACGGTCTGGTCGGGACGCGCATAGATGAGATCGAAGGACATGCGCGGAAAGATGTCGCGGGCAAGCTTGATCGCCTTCAGCGCATCCGCAACGTCGTGCAGGCGGCCAAGGAATTTCAGATCGCGATCGTTCAGCGCCTGGACGCCGAGCGAGACGCGATTGACGCCGGCCACCCGGTAGCCGCGGAAGCGCTCGGCCTCGACGCTGGAGGGATTGGCCTCCATGGTGATTTCGATGCCGGCAGGCACGTGCCATTCCTTGGCAATGCCGTTCAGGATCGCATCGACAGTCTCCGGCTTCATCAGCGACGGCGTGCCGCCGCCGAGGAAGACGCTGGTGACGGTCTTCGGTCCGCTCAACTGACGGATCGTCGCCATCTCCTTCAGGAAGGCCGCAACATAGCGCTCCTGATCGACAGGCTGGTGCCGGACATGGCTGTTGAAGTCACAATAGGGGCATTTCGCGGCGCAGAAGGGCCAGTGCACATAGACGCCGAAACCGGGCTCCCCCGTATCCGGCAGAAGCTTGGCATCACGCAGCGAAGTCAGGTTGTTCAAATCATCCACTGGCGGATCTTACGCTTCCAGGCAGGCTTCGACAAAGACTTTGAAGGCGCGCGCACGATGCGACAGCGCCTGCTCGTCGCCGGGCTTCCAGCCGTGTTTCTGTTCGGCGCTCATCTCGCCGAATGTGGTCTCATAGCCCTGCGGCTGGAATACCGGGTCATAGCCGAAACCCTGCGTGCCGCGCGGCGGCCAGACGACCGTGCCTTCCACTTCGCCGCGGAAGAGCTCCGTATGACCATCGGGCCAGGCCAGGCAGAGAACGCTGACGAAGCGGGCCGTGCGCTGCTCGGGTTTGGCGGCTCCAGCCTTTTCAAGGGCCTTCTCGACCTTCTCCATCGCCATCGCAAAGTCGCGCGTGCCATCGGCGGTCTCGGCCCAGTTGGCCGTATAGACGCCGGGATCGCCACCGAGCGCATCGATCACCAGACCGGAATCGTCAGAGAGTGCCGGCATGTTGGCGGCGCTCGCAGAGGCAAGCGCCTTGATCCTGGCGTTTTCTTCGAAGGTCGTGCCGGTTTCATCCGGTTCGATGAAATTGAGCTCGGCGGCCGACTTGGCGGTGAAGCCGAGAGGGCCGATCAGGTCCTGGATTTCGCGGATCTTGCCGGCATTATGGCTGGCGACAACGATCGTCTTGGTATCGAGTTTGCGCATTCTGTTTTCCTATTCGATGCCCCAGATCCGGGCTTCGGCGCATTCCAGGCTGTTGCCGGCAGGGTCGCGGAAGTAGATCGAGCGGCCGCCATTCGGCCAGTGAACTTCGGATTCGATGGCGATGCCGGCGGCCTGCAGCTTGGCAGCCATGGCGTCGATATTCGCAGCCGAGACCCGGAAGCAGGCATGCCCGGCTCCCTCGGTACCATGCGGCGGAACCTGCAGGGAATCGGCTGCCGGTGGCTTTACCGTCTCGTCCGGATTGAAGATCAGCAGCACGCCCGGGCCGCAGCGAAAGAAGACATGCCGGTTGGCCGCACGCGTAATCTTCGCAAGGCCGAGAACACCTTCATAGAAAGCCTCGGCTTTATCGAGATCCTTTGCGTAGAGCGCCGTTTCCAGCATGCCTTCCAGCATGTCGTTCACCCGGCGATCGCCTGCTTCTGCAGGTCCACGAGTTCGGCGATACCGTTCTTGGCAAGGCCCATCAGCGATGCGAATTCGGCTTCGGAGAAGGGCGTGCCTTCAGCCGTTCCCTGGATCTCGACGATGCCGCCGGCGCCGGTCATGACGAAGTTGGCGTCGGTCTCGGCCGAGGAATCTTCCAGGTAGTCGAGATCGATGACCGGCTGGTTTGCGAAGATACCGCAGGAGATCGCGGCGACATGGTCCTTGAGGACGCGGTCGACCTTGATCATGTTGCGGCTTTCCATCCACTTCAGGCAGTCGTAGAGCGCGATCCAGCCGCCGGTGATCGAGGCCGTGCGCGTGCCGCCATCCGCCTGGATGACGTCGCAGTCGATGGTGATCTGGCGCTCGCCGAGTGCGGTCAGATCGACGACGGCGCGCAACGAGCGGCCGATCAAGCGCTGGATTTCCTGCGTGCGTCCGCCCTGCTTGCCGGCAGCCGCCTCACGCTTCATGCGCTCGCCGGTGGCGCGTGGCAGCATGCCGTACTCGGCGGTGACCCAGCCCTTGCCGGTGTTGCGCAGCCACGGCGGCGTCTTTTCTTCCAGGCTCGCGGTGCAGAGCACATGCGTGTCGCCAAACTTCACGAGACAGGAGCCCTCGGCGTGCTTGGAAAAGTTGCGCTCGAAGCTGACCTTGCGCATCTGGTCGGTTTTTCTGCCTGACGGCCGCATTCTCTGTCTCCTGCTGCATGAGGCCTCGTGGCCGCGGCGGCGGCAGGGCGTAGTCATGCGTGTTTCTGATGCTGCCCCGCTTCTACGATTGGCTGCGGCCATTTGCAAATTCCCTTTTGCCACGCCCGCGAGATTGACTATATTTTCCGGAGTTTCATCAGCGTGGGTGTTTTAGGATTCATGGCCTTCAGGTCGTCGCCGGTTTCGGATGCCATTGCTGCGCTGGACGAGCGTTCCAAGGAAATCTTCCGCAGGATCGTCGAGGGCTATCTCGAGAATGGCGAACCGCTCGGCTCGCGCAATCTGTCGCGCATCCTGCCGATGTCGCTTTCCCCGGCTTCCGTCCGCAATGTCATGAGCGATCTCGAAGAGCTCGGCCTCATCTATTCGCCGCATGTCAGCGCCGGGCGCCTGCCGACCCAGGTGGGCCTGCGGTTTTTCGTCGACGCCTTCATGCAGGTCGGTGATCTCTCTGCCGAGGACCGCGCCAGCATCGATCGCCAGGTGCGCGCCGAAAGCCGCGACAACCCGGTGGAATCGATGATGAACGAGGCGAGCCGGATGCTCTCGGGCATTTCGCGCGGCGCAGGGCTTGTCATTACCGCCAAGAGCGATCCCATCCTCAAGCATGTCGAGTTCATCCGCCTCGAGCCGACCAAGGCTCTGGCGGTGCTGGTCGGCGAGCATGATCAGGTCGAAAACCGCATCATCGAGCTACCGGCTGGCGTGACCTCCTCGCAGCTGACGGAAGCTGCGAACTTCCTGAATGCCCATATGACTGGCCAGACTTTGCCGGAATTGCGCAAGCAACTCGACAAGCTGAAGATCGATGTTCGCCATGAACTCGATGCTCTCTCGCAGGACCTCGTCGAGCGCGGCATCGCCGTCTGGTCCGGCAGCCCTGACGAGGGCAAGCCGGCGCAGCTCATCATCCGTGGCCGGGCAAACCTGCTGGAAGGACTCGCCGGTGCCGACGATCTCGATCGCCTGCGCATGCTTTTCGACGATCTCGAGAAGAAGGACAGCCTTATCGAGCTCCTGAACCTCGCCGAGAGCGGACCGGGCGTGCGCATCTTCATCGGCTCGGAAAACAAGCTCTTCTCGCTTTCCGGCTCCTCGCTCATCGTTGCGCCGTACCGCGATGACGACGACCGGATCGTCGGCGCGGTCGGTGTCATCGGCCCGACGCGGCTCAACTATTCGCGCATCGTGCCGATGGTCGATTACACCGCGCAGCTGATTTCCCGCCTTTCGCGCGGTGGCGCCCTCTGAAAAGCCCGATTTTCCGCTTCTTTGTCACGCAGACTTGATTTTTTGCGGTCAAAGCTCGATATCGGGCGCATCCGAAAGAACCCTTTACCCGGAGACCGTCATGACTGACGAAACGACGAAAAACGGACCTGAGGCTGCCGCGGCCGACGCTGCTGCGGACGCAGCCGCAAACGTCGAGAATGAAGCGGCCGCTGAGGCATCGTCCCAGCCGGATCCGATGGAACTCGTGAAGGCCGAAAATGCCGAGCTGCGGGACCGCTACCTGCGTCTCGCCGCGGAGATGGACAACCTGCGCCGTCGCACCGAGCGTGATGTGAAGGACGCCAAGTCCTACTCGGTCGCCTCCTTCGCGCGCGACATGCTGGCTGTATCCGACAACCTGCGCCGCGCGCTGGACTCGATCCCGGCCGAAGCCAAGGCTGCGGGCGAAGCCGGCCTGACGACGCTGATCGAAGGCGTCGAGATGACCGAGCGCTCCATGCTCTCGACGCTCGAGCGCCATGGCGTTCGCCAGCTCGATCCCGTCGGCCAGAAGTTCGACCCGAATTTCCATCAGGCGATGTTCGAAATTCCGAACACGGAAGTCCCGAACAACACCGTCGTCCAGGTGGTGCAGGCAGGCTTCACGATCGGCGAGCGCGTTCTGCGCCCGGCCATGGTCGGTGTCGCCAAGGGCGGTCCGAAGCCCGAGGCGGAAGCTGCCAATTCCTATCTGGATCAGAAGGACGCATAATGAAAAGGGCCGCTGAGAAGCGGCCCTTTTCTTTTCCGGTCTGCCGCCGCTCAGATGCGGGCGAAGCGCTCGATCAGAAGATCGAAGAAACCGTCGGCATCGACGAAGCGCATCACCTGGGCATTGCGCTCGCGGTCGGTCACATGCCACCAGTCGACGACGGTCATGCCGACCGTCAGCTCCGACTTCACCTCGATCTCGACATTGCACTCGCGGCCCTTGAATAGCTCCGGCTTCAGGAGATAGGCGACAACCGTCGGGTCGTGCAGCGGGCCGCCGTCGGAACCGTATTTCTCGATGTCGAAGCGCTCGAAGAATTCCAGCATCTCGACCATTGCCTGGGCGGGCGCCGTGCCGAGGTCGGCCATGCGCTTGACGCGGTCCTTGCGGGTCAGCAGCTGATGGGTCACGTCGAGCGGCATCATCACGATCGGCACACCCGAACGGAAGACGATGTCGGCCGCTTCAGGGTCGACATAGATGTTGAATTCGGCAGCCGGCGTGATGTTGCCGCCTTCGAAGAAGCCACCGCCCATCATCACCAGTTCGCGGACGCGTGCGACGATATCTGGCGCCTTCTGGAAGGCGAGGCCGATGTTGGTCAGCGGCCCGAGCGTGCAGAGCGTCACGCTGCCTTCAGGCTCGCGGCGCAGCGTCTCGATGATGAAGTCGACGGAATGCTGCGGCTGCAGCGGCATGGTCGGCTTGGCCAGCGTCGGGCCGTCGAGGCCGGTTTTGCCATGCACATGCTCGGCGGTGACCAGCTTGCGGGCGATCGGCTTGTCTGCGCCGGCAAAGACCTTGATGTCAGTGCGCTTGCAGAGCTCGCAGATGATGCGCGCGTTGCGGCTGGTGTAGGACAGCGGCACGTTGCCAGCGACCGTGGTGATACCGAGCACTTCGAGCTCTTCCGGGCTGCCGAAGGCGAGCATGATCGCTGCGGCATCGTCCTGGCCGGGATCGGTATCGATGATGATCTTTCTGGGGTTTGCCATGTACGTCGGGTCCCTCCTCAGGTGCACGTCGTTTTGGCAGGCACCATTTGTTTATGATTGCGTCGCAAATCGGCGCAGCCCTCGCGGGTGACGATTTGATGAGAGCCTCCATGCGCTTTGTCAAGCAAGGACGAAGCCGGCGTTTACCCTAAAATTTCCGGGTCCTTGCCCGGCGGCCGCAAAACCTTGCGCGACCGCGCGCCAATTCCCATATTAGCAAGGCCCGGATGCTAGCTTAGGTCCGGAAAGGTCGCTTGCATCAAGGACTTGAAAACATGAGCCGTATCACTCCCTTCGCCAGCCCGCTGCTCCTGGGCTTCGACGCCATGGAAAAGACGCTTGAGCGGATTTCCAAGGCGAGCGACGGTTATCCTCCCTACAATATCGAGCGTATTGCCGCCGATCACGGTCAGCCGGAGCGCCTGCGGATTACCCTTGCCGTCGCCGGTTTCGGCGAGGATGAGCTCGATGTCACCACCGAGGAAAACCAGCTTCTCATCCGCGGCCGGCAGGTCGAGCAGGGCGAGCGCGAATATCTCTATCGCGGCATCGCCGCGCGTCAGTTCCAGCGCACTTTCGTGCTTGCCGATGGCATGCAGGTTCTCGGCGCCGGCCTCAAGAACGGTCTTCTCTCCGTCGATCTAATTCGCCCGGAGCCCGCACGCATGGTCAAGAAAATTAACATTTCGGTCTCACAGTAGGACAACGGTTCGATTGCGCCGTTGGTCCCTTCTCTTGGAGGTACAGGAATGTTGATGAAAGAAGCGAATTCTCACCTGACCAAATCCGAACTTGCCGGTATCGGCAACGGCGAGGTCGCCTATATCCGCAAAATGCGTACTGAAGAAGTATCGAAGTGCTTCCCCGAAGCGCCCGATATCGACCCTGGCGTCGACCTCTGGGCCCTTTTCGGCGCTGACGGCACGCCGATCCTGCTCACGGACAACCGCTCCAGCACCTTTTTCAAGGCGGCTGAAGACGAGCTCAAGACGGTAAGCCTGCACTAAACGTGCGGGCTTATGTCACTTGCCTGCTGGCTTAGATCTTCTTGAAAGTCAGATAGGCGGACGAACGGCCTTCGCGCCGTGCCTTGGCCTCGTAGCGCGTGCTCGGCCAGCCCTTGTAGGGCGTCAGCCAATCCGCAGCATTGCTCGCCAGCCAGTCGAAGCCGCCGTGGTCGCGGCATTTCAGCAGCGTCCAGTTCACATAGGTATCGATATCCGAAGCGAAGCAGAACAGTCCGCCCGGCTTCAGCACGCGATGGAAACGCTTGAGGTTCGTCTGCGAGACGAAGCGGCGCTTCCAGTGCTTCCGCTTGGGCCAGGGATCGGGATAGAGCAGGTCGATCTGGTCGAGGCAGCCATCCGGCAGCCAGTCGAGCAGCTGCGTCGCATCGTCGTTATAGACGCGGACGTTTCTGGCGCCCTTGTCCTCGACGCTGGCAAGCAGCTTCTGCATGGAATTGATGAAGGGCTCGACGCCGATAAAGCCGGTGGAGGGCAGTTCCTGGGCGCGGTGGATCAAATGCTCGCCGCCACCGAAGCCGATCTCCAGCCGCAACTTTTCGACCGGAACCGGCCAAAGGCCTTTCAGCGGCTCGGGGGGAGCCGCTGAAATATCGATGAGGAATGCCGGGAGCAGAGTACTCAGCTTTTCCGCTTGCTGTCCGCGTAGAGCCTTTCCCTTGCGGCGACCGAAGAAGGCTTCGGTCGCGCGGCCGCGGCGTTCCATATCCGTCATGCTGCGGCCTTGAGCTTGATGGCTTCCTTGAGGCCCTTCACGAGGTCGGTGCGCTCCCAGGAGAACGAGCCGTCACGGCCGGCCTTGCGGCCGAAATGACCGTAAGCCGAGGTCTTTGCGTAGATCGGCTTGTTGAGGTCGAGGTGGCGGCGGATGCCCGTCGGCGACAGGTCCATGTTCTTGCGGATCGCGGCTTCGACCTGATCTTCGGTCACGCCCTTGCCGGTCTGGTGCAGGTCTACATAGATCGACAGCGGCTGTGCAACGCCGATAGCGTAGGACAGCTGGATCGTGCAGCGGTCGGCGAGACCGGCGGCAACGACGTTCTTGGCGAGGTAGCGGGCAGCGTAAGCAGCCGAACGGTCGACCTTGGTCGTGTCCTTGCCGGAGAATGCGCCGCCGCCATGCGGAGCCGCACCGCCGTAGGTGTCGACGATGATCTTGCGGCCGGTCAGGCCAGCGTCACCATCCGGACCGCCGATGACGAACTTGCCGGTCGGGTTGATGTACCACTTGCAATCGCTGGCGATCGGCAGGTCGCCGAGAGCTTCGCGGATATAGGGCTCGACGACGGCGCGAACCTTCTTCGAATCCCACTTCTCGTCGAGATGCTGGGTCGAAAGAACGATCGAGGTCACTTCCGCCGGCTTGCCGTCGACGTAGCGAACGGTCACCTGGCTCTTGGCGTCAGGGCCGAGCTTGGCAACGTCGCCGTCGCCCTTCTTGCGGGCGGTGGCGAGCAGCTGCAGGATCTTGTGCGAGTAGTAGATCGGCGCCGGCATGAGGTCCGGCGTTTCCTTGCAGGCGTAGCCGAACATGATGCCCTGGTCGCCGGCACCTTCGTCACCCTGCTGGTCGGCAGCGTTGTCGACGCCTTGGGCGATGTCTGCGGACTGCGAGTGCAGGAGAACGTCGATCTTCGCCTTCTTCCAGTGGAAGCCGTCCTGCTCGTAGCCGATGTCCTTGATGGCGCGGCGTGCGGCAGCCTTGAACTTCGACGGGTTGATAACGTCCTTGCCGTCCTTATCCTTCTTCATCAGGCTCGGCGGCAGGCGTACTTCACCAGCGATCACGACACGGTTCGTGGTGGCCAGCGTTTCGCAGGCAATGCGCACGCCCCAGGGGTTTACGCCGGTCTTTGCCGCTTCGCGGTAGACCAGATCCACGATCTCGTCCGAGATACGGTCACACACCTTGTCCGGGTGACCTTCGGCAACAGACTCACTGGTGAAGAGGTAATTAGCGCGCATTCCGGGATTCCCCTCAAAGAATAAAGTTCGACGAATTGGTACTCAGTTCACGCTCGAAAAACAAGCGCAGAAGGACATAAATATATCTTTATATCTACGGCTAAATGACAAATTTTGCCTTAAAAACGCGAAAAAGGCGGCCTTTCGACCGCCTTCTGTCATTGGACGCTGTTGGGAGCGCTTAGTCGGAGTCGGCTTCGGCGGCCAGCGCCTTGACGAGCTCGACGACCTTGCGGCGTACCTTCGGGTCGGAAATCTTCACGAAGGCGCGGTTCAGCTGCAGGCCTTCGGAGGAGGAGAGGAAGTCGACGACGTAGTTGGAGCTGGAGGCTTCAGCCATGCCGCTCATTGCGCCGGCGTGCTCGCCGGGGGCGTCTTCGAAGAAGAAGGAAACCGGGACGTTCAGGATGCTCGAGATGTTCTGCAGACGGCTGGCGCCGACGCGGTTCGTGCCCTTCTCGTACTTCTGAATTTGCTGGAATGTAATGCCAAGGCTTTCGCCAAGTTTTTCCTGGCTCATGCCAAGCATAGTGCGGCGAAGACGAATGCGACTGCCAACATGGATGTCGATCGGGTTCGGCTTCTTCTTGTTCTCAATCATGGTCGTGCCCTAACAAAAGATATTTCAACGAGTGAAACCGGCATTCCCTGAACCCATCCGTAACGCCACGTTGCATGAGGCGTTAACCCACCCTCAAGCATACGTTAACAACGCCGATCTGAACTACTATGCAATTTTAGGGGTTTTCGGTCAATTCTGCTTGAAAATAAAACCCATGCGAGAAATCAGCGCAATCATAAACAGCAACGTTTCAGTCAACCAAAAGTAGGCTTGATGTGGATAGCCTGCTGTTGAATCGGCCTTAAAGCTCTCAAGAGTTGCATCTATGAAACCGCTCTCATTGAGGCTAAGTCCACTAATAATCTCTCCGCGTGAATTCACCAGCGCTGAAATGCCGCTGTTGGCGTCGCGAATCAGCGGTAATCCTGTCTCAACTGCGCGGATTCTTGCCTGCTGAAAGTGCTGATAAGGTCCAGGCGTAGATCCAAACCAAGCATCGTTAGTAATGTTGAGAATAGCATTGGCCTGATTGATGCCGGCCATCTCTCCGGGGAAAATGATCTCGTAGCAGATCAGCGGGTAGAGCGAGAGGCCGCTCGGGAGATTGAGCATCTCGCGGCTCGCGGCGGCGGTGAAGCCGCCCGGCATTTCCACGACGTTCTGGATGCCGAAATCATCGAGGAAATTCTCGAACGGCACATATTCGCCGAAGGGAACGAGATGCACCTTGTCGGATGCTGCAATGATCTGCCCGCGGCCATCGATGACGTAGATCGAGTTGTAATAGCGCGGTGCGTTACCGGGGCCGGTTTCCTCGACGCGAACGGCGCCGGCGATCAGGACCTGGTTGTCGTCGAGCGTATCGGCAATCCGCGTCAGCGCGTCCTGATTATCCGTTAGAATGAAGGGGATAGAGGTTTCCGGCCAAACGATGATATCGGGCTTCTTGCCGCCATCCTTCGGCGCTTCCGCAGAGAGCTTGAGATGTTTCTCGAAGATCGCCGAGCGGTCGGCATCGCTGTCGAGCTTTGCCGCCTGGTCGATCATCGGCTGTACCAGGCGCACGACCGGCTGCTTGTCGGCAGGCGCAGCCTCGGGCTTCGGCAAGTAATAGAGAACGTAACCGCCATAGCCGACATGCGCCGCAAAGAGCAGGGTGGCGAGCGTCACGCCGATCTTTGCGCCCTGACGCGTGCCGAGAAGGGCAGGGGCGGCAAAGACGAAGACGGAGAGGGCGGTGATCCCCATGACGCCCAGGATGTGCACGGACTGCATCATCAGCGGAACCGGCATCATCCCGTAGCCGATGGCGTTCCAGGGAAAGCCGGTAAAGACCACGCTTCGCAGCCACTCGAACAGGCCGAAGCTTGCGGCCAGTGCGGCAATCCGCCCCAGTCCCTCCGACCAGAAGATCCGCGCGGCGGCCGCCGCCAGCCCATAGAAAATCGCCAGCACCGCTGGCAGGCCGAGAATGGCAAGCGGCAGAGCCCAGGCAAAGGCGTCGGAATCGATCAGGAGCGCATGCCCCAGCCACCAGAGGCCGGCAACGAAATAGCCGAAGCCGAAAAGCCAGCCGGTGATGAAGGCCGGCCAAAGACGGCCGATAAAGCTTGCCTCCGGAGAGGCCGCCGCCCCGTCGATCAGCCAGACGAGCAGCGTGAAGGAAATGAACATCGCGGCAAAGAAGCCGATCGGGGGGAGCGCTATAACGCCGATGGCGCCAGCCAGGATCGCCAGCAGTGCCCTTTTGAAACCCCAGACCAGGATAACCCTGTCCGCAAGCCGCTCCATGCGCAGTCCCCATCAAGCCGCGAATCAACCCGGCTCGCAGTCTTTCAAAAAAGCAGCTGTTTGTCGTGCTTTACGGGCACTCAGTTTGCCGCAGAAGATTCCGCGGGCCTATCGTCGCCCTGCTCGGAGCCACCAACGCCGTCACCGTCCGCCTTGACGCGGCGGCGGATTGCCTGGCGCTTGCGCGTGATGCGCACGCGCTTGATGCGCCGCGGATCGGCATCGAGGATGTGAAACTCGAAATCTGGAAGCGCCTGAACGACTTCGCCACGCACCGGAATACGTCCGAGCGCCGAGAAGATCAGGCCGCCGAGCGTATCGACCTCGTCCACCTGTTCGGCAATGTCGAAATCCGGGCCGATCGCCGCGGCGATCTCTTCCAGTTCGACGCGCGCATCGGCAACGAACATGTCTTCGGAGACGCGCTTGAACATCACTTCGTCGTCGTCATGCTCGTCGTCGATGTCGCCAACGACCATTTCAACGATGTCCTCATGCGAGGCGAGACCATCGGTGCCGCCATACTCGTCGATGACAAGCGCCATCTGCGTGCGGTTGACCTGCATGCGGCGCAGCAGGTCCGATGCCAGCATCGACGGGGGAACGAACAGGATCTTGCGGATGATGCCCGCCTCGGAGAGCGTTTTCTGCAGGTCGACGCGCGCCAGATCGAAATTCGGTTTGGCGGCGCGGCTCGGCTTCTGGATGTTTTCGGGCGCGATCTCGACCAGCGGCTCGGCAGCCTTGGTCTTGGCGCCGGCGCGGCGCTTGTTGCGTGCCTGCTTGGCGACATAGGAGAGAAGGTCGCGGATATGGACCATGCCGCGCGGATCGTCGAGCGTATCGGCATAGACGGGCATGCGCGAGCGGCCGGACTCTTCGAAGAGGATCATCAGCTCGCCGATGGTGATTGTCTGGTCGACGGCCTCGATATCGGCGCGTGGCACCATGACATCGGCAACGCGGACTTCGCGGAAGCGCAGGATGTTATGAAGCATCGCCCGCTCGTCGGGCGAAAAGGCGTCATCGCCGGTATCGCTGGTCATCAGCGCGTCGGCAATGTCTTCGCGCAGGCGCGAGCCTTGTTGTGGCCGGAGGATGCGGGCCGCGCGTGCCCAGAAAGATCGTCCGGAGTGTCTACTACTTCCCCCCTCGTCGGAGGAGGAAGACTGGTCGGCATCCTTGGTGTCTGCCGCGGGTTTTGCTGTAAAGTCGCTCATGGTTCCAATTTAAGGTCTTGACCCTCGTATGGGTCAGATAGGCCGAGATCCGCCAAAATGCGAGTCTCCAACCCCTCCATAATTTCGGCTTCTGCATTATTCATATGGTCGTAGCCGAACAGATGCAAGAAACCATGCACCATCAGATGCGTCAGATGGTTATCGAAGGGCTTTTCGAGCTCGGCAGCCTCCCGTTCGACGGTTTCCCTGGCGATGATGATATCCCCAAGCATCGGCCCCGGCATCTTGCCCGGCGTGATCGGATAGGCCGGGAAAGACAGGACATTGGTCGCCTTGTCCTTCTGGCGCCACTCGGCATTGATCGCCCGGATGGATTCGTCGTCGGTGAAGACCAGAGACAGCTCGGTCGCCATCTTCGGAAACTTCTGCTTGGCGTGCGTCTTCAGGTGACCGGCGGCCGCCTCCAGCACGCGTTCGGCCAGAGGCTGCAGCTCATCCTCGGAAGGCCAGCCGCCTTCCTCCACACTGATCTGAATATCGAGCAGGGTCATCAGTCCTGATTGACCGCGTCTTCTTCGCGCGCCGTATAGGTCGCGTCATAGGCGCGTACGATGCGGCCGACCAGCGGATGGCGCACGACGTCTGCATCCTTGAAGCGGACGGTCGAGATGCCCTCGACTTCGTTCAGGAGACGCAGAGCTTCGACAAGGCCCGACTTGACGCCGCGCGGCAGGTCGATCTGGCTCGGGTCGCCGGTAATCATCATCCGCGAGTTTTCGCCGAGACGCGTCAGGAACATCTTCATCTGCATGGATGTCGTGTTCTGCGCTTCGTCGAGAATGATCGCGGCGTTGGAGAGCGTGCGGCCGCGCATGAAGGCGAGCGGGGCGATTTCGATGACGCCGGCAGTGATCGCCCGCTCCACCTTGTCGCCCGGGATCATGTCGTACAGCGCGTCATAGAGCGGACGGAGATAAGGATCGACCTTTTCCTTCATGTCGCCGGGCAGGAAGCCCAGGCGCTCGCCGGCTTCGACGGCCGGCCGGGTCAGGATGATCTTTTCGACGGCGCCGCGCTCCAGAAGCTGGGCTGCCTGGGCGACAGCGAGATAAGTCTTGCCGGTACCCGCCGGGCCAACACCGAAGACGAGCTCGTTGCGCTCCAGCGCACGCATATAAGCGTCCTGCGTCGGCGTCCGTGCGATGATGGTCTTCTTGCGCGTCGAAATCTGCGCCATGGTCAGCTTGGCTTTCTTTTCCATCGTCGGCAGGCTCAGCTGGTCGTCGGCGGCAACGGCCATGCGGATCGCACCTTCGACGTCAGATCGTTCCACGCTGCCACCTTTCTGAAGCTTTTCATAGAGATAATCGAGCGTGCGCCGCGCCTGGTTGGTGGCGATCACGTCTCCGGTGATGACGACGGAATTGCCTCTGGCGCGGGCGTCGATATGAAGCCGCTCTTCAAGCAGCTTCAGGTTCTGATCGAACTGACCAAAAAGTTCGCTGGCGAACCGGTTGTTCTCGAACGTCAGGACAAAGTGATTGGCGTCGCTCGCAATGCGTGGGTGGCGCGGTGAAGAAGAAACCAATTCTTGTCCGTTCAAGCGGTCGAGCTCCTTGTTGAACCTCAGCCCTCTGCAAATTCGGCAAACAGGCTGTTGGTTCCGGTTCCGGTGATTCGCACTTTAATAATGTCACCGATTTGCGATGCTTTTGCATCAACATTCACAGACTGAAGCCAGGGAGAACGCCCAATAAGCTGTCCTTCCATGCGACCGGGCTTTTCGAGCAACAGATCAATCGTTTTACCGACGCAGGATTCGGCAAATTCCTGCTGCTGCTTCAAGAGAAGCGCCTGCAGGCGTTCGAGCCTTTCTGCCTTGATCTCTTCGGGCACCTGGTCCTTCAAGTCAGCGCCGGGCGTACCCGGACGTGTCGAATATTTGAACGAGAAAGCCTGCGCATAGCGCACTTCCTCGACAAGCTTGAGTGTATCCTCAAAATCGGCCTCTGTCTCCCCCGGGAATCCGACGATGAAGTCACCCGAAAGAGCTATATCGGGCCGCGCGGCACGGATACGCTCGATCAGCGCCAGATATTCGGCAGCCGTATGGCGGCGGTTCATGGCTTTAAGAATGCGGTCCGATCCGGCCTGAACCGGCAGATGCAGATAAGGCATCAGCGCCCGCAGATCGCGATGCGCCTCGATCAGCCGGTCGTCCATGTCACGCGGATGGCTGGTCGTGTAGCGCAGGCGCGCCAGGCCGGGGATGTCGGCGAGGCGGTAAAGAAGGTCGCCGAGGCTCCATTCTTCGCCGTTCGGGCCGACGCCATGCCAGGCATTGACGTTCTGGCCAAGCAGCGTGATCTCGCGCACGCCACCTTCGACGAGCTGCTGCGCCTCTTCGACGATCTGCGCGACAGAACGCGAGACCTCAGAGCCGCGGGTATAGGGCACCACACAGAAGGTGCAGAACTTGTCGCAGCCTTCCTGCACAGTCAGGAACGAGGTGACGCCGCGCGAGCGGATCTTCTTCGTTTCGGCGATCGGCAGATGCTCGAACTTGTCCTCGAGCGCATATTCCGTATCGACGATCCGCTGGCCTTCCTTGGCCTTGCGCAGCGCTTCCGGCAGACGGTGATAGGTCTGCGGACCGATCACGACATCGACGGCCGGCGCGCGGCGCAGGATCTCTTCTCCTTCGGCCTGGGCGACGCAACCGGCAACGCCGATCATCATCTCCTTGCCGGCGGCAGCCTTCTTCTTTTTCATTTCCCGCAGGCGGCCGAGGGCGGAATAGACCTTCTCAGCTGCCTTCTCACGGATATGACAGGTATTGAGCAGGACGAGGTCGGCCTCTTCCATATCCTCTGTCGGTTCATAGCCGTCGCGGGCCAGAGCGTCGCTCATGCGCGTCGAGTCATAAACGTTCATCTGGCAGCCATAGGTCTTGATGAAGACCTTGCGGCTGTTGCTGCCATCGCGGAGGCTCTCGCTCGGGAGCTGCTCCGGGGCCTGAAGAAGGGCGCTGTCTTGGGTCATGGCGGGCTATTTAGTGGTTTTTTGCCCGCTAGAAAATCGAAATCTTGTCTCAGGCGATGTCGCGGCCGCGCAGGCTGCTGTTCAGCATCGCGCGGATGCGCTGCGCGATCGTCGCACTGACATCCTTGCGCTTCGAATCCGCACGGTAATCGACCGGCTCGCCGAAGCTCACTTCGGCATCGAGCGCCCCCATTCTGAGAACATCGAGGAGATGCGGCATCAGTTCGACATCACCCGGCCAGCCCGCCAGCGGGCGGTGATAGCGGCCCATCGCGATGCCATGAACACCAGTATAGGCGATCGCTACAGGCTGGACGAAAACCGAGCCACTCGGGGAGTGCGGCACGGCCATCGCGGCGGCGCCGAAGAGAGAGGACTTCACCTCGAGCAGCCGGTTGCCGTCGGAGGTCGTGCCTTCAGGGAAGAGCACGATGATCTCGCCATCGGCCATGCGCCCGGCGATCTCGTTCGCCTGGTTGCCGGTGTTGCGCTTTTCCTCGCGGACAATGAAGACGCTCTTCTGCAGCTTGGCGAGATGGCCGAATACCGGCCAGCCGCTGACTTCGATCTTAGCGATGAAGGCGACGTCGGCCACCGACGACATCACCATGATATCCATCCAGGAGGCGTGGTTGACGCAGAGCATCAGCGGGCGGCGGGTTTCGAGCGTGCCTTTGACCCTGACCCGGATTCCCAGAGCGTGGCAGGCGAACTTGTGCCAGACGCGTGGCAGCGTGCGGCGGAGCTTCCAGTCGAATTTAAGCGCCAGCAGCTGGAAAGGCATCAGCAGGATGCTCGCCAGCGCAATGACGACGGCGGCATAGATCATGCGCACCCACACCATCAGCGGAGGCCTTCTGCTGCGGTCATCGGATCAGCGTTCGTCTTTCTTCAGCGGAATGCCATAGAGCTCCAGCCGGTGATCGACCAGCTTGAAGCCATGCTCGCGGGCGATCCGCTCCTGCAGCGCCTCGATCTCCGGTGAGCGGAACTCGATGACGACGCCGTTCTTCAGGTCGATCAGGTGATCGTGATGCTCTTCCGGCACCGTCTCATAGCGCGAGCGGCCGTCGCGGAAGTCGTGACGGGCAATGATGCCGGCATCCTCGAACAGCTTGACGGTGCGGTAAACCGTCGAAATCGAGATCTTCGCGTCGACCTTCACGGAGCGGCGATAGAGTTCCTCGACATCAGGATGATCCGCAGATTCTTCGAGAATGCGGGCAATGACGCGGCGCTGCTCGGTCATCCGCATGCCGCGTTCGGCGCATAGCTCCTCAAGGGTCTTGGCTACGTCGGTCATTGGCGGCCTTCACAACAGATTCCAGTTCCGCAAGGGAACTAGCGAAGAACGCGCTTCATGACAAGCGCCGTGGAAACAGCACCCTTGTCGTCCTTGTAATAGCCGCGGCGCTCGCCGACCTTCTCGAAGCCGAGCTTGCGGTAGAGACCGAGCGCCGGTGCGTTGCCCGCATCGACTTCGAGGAACAGGCTTTCGCCGCCGCGCGCATGGGCTTCACGCATCGCAGCCTGCATCAGCCGCCAGCCGAGACCGGAGCGCGCAGCCTTGGCCTGTACGGCGACCGTCAGGATTTCGGCCTCTCCGGCCACCTGGCGGGCGAGTACGAAACCGGGCAGCGGCTTCTTCAGGAAGGCATTGGTCTGGCGCGCCACGAAGCCGAAGACATTGTCCTGGCTGAGCAGGCTGTGAAATTCGCCATCGCCCCAGGGGCGGGCAAAGCGTTCGCCATGCAGCACGGCAACGGCGTGGCAGTCGTCGCCGTCCATGGGGACAATCTCGAATTCCGGCTTAAGCGTCAGATAGGCTTCCAGCATTGTCATACTCGCGCAATCGCAAACCCCGCCTGTGGCTTGGCGTCAGGTCCACGCAGATAAAGGGGCTTCGGCTTTCCGGAAGACGGGTCGGCGGCAGCGCCGAGGCGCGCCACGAACGAGATGGGGAAGGAATTGGCGTAGTCGCCAGTCAGTTCGGGGCGCAGCAGTGGTGCTGCGGAACCGGTGATCTCGCCATCGAAGGTCGAGGCGAAGGCTTGCGCTTCCTCGATGGTGACGGCGCGGGGATCGTCGAGAGGCTCGCCCTCGGCCGAAAAGCTCTGCAGATAGATTTCACCGCGCTTGGCATCCATCGCTGCGAGTACGGCGCGGCCGGGCGTTTTCACGCGCTGGGCTGCGGCCATGGTTTCGAGCGTGGTGATGCCAACGGTCGGGATATTCAGGGCGAGGGCAAAGCCGCGCGCTGCGGCAACACCGACGCGGATACCGGTAAACGAGCCTGGACCGATCGTGACGGCAATGCGTTCGACCATCGCGAGCTTCTTTCCCGCCTGCGCCAGCACGCGGTCAACGATGCCCATCAGATGTTCTGCATGCCCCTTTCCAATCATGTCCGATGCCTCCCCCAGCATCGTATCACTACCGCTGTCATAAACAGCGGCAGCGCAATCCACACCTGCCGTGTCGAGCGCCAGAACAATCATGCCATCAATTTCCGAATAAATTCTTCCGCGCGCAGAATAAATTCATCCGGCCGTGCTGCAATAGCCCGGCCGGGTGAATTCATGCGCAAATACTGTTGTTTAGGCCGCGACCACTTCCTGCACTTCGGGAACGAAGTGGCGAAGCAGGTTCTGAACGCCATGCTTCAGCGTCGCGGTGGAGGAAGGGCAACCCGAGCAGGAGCCCTTCATGTTGAGATAGACCTTGCCGTCCTTGAAGCCGCGGAAGGTGATGTCGCCGCCATCCTGGGCAACGGCCGGGCGCACGCGGGTATCGAGCAGTTCCTTGATCGTCAGGACGATCGACTCGTCGCCGGCATCGAAGAACTCGTCGCCGGCATCGGCATCTTCGGAGAGAATGGAGGCGTCGCCCATGACCGGCTTGCCGGACATGAAATGTTCCATGATCGAGCCGAGGATCGCCGGCTTCAGGTGCTGCCACTCGGCATTGTCCTTGGAGACGGAGATGAAATCATAGCCGAAGTAGACGCCGGTTACGCCCGGGATTTCGAAGAGGCGCGCGGCGAGCGGCGAAGCCTGGGCTTCTTCCACGCTGCGGAATTCGGCCGTGCCGTTCTCCATCACCACCTTGCCCGGCAGAAACTTCTGCGTGGCGGGGTTCGGGGTGGCTTCGGTCTGAATGAACATGTCGCTCTCCATGCGGTCGAGCCGTCGCTCGTTACCGTCTTTAGAATTCTTCAAAAGAAAATAGGCCGTTTGGACGCGCCATTCAAGAGATAATGACTCCAGAATTGCTGGTTTAGGCCAGCGCGTCCAACTCTTCGTTCGTCAATGTATCGGGCAGCACCGTTACCGGGATCGGAAAGGCCGCGCCCTTGCCTGCGACGGAGGAAACGAGCGGTCCCGGTCCCTCTTTCGCCGAGCTCGCCGCAAGCACCAGGATCGCGATGTCCCGGTCTTCCTCGATTACCATGTTGATCTGCTCGGCAGCGCTGCCTTCGCGAATGACGATTTCCGGTTCGATACCGATCGTCTCGCGCACGACCTGCGCCGATTTGGCGACCACGGCTTCCGCCTCTTCGCGCGCCTCGGCACGCATGATCTCCTCGACCCCCAGCCACTGCTGGAAATCGCCTTCCGGGATCACATAAACGAGAACGAGGCCGCCATTCGAATTCTTGGCGCGCCGGCCGGCATAGTGGACGGCACGCTGGCATTCGGGTGTACCGTCAATGACCGCCATGAATTTGCGGCGATGACCTTCGAGACGTGAGAGTCGCTTTGATACCATGGCGCGGACTCTGACACCCTAACCCGAAAATTTGCAAGCCCCGGCCTGTGAACTCAATGTTCAGGGTCCTGTGACATTGGGCAGCCAGTTCGGCGGATCGTCGGCGTGGAGCGCGAGCACCGATCGCGAGGTGATCGCGAGCCGCGCCTGCTTCCAGGCCTCGATGCGAACAGGATGGTTGCTGGCGAGCGCCTCGTTCTTTTCATGGAAAAGTTTGGAAAGCACCGGTCCCAGCCGATGGCCGAATTTTCGGTCGAAATCCTCAGGCTGAGGTTTGAACGTCGCGACTTTCAGTCCCTCGGCGCTCGCCGTCTGCACATAGAGGCCGAGCAGGCGTTCGATCACGAATGGCCGCATTCCGGCGCCTCTGTCACGGGCATAATTGGCGACGCCGCGATAGGCGAGGCCTGCCGGACGGCCCATGCCGGCTTCCTGATCGAGGCCGTAGAGAACGGCTTCGCAATAGGAGAAGTAACCACGCCAGAAGCGCTCGTTGCCGCAGACGTAGTTGCACAGAAAGAACGTATCCTGCCCCTGCGGCTGAACGACAGGGTAGCCTTTGTTGCCGAGATACTCGCAGATCCTGTCCAGGCCGGTATGGCCGGTCGCTATGCCTTGCTCCCATACATTGATGTAGATCGCGGCATTCGCGAGCATGGGATTGTAGATATAGCAATCGAACCCGGCGTCCTTGGCCTTCGCTGCTTCCGATGCGAAATGCGAAAATGACGTCGCAGCCTTCAGCTCGAATTTGCTTGAGACCAGACCCCAGAACGCCTCCCGATCAAGACCGATAGCCTTGTGGTGGTCGTAGAGGGTGCGGAAAAGCTCGTACTCGCGGGTATTGGCATCCGTATTGAACGAGATATCGAAGGCGATCGCGTCCGGATGGAGAGACGCCCGCTGGTCGCTGTTGAGGTAGGGCTGGTAGACCAGGCATCCGCTCTGCGACGCCTTTGCGGCAACCGTCGCGGCATCGGGCAGATACGTAGCGGCCTGCATAGCGGCAAACGGGGTCATCGATATTCCCTATAGCATGTGATTGCTGGACTGCGGCTGCGGCACCGCAGCGGTCTGTCTCATACCATAGGCGGGAGAGCTTGAGCCGGGCTTGCAAAGCCCGGCTCGCTATCTGCTAGTAGAGGAAGCCGATGATGTCGCGGACGTCCTTCATCGTTGCCTCGGCGCGGGCGCGGGCGCGTTCGCCGCCATTGCGCAGGATCGCGTCGATATGGCTCGTATCGTCCATCAGGCGGCGCATTTCGGCCGTGATCGGCGAAAGCACCTGAACGGAGAGATCGATCAGCGCCGGCTTGAAGACGGAGAACTGCTGGCCGCCGAATTCGGCAAGAACCTGCGCCTTCGTCTTGTCGGCAAGCGCCGCATAGATGCCGACGAGATTGTCGGCTTCAGGGCGGCCCTTCAGGCCTTCGAGTTCGCTCGGCAAACCATCCGGATCGGTCTTGGCCTTGCGGATCTTCTTCGAGATCGCGTCCTCGTCGTCCATCAGGTTGATGCGCGACAGATCCGACGGATCGGACTTCGACATCTTCTTGGTACCGTCGCGCAGCGACATCACGCGCGGCGCCGGGCCATCGATCAGCGGCTCGACCATCGGGAAATAGGCGTGCACGGGCTCATCGCCGACGGTGATGTCGGTGCCGTGACCGGCGCGCCGGATATGATCCTGGTAGTCGAGGTTGAACTTCATGGCGATGTCGCGCGCCAGCTCGAGGTGCTGCTTCTGGTCGTCGCCGACGGGAACATGCGTGCCGCGATAGACGAGAATGTCGGCAGCCATCAGGCTCGGATAGGCGAGCAGACCGAGCGAGGCATTCTCGCGGTCCTTGCCGGCCTTGTCCTTGAACTGCGTCATGCGGTTCATCCAGCCGATGCGGGCGACGCAATTGAAGATCCAGGCGAGCTCGGCATGCTGCGGCACGGCGGACTGGTTGAAGACGATATGCTTCTCGGGGTCGATGCCGGATGCGATGAACGCGGCGGCGATCGAGCGGATCTGGCCGCGAAGATCCTCATGCACCAGCTGTGCGGTGATCGAGTGCAGATCGACGACGCAATAGATGCAGTCATTGCCGTCCTGCAGCGCTACGAACTTGCGGATCGCGCCGAGATAATTGCCGAGATGCAGATTGCCGGTCGGCTGAACGCCGGAGAAAACGAGCTTCTTGAATTCGCCCATGATGATGTCCTCGATTAGGCTGGTGGAGGGCCCCAGGGCTAGACGCCCATGTTGCTAACGGGCGCGCTTATGCACGCGCCAAGGGCGGCAATCAAGAGGCTGCGGGTGCGGCGTGTTGGATGAGGTCGAAGGTGTTGCCGTAAGGATCCGAAAACACCGCGACGGTGCCGTAAACCTCGTGCCGCGGCTCCTCCAGAAAGCGGACACCGGCGCTGGTCATTGCCGCGTGATCGCGCGTAAAATCATCGGTCTTCAGGAAGAAGCCGACGCGTCCGCCGGTCTGGTTGCCGATCGCAGCCTTCTGCCTGTCGTCCGCTGCCTGTGCCAGCAGGAATGCAGCGCCATCACCGTCACGCGGCTTCACCACCACCCATCGCTTGCCATCCGGCATTGCCTCGTCCTGCTGGCAGTCGAAGCCGAGCGCACCGCAATAGAAAGCTTTGGCGCGATCGTAATCATCGACGACAAGCGTGACGAGAAACAGCGATTGCATCGGTCCGGGCTCCTGGTTCGAGGCATTTCAACGGGTTGAAGATCACTCTCTTAAACTTTTTTGAGCCGCCACACCGCATTTTTCGCGCGTCTTCCGCGATTTCGAACGGGCTATGCACGCCGCCTTCAACGCATTGATTCCGTTTTGGGTGTCGGGAGTATTTTATACTCACAAATAGCTATGTTGAAAACGGTGATATCCTATAAATGAGGGATTTTCACATTTTGAATTAGTAGAAAATTTCACAAAATGGTCACAATTGAAACCAACGTTCCTCCCGCCATCCGGCCGGGCAGCGCCCCTTCAGCCCGGCCCTTTCCGGAGGGACGTCGATGCATACCATTCTATCCCTGGCGCTCGCCGGCCTGTTCGCCGTGTCCTGTTGCCTCAACGCCAATGCACAGACAGCCAAGAAGCCATCCGTCAGACTGCTGAAGAACAGCGCCAATTCCGCCTATACGGTGCAGACCGTCAGCGTCCGTGTCGGCTGCTTCCCGCCGCGGCTGAGAGGAATTCTCGCGCATATCGCCGCAAAAACCGGACGCCGGCCGATGGTGACATCGGGCTTCCGGCCGCATTCCGGCCGCTCGCACTCACAGCACCGGCATTGCAATGCCGCCGATATCCGAGTGCCCGGCGTTTCCGAGCGCGTGGTCATTGCCGCCGCTCAGAGCGCACCGGGTATTGGCGGTATCGGCCGCTATTGCAACGGTATCGTTCATGTCGATACCGGGCCGAAGCGGCGCTGGACCTATTGTTGAGCCTCAGCCTTCGGTCGAGGGTGCGGGCTTGCGGTTGAGGTTGCGGCGGATCATGCCGAGATCGGCGCCGCCGATCAGGAATGCTGTCGCGAAATAGACGATCATGGAAATGCCGATCAGCAGACCGAGCGTGCCGACCTTCGTCGTCAGATGCGCGTCTGATGCGAGCGACGGCGCCCAGCGATGCTGCAGATAGATGATGACGGCACCCATGACGGCGGCCGAGACGACGAGCAGAGCGGCCCGCCGCGCCAGCGCCCATTCCCAGGCCAGATGCCCGCGGCGCAGCAGCGTTACGAAAAGCAGGACCGTGCTGATCCACCCCGCCGTCGCTTCGGCGACCGCGATGCCGGGAGCGCCGAGATAGGGGAACAGCGTCAGCGCCGTCGCGCAGTTGACGCCGACCGCGATCGCCGAGAAGCGCATCGGTGTCTTGGTGTCCTCGCGGGCGTAGAAGCCCGGGTTGCAGCGCCTTGATCAGCACGAAGGCCGGGAGGCCGATGCCGTAGATCGCCAGGATGGAGCCGACAATCAGGGTGTTTTCCTGATGGAAGGCGCCACGCTCGTAGAGCACGCGGATGATTTCGTCGGAGAGGATCCAGAGCGCGAAGGCAGCCGGGATCGTCAGGAACAGCACGAATTCGATCGACCGGTTCTGCAGGTTGCCCGCCTCGCGCAGATTGCCGCCCTTCAGCGCACGCGCCAGTTCCGGCAGCAATACCACGCCAACCGCGACGCCGACGACGCCGAGGGGAAGCTGGTAGATGCGGTCGGCATACTGAAGCGCCGCGATCGCGCCTTCGCGAGACGAGGCGATCGCCTGGCCGATCATCTGGTTGATCTGCGTGATGCCGCCGGTGACGGCTGCGGGCACCGCGAGGATCAGCAGCCGCTTGACGTTGGGCGTCATGCGCGGGCGGCGAAGGCCGATGCTCATGCCGGCATGGATGACGCCGAGATAGACGACGGCGAGCTGCAGAATACCGGCCGCGAGAACGCCCCAGGAGAGATACCAAGCCGTCTGCAGCGGCTCCGAGCCGGTGTAGAGCGCATAGAACAGCGCGCCGATCATCACGACGTTCAGGAAGACGGGCGCGACCGCGGCGGCGAAGAAGTGATGCAGCGAGTTCAGCATCCCGCTCATCATCGCCGTCAGCGACATGCACATCAGATAAGGGAACATCACCGCCGCCATGCGCACGGTGATCGAGAACTTGTCCGGATCGTCGGTGAAGCCGGGCGCGATGATGAAGCGCACCAGAAGCGGCATGCAGAGCTCCATCACGATGGTGATGAGCAGCAGTACCGAGAAGAGCACGCCGAAGACTTCTTCGGAGAAGCGCTTGGCGCCGTCGGTGCCGTTCGCCTCGATCTCCTTGGCAAACAGCGGCACGAAGGCGGCGTTGAACGCGCCTTCGGCAAACAGGCGCCGGAAGAGGTTCGGAAAGCGGAAGGCGGCGTAGAAAACGTCGGCCATCGGGCCGGTGCCGAGCGCTGCGGCCATCAGTGTTTCACGGGCAAAACCGAAGATGCGGCTGCCGAGCGTGGCGCCGCCGACGGTGGCAAATTTCTTGACGAGGCTCATGCGGGGGAACCGGCTTTCTTGTCGCTCGGCTGCGAAGAGCGTGCCGTGGCAGCGGGCGCGATGATGCCGGATGGCATGCGTTCGCGCAGCTCGTCCTCTTCACCGGCCATGACGGCCTTCAGCCGGGCGGTGATGTTGGAGCGCTTGCTGTCACTGGTGATCTTCTGGCCGACGAGGTCGGTGACGTAGAAGGTGTCGATCACCTTCTCGCCGAAGGTGGTGATGCGGGCGGATTGAATGTCGAGCGAGAGGTCGGAAAGCACCGCGGTAATTTCCGACAGCAGCCCGGCGCGGTCGAGGCACTCGACCTCGATGACGGTGAACTTGTTCGACAGGTTGTTGGTGATGTTGACCGACGGCGGAATGACGAAGGCCTTGCTCTTCTTGCGGTTCTTCGTCCGCGTGGCGATGACTTCGGGCAGCCGCTTGCGGCCGGAAAGCACGTCCTCAATCATCCGGCCGATCGTTGCGGCACGGCGAAGCTCGTCCTCGTCATTGGGAAATTCGCGGCTGACATGGATCGTGTCCAGCGCGCGTCCGTCCGAGGTCGTGAAGATCTGCGCGTCGACGATGTTGGCACCCGCTGCCGCGCAGGCGCCGGCGATGACGGCGAGCAGGCGCGGATGGTCGGGCGAGAGCACGGTGATCTCGGTGATCGCGTGGAAGCTGTCGGTCCGCACCGTCGTTGCCAGCGCCTGGCCGGCCTTGTCTGCCTGGCGGATGAAATGCGCGTGGCGCACCTGGTCTTCCAGCGGCACCGAGAGCAGATAGGGCTGGTAGTGCAGTTTCGTATAGGTCTTGCGGTCCTTCTGCGTCCATTCCGAGAGCGCGTTGAACAGCGCCTCGGCGGCAAAGCCGGCGCGTTCCTTGCGCGACACTTCCGAGAAGCCACCGGCGAGCAGAAGCTCGGTTTCGTAATAAAGCGTGCGCAGCAGCTGGCCCTTCCAGCCGTTCCAGACCCCCGGGCCGACAGCGCGGATATCGCAGATCGTCAGGATCAGCAGCATCTTCAGCCGGTCGAGCGACTGCACGCGATCGGCAAAATCGGTGATCGTCTTGCGGTCGGTCAGGTCGCGGGTCTGGGCGACCATCGACATCGTCAGATGCTCCTCGATCAGCCAGACGACCATCTCCGTCTGCTTCTGCGACAGGCCGAAGCGGGCGCAGAGCTTGCGGGCGACGCGGGCACCGGCGATCGAGTGATCTTCCTGGCGGCCCTTGGCGATGTCGTGCAGCAGCACCGCGACATAGAGCGAGTCGCGATCCTCGATATGCGGCATCAGCTTGTTGGAGAGCGGGTGGAGCTCCTCGGCCTTGCCCTTGTCGATCTCCGAGAGAACATCGACGCTGCGGATCAGATGTTCGTCCACCGTGTAGTGGTGGTACATGTTGAACTGCATCATCGCGACGATCTTGCCGAATTCGGGAATGAAGCGTCCGAGCACGCCGGCCTCGTTCATCCGCCGCAGGATCAGGGCGGGGTCGCGATGCGAGGTGAGGATCGACAGGAAAAGGCGGTTTGCTTCCTCGTTGTCGCGCAGATCGTTGTCGATCAGCCCGAGCGAGCGGCTGACGCGCTTCAAGGCATCCGGGTGGAACTCAAGCCCGTTCAGATCGGCGACATGAAAGAGCCGGATGATGGCAACCGGATCGCGCTTGAAGACATCGGGGTCGGCAAGCGTGATGCGGCCGCGATCCTCGACGAATTCGACGCTTCCGGCGATCTTGCGGGTGCGGTGGGTAAAGCGGCTGAGCACGCCTGTCAGGCCGGGGATCGTCTTCGCCTGCTGGTCTTCAAGCGCCGCGCAGAGAATGCGCGTCAGGTCGCCGACATCCTTCGCAACGAGGAAATAGTGCTTCATGAATCGCTCGACGGCCGATAGGCCGGGGCGGGCGTGATAGCCGAGCGCCTCGGCGATCTCGCGCTGGATGTCGAAGGAAAGCCGCTCTTCTGCCTTGTTGGTCAGGAAATGCATGTGGCAACGCACCGCCCAGAGGAAGTCTTCGGCGCGCATCAGCAGCCGGTATTCCTGCTTGGAAAGAACCCCGAGCTTGATCAGTTCGGCGGGATCGCGGACGTGATAATAATATTTCGAGATCCAGAACAGTGTGTGCAGGTCGCGAAGGCCGCCTTTGCCTTCCTTCACGTTCGGCTCGACCAGATAGCGCGTGTCGCCCGCCTTGCGGTGGCGCTCGTCGCGTTCGGCAAGCTTGGCGGCGATGAATTCCGGGCCGGTGCCGGTGACGATTTCCTTGTCGAAGCGGGCTTCGAGGTCGGTCTCCAGTGACTGCAAGCCGCAGATGTAGCGCATTTCGAGGATCGCCGTGCGGATCGTCATGTCGGACTTCGACAGCGCGATGCATTCCTCGACGGTGCGCGTCGCATGGCCGACCTTGAAGCCCATGTCCCACAGAATGTAGAGCATGAACTCGACGGCCTTGTGCGTCTCCTCGCCGGGCTTCGGCAGGAAGAGGAACAGCAGGTCGATATCCGAACCCGGCGCCAGCGTGTCGCGCCCGTAGCCGCCGACAGCGGTGACCGAGAACTTGTCCTTCTGCTTCGGGAAGATATGCGTGACGGTGAAATGATAGAGGACCGTGATGATCTGGTCCTGAAGCCAGGAAATGCGGTAGGCGCAATGCAGACCGCCGCCATCTTCCGAAAGCAGCTCGCGGGCCTTCTGGCGGCCCTCGTTGCTGGCCTTTTTCAGGAGTGCGAGGAGATCCGAGCGCAGAAGGTCCGGGCGGTTCTTGTTGGCTTCGGCCACGGCATCGCACTGGCTCTGCAGATAGGCCGTATCGAGGATGCCGGAAAAGTCGATGTCTTGCTTCGCCATGCTGTGTTCGCGCGGCGCGGCTTGCTCAGTCTGCGCCTCTCGTTTCGTCTGCATGCGATATAGCCTCTCTACCCGGCTGATGACACCGGCTTCATACCTCAAGAACCTTTAATTTTGGCGAAAAGGTGTTGCGAGCCGCCGGGGCGGGGCGCTTTGCCGCAAGTTGGCAGATTGCCGGCGGTCAGACCGTCTGGGCCTGAACCGAGTAGAGCACCTGGCGGGCTTCCTGAGTAATCGCCTCCAGCGTCGGCCGGTCGCATTCGCGGTAACCCGCCTTGGCGATCATCGAGGCGAGCTCGCAGATCAGCGTGCAGCAGCGGGTAACCTCAAGCAGGCCGTAGGGCGATTTCCAGCCGCGCGGATTGCCGTGCTCGTCGGCGCGACGAAGCGCTTCGAGGATCGTGAACATATCGGAGAGCCGCTGTGTCTCACGAACGAGGCTGCGCATGAACATCGGACGGCTCCTACTTCACTTGTTTCTTCAATGCGTAAAGCGCATCCAGCGCCTCACGCGGCGTCATGTCGTCAAGGCTCATGCCCTTCAGCGTTTCCTCGACCTTGGACGGACCGCGATTTGTATCCTCGCGGCGCACCGCCACCTGGAAGAGCGGCAGGTCGTCGATCAGTTGGCTCGCCGGGTTCTTTCTGTCGGCATCTTCAAGCCGCGTCAACACATCGCGTGCACGGGCAACGACGGAAGCCGGCAGACCGGCCAGCCGGGCAACCTGGATACCATAGGAGCGATCGGCAGCGCCCGGGCCGACTTCATGCAGGAAAATGACCTCGCCGTCCCATTCCTTCACCCGCATCGTGGCGTTCGATAGCCGGGCAAGCTTTTCGGAAAGCACGGTCAATTCGTGAAAGTGCGTCGCAAAAAGCCCGCGGCAGCGGTTCGCTTCATGCAGATGCTCGACGGCCGCCCAGGCGATCGAGAGGCCATCGAAAGTCGCGGTACCACGGCCGATTTCGTCGAGAATGACGAGCGAGCGGTCGGTGGCCTGGTTGAGGATAGCCGCGGTCTCGACCATCTCGACCATGAAGGTCGATCGGCCGCGGGCCAGATCGTCGGAGGCGCCGACGCGGGAGAAGAGACGGTCGACGATGCCGATATGCGCCGACGTCGCCGGAACGAAGCAGCCCATCTGCGCCAGGATCGCGATCAGCGCGTTCTGGCGCAGGAAGGTCGATTTACCGCCCATGTTCGGGCCGGTCAGCAGCCAGATAGCGCCGTCCTTGCCATCGGAGACCGGTGACAAATCGCAATTATTGGCAACGAAGGGGCCGGACGACTGACGCCGCAGCGCCTGCTCTACGACGGGATGACGCCCGCCCTCGATCGCGAACATCTTCGAGCCGTCGACGAGCGGGCGGCAATAGGCTTGCTCTTCGGCAAGCAGCGCCAGTGCAGCCGCAACGTCGATAATGGCAAGCGCCCGGGCGCCGGCCTTGATCGCCTCGGCCTCGGCAACGACAGCCGCCGTCATCCGGTCGAAGGCGGCAAGCTCGATCTGCAGCGCCCGGTCGGCGGCATTGGCAATGCGGCTTTCGAGATCGGCCAGCTCCGTCGTCGTGAAGCGCATGGCGTTTGCCATCGTCTGGCGATGAATGAAACGCGCCTTGGCTTCCGCCGTATCCGTCATCGGCCCGGCATTGCCGGCCGTGACTTCGATGAAATAGCCGAGAACGTTGTTGTGCTTGATCTTCAGCGACTTGATGCCGGTTTCGTCGGCATATTGCAGCTGTAGGCTGGCAATCACCCGGCGCGACTGATCGCGCAGCGCCCGGACTTCGTCGAGCTCGGCGTTGGCGCCATCGCGCAGAAAGCCGCCGTCGCGCTTCAGCAGCGGCAACTCATCGGCCAGCGTTTCGCCGAGCAGGGCTTCCAGCTCGGAGGGAAGGGCTCGCAACCCATCGAGGGCCGCGTTGAGTTCGAGCGGCAGCAGGGCGCTGTCAAGCTGGCCGACCAGTTCGCTGGCAGCACCCAGTCCTTGGCGGATCGCCCAGAGATCGCGCGGGCCGCCACGATCGAGCGCCAGCCGCGAAAGGGCGCGCGGCATATCGGGCACATGCTTCAGGGCATCCCGCAGGTCGCCACAGAGCGACGGCTCCTCGATGAGGAAGCCGATGGAATCGAGACGCTCGTTGACCCTTGCCGGATCCGTCAGCGGCGACATCAGCCGCTCGGCCAGGAGGCGAGCGCCGCCGCCGGTCACGGTACGGTCGATCGCCTTCAGCAGCGCCCCGTTCCGGTCACCTGAAAGGGTCTTTGCCAGTTCGAGATTGGCACGTGTGGCGGGGTCGATAAACAGTGTCGAGGCACCGCTTTCCCGTTCGGGCTTTCCAAGCGGCGGCCGCTCGGCGATCTGGGTCTTCTCGACATAGGCGACGGCAGCCGCAGCTGCCGCAAGTTCGGCACGCGAGAAGGTGCCGAAACCGTCCAGTGTCGAAACCCCGAAATAGCGCGTGATGCGGCCCTCTGCCGTCGCGCTGTCGAACAGCACGCCCGGCTGCGGCACGGCCACCCGGCCAAGCACGTCGAAAACAGGCTTCAGTTCCGGGTCGTAGAACATCGTATCCGGCACGATCAGCTCGCGCGGGTCGATGCGCAGGATGTCGGCCAGCAGGCGGGAAGTCTCTGTTTCTGCGAGACGGAAAACACCAGTCGAAATGTCGATCCAGGCAAGCGCCATCAGCGGTTCGGACGCGCCGCGGATACGGGTGAGCGCCATCAGGTAGTTGGATTCGGATGGCGAAAGCAGCTTTTCTTCGGTGATCGTGCCGGGCGTGACGAGACGGATGACGTCACGCTTGACGACCGACTTCGAGCCGCGCTTCTTCGCTTCCGCGGGATCTTCCACCTGCTCGCAGACAGCGACGCGGAAACCGAGACCGATCAGCCGCTGCAGATAGTCGTCGGCCGCATGAACCGGCACACCGCACATCGGGATATCCTGCCCCATGTGCTGGCCGCGCTTCGTCAGCGTGATGCCGAGCGCGCGCGACGCATCGAGCGCATCCTCGAAGAACAGCTCGTAAAAATCGCCCATGCGATAGAAGAGCAGCAAATCCGGATTGTTCGCCTTGATCTCGATGAACTGCTCCATCATCGGCGTCGCCGAAGCGCGGCTTTCCTCTGTCGCGAGTTCGGCAGCCGAAAAGGCTTCGTGTCGAGGATCCATTCTGTCGTTCACGTCGGTAGGCTTTTCCCTAAAAAATCAGGTGCCACCCTATCGAAGCGCGGCTATAGAAGACAACAGCTATCGGGAAATGGGAGCCGTTAGCCCACAGGAGGATTGAGGGAGGTATTCGCTGAACCGCACGGTCAGGAAGCCCTTGAGGGGCGCCTGCCAGTTCCAACGGATATTTTAATCGATTGTAGCCGTACGGCTTTTTCGCAAGGCGTCGTGTCAGCCCCTATGGCCCTGTCTATAGATTGGGGAAACGGCGCAATCGAAAGCCGATTGCCAGGAGATTTGGAGGAGATATGCCCGACATGAACAGCAAGCAGCGCCCCGCCAACGGCATCACCGACAAGGAAGCACTCGACTTCCACTCAATGGGGCGGCCGGGCAAGCTCGAGGTCAACCCGACCAAGCCGATGGCGACGCAGCGCGATCTCTCGCTTGCCTATTCGCCGGGCGTCGCCGTTCCCGTCAAGGCCATCGCCGCGGATCCCGCCACCGCCTACGACTACACCTCGCGCGGCAACATGGTCGCCGTCATCTCCAACGGCACGGCCATTCTCGGCCTCGGCAATCTCGGTGCCTTGGCGTCGAAGCCTGTGATGGAAGGCAAGTCCGTCCTCTTCAAGCGCTTCGCCGATGTCGATTCCATCGACCTGGAAGTCGATACGGAGAATGTCGACGAGTTCATCAATTGCGTCCGCTTCCTCGGCCCCTCCTTCGGTGGCATCAATCTCGAAGATATCAAGGCTCCCGACTGTTTCATCATCGAGCAGCGCCTGCGCGAGCTCATGGATATCCCTGTTTTCCACGACGACCAGCACGGCACGGCAATCATCGCCGCCGCCGGCCTGATCAACGCGCTGGAACTGACCGGCCGCGACCTGAAGACGACCAAGCTCGTCTGCAACGGCGCAGGTGCGGCGGCAATCGCCTGCGTCGAGCTCATCAAGGCCATGGGTTTCGCGCCCGAGAATATTGTTCTCTGCGACACCAAGGGCGTCATCTACCAGGGCCGCACCGAGGGCATGAACCAGTGGAAGTCGGCGCATGCGGTGAAGACCAAGGCCCGCACGCTGGAAGAGGCCATGAAGGGTGCGGACGTCGTCTTCGGTCTGTCGCAGAAAGGCGCTTTCTCCGAGGACATGATCCGCTCGATGGCCGACCGGCCGATCATCTTCGCCATGGCAAACCCGGATCCGGAAATCACGCCGGAGGAAGTCGCCCGCATCCGCGACGATGCGATTATGGCGACCGGCCGCTCCGACTATCCGAACCAGGTCAACAACGTCCTCGGTTTCCCCTATATCTTCCGCGGCGCGCTCGATGTTCGCGCCACGACCATCAATGACGACATGAAGATCGCTGCCGTGAAGGCGCTCGCGAGCCTCGCCCGCGAAGACGTTCCTGACGATGTCGTTGCCGCCTATCAGGGCAATCGTCCGCGCTTCGGCGCGCAGTACATCATCCCGGTTCCCTTCGATCCGCGTCTAATCTCGGCCATTCCGGCTGCCGTCGCCGAAGCTGCGATCGAGAGCGGCGTCGCCCGCAAGGTCATCACCGATATGGAAGGTTATCGCCGCGAGCTCTCCGCCCGCCGCGATCCAATCGCCTCGACGCTTGCAAGCCTCTACGAGCGCGTGCGCCGCCGGCCGAAGCGCATCGTCTTTGCCGAGGCTGAAGAAGAGCAGGTCATGCGCGCTGCCATGTCCTATGCCAACCAGCAGCTCGGCACCGCGATCCTTCTCGGCCGCGAGGATCTGATCAAGGCAACCGCCGAGCGTGCAGGCATCGACCTCAACCGTCCAGGCCTCGAAATCGTCAACGCCCGCATCTCGACCCGCGTCGAAGCCTATATTGACTATCTCTACGCCCGCCTGCAGCGGAAGGGATACCTTCACCGCGATGCGCAGCGCCTGATCCATAACGACCGCAACCATTTCGCGGCAACCATGGTGGCGCTCGGCGACGCCGATGGCATGGTCACCGGCATCACCCGCAACTACTCGACAGCGCTGGAAGATGTCCGCCGCTGCATCGACGAAAAGCCCGGCCACCGCGTCATCGGCGTATCGCTGGTGCTCGCCCGCGGCCGCACCGTCTTCGTCGCCGATACCGCCGTCCACGACATGCCGACGGCGGAAGAGTTGGCGGATATTGCCGAGGAGGCCGCGGGCCTCGCGCGCCGCATGGGTTACCAGCCCCGCGTCGCGATGCTCGCCTATTCCACCTTCGGCCATCCGTCGGGAGAGCGCTCGGAGCGCGTCCGCGAAGCGGTGAAAATCCTCGACAAGCGCCGCGTCGATTTCGAATACGACGGTGAAATGTCGGCAGACGTGGCGCTGAACCGAAAGGCGATGGAGCAATATCCGTTCTGCCGTCTGTCCGGCCCGGCCAACGTGCTCGTCATGCCGGCTTTCCACTCGGCCTCGATCAGCACCAAGATGCTCCAGGAACTCGGCGGCTCCACCGTCATCGGCCCGATCCTCGTCGGCCTCGACAAGGCCGTCCAGATCACCTCGATGGGCGCCAAGGACAGCGACATCGTCAACATGGCCGCAATCGCGGCCTATGCGGCGGGGTCGTAAAGACAAGGCCCTATCGCGATATCGCGCGGTAGGGCGTTATTCCGGGAATTTGCCCGGCCACAGGCGCGCGCCGTGAAGAACGCGCAGTACTCGCACCCGATCCGGCAAGGCGATGTAAGCGATGACATAGGGCGTGCGCGGCGCAGCGAGTTCGCGCGTCCCTTCGATCCGGCCGGCTCTGCCGCTTTGCGGAAACGCGGTCAGGCGCTGGGCGGCAGCCGCAATCTGCTCGTCGATCAGCACTGCGGCCTGCGGATTTTCCGTCTGGATGAAGGAGAAGATGTCGTCTCGGTCTGAAAGCGCATAGCGGGTCCAGACAAGCTTCACTGGCCGCCCCTTGCATTGCGCAAGGCGTCGGCGCGTCTCTTTGCGAAATGCGCTGCCACCTCGTCGTCGTCTACATCCGCCGATGTATCCGCAAGCGCCTCCAGCACTTTCGCCTTGAACCAGGCGTTATGCGCTTCGCTGCTGCTCACCAGTTCGAGTGGTAGAGCGCCTTCGTTCGCCGTCCTCGTCAGCAAAATCCGGACAGCATCGGAAACGGTCAGGCCCATCGTCTCAAGAACGGCTGCCGCGCGTTCCTTGATCTCAGGATCGATTCTCGTTTGAACAAGCGTGGTCGAAGACATCGGTCACCTCCGTCAGGAGATGACCGTACTTCATTTGAATGACAAGTGCCAGCTTAGCTAGAGAACCGGCCGGCGTCGGCGCCGTAGTAGTTCAGGTAGCGGTCCGAGATGCTGGAGATCGGCAGAACGATCAGCACGTCGGTCGTGTTGAAGGCGTGGTCGACCACGGCGGTGGAGCCGACCATGGCGCCCAAGCGCAGGTAGCCTTTGATCAGCGGCGGCAGTGCCATCAGCGCCTTCTTCGGGTTGACGGCTTCCGGCGGCATCAGGTCCATCGGACGGGCCAGATGCGGCAGGGCGTTGACGGCCCATTCGTTCTTGGCCTGGACCGTGTGGTGCAGGAAAGAGAGGGCCAGTGCATGGCTTTCCGGGTGGATGCCCGGGAAGGAGGCGCAGCCGAACATGGCGCTCATGCCGTGCTTCAGAGCATAGGCCCAATTACCCTGCCAGAGCAGTTCGACCGTGCGCTTCGTGCGGTATTCCGGCAGCACGCAGGAGCGGCCGAGCTCCATGAATTTCTTGTCGGGATGGCGGGCAAGCAGCTCGCCGATCGCGAATTCGGAAGCCGAGTAAAAGCCGCCATTCGCCATCGCGACATCCTGACGCAACAGGCGGTAGGTGCCGACGATCTGGTCTTCGCTGTCGCCTTCCAGCGAGCGGTCGAGCACCAGCAGGTGATCGCAGAAAGCGTCATAGGCGTCGAAATCGCGCTCGCGGCGCATGGCTTCGGCCGGAAGCTGTGCTTTCATCTCCTCGACGAAGACGCGGTAACGCACATGCTGGGCGGCATCGATTTCGCTGGCGCTGCGGGCCAGCCGGGTCTCGAGATTGCCGATACGGCCGAGAACGTCGCCTTCCTTCGGCGCAACAGTCGCCGAAGACCGGCTGGTCTCCGCAATCGTCTCGCGTTTCAAGGTGTCGATATCCATTGAAGATTCTCCCGTTGCCGGCTCATGAGCTGCCATAAAACACTTATGTGCGACAGGAAAGTGACATGAACGTTACGGAGAAATTGGGGCAATGTCACCCCGCTTTATAGCGCTTCCGCCCGCCGTGCCGAGAGCGCGGCCACGGCCTGAACCTCGGTCAGTAGCCGGATCGGATCGACCGGCTTGATCATCACCCGGTTAGCACCGGCCAGCAGAACGGCACGACGGGACTCGTCGCGCTTGTCTGCCGTCAGCACGATGACAGGCACCGGCACCAGATCGAGACGCCGCTCATGACCGCGCAAGCGGCCGATCATGTCGACGCCTTCGCCGCCCGGCATGGTGAGATCGCTGATGACGATATCGGGGCGGCTGCCATTCTCTGAAAGTGCGCCGTCAAGCAGGCTCTCGAAGTCCTCGACATGGCGAACCGCATGGCCACCCTTCTCCAGCATGGCGCGCACCAGCATGGCATTGATCGGGTCGTCCTCGCCAAGCAGGATGTTGAGACCGCGCTGCAGGCTGGCTTCGGGAATGGAGGCGCTGAAGCCCGGCTGATTGTCGTTCAGCGCATCGCGCTTCTCCATGCCACGCATCCGTCCGCGCAACACGTCGATCAGCGACTGTTCGCGCAGTGGCCGGATCAGCCAGGCGTCGAAGAGATCGAGTGCATGGGCGTTCCGCTCTTCCGGGTTGACGAGCAGGATCTTGCGCAGGCCAAGCGCCGCAATGTCGGTGCGGTCGGCGAGATGGCTGGAGAACTCGGTCGAAAGACGGTGGTCGATGATGATGTCGGTCGGGCGCTGGCCGCGGCCGGCCATATAGAGCAGCGTCTCGCGGGCGGTCTCACCATCCTCGACGAGATGGCAGGCGCCGCCGAGCGCGGTGACCGTTTCGGCAATCGCAGCCCGCGCAGCGCCTGCAGGCGCAAGCAGGACGACGGTATTGCCGGCCAGCAGACCCTTGCGCCGGCCGCGGCCCTCTTCGGTGATGCCCGCCGGAAAGCGGATGGTGAATTCACTGCCCTTGCCCTTCTCACTGGCAACCGTCAGCGAGCCGCCGAATTCGCGCATGATGCGCGCCGAGATGGTCAGGCCGAGGCCGGTGCCGCCGCTCTTTTCGACCATGGTTCCTCCCTGTTCGAATTCACCGAAGATCCGGGACTGCTCCTCCGCAGTCATGCCTGGGCCGGTGTCGGTGACGGTAATGACGAGGTCTTCGTCAGACAGTGTGGCGCGAATGAAGACGCCGCCGGCCTGCGTGAACTTCACGGCATTGCCGATCACGTTGAAAAGCACCTGGCGCAGCCGCGCCGGGTCGAAGCTCATGAACTCAGGCACATCGGACGAGACCGTGGCGCCGATCTCGATGTCCTTCTCGTGCGCCCGGTGCGCCAGCATTTCCACGACGCTTTCGAGAAGCTGCCGCAGCGATTCCGACCGCGGGCGCAGCTGGAAGCGGCCGACTTCGATGGTCGAGAAGTCGAGAAGGTCTTCGACCAGCTGGGTCAGGGCGTGGCCGGATTGGCGGATGCCGCCGAGATAGTTCTGCTGCTCCTGCGTCATCTGCGCCTGGGCGAGCAGATGGGTCATACCGAGAATGCCCGAGAGCGGCGTGCGGATTTCATGGCTGACGGTCGCAAGCAGCCGCGACTTGGCGGCGCTGTTATATTCGGCTTTCTGGCGGGCCTCTTCGCGGGCCTGGGCGGTCAGCCGCTCGTTGGTCACGTCGCGGGCAATGCTCTGGATCAGCAGATTGCCGTTTGCCGGATCGCGGGTGACGACATCGTGCCAGACGAAGATCCGCTGCCCTTCCAGCGTCGAAATCTCGACATCGAAGCGATGCGGCTCGGCACCCGGGCGAAAGGCGATGCCGATCTCCTCGCAGGTCTGCCCCTCGGGCTTCAGGCGGCCGGTCAGGCGCCGGAACGTTGCATTGGCGCCGATGATGCGCCGGTCGATGCTGCGGGTAACGGTGATGTCGCCGAGAACGTCATGCACATTGGCGAAGAGCTCGGCAGCTTCGCTCGTTGCAGCGCTGCCTGTCTGTTTCTTCGGCAGTGCCTTCGCCTTGCGCCTGGAAACCACGAGATAGGTAATGAGGGCAATGGCAATTGCTGCAAGCCCGATCGAAAAGAGCAGCGGGCCGCCGGCCTGACCGAGGATGAGGAGCAGGGCCGCGGCAAGAATGCCGGCGCCGCCGAGCCAAAGCGAGACCAGTGACTTCTTGCGCTGTATCGTTCTCGGACCAGCCACCGGTTGCAGGGAATCCTCGGCCGTCCGCACGTCCTGCGGTTTGGCGGGGCCGAAAGCAGCGGCCAGTCTTTCCTGCAGTTGAGCCAAGCTTTGCATGACTGCTGGCTAACATAGGCGCTCTTCCGAATGCCTTCAGGAAAAGACTAAGATTTTAGCTTTCGCTCTTTTTCGGTTGCAGCAACTCGTCAAGAATCACGCATCCCGCGCCGATCGTGATGAAACTATCGGCAAGATTGAAAACTGCGAACGACCATGTCTCCGTATGAAACAGGATATAGTCGATCACGTGCCCGTAGAGAAACCGGTCGATAAGGTTGCCGAGCGCGCCTGCGATGATCAGCGCAAAGCCGGTATGGGCAATCCAGCGGTCCTTGGCGGTGCGGTGCCACATCCAGATGACGAAGGCGACGATAACAAGGCGCATGCCGACGATGAACCAGCCGTCCATCCCTGACAGCATCGAGAAGGCAACGCCGAGGTTGTAGGTGCGGTAGAGCGCCAGCATCGGAATGACGGGAACGGCTTCCTGCAGCGGCAGGTAATGATCGACGGCGATCTTGACGATCTGGTCGAGGATCACCGCCACGATGATGAAGAGCAGGATCGGCAGCGGGCGCGAAAAGAGGGCCGGGCGCGGAAGCGTCTGTTCGGTCATTTTGCCTCTGACAGTGAGAGAAGGTGGCGGCGTGCCTCGAAGAGCATGACGGCGCTCGCAACGGCAAGGTTGAGCGAGTCGGCGCGGCCCTGCTGCGGAATGCGGGCAAGCGCATCGGCCTCCCTGGCGAGCTGTTCCGGAATGCCGGATTGCTCGTTGCCCATCAGGAGCACGACAGGCTTCTTCTTGTAGTCGATGGTGCGGTAATCGACGGAGCCGGCCAGATGCGTGGCAACGACCTGCACGCCTGCCGTCTTCTTCCAGGCGATGAACTCGTCCATCGATGCCCGGGCGACCGGCACGGCGAAGACCGAACCCATCGTTGCCCGCACGGTCTCGAGCGAAAAGGGATCAGTTGCCTCGCCGACCAGGATGACGCCTGAGGCGCCGGCCGCATCGGCAGTGCGGATGATGGTGCCGAGATTGCCGGGGTCGCGCACGCGATCGAGCGCAATCCAGGTCTCGCCCTGCTGCGGGCGGATGTCGCGCAGCGGCTTCCAGCGGGTCTCGAAAATGCCGACCACCATCTGCGGATTGTCGCGCCGGGTGACCGAGGAGAGCACCTTCTCACTGACTTCAAGCACCAACCCGCCGGAGGCGACGGTTTTCGCCGCCATCTGCTCGACCAGCGGCTTGCCCTTGGCAGCCTTGGCATAGACAAGCGTGCGGATCGTCCAGCCGAGCTCGATCGCGTCGATGACGAGCTTCAAGCCTTCGGCCATGAAGGTGCCGCTCTGCTCGCGGGACTTCTTGTCGCTGAGCGCCTTGATGTCCTTGATGATGGGATTGGCAAGCGAGGTGACTTCCTTCACCTGGCCGACCCGGCGCGGTCCGCGGTCGTGGAATTCGTTCATTTCGGCACCCAGCGCGAAAAGAGGGATGTGGAGAGGGCGCGGCCCGGCGTCTTGCCGTCAAGCCCGCCTTCGCGGATGACCAGCTCGCCCGACTCGACGGCGCCACCGGCGCCACGCATGATTTCGCGCATCAGCTCGTGGATGGAATAGAAGCTCGCCCGGATCGAATAGGCGGTCAGCACCAGACCGACAGCCTTCGGCGAGAGGATTTCCCGGCAGATATCGAGCATCAGCGGCAGATGCTCGAACAGATGCCAGACCTCGCCATTCGGGCCACGGCCGAATTTCGGGGGGTCGGTCAGGATGATGTCATAGGTATTGCCGCGGCGTTCTTCGCGCAGGATGAACTTCATCGCGTCTTCGCAGATCCAGCGGATCGGCAGCTTTTCCATGCGGCCGAGCGCCTGGTTTTCGCGCGCCCAGCCGATCGCCTTCTTGGATGCATCGACATGGGTGACCTCAGCGCCGGCAGCGGCGGCCACCAGCGAGGCGACACCGGTATAGCCGAAGAGGTTGAGCACCTTCAGGGGCCTGCCTGCCTTCTCCACCTGCTCTTTCATCCAGCTCCAATGGACGATCTGCTCCGGGAAGACGCCGACATGGCGGAACGAGGTGAAGCGGCCGAAGAAATCGACGCCGAGCAGGTGCAGCGGCCAGGTTTCGCCGAGCGCTTCCTTCGGGAAGCGCCAGCGGCCGGTGCCCTCTTCGTCGACATCGCCGGTAAAGACGGCATCGACCTTGTCCCAGACCGGCTGGCAGAGGGTCGGCTGCCACAGCGCCTGTCCCTCGGGCCGTACGATGCGATAGGGGCCGTATTGTTCGAGCTTCTGGCCGTTGCCGCTGTCGATCAGGTGGAAGTCGCCGGCGCCGAGCGATTCCAGGATGACGGGCACGCGCTCGATCGGGCGGTCGCCGGTGCGGGTCTTCAGCGGTCGCTCGACGGCAACAGGCACGGCGGCCTCACGCACCGCCTCGCGGGGCGCTGCGGGTTTGGCAGCCGGCTTGGCCGGGCGGTTCGGACGGTCGTCGCTGCGGCGAGGGCCGGAGGAGCCGGAAGGCGTCTTTGTGCCCGGCCGGCGGTCTTTTTGTCTCAACGTGGTTTTCCGCGTCTTCAATTCGATGGAGCCCGTGCAAATAGCATTCCGTTTCACCTTGGCAAAGCGCTTTCCCGCTGTGATAAGTTTAGCAATCCGAAATGGGAGGATTTCGAATGGATATGACCGGCGAAGAACGCATCACCGCACCGCGCGATGCCGTATGGGCGGCGCTCAACGATCCCGAAGTCCTCAAGCGCTGTATTCCGGGCTGTCAGACCCTGGAGATGAAGTCGCCCACCGAGCTCGCCGCCTCCGTCAAGATCAAGATCGGCCCCGTCTCGGCAACCTTTAACGGCGAGGTGACCCTCTCCAACATCAATGCGCCGGAAAGCTACACGATCTCGGGCGAGGGCAAGGGCGGAATCGCCGGCTTTGCCAAGGGCGGCGCCGATGTCGTATTGAAAGAAGACGGCGCGGAGACCGTGCTGCAATATAGCGCCAAGGCCCAGGTCGGCGGCAAGATCGCTCAGCTCGGCGCCCGCCTGGTCGATTCCACCTCGCAGAAGCTGGCGCAGCAATTCTTTGCCGATTTCAACGCCGCCGTTTCGGAAAAGGCGGGTACGTGATCCCGGCCATTGGCGGCTGTCCGTTCATCGGCTAATTCTTGATCATGGATTTGCTGATCAGGACGCCGCGGCCGTCGGACCGCGAGGAGCTTGCCGATATCTATCTCGCGGTCCGCCGCCAGACTTTCACCTGGGTCGATCCGTCGCGCTTCAAGCACGAGGATTTCTTTTTCCATACGCAAGGCGAGCTCGTCTGGCTCGCCGAGGCGGCGGATGGCGCCATTGCCGGCTTCATGACGCTCTGGGCGGCCGACGATTTCATTCACATGCTCTATATCCGCAAGGAATGGCAGGGCAGGGGCGTCGGAACGGCGCTGCTGGGCGCACTCCCTGATTGGCCGCGCCACAGATACCGGCTCAAATGCCTGGTCAACAATGTGGGCGCCAAGGCCTTCTATGTCGCGAAGGGTTTTGCCGTGACCGGCACCGGAACTTCGGCCGAAGGCGAATACGAAGAGCTGACCTTCGATCCGTCGCGCCAATCAGCGTGAGGGCAGCTGCCCGGCGATCTCTTCCGCACGCGCCTTGTGGCGGCCGGCTTCGCCCTGCCAGCGGATTGCTTCCTTGGCTTCGACGCGCGCCCGCTTGCGGTGCTTGCCCTGGCTGAACCAGGTGACGGCAGAGCCGGCGAGCATGCCGATGATCAGCGCGATGAACAGGAAGACGAAGAATGGCGCGGAGAGCGACAGAACCTGATCTTCCGGGCGGAACGGGTTGAAAGCAAGCGTCACGCTCTGCCGGTTGGCCACGCAGAAGATGATCAGGATGATGCCGAGCGGCAGCAAAATCAAAAGGTTGGTGATCTTCTTCGCCATGTATGGCCTCCGCGCATTATGGCGCCGTCGTTGAAACGGCGCTTCTCAAGCTAAGAGCAGAATAGGAATCCGGCGGCGAACTTCAAGCGCGGTTTCGCCGCAGGCGGAAGGCTCAATCGTCCTGATCGGCCTGGCCGGGGTTCAGCCGCTCGCGCAGCTCCTTGCCGGTCTTGAAGAAGGGAACCCACTTCTCTTCGACGAAAACGGTGTCGCCGGTGCGGGGGTTGCGGCCGGAGCGCGATGGGCGGTTCTTGACGGAAAAGGCGCCGAAGCCGCGCAGCTCGACGCGGTTGCCCGCCGCCAGTGCATCGGTGATCTCGTCGAGGACGGCATTGACGATATTCTCGACGTCGCGGTGATAGAGATGCGGGTTGCGCGCGGCAACTATCTGCACCAGTTCCGACTTGATCACGGTCGCCCCCTTAAATTATTGATTTCTTATCAATCGCGGCCAAACTGCCAAACTGAAACGAGCCCGTCAAGGAGCAACTTTTGTGGCAGAATGCCCTCAAGGTCCTGGGCTTTGAAGAGGTCGCCGTAGCCGAGAAGTGTGGCGACCTTCGAAACCGCGCCGGCGAGCAGGAAGGGCGTGTTGCTCTTCTTGTCCCAATCGACCACCGGCAGGTCCTTGCTGATGTCCCGCTTGGCCAGATAGTCGCGGATTTCAGGGTCGCCGCCGAGCTGGTCGATCAGCTTCACTTTCAGCGCCTGGCGGCCGGTATAGATCGTCCCGTCAGCGAGCTTAAGTACTTCATCGCGCGGCAGTTTTCGGCGATCGGCGACGAGATCCACGAACCAGGCATAGCTGTCCTGGACCATGTTGTTGATCATCGCTTTGGCCTCTTCGCTGGTATTGTGGAAGGGCGAGGGCTCGGCCTTCAGCGGCGAAGACTTGATCTCCTGCAGCGATACGCCGAGCTTTTCGAGCAGCGGCTGGATCTGCGGATACTGGAAGATGACACCGATCGAACCGGTGATCGAGCTGTCTCCGGCAATGATCGTGTCACCGGCGGTGGCGATCATATAGCCGGCGGAAGCGGCGAGCGTACGCACGTCCGAGACGACGGGCTTCTTGGCCGAGATCGCCCGGATCGCCTTGAAGATCTTCTCGCCGCCGTAGGTCGTGCCGCCCGGCGAGGAGATCGAGACGATCACGGCCTTCACCTGATTGTTCTCTTCGATCTTCTTCAGCCGCTCAAGCAGCTCGTCGTCATCGGTGATCAGGCCGGAGATCGTCACATGGGCAATCTGCGGACGGCTCTGCTCGATATCACTGCGGAAAAACAGGTAGAGCGAGAGGCCGAGCGCTACCAGAAGCACCGCTGCTGCGATCCGCCAGAAGCCCAGTCGCCGGCGAAGTCTGCGGCGGTCGGCGATCGTCGAGCTGTCCATAAGTCCTCCAGGGCCTGAGACGGCCACAATTCACAGCGATATCAGATAAGGCGGCATGCTGTTGTGAAAATGCCGGTTTGCCGCGTTTTCTTGCCTTTGTTGCTTGTTGCAGAAAAAAATCCATATTGGCAAGGTAATGTAATAATGCGAAACGATCTGTGATCGGCCGAAGTAGTTCCTATATAGGAATGCCGATCGACAGACACGGACAGGCTTAATGCTCGATACGATCAACAGCGGCGGGAAGGCTGCCTTTGCCCGACCCGCGCGCACTGCCTATGGCGCTGCGCTCAGTCATTCGGGGCGCGTGCGCCGTCTGAAGGTGCTGCTTCCGGTCGCCGCCGTCGTCGTTTCTCTGGCCTTCATCGCCGTCTCCATGGTCCGCGCCTATCTGCCGGAAAACTTGAAGATCGAGGGCGCCAAGATCGAGAACGGCAAGGTCGTCATGGCCAAGCCCGCGATCGCCGGCCGCAATTCCGATGGCATCAACTATTCGATGCTTGCCGAGCGCGCCCTGCAGGACATCAAGAACCCGAGCCTCATCACGCTGGAGACGATCAAGGCGGCCGTCCCCGTCAACGACGATCTGATCGCTCGCGTCGAGGCGCAATCGGCCGATTACGACCGCTCGACCGACAAGCTCGCGCTCACCTCGCCATTCACCGTTCTCCTGAGCAACGGTCTGACCGCCGATTTCAAGTCTGCCAAGCTCGATATCAAGGGCGGCAGCATGAGCACGGACGACCCCGTAACCATTACCAAAGAGGGAACTTCGGTTGTTGCGAACTCCCTCAAGATGACGGATAAGGGTCGCGTGATCACGTTCGAGGGGAAAGTTCGTATGAACGTCGATCCATCCGCCATCCGCAAACAGGGCACCTAACAGCCGGGTTCTTTAATGACAAAAGATTGTCACTCTCCAATTCGTAAGCTTGGCGCAGCAGCAACCGGCGGCGCTCTGGCGCTTCTGATGATTGCAGGAGCTGCATTCGCGCAGGCAACGACCAGCCAGATGGACGGCCTCAAGCTCGACAAGAACGAGCCGATCCAGATCGAGAGCGACAAGCTCGAAATCCACGACCAGGAACACAAGGCCGACTTTACTGGCAACGTGAAGGTCGTTCAGGGCAAGACGACGCTGCAGGCTGGCCACATGACGGTCTTCTACAAGCCGAAGGCAAATGCCGACGGTCAGGCGACGGATGCGAATGCCAAGCCGGATGCCGGCGCTGCATCGATATCGTCCGGCAACGCCGATATCGACCACATCGTGGTCACCGACAAGGTTTTCCTGAGCTCCGGCACACAGACGGCAACCGCCGATAACGGCGCCTTCGACATGGCGGCGCAGACATTCATCCTGAAGGGCGACAAGGTTGTGCTCTCGGATGGCCCGAATGTCTTCACCGGCTGCCAGCTCACGGTCCACATGCAAACCGGACAGGCACAACTGGATAGCTGCGGGGGCCGCGTCCAGATTCAGCTCGATCCGAAGTCCCAGAAGAAGAACTGACCCGGCCCTCTCGTGAAACTTCTCTCGCTTCCCAAAATGTTCGGCAAGTCCGCGCCGCAGGCCGCGGACGCATCTGCCGGAGACAAAAGCCGTTACCAGGGCACGCTGATTGCGCGCGGTCTGACGAAGACCTACAGCACCCGGCGTGTCGTTAATGGCGTGTCGCTGGTCGTCCGGCGCGGCGAAGCGGTAGGGCTTCTCGGGCCGAACGGCGCAGGCAAGACCACCTGTTTCTACATGATCACCGGTCTCGTGCCGGTCGATGAAGGCACGATCGAGATCGACGGCAACGACGTCACGACCATGCCGATGTATCGCCGCTCGCGCCTCGGTGTCGGTTACCTGCCGCAGGAAGCCTCGATCTTTCGCGGCCTGACGGTCGAGGAAAACATTCGCGCCGTTCTCGAAGTTCACGAGAAGGACAAGGCGGCACGCGAGAAGAAGCTCGACGAGCTGCTCGAAGAGTTCCACATCTCGAAGCTCCGCAAGGCGGCAGCCGTATCGCTGTCGGGCGGTGAGCGCCGGCGTCTGGAAATCGCCCGCGCGCTGGCGACCGACCCGACCTTCATGCTGCTCGACGAACCCTTCGCCGGCGTCGATCCGATTTCGGTCTCCGATATCCAGAACCTCGTGCACCATCTGACGGCACGCGGCATCGGCGTTCTGATCACCGACCACAATGTCCGCGAGACCCTGGGTCTGATCGACCGCGCCTACATCATCCACGCCGGTGAAGTTCTGACGCATGGCCGGGCCAACGATATCGTCAACAACCCTGAGGTTCGCCGCCTCTATCTTGGCGACAATTTCAGCCTTTGATACGGTCAAAGGCGACGGAAATTCACCTTCCCGTCACACTTGAGCTTGACCAAATAGAATAAAAAAGCAATTTTTGGGCCAACTGGATTTCCGTGGCCTGAAATACTTGTTCGGACGCGGCTTCCCGGAGGAAATGAACGGGAGTTTCGCGTCCGCCATGGCCCTGTCAGCCAATCTTTTCCTGCGACAGAACCAATCCCTCGTCATGACGCCGCAGCTGATGCAGTCCATCCAGCTGCTGCAGATGACGCATTTCGAGCTCGTTCAATTCATCTCCCAGGAAGTCGAAAAGAACCCGCTGCTGGAATTTCCGTCAAATGACGCGGAAACGGGCAGCGAGCGTGACGGCGAAGATGAACCCCACGCCCACCAGCAGGATGACGACGAGCGCACCGATGCGCTCTCCGGCGACTGGTACGACAATGGCAGCGAAGGCAGCGTCAGCCATCTGAGCGAAGAGCTCGATTCCAACTATTCGAATGTCTTCCAGGACGACGGCGCGCCGCAGCGGGCCGATGCGCCGGAGCTGATGAGCCAGTGGAAGTCGATGCCCGGCAGCGCCGAGGGCGAAGCCTATGATCTCGATGACTTTGTCGCCGGCCAGGTTTCGCTGCGCGACCATATCGTCCAGCAGGTGCCCTTCGTCCTGCCTGACATGGCCGACCGGCTGATCGGCCAGCACCTGCTCGATCAGCTCGATGAGGCCGGCTATTTCCAGGGCGATATCGCCGAAGCCGCCGAACGGCTCGGCGCCACGGCGGCCGATGTGGAGCGTGTGCTCGGCGCGCTGCAGACCCTCGATCCGCCCGGCGTCTTTGCCCGCAACCTCGCGGAATGTCTGGCGATCCAGCTACGCCAGAAAGATCGCTTCGATCCGGCGATGCAGGCCTTTGTCGCCAATCTCGAACTCTTGGCGCGCCGCGATTTCTCGACGCTGAAGCGCCTCTGCGGCGTCGATGAGGAAGATCTCCTCGACATGCTGACGGAGCTTCGCCAGCTCAATCCGAAGCCCGGCAGCGGTTTCGAGGCCGGGGTCTCCGAAGCGATCATGCCGGATGTCGTCGTGCGGCCGTCGAGCGACGGCAGCTGGCTGGTGGAGCTCAATCCCGACACGCTGCCCCGCGTGCTGGTCAATCAGTCCTATTTCGCCAATGTCACGAAGAATGGCGAGGAGCACGCTTTCCTTTCCGAATGCCTGCAGAATGCCAACTGGCTGACGCGCAGCCTCGATCAGCGCGCCAAGACGATCATGAAGGTGGCGACCGAGATCGTCCGCCAGCAGGATGCGTTCCTGCTCCATGGTGTCGATCATCTGCGCCCTCTCAATCTGAAGACCGTTGCCGACGCCATCAAGATGCATGAATCGACCGTCAGCCGCGTCACCTCGAACAAATACATGCTGACGCCGCGCGGGCTCTTCGAGCTCAAATACTTCTTCACCGTCTCGATCAGCGCCGTCGAAGGCGGCGATGGACACTCTGCGGAGGCCGTCCGCCACAAGATCCGCATGCTGATCATGCAGGAAAGCCCGGAAGCCGTGCTGTCGGACGACGATATCGTCGACATGCTGAAAAAGGGCGGGATCGATCTCGCCCGCCGCACCGTCGCCAAATACCGGGAAGCGATGAACATCGCCTCTTCGGTGCAGCGCCGCCGCGAAAAGCGGGCGCTCGCCAAGGTCGCGGGCTTCTGAGGCCTGACGGCCGGGCGTTGACTTTTTGGTAACCTCCGTTTATTAGCCCGCCGCAATTGGCGCTGTGAACAGCGTTCAGACTTATCCCCATCATCCTCAGGGCGCTTGAAGCACGAGACTTAAGCCGATCTTGCTTGAGTTTGCGTGAAGTGCTTGGATGAGAAGTAGGCTTGGCGTAAACTGGTACCGCAAACCACTATAAGAAGGGAAACTCCATGAGTGTGCGTGTATCCGGTAAACATATGGAAATTGGTGACTCGTTCCGTCAAAAGATCGAGGACCAAGTGGCCATGGCCGTCACGAAATACTTCGACGGGGGATATTCTGGTCAAGTGATCGTTGAGAAGTCGAGCTCGCGCTTCTCGGCCGATTGCAAGCTCCACCTCGATAGCGGGGTCGTGCTGCATGCGGCTGGTGAGGCGATGGATCCGCAGGTGGCTTTCGATGCCGCTTCGGAGCGTATCGAGAAGCGTCTGCGCCGCTACAAGCGGAAGCTCAAGGATCATCATGCCGGAAATCATCTGAACGGTTTTGCGGAAGTCGCCTATACGGTCATGGACGCTGTGCCTGACCACGAAGAAGAGGTTCCCGACGATTTCGCCCCGGCCATCGTGGCCGAGAGCACGAAGCAGCTGAAGACCATGTCCGTCGCAACCGCCGTGATGGCGCTCGACATGACGGATGAGCCGCTGCTCCTGTTCCGCAGCCCGGGCAAGGAACATTTGAACATCGTTTACCGCAGGCATGACGGTAATATTGGCTGGATCGACGCAGCCAATATCAAGAGCTGAGATCGGGCGATGAGCGGCGCCAAGCGCCGCTCTTCCAATCACCCGGCTTCGGCCACAGAAGGAAAAAGAAATGGCATTGGCAGATCTGCTGCATCAAGATGCGATTATCCCCGCCCTCAAGGTAAATTCCAAGAAACAGCTGCTTCAGGAATTGGCGGCAAAGGCCTCGAAAATCACGGGCCTGTCTGAGCGGGAAATCTTCGACGTCGTGCTGCAGCGTGAACGTCTGGGTTCGACCGGCGTCGGCAATGGCATCGCAATTCCGCATGGCAAGCTCGCCAGCGTCCGCTCGATCGTCGGCGTCTTCGCACGTCTCGAGAGCCCGGTCGATTTCGAGGCTCTGGACGATCAGCCTGTCGATCTCGTTTTCCTGCTGCTCGCTCCCGAAGGGGCGGGCGCCGATCATCTCAAGGCCCTGTCGCGCATCGCGCGCGTGCTGCGCGACCAGGATCTGGTCGCCAAGCTGCGCGCCACCGACTCTGCCTCGGCGATCTATGCCTTCCTCAACGAAGAGCAGACTTCGAACGCCGCCTGAGATTTTCAATCGCAGAAATGAAAGAGGCGCCCGGTCATCCCGGGCGCCTCTTTTCGTTTGATATGGGTTAGTTCTCAGAACTCTTCCCAATTGTCCTGCGCGACTGCGGCCGAGCCGTGGGAGACAGCCGCTCGGCGTGGTGCCGGAGCCCGGTATGCGGGTGCGGCGACGGGCGCGCGCAGATGCTCGGCGGTTGCCCGCAGCGCCGCACTGTTTGCCTGGCCGGAAACCCGGAAGCGCAGCACGAGCGCCTTCAGCGTCTGCGCCTCGTCGTTCAGCGTCACACTGGTCGCCGTTGCCTCTTCCACCATCGCGGCGTTCTGCTGCGTCACCTGGTCCATCTGGTTCATGGCCTGGTTGATTTCCTTCAGCCCGATCGCCTGCTCGCTGGCCGACGCGGAGATCTGACGGATCAGGCCGTTGATGCCCATGACCTGCTCGGCGATTTTGTGCAGTGTACCGCCGGCGCGGCCGACGAGATCGACGCCTTCCTTGACCTGGACGGCCGAGGTGTTGATCAGCGTCTTGATCTCCTTTGCGGCACTTGCAGAGCGCTGTGCGAGCTCACGGACTTCCTGTGCGACGACGGCGAAGCCCTTGCCTGCCTCACCGGCACGCGCGGCTTCGACACCGGCGTTGAGGGCGAGCAGGTTGGTCTGGAACGCGATCTCGTCGATGACGCCGATGATGCGCGACACTTCCGTGGACGACTGCTCGATGCCGTGCATCGAGGCGATCGCCTTCTGCACGACTTCACCGGACTTCTCGGCATCCTCGCAGGCGAGGTTGACGTTGTCAGCCGCGGTGCGGGCATTCTCGGCGCTCGAATTGACCTGCGCAGTCAGCTCGTTCAGCGCCGCAGCGGTCTCCTCGAGGCTTGCAGCCTGCTGTTCCGTGCGCTTGGCAAGGTCAGAGGCGCTGTTGCTGATCTCGCTGGTGCCGGAGCCGATGTTCACGACGCTCGTGTTCATCGTATGGACGGTCTCTTCGAGGCTGGCGAGGGCGGCGTTGAAGTCCTGCTTCAGCTTCGCGTATTCGCCCGGGAAATCCTCGTTGATGCGGTGGCCGAGATTGCCTTGCGACAGTTCGGAAAGACCGGCACCGACGATCGAGACGATCTGGCGCTGCAGGGCGACCGACTGCTGACGCTCGCTCTCGGAGCGGCTGCGCTCGGATTCAGCTGCGCTGCGCTGGTTGTTTGCTTCGGCTTCAAGGCGGCGCGTATCGGCAAGAGCGAAACGGAAGCCTTCGAGAGCCTTGGCGACCGAGCCGATTTCGTCGGCACGATCCTGACCGGCAACCGGCTGATCATAGGCGCCGTCGCTCAGCTTCTTGACGCCGGCGACCAGCTGGCCGAGCGGCTTCTGCACGAAGGAGCGCACGGCGAAGTAGAGGGCCAGCATGACCGCGCCGAGGACGAGAATGCCGCCGACGATCATCATGAAGGTCTGATCCTGAACCGGGGCATTGATCGCGGTATGCGGTACGTCGACGAGGACGACCCATGTTGCGTTGAGATCCGGGACGGCGAACGGATAGACGACGCGGTCGAAGGGCTCGTAACCATCGAAGGTCAGGTTGCGGACAACGGTCGGCGCCATCGACGCACGGGCGTTCTTGATCTCGGTCGAGCCGTCGCCTTCATAAGGCTTCGACATCAGTTCCTTGGTCGGCGCGACGATCCAGTTGCCATTCTGGGCAACGAGCGTGACGCGGCCGGAGCCGAACGGATGCAGGGCCTGCAGCTTGTCGGTCAGCGACTTCAGCGAGATATCGACGCCTTCGACGCCGATCATCTTGTCACCCGAGACAACCGGGTAGGCGATCGAGGTCAGGAGGGTCGGAACGTCGGTGCCTTCGGCGAGATAGGGCGACGTGATCGCGCCCTTGCCGCTCTCGGCAGCAAGCTTCCACCACTCGGCGGTATAATCGTTATCGAAGGTCGAGAACTGGATGGCACCGTCCTTGGTCTTCGACCAGTAGGGCGTGAAGGCGCCGGCCTTGTTGGTGCCCTGATCGAGCTTGTCGGCAATCTCGGTGGTCTTGCCGTCGAAGGCGCCGAGCTGCTCGCAGAACCAACTGCCGAAGGCGAAGGGGTTCTTTTCGAGATTGGCCTTCAGGACGTTGATGATGCCCTTGCGGTCGAAATTGCCGCCCTCGTGGCCGCGGCCGACGACACCGGACATGGAGCGCGCTGCGCTGGCGAGTTCGCCGACATTGGCGGCGATTTCGTTGGCAATGGCTTTAGCTTCAAGATTGGCCTGATCCATCGTCAGGGTCTGCACGCGGCTGCGCGTCTGATCGATCAGGAAAAAGTTAGAAACGAAAAGAACGAGCGCGATTGCAACGCCCGTGATGACAATAAGCTTTGCGGCAAGCGACTTCATGCGAAAGATGAACATGGTGCCTCGGCGGGGCGACTTGCCGGACGAACATTTCCGGCAAAGGCGAGGTGAGCCGCTTCGTCATGGAGCGGCCGTGGGGCTAAACCGGGCACCCTCTGAGGAGGCCTGGCGATCGCCGAAAAGATCGCCAGAAATCTCTTAAATTTGAGTGAAATTGTATGAAAGCGGACCGTTAGTCGCCTGAACGCCTTCACTTTTTGCTTGCGCCTATCGGAAACAGAAAAGTCTATAGCTTGTTTGCGACTTCGGCACTCAGCGGGATCGACGGCTGGGCTCCGGCCTTGAGGCAGGCAAGCGATCCGGCAACGGCTGCCCGGCGCAGCGCGGCCTCGAAATCGAGCCCTTCATCGAGGCTGGCGGCGAGGTATCCGCAGAAGGTATCGCCGGCGCCGACCGTATCGATCGGCTCGATCTTCAGACCCTTTGCGCGCACCAGCTGGCCGTCGCGAATGGCGATCACGCCATCGGCTCCGAGCGTCACGATCAGCGTCTGGCCGGTCTCGCCATGCAGGCGCTGAAGCGCGGCCTCGCGGTCGCCCGCTGTCATGTTCTCCTGGCCGGCAAGCAGCTCGAATTCCGTCTCGTTGGCGATGACGATATCGGCGAGGCGCCCGAGGCGTGCGGCATCGGCAATCAGCGGTGCAAGATTGAGCACGGTGCGAACGCCCTTCTTGCGGGCGGCTTCGAGCGCACGCTCCACCGCAGGGGCGGGAACCTCAAGCTGCAGCATCAGGATATCGCTGGCATCCATCGCTGCGATCGCAGCATCGGCATCCGCCGCGCTGACCGCACCATTGGCGCCGGGCACAACGGCGATCATGTTCTCACCATCGCCGCCGACGAGGATCAGCGCAGTGCCGGTCGGGCCTTCGACGCGCTTGACCGTCGCGAGGTCGGTTCCGGCGTCATCGAGCAGCGCCAGCGCCGGCGCCGCGAATTCGTCCTTGCCGACGGCGCCCGCCATCCGCACCGTGCGTCCGGCGCGCCGGGCCGCCAGCGCCTGATTGGCGCCCTTGCCGCCGGCAGCGGTCGCAAAGCCGTTTCCGGCGACCGTTTCGCCGGGCTTCGGCAGGCGTGCGGTGGTGGCGATGAGGTCCATATTGATGGAGCCGAACACAGTGATCATGTGAATGTCCCGTCCTTTGATTTTGGCGCGACACTGCCCGAAGGCCTCACTCTTCGTCAACCACCCTGAGCTTGAGAAGACCGGTGCGGCTCTCGACGGATTTCGCGGCCGGCTGCGCGTCGCGCTCCGGCTTGGCGCCGTCAGCGGTCGCCTCGAATTCCAGCGCTTCGATCTTGGAGCCGCGCTTGGTCAGCTTGTCGGCAGAGGTGACGATCATGTCGACATCCTTCTGCGCCATGGCGAAATGACCCTGCAGCTTGCGCACACGCTCGTCCAGACGTCCGAGATCGTCCATCAGGTTGGCGACCTCGCCCTGGATCACATGCGCCTGCGCGCGCATACGCTGATCCTTGAGGACGGCCTGGATCACCTGGATCGACAGCATCAGCAGGGATGGGGAGACGATGACGATCCGCGACCGGTGCGCCTTCTGAACGATCGGCTCGAAATTCTCGTGGATCTCGGCAAAGATCGATTCCGACGGCACGAACATGAAGGCCGTGTCCTGCGTCTCGCCCTGAATCAGGTATTTCTCGGAAATATCGCGGATATGGATTTCCATGTCGCGGCGAAACTGCTGGGACGCCGCCTTGCCGGCATCCGAACCGCCGGCATCGCGGATCGCGTTCCAGGCCTCCAGCGGAAACTTGGCGTCGATGACCAGCGGCGGTGCGCCATTTGGCATCTTCACCGTGCAGTCCGGGCGCGAGCCGTTCGACAGCGTCTGCTGAAATGCATAGGCACCCATCGGCAGGCCATCGGCGACGATCGTTTCCATGCGCGACTGGCCGAAGGCACCGCGCGTCTGCTTGTTGGAGAGGATTGCCTGCAGGCCGACGACGTCCTTGGCAAGCGTCTGGATGTTGTTCTGCGCCGCATCGATGACGGCCAGCCGCTCCTGAAGCCGCTGCAGGTTCTCGTGCGTCGATTTCGTCTGTTCGGTGATCGTATGGCTGACGCGCTGCGACATGCCGTCCAGCCGCTGGTTGATCGCCTGATTGAGCTCGGCCTGACGAGTGCCGAAGACCTCGGCCATCGTCGAGATGCGGCCCTGCATCTCGGCCTGGATCTTCAGCAGTTCGGCCATGCGCGCATCCGCTTCGGCGGAGCGAATGGCCGCTTCCTCATTCTGCTCCCGTCTGAGATTACCGCTCCTGAAAAGCAGGAAAACCAGCAGGACGATCATCGCGGCGATGGCGCCGCCGACGAGAGCAAGAATGGCCGGATTGATGGCGGCGAGCGAAATGGCGAGCGAGTCGGCAGAATTGTTCATGCCCCACCATAGCAAACTTCAGCGCCCTGACTAGATCAAAACGTGAACATATCAACAGCTGCAGGAGATGCCGGCAAAAGGCCGCAGCCTGCCAAGTTGCTGCAACGATAAATCGTGGCGGGGTTTAACGATTGCTCAACCATATTTTAGAAATGTCGCAGCGGAAACAATTCCTTACATCGCCCCCGGCAGACAGAGATCATCATGACCAGCCAGCATTCGCAGTCCTCCCTCAAGCAGCGCCTTGATTTCATCGAGCTCGATGATACCGCGCGCAAGACGATGAGCGAGATGCGGCCGGTGATCAGCTCGCTGGTCGGCGGTGCGCTGGACAAGTTCTACGCCAAGATCGCCAAGACCCCTGCCGTCGCCGGCTTCTTCTCCGACAAGTCGCATATGGGCCACGCCAAGAAGGCGCAGGAAAATCACTGGGCGAACCTCGCGGGCGGCAATTTCGACGAGACCTATGTGAAGGGCGTCACCGCCGTCGGCCGCACGCATGCGCGCATCGGTCTGGAGCCCCGCTGGTATATCGGCGGCTACGCGATCGTCATGTCCGAACTCGTCAAGGGCATCATGGAAAAGCAGTGGCCGTCTATGTTCGGCCGCCAGCAGGGCAAGGCGCTCGCCGAAAAGCTCTCCGCCGTCATCAAGGCAGCGATGCTCGACATGGATTACTCGATCTCCGTCTATCTCGAAGCGCTCGAAGAGCGGCGCCACAAGCTGGAAGAGGAGCGCGCCAAGGCCGAGGCGGATCAGGCGATGGCGCTCGATCATTTGCGCCGCGGCCTCGAAGCGCTGTCGAACGGCGATCTGGAAGCCTCCCTCCCGGCCGATCTGCCAGGCAATTTCAAGCATATGGCCGAAGACTATAACCGCGCCGTTGCGGCTCTGCGCAGCTCCTTCGGCTCGGTCCGCAGCACGTCCGCCGAGATCCTGAGCGGCACCAACACCATCTCCAAGGCAACAGACGATCTGGCGTTGCGCACCGCGCAGCAGGCAGCCGGCGTCGAGGAGAGCTCGGCCGCCCTCCAGCAGCTGTCCGTCAGTGTCGGCCTCACAGCGGCCAATGCCGAGAAGGCCTCTGACGCGGTTCGCGAGACGCAGCAGCGTGCGAAGAGCTCCGGCGAGCTCGTCAGCAGCGCCGTCTCGGCCATGGCCGGCATCGAGAAGTCATCCGACGAGATCGCCAAGATCATCGGCGTCATCGATGAGATCGCCTTCCAGACCAACCTTCTGGCACTGAATGCCGGCGTCGAGGCCGCCCGTGCCGGTGAGGCGGGCAAGGGCTTTGCCGTCGTGGCGCAGGAAGTTCGCCAGCTTGCCCAGCGCACGGCGGAAGCTGCCAAGGAGATCAAGAACCTGATTTCGGAAAGCTCCGCCCAGGTGGACGAGGGTGTCGGCATCGTCAGCAGCACTGGTGAAGCTTTGAACGACATGATCAGCCGCATCGACATGATCAACCATGTCGTCGCCGAGATCGCCGCTGCCGCCCGCGATCAGGCGACTGGTGTCAACGAAGTCAGTGTCGCCATCCGCAACATGGATACGATCACCCAGCAGAATTCCGGCATGGTCGAGCACACCTCGGCCGAAACCCGCCGCCTGCGCGGCGAGGTCAGCAATCTCATGGATCTGCTGCAGCGCTTCCGCACCCAGGCCGATATCCGCGGCACCATCAGCCGCCGCGCTGCGTAAGACGAATACGGCGATTTTCCGGAGGCGGCAGCAAAAAACCGCCTCCGGAAGTTTCGGGATAATTCCCACGCCCGAAAAGATAGGTTATGGGAACGCCATGACCATCAAGCCACTCATCATTCTTCCCGATCCCATTCTCCGCCAGGCTTCCAAGCCGATCGAGCGCGTCGACGATGAACTGAAGCGTCTCGCCGACGACATGCTGGAAACCATGTATGACGCGCCGGGCATCGGCCTTGCAGCGATCCAGATCGGCGTACCGCGCCGCATGCTCGTCATTGACGTCTCGCGCGAAGGCGAAGACAAGCAGCCCCAGGTTTTCATCAATCCCGAAATCCTGAAGTCTTCGGACGAGCGCTCTGTCTATGAAGAGGGCTGCCTTTCTATCCCGGATTACTATGCCGAGGTCGAACGTCCCGCCACGATCACCGTCAGATATCTCGACCGCGACGGCAAGGAACTGACCGCCGAAGCCGACGGCCTGCTGGCGACCTGCCTGCAGCACGAAATCGACCACCTGAACGGCGTGCTGTTCATCGACCATATCTCGCGGCTGAAGCGCGAGATGGTGATCAAGAAGTTCACCAAGGCTGCGAAGTCGAAGGCGATCTGACCGGTCGTTGAAAAAGACGCGCGAAGGCACTATGATATCAGTGATATCATGGGAGACTTTCGTGGGCGATCTGCTGATCAGGAATCTGGATGATGCGCTGAAGCGTGAGCTTCAGGAGCGCGCCCGCGAAAGCGGCCGCAGTCTTTCCGACGAGGCAATCGCTCATCTGCGCCGGTCACTTGCTTCCGCCGGGAGCGGCAGCCGTCCGGCGGGCGAGTGGCTCGCCGCACTGCTTTCCACCGAGCGGTGGACGGATGACGAATTGGCAGCGATTGAGACCGCCCGGCGAGAGCCCGACCGCGAACCGCCGAAGTTCGACGAATGAGTGTCCTGCTCGATACCAACGTGCTTTCGGAGCTGGAAGGTCGGCTGTATAGCGAGCGGCTTGTCTCGTGGCTGAATGGCTATCGTCCGGACGAACTCTTGATCAGCACCATCAGCATCGCCGAGATTCAGTACGGCCTTTCAAGATTGCCTGACGGCCGGCGGCGCGACGGCTTGATCGAGAGCTATTTGCGGATTGAGCAAGCCTTTGCAGGGCGCATTGCGGCTTTCACGGTTGATGCGGCGCGCCGCTATGGGAAGCTCCGGGCCGAGCAAGAAAGGCGCGGAAGGCGTATGGAAACAAAGGACGCCATGATCGCCGCCATCTGCCTCTCGCATGGCGCGACGCTGGCGACTCGTAACATAAAAGATTTCGAGGGGCTTGATCTCAAGCTCGTAAACCCGTTTGAAGACGGCTGATCGGTAAACGGCGGAATAGTATGTCACTTCGCATCATCTTCATGGGCACGCCCGAATTCTCGGTTCCGACGCTGCGCACGCTTGTCGATGCCGGGCATCAGATCGTTGCCGTCTATTCGCAGCCGCCGCGTCCGGGTGGCCGCCGTGGGCTCGATCTACAGAAGTCGCCGGTGCATCAGGCTGCCGAATTGCTCGGCCTGCCTGTCTTCACGCCGGTGAATTTCAAGGATCCGGAAGAGCGCGAGAAATTCCGCGCACTCGATGCTGATGTCGCCGTCGTGGTTGCCTATGGCCTTCTGCTTCCCGAAGCGATCCTGACGGGTACGCGCGACGGCTGCTACAACGGCCATGCCTCGCTGCTGCCGCGCTGGCGGGGTGCCGCGCCGATTCAGCGGGCGATCATGGCCGGTGACGCAAAGACCGGCATGATGGTGATGAAGATGGACAAGGGGCTGGATACCGGTCCTGTCGCGCTCACCCGCGAGGTCGAGATCGCCCCGAACATGACGGCCGGTGAGCTGCACGATAAACTGATGCATGTCGGCGCCAGGGCGATCGGCGAGGCGATGGTTGCACTGGAGAGCGGCAACCTGCCGCTGACGCCGCAGCCGGAAGAAGGCGTGCTCTACGCGAGCAAGATCGACAAGGGCGAAACGCGGATCGACTTTGCCAGGGACGCTGCTGACGTTCACAATCACATCCGCGGTCTGGCGCCGTTCCCGGGTGCCTGGTTCGAACTCGAGATCGGCGGCAAGCCGGAGCGCGTCAAGGTTCTCGGATCCGAACTCGCCGAAGGCAGCGGCCCGGCGGGCGAGTTGCTGAGCGACGATCTGGTCGTTGCCTGCGCGACCGGCGCTATCCGGCTGACCGAGCTTCAGAAGGCCGGCGGCAAGCCGCTGCCTGCCGCAGACTTCCTGCGCGGCACGCCGCTTGCCCGCGGCACAAGGCTCGTCTGATGCCGCGCTACCGGATGACCGTCGAATATGACGGCGCGCCCTATGTCGGCTGGCAGCGCCAGGATAACGGCCCGTCCGTACAGGGCGCCATCGAGGCCGCGATCCTGTCGCTGAGCGGCGAGACCGTTTCGATCCGCGGCGCGGGGCGCACCGATTCCGGCGTTCATGGGCTTGGCCAGGTCATCCATGCTGATCTCGCCAGGGAATGGTCGCCCTTCAAGCTGCAGAATGCGCTGAATGCCCATCTGAAGCTCGCCAGCGAGCGGGTTTCCATCCTCGATGTCGAGGCCGTCAGCGATCTCTTCGACGCGCGCTTCTCGGCGCTGCGCCGCCACTATCTCTACCGGATCATCACCCGCCGCGCGCCGCTGGCGATCGAGGCCGGAAAGGCCTGGTGGGTGCCGAAGGTTCTCGATCACGAGGCCATGCATGCGGCCGCCCAGCGCCTCGTCGGCAACCATGATTTCTCGACCTTCCGCTCGGCGCATTGCCAGGCGAACAGTCCGGTGCGCACACTGGACAGGCTGGATGTGACCCGCAGTGGCGAGCTCATCGAGATCCGCGCTACGGCGCAGAGCTTCCTGCACAATCAGATCCGCTCCTTCACCGGAACGCTGAAGCTCGCCGGCGAGGGAAAATGGACGCCTGACGATGTGCAGGCCGCGCTCGAAGCGCGTGACCGCAAGGCCTGTGGCCCGGTGGCGCCGCCGGATGGTCTCTATTTCATGCAGGTCGACTACCCCGATGTGATCACGGATAGGCGCGCAACGGCGGAGAGCAGCGATGACGGTGAAGATCTATCATAACCCGGCCTGCGGCACCTCGCGCAACACCCTGGCGATGATCCGCCAGTCGGGCGAGGAGCCTGATGTTATCGAATATCTGAAGACGCCGCCAACCCGTGGCGAGCTGATTGCCCTGATCGCAGAACTGGGGATGTCCGCACGCGATCTGCTGCGCGAGAAGGGCACGCCCTTTCACAAGCTCGGCCTCCATAATCCCGCGCTCTCGGACGATGAACTGGTCGATGCGATGATGGCCCATCCGATCCTGATCAGCCGGCCGATCGTGGTGACAGAGAAGGGCGCGCGCCTCTGCCGCCCGTCCGAACTGGTGCTCGACATCCTTCCCAAGCCCGATATCGGAACCTTCACAAAGGAAGATGGCGAAGTCGTTCCCGGCCGAAATCAGGCCGGATAGATCCCGAGAAACTTCTGCAGGTATTCGGCAAGCATCATCGTCGGCACCAGAAGTGCCAGCGTCAGCGCCCCGACCATCAGCCCGTGGCCGTGAAAGATCATCCGCAGGATGCGGGCCAGGATGAAAACCTGCGCGATCATCAGGATCAGCAGCAGGATGGAAACGATGCTGACCGTGCCCGGAATGAAGAACACCAGCGCCAGCAGCAGCCCGTTGATGTAGGAGAGCGGCACACCCAGCCAGTTGACGCTGACGACGACGGCGGCGAAGCGGTTGCCCATCTTGAAGATCAGCAGCAGGATCCCGGTGAGAACCAGCGGCACGAACCAGTTGGCGATCTCGACCATGCCCAGCCGGAAATAGAAGGGCAGGCCGACATCGTAATGCGGCGGCATCGTCTGCAGGAAGGCCTGTCGCCACCAGAGCCACGAAATCCCCATGGGCGGCAGGCACCAGACCATCGCCCAGAAGGATCGGTTGACGCCGCGATCCGAGACGTCGAGAAAGCGGAAGCCGCGCGGATCCATGCGGATCAGCAGCCAGAGTCCCGCCAGATAATATTGGACTTCCCTAAGCCCCGGCATTCTCGAACCAGCGCTCGATGAAGGTCTGATAGATCTGCGTCAGCGTCTCCAGGTCGGCGACCGAAACGCGTTCATCGACCATATGCATGGTCTGCCCGACGAGACCGAATTCGACGACAGGGCAGTAATCCTTGATGAAGCGCGCATCCGACGTGCCGCCCGTCGTCGACAGCCTCGGCGCCTTGCCGGTAATGTTCTCGACGGCGGAGGAAAGCGAGGCGATCAGCGCATTGTTGCGCGTTAGGAAGACATGGCTGGGACGATCAGCCCAGATGATCTCGTAGCGAACCGGCTCGCGGCCCGGACGCAGTTTGCCCTCTGCCGCAGCGGCATCGAGGCGGCGGATGATTTCCGCCCGCAGCGTGTCGGCGGTCCAGGTGTCGTTGAAGCGGATGTTGAAGCTCGCCGTCGCCTTCGCCGGAATGACGTTGGTCGCCGGGTTGCCGACATCGACGGTCGTCACTTCGAGATTGGAGGCCTGGAAGCTCTCGGTACCGCCGTCGAAGGGCGGATCCATCAGCGCCGTCGTCAGCTGCAGCAGGCCGCGCACCGGATTGTCGGCAAGATGCGGATAGGCGGCGTGGCCCTGGACGCCGTGAACGGTGATTTTGCCCGAAAGCGAGCCGCGGCGGCCGATCTTGATCATGTCGCCGAGCGCATCCGGATTGGTCGGTTCGCCGACGACGCAGGCATCCCAGCGCTCGCCGCGTTCCGCCGCCCATTGCAGCAGCTTGATCGTGCCGTTGATCGAGGGTCCCTCCTCGTCACCGGTGATCAGGAAGGAGATCGAGCCCTTCAGTGCACCATGCTTTTCGACGTGGCGGGCAACGGCGGCCACGAAGCAGGCGATACCGCCCTTCATGTCCACGGCGCCGCGGCCGAACATTTCGCCGCCGGCGATTTCGGCGGCAAAGGGCGGGTGCGTCCATGCCGCCTCGTCACCGACAGGCACGACATCCGTATGCCCGGCAAACATCAGATGCGGGCCGTCATTGCCGATCCGCGCATAGAGGTTCTCGACATCGGGCGTGCCCGGCTCGGTAGCCATCACCTTGTCGACCTTGAAGCCGAGCGGCGAAAGCATCGCGTCGAGCGCCGAGAGCGCGCCACCTTCGGCGGGCGTAACGGACGGGCAGCGGATGAGGGTCTGGAGGTTGGCGACGGGATCGGTAGCGGTCATGACGGTCGAATTATCCGGCAGGAATGGCAAAGGCATGGCGAGGCGGAGACCGCCTCGCGTTAAGAGGGTGCCGTCTGTTTACCGGATCGCGGTCCGGCTGTCACTGCAGCTTAGTCGCGCAGCAGCTCGTTGATGCCGGTCTTCGAGCGGGTCTGCTCATCGACGCGCTTGACGATGACGGCGCAGTAGAGATGCGGTGCCGGCAGGCCGTTCGCCATGGTCTTGTTGCCTGATGGCATCGAGCCGGCGACGACGACGGAATAGGGCGGCACTTCGCCATACATCACTTCGCCGGTGGCGCGGTCGACGATCTTGGTCGACTTGCCGATATAGACGCCCATGCCGAGGACCGAGCCCTCGCGGATGATGCAGCCTTCGACGACTTCCGAGCGGGCGCCGATGAAGCAGTTGTCTTCGATGATCGTCGGGCCGGCCTGCATCGGTTCCAGAACGCCGCCGATGCCGACGCCGCCCGAAAGATGCACATGCTTGCCGATCTGTGCGCAGGAACCGACGGTCGCCCAGGTATCGACCATCGTGCCTTCGCCGACATAGGCGCCGAGGTTCACGAAGGAGGGCATCAGCACGACGTTCTTGGCGATGAAGGCCGAGCGGCGCACGACGCAGTTCGGAACGGCGCGGAAGCCGGCGTCACGATACTGGTTCTCGCCCCAGCCTTCGAACTTCGAGGGAACCTTGTCCCACCAGGTCGAGTTGCCCGAACCGCCCTTGACGACTTCCATGTCGTTCAGGCGGAAGGAGAGCAGCACGGCTTTCTTAAGCCACTGGTTGACCGTCCAGGCGCCATCGGCACCACGCTCGGCCACACGAGCCTTGCCGCCATCGAGCAGTTCGAGCGCAGCTTCCACCGCATCGCGAACTTCGCCCTTGGTGGACGTGCTGACGTTGTCGCGGTTGTCGAAGGCCGCTTCGATGGTCTTTTCGAGGGATGCGAGATCGGTAGCGCTCATGAGGATTCCTTAAACTTCGAACTTTATCCTGAAGGCTACAGCGCCTCCGGGAATTGTGATCGGCAAGATGCGATCTGCTCTATCGCATGGACGCCCAAAATGGAATGATTTTTCGAACCAGATCGTTCTGGATTCAAGGCGTTAAAGACGTCGCTTGGTAAGGACTGAAAGGCATTTGAGAATGGCAAAGGGTAAGAATGGCAGGCTCCGGCGCAAGGATGGGGTCTGGGATCCGCTGAAGACGAGCGAAACCGACAAGGATCGCGCCCGCGCCGTACCGAAAACGCCTCAGACACTATCGCCGTCCTATCGCCTGGCCTATGTCGACGAAGACTTCCTCTGCCGCGAAGAACTGCGCCCGATCCGCCTTCAGCTCGAATTGCTTAAGCCGGAAATGCTGCTGGCCGAACGCGGCATCAAATCGACGGTCGTCATGTTCGGCGGCGCCCGCATTCCGGCCCCCGGCCAGAGCGCCTGGGCGGCCCGCAACGATATCCAGCGCGCCAATCTCGAGGCCGCCTCGGTCTATTACGACGAGGCCCGCAAATTCGCCCGTCTCTGCTCGCGCTATTCGGCAGCTCACGATTTCCATGAGTATGTGATCGTCACCGGCGGCGGCCCGGGCGTGATGGAAGCCGGTAATCGTGGCGCTGCGGATGAAGGCGCCCCTTCGATCGGCCTCAACATCGTGCTGCCGCACGAGCAGGCGCCGAACGTCTATGTGACGCCGGAGCTCAGCTTCAATTTCCACTATTTCGCCATCCGCAAGATGCACTTCATGGTGCGCGCAAAGGCGATCGCGGTATTTCCCGGCGGCTTCGGCACGCTCGACGAGTTCTTCGAGTGCCTGACGCTGATCCAGACCGGCCGCATGGAAAAGATGCCGCTGATCCTGTTCGGTGAAAAGTTCTGGCGCAGCATCGTCAATTTCGAGGCGCTTGCCGAGTTCGGCACCATCGCCCCTGACGACGTCAATCTCATCAGTTTCGTCGACACGGCCGACGCTGCCTGGAAGATCATCCAGGATTTCTACGAGCACCAGGAATAAGAAAAAACCCGCCGCGAGACGTGGCGGGTTCCAATCTTTCCAGCCTCTCTTAGAGGAACGGCCTGTCGGGCATATCGTCGATCGAGATGAAGCCGTCCTTGTTGGTGTCCAGGCGGTCGAAGAAGCGGCTCATCGCATCTTCTGCTTCCTGCTTGGAAATCTGGCCGTTCTCGTCCTTGTCGACGCGGCGCATCATCGCGACGAACATCATGTCGCCGCCATGGCGCTTGCCCCAGCGGTGGCCATCGGGGCCGCCGTGGCGGCCCTTGCCGTCGTTCTGAGCCATCTGCTGATCGTCGCCGCCGTCCTTCTTGGCGTCCTTGTGCGCATCGCGCCAAGCCTTGATCTGCGCCTGGTGATATTCGCGGATTTCGCCGGGCGTCAGGCTGCCGTCATTGTTCTTGTCGGCGGCCGCGAAGATCTTGTCGACACCATCGATCGCCTCCTGCTTGGAAATCTTGCCGTCCTTGTTCTCGTCGAACTGCTTCAGCATGCGCACGAAGGCGATTTCACGGAAGGCGGCGCCGCGCGGCCCGCCCATCATTTCGTGGTGGTGGCGCGGCCGGTCGGGATGTTTGCCGTTGGCAGCAAAGCTCGCGCCGGCGGCTCCGGCGATCAGAGCGGCGGAGAGACCTGCCAGGATAAGCTTGTTGCGATACATGAGAATTCCTTTCGGTTCGTATCCCTTCACGACCAAAAGGTAAGGCTGCGATGCCGGAAAACCCAATTAAACCTAGGTAAGCTGGATGAAACTTTCGTAAGTCAGCCGGTAATCTTCGCCAGAAATGCGGTGAGGTCATCGGTGACGAAATCGATGTGATCCTCGTCGCCGCTGGTCTTCTCCCACCACTCGACGACGGTGTCTTCGAGGTTGTTCGGCACCAGAAGAACCGTCGCCATTCCGAGAGCCTTGGGCACCACGAGATTGCGCGGCAGGTCCTCGAACATCGCGGCCTTCCTGGTCTCGACGCGCTTCAGGGCCATGAACTTGTCATAGGTCACCTGCGCCGGCTTCGGCACGAAATCGGCAGCGACGATGTCGAAGATATCGTCGAAATGATCGAGAATGCCGAGCGCGCCCGCTGCCATCTCGGCGTGCTTCACGCTGCCATTGGTGAAGATGAACTTCCGGCCCGGCAGCGCCTTGATCGCCTCGCCAAGCTCCGGTTGCGGCAGCAGCGAGGAGTAATCGATCGCATGCGCCTTCTCGAGGAAATCGTTGGGATCGACCCCATGATGGATCATCAGCCCCTGAAGCGTCGTGCCGTGATCGTAATAATACTGCTTCTGGAGCTTCCGCGCCTCGTCCCGCTCCAACTGCAACAGCGCCGACACATAGGCCGTCATGTTCTTGTCGATCTGCGCGAAGAGATTGATGTGATGCGGGTAGAGCGTGTTGTCGAGGTCGAAGACCCATTCGCTCACATGCGCAAAATCGGAAGTCGTCGGAGTGCGGTCGATCTTTGTCATGCGCGCCTTATGGCATGCCTCGCGCAGGAAGCCAAAATCTTTCGCGTGGTCCAGGCGGCAAAGCACTTCGCGAAAATGCCTTCAAGTCTTCACAACTTTAAGGAGATTTTGACCTGATGCCGCCATGTATCGCTGTTGATTTATGCATAGAGGCAGGCGCACCGGGGGCAGTGCATGAAAATCGTTCTGATAAACCCACCTCATACCGCGATCGGCAGCCGCATTCCCGACGACCATCTTCCGCCGCTCGGACTTCTCGCGGTTGGTGGTCCCCTAATCGATGACGGTCACGCCGTCCGGCTTGTCGATGCCGACTTCGGGCCGATGGCGATCCCTGACATCGTCAGTCACGTCGGCGATCCCGATCTTGTCTTGATCGGACACTCGGGCTCGACGTCAGCGCATCCGACGGCCTGTGCGATCGCGCAGGCCATCAAGGCCGTCAAGCCAGGGATACGCATCGTCTATGGCGGGGTCTTCCCGACCTATCACTGGCGCGAGGTGCTGGCGGAAACAGAGGCCTTCGATGTCTTGGTGCGCGGGGAGGGCGAGGAGACGATGCGGCGCCTGGCTGCTGCGCTGGACAATGGCGGTGCGCTCGGCTCAGTGCCGGGCATCGCGTTCCGAAGCGAGGCCGGCGAGATCGTGGCGACGCCGCCGATGCAGGCGATTTCCGACCTCGATGACTATCGCATCGGCTGGGAGCTGATCGATCATCGCCGCTACAGCTATTGGGGTGGAAAGCGCGCGGTCGTCCTGCAGTTCTCGCGGGGCTGTCCCCATCTTTGCAACTACTGTGGCCAGCGCGGTTTCTGGACGCGGTGGCGCCACCGGTCGCCCGTACTCTTCGCCCGCGAGATCGCACGCCTCTATCGCGAGGAAGGCGTCGAGCTGATCAATCTCGCCGACGAGAACCCGACTTCCTCGCGAAAGGCATGGCTCGCTTTTCTGGAAGCAATGATCGCCGAGAACGTCCCGGTCCAGATCGTCGGTTCGACGCGGGCCGACGACATCGTGCGCGATGCCGACATCCTTCATCTCTATCGCAAGGCCGGGGTCGTCCGATGGCTTCTCGGCATGGAGAATACCGACGAGGCAACGCTGGCGCTGATCAAGAAGGGCGGCGGCAAGGCAACGGACCGCGAGGCGATCCGCCTCCTGCGCCAGCACGACATTCTTTCGATGGCGACATGGGTCGTCGGGTTCGACGAGGAGAAGCTGAGCGACCTCTGGCGCGGCTTCCGCCAGTTGCTCGCCTATGATCCCGACCAGATCCAGGCGCTCTATGTCACGCCGCATCGCTGGACGCCGTTCTTCCGCATCGCGCGCAGCAGACAGGTGATCGAGGCCGATATTCGCAAGTGGGACTACAAACATCAGGTCCTGCAGATGCGCCACCTGCACCCGGCCGTCCTGCTCGCTGCGGTCAAGCTGATCGAGGTCGCAATCCAGGCCCGCCCAAAGGCGCTGATGCGCGGCCTCTTCCATCGCGACAGGCAGCAGCGCCATTCCATGCGGTGGTATACGCAGATGGGGCGCCGGGTCTGGGTGCATGAGATATTCGAGTTTCTCTTTCGACGGCGGCATCTTAAGGCTGGTCCCAGCCTCGAAGCATTCTGGGGCGCGCCGCAGGATGCCGAGGAGGAATCCATGCTGCGTCCTGCAAGGCGTGCAAAAAGCCTCGACGCCGCCGAATAAAATAGACGCCCGTTTTCGGGCGGACGGCCGGTCGGTGCGGTGGTAGAAAGACGCCATGCTGTTTGATCTGCCAGATGACGATGCGCTTTATGGTGCGCTGATTGCCCGGAGCTCCGATTACGAGGGGCTCGCTTATGCCTGCGTCAAGACGACGGGCGTCTTCTGCCGGCTGACCTGCCCGGCGCGCAAGCCGAAGCGGGAGAATACGCTGTTCTATGATTCCATCGCCACCTGCATGCAGTCGGGCTTCCGTCCCTGTCAGCGCTGCAGACCGCTGGAGCAGGCGGGGCGTGAAGCGATCGTCGATGATCTCCTGAAGGCGCTGGATCGCGATCCCTCGGTGCGCTGGACGGAGGATGATCTCGTCGATCTCGGCTACGATCCCTCGACCGTTCGCCGCGCCTTCAAGCGCGCACTCGGCATGACCTTTCTCGATATCGCCCGTTACCGCCGCCTCGGTCAGGCCGCCAAGCAGCTGGCCGATGGCGCCCGCGTCATCGATGCGCAGCTGGATGCCGGCTATGAATCCGCCAGCAGCTTTCGCGCTGCCTTCCACCGGATGATCGGCAAGGCGCCTGTGATCGTGCAGAACCGCGAACTGCTCTTTGCCGATATCTTCGATACGCCGCTCGGGCCGATGATTGCGGTGGCCGACCAGACGCATCTGCATCTCCTCGAGTTTCACGATCGCAAGGCGTTGCCGGGCGAACTCGAGAAGCTGCAGCGCAAGACGCGCTCGACTGTTGCAGCCGGAAGGACGTCGGCGATCGAGCGGATAGAGGCGGAGATGAAAGCCTATTTCGACGGCCGGTTGACGGAATTTGAGACGCCTTTGGCGCTGAGTTTTGCCACGGACTTCGAGCGGGAGATTTGGGCGAGGCTGATCCGCATTCCCGTCGGCGAGACGCGCGCCTATGGCGATCTCGCCCGCGACATGGACAATCCGCAAGTCGTCCGCGCTGTGGGGCGGGCGAACGGCGCCAACCAGATCGCCGTCGTCATCCCCTGCCACCGGCTGATCGGCGCGGACGGATCGCTGACCGGATACGGCGGTGGCCTCTGGCGCAAGCAGTGGCTTTTGAAACACGAAGCGAAAATGCGGGCGGCAAAGCCCCAGATGGAGGAAGCATCATGAACCAGGCGGACAAGGCAAAGGCATTCGCGGCACTGCACCAGAAGGGCAAGCCGGTCGTTCTCTACAATATCTGGGATGCGGGAACCGCAAAGGCGGTGGCCGAGGGCGGCGCCAAGGCGTTGGCGACGGGCAGCTGGTCGGTTGCCGCTGCGCAGGGCTATGCCGATGGCCAGGAACTGCCGATGGCGGCGCTTATCGATACGGCGAGAGCAATCGCCGCATCAACTGATCTGCCGCTTTCCGTTGATTTCGAGGGCGCCTATTCAGAAGAGCCGGATGGTGCTGCGGCCAATGTCGCCAAGGTGATCGAGGCAGGAGCCATCGGTGTCAATTTCGAGGATCAGATCGTCGGCGGGAGTGGCCTGCATCCGGCGGAAAAGCAGGCGGCCAAGATCAAGGCGATCCGGGCGATGGCGGATGCCCGCGGCATCGCGTTCTTCATCAATGCCAGAACCGATCTCTTCCTCGCAGAACGCGATGAGGCCAAGCACGCAGGTCTCGTCGATGAAGCGATAGCACGCGGTAAGGCCTATGCGGCGGCCGGTGCCAATGGCCTCTTCGTACCTGGCCTCGCCAATCCTGCGCTCATCGAGAAAATCTGCGCGGCTTCCACGCTGCCGGTCAACATCATTATGCGCGCGGGTGTCCCTGACGCGAAAATCCTGGCAAGCCTCGGCGTCGGCCGTATCAGCTACGGCCCGGGACCTTACCGGATGATGATGGAAAAGCTGAAGGAGGCCGCGGCAGCGGTTTACGCCGCCGCGCCTTGAAGGGTGCTCAGGGCACGATCAGCGTGCCCGCACCATGTTCCGTGAAGATTTCGAGCAGGACGGAATGGGCCGTCTTGCCGTTCAGGATAACGACGCCCTGGACGCCTGCCTTGATGGCGTCGATGCAGGTCTCGACCTTCGGGATCATGCCGCCCGAGATCGTGCCGTCGGCGATCAGCGCATGCGCCTGGGCGACGGAGAGTTCCTTGATCAGGTTGCCCTGCTTGTCGAGAACGCCGGGAACGTCGGTGAGGAAGAGCAGGCGGGTGGCGTTCAGCGCACCGGCGATCGCGCCTGCGAACGTATCGGCATTGATGTTGTAGGTCGCGCCGTCGCGGCCGGGAGCGACCGGTGCGATAACCGGGATCATCTCGGAGCGGGCGAGCAGGTCGAGCAGCGTGCGGTCGACTTCGACGACTTCGCCGACGAAGCCGAGATCGAGAACGCGCTCGATGTTGGAATCCGGATCCTTGATCTTCTTCTGCGCCTTTTCGGCGAAGACCATGTTGCCGTCTTTGCCGCAGAGGCCGATCGCCCATTCGCCGGTCTGGTTGATCAGCGCAACGATTTCCTTGTTGATCGAGCCGGCGAGAACCATCTCGACGATCTCGACCGTCTTGGCGTCGGTAACGCGCAGACCGCCTTCGAACTTGGATTCGATGCCCATCTTCGTCAGCATCGCGCCGATCTGAGGACCGCCGCCGTGGACGACGATCGGATTGACGCCCGACTGCTTCAGAAGCGCGATGTCGCTGGCGAAAGCCTTGCCGAGTTCGGGGTTGCCCATGGCATGGCCGCCGTATTTCACGACGATCGTCTTGTTCTCGTAGCGCTGCATGTAAGGCAGCGCCTGCGCGAGAAGATGGGCCTGCATTTCGCTTTCGGACTGGTTCATGGCTTACCCCGCAGAATGGATCGCGGGCCTTTTATCTCAAGTTTTTGACAGATGGAATAATGTGCAGGTCATTAGTTGGCTGCGCTCTTGTCAATTTTGCGCCCTGCCTTTTATCTAGGGGAGCACAGGGAGAGCGGCAGCGGCATGACAGGCGACGAACTCGCAAAACTGATTGGCCGCGTGGCGATGTCCGACCGCCAGGCGTTCGTCGCACTTTATCGGGAAACAAGCCCGAAACTTTTTGCGATCTGCCTGCGTATCTTGAAGGATCGGGCGGAAGCCGAGGAGGCGTTGCAGGAGATCTATGTGAAGATCTGGCAGCGCGCCAAGGCCTTCGCCTCATCGCAGGGCGCTCCCAATTCCTGGCTTGCGGCAATTGCGCGCAATCAGGCAATCGACACGATGCGGGCACGAAAGCCGGTCGCCGATGAATTGGACACCGCCTACGATCTTGCCGACTCCGGATTGGATCCGGAAAAGCAAGCTATGATATCCGATGAAGGAAGGCGGATTGACACCTGCATGGAAGAGTTGGAAGCTGACAGGGCGACATCGGTTAGGCGGGCCTATGTCGAAGGACTGAGCTACCAGGAACTTGCCGATCAGTTCGGCGTTCCGCTCAACACCATGCGGACATGGCTGCGGCGCAGCCTTTTGAAGCTGAGAGAGTGCATGGAACGATGACATCGCCTGATCAAAGCAAGGGAGGCCGCTCTCGCGACGAAGTGCTCGCAGGCGAGTATGTTCTTGGCGTTCTCTCTTACCAGGATCGGCGGGTCGTCGAAGAACGCATGCGCCGCGACCGGCAGTTTGCCGCCATCGTCAGCCGCTGGGAAACCAACCTCTCCGCCTTCAACGATGAATATGAAAGCGTCGCCCCGAGCCGCGAGACCTTCAAGCAGGTCGAGGCCCGGCTTTTCGGCGATGCGGCGCATTCGCCCTCTTTCTCGCGCGGCCTCTGGAATTCGGCGGTCTTCTGGCGCTCGCTGACCTTCGCCTCGCTGGTCGTTGCCGCCGGTGCGATCATTTTCGCCTCCGGCATCGTGCCGCCGCCGCAGGGCGCAGCGCCGCTGGTGGCGGAATTGTCGGCCGCAGGCAGCCAGGTCAATCTGCTGGCCTCCTATCAGGCAGATACCGGTCGTCTTCGCATCGTCCCTGTCGCAGCCGGCAAGCCCGAAGAAAAATCGCTGCAGCTGTGGCTCGTCCCGGGCAGCGGTGCACCGCAGTCTCTCGGCGTCTTCCAGCCGGGTGAGGGCGGGGATCTCTTGATCCCGGCCAATATGCGCAGCCAGATCGGCGAAGGCGCTACGCTCGCGGTCAGCCTCGAACCCTTCGGCGGCTCGACCACAGGTCTGCCCACCGGACCCGTGATCGCCAGCGGCGCGGCACACCATCCGTAAAAACTTCAGTCCCGTCTGAAACTCTTTTCCGAAAGCCTCCGTAGCTCTCCTGACCGGGCGGCGCGAGGCATCAGGCCAGCGTTACGCGGCCGGTTTGGAGGAGAAGATCATGCTCAAGTCCGCTATGCGCACCATCGCGCTTGCCGCCGCCGTATCCGGGATCGCCTTTGCGGCCCAGGCGAAGAACCCGATGGTCGGCGGTGCACCCATGTACCCGACGAAGAATATCGTCGAGAATGCCGTTCACTCCAAGGATCACACCACGCTCGTTGCAGCCGTGAAGGCGGCGGGCCTGGTTTCCACGCTCGAAGGCAAAGGGCCGTTCACGGTATTTGCGCCCACCAACGAGGCTTTCGCGGCCCTTCCGGCCGGTACCGTCGATACGCTGCTCAAGCCGGAGAACAAGGCCAAGCTCACCAAGGTGCTGACCTGCCACGTCGTTGCCGCGGACGCGATGTTGAAGACGGTTGCCAAGATGATCAAGGACGATGGCGGCGAGCACGACATCAAGACGGTCGGCGGCTGCATCATCAAGGCCAAGGAAAGCATGGGCAAGATCACGCTGACCGATGAAAACGGCGGCGTGGCTCACGTCACGATCGCCGACGTCAAGCAGTCGAACGGCGTCATCCACGTCATCGACAAGGTGCTTCTGCCGAAGATGTAAATGATTGCAGGCAGGAGAATGTGGGGAGGCGCCTTTCGGGGCGCCTCTTTCATTTCCAGTTGGTGATTTCCACCGTTTCGGCGATCGCCTGGCGCAAATCGTCCAGTCCGTCGCTCTTCTCAGAAGAGGTAGCAATCACGAAAGGATAGGCGGCCGGGCGCTTCTTGATCTTCTCGGTGGTCTCCGCGAGCAGCTTGACGACAGCCGGCGGCTTGATCTTGTCGGTCTTGGTCAGAACGATCTGGTAGGAGACGGCCGCCTTGTCGAGCAGCGTCAGCACGTCCTCGTCGTTCTTCTTGATGCCGTGGCGGCTGTCGATCAGCACATAGACGCGCTTAAGCGTCGCGCGGCCGCGCAGGTAATCGAAGACCAGTTTCGTCCAGGTGTCGACCTGATCCTTCGGCGCCTGGGCATAGCCGTAGCCCGGCATGTCGACCAGCGCCATCGGCGGCAGGTCGCCGCCTTCGCCGGTATAGCCGTCGGGCACGAAGTAATTGAGCTCCTGGGTGCGGCCCGGCGTGTTCGATGTGCGCGCCAGACCTTTGTGGCCGACAAGCGCATTGATCAGCGACGACTTGCCGACATTCGAGCGCCCGGCAAAGGCAACCTCGAAAGGTCCTTCCGGCGGCAGGAATTTCATGGACGGCACGCCGCGGATAAAGATCCACGGGCGTCCGAAGAGTGGCTTGTCGTTCTTGTCCGTCATCCGGCCCTTATCCAGTATCAGAAATCTGTCAGCTACCGCATTCAGCTTTTGCGGCTGAATGTCAACCTTGCGGCTGTGCGGTAACGGCGCCCTGAAACGAAAAAGCCCCGCCGGAGCGGGGCTTTCAACGTCATTTCGATGGTGCCGGTTTTCGCTTGAAGAGGCCCTTCAGATTGTCGAAGACGCTCGATCTTCACGCCATGGCGCTTCATGATGACCGACTGCTGGATGACCGAGAGCGTGTTGTTCCAGGCCCAGTAGATGACCAGACCGGCCGGGAAGCTTGCCAGCATGAACATGAATACCAGCGGCATCCAGTTGAAGATCATTGCCTGGGTCGGATCCGGAGGCGTCGGGTTCATGCGCATCTGCAGGAACATCGTCACGCCCATGATCAGCGGCCAGACGCCGAGATGCAGCAGGGTCGGTGCCTCAAACGGCAGCAGGCCGAAAAGGTTGACGATCGAGGTCGGATCCGGAGCCGAAAGGTCCTTGATCCAGCCGAAGAACGGCGCGTGGCGCATTTCGATGGTGATGTAGATCACCTTGTAAAGGGAGAAGAAGATCGGGATCTGCAGCGCGATCGGCCAGCAACCCGCCACCGGATTGATCTTCTCTTCCTTGTAGAGCTGCATCATTGCCTGTTGCAGGCCCATGCGGTCGTCGCCGAACTTCGCCTTCAGCTCTTCCATCTTCGGCTGCATGCGCTTCATGTTCGCCATCGAAGCGTACTGCTTGCTGGCGAGCGGGAAGAACAGCGCCTTGACGACGATGGTGGTCAGCAGGATCGCCACGCCGAAATTGCCGAAGTAACGGAAGAAGAAGTCCATCAGTTTGAACATCGGCTTCGTCAGGAAGTAGAACCAGCCCCAGTCGATCAGGCGGTCGAAGCGCGGGATTTCGTAGGAGGTTTCGTAGCCGTCGATGACCGGAACTTCCTTGGCGCCGGCGAAGACGAGGCTCTTCAGCTCGACAGACTGGCCGGCCGGAATGCTGACGGCGTCTTCCTTGTAGTCTGCCTGGTAGGTCGGCCGCTCGCCGGCATAGTAGGCGAAGCGGGCTTCATAGGCCGATTTCTGCGGCGGAACGATCGTCGCAGCCCAATACTTGTCGGTGATGCCGAGCCAGCCGCCGGTGGACTTGGCGGGCGTAACGGCTTCCTTTTCGGCGGCGCTATACTTGGTTTCGACCAGGCCATCGTCACCGATGACGCCGATGAAGCCTTCGTGCAGGACGTAGACGGAAGGCGTCGTCGGCTTGTTGTTGCGCGTGACGCGGCCATAGGAAGAGATCGATGCCGCGCCGGCGCCGCTGTTCGTCACCTTGTCGGTGATCGTGAACATGTAGCGCTCGTCGACCGAGATCGTACGGGCAAAGGTCAGGCCCTTGTCGTTGGTATAGGTCAGCGTGACCGGGGTCTTTTCCGTCAGCTTGGCGCCTTCGGGTGCCGTCCATACCGTCGATGCGCCGGGAACCGTGCCCGTCTGGTCGTTGCCGACATAACCGAGCTCGGCGAAGTAGCCGTCCTTCGATTCAGCCGGCGAGAACAGCGTGATGATCGGGCTGCTCTTGTCGACGGTCTCGTGATAGCCCTTGAGCTTCAGGTCGTCGAGGCGTGCGCCCGTCAGGTTGATGGTGCCCGAGAGAGCGGCGGTGTCGATGACGACGCGCGGCGACTTGGCAAGCGCTTCTTCACGCGTGGTCGTCACTGCCGCCTGGCCGGTCGGTGCGGCACCATTCGTCTGCGGCTGAGCGCCGCCAGCGGCGGGCGTCTGCGTCTGTTCGGTGGTCTGCTGCGCCTTCTGGGCTTCCTGCGCCTTGCGCTGCGCTTCGATGCGCGGATTCATATAAAGGAACTGCCAGCCAAGAACGATCAGCACGGAAAGAGCGATCGCAATGAAATAATTGCGGTTGTTTTGCATCATACGTTCCTGGAGCGGCCTTCATTCGACCGCTTTTGTTTCGGCTTGTTTTCAACGCGGGCTTTGAGCTCCGCAGTCAACTGTTGGAAAGATGCCTTCAGGACATCCCTTCTTGCGACAACCACATAGTCGTGTCCGGCTTGCATTGCAAACCCTGCATGAAGCCGCACGGCCTCTTTAAGACGCCGCCGCATGCGGTTTCTCTCGACTGCGTTGCCATGTTTCTTGGTGACTGTGAAGCCGACACGGGCTTCGGTGTCGGGTTCCTTCCGGTCAAGGACCTCGAGAAGGAAGAAGCCGCCGCGGCGTTTTTCGCCATTGCGCGCAGCAAGAAACTGCGGGCGGCTTTTCAGCCGCCCGACAGTCGATTTTTCTTGTTCTTTTTTGGTCGTCAATTCGCCCGCCATCTCTTATCGGGCAATTCCGGCCTTAGGCCGAAAGACGCTTGCGGCCGCGGGCGCGGCGAGCAGACAGAACCTTCTGACCGCCCTTGGTGGCCATACGCGCACGGAAGCCGTGGCGGCGCTTGCGGACAAGCTTGGATGGTTGGTAGGTACGCTTCATTTATTTAAACACCGCGGAGTGCGGCCCTTCTTAAGTTTTGCAAAGTGCAAGGAGCGTTGTTTTGCGAACGGACGAGGTCAGAGACCTTGAATGACCGGACGTGCGGCGGCTTATACGGATGGTGACCCCGGAAGTCAATTATACCAGCGCAAATGATCTTGCCGGCGCTGCCCATCAAAGTTGCACAATGCAAAAAGTCGCACATTGGTGTTAACGACTACGGCAAGGCCCGGAAAGGTTGAATTTTGCGGCAGATGTGTGGCTGCCGTTACGATTTTCCGGTGTCTCGGCCGCAACGCTTGCAATTTTTGCGAAAATCGTGCTTCGTTCCGGAATAATAGGGATAATTTCTTGTAGTCGGAACAACTAAAATCCGAAACATAACTTTAAGAAATTTCGCCGATATTTTGTTCATCGGCTGGGAAATTGCTTTCCAGGCTCTCTTCACCCCCAGGGAGACTATACTTTGAAAATTCGTGGAAAGATCAATTTGCTGGTCAGCGTGATGGCCGGCGTTGCGCTCGTTATCGGCGCCACGGCATTGTTCGCTATGAACGAATACAACAATAAGCTGACCGCATATGAAAGCGCTTCCAGCCGCGCCTATGCCGGTGAGCGCCTGAACCGTTTCGTGACGGCCGTCGTCATGGAAGCCCGCGGTATCTACGCCGCCAAGGACGTCAAGGACGTCGCACCCTTCGCCAAGGGCATTACAACCGATCTCGACGAGATCGACAAGGTTATCGCCAGCTGGGCGCCGCTCGTGCCCGATAGCCAGAAGGATACCTTCAGCAAGCTCGTCGATCGCTCCAAGGAATTCCGCACCTTCCGCACCGAGACCGCTCGTCTTGGTACTGAAGTGAGCCCGGCTGCCGCAAACGATCAGGGCAACAACGACGCCAACCGCGCCAACCGCAAGGCCTTCCAGGCCGAGATCGACGCCATCGTCAAGACCGACCGCGCTGAACTCGATGCCGTTGACGACGAGATCGAGGCGTTCCGTGAGTCCATCTTCTGGCTCGTGCTTGCCATCACCACCTTCGGCATTGCCGCTGGCGTCGGCCTCGGCTTCTATATTGGCACCAGCCACCTCAGCCATCCGATCAAGAAGGTCACGACCGCGATCAAGGAAGTTGCCGATGGCAATTTCGACGCCGAAGTGCCTTATGCCGGCCGCCAGGACGAAATCGGCGACATGGCCGCTGCCGTCGCCGTCTTCAAGCAGAACGGTCTCGCCGTGAAGCGCCTGAATGCTCAGGAAGCCGCAATGCGCGCCAAGAGCGACGACTTGCAGTCCAGCATGTCCGTCGTCGTCGCCGCCGCTGCTGCCGGCGATTTCAGCCGCCGCATCGAGAAGGACTACGAGGACGACAGCCTCAACCACTTTGCCGGCAACATCAACTCGCTGCTTTCGAGCGTTGATAGCGGTGTCAACGAAACCCGCCGCGTTATCGCAAGCCTCGCCGAGGGCGACCTGACGCAGACCATGCGCGGCGAGTTCCAGGGCGCCTTTGCCGAACTGCAGCAGAACGTCAACAGCACCTTCGTCACCCTGCAGACGACGATGCGCGAAGTTCGCGAAACGACCGAAGCGATCAACGGCAACACCAACGAACTGCGCGTTGCGACCGACGATCTGTCGAAGCGTACCGAGCAGCAGGCCGCTGCACTCGAAGAGACGTCTGCCGCACTCGATGAGATCACCGCAGTCGTCCAGAACTCGACGGAACGCGCCCAGGAAGCCAGCGTCATGGTCTCCGAAGCCAAGGATAAGTCCGGCGCCTCCGGTGTGGTCGTCCGCAACGCCGTCGACGCCATGGGCCGTATCGAGCAGGCATCCCGCGAAATCAGCCAGATCATCAACGTGATCGATGAAATCGCCTTCCAGACCAACCTGCTTGCTCTGAACGCAGGCGTCGAGGCAGCGCGTGCCGGTGAAGCCGGCAAGGGCTTCGCGGTCGTCGCACAGGAAGTCCGCGAACTGGCGCAGCGTTCGGCCACCGCCGCCAAGGACATCAAGGCGCTCATCACCAAGTCGGGCGATGAAGTCAATGTCGGCGTCAAGCTGGTGCAGGCAACGGGCGAGGCGCTCTCCGAAATCGAGACCCGCGTCATCGCCATCAACGACCATATCCATTCGATCGCAACCGCGGCGAAGGAACAGTCGACCGGCCTCAAGGAAGTCAACACCGCCGTCAACCAGATGGACCAGGTGACCCAGCAGAACGCCGCGATGGTCGAGGAAACCTCGGCTGCGACCCACAAGCTCTCGGCAGAGGCCGATGGCCTGGTGCGCCTGATCTCGCGCTTCAAGGTGTCGAATACGGGCCATGCCGCAGCTCCGGTCGCCGTCGCCCGCCGCGAAGAGCATCGCCCGGTCGCGTCGCCGGCCCGCCGTGCCATGAACACGGTCGCCCGTGCCTTCAACGGCAATGCTGCGGTCGCCGAGCAGAGCTGGGAAGAGTTTTGATCGCCAGACGCGCTCGAATTCAGGAAACGCCGCCTCCGGGCGGCGTTTTCTTTTGTGACGAACTGCCGCGCCTCGCGAAGATTTGAAAGTGCAAAATAATCCGTCTAATATAAGTCTCTGCCTCGCAGGCGCTTGCGCCGAACGGAAACAGCGATGCCGGTGCAAGACCAAAGCGGAATTTCAGCAAATGTAACGATGGCTGCTGGCGGTGAACGCCCGGCAGGCTGGCTCAGTGGTCTCTCGGGCAAGCTGCTCTGGATGATTGTGCTGTTCATCATGCTCGCCGAAGTGCTGATCTTCTTCCCCTCGATCGCCAGCATGCGTATCCGCTGGCTGGACGACAAGCTGAACACCGCCGCTGCCGCCGCGATCGTCATCGATGGCCTGCAGCCGGTGGAGCTGCCGCGCTCCGTCCAGAAGGAAACGCTGGAAGCGACCGGCACCAAGGCGATCGTTCTGCGCAAGGACGGCACATCCCGCCTGCTGGCGATGAGCGAGATGCCGACATCCGTCGACGAGCAATATGATCTGACCAAGGTCACGCCCGTCAGCGCCATCTGCGATGCACTGGATACGCTGATCTTCGGCGGCAACCGGATGATCCGCGTCTACGGCCCTGTCGGCGATACCGCGACCGGGGTCGAAGTGGTCATGAAGGATCGGGCATTGCGCAATGCGATGTTCGTCTATGCCCGCAACGTTCTCCTGCTGTCGATCCTGATCTCGCTGTTCACGGCAACGCTGGTCTTCTTCGTCATCAACCGCATCCTCATCCGGCCGATCCGCAATCTGACCGGCAGCATGCAGGACTTCTCGGCCGATCCCGAAAATCCGCAGAACGTCTTCGTCGGCGAGGGCGGGCGCGACGAGCTGGCCGTTGCTGGGCGCCATCTGACCTCGATGCAGGTCGAGCTGCAGAAGACGTTGAAGCAGCAGAAGAACCTTGCCGCACTCGGCCTTGCCGTCTCGAAGATCAATCATGACATGCGCAATATCCTGGCCTCGGCTCAGCTGATGTCCGACCGTCTCGTCGATGTCGATGATCCCATGGTCAAGAGCTTCGCGCCGAAGCTGCTCAGAACCATCGACCGCGCCGTCGGCTACACGACCGCAGTGCTCTCTTACGGCCAGGCGAGCGAATCGGCGCCGCGCCGCCGCCGCATCCGTCTCTACGAGCTCACCCAGGATGTCCGCGACATGCTGGCGATCGATCCGGCAAGCGGCGTCGAGTTCGTCGAGCAGATGTCGACTGATCTCGAAATCGATGGCGACAGCGAGCAGCTCTTCCGTGTCATCCACAACCTCTGCCGCAATGCGCTGCAGGCGCTGATGATGCCGGGCGAGCTTGGAATGGATGGGATCAAGCGAATCACTGTCTCCGGCCAGCGTGTCGGCAGCGTCGTGAGTATTATCGTCGACGATACCGGTCCCGGCATGCCGCTGAAGGCGCGTCAGAACCTTTTTACGGCCTTCCGCGGCTCTGCCCGCTCCGGCGGCACAGGTCTCGGCCTGACGATCGCCCGCGAGCTGGTGCTCGCCCACGGCGGCACCATCGCCCTTGTGGAAAAACCTGCGGCCGGCACGCAATTCCGCATCGAGATCCCGGATCGCCCGGTTTCCCTGGACGATTACCGCTCCCGCAGCCACGCTGAAAAGTAATGCAAATTCCGCAGATCAGCTCTGCGGAACGAAAGTCGCGATTTTTTCACAAACCCTATTGCATTCCCCCGGAGGACCCTTTAGAGGATCGCCACGCAAGCGGTTCAGCCGCTTCGAGACGCACCCGTAGCTCAGCTGGATAGAGCACCAGACTACGAATCTGGGGGTCAGGAGTTCGAATCTCTTCGGGTGCGCCACTCTCTCATTTTTCAAAAACCTAGTACGAAGCAACGAAACCGCGTGGCGCTACTGCGGTCTCGCATGGCCTTCGATGACTCGCCGCGTGTCCGGCGAGTCCGTCACGCGGGGCGGCTATGCTTAGAGGCCGCTGGTTGCGTTTGTCAGCTTCGACGATACGACGTTGAACGTATCGCTCAGCCCGTTGCCGAGGCTGGAGGCGCCGGCGATCAGTGCAACGGAGATGAGCGCCGCGATCAGGCCGTATTCGATTGCGGTTGCGCCGGATTCATCTCTAAAGAGACGTGCAAGAAGCTTGGTCATGAGTTCCTCGTATGGGGGCTGTTAAAATGAGAGTTCGGCCAAAAGCTATGGCGCCTACAAAGTAGCAAGCTATCGTTTAGCTTCCATTAATATGGGTTTTATTATCTATAAATTTCTGGATAATATTTCAGAACATACAGAATAGCCTAAAAGTGGCTGCTGTGCTTTGAGGGTGTACATGGTGATAACAGCTTCGTTACGCCGAGGGTGGTCTCCTTTTATTAAACGGTTCCCCAACCTAGCTTCGCGCAACCTTGCGCGGCTATCTGCGTCTTGAGCCGGATTGTCCGGATTGCGCGCAGGAGAGAATGCAATGAAGGCAAGTGGTTTGGTTGTGGTCTCGGTCGCCGGTATGGCGGCTTTGCTTGCCGGTTGCGTCGATCGTGCCAATTCTCCGGTTCTCTATCCTGTTGGTACGCCTACCAATCCGTCCTTCGTCGCGCATGCGATGTGCATGGGGGAGGGCAATGCGGCCTATGACGAATCGATGCGGCTCTACAAGGAGCGCTCGCAGATCAGCGGTCAATATGATGAGGATGAAGGCAAGGCGGTCTCGCGTAGTGCCGCGCGCCGTGCCTACACCGCCTGCGCCTCGTCGGAAGGCTATCGGGCCGTCTACGATCAATAGACCGTGTAGGCGCCCCAACACCTCTCAAAAACGTGCCGGCTGACGAGGGCAGCATATTGCCCCGCACATGGTCGCTGCCCATCTATCTTCAGCATTGTTCTGCCTTGCCGCCGGAAGCGGAATTGCCGAGCTGTGCGCATTTGGATGTCCGGCCAGCTCCGGCTGCTGCCTCTCGTCCGTTTTGATTGTTTTCACGCATCGATAAGAGAGGAAAGACAATGTCCGCTTTGAATGCTGCACAATCCGGCACCTTCAAGATCGGTGGCGATCTCGAGGTCAATCGGCTCGGCTTCGGCGCCATGCGCGTCACCGGCGACGGTATCTGGGGCCAGCCGGCCGATCATGCCGAATCCATCCGTACGCTGAAGCGCCTTCCGGAACTCGGCGTCAATTTCATCGACACTGCCGATTCCTATGGCCCCGACATTTCCGAATGGCTGATCAAGCAAGCGCTTCATCCCTACAGCAAGGGCTCCATCATCGCCACCAAGGGCGGCCTGACCCGGCATGGCCCGAATATCTGGCTTCCCGTCGGCCGTCCCGAATATCTGATCCAGCAGGTGCACAAGAGCCTGCGCAATCTCGGCGTCGACAGGATCGATCTCTGGCAGCTCCACCGCATCGACCCGAAGGTCCCGGCCGGTGAGCAGTTCGATGCGATCAAGTCGCTGCAGGCCTCCGGTCTGATCCGCCATGCGGGTTTGAGCGAAGTCTCCGTCGCCGATATCGAGGCGGCATCGAAATACTTCAAGGTCGCCACCGTCCAGAACCGCTATAATCTGGTCGATCGCACCAGCGAGGATGTGCTCGACTATTCGGCAAAGCACAATATCGGCTTCATCCCCTGGTATCCGCTCGCCGCTGGCGACCTCGCCAAGCCGGGCTCGCTGCTCGATACGATCGCCAGGAAGCACAACGCGGCGCCGAGCCAGATCGCCCTTGCCTGGGTGCTGAAGCGCAGCCCCGTGATGCTGCCGATCCCCGGCACCTCGAAGGTCAAGCATCTGGAAGAAAACGTTGCCGCTGTCGGCATCACGCTGTCGGATGACGAGTTCGCGGCTCTCGATGCCGAGGGCAAGAAGCTTTTCAAGGCCGCCTGATATTGTGACGAAAGGTGTGGCGGCAACCGTCGCCATGCCCCCGCATCCGGCCGAAAATCGGTCAGGAATTTGACCGGTTGATTAAAATTGCTGCAAAATGAGGCGACTTCGCAAATGTGCGACAGTTAGCTATGCGAATGATGCATTGCTGCGTTGCGGTAATATCCCTATTCCTGATCAAATGAATGGGCTATCTATATCTCCGTAAGCAGCGCACTCCTCCTCCCAGCGCTCTTACGAAGACTGGTAACACTCCTCCTCCCAGTTGCCAGTCAAGATCAAGAGCTCGGTGCACCTCCTCCCGCACCGAGCTCTTTTCCATTTCAGCCCCGTTTATTTCAGTGCTTGGAAATCAGTCGCCGATCCGCGCCACGCCGGTCTCGCCGTTGTCGCGCGTCCACTTCACCTTGCCGGGGCCGGCACGCTCCAGCTGGAAGCACATCGGTGCGCCCTTGTACCAGGTCTGAAATTTCTGGCAGAGCTGGTCCGATTGGATCCACCATTTGCCGGTATCGCTGGGTTTGAAGTAGCGGCCGAGACCGATCGCCTTGCCGCTGCCGTCGACGGCGCCCGATGTGTGATAGTTGAGCGGCAGCTCGCCGCCGAGCGGTGTGGCGAGATAGATCGTCTTGCCGATGATATCGCGGCGGATGTCGTCTTCCGCCAGCCGTTCCGCATGCGCGAGCGACGGCATCAGCAATGCCGCCGAGGCGAGGGCGATCAGAATAGCCTTCATTGCATCCGTCCATCTATCCATGAGTATTGGGTGAAGAACGGACAAGACGAAGATAAAGTTTCACCCGGACGTGATCGGCCTGCCTTATTTGACTCCGCTGCATTGGCCGTCTTATTTGGCGGGCGGCCGGACTGCCGGCAGTAACGGGGAGATGGCATGCTCGGCGGATCAGGGGCGATGCAAAAGACGCTTGCTGCGATGACGCTTGCAGCCTTTCTGCTGACCGGCTGCGGTGGCCGCGCCGTCGGCGTCATGACCCCCGTAGGCGCGACGCAGCCGGGCACCTCTCAAGTCAATCTGCTGGTCGCGACCACTCGCGCACCGGATACCGACCCAGGCGTTCTGTTCTCCGGCGAGCGCGGCACCGGTCTGATGGTCAATGCCGTCGATGTCTCGATCCCGCCGGATGCCAATCGCAAGGTCGGCCAGGTCCAGTGGCCGAAGCGGCTGCCCGCCGATCCCTTGCGTGATTTTGTCACCGTCTCTGTCGATCCGCTGCAGGGCGAGAAGGCGGGGGAGGGCTGGCTGAAGGGCCATATGCCGAAGAGCCGCCGGGTGCTGATTTTCGTTCACGGCTTCAACAATCTCTATGAGGATGCGGTCTACCGCTTCGCGCAGATCGTTCACGACTCGCATGCCGACGTCGCGCCCGTCGTCTTCACCTGGCCGTCGCGCGGCTCGATCTTCGACTATAATTACGACAAGGAAAGCACCAACTATTCCCGCGATGCGCTGGAAGAGCTGCTGCGCCGTACCGCCGAGAACCCCGCCGTTAGCGATGTGACGATCATGGCGCACTCGATGGGCACCTGGCTGACCGTCGAGGCGCTGCGGCAGATGGCGATCCGCGATGGACGCGTGGCCCCGAAGATCAACAATGTCATCCTGGCGTCGCCGGATCTCGATGTCGATGTCTTCGGCCGCCAGTTTGTCAGCCTCGGCAAGGACAAGCCGCATTTCACCATCTTCGTCTCACGGGATGACCGGGCGCTTGCCCTGTCGCGCCGCATCTCGGGCAATGTCGATCGCCTCGGCCAGATCGATCCCTCGGTCGAGCCTTACCGCAGCAAACTCGAAGCGGCGGGCATCACAGTGCTCGATCTTACCAAGCTCAAGGGCGGCGACCGCCTCAACCACGGCAAGTTCGCAGAAAGCCCCGAAGTGGTGAAGCTGATCGGTGATCGGCTGATTGCGGGACAGACCATCACGGATTCCAATGTCGGTCTCGGCGAAGCTGTCGGTGCCGTCGCCATCGGTGCTGCACAGACTGTCGGCAGTGCCGCCAGCGTTGCCGTCAGCACACCGATTGCGATCTTCGATCCGCGCACCCGGCGCAATTACGATGCGCAGCTGAAGCGGCTCGGTCAGTCGGTGGAGAACACCGCAGGCTCCGTCGGAGACAGCGTCGGCGCCGGGCTGCCGAGCCAGTAAAAATTCCCATAGGCAAGTGGATTGATCTGATATATCACGTCCTTTGACGGCGATCTCCAGGGCGCCGATGGGAATGGATGGCGCGATGACGGATAATGTGAAGCAAACGGTTGCCGTGGTCGGCGCGGGTGTGATCGGCGCCTCGATTGCATTCGAGCTTCAACGGCGCGGCTTCCAGGTAACGCTGATCGACAAGGGTGAACCCGGTCGCGGCACCTCCTATGGCAATATGGCTAGCATCGCGCTCGATTTCGCGGCCGGATCCGGCCCCACGACCTGGAAGAAGATCCCCCGATGGTTGCTCGATCCGGAAGGCCCGGTATGGCTTCGTCCCTCCTACGCGCCGAAGATGCTGCCCTGGTTCCTGCGCTTCATCGCCGCCGGCCGGCCGTCGCGCCTGCGCGAGATCGAGGATGCCGGCATGCTGCTGACCGGCCGCGCGCTCGGCGATTTCCGCACCATGCTCTCGGCGATCGGCGCGCCTGACTTGATGACCGACGAAGGTTGCCTGGCGATCTACGAGACGGAAGCCGAATTTGCCGGCGACCGCGGTCATATCGAGATGATGCAGCGCTACGGCTTCGAGTTCGAAGTGCTGAACGGCGGCGCGATCCAGCATTACGAGCCGACGCTGTCGTCCAAGGTTGCCAAGGCGGTGCTGCTGCCTGACAACAAGTCGATCCGCGATCCCTATCAGCTGGTCGTCAAGCTTGCAGCCGCGGCTGAAGCCGCTGGTGCGCACTTCCTGTCCGGCAGCGTGCAGGGAATCGAGCGCAAGCCCGATGGAAGTAAAACCGTCATCCTGGAAAGCGGCCGGCGTATCGAGGTCGGTTCGGTCGTCCTCGCTGCCGGTGTCCATACGCGCACGCTTGCCGAAAAACTCGGCGAGCCGATCCCGCTCGAAACCGAGCGTGGCTACCACACGCAGATCATGAAGCCCGGCATTTCCATGCGCTATTCGGTGATCTGGCCGCACCGCGCCTTCATGGTCACGCCGACCGCAGGGGGGATCCGCATCGGCGGGAATGTCGAACTCGCCGGTCTTGATGCCGCGCCCGATTTCCGTCGCCCGCGTGTTCTGGTACGCCATGCACAGCGCGTGCTTCCCGGCCTTACGGTCGAGGACACCAGCGAGTGGATGGGCCATCGCCCGGCCTTGCCGGACACGATCCCGATCATTTCGGCTTCGTCGAAGGTGCCCGGCGTGTTCTACGCGACGGGCCATGGCCATCTCGGCCTGACGCTGGCAGCGACGACGGCGCAGCTGATCGGCGATATGGTCTCCGGAGAGAAGCCGGCGATCGACATGAAGCCGTTCCGCATCGATAGATATTGATTTGCATGACGAGCCTGAGCTCGCACTGGAAGGACTAGGCAGATGAGATGGAAGCGCACGATCCAGCTTCTGGACGTTCATTGCGAAGGCGAAATCGGCAAGGTGGCGATTGGCGGCGTGCCGAAGATCCCCGGTGAAACAGTGGCTGCCCAGCTGCACTGGCTGAATACCGATCCCAAGGGCACCGAGCTTCGCCGCTTCCTCTGCCTCGAGCCACGCGGCGCGCCGATCGGCTCCGTCAATCTTCTGCTGCCGGCGAAGCATCCGGATGCCGATGCGGCCTTCATCATCCTGCAGCCCGACCAGGCACATGCGAGCTCCGGCTCGAATTCGATCTGCGTCACGACCGCGCTGCTCGAATCCGGTATCGTCGAGATGAAGGAGCCGGAAACGGTCGTCACGCTCGAAACGGCCGCCGGCCTCGTCAAGGCGGTCGCCACCTGCCGCGACGGCCGCTGCGAGAAGGTGCGCCTGACGATGGTTCCCGCCTTCGTCCACGAGCTCGATGTCGAGGTCGAGACGCCGGAATGGGGCAAGATCAAAGTCGATCTCTGCTACGGCGGCATCTTCTATGCGCTCGTCGATGTCGGCCAGATCGGCTCGAAGATCGAGAAGTCCAATGCCGCCGAGCTGGTTCGTGCCGGCATGGTTCTGAAGGACATCATCAACCGCGACATCCAGGTCGTGCATCCTGAAATTCCGGCGATCTCGGGCGTCGCCTATGTCATGTTCCGCGATATCGAGCCGGATGGCGCCGTGCGCACCTGCACGACCATGTGGCCCGGCCGCGCCGACCGCTCACCCTGCGGCACCGGCAGCTCGGCAAACCTCACCACCCTGCATGCGCGCGGCAAGGCAAAGCCCGGCGACATCTTCACGTCGCGCTCGATCATCGGCTCGGAATTCGAAGTCGGCCTGCAGTCCGTCACCGAAGTCGCGGGCCGCCCGGCGATCATCCCGACCATCACCGGCCGCGGCTTCACCTTCGGCCTCTCACAGGTCGCCCTCGACCCCTTCGACCCGCACCCGGGCGGTTTCGCGCTGACAGACGTCTGGGGGCCACAGGCGGGCGAGATTTAAGGAATAATGCCGGGCTCAGAGCCCGGCAGCTTTCCGCAAGGCAGCGTTCATTCGTCCTTGCCAGCCTTTGCCGCTCTCACGGAATTTCGCGACGACATCCTCGTCAATGCGCAGTGTGATCTGCTTCTTGGGATGTTCGATCGGTGGCCGGCCGCGTGCGCGCCGGTGCTCGTCCATTGCATCGAAAAATGCTTTGGGCAAAACGTCTTGCGCGGGACGCATGGCGGCAAGTTCTTCGTCCGTCAGTGGTGGTGAATCGACGGCGTCCCAATCATCCTTGGAGTAGCCACGGCCGGGCTGAAATGTCTTTAGGGTTTTGGCCATTCAAGCTTGCTCCTTTCCTTCGCGTTAGCCTTTCGAAAGCTGATGACGGATATGGCTTCATTTCCGAGCGTCGCGAAAATCACAACGGCTGTCCCATCACGATAGTAGCCAATTGCCTTCATCCGCTGTTTGCCCTCGGCGTCAGGCTTGGTCACCTCGATAACAGCGCGGCGCCAGTCGAGCTCATCGACATCGGCAAAGTCAAATCCATGCTTATCAAGATTTGACTGCCGCTTAGGCTCGTCCCAGACGATCTTCATGAATTTAATGTAGCTACTTTATTGAAGTTTGCAACGCATCGCAAATGACCTCAATACTCGAAAGGATCGCTCTTGCCTTTGGCGTTGCCATGCTGGTCCGCAGTCTGCGGATAGATCACGCCCTTGCGCAGGATGATGTTGGCGTAGAGCCGCGGTTCACTCGTCTGGATGATGGCGTGGGCGGCGCGGACGCGGCCGTAGAAATCCTGGCCGATCAGTGGTGTGACGGCGCGATGCGGTTCGTGGCGGGCGCAGCAGTCGATCATTTCTTCATGCACGGGATCGAGCTTGTCGCGCTCGGCCTTGACCGTCGAGCGGAAGATTGCTTCGGGCACGAAGTCGTCGATCGGCAGCACGCTGAGCACGGCGTCCAGCACCGGGATAAGGCCATGGCCGTCGAGCCGGATCAGCCGGCGGGCGTGTTCGACGCCCGGATAATTGCCGTCGACGATGGCGATTTCGTCGCCGTGGCCCATGGCGCGCAGCGTCGAAAGCAGCTCCGGACTCAAGAGCGGATCAAGCCCCTTCAGCATTTTCAATCTCCTTGAACAGCACGTTCTGATCGGTCAGATAGCGCGCAAAGATCGGAAGGCTCGCCCCGCCGATCGCGCGTGCCTGCGACCCAACAGCGCCCTCGATGATCTCCGGCATGACGACGCCTTGAAGGTCGAGTTTCTCGGCTTCACGCATCGTTGCCCGAACGATCCGTTCGCGCACCCAGCCCGGAAAGCCCCCATCAATGACGGCGGCGCTGAAGTCGATGATCGAGGCGGCCGCAACGATCGCCTGCGCCAGCGCCTTGGCGGAATCCTGGATCCAGAGCTCCATGGCCTCGCCGAAATCCACCCAGTCGTCGGCGGAATACCAGAGCGGCTCGGGATCGATGCCGCGTTCGCGCAGCATGTTTTCGAGCACGAAGATCGAAGCGATTTCAAGCAGCTGCAGCGTCTCTCCGTTCTTGCCGCGCACGGGGAGGGGGCCGATGGCGCCCGCCGTTCCGGTGCGGCCGGAAAAGATCGCCGAGTTCAAGACGATGCCGCCGCCGATGAACGAGCCGATGAAGAAATAGACGAAATCGGGATAGGAGGGGCCGACGCCGAAAACGAGCTCGGCGCCGCAGGCACTCGTCGCGTCGTTCTGCAGGAAGACGGGGTAGGAAACCCGCTTCGTCACCTCGCCCTGCAGGTCGAAGCCGCGCCAGACATCCATGGCGCCGGGCGGCGAACCGACTTCCTCGGCCCAGTTCCAGAGCTCGAAGGGGGCGGCGATGCCGATCCCGGCAATCCGTCCGCGCTGCTGCGCATCCAGCCGTCCCTCGAGCTCGGCAATGCCTGATACGATGAAATCGAGAAAATCGCCGGGCAGGGGATAGGCATAGGTCTTGTGCAGCTGCATGCGGATATTGCCGACGAAATCCATCAGCACCAGGTCGGCGCTTCGCCGGCCCATCTTCACGCCGAAGGAATAGACGGCATCCGGGTTGAGATGCATCGGTATCGACGGCTGGCCGACGCGGCCGCGCACCGGGGCGCCACGCGAAAGCAGACCTTCCCTCTCAAGCTCCCGCATGATGACGGAAACCGTCTGCGCCGATAGACCGCTGCGGCGCGCGATATCGGCCTTCGACAGCGCGCCGTAGAGGCGCACCAGCGAAAGCACGAGCCGCTCGTTGTAGGCGCGCACCCGGATCTGGTTCGCGCCCCCGGCGGGGTTCAATATTGGCGGTTGGGCCGGTGCGTGCACCGGGCCTTCCAAGGATGCCATTGGCCACTCCTCCCGACCATCGGCCTATGCCTGATTTTCAACCAGCATGCCATAGCGAATTAATAATTCAATTGGATTTATTTATTGACAAGCGATTTTCTTTTCGCTTTTAATCGCCAACGTGAACGGCATCGAGCGGCCTGGGAGGAGGCTAAACGCGAAATCCGCGGCCGCGTTCGTGCTTGAAAATACGGGTTCGGCCATCGTGGCGATCCGGTTAATCTCTGGGAGGAGTTCTCATGAAGAAATCAGTTCTCGCTTTCGGCGCGCTCGCACTCGGCGTCGCCTTCTCGGCTCCGGCAATGGCCGCCGACGTTTCGGCCTGCCTGATCACCAAGACCGATACCAACCCCTTCTTCGTCAAGATGAAGGAAGGCGCGACGGCCAAGGCCAAGGAACTCGGCGTCAACCTGAAGTCCTACGCCGGCAAGATCGACGGTGACAGCGAAAGCCAGGTCGCCGCTATCGAAACCTGCATCGCTGACGGCGCCAAGGGTATCCTGATTGCTGCTTCTGACACCAAGGGCATCGTTCCGAACATCAAGAAGGCGCGCGACGCCGGCCTGCTCGTCATCGCGCTCGACACCCCGCTTGAGCCGATCGACGCTGCCGACATGACCTTCGCAACCGACAACCTGCTCGCCGGCAAGCTGATTGGCCAGTGGGCCAAGGAAACGCTCGGCGACAAGGCTGCCGATGCCAAGGTTGCCTTCCTCGACCTCACTCCGTCCCAGCCGTCCGTCGACGTTCTGCGCGACCAGGGCTTCATGATGGGCTTCGGCATTGACCCGAAGGATCCGAACAAGATCGGTGACGAAGACGACAAGCGCATCGTCGGCCACGACATCACCAACGGCAACGAAGAAGGCGGCCGTACCGCGATGGAAAACCTTCTCCAGAAGGACCCGACCATCAACGTCGTCCACACCATCAACGAACCGGCTGCTGCCGGCGCCTATGAAGCGCTGAAGGCTGTCGGCCGTGAGAAGGACGTGCTGATCGTTTCCGTCGACGGCGGTTGCCCGGGCGTCAAGAACGTTGCTGATGGCGTCATCGGCGCCACCTCGCAGCAGTACCCGCTGCAGATGGCCGCTCTCGGCATCGAAGCGATCAAGAAGTTCGCCGATAGCGGCGAAAAGCCGAAGCCGACCGAAGGCAAGAACTTCTTCGACACCGGCGTTACCCTCGTCACCGACAAGCCGGTTTCCGGCGTCAAGTCGATCGACACCAAGGAAGGCCTGGGCAAGTGCTGGGGTTGATCCCCGCCTAGCCTGAACCAAAACGCGGAGATGCCTGAAGCGGCATCTCCGCTCCCTGCTCATCTTTGACAGCGCGCCGAATTGGGTGCAGCTTATCCCACGTCCTGCCAGAAGCTGGCGGGATGCCCCTTAGGGAGTGGGGTCACGCGGAGGATTTCCATGAGCGAGCCGACAACAGCCGCACCGCATCACGATTATGAAAAAGTCCTCAAGGACAGTTCGAAGGACGTTGCTTCCTTTGACACGGACGACAACTCGGTCATCCAGAAATTCAGGCATTTCCTGCACTCGTCGCCATCGGCCGTATCGCTGATCGTCCTTGTGCTGTCGCTGATCATCTTCGGCGCCCTTTTGGGGACCAAGTTCTTCTCGGCATTTTCGCTGACGCTGATCCTGCAGCAGGTGGCGATCACCGGTATTGTCGGCGCCGCGCAGACGCTTGTCATCATGACGGCCGGCATCGATCTTTCCGTCGGCGCCATCATGGTGCTCTCGTCGGTGGTCATGGGACAGTTCGTGTTCCGCTACGGCCTTCCGGTCGAACTCGCCGTTCTCTGCGGCTTCGCCGTCGGTGCCCTTTGCGGCTACATAAACGGCCTGCTGATCGCCCGAATGAAGCTGCCGCCTTTCATCGTCACGCTCGGCATGTGGCAGATCGTGCTTGCCACGAACTTCCTCTATTCGGCCAACGAGACGATCCGTGCGCAGGATATCGAAACCCAGGCGCCGTTGTTGCAGCTCTTCGGCAATACGTTCCGCATCGGCGGCGCGGTCTTCACCTATGGCGTCATTGCCATGGTGCTGCTCGTGGCGGTTCTCTGGTACATCCTGAACCATACGGCATGGGGCCGGCATCTCTATGCCGTCGGCGACGACCCCGAGGCCGCCGGTCTTTCCGGCGTCAACGTCAAGCGTATGCTGGTATCGACCTATGTCCTTTCGGGCCTCATCTGTGCGCTGGCCGGCTGGGCTCTCATCGGCCGTATCGGTTCGGTGTCTCCAACTGCCGGGCAGTTCGCCAACATCGAATCCATCACCGCTGTGGTGATCGGCGGCATCTCGCTCTTCGGTGGCCGCGGCTCCATTCTCGGCATGATGTTCGGCGCGCTTATCGTCGGCGTCTTCTCGCTCGGTTTGCGCCTTCTCGGCACCGACGTGCAATGGACTTACCTCCTGATCGGCGTGCTCATCATCGCCGCAGTTGGAATCGATCAGTGGATCAGAAAGGCAGCAGGCTGATGGCACTCGAACCTCTTCTCACGGCGCGCGGCCTGGTCAAACGTTACGGTCGCGTCACTGCCCTCGATCATGCCGATTTCGACCTCTATCCCGGCGAAATCCTCGCCGTAATCGGCGACAACGGCGCGGGCAAGTCCTCGCTCATCAAGGCGATCTCGGGTGCTATCCGTCCCGACGAGGGGGAGATCCGGCTGGAAGGCCAGCCGATCCACTTCTCGTCGCCGATCGAGGCTCGGAAGGCCGGCATCGAAACGGTCTATCAGAACCTCGCCCTGTCGCCGGCGCTGTCGATCGCCGACAACATGTTCCTCGGACGCGAGCTTCGCAAACCCGGCTTCATGGGCCAGTTTTTCCGAAAGCTCGATCATTCGGCGATGGAAAAGCAGGCGCGTGCCAAGCTTTCCGAGCTCGGCCTGATGACCATCCAGAACATCAACCAGGCGGTGGAGACGCTCTCCGGCGGTCAGCGCCAGGGTGTCGCCGTTGCCCGCGCCGCAGCCTTCGGCTCGAAGGTCATCATCCTCGATGAACCGACGGCCGCCCTCGGCGTCAAGGAAAGCCGCCGCGTTCTGGAGCTCATTCTCGACGTCCGTTCGCGCGGTATCCCGATCGTGCTCATCTCGCACAACATGCCGCATGTCTTCGAAGTCGCCGACCGCATCCACATCCACCGTCTCGGACGCCGTCTCACGGTGATCAATCCGAAGGAATACACGATGTCGGATGCCGTCGCCTTCATGACCGGCGCCAAGGCCGCTCCCCAGGAGACGGTCGCCGCATGAACCTGAGGATAGACGAGATTACCGGCGCGGTGCTCGACCGCGCCGGAAGTGCGAAGCGCTTCCTGATCGCCATTGCCGGTCCGCCCGGCGCCGGCAAGTCGACAATGGCCGATAATCTCGCCAACGGCCTCAAGGCCCGCGGAGAGACCGCGGCCGTGCTGCCGATGGACGGCTTCCACATGGATAATGCCGTGCTGATCGAGCGTGGCCTGCTCGCCCGCAAGGGCATCCCCGAGACCTTCGATGTCCGCGGCTTCCTCGACATCGTCCGCGCCGTCCGCCCGGCCGATCAGGAAGTGCTGGTCCCGGTCTTCGACCGCTCCCGCGAGCTCGCCATCGCCTCCGCCCGCCCCATCTCGCCCCATGACCGCTTCATCATCATCGAGGGCAACTACCTGCTCTTCACGCAGGGTAAATGGGCCGAGCTCGACGGCATCTTCGATTTTACAATCATGCTCGCCCCGCCGATCGAGGTTCTCGAAGAGCGCCTCTGGGAGCGCTGGCGCGGCTACAAGCTCAGCGAAGAAGAAGCCAGCGCCAAGGTCTACGGCAACGACCTCCCGAACGGCCGCCTCATCCTGGAAAACCGCCGTCCGTCCGATGTTACCCTCGAGATCGCGCTCTAGGGCTCACTATTGCGGCACTTGCCGACCGACGAGAATCGCGACATCCATTCAACCTCTGGCTTATCCGGCCGGAGGTTTTTCATTTTCAGCGGCAGGCATCTGTTTTCAAGCCTCACGCGATTTTCAAATCTGCCTTTGCCAATGCTCCGATCCTATCTTGCTTTTGCACGCCAGAACCCCCGGCTCCTCGGTTACGCGGTCATCCTGATGATCCTGTCGAGCGCCGGGCAGACATTCTTCTTCTCGCTATTTTCTGAAGCGTTCCGCGGCCACTACGCGCTCACTGACGGCAATCTGGGAACAGTGTTTGCCATTGCGACTTTCGCGTCGGCCCTGGCGCTGCCCTATCTCGGCCAGAAAATCGACAGGGTAAGCCTTCGCAGCTTCACGCTCGGTGCCGGCCTGTTGCTCGGTACAGCCTGCGCGATGATTGCCCTCTCGCCCGCATCGGTTCTCTTCTTTGCCGTCTGCCTCTTCCTGCTTCGGCTGGCCGGTCAGGGCTTGATGGTTCACACGGCAATGACGTCGATGGTCCGGTTCTTCCCGGCCGACAGCGGAAAGGCGATGGCCGTCGTCAGCCTCGCCTATTCGGCCGCGTTGGTCTTCATTCCGGCCGTTGCGGTTGCCGTCATGGGCGTCGCCGGTTGGCGGGGGACGTGGCTGCTGACGGGCGTAGCCGTCGCTCTCGGTGTCTGCGCAGCATGCCTGCTGCTATCGCGGGATGATGCGTCCGGCAATGCGGCGAAGACCAGTGTTCAGGCGGCGAAGCCGCAAGCAGCCCGGCCGAAGCTCGCATTGATGCTGCTCCTGTGTCCGACGATGCTGGCGGTCTCCTTCATCCTCACGGCAATGATCTTCCATCAGGCAGTCCTTGCCGCAGAAAAGGGTTGGCCGCTCGAATGGCTGGCGGCCTGCTTTTCCGTTTTTGCCATCGCCCAGGCGGCGACATCGGTTCTCGTGGCACCCGTCATCGATAGGATCCGCGCCGTCCGCATCCTGCCGGTCTTCCTCTTGCCGCTCGCACTAGGGCTGAGCCTGATCGCACTCTTCGACGGCTTCTGGGCGGCGCCCGTCTATATGGGCCTCCTCGGCATGTCCGCCGCGATCGATCTGAAGCTCGGCACCATTCTCTGGGCCGATCTCTTCGGCGCCGGGCAGTTCGGCTATGTCCGCTCGCGCTTCGAGGCGATCCGGATCGTCGTTACCGGCGGCGCTCCGCTGGTGGCCGGAAAGCTGCTGGATGCCGGCATTCCGCTCGCGAGCCAGGCCGCGGCATACGCATGCTATGCCGTCTGCGCCTCTGCTTTGGCCGGTATCGTCGGCCGGTTTGCGGCCGTCGCTCACAAGTGATTGCGGCCCCGTCTAAACGGTTGTTTCCATCGGCCTGTTGATGCTATCGAAGCGCCACCCGCAGCGCTCCGGAGGCTCCCATGCAATCGATCACCATCCGCCGTCCCGATGACTGGCATCTGCATCTGCGCGATGGCGCCATGCTGGAGGGGGTGATCGGCGATACCAGCCGTGATTTTGCGCGTGCCATCATCATGCCGAACCTCGTGCCTCCCGTCGTCACGACGACGGACGCGCGCGCCTATCGCGAGCGGATCATGAAGGCTCTGCCTGCAAGCGACCGGTTCGAGCCGCTGATGACCCTCTACCTGACGGAGCATACCAGCGCCGATGATGTCGAAGAGGGCAAGAAGAGCGGGCTGATTACCGCGGTGAAGCTCTATCCGGCCGGCGCCACCACCAATTCGCATGGCGGCGTGCGCGATATGGACAAGGCGATGCCGGTTCTGGAGCGCATGGCGAAGATCGGCCTGCCGCTTTGCGTCCACGGCGAAGTCACGACGCCTGAAATCGACATCTTCGACCGCGAAGCCGTGTTCATCGAAACCGTGCTCGATCCGCTGCGCAAGCGTCTGCCGGAACTGAAGGTGACGATGGAGCATGTGACGACGGCCGATGGCATCGACTACATCAAGTCGTCCAAGGCCAATCTGGCCGGCTCGATCACCACGCATCACCTGATCATCAATCGCAATGCTATCCTCGTCGGCGGCATCCGCCCGCATTATTATTGCCTGCCGGTCGCCAAGCGCGAGAACCATCGCCTGGCGCTGCGCGCCGCCGCCGTCAGCGGCGATCCGCGCTTCTTCCTGGGAACGGATTCCGCGCCGCATGTCGATCCGCTGAAGGAATGCGCCTGTGGCTGCGCCGGTATCTATACCTCCATCAATACGATGAGCTGCGTGGCGCATGTCTTCGAGCAGGAGAACGCGCTCGACAAGCTCGAAGCCTTCGTCTCGCTGAATGGTCCGGCCTGGTACGGCCTGCAGCCGAATGAAGAGAAGATCACGCTGGTCAAGCGCGAAGACGCGATCACGTTTCCGTCAAAAATCGAGACAGGCGCGGGCCCGGTCACGGTCTTCGATCCGATGTTCCCGCTTCATTGGGACGTAAAGCGCTGAATAAAGCGCGAAAACTGTCAATTTCGGCGGGTATTCCCGCCGCTTTTACTGTGCAATTGTTACCGCTCTAACATTCGTGTTCGCGGTCCATGATTTTTTAACAGAATGCGTAAGACATTCGTCACCAGTGGCACGATAGCCTGTGGACGGATTATTGGGCGCGGCAGGAGCCGCGGAGTTACCAAAGCATGATGCTGGATTATAATTCCCTTCTGCTGGCGCTCGGCGTTTCAGCAACGTGTCTGGCTGTGACCCTGATGGGCAGCTGGTTCGCACGGCGTGCGGAAACCTTCCTGCTCACATGCACCTGCGGCCTCGTGCTCGTCGTCAGCGGCATCTTCGTCTACAGCATCTATGTCTCGTCGCCCGGCATTGTCATGGGTGTTGCGAGCTTCGTGCTCTTCCAGGCGGGCTTTGCCGCCATCTGGGGCGCAGGCTATCAGTTTCGCACCAACCGTCTGCCGCTCGCGGGAATCCTGACCCGTGCATTGTCGGCCATGCTGCTGCCGGTGGGCGCGATGGCGACAGGGTATGACGGCCTCGGCTTCATCGCCGACAACACCTCGATCACCCTGCTGCTGCTGGCGACCGCTCTTCAATACTGGCGGGCAAGAGCCGAGGCGCCCGCGCCGATCATGGGCATCACGGTGCTCTACACGCTGACGGGCATATCCTTTGCGCTATGCGCCGCCGTGCTGATCTGGGACGGCAAGCTGGTGCTGGGTGCCGCGCCCAACAATTGGGCCGAGGATCTGAGCCTCGCCGTCTGCATTGCCAGCATGACCGGCATCGGCGCCTTATCGCTGGCGCTGCACCAGTGGCGGCTTGCCGCCCGACACCGCCAGGAGGCGATCACCGATTCTCTGACCGGCCTTCTCAATCGCCGCGCGCTCTTCGATCGTCATGGCGAGCGCCAGATGGGTTCGTCGACCGCCGTCATCATCTTCGATCTCGATCATTTCAAGTCGATCAACGACCGCCATGGTCATGCCGCCGGTGACCGCGTTCTCAAGATCTTTGCCGGCGAACTCGCCGCCCATTGCCGCTCGGGCGATACCGCTGCCCGTCTTGGCGGTGAAGAATTCGCGCTCGTTCTCAAGGAGATCATGCCCGGCCGCGCCGAGATGATCGCCGAGCGCATCCGCCGTACCTTCGAGGAACGTGAGATCTATATCGATGACGAAGTGCTGAAATGCACCGTCTCGATCGGTGTCGCGCCCGGCCGTGCGGCGCCGATGGATTTCGATACCATGCTCAGTGAGGCCGACAAGGCGCTCTATGCTGCCAAGCGCGCCGGGCGCAACCGCGTCGAGCTCGCAAACCACCTGCAGGCGGTTCCGGCCGCGCCCTCGGTGCGCAGCGCCTCTTGATCATCCGGCACGAGTTGCTAATGTCGGGACTGGCCGGATGCAGCCAGCCGTCCCGCGGCGCGCAAGCGCTAAGGTGAATGCATCCAGATGAAATCCTTCACATCCTTGCCAATGGCAAACGATGGCGAACGGGTCAGCAGACGCGGGCACTGATCTTCCTGTTCGCTGCCGATGGAAGGATGAACCATGCGCGATTTTCGCGATGCCAAGATCATGGCAAAAGCACTGCGGCAAGCGCTGGCTTGCCGCGATATTTCCCTCACCCATAGCGAGACATTGGAGATCGTGGCCCGGCAATTCGGCTTCGACCAATGGAATATCCTCGCCGCCAAGCTGGACGAGGCGGAAGGCTCGAGTTCAGCGATTGCGCTGGAGCCGCCGATCCCGATCTTCCGCATCTTCGATGTCGCAAAGGCCATGGAATTCTATTGCGGCTTCCTCGGCTTCACGCTCGATTGGGAACACCGCTTCGGCGAGAACTTCCCGCTCTATTGCCAGGTTTCGCGCGGCAAGCTGATCATGCATCTCAGCGAGCATTCCGGCGATGCGAGCCCCGGTGCCAAGGCATTCGTGTGGATGACAGGCGTGCGCGCCTTCCAGGCAGAACTGTCGGCCAAGGACTATCGCTACATGAAGCCGGGGATCGAGGACGCGCCCTGGGGGCTTGAGATGACGGTCACCGATCCGTTCAGCAACCGGATCGCCTTCTGTGAAAAGAAGTGACGGTGAGGGCGGGATGAATGCCCTCCCGCCTCATTCAAAGGATCATCAGTGCGCGAACAAAGGCGATGGCGGAAGCCAGCGACGCCACCGTGCGCACATGGTTCCACCAGGTCCAGTCGCTCAGATAGCGATCCCAGAGCGCTACGGCGTCACTGCCGTTGCCGCTGACATTCGCCAAGGCGTCGTTCATCGGCACGTTGAAGGCAATGGTGGAGATGAAGCAGGCGACGATATAGGCGGCCGCACCGCCGATCATCCAGATGCTGGCACTCCCCCGCCAATCCATGAAGGCCATGACCGCAATCGTGATGCAGAGGATCGCGACCGGGATGAACAGCAGCATGAAGGGTGAGCGCACGATCGTCACGTTGATCGAGTTCATTGCCGCGATACCCTGCTCGGGCGGGATACGCGCAAAGGCCGTCATGATGAAAGTCGAGAAGGCGAAGAATATGCCGGCGATCAGGCCGCTGCCGATCGCCGCGGCGACGAGCAGGATGGGAAGAATGAATGCCATGGCGAAACTCCTCCATAAAATAAGAGAAAATCTCTCATTTGCAAAATGAGATAAACTCTCTTATTTTCGTTGTCAACCGAGGAGGGATGCGCATGGACGACAAGACGCCGGTGCGGCGCAGGCGGCAAGCCGTGCCCGTGGGGCAACCCCGGCGTATCCCGAGCCAGCAGCGCGGCCGCGATCGCTTTGAGAAGATTCTGGCTGTGGCTGCCGAACTGATCGAGAAGAACGGCAGCGATGCCCTGAAGATGAGCGAGATCGTCGAGAAGGCGGAGCTCTCCTTCGGCGCCCTCTATCAGTATTTCCCGGACAAGACCTCGATCATTCGCACCCTTGCCGAACGCTTCAACGAAGAGGGCAGGCGGTGCGTCGAGGAGGAGCTGTCGAAGGTTACGGATGCCGCCTCGCTGCACCGGGCGCTCGGCACGATCACCGACGAATACTACCGCTTCTTCCGCCGCGAGCCTGTCATGCGCGATATCTGGCATGCGACGCAGGCAGACCGTTTGCTGCGAGCCGTCGATGCCGAAGACATGGAGTTTCATGCGCAGGCGCTGTTCTCGGTGCTGAAGCGCCTCTGGCCCGGACGGAGGGAAAGTGACCTGCTGCCCGCCGCGCGGCTGCTGATGCAGCTCTTGGCGGCGGCCGTGCGCTATGCGATCTCGCTGGATGATGAGGAGGGGGAGACGGCGATCGCGCTCTACAAGAAGATGCTGCCCGCCGATCTCGAGCGCTTGGTCTAGCTCGCGACGCTTTCGCCGGAGACCGAGCGGGCTGCCGCCCAGTGCACGGCGTTGCGGCCATTGTTCTTTGCCGAATAGAGCTTCCGGTCTGCTGCCGTCAGCATCACCTTCAAGCTCTCGCTCTTGGGGTCACCACGATAGACGCCGAAGCTTGCGGTCACGCGTCCGGCCGGAAGCGGCCCGATCGCCTTGGCGGCCAGTTCCTTGCGCAGCCGGTCGGCAATGGCGATCGCCGCCGTGGTGCCGGTCCTTGGCAGAACCAGGCAGAATTCCTCGCCGCCGATGCGGGCGGCGATATCGTAGGGCCGAAGATTGTGCTGGATCGTCGCGCCCGCCGCCATCAGCACCTGGTCGCCGACATCGTGGCCGAATTCGTCGTTGATCGATTTGAAATGGTCGAGGTCGAAGACGACGACGCTGATTGCCGTGCTCTCGCGTGCCGCCCGGGCGATCTCCATCGAGCCGATATCCTTCAGCCAGCGGCGATTGCCGAGGCCGGTGAGAACATCTGTCGTCGCCTGGCGGCGCAGCTGCGAGAGAGTGGCGTCCAGCTCGACAATGAGAACCGAAATGCCGTTGGTGACGACACCGACCTCGTCCGTGCGCTTGCTGCGCACCGGCTTGACCGCGCCGGTGGCGCGATAGGTCTCCACAGTCTTTGCGATCTCATGCAACGGCTTGATCAGCATCCAGACCGATGCCAGGCAGAACGCCGTGCCGATGAGCGTGGCGCCCAACACAGTTCCAAGCACCGGGATGGCTTCGCTGCGAAAGCCGGTGACGAGGTAGGTGATGAGGGCGAGTAGGGGGATATGCGTCGATGCAAAGCATATTGAGAAAATCTTGAAAGTGAGTGACGCGTTGAACTTCTGAGTGATTTCGGACACCGCCAGATTCATTCCGGACTCCTTGCACGGCTTTCAGAACCGCGCAGAAATTGGCCCGCCAGGTGTTTTTCAAATCCTAAGGCATCCATTAGAATTTTAGCGAATACCGGTGGTTTGCCGGTCCGGTAAGGCCAAAAGCCTTGGTTCCCAATATTTATCAGTAGGTCCTTAAATTTGCGCGGATTTGTGGAAAAAATCGAGGGCGCTACGCTGCGAACGCGCTATGGTTTTGCCGCTCCGGATGGCGCTCGCGCCCGCGTCGAACGTGCAAAAAGTTCCGGCACTGGAAAGATTTTTTCGTTGCTGCTATTGCCGCATAGCACCGTAAGCCGAAGGAGAGAGCCATGACCAAGACGACATTTCCCGACCGCGCCATTATGGCGGAACTCCTTGCCAAGATGCTCTGGGAAATCAAGGCGGTCCACTTCAACGCCGAGCAGCCCTATAAGCTCGCCTCCGGCATGGCCAGCCCCGTCTATATCGATTGCCGCAAGCTGCTCTCCTATCCGCGCGTCCGCTCGGCGGTGATGGATTTCGCCGCTAGCGTCATCACTCGCGACGCCGGCTTCGAGCGCTTCGATTGCATCGCCGGTGGCGAGACGGCCGGTATCCCTTTCGCAGCGCTCTTGGCAGATCGCCTCAGCCTGCCGATGATCTATGTTCGCAAGAAGCCGAAGGGTCACGGCCGTAATGCCCAGATCGAGGGTCATATGCCCGAGGGGTCGCGCGTTCTCGTTATCGAGGACCTGACGACCGCCGGCGGCAGCATGTTCACCTTCATCGATGCGATCCGCGCAGCCGGCGGCATCGTCGATCACGGCATGGCGCTCTTCTATTACGGCATCTTTAATGAAGGCGCCTTGCGCTTTGCCGATGGCAAGGTGAAGCTCCACCATATCGCCACCTGGCGCAACGTTCTGGCTGTTGCCAAGGAGCAGAAGCTGTTTGACGAAAAGACGCTGAGCGAAGTGGAGTCCTTCCTGGACGCGCCGCTTGCCTGGTCTGGCCGGAACGGTGGCGTAAGTGAGCTTTCGCTCTAGCCTTTTGACAAAAGCTCACTTATTGGATTGAGGCAACAAGAGCCTTCTGGGAGGAATTGCGATGATTTTGTGCTGTGGCGAAGCGCTGATCGACATGCTGCCGCGTGAGACGACGCTGGGTGAAAAGGGCTTTGCGCCCTATGCCGGCGGCGCGATCTTCAACACCGCGATCGCGCTCGGCCGCCTGGGCGTGCCGACTGCCTTTTTCACCGGCATTGCCGATGACATGATGGGCGAAATCCTGCTCGGCACCCTGAAGGCCAGCAATGTCGATTACAGCCCCTGCGCAATCACGCCGCGGCCCTCGACCATCGCCTTCGTGAAACTCGTCAACGGCCAGGCGACCTACGCCTTCTACGACGAGGGCACCGCAGGGCGCATGATCACCATCGATGATCTTCCTGTTCTTGGCGACGATTGCGAAGCGCTGCATTTCGGCGCCATCAGCCTGATCCCGAGCCCCTGTGGCGAGACCTATGAGGCACTGCTCGATCGCGAAGCTGCCAAGCGCGTCATCTCGCTCGATCCGAACATCCGCCCGGGCTTCATCAAGAACAAGGAAGCCCACATGGCGCGCATCAAGCGCATGGCCTCCAAGTCGGATATCCTGAAATTCTCGGATGAGGATCTGGAGTGGTTCGGCCTCGAAGGCAGCCACGACGATCTCGCTGCCTACTGGCTGAAGCACGGTGCCAAGCTTGTGGTCATCACCAAGGGCGCCGAGGGTGCATCCGGCTACACCAACGAGCGCAAGGTGACCGTTCCAAGCGAACGCGTCACCGTCGTCGATACCGTCGGTGCCGGCGACACGTTCGATGCCGGCGTCTTGGCGTCGCTGAAGATGGACAACCTGCTGACCAAGGCCCAGGTCGCCTCGCTCGATGAGACGGCGCTTCGCAACGCGCTGGCGCTCGGCGCCAAGGCGGCTGCGGTTACCGTGTCGCGTGCCGGCGCCAATCCGCCTTGGGCACGCGAGATCGGTCTCTGAGATCAGGTCCACGCTTGAGAAAGCGCAGGATTTCTTCATTGAAGAGAGCGGGTCGCTGCAGCGGCGCAAAATGACTGACGCCTGGTATCAGAGTGAACTCGGCGTCAGGGATTGTCTCCGCGAGATAATCCATATGTTCACGGCGGATGAACTCGTCGCTTTCCCCGATCGCAATAGTGACCGGCACTTTGATCGCCGCTAGCTCTGCCGCCGTATAATTCGGCTCGCTCTGCATCATCTTCCCCACATCTGCGACGAAAGCCTCGAAACCGTCGGGCGTTGCCGAAAGCGCCTGATAGTCCTTCCGGTGACGGCTGAAGCAGCGGTCGATGACAGGCGTCGGATGGAACTCGAGCGTTCCAGTCGCATCCATATTGCAGGCGAAGAAGAACACGCCCGAGACGCGCTCCGGATGCCGGTCGGCAAGGATCAGCGCCGTACACGCGCCGTCGCTCCAGCCGATGACTGATGCCTGCTCAATCTCCAGACGATCCAGCACAGCAAGCACGTCCTCAGACATCAGCACATAGCTGAACGGCCGGTCGTCGCGCGTGCTTCGGCCATGGCCCCGGCTGTCGATGACGATGACGCGATATCCGGCATCGACGAGGGCCGGCACCTGATAGCCCCAGTTCCCGGCATTCCCGAGCCCGCCATGCAGCAGGATCACCGCCGGACCGGCGCCGTAGCTGGCATACCAGATCTCAGCACCGTCATTCGAAACCCGGCCTTCCGCGCCGGAGGCGGGGAGCGGCTCGGCGCCGTCTTGATCGAATTTGAAAAGCTCGTCGTCGGCGAATTCCATGGGCAATCTCCTCGTGCATTTCCCATAGGACGAATAGATGTCCCATCATTCGACAGCATCAAACAAAAAAGCCCACCCGCGCTGGCGGATGGGCTCGATAAGCGATCGAAAGGTGCCTTACTTGGCGAGCTTTGCCAGAGCAGCGACGAGACCTTGCGTCGAGGAATCGTGGCCTGCAGCGCTTTCCTTGCCTTCGACGACAGGCAGCAGCCCCGTCGCCAGTTCCTTCCCGAGCTCGACGCCCCACTGATCGAAGGAGTTGATGCGGAAGAGCACGCCTTCGACGAAGACGCGGTGCTCATAGAGCGCGATCAGGCGGCCGAGCGCATAGGGCGTCAGCTTGTCATAGACGAAAGTGATCGACGGGCGGTTGCCGGTGAAGACGCGGTGGGGGGCGATGAAATCGGCCTTCTTGTCTTCCATGCCCTTGTCGGTGAGCTGCTTCTTGGCTTCCTCGAAGGTACGGCCCTTCATCAGCGCTTCCGACTGGGCGAGAACGTTTGCCATCAGCAGCTGGTGCTGATGACGCAGCTCGGGCTCGAAGGCATTGGCGGCGATCATGAATTCTGCCGGAATAATGCTCGTGCCCTGGTGGATCAGCTGGTAGAAGGCGTGCTGGCCGTTGGTGCCTGGTTCACCCCAGACCACCGGACCGGAATTGCCGTCAACTGGCGTTCCATCGATCGTCACGCCCTTGCCGTTCGATTCCATGTCGAGCTGCTGCAGATAGGCCGGGAAGCGCGACAGGCGCTGGTCATAAGGCAGCACGGCGCGCGTCGGATAGCCAAGAACATTGCGATGGTAGAAGCCGATCAGGCCGAGCAGCATCGGCAGGTTTTCGGTAATCGGAGCCTGACGGAAGTGATTGTCGACGGCATGGGCGCCATCGAGGAACTTGCCGAAATTCTCGGGGCCGATAGCGATCATGATCGGCAGGCCGATGGCAGACCACAGCGAGTAGCGGCCGCCGACCCAATCCCAGAAGCCGAAGACCCGCTCGCTGCCGATGCCGAAAGCGGCGACCTTGTCGAGTGCGGTGGAAACGGCGGCGAAATGGTGCTGAACCGCAGCGTCACCGAGAGCCTTGGCGATGAAGTTGCGCGCGGTCTGCGCGTTGGTCATAGTCTCGACCGTCGTGAAGGTCTTCGAAGCGATGATGAACAGCGTGGTTTCAGGCTGAACGAGCTTCAGCGTGTCGGCAATGTGCGCGCCGTCGATGTTGGACACGAAATGCGCACGCGGACCGTCATGGAAAGGCGCCAGCGCCAGCGTCGCCATCACCGGACCGAGATCCGAGCCGCCGATACCGATATTGACGACATCGGTGATCTTCTTGCCAGTCGCGCCCTTCAGCGCGCCCGAGCGGATGCCATCGGCAAATTTGCCCATGGCGGCGAGCACCGAGTTGACGTCAGGCATGACGTCCTTGCCGTCGACGAGCACCGGCGTGTTGGAGCGGTTGCGCAGCGCGGTGTGCAGCACGGCGCGATCTTCGGTGAAGTTGATCGCCTTGCCGGAGAACATCTCGTCACGCTTCTTCGCGACGCCGCCTTCTTCGGCGAGCTTGACGAGCAGCGCCAGGATCTCGTCATTCACCGCGGTCTTCGAATAGTCCATCAGGAGATCGTCGAGGGAGGCGGTAAAGCGCGAGAAGCGGTTGGGATCGGCGGCGAAGGCAGCGCGGATATCGGTGGCTTTGGTGGCTGCCGCAGTGCTCTTCAGCTTTTCGACGATGGCATTCATGGGAGGCTCCTTTGGAGGCGGAGAGGGTTGCGGAAACTATTCGCTTTGTAGGGCGCAAATCAAGTTCAGCCACAAGCTGCCTGCAAAAAATGACACAAGTTGTGCCGCGCTTGATGAAAAGGGAGAGTGTGGGTATATTTGGGGAGTGGCAGGCGGAGTTCGAGCTCCGCCTGCCGTTGCCTATGACTTTTGGATTGTGACCCGGACCGAGATCGACCAGCTCGTCCGGGTTTTCCTTACCATAAGCGTGACGCTCAGCGGTTTACACCACATCACACCACCTCCGTTTCTAGTGGCAAGGCTCTTGCCGAAGCCGGTGTGGCCCATCCTCACCGGTGGGTCGGCTGGTCTCGACCCCTGCTGCTTCTGCCCAGAAACGGCATGATCAAATCACACCTTATGGTTGCTTTCAATTGCGTGTGAGGATCAACCGCGCAGATCCTTGCGCAGGATCTTCCCGACCGGACTCTTGGGCAGCTCGTCACGGAATTCGATGATCCGCGGCCGCTTGTAGTTCGTGAGGTTCTCGGCGCAGTGCGCCTTCACTTCGGCCTCCGTCAGGTTGGGATCCTTGCGCACTACGAAGAGCTTGACCGTCTCGCCGGAATGGCCATCCGGAACGCCGACCGCGGCAGCCTCGAGAATGCCCGGGTGCATGGCCGCCACTTCCTCGATTTCGTTCGGATAGACGTTGAAGCCGGAGACGAGGATCATGTCCTTCTTACGGTCGACGATTTTGGTATAGCCACGCTCGTCCATGAAGCCCATGTCGCCGGTCCGGAAATAGCCGTCCGGGGTCATCACGCGCGCCGTCTCCTCCGGCTTGTTCCAGTAGCCGGCCATCACCTGCGGTCCGCGGATGCAGATCTCGCCGATTTCGCCGAGCGGCAGCGAATTGCCGTCCTCGTCGCGGATATCAAGTTCGGTCGAGGGGATCGGCAGGCCGATCGAGCCGGTGAATTCCGGGGAATCGAAGCGGTTGGCGGTGGCAACAGGCGACGTCTCCGAAAGACCATAGCCTTCGGTGATGTGCGAGCCGGTCATCTTCAGCCAGCGCTCCGCCACCGGCCGCTGCACGGCCATGCCGCCGCCGAGCGACATGACGAGCGACGAGAAGTCGAGCTTGGCGAACTCGGCATTGTTCATCAGCGCGTTGAAGAGCGTGTTGAGGCCGGGGAAGATATGGACATTGGCCTTGCTGAATTCCTTTACGAAGCCCGGAATGTCGCGCGGGTTGGCGATCAGGATGTTATGCGCGCCGAGCGACATGCCCATCAGCGAATTCACCGTCAGCGCGAAGATATGGTAGAGCGGCAGGGCGCAGAGGAAGTTCAGCACATCCGGCTGCTTCTTCTTGTCGAAGGCCGATTTCAGCCAGAGCTGCAGCTGCAGCTTGTTGGCGAGCAGGTTGCGATGCGTCAGGATCGCGCCCTTGGCAACGCCGGTCGTGCCGCCGGTATATTGCAGGAAGGCGATATCATCGCCGCTGAGCGTCGGGCGCTGCAGCGACCGTCCCGCACCTTCCGACAGAACCTGCTTGAAGGTCTTGTGCTGCGGGATCGACCAGGACGGCACGAGTTTCTTGACCTTGCGCACCACCAGATTGACGATCAGTCCCTTGGTGCCGAGCATCTCGCCGAGCGAGGTGACGACGACATGGCGAACGTCGGTCTTGACCAGGACCTGCTCCACCGTGCGGGCGAAATTCTCCAGCACAAAGATCGCTTTCGCGCCGGCATCGCGCAGCTGATGTTCGAGCTCGCGCGGCGTATAGAGCGGATTGACGTTCACGACTGTGAGGCCGGCGCGCAGGATGCCATAGACGGCAACCGGGTTCTGCAACACGTTCGGCATCATCACGGCGACGCGATCGCCCTTCTGCAGGCCGAGGCTTTGCAGCCAGGCGGCGACCTTGCGGGTCTGCACTTCGAGATCGCGATAGGTCAGCGCCTTCCCCATGCTGGAGAAGGCGACGCGATCGGCATAGCGCTCACAGGACTTTTCCAGCAGTTCGGCAACCGATTCGTATTCCAGCGGCGGAATTTCGGCCGGTACGATATCCGGATAGGTCGCGAGCCAGGGCTTCTGCCGCTTTTCGCCACCTGGATGCACGGAAATGCTGTTCATCGTGTCTCTCTCCCTATCCGGCCACGGTGCCGGTTCACGGCTGCCGGCCGGACGATCCTCCATCATCCTTGCGGGCAGCTTATGCCAATGGCCGAACGGTTCAAGCCGCTATAAGCGTTACACTAACTTTGACGTAAACGTCAACAATTCGCCTCCGTACATTTGAAACGGACGCGGGAACAATGATTCCGGCCTGGCGTTTTCCCATCATGCAAACAGCAAAGGAGCTGAAAATGCTTAATCAGGGTACAGACGCCAGCCGCCGCGATCCCAATGTCAAGGACACGCATTCGCTGATTGCCAGCGACCGCGTGGAAGGCACCCGCGTTTATGGCGCAGATGGCAAGCATATCGGCTCGATCGAGCGCTTGATCATCGGCAAGCGCGATGGCCGTGTCGCCTATGCCGTGCTGAGCTTCGGCGGCTTCCTGGGCATCGGTCACGATCACTATCCGCTGCCGTGGGAAAAGCTGAACTACGATACGCAACTCGACGGCTATCGCATCGATCTCACCAAGGAGCAGATCGAAGGCGCGCCGAGCTATGCGGACGATGACGACACCTGGTACAACGATAATGGCCGCCGTGTTTACGACTATTACGGTGTGCCGCCGTACTGGATGTAAGTCGTTCGCTAGGACGAGCCGGAAAGGGCCCCGCTGCATGCGGGGCCTTTTGGCGTCTTAGGGCAGGAGATCGTTGGCGCAGCGCAGGACGACGCCTTGCGTGATGTCTTCAGCCTTGAACGTCCTCCTGGTCCTGATCGAGAACGTATGGCTTTCGCCCGGCAGGAGAGTGATCAGCATGCTGTCGACGACGGCCGCGGGATCCAGCCGGTCGATCACCAGGCAGAGATCCTTCAGGAAAGTCCCCGCTGTGACCGTCACATTGACGCCATCGGCAGTGGCACTGACCGAAACCTTCATCTCAGGCTTCGGCAGTTTCAGATCGATATCCTCGACGAAATAGTGAAAGGCACGCTTGTCGAGCATCTGCACCACCACGACCTCGTTCGCCGCGTCGTCAGGCGTCGCAATGTCGTCCGCAAGCTCGAATTCCTTCGCTTCGAACCGGTCGCAGAGCAGCCGCCAGAATTCGAACTCGGCCAGCACCGTGCCATCGAGCCGAACGCGCTTGCCCGAGATTTTCGATCGCCAGAACAGCGTCCGCTCATTGACGGCAACGGCTGCGAGCTTGTCGCCACGCGGCTGGATGGTCAGCAGGCGCGGATCGAAAGCCTGCTGCATCGCATACCAGAGAGGCTTGCGCCGCCCGGCGGAATCGAGGGCTGCCCATGAGGTCACCGGCCAGCAATCGTTGAACTGCCAAACGATCGCGCCCTTGCAGATCGCCCGGTGCGAGCGCATGTGCTCGATCGCGAAGCGGATGGCGCGCGCCTGGTTGAGCTGCGTCGCGAAATGCCAGTCATCCATCGTGTCTGGCACCGGCAGGTGTCCGGCAAGGCCGCGGATCAGCTTCTCATTGCCCTGCGTCGCCTTCTGATGATGGAAGACGCCGTGCGATTGCGGCGTCAGCGGTGCATCATGCACGCTCTCCTCCAGCGTCGCCCAGTTCGGTGGCGCCTGCCAGCCGAATTCGGAGCAGAAGCGCGGGATATAGTTGCGGTAGACCTCCCAGCCCACATCGTTCCAGACATCCCAGATATGCTTGCAACCGTGACGATCGTCGTTCGGCTCGATATCCATCGTGCCGGAATAGGGGCTGCCGGGATAATAGGGCCTGTCAGGGTCGAGTTCGGCGCAGAGCTTCGGCAGAACATCGAGATAGTAGCCGAGGCCCCAGCTGACGCCGTCCTTGATGATCGGGCGCCAGCCCCATTCGTCGAAGCCCCAGATGTTCTCGTTATTGCCGTTCCAGACGATCAGTGAGGCATGCGGCATCAGGCGGACAACATTGTCGCGAACCTCGGCCTCCACTTCGCTGCGTAGCGGCTCCTCCTCAGGATAGGAGGCGCAGGCAAAGAGGAAATCCTGCCAGACCATCATGCCGGCCCGGTCGCAAGCCTCATAGAATTCGTCCCGCTCGAAGATGCCGCCGCCCCATACGCGCAGCAGATTGATATTGGCCGCCTTTGCCTCATCGATCCGTGCAGCATAGCGCTCGGCGGTGACGCGCGACGGGAAGCAATCGTCGGGGATCCAGTTGGCGCCGCAGGCAAAGAGCGGAACGTCGTTGACGACGAAGGTGAAGGCTGAGCCGTGCTCATCCGGCGCGGTGTCGAGGCGAACGGAGCGGAAGCCGATCTCCTTGGAATAGCTGTCCAGCATATGGCCGTCGCTATCGAGAAGTTCGATCAAGAGCGGATAGAGCGGCTGCCCGCCGAGATGATGTGGCCACCAGATCTGCGGTGAGGGAACCGTCACCTGGAAGCTTGCCTCGCCTGAAGCATCGACCTCGATCGTTCGCGAAACGCCACCGATCTGCGCAACGATCGAGCAGCCCGGACCGTCCTGCTCGGCAGCGATCTTCGCGTTGATCGTCACGACGCCATCACCCCCGGCAAGCGTCGCAGAAACACGAGTCTCCGTCAGGTGGGCGCGATCCCAGCTTTCAAGCCGCACCGGCTTCCAGATACCGGCCGTCACCAGCGTCGGACCCCAGTCCCAACCGAAGTTGCAGGCCATCTTGCGCATCAGGTTGCCGGGGCCGGGATAGTTGTTCGGCCGGTAGCCGTACTGCTTCTCCATCTCCGCGCCATAGGCATAGGCGGAATGGAAGGTGACGGTCAGGTCGTTCGCTCCGGCCTTGAGGCGGCTCGAGACGTCGAAGCGATGGGTGCGGTGTTGGTTGAAGGTCCGGCCGATCTCTTCGCCGTTCAGCCGGATCGTTGCGATCGTATCCAGCCCGTCGAAGACCAGCTCCTGCACCTTGCCGGCATCCGGCGCCGCATCGAAGCTGAGCCGGTAGATCCATTCGCAGCGGCCGATCCAGTCGTTGGTGATCTCGTTGACATCGAGATAGGGGTCCGGAATGAGGCGGGCCGCCAGCAGGTCGATATGGACGCAGCCGGGCACCGTAGCGAGGATGGTGTCGGGCAGTCCGGGCCGGGCTGTATCGTTGCAGGAAAGGGTCCATCCGGTGTGGAGCTCTGTTTTCTCGATCATGCGGATGCTCTTACTGGAAACGGCCGTGGCGCTGCAGGACTTCGATCTTGTAGCCGTCGGGATCGGTGATGAAGAAGAACAGGGCGAAGAGCTTACCGTCGCGGTTGAGCTCGACCAGCTTGCCCGGGTTGCGCCCGGCCTTCTCCAGCCGCGCGTGTTCGACAGCCACTTCATCGACGGAGACGGCGAGATGGCCATATCCGTCACCGAGATTGTAGGGCTCGATGCGGCCCTTGTTGACCGTCAGTTCCAGCTCGAAGCCGGTCTCGGGATTGCTCATGTAAATGAGCGTGAAGGTCTCGAAGTCGATGCGATCGGCAACCTTGAGGCCGAAGACCTTGCCGTAGAACTCGACGGATCGCGCCTCGTCGAGAACGCGGATCATGGAGTGGATCATCTTTGCCAAGGCGGCCTCCTATTGCCGTATCACGGCAGCCTTGGTAGCTGCCGGATCAGGCGGGGCGCAAGCCAATTCTACGGGTAATCGCGCTTTCGACGACACCCATCGCGTCATAGATCAGCACCGCCATCAGGCCGACGATCAGACCGCCCTGCAGGATGAAGGCGGTATTGTCGGAAATCAGTCCGGCAATGATCACTTCGCCAAGCCCCTTGGCGGCAACCGTCGAGCCGATCGTTGCCGTGCCGATATTGATGACGGTCGCCACCTTCAGACCTTCGAGGATCAGCGGCAGCGCGAGCGGAAGCTCCACCTTGAAGAGCCGCTGCGTCGGGTTCATCCCCATTCCGTCGGCCGCATCGAGCACGGCGGGGTTGACCTGCCGGATGCCGGAAACGGTGTTTTCGAAGATCGGCAGCAGGCTATAGAGAAACAGCGCGATCAGCGTCGGCCCGGCGCCGAAACCGGTCGCGGGAACGGCTAGCGCCAGCACGGCGACCGGCGGAAAGGTCTGACCGGCATTGGCGATGGCGCGCGACAGCGGCAGGAAGTCGGCGCCGCTTTTGCGGGTGACGAAGACACCGGCGAGGATCGCCAGGATCGCGGTGCAGATGATCGAGCCGATGACGAGTTCGAGATGCGCCAGCGCCAGCGAGGGCAGGCTGTTCTGCGTGTAGACGGGTGGGGCGTTGTTGCTGGTCAGCGGCACGAGCATGAAGGAGAGCCACTCCGTCCTGAAGAGCAGGATCAGGAGCAGCACGAAAGCCGCCACACGGAAGATATTGGCGACGACAAACTTCATGCCTTGCGGCCCAGTTCGAGAAGCTTTGCCATCGAGATCGAGCCGACAGGCGCCTTCGCGCCATCGGTTACCGCCGCTTCATCGGCACCCTGCCAGATCATCTCGGCCAGCGCATCGCGCAGGCTGAGCGATTGCGGCAGCGTGAAGCCGAGGCCGCTCTTTGCCGGCGCCATGCTTTCCTTCAGCGGCGAAAGCGACATCAGCTTCAGCGCCCGGTCAGACGTACCAGTCAGCTGCTGCACGAAGGGATCGGCAGGTTCGGTGAGGATCTTCTCCGGCGTCGAGCATTGCAGCAGCTTGCCGCCACTCATCACCGCGATCTGGTTGCCGAGATGGAAGGCCTCGTCCATGTCGTGGGTGACGAGAATGACGGTCGTGCCGAACTGCTTCTGGATCGCCAGCAGATCGTCCTGCGCCTTGCCGCGAATGACGGGGTCCAGCGCGCCGAAAGGCTCGTCCATGAGCAGCACTTCCGGCTCTGCCGCAAGCGCGCGTGCGACGCCGACACGCTGCTGTTGGCCGCCGGAGAGCTGATGCGGGTATTTCTCGGCGAAGGTCGCCGGGTCGAGATTGAAGAGGCCGAGCAACTCATCGACGCGCTTGGCGATCCGCGCGCCATCCCAGCCAAGAAGCTGCGGCACGGTCGCGATATTCTGCGCAACGGTGCGATGCGGGAAAAGGCCGTGGCCCTGGATCGCATAGCCGATCTTGCGGCGAAGCTCGGTCACCGGCGCGTCCATGACATTCTGGCCGGCAACGAAAATCTCACCTTCGGTGATCGGCACCAGCCGGTTGATCATCCGCATCAGCGTCGATTTGCCGGAACCGGACGTGCCCACGATGACGGTCACCGATCCCTTTTCGACGCTCATCGAGACATTGTCGACAACGGTGGCGGCGCCGTAGCGCTTGGTGACGTTCCTGATCTCGATCATGGTCATGCGGCGGATCCCCGTATGCTGTCGATGACCGCATCGAGGATGACGGCCGATGAGAAGGCGAAGAAGACTGTCGGTACGGCGCCGAGCATCACCAGGTCCATCGCTGTCTGGCCGATGCCCTGGAAGATGAAGATGCCGAAGCCGCCGCCGCCGATGAGTGCGGCAATGGTCACGAGGCCGATGGCCTGAACCAGCACGATGCGGATACCGGTGACGATGACGGGCAGGGCCAGGGGCAGGTCGATCCCGGTCAGGATCTGGCGGCGCGTCAGCCCCATGCCGGCTGCCGCATCGCGCACCGAGGGATCGACGCCTTCGAGGCCGACGACGGTATTGGCGACGATCGGCAGCAGCGAATAGAGCACGAGCGCAATCAGCGCCGGCGCCGTGCCGATGCCGCGAATGCCGAGCTCGGCGGCCAGCGGCACATGCGTGGCGATATAGCCGAGCGGCAGCATCAGGATGCCGAAGAGCGCAAGGCTCGGGATCGTCTGGATGAGGCTGAGACCCTGAAGCACGGCGGCGCGCAGCTTGGGCACCCAGAAGCAGAAGATGCCGAGAGGCAGGCCGATGACGATGGCGATCGCCAGCGAGCCGAAAGCCAGGAGAAGATGCGACTTGGCTTCCGTCCAGAACTGCGCCGAACGCGTGGCGAATTCCTTCATGATCGACAGGCTGTCGAGCAGCCCGGATGTCAGGCACACGGCCAGCAGCGCGCTGTAGGCAATGAGAGCGCCAACCCGCATCCAGGGCGTCAGCCGGATCTTGACCAGCGCATCGGAGATGATCAGGCCGACGACGCCGAGCAGGATCCAGAAGCTGCCGCCGGGCGTCATGCGCGCGGCATTGCTGTTCGGCGGCGTAAAGGCAGTGGCGGCAAAGCCGATCGCGGCGATCAGCGCCGCAAGCGCCAGCGTGCCGATCGCAAGCCGCAGCACGGCATTCTGCAGGAAGAGTGCTGCAAAGGCGGTGGCGATGAGCAGGAGAGTGAGAATGATGGCGGCGGGCTGGTCGAGAAGCTGCGTGAGAAGCATCGGCTTGCCTGAGGCAATGCGGTTTGCCTTCACATAGATGAAGGGCAGAAGTGCAGTGGCAAGAACGCCAGCAATCACCAGAACCACGCCGAGCCGGTCCAGTTTGCGGACCGCTAAGGTTTCTTCCATCGATCCATCCCTATCAGGAAAGAAGGATGCTCCGCCCCGGAGGGCGGAGCACTGCGAATTACTTCAGGAAACCTTTTTCCTTCAGGTAGCCTTCGGCAACGGACTTTGCCGGTTCGCCATCGACCTGGATCTTGGCGTTGAGCTTCCGGAGCTCGTCAGCCGTCAGGCTCTTGAAGATCGGGGCGAGCACTTCCTCGATCTTAGGATTGGCCTTCAGCACCTCTTCGCGGATGATCGGGGTCGGCGCATAGACCTGCTGCACGCTCTTGTCGTCTTCGAGAACGACGAGTTCGGCCGCTTCGATGGCGCCGTCCGTGCCGTAGACCATGGCGGTGTTGACGCCGTTGGTCTGGTCGGCTGCCGCCTTGATCGTCGCTGCAGTGTCGCCGCCGGAGAGAACGACTTCCTGGTCGGCCGTCAGCTTGAAGCCGTAGGTCGTCTGGAAGGCGGGCAGCGCGCCGGCGGAGTTGACGAACTCGGCGGAAGCGGCAAGCTTGGCAGCGCCACCACCGGCAACCCACTTGCCGAAATCGGACATGGTCTTGAGATTGTTCGGACCGGCGACATCGCTGCGCACAGCGAGCGCCCAGGTGTTGTTGGCGGGCGAGGGCGTCAGCCAGACGATCTTGTTGGCGTCATAGTCCAGCTTCTTGGCCATCTGGTAGCCCTGGTCGATATTCTTCCAGGCGGCGTCATCGGCCTTGTTGAAGAAGAAGCCGGCATTGCCCGTGTACTCAGGATAGATGTCGATTTCGCCGGCGGTGATCGCCTTGCGAACGACAGGCGTTGCGCCGAGCGCGATGCGGTCCTGCGTCTTGATGCCGTTGGCTTCGAGGGCGAGCGCGATGACGTTGCCGAGCAGCGTGCCTTCGGTATCGATCTTCGACGAAACGACGACGTCGGCAGCATGGGCCGCACCCGCCGCGAAGGCGGAAATAGAAACGGCAAGCGCGAGTTTCTTCAGCATGGAGTGTCCCCTTGGTTAACACCGTTTACGAACGCGGAGACCCTGGCGGAAAGCTCCACGTGTGAAATCCCCCGGCCCAGACGGACAACCCGCCGGAATGCCGGACCTACGAGCATCATGGAAATAGTGTGCGCTCTCGAAAAATCGATGCAACCCCTCTCCAGTATTTGCGATCGCGGCGCGATTATCGCCGTGAAAGCAACGCCATGCGCGCAATTGCATTTCGTTCTGCAACGCCGCAGCGATTTGTTTTTGTCCCCTTGCGTGTTTCCACGATCATCGGGTGCTCAATCGCTCCATCAGCCACCGGCCCCGCTTTTCTTGTCCGGTGACGATAGCCTGCGGATTCCGAAAAGGGATATCTTTTTTCGTGAACACACAATAGTGTCCGCTTTTCAGTCACTTCCGGAGGTCGGCGCTTTGCATCTTGGCGCTCTTTTTATCGCCAGCCACGTCCTCTCGTCGGGGTCGGTCAGGGAGACGGCGCGGCGCTTCTCGCTTGCTGCGTCGACGGTCTCCGCGGCCGTCTCGAACCTCGAAAGCGAGCTGGCGCTGAAGCTGACGGAGCGCAGTGCCGGAGAGTTGGTGACGCTGATCGCAAGCAGCCAGGTGCGCCAGGGATTGACGCCGATACTGGAGGCGATCGCGCAGCTCGCCGAGCTATCCGGAGAGGCGCCGGAAGAGTTCGAAGGCTGGGCCGCGCGCATCCCGGTGAAGATCGCCACGATGGAGCGCTTCCTTGAAGTCGCCGATCAGGGCAGCATCAATCGCGCCGCCCGCCGCCTTGGTCTCGGTCAGCCGCAGCTTTCGCTGCAGATTGCCAATCTGGAGAAGTTCACAGGCCAGAAGCTTTTCGAGCGGCAGGCCCAGGGCTCGGCATTGACGGAGGATGGCAGGCGCGCCTACGCGATCTTCTCGGCGATCAGCCAGGCCTGGAACGATCTGAAATCGGCGGCCGACGAACGCTATCAGCGCACGGCACGCTCGTTGCGCATCGGCTCGATCATCCCGACGGGTGCGGAAAGCTGGGTGGCCCGCTGCCTTGGCGCGCTCGTCGCCGACTGGAATAGCGGCCGCAACAAGAATGCCATCTCGCTGATTTCGATGACCGCCGACGATTTGCGTGAAGCGCTGAAATCCGGCCGCATCGACGTCGCCATCCTCGATTCCGTCTTCGGCCTCGAAAGCTTCCAGAACCGCGAACTGCTGCGCACCGATCTCGTCGCGATCGCCCCGCCCGGCAGCACGGAGACGGATGTCGCAGCGCTGGTCGCCGCCCACCCGATCTGCACGCCGAGCGAGCGCACCGGCTTGGGTGACGCTGCAACGGAACTAAGCCGCGCCGGCATGGTAAGCCGCCGCTTCCGCAATCAGGATATCCGGGCGGCGGACTCCCTGCCCGTGATCGTCGATCTCGTCGCCAATCACGGCTATGTTTCGTTCCTCGGTCGCGTCAGCGCGCTGCCGATCGCTGATCGCGTCCGGATCGTAGATCTCGCCGAGCCGATCCCGATTTCCTATCATGTTGCTTTCAATCACCGGAAAGCCTCGGCCGATGCCTGCACGATGATCATCGAGGCCGTCCGCAAAATCGTCGGCCAGCCCATCGCAAAATCGCCGGCCATGGCGTAGAGCGTTCGGCGCGCCAATACGAGGGAGATGAGAGATGCCGGTTTTGCTTGAAGTATGCGTCGACAGTGCCAAGGGCCTTGCCGCCGCAATCGAAGGCGGCGCCAACCGCATCGAGCTCTGCTCTGCTCTCGAAGTCGGCGGCCTGACCCCGGTCGCAGGCATGATGAAGGCCGCAGCGGCGGCACCGATCCCCGTCTATGCGATGATCCGCCCGCACGCGGGCCCGTTCATCTTCGATGCGGCTGACGAGATGGCGATGATGGCGGATATCGATGCCGTCAGGGCTTTCGGCCTCGCCGGCGTCGTCATCGGCGCCAACCGGCCCGATGGCACGCTCGACATGCCGCTCATCCATCGCCTCAAGGCGCATGCCGCGGGCCTCGGCTCGACGCTGCATCGCGCCTTCGATCTGGTCCCGGATGCCGACGCGGCGCTGGAGCAGGCGGTCGAACTCGGCTGCGAGCGCATTCTCACCTCGGGCTGCCTGCCGAAGGCGATGGACGGTCTGGAAACCCTGAAGCGTCTCTCCGCCAAGGCTGCCGGCCGCATCTCGATCATGCCGGGAAGCGGCGTTCGTCCGTCAAACGCGGCCGAAATCCTGCGTGCCACCGGTGCCCGGGAAATCCATGGCTCCTGCAGCTCGCCGGTAGCGAGCATGGACCCGCGCGCCGTTGCTTTCGGCTTCGAAGCGCCGAGTTCCAATCAGACGGATACTGCAGTTGTCAGGCAGATGCGCCAGGTCATCGACGCGATCTGAACGGGATCAGCCTGCGACCTTGATGACGGCCTTGATCAAGCCGCTCTTCTCATGCGCCCAGCGGGCAAGGTCCCGCGGCGCATCGGCAAGCGTCGTGCGGTGTGTGATCAGCTTCTCGACCGGAACGAGACCCTTGGCGATCGAATCCGCCACATGCTCGAAATCGACGCGCGTCGCATTGCGGCTGCCGATCACCATCATTTCCCGCTTGTGGAATTCCGGATCGGAGAAGCGGATGTCGTCCTTGACGACGCTGACGAGTACCAGCGCGCCGCCATGGGCGACGAAGCCGAAGGCCTTCTCCATCGACGGCCCGTAGCCCGTGGCATCGAAGACCACGTCGAATCCATCGCCATCCGTCGCGGCCTTGACCGCATCCGCAACCGCTTCATTCGCAACGACGCCCGACTGGAAGCCGAAACGCTCGGCCGCCATCTGCAGCCGTTCGGCGCTGGTGTCGAGCAGCGTCACCTCATGACCTGCAATTCGCGAGAAGATTGCGGCACCGAGCCCGATCGGTCCGGCACCGATGACCAGGGAGCGAGAGCCAGCAGGCGCCATTGACCGGCGCACGGCATGGGCGCCGATCGCCAGGAATTCGACGGTCGCGGCGGCCTCGAGACTTAGCCCCTTGGCGGCGTAGAGATTGCCGGCCGGAACGGTGATCTCCTCGCAGAAAGCGCCGTCTGTGTGGACGCCGAGAACCTTGATGTTGGTGCAGCAGTTCGGCTTGTCCTTGCGGCAGGCAACACAGCTTCCGCAGGAGAGATAGGGATTGACGATGACAGGCGTGCCCACCGCCATCGCCACGCCGTCGCCGGCCTCGAGGACGGTCGCAGAGATCTCGTGACCCATGACGCGCGGATATTCGAGGAAGGGATGCTTGCCTTCGAAGATGTGGTAGTCCGTGCCGCAGATGCCGACATGGCTGACCGCCAGTCGCACCGAGCCGGGAGCGGGCGTGCCAGGGGAAGGGCGCTCGACGGTTTCGAGCACGCCGGGCTTTTGGCAAAGCACTGCTTTCATCTTGGTTCTCGCATTCTGAAATGAAGAAGCCGGCCTCGCGACCGGCTTCATGTCGTTGTCTTAGACGCTCCGGCGGCGGCGCAGCTGGTCGAAATAGACGATCACGATGATCAGCAGACCGGTGATGATGCGCTGCCAGAAGGAGTTGACGTTGAGCAGGTTGGCGCCGTTGTTGATGGTCGCCAGAATGAAGGCGCCGATCAGCGGGCCGTGAACCGAGCCGACAGCACCAAAGAGCGACGTGCCGCCGATAACCGACGAGGCGATCGCCTGCAACTCCCAGCCATCAGCCTGTGTCGCGTTACCAATGGCGATACGCGAGGCGAGCAGCACGCCGACGAAGGCGGCGAAGGTGGCCGAGAGGATGTAGGCGAGGAAGATCATCCGGTTGACGTTGACGCCGGAGAGGCGAGCGGCTTCCGCATTCGAGCCGACGGCGAAGAGATAGCGTCCCCAGCGGCTGAGATGCAGGAACACGAAGCTCGGCACCGCCACCAGGATGACCATCCAGAACAGACTCGGGATGCCCAGGAAATCGGCGCGGGCGAAGTTCGAGAAGTCTTCGTTGACGATGTTGATCGACGAGCCGTTGGTGATCAGCAACCCGACGCCGCGCAGCGATGTCAGCGTCGCCAGCGTGATGATAAAGGGCGGCAGGCCCATCTTGACGATGCCGAAGCCGTGGAACGTGCCGATCAGCACGCCGAACAGCAGCGTGATCAGGATCGCTGCCCACACCGGCACCCCTGCCTGTAGCAGCCAGGCGATTATGACACCGGCAAAGCCGACGATTGCGCCGACCGACAGGTCGATACCCGCGGTAATGATGACAAAGGTCTGCCCCAGCGCCAGAATTGCTGTCATCGAGCCCTGCCGCAGCAGGTTGCTGATGTTCAGCGGCGTCCAGAAGCTGGCGGTGAAAATTCCGAGCATTAGCCAGAGGAAGAGCAGCAGGCCGATCAGCGTCAGGCCGAAGAGGATGTTGACCTTGCGGCGTGGCGGCGGCGGTGCAATTTCGGTGGGGGTTGCAGTCACTGTTCTCTCTCCCTCTTATTCTTCTTGCTCAGACGCCGATCGCTTCGCCAAGCACTTCTTCGTGCGACGCCGCGTGGAGATCATGGCTGGCGACAAGCTTGCCGGCGCGGAACACGTGCAGCCGGTCAGCGAGCTCGTAAACCTCAGGCAGGTAGGAGGAGATCAGGATGATGCCCGCGCCTTCCTTCAGAAGTTTGGAAAACAGCCGGTAGATTTCCGCCTTGGTACCCACATCGACACCGACGGTCGGCTCGTCGAAGATGAACAGCCGCGCGCCATGGCTCAGCCACTTGCCGATGACGATCTTCTGCTGGTTGCCGCCGGACATGCTGGAGGCATTGACGCGGCGGCTCGGCGTCTTGATGCTGAGATCGCGGATCTGCTTTTCGGCGTTGGCCGTTTCGACACTGTGGTTGATCACGGGGCCGCTGCTCAGCCGCTTGAAGACCGGCAGATTGATGTTGAGACCGATCGGCAGGTTGAGGCAGAGACCCTGGTCACGGCGGCTTTCTGGCGCCAGGGCGATGCCGAGGTCCATGGCGGCGCGCTCGTTCTTGATGTCGACCTTCTTGCCCATCCAGTGGATTTCACCTGCAGTCGTCTTCTCCCGGCCGTAGAGCCCGAGCGCGAATTCGCTGCGTCCGGCGCCGATCAGGCCATAGAGGCCGACGATCTGCCCTGCCTTGACGCTCAGCGACACGTCCTCGAAACCCGGTCCCGAGAGACCGCGCACTTCGACGATCGTCTCGCCGATCGGCACTTGCTCCTTGTGATAGATCTGCTCGATCGAGCGGTTGATCATCAGGGCGATCAGTTCGTTCTCGTTGGTCTCGCCGATCAGCCGGGTGCCGACATGCGTTCCGTCGCGCAGCACCGAAACCCGGTCGGCGAGCTCGAACACTTCTTCCATGCGATGGCTGATATAGACGATCGTCACGCCTTCGGCCTGCAGACGGCGGATCAGCTTGAAGAGCTGTGCCGATTCCTGGCGCGTCAGATAGGCGGTCGGTTCGTCGAAGATCAGGAACTGCGTGCCGCGCATTGCCGCACGCGCTGTCGCGACCAGCTGCTGCTGGCCGATTGTCAGATCGCTGAGCAGCGCACCAGCAGGCAGGCCAAAGCCAAGGTCGTCGAGCACGGTCTGCGCCATGTTGACCATCTGCCGTTTGCGCATCAGGCCGAACTTGTTGACCTCGTCGCCGAGAAAGAGGTTGGCCGCAACAGTCAGGTGCGGGCAGAGCACCACTTCCTGGTGAACGGCGTTGATGCCGCGGGCGATCGCCTCATTCGGCGATGACAGGCCGACCGGATGGCCGCACCAGAGAATTTCACCGGCGGTTCTGGTGATGACGCCGGTCAGAAGCTTGATGAGTGTGGATTTTCCGGCGCCGTTTTCGCCGACGATCGCATGAATTTCACCGGCCAGAAACGTCACTGTCGCTGGTTTCAGCGCCTGGACGTAGCCGTAATTCTTCTGCAATCCCTTGAGTTCCAGAATGGGCGAACCTGCCGGAATACGGCTTGCCTCTTTCAGCGTGGCACTGTCATCGTGGCGATGACTGACCTCTTCCAGTCCGTCCATGGACCTCTCCTCCCATATGCGAATTCCGGTCCTCCACCGTCGCCCGCTCTCCATGTGCGGACGATAACACAGGTGAAGAAAAGGCCGCGCGGAATTTCTTGCGCGCGGCCTCGACTGAAGATTACTTGATCTTCGGGTTCAGAAGAGCGTCGATCTTCGGTTCAGCCATGTTGGCCTTGGTCACCAGATTGGCGCCGGTATCGACGTTCTGCTCGACCTTCTCGCCCTTGGAGACGGCCAGCGCGGTCTTGATGCCGTCGTAACCCATGCGATAGGGGTCCTGCACCACGAGACCGGCAAGTGCGCCATCCTTCAGGAAGCCGACCGTCTTGTCGTCGCTGTCGAAGCCGATGACCTTGACCTTGTCGCCGAGCTTGTTTTCAGCAATCGCCTGGCCAACGCCCTGTGCCATGATCAGGTTGGACGCGAAGACGCCAACGATGTTCGGGTTGGCAGTGATGAGGTCGGTCATCATGTTGAGGCCGGTGGTTGCCTGGCCGTCAGCATACTTGTCGGCGATGACCTTGAGGCCCGGATACTTGGTCTTGACCTGATCGAGGAAGCCTTCGCGGCGCTGTTCCAGCGAGCCGGCGCCGGCAATGCTGGTGATGATGGCGATTTCGCCTTCTTCCTTGCCGGTGGCGCCCTTGATGGCAGCGGCCAGACCGTCGGCAGCGATGCGGCCGCCCTGGACGTTGTCGGTGGTCAGGAACGACTTGAAGGCCTTAGAGTCGGCGCCGGAGTCGATGCCGATGATCGGAACGGACTTTGCAGCTTCGTCGATCGGCTTGCCGAGCGCCTTGAATTCGGTCGGCGAGATGACGACGGCGGCCGGCTTGCCGGCAACGGCGTTTTCGAGAATGCTGATCTGGCCGTTGACGTCGGATTCAGACTGTGCGCCGAGTTCCGGTACCTTGACGCCGAGATCGGTGCCGGCCTTGCGGGCGCCGGCCAGAACGATCTGCCAGTAGAAGGACGTGGTGTCCTTGACGATGATCGGGATCGTCACGTCGGCAGCGAAGGACGCGGCCGGCATTGTGGTGGCGATAAAGGCTGCGCCTGCGAGAGCGCTAAATGCCCGGCGCGACAGGATGGACTTCATGCTCATTGTGGGTTCTCCTCCCAAGTTGCGTTCTCCTCCAGGAAACCAGACCGCTGAACGCAGGCGGACGATTTTTATCGATAAAAAACATTTGCTCGATGAAGCTAGCTGAGGCCTTTTGAAATTGCAAGTGGGGCAATTTCGCCTTTTTTGCTCTCTTCAATCCTCCGTAAGCTTATGTTTTTCCATCAATTTAAAGATGCTCTAAAATTACAATCAGCCGCGATAGACCTCTTCAGGAAGAACGACGCCTTTCTTCAAGATCAGATTGCCGTAGAGGCGGAATTCGGTTGTCGCGACGATATAGGCCGCCTTGCGCGAACGCTCGTAGAAGGCGAAGCGCTCCAGCGTGGCGATGCGGAAGTCGCCGGCCTTGCGGTCGACGATCGCCTGGAACTCCTTGCAGACCTCCGGCACGGCGGCGGCATCACCGACCACTTCCATGCGCCATGCGCTTTCCGGCACGAAGGTATCGAGAGGGAAATGCGTCAGGATCGCCTCGGCCATATCGGTCGCCGAAACGCCATCGGCGCGGATCATCTCCGGCCCCATGCTGGCCGACGGAAAGTTGGCGTCGGCGATGACGATCTCGTCGCCATGCCCCATCCTGGCGATCGCCAGAAGCAGATCGGGGCTGAGGACGGGATGGATACCCTTGAGCATGCTTCACTCCTATACGCGGACGGCGTCGCTGCCCAAGGGCTTGGCGACCAGCGTCTGACTTTCGAATTCTGGGTAAATGCTGTCCGGCAGCCGCGGCTCGAAGAGCTGCATGTTGCGGTCGACGCTCGATGCCTTGGCGGTGCCGATCAGCACCGACGAGACGATCGGGTCGCGCAGCGGAAACTGCAGGGCAGGCGCAGCAAGCGGAACGCCGTGGCGCTTGGCGATCTCTTCCATGGCCGTGACCTTGGCGGCGACGTCAGGCGTCGGCGCCATATAGTCGAAATGCGCGCCGGGGACGGGGCCGGTTGCCAGGATACCTGAGTTGAAGACGCCGCCGACCACGAGGCTGGTACCCTTTTCGCGGCAAAGCGGGATCAGCTCGGCGACCGCTGAGCGGTCGAGCAGCGTGTAGCGCCCGGCCATCAGGATGACGTCGATATCGGCGTTGCGCATCACGTCGAGGCAGACGGGCACCTCGTTGACGCCGAGGCCGAATGCCTTGATTGCGCCACTGGATTTCAGCTGCTCCAGCGCCTTGATGCCGCTGTCGAGGAATTGCTTCATGTAGACGGCATTCTTGGCCGCGCCATGCGTATAGCCGCCGATATCGTGGACATAGAGAATGTCGATGCGGTTGAGACCAAGCCGCGCATAGCTGAACTCGACCGAGCGCATGATGCCGTCATAGGAATAGTCATAATCGGCATCGAAGGAGAGCGGGTCGACATAGCTGTAGTCAGGAACGGTGCCCGTCGGCACCGGACGCAGAAGACGCCCGACCTTGCTCGACAGCACGTAGTCATTCTCCGGCTTTGCCCGCAGGAAATCGCCGACATAGCGCTCGCCGAGGCCGAGGCCGTACCAGGGAGCAACGTCGAAATAGCGGATATCAGCCGCCCAGGCAGCTTCCAGCGTTTCCATGGCCTGGTCGCGCGGGCAGGCGCGGTAAAGGCCGCCGAGAGCTGCGGCGCCGAAACTGATTTCGGTCACCTGCAGATCCGTCTTGCCGATCCTCCTCGTCTTCATCATTCCTCCTCTGAAGACTTGTGCAGCTTTATATTAGAGCGTCGCTCCGAGATGCCACGGCACGAATTCGTTATCGCCATAGCCGAACTCTTCGCTCTTGGTCTTCTTGCCCGATGCGGTGTCGATGATCAGTTCGAAGATCTCGCGGCCCTTGCCGGAGATCGTCGCGTCACCCGATGCGATCGTGCCGCAGTCGATATCCATGTCCTCTTCCATCGCCGCATAGAGCGCCGAGTTGCTGGACAGCTTCAGCGACGGGGCCGGACGACAGCCGAAGCAGCTGCCACGGCCGGTGGTGAAGGCGATCATGTTAGCGCCGCCGGCCACCTGGCCGGTTGCCGAAACCGGGTCGTAGCCGGGCGTGTCCATGAAGACCAGGCCGGATGCGGTGACCCGCTCGGCATATCCATAGACGGCCGTCAGCGGCGAGCGACCGCCCTTGGCGACAGCGCCGAGCGACTTTTCGAGAATAGTCGTCAGGCCGCCGCGCTTGTTGCCGGGCGAAGGATTGTTGTCGAGCGATGCGCCATGCAGGCCGACATATTTCTCCCACCAGACGATCTTTTCGTCGAGCTTTCTGGCGACGTCATCGCTGACGGCGCGGCTGCGCAGCAGGTGTTCGGCGCCATAGATTTCCGAAGTCTCGGAAAGAATGGACGTGCCGCCCGCCGCCGCCAGCAGATCGGCAGCAACGCCGAGCGCCGGATTGGCGGTGATGCCCGAAAAGCCATCCGAGCCGCCGCACTGCAGGCCGATGATGATGTCGCTGATCGGCAGCGCCACGCGACGCTCCTTGCCGACATCGGCAGCGATCTCGCGCAGCATGCCCATGGCGCGTTCGACGGCGCGGCGCGAGCCGCCCGCATCCTGAATGTTGAAATGGCGCTTGGTGTCACCCGCACCGCTCTGGCCGTAGAGCGTCAGCTGGTTGACCTCGCAGCCGAGGCCGATCATCAGCACGCCGCCGAAGTTGACGTGGCGCGTATAGCCGGCAAGCGTCCGGTGCAGAACGGCCATGCCGTCGCCGCTGGAGCTCATGCCGCAGCCCTGATCGTGAACGATCGGCACGAAGCCATCGATGCCTTCGTAATGCGGCAGGATCGTGCGGTTGGCCTCGTCCGCGATCGCCCGGCAGACGGTGGTGGAACAGTTCACGCTGGCGATGATGCCGATATAGTTGCGGGTCGCGGAGCGGCCGTCGGCGCGCTTGTAGCCCATGAAGGTGCGCGCCTTGTCTTCGGCGGTCGCCGCTTCCGGTGCGGAATTGGCGGTCGCCGCCAGGCGGTCGTTCTCGAAATGCAGATTGTGGCTGTGAACGTGATCGCCGGCCTTCACGTCGGCGGTCGTGCGGCCGATCGCCTGCCCGTACTTGACCACGGCGCTGCCGGACGGGATATCGGCGATGGCGACCTTGTGGCCGGGATCGATCTTCTGGCGCGCGGCAACGCCGGCGACGATGGCTCCGGGCTCGATCGCCGCCGTTGCGACGGCAACGTTATCTCCGGCCGAAAGGATGAGCCAAGGCAGTTTATCCAATTTACTTCTCCCTGAGGAAACGCTCGCTGCATCGGCGAAATGCGCATTGATTTTGTTTTTTATCTACAATAAACATTTTCAAGTCAACGGGAATATTGTTCCTGTGGACGAGGGAGGCAAACAGCCGCAAGCGATCCAGAATAATATAAGGATTGCAATAGATAAGCTCCCGGCGCACCGGCCGCACCATCGCGTGCGCCGATAGCGGACGGGCAGGAGCGGGGTCGCATGGCAAGACAGAATACAGTCTTCAAGGAAGCATACAATCGCTATGCCGCCGCATTGCGTCCGGAGGCCGCACTTCCGTCGGAGCCTGAAATCGCGGCCCAGCTCGGCATCAGCCGCAGCACCGCTCGCGCCATCCTCACGAGGCTGAGCGACGAGGGCATCATCCGCTGGAACAAGCGCCAGAAAGTGGTGCTCCGCGCCCCGACCGCCAAGGATCTCTTCCCATCCGAGGAAACGGATTCGCTGCACGACATCATCGAGCGCAGCTTCATGCAGCGCATTCTCTCGGATGATGCGGCGCCGGGCATGCAGATCAACGAGCTCGAGCTTGCCCGCGAGATCGGCACCGGTACGACCAGCGTCCGCGAATTCCTGATCCGCTTCTCCCGCTTCGGCTTGATCGAGAAGCGCCCGAACAGTCACTGGATCCTGAAGGGCTTCACCCGCGAATTCGCTCTGGAGCTCGCCGACGTGCGCGAGATGTTCGAGCTGCATTCCGCCGCCGATTTCGGCAGGCTGCCGAAGGATCACGCGGCCTGGACCGATCTTGCGGCGATCAAGCAGGATCACCTCGACGTGCTCTCCGACATGGACCAGCGCTACAAGGAGTTTTCTGCACTCGACGAGCGCTTCCATCTCCTCATTCACCGCGCCTCGAAAAACCGCTTCATTGCCGATTTCTACGACGCGATCGCCATCATCTTCCACTATCACTACCAATGGAACAAGGCAGCCGCCCGCCAGCGCAACGAGCGCGCCATTCACGAGCATCTCGATTATATCGCCGCCCTTGAATCAGGCGATCAGGCCCAGATCGATTTCTCGGCGCGTCTGCATCTGCGCTCGGCGCGCCAGACCCTGCTGCAATCGCTGCCGCAGAATCCGGCCGAAGCCTGACTGTTAATGTGAGGCGGCCTCGCTGGCGGGAACGCTGGTGGTCTTGCGGCCATGGTGGCCGACCGGGATCAGCCAGGTCGAAACCAGCGTCATGACGGCGACGACAACGATGCCCCAGAAGCTCCAGTGCAGCGATGCATCGAAGATGCCGCGGACGACAGGATCCCCTGCGAGCTCCGTCAGCCCCGTCGGCTGGTTGAGAACGTTGTGCAGGTTATCGGCGGTGTCACCGCTCGCATAGTGATTGATACCGGCATTCAGGATCGCGCCGAGAACCGTGGCGCCGAGCGTATTGCCGAGGCTGCGGGCAAAGATGATCGACGCTGTGGCGCTGCCGCGCATCGACCATTCGACGCTGTCCTGCACCAGCGCGATGCTGGTGAGATTGATGAGCCCCATGCCGAAGCCCATGAAGAAGGAACCGGCGCCGGCGACGATGGGCGAACTGTCCGGTGTCAGAAACAGGAGGAAGAGCGCGCCGAACGGGAAGAGCAGGCTGCCGAAGCGCAGCGTGTTGCGGATGCCGAAAGCCTTGAACAGCTTGCTCGACATCATCACCGACAGCGGCCAGCCGACGACGAGCATCGTCAGCGTGAACCCGGCAACGATCGGCGAACGGCCGAGTACGCCCTGGATATAGACCGGCAGAATGGTGGAGAGGCCGATCAGCGCCATGCCGGCGAGCAGCATGCAGATATTGCTGGTCGCCACGAGGCGGCGGCTCCAGAGCGCGATCGAAATGATCGGTTCCGGCGCGCGCTTCTCCTGCCAGAAGAACAGGGCGCCCGAGATCACGAAGACAGCGGCGAGCGACAGCAGGATCCAGGCTTCGGCATCCGTCTCGGTGAGGATGACCAGCAGCGCGATGATGGCGATCGAGAAGAGGATGGAACCGAGATAATCGATGCTCGCCTGCTTGTGCGCCACGGTTTCCTTGAGGAACAGCGAGAAGGCGATGATCGAGAAGATGCCGATCGGTAGGTTGATCCAGAAGATCCAGGCCCAGGAGATATTGTCGACGATGATGCCGCCGGCGAGCGGTCCGACGACGGCCGATGTCGCCCAGACGGTCGCCATGATGCCCTGAACGCGGCCGCGTTCCTCCAGCCTGAAGAGGTCGCCGATGATCGTCATCGTCACCGGCTGAATGGCGCCGGCGCCGAGCCCTTGCAGCAGGCGGAACAGGATGAGCGAGGTCATCGACCAGGCGAGGCCGCACAGCAGCGAGCCGATCAGGAAGACGACGATGCCTGCGATCAGCACCGGCTTGCGGCCGAAGATATCGGAGAGCTTGCCGTAGATGACAGTCGTCGTCGACTGCGCCAGCAGGAAGGCGGAAAACACCCAGCTGTAATAGGTAAAGCCGCCGAGCTGTCCGACGATGCGCGGCATGGCGGTCGCGACGATCGTGGCTTCGATCGCCACCATGAAGGTGGCAAACATGATGGTCGCGACAACGAGAACGCGGTTCGAGCGCTGGGCCGTATCAGACATGACTTACCTTTCAGGATGCTTCGCGGCAGGCCGTCAGAGGGCGGCTCGGCAGAAGGGGGCAGTGCCGGCGCGAAGTGCTGCTTTGGTTTTTAGGCCCTAGCTGCTGCTGCTGTAAAGGTAATTATCCGTACAGTTACAAAAGGCCCGGCCGCCGTAGCGTGGTTCTCGCTGCGGCGGCCGGGAAGGGTTTTAAGCTTAGAACGACGAGCCGCGCCAGATCGGGCCGTTGCCCTCTTCGTCCTTCAGGCTGCTCGAGCCGAAGTGATAGCGCATGCCGACGAGGAAGTTGTTGGCGATGTCGCTGTCGCTGCCAAAGCCGTCGACAGAGAGCTTGGCATGCTCGAAGCGATAACCGGCATAGAAGGAAACCGGCGTGCCATCCGGCCGGTAATTGCCGATCGCCGAGATCTTCCAGACATCGGCCGTCTCGACATCGTCCTGATAGCGGTCGAATGCAACTTCGGCATCGGCACGGATATTGTCGGTGAAGAAGTAACGCATGCCGGCGCGGCCGGCATAGTGATCGTAGTCGAACCCGCCGATATCGGTCGTGCCAAGGCCGGCCTGGCCATAGATGGTCATGTCGGTGCCGAGCCATGCGGCCTCCAGGCCGCCGAGATAGTCGCGGGCTGTCGTATCAGGCAGGAAACGCGATTCAAACCGTCCCGTCTGGCCGAAGACGCCGACCGCATAGTTGCTGTCCGGCCGGTAATAGACATGCAGCGTGCCGCCGATATTGTCGTTCCAGCCGAATTCCTGGAGATAGGAATGCGCATAATCGGCATCCGCCTGCAGGTTGAGTCCGGTGTCGGAGCTCGCATTCATCGATCCGCGCAACCGCCACGAGTGGCTATCGAGATCCGTATCCCGCGAAGATCCAGCCTCGAAACCGCCCTCCACATAGCCGGTAAAGCGGCTCGCCGTCGCCGGCGTCGTTGCCGGTTCATCCAGCAAAAACTTCGGCACCATCACGTCGTTGGGTGCCAGATCAGCAGCCAAAGCGCCCTGCGCCGCAAGCAACGAGATGCCCGGACCCAACATCCAAGCCGCCAAAACCTTCATCGAAGCAGTCCCCCAGTAATCAAAACTGGCAAGACCGTATCAACCAAGGGTTAACCATGTATTTCAATCATTGCGTAATCAAACAAAAACTGAACAAAGCCATAGGCTGTAGTTTTTGCGAAGGGCAAGAGTGCGTCGGGAGAGAGAATGGTGCCGCTTACGTGACTCGAACACGTGACCCCATCATTACGAATGATGTGCTCTACCGACTGAGCTAAAGCGGCGATCCAGGCGGGCGAAGCGTTCGGCCCGCGATTTGCATGGCGCTGATACAGGCATTGTTTGAAGATTTCAAGCGCCGTCTGATCGCTTTGGTAAAAAAGAACGGCGCTGTGGAAATCCGTTCAAAGCGAGAGGCGGGTGCGGGCGGCGTGGTATTCGCTCTCGAGGCGGCCGACCAGCTTGGCGACCGGTTCGACGGCCTTGATGGCGCCGATGCCCTGGCCGCTGCCCCAGATATCCTTCCAGGCCTTGGCGCCGCCGACGGCCTGTTCGAAATCCATCTTCGAGGGATCGGCAACCGGCAGATTGTCGGGATCGAGGCCGACGGCCTTTACCGAAGGCTTCAGGTAATTTCCGTGCACGCCGGTGAAATAGTTGGAATAGACGATATCGTTGGCGGCGCCCTCTACGATGGCGTTCTTGTAAGCGTCGCTGGCGCGAGCTTCTTCGGTGGCGATGAAGGGGGTGCCGATATAGGCCATGTCGGCGCCCATCGCCTGCGCCGCCAGGATCGCACCGCCGTTGGCGATCGCGCCGGCCAGCAGCAGGGGCCCGTCGAACCATTCACGGATTTCCTGGACAAGCGCGAAAGGTGAAAGCGTGCCCGCATGGCCGCCGGCACCGGCAGCGACCGCGATCAGCCCATCGGCGCCTTTGCGGATCGCCGAATTGGCGTGCCGATTGTTGATGACGTCGTGCAGCACGATGCCGCCATAGGAATGCACCGCGGCATTCACCTCCGGCACCGCGCCGAGCGAGGAGATGACGACCGGCACCTTGTATTTCACGCAGAGCCTGAGATCGTGCTCAAGGCGCTTGTTCGACATATGGACGATCTGGTTGACGGCGAAGGGGGCTGCCGGTCTGTCGGGATTGGCGGCATTATGGGCGGCGAGATCCTCGGTGATCATTGCCAGCCACTCGTCAAGCTGGCTTTCGGGGCGGGCGTTGAGTGCCGGAAAGGCGCCGATCACTCCTGCCTTACACTGCGCCAGCGTCAGCGCCGGATGCGAGATGATGAACAGCGGCGAGGCCACGACCGGCAGGCGCAGGTTCTTCGTCAGGATTTCGGGCATGGCCATGAGATCACCATCAATTGACGTTTACGGAAGCGTCAATCTGATAACAGAATTCCATCGCGCCGAAAAGGCCACCCAACTGGGCAGGCTACCGATTTCGCGATTTTCGGATATTCTGAAAGGCGGCGTTTTCCCCTGCCGATCGGCCGGGCGGCGCGCCGGAGGCTTGCGGTTTGGCGCTGTTGCCGCTACCGGATTTTGTTAGGCATTTGTAAACATTTGAGCGGAATGCCGGTTTCAAGAGTGAAGGATCGCACGTGAGCGGATTAGAAACGGCCATCAGAACTGCGCTTGGCAATTCCGATCGCGACAATCCCGAGATCCGCGCCAGAATCTATCAGTCTGCCCGCCAGGCGCTGGAAGCGGGGCTGCGCAAGCAGGACATTACCGACCGCGAGGCGATCGCCCATCACCGCCACCGTCTGGAAACCACGATCCACATGATCGAGGCCGAGGAGCGCGAGCGCATGCATCCGCGCCAGGGGCCGCCGGAAGTGCCGGTTCCGCCGGTTGTCGATGTCCCCGAGCCCGTTCATCACCAGGTTGAGCCGGAAGCCCCGGCGCCGGAACTCGCTGGCGAGACCCGCTATGCCGAAGAGCCGCGCCGTGCCTATGACGAGGCCAGCCTCGATGGCGTGCATGCCGGCGAGGCCGATCATCTGGGTGCAGCGCCCGCTGCCGAAGAGAGCTTCGCCGCCGAGCGCCGGGCGCCGTCTGCCGCCGCCAATATGGATTTCCGCCCGGAAGGAGCGGCCAAGCGCCGCAAGCCGCGCAAGATCTTCTCCCGCCTGCTCGTCTGGTGCGTGCTGATCGCCTTCGTCGGCACCGGCGCCTGGTGGGCGCACAAGTCCGGGCTGCTGCTCACGGCGCAGGAGCGCGACACCAGCGTCGCCAATCCGCCGGCGAGCACCCAGCCGGAAGATTTCGACGGCAGCGACAGCCAGACCGCCGACAACAACAATAATGCCGGTACGCATACCGATCAGCCGGTGACGATCGACCCGCAGAACAGCTTCTCGGCTGCCTGGATCGAAGTCTTCAAGGCCTCGGATGCCGGCAAGATCGAGAACGGCGCCCAGGCGCGCACCGAAAACATCACCGAAAACGACGAGGCGGCCGTCCGCCTGATCTCGCAGAGCAACGGCGCCGATGGCAATATCGCCATTCCCGTCGCCGCCGATGTGCTGCAGCAGCTGGCGGGCAAGTCCTCGACCATCGCCATTACCCTGCAGTCGACGAGCGATGAGCCGACGCAGATCACCGTCGAGTGCAATTTCCAGACGCTCGGCAATTGCGCCCGCCATCGTTTCAGTGTCACGCGCGAAAAGTCGGATGTGCTGGTTCAGGTCAATTTCGACCGGTCTCTGGCGCCGAGCTCGGCTGGAAAACTGTTGATCAACAGCGATGTCGACGGCAAGGCTCGCGGCATCAACCTCTACGCCGTCCGCATCCTGCCGGGCCAATAAGCCGCCGCGTCAGGTGCCGGGTGCCTGGCTGAGCAGGATCGAGAGATCCTGCGGCGTATCCTCGACGATGCCGTCGAAGCCGCAGCTTTCGCGCACGATCAATGCCGGAGCGCCATTGGTCAGTTTCAGGCCGACGATGACGTTGTTGTAGCCATCCCAGATCTGCGGCGCCGGTTTGTAGCGCCGTTCCCAGCGCGCTTCGATGACGGGTGCGGCAAGCGGCTTGCCTGATAGCACCTGCTCGATCTCCAGGCGGAACAGCGCATCCTTCTGCTCGGGACGCGCCTGATAGCCGATGACCTTGGCGCGAACGATCGCATCCGAGCGGTAGAGCACGCTGTAATCGACATCCTGCAGCAGCACGCAGGCCTGCGCCTCAGCCGCCAGCCCCATCATCACGAGTAGTCCGCCGATTACAGCCGCAGGCCGCATCTTCACTCCTATTTCAGAAAGCCCGGACCCCAGCCGATGATCTTCTCATCCAGCTCGCCGATCGCCTTCTCGTCCTTGCCGTCATAATCCATCGTCTTCAGCATGTGACGGATGAGATTGAGACGGGCGCGCCGCTTGTCGTTGGCGCGGATGACGGTCCAGGGCGCTGCGTCCGCATGCGTTGCCTTCAGCATCCGGTCGCGCTTGTCGCTGTAGTCGCCCCATTTCGTCAGTGCCGCGATATCCATGGAAGATAGCTTCCAAACCTTGAGCGGATCGTGCCGCCGGTCATGGAAGCGCTTCAGCTGCATTTCGCGGCCGATATCGAGATAGAACTTGAAGAGATAGATGCCCTCATGGGCGATGACCTTTTCGAGCAGCGGCGCCTGCTCGAGAAAATCCTCGTATTGCTTCGGTGTGCAGAAGCCCATGACCGGCTCGACGCCGGCGCGGTTATACCAGGAACGGTCGAAGAGCACGAATTCGCCGGCCGTTGGAAACTGGGCGATATAGCGCTGGAAATACCACTGCCCGAGCTCGCGGTCGTTCGGCTTGGCGAGTGCCACGACACGCGCAAGGCGGGGGTTCATCTTGCCGGAGGAGGCCGAGATCGCGCCGCCCTTGCCGGCCGCATCGCGTCCCTCGAACACCGCCATGACGCGCTTGCCGGTCGCCTGCAGCCAGAACTGCACCTTGACGAGCTCCACCTGAAGCTTCTCGAGATCTTCGAGATATTCTTCTTCCTTCAGCTTCTTCTTGTAGGGAAAGTCGCCGGATTCGAGTGCCTTTTCGTCGATCCAGGCAGGCAGCACCGGATCGTCCACATCGAAGACGCGCTTCTTGCCTCTGATATCCAGTTCGACTGCGCGGCTCTCGACATCTTCGGCCATCATTTCCTCCCGGCGCTTCGGCTTCTGAGCAGGCGATCATATTTCGCGTTAAAAATCAAATTGCTCGCCGCGGCATGAAAATAGTTGTGTGTTTCCACTGCGGCTTTTTCGCTTGGTGGAAGCAGTCGAAAACTTCTGTCATGAATCACGGCTATCAGGCAAAGTTTGAAGCAATGATTGCGACTGAAAGCCGGGCGAGGGGCAAGTGGAAGAGGAAATGCCGTGGACATCGGGGCTGATGGCCCGCATCAGGCAGGAACGCCCCGTGCTTCTTGCCGCTCTGGTCATCGGGCTGGTGGCGCTGGTTTCGGGGATGAACAAATGGGGCGTACTGGCGCTCGTCGTCCTGATGCTGCTCGTCGTCGTCATGAATGCCGAGCCGGCAGTACAGGCCAAGCTTGCCGAAATCCCTGAGCCTGAGCCGGAAGCGCCGAAGAGCCGCCTGCCTGAAGTGGCCGCCACGCTTGCCGGGCTCGATATCCCCGTCATGGTTCTCTCCGGCGATGCCTCGGTGCTGTTCCAGAACCGCGCGGCCGAAAAGGCGTTCGGCGAGATGATCATCGGTGCGCATCTGTCGGCGCGCCTGCGCTCGCCCGGCATTCTGGACATGGTGCGCGAAACGATCGCCACCAATGCGCCGAACCAGATCGAGCATTCCGAACGGCTTCCCTCCGAGCGGGTCTATATCGTTCGCAGCGCCCCGATCGATCTCGGTGAGGGGGAGGGTGGCGAGCGTTTCTTCATGCTCTCCTTCCGCGATATCTCGGAAGTCCGCCGCATCGACCGCATGCGCTCGGATTTCGTCGCCAATGCCAGCCACGAGCTGCGCACACCGCTCGCCTCGCTGCGCGGCTTCATCGAGACTATCCAGGGTCCGGCCAAGAACGATGCCAAGGCGCAGGAACGCTTCCTTGGCATCATGTTCGACCAGACGACGCGCATGAGCCGTCTCGTGGACGATCTGCTGTCGCTGTCGCGGCTTGAGTTGAAGTCGCATATCGCGCCCGACGAAAAGGTCGATCTCGTGCCGCTGCTCGGCCATGTCCGGGATTCCCTGCAGCCGCTGGCGAAGGATGTCGGCGTCGAGATCAATCTCAATCTGCCGGAAGGCCGGGCGGAGGTGCTCGGCGATCGAGACGAGCTGGTGCAGGTCTTCGAGAACCTGATCGAAAACGCCTGCAAATACGGCCAGGAAGGCAAGACGGTCGACGTCTCGATCAAGAACGGCCAGGGCCAGCCTGTCGAAGTCACCGTCGCGGACCGCGGGCCCGGCATCCCCGCCGAGCATGTGCCGCGCCTTACCGAGCGCTTCTACCGCGTCAATATCGAGGACAGCCGCTCGAAAAAGGGCACCGGTCTGGGGCTTGCCATCGTCAAGCATATCCTGACGCGCCATCGTGCACGGCTGATCGTTAAGTCCGAGGTTGGCAAGGGAACGGCCTTTACCGTGCGGTTTTGACATAAAGCCGCAACACACCCATTACATCGAAAAATTTTATCTATGTATTTCAGTATTTTAGACTGTCACAAATGTTTCATCAAAGTGACATAAAAGCTCTGTGCATCAGGGGCTAAAGAGTGGCTGCCGATGAAAAAAGGCAATGCGAGGGCCCTGGGGGGCCTGCCCACACAAAGCCCAATGCCGGGAGATTTTTCTGATGAACACGCTTAAACTCACCGTTGCCGCTCTCGCCGCAACCGTTGCCTTTGCAGGCGCTGCAGCCGCTCGCGACCAGATTCAGGTTGCCGGTTCGTCCACCGTTCTGCCTTACGCCAAGATCGTTGCCGAGTCCTTCGGCGAAACCTTCACCAACTTCAAGACGCCGGTTGTTGAATCTGGCGGCACGGGCGCTGGCCTGAAGGAATTCTGCAAGGGCGTCGGCGAAGACACGATCGACGTTGCCAACGCTTCGCGTCCGATCAACAAGAACGAAATGGAAGCCTGCAAGGCTGCCGGCGTAACGGACATCCAGGAAGTCAAGATTGGTTATGACGGTATCGTCTTCGCAACCGACGCTTCCAACCCTGACGTCGCCTACGTTCCGGAAGATCTCTACAAGGCGCTGGCTGCTCAGGTCGTCGTTGATGGCAAGCTCGTTGCCAACCCCTACAAGAAGTGGTCGGAAGTCAACCCGAAGCTCCCGGCTGTTGATATCGCTGCCTACATCCCGGGCGAAAAGCACGGCACCCGCGAAGTCTTCGAACTGAACGTTCTCGCTGCAGGCTGCAAGGCTTCGGGCGCTCAGGAAGTCATCGCCAAGGAAATCACCGACAAGGCTGCTCAGGCCAAGGCTTGCGTTGCAGTTCGTAAGGACGGCGCTGCAGTCGACATCGACGGCGACTATCCGGAAACGCTGGCACGCATCGCTGCCAACAAGACCGGCGTTGGCGTCTTCGGTCTCTCCTTCTACGAAAACAACGCTGACAAGCTCAAGGTCGCGACCATGAGCGGCATCGTTCCGTCGACCGAGACCATCTCGAACGGCACCTACCCGGTTTCCCGCCCGCTGTTCTTCTACGTCAAGAAGGCACATCTCGGCGCCGTCCCGGGCCTGAAGGAATACGTCAACTTCTTCGTATCCGACCAGATGATCGGCCCTGACAGCCCGCTCGTCGAATACGGCCTGGTTGCTGCTCCGGACGCCGAGCGCGAAGAAATCCGCAAGGCCGTCGAAGCAGAAAAGACCATGTAATGCATAAGCCGGCGCGGCATCAGGGGGTGCCGCGCCGGTTTTCTAATGACAGTACCCTTGCCGCTGCATGGCAAGGTTTTGAGTTTGTCCATGATTGGGAAGCTGTGCGGGGACATCGCCGCATATGCTCTTGGGGCTGAGCGCCTGGGGACGTAAAGAATGAGCACATCCATTATACTCTTGTGTCTCGTGGTATTCGGCGCGCTGGCCTATGTGGCCGCCCGCAGCCGTGCCACGGCGCTTGCCGGGGGCAAGTCTTCCGCGCTGCATTCGCGGCCGGGTTATTACGGCGCCTATGCCGCCATCTGGGCCGTCCTTCCGGCCCTCGTCGTTCTCTGTGTCTGGCTCGCCGCCAGCCCGGGCATCATCGAATCCACCGTCCGCAACGCCTTCCCTGAAGATGTGAAGGCCAAGAGCGCTGCCGAGCAGGACTTGAGCTACAGCATGGTCGCCACTATCGGCCGCGGGTTCAATCTGCTGACGGCTGACGAGCTCATCGCGCTCGGTGCCGACACCAAGGCCGTCCAGGCCAAGCTCAACGAAAAGGGCGTTCCGCTCGCCGGCGAGCCGCAGCCCTACATGCTGGACGCCGCCAAGCTGCTGAACGCCGAAAGCGCCGGCAGCCGCCTGATCATGAGCGCCATCGTGCTGGTGCTGGCCGTTGCCGGTGCGCTCTATGCTCTGCGCGGCATCACGCCCCGCTTCCGCGCCCGCAACCGCGTCGAGCGCGTCATGCTCTGGGGTCTGCTGCTGGCATCCTCGATCGCCATTTTGACGACGATCGGCATCGTTCTGTCGATGCTGTCGGAAGCCCTGCGCTTCTTCGCCAGCGTCCCACCGCTCGAATTCTTCTTCGGCACCGTCTGGGATCCGCGCTTTGCCGGCGCCGGCAGCTCGTCGGAAGGCCAGTTCGGTCTCATCCCGCTGCTGCTCGGCACGCTCTATATCGGCCTCGTCGCCATGCTGGTCGCCGTTCCGGTCGGCCTGTTTGCGGCGATCTACATGGCCGAATATGCCTCGCCGAAGCTTCGCTCGCTGGCAAAGCCGCTGCTCGAAGTTCTGGCCGGTATCCCGACAATCGTCTACGGCTTTTTCGCCCTCGTCACCGTCGGCCCGTTCCTGCGCGATCTTTCCTCGCAGGTCAGCGGCCTCCTGACGGGCAACTACACGAACTTCATCCAGGCACAGAGCGTTCTGACCGCCGGTATCGTCATGGGCATCATGCTGATCCCATACGTCTCCTCGCTGTCGGACGACATCATCACCGCCGTGCCGCGTGCCCTGCGTGACGGTTCGCTTGGCCTCGGTGCCACGCGCTCCGAAACCATCAAGAAGGTAGTGCTTCCCGCTGCTCTCCCGGGCATCGTCGGCGCACTGCTGATGACCGCCTCGCGCGCCATCGGCGAAACCATGATCGTCGTGCTTGCGGCCGGTGTTGCCGCCCGCATGCAGATCAATCCGTTCGAGCCGATGACCACCGTGACGGTCAAGATCGTCAACCAGCTGACGGGTGACCTTGAATTCACCTCGCCGCAGACGCTCGTCGCCTTCGCGCTCGGCATCACGCTCTTCCTGATCACGCTTTGCCTCAATATCTACGCGCTCTACATCGTGCGCAAATACCGGGAGCAGTACGAATGACGAATATCGCTTCTCCGGTTTCCGGCACCCTCGTCTCCAAGGCGCCTGCGCGCCGCGACATCGGCATCAAGCGCCGCTATGCCGCCGAACGCCGCTTCCAGGCTTACGGCATGGCCGCTATCGCTTTCGGCCTGATCTTCCTGGTCATCCTGTTGTCGACGGTCATCCGTCAGGGCTACACCGCCTTCCAGCAGACGGCGATCTCGCTGCCGATCGAGTTCACTGAGAAGACGATCGATCCGGGCAACAAGCGCGCGACCGATCCGTCCGTCCTGATCGCCGCCAATTACGGCGCCCTGCTGCGTGACGCCATCGTCAAGCAGCTCAACATCAACGCATCGAGCCGTCCCGACGTGCGCGATGCCTCGGCGATGCTCTCCAAGGGCGCTCCGATCCAGCTGCGCGACATGGTCGTCGCCGACCCGTCGATCATCGGCAAGACGATCAACGTCACGGTTCTGGCCGACGCCAATGTCGACAGCGCCAACAAGGGCCAGATCGATCTGAGCGTCGATGAGAAGAACCGCAAGGTCAACGACAAGCAGGTTGGCTGGATGAACGAACTGAAGTCGAGCGGCGCTCTCTTCAAGCAGTTCAACACGGGCCTCTTCGTCAACGGCAATTCCAGCCGTCCTGAAGCCGCCGGCCTCGGCGTTGCCCTCATCGGCTCGCTCTATCTGATGGCGATCGTTCTTGTGCTGTCGCTGCCGATCGGTGTCGCCGCCTCGATCTATCTCGAGGAATTCGCACCGAAGAACCGGCTGACGGATCTCATCGAGGTCAACATCAACAACCTGGCTGCGGTTCCCTCGATCGTCTACGGTCTGCTCGGTCTCTCAGTGTTCATCAACTTCATGGGCATGCCGCGCTCGGCCTCGCTGGTCGGCGGTCTGGTGCTCACGCTGATGACGCTGCCGACGATCATCATCGCGACGCGTGCGGCTCTTCGCGCCGTCCCGCCGTCGATCCGCGCGGCCGCTCTCGGTCTCGGCGCCTCGAAGATGCAGATGGTGTTCCACCATGTGCTGCCGCTCGCCATGCCGGGCATCCTGACCGGCACCATCATCGGCCTGGCGCACGCGCTCGGCGAAACCGCGCCGCTCTTGCTGATCGGCATGGTCGCCTTCGTCGCCAATGCACCGGCCACGCCTCTCGACCCGTCCACCGCGCTCCCCGTCCAGGTCTACATGTGGGCCAACGAAGCCGAACGCGCCTTCGTGGAACGTACGTCGGGTGCCATCATCGTCCTCCTCTTGTTCCTGATCGTCATGAACCTCGGAGCCATCCTCTTGCGCCGTCGCTTTGAGCGCCGCTGGTAAACGGAGTAAAACCCAATGAACATGTTGACAGAAGCAGCAGTTGAAAAGGCTCTGGACCAGAAGATGAACAGCATTCCCTACAAGATGATCGGCCAGGACGTTTCCGTCTATTACGGCGAAAAGCGCGCCCTCTTCGACGTCAAGCTGAACATCCGCGAAAACACCGTCACGGCGCTCATCGGCCCGTCCGGCTGCGGCAAGTCCACCTTCCTACGCAGCCTGAACCGCATGAACGACACGATCGACAATTGCCGCGTCACCGGCAAGATCACGCTCGATGGCGACGATATCTACGATCCGGATATCGACGTCGTCGAACTGCGCGCCCGCGTCGGAATGGTGTTCCAGAAGCCGAACCCGTTCCCGAAGTCGATCTATGAGAACGTTGCCTACGGCCCGCGCATCCATGGTCTTGCCAAGACCAAGGCCGACATGGACCAGATCGTAGAGACCAGCCTGCAACGCGCCGGCCTGTGGAACGAGGTCAAGGACCGCGTTCATGAATCCGGCACAGGCCTCTCCGGCGGTCAGCAGCAGCGCCTTTGCATCGCCCGCGCCGTTGCCGTCTCGCCCGAAGTCATCCTGATGGACGAGCCGTGCTCGGCACTCGACCCGATCGCCACCGCAAAGGTCGAGGAACTGATCCACGAGCTGCGCGAAGCCTACACGATCGTCATCGTCACGCACTCCATGCAGCAGGCCGCTCGCGTTTCGCAGCGCACGGCCATGTTCCATCTCGGCAATCTCGTCGAGGAGAACGACACCGACAAGATGTTCACCAATCCGGACGATCCGCGCACCCAGGATTACATCATGGGCCGCTTCGGCTGATCTTTGGCGTCACGACCCCCGATAGACACTCAAGGACTTTCCCCATGGCATCGACACATATTTTTTCTGCGTATGACGAAGACCTGAAGTTCCTCTCGCGCCGCATTTCCGAAATGGGCGGCCTGGCCGAGCAGATGGTTTCCGACGCTGTCCGCGCCCTCGTCAACGGCGACGCGGCACTGGCGCAGAAGGTCATCTCCGACGACGTGATCCTCGATCACGCCGAGCGCGAGATCAACGACAAGGCGATCGTCACCATCGCCCGCCGCCAGCCGATGGCGTCGGACCTGCGCGAGATCATGGGTTCGATCCGCATCGCCGCCGACCTCGAGCGCGTCGGCGACCTCGGCAAGAACACCGCAAAGCGCGTCATCGCCGTGCAGAGCACCGGCGTTCCGCGCAAGCTCGCCCGTGGCCTGGAGCATCTCTCCGAGCTCGCTCTCGTCCAGCTGAAGGAAGTGCTCGACGTCTACACGACGCGTGCTGCCGACAAGGCGAAGTCGATCCGCGAGCGCGACGAGGAAATCGACGCGATGTACACGTCGCTGTTCCGCGAGCTCCTCACCTACATGATGGAAGATCCGCGCAACATCACCAGCTGCACGCATCTGCTCTTCTGCGCCAAGAACATCGAGCGCATCGGCGACCACGCCACCAACATTGCTGAAACCATCTACTACATGGCGACCGGCGCTCAGCCGGAAGGCGAGCGTCCGAAGGACGACACCGCCAACACCGTCGGCGCGGTAACGGAATAATCATCCGGACCGGGCCTCAGGAGACAGAATAGAATGATCCCGAGAGTTGCAGTCGTTGAAGACGAAGAAGCACTGAGCGTGCTTCTTCGCTACAATCTCGAAGCCGAAGGTTTCGAAGTCGATACCATCCTGCGCGGCGACGAGGCGGAAATCCGCCTCCAGGAGCGCACGCCGGACCTTCTTATCCTCGATTGGATGCTGCCTGGCGTATCAGGCATCGAGCTCTGCCGCCGGCTGCGCATGCGCCCGGAAACCGAGCGTCTGCCGATCATCATGCTGACGGCGCGCGGCGAAGAGAGCGAGCGCGTCCGTGGCCTGTCGACCGGCGCCGACGACTATGTCGTCAAGCCGTTCTCGACGCCCGAGCTCGTTGCCCGCGTCAAGGCGATGCTGCGGCGCGCCAAGCCGGAAGTTCTCTCGACCGTGCTGAAGTGCGGCGATATCGAACTCGACCGCGAAACGCACCGCGTTCACCGCAAGACCCGCGAAGTCCGTCTCGGACCGACCGAGTTCCGCCTCCTGGAGTTTCTGATGTCGTCGCCGGGCCGCGTCTTCTCGCGCTCGCAACTGCTCGACGGCGTCTGGGGTCACGACATCTATGTCGACGAGCGTACCGTCGACGTCCATGTCGGCCGCCTGCGCAAGGCGCTCAACTTCTCGAACATGCAGGATGTCATCCGCACCGTCCGCGGTGCCGGTTATTCCATGGAAGCCTGAGTGATCAAGGAGGCTACGGCCTCCTGATATGCAGATACAAAAAAACGGGCCGAAAGGCCCGTTTTTCGTTTGTCTTTACCCGGCTCAGTTTGCCCGGGCGTGCGGCCCTGCGGCGATCATTGACCGGCTGGTAAGCCAGGCGCTGGTGATAGGTGCAGTAGGGCGAAGAATCCGGGCTTTCGCAGCCGCAGAAATGGAAATCGTCCTTCAGCGGATCGCCGACCGGCCACTTGCAGGTACGCTCGGTCAGTTCCGTCAGGCCGAGACGGCGCGAGATCGGCACGACAACGTTGGAAGCGGGACGATATTCCATCTCCTCCATGACGTCGATTTCGATCTCTTCCTTCAGCATCGTTGCGCCCTGCGGGCGGGCAACGGTGCGGGTCGTCATGCGCGATGCGTAGTTCGGAGCGCGCGGTGCCGAAGTCGTGCGCTTCGGAGCCCGTGCCGCCGTCGCATTGCCGCCGGCCTTGGCACGGCCCGGCAGTGCCAGACGGTGAACCTTGCCGATAACGGCATTCCGGCTCACGCCTCCAAGTTGCGCCGCGATCTGGCTAGCGCTCAACCCTTCGGACCACAGTTTCTTGAGTTTCTCGACCCGCTCGTCTGTCCAGTTCATGCCCTGTGTCTCCGCCGTTTAAGCGTTGTGAAGGCAGAATCCTTCACCGTTTGCCCCGGATGAATCCGACACAAGAAACGCTTGACTAATTTTGGTGACTAGTTCCGCCGCATGCAGTCTAGTAATTGAGTTTTAACCTAGTGTGAGGCTGACTCCGTGACAAGAGTCGCGGGAATCCGGATGAATCGAATTTCAAGTTTTCCCCAACTTGCTTCCCCACAGAGTCATTTCTGCAACATTAGCTGTTGATGAAACGCGACATCGCTTGAGCGTCACCCAGAAGCCACGAAAGCCGTAGTTTTGTTGACATTGCAGTGCGAAAAGTAAATAGTGCACAGCGCCGCCGAGAGGCGGCATTTTTAATTTTTCGGACCTGGTTTTTTAGCCGGAGTCCGGTTGCCCATAACGCTGACAGGAGACCGCGCCATGGCTGAAGCCGCGCCGCTATATGATACCTATTCTCGTGCCCCTCTGCGGTTCGAGCGAGGTGAGGGCGTCTGGCTGATTACCGAGTCCGGCGAGCGATATCTGGATTTTGGCGCCGGCGTTGCCGTGACCGCTGTCGGCCACAGCCATCCTCATGTTGTCGATGCCCTGAAGGCGCAGGCCGAGAAGGTCTGGCACCTCTCCAACATCTACGAGATCCCAGGCCAGGAAAAGCTCGCAACGAGGCTGACGGAAGCGACTTTCGCCGACAAGGTGTTCTTCACCAATTCGGGTGCGGAAGCCCTGGAATGCGCGATCAAGACCGCGCGCCGCTACCAGTATTCGAAGGGCCATCCGGAGCGCTTCCATATCATCACCTTCGAAGGCGCCTTCCATGGCCGTACGCTGGCGACGATCGCCGCCGGCGGCCAGGAAAAGTATCTCGAAGGCTTCGGTCCTAAGACCCCTGGTTTTGATCAGGTGCCTTTCGGCGATGTTGAAGCCGTCCGCGCGGCGATCACCGATGCGACGGCTGGCATTCTCATCGAGCCGGTACAGGGCGAGGGCGGTATCCGCCCGGCGACCGTCGAGTTCATGAAGGCGCTGCGCCAGCTCTGCGATGAGCATGGCCTGCTGCTGATCCTCGACGAAGTGCAGACCGGCGTTGGCCGTACCGGCAAGTTCTTCGCCTATGAATGGTCCGGTGTGAGCCCCGACATCATGGCTGTTGCCAAGGGCATCGGCGGCGGTTTCCCGCTCGGCGCCTGCCTTGCGACGGCTGAGGCGGCCTCCGGCATGAAGGCCGGCACGCACGGCTCGACCTATGGCGGCAATCCGCTCGCCATGGCCGTCGGCAGTGCCGTTCTCGATATCGTGCTCGCCGATGGCTTCCTGCAGCACGTCCGCGACGTGTCGCTGGTCTTCCGCCAGGGGCTGGCGTCGCTGAAGGATCGCTATCCTGACGTGATCGAGGATATCCGCGGCGAAGGCCTGCTGCTCGGCATCAAGGCCGCCGTTCCCTCGAGCGAACTCCTGGCTGCGATCCGCGGCGCGCATCTGCTGGGTGTCCCGGCGGGCGATAACGTCATCCGTCTCCTGCCGCCTCTGGTGGTGACTGCGGAAGAAGCCCGCGAAGGCCTCGCACGCATCGAGCAGGCCGCCGAGAGCATTCGCGCAGCCAAGGCCAAGAAGACGGCTTGAACGGATAGATGCCTTACGAGGCAAACAGGTAAGGACGACATGGCTTCCCCCAAACACTTCCTCGATCTCTCGGCGGTCAGCTCCGCCGATCTGCGCGTCATCATGAATGATGCGATCTCGCGCAAGCAGGCTTTCAAGGCCGGCGCCGGCGACAAGCCGCTCGCCGGCAAGATGCTGGCGATGATCTTCGAAAAGCCGTCCACACGTACCCGCGTCTCCTTCGATGTCGGCATGCGCCAGCTCGGCGGCGAGACACTGTTCCTCTCGGGCACCGAGATGCAGCTCGGCCGCGCCGAGACGATTGGCGACACCGCGAAGGTCCTGTCGCGCTATGTCGATGCGATCATGATCCGCACCACCGAGCATCACCGCATGCTCGAGCTTGCCGAGCATGCCACCGTGCCGGTCATCAACGCGCTGACCGACGATACGCATCCGTGCCAGATCATGGCCGATATCATGACCTTCGAAGAGCATCGCGGCCCGATCAAGGGCAAGACGATCGCCTGGACGGGCGACGGCAACAACGTGCTGCATTCGCTGGTCGAAGGCGCTGCCCGTTTCGGCTATCGCATGAACATGGCCGTACCCCTTGGTTCCGAGCCGAAGGATCACTATCTGAACTGGGCCCGCAATGAGGGCGCCGAAATCCTGCTCAGCCATGATGCCGACCGTGCGGTCGAAGGCGCCGATTGCGTGGTAACCGATACCTGGGTCTCCATGAATCAGGAACATCGGGCTCGCGGTCACAACGTCTTCCAGCCCTATCAGGTCAATCAGGCTTTGATGGCAAAGGCCGGCAAGGATGCATTGTTCATGCATTGCCTGCCCGCCCATCGTGGTGAGGAAGTCACGGACGAAGTGATCGATGGCCCGCAATCCGTGGTCTTCGATGAAGCGGAAAACCGTCTTCATGCGCAGAAGTCGATTCTTGCATGGTGCCTGGGCGCGATCTGAACCATACTGGACGCCACATCCGGCCTGACGGCCTTGTGGCCGCGCGAGCGGAGAGACGCCTTGGTCTGCCGCTCTGAATACTAGGAGTAAGACCATGGCAGAAGCTGCAGCCGCTCTTGGCGAGTTCGATTTCGCCGGTGATGATCATGTTGTCCCGTTTCAGGTTGAAGGTCTGGATGTGCGCGGCCGCGCCGTCCAGCTCGGCCCGATGCTGGACGCCATCCTGGAGCGCCACCACTATCCCGCACCCGTTGCCCGCCTTCTCGCCGAAGTGATCGTGCTGACGGTGCTGCTCGGCACGTCGCTGAAGTTCGACGGCAAGTTCACCGTCCAGACGAAGGGCGATGGCCCGGTCGATCTGCTCGTCGCCGATTTCTCGACGCCCGAGAATGTGCGCGCCTATGCGCGCTTCGATCAGGCGCTGCTCGACGAAGCGATCGCCGCCGGCCAGACCGAGCCCGAACAGCTGCTCGGCAGGGGCGTGCTCGCCTTCACGATCGACCAGGGCAAGTTCAGCCAGCCCTATCAGGGCATCGTCGCGCTCGACGGCGCCTCGCTGGAAGAGATTGCCGGCACCTATTTCCGTCAGTCCGAGCAGATCCCGACGCGGGTTCGTCTCGCTGCGGCCGAACTGCTCGACCGTGACGACAGCGGCAAGCCGCGCCATCGCTGGCGGGCAGGCGGCCTCGTCGCCCAGTTCCTGCCGGAAGCGCCGGAGCGCATGCGCCAGCAGGATCTGCACGGTGGCGATGGCGACGAGACCGGCCAGCCGCTGAAGGAAGACGATTCCTGGACCGAGGCACGCACGATGGTGGAAACCATCGATGCCGACGAGCTGACCGACCCGCAGGTCGGAACCGAGCGTTTGCTCTTCCGCCTCTTCCACGAGCGCGGCGTGCGCGTCTATGACGCCAAGGAGGTCTTCGACCGCTGCAGCTGTTCGCGCGACAAGATCAAGGGCGTGCTGAAGGGCTTCTCGGCAGACGAGATCAAAGCGAGCCAGGAGAATGGCGAAATCGCGGTCACCTGCGAGTTCTGCTCGACGACCTACCGCTTCGAACCGGCCGAACTGCAGCCGGCCGAGTGACGGTCAGTTCAGCACTCTGAGCAGGCCGGGTGAATCCAGGGAGAAGGCGGGTATCTCGACATCGAAGAGCTCGCCTTCATCCGTCTCCATCTGGTAATGGCCGAACATCAGCCCCGATGGCGTATCGAGCGGGCATCCCGATGAGTATTCATAGGTATCACCGGGCTCCAGCCGCGGCTGTTCGCCAACCACGCCCGGCCCCGTCACTTCGTCAACCACGCCGTTCTGATCCGTTATGTTCCAGTAACGGTTGACGAGTTTTACAGAGAGCTCGGAATTGTTGCTGATGACGATGCGATATCCCCAGACATAGCGGTCATCGTCCGGATCGGATTGCTCCTCCAGATAAAACGGCTCGACAACAACTTCTATATCGCGTGTGAGGGCCCGGTACATGCCTTACACCTTAGTCGGGATATCTTACTCGTATCTTATACGGCATTGGCTCCGTCAAGAAATGCCGCTGCATCATCAGTCAAATACAGACGATTGCACGCCGTTTTGATCGTTAATCCTAACATTCAAAGTTAATGACTCTAATAAGGTAGAGCTGGCTTGTCCCTTAGGTGGGGCAGGCCGCCGGACCGGCAAGTCCGGCGGCTCTTTGCTTAGGCGGGGATCTTCGACAGAGCCTGCGCGAAATCCTCCAGCAGATCATCGGTATCTTCGATGCCAGCCGACAGGCGAACGGTGCCTGCCGAAATGCCGAGCTCGGCGCGCGCCTCGTCCGACAGGTTCTTGTGCGTTGTCGTGGCTGGATGCGTGATCAGGCTGCGGGTGTCACCGAGATTGTTGGAGATCGTCACGACGTCGAGCGCGTTCTGCAGCTTGAACGCCGCTTCCTTGCCGCCCTTCAGCTCGAAGCAGACCAGCGTCGAGCCACCGGTCATCTGCTTGGCGATGATATCGGCCTGCGGATGGTCCTTGCGGCCCGGATAGATGACGCGGGCAACCTGCTTCTGCTCTGCCAGGAAATCGGCAATCTTCGCGGCGTTCTTTGTCTGCTGGGCGACGCGCAGCGGCAGCGTCTCGATGCCCTTCAGCAGCGTCCAGGCATTGAACGGCGACATGGCCGGGCCGGTGTGGCGGAAATAATCGTGCAGGTTTTCGTCGATCCACTGCTTGTCGGAGAGAACGACGCCGCCGAGGCAGCGGCCCTGACCATCGATATGCTTGGTCGCCGAATAGATGACGATATGGGCGCCGAGCTCCAGCGGCTTCTGGAAGAGCGGTGTCGCAAAGACGTTGTCGACGACGACCTTGGCGCCGATCTGGTTCGCCAGCTTGGCAACACCGGCGATATCGACGATCTCAAGCGTCGGGTTGGTCGGGCTTTCCAGGAAGAACACCTTGGTCTTCGGGGTGATCGCCTTTTCCCAGTTTTCCAGGTGGCGGCCGTCGACCAGCGTGCATTCGATGCCGTATTTCGGTGCCAGCGTCTCGACCACCCAGCGGCAGGAGCCGAACAGGGCGCGGGCCGCAACGATATGATCGCCGGCCTTCAGCTGGCAGAGGATCGCCGCGGTAACGGCAGCCATACCGGAAGCCGTGGCGCGCGCATCTTCAGCACCTTCAAGCGCGCACATGCGCTTTTCGAACATGTCGTTGGTGGGGCTGCCGTAGCGGGCATAGATGAAGCCGTCGGTCTCGCCCTTGAAGCGCGCCTCGGCCGCTTCGGACGTGTCGTAGACGAAGCCTTGCGTCAGGTAGATCGCTTCCGACATCTCGCCATATTGCGAGCGCAGAGTGCCTCCGTGAACGAGTTGGGTTGCAGGGCGCCAGGACTTGCTCATGCCATCACCTCAAAAACATAAAAAAACCGGCCGCAAATGCAGACCGGTTTCACACCCGGTCTTTTTAGCCACTTGTTTAACGTGGCTGCAAGCCGACCGGCCAAATCACCACGGGATAAAGCTGCAATACTGCCGTTAGCTTCTTGCGTCAATTCCCTGTATTTGGTTTTGTCGGCCACGAACTATGGATGGAGCATGATGGCTCGCGAAACTGGAATTTTGGCCGATCGTGCCATTGCTGCGTTGTTTGAAGCCGGCCGCCTCGTGTCGGAGCGGGAGCTTGATCGCGATCAGATCCAGCCGGCGAGCCTGGATCTGCGTCTCGGCGCCAAGGCTTTCCGGGTCCGCGCCAGCTTCATGCCCGGCCCCTCGCATCTTGTGGCCGACAAGCTCGATCGCCTCAGCCTGCACGTCATCGATCTCTCGGAAGGCGCGGTTCTCGAAACCGGCTGCGTCTATATCGTGCCGCTGATGGAGCGCCTCGACCTGCCCTCCGACATGTCGGCCTCGGCCAATCCGAAGAGCTCGACCGGCCGTCTCGACATCTTCACCCGCGTCATCACCGATTACGCCCAGGAATTCGACAAGATCCCGGCCGGCTATTCCGGGCCGCTCTATCTCGAGATATCGCCGCGCACTTTCCCGATCGTCGTGCGCCGCGGCTCGCGCCTGTCGCAGATCCGCTTCCGCGTCGGCCACTCCATTTTGGGCGAGCCGGAGCTGCACGCCCTGCACGACGCCGAAACGCTGGTCGCTAGCAGCAAGCCGAACGTCTCGGGCGGCGGCATTGCGCTGTCGATCGATCTTACCGGCGACAAGGAAGGCCTGATCGGCTACCGCGGCAAGCACCACACGGCTGTCGTCGACGTCGACAAGAAGGCACAGCACGACATCTTCGATTTTTGGGAGCCGCTCTATAGTCGCGGCCGCAACGAGCTGATCCTCGATCCGGACGAATTCTACATCCTCGTCTCCCGCGAAGCCGTCCACGTCCCGCCGCACTACGCGGCCGAGATGACGCCCTTCGACCCGCTGGTCGGCGAATTCCGCGTCCACTACGCTGGCTTCTTCGACCCCGGCTTCGGCCACGCACCCGCCGGCGGCCGCGGCAGCCGCGCCGTCCTCGAAGTGCGCAGCCACGAAGTCCCCTTCATCCTCGAAGACGGCCAGATCGTCGGCCGCCTGATCTACGAGCACATGCTTGAAAAGCCCGTCAGCCTCTACGGCTCCGGCCTCGGCTCCAACTACCAGGCCCAGGGCCTTAAGCTCTCGAAACACTTCCGCATCTGACCGCCTTGACACCGCCTCCCATCTGTTGGAAGGCTGGTGCTGCGCGGGTGTAGCTCAATGGTAGAGCAGCAGCTTCCCAAGCTGAATACGAGGGTTCGATTCCCTTCACCCGCTCCAGTTGGTTTCAACCTAAGCTCAGTCACATGGCTACAATTCGTTGGCGTTCAGCCCGCTCACTAAGATAGTGGTCGATCGCCGGACAGTCTGGCATTCAAAGCCGACATGAATGCGTCCAGTTTCGGACGGGTAACACGCTTTACTCCGAGAAAGCGCGCTACCAATTCAGTGCAGTCGTCGCTCTTGCCGAGCATCGATACCAGCTTGCTCGCCCGCGCCTCGACCTCCTTATCGGCTGGAAAATCTTTAGTCGTGCGCGCTTTCATAAAGTCTAATAGTTCGATGGCCTTCTCTATTTCTATTCTTTTTTTCGTGTTGAGGTCGATGTACTTCGGGTAAATTATATAGGCTGCAGCAAAAATCTCTTCTAAAGTGAGCTTTCTTCCTCGCCTCTCATTAATTTGCCTATCATCAGTGAGGCCCCATCCCGAATAAAATGGGCATCCAAATGTTGTCACGGGTATTCGTCGCAGCAACGCCTCAAATCCCGCAAGAGAAGTTATGGTGTATACATGATCGATTGTTTCAAGTGAATCGGCAAGGCTAATGTCATTATCCAAAACTAGAGCAACTCCGCGAACCAGGTCAGGATTGGATTTTGCCTCGGCCGTTCCCTGTAAAACTTCAGGGTGAGGCTTGTAGATGATCTGCGCATCTGGATTCTCGCGAATCGCCAACCACACCAAGTCGTTATTGTTTATTGGTACATTGCACCCATATTTTATTGACGCATCACGCTCTACTTGACCGATAACAAGAACCCTCTTTCGCACTTTAGGCCCGTACACTGCGGCAACGTCGGTTGGGCTGCTCGAATTGTATTTGCTCAACTTCGTAGAAAGTAAAATATCAATAACGGTTCGTGCTCGATCTATTAAAAGTGTGTCCGATTTAAAATCATAGGTGTTCAGTATGTCTTCCAAGTCGCTGGGCGCTCGAGAATTGAAGTACATATCTTGGCTGTCGAAGGTCAGTGAAATCGGGGGCGCTTGAAGTGCCCCGAGCGCAACTGATCGCAGAAAGCCGTCCTCCACAAACTGAAATTTAATATTATTTTTATTGCAGAATTTTTTAAGATTTGGGAGGCTTTTGTACTGCCAAGCCAAAACTATAGATCTCGGATCGGCGATGATTCGCCATTTCCACTCAATTTCAAATTCAATTGCTAGTAGCTTGTTGGGTACGAAGATCACATCGTGATCGGGAAACCAATCCGCCATGAAGGTTTTCCATTTGGCAAAACCGAACAGAAACAACGGAGGATTGCCCTTCTGCCCACGGCGCCGTGCATATAGGGAGCTTGCCACCCAGTATGGCGTAGATAGAGCTGCGCTAAAAATTTGCGAGGCAGTAACCATAACGCGCTTCCTTTAAAGATCAAATCATTAATGTATTTAATGTGCCGACAGTCGGCCGCGAAAATGAATTCGATTTTTCATGCTGAACGTTCAGAGATAGTCGTTCTATACCTGAAAAATAGCGAACGTCTGTGTCGATAAATTTATCACAGCAGTACTCAATGCGAACTTCGCGATCTAGGCCGGGAAGCGACAAAAATATCCTGCCTGGCCTTGTCCCAAAACGTCGGTTGGATATCCGAATGAATTCCCTACCGTATATCTCCTCGGGCTTTTTGCCATTCTCTCCGCTTCGTCCGAGGCGTGCCTTGAGCCGTTCGTAGTGTTGAAGAATCGGCTCACTTATACTCCGAGGCGGCTGTCCCTCCCAGTTTACGGCCAAGCCGGCCTCGACATCGGATTGGAAATAAACAGGAATCATCTTGTCAACGCCTGACGCGCGTCTCCGAGAGAAGCTAAGGCGCTCGTCCGGAAGGTAGATTACTGGTGTTCCGAGGCCAATACATGGAAGCGCGATGTGCAGGCGTCGGGTAATTACCAGCTCGGCACTAGCTAACAACCTTAGAAAGCGATCAACCAGCGAAAAACGCTGCAGTTGATCATGTTGACTGGCTGGTGCGACATGATTTGATGTGGTCTCGATTTGTTTCAAGATTGAAGCGGGAGCAATCTTTTCTAGAAATTCCAACGGCACATCAAAATTGAAGATGCCCGTTCTCGAGCTAGGTTTGACGATAAAGTTACCAGCAAAAATGCTGGAACATCCCGTCCAGTAAGCATCAATGCCGGCTTCGTTAAGGCGCTCTGCGCTCCAGATGTCGCGACATCCTATCGGCTCGTGCGCCTTCAGGTAGTCTCTCAGTTTCGTGTCTAGAATATTCTCGTCACCAAGCGCAAAACCAAAAAAAATCGGCGCGATATTCGTCGCGGGTGAGCGGTTGTCATTTCCTAGTTTAAACCAAGTATTGAGGACTAGCTGATGCTTTCCGGCCAAATAAGCGTCTGCGAGGCAGTCGCGATCAACAATGGCATCAACAGTATTGCTAATATTGAGTAGTGAGAAGCTCTGAAGGTCGTCTCCAATGTTTTTCGTCTTGTAACCCAGAAGCGCTGTCTTCATAACCAATCTTTCAGTTTTAGCTTTCTTAATCGTCACGGTGCCTCAAGGGAGTACGTCGCCTGCTCCCGCCATGATGTGATCAACAGAGTTGTCGATGTGACTAACTATCCCAAATTGGATATGGCATAGAAACCACTTTCAAACTAGGGTTGATCGCACAATCCAATGAGTAAGAAAATTTGAGCAGTTACAGAATGTTTAAGTCGATAGCCCCGGTATTTTTCAGAGCGTTTTATGGCAAAATAGCATCCCCCTTTTTTCATGTAAAATCCAAGAAAAGACGCTTTGCCGACGGTTGGGCGACGGAAAACGAGGTAAGGATTGCGAAGACGGCGATCACAAAGGGTAGCGCTACCGTTGTCAAAGGCACAGGCAATTGCTTGGTGATCGGAGAAGGAGCAAAATTTTCTGGAAGTGTCGCGGTAAGTGGGAATGGAAACAGGGTTGCAATCGGAGATAATTGCAATTTTCGCGGGGATATCCTCGTAAGAGGAGACTACCAAACAGTTTCTTTTGGCGATCATTCGACTAGCGCCGGCATCTATATATTGTGCCAAGAAAACCGGAATGTTCTGATCGGGAAATGGTGTATGTTTTCCCGAGAGATTGAAATTCGAACGACCGATGCACATTCAGTGGTTGATCGTGACACAGGCCAGCGTCTTAATAGTCCTGGCGATGTAATTGTGGGCGACCACGTATGGGTCGGCGTAGGATCGATCCTAAACAAGGGATCAATTGTGCCAAGCGACTCGATCGTTGGCGCTATGAGCTTTGTGAATCGCGGCTTTGAAGAAGAGGGCATAATTCTTGCAGGGACCCCTGCTCAGATAGTAAAACGCAATATTACATGGAACCGCTCTCGTAAGGCGTCATTTCCGCTGGATGAATTGTATCATTGGAAGGCGGAAGATTAGATTTTTGTGCCGGAAGTACTATGGGTCGTTCTTGATGATCTTGCCGCTGAGAGAAAACACCGTCATCCCCACAAACACCAGCATCACCGCCGTCTCCACCACATACCCCTTATCAAGCCCATAAGCCCTATATTCCGGATAAAACCCCGTCCTGAACCAGATCACGCAATGCACCAACGGGTTCATCAGAAAGTAATCCGAATAGGGATGCGGCAGCTCGTCGGGTAGCATGAAGACGCCTGACAGGATGAAAAGTGGGCGGTTGACGATGCCGAAGACCTCTTCGTACCAAGGCCAGCGAACGAACAGGCCGGCATTGATCAGGCCGATGCCGATCGCGATCATCGAGGTCGAGAGTGCCGCTTCGATGATCGTCGGCCAATTGACGCTGGGCAGGCCGCCAAGGCCCTCGGCCAGTGTGAACAGTGTCAGCGCCGTCACCACCGCCGTGGTCGAAAACTGCAACACGACGCGTGAGACGATCGCGTCGAAGGGCGCGACGCGCGGGTAGTTCATCAGCGCCTTGTTGGATTTGACGGCCGACGAGACGTAGGATGACAGGTTCACGTAAAACAGGAAGCCGAGATAGCCGGTCGAGATGAACAGCGCGACGCTGCCGCCGAGGGGGGGCGTGGCGCTGAGCGAGCGGCGGATGAAACTCAGGAAGACGATATAGGCGAGCGGATCGACGATCGCCCAGATATAGCCGCCAATCTTGTTGCCATAGCGCGTGTTCATCTCGCGGATGATAAGGCTGGCAACGACCCGGAAATGAAGTTTGATGAGGCTCAACGGCTGCGACTTCCACGATGAGATCGGCTTAGGAAGTAGCCGAAAGCCGGGCGGAGGGCAAGTTCGCCGGAGCGTCTCTGCACGCTTTCCGGTTGCTGATGGGGTTTGAGCGATCGCTGATAAGCAGCCCTGAAATTGCGATGGGCGGCCGGAGCCGCCCATCGTCTACTAAGGTTCGGCCGATCAGAACTCCGTCCAATCCGCTTCCTTGCTCTCACTGGCGGTGCCGCCGCCGCCGAAGGCGCTCATTAGCTTTTGGCCGAGTGCACGGGCAGGCGAGGCTGCCGGCCTCGCGGTGGTGGAGTTGGCGACGCGGATCGAGGCCGGGCGGGGTTTGGCTGCGGGTGCTGCCGGCTGGATCGGCGCGGGGCGCGAGGCGATCGGGCGGGTGGTTGCCGATGCCGGTGCTGCCGCCGCAAAGCCGCCGGTGCCGGTCAGGCGGAACTCGGAGAGCAGGTTGTTGAGCGAGGCCGCCTCGGTTGCCAGGCTGTGGCTGGCGGCCGTGCTTTCCTCGACCATGGCGGCATTCTGCTGCGTGCCCTGGTCCATCGTGTTGACCGCCGTGTTGATCTCCTGCAGGCCGGTCGACTGTTCGCGGGCGGCTTCGGCGATCGCGTGGACGTGCTGGTTGATCTCCTGCACCTCGTGAACGATCGCATCGAGCGCCTTGCCGGTCTCGCCGACGAGCGCCACGCCCGTCTGCACATGCGTGCCGGAATTGGTGATCAGCGACTTGATCTCCTTGGCGGCATTGGCCGAGCGCTGGGCGAGTTCACGCACTTCCTGGGCGACGACCGCGAAGCCCTTGCCGGCCTCACCCGCACGCGCGGCTTCGACGCCGGCGTTCAGGGCGAGAAGGTTGGTCTGGAAGGCGATGTCGTCGATGACGCCGATGATGTTGCCGATCTCGACCGACGACTGCTCGATCTGCTGCATGGCATTGACCGCCTTCTGGACGATCTCACCGGATTTTTCGGCGCCGCCCCGCATGCGGGTGACGAGCTGGCTCGCCTCCTGAGCGCGGCGGGCCGCGTCCCTGACCGTCGTGGTGATCTGCTCGAGGGCGGCGGCGGTCTCCTCGACGGAGGCCGCCTGCTGCTCGGTGCGGCGCGACAGTTCGTCGGCCGAAGAGCGGATTTCGTTGGCACCGGCGCCGATCGCGCGGGCATTGGCGCCAACGGCATTCATCGTCTGGTTCAGGCGGCCGACGGAATTGTTGAAGTCGGCGCGCAGACCTTCGAGGTGCTCAGGGAAGGCCTGATCGATCTGCGAGACGAGGTCGCCGGAGGCAAGGCGCTTCAGGCCGTTTGCCAGTTCGTCGACGGTGCGGGCAAGCTCGTTGGCTTCGCGGATCTTTTCCGCTTCGCGCTGGCGGCGTTCGCTGTCGCTGAGATTGCGTTCGCTCTCGGCGCGCGCCTCGATCTGGCGGCGTTCGACGGCGTTGTCGCGGAAGACGGCGACGGCTGCCGCCATCTGGCCGACTTCGTCGCTGCGGTCGAGACCGGGTACATCGGCATCGGTCTGGCCCTCGGCAAGCGAGGTCATCCGTTCGCGCAGCCGCATCATCGGCGCAGTGATGCCGATCTGCGCCATGTACACGCCGAGCGCGATGGCTGCGGCGATCGCAGCGGCGATGATTGCAAGGCAGATATTGATGCGCTGGTTGACGGCGACCGAGAGCGCGTCGCCGCCATCGTTCAGCATCGACATCATCGCATCGTTATTGGCCGTCATCTTCGGCGTCAGAGCATTGAGCTTGGCGACCATCATGGCGGAGGCCAGCTGTGCGGCACCCATGTCACCAGCCTTGCCCGCCTCGACGACCTTTGCCGAAAGCGCTTCCATCTCGTCGATGCTTTTCAAGAGCTCACCGATCGCTTCCTTGCGAGCGGGAACGAGGTCCGCCGCCTGCTGCAGGCGATCACGCGCCTGCGGGATCTTGCTCGGGCTGGAGAGCGCCGATTTGAAGGCCGGCGTATCGGGCTTCATATTGGCAAGCGTCGAGGTCTGCAGCACCGAGGACACCAGCGAGGCGCTGGCGCGCGAGCCCTGCATGGCGGCGAGTGCTTCATGGTCGATGAAGGCGCTGTAATTGGCGTCCGCCCGACGGAATTCGGTGATGATGTAACCCACGCCGGCAATCGTGATCACCCCGAGAAGCGCGATGACGGAGAGGATTTTTGTCCGGATTTTCAGATGTTTGAGCATGGAAAAAGCCCGTTGCATTCGCTGCGGCTTGTTGCTGGCGCGCGGCGAGAGATTGAAATCAATGTTTGAAACTCAGCTGTAATCTGCTGCGTTCTTGCGGCATTCCGAAATACCCTGGAAAGGTCAGACGAGCGCGCATCATGCAGACGGTGTGGGGGCCGGTGTCGTCGCGGCTGATAAGAATCCAGATTGCTTAATGCGCCCCTAACGGCGCGCGGCAAACCACAGAAAAGAGATGCTTGCCGCTACGAAATCGAAAATCGCGGGATTGAAAATCTATGCCGTTTTGCGGCTTGGCGCGTGTGGCGTCTTTTCCCAGAAGAACGGATTGCTGCGGAGCTGCCAGACGGCCCGCCAGGCGGCCATCGACAGCATCATCCAGTAGAGCGGCAATGCCAGCCAGCGCAGACGAAGCGCACGCCTTTCCCATGGCGTCATGCGCTTGCGGCCGAGCAGGATGAAAAGAATGTAGCTGGCGATCACGTTGCAGCTGTCCATCACAAGCAACACCCTATGCGCCGGATCCATCACCGCATCTTGCTGGAAGAGATCGATGATCGAGCTGCCGATGAAGAACAGCATCCAGGGATGGGCAAGGGCCGATAGCAGCATCCCGGCGATCAAAAGCTGGAAGACGACAAACCCGGATATTCCCATCTCGCGCAATAGTTGGGCCGGATCGCGCATCAGCACCAGCCACGTTTGCAGCCAACCTTTAAACCAACGGGTCCGCTGGTGAAGCCAGGTCTTGGCCGTGGAAGGCGCATCCTCCAGCGTATGGCTGCTGAGGACGCCGCAGCGATAACCCCGACGGTAGAGACGCATGCCGAGATCGGCATCCTCGGTGACATTGTGCGGATCCCAGCCCCCGGCGTCCTTCAGGATCTTGGTCTTGAAATGGTTGGAGGTGCCGCCAAGCGGCATCGGCAGCCGCAGCATGGCAAGCACCGGCAGAAGCATGCGAAACAGCGCCGAATATTCGAGCGCGAAGGCGGCTGAGATCCAGGAGTCGCGCGCATTGGCGATGACCAGCGGCGCCTGCAGGCAGACGATATCATCGGGCGACCTGAGAAAGGTGGCATGGGCCTCGCGCAGCTGATCCGGATGCGGCCTGTCCTCGGCGTCGTAGACCGCCAGGTATTTCCCGCGGGCGGATGTCAGGGCGTAGTTCAGCGCCTTTGGCTTGGTGCGCGGCCGGGCGGCAGGCACCTCGACGATTTCGAAATGCGGGCCGAGATCCTGCGCCTTGAGGGCCGCGATGGTCTCGCGGTCGTCGGCCTCGCAGACGAGCTTGATGTCGAGTTTCGAGACCGGCCAGTTCAGCCGCTTGAGACAGGCGGCGAGCTGTTCCGCGACCGCGGCCTCCCGGTAGAGCCCGACCATCACGGTGTAGATCGGCAGCGGTCCATTCTCTTCCGCGCGCAGATTGAAGCGCGGCGCGGGCTTTGCCAGAGCCAGAAACCGGATCGCCATGGCCGCGAGATAAAATAGCGAGACGAAGAGGTGGAGAAGAAGCAGAACGTCAGCGCTTGCCAATATGCCGGCGGCAAGCGCGGTCACCGCAACGCCTGCGACAAAACCCTGCTTGCCGAGCAGCACGATGCGCGCGCTCATATCAGGCTCGCGATCAAACAGCGTATTGACGCTCTGCCTGACCCGCCTTTGAGCACCGCGCTCCCAGACCGCCCGGCGCATTTCCGAAGGCGTCGTCACCTGCATGTGCGGGCGAAGGTCCGGCCGCGCCGCGAGCCGTGCCTGCAATGCCGGGATCTGCCGCGCCTGCGGCACGATCACGTTCATGCTTTGCGGCATGTGATGGAGCTTGAGCATCTTGGGATCGAGCAGCTGGCTGTCCAGATTGTCGATATCGTAGATCAGATCGGGATCCAGCGTCTCCGCGAAGTCCAGGCGGAGCATGCGCGCCAGTCCAGCATAGTAATTTTCAGGCAGAAGCCAGCCGGACGCCAGCAGCTGTTCCTCGATCGAGGTGCCGTTGGCGCGTGCAAGCGCCACTGCCTCGGCGATCATCGGCTTGCCGATGCCGAGCTCCAGAAGAACGCGCGCTTCCGTGCGGAACAGGTCATCGTCCTCCGCCGCGGCGGAGATAGTCTGGGTATTGCTGCCATGGTTTTCCCGTGCGCCATTGATGGCACCGCCGGGCGCATATTCCCCGATACGCATGACTCTGATACACCGTCACCGAAGCGGCGACGCCCTGCCCCTAACCCGAGGCTGGATAGTAATGACACAATCCTCAATTGCATCCCTAGCTTTTAAGGGATTCTTCACCTTTCTGCTGTCGCTGGTTGTGTTTTCGCCGTTGAGTGCCGGTGCACAGCAGCCGTCTGCCGCGTTGCCTCTGCTGTTCGACTCGCGCGAACGCCTTGCCAAGCCGGATCTCTCGGCTCTGGTGCGACTTCGCTTTCTGACCTCGGTCGATTTTCCACCGTTCAACTTTACCGATCAGAACGGCAAGCTTGCCGGCTTCAATGTCGATCTGGCCCGCGAGATCTGCAATGAGCTGGAGATTGCCGCCAAATGCGAGATCCAGGCGCTGCCTTTCGCCGATATGACGGAAGCGTTGGCGGCCTCGCAAGGGGACGCCGTCATTGCCGGGCTCGCTGTCTCGCCGGAGCTGCGCAGCCGGTTTACCTTCTCGCGTCCCTATCTGATGCTTCCCGCCCGTTTCGCCCGCAATGACAAGGCCGATATCAAGGGCAATAGCGCCGCGGCGCTCGCTGGAAAGCAGGTCGGCGTCGTCAAGGGAACGGTGCACGAAGCCATGCTCGCCGCCTACTTCCCAGCGATCAAGTCTGTCCCCTTTGATAACAAGGAAGCGCTGCTGACGGCTCTGAAGGATGGCAAGACCGATGCCGCCTTTGCCGATGCGCTGCAGCTATCCTTCTGGGTATCGTCCCAGGCCTCTGCGAAATGCTGCTCGCTCTTCGACGGGCCATACCCGTCGGAACAGTTCCTGGGCGAGGGGATGACCATCATGCTGCGCCGGAACGATGCGATCCTCACGGCGGCGCTCGACCATGCGTTGGCAGCGTTGTCACGCAACGGCCGCCTGCAGGAGATCTACCTGCGCTATTTCCCGAACGGTTTGTATTAGCCCTTGCGGAAGCGGGCGATGGCGCTGCGCTCGATTGCGGCGCAGGTCAGCTTGTCGAGGCCGAGCCGGTCGCGGAGCAGGCTGAGCAGGCGCAGTTCTTCCGCCTTGACCGAAAGATCGGCCGAGGCCACTTCCACGGCGAGCGCATAGGCGGTGTCGTAAAGCTTCGCCGGAAGCGTATCCTTGACGGTCTCCAGCACCACATCGAGCCCTTCCGGCCCGGAGAGCAGCGAGGCGCAATCGCGGGCGATCGGGATCAGTTTCTCGTCGTCGAAATCGCGGAAGACAGGCAGGAAGCCGATCAGCTGGCCGATACGCTCCATCTCGCGGTCGTTCATCGTGCTGTCGACGGCCGAGGCCATCACCATCACGTAGATCAGGGCATCATGGGCGGAAAGCGGCTTGTTCATTTCGGTCATTCCCTCTGTTCTTCCGAAGTTTAGGAATTGCCCTCAGGCATTACAAGGGATTGTCAGATCGGATCGAGAGGATTGTCTGCAGGCGGATCGGGCGGCGGCGCCACGGGCGCGCCCTTGCGTGGATCGTCGCCGAAGATGCCTTTTTTCTCCGTCTTGGCCTTCTCACCGGCTTCTATCAGCGGCGAGCCGGTAGCCGCCTCGGCCCAGCCATTGTCGACCAGCCATGCGGAAAGATCCTGGGTGCCGATCTTGCAGCTTGCCATTGCCGTGCCCGACCAGTTGGCGTCGTCGAGATCGCAGGTGACCGAGCGTAGCCGCAGGAACAGCCGGAAATTCGTCTTGGCCAGCATGCCGCATGGCCATTCGCTGCCATCCGCATCCTTGCAGGTCTTGTCGTCGGGCGTGGCGATGACGCCTGATAGCGCGAGCTTGCGGTCGCCGAAGGCAAGCACGCCCGCATTCTCGGCAACCGGCCGCGGCAGGACAGCATCTTTCTTCGGTTCCGGCTTCGGCTTCTCGGGCTCGGGCGCTGCGACACGCTCCAGCGGCTTGCCTTCCACCTGTGCCGGATAGAACTGGCTTGCATCGTCGACCGGCCGGGCATTCATGCTGGCCTGCGGATCGGCGGTTGGCGGCGGTGGAGGAGCGTCGGCGCTACCTGCGTCAGGCGCGGCTGCTTCGCTGGCGACTGCCGATGCATCCGGCCCCGAAAACCGGTCGCGTCCTGCCATCAGCATGCCCATGACGATGGCGATACCCGCAACAGCTGTCAGAAGTGCCGCAGGCCTCATGGAAGATTTTCCTATTGGCTGGCCCAGATGATGCGGGCTATCCAGTCGACATCGGAAAGCTCGATCGTCCGGTTCGGATGCTCGGGATTGAGCGACATCAATTCGATGGAGCGCGGGCTCTGGCGTAACAGCACCTTCGCCATGACCTCGCCCTCGCGCGTCTTGACGACAACGCGGTCGTTGCGGCGAACCTGCGCGCCGGGCTCGACGATCAGCACGTCGCCGTCGCGGTAGAGCGGCATCATGCTGTCCCCCTGGACCTCAAGCGCATAGACGCCAGCCTTTTGCGAGGGCGCGGCGGGAAACTCGACGACATCCCAGCCCTGGCCCGCCGGAAAGCCGCCATCGTCGAAAAAGCCGCCGGCGCCCGCCTGCGCAAAGCCGAGAAGGGGAATGGAGCTACCCTGCGCCGGGAACGATCCATCCGGAAGTCCGGAAAAGCTCGTTGCCGGGCGCATGAAGGTCAGGAACTGCTCCATCGTGGCGCCGGTCGCATCGAGCACTTTGGCGATCGACTCCGTCGATGGCCAACGCAGCCTGCCGTCAGCCGAAAGACGTTTGGATTTGTTGAAGGAGGTGGGGTCGAGGCCGGCGCGCCGCGCAAGACCTGACGGCGTCAGGTCGTGCCGCTCGGCAAGCCTGTCGATCGCTCCCCAAATCTGCTCGTGTGACAGCATCGTGCGTGATCCTGCGCGCTGAGCGCTACTCTCCAGTCGGCGCAAAGATTAACGCCAAGCTCACGCATAGTAAAGAGGATAGAGGAATAAAATCCTGTTCTGGATCAGGCGACCATTGCCATGTTGATCTTGCCGAGCTGGATCACCGCCTGTGTGCGGCTGTCGACATTGAGCTTCAACAGGATGGCCGAGACATGCGCCTTGATCGTCGCTTCGGAGACGCCGAGTTCATAGGCGATCTGCTTGTTGAGCAGCCCTTCGCCGAGCATGGTCAGTACGCGGCTCTGCTGCGGTGTCAGCGTGTGCAGGCGGTGGATCAGGTCGGCAACGTCGGGATCCTGTTCCTGACCGTCCCGGTAGTTCTCGGGCGTTGCGATATCACCGGCGAGCACCGTCTGGATGCTGCGGCGGATATCGTCGATCCCCGAAGATTTCGAGATGAAGCCCGAGGCGCCGAGTTCCAGCGCCCGGCGGATCGTCGTCGCGTCGTCGGTGGCGGAGATGATGACGATCGGCAGGCTGGCATATTCGGAGCGCAGCGACATCAGCCCGGAGAAACCGCTGACACCCGGCATGGCCAGATCGAGCAGCATCAGATCGGCATCGGAATGATCGCTGGCTGCGGCCCGGGCCGCGCTGAAATCCCCCGCTTCGATGATGCGCTGCTCACCCTCCATGCCCGACACCGCCTGGCGAAGCGCATCCCGGAAAAGCGGGTGGTCATCGGCAATGATGATCGTCTGTTCCTGCATCGATCACTCCCTCCCAAGAGCTCGATCCTGTCCTTCCATATGCGGCGGCGCCCGCCACACATGTCTCCATCCTTATATGACTATATCAAATCAGGTCTTCTGCGGAAGAGGCGCCGTCTTTTCATCCTCCTGGAATTGCTTCACCACGCCCATGAAGCTCTTCATCATCTTCTCCATGATGCTGATCGAGCGGTCGATTTCGGCATCCGAGGGCAGCGCCTTGTTGACGATGCTCTTGTTTTCGAGCGCGCTGACCCGGTCGGAGAGACGGTCGAGTTCGTCCTCGTAGGCGGCGCGTTCATCCGCCGCCATGCGGCAGACCAGCGATCCATCTTTCTCCTCGCAGAGCGACATGGCGCCCGTCTGCCTGTCGAGGCGCACGAAATGATCGCCGCTGCGTTCGAGCTGGAAACGCGCCGCATCGGGTTCGGCGGCAAGCAGCGTGGCGGGGAAAAGCAGGGTGGCAAGTCCGATTGCGATCGTCTTCATCTGATCATCCTCCGGATTTTCGGTGCGGCCGTCGTTTTTCGCCTGCGGGCCGTGGACATCGCCGTCTCTTTGCGGCAAAGCGCTGGCAACCAGGATCAGCCATTCGTGAGGCCATCATGACCGTGACACCGGCGGTTTACAAGATCGTGACGGAAACCCTCTGGCAGCAGGCACGCCGGGACGGCGTCTTCCGCGGCGCCGGGATCGATCTCAACGACGGCTTCATTCACCTCTCGACCGCAGCCCAGGCGCGCCAGACGGCAGCGCTTTATTTCGCCGGTCAGGCGGGCCTGATGCTGATCGCGGCCGATACGGCAAAGCTCGGCGAAAAGCTGATCTTCGAACCCTCGCGCGGCGGCGATCTCTTCCCGCATCTCTATGGCGAGCTGCCGCTTTCGGCCGTCATCTGGGAAAAGCCGCTGCTGCTCGACGAGGCAGGCAATCATATCTTTCCGGAGCTTATCTGATGATGGACCTTTTCAAGCAGGCAACGCGCAAAGGCCTTTTCCTCTTCGATCCGGAAACCGCGCATGGCATGTCGATCGCCGGTCTGAAATCCGGTCTGGTTCCGGCCTGCCGCATTCCCGCCGATCCGCGTCTGACGCAGACCGTCGCCGGCCTCACCTTCGCCAATCCGCTCGGCATGGCCGCCGGTTACGACAAGAATGCCGAAGTGCCGGAAGCGCTGCTGCGGCTCGGCTTCGGCTTCACGGAAATCGGCACAGTGACGCCGAAGCCACAGTCCGGCAATCCGCGCCCGCGCATCTTCCGCCTCGTCGAGGACAACGCCGTCATCAACCGCCTGGGCTTCAACAACGAGGGCCATGAGGCCGCATTCCAGCGCCTCGCGCCGATCCGCGGCGATGGTATCATCGGCGTCAATATCGGTGCCAACAAGGATAGCGAGGACCGCATCGGCGATTACGTCACCGGCATCCGCCGCTTCTATTCCGTCGCCCGCTATTTCACCGCCAATATCTCCTCGCCGAACACGCCCGGCCTGCGCGACCTGCAGGCGCGCGAAAGCCTCGCCGCGCTGCTGTCGGCGGTTCTCGCCGCTCGCGATGAAGAGGCCGCCAAGGCCGGGCGCAAGATCCCGGTGTTCCTGAAGATCGCGCCGGATCTGACGGAAGAGGGCATGGATGATATCGCTGCCGAAGTGCTGTCTCATGCGCTTGACGGCCTGATCGTCTCCAACACCACGCTGGCGCGCGATGGTCTGAAGGATCAGCGGCAGGCGAAGGAAGCGGGCGGCCTTTCCGGCGCGCCGCTCTTTGCCAAGTCGACGGCGGTTCTCGCCCGCATGCGCAAGCGCGCCGGTCCGGCATTGCCGATCATCGGCGTCGGCGGCGTGTCATCGGCGGAAACGGCGCTGGAGAAGATCAAGGCTGGCGCCGATCTCGTACAGCTCTATTCCTGCATGGTCTATGAGGGACCGGGCCTGCCCGGCGATATCGTCCGCGGCCTGTCGAAGCTCCTCGATCGCGAGAAAGTCTCGTCGATCCGCGAACTCCGCGACACCAGGGCGGATCACTGGGCGGCTGCGAAGGTCTGATCGGCCCGCGGCTTCACCAGCATCGCCAGGAAGATGCCGCGAAACAGCAGAAAGGCGTTCATCGCCAGCCACAGGCCGTGATTTCCAAAGAGCGGCACGAAGACCGCGAGCGCTGCCAGATATCCGGCAAAGGACATCAGCATCCGGTTGCGCATGTCCGATGACCACGTGGCGCCGATGAAGACGCCGTCCATCAGGAAGGCGAGCGCCCCGGTCAGGCCGGTGATCGCCGCCCAGGGCATGTAGGTATTGGCTGCGGCGCGAACGTCTTCCGAGGTCGTCAGTACCGAGATCAGCCAGGGACCCGCGGCAAAGAAGAAAGCCGAGACGGCGGCGGCAAGGCCGAAGGACCAGATTGCCGTCAGCTTCAGCCCGCGGTCGAAAGCCGGGCGGTGCGCCGCACCGATCGCTCGTCCGGTGATCTGTTCGGCGGCATTCGCAAGGCCATCGAGATAATAGCCGGACAGCAGGAAGAAGTTCATCAGCACCGCATTGGCGGCGAGCGTCACTGCGCCGAAGCTGGTGCCGATCCGGGTCATGATTGCAAAGGATCCGATCAGCACGAAGGTGCGGATCAGGATGTCGCGGTTGAGCGCAAAGAGCTCTGAGAGACGGTGGCGCGAGAAGATCTCGGCGCGCTGCGGCCGCTCGCCCGCCTTGAAGCTTCGCAGCACGATCGCGAGACCGGCCAGCGCACCGACGCTTTCGCCGACCATCGTGCCCCAGGCAACGCCCGCTACGCCCCAGTCGAGCTCCAGGCCGAGATAGATGGCGAGCACGATATTGATGCCGTTGATCAGGATCTGCAACGCCAGGCCGATCGTGCCCTGGCCACGGCCCAGCACGAAGCCGAGAATGGCATAGTTGGCAAGCGCTGCGGGTGCGGCGAGAATGCGAATCGAGAAATAGGTGCTCGTCGCCTGCGCCACGCCCGCTTCCGGCCCCATCAGCTTCAGCCCGGCAATGAGAAGTAGCGGCGAAAGACAAAGCAGCGCAAGACCGCAGGCGATTGCCGAGATGAAGGCCCGCCAGAAGACGCCCTGCTGCTCGCGCAGATCATGGCGCCCGAGCGCCTGCGCCGTCAGGCCGGTTGTCGAGGCGCGGAGAAAGTTGAAGCTGCCGAGGATCAGGTCGAACAGCATGGCGCCGATCGCGAGACCCGCCAGCGCATCCGGCTGGCCCATATGGCCGACGACGCCGGTATCGACGAGGCCGAGCAGCGGCGTCGTCATGAAGCCGAGCGTCATCGGAATGGCGATCGACAGCACCAGCCGGTGCGTGACGTCAAATGCCAATAGATTGCGTTCGCTGGTAGCGCTCATGCCTGCCTCGGGTCAGGAGGCAGAATCGCCTCAGTTCGAGAGCACCATGGCCCAATAGGGCCAGTTGTTGGAAGATGGATTATGCGCGACGGCAACGCCGACGCCGCTATACCGGCCGAGCATGTTTTCCAGATGATGCGGCGAGTTGATCCAGGCTTGGACGATGCCGTCGACCGACTTCTGGCCGACGCCGATATTCTCGGCTGCGGGCAGCTGCACGCCGCTCGCCTTCACGCGGGCGCCAAAGCTGTCTGTCATGCCCATCAGATGCGCCATCTTGCCGGCGCTTGCCATGCGCTTTGCCTGGAAGATGGCGGCAGTGCTCGCCGCCGGATCGATCCTCAGCGGCGGCAGGCCGTTCTTGGCGCGCAGTTGGTTTACGAGGGGCAGGGCAGCCGCCGTCTCGTCCTGGCCGTCGGAGGGCGTCGAGGACATCTTTGGTGTGGTGGTGCAGCTTGCAACGCCCGCGACGAGCGCCAGGCCTGAAAGGCGCAGTAGCCCGCGCCGGGAAACGATTGTGAAGGTCATGGTCAGCGACGATAATTGAAGAGACGGATGATGACGAAGATCGGGATGACGATCGTGGCGCCCAGCAGCAGGTAATCGCCGACGCGGCCGAGAGCCGAGAAGCCGCGGTACCAGATTTCCCGGATGAAATCGCGAATGCCGTAGACGATCTCATAGGGCGTCCAGCCGAAGATCGTCATCACGAAGCCGACGATCAGCGAAACCACCAAGAGCTTCACCAACGTGCGGCCGAGCGAGTCGCCGAGAAACTTGTTCACCTGATCGGACATTCACATCTCCTGTTTGCTCTGAGATACGGTCGCGAATCGCTGCCCGCAAGCCTTTTCCAGAGCCGACGGCTTCGCCTCTGAAATAGGACTTGAGTTTTTTTGTGGCCGCAGCCAAATGCGCGGGCATTCAACGGGTCTCATCATGCAGCAGAGCCAGCTCACTTCAGGCGACGTCATCGCCGACCGCCGCGCCGATTACGCCAAGATGCTCGATGAGGGCGGCGAGCCGGATGCGGCTGCCGAGCTGATGGAGCAGGCGTTGGAGCTCACACCCGGCTGGGCTGCCGGCTGGTACCGGCTGGCGACCTACCGCGAGAAGGCCGGCCATCGCACTGAGGCTGCCGAAGCCTACCGGAAAACCTTGGCGCTCGACCCCGATGACATCTTCGGCGCAACGCTGAAGCTCGCGCTGCTCGGCGAAACCGAAACCCCGGACCAGCCGCCGAGCCGCTATGTCGAGCGGCTCTTCGATGATTATGCCGGCCGCTTCGAGACCTCGCTGGTCGATAAGCTCGACTATTCCGTGCCGCAGAAGCTTGCCGCCCTCGTCACTTCCACCGGCAGGCACTATGCGCTTGCCGTCGATCTCGGCTGCGGCACCGGTCTGCTCGGGCCTGAAATCGCAGGCCAGGTGGCGCGGCTGGAAGGCTACGACCTCTCGCAGAACATGCTGGCCAAGGCCGAGGAGAAACAAGTCTATGCGCTTCTGGCGCAGGCCGACCTCTCGCTGAAGCCGGAAGCTTCCGGCATCTTTTCGGGCGAACCCGAGAGCCGTGCCGATCTCGTCACAGCCGCTGACGTGCTGATGTATCTCGGCAATCTCGAAAGCGTCTTCCTGATCACCGCCCGGCTTGCGGCCTCAGGCGCGGACTTTGCCTTCTCGGTCGAGGATGCCGGCGAGGGCGATGGCTTCCATCTGGCGCCGTCGCTGCGCTACGCCCACTCCGAAGCCTATGTGCGCGGTCTCTGCGCCCGCTACGGCTTCGATGTCCTGAAAATCGAGAAAACCACCATTCGCAAAGATGGCGGCAAACCGGTTTCCGGCATTCTTTTCCTTACGCGGCGAAATGGCTGAACGCATCTTTGTTGCGATTTTGAAATAGGTCAGCATTACTTACATATTTCACTTGCTCGCACCTGCGAAAAGCCTGATAATTCAGCCCATAGCCGACAAGCGCCGCGATCAGCATGAACGCCTCGGCCCTCTCATCATTGAAAATCCGTCGCGCGGGATTGTCTCCGGCGCTCTTGAACTCGTCTGCCGTTTGGAGATTAGCGACATGACCCAGCTCATCAGTGCCCTCGGTTTCTGGAACACCACCGCCACCCGGCATACCCCGGTCGAGGACGTCCAGGGCATCTTCTCCGGCGCGCTCATTTCGGCTCTCGGCCTCTATGTGCTCGCCAGCGCCGGCCTGCTCACCGGCAGCACCGCCGGTATCGCCTTCCTGCTGCACTATGCCTTCGGCATCAATTTCGGCCTGGCCTTCTTCTTCCTGAACCTGCCGTTCTTCTATCTCTCCTGGAAGCGGCTCGGCGTCGCCTTCACGATCAAGACCTTCATCGCCATCGGCCTCACCTCGGCGCTGACCAGCCTGCAGCCGAAGGTCATGGCGATCGCCACGATCCATCCGGCCTGGGCCGCTCTTCTCGGTGGTCTGCTGCTCGGCTTCGGTCTTCTGGCGCTCTATCGCCATCGCGCCAGCCTCGGCGGCGTCGGCATTCTCGGCATCTACATGCAGGAGCGCTTCGGCATTCGCGCCGGCCTCGTGCAGCTCGCCGTCGATATGTGCGTGCTTGCCGCGGCCTTCTTCGTCACCACGCCGCCGGTTGTCTTCTACTCGGTGCTGGGCGCCGTCGTGCTCAATCTTTTTCTGACGATTAACCATCGCGCCGATCGCTACATCGCGCTGTGAGCGCGCGTGAACAAATCGTAACTTGCCTCATCCATGCTGCAGCGCGAAACTGATCTCGCGCCGGAAATGATGAGGTGACGATATGTCAGAACTGGAAAAGCTTGTCAGACGCCGCATGAAGGAAGAATACGCGAAGGGTGCCTCAGCCGAGGAAATCTCCCAGACCCTCCGCCAGCTTTTCAATGGCGTCGATCCCACAGCCGAACGGCCGGCCCAGACCGCACCCAAGACGAATTGATGAATGAACCCCTCTCCCCGTTTGGAGAGAGGGGCTCGCAGGCTCAGGCGGCCTTTGCCGGCTGGTCGATCGGGTGCTGTGCCCGGAAGCTCACGGCAAGACGGTTCCAGACGTTGATCGTGCCGATGGCAACCGTGATCTTGGTCATCTCTTCTTCGTTGAAATGTGCCTTCAGCGTTTCGAAATCCGCATCCGGAGCACCCGTCGAAGCGATGTTCGTGACCGCATCGACCCAGCCCAGCAGCGCCCGTTCCTTGGCGTCGTAAACCGGCGATTCACGCCAGACGCACATCAGGTTGATCCACTGTTCGGAGAGACCGTCGTGACGCGCTTCCTTCACATGCATGTCGACGCAATAGGCGCAGCCGTTGATCTGCGATGCCCGCAGCTTGATCAGGTGGATGAAGCGGCGCTCGAGGCCGGATGTCTGGACATATTGCTCAAGGGCAACGACAGCCTTGTAGGCATCCTGCGAGGCTTTGGCGAAATTGAAACGGGGTTGCATCGTCATTCTCCTTTGGGGGTTGAGGCTCAGCGAGCCGCTGATTTGCGTTCGTGCAATTCCATGAAGGCGCAGCCGCGGGCGGCGATGGCTCCGTCGTCATCGGCGGAAAGATCCGCCAGAATGTCTGCAATCTTCGTCTTGGCGAGCTCGGCCCTGTAGGCGCGCTCCGCCTTCAGCATCGCCGCCGTCACCTGGCACGGCTTGGTGAAATAGCGCTGAGGCAACGGGTTCGGCCCGCGCTGGCGGATCTCGCTGCAGCGGAAGGCGGGTGCAGGGCCTTCGACGGCGAGCACGATATCGAGCAGCGAAATCTCGCCCGGTTCCTTCGCCAGCCGGTATCCGCCCTTCGGCCCGGGCACGGTCTTGACCAGACCGGCGCCCGACAGCGCCTGCATATGCTTCAGCAGATAGCTGGTCGAGACACCGTGAAATTCCGCAAGGGCTGCCGCCGAAAGCACGCCATCGGCGGACAAGCCGGCGAGAACCGCCACGCAGTGAATAGCCTGCTCGACACCGTCGCTGAGTTTCATCGAAACCATCTCCTTAAATCGTGGATAAAAAATATCTACGATTAACACGGGAGTCAAGCGGCTTTTGAGACGTGCTGGTTTTCAGCCGGGAGGCAGGGTCTGCCTGTCGAGCCAGCTGGCGAAATAGCCGGGCCATTGCATCGAGGCGGTGCCGGGCTTGCCCATGCCGAACCCATGTCCGCCATCGGCCAGCCGGTGCAGCTTGACAGGTACATGCGCTTGCTCGCAGGCAGCCTGCATGATCAGCGTGTTCTGCGGATCGGAAACCGGATCGTCGTCCGCCTGCGCCAGAAACACCGGCGGGCATCGGGCTTTGACATGGTCTTCCACCGACCATTCCGAACTCAGGGCAGCGCTCGGGTGACTGCCGATCAGCACTTTGCGCGTCGACGTATGGTCATAGGGCGGCTTCAGGGTGATGACGGGATAGACGAGGGCTGCGAAGGCGGGCCGCGCCGGGAGCGCATCGGCATCGTCGATCGCCGGGTAGGAAGCAAAGGCAGACCGCGCCGCCGCCATGCCGAGGAGATGCCCGCCCGCCGAAAAGCCGAGGACGCCCAGCCGCTCGGGATCGATCTTGAACTTTCCGGCATTGGCCCGGATCAGCCGCAGCGCCCGCTGCGCATCCTGCAATGGTGCCAGCGGACCGGTCTCCCAGCCCTCGTCCGGCAGCCGGTAGGACAGCACGAAGGCGGTGATGCCACGCGCATTCAGCCAGCGGGCGGCTGGCAGCGCCTCGTTGCGCATCTCGATGCGCTTGTAGCCGCCACCGGCAGCAATCAGAACCGCCATGCCGTTCGGCGAGGCTGGCTGGTAGATGTCGATCTTGGGCGCCGCGATATTGCTGATCGCGCCCTTGGCGTTTTCCTCCACATCACCGGAGGGGCCGCCGCCTTCAGGGGGAGTGCCCGGCCAGAGCGTCAGGTTGGCGGCAGCGGCGGGCGCTGCATTCGAGGTCCGGGGAAAAAGGGCGAGGGCGCCCATCGTGGCCAGGATCGCGCGGCGTGTTGGCATCGATTGTCTCTCATCTGCGTTCGCCGTCAGGCCGCGCCCGGAATGCGGCGAAAATGCAGGCCGCTGGAATGGATAGAAGGCCGCATGTGATCCCAACCCCGAAATCATCTTGCCAAGCAGCCGCGTCAGGATAGAAAGAACGAAAAATCAGAGGGGAAAATAATGGCCGCACGGACTGCTTTCGCAGGCGCCCTGAACTCTTCGGCGGATCGCCACTCGCTCTTCGATGATGCCCAGGGACTGGTCGCCGGCAGCATGCTGGCGGTGCTCGGCGTCTCGCTGCTCTCGGGCGCAGGCCTTCTGACGGGCGGCACGGCGGGCATGGCGTTTCTGCTGCACTACGCCACCGGCTGGAGCTTCGGCCTCTGCTTCTTCGCCGTCAATCTCCCCTTCTATTATCTGGCCTTTCGCCGTCTCGGCCCGGCTTTCACCGTCAAGACCTTCGCCGCCATCGCGCTGACATCGGCCCTGTCGGAAATCGTGCCACGCTTCATCAGCCTCTCGCATGTCGATCCGATTGTCGGTGCGCTGTTTGGCGGGCTGGTCATCGGAGCGGGCATGCTGGCGCTGTTTCGCCATCGCGCCAGCCTTGGCGGTGTCGGCATTCTTGCGCTTTATATCCAGGAGCGCTTTGGCTGGCGGGCCGGTCTGGTGCAGCTCGGCTTCGACGGCGTCATTCTTGCGCTGTCGTTCTTTGTCGCGAGCCCCTTCATCATCGCCTGTTCGGTGCTTGGCGCAGTGGTGCTGAATCTCACGCTCGCCATCAATCACCGCAAGGACCGTTACATCGCGATGTGAGGCGATGCCCTTCTCTTTCGGTCTGATTTCACTACCTTTATGGCGTGGATCACGTCGACGCCGAAACCAGCATCGCCCTGCCTGCCCCCTTCATCCGCTGGTTTGCGGAAAAGGGCTGGCGGCCGCGCGCCCATCAGCTGGAATTGCTGGCCCGCGCCGAGGCCGGCGAAAGCACGCTGCTGATCGCGCCGACCGGAGCCGGCAAGACGCTCGCCGGCTTTCTCCCGGCACTCACCGATCTCACCCGTCGCGGCAAGATCCCGCCGGGCTCGGCCTTCACAGGCATCCACACGCTCTACGTCTCGCCGCTGAAGGCACTTGCCGTCGATATCGAGCGCAACCTGACGAAGCCCGTCGAGGAGATGGGCCTGCCCGTCACCATCGAGAATCGCACCGGCGACACGCCGAATGCCAAGCGCCAGCGCCAGAAGCTCAATCCGCCCGATATCCTGCTGACGACGCCGGAACAGGTGGCGCTGCTGCTCGCCAATGGCGAGGCGGAGCGCTTCTTCAAGGACCTGAGATATGTCGTGCTCGACGAACTGCATTCGCTCGTCACCTCGAAGCGCGGCCACATGCTGTCGCTCGGCATCGCCCGGCTGCGCAGGCTGGCGCCGAACCTGCAGACGATCGGCCTGTCCGCCACGGTCGCAGAGCCGATGGACCTGCAGAAATGGCTGGTCGCGCAGGAAGAGGGACGCGAGCATCACGCCGGTCTGGTTACTGTCGAAGGCGGCGCCAAGCCGGAGATCTCGATCCTGAAGACGGAAGAGCGCATCCCCTGGTCCGGCCATTCCGCCAAATATGCGATCCCCGATGTCTACAAAGAGCTCCTCGACCACCAGACGACGCTGCTCTTCGTCAACACCCGCTCGCAGGCCGAAATGCTCTTCCAGGAGCTCTGGACGATCAACGAGGATAACCTGCCGATCGCCCTGCATCACGGCTCGCTCGATGTCAGCCAGCGGCGCAAGGTGGAAGCGGCGATGGCCGCCAACAAGCTGCGCGCCGTCGTCGCCACCTCGACGCTCGATCTCGGTATCGACTGGGGCGATGTCGATCTGGTCATCCATGTCGGCGCGCCAAAGGGTGCCTCGCGCCTTGCCCAGCGCATCGGCCGCGCCAATCACCGCATGGACGAACCGTCGAAGGCGATCCTCGTGCCTGCCAACCGCTTCGAGGTGATGGAGTGTCAGGCGGCGCTCGACGCCAACTATATCGGCGCGCAGGACACGCCGCCGGTCGGGCAGGGTGCGCTGGATGTGCTCGCCCAGCATGTTCTCGGCATGGCCTGCGCCGCCCCCTTCGACATGCTGCAGCTCTATGACGAGATCACCAGCGCCTCTCCCTATGCGGCTCTTTCTTGGGAAACCTTCGAGCGGATCGTCGATTTCGTCGCCACCGGCGGCTACGCGCTGCGCACCTATGAGCGCTATGCCCGTATCCGCAGGAACAAGGACGGTCTCTGGCGCGTCTCCAATCCGCAGGTCGCCCAGCAATACCGTCTGAACCTTGGCACCATCGTCGAAAGCCCAATGCTGAATCTGAAGATGGTCAAGCGCGGCGAGGGCGGGCGCATCGGCCGCGGCGGCGCGGTGCTCGGCAAGATGGAGGAGTATTTCTTCGAGCAGCTCTCTCCCGGCGACACCTTCATCTTCTCCGGCAAGGTGCTGCGTTTCGAGGGCATCCGCGAGAACGAGGCGCTGGCCTCGCAGGCCTTCTCGCTCGATCCCAAGATCCCCTCTTACGCCGGCGGCAAATTCCCGCTCTCGACCTATCTCGCCGATCAGGTCCGCTCGATGATCGCCGATCCCGATCGTTGGGGCGATCTGCCGGATCAGGTGCGCGACTGGCTCTCGATCCAGAAGGACAAGTCGATGCTGCCGAAGCGCGACGAACTGCTGATCGAGACCTTCCCGCGCGGCAGCCGTTGTTACATGGTCGCCTATCCCTTCGAGGGCCGGCTGGCGCATCAGACGCTCGGCATGCTGCTGACGCGCCGCCTCGAACGCGCGGGCGCCAAACCGCTCGGCTTCGTCTGTACCGATTATTCGCTCGGCATCTGGGGCCTGGAGGATCTGGGCCAGATGATCGCCAGCGGCCGCCTCAGTCTCGCCGACCTTTTCGACGAGGACATGCTCGGCGACGAGCTCGAAGCCTGGCTCGACGAATCCTTCCTTTTGAAGCGCACCTTCCGCAATTGCGCCGTGATTGCAGGCTTGATCGAGCGCCGTCATCCCGGAAAGGAAAAGAGCGGGCGGCAGGTCACCGTCTCGGCCGATCTGATTTACGACGTACTGCGCAGCCACGAGCCGGATCACATTCTGCTGCAGGCGACGCGGCAGGATGCAGGCACCGGGCTTTTGGATATTTCCCGCCTTGGCGATATGCTGAGACGAATCAAGGGTCACATCACGCATCGTGCGCTGGACCATATTTCGCCGCTCGCCGTGCCTGTCATGCTCGAGATCGGCAAGGAGGCGGTGCCAGGCGAAGCCCATGACGCACTGCTGGCCGAAGCGGCAGACGACCTCATCGCCGAGGCGATGAGCTGAAGATTTAGGATAGAAGACCGCAATGAACCGCCTGGCGCTGGCGCGCGAACTCAACGGACTGGTCCCGATGCCCGGCGTGGAAACGTCGGTCAATGGCGTCGCCGCCGTTTGCGATCCGCTCGGCGCTCTCTACCTGCCCGACACAGGCGCGCTCGTCGTCTCCGATCTCCACCTGGAGAAAGGCGCCGCCTTCGCCCGCCGCGGCATGATGCTGCCGCCCTACGATACGCTGGCGACGCTCACGGTCCTCTCCGCCGTCATCACCCGCTACGACCCGAAGATCGTCGTCTCGCTCGGCGATAATTTCCATGATCGCGTCGGTTCCGAGCACCTGCCGGATATTTTCCGGACGCTGATCGCCGACATGGCGCGTGGCCGCGAATGGATCTGGATCAACGGCAATCATGACCCTGACGGGACCGTGGATCTGCCCGGCATCTGCGCCGACGAGATCCACTATGCCGGCCTCACCTTCCGGCATGAGCCGAAGGGTGGATTGCAGCAGGGCGAAATCGCCGGCCATCTTCATCCGGCCGCCACCGTCCGTCGCCGCGAAAAATCGATCCGCCGCCCCTGCTTCGCCACCGACGGCGCCCGGCTGCTGATGCCCGCCTTCGGCGTCATGAGCGGTGGGCTCGACCTTGGCCACAAGGCGATGAAGGGGCTCTTCGATCACGCATCGCTTGTCGCCCATCTCCTGGGTCGCGACCGCATCTACTCCGTCAGGTTCGGAAACCTGCGCGGGTAACTCCTCTCCCCCGAGGGGAGAAGGAAGTCTCAATTACATCCCTGCAACTGCTGCTGATAGTTCGCCGCCATGGTCGCGAATTTTTGTGCCGTCTTCTGCAGCTGACCGTTCGAGCGCCAGTCGCCGCGGCGGTAGCCGGTCGGGCCGGAATAATAGGCGAGGTAGAGGCTGTAGGCGTCGTTGGGCGCAATGCCGGTCGCCTTGCTGTTTTCGGAGTGATACCAGCCGATGAAGTCGATGGCATCGGCAAAGTTGGTGCGGCGGCTGGCCCAGTTGCCTGTGGCGGACTGGTAGTGATCCCAGGTGCCGTTCAGCGCCTGCGAATAGCCATAGGCGGTCGACTGGCGCGTCCAGGGAATGAAGCCGAAGAGTTTCGTGCGCGGCGGGCGGGCATAGGGCTGGAAGCCGGATTCGACATACATCGTCGCCATCAGGATCGGCACCGGGATACCATACTTGGCTTCTGCCTTCTCGGCGGAACGCTGCCAGCTGGTGAAAATGCCGTCGCGCTGGTCGAAGACCGCGCAGATATTCCGGGTCTGACGGGGTGCCGTTGCGCAGCCGGCAACGAGCGCCAGCAGCACCAGGGCGAGAAGTGTACGGATACGCAAAACAGAACCTCTCGTTTCGAGAGATTACTAACTGGTAAATCTTAAAGACCGGTTTTTATTCAAAGGCGAAGTTGTGTCCCTCAAAAGGCGGGAGCGGGGCAGAGCCGCTGCGGCCAGGGGTTGATCCCGTCGCGCAGCCACAGAAGCGTATCCAGCCAGAAGCCGTTCGCATGCCGCTGATGGAGCAGGCTGAAATGGCCGACAGCCTCAAGTCCGAGATCGCCCGGCGTGATCGTCACGTGTATCGCATCCGCATTCCTGTAGTAGCTGAGCCCGCGGCTGATTGCGGCCGGCGTGCCGATCGGATCGTCGGACATGCCGATCGCCAGAATGGGTGCTTGTACCGCGTCGAAGCGGGCGATGATCTCCTCCCGCTCACCGGCCGGATAGCTATGCTCCATCCGCGCGCCGCGAAAGCTCCATTCATTGGCGACGCCAGCCGGAAGATCCTCCAGCCAGCCGAGTCGCCTTCCCGGAAAGTAGCCGAATACCGCCGTAAGAGCGGGCATGGCGGCATGCCACTTCCAGAACAGCGAGCGGCGCTGCGATCTGGCGTAATCGCCCCAATAGCCATATTGCGCGCCGACCGTGAGCATGCGCTCAATGCCGGGAGCACTCTCTGCAAATCCCGGCAGGAAGCCGCCGATGCTGTGGCCGACGATAGCAACCGGCAGCAGCCGATCGCGTTCCCGCGCGAAGGTGAGCGCGGCCTCGAAATCGAGTGTTCCCCAATCGCGCCAGCGATAGCCGCAGCCGCGCAGACGAGCCGGGCGCGACAAACCGATGCCGCGATAATCATAGGTCAGTACCTGGAAGCCATGAGCGGAGAGAAACCGGGCGTAGCGGTGATAGTAGCTGGCGAGCACGCCGGTTGCCGGGTTGATGATCACGGCGCCATCGCACCGGCCAACCGCTGGCCAGAGGTGGCCGCCTAGGATCACGCCATCGCGGCATCCGATATCGATACGCTGCCCTGCAATACCTGTCTGGCTCCCGCTATCCATCGCCGCTCGCTCCACCATCTCCGAGGAGCTGATCCATAGGCTCACAGCGCTCTTGGTAACACTCACTAGTCGGTATACTTTGCCGCCATGAAACAGCCGACAGAAAGCACCCGTGACCGTATCGTCAATGCCGCCGCAAAGCTCTTCTACGGGCAGGGTATCCGCGCCGTCAGCGTCGATGCCGTCGCCGAGAAGGCCGGTGTCACAAAACGGACGCTCTATTACCACTTCGACAGCAAGGACGACCTGATCACCGCCTATCTCGAAGGCCGCGATCAGCCGAACCTCGCGCTGTTCCAGAAATGGTATGCTGTGGCAGAGGGCGGTGTGGAGGAGAAGGTCAAGGCGATCTTCGACGAATTGGCGAAAGCCGCGCGCCATCCGAAATGGAAAGGCTGCGGCTTCCTGCGCACCGCCGCTGAGCTTGCCGATATGCCCGGCCATCCCGCGGTGAAGGCCGGTATCGTCCACAAGCAGCGCGTGGAGGACTGGCTGGCGGAGACCTTCGAAGCCGATGGGATAAGCGACAGTAGAATCTTGGCGCGGCAGGTCATGCTGCTGCTCGATGGCGGCTTTGCCACCGTGCTTCTGCGCCGTGATCCATCCTATATCGAGACCGCCGGGCGGGCCGCCGCCGCACTGATCGCCGCGGCCGCCCGCACCTGATTGAACTGCCGATGCTCTGGTGGCAAAATGCAAGCGGCTTTTGGAGAATGAGCATGAGTGAAGAGCACCGTTCCGGCTGCCCCATCAACCTGACGCTGGAGGTTCTCGGCGACCGCTGGAGCCTGATCGTCATCCGCGACATCATGTTCGGCAACCGGCGCCATTTCCGCGAACTGATGCAGGGCTCCAACGAGGGCATTGCCACCAATATCCTCGCCGATCGCCTGCGCCGCCTTGTCGAGAACGGCCTGCTGACCAAGGAAGACGACCCGAGCCACAAGCAGAAGTCAGTCTATAGCCTGACCGAGATGGCCATCGAGCTCGTGCCGCTTCTCGCGCATATGGGCGCCTGGGGCCGCAAGCATCTGCCGGTTTCCGACGCGCTGGCGATCCGCGCCGAAATCCTGGAGGAGGGCGGCCCACAGCTATGGTCGGATTTCATGGACGAGCTGCGCGCCAGGCATCTCGGTACGCCATTGACGACGGATACGCCATCCGTGCTTGCCCGCCTGACGCAAGCCCGCAACGAGGTTGCAGCGCGCGAAAAGAGCGCCTGATCAATCCTTGCGGAACACGATGCTGGCGGCCCAGCCCGTCACCAGCGCCAGGAACACGGCAAAGGCACCGTACTCGATCGGCCGCTCATGTGCGGCGTCGGTGATCATCTGCTCGATGCCGGTCTTGATGACGCGTAGCGGCACGGATTTCTGGTTCACCAGCTTGCCGCTCTTGAAGAGATAGGCGCGAACGGTATGCACGCCGTTCGGAATATTGGCGGGCAGGCGGAGACTCGCCTTGAACAGGTTGGAGCTGACGAAGCGCACGCCGGATGGATCGCGCTCGTAAAGGCCACCGCTCTGCTGCAGCCGCCGGAAGGCTTCGCGGAATTCCCCGAGACTGCTGCCATCGCCGACGAAACCGACAGGCGTCAGCGGAATATGGTCGATGCCGATCCCCTCGTCTGTAAGGTCGAGCGGCGTCGTCACATCGTCGATCGCCCGCGAGCTCGACATCGAATAGGAATGCGGCACGGCCTCGAATGTCATCGAGCTGGTATTGATCCAGATGCCGAAGACGCGCTGCTTCTTGCGCACCGTCGCGTTCTCACGCGGCCCCTCGAGCACGACGACGACATCATACTGGCCGACGGCGAGCAGCAGCTGGTCGGTCTCGGTCACCGCGCCGAAGATCGTCAGATCCGCGCCCTTGAAGTCGGAGGTAATGGCTATTTCGCTGGTCGAGGTGCCGATCTCCAGCCCCTCGCGCACGCTCTCGGCATTCTGCCCCGGCAGCAGCGTCTGCGCCGCGGCGAGACCCGGCAGGGCAAGGAAGAGCGAAAGGGCGAGAGCTGGAAGGCAGCGCATCAATTGCCTCCCATCACGATCGAATAGATATCGGCGGGCGTTACCACCAGCGAGATCGCCAGACGGATGCCGACGGCGAGAACGAGCAGTCCGAGCAGCGCGCGCAACTGTTCGCCGCGTAGTTTCTGGCCGACACGCACGCCGTATTGCGCGCCGATGACGCCGGCGACCATCAGAATGAAGGCGAGCACGATATCGACGGAGAAGTTCGTCGCCGCCTGCACGATCGTCGTATAGGCGGTGACGAAGATGATCTGGAACAGCGAGGTGCCGACAACCACATTCGTCGGGATGCGCAGCAGATAGATCATCGCGGGAACCATGATGAAACCGCCGCCGACACCCATGACCGAGGTGAGGATGCCGATCGCGAAGCCGAGCGCGATGACCGGGATAACGCTGAGATAGATCTTCGATTTCTTGAACCGCACCTTGAAGGGCAGGCGGTGCACCCAGTGGTGATGCCCGGGCTTGCGTGGCGTCGGCGGCACGTTCTTGGCCGCGCGGCGCATGGCATTGACGCTCTCGAGCAGCATCAGCCCGCCGACTGTGCCGAGGAAGACGACGTAGAGCAACGAAATGAAGAGATCGAGCTGGCCGAGGCGGCGCAGCAGCGAGAAGATCCAGATGCCGACCGTGGCGCCGGACAGACCGCCGATCAGCAGCACCGACCCGAGCTTGACGTCCAACGTGCCGCGCCGGAAATGCGTGATCGCGCCGGAGATCGAGGAAGCCACGACCTGGTTGGCGCCGGTGGCGACTGCAACGACAGGCGGGATGTTGTAGAAGATCAAGAGCGGGGTGATCAGGAAGCCGCCGCCGACGCCGAACATGCCCGACAGGAAGCCGACAGCGGCGCCCATGCCGAGAATGATGAAGATGTTCACCGACAATTCTGCGATGGGCAGATAGATTGCCACAACCGACCCCGATTACTCACTGCCCCCGCCGGGCAGGCGCGCTTGTCCCGTTCGAATGGCGCATCATAATGGGAAATCGTTGCCAGAGGCTTTCGAGAAACGACATCCAGGCCGCACATTCCGCGAGCGATAACTCCCGAATAATCCGGCTTTTTTCAGGTTTTGTGACAGAGCGGGGCGAAGTCGCGGCGTTTTTCTTCCCGGTGCGTGCCTGCCACACCGGGAAGAGACATTTTCCGGGTCAGAGGCCGGCGCGTGCGAGACCGTGCTCGACAAGCCGGTCGATCACCTCAGGATAGCTGACGCCGCTTGCCGCCATCGCCTTCGCGTACATGCTGATATTGGTGAAGCCGGGAATGGTGTTCACCTCGTTGATCAGGAAGGTCATGTCCTCGGTCAGGAAGAAATCGACGCGCGCCATGCCGTCGCAACCGAGCGCCCGGAAGGCAAGCGCTGCCGTCTCGCGGATCTTGGCCTCGACCTCGGCCGGAAGCTCCGCCGGAACCTTCAGCGCCGCGCCGTCTTCGTCGATATATTTCGCATCGTAGCTGTAGAAGCCGTGGCTTTCCGCCGGGATGATTTCGCCCGGGCGGGAGACGAACAATCCGCCCTTGGTGTCCTCCAGCACGCTGCACTCGATCTCGCGGCCGCGGATGAACTCTTCGGCAAGCAGCTTGCGGTCGTGCTTGAAGGCTTCCGCAAGCGCCGGTGCAAATTCCTGGCTGCCGGAAACCTTGCGCACGCCCACAGAGGAGCCCTGACGCGCAGGCTTGATAAACAGCGGCAGTCCAAGGGCGCTCTCAAGCGTATCAAAGGACGGCGCCTGATTCGCATGCACGGTCACCGCCCGCGCCACCGGCAGGCCCGCAGCCCGTAGCAGCTGCTTGGCGATATCCTTGTCGAGCGCCGTTGCCGAACCCAGGATGCCGCAGCCGACCAGTGGTACGCGGGCCACTTCGGCCAGCCCCTGCACCGAGCCGTCTTCGCCGAAAATTCCGTGCAGCACGGGGAAGAGAATATCGATCGTCCCGGCATCGCTCATCCGGCCGCCGTCGATCGCGATCATCCGCCCGCGCCCGCCGGGCACCAGCGCGATTTCGGCGCCGCTTGCCGGCTTGGCGAGCGTGCCATTCTCGAAGCGGCTGAGCAGCCATTCGCCTTCCCGCGTCACGAAGATCGGCACCGCCTCGTATTTCGAAGGCTCCAGCGCCCCCATCACATTCGTCGCCGACATCACGGAGACGTCGTGTTCGGCCGAGCGGCCCCCGAAGAGAACGGCGATGCGCAGCTTGCCGCGGGAAGATGTCATGGAACCTCCAGAATGCTCTTGGTCGAAATGTCAGAAACCGACGGCAATGCCGCGATTGGCGAAGAATCGGTCGAAGACGGCAAGCGGCAGCGTCACATCTGCCTGGCTCGCGGCGTCATGGCCGGATGGATTGTGGAAACGGAGTGTCTCACCCGACGCTGCCGTCACCAGAACGAGGTGCCCGCCTTTCGAGGGCGGTGTCCTCTCTGGCCAGCGGATGCCGCTATTGACCGAGGCGATGAAGAACGGACGGTCGGCCAGCAGCCCGGGAATGCTCTCTGTCGCGACACCCGTCATCGTCTCCGCCGAGAGCCCGAAGTGTTCGCGCACATAGGTTACGAAAGGTGCGTAGATCAGCCCCTTGATCGAGGCATCGAGCTCGTTGACGACATAGCCGCCATAGGCGGTGCAGGCGCGGGCGAGAGCAAGCGTTGGATGCAGCTCGCCGCGCGCTGCCAGGATCATCTTCAGGCGGGCCATGCCGCAGACATTGACCGCCCAGCGCGCATAGTCCTCGACCGTCTCGGCGCCTGACTGCCGCCAGAGCGGATCCCGCAGCAGCGCCGCCGACCCCTCGGCAAGCACTGATAACGTCATCTCCGGCGTTTCCCACTGGCTGAAATAGGGAATCTTGTCCCGCTGAACGCTCACGAATCCCCCGACCGGCAATCAATCCCGCCGCGAAACTCTGAAAGCAAAACGACCCTTTTGCGGCGAAGGCAAAAGGGTCGTCGTGATTTTTCGAGGCGAGGGCCGGATTGGCGCCTTATGCCTTGGTGGCGTTCTTGGCGTTGCGTTCCAGCAGGGCCTTGACCGTATCGTCGTTGATCTTGCCGGACGGATCCTGGCCGATCGACTTCTGGAAGCTCTTGATCGCCGCGACGGTCTTGGCGCCCATCTCGCCGTCAGGCGTGCCGGCGTCGAAACCGTTGTTGTTCAGGATCGCCTGAATGTTGCGGATCGCCTTCTTCATGTCGACGCTTGAGGTGCTGGTTCCCTTGCCGGTCCAGGCGTCGGGCACGTCGATGCCGTTGGCCTTGTTGTCGAGCTGCTGCGGCTTCCAGGCCTCGGTTGTCGCCTTCGCCTTGTCGAGGTCGGCAGGCTTCATCGCCTTGGCGACTTCGTCGCGCTTTGCGCCGGCGTCCTTGTCGCCACCCTTGGCAGCGATCGCAAACCACTTGTAGCTCTCGCCGAGATCCTGCGTCACGCCATTGCCGCGGGCGCAAAGGATGGCGAGGTTGAACTGGCTGTCGGTGATGCCGAGATTGGCGGCCTTGGTGAACCAGTTGGCAGCCGTCGCATAGTCCTGCTGGCCGAGCGCGCCGGAAGCGTAGAGCACTGCGAGATTGTGCATGGCGCTGGCATTGCCCTGATCAGCAGCCTGCTCGTAATAGCCCTTGGCCTTGTTGATGTCGCGGGCGACACCCGTGCCCTTCTCGTAGATGCTGCCGAGACGGTACTGCGCCGGGGCAAAGCCCTTGTCGGCGGCCATCTGGTACCACTTGACCGCATCGGCTTCGCTGGCGGTAACGCCATTGCGTCCTTCGCTGTAGCGGGCTGCAATTTCGAAGAGCGCCAGCGCATCGCCGCCGCGTGCCGCATCGGCAAGTGCCGCCGGCTGGATTACATCGGGAACAGCGATTTCAGGCTGTGCCGGTGCCGCATTGGTGGTGGCGGGAGCATCCTTCGGAGCAAAGGCCGTGGCATCCTGAGCCGGAGCGCCCGGCGTCAGCGTCGCAGCACCTTCGCCATCGAGCGGCGCAGCATCGGTCAGATGATCGGCCGGTGATGCCGGTGCCGGATCGGCGGCCGGAGGAACGGCCTCTGGTGCCGCCGGTGCTTCGAGATTGGCTGTCGCCTGGTTATCGATCTGCGGTACGGCCGCTGTATCTGCTGTTGCCGGAGCCTGGTTCGCATCGCTCATGACCGCGACTTCGGCGGGCGGTGCGCTCTGGCCTGTGGTCAGCGTGCGGGCAAGCGGGAATGCCATGATCGCCAGAAGCACGGCGCCGGCTGCGAGAAGCAGCGGACGGCGGAAGCGCGAGAAGGCGCTGGCGCCACCGGCAGGCTTCGGAGCCTTGCTCTTCTTGTCGGCCTTCAGCGGCTGCGCTTTCGGGTCGGATTCGATAGCGGCGGCCTGGGCGGCACGGCGGGCAGCGGCGATATAGTCGGCGCGGTCGTTTTCCGAGGCAGGTTTCGGGTTGGCGCGCGCCGCACTCTGGCTGGCGCGAACCCGCTCCAGGATTTTCTTCACGTCAGGCGCGCCGGAGCCAGGCTCGAGAAGCTCGTTGGCCTCTTCGCCGGGCACGACATCGACAGGGTCGATGGACGGAGCCGGATCGATGATCGTGCGCTCGGCGGCATCGGCCTTCGGCGCCTTCTTGCCGGGCATCAGCTTCTTGCCGATCGCCAGGAACAGGCTCTTGCTCTGCTTGGCTTCGGCCGCAGGCTTGGTGGCGGCTTCGATGGCGATGGCGCTGGTTTCGCTGACGGCGGGAGCCGGGGCCGGCTGCGGTGCAACGGCTTCAGCCACGGCGGCGCGCGGTGCCGCCACGCCCTTGGTGCCGAACACCGCAGGCTTTTCCGCCTCTGCGCCGGCAGGGATCAGCGAATAGGGATCGACTTCGAAATCGACATTGGCGGCCGGCATGCGGGCGGCAGGCCGGTTGCGCGTTTCCATGTCGTCGAGGCGGTCGGCAATATGGACGAGCGTTTCATGCAGCGCCTGGAACGTCTTGTGGGTCCGTTCCTCGCCGCTGCGGCTCAGGTCTTCGAGGTGGCGAAGATCGGCGGCCAGCGCATTCAGCGCCGACATGTCGGCGGCCGGAACGCTGCCGGCCTGCAGGCCGCCATTGCGCGAATAGGCTTCGACGACCGCTTCAGCCGCCTGGCGGGCAGCCTCGATGATATATTCGTCGCTGGTCGCCATGTAGTCTTCGATGGCGCCCATGCGGCGGTCGAGATCGGCGGAGATGCCGGCATCTGCACGCGGCTCGTGGAGCAGCGTGGAGAGATTGGCGATCTGGTCTTCGAGGCTCTTCAGCGCCCGCGAATCGGTCGCCGGTGCCGCGGTGCTCTCTTCGAGACGGGCGGCGATGTCGCTGAGGCGTCCCTCGATTCGGCGGAAAGCGCTGTCGTCGATGGCAGGTGCCGCCATGACGGGAGCCGGCTGGATTTCCATCTGGTCGATGCGGCGGGCGAGATAGTCGAGCCGCTCGGCAAGAACGTCGTTGACCGCACCGGTTTCCAGCGCGTCGATCTTGCTGGAGATATCGGCGAGCGTGCGGTTGAGGTCGGGCTGCGGTGCGGCCTTCTGGGCGCGCTCCAGCATGTAGGAGAGCTGCTCAAGCCGCTCGTCGAGATGGGCCGTCGCCTTGGTATTGGCCAGCTCCTCGACGCGGCGCGTCAGCATTTCCAGCCGGTCGGTCAGGCCATCGGCCGGTGCCGTGCGGTTGGCAACGCTTCGGCCCATCAGGTCGATCTGCTCGCCGAGCGCATTGAGACGGCCTTCGAGGCGGTGCATCAGCGCCGGGTCGCCGTTGGAGGCATTGCGGCTGCTGGCGGCAATGGCGCGGCTGATTTCGTCGAGGCGCGTATCCATCGCCGCGAACTGCTCGGACATCGCCCGGTCATGCGGCTGGATCATGCTGCCGAACTGTTCCATCGCGCTGGCAATGGAGATCAGCTTGTCTTCGAGAGCGCGGACGGCCGGGCTCTCGCCCATGCCGCCGATATGGCGCTTGATATCGTCGAGCCGGTAGGCGAGCGAAACCAATTCTTCCTGAAGGCCGGCGGTGTCGATCGTGTGCAGCTGGTTTTCGAAGCTGTCCCAGCGGCGCTCCATGTGGCGGACGGAATCTTCGCGGGCCAAGCCATCCATCAGCGAGCGGAGTTCGTCGAATTCGCTGCGCAGGCCAGCGGCCTCCGGGCTCGCGGAGCGGTGCGAGAGCTGGTCGATGCTCTGCGCAAGCCGGCCCATGTCGGCGCGGATGTCGTCGGCGAAACGGTTGTCCTGAGCGCTCGACTTGATCTCGCGGAGCTCGCCGCGCAGCGCATTCATCTCCCGCGTCACGCCCTCGGAGATGTCGCGCTTCAAATCCTGGCGCAGGTTGACGAGCGCCTGGGCAATTTCGGTCATCGTGTCGTTCGAGGCGCCGTAGACGGGAGCGGCGGCGGCTGGAGCCGGTGCGCGCGGCGCAGGAACGGGTTCGCGGTAGGCGGCACGCTCTGCGGCTGCGCGTTCGCGGCCGGCTTCGAGAATGCGCTGGCGCTGGCGGATTTCGGCTAGCGGGTCGGGACGGGGCTCGGCGGCGGCGTAGGCCGGCCGCGGCTCATAGGAACGTGCGTAGCTATCGCGTTCGGGAGCGGCAGCCCGTGGCGCCGGATCCCGCGGACCGTTGCTGCCCATCAGCCCTTCGATACGCGCCTCGAGCCCTTCGATCGTGCGGTTCAGCGCGTCGAGGGAGGACCTGTCGGCGCTCCGGGGAGAATTTGATCGCGATCCGTTCATCTTCTTGCTCGCTTCGTCTGCCGCGTCCCTCGTCAGGGTTCGGCTATTGGCTTGAGAGACCGTTTCATCCGAGTTTAGTTTTTTAGACTTTCCTCAAACTGGACGGCGTAGCGGCATTCCAACGAAAAACGCGAGACTAGGAAAAGGAATGCGGATCACCACTGCTCACCGCGCACCTTTCACGAAACGTGGTAAACAACCCGTTAATTTGTGTGAGAATTTTTTAACACTTGAGGCTTTATGGGCATTTTTGACGCTCAGGAGCGCCGCGCCTTGATGGTGTTCATCACGAAGCTGGTCTCGATCGTCTCGACGCATTTCAGCTTGGCGATCTTGTCCTTGATGAACCGCTCGTATTGTTCGAGCCCGGAGCTCATCACCTTCAGCACATAGTCCTTGGAACCGGTAACGAGGTGGCATTCCAGCACTTCGTCCCAGCCGCGCACGGCATCCTCGAACATCCGGATCTCGTCCTCGTGCTGGCGGCTGAGCCGCACCGAGGCGATCGCCGTCATCGTCCAGCCCTCGACGGCCGGGTCGATCATCGCGGTGTAACCCTGGATGACGCCGGTCTCTTCCAGACGCCGTAGCCGCCGCAAACAAGCCGATGCCGAAAGCCCCACACGCTCCGCCAATTCGTTGTTGGTGATGCGCGCGTCGGCCGCCAGTTCCTTGAGGATACGGCGGTCGATCGTATCGGCAATTTTCTGCGTCACTTTTCGCTGATCTCCGCAAGAAGTTGCTTCCAACAATATCAGGCCGCGCCAAATAGCAAGAACCCGCCGCTGCATCTGATATAATTTGCCGGGCGAAGTCCGTGACATTGTTTGAGGAGACGTTTCATGACTGCGCCGCACCCGTCGAGAACCCATATCGGCAATCACGCCCTGCATCCGGAAACCCAGATGCTGAACTACGGCTATGATCCGGAATTGTCGGAAGGCGCCGTCAAGCCGCCGGTCTTCCTGACCTCGACCTTCGTCTTCAAGTCCGCCGAGGATGGCCGGGATTTCTTCGACTATGTCTCCGGCCGCAAGGAGCCCCCGGAGGGCAAGGGTGCGGGTCTCGTCTATTCCCGCTTCAACCATCCGAATAGCGAGATCGTCGAAGACCGCCTTGCCGTCTATGAGCGCACCGAAAGCTGCGCGCTCTTCTCGTCCGGCATGTCGGCGATCGCCACCACGCTGCTCGCCTTTGTCCGTCCCGGCGATGCCGTCCTGCATTCGCAACCGCTCTATGGCGGCACGGAAACGCTGCTTGCCAGGACCTTCCTCAATCTCGGCGTCTCCGCCGTCGGCTTTGCCGATGGTGTCAGCGAGAGCTCGGTAAACGCCGCGGCCGAACAGGCGATGGCCAAGGGCCGCGTCTCCGTCATCCTCATCGAAACGCCGGCCAATCCGACCAATAGCCTCGTCGATGTCGCGATGATCCGCCGTGTCGCCGATGCGATCGGCGAAAAGCAGGGCCATACGCCAATCATCGCCTGCGACAACACGTTGCTCGGCCCGGTCTTCCAGCGCCCGATCGAGCATGGCGCCGACATTTCGCTCTATTCGCTGACCAAATATGTCGGCGGCCATTCGGACCTGATCGCCGGCGCCGCACTCGGCCGCAAGGCCGTGATGAAGCAGGTCAAGGCACTGCGTGGGGCGATCGGCACGCAGCTTGATCCGCATTCCTGCTGGATGCTTGGCCGTTCACTGGAAACGCTGCAGATCCGCATGGAGCGCGCCAACAGCAATGCCGAAGCCGTCGCCGGTTTCCTGCGCGAGCATCCGAAGGTCGAGAAGATTCACTATCTGCCCTACAACGATCCGCAGTCGCCGGTCGGCCGCACGTTTACGGCCCAGTGCAGCGGCGCGGGCTCGACCTTCTCCTTCGATATCAAGGGTGGCCAGCCGGCCTCGTTCAAATTCCTGAACGCGCTGAAGATCTTCAAGCTGGCCGTCAGCCTCGGCGGAACGGAATCGCTCGCGTCTCATCCGGCGACGATGACGCATTCGGGCGTGCCGGCAGATGTGCGCCAGCGCATCGGCGTGCTTGAATCAACGATCCGCCTGTCGATCGGGATCGAGCATCCCGACGACTTGATTGCCGATCTCACGCTGGCGCTTGATGAGGCGTAAGGGCGGGCGGCCTCAGGCCGCCGCTGCCTCCCGCACGTCATCCAGCAGGAAATGCACGACGACATATTTCGTCGTGTAGTGCCTGCCGCTGTCCGATGTCTCGTCCGCGGTGCCGCCATCGGCAGGATGCCAGGTATGGTAATGTGGATTATTGGCGATCAGCGTGATCGCCTTGCCGGCGAATTTGCCGTCGAGGCGGTAGCGCGCCTCGGCGAGCGGCCAGATGCGCTCGTAATCCTGCTGCGAAATCCGCACCCGCAGCGCCTGGCGATGGGTCGCCTCGCCATGCGAGCCGTCTTCGTGCACGGTCGCCGGAATATCCAGCGTCACTTCCTCCGCGCCGTTCAGGATGAAATTGAACTCCTCAGGCCACATCCGTCTCATGAAGTCGCTCCTCCCAAGCTCGTTCTTCGGTTAGCCAACGAAATGTAACGCACCTGTCGCGGGAAGCAACCGCCTTACGAAAGCCAGTCCGGAAAGCTCTGGCCCGGCGTCATCTTGTCCCATGCCTGCGCCGCGATCTTCCAGCCGCTGCTGTCCTTCACCAGCAGCATCATCTCGACATTGCGGCTGCGCTCGCGATTGTTCTCGACGTTCTCACAGGCGGCAACCGCAACGGCAACATTGCCGAAGATGCGGATTTCTCGCGCCGGACAATGTTCGGCAAAGGCGCGCAGCGACGTCTGCGACAGCCCCTCCATGCGCTCCAGGAATTTCCGCGGCGTCTGTGCCCTTGCGGGACGCGCCGAGGCAAACAGCAGGGCATCCGAGTGGAAATCCTCCATGAAGCCCTCGGCATCGGGCCCAGTGCCATGCGCCCAGCTGAGACTGGCAAACTGCCGCTCGATCAGATCTGAAATGGCTTGACGGTCGTCCATGCGCTCCTCCGGTTGCAAGCCCGAAATCAGTTTACCAGCTTTCCGCGCCAATGTCCGCTGCCAGACATTGCTGCTGGCAACGCCTTGTTAACATTCGTCAAACTTTGCCCTTGCCCTGACAAATCATGACATCATGTTTTAGCAACGGGTTGCGAACTGACGGAGGTATGAATGGGACAGGTCGTCCGGCTCCCCGCCAATGAAGCAGAACGGCTGCTGGCGGTCCGCGCCTTGAATGCCGTAAGCCGCAGTTCGACGCCGGAGCTTGCGGCTCTCGCCGAGCTGGCGCGCGGCGTCTTCGAAACACCCTTCGCGGCCATCAACATCATCGATGAGGATTGGCAGCGCGTTGCCGGCCAGGCGGGGATGAAGCTCGCCGAGTGCTCGCGCGATCTCTCGATCTGCACCCGTGTCGTCTACGCCAACGACCTCGTCATCGTTCCCGATCTACAGCGCCATCCGGAATTGTCGGATATGCCTTATGTGACCGGCGACCCGCATTTTCGCTTCTATGCTGGCGCGCCGATCGAGATGGAGGGCAGCCTGGCCGTCGGCGCCTTCTGCATTCTCGATGTGGAACCGCGGGATTTGTCCGATGCCGAGATCGGCAATCTCAGCCGCTTCGCGCTGGTCGCGGGTGCGTTGCTGCGCCTGCAGAAGGCCAACATGGTCATGGGCCTTGCCGAAACCAGCCTGCGCGCCGCGGCAATGACCGATCCGCTGACCGGCTTCTACAATCGCACGGCGCTTGCGAGCCTTGTCGATGGCGAACTCGAACGGTCGCTTGCGGCGAGCCAGACCTTCGGCGCCCTCTATCTCGACATGGATGGGTTCAAGGGCATCAACGACCGCCTCGGCCATCATGCAGGCGACGAGGTGTTGCGCGAGGCGGCAAACCGTATCCGCGCCGTCATCCGGGCCGGTGATATTGCCGTGCGCATGGGCGGCGACGAGTTCGCCGTCTTCATCCCCAATCCGCCGAATGCCGCCGCATTATCGTCCGTCGCCGAGCGCCTGGTCGCCGCTTTCCGCGAACCTTTCGAGGTCGAAGGCATATCGGTCGGTGCGCGTCTCAGCATCGGCGGAGCGCTGGCGCCACAGGCAGGCAGCAACCGCATCGATCTCCTCAAGGTCGTCGATGCCGCGCTCTATCAGGCAAAGGCCGCAGGCCGTGACCGCTACCTGATCGCCGGCATGTGACGCGCCGCCTTCAGGGCTTTCTCAAGCGCGCGATAAATGCGTGGATCGCCGGATTGCGCCGCATTGAAGCGCAGGAACCGGCTCCCCTCCGGCGCCGTGCTGAAGGCATTGCCGGGCGCCAGCACGACATTGTCGGCAAGGCAGGACTGGGCGATATCGCCTGCATTGATACCGTCCGGCAATTGGCACCACAGGAAGATCCCGGATTGCGGCGTGATCCAGGGCGTGATGCCGAGCGGCGCCAGCCGCCCGATCGTCTCGTCCATCGCCTTCGAAAGCCGCACCTTCAGCGTATCGAGATGCTTGCGGTAGCTGCCGTCGGTCAGAAGCAGGAGGATCAGCTCGGCATTCAGCCGGCCGCCGCCGATGCTCGTCACCAGCTTGAGATCGATTAGCGGCTCGACCCATTCCGGCTTTGCCGCGATGAAGCCGCAGCGCACCGAGGTGGAAAGCGTCTTGGAAAAGCTGCCGACATGCACGACCCGCTCCAGCCCGTCGAAGGCGGCAAGGCGCGGGGAGGGCTCGTGCTCCAGATCGGCGAAGATGTCGTCCTCGATGATCGTCAGATTGGCCCGTTCCGCGAGCTTCAGCAGCTTGTGCGCGACGACGGCCGAGCAGGTGGCTCCGGTCGGATTGTGGATGGCGGAATTGGTGATGTAGAGCCGCGGCTTGTGCTGCTCGATCGCCTGCGCAAAGGCCTCGATATCCGGTCCCTGCGGCGTCATCGGCACGGCGATGGCCTTGGCACGATTGGCGCGCAGCAGTGCATGGAAGTTGAAGTAGCAGGGATCGTCGACGATGACGGTATCGCCGGGCTCTATCAGCAACCGGCACACCAGATCGATCGCCTGCGTGCCGGATTCCGTCAGGATGATGTGGTCGGGCGAGGCGGGAATGCCACGCTCGTTCATCCGCCGGGAAAGCAGTTGCCGCAATGGAAGCTGGCCGAGCGGCGTGCCGTAATTGGCAAGAACGGCATCCTCTCCCCGGGCAATGGTGCGCAATGCCTTTCTGATTGCATCGACCGGCATCCAGCTTTCCGGAAGCCACCCGCATCCGGGCTTCAGGAGATCCGGGCTGTCCTCCAGCGATTGACGGTAGACCCAGAGCGGATCGATCGCCCGGTCGAGCTTCGGCCCGATCTCCGACAGCGTCAGCGGCTGCGGCGAGCTCGAGACATAGAAACCGGAGCCTGGGCGCGAGCGGATCAGCCCTTCGGCGGCCAGCCGCTCATAGGCCTCGACGACGGTGGAGGCCGAGACGTGCATGATCTTCGCGAAGGCGCGCACCGAGGGTAGCCGCGACCCCGGTACCAGTTCCCGCCCGGCAATCCGCCGGCGGATTTCCGTCATTACGGCACCGATGCGCTTGCCACTGTCCAGGTTTTTGACCGCTTGATCCATCTGTACTGTATCCGTGTCCATAACAGTTTGCGCAAACTGTACCGTACTGTTGCTGGCAATGCCATGCCTTCGGGTTCATAGCGGGCGAGAACAGGAGCATGTGCGCATGGACAAGACGGCAGCCGGTTGGCTTAGTGGCTTTATGGGGATACTCATCTTCAGCGGTTCGCTTCCCGCGACCCGTGTTGCCGTTGCCGGTTTCGATCCGCTGTTCCTCACCGTCGCGCGGGCGGTGATCGCCGGCATTCTGGCAGGTGGCCTGCTGATCCTCTTCCGCGAAAAGCGCCCGCTGCGCAGCGATCTCGTCTCGCTCGCGGTCGTTTCCTTCGGGGTCGTCATCGGCTTTCCGCTGCTGACCGCAATCGCGCTGAAGCATATCACCTCGGCCCATTCGACCGTCTTCATCGGTCTCCTGCCGCTGTCGACGGCGATCTTCGGGGTGCTGCGCGGCGGCGAACGGCCGCAGCCGGTCTTCTGGTTGTTTTCCTGCCTCGGCAGCGCCATTGTCGCCGGCTTCGCGCTGGCACAGGGCGATGGCGCGACATCGGCCGGCGATCTCCTTATGCTCGCGGCCATCGTCGTCTGCGGTTTGGGCTACGCCGAGGGCGCACGCCTTTCCCGCAAGCTCGGCGGCTGGCAGGTGATCTCCTGGGCGCTCGTCCTGTCGCTGCCGCTGATGCTGGTCCTGTCGGTCGTTGCGATGCCGCAGACCTTGCCTGAAATCAGCAATCCCGCCTGGCTTGGCCTTGGCTATGTGTCGCTCTTCAGCATGCTGATCGGCTTCATCTTCTGGTATCGCGGCCTGGCGCTTGGCGGCATCGCCGGTGTCGGCCAGTTGCAGCTGCTGCAGCCGTTCTTCAGCCTGGTGCTGGCGGCAACACTGCTCAAGGAGAGCGTCAGCTGGAGCATGCTGGCGGCAACGCTGGCTGTGGTTGCCTGCGTCGCCGGCGCGAAGAAATTCGCCAAGGCCGCTCCATCTGTGACTGGCGCCGCACTCAGCCGTTGAAGGCTGCCTCTAGCTTGGCGAGGTCGAGCTTCACCATCTGCAGCATCGCTGCCGTCATCCGCCGCGCCTTGGCACGATCCGGATCGGCCATCATCTCGCCGAGCACGCGCGGGGTGATCTGCCAGGAGAGGCCCCAGCGATCTTTCAGCCAGCCGCAGGCTTCCGTCGTTCCGCCATTGCTCAGAAACGCATCCCATATGCGGTCGATCTCGGCCTGGCTGTCGCATTCCACGATGATCGAGAAGGCATGGTTGAAGGCATCGAGCGGTCCTGCCTCAAGCGCCAGATAATTCTGGTCGCCGAGCCGGAATTCGATCACCTTGCAGCTGCCTTCCGGCCCGCTCGGCGTATCGGCGGGAATGACGGTCGAGCGGATGAAGGTCGAGTCCGGGATTACGGAGACATAGAAATCCACTGCCTGCTGGGCGTCCTTTTCGAACCAGAGATTGTTCGATATCCGGGTCATGAGAAGTCCTCCTCTGTTGCCTTTTGGGGTTGAGCAATCCGAGGACGGCTGAGCGGAGCGCTTCCCGACAATTCCGGCACGTTTTCCCGCCCTTTGTCTTCTTTCGTACGGAGAGCAAAAAGCCGTGATCGGCAGGAACTGAGGGGTAGTCCTCGGCGTTGATTTGACGCCTTGAAGGAGGGCGGTCCCATGAGCTCGCACATCGACCCCAAAGTCACATCGCTGCAAGATGCCAGAAAAGTCTGGAGTGTCAGTGATTTCGCCCGCAAACAAGGTCTGGACCGCAAGCAGGAGCGCGAGCTTGTCCAGCTCTTCGGCCACTTCGCCACCAAGCAGGAACTGATGGCAAATTGCCTGCGCCCGAGGCTCACACGATAGCGTTACAAAGCGCAGCTAGAGTGGGCGGCTCACGAGGGCTGATTCTTGCATAGAAATCTGATGTCCGAAATCCGGCATGCGCAGAAGAATATCTCCGGCATGCATCGCTGGCAGCGTCGCTCGCTCATCCGCAAGATTGTCGACGAGCTTCACACACTGCGCGATGACGAGCTTTCCGAGGGCCTCTTCGATCAGAGCGACAATCTCGACAAGCTGATCTTCAATGCCTGCGCCTCGATCACGGCGCTCGCCGAGACCGACGACGCCTATTTCGGCCTCGTCCTCGAGGAGTTTTCCTCACTGTTGAAAACCATGAGCGACGTCGTTCGCAGAAGCGCCGCGCTGTCGGCCGAACTTCACTGACCTCCAGGCGGAAATCTCCGTCCATCCGCTGTGCCGTGATCCTCATCACAAATTCGAGCAAATGCAGAATTTGACGTTTACGCAAACGTCAATATTTTGTAAGACACTCCCATGTGCCGGTCTCGGTCCGGTCTGCGAATTGGAGGAATTCGAACGATGCCAGTCTATAAGGCCCCGGTTAATGACACGCTCTTCGTCCTGAACGACGTGCTGGGTCTGGAGCGCTACAACAATCTCCCGGGCTTTGCGGATGCGACACCTGACATGATCGAGGCAATCCTCGGCGAGGCCGCGAAGGTGGCCGAAGAGGTGCTTTTCCCGCTCAACTATTCAGGCGATCAGGAAGGCTGCAAGCGCGGCGACGACGGCTCGGTCACTGTTCCCAAGGGCTTCAAGGAAGCTTACGACGCCTATTGCAAGGGCGGCTGGACCGGGCTTGCCGTGCCGGAAGAATTCGGCGGGCAGGGGCTTCCCTACACGCTGCATGCGGCTGTCGGCGAATACACCTCCGCCGCCAACATGTCGCTGATGATGTATCCGGGCCTGACGCAGGGCGCGATCGCCGCGATCCTCGTCCACGGTTCCGACGAGCAGAAGCAGACGTACCTGCCGAAGATGGTCTCCGGCGAATGGTCCGGCACCATGAACCTGACCGAACCTCATTGCGGCACCGATCTCGGCCTGCTGCGCACCAAGGCCGTGCCGCAGGGCGATGGCAGCTACAAGATCTCCGGCCAGAAGATCTTCATCTCCGCCGGCGAACACGACATGACCGGCAATATCGTCCATCTCGTGCTCGCCCGCATCGAGGGCGCGCCGGAGGGTACCAAGGGCATCTCTCTCTTCATCGTGCCGAAATTCATGGTCAAGGAAGACGGCACGCCGGGAGACCGCAACGCTGTCTCCTGCGGCGCGATCGAGCACAAGATGGGCATCCACGGCAACGCCACCTGCGTCATGAACTATGACGAGGCGACCGGCTATCTGATCGGCGCCGAAAACCGCGGCCTCAACGCCATGTTCGTGATGATGAACGAGGCCCGCCTCGGCGTCGGCCTGCAGGGCCTGTCGATCTCCGAGATCGCCTATCAGAACGCCGTCAACTATGCCCGCGAGCGCATCCAGGGCCGCTCGCTCTCCGGCCCCAAGGCGCCGGACAAGAAGGCCGACCCGATCATCGTCCATCCGGATATCCGCCGCTCGCTGATGACCATCCGCGCCTTCAACGAGGCCGGCCGCGCCTTCCTGCTGTGGACCGCTCTGAAATCCGACATCGCCCACCGCTCGGCCGACGACAAGGAACGCCAGACGGCCGACGATATCCTCGGCCTCGTCACCCCGATCCTCAAGGGCTTGATGACCGACAAGGGCTTCGACCACGCCGTGATGGCCCAGCAGGTCTTCGGCGGCCACGGCTATATCGAAGAACACGGCATGAGCCAGTATGTGCGCGATGCCCGCATCGCCATGATCTACGAAGGCGCCAACGGCATCCAGGCGCTCGACCTCGTCGGCCGCAAGCTCGGCCTCAATGGCGGCCGCGCCGTCATGGCGCTCTTCAAGGAGATCGGCGATTTCTGTGAAGAGAACCGCAACGACGAGAAGCTCGCCTTCTTCACCAAGCATCTGAAGAAGGGCTTGAACGACGTGCAGGCGGCGACCATGTGGTTCATGCAGAATGCCATGGCCAAGCCCGACAATGCCGGCGCCGGTTCGACCGATTACATGCACCTCTTCGGCCTCGTCGTTCTCGGCTACATGTGGGCGAAGATGGCGAAGGCGGCCGAAGACGCGCTTGCGAGCGGCGACAGCGCTCGCGCCGACTACCTCAAGACCAAGCTCGTCACCGGCAAGTTCTACATGGAGCGCATCATGCCGGAGACGGCGCTGCGCAAGGCCCGCATCGAAACCGGCGCCGACACGATGATGGAACTGGCCGCCGAAGCATTCTGAGTTGAACGGCGCCATACGCCGCGAGGGAGAAAAGACGATGACCGACGTATTCATTTACGACCACGTGCGCACGCCGCGCGGCCGCGGCAAGAAGGATGGCTCGTTGCATGAAGTGCCGTCCGTGCGCCTTACCGCCAAGACGCTGGAAGCGATCCGCGATCGCAACGGGCTGGACACCAACACCGTCGATGACATTATCATGGGTTGCGTCGATCCGGTCATGGATGCCGGTGCGGTGATCCCCAAGGCGGCTGCCTTCGAAGCAGGCTATTCTACCCGTGCGCCCGGTATGCAGATCTCCCGTTTCTGCGCTTCGGGCCTCGACGCCGTGAATTTTGGTGCGGCCAAGATCGCCCAGGGTGCCGATGACATCGTCATTGCCGGTGGCGTCGAAAGCATGTCGCGCGTCGGCCTCGGCATGTCCGGCGGCGCCTGGTTCATGGACCCCTCCGTCAACTTCCCGGCCTATTTCATGCCGCAGGGCGTTTCCGCCGACCTGATCGCAACCAAATACGGCTTCTCCCGCGACGACGTCGATGCCTATGCCGTCGAGAGCCAGAAGCGCGCCGCCAACGCCTGGGAGAAGGGCTACTTCAAGAACTCCGTCATCCCTGTGAAGGATCAGAACGGCCTCACGATCCTCGCCCATGACGAGCACATGCGCCCCGGCACCGACATGCAGGCGCTTGCCTCGCTCAACCCGTCCTTCCAGATGCCCGGCGAAATGGGCGGCTTCGAAGCCGTCGCCATCCAGGCCCACCCGGAGGTCGAGCGCGTCAACTACGTCCACCACGCCGGCAATTCCTCCGGCATCGTCGATGGCGCAGCCGCCGTGCTGCTCGGCTCCAAGGCCGGTGGCGAAAGCCTCGGCAAGAAGCCGCGCGGCCGCATCAAGGCCTTCGCCAATATCGGCTCCGATCCGGCGCTGATGCTGACCGGCCCCGTCGACGTCACCGAAAAGCTGCTGAAGCGCACCGGCATGTCGCTCGCCGATATCGATCTCTTCGAGCTCAACGAAGCCTTCGCCGCCGTCGTGCTGCGCTACATGCAGGCCTTCGACATCGACCACCACAAGATCAACGTCAATGGCGGCGCCATCGCCATGGGCCACCCGCTCGGCGCCACCGGCGCGATGATCCTCGGCACCGTGCTGGACGAGCTGGAGCGCCGCGATCTGAACACCGCGCTGGTCACGCTCTGCATCGGCGCCGGCATGGGCACGGCAACCGTCATCGAACGCGTCTGAGGGAGGAAAGACCATGACCTACAAGAATTTCACCCTCGCGACCGACGCAGACGGCATTGCGCTCGTCACCTGGGACATGCCCGGCAAGTCGATTGAACGTCTTCACCGAAGAGGTGATGGAGGAGCTCAACGCCATCGTTGACGCCACTGTCGCCGACAGCGCCGTCAAGGGCGTGGTGATCACTTCGGGCAAGTCGTCCTTCTCCGGCGGCGCTGATCTGTCGATGATCAAGTCGATGTTCACGCTGTACCAGACCGAGAAGGCCGCCAATCCCGATACCGCCGCACAAAAGCTGTTCGATCTCGTCGGGCGCATGACCGGCCTGTTCCGCAAGCTGGAGACCTGCGGCAAGCCGTGGGTCTCAGCGATCAACGGCACCTGCATGGGCGGCGCGCTGGAAATGTCGCTCGCCTGCCATGGCCGCGTCGCCTCGAATGCCAAGTCGGTCAAGATCGCGCTCCCCGAAGTCAAGGTCGGCATCTTCCCGGGTGCCGGCGGTACGCAGCGCGTTTCGCGCCTCGCCGATGCGCAGTCCGCGCTGCAGATGATGACAACAGGTCAATCGCTGACCGCTTCGCGCGCCAAGGCGATGAACCTCGTGCATCAGGTCGTCGAGCCGGACCAGCTGATCCCGGCCGCCAAGCAGATGATCAAAGATGGCCTGAAGCCGGTCGCCCCCTGGGATGAGAAGGGCTTCAAGGTTCCCGGCGGCGGCATCTGGACGCCGGCCTCCGCGCAGCTCTGGCCGGCCGCTCCGGCGATCCTGCGCCGCGAGACCGCGGGCAACTATCCGGGCGCGCTTGCCATCCTGAAATGCGTCTATGAAGGCCTGCAGGTGCCCTTCGATACGGCGCTGAAGATCGAGCAGCGCTATTTCACCCAGGTGCTGCAGACCACCGAAGCCTTCTCGATGATCCGCTCGCTGTTCATCTCGATGCAGGAACTCGGCAAGGGTGCGCGCCGCCCGGCCGGTCAGCCGAAGACCGAGCTGAAGAAGATCGGTGTCGTCGGCGCCGGCTTCATGGGCGCCTCGATCGCCTATGTCTCGGCCGCCGCTGGTCTCGAGGTCACGCTCATCGACCGCGATATCGACGCCGCCAGCAAGGGCAAGGCAACGGGCGAGGGGCTGGCGAAGGATTCCGTCGGCAAGGGCCGGCTGACGCAGGATGAGGCAGCCGCCATCCTTGCTCGCATCACCCCGTCTGCCGATTACGCCGATCTCCGGGATGCCGGCCTCGTCATCGAAGCCGTCTTTGAAGACCGCGAAGTCAAGAAGGCCGTGATCGAGGCAGTCGAGGAAGCGCTGCCCGAGGGCGCGATCTTCGCCTCCAACACCTCCACCCTGCCGATCACCGGTCTCGCCAAGAACTCCAGGCGCCCGGCCGACTTCATCGGCATCCATTTCTTCTCGCCGGTCGAGAAGATGATGCTGACCGAAGTGATCCTCGGCAAGGAAACCGGCGACAGGGCACTCGCTGTGGCGCTCGATTACGTCGCGGCGATCAAGAAGACGCCGATCGTCGTCAACGACACCCGCGGCTTCTTCGTCAACCGCTGCGTCCTGCGCTACATGTCGGAAAGCTATGACATGCTGATCGAAGGCGTGCCTCCTGTGATGATCGAGAATGCCGCCAAGATGGCCGGCATGCCTGTTGGACCTCTGGCGCTGAACGATGAAGTGGCGATCGACCTATCGCTGAAGATCCTCAAGGCCACCGTCGCCGATCTGGGTGACAAGGCGATCGACCCGCGCCACATGGAGCTCGTCGCCCGCATGGTCGAGAAGGAAGGCCGCTTCGGCCGCAAGAACACCAAGGGCTTCTACGACTACCCGCCGAAGCCCGCCAAAAAATCGCTCTGGCCTGAATTGAAGACCTTCTATCCGCAGAAGAAGGCCGATGAGGTGGATATCGAAGTGCTGAAGCAGCGCTTCCTCGTCACCATCGCGCTGGAAGCGGCCCGCACCGTCGAGGAAGGTATCGTCACCGATCCGCGCGAGGCCGATGTCGGCTCTATCCTCGGCTTCGGCTTCGCGCCATACACGGGCGGCGCCTTGAGCTATATCGACGGCATGGGCGCCAAGGCCTTCGTCGAACTGGCGGAAAAGCTCGCGGCCTCCTACGGCCCGCATTTCAAGCCGACGCCGCTGCTGAAGGACATGGCCGCCAAGGGCGAAACCTTCTACGGCCGCTTCGACCCCTACCGCGGGGAAAAGGAGGCGGCGTAGGCCGCCTCTGGCAGGCTAGGGCAGGCCGCGGCCCACCACCACGCCGTCATGCTCGGGCCTGTCCCGAGCATCTGCAACGGCAGACATGGAGTGAAACGGCAGACGCAAGGAATCCTTAGATCCTCGGCACAAGGCCGAGGATGACGGCCTTGGTGGCCGCTCTCAAGCGATCGCCGTAATCTCCAGCTCCTGATCACCAACCATGGCGACATCGCCCACACCCTTGCCCATCAACCCCCGGGCCACCGGTGAGACAAACGAAATCGACCCCGCCTTGGGGTCGGCCTCGTCCTCGCCGACGATGCGGTAGGTCTGCACGCGGCCGTCGTCGCGGCTGAAGGTCACCGTGCTGCCGAAGGCGACGACATCGTTGGAGGCCGGCACCGGCATCACCTGCGCGGTGCGCACGCGCTCGGCGAAATAGCGGAAATCGCGCAGCGGAATGGCCGTCTGGCGCCGCTTCTCGTTGACATCCTCGATCCCGGCTGCAGCTTCCACGCCCTCGCGCGCCTGCTGCAGCTGCGCTTCCAGCGCCTTCAGCCCGGCTTCGGTGACGAGGTTCGGATGCGGCGAGATCGGCCGGTCGGGCAGGTGGGTTTCTGCCGCGGTTTCGGCGCTCTCTTCCTTGACGAAAGCGGTACTCAATTCTCAAGACTCCATTCAGGCACGCGCCATCATCGGGCGCAGAGGGGCGCTCAGGCGGCGCCCATCCCCTCAGCCTGCCTGATCGGACCCGAAGCGGTCAACATCGAACTCGGCTTCGTCGGCTTCCTCTTCGTCGTCGAGGATCTCGTAAGCCATGCTGTGATCGGCAAGGATCGCCCGGCGGATGATGCGCGGCGCGCTCATGCCGAGCTCGCGGCCGTTGCCATGCAGCGCCCAGCCCATCAGTGCCTCGTCGGAGATGCTGGAAACGCCGCCATCGAGCTCCGGCGACTTGGCGAGCGGCAGCGCCGCCATCAGCTCGGACTGCGCACCGGGCATCGAGCTCGGCTTGAGAGAGGCAAGCGCGCTGGCGCCGAACGAGGGACCGGCGGGGCGGATTTCCGGGCGGATGGCGACCGGATCGATCGAAGCCGTCTGCACCGGATCGACAGGCGCATTCGCCTTCTCGCTGCCAGGCCGCAGAACGGGCAGCGGCACGCTGAGCGAGGCGAGATTGGTATAGCTCTCGGGTGCGGGCTTTTCAGGAACCGGCACGGCCGAAAGCATCGGAATGTCGCGCTTCACGCTGCTACGCGGCGTCGGCACCAGCGCCGTCGCGAGCTTGCTCGGAAGTGCAGCACTGCTGCCCGTATCCTCGTCGTCCTCGACGGAAGCGACTTCGACGGTCTTCACGCTGCCGCGCTTCTTGTATTCGGCGACCGCCTGGTTGTAGCCCGGCAGCGGCCGTCCGTCGGCCGGAACATGCATGGTCTTGCCGGTCGGGAAGATTCGCGCCAGCTCCTGGCGCGACATGCGCGGCCAGGCGCGCACCCGGCCGACATCGAGATGCACGAAGGGCGAACCGGATTTCGGATAGTAACCGACGCCGCCGCCCTGCATCTGCATGGCGATGCCGCGCAGCTTGGCGAGCTGCACGCCCGGAATATAGAAATCCATCGCCTTGCCGAGCATGTGCTGGCTGTTCTTGGCAACGCCCGTCACCCGCGAGCGGGTGCGCAGCATGTTGTTGGTGGCAGGTGAGCGGTAGGCGGAGACGACATGAATGTAATCGCGCCCGCCGGCCTTCTGATAGACCTCCCAGACGAGATCGAGCAGCCGCGGATCCATCCGTGCTGGCTCGTTGCGGCGCCAGTCGCGCAGGAAGCGGTTGATCTGCTTCAACCCGCGCGGATCGAACCTGCCGTCACGCTTGAAGGTGATCGTCGCCTTCTCGCCGGTATGGGTGAAATAAAGCTTCAGCGCCCGGTCTTCGGCAGCAGCCGCAACCTCGGACCCGAGAAAGGCCGGCACCGCCAGGAACGACGCCACGACGGCCCGCACAGCCTGCCGCGCCAGCGCCGAAAAGAGGCCAAACCCCTTCCCATCCTGACCCGCCCGCGTCTTCGCCGCACATTCCATATGACCATCTCCGTCTTACGCGAGTAAAGGCAGCAGAGGTCCGGTGAACGCCTACAATACCGCGCCTGAAGCGGCGATTATGGTCAATAAAGGTTTAACAAGGGGTTGATAGGGGTGGGGAAGGTTTTACTGGCGTTAGGCTGTTTTTTCAGGAGCCATCAGCAGCAGAGGCAAAGCCTTTATGATCTCAAAGCCATTCTCTGATGCTCCTTCCACATGGGAAGTGTTTTTGTAATAGCGTGACAAATCGTGGTCGATGCCAATCCCAATTACGTTCACGCCTTCGCTGCGCGACAGCCATTCAATAGTGGATATGAGGTGTTTAGCGAGGAAGTCGCCTTTGTTGCTCGCGAGCGTGGAATCATCAACTGGCGCGCCATCGCTGATAACAACTATCGATGACTGCCGATCACCATGCTCTTTAATGCGATTGTAGGCCCAAAGCATGGCCTCTCCGTCGATATTCTCTTTCAACAGACCGACTCTCGTCATCAGTGAAACTCTTGACAGCGAGCTAAGTACCGACTGACTAAAGTCCTTGTAAATAATATGCCGCAAGTCATTCAGCCTGCCGGGTGACTTCGGCTTACCGCTGGTTAGCCATTTTTCTCGCGATTGCCCCCCTTTCCATGTGCGGGTGGTAAAGCCTAAAATCTCCGTTTGATATCCAGTTTCCTCGAGAATCTTACAGGCTATGAAACTCCATGCAGCCGTATATTCTATTTTAGGACCTTTCATGCTGCCGGAATTGTCGATCAGCAAGGCAACGCTGGGAAACGGCGCTTTGCTGCCCAATAGCATCTCCGCTTTGATTTTCCTTATTAGGTCTGCATGCTGGTTCTCAAGCGATTGAACAAGAGTTTTGAAGCGCTTTCCTAGGCGTCGTAACTCGGCAGGGTCCGATAGATCTTCCGCACTTACCTCTTCGTCAAACTCTTTTGTATATGCGTAATAGCCGGAATCGGGCGCGTGCTTGCGCCCGCTGCGCGACGCATTGAAATCGACAAAAGTCGGTATTTCCGGAGAAAAATCCGAGAGGTCAATTATTTCCTTAGATATCTCGGGCGCCTCGGTCTCAGTCTTAACTTCAATAGTAGTTGCAGCTGCCTTGATGACTTGACCAAGATCTCTGGTCGCTTGTTTTATTCTTCCTGCCATATCTGAGATGGCGCGCTCAACCTCCTCGGATCCAAGGGGGCGGAAACGAAGCTGTCGCCAGTCAGACCAATTGCGAGATGCTAGTATTTCTCCCATATCGTCAAAATAATCTCCGTCTCCATTTTCGAGTTGTTCGGCAGAAAAATAGTATATCGGAAGAATTAAGCTGTTTTCTCCGAGTTGTTTTTCTCGAAGAAGAAATTTCTGGAATTCATCTCGGCAAGCCGAGCTTGTAAAATAGCCTGGAGTAACAACCGGTATCAAGAAAGTGACGTTTAGAAGGGTCGAATCCAGCCGCTCTTTCCATTGCTGGCCCCATTGGATGTCAGACTTGTCTTGAAATATCTTGAAGGGTCTTCCCGTGTGCATTCGCACCTCGCCCTCTAGACGATGTCGAAGTGCAGTAATTCGTCCGTGATCGTGTTCATCATCTGCACGCACATAGCTCAAGAATGCAACTGGGTCGCTCATCCGGGTCAATAACCAATGGAAACTGGGTCGCCATTCAGCCTAAAATTGTAGCTCTTTGCAAGCTGCGCCTCTCAAACGAGCGACGTTGTACACGTCTCGATAACATTCAAATTGATGGTTGGGCCATGCCCGCAATTCTCAAGCCATCACGCCTTCCATCTCCCGATGAAACTCCAGCGACCGCCTGATCCCTTCCTCAAGGCTCACCTTCGGCGCCAGCCCGAATTCCCGCTGCAGCGCGGTATCCCCGCAGCGGTAGAACACGCCCTCAGGCCGGCTCGCGGTGCCGTTGACCTCCGGTGACCAGCCGAGTTCGCGGGCGATCAGTCTGGCGAGTTCGATGAAGGAGGTGGCGTCCCCGGTCGAAAGGTTGAGGCTGGTGCCCGAGGTCATGGCGTCCATCGTGTCGATGACGAAGCCGATGCAGTCGGAGATGTGGATGAAGTCGCGGCACTGGTGGCCGCTGCCCCAGACGGAGACGTTCGGCGCCCCGCGTTCGCGGATCAGGCGGCGGCAGATGGCGGGGAAGGGGTAGGCGAGGTCCTGGTCTTCGCCATAGCCGCTGAACGGGCGGTAGGCGACGGCGCGGCCGCCATAGCGCTCGACATAGAGCTTCATCAGATATTCGCCGGTCAGCTTCGTCCAGCCGTAGCTGAGGTCCGGCACGCCGATCGGCCGGTCGAAGGAGATCATGTCTTCGGAAAGGATCGTCTGCGCCTCGAAGGTCTGCAGCGAAACGGGATAGGCCGCACTCGAACTGAAATAGACGACATTTCCAGGCCGTCTCTCGCCCGCCCAGCGCCAGAGCGCGGCATCGACGGCGAGATCCTCGGCAACGAGAAGCGTCTGGCTCTCCAGCGTCATGCGCCCGCCGACGAGTGCCGCGAGATGGAAGACATAGTCGAAATGCTCGTCCGTGCGCTCGAAATAGCTGCGGCAATCCTCCTGCAGGAAGGTGAAACGGCGGTTGGAAAGCAGCCTAGGCGATGGCGGCAGCGCGCCCGTGCCCGGCTTCATCAGGTCCACCGAGACGACGTCCATTCCTTCGGCAAGCAGCCGCTCGCATAGATGCCGGCCGACGAAGCCGCATCCCCCAGTCACCAATGCACGCGCCATGATCCCTCCTAGGCCGCAAGAAAGGCATTTTCCCCCGTGTAGATCGCGATCATCCGCTGGTCCCATTCCTGGCGGGAGGGCGCGATCTTCTGTCCGAAGGCGCGGGCGCCTTCGGTAAGCTTCTGGACAAGGCTGTCGCTCTTGACCTTGTTGAGCGCATCGGCAAGCGAGGCGGCATCGCCGCTCTTGAACACCAGCCCGGCGCCATTCGCCGCGATCTCTTCAGAGATCAGCGCATTGCTGCTGACGATCAGCGGAATGCCGCTCATGATCGCCTCTGCCGCGACCAGGCCGTAAGGCTCGGGCATCCGCGACGGCATGATGAAGACGCGCGCCTCGCCGGCAAGCTTGGCGACGGTGGCATCGTCGAGCCAGCCCGGCACCCAGCAATGCGGCAGGGTCTTCTGCATCTCTTCCAGCAGCGGCCCGCGGCCGATCAGCGTCGCCGCCTGGCCGGTCATCCGCAGCGCTTCGCCGAGTGTGCGCACACCCTTTTCCCAGGTCATGCGGCCGAGAAACATGATGCGGTCGCGCAGCCAGGGTTCGGTCGGCTGGCGGGGTCAGCGGTTCGGTCGGCGTGCGCAGCGTCTGGAAATGTTTGAGCGGCCCCGGCGTCAGATAGGCCTCCATGTTCTCATGGGCGAGGATCACCTCGATCCGCTCCCAGAAGGCATCGCCGACACCCGCCTGCGCCAAGGTCCGGCGGAAGCGCCAGAGCTTGTGGAGATAGTTGCGCTTGTCGCAATTGGTGGTCAGGCAGCTCATCGACATCGGCGTCACCGAGCAGATCTCGCCGCTCTTGTAGTTCAGGAGGCCGCCATTCGGGCAGTTCAGGAAGAAATCATGGGCGGTGATGATGACGCGCGCATTGCTCTGCGACAGCGCGTGGAAGATCGAGGGCGACAGAATCTGGTTCCAGCCATGGACATGCACGACGGTTTCGTCGGCGGATTCGGCGAGCAGCCCGGAGAGCGCCTCATAGGCCCGCTTGTTGAAATGCCGGTCGAAGATATTGGCGATCGCGGGCCCGTCGCGCAGCGGCTTTTCGCCGAGCGCAATGGTACGCACATCAAGCCCGTATTCCTTCAGCCCGGCCCCGTCGTCGCCGACGAAGAAGGTGCAGTTGACCCCGGCATCGACGCATGCCTCCAGGCACTGGATCGCAACCTTGGTGGCGCCACCCCGGACAACGGACACGTCATTGACGACAATCAGGCGCATGTGTGAAACCAAAGCGTTGCCAGGGGCCCAGGGCGGACCCGTGTCGATGAGGATAGAAGATTGTTGCCCGGCTCAATGAGGCGATGGATCGCACGCTATTGCAATTCAGCCTTTTGCATTAGCCTACCATTGCGCGCATAGGCGGCTGCATTTTATGCAACCGCCGCGCTTGGCTTTCCCGCCCTCATCACCGCCAGCAGCCCGGCAAGGCTGACCAGCACGATCGCCGTGCCATAGATATCTGTCGTCAGCGCATAGCCGATCGATTTCGCCAGGAAACCGGCCAGAATGGCGGGCAGGCTGAAGGCGAGATAGCTCTGGATGTAGAAGGCAGACAGCAGGCCCGCCCGCTCGTCAGCCTTGGCAAGCGGCATGATCGAGCCGACCGAACCCATGAAATTGACGCCGAAGCCGATGCCGGTCAGCAGCGTGCCGGCGAGCAGCACTGGAACATTGGCAAGATGCACACCCGCGACGACGGTCAGAATACCCGCAGTCGTTGCCGAAACACCGAAGCGAAGATTGGCCCTCGGCGCCTGCGCGCGGCGCAGATAGACGGCGATTGCGCCGGAGATCATCAGCGCGGTGACGACAGCGCCACCCGTCAGCGGCGCGTGGCTGCCGGTAGTTGAGACGACGAGCGAGGGCACGAGCGACAGATAGAAGCCGCCGAGCGTCCAGTTGGCGATGTTGATCGGCGTCACCAGCGCCAGTGTCCGCTTCACCTGCGGCGGCACGGCGATCTGCGGTTTCAGCGACGCGAGCATGCCCGGCCGCTTGCCGCCGGTCTCCGGCGTCAGCCAGATCGCGACAGCCTGGATCGCAAAGCCGATCAGCAGTAGCGCATAGACGAGGTGCAGCGGGAAGGGGCCGTACTGGATCAGCGTGCTGGTGCCGATCGCGCCAACCGCCATGCCCGAAAGCGGCGCCAGCGAATTGACGAGCTGCCCGCGGGCGCGGTCGACATCGACGAGCGCCGCCCCGATCGAGGCGCCGGCAATGCCTGTGGCAAGACCCTGGACGATGCGGGCGGCGATCAGCCAGCCGGGGCCGCTGGCGACGGTGAACAGCGCCATTGCCGCGATCTCCAGCATGAGTGCCGTAAAGATCACCGGCTTGCGGCCGAGATGGTCGGAAATCGAACCGGCGATCAACAGCGCCGTCAGCAGCGCGAAGGCATAGACGGCGAAGACGACGGTGATCATCACCGGCGAGACGGAGAAGCTCTCCTGATAGATGCGATAGAGCGGCGTCGGCGCCGCCGACGCGCCGAAGACGGTGGCGAGCGTCACGGCATGAAAGGCGATCGGATTGCGGGCTGCGGCATCCGCTTCACTGGATTTGCGATCCGAGACCATCTATATACCTCTTAAAGCTAAATCGTTGCGTTTGCCTCATGTAGGGCGGCGCGATGCTAAAAGCAAATAATTTGCGTTTATGGTTCTATGAGAATCGCTGAACGATCGACGCCGGGCAGGAAAGGCAGGGTAAGAGGGATGGCAGGCAGGGAAGGCCCGCGTCCGGGCGGCAGAAGCGCAAGGGTTCAGGCATCGGTGCACAAGGCCGTGCAGGATCTCCTGGCGAAGATGGATCGCGCCGAGATCACCGTGCCGCTGATCGCCACCGAAGCCGGCGTCACGCCCTCGACGATCTATCGCCGCTGGGGCGATCTGCGCGAGCTGTTGGCAGACGTCGCCGTCGAGCGCCTGCGGCCGGACATGCAACCGGTGGATACCGGCAACGCCCAGCGCGACCTGCAGCAATGGGCGGAGCAATATGCCGAGGAAATGGCCTCCGGCCCCGGACGCCAGGTGATCCGCGACACGCTCGCTTCCATCGAGGCCGCGGGCGCGCAGCAATGCTGTGATTTCACCCGCCAGCAGATCGGCGTGATCGCCGCCCGCGCCGCCCGCCGCGGCGAGGCCTTCCCGGATATCGAGCATGTGCTGGATCGGGTCGTCGCGCCGATCATCTACCGCATCCTCTTCGACACGGCCTTGGGGCCGGAGCGCGTTGCGGTGCTGGTCGAAGACATGATGAAATCTATTCCGCCGCGGCCCGCTTCTGCCCTGAAATCTGGGTGATGAAGGCGCGCAGCGCTGCCGGGCGCACCGGCTTGTGCTGCACGGCAATGCCGTAGCGCTCTGCCTCGGCGCGGATTTCCAGCGTCCGGTCGGCGGTCAGCAGCAGAGCCGGAAGCTCGGCTCCGAAACGCTGCCGGAGATTGAGAATGGCGGCAATGCCGGTTCCATCGTCGAGATGGTAATCGGCGATAACCAGATCGGGCGCCGCCGAGCGGAAATCAGCGACCTCCGCAAGCGAGGCCAGCGACTGCACCTCGCAACCCCAGCCGGAAATCAGGAGCCGCATCCCCTCGAGGATCTTCGGCTCGTTGTCGATGCAGAGGATGTTGAGACCGCGCAGCGTCTGCGTCTGACGTTCGGCCGCAACGGTAGCGACAGGCGCGCTCCCTGCCTTCGTCACATCGAGCGGCATGACGATGCGGAAATCCGTGCCCTTGCCATGGGTCGAATGCAGCTCGACCGGATGGTTCAGAACGCGGGCGATGCGATCGACGATCGACAGGCCAAGCCCAAGCCCAGTCGCCGTCTTCGCGCCCTCGTCGAGACGGGCGAATTCCTTGAAGACGGTGCGGAATTTCGAGGGCGGAATGCCTATGCCGGAATCCATCACCTGGATCACCACCTTGTCGCCACGCCGCCGGACCCCGACCAGCACCTTGCCCGTCAGCGTATACTTGATGGCGTTCGAGACGAGGTTCTGCACGAGACGACGCAGAAGATTGGGGTCGGAGCGCACCCGCAGCGTCGTCGGCATGACGGTAAGCTTGAGCTTCTTCTCACGCGCGATCGGCGCGAAGTCAGTCTCGATCCGCTGAAGCAGGTCGGAGAGCGGCACCGTCGTCAGCCGCGGCCGCATGGCGCCGGTATCGAGCCGGGAGATATCGAGCACCGCGCCGAGAATGGTCTCGACGGATTCCAGCGCCGAATCGATGTTGCGCACGATCGGCCCGTTGTCCGACTGCGCCATCCGCTCCACCAGCGCCGAGGAGTAGAGCCGGGCCGCATTCAGCGGCTGCAGAATGTCGTGGCCGGCGGCGGCGAAGAAGCGCGTCTTGCCGATATTCGCCTCGTCGGCGGCGGCCCGCGCTTCGCCAAGCTCGTGGTTCACCCGGGTCAGCTCTACGGTGCGCTCGGCAACACGCTGCTCCAGCGTCTCGTTCGCCTGCTTCAGGGCCCGGTCTGCGGCGACGCGCTGGGTGATGTCGGTGAAGGTCGCAACGATGCCCTTGTCGGGCATGGCATTGGAGCGCACTTCGATGATCCGCTCGCCGCCGCCAAGCACCAGCGAGAAGGGCTTGTCGAGCGTCTGGAAGTGACGAACGGTCTGCACCAGATCGGCGGGCGCGATATCGCCGCGCTGGCCGAGAATGGCGACGATCTCCGACAGCGGAAAGCCGACGCGGCCGGCATCCTCGGGCATGTCAAGCAGCTGGCGGAAGCGCCGGTTCCAGATCGTCAGCTGGTTGGAACTGTCGAAAACGGCGATGCCCTGGTCCATCTGCGAAAGCGCCGTCTGCAGCATGTCCTGGTTATATTGCAGCGCCTCGCTCGCCTGGTCGAGCAGCCAGGCCGTATCGGAAGAGGCATCCTCGATCTTCTGCAGGATCAGCGACAGCACGAGCCGTGCCGACGACGAACCGATGGCGCTGCCGAGCAGCTGTTCGGTGAAGTGGATCAGCGCCATGTCGGCCGGCTGGTCGTCTTCGAGCTTGCGGCCGGAGCTCTGCTCATAGGTCGCGAGCGAACGCTGCATGCGCTCCTCGCCGAGATAGCGGGCAATCGCCGCCTTCAGGTCGCCGACGCTGATCCGCGTCTTCCAGCCGCGCGTGGCGAACTGCGAGCGCGACTGGCGCTTGACGAAGATGCCCGCCTGGATGCGCTCCAGCGGCCGCGCATTGCGCGTCATCGACCCGACGATGAAGAAGGCGGTGTTGACGAGCAGGCTCATGGCCGTTGCGTTCACCAGCGGATCGGCATCCGGAGCGGTGAAAACCGTCGTGCCGGGGAACAGGAAGCCTAGGAAGCCGCTGGCGATATAGGAATAGTCAGGCCCGCCGAGCGAGGGCAGGAACAGCAGATAGAACCAGATGACGAAGCCGGAGGTGAGGCCGAGGATCGCGCCCCGCGCATTCGCCCGCCGCCAGATGAGACCGCCGAACAGTGCCGGCGCGATCTGGCCGATTGCCGCAAAGGAGAGCAGGCCGATCGAGGCGAGGCCCGCCGTGCTGTCGGTCGACCGGTAATAGGCATAGCCGAGCAGCAGCACCGCGAAGATCGCGCTGCGGCGGATATTGAGCAGCGTCTTGGCGAAATCGTCACGCTGGCTGGCCCGCCCGGCAAGCTTCCGCCGCAGGAAGATCGGCATGATGATGTCGTTCGACACCATGATCGACAACGCCACGGAATCGACGATCACCATCGCCGTAGCCGCCGAGAAGCCGCCGATGAAGGTGATCAGCGAAACGACCGGCATCTGGCCCGCCAGCGGCAGCGACAGCACATAGAGGTCGGCATTGCCGGCGCCGCCAAAGGTCAGCAATCCACCGATTGCCACAGGCAGCACGAAGAGATTGATGGCGATGAGATAGAGCGGGAACAGGTAGCCCGCGAGCTTCAGTTGCTTGGCCGTCCGGTTTTCGACGACCGTCACATGGAATTGTCGCGGCAGCATGATGATCGCGAAGGCCGAAAGCAGCGTCAGCACGATCCAGCGGCTGATCGGCGTCTGGTATTCCAGCGCCGCCGTCACCAGCGGGTTTGTCGCACTTTTCTCCCACAGGTCCATCGGCCCGTCGAACAGGAACCAGATGACACAGACCCCGGCCGTCAGGAAGGCGATGAGCTTGACGACGGATTCCATAGAGACCGCAAGAATCAGCCCGTCCTGATGTTCGGTCGCATCCGTGTGGCGGGTGCCGAACATCACGGCAAAACAGGCAAGCACCAGCGTCACGATCAGCGGCAGGTCGAGGAAATAGAGATTGCCGCTGCCGATGCCGTAATCCTGCGGATTGACGACGACTGATACCGTGCTCGAAATCGCCTTCAGCTGCAGCGCGATATAGGGGATGACGCCGACCAGCGATATCAGCGCCACGATCGTCGCGACGGTTGAATTTTTCCCGTAGCGCGCCGCGATGAAGTCGGCGACGGAAGTGAGCTTCTCGGCCTTGGCGAGTTCGATGATCCGCCTCAATACCGGCATGCCGAGCGTGAAGACGAGGATCGGGCCGATATAGATGCCGGCGAACTCAAGCCCATGCTGCGAGGCGAGGCCGACGCCGCCGAAATAGGTCCAGGAGGTGCAGTAGATCGCCAGGCTCAGCGCATAGACAACAGGCCAGCCGCCCTCAAGAGTGCCGAGCCGGCGGCTCTTGCGGTCGCCATAGCTTGCGACGGCAAACAGCAGAAGCATGTAGCCGAAGGCAGAAGCAATGATCACCCAACCCGGAAGCATCGATCCTCCACCGGCGTGTCATGCGCCGGTTCTCCCTGATGCATGCGAGATTAGGTGAAATCCCCCACTTTGGAAATTGGGGTGATCTAGGCATTAAGTCCAAGACGTAGGAAGCGGTGATTATTCAAAATTAACAATTGAATAATTGTGGCGGAGATGTAGCTAATTAGCGCACGGACTGTCAGTGAGAGCACTTCAGAGGGAGACAGATCGGATGCTCAACGAATTCAAAGCGTTTATTGCCCGCGGTAACGTCATGGACCTGGCGGTCGGTGTCATTATCGGTGGCGCTTTCGGCGGTATCGTCAAGTCGCTTGTCGACGATATCATCATGCCTATCGTTGGCGCCATCTTCGGTGGCTTCGACTTCTCCAACTACTTCATCGGCCTGTCGTCGGCGGTCAATGCACCGACGCTGGCTGCCGCCCGTGCCCAGGGCGCCGTCTTCGCCTACGGCAACTTTATCACCGTCGTCATCAACTTCATGATCCTCGCCTGGATCATCTTCCTGATGGTCAAGGGCGTGAACACGCTGCGCAAGCAGGTCGAGCGCAACGAGGAGAAGGCTGCGGAAGCTGCGCCGCCGCCGGCCGATGTCGCGCTTCTCACCGAAATCCGCGATCTCCTGGCCAAGCGCCCGGCCTGATCCGGGGGCATTTGAGCCCTGCTTTCCGGCAGGGCTCAATCCATCACGAAAATCGATGTGACATCACGCATTCTCATTGGGATTTGCGCCGGGTTTTGTTCTATGAAGGCCAAAACCGGAGTCCTTCATGTCGATCGTCAATAGCCTCAGCCCGCGCGCCATCACGGCACCCGAAAGCGGGATCGTCGAAGTCGTCAATTATGCACGCGGCCGCGAAGGCCTGCTGCCGCTTTGGGTCGGCGAAGGCGATCTGCCGACGCCCGATTTCATCAGCAAGGCGGCGATGGATGCGTTGGCGGCCGGCGAGACCTTCTACACTTGGCAGCGCGGCATCCCGGAGCTTCGCCAGGCGCTCTCGGATTACTATGCCCGCCACTTCGGCGTGACGCTGTCTCCTGAACATTTCTACGTCACCGGCTCCGGCATGCAGGCGATCCAGATCGCCGTGCAGGCGATGACCTCGCCCGGCGACGAAATCGTCTACCTGACGCCCGCCTGGCCGAATATCGCGGCAGCCCTCGAAATCGCCGGTGCCCGCTCTGTAGGCGTCGAGCTGCAGTTCGAAGGCGGCACATGGGCTGTCGATCTCGACCGCATCGAAGCGGCCGTTACGCCGAAGACCAAAGGCCTCTTCGTCAACACGCCGTCGAACCCGACGGGCTGGACGGCGACGAAGCAGGATTTGAAACAGATCCTCGAAATCGCCCGCAAGCACGGTCTCTGGATCATGGCCGACGAGATATACGCCCGCTACTTCTATGCCGGCGGCCGCGCGCCGTCGTTCTTCGATGTCATGGAGCCCGGCGACAAGATCTTCTTCGTCAATTCCTTCTCGAAGAACTGGTCTATGACCGGCTGGCGCGTCGGCTGGATCGTCGGCCCGCCGGAAACCGGCCAGGTGCTCGAAAACCTGATCCAGTATTCGACTTCGGGTGTCGCGCAGTTCATGCAGAAGGGCGCGGTCGCGGCGCTCAACCACGGCGACGATTTCGTCGCCGCCAACGTCCGCAAGGCCACCGAAGCCCGCGATATCCTCTGCGACGCGCTGATTGCCACCAATCGTGTCGAGACCTTGAAGCCCGATGGCGCGCTCTATGCGTTCCTGAAGATCGACGGCGTCACCGACAGCCGCAAGGCGGCGCTCGATATAGTCGACAAGACCGGCGTCGGCCTGGCGCCCGGTGCGGCCTTCGGCGCTGGTGGCGAGCTCTTCCTGCGCGCCTGCTTCCTGCGCGATCCGGCTCAGGTGCGCATCGCCGCCGAGCGTCTTTGCGACTACATCATGAGCCGCTGAACACGGCATGCCCGGCTCCCTCAGCCGGGCATCTGCCCCGGATTCGGCCGGTTCGATAAAATTGTAGCGAAAGCCGAAATCGGCCTCTAACCACACCCGCAAACTTACCCGCCGGAACGGCCCAAAACGGGCCTTTGATAAGAAAATCCGAAAGGGAAAATCCGTCTGATGCCCCTGTGCGATAAAACAGGGAATGCGGGACATGGCAATCTTGGTGACGGGCGGCGCTGGCTATATCGGCAGCCATATGGTCTGGACACTGCTGGAGGCAGGTGAGGACGTCGTCGTTCTCGACCGTCTGTCGACGGGCTTCCGCTGGGCGGTGGCGCCGGCGGCCCGCTTCTATCTCGGCGATGTCGCAGACCCCGAAATCCTGCGGACCATCTTCATCGAAAATGATATCGAGGCGATCATTCACTTCGCCGGTTCGGCCGTCGTGCCGGTCTCTGTCGCCGATCCGCTCTCATACTACGACAACAATTCCGGCAAGACTCGCGCGCTGCTCAGCGCCTCTATCGAAGCCGGTGTCCGCCATTTCGTCTTCTCGTCGACCGCCGCCGTCTATGGCCCGCAGAAGACGTCGGATCCGGTCAAGGAAACCGCGACCCTCAATCCTGAAAATCCCTACGGCCAGTCGAAGCTGATGACCGAGTTCATGCTGCGCGATGCCGCTGCAGCCTATGATTTCAACTATGTGGCACTGCGCTATTTCAACGTAGCCGGAGCCGACCCGCAGGGCCGCGCTGGCCAGTCCACCAATGGCGCCACGCATCTGATCAAGGTCGCCTGCGAAGCCGCTCTCGGCAAGCGCGACGGCGTCAGCGTCTACGGCGTCGATTACCCGACCCATGACGGAACCGGCGTGCGCGACTATATCCACGTCACCGATCTCGCCGATGCGCACCTGAAGGCGCTGCAGCACCTGCGCCAGGGCAAGGGTTCGCTGGTCGCCAACTGCGGCTATGGTTTCGGCTATTCGGTTCTCGACGTGCTGAACATGGTCACCCGCGTTCACGGCCACTCCTTCAAGATCCACATGGCACCACGCCGCCCCGGCGATTCCGCGAGTGTCGTCGCCGACGCAACCTTGGCGCGCCGCGTGCTCGGCTGGGTGCCGCAGCATGATGCGCTCGAAACCATCGTGCGCAGCGCACTCGACTGGGAACTGGAGCTGATGCATCGCCGCGTCGGCGATCTGCAGGGCATCTACCGCGAACTGGCTGCCGCGTCGTTCTGATCGCGCTAACACGACATTTACCATCCGCGGCGGGATAGCCGTGCGAAAACAGCGAAACTAAGAAAAAATCAAGCTTTCTCTGGCTGTTCTGTGGCCAAGGGAAAAGGGACAATGAAAAGCTTCATCGCTTCGCTACGGCTGCAAAAAGACAACCCGAAGTTCTTGATGGCACAGTTTCAGGCTCTGTCGACACAGATCCCGATTCTCTATGTCTTGCTGATCATCAACGCGCTCTCCGTCGCGATCACCCATATCAAGACCGCGCCGCTCTGGCTGGCGCTCTATATTCCGACCGGCCTCAGCGTCGTCTGCCTCTTCCGTCTCTGTTGGTGGGAAATCAACGGCAAGGAAAACGTTACCCCCGAGCGCGCCTACAAGCTGATGCGCTTCACGATCGTCGGCTCCTGCATCCTGACGGTTGCTTTCGGCTTCTGGGCGGTGGCGCTTTATAGCTATGGCAATGCCTTTCAGCAGGGCCAGATCGCCTATTTCCTGGTCGTGACTGGCATTTCCTGCATCTTCTGTCTCATGCATCTGCCGATCGCGGCTGCAATCACCACGGTCATCACCTTCACCGCGATGGCGCTGACCTTCCTGTCCTCGGGCAATCCGGTTTTCATCGCCACTGCCGTCAGCGGCCTCTTCCTGATCCTGCCGTTCCTCCGGGTGATCAACAGCTACTTCCAGAACTTCGCCGGTCTCGTGCAGATGACCGAGGAGCTGGAGAAGAAGCAGGCCGAAGCCGAAGAGCTCAATCTCGTCAACAGCCGCAACGCGCTGCAGGACCAGCTGACCGGTCTTGCCAACCGCCGCAGCTTCTTCCTGTCGCTGGAGCGCCTGCTGCAGCAGAATCCCAACGAGCCGCCTGTCATCGGCATCATCGATCTCGACGGCTTCAAGCCGGTCAACGACGTCTTCGGCCATTCGGCAGGCGATCTCGTGCTGAAGGAAACCGCCCGCCGCTTTGCCGCACTTGCCGGCAGCGAAGCGGTCGTCTCGCGTCTCGGCGGCGACGAATTCGGCCTCATCTTCCCGCAGGGCATCAGCCGCAAGGATGTCGCCGATCTCGGCCATGCCCTCTGCGCCTCCGTGCACGAAGCCTTCGAAATCCCCGACGGTTCGGTCCGCGTCTCGGCCTCCTGCGGCATCGTCTATCCCGAGGATCGTGATTCCACCGCCGAAGACCTCTATGAGAAGGCGGACTTCGCCCTCTATCAGGTCAAGAGCAAGCGCCGCGGCGGCGTCGAGTTCTTCTCTTCGGAGCACGAGAAGATCCTGAACCAGCGCTATCAGATCGAGCTGGAGCTGCAGGCCAACGATTTCTCCAGCGAACTGTCGTTGGAATACCAGCCGATCATCGAGCTGAAGAGCGGCCGCGTTGTCGGCTATGAGGCGCTGGCGCGCTGGGATAGCGCCCGCTTCGGCCGGATCAGCCCGGATGCCTTCATCCCCGCCGCCGAGCGCACCGCCGTCATCGGCCGGATGACCCGCGTGCTGTTCGGCCAGGCGCTCGATGCGCTGAAGCGGATCCCCGATCATCTCTGCCTGTCGTTCAATCTCTCGGCCCGCGACATCTGCGACCACGAGACCTCGATGAACCTGCTCGCGATGATCCACCGCTCCGGCGTCGATCCGAAACGCATCGAGTTCGAAATCACCGAGACGGCGCTGCTGTCGGACTTCGATACCGCCGACCAGGTGATCGGCCTGCTGCGCGCCGCCGGCATTTCGATCGCGCTCGATGATTTCGGCACCGGCTTCTCAAGCCTCAGCCATATCCACCGCCTGGCCTTCGACAAGCTGAAGATCGACAAGACCTTCGTGATGAATTTCGATCGCGATGTCCGCTCGATGAACATCACCCGCTCGGTCGCCAATCTCTGCCAGAACCTCGGCATCGCCTCGGTCGCCGAAGGCGTCGAGAGCGAGGAAATCGCCGACGGCCTGCGCGCCATGGGCGTCCGGCTGGCCCAGGGTTACCACTTCTCCAGGCCGCTGAAACTCAACGCCGCGATCGACTATGCGCTCCAGCGCGACGCGATGACGATGGCTCACGAACCGCTCCACGCGCTGCTTCCGTATTGATCCCCACTGGAACGAAGTGCCCTGCCTGTCTATTGATTAGCTGATCAAGGAGGCGCGGCACACCATGCACAAGAACAGCGACCGGGAAGTCTTCATCGAAAAGCGCGGCAGCGCAGGCATTGTCCGCCTCAATCGCCCCAAGGCTCTCAACAGCCTGACGCTGCCGATGGTGCGCATGCTGGATGCTGCATTTGACGAATTCGAGGGTGACCCTGACGTCGCAACCGTGGTCGTCACAGGCGAGGGCGAGCGCGGCTTCTGCGCCGGAGGCGATATCCGCGCTCTGCATCAGAGCGGTCTTTCCGGATCCGGAGATGCTGAAGCCTTCTGGCGCGAGGAGTTCGCGCTCAATCATCGCATCGCCCACTTCCCGAAACCCTATGTCGCGGTCATGGATGGCATCACCATGGGCGGCGGTGTCGGCCTCTCGGCGCATGGCCGCCACCGGGTCGTGACCGAGCGCACCCGGCTTGCCATGCCGGAAACCGGCATCGGCTACTTCCCGGATGTCGGCGCCACTTGGCTGCTGCCGCGCATGCCGGGCGAAACCGGCACATGGGCTGGCCTCACAGGTCTTGAAATGAACGCCACCGACGCGCTCTATGCCGGTCTCGCCGACGTCAAGATCGCCTCCAGCCGCTTGCCAGAGATGATCGATGCACTGGCCCGCATGCCGCTCGGATCGTCTTCGACCGCGGTCGATGCGCTGCTGAAGCATATCGCCATCCACCCGCATGCCGGCCACCCGCAGCATAACCGCGAGGTGATCGACCGCGCCTTCCGCTTCGACAGCGTCGAGGAGATTGTCGCGGCCCTGGAGGCAGAGGAGGGCGAGTTTGCAGCCGAGACCCGCGCCACCATCCTCAAGCGCTCGCCGACCAGCCTCAAGGTGACGCTGAGGCTGCTGCGCCAGGGCAGGGCGAGTGCCGATCTCGCCGAATGCCTGAACCGCGAGCTCGCCGCCTGCATGCAAATCCTGAAGACACCGGATTTCTACGAAGGTGTGCGCGCCGCCGTCATCGACAAGGACCGCAATCCGAAATGGAAACCGGCCGAGCTTGCCGCCGTCAGCCCGGAAGCCATTGAACCGTTTTTCGGCAGCGTCAAACCTCTGGCGCTTTAGGCGGTCCTAGCGCCACATGCCGCGCATGCGCGCGCCGACATCGATCCGCACCTGACGCGCGTGCTGGCTGGCCGCCGTCTCGGCCTTGGCCTGCTGCCAGCCGCAGACTTCGAAGAACTGCAGAAGCGTCGCCGGAATGAAGCGGGTGCGGGCGGCATAGACATGACGGTCGCCCTGGGCATTCTGGCCGTGCGTGAAGAAGCGCTGCGGCACGACGAGATCGAGATTGTCCTTCGCCCGCGTCATCGCGACATAGAGGAGCCGCCGCTCCTCCTCGATCTCGGCGCTGGTGCCGACAGCGAGGTCGGAGGGAATGCAGCCGTCCACGACGTTCAGCATGAACACCTTGGTCCATTCCTGCCCCTTGGCCGAATGGATGGTGGAGAGGATGAGATAATCCTCGTCGAGCAGCGGCACGCCGGCCTGATCGCTGGTCGCATCCGGCGGATCGAGCGTCAGCTCCGTCAGGAAGCGCTCGCGGGAAGGATAGCCTGCGGCGATCTGCTCGAGCTGAAGCAGGTCGGCCTGGCGCGTCGAGGCGTCCTCATGCAGCCGTTCCAGATGCGGCTGGTACCATTCCCGCACGAGCCCGATCTCGGCCGGCCATCCCGCCTTGCCGGTCTTCAGCTCCTGCATCACGGACACGAAGGCCGTCCAGTCATCGCCGGAGCGCGGCGGTGCGGCCAGTTCGGCAAGCGCCTGGATCGGGCTCGGATCGGCCGCCATATGATCCAGCGTCTTCTGCGCCGTCGAGGGCCCGACACCGGGCAGGATCTGCATCAGCCGGAACCCTGCAACGCGATCGCGCGGATTGAGCGCAAAGCGCAGTGCGGCCAGCATGTCCTTCACATGCGCGCTGTCCAGAAACTTCAGCCCGCCGAATTTGACGAAGGGAATGTTGCGCCGTGTGAGCTCGACTTCCAGCGCGCCGCTGTGATGCGAGGCGCGGAACAGCACCGCCTGGCTCTTCAGCTTCACGCCTTCCTCACGGTTCTCAAGCACCTTGTCGGCAACGAAGCGCGCCTGATCCGCCTCGTCGCGCACGGTGACGAGGCGCGGCCGCTCGGCCGATTGCCGCTCCGTCCAGAGGTTCTTGGTGAAGCGTTCCGAGGCGAGATCGATGACGGCATTGGCGGCGGCAAGAATCGGCTGCGTCGAGCGGTAGTTGCGGTCGAGCGTCACGATGTTGGCGGCTGGCGTGAACGAGGCCGGAAAGTCGAGAATGTTGCGCACCGTCGCGGCGCGGAAGGAATAGATCGACTGCGCATCGTCGCCGACGACGGTCAGCCCCTGCCCATCCGGCTTCAGCGCCAGCAGGATCGAGGACTGCAGCCGGTTGGTGTCCTGATATTCGTCGACGAGCACATGGTCGAAGCGACTGCCGATATCCTCGGCAATCATCGGCTCGGCCACCATCTGCGCCCAGTAGAGCAGCAGGTCGTCGTAGTCGAGAACGTTCTGCGCCTGCTTGGCCTCGACATAGGCGCCGAAGAGCTCGCGCAGCTGGTTCTCCCAGGTCGCACACCACGGAAACGCATCGCGCAAGACGAGCGGCAGCTCGCCTTCGGAATTGACGACGCGCGAATAGATCGCCAGGCATGTGCCCTTGGTCGGAAAGCGGTTCTCGGTCTTTGAGAAGCCGAGATCGTGGCGCACGATATTCATCAGGTCGGCGCTGTCTTCCCGGTCGTGGATCGTGAAGGCCGGATCGACACCGATCTGCTCGGCATAGTCGCGCAGCAGCCGCGCGCCGATGCCGTGGAACGTGCCGCTCCAGGCAAGCGCATCCGCCATGATGCCGGAATTGGCGCCGAGCACTTCGGCGCAGATGCGCTCGACGCGCCGCGCCATCTCGGAGGCGGCCCGGCGCGAAAAGGTCATCAGCAGGATGCGGCGCGGATCGGCTCCCTTGACGATCAGATGCGCGACGCGATGGGCCAGCGTGTTGGTCTTGCCGGAACCGGCGCCCGCAATGACGAGCAGCGGGCCTGCGACATGGCTGCCCTCGGTAAGGGTTCCGTGTTCCACGGCCATGCGCTGTTGCGGGTTGAGCTTTTCGAGATACATCCAGCCGTCCGGTTGGCGCCCGCGCGCTTGGCGTCACGGACTATGAGACGTTCCTTGAATGTTCTTGATAGTGATTCCTGTCAAGCGCGGTCAGTAAACGAAGTCTGAAACCACTTCCTGGCGCGTCAGCTTCAGCGTCCGGTCCGGCTGCAGGATATAGGTCTCCTGCACCTTCTGGCCGCTGGAATTGTAGAAGCTGTTATAGACATAGCTGCCGGGCGGCGACTTCGTCAGCTTCGAGCGCGCCGGCCCGCCATAGGTGAGGCTTCCCGGGATCGGCGTCGGCCCGGCGCTATCGGCAGCGCTGCAGGCCACCAGCATGGCGGCGGCGGTGAAAACCGGAACGATGACCTTGAACATGAAAGCTGCCCCCATTTCGACCCATCATTGATATGGCGCCAAAAATCCGCTTCGCCAAGTAGAGCGCGCTGAAATTTGCGGGGGCAAGAGCGGGGCGCTACTTAGGCTCCGGCTGCTGGATGGTCTTTTGCGGCGTGTCGTCCTGGCTGCCGCCCTGTTCGAAGGGCTTGATGACAAGGATACTCAGAATGGAAGCGACCATGAGCGCGATGATGATCAGCATCAGTGTTTTCATGATTAATTCTACTTCGTCCGGCCATGCTGTTCTCAACCTTATTGAACAGCGCCGCTGCCCGAAAAGTTCCGGCAAGTGTGCACGAAAACGTGCGAAGAAAAGCGGGGAACCAAAGCTGCCCTTCACGGGTTGATTGGGCGGATTTCAACGCTGGAGATAGTCATGAGGACCTGCATCCGTCTGGGGGTTCCAGCCCTTTTTATTGCAAGTGCCGCTTTCGCCATTCCCGCATCCGCCGCTCTCGAAACCGATGTCGATTATTATTCGGCCCTGCCGCAGGACCAGATGGCGCTGAACGAATATAGCGGCACCGTCGCCTGCCCGCAGCCCGAATCCCACTACGTGCCGTCCTTCATCCGCGCTCCCGACGGAACGATCATCGGTGTCGGCTATCTGGAAATGGACAGCCAGAGCGACGCCGGCTGTTAACGCATGAAATTCTTGAAGTATTGCCAGAATATCGGTTGTTCGAGGCTCGTCTGCATAATGCAGAGGGTGACGAGCCTCTGACCATCATCATGATGGCTGCAGATGTTCTATTGATGCACAACGCAAGGGCGCAACGGCAATACTTGGGCTATCCCGCGCCAGATTCCCCCACGGTTAAGCGAAAATTAACGGCCATCCCGTTCCGGCACGGCGCCGGCAAAACCGCATTCAGCGATATCAGTCCGCATGACGTTGCGACCGTTCCCGGCGAGTGAGCCATGCCCGAGTGCGGGCAGGCCCGGCTCGCCCGGCGAGACGTTTAGTGAAGCTTGAGCTTCGCCTCTTCCGCAGCTGCCACGAACTCCATCCGCGCTTCCTCGGCCGTCTTGCGGCCATCGAGTGCAGCACGGCAGGTACTGCGGGCCTTGAGGTAGCGCAACCCGCGCGCGGCGGGCCAGAGATCGGCAAGGCACTTCAATGCATCGAACGGACCGTTCACGGTACGGGCATCGGTATCCTCGAAACCCACCTTGACCGGACTATCCCATCTTTCAGTTGCCATAGGCGTATTCCTCCAGTGTGTACGCCAAAACGCGCAGCCAGCCCCTCGCGTTCCTCCCGCAGTGCCGCTGCATGAGAGTATTTTAGCGGGTTATTTTGCCGGGGCAATGGGGGGAGATGCGGGTACGCGGCTAGCCGCGCTATACTTACACTAGAGTGGACTCTGGTGCATGATTCGCAAATCACCTATATCTAAGGCTCATCATGAGCCGGAGTGGACTTTTGGAGAAACTTGTCACGCCAGACTATGCCCGTGTAAAGCGGGTCGTGGACGGCATCATAGATGACTTAGGTATAACCTCGCCTCCGGTTAATCCGGTCGATGTTGCGCGGCAACTTGGTCTGGAAGTAGAGTTCGCGACGTTCGGCGGCAAGTTTTATGGTATCTCCGGGTTCTATGATTGCGATTCCAACGCAATCATCGTGAACGCGCATGAGTACCCTCTCCGGCAGACCTTTACGGTAGCCCATGAACTTGGGCACCACATGCTTCATCGGGAGTGGGCGAAAACCAGCGAATATACCATGCTGATGCGCGACTCCGACTACAACGGCAGTGAAGCACATGAGAAGGAAGCCAACGCGTTCGCTGGAAACCTCCTTGTGCCTCGGTTCATGCTGGATAGATACTGGCAGTCCACATCGGTGGAGGGCCTTTCTAAGTTGTTCGCTGTTTCCGTTCCCGTGATTAAGAATCGGATTTCGCTTGAGTACGGGGTTTGATCGACAGGCCGCTAAAGCGGCGATCAAGGAGACACAGGGCGCGGACCCAGAATTCGATGCTGTTCAGTCTAGTGCTCATGACTTCCAGCTAAAGCTTACACAAGAAAATAACCGTCACAGCGAACATATGCGAAAGCAGGAGATCGGTTTCTTTGGCCGCGCCTTCGGCGGCGAGAAATCCGCACCCACATATGTCGCCTTCATTGTGACCGTCTTTGGGCTAGTTGCCGTTGGCTTCTGCTGGGGTATGGCGGCGTACAACGCTTCGATGACTGAGTTCTGGTCAACTCAAGCGGAGCGGGCCATGGCATTTGCTGCGAGTGCCCTTGCCTATATATTTGGACGTGGAACTCGATAGTGTTTTGCGCCTCCGACTAAGTGGCGCCACCTATAGAGGCAATGTCTTATCGCGGAAAGAGCACCGCCTTGCTTTCGAGAGGTTGCCCATCAAACTGAACTGCGAGAAGACGGCGCGGATCGCTTGCGCAACTCGTGTTGCTCGGCCCTTTGGTGTTGATTTGCGGTCACGCAGTGCATATGTCGCACGTTCTTCCCATTCTACTTCGAGAAGAAAAACTGGTGCTGCCGAGTGGGATTGAACCACCGACCTCACCCTTACCAAGGGTGTGCTCTACCACTGAGCTACGGCAGCAGGACCAGGAACGCTTCGAGCCGTTGGGCTGTGTTGCGTGGACGGGGCGCCTATTGCCACAGGTTCTTGACAAGCGCAAGCCGCAATTTCCAACTTCGCGTGGATTAACGACGAAGCTCTTTTGACAAGGGCGGGAATCCGGTAAGCAGAACACATGGAACACAATAGCGAAAAGCCTGCAAACGGCCGCAAGGCGGCGATCGAAGAGCAGGCCCGGCTCCGGCGTGAGCGGGCTGCAGAAAAACTTCGGGAAAATCTTTCCCGACGCAAACAGCAGACCCGGGCGCGCCGTTCCGGCGAGGCGGATCAGACGATCGGCCTGCCTGCCGCAAAAATGGACGAATCGTAATGTTGGCTCCGCGGCGAATTGAAGCGTCGCGGGAATTCGTCTAAAGACCCCCATCCCTTTTAAAGGCAGAACTTTCAGGAAAGGCGGGCGCAGCCCGTAAGCCCCCATGGATCGTATCAGAATTGTCGGCGGGAATGAGCTGAACGGCATCATCCCGATTTCCGGCGCCAAGAATGCCGCACTGCCGCTGATGATCGCCTCGCTCTTGACCAGCGACACGCTGACCCTCGAAAACGTGCCGCACCTGGCCGATGTCGAGCTGCTCATGCGCATTCTCGGCAATCATGGCGTCGACGTTGCCGTCAATGGCCGCCGCGAGCGCCAGGACGATGCCTATTCCCGCACGATCCATTTCACCTGCCGCACCATCGTCGATACGACCGCTCCCTATGAGCTGGTCTCGAAGATGCGCGCATCCTTCTGGGTCATCGGTCCGCTGCTGGCCCGCGAGGGACAGTGCCGCGTTTCGCTGCCGGGCGGTTGCGCCATCGGCACGCGTCCGGTCGATCTCTTCCTCGAGGGCCTGACGGCGCTCGGCGCCAATCTTGAGATCGATAGCGGCTATATCAACGCCACGGCTCCGAAGGGCGGCCTGATCGGTGCGAAGTACACCTTCCCTAAGGTTTCCGTCGGTGCCACCCACGTCATGATGATGGCGGCAACGCTTGCCCGCGGCACGACCGTGATCGGCAATGCCGCCCGCGAACCCGAAGTCGTCGATCTCGCCAACTGCCTGATCGCCATGGGCGCCAAGATATCAGGCGCCGGCACCTCGACCATCACCATCGAAGGCGTGCAGTCGCTCTCCGGCGCCCGCCACCGCGTTCTGCCGGACCGTATCGAAACCGGCACCTATGCCATGGCCGTTGCCATGACCGGCGGTGACGTCGTTCTCGAAAACACCGACATGGCGCTTCTCGAAACCGCCTTCGAAACCCTGCGCCGCGCCGGCGCCGATGTCTCGGCCACCAATAGCGGCGTGCGCATCAAGCGCAATGGCGCCGGCATCAAGCCCGTCGACGTCGTCACCGACCCCTTCCCGGGCTTCCCGACCGACCTGCAGGCGCAGTTCATGGCGCTGATGACCCGCTCGTCGGGCGTCTCCCATGTCACCGAAACCATCTTCGAAAACCGCTTCATGCACGTGCAGGAGCTTGCCCGCCTCGGCGCCAAGATCTCGTTGTCGGGCCAGACGGCGAAGATCGAAGGCGTTCCGCGTCTCAAGGGCGCCCCGGTCATGGCAACCGATCTGCGCGCCTCCGTATCGCTCGTCATCGCTGGTCTCGCGGCTGAAGGCGAGACCATGGTGTCGCGCGTCTATCACCTTGATCGCGGCTTCGAGCGTCTCGAAGAAAAGCTCACGCGCTGCGGCGCGATCGTCGAGCGCGTCAGCGAATAAGGGAAGGGCGGTTTCCGCCCTTTTATCCCCCGGCAATGCGGCCGCGCCGCATTGCCGCTTGGGAGTTGCGCATTGCCGCGCGGCGTCCTATTTCCCTTGTCTAACGCATCGTCATACTGGCGATGCGGCATCATCGACCGGGGGTACAGCCTGCATGACCGATCTGAAGCTTCTTGCACTCGACAGTGAAGACCTCGCCGTGGTCTCCGCGCATCTGCAGGACGCCGTTTTCAAGGTCGGCGACATCGCCTGGTCGCCCAAGGATGCGCAGTTCGCCTTCGCGGCAAACCGCTTCGTCTGGGAAGAGGCGAACGGCAAGCGCAAGGGCTTCGAGCGCCGCCGCGCCGCCCTCGTCTTCAAGCGCGTTCTTGCCGTCCGCTCCACTGGCATCGACCGCAAGCGCCGCGATGAAGTGCTGTCGCTCCTCTCCGTCGTCTTCGAGCCGAAGGGCGAGGGTCCTGAAGGCACGATCGAAATTACGCTGTCGGGCGCCGCCGAGATCGTTCTTGATGTCGAATGCATCGAAGTTCAGCTTGCAGATATCGGCGGGGCATGGGAAACCGCCTCCAAGCCGCGCCATCCCGGCGCGTAACGATCTTTTCTGCGCTGTTTGGCGTTTAGCGTTGGTTTGGAAGGGAATTGAGCGTGGCAATCTGGCTTGATCAGGCATCCGAAGGTTTTGAGCAGCGTTTTGCCGCGTTCCTGACGACCAAGCGCGAAGTCTCCGAAGACGTCAACATCGCCGTCCGCGCCATCATCGATGATGTCCGCGCCCGCGGCGACGTCGCACTTGCCGAATATTCCAAGAAATTCGACAGCATCGATTTTGCCAAGGTGCCGATGCGCGTCACCGAAGCCGAGATCGACGCTGCCGTCGAGGCTGTGCCGGCCGAAGTGCTCGGCGCGCTGAAGGTCGCCGCCGTCCGCATCGAATCCCATCACCGCCGCCAGCTGCCCAAGGACGATATCTACGAGGATGCGATGGGTGTCGGCCTCGGCTCGCGTTGGACGGCGATCGAAGCCGTCGGTCTCTACGTGCCCGGCGGCACGGCGAGCTATCCGAGCTCCGTGCTGATGAATGCCGTTCCGGCCAAGGTTGCGGGTGTCGATCGCATCGTCATCGCCGTTCCGGCGACCGGCGGCGTGGTCAATCCGGCCGTTCTGGCTGCCGCCAAGCTCGCAGGCGTTTCGGAAATCTACCGTGTCGGCGGCGCGCAGGCGATTGCGGCGCTCGCCTATGGTACCGAAACGATCGCCCCGGTAGCCAAGATCACCGGCCCCGGCAATGCCTATGTCGCTGCCGCCAAGCGCCATGTCTTCGGTACCGTCGGCATCGACATGATCGCCGGTCCCTCGGAAGTTCTCGTCATCGCCGACAAGGACAACAATCCGGACTGGATCGCCGCCGATCTCCTGGCCCAGGCCGAACATGACGCAAGCTCGCAGGCGATCCTCGCCACCGATGATGCGGAATTCGCCAAGGCTGTCGAAGCCGCCGTCGAGCGCCAGCTGAAAACGCTGAACCGTGCCGATACCGCAGCCGCTAGCTGGCGCGATTTCGGCGCGATCATCCTCGTCAAGGATCTGAAGGACGCCATCCCGCTCGCAAACCGCATCGCGCCGGAGCATCTGGAGCTTGCCACCGCCGATCCGGATGCGCTGCTCGATGGCATCCGCAATGCCGGCGCGATCTTTATCGGCGCGCATACGCCTGAAGTGATCGGTGACTATGTCGGCGGCTCGAACCACGTTCTGCCGACGGCGCGGTCGGCGCGCTTTTCGTCCGGCCTTGGAGTGCTCGATTTCGTCAAGCGCACCTCGATCCTGCGCCTCGGCCCGCAGCAGCTGCGCGAACTCGGCCCGGCGGCGATCGCGCTTGCGGTTTCCGAAGGCCTTGATGCCCACGCGCGATCGGTCGCGATCCGCCTCAATCTCGAAAGGTGAGGCATGGCGAAGGGCGACTTCCGGCTTTCTGATGTCGTCCTCGACGACACGATCGGCCGTTCGACGCCCGATGTCGAACACGAGCGCGCCGTCGCGATCTTCGATCTGATCGAGGAAAACACCTTTGAGCCTGCCGGTCACCCGGGCGGGCCGTACAAGCTCAACATCTCGCTTGTCGACAGCAAGCTGGTCTTCGTCATCAAGACGGAGGAGGGCGGCGATGTCGCGACTCATATCCTGTCGCTGACGCCGTTCCGCCGCATCGTGAAGGACTACTTCATGATCTGCGAGAGCTATTACGAGGCGATCCGTTCTGCCTCTCCCAGCCGTATCGAAGCGATCGACATGGGCCGCCGCGGCATCCACAACGAGGGCTCGCAGACCCTGAAGGACAGGCTGAAGGGCAAGATCGACGTCGATTTCGACACGGCGCGCCGCATCTTCACGCTGGTCTGCGTGCTCTACTGGCGCGGATGACCGGGATGGAGCCCGCTCCGCTCACCGCTGAAGGCAAGGCGCCGGGCGCGATCCTCTTCATGTGCGGCATGAATGCCATCCGCTCGCCGATGGCCGAAGCGATCGCCCGCAGCATTTTGCCCTCCAATACCTATATACGCTCTGCAGGCGTTCGCGCCGGTGAGCGCGATCCTTTCGTCGATGTTGTGCTGGAGGAAATTGGCCTTTCGCTCGGCCGCCACCTGCCGAAGACGCTGGACGAGCTCGAAGACGATTATTTCGATCTCATCATCACGCTGTCGCCGCAGGCCCATCATGCCGCTCTGGAACTGACGCGCGCCAACGCCGTTGAAGTGGTGTATTGGCCGACCATGGATCCGACCGGCGAAACCGGTAGTCGCGACCAGATTCTCGATGCCTATAGAGAGGTACGGGATCACATATCGGCGCTGATCGAGAGCCGGCTACTCAGGCGAAGTGGCATCGCCGCGCAGTCCGCGTGAACAAAAGGAAGAAAGCCCAATCAATTAGGTTCACAAATGACCCTTGATTGTGTAGTTTCCGCGCAAATTTTGAGGCGGCCCAGGTCCGCCATCTCAACCGACAGGAAGAAAAGCCTTATATGCCTAAAGAAGAAGTCCTTGAATTTCCGGGTATCGTGACCGAACTTCTGCCGAACGCGACCTTCCGCGTGAAGCTTGAGAACGATCACGAAATCATCGCCCACACCGCCGGCCGCATGCGCAAGAACCGCATTCGCGTTCTGGCTGGCGACAAGGTTCTTGTGGAAATGACCCCGTACGACCTTACCAAGGGCCGTATTACCTACCGTTTCAAGTAAGCTTGGGCCGCAAGCCCTCGAGGCTTCCTTTCCGGTCGAGGTTCCATGGCGCTCACATACAAGCTCATCCTGGCTTCCGGTTCGCCGCGCCGCGTCGACCTGCTCAATCAGGCAGGGATCGAACCGTCGCGGCTGATGCCGATGGATATCGACGAGACGCCGAAGAAATCGGAACATCCCCGCTCGCTGGCGCGCCGGCTTTCCACTGAAAAGGCGGAAGCCGCGCTCGCTGCGATCAAGGGCGACATGGCCTGGAAGGGCAGCTACATTCTGGCGGCCGATACGGTCGTGGCCGTCGGCCGCCGCATCCTCGGCAAGGCCGAATTTGCGGATGAGGCCTCTGCCTCGCTGCATCTGCTTTCCGGCCGCAGCCACTGGGTCTATACCGGCGTCTGCCTGGTAACCCCGGATCGCAAGGTCCGTCAGAAGATCGTCGAGACCAAGGTGCGCTTCAAGCGCCTCTCCGGTTTCGAGATCGAAAGCTATCTCGCCTCCGGCCAATGGCGCGGCAAGGCCGGTGCCTACGGCATCCAGGGCCTGGCGGGTAGCTTCGTGCAGAAAATGGTTGGCTCCTACACCAATGTCGTGGGCCTGCCGCTCTATGAAACCATCCTCTTGCTGACTGGCGAAGGCTTCGACGTGCACAGCCGGTGGCCCGAGGGCTAAGCCCGGAGGAGACATCCTCATGTCCGAAGACGAAAAGAAACCGACCGCCAAGGTCGAACCGCTGCGCAAGACGCGTCCCTGCCCGGAATGCGGCAAGCCATCGCATCGCGAACACTATCCGTTCTGCTCGAACCGCTGCCGCGAGGTTGATCTCTCGCGCTGGCTGACGGGCTCCTATGCCATCCCCGTTGCCGAGGATGAGAAGAAGGCCGGTTACGAGGACGAGGAATAGCCACAGATTTTTGCGAGCGAACTCATTCATTTTGCTCGTTAATTTGTAAAAATTCGACAACTGGCAAAAAACTGTCATTTGACGCTTGCCATGTCCCGACAAGATGCTATAACCCCGCTCGCTTCCGGGGCACACCAAACCCTCCGGTTCCTTCTTGGAAGGAATGCAGGCCGAAGCAGGAATGCCCAGATAGCTCAGTTGGTAGAGCAGCGGATTGAAAATCCGCGTGTCCGTGGTTCAAATCCGCGTCTGGGCACCACTCTTCTTTCTCATCAAATCAATAAACGCTGACTGTTTGATCGCACCGCCTAGCAGCGCGCGGATTAGCCCATTTTGTACTTTTGGCTGAATTGCGCCCGTTCGCCATCCGCCTAGGCTTTCGGCCCATGAACAAGCTGTTTCTGGTAAGAGTGGCCGCCTGGCTGTCGCTGGCGGCCGTCATCTTCGTTACCGTCTGCCCCATCGAATACCGGCCGCACGACATCATCGATGTCGATGTCGACAGGGCCATGGCGTTCATGGTGATGGGTATTCTCTTCGTCACCGGCTATCCGCGCCGTATCGTGCTCTGTGCCGTGCTGCTGGTCATCGGTGCCTTTGCGCTGGAGACGCTGCAGTTCCTGTCCCCGACGCGCCACGCGCATTTCGAGGATGCGGCGACGAAGAGCATGGGGGCGCTGTTCGGTGTCTTCCTGGCCGAAGTCGTCAACCGTATCAGGGGTATACGGCACAAGGCCGGCTAGGCGGTTTTCTCCAGCCAGGCCCGCATGCCAGCGGCTGCAGCCTTTCCGGTCGCCATACAGGCGGTCAACAGATAGCCGCCGGTCGGCGCTTCCCAGTTCAGCATCTCGCCCGCGGCAAACAGGCCGGGCAGGGCCTTTAGCATATAGCCGTCGTCGATCGCATCGAACGAAATGCCGCCGGCCGATGAGATGGCTTCGGCGATCGGGCGGGTTGCCGTCAGCGGGATGGGCAGCGCCTTGATCTGCCCGGCAAGCCGCTGCGGATCCTGCAAGGCGTCCTGCTGCGCAAGTTCGCGAACCAGCGCAGCCTTCACCGCATCGAGACCAGCTCCCTTGCGCAGGCGGTTCGAGAGACTGGCCTTCCTGTCCTGCCGGGCAAGATCGGCCGCGATGCGCTCGAGCGGCCGTCCCGGCGCCAGGTCGACGATGAGGGATGCTGTTCCCTTGCCGTCAAGCTCATCGCGAAGCGCAGCCGCATGCGCGTAGACGAGGCTGCCCTCGATGCCGTGGCGCGAGATGACGAATTCGCCGGGGAGGGTGCCAGCCGCGGATGTCGCCGTCACTGCCTTCAGCGGCGCACCGGCGAAGCGATCCCGGAAGATCGCGCTCCAGTCGACATCGAAGCCGCAATTGGCCGGGCGGAAGGGTGCGATCTCGACACCCCTGTGGCGCAGCCAGGGCACCCAGGCGGCGTTGGAGCCGAGCTTTGGCCAGCTGGCGCCACCGAGGGCTAAGAGGGCGGCATCGGCTTCTATGGTCTTGCTGCCCTCGGGCGTTTCGAACACATAGGCGTTGCCGTCGAAGCCGGTCCAACGATGGCGTTTGGCGATCGCAACGCCTTGGCTCTCCAACCGGGCGATCCAGGCGCGGAGCAGCGGCGAGGCCTTCATCACTGTGGGGAAGACGCGACCGGAGGAGCCGACGAAGGTTTCGGTGCCGAGCGCGGCGGCCCATTCGCGGATATCCGCAGGCGTCAACTGATCGAGCGCCGGGCGAAGCCGCGCCGAAGCGCCGCCGAAGCGCGCCGCAAACCGCTCATAGTCTTCGGAATGCGTGATGTTCAGCCCGGATTTTCCCGCCAGCAGGAACTTGCGCGCCAGCGTCGGCATCGCATCGTAGATGGTGATCGCATGCCCGGAACCGGCCAGCGTTTCCGCCGCCATCAGGCCCGCCGGGCCACCCCCGATGATCGCGATCTGTTTTTTCTTCATGTGCTGCCTGATACAGCATTCAAATGCGCACGTCTCCGGATTTGAGAGAAGCCGTTTCGTTGCTTCCCGCTGCCAAACTCACTATCTCAATCTCATATCAAATGGAGTGTCGCGGCATGGCCGATCTCAAAGCAAGACCCAGACCCACAGGTGCCAAGGCCGTTCTCGGCCGCACCGGTTTCCCGCATGTCACATCGGCGACCAAGGGCGAGATCGACATCGTCACCAGCCCGTCGCAGCCGGGCTTCAACCCGCTCGATCTTCTCTATTCCTCGCTCTCGGCCTGCCTGGTGCTCAGCGCCCGCATCGCCGCCAGCAATCTCGGCATTCTCGACAAGATCACCGAGATAACCGCCGACGTGACGGGCGAGAAGGCGCCCGAAGGCCTGTCGCGCGTCCAGAAGTTCAACATCGCCTTCTCGATCAAGGGCGATATCGACGACGAGACCCGCCAGAAGATCGCCCATCTCGCCGAAGACGAAATCTGCACCGTCAGCAATACGATCCGCGGCAACCCGGAATTCTCCTCCGTGGTCACCGGCTGAGCTTTTGTTTCGGGGGTGTCGTTCCTGCGCTATCCCTCGACATGGCGATCTGATAATCCGCCTCAGGGCTGGCACCTCAATCCTAGCCGCCCTGAAAGCATAGAAGATCATGTCGCAGGCCGCAGCCCCCTCCGTTGAAACCGCTCCCTCCCAGCGTTTTGCCCTGACCGCGCTCATTCTTGGCGGTGCCGCGATCGGCGGCTCGCCGATCTTCGTGCGGCTCTCGGAAGTCGGGCCGATGGCGACGGCTTTCTGGCGCGTGGCGCTGGCGCTGATCCCGATCTTCATCTTCTCGCTGATCAAGAAGGACAGCGGCCCGAAGCCGGAAAAGCTTTCCGATTACGCAATGCTGATCCTGCCGGGCGTGATCCTGGCGGCCGATCTTGCCGCCTGGCACCTGTCGATCACCATGACCTCGGTCGCCAATGCGACGCTGCTCGCAAACCTGGCGCCCGTCTTCGTCACCGTCATCGGCTTCATCTTCTTCCGCGCGCCGGTTTCCCGCATCTTCGTGATGGGTCTGGCGCTGGCGCTTGTCGGCGTCATCGTCCTGAAGGGCGGCCCGTCTGCCTTCGGCAATGGCGATCTGCGCGGCGATGGCGTCGCGATCATCGCTGCTGTCTTCTATGCCGGTTATATCCTGGCGATCGGCCAGCTGCGCAGCCGCTTCGATACGGTTCGCATCATGCTCTGGAGCACGGCATCGGCCGCCGTCTGCGTCTTCCCGCTCGGCTTCTTCTTCGAGCCGCAGATGCTGCCGCCGACGGCCTATGGCTGGGCGATCGTTTTCGGTCTCGCCTTCGTCAGCCATGCCAGCGGCCAGGTGGCGATCGCCTTCGCGCTCGCCTATCTGCCGGCCGCCTTCTCTTCGCTGACGCTGCTGCTGCAGCCCGTCGTCGCGGCCATTCTCGCCTGGGTGCTGCTCAACGAGGCGATCGGCCCGATGCAGGCGCTCGGCGGTCTGGTGGTGCTCGCCGGGATCATGATCGCCCGGCGAGGCTGATCGTCAGGCGACGGCTGCCGGCTGCATGCGCCGCGCGTCGAGGATGCCGAGCGCTTCGTCGACCGTTGCAGCGATCGCTGCCTTCTCAGCATTGTTGCAGGTGCCCCAGGCCTCGATGAAGCTGCTGGTCTTGCCGTAGCTGTTGTCGAGCACGCAATGGTCGGCGCCGAGAAGCACGCACATGATATGGCCGTGCATGCGGTCTGTGATGACCTGCCGCGCGGAGCTGAGCAGGGCGACGCCGCGGTCGAAGCGCTGTTGCGCCCGCTCGCGATAGGCAAGCTCGGTCATTTTCGCGCGTCCGCCGATGCGGCCGGACATCAGCCCCTTCAGGATCGCCGTGTGCTTCGTATGACGCTGGAAATCGGCGGGCTCATCAGGCCAGTCGGATTTCACCGTGCCCGGGCGGCTGGTGGCGGCGGTCAGATCCTGCGGCGCGCCGACTTCCTGGTCTTCACGCAGGTTGAGCAGCAGTTCGTGCTGCGGAGCAGGGCGCGAGACCGGACCGATGCAGAAGGCCATGTCGGGGCAAAGGCGAACATCGCACTGGAACCAGCGCTTGGCGAATTCGAAGCTCTTGTGGTCGCGCACCAGAAGCGTGAAATTGCCGTGCTTCTCGATGGCGCGGGCCGTGCTGTCGATACCAGCCTGCTCCCTGAAGTGGATCGTCTGCGGCATCTGCACGATCGGCCGGCCCTTGTACTTCGTCAGCATGTCCTCGCGGAACTGCCGGTAGCCGGCCCAGATATCGCCGAAATTGCCGCCGCCGTGCAGGAAGATGCGGCCATCGCCGATCGCCGCCAGCATGCGCTCATCGTTATAGGTCGGGATTTCCGTCACATAGGCCGGCCGCGTCTTGCGGCGGTCGAAATAGGCAAGTTCCCCCAGCCAGATGGCGCTGTCGCCGATATTGTAGTGGTTCGGGAAATCGAGCAGCGCGAAGCGCTCGGCCGGATCGACAAGATCGGAAAGGCAATTTGCGATCAAACCCTGAAGGCGGTTGATGATCGTAATGTTGGTTTCCTGCATACAGTGGCTCCTGTTGAAGAGTCTGGCCCAGCCCCGGCGGCTAGGCCTCTGCCCGCTTCCCGAACGGCAGCAATGACTTGCCGAGCGCGATATAGGGGCGGATTGCGGATCTGCCGAAGACCGGCAGGAAGGCGAGATAGATGACGGCGCCAAGGCCGATGCTGAACCCGAGCACCAGCCAGCGGCTCTGGATATGGGCGGCAATGACGGGGTGCGCGAACCAGACGCAGACGGCCATCACGGCGGCACCGCAGAAGGGCAACGCCACGGCCTTGAAGGTGCCGAGCGAGTCGATGCCGGCATAGCGATGCAGCACATATTGCTGATAGGGCATCGTCAGCCAGGCGCGCAGGACGTAACCGGCCGCAACGGCGAGAATGCCGTATGGCACCAGCAGCCACGTCAGCAGCAGCGTCGCGGCAAACTGCAGGGCGGCGACCGAAAGGATCGATTCCGCGCGGTTGACGGCTGAGAGCGCCGAGGAGGCGAAGAAGTTCGTCACGAACGGCACCGACATCAGCACCAGCACGGTGGCAATATCGCCGGCATTGCCCCACTTGTCGCCGAAGAGCAGGGCGATCATGTCGTTCGACAGGGCGCCGAAGCCGAAGAGCAGCGGAATGGTGCCGAGCGCCGCGGCGCCGACAATCTTGTTATAGGCGTTGCGGAAGGCGACGCGGTCGTTCTGCAGGCGCGAGAGCGTCACCAGCGAAACGCTGCCGATCGGCGCCAAGACGGCCTGACCGATTAGCTCGATGAGCCGCCAGGCGATGCGGTAGCGGCCGACTTCGACGGCGCCGTACCAGCGCGAAATGAAGATGTCCTGCACGCGCGCCAGCAGCATCCACATCAGCTGCGTCACGACCAGGCTGACGCTGAACAGGAAGACCGAGCGGAACTTCTCGACGTTGAAGCGCAGGCGCGGCATCCAGGGATAGGCGACCCAGCCGAGAACGACGGTGACCGCGGCGTTGACGGCGGTCTGCGCCACCAATGCCCAGATGCCCCAGCCGAGATAGGCGCAGACGACCGCGGTGATGCCGGAGAGAAGGCTGGCGGCAATGCTCTGCGCCGCAAGGTTCTTGTGACCGAACTCCCGGGCAAGGCGCGCATTGTGGATGACAGCAAGCGAGGAGACCGGCAGCAGCGGCGCCAGCCAGCGCAGGATGCCGGATACGGATTCGTCGCGAACGAGCTCGCCATAATAGGGTGCGAAGACGAAGACGATCGCCGCCACGATGGCGCTGAAGGCGACGGTCGCCCAGAAGCAGGTGTCGGCCAGCTCCTCATCGAGATCGAGCTGCCGGGTGATGGCATCGCCAAGCCCGGCATAGGCAAGCACGCGACCGATCTCGACGAAGAGGCTGGCAAGCGCAAAGGTACCGAAATCGCCGGGGCCGAGAATGCGCGCCAGGATCACGAAGATCACGAAGGTCGCGATCGTGCTCCAGGCCACGCGGACCACCGACCAGAGGACGGAAAGGGCCGTCTTCTTTTTCAGGTCGGCGTGCGCAACTGCATGTTCTGCCATTCGGCGTCCTATCGATTGCAGCCGCTCGCGGGCGGCCTTTGGATCTGTTTCAGGTGCGGGCTGCGGCCGGGGTCTTGCCGCGCGTGCTGCGCCAATAGGCGAGCATGCCGGTCAGATTGTCCCTGAGCTGGCGGCGATAGGTGAGGCCCATCTCCTTGCTCATCGGCTGGCCGCCGATCGCCTCGCGGAATGCCTGGCGGATATCCCAGCGCAGCATGCCGCGCATGTTCGAGCGCTTGTCGAACAGATATTTGGCGTAGAGCGCGCCGTTGCCGAAGGCATAGCCTGCGTGCAGGCGGTGGATATCCTCGATCTTTCGGCGGCCATGGAAATGCTTGACCACGAGATCCGGAACATATTCGACGCGAATGCCGGCATTGAAGGCGCGGTGGATGTAATCGGTGTCCTCGCCCGAGCGGAACGTCGCTCCGGCGCCGAAGCGCGGATCGAACTGGCCGACCTGATCGACGAGGGCGCGCGGAAACACCATGTTACAGCCATGGATGAAGCCACCGGCATGGAGTTCGTTCGTCAGCACTGCCGGTTCGCGCTCGGTCTTGATCGTGACAGGCAGATCGCGGACATCGCCGAGCTCCACCCGGCCGCCGCGCATGACGATGCCCTGGTCGGCCGCAAACAGACCGGCGATCACGGTGAAATAGTCGGGCAGCACTTCGCAATCGTCGTCGGTAAACGCAAGAAGCCGTCCGGCGGCCGCGGCGATGCCGGAATTGCGGGCATTGGCGAGCCCCGGCAGCGTCTCGTAGATGAGATTGGTATGCAGGGGCGCGACCGCGGCCCAGCGGCGGAATACTTCCGACGTATCGTCCGTCGATCCGTTATCGACGAAGACGAGCTCCAACTGCAAATCGCCCGACAGACGGGCGGCATTTGCAATCGCATCCAGGCAGTTCAACAGGCCACTCGCCCGATTTCTCGATGAGATAATCAGGCTGATGTCAACGGGCCGAGGAGGCATTCAATTTCCCCTTCTGCGATCGATGTCCGGGGCAAGATAGGTCGGACACAGAGGTTCGGCAAGAAATTTTTGCAATGCAGCAAAATAGAACAAGCGCAGAAGAAACGGAAAGAATGAGGTAATTTATAGGCGAATGAATTTTATTCGTGAATTATGTAAATTGATCTTCCGAATATTTGTAATAATTTGTGATCAACGTGAAATTTATAAGTCGATTGGTATTTAAGGTAATCTCAGCATCGATATAATCTCTGTAATATCGGTTTTATGTCGCAAAAATATATGTGAATCCGATAGAGATATATTTATTTTTCTTTGATGATTGTTTTTCCGATGCTCACTGGCTGATTTGCGCTGCACAATAGAAGGTTGTGCGCTGAAACCGGTGACTTCAGCTATTTGCATCCTGCCTGCCGCAAAGTTCTAAAACACCGGTTGCTGCCGGATTAACTTCAAGCGCAAGTTCAAAACCAAGAACAAGCGGCGGCGCGGACAGTCTTTCCGCGCGGTGCCGTCACTGGTTTTCTCTGAGCAGCCATTGCTGGATAATCGGCACGTCGGCGTCGCCGAGATCGTGCCCGCCGGGGATAACGTCCGAATCGACCGTCGCGCCCGAGGTCTTCAGCCGCCCTTCCAGCTCGCTCGCATATTTGCCATAGGCGTCTGTTTTGCCGCTGATGACGAGCAGGTCGGTGCCCTTCAGGTCGGCATGCGGATAGTTGGTCAAGACGGGCATGGAGCGCAGCAGCACCGCTTTGTGAATGAGCGAGGGGTGCAGGTAGATCAGCGAGTTCAGAAGGTTCGCGCCGTTGGAATAGCCGACATAGACGATCTTCTTCGGGTCGAGCCCGTAGGATTTGACGGCGCCATCGATGAACGCCGCGAAGGCTTCCGCCTCGTTCTTGATGTCGTCCTGATCGAAGGAGAAGGGTGTGATGCGCTTGTACCAGCGCGGGAAGCCTTCCTCGGTGGCGCGGCCGCGCACGCCAAGCAGCGTCGCTCGCGGGGCAACCTTGTGCAACAGCGGCATCAGCGTCGTCTCGTTACCGCCCGACCCGTGCAGCAGCACGAAGACGCTGCCATCCGGATCCGGCGGCGTGTAGAAGCGGTGCACGAAGGGCAGTTCGCGGTAATTCACGCGCGGTTCGCCCGGCATCGAGAATTGCGGCAGGATGACCTTGAGGTCCTTCAGGTCCTTGATCGAATCCTTCGGCGGCAGGAACAGCTTGGTGCCGAGAGTCGGTGCCGGCTCATCGATCGTCATGCCGGGCTTGTCGGTCGCAAGCTCGATCAGCGTGCCACCAGGTTCGCGCACATAGAGCGACTTGAAATACTTCCGGTCATGCATGTTAGTCGCCGAGTCCGTCGACCTGGCAAGCGCGTCATGAACGGATGTCAGCTCGGCTTCGTCCGCCGCGCGGAAAGCCACGTGATCGATCGCACCGGTGCCCGGCGCCCCCGACCAGAAACCCTTCGCGTTGCGAACATCGATGACATCGCCGGAATCCGAAACCAGGCGGTCGATGGCGCCCTTGTTTTCCTGGAAGCGATAGCCGAAATGGCTCTCGATGAAGGCGCGGCTGGCATCGGGCGTCTCGGTCAGCATTGTCGCGCCGCGCACGCGCTGTACCGCGTGCTCGACCGGAACCGGTCCGTCCGTCCAGGCCGCCGCGCTCTTGAGCTCTCTGTTTCCGGCAAGCTTCAGAATGATGTTGTCAGGGTCCTTGAAGCGCAGTACCGGCTCGCCGAATTCATCGGCCGGCCCTTCCATGCGGATGCCGAAGCTCATGGCCCGCGTCAGCCAGTAGCCGATGCTCGTTGGGTCGATCGCCAGCGCGATCTCGCTGATCTGGCCGAAGCCGGCGCGTCCCTGTGAGCCGTCTTCCCAGGCAAGGAAGGTCAGCAGCGAGCCGGGCGTGCCCTCGCCATCGCCATAGAAGAGATGCAGCTGGGTTTCGTCCTCGAAACCTGCGGTCTGCTTGACGAGCCGCATACCGAGGAAACCGGCATAGAAATCCACATTCGCCTGCACTTTGCGGGTGATGGCGGTGATGTGATGTATGCCAGAAATCATCGAAAGCAGTCCGTATTGTTGGGGAGTGGCGAGAAGCGCCAGAACTAATGCGGATACTAAAGTCATACCAGTGCCGTTGGAGATTGCCTCGATTGTTCTGCACAAAGAACTAGGGCATCACCGCGCGGCTGCAATTCCAAACTGTCGACGCCTTCGAGCGCCTGCTCCAACTGCTGGAGCGTCGGCGGCTTGATCATATAGGCGAGAGCGCCGAGGTCTTTGGCCCTCTGCATGTCGCCTTCGTCGCTCGATGTGCTCAGGATGCAGACCGGTATTTCCTTGAAGCGCGCGTCCGCCGAAAGCGCGTTCAGTACCTCGAAACCGTCCATGATCGGCATGTTGATATCGAGCAGCATCAGGTCCATCGGCGGCTGCGAAACGTTGCCCGCCCGATCCTCCAGAAGCCGCATCGCCTCGCGCCCGTTCGTCGCCACATGCAGGTTGAAGCTCACCTTTTCGCGCCGCATCAGCTTTAGCTTCAGAAGCTGGATATCGGCCGGGCTATCCTCGACGAGCAGAACCTCGGCAAGCCGCCCACCGGTATCGGCGCTCTGCTCGGAGACGCGTGCCGCCTGTGCCTCGGCACCGCGGGCAGCTGTGGCAGGCATGCTCCGCGCCAGCGGCAGTTCGAGCACGAAGGTCGCCCCACGCCCGATCTTTGCCTCGCACCAGATCGCCCCGCCATGCAGCTGGGCGATACGCCGGCAGATCGCAAGGCCAAGCCCAGTTCCCTCGATCCCGCGTCCGACCAGCCGCTTGAAAGGCTGGAAGATCAGTTCGCGATGCTCGGGATCGATGCCGGGGCCATTGTCGCTGACGAGCAGACGGCAGAGCCCGCCATCGGCCGCCTCGGCGGTTACCCGCACTTCGGGCCGCTGATCCTCGCAATAGCGGATGGCGTTGGAGATCAGGTTCTGCATCACCTGGATCAGCAGCGTCCCGTCGCCCATCACCTCCGGCAGCTCGCCGCGCACGATCGTCGCCTGGCGGCTTTCCATCTGCTGGTGCAGGTTGTCCTCGACCTGGTCGAGCACCGCGGCGATCGACACCGGCTTCATCTCCAGATCACCGGAGACCTCCAGCTTGGTGAAGCCGGAAACCTTGACGATCAGGTCTTCCATATGGTCGGCGGCGCTCAGGATGTAGTCGAGCAGTTCGCGATCTTCCGTCGGAAGCGCTGCAGAGCCATGCAGGATCTTGCTGAACGACTTGATGGTCCGCAGCGGCTCCTTCAGGTCATGCGCCATGGCACGGGTGAAGATCTCCAGCGACTGGCGCTTCTGCTCCAGCTTCATCTCCAGCGCGCCATGCATGACGGCGCTCTGAATGCAGCGATGTAGCGATTCAGGCGAGAGCGAATCCTTCGTCAGATAGTCGCGGGCGCCGTTCTTCATCACCTCGACGGCAACGGTCTCGTTGCCCTGGCCGGTCAGCATGATGACATTGGCTGTCGGGTCGCGCTTGAGGATTTCCGCCAGCACGCCGAGGCCGTCGCGGCCGGGCAGAGAATAGTCGAGCAGGATGCAGCTCGGCCGCTTGCTCTCGGCGAGCTTGATGCCCTGATCGCCGGTTTCGGCTTCCGAGACGATGTAGTTCATCCCGGCGACGCGCGAGAGCATCCGCCGGTAGACCTCACGGTCGTCGATATTGTCGTCGATGATCAGTACCGGGCAGTCTTCCGCCAATGTCAGTCCTCGTGCGGCAGGATGGCAATTTCGAACCAGTATTCCTTCAGCCGCTGGATGGCGGCGAAGAGCCCGTCCAGATCCACCGGCTTCTGCACGTAGGTATTGGCGCCGAGCGCATAGCAGCCCTCGATATCGCGCTCGTCGTCGGATGTCGTCAGGATCACGACCGGGATCTTGCGCCAATGCGCATTGGACTTGATGGCCTCAAGCGTCTTGCGCCCATCGAGACCCGGCATGTTCAGGTCGAGTAAAACCAGGCCGGGGCGCGGGTTCATCTCCGCCAGCGCGTCGAGCGCTTCCTGGCCGGATGCGGCCCAGCGGATGGGGTTTCGCAGGTTGGTGCGCTTGAAGGCGCGCATCGTCGCCTCGAAGTCGTCCTCGCTGTCCTCGACAATCAGGATCGGCTGCATGTCACGCGGCTGCATTCTGGTCCTCTCGTTTGCTTCCCAGCGTAAAATAGAATGTCGTGCCTGTCCCGAGCTCGGATTCGAGCCAGATCTCGCCATTGTGGCGGGCAATGATCTTGCGCACGAAGGTCAGACCGGCTCCGGTCCCATCATCCGAATCCTGCGATTTTTCCAGGCGTTTGAAAATGCGGAAAATGTCTTCGTAGAATTCCGGTGCGATGCCCTTGCCATTGTCCCGGACAAAGAACACGTCGCTCGCCTCCGAGCCGTCCTTGCCATGGTAATGGTCGAGATAGCCGATCGTCACCAGCGGCTCGGCCTTGTCGTTGTATTTGACGGCGTTGGTCACGAGGTTGCGGAACACCTCGGTCAGCCGCGTCGCGTCGCAGACCACCTCGGGAAGTTCCCCATCCGTCGTCACCTGCGCATTGCGCTCCTCCAGGAACACTTCGAGCGTGCCGACGACATCCTTGACCACGAGGTTGATGTCGGTGCGCTTCACCGCCAGCTGCTGGCGGCCGATGCGGGAGAAATAGAGCAGGTCGTTGACGAGCTTCTCCATCCGCTGACTGAGGCGAACGAGGCGGTTCAGACGCCGCACGCCATCCTCGTCCAGCTGCTGCTCATAGTCTTCGAGCAGGAAGCGGGAGTGATTGTGCAGCCCACGCAGCGGCTCCTTCAGGTCATGCGAGGCGATATAGGCGAATTCGTCGAGATCCTGGTTGCTGCGCTCCAGATCGGCCGTATAGGCCTCGAGCTGGCCGACCATGGTCTTCAACCGTTCCTCCTGGCGAATGCGCTCGCTGATATCGCGCACGATGCCGACAAAGGTGCGCGAACCACCGGTCGGCACGACGCTGACGGAGAGATCGAGCGGAAAGGCAGCGCCATTCTTGCGCCGGCCGGAGACCATGCGGGTCGTGCCGATGATCCGTTCCTCGCCGGTCTGCCGGTAGCGGCTGAGATAACCGTCATGCTCGGAGTGATAGGGCTCCGGCATCAGCATCTTGATATTCTTGCCCAGCGCTTCGGCCGGCGTATAGCCGAACATCTGTTCCGCCGCCGGATTGAAGCTCGAGATCACCCCGCGCTCGTCCATGGTGATGACGGCATCCGGCGTGTTGCGCACCAGCGAGCTGAAGCGGATGCGCTCGGTCTCCAGGCTCGCGCTGTTGCGCATGTAGTGATGCACCAGATAGGCGATCAGCCACAGCATCGCGATGGTGACCGTGCGATTGGCGATTTCCTGCCACAAAATGTCGTCCGGGTGGCTGACGGCAAAGAAGCCGAGCAGGATCAGGATGGTGCAGACGAAGGCGAAGAACAGCGGTGCCTTGCGATTGCCGAACCAGAGCGCCGTCAGCACCAGGGGGACATAGAGAATGCCGTTGGCAACGCCGAGCGGCGTATAGAGGTCGGCGAGCAGGCCGGTGAAGCAGATGACGCCCGGGATCCAGAGCGGCACGCTGGCGCCGCCTTGCGGCTGCCGCCACCAGGCGCTCGCCAGCAACCCGCCGCCGAACACCATCATGCCGATCGACGTATGCAGCGCCATCGCCGCATAGGGTCCCCACCGGTAGCCATGCTCGGCGCTGGTGATATAGGCGGCAAAGGCGATCATCCCGAGCGTGATCGCCACATAGCTCGTCAGTTCCTGGACGAGCGGCGCCCGCTCGTCCTTCCAGTTCAGCGTCGCAAACAGCGCGACATTGCCGATCAGGAAGATCAGCGCCGTATTTGGCCCCATGCCGCCGCCGATCAGGTCGGAAAATTCCTGGGAAACCAGAAGATTGGTGAGCAACCGGTCGACGAGATGTGAGGTTCGTCCGAGTGCGATGATTTCGCTGAAGCGGATCAGCGTGATCGCAATGACGCCGGCGGCAAACACCGAGGCCGCGATATTGAAGCGCCGCCTGGTCGAGACCGAGCCGGCGAGCGCGAAGCCGGAGAGGATGAAGCAGAGCGCCGTGTTGAAGGCCATCGCCGGAAAGTCCGGCACCACCGAGACGATCACCTCGACCTCGAGCAACCAGCCGGCAACCGCGGCGATGCCGAGCAGCCCGATCAAGCTGCTGACGGTCAGTGCTGTCGCCCGATAGCGCTTCTTCTTCCGCTCGTCGTCCCGCGATTTGCCAGCGGCTTCAGCCCACACGCGCCCTGTCCTCCTGAGTTCGTGCCATCTTTTCCGAATTCAGCGAATACTCAATAGGAAACGCAGGGTTGCGATCGTGTTCTACTGACGATTTTCACAGGATTGATAGCGATTGTTAGCGAAACATATCTAGTGTCATGTTTCGGGTCAGTGAAGCGAGGCCCGCCGATGATCGGATCGAGCAGCTATGCCTTTGATATTCTACATCGACGATAGCAAGGATGATCTTTTCTATCTCGACTACATGCGCCGCAAGAACGTGCTGAAGGCGGATCTCGTCACCTTTTCCCAGCCGCAGGAGGCGTGGGAAATGCTGGAAGCGCGCCATGGAAAAGGCGAGCCGATGCCCGATCTGCTGATCGCAGATCTCTATATGCCGCTCGATGGCGGGCTGCTTTTGATCCGGCAGATCAGTCAGGATCCGCGATTCGCAGGCATCAGGCTGGGTGTCTGCAGCGGCTCGGATGCGGAAGAAGACCGCCAGCGTTCGCTGGCAGCCGGCGCTCATGTGTTTTTCCTGAAGCCTTTGAATCCTGAAGATATTCCGCTCGGTTGAGCAGCATGGAACCGGCGCTCGGAACGCTCCTGGCGCGCACGGAAAGGCCGATTGACAAGGCCGTTTCAGCGTCTCAAGATACAACCAATGGGAAGAGGAGTGATTTGAGCGCTGAGAGAGCCGACCGACCCTTGTTCGCCGCCACGAACTTCAGCCAACCCCTTAGCTGAACGGATCTATCGGCCCTCCCGCGCTTACTTCCGGCACTTTTTCCGCTATTCGAGAGATCAAGAATAACGAAAAATGCGATACCTAGGTAAGACTACGATTTCAGTACATCTGGCCTTTGCATCACTTGCGGTTGAGAAATCGATGAGCGTTTATGCCTCAGGATATTGGAGGTCCCTGTTCCTTTATCCTCATCAACTGTCTCGGAAATTTTTCTAACTGTTCGCGTTTAGGACGTATATCCCAAGATTTCGGGATGAGGTGGGGTGACTTGTGAAGGCTTCGAGGTAAGGTTGCCGGAATGACCAACGCAGCGGCTGTTCCTTTTCATACTGGGCCCGAGCTGAACCGGGCCATCAACCGCACCGATTTCTTCCGCCTGTTTAAGGCGGCGGCGCACCATTATCACTTCGACAATTTCGCATTGGCGAAGATTTCCGAAGCCGCCGCCCCGTTCGGCGAGCGCGAAATCGTCATCACCAATATCGCCGAGCGCCGCGCCAGCCTGTTCATCCAGACGCTCAAGGAAGCGCTGGGAACGATCAAGGCCAAGTCCGCGCAGTTCCTGACGACGCCGGTCTTCGGCAAGAGCGCTCAGCTGGAAGGCTATCCCGCCGATCTGGTGTTCAACGAGTTCAACGGCAACACTTTCCTCTTCATCCCGCTCTTCACGCCCGAGGGCCGCCGCTACTGTCTGGTGCTCAGCGGCATTCGCCAGGAGCCGGACCAGAGCGAGATCGCCGATGTCCTCCTCGATGTCATGCGCATCTTCGACAAGCTGTACGAGGAAATCTTGACCCAGGAAATGACTGGACGTCTGACGCAGCGCGAGGCCGAGATCGTCAAGTGGACGAGCGAAGGCAAGACCTCTGCCGAGATCGCCATCATTCTTGGCCTCTCGGAGCATACGGTGAATTCGCATATCACCGCTGCGGTGCGGAAACTCGATGCGGTCAATCGCGTTCATATGGTTGCGATAGCGCTGAGAAACGGGCTCGTTTCGTGACCGGAGGAGATCAGATGACAGCCGAGGCCAGAGCCGCGGGGACCGTCAAGGTCCTGTTCGTGGACGACGAGTTCATCGAGTTCCGCTCGCTGAAGAAGAAGATCGGCAGCCTGTCGGAGCCGGCGGTCGATGTCGAATATGCCCAGTCGGTGGGCGATGCCGTCGACAAGATGAAGAGCGTCAAGTTCGACCTGATCCTGCTCGACAACCGCCTGCTGCCGAATGCCGATTTCCGCGAGACGGTGCCGGAATTGCGCGGCATCGGCTATACCGGCCCGATCGGCGTCATCTCGACGGATATTTCCGACGGCTATTTCCAGCAGTTTCCGGATTATGGCGTCGATTTCCGCATCGGCAAGGACGAGATGGACGCGCGCACGCTGCAATACATCATCCGCGAATACGTGACCTACGACGTCCCCGACTTCTGGAAGGACGACTACAATATCTGACGATTTCAGGCGGGCAGGCGGATTTCGAACCGGCTGCCATTCTCGGATGAGCTTGCGAGATCGAGTGTTCCGCCCATAGCAGTGATCAGCTCGCGCGAGATCGACAGCCCGAGCCCCGGACCCGCAATGCGGCCTGGCTTCGGCAATTTCCAGAAGGCTTCGAAGATGCGCCCCTGATGATCAGGATCGATGCCGTGTCCATTGTCCGCAATGGCGATGACCAGCGCCGACCCATCCTGGGCCGCCGTTACCTCCACCCGCAGGGCATCCCTGTCGCCATGAAAAACCGCATTCGCGAATAGCTGCCTCAGCACCGCGGTCAGCAGCGCGCCGTCGGTGCGCAGTTCCGGCAGTTCCCCGTGGACTAGGGTCGCATCGGTACCGGGAACCTCGGCAATCGCCTCATCCCATGCCGTTTGCACAGCAGCGTTGAGATTGACGTTCTCGCGGGGCCACCTGCGGCGTTCCGGCGGCAAAGGTCATCAGCGCCTTGGTCAGCCGCTGTGCCGTCTGCACCTTGTCGAGAATGGTCGTCAGGCTCTGCTTTTCGTCGGCGCTGATCCTGCCTTCGAGATCCTCAAGCAGGATTTCCGAATACATGGCGATATGACGGAGCGGCGACTGCAGGTCGTGCGATGCGACTGCGAGGAAGCGGCGGATGCGCTCCTCGGTAGTGTTCGTCTCCTGCGGCGTCGTGCTGGATGACATGGCGGTATCTCCCCTCGACCTCAGGGCTACCATAAAAAGAGGGCGCCGGTTCTGCAACCGGCGCCCGCCTCAAGCTTTTGTTAACAACCGGTTTTTAGCCGATCGATTTGCGCGGCTCCACAGCGTCCGGCGGAATGATCTCTGCTTCGGGCTTCGCATCCGCTGCCGGCTTGGCATGGCGGCGGCGCCAGTCGCCGAGGAAGAGCAGGATCGGCGCTGCGATGAAGATCGACGAAGCACCGGCAACGAGGATGCCGAAGACCATCGGGATCGCGAAGCTCTCGACCGCGCTACCGCCCCAGATCGCCATAGGAAGCAGGGCGAGGAATGCGGTGGCGTTGGTGTAGAGGCTTCGTGCCAGCGTCTCGTTGATCGAGCGGTCGATGATTTCGCGCAACGGCATCGACTTGTAGAGGCGCATGTTTTCACGCATGCGGTCATAGACGACGACCTTGTCGTTCACCGAGTAGCCGACCAGCGTCAGGATCGCCGCGATAGCCGTCAGGTTGAAGTCGAGGCCGGTCAGCGCGAAGAAGCCGATCGCCTTGGTGACGTCGAGGACGAGCGTCACGATGGCGCCGACAGCGAATGGCCATTCGAAGCGTGCCCAGATATAGGCGAGCATCGCCAGGCTGGCGATGACGACGGACAGGATACCTGCCCACGCAAGTTCGCCGGAGACCTTCGGGCCGATGACGTCGGTGCCGGTGACGGTTGCCGACGGATCGATCTTGACGATCTCGGCCTTCAGCTTTTCGACGGCTGCCGTCTGTGCCTCTTCGCCACCTTCCTGGCGCTGCGCACGCACCGCCATGGTGTTGTTGTCGCCATAGGACTGCAGCGAGACTTCGCCGAGGCCGAGGCTGTTCAGGCCTTCACGGAACTTGCCGAGATCAGCAGCTTCGGTCGTCTTGACCGACATCTGGATACCACCACGGAAGTCGACGCCGTAGTTGAGGCCCGGATGGATGAAGAGCACGACCGATGCGATCGACAGCAGGGCCGAGACCGTGACGCCGAAGAAGCGTGCCTTCATGAACTGGATGTGGCGGCCGTAGGGGTTGAACATCATCGGCAGCAGCGGCTTGATGTTCAGAACCTTGAGCTTACGGCGGCGGGTGATCTCGATCATCGTGACGCGAACGAAGGCGACCGAGGTGAACATCGAGATGATCAGGCCGAGTGCCATGGTGACCGCGAAGCCGCGGACCGGGCCGGAGCCGAACCAGAACAGGATGGCGGCAGCGATAAGCGCCGTCATGTTGCCGTCGATAATCGTCGAGTAGGCACGGCGGAAGCCGGTATCGATAGCGGCAAAGGCGCTCTTGCCCTTGCGCGTTTCTTCACGAATGCGCTCGTTGATGAGAACGTTCGCGTCGACCGCAAGACCGATACCGAGAACGACACCCGCGATACCCGGCAGCGTCAGCGTCGCGCCGACAAGGGTCAGGGCCGAGAAGGTCAGGATCGTGTGGATCAGCAGGGCGAAGTTCGCGAGGAAGCCCCAGGTGCCGTAGAGCACGAAGATGAAGAGGGCGACGAGAACGAAGCCGACGATACCCGAATAGATACCCATGCGGATCGCGTCTGCGCCAAGGTCGGCACCGACGGTGCGTTCTTCGATGACGGTCAGCTTGGCGGGCAGGGCGCCGGCGCGCAGCATGGCGGCGAGCGTCGTTGCCGTATCCGGCGAGAAGCTGCCGGAGATCTGGCCCGAACCACCGGTGATCGGCTCGCGGATGACAGGCGCGCTCAGCACCTTGTCGTCGAGAACGATGGCGAAGGGATTGCCGACATTCTGGCGGGTGATGTCTGCGAAGCGGGTCGCGCCGGCGCTGTCGAAGCGGAAGCTGACGATCGGCTCATGCGTGTTCGGATCGAAGCCGACGCGGGCATCCGAGAGGCGGTCGCCGGAGATTTCGACACGGTCGAGCACCGGATAGGTGTTGCCCTGATCGTCCTTCAGCATGGTCACGCCAGGACCCGGCTGGTTGTTCGGGGCAAGCATGTGGAACGACATCTTGGCGGTCGAGCCGAGCAGCTGGCGCAGGCGCGACGGATCCTGGGCGCCCGGCAGCTGCACGAGAACGCGGTTGGCGCCGATACGCTGGATCGTCGGTTCGGCAACGCCGACCTGGTCGACGCGCTGACGAATGACTTCAAGGCTCTGCTGGACGGCGGAGTCGACGTGGCTCGCAAGACCGGCCGGCGAGAAGGCGACGATGACGTTGCCGCCATTTGCCGTGACCGAGAGGTCGGACTGGCCGGCGCTGAGACCGGTGCTGATCGGGTTGCCGAGCGTCTGCAGCTGGGTGATGGCTTCGCTGCTCTGCGCCGGATCAACCGGGGTCACGACGATCTGGTTGTTGTTGAGAACGATAGACTTGGTCTGGATGTTCTTTTCGCGCAGAACGCGGCGGGCGTCCTGCAGCAGCGTCTGGAGACGTTCCTTGGTCAGGTCCGCTTCATCGACTTCGAGCACGAGGTGCGAGCCGCCGCGAAGGTCGAGACCGAGGGAAACCTGGCTGTGCGGCAGCCAGGCGGGCAGCTTGTCGAGGGTGCTCTGCGAGAGCATGTTCGGCAGCGCGATGATAATGCCGAGCACGATGATCACCGAATAGGTGAACACCAGCCATGGTGAATTGCGCATTCTTTCAGTTCCTTGAATAAAAGTAGGCCGGCGCAAGGCGCTGGCTGTGTCTCTGCAGTTCTGGAGGCGCCCGTCAGGGGCGCGGAAAATCAGGCGACCGGCGGTGCGCGGGGCTGATGGGCCGCCGGGGCGGCAGGCCGGATGACCGTATCGGCGATGCCTGCGGGCGCAGGTGCCGGCCATTCGGCGAATGCGAGATGCGCAAGAAGCGGCAGTGCCGCGGCATCGGAATCGTGCAGTGTCTGTTTCGGCGCGATCTTGCGCTCGGTGGCAAGCAGCCCGCGCACGGCTTCACGCGCCGTCAGCTGCAGCGGCTGGCTTTCCTTGCCGGGCGCGCTCAGCGCATTATTGCTCTGGGAGTCGGGGCCAAGAACGAGGTTGCCGCCGAAAAGCAGGCCGAGATAGGCGAAGACGGCAAGCAAGAGGGAAACGGCGATGCGGGCGCTCAGGCGGCGCGCATCCGGCATTCCCTCGTCATGTCCTGCGATCTCGCTCTCAAACCGGCTCAAAAGCGCAAAAACCCGTCATTCTTTCTCCGGCGGCTCTGTGGCCGCGGGCGGAATTGTATCAGTCTCCGGCCCATCTTCATAGGCTGGTCTGTCATGATGCACTTGAGCGAGCCGGTCAACCATCCCCATGGCGATTTCTCGCTCGCCCATGATCACGGTATCGGCGCCATATTGCTTGAGTTCTTCCACCTCGGCATCCGAATGCGCCCGCGCGACGATCAGGATCGAGGGGTTGACCGTACGGCCGAGCTCCGCCACGTGGCATGCCTCAAAGGCATTCGGAATGGCGATGACCAGGCTGCGGGCGCCGTTGAGATTGGCGAGATCGAGCACCTCTCGCGCCGCGGCATTGCCGAGCACCGTCTCGACGCCCTGGGCCGAGAGCTCTTCGATGCGCTTTTCGGAATCTTCGATGACGAGGAACGGCGTGCCTGACGATTTCAGGTTCTGCCCGACGATGCTGCCCACGCGGCCATAGCCGACGAGGATGACATGGCCGGACAGGGACGTCGGCTGGATGTCGTCCTCCTCCGGCTGGATAGGCTCGACGGGGGCGGACTCTGGGGACTCCGCTGCCTCTGCCGCTGGCTCCTCGCGCTTCGGGCGCTCCAGGAGGGGCTTGATGCGATCGCAGAGATAAAACAGCGCCGGGTTGAGGATGATCGAGATGATCGCACCGGCGAGGATGAGGTCGCGTCCTTCTTCCGGCAACAGGCCGAGATCGACGCCTAGGGCGGCGAGGATGAAGGAGAATTCGCCGATCTGACCAAGGCTCGCCGAAATCGTCAGCGCCGTGCCCACCGATTTCCTGAACAGCAGCACGATCAGCAGCGCTGCGACCGACTTGCCGATGACGATGATGAAGACAGTGGCAAGAACCGGCAGCGGCTTCTCGATCAGAATGTTCGGGTCGAACAGCATGCCGACCGAAACGAAGAAGAGAACCGCGAAGGCATCGCGCAGCGGCAGGCTTTCCTGGGCGGCGCGGTGGCTGAGCTCGCTTTCGGCCAGAACCATGCCGGCGAAGAAGGCACCGAGCGCCAGCGAAACGCCGAACATCTTCGAGGCGCCGAAGGCAACGCCGAGCGCGATGGCGAGAACGCCGAGGCGGAACAGTTCGCGAGAACCGGTATGGGCGATGCGATGCATCGTCCAGGGGATCAGCTTGCGGCCGAAGATCAGCATCAGCGCCACGAACAGCGCCACCTTGACCAGCGTCATGCCGATGATGCCGCCGATGCCAAGATCGAGGCCGAGCAGGCGGTTGAGACCGGCCGAGAGCGGCTCGACCGTCGCATGCTCGCCGCCGCCGATGCTCGCAGCCGCCGGGATGAGAACGAGCGCGAGCACCATGGCAAGGTCTTCGACGATCAGCCAGCCGACGGCGATCTTGCCGCGCTCCGTCTCGACGAGACGCCGCTCCTGCAAAGCCTTCAGAAGCACGACGGTCGAGGCGACCGACAGCGCAAGGCCGAAGACCAGGCTGCCGCCCGTCGGCCAGCCCATCAGCCAGCCGAGACCCCAGCCAAGCAACGTCGCAAAGCCGATCTGCACGATCGCGCCGGGCACCGCGATGCCGCGGACGGAGAGAAGATCCTTGAGAGAGAAATGCAGGCCGACGCCGAACATCAGCAGGATGACGCCGATTTCGGCGAGCTCGGGAGCGAGATTCTGGTCAGCGACGTAACCAGGCGTATGCGGCCCAACGAGAATGCCGGCGAGCAGATAGCCCACCAGCGGCGGCAGCTTCAGCCTGTTGGCGATGGCGCCGAAGATAAACGCCAGCACGAGACCTCCGACGATTGTCGAAATCAAAGGTGTGTCGTGCGGCATCGCAATCTCCCGATCTGGTATTCCCGTTCAAAACATGACATATATGGCTTATGTTGACCAATATGGGTGACTTGAAATCATGGGTCAAGGCGCTAAAGAAACAATTCTGACGCCTGCTTTATGCCGCGCTGCCCGAGGCTTGCTCGATTGGACGCAGAGCGACCTTGCCGACAAGGCCGCCGTCTCACGCAGCACGATACGCGACTATGAAGGCCGGCACCACGAAATCCACCGTGCGACGGAGGCACAGCTGCGCCTCGCCTTCGAGGAAGGCGGCGTGAGATTCGTCGATGTGGAAGGCGCGGGGACCGGTCTCTGCCTGCCCCCGCAAGCGCCTGCCTAGCGCTGCCGGTCGAGGCAGCTGCCCGGCATCTTGTAGGCGTAGACGTCCTTGCCGCGATAATAACCGTCGGCCGGCTGCCAGCTCTTCACCAGCTCGGCCGTCCCGGTGGTGCAGGTAAATTCATTGCGGCTGACGAAAAGCACCGGCTCCTGCGAACCCGCGGGCAGGGCGAAGTTCTGCTCGTAATAGCTGTTCGGCAGATCGACGGGCGCCCGGGCATAGATCTTCACCGGCTCGTTGCGCAGCGTGTGGAACATGTCGGCGACGAAATCGCGGTTGTCGGTGACGATCGTCGCGGTCCCTGCCTGCTTGGCAAGCGCGGCGGCTTCGCGGCTGATTTCGGCGCGGCCGAGATAGCGCTTCATGATCTCGTTGCCGCCGGGTAGCACGAGTTCATGCGCGAAGATCGTAGCCAGCGGGAAGAGGATGCTGGCGACAGCGCCGATGATCAGCGAGATGTTGAGCCCCTTCGGCCAGAGGCGTGAAAGAACGGTCACGGCAAGCACAGTCCCGGCGACATACGCCGTCACGCCCCAGTTGGCCTCGGCCTTGGCGACGAATGCCTGCAGGGTGATCAGGAACACCACCGGCAGCGAGAACCAGACGAGCAGCTTTTCCGTTTCTCCGCTCCGGCCCCGGATCATCCGCCATCCGGCCCAGAGCATTGCGAAGAAGATGATCGGGCCGACGACGCCGAACTGCGCAGCGAAGAATTCCGCAGCGCCGGCGAAATCCAGCTTCATCTGGTCCCACTTGGCGATGTCCTCGGTGTGGCGAACCGTGGTCGCGTCATGCGTGAAGTTCCACCAGAGGTTCGGCGAAGCGAAGATCAGCGCCGTGACGACGGAAATAAAGAAATCGCGCCAGGCAATGCGCGCCGCAGGCACGAAGAGCAGCGCGATCAATCCGCCGGGCACGACGAAGAGGATCGCGTATTTCGACAGGAACGAGCAGCCGAAGGCAGCGCCCATCAGGAGTGCCAGCCCGATCGAGGACTTCTTCGTCAGGCCGGCATAGGCCCAGAGTCCGATCGTCATGAAGAACAGCAGCACGACGTCGGTGGAGAAGAACACCGACGAAAGGGCAACCGCCGGCATCGTCACATAGATGGCGCCCGTCCATCCCTCGACCTCGGGTCCGACGACGCGCTTGGCGAGCTTCATCAGCAGGAAGGCGGTGGCGGCGTGAACGATCGGTCCGCAGAGCCGCACCCAGAAAATATCGGTCGAACCGGCAATATCGGTCATCGCCCGGATGAACCAGGCGATCATCGGCGGCTTGGAATAGTAGCCGAAGTCGAGATTTTGCGACCAGAACCAGTATTGCGCCTCGTCGACGAAGAAATCCGTCGTATCGAAATGCAGCGTCACGATGCGCCACAAGGTGACGGCAAGAATGATGAAAAGGCCGGTTCTGGCAGACATATAGAACTTCCGCTGGTTAAGGCGCCTGCCATACATCAGCGAAGCAAGGCTGCCAACAAGGGCGGCTCACAAAGCCGCACTATGCCGCAGTCAAAGGTTTTTCAGAGAACCCGAAGGTCGATGCTGCCGCGGCGCGCCTCGATCTGATCGAGCAGGGCGACGGCTGCCAAAGTGGCAATTGCGATGAGGCAGGATCCCAATCCGAGAACAATCATTGCTCTATCCTTAACGACATCATGTCATGTCTTAAGGGTGCGATATAACACAAAGCTTGCGCAGGACTTGTAGCGCGCCTGCAACTCCTTGGGACTATTTCATTTGTTGCTCCAAAAAATGCTTTCAGCGGCTGCGTTGATTAAAAAGCGCATTAACCTTCAAGCAAGGAATTAACCATAAACATGGCGTTACACGTCGGAATGGGAAATGTTGCTCGTTCCCACCAGGCATGACGCCGTCCCGCCGTACCGGCTCGATCCGGTATCCACTCTTTTCCGAAACAGATTTCTGTTGATGGGAGACGCCTGTCTTCCGGCCATACTGCCGGAGGCTGAAGGCCGCTTCCCTGCATTGTGCTCGTCGGATGGAGCAAAACGGTTTTTCACCGGACCAGGTCCGGATGTGGTTGGGGATAGGCATTGCGGCAGGATATGCCATCAGATCAGGCCAAGGGCGCGCAGGCAGGCAGCCTCCGTGATCGCCTGCGTTTTGCCGGCCTCGATGCCGCGCAATGCGAGCTTGTTCGCCGCCACCGCCCGTTGCTCGAAACCGAGCTGAAGAGCGGCCTTCGCGATCTTTTCCAGCGTTTCCAGGCATTTCCGGACGCTGCCAGCAATTTCCAGAACGACCGCCAGCTCGACCGGCTGCACGATCTGCAATCCTCGCACTGGGATGTGCTGACGGATGCGCGCTTCGACAGCCTCTATGCCGAGCGCGTCAAGGTTCTTTCCGATACGCAGAGCAAGATGGGCCTCGACCCGCGCTGGCACGTCGCCGGCCACGGCGTCATGCTCGAGCATATCATCTCCGGTCTCGCGAGCGATCTCGCCGGCAAGCCGCTGCTTCCAGGCGCCAAGCGCCGCGCCAAGGAAATCAGCGAGATGATGACGGCGATCATCCGCCTCGTTATGGTCGATGTCGAGATTGCTGTTTCGCTCCGCTTCAATGCTCTGCGCGCATCGCAGGGCCGCGCTCTCTCCGAGCAGCGCGAGAAGGACAAGGCAGATATCGCCCGCATCTTCGGCGACGTTATCGATGGTCTTGCCTCCCGCGACCTTACGGTTCGCGCACCCGTCGAGGCCGATGGCGCCCATGCGGAACTTGCCGCGGCCCTCAACGCCGCGCTCGACGCCGTCCAGACAGAATTCGTAGGGATCTCCGATCGCACCCAGAAGGCAGAGCTGTCGACGCGCTCGCTTTCCGAGGCATCGAAGAACTTTGCGGGTCACGCCGCCGGTCATGCCGGAGAGCTGCAGTCCTCGGCTGCTGCGCTGCAGGCAATCGCCGAAAGCGTCCGTCAGGGGGCGACGGGAAGCCGCGCCGCCGAACAGGCCGCCGCGTCGACGCGCGTTGCCGCCGAAGAGAGCGGCGCCGTCGTCGGCAGGGCGATCACCGCCATGGCCGATATCGAGCAGTCGGCGGAGAAGATCGGCCAGATCATCGGCGCCATCGACGAGATCGCCTTCCAGACCAACCTTCTGGCGCTGAACGCCGGTATCGAGGCTGCCCGCGCCGGTGAATCCGGCCGCGGCTTTGCCGTCGTCGCTCAGGAAGTCCGCGCTCTGGCGCAGCGCTCGGCAGATGCCGCCCGCGAGATCAAGACGCTGGTGACGACCACCAAGGCGCAGGTCGATGCCGGCGTCCAGATGGTCGGCCGCACCCAGGATTCGATCGGCAGCATCGTCCGCCAGGTCACCGGCATCAACGAGGCGATCGCCGCGATTGCCGTCAATACCGGCGAGCATGCCGCAAGCCTCGATGCCGTCACCGGCGAGGTGAAGAGCCTGAGCGCCGGTGTCGCCGCCAATGCCAATGCAGCCCGCCATTCGGCCGATGGTGCCGATCACCTGCACACCGTCATTCTAGAACTCGGCCAGACGATCCGCGAATTCCGCATCGCCCGCGAAAACGCCCAGCCGGCGCGCCGCGAACCGGTTCGCGCAGCAGCGCCGCGCGTCGAGATCGCCGCCCAGCCGGTGACGCTCGACGAGCAGTTCGACAACGAAGATTTCGACTTTTCCCGCCCCGCAGCAAGCTTCGGAGGACGGAATGTTTACTAACCTATCGGAATATGAGGTCCGCTCGCTTTTGCGGGTTGGACACAAGGGGACAAGGACAGGCTGATGGCAGCGAAGAAGAGCGGCAAGACGCTTAATCTTGCAGCGGTACTCGATCTCAATGAAGCGACAGCACTCCGCGACAAGCTTCTTTCCATGCGCGGCAGCGACATCGTTATCGATGCATCGGGCGTCGAGCGTGTTGGTGGGCCTCTGCGCACAGGTGCTGATGGCTGCGGAAAAGACCTGGGATCAGGACAAGCAGTCTTTCAAGTTCTCGAAAGTGTCTGATGCATTCGAAAAAACCATGCAGCTGGTCGGCGTCGATATAGACCACCTGCTTGCCAAGGAGATCCGGCAATGAAGAAAAAAGTGCTTACCGTGGATGATTCACGGACGATCCGAAACATGCTTCTCGTGACGCTCAACAATGCGGGCTTCGAGACGATCCAGGCGGAAGATGGTGTCGAGGGCCTCGAAGTTCTCGAAGAGTCGAACCCTGACGTCATCGTGACCGACATCAACATGCCGCGTCTCGACGGTTTCGGCTTCATCGAAGGTGTTCGCCGCAACGAAAAGTACCGCGCGATCCCGATCCTGGTGCTGACCACCGAGAGCGATGCCGAAAAGAAGAACCGTGCCCGCCAGGCCGGTGCGACGGGCTGGATCGTAAAGCCTTTCGACCCTGCCAAGCTGATAGATGCCATTGAGCGTGTAACCGCTTAAACCCAGGAATTTCTCCTATGGATATGAACGAAATCAAAGAGATCTTTTTCCAGGAGTGCGAGGAGCAGCTCGCCGAACTGGAATCCGGTCTCATGAAAATGAATGATGGCGATCGTGATCCGGAAACCGTCAACGCGGTGTTCCGTGCCGTCCATTCGATCAAGGGCGGCGCTGGCGCCTTCGGTCTGGATGATCTCGTCGCTTTCGCCCATGTATTCGAGACCACACTTGATTGCGTTCGTTCCAACAAGCTTGAGCCTAATCAGGACGTCCTGAAGGTCATGCTGAAGTCGGCCGACGTTCTGGCCGACTTGACGAATGCTGCCCGCGATGGCGGCAGCATCGACGAAAGCCGCAGCCGCGGCCTGGTGAAGGAGCTCGAGGCTCTGGCACACGGCGAAATGCCGTCGTCGTCGGCTGCCGCCGAAGCGCCCGCACCGAAAGCGGCTGCAAAGCCTGCTCCGGCCCCGGCACCCGTTGCCGCAGCAGCCCCGGCTCCGACCGATGATAGCGGTTTCCAGCCGATCCCCTTCTCCTTCGGCGATTTCGGCGATGAAGAAGAAGCCGGTTCCGATCTGCCGGCCTACGAGATCACCTTCAAGCCGCGCTCGGACCTCTATTCCAAGGGTAACGACGCAACGCTGCTGCTGCGCGATCTCTCCCGCCTCGGCGAGATGAGCATCTACTGCAACATGGACGCGCTCGTCGGCCTCGACGAGATCGATCCGGAAGCTGCCTATTTCTTCTGGAACGTCACGCTCAAGACGGACAAGGGTGAAGACGCCATCCGCACCGTCTTCGAATTTGCCGAATGGGATTGCGAACTGACCGTGACGCCGGTCGAGGACGCCAAGTCCGCGGAAGCTTCGAACGAAGAGCTGCCGATGATCCCGGTTCCGTTCGATCTCTCGGCCCTCGACGATGCGCCTGAAGCACCGGTCGAGCCCGCAAAGTCGGATGTTGCCGCAGCCGTTGCTGCTGCTGAGACCGCTTCCAACGTCACGCAGATGGCCGCTGCCGCTGCCCGTGTCGAGAAGAAGGAATCGGCTGCCGCCGCCAGTGCCGCTGCTGCTGCAGCAGCCCAGAACAATGCCGCCGCCAACAGCGCCGGCCAGACGATCCGCGTCGATCTCGATCGCGTCGACCGCCTGATCAACCTCGTCGGCGAGCTTGTCATCAACCAGGCGATGCTCTCGCAGAGCGTCATCGAAAACGACACGACCGGTACGTCCTCGATCAACATGGGCCTCGAAGAGCTGCAGCAGCTCACCCGCGAGATCCAGGACTCGGTCATGGCGATCCGCGCGCAGCCGGTAAAGCCGGTCTTCCAGCGCATGTCGCGTATCGTTCGCGAAATCGCCGACATGACCGGCAAGTCGATCCGCCTGATCACCGAAGGTGAAAACACCGAAGTCGACAAGACGGTTATCGACAAGATCGCCGAACCGCTGACGCATATGATCCGAAACGCCGTCGACCACGGCATCGAATCGCCGGAAAGACGCGCAGCCGCCGGCAAGAGCGCCGAAGGCACCGTCCGCCTCACTGCAAAGCATCGTTCGGGCCGCATCCTGATCGAACTCGCCGACGACGGCGCCGGCATCAACCGCGAAAAGGTCAAGCAGAAGGCAATCGCCAACGAGCTGATCCCGGCCGATGCCAACCTGTCGGATGAAGAAATCGACAACCTGATCTTCCTGCCGGGCTTCTCCACGGCCGACAAAATCTCCGACATCTCGGGCCGCGGCGTCGGCATGGACGTCGTCAAGCGCTCGATCCAGGCACTCGGCGGCCGTATCAACATCACCTCGAAGCCGGGCCAGGGTTCGGTCTTCACGATGAGCCTGCCGCTGACGCTCGCCGTCCTCGACGGCATGGTCGTCACGGTTGCCGGCCAGACGCTGGTCGTGCCGCTGACGGCGATCGTCGAGACGCTCCAGCCGGAAGCCTCCGCGATCCACTCCTTCGGTGCGAGCCATCGCCTGATCTCGATCCGTAACTCCTTCTGCCCGCTGGTGGATGTCGGGCGGATCCTGAACTTCCGCGCAACCCAGGCAAACCCGGTCGAAGGCGTTGCCCTGCTGGTGGAATCCGAAGGCGGCGGTCAGCGCGCTCTGATGGTCGATGCCATCCAGGGTCAGCGTCAGGTCGTCATCAAGAGCCTCGAAGCCAACTATACCCACGTTCCGGGTATCGCGGCTGCAACGATCCTCGGCGACGGGCGCGTGGCGCTCATCCTCGACGTCGATGCGGTGGTCGGCGCCTCGCGCGGCCAGGCCTTGAAGCAGGAAATCTCCCTGGCAGCGGTAGGATAAGACGATGTCGTACGGCGTAAAAAATCTGAACCATGGGGATAGCGAGCTCATCGCTTTCCGCATCGGTGACCAGGAATTTTGCGTGAATATCATGGCGGTGCGCGAAATTCGCGGCTGGACGCCTGCAACGCCCATGCCGCATGCGCCTGCCTATGTCATCGGCGTCATCAACCTCCGCGGCGCGGTCCTGCCGATCATCGATCTGTCGGCCCGCCTTGGAATGAAGGCGGCCGAACCGACCCCGCGCCACGTCATCATCGTGGCGCAGGTCAAGCGGAAGGTCGTCGGTCTGCTGGTCGATGCAGTCTCGGATATCCTCACGGTGACCGAGCAGCATATCCAGCCGACCCCGGAAATCGCATCCGATATCCAGCGTCAGTTTGCCCGCGGCATCCTGTCGATCGACAAGCGGATGATCTGCCTGATCGAACTCGAAGCCCTCTTCCCGGAAGCTGAAAGCGAAGCTGCATGAGTGTCATGAGTGCAAAAGATGTGCGGCAGGGAAGCCCCGACGAGGTTCTGGCGAGCGGCGAATATCCGCTGACCCGCCGCGACCTCTCGGAGATCGCCGCCATGATCTATTCGGACGCGGGGATTTTCCTCAACGAGACGAAGGCCTCGCTGGTCTACTCGCGTCTGTCGAAGCACATCCGCAATCTCGGCCTGTCCGGCTTCCGCGAATACTGTTCGCTGGTGGCTTCGCCGGCCGGTGCCGCACCGCGCCGCGAGATGCTGTCGCACCTGACGACCAACTTCACGCGCTTCTTCCGCGAAAACCATCACTTCGATCACCTGCGCGATCAGGTGCTGCCGGAACTTCTGCACCGTGCCAAGATGGGCGGCCGCGTGCGCATCTGGTCGGCCGCTTCGTCGGATGGCCAGGAGCCCTATTCGATCGCACTGACCGTGCTGTCGCAGATGCCGAATGTTGCCGATTACGATTTCAAGATTCTGGCGACCGACATCGACCCGAAGATCCTGGCGATCGCCCGGCAGGGCGCCTATGACGAGAGCGCGCTGGAAACCGTGTCGCCGCAGATGCGCAAGCAGTGGTTCTCGGAAGTCGAGATCCAGGGCCGCCGCAAGTTCCAGGTCGACGATCGCGTCAAGCGCCTGATCACCTACAACGAACTGAACCTGATGGCGCAGTGGCCGTTCAAGGGCAAGTTCGACGTGATCTTCTGCCGCAACGTCGTCATCTATTTCGACGAGCCGACCCAGATGAAGATCTGGTCGCGCTTCGCCGAGCTGCTGCCGGAAGGCGGACACCTCTATATCGGTCATTCCGAGCGCGTCTCGGGCGATGCCAAGAACGTCTTCGACAATATCGGCATCACTACGTACCGCTATACGACCAAGGGCGTCGGGAGGAAGGCATGAGCGCACCTGCAAGGGTACTCGTCGTCGATGACTCGCCGACCATGCGCGGCCTGATCACCGCAGTTCTGAGCGCCGATCCCGACGTAACCGTCATCGGCCAGGCTGGCGACGCGCTCGAAGCGCGTGAAGCGATCAAGAAGCTGAACCCTGACGTCGTGACCCTCGATATCGAGATGCCGAACATGAACGGCCTCGATTTTCTCGAGAAGATCATGCGCCTGCGCCCGATGCCGGTGATCATGGTGTCGACGCTGACCCATCGCGGTGCCGAGGCAAGCCTTGCTGCTCTCGAAATCGGTGCCTTCGACTGTATCGGCAAACCGGCTCCGGGCGATCTCCGCCCGTTCGGCGATCTCGCCGAAAAGGTCAAGGCTGCCGCTCGCACGCAGCGCCAGTTCACCCAGCGCCCGGCCGCAGCACCCGTTGCGCCGCCCGCGGTCGCCGATTTCCGGGTCGGCCGCAAGATCGTCGCGATCGGTTCGTCGACCGGTGGTGTCGAGGCTCTGATTGCGGTTCTGCAGAAGTTTCCGGCCAATTGCCCGCCGACGGTTATCACCCAGCATATGCCGCCGACCTTCACCAAAAGCTTCGCCGAACGGCTGAATCGCCTCTGCGCCCCTGTGGTCGAAGAGGCGAGGGACGGGGCTCGTTTGGAAATTGGCAAGATTTATCTGGCACCAGGAGGTGAACGACACCTGCAGGTCGCCAATGTCTCGGCGCCGCACTGCAGGCTTGTCGAGCGTGACCCCGTCAACGGCCACCGTCCTTCGGTCGATGTGCTGTTTGATTCCGTCGCGGAACTTGCCGGCCGCAACTCGGTCGGCGTGATACTCACAGGGATGGGCCGCGATGGCGCGGCTGGCCTGCTGAAGATGCGCCATGCGGGCGCACGCACCATCGGACAGAACGAGAAGACCTGCGTGGTCTACGGCATGCCCCGTGTTGCCTATGAGCTTGGAGCCGTTGAGCATCAGCTGCCACTGAATGCCATCGGCGAGGAAATCTTGAAAATGACAGCCGCCCGAAAGGAAGGGACAGAATAATGTCGATAGCGGAGAAAATTAAGGTTCTGATTGTTGACGATCAGGTCACCAGCCGCCTGCTGCTCAGCGATGCGCTGACCCAGCTCGGTTTCAAGCAGATCACCTCTGCGGGTGACGGCGAACAGGGCATGAAGATCATGGCCCAGCAGCCCCACCACCTGGTCATCTCGGACTTCAACATGCCGAAGATGGACGGCCTCGGTCTGCTCCAGGCCGTGCGCACCAACCCGGCAACGAAGAAGGCCGCCTTCATCATCCTGACCGCGCAGGGCGACCGCGCGCTGGTTACGAAGGCCGCTCAACTCGGCGCCAACAACGTGCTTGCCAAGCCCTTTACCATCGAAAAGATGAAAGCGGCTATCGAAGCCGTGTTCGGAGCACTGAAATGACAATCGAGGCAGCAGCCCGCCGTGTCCACATCATCCAGGGAGAATGGAAAGTCCTGAATGATCCGAATGCGGTTCTGACGACCATTCTTGGCTCGTGCGTGGCTGCTTGCCTGCGGGATCCCGTGGCAGGAGTGGGCGGCATGAACCATTTCCTTCTGCCGGGAACCGGCAATACGCCGATGACCGGCGGGGATGCCACGCGCTACGGCGTGCATCTGATGGAACTGCTGATCAACGGCCTTCTGAAGCAGGGCGCGCGCCGCGACCGCCTCGAGGCCAAGATCTTTGGCGGGGCGAAGACGATCTCGACCTTCTCCAATGTCGGCGAACAGAACGCCGCTTTCGCCGCGCAGTTCCTGAGGGATGAAGGAATCCCCGTTGTCGGCTCCAGCACCGGCGGCGATCACGGCCGCAAGCTGGAATTCTGGCCGGTCTCCGGCCGGGCCCGTCAATATCCGCTTACCGGCGCCGAGACGCAGAAGACCGTTGCCCTTGAGCAGCGTCCGGTCGCGCCTGCCAAACCTGTTGAAAATAGTATCGAATTTTTCTGAGTTTGAGGATTTTTATATGACTTTTAATGCCCCCATCGAACCGCCCTCGCCGTTGGAGGCTCTGCCCGACCTCCTGATGCGCATCGTTTCCGAGCTGCATGACGTTGCCTACCTGATCGAACGCATCGAACCCCAGCTTCTCGAAATCGGCGGTGCCGATATCCTCAATGCGCCCGACAGCATGAAGGTCATGCAGGGCATCGACCTTGCCGTCCAGAAGACCCGCGGCCTCGCCGAATTCATCGACACGATCACCGGCGAAATCCCGCAGAACTGGACCGTCGACGTCGCAACGGCCCTCAGCCTGGTCAAGCTTGCAGAGATGCAGAAGGCCCTTGGCGGTGCCACGCGGCATGGTCATTCCCAGCCTCTCAGCAAGGCAGCAGGCGACTTCGACTTTTTCTGATCCCTGCTTTCCAAGCATGCCCTGACGAAACGCTCGCACAAGTTTCGGTCTCTATCAAGGAATGAGGCAATAAGCCTGTTTTGTCTTTGACGGATCGTGCGAGAACAGAATGAATCTGTTAAATCAATTAGTTCAGGTCATGAAGAACCTCGGTTCGCTAGGCCGGACCCGCCTGCTGGCGCTTGCGGGTGTGGGTGTTCTTTCAATAGCAATTGTTTTGGCTGCGGCCCTTTTTGTTAATAAGCCTGCCCAGGAAACCCTTTACGTCGGCCTCGACAGCCCTGATCTCAACCAGATCAGCATGGCGCTTGCCGAAAACAATATGGCATTCGAGGTTGGTACCGACGGTTCCAGCATCACCGTACCGGCTGGCATGACCGGCAAGGCTCGTCTGCTTCTCGCAGAACGCGGCCTGCCGAACAGCGCCAATGCCGGTTACGAGCTTTTCGACAAGGTCGGCTCCCTCGGCCTGACGTCGTTCATGCAGGAAGTCACTCGCGTTCGCGCGCTTGAAGGTGAAATCGGTCGCACCATCCAGTCGATCTCGGGCATCAATGCCGCCCGCGTTCACATCGTCATGCCCGAAGTCGGCAACTTCCGCAAAGCGGAGCAGAAGCCGACGGCATCGGTCATGATCAGAGCGAGCGCCGCCACAGGGCGAAGCGCTGCAAGCTCCATCCGCCACCTGGTCGCCTCGGCTGTGCCGGGGCTCGATGTCGATGACGTCACGATTCTCGATTCGACCGGCCAGCTGCTCGCTTCCGGCGACGAAGCCGGCAACAACACGCTTAATCGTTCTCTCGGCATCGTGCAGAACGTCCAGCAGGAAGTTGAATCCAATATCGACAAGGCTCTCGCACCCTTCCTCGGTATGGACAACTTCCGCTCCAGCGTGACGGCGAGCCTCAACACCGACGCTCAGCAGATCCAGGAAACCACCTACGATCCGGAATCCAAGGTCGAGCGCTCGGTTCGCACCACCAAGGAAGCCAACCAGTCGTCGCAGAAGCAGTCTGACAACGCCACGACTGTCGAGCAGAATGTTCCCCAGGCTGCTCCTGAAGCTGGTGGCGCTGCCGGTCCTCAGTCGGAAGACAAGTCCGACAAGAAGGAAGAGCAGACCAACTACGAAATCAACAGCAAGACGACGGCCACGACGCGCAACAGCTACAAGATGGAAAAGCTCTCCATCGCCGTTGTCGTCAACAAGGGCCGTATCGCCAAGATGGTCGGCGAGCCCGCAGACCAGGCCAAGATCGACGCCTACCTTGCCGAGATGAAGAGCATCGTCTCCTCGGCCGCCGGCATCGACGCCAGCCGCGGCGACGTCGTGACGGTCACCGCCATGGACTTCCTCGAGAACCAGCTTCTCGACGATACCACCAGCGGTCCCCGCGTCCTCGACATGCTGAGCCGCAACCTTGCGACCATCATCAACTCACTCGCCTTCCTGGGTGTCGCCTTCATCGTGGTCTGGATGGGCATGCGTCCTCTGGTCCGCTCGATCGGCGGCGGTGGTGCCGGCGCAGGCATCCTCGGCGACAGCTCGTCGGAATCGGCCGGCCTCGAACTGCCCGACTTCGCTCCGGCAGCAGCAGGCGGCGGGGCAGGCGGAGCGCTCATGGACGGCTTCGGCTCGGACTTCGGCTTCGACAGCACCGAGGACCTTCTCAGCCTCGGCGACGACGACGGCAACTTCAATCGCCGCGTCAAGGAAGGCCCGGAACGCAAGCTGTCTCGAATGGTCGAAATCAACGAGGAGCGCGCTGCGAAAATCCTCAGAAAATGGGCGGTCGATCACGCCGCGTAACGAACAAAGGCCGGGCAACCGGCCTTTTTCTTTGCCTGTAACAGGCCTCTGGAGCGGCCCGGCGATCCGTCAACTTGACTGACCTTTTTTGGGGGAATGATTAGCTGGCACAAAGAAAACGCATTTTGTCCGATTGTGGCAAAATGGCCTTAATCCCCAGGCGAAACATATACTCTCGATTGAACGAAAAAGGGAAATACACAGGAATTGCTTAAACGATTATCTAGTTGTTCATTAAGTACATTTTCCGCTAATCATCGTAATATTGCTGATCAATATCGACACTTGGCGATATACATTAGATATGCTGATGCAATATTGACTGTTCTTGCCTCGCGCATGGCGCGAATTGTGTTGCGGAACAGAGAGAATCAATTTAGCTTTACTAGAAATTAATCGAGCGACCTCTGCGTGCGAATCAGCGCACGGAATGCGGCAACAGTAAATCCCCAGAACTCGGAGATGGCGATTTGGAGCGCTTCGCCTAGGCTTTGGTGATTCGTGTAAGGGTTGCCGCGGGCCGGAGTTGAACCTGCGCAGTTAGTGCTTTTGCAAAGATTGGTTTTGAGCCGCAGGACGCTGCCTATGGATATGCATATATTGCAGTCGCTTAAGGGCGAAAATCAAACGGCGAATTTTATTGGCCTTCAGGCGTCTAGTCTGTGTTCGCGGGACGAGTTGATCAAGCAGCTCGGAGAGATCGCGGATACCGGCCGTTTGCAACCTGCGATGCGCACCCTGACAGATTACGTCGGCGCCTCCCATTACCTGCTCGCCCGCTCCGACCTGGTTCAGGAAGATGGCCTCGATTTCATCGTTTCCTCCGACTGGCCGTTCGATCTGGTCAAGGATCTGGCCGGTGCGCTCGTCAGCGGTTATTCGCGCACGACCGAGCTTGAGAAGTGCATGCAGCTCTTCCAGCCAAGCTTCTCGCTGCTGCCCGACAATGCCGATGTGCCGGATGGCGCCAGCCGCCAGTACTGCACGCTGTCGTTCAACGTCGGCCGTTCGCGCCTGTCGCTGATGTTCCTCTTCGACGACGGCTTCATTCTTTCTCCGGAGCGCCTGCGCGACGTCGGCCTGCTGGCCGGCTATTTCGCCAGCTTCCTGCGCTGCGGCGGCACCAAGGCCGACCGCGACTTCGAACTGACCGAGCGCGAGCTCGAGTGCCTGTTCTGGATTGCCGAGGGCAAGACCAGCGACGAGATCGCCATGATCCTCGGCATCTCGCGCAACACAATCAACAACTACATCACAAGCGTGATGCGTAAGACTGCTACCAAGACGCGGTCTGAAGCGATTGCATTTGCGGTCAGGAACAGTCTGGTCTGAGAGGGGTTACATGGGGCAGCCGTCAACCAGAACGATGGGAAATACCGACATACGGTCGATGCGGGTCAGCAGGGTTTCCAGCCGCTCCGATCTCTTCCCGCGCCTCGTCGCCATGCAGAAGCTGGCTGACGCGCAGAATTTCGGTGTCTTCCGGGTCAGCGGCTCCGGCGTTCCGGCCAAGCAGCGCCTCGTCTGCGAGCTCGAGAATTGGGGACCGTCCAGCAACGCCGCAAAGGCCTTCGTCGACGCCTACGGCGAGTTCCTGCTCGAACATATCGACAAGTCTCTGTTACCGCTGACATGGGCTGGAGGCCACGACAGGGCCGCTCCTGGCCCCGCAGCATTTGCACCCTTCCTGACGCGTCTGAAGGACGGCGTGCTGCCGTTCTCGGGCATGGCCTTCCCGGTGCGCCTCGGCGCCAACGGCAACGGTTACGTCGTCTTTACCGGCGACTACATGGAACCCGGCAGCGATACGATCATCGAGCTCCACGGCCGCAGCAGCCATATCATGATGGACCTGCTGTCGCTCGACGAGCGCCGCGCGGCCGCATCGGAAGCGCTGAGCGAGCGCGAGATCGCCTGCCTGCAGCTCGCCGGCGACGGCCGTATCAGCGAAGAGATCGCCGACAAGCTCGGCCTCTCGGTTCACACGGTCAATGCCTATCTCGGCTCGGCGACCATCAAGCTGGATTCGGTCAACCGCATCCAGGCGATCGCCAAGGCGATCCGCCTCGGCTACATCAGCTGAGAGCAGAAAGCCCGGCGGGTAAACCAGCCGGGCTTCAGCACTGAATTTCGAAAATGATCAGCCGGCGAAGGCCGGGTAGGACGGGCGCACGTTGTAACGTGCTTCGCGCAGCGCATTCTCGAGGAAAGCGGTGTTCTCGTCCGGATCCGCAGACGGATCCTGGAAAGCGATGTGATTGATCTCGATGCCGGCGACATCCTCGGCGAGCGTCAGCTGCGCATAGACGGTGACGCCGCGCGGCTTGATCTCGAGATCGAGCACCACTTCCGGCTTGCCGCCCCATTCCAGCGTGTAATTGCCGCCCAGGCCGAAATTGACGGTGCCCGGATGGAAGAAAAGCTCGGCAGCGGAAGCCACCAGATCGGCGAGATTGCCGTAATACTCGAATCGCAGCAGCGAAATCAGGTCGGATGCGTCCAGAAGCCGAAGCTCCGTCGCAACCGGGCTGATCGCCTCAGCTAGAATTCTTTCACGCTGCGAGGAGTAGGGGCACTTCTTCATGCTGTTTATCTGACCCGCTTGTTCTTGGCTTGTGCGGCGTACACCCGGTGGATGAGCTCCGCGACGGCCTTGTAGAAGACTGACGGGATGACACTATCTATCGAGACTTGCGCAAACATGGAGCGTGCAAGCGGCGGATCTTCGAAAACGGGGATTCCTTGCTTCTCGGCTATCTCTCTGATTTTCAACGCAATGAGGTCCTGGCCCTTGGCAATGACGATCGGCGCGTCGTTTTCCTCGCGCACATAGCGCAGCGCCACGGCAAAGTGCGTCGGGTTGGCGATGACCAGCGTTGCGCGCTCGACATTGGCGATCATGCGGCGGCGGGCGCGGTCGCGCATCAGCGAGCGCTGGCGGCCCTTGACGAAGGGGTCACCCTGCGACTGCTTGTTTTCTTCCTTCACTTCGTGGCGCGTCATCTTCAGTTCGCTGAACCAGTGATGGCGGGTCCAGAAGAAGTCGGCGATCGCCACGAAGGCGGTGGCAAACAGCACGATCAGCACGATCTTGCGCATGATCGTCATCGCCCGCTCGAAGAAGGTCTGCGGGTCGGAGAACATCGAATCGATCGAGCTGAAATATTCGCTCTTCAGCACGAAGAACATGATGAGGCCGACGACGACGACCTTGAACAGCGATTTGCCGAATTCGATCAGGCCGGGCACGCTGAACATGCGCGCGAAACCCTTGGCCGGCGACAGCCGTGAAAACTGCGGGCGGATACGCTCCAGCACGACGCTCGGAAGGTTCTGGCTGAGCGACGCGATCAGCCCGAAACACATGAACAGCAGCATGGCGGGCGTCAGCAATACCGCGCTGACCCAGCCGAGATGCACGAAGAGAGACATGGCATCCGGGCCGGTCTCGATCTTCCATTGGTCCGGCTGCTCGAAAATGTCGCGCAGCTGCTCGCTGACGGTGCTGATGCCGTCGGGCAGGTAGAAGGTCAGATAGACATAGGTGGCGAGAACCGTGGCAAAGATCGGCACCTCTCGCGAGAAGGGGGTATTACCTTTCTCGGCAGCATCCGACAGTTTTTTGCCTGTCGGGTCTTCTGTTTTGCTGTCCTTGTCTTCATCAGCCAAGTGAACGGCACTCCCTGAACGGAAAAGGCCGCGACAGAGCGCGGCCCGACAGGGAAAGGGTAGTCTCCCGGCGCATGGCGATCAACCGCGCGGCGCCGGGAGGAGATAATTGTCAACAGCTGCGGTGGCTTATGCCGCCGCCGCTGGCTCGCCCTCGGTCTCCTTGAGCTGGATCTGGCCCGAATTTGCCAGGCGAATCGCTTCCTGAGCGACGGCGCGGCGGGCAATAGCGATCTCGCGCGGGTTGATACCCGTCGTACCGCTCTGCAGATCCGATTCGATCATGCGGCGCTGACGCGGGCTGATCGAAGCGAGAACCGATTCGCGAATTTCGGCAGAGGCGCCACGCAGCGCCATCGTGAGAATGTCTGCCGAAATGTCGTTGAGCAACATGACGCGGCTGCGCTGCGGCATGAGGAGCAGATCCTCGAAGAGGAAGATCTTCGGACGAACCTTGTTGACCGCTTCGCGGCTGATCGATTCGAGCGAGGTGAGCAGCGTATCGACCTGCGGCTTGTCCATCTCGTTCATCAGCTCGGCGACCTTGTTCGAGCCGCTCGAATTCTTCTCGGCATCGATCTCGGCAAGCAGCGTCATGACCTGCTTCTCGATGATCTGCGCCGCCTTCGGGCTGACGGACTTCAGGTTGACCGTACGGTTCATGATGTCGGCGCGGCGGCTGTCGGGCAGCTGCATCAGCACCTTGGCGCCGAAGGACGACGGCATCATGGACAGGATGTAGGCGATGGTCTGCGGATGTTCGCGCAGCAGGAACTTGCCGATGAAGGCCGGGTCGCCTTCACCAAGGCGATCCCAGATCGACGTCTCATAGGCCTGGAAGGCCGTACGGCGGCCGAGCAGGCTATCGACTTCGTCAGGCGTCAGGCCTTCCTCGAGAATGCTCTCGATAGCCTTGGCGTTGTCCATAAGGCCAGCGCCTTCGGTAAACAGGTCTTCAAATTCAGCGACGAGGCCAAGCAATTCATCCGGCGGAATAGCACGAAGGGCCTGTGCCGAAGAGATGATCGTCTGCAACTCAGCCTGCGTAAAATATTTCAACAGCCGGCCAGCGACTCCCTTCCCCATAGCGAGGAGTACAGCCGCTGCCTTTTCAGCCTGGGTCAACGGTTTCCCGGCAATAGCGCCGCTGAAATCGTCAAAGTCCATCATGGTCTAACCTCTCCGTCCCTAAAACCGGGATCAGGCTTTTTTGGTACTTAAAACTTCTATCAGTTTTACGCCGAAACGCGTGTCGTCATTTTCCAGAACGGTGATTTCGCCGCGTGCAATCTTGCGGCCATTCACCATGATATCTACCGGCTCGCCGATCCTCTTGTCGAGCGCGATCGTGGCGCCCTCGTTGAGGTTCATCAGGCCGGAAACCTGCATGCGGCTGCTGCCGAGCATGATCTGGACGTCGATCGGAATGTCCATGATCAGTTCGAAATTCGAAGACAGCGCGCTGCCGAGCGGAGCAGGTTCGCCGGAGCCTGCCTGGAAACCGGTATCACCGAAATCCGAGCTGCCGCCGAAGTCACCGCCGCCAAAGGCCGCACCGGCATCGTCGTCACCACCGAAGTCGCCGAAGGTCGAAAGGTCGGTGCCGGTGCTGAATGCATCGGCGTCGCCGCCGAATTCCGGGAGACCGCCTTCGGAATCCTGCTTCAGGACACCGCGAAGATCATCGATCGCCTGATCGAGGTCAGCCTCGTTGCCCGGAAGCTCCAATGACAGATCGTCGTTCTGCTGTGTTTTCTTCGTAGCCATGAAATCACTATTCCAGTTGAAACTTGCCTCAAGCTGCCGTGGCAGCGAAATGGCGGGAACCGATTAATTCATTAAGTGGCGGATCAGCTCGTCGTCCGAGCTCATCGTATCCTTGACCCGGACCGTGTAATTCTCGCCGGAACGCCCAAACTCGCACACATACAATTCCTTGCTGTTGGCGCTGACCTCGACCCGGACATCGCCGGAATCGCGGAAAGGAATGACATCGCCGGCGGCAAGCTTGGAGATCGTGCGCAGCGTCAGGTCCTGCAGGCGGATCTTGGCTTCGAGCGTCACCTGCGAGCGGCGAACCTGCTCGCTGATCTGCTCCGTCCAGGCGGCCGACTTCGAGGCCTGGCTCTTTGCCTTCGGCGCCGAAATCTGCGTCTTCAGAAGGGCCTGCTGCAGCACGATCAGCGAGAATTCCGAGGTGATGCCGGCAAGCGTGATCGACATGTTGATCGCCGCGCCAAATTCATCCGCCTTGTCGTCGGCAGGCTTCGGGCGGTTTTCCAGCGCATGCGGCAGTTCGAGCGCAGGCTCGAAGCCACCAGGCGCGTTGACCGCAGAGCGCAGCACGCCGGCAATCTTGTCGAACACCATGACCGCAAGTTCGAGCTCGATCGCCGAAAGCAGGCGGTCGGCCGGCGGTTCGATCGTTTCGGGCGCCGCACCCAGCAGGCTTTCCATCAGCGTGATGACGAAGCCGTTGCCGCAAGCAAGCGTGATATCCTGGGACCAGTTGCGCAGCGTCGCATCGACCAGCGTCGAGTTGGCGCCGAGATCGGCAATCAGGTCGTTCTTGTATCCGGAATCGCAGCCGAGATAGGCGATCGTCACGTCGAGGCCGGTCTCGCTCTTGAACATGTCCGGCATGAATTCGATGTAGACGTCCGCGAATGCGGCGCAGAGTTTTTCGATTGTAGCCTTGTCGCCGAGACGGCCAGTAAGTTTGGCCAGCAGTGCGGCATTCATTGCCGGATTCTCTAGTGCAACGTTGTTCATGGTCGCTTAGGCCGCCTTGTTCTCGCCACCCGGGTTCATCATTTCCTGTTCGACCGCGTCGATCGACGGACGCTCGTAAGCGGAGATCGTCTTGCGGCCGTATTCGAGAGCAACCTGCGGTACCGAGCCGTTCATGTAGGCCAGCAGCGTCTGCTTCACGATGACGTAGAGGCGGTGCTGCTTGGAGCGAACGATCTTGATCTGCGAGCAGATCGGCGAGCAGACGCAGTAAGAGAGAAGAATACCGAGGAAGGTGCCAACGAGAGCCGAGCCGATCAGGTGACCGAGGACTTCAGGCGAGTCGTTGATGTGCGCCATGGCCTTGATAACGCCAAGAACGGCCGCGACGATACCGATAGCCGGGAAGGCGTCACCCATGGTCTGGATGGCGTGGTAGGGCTTCAGCTTGTCGTGCAGGATGGTGTTGATTTCTTCGTCCATCAGCGCCTCGATCTCGTGGGAGCGGGCATTGCCGATGATGATCAGGCGAACGTAGTCGCAGATGAAGGCCGTCAGTTCCTTGTTCTTCAGAACCGTCGGAGCGGTCTGGAAGATCGAGGATTCGGCCGGATTGTCGATATGCGCTTCGATCTCGTTGCGCGACTTGGTGCGCAGGTCGCGCATCAGCGAATAGAGAACGCCGAGCGTGTCGAGATAGTTGCGCTCCTTCGGAACGGTGTGCTTGAAGGCTTCGCCGAGCGCCTTGCCCGAGTCCTTCACCACCTTCATCGGGTTACCCATGATGAAGCTGCCGAGACCGGCGCCGCCGATGATAACGAGCTCGAACGGCTGAAATAGTGCCTCGAGATGGCCACCCATGGCCATGAAGCTGCCGATGATGCAGCCGAGCGTAATCACAAATCCGATAATGATATTCATCGTCAGTCACACCTGATCGTTATTTTCACCGGAAGGGATAGGGTTGCTGGCTTGCGTCAGGCTGACGGCAGGCCGCAGAAACCGGTTTTCAGCGTGCCAGCTTCGCACAAGGAATTGCCGTCAGATTGAAGATGACGAATGGGCGAATCTCGCCCGTTTCTGAGATGCCGCCTCAACGGAAGCCGTCGTCGAACGACAAGGAACCCGGCTTTCGTCCCGTTCATCGCCAATGCCAGGAGCTTACCCCGATGCAGTCCGGTCTTTATGTTTCTCTGTCGTCACAGATGGCACTTGAAAAGCGTTTGACGACCATCGCGGACAACATGGCAAACGTGAACACGACGGGCTTCCGCGGCACGGAAGTGAAGTTCAACCAGATCCTCAGCAATACCGACAACAAGCTGAACGCCAAGGTCGCCTTCGTTTCGCAGGGCAACGACTATCTCTCCAACGAGACGGGCGAACTGCAGCACACCGGCAACATGCTGGATTTCGCGATCAAGGGCGACGCCTGGTTCTCGCTCGATACCCCGGCCGGTCAGGTCCTCACCAAGGACGGCCGCTTCACGATGAAGGATACGGGCGAGCTCGTGTCGGTTCGCGGCTATCCGGTCCTCGACGCCGGCGGCGCGCCGATCATCCTCAATACGGCAGGCGGCGAGCCGAAGGTCGGCGCTGACGGCAATATCTATCAGGGCGGCCGCCAGGTCGGCTCCATCGGCCTCTTCGAAGCCGATATCTCCAAGGGCTATCTCCGCTACGAAAACAGCGGCGTCATGACCACGGAAACGCCACGCACCGTCACCGACCGCTTCAATATCGGCGTCGAGCAGGGCTATCTCGAAAATTCCAACGTCAACGCCATGCGCGAAATCACCCAGCTGATCGAAGTCAACCGCGCCTTCGAAAGCATCGCCTCGCTGACGACGGATAGCGAAAACTCATTCGGCGAAGCGATCAAGACGCTGGGCGGCAGCCGCTAAGCGGAAGGGTCTGAGACATGAGCCAGACACCGCTCACCGAAGGCGCGCTTTCGCCGAAGCTTGGCCACCTCGCATCGCTGGTCGAGCGCTACAGCAAGCCGGAATTCTCCGTCGCCCATGGCGGCCATGTGCAGACGATCGCGGCGGGCCACTATACCGTGACAGGCCTTTCCCGGCATGTCCGACTCGGCGAATTCGTCGCCCACAAGTCGGCAACAGGTATCCATCTCGGCGAAGTCGTTCGCGTCGAGCCGGATCTCGCCTATGTCTGCCCCATCGAGCCCGGTGAGCCGATCGGCATCCACGACACGGTTATCCGCAAGGGCGCCTTCCGCATTTCGCCCTCCGAAAGCTGGTGCGGCCGCACGATCAACTCGCTCTGCGAGCCGATCGATGGTCTCGGCCCGGTTGTCGAAGGTCTCGATCGCCGTTCGATCTCCAATACCGCCCCGCCGTCGATGACGCGCCGCCGCGTCGACAAAGGCTTCAAGACGGGCGTTCGCGCCGTCGATATCTTCTCGCCGCTCTGCCACGGCCAGCGCCTCGGCATCTTCGCCGGCTCCGGCGTCGGTAAGTCGACGCTCTTGTCGATGCTCGCCATGGCCGATGCCTTCGACAAGGTGGTGATTGCGCTGGTCGGCGAACGCGGCCGTGAAGTGCGCGAATTCATCGAGGATACGCTCGGTGAGAACATGAAGAAGTCGATCGCCGTCGTCGCCACCAGCGATGAAAGCCCGATGCTGCGCAAGATGGCGCCGCTGACGGCGGTAACGATCGCCGAATATTTCCGCGACCAGGGCCAGAACGTCCTGCTCATCGTCGACAGCGTCACCCGTTTCGCCCATGCGATCCGCGAGGTCGCGACGGCGTCCGGCGAGCCGCCGATCGCCCGCGGCTATCCGGCCTCGGTCTTCACCGAATTGCCGCGTCTTCTGGAGCGCGCCGGTCCCGGCCCCGAAGGCACGGGCACGATCACCGCGATCATCTCGATCCTCGTCGATGGCGACAATCACAACGATCCGATCGCCGACTCCACCCGCGGTATTCTCGACGGCCACCTCGTTCTGCAGCGCAGCCTGGCGGAAGAGGGGCGCTATCCGCCGATCGATCCGCTGGCCTCGATCTCGCGTCTCGCCCGCAAGGCCTGGACGCCGGATCAGGAGAAGCTGGTCTCGCGCCTGAAGTCGCTGATCCACCGTTTCGAGGAGACGCGCGACCTTCGCCTGATCGGCGGTTACCGCCCGGGTGCTGACCCGGATTTGGACATGGCGGTCAAGCAGGTACCAATTATTTACGATGTTTTGAAACAGTCGCCGGGCGAATCGGCGTCGGCAGATGCCTTTGCTGATCTCGCGGCTGCGCTCAAGGCTGGGGCAGCCCCGCCCAACCAGCCTGCACCCAAAAGAGGTTAGACGTGACCGGGTTTGAAGACGACGACGAGCGCATTGCTCCGCTGAAATCCGATGAGAAGCGCAAGTCGCTGATGCTCGACCGCGTGCTGACCGTAACCGGTCTCGCGCTCGCCGGCGCTGCCGCGATCTTCCCTTGGTACGTCTTCTTCAACGAAGACAAGTTCAGCCTCAATATCGCCCAGGGCGACCGCACCCGCGACCTCCCGGATTGGCCGGCCCGCAATGTCTTCAGCGTGTCGCCGCTGGCGATGGTCAACAAGAACGAAGTCAAGAACAAGCCGGAACCGCCGATCGACCCGCTGACGACAGCAACGGTCTCGAGCGTCGGCAAGGAAATCGACAAGGGCCTGGTCCCGGAAGACCAGCCATTCCCGGCGAGCTCCGGCTTCAAGCTCCTGCATGTCGCAAACGGCCGGGCGCTGATCGAAGACCCCTCGGGCATGTATGTCGTGCGCGTCGGTTCGGTGCTTCCCGACGAAAGCCGCCTGGCGACGATCGAGCAGCGCGACGGCAAATGGGTGATCGTCACCTCCAAGGGCGACATCTACCAGTAAGCGTCAGCCTCTCGAGCTGAATGGAATGCTTCACGGCCCCGGTTTTCCGGGGCCTTTCCGTTTGTGCTGCGCCTGATCGGCAACAGGCCGCAAAGCCGAATTCTCCGTAAGTCTGACGCAAGATTACCGCCCTAGGGTCGTCTCAGTAAAAACGGAGAGTTCCCATGCAACCGATTCAACTTTTCGACTTGGCCTCGCGGCAGGCGGAATGGCTGACGATCCGTCAGGAGGTTGTGGCCGGCAACATCGCGAATGCGAACACGCCGAAGTACCGTGCGAAGGACATCACGCCCTTTCAATCGGTTCTCGACAAGTCTGATGTTGCCATGGCGCGCACCAATCCTGCGCATTTCAGCGGCAATGACTTCAGCACCAGCGGCGACATCGACGTCAAGGAAGCCGCACTCGATCAGGAGATCGGCGTGCAGGAATCCGGCAACACCGTCGGTCTCGCCGAGGAACTCTCCAAGTCCGGCGAAATCAAACGCCAATACGAGCTGAACACCTCGCTGGTCGGCTCCTTTAATCGAATGATGTTGATGACCGTAAGGAAGTAAAATCGTGGATCCTTTATCAGCAGCCATGAAGATTGCTGGGTCGGGGCTTGAGGCTCAATCGACTCGCCTGCGCATTGTCTCGGAAAACATCGCGAACGCCCGTTCGACCGGTGACACGCCGGGTGCCGATCCCTACCGCCGCAAGACCGTTACCTTCGGCGAACAGGTTGACCGTGCAGCCGGCTTGACCACCGTCAACGTCAAGAAGCTCGGCGTCGACGAATCAGAATTCACCACTGAATACGACCCCAGCAATCCGGCAGCGGATGAGCGCGGCGTGGTGAAGCTGCCGAACGTCAACATGCTGGTCGAAATGGCCGACATGCGCGAAGCCAACCGATCCTATGACGCCAATCTGCAGACCATCAAGCAGACCCGCGACTTGATCTCCTCCACCATCGACCTCCTGAAGAGCCAGTAATGATCAGCAACGTACAGAACATCGGTTCTCTTTCCTCCACACGCGGCCTCGGCAGCGTCGTTGGCGAGAATTCTTCCTCTTCGGTCACTTCGGCGGCCGAAAGTGCAAAGGCAGACCAGAGCTTCGCCTCCGTTATGGGCAACATGGCCACCCAGGCCATAGACTCGGTAAAGGGCGCGGAATCCATGTCCTTCGCCGGCCTCAAGGGCACCGCGACGACCCGCGAAGTCGTCGACTCCATGCTGCAGGCGGAACAGACGCTGCAAACCGCAATTGCCATCCGTGACAAGGTCGTTTCGGCCTTCCTCGACGTCACCAAGATGCAGATGTAACCGGATAAGGACGGACCGATGAGAGCGCTTGCCATTGCGGCCACGGGCATGGATGCCCAGCAGACCAACCTCGAAGTCATCGCGAACAACATCGCGAACATCAACACCACCGGTTTCAAGCGCGCCCGCGCCGAGTTCACCGACCTTCTGTACCAGACCGAACGCGCCAAGGGCGTTGCCAACCGTGCCAACCAGGCGATCGTGCCGGAAGGCGCGAATATCGGTCTCGGCGTTCAGACTTCTGCCGTGCGTAACCTGCACATCCAGGGCGAACTCAGCCAGACCGGCAACGACCTCGACGTCGCGCTCGTCGGCCGCGGCTTCTTCCAGGTCCAGGCGCCTGACGGCACGACGCTCTATTCCCGCGCCGGCGCCTTCAACAAGAACGAGACCGGCCAGCTGGTCACCGCCGACGGCTATACCGTCGTTCCCGGCGTCACCATCCCGACCGGCTCGACGCAGTTGACGATCAGCCGCTCTGGCGAAGTGACCGCCGTTCTCGCCGGCCAGACCGATCCGACCACGCTCGGCCAGCTGACGCTCGCAGACTTCGTCAACGAAGCCGGCCTCCAGCCGATCGGCGACAACCTGTTCCAGCAGACGCCGGCATCCGGTGAAGCTGTCGTCGGCACGCCCGACGAGCAGGGCTATGGCTACATGAAGCAGGGCTATCTGGAATCGTCGAACGTCGATCCGGTGAAGGAAATCACCGACCTGATTTCCGCCCAGCGCGCCTATGAAATGAACTCGAAGGTCATCACCACTGCCGACGAAATGGCCTCCATCGTCAGCAAGAACCTGAAGTAATCTAGGAAAGGGCCGAACATGATGTTTCGCCGGGCGAGAAATACCGTCGCTCTGACGGCATTCGCTGCGATCGCTTATGCCGGGATCCTCGTGACCCCGGCGGCGAACGCCAGCATGGGTTACGCAGTCGTTCCGACCGCGATCATCTATCCCGGCGAAACCATCGCTGCCGGCCAGCTCCAGGAAGTCGAAGTCACCAACCCGAACCTCTCCGGCGGCTATGCAAAGTCGATCGACGAGGTGCAGGGGATGATTTCGAAGCGCACCCTGCTTCCAGGCCGCACGATCAGCGTCTCGGCGCTGCGCGAACCCTATACGGTGACGCGCGGCTCGCAGATCCGGCTGGTCTTCAACATCGGTAACATGACCATCTCGGCGGCCGGTTCGCCGCTGGAAGACGGCTCGACCGGTCAGGTCATCCGCGCCCGCAACATGGATTCGGGCGTCATCATCAGCGGTACAGTCCTCGCTGACGGCACCATTCACGTGGCGGCAAAATGAAGATCGTCTCTCGCATCATCGCCGCGTTTGCGGCTCTTTCCATGTGCATGGGAAGCGTGACGCCCGCCTCGGCGCAGATGGCCTCGCGCATCAAGGATATCGCCTCGCTGCAGGCCGGCCGCGACAACCAGCTGATCGGCTACGGCTTGATCGTCGGTCTGCAGGGAAGCGGTGACGGTTTCCGCGCCTCGCCCTTCACCGAGCAGTCAATGCGCGCCATGCTGCAGAACCTCGGCATCTCGACGCAGGGCGGTGAATCGAACGCCAAGAACACGGCGGCCGTCATGGTCACCGCCAACCTGCCGCCTTTCGCCAGCCCCGGCAGCCGCATCGACGTCAATGTCAGCTCGCTTGGCGATGCCACGTCGCTCCGTGGCGGTACGCTGGTCATGACCTCGCTGTCCGGCGCCGATGGCCAGATCTACGCCGTCGCCCAAGGCTCGGTCGTCGTATCAGGCTTCCAGGCGCAGGGTGCGGCCGCAAGCGTGACCGAAGGTGTGACCACCGCCGGCCGCGTGCCCGGCGGCGCGATCATCGAGCGCGAGCTGCCCTCGCGCTTCAAGGATTCCGTCAATCTCGTGCTGCAGCTGCGCAACCCCGACTTCTCAACGGCCGTGCGCATCGCCGACGTCGTCAACGGTTATGCATCCTCGCGTTTCGGCGGCCCGGTTGCCGAAGCCAAGGACGCCCAGGAAGTCATCGTCCAGAAGCCGCGCGAAGCCGATCTCACGCGCTTGATGGCCGATATCGAAAATCTCATCGTCGAGACCGACACGCCGGCCAAGGTCGTCGTCAACGAGCGCACCGGCACCATCGTCATCGGTGCGGACGTCCGCGTCTCGCCGGTGGCCGTCAGCTACGGAACGCTGACCGTGCAGGTCACCGAGACGCCGCAGGTCATCCAGCCATTGCCCTTCTCCAAGGGGCAGACGGCGGTCCAGCCGCAGACGGATATCGCTGCGCAGAAAACCGGTGGCCGTGTCGCGATATTGCAGGGGCCCGATCTCAGAACGCTCGTCGCCGGCCTGAACAATATTGGCGTCAAGCCTGACGGTATTATCGCTATCCTCCAGGGCATCAAATCTGCAGGCGCTCTGCAGGCGGAGCTCGTACTGCAATGATCAAGCTCAACAAGGATATGACCGTCTCGGAACTCGTGCGGCGCCTGGCATTGCCGGCCGCCGCCGTCATGCTGCTGACGATCCCGGGCGCCTTTGCCCAGGAAGCGCCGAAGCCTGAGGGCGACATCACCTCCGAGGACGAGATCAAGCAGTTCTGCACCAACATTGCCGATCCCGCCCGCGACCAGCGCTATCTGCTGCAGAAGCAGGATCTGGAAAAGCTCCGGGCCGATATCGATACGCGCATGGCTGAGATGGACAAGCGCAAGGCCGAATATCAGGATTGGTTGAAGCGCCGTAACGACTTCCTCAAGCAGGCGGAAGCGGGCCTCACCGACATCTACAAGAATATGAAGCCGGACGCGGCGGCGCTGCAGCTTGAGAAGGCCAATACCGGGATCGCGGCGGCCGTGATCATGCGGCTCGGTGCGCGTCAGTCGAGCCTGATCCTTGCCGAGATGGATCCTGAAAAGGCAGCCGTCATCGCCAACATCATTGCAAGTGCATCCGATCCCAATACGTCGAAGGATCCCTCATGAATAAGCGTTTCCCGGCTGCCATCGCCGCCGTTGCCCTTCTCGCCGGCTGCCAGTCGCCGCAGTCCGTGAGAGAGATCGGCAGGGCGCCCGCCATGAGCCCGATCGGCAGCGGCCTGGCCTATGGCCAGACGCCGCAGATGGCGCTTTATCCGAAGCAGCCGCGCCAGGTCGCACAGGGCTATTCGCTCTGGAGCGATAGCCAGGCCGCGCTCTTCAAGGATGCCCGCGCTCTGAACGTCGGCGATATCCTGACGGTCAACATCCAGATCAACGACAAAGCGTCGTTCGAGAACGATACCAGCCGCAGCCGCACCAATTCCAGCGGCATGAACTGGGACGTCCAGGCCAATATCCTCGGCTGGAACCCGAAGTCCAAGACCGACCTGACCTACGGCTCTGACACGAGCACCGACGGCAAGGGCAAGATCGACCGCTCCGAAAAGCTGACGCTGCTCGTTGCCGCGGTGGTCACCGGCATCCTGGAAAACGGCAACCTGGTCATCAGCGGCTCGCAGGAAGTCCGCGTCAACCAGGAAATCCGTATTCTGAATGTCGCCGGTATCGTTCGCCCGCAGGACGTCAACGCCGAAAACCAGATTTCGTACGAAAAGATCGCCGAAGCCCGCATCTCCTACGGTGGCCGCGGCCGCTTGATGGAAGTACAGCAGCCGCCGCGCGGCCAGCAGGCCGTCGATCTCTTCTCACCGCTCTAAGGCCAGGAAACCATGGCAGACGAAGAAACAGGCGAAGCCAAACCGAAGAAGAAATCCGGAGCGATGATGACGATCGTCGGCGTCGCGGTATTGACCCTTCTCGGCGCCGGCGGTGGCTGGGCTGTCGGCTCGATGCTCGCCCCGAACGTCAAGAGCGCCGAGCAGGCCGAAAAGCCGGCCGACCCGAAGGCGGCCGGTGGCGAGAAGAAGGAAGGCGAAACCGGCCTTCCGCATATCTCGACCGAGGCCAACAACGTCGTCCAGCTCGAGCCGATCACCTCGAACCTCGCTTACCCCTCCGAAAACTGGGTGAGGCTAGAGGTCGCACTTCTCTTCAATGGCCCCCCCGACGTGAAGGTCGCGGAGGATATCCATCAGGATATAATGGCTTACATCCGCACTGTTTCGCTGCAGCAGATCGAAGGTCCGCGCGGCTTCCAATATCTACGGGATGACATCCAGGAACGTGTTGACCTGCGCTCTCAGGGGCGCGTATCCAAGGTCATGTTCAGGACCTTTGTCGTCGAATGATTCGATTCATAATTTTCTTGGCCGCCATGATGGCGGTACCGGAATTGGCGGTGGCTCAGCAGCTGCCGACAAATCTGTTGAATATCCCTGTCGATGGTTCGGTCGCGGCCTGGATCATCCGTACATTCGGCCTTCTGACCGTTCTTTCGGTCGCGCCGGGCATCCTGATCATGGTGACGAGCTTTCCGCGCTTCATCATCGCCTTCTCGATCCTGCGCACCGGCCTCGGCCTCTCCTCTACGCCATCCAATATGATCCTCTTGTCGCTGTCGCTGTTCATGACCTTCTACGTCATGACGCCGACCTTCGACAAAGCCTGGCAGGATGGGGTGCAGCCGCTGCTTTCCAACCAGATCCAGGAGCAGGAGGCCATCCAGCGCATCGCCGAGCCGTTCCGCACCTTCATGGCCGCCAATACCCGCGACAAGGATCTGGCGCTTTTCGTCGATCTGGCGCGTGAGCGTGGCCAGAACGTCCAGACCGGCGCCCAGATCGATTACCGTGTGCTGATCCCGGCCTTCATGATCTCGGAAATCCGCCGCGGCTTCGAAATCGGCTTCCTTGTGGTTCTGCCGTTCCTCGTCATCGACCTGATCGTCGCCACCATCACCATGGCCATGGGTATGATGATGCTGCCGCCGACGTCGATCTCGCTGCCCTTCAAGATCCTCTTCTTCGTGCTCATCGACGGCTGGAACCTCTTGGTCGGCAGCCTGGTTCGCTCCTTCAGCTAAACCACGGCAGTCTTCCTCGGTCCGGGTCTTCGGCCGCCACAGCAGACAACAAAAAACCCGCCTGGATCTCTCCGGCGGGTTTTGTGTTTGTCGGTCTCTCGAACCTTATGCGGTCCAGAACGGCTGCGTGCGGGCCGGCAGGGCAGGGACGTCGAAGTGGTCGGGAGCCTCGCCGCGCTTGGCGCGGTCGGCCATCGTCACGAAGGCCTGCTCGAGATGCTTGCAGAAGCGCTCGGCGTCGAAGAGCGGGGCGATATAGCGCTGCTCGGCGAGATGCGCCTTGTAGGCCGTGACCTTCTCGCGATTGTTGGCGAGCTCGACAGCCATATCCTCGTAATCCTGCAGATTCTTGCCGACCAGCTCCGGCAGGCCGATGGCGTTCAGCAGGCTCTCGCTGACGCGCGAGGCGAAGTTGGTGCCTTTCATCGTCAGAACCGGCAGACCGCCCCACAGCTGTTCCGATGTGGTCGTGTGGCCGTTGACCGGGAAGGTGTCGATACCGAGATCGGCGGCCTGAATACGGTCGATATGCTCCTGGTAGCCGGTACGAGCGCAGAAGATGATCCTGTTCGCCGCGATACCGGATGCCCGGAACGCCTTGCGCAGGTTCTCCTCGTTGCGCGGAGAATTGCTCATCAGCCACAGCACGCTGTTCGGCGCCCGCTTCAGGATTCGCGTCCAGCTCGCAATGGCTTCCGGCGTGATCTTGCGGTTACCGTTGAAGGAAGCGAATACGAAGGCATCGTCTGCCAGGCCGTACTGCTCGCGCGTCACCGGCTTCGGCTGCGGACGGTTCGACGGGTCGTTCGGCTGGTAGCTCTCCGGCATGCGGCAGAACTTCTCGTGGTAGAACGGCTTGGCGACGTCAGGCAGGACGAACTGGTCGCCGATGACGTAGTCGAGGTCGATCCCCAGCGTGCTGCCCGGGAAGCCGAGCCATGCGACGTGCACGGGCGCCAGCGGGATGTTGAAGCTGTTGGCGCGGCTATCTGCGGTATGACCCTTCAGGTCGACCATGATGTCGATATTGTGCTCGCGCACCAGGCGCAGCACTTCCTGGTCGGAAACACCGTGGATGTCGACGATCGTGCCCCACTTGCTGCGGTCGGTCTTGTTGTTCAACAGGGCATAGGGGCCGCTGTGGTCGAACAGCACGATCTCGAACTTGTCGCGATCGTGGAGTTCGAGAACCCGCTGCATCAGCTTCATGGTTGCGTGGTTGTCCCAGAAGTCGGCGGACATGTAGCCGATGCGGATCTTGTCCGACCATGCATGCGGCTGCGCCCGGCGCGCCGCGACCTTGTCGGGATCGAGCTTCGGCACGCCGACCATCGGCAGGCGGTTGAGATCTTCGTTGCCGCACCAGTGCAGGTGATAGAAAGGATGGTCCTTGCGCAGCACTTCCGGCCGGCCGTCGAGGACCGCGTCGTCGACGACCTTCTGGTGCCTGAGGCTTTCCTCGTAGTCGTTGAATTCGCGCAGGAAGATCAGATACAGGAAGCGCGCCGAGAAATCCTTCGGGAAGCGCTTGAAGATGTTGCGGGCGAGCTGCTCGTTGGACGGGTCGCTGAGATCGTTGGAGACCAGCGTCGCGGCGGCCTGGAGATGTTCGCGGTTGCTGCTCTTGGACAGCACGTTCTTCAGCGGCTGGATCAGATCGCGCTGCTGGCGCGCATAGAAGACCGAGACCAGGATGAATGCCAGGTCGGGATCCTTCTGCGCCTTCTCGAAGTTGCGCATGCAGATGACCAGCGCTTCATCGTGTTCGCCGCAATCGTAGTGCAGGCGCGCGGCAAGCTTGTAATATTCGTAGGCGTTCGCACCGCCGGCCTTGGCCGCAAGCCCGTAGGACTTCGCCGCGTCGGACTTGAAGCCGAGCTGCAGCAGGTTCTTTGCGAGCAGGGCGTAGGTCTTCGCATCCTTCTGGGTGTCAATCAGCTGGTTCAGTGTTGCGAGGGACTGCGTATAGCGGCCTGCCTGAAATTCTCGGGACGCCACCGAAAACGAGACTTTGCTGTTCAAAACCGAACTCCGTTAGGAAATGCGCTGATCAAAACATCGATGCTGCCGCACGCAGCGAGCCGCCGCGTCTGGACGAGGCGAGCTGTGCTGTTTCTGGCCATGGCACATTTGCATCCGAAGCTTGCACGAAGCCGGTGTATTGCTTTGGAACGGGCGGAATTTAACTGTCTCCGACCCCCTGTTCCGGATTGTTTAACTATAGACTGCGGGGGTTTGGCGCCCCCTGCCACTTTTAAGAAGTTGGCAAGTATTGGCTGCGAGATTGCCCTGGACATGACGGGTTTGGGGCCAAAAAAGAAGGCGCCGAGTTGCATGAAGCAGGTCCGTCATCGCCGGTAATAGCAGTCCGGTAATGTCCTCCTTTTTGTATCTAGTTTTCTAGGGGACAGATTATGACAAGCATTAACACCAACACTTCCGCAATGGCAGCTCTCCAGACGCTGCGTAACGTCAACCAGAACCTCTCCTCCACGCAGAGCCACGTTTCGTCGGGCCTGCGCGTTGGCAAGGCTTCCGACAACGCTGCTTACTGGTCTATCGCCACGACGATGAAGTCGGACAACAAGGCCCTCGGCGCTGTTTCTGACGCTCTCGGCATGGGCGCTGCCAAGGTCGACACGGCTTACACCGCCGTTGAAAGCTCGATCGACGTCGTTTCCGAAATCAAGTCGAAGCTGGTTGCTGCAACTGAAGACGGCGTTGACAAGTCCAAGGTTCAGGACGAAATCACCCAGCTCCAGGCTCAGCTGAAGAGCATTGCTTCTTCCGCTTCGTTCAACGGCGAAAACTGGGTTGCCAACACCGCCGGCGAAACGATGAGCGTTGTCTCGTCCTTCGTCCGCAGCAGCTCGGGTGCCGTTTCGGTCACGACTTCGGAATACACGGCTGCCGATACCGACCTGCTCTACACCGACGCAACTGCCGGCACCGGCGGTATCCTCGGCACGGCTGGCGCTTCGTCGGGCAAGTCGATCACCGAGTTCACGATCGACTCCTCCACGACCAAGGGCGGCATCGACAACCTGCTTTCGGACGTTGAAACCGCACTGAAGAGCATGACCTCGCTCGGCTCCAAGTTCGGCTCGATCTCCTCGCGCATCGACATGCAGTCGAACTTCGTCTCGTCGCTCAGCGACTCGATCGAATCGGGTGTTGGCCGCCTCGTTGACGCGGACATGGAAGAAGAGTCCTCCAAGCTGACCGCGCTGCAGACGCAGCAGCAGCTCGCGATCCAGTCGCTCTCGATCGCTAACTCCTCTTCGCAGAACATCCTGTCGCTCTTCCGCTAAGACCGGAACAGCACATCGCAAAAATGGAAATGGCCGGTGTTTCACCGGCCATTTTTCGTTAACAAGTCCTTAATGCTAAAATAGCGTAAGTTACCGATTTTTAACGATTTTTTTTGGGTCGTGTTTAGGTTGTTTTAACTATGATGCTGTTTCCTAGGGACATCGAAACGGCGGTCGATCAACAGACGATCGGCAGGCATGACGCTGAGCGCCGTTCCCGGTGAGACCGGAATGCCCTTCATCACGTAGCCAATTAGGGGCACATTTAAAATGACCAGCATTCTTACCAACAATTCCGCAATGTCCGCACTGCAGACGCTGCGCAACGTCAACCAGAACCTGTCCGACACCCAGAACCACGTTTCGTCGGGCCTGCGCGTTGGCAAGGCTGCCGACAACGCAGCTTACTGGTCGATTGCCACGACGATGAAGTCGGACAACAAGGCCCTCGGCGCTGTTTCTGACGCTCTCGGCATGGGCGCTGCCAAGGTCGACACGGCTTACACCGCCGTTGAAAGCTCGATCGACGTCGTTTCCGAAATCAAGTCGAAGCTGGTTGCTGCAACTGAAGACGGCGTTGACAAGTCCAAGGTTCAGGACGAAATCACCCAGCTCCAGGCTCAGCTGAAGAGCATCTCTTCTTCCGCTTCGTTCAACGGCGAAAACTGGGTTGCCAACAGCGCCGGCGAAACGATGAGCGTTGTCTCGTCCTTCGTCCGCAGCAGCTCCGGCGGCGTTTCGGTCACTACGACCGAGTACACGGCTGCCGAAACCGACCTGCTTTACACCGACGCAACGGCTGGTACGGGTGGTATTCTCGGCACGACCGGCGCTTCGTCGGGCTTCTCGATCACCTCGTTCACGATCGGCGCTTCCACGACCAAGGGCGACATCGACAACCTGCTGACCGACGTTGAAACCGCTCTGAAGGACATGACTTCGCTCGGTTCGAAGTTCGGTTCGATCTCCTCGCGCATCGACATGCAGTCCAACTTCGTTTCGTCGCTCAGCGACGCAATCGACTCGGGTGTTGGCCGCCTCGTTGACGCCGACATGGAAGAAGAGTCCTCCAAGCTGACCGCTCTGCAGACGCAGCAGCAGCTCGCGATCCAGTCGCTCTCGATCGCCAACTCCTCTTCGCAGAACATCCTGTCGCTCTTCCGCGGCTAATAAGTCCAGAAAACATACCCGCCGGCTTAGTCCGGCGGGCACTGAAAAGAAGCCGCGCCTTAACAGGTGCGGCTTTTTGTCGTTGGCGTTAACGATTTGTTAACCATTTTGCCGTCTTCTGCGCTCAACGTAACGGTGAGTTAACCGAGATTAATCGCAGGTTAACAGGCATGAGCGCTGCTTCCCGTTCCCGGTAGGCCGGAATGTCCCTTCTCGACGTTTTGCCAATAAGGGGCACATTTTTCATGACGAGCATTTTGACGAACGTCGCAGCCATGGCTGCACTTCAGACACTTCGTAGCATTAATAATAATCTTGAAACGACACAGAACCATGTTTCCTCGGGTTACCGTGTCTCCAAGGCTGCAGATAACGCAGCCTACTGGTCGATTGCGACCACCATGCGCTCCGACAACAAGGCCCTGTCCGCAGTCTCTGACGCACTGGGTCTTGGCGCCGCAAAGGTAGACACCGCCTATTCTGCGATGGACAACGCCATCGACGTCGTCACCGAAATCAAGGCCAAGATCGTCGCCGCAACCGAAAAGGGCGTCGATCGCACCAAGATCCAGGAAGAAGTGAAGCAGCTGCAGTCGCAGCTCCTGAGCATCGCCCAATCGGCATCCTTCTCCGGCGAAAACTGGGTCGCAGGCAACGAAACGAAGAGCGTCGTCTCCTCCTTCGTCCGCGACGGCAACGGCGAAACCTCGGTTACGACCACCGAATACGTCCTCAATTCGGCCTCCAACGGCAATGTCCTGTTCGGCACCAGCAATGGCGCGATCGATACCTCCACCGGCATCATCGGCTCGACCAACGGCACCGTCGGCTCGATCTTCTCGCTCGACATCTCCAACATGTCGGACGGCGATATCACACTCGCATTGAACGTCGTCGAGCAGGGTCTGGAATCGATGACCAAGGCTGCCTCGCAGCTCGGCTCGATCTCGACGCGAATTCAGCTGCAGGAGAATTTCGTCTCGTCATTGAGCGACTCGATCGACTCCGGTGTCGGCCGTCTCGTTGACGCGAACATGGAAGAGGAATCGTCCAAACTGACGGCGTTGCAGACACAGCAGCAGCTCGCCATCCAGTCGCTGTCGATCGCAAATTCGAGCGCACAGAACGTTCTCACGCTCTTCCAGCGCTAAGCCGGAAAATTGAAGCTGGATCGAATCTTGCGTCGCGATTTTCAACCGGCAGAAAAGATCTCGAAATCGCGCTCAAAAGGCGCGATTTCTCATTTGAAAACAATTTGTTACAGAGATCGTGAAGTTTCCGCCCGCCGGACCGCTCCAAGCCTTGAAAGCATGCTTAAGTTCGGGTTAATTTCACCGGCGAGTTGATTTGTTTTACAGCGACGCACCGGCCGATTGCCGGGGGCATGAGGCCATAATCTGTCGCTACCGGTTTCCGGTCTGTCCCTTTCCATTCATACAAGAGATCGACAGATGGCTTATTCCATTCAGGACCCTGCTGCGCTGACCGCACTGAACGTTATGCGCGGCCTCGGCAAGGATAACGACAAGATCCAGCAGCAGATCTCGTCCGAGCTGCGCATCCAGTCCGCGGCCGATGACGCCACCTACTGGTCCTACGCCCAGACGCTGCGCACCGACGGCAATTCGCTGAAGACCATCGACGACGCTCTCGGCCTCGGCGCCGCCAAGGTCGATACGACCTACACGTCGATGAACTCGCTGATCGACCTCGTCACCAACATCAAGTCGACGCTCGTCTCGGCTGCCGACCCAGCAAACGATCGCGACAAGCTGAACACCACGCTTCAGCAGCTGAAGGGCCAGCTCCAGTCCGCCGTCACCGGCACCAGCTTCTCCGGCGAAAACTGGCTCTACAACAACAGCTCCGCCATGCCCGACACCCGCTCGGTGATCGGTGGCTATACGCGCGGTCCGAACGGCCAGTTCTACCCCGAGAACATCAGCATTCCCTCGTCGAACCTGGTGATGATCGATTCCCGCGACGCGTCGAAGGGCCTGCTGACGAAGGCGATCGATCCCGGCAACGGCACCGGTAGCCAGTTTTACCTGCTCAACGCCAATTCCAGCACGCCGGCCGCCGGCACCGAGATTGCGCTTTCGGACAGCACATCGAGCCAGGACCTTGCCGACATGCAGTCCGCGGTCGAGAAGATCCTCTCGAGCCTGAACACGACGGCATCCGGTCTCGGCATCATGCAGAACCAGATCGACGCCCGCTCCGATTACATCAGCAAGATGATGGATTCGCTGGACACCACGGTTGGCGCGCTCATCGACACCGACATGGACGAAGCCTCCACGCGCCAGACGGCGATCGGAACGCAGCTCAACGTTGCCACCGAAGCGATGAACATCCTCAACACGTCGGCCGGCAACATCCTGATCCTTCTCGAGTAGCATTCCCGTCCAGATGGCGGGCGTTTGCGCCCGCCATTCATCCTCGCGCAAGTTTGGCTTTCTAGGTTTCAGGCAAGGATGGCGCATCAGGTTTTGGGCGGCCGTCGGAGTTGGTTTGAACGGGGCGCAGGCATGCCGCATCTTTTCGCAGATAACGGGTCGACACGATGAGCGCGATGCTTTCCCGCTATCTCAAGGATTTCAGTGACATCAAGCCCGTCGCCCCGGCTCCGGAGCCGATGGAGTTTGCCGACGACACCTTTGGCGGCTTCGCCGATATCGCCGAAGAGCCGGTGGTCGATCTGGAAGCCGAGAAGCGCGGCGCCTATGCCGAGGGCCATGCGGCCGCGACGGCGGAGCTCAGCGAAAAGCATGCCGTCGAAATGCAGACCCTCGAACTCATTCACCAGCGTGAATTCGAGGAGCTGAAGGCCAAGTATGAGGAAGAGCTGGCGGCGCTGATTGCCGCGCGTCTTTCCAATATCGCATTCGATGTTGCCGATCTCGTCAGCGCCGCAGCCGTCAAGGCCGTTGCGCCTGTCGTGACCGAGGCAGTCGCCGAGGATGCCGTCAAAAGTCTCGCCGCCCTGTTGCGCGAGGCGATCCTGGATGGCGCTGCCGGCCCTGTCGTCGTCAAGGGACCGGCGAAACTCTTTGCCCTGCTGGAGAAGGCACTCGGCGAAAAGCCCCGGTCTGCTGCGTCATCTCGAAACGGATGATGTGGATCTTGCAGTTGAGGTTGATGGTTCCGTTCTCGTGACGCGCATCTCGGCCTGGTCGGCCAGCCTGAAGAAAGTTCTGGAATGAGTGAGAGCGAAAATCACCACCACGGCAAGAACGAAGTCATCATCGTCAAGAAACATGGCGGTGGCGACCACGATGGCGCCCATGGTGGTGCCTGGAAGATTGCCTATGCCGACTTCATGACGGCACTGATGGCCTTCTTTCTCGTCATGTGGCTGGTCAACGCCGCCAACGAGGAAACCAAGGCCTCGGTCGCGACCTACTTCAATCCGATCAAGCTCGCCGATGAAAAGCCGACCGAAAAGGGCCTGAAGAAGCCTGTCGATACGGCTGACGGCGAGGAGACTAAGGACAAGTCCAAGCAGAAGGAAGAGCAGCAGACGCAGGGCGCATCGGCTGCAAGCGGCGACGACCAGACATCGACCTCTGGCGACCAGACCAACTATTCCGAAGCCGACTTCTTCGAGAACCCATACTCCGTTCTGGCTGAGATCGCCCAGGAAGTCGGGCAGCAGGCCAATGTCAGTGCCAAGGGCGAGGGCGGTGCAGCCGATTCCGGCCCCGCGACCGGCGCCGACGGCGGTCAAGCCTATCGCGATCCCTTCGATCCGGATTTCTGGACGAAGCAGGTCGAGGTGACGCGCGCCGACAATCCCGGCAAGACGCCGGCGACCAAGGACGCCAAGGAGCAGCCTGACGCGACCGAGCTGGCAAAGCTCGAAGCCGAGAAGCCGGACACCGACACCGCGGACGCCAAGCCCGCCGACCAGCATGCAAAGCCGGCCGACAAGGCTGCAGACGGCAAGGCTGATGATCAGAAGCCTGACGATGCCGCAAAGACCGATGAAGAAAAGTCCGATCCGGTCAAGCAGGCCGAGGAAGAGAAGAAGGCCGACGAACTGAAGCAGGAGATCGCCAAGCAGATCACCGGCGTCGCCGGCAAGCTTGCCGAGGGTCTCACCGTCGTTCCGGCGGAAGGCGGGCTGCTGGTCAGCCTGTCGGACCAGGCGAACGACTCCATGTTCAATGTCGGCTCGGCCGTTCCCCGCAAGGAAATGGTTCTGGCGATGGAGAAGATCGGCGAAGTACTGAAGGCCCGCCAGGGTGCCGTCGTCATCCGCGGCCATACCGACGCGCGTCAGTACAAGGGCGCCGATAACGAGAACTGGCGCCTGTCCATGGACCGCGCCCAGGCTGCCTATTACATGCTGGTTCGCGGCGGTCTCGGAGAGGGGCGTGTCTCGCAGGTCTCCGGCTTTGCCGATCGCAAGCTGAAGCTGCCCGATGATCCGCTCAATGCCGCAAACCGCCGTATCGAAATCCTCGTCCAGGGGGATCAGGGGTAAGCCATGGCGCGCCGCAAGCACCATCGTCTTCTGTCGATCGCACTCGGGCTGGCGCTTGCAGCGCCTGCGGCCGCGCGCGCCGACGAGCAGGAAGATCTGGCGCCTTACAAGATGCTGCGCTCGCTGCAGTTCGTGCAGGATTCCGTTGTCTCAGGCGATCACTCCGCCGCGGAAATGCAGCGCTTCATGCTGGGCACGATCGATCAGCGCCTACGCACCGTCGATCCCGCCGTCTTTGATGACGATCGCAACGTCGATGCGGCGCTTGTCTATGCGATGAGCGGCGGTAACCCCGCCACGCTCGAATATCTCGTCTCACGCGACGTCAACGGCTATTTCGACAATCGCGTCACCGATGTGCTGCGCAAGTATCTGAGCGGCAAGGGCCTGCTCGTCGCCAAGACGCTGGTCGAGACTGCAAACGAATATCGCGACAAGAAGATCGGCCCCTATCTCTCGCTGGTCGGCGGCAACGTCATGGTTGCCCGCAGTCCGCTCGAGGCGCTGAAGCTCTACGATCAGGCGCGCCTATCGGCGCCCGGTACTATCGTTGAGGAGGCGGCGTTGCGCCGCTCCGTGGCGATCAGCGTCGAGGCCGGGCTTGTCGACAAGGGCATGGCCTATTCGCAGCGCTATGTCCGCCGCTTCCTGCACTCCCCCTATGCCAGCCAGTTCGCCGATCTCTTCGTCAAGCTGATCGTCGATCATGAGCATGACGTGAAGACCGAGGACGTCGTCAGCATCCTGAGTTTCATGGATGATGCGCGTCAGCGCGAAGTCTATCTGCGCATCGCGCGCGCTGCAGGCATTGCCGGCAAGGTCGAGCTCTCCAAGACTGCTGCCGAACACGCCCAGGCCCTGTCGGGCGGCGAAACCGATCCGCTCGGCGCGCTGGCGAGCTTCTATGGCAATATGGCCTCGGTCTCGACGCCGGACGTCGATTCGGCGGCCCAGCATATCGGCAAGGTCGCCGATGGCGATCTCTCGGATCGCGACAAGGCGCTGCGGGCCGCTGCCCGCTCCGTGGCAGAACAAGTATTGAAAGCGCCTGACCCTGCAAGCTTGACGCAAGCAAGCGATTCTACTTCTTCTAATGAAGAGAATACTTCAGAACAGGCCGCTGTTACTACGGACGCCGAATCGCAATCGCCCACCGCTCCCCCATCGGAACCGGTTGACGACGGAGCGGCACCGGCGCTCCCGGCAGACAGCAGCCAGGACCAGCAGAATGCTGATCCTGCCTACAAATCCTTTATGGCTGCGAACCGGTCCAAGCTTGACGATATCGACAAGTTGCTGGGCGAAGAGGGCAATTGAGATCATGGATATCAGCGTTTCGGGGGGAACGGCACCGGTTGAGGCGCCGTCAGCGAAATCCAATCGCCCTGTCGGCAAGGACGATGATGGCGGCAAGGGCGGCTTTTCGGACGTCCTGCAGAAAGCCGGCGATAACGGCCAGGGCGCGAACGACGCGCAGGCCGCTGACGGTTCGCAGCCCGCTGACGCACAGGCCGATGCCAACGTCATCGCCCGGTCGCGCCAGCATCCGAAGCCGATCATCGACCTCAGCGACACCTCGCTAAAGCCGCAGGCCGAAACCAAGCCGGAGACGGTCTCGGTCGGCAAGACGCTGAAGGAGCAGTTGCAGGAAGCCGCTGCGCTGCCGAAGGAAAAGAATACCAAGGACAAGTCCGACAAGCTCGACGAAGACACCCTGCCGCAGGCGGCCAAGGGCGCCAAGCCGGCAAAGGGCGAAGAAACCAAGAAGTCTTCCAAGGGCGAGACCGAGGATGCCGCAAGCGATGCGCTTGATCTCCTGAAGAAAGACGTCCCGCAGCAGCCTGCCGTGATCACCACGGTCATGCAGGGCACCGCCGTGAAGGCGAAGGACGACACCGCGCCTGGCAAGGACAAGAAGGAAGATAAGGTCGAGGCAACCGGCAAGGCGGAAACGCATGCGACGGACGCGCTGGCGGCGATCAGCGGCCCGAAGGCTGCCGAGGTGCCCGTGCCTGGCGCTGAGGGCTCCGAGGCTGCCGATGGCAAGATCTTCCGTTTGAGCCGCGCCGATGGCCGCGGTGAATCGATGGATATTCATATCGGCACCGAAAATGCCGGAGAGACCGGCGCCAAGACCAAGACGGATATCGAGAACGTCACCGTGCTCGAATCGCGCCGCTATATCGGCCTCGCGCAGAACTCCGCTTCGGTCACCGCTGCCATTAGCGGCGACAAGGAATGGGCGCAGGCCATGCAGCCTGGCTCGGCGCTGTCGAACGCCGCCGAGTGGACGAGCACCGGCAAGGTCGTCAATACGCTGAAGATCCAGATGACGCCGATTGATCTCGGTCTCGTCACGGCGACGATGCGCCTGTCCGGCGATGCCCTCAACGTCGATCTGAAGGTCGAGACGGGTGCGGCCTACCGTCAGCTCAAGGAAGATCACAGCAAGATCCTCGAATCGCTGCGCAGCCAGGGTTACACGGTCGACAACGTCACCATTAGCATGGCGCCGGTCGAAAAGACCGATACCAGCGCACAGGCGAACGCACAGGGCCAGTCCGGCCAGCAATCCCTGCAGCAGGGACAGGGCGGCGAGGCGCGTGAGCGCCAGTCGCAGACCGCACAGCGAGGGAATGGAGGCTTTGATGGCGCAGCTGAGACCGGCGTGGAAGGCGCTGCTTCTGGCTCCGATCGCAGCAGCGGCTCTGGCGGCGTTTACCTCTGAGGCAGCCGCCTCCAACGGTGCCTGCGAGAAGGAAATCCAGTCGGCCGCTGCCAAGTACGGCATCCCCGAAGGCATCCTCTACTCGGTCGGTTTGACGGAGACGGGACGCAAGGGATCGTTGTATCCCTTCGCGCTCAATATCGAGGGAAAGGCGGTCTTTCCACCCTCCGAAGCAGATGCCATGCGCCAGTTCGATACGGCGACCCGCGCCGGCGCGAAACTGATCGACATCGGCTGCATGCAGATCAACCATTACTTTCATGGCGAGAACTTCCGCTCCGCCGAGGAGATGTTTGACCCGCACACCAATGTGGAATATGCGGCGAAGTTCCTGCGCAACCTCCACGACCGTCACGAAACCTGGACGATGGCGGTAGCGAGATACCACGCAGGACCCAACAACGACCCCGCGCAGAAGCAGTATGTCTGCCGGGTGATCGCCAATCTGGTCGCCACCGGCTACGGCAAGTGGACTCCTAATGCGAGTAACTTCTGTCAGAATTGATGCAATCAAAGATGGCAAAAAGAGAACAAAGCGGAATCGTGTCGAAATGTGGCAGGAATCCGCCAGAATCTGGCCACGCAAGGCCTAATTTACCAGGTGTTAACTTTTCCACGAAATTTTTGTGTGCATAAGTCCGGTGACCTACTATATGTAGAGCAAATCGGGACGCAAAGGTTAAGCAACTATTAATTCCTGCCATTAACTTCCAACACCTTGTTCCAGATTCGTACGATTCGTACCCATAGATCATCGAAGTGCCACACTGATTCGGAGGCGGACGAATGATCGTCGTGGTTGATGAGCGCGAGCTCGTTAAGGATGGATATACATCTCTATTTGGCCGGGAAGGCATTCCTTCGACAGGCTTTGATCCAAACGAATTTGGCGAATGGGTGCAGACGGCGGCGGACTCGGATATCGCTGCTGTTGAAGCATTCCTGATCGGCCAGGGCCAGCAGACCTTTGAGCTGCCGCGGGCAATCCGCGATCGCTCCCAGGCGCCTGTCATCGCAGTCAGCGATCAGCCCTCGCTCGAAACGACGCTTGCACTTTTTGATTGCGGTGTCGACGACGTGGTCCGCAAGCCGGTCCACCCCCGTGAAATCCTCGCTCGCGCTGCGGCCATCCGCCGCCGCCTGAAAGCGATTGCAAGCCACACCGATATCGGCGCCATCCGCGTCTTCTCGGACGGCCGCGATCCCGAGATTCACGGCGAAGTTTTCGCGCTGCCGCGCCGCGAGCGCCGCATCCTCGAATATTTGATTGCCAACCGTGGACGCCGCGTCACGAAGACCCAGATCTTCAACGCCATCTACGGCATCTTCGACGAGGAAGTCGAAGAGAACGTCGTCGAAAGCCATATCTCCAAGCTGCGCAAGAAGCTGCGCAAGAAGCTCGGTTTCGACCCGGTCGATTCGAAGCGCTTCCTTGGCTACTGCATCGACTGGAACTGATTTCAGTGCTGGGCCCTGCTGCGCGGGCGCCCGTTCAACATTTCGAACGGGCCGCTCGCCACCAGACAGCTTCACGCAAGGCCCGCCAAATACTCTCCAAGCTATCAAGGAAAACGAGGTTTTCAGATGAGCATTTTTGGCAGCATGAAGACGGCAGTGTCCGGCATGAATGCCCAGGCAAACCGCCTGAGCACCGTCGCCGACAACATCGCGAACGCAAACACCACGGGCTACAAGTCGGTATCGACGGCATTTTCGTCGCTCGTCCTGCCGTCCTCGGCCGGCAACTACAACTCCGGTGGTGTTCAGACGTCCGTCCGCCAGTCCGTGACTTCCCAGGGTGATCTCTCCTACACGACCTCGGGCACCGACCTCGCCATTTCGGGCGATGGCTTCTTCATCGTCCAGAGCCCGGACGGAACCTCGGTTCTGACCCGCGCCGGCGATTTCACCAAGGACAAGAACGGCAACCTGGTCAACGCCGCCGGCTTCACGCTCATGGGCTATCCCTACACGGCAGGCCCGCCGGCAGTCGTCGTCAACGGTTTCGATGGCCTCGTTCCCGTCAACGTCAACCAGTCCGGCCTGACCGCGATCGAATCGACGAGCGCCACCTTCTCCGGCAACTTGAACTCCGACATGCCCGTTGTGCCGGCTGCCGACTTGCCGAGCGCAAACGTCGACCCGGGCGTCAGCGCGGCCGGTACGCCCAACACCTACAAGACGTCGATGGTTGTCTTCGACAAGCTTGGTGGCAAGGTTCAGTACGATTTCTACTTCACTAAGTCAGCCGCAGCCACTGCGACGACGTCCGGTGAATGGGACGTGGCGATCTACCGCAAGGACGCGGCGGCAACGTCAGGCACGAGCTCGTTCCCGTATACCCCGGCTACTCCGGTTGCCAGCGGCACGATGGTCTTCGACAAGAGCGGCAATCTGATTACCGACCCGGCCGATGCGGACGCTGGTTCGATTACCGGAAACGTCACCATTGCAGATACGACGAGCGATCTCAGCATCGATCTCGATCTTTCGAAGTACACGCAGAAGGCTTCCGCCAACAGCGGCACGGGTTCGCCGAACGGTCAGCCGGCCAGTGAAGTCACCGGCGTCACCATCGACAAGGATGGCACGGTTTACGCCAACTACAAGGAAGGCGATCCGAAGCCGGTCTTCCGCATTCCTCTGGCGACTGTTGCCAGCCCGGACGAGCTGACGCTTCTCAGCGGCAACGTCTATCAGGCAAACGGCCGATCGGGCGTTACGGTCACCGGCTACCCCCAGACCAACGGTTTCGGCTCTATCCAGGCCGGCGCACTCGAAGGCTCGAACGTCGACCTCGCAGGTGAGCTGACCGAGATGATCGAATCTCAGCGCAGCTACACCGCCAATTCCAAGGTCTTCCAGACGGGTTCGGACATCATGGACGTCCTCGTCAACCTCAAGCGATAATCTAGGGTAACCGGTAAGCCATGTCGCTCACGTCAGCACTTAATACGGCTCAAAGCATCTTCAACAACACGGGCACGCAGAGCGCGATCGTGTCGGGGAATATCGCCAATGCCGGCAACAAGGACTATGTGCGCCGGCAGGCGATGATCAGCACGTCGCTGGATGGCGCATCGGTAGTCAAGATTGACCGTGCGCAGGAGGATGCTCTCCTGCGCCAGTACCTTGCAAGCAACTCGCAGGACAGTGCACAGCAGACGCTGTTGAACGGCCTTGAAGACGTCAAGAGCATTCTCGGCGGTAACGATTATGAGACGTCCCCGTCCTCATACCTCGCCGCCTTCCAGCAAAAGCTCGGCGCATTCCAGACATCCCCGAACAACGCCGTTGCCGCACAAGGCGCGATCAGCGCAGCGCAAGACCTTGCAAACTCGCTGAACAATGCGACGGCATCGGTTCAAAACACCCGAGCGGCCGCAGACAAGTCGATCGCGACCCAGGTTGACACGTTGAACTCGTTGCTCTCGCAGTTCGAGACGGCCAACAACGCCGTCAAGAATGCGGTCAACACCAACTCCGACCCGTCGGATGCATTGGACCAGCGCGACAAGCTGCTGAAGCAGATCTCCAGCATCGTCAGCGTCAATCCGGTGTCGCGCAGCGGCAACGACATGGCGCTTTACACCGCCGATGGCGTCGTACTCTTCGACACCGTTCCGCGCTCGGTTCAATTCACGCCGACGCCGACCTACCAGGCGAGCGACAAGGGCAACGGTGTCTATATTGACGGCGTGGCTCTCGCCATGGGGCAGGGCGGCACGACCTCTGGCCAGGGAAGCCTTCAGGCGCTTCTGCAGATTCGCGATGACGTCGCGCCGAAGTTCCAGAACCAGCTGGACGAAATCGCCAAGGGCCTCATCAACATGTTCGCGGAGACCAACTCCGACGGCAGTTCGACGAAGCCAGGCTTGTTCACATGGACGGATTCGACCGGCGCTGTCGGCGGAATGCCGCCGATCGATACGACCACGAACCCAGCCACCAGCCCGATCATCTCAGGCTTGGCAGGTTCGATCAAGGTAAGCTCCGCGGTCATCACCTCACAAGGTGGCGACCCCATGAAGCTTCGTGACGGTTCGATCAACGATCCGGTGCCTGCCCCGACGACGCCGCCCTATTTCAATACGAATCCTACGGGCAATGGCGGTTACACGGCGCAGCTCGACAAATACTACAATGCGATGAGCGCGAAGGTCGATTTCGACCCGGGCACCGGCGTAGTCGGTTTCAACACCGGCTCCGGCATCGATTCCAACGTCAGCATCATGGATTTTGCCGCCAACTCTGTCGGTTGGCTCGAACAGTACCGCAGCAGCGCCAGCGATGCCTCTGAGAACACGTCGGCTGCTCTGTCGCGCTCGGACCAGGCCTATTCAAATGAGACTGGCGTCAACCTCGACGAGGAGCTGACGCTGATGCTCGATATCGAGCAGTCCTACAAGGCGGCGACGAAGATTTTGAACGCCGTCGATGAAATGCTGAAGTCATTGCTGGATATTGCGAGTTAACGATGAAAAGCTCATTCATTTCTAGTTCGGCCATTCAGAACGCCATGCGGTTGACGATCCGTCAGTCGCAGAACCAGATGGTTCAGTCGGCAGTCGAGGCCAGCACCAAGATGTACGCCGACGTCGGCGTAGCGCTCGGTGTGAATACGGCGAAGAGCATCGACTTCAACCGCGAAATCGACCGTATCAAGTCGATCAAGGACAGCAATTCCGTCGTCAACCTTCGCCTGGAAATGTCGCAGAACGGTCTCGGTGACCTGAACAGCTCTGCCGACGATCTGATGGCCAAGCTGACGGCGCTTAAGGGCAGCGAAAGCGCGACGACGATCAGCGTCACATTGCAGCAGGCATCCAGCGCGTTCTCGACGCTGATGGGGACTGCGAACTCGTCTGCCAACGGCGAGTACCTCTTCTCCGGCGTCAACACCGATGTGCCGCCGCTGACCGACCAGAGCTCTGCAGCAATCAGCGCCATGCAGACCAATCTGCAGGCCTATGCCAGCGGCCTGACCAATCCCGTCACCGGCAATCCCAAGACGGTTGCCGATCTCGATGAAACCGACATGAAGAATTTCATGACGACGTTCGTCGAGCCGATGTTCACCGGTGACACGTTGCCGGCAGGCTATCCGGTCGGCGCACCGGTGCCGACGTCAGGCGCTTACGTCACGAACCCGCCGGCTTGGGGCGATTGGTCTTCTGCATCGAACCAGAACATGACCAGCCGCATCAGCAATTCGGAAGTCGTCACGTCTTCGACCAATGCCAATTCGGACGGCATGCGCTATTTCGCCATGGCGACGATCATGACGCAGGCCCTGGCCGGTCAGGGGCTTGGAACGGCCGGCATGGCGGGTCTGTCGGATGGCGCAATTGACTATGCAGGCCGGGCCGTTGACGGTCTGACGGGCCAGCAGAGCCAGCTTGGTCTCTCCCAGGAGCGTGTGACGAAGTCCAACGACGCACTGGATGCGCAGTCGACTATTCTGCAGGGCAAACTCATCGATCTCACGGGCGTGGATCCGGTCGAGGCGACCACGATCGTCAAGAACATGGAAACCCAGCTTCAGACCTCTTACACGATCATCTCGAAGATCCAGCAGTTGAGCCTCGTAAACTACCTTTGATGATCAAAGGTACCTAGAAGGATGCATGAATGTATCAGTTCTCTTATGCCGAGGTCATGCAAGACTCGGTGGCCGATGCAAAAGAAAGGGAACGACAAGTTCTCGATCGGTCTATCGAAATGCTTGCCGCGGCGCGCGACAAGGGAAAATACGGCCGGGAAGCCATCGAGGCGCTGTTTTACACTCGCCGCGTTTGGGTCAGCTTCGTGGAGGACTTGAAGCACCCGGACAATCAGCTTGAGATTGAGCTCCGCGCCAATCTGATTTCGATCGCAATCTGGATTTTGAAGGAATGCGACAGGATCAGACGGCGGCAATCGGACAACTACCAGGGCATTATCGACATTACCACCATCATCAGGGATGGACTTAAATGAAAAGTACACTTCGCATTTCACTTAAAGCCGGGGAAAGAATCTTCATCAACGGCGCGGTTTTGCGCGTTGACCGCAAGGTCGCGCTGGAATTCCTGAATGATGTGACCTTCCTTCTCGAGAATCACGTCCTGCAGCCGGAAGATGCCACGACGCCTCTGCGCCAGCTTTACTTCATCGCGCAGATGATCCTCATCAACCCGGAAGGCAAGGAACAGTCGACGGCGATGTTCCGCAAGTCGATCACCATGCTGCTGACCTGCTTCCGCAACGAGGAAGTTCTGGCCGAACTGAAGCGCATCGACGGTCTGGTTTCGACCGGCCGCGCCTTTGATGCTCTGAAGGCGATCCGCTCGCTCTACGCCATTGAGGACAACATCCTCAACACGCAGGAAATGGCGCCGGCGATGGTCGAACAGATCCGCAAGGAGATCGCACCATGGCGGTAAGCGGCGTCGGAGCGACGGACACTTCGTCCTCGTCGAGCAGCACGTCTTCTGCCCAGCAGAAGGCGACGCTGAACTACGATAACTTCCTTCAGCTGCTGATCGCGCAGATGAAGAACCAGGATCCGACCGATCCCGTAGATGCCAGCGAGCAAATGTCTCAGCTCGCCAGCTTCTCGCAGGTCGAACAGACGATCCAGACGAATACCAAGCTCGACACGCTGCTTTCCAGCTCCAGCCTCACTCAGGCCGGCAGCTACATCGGCAAGTACATGGAAAGCGCGGACGGTAGCGTCAAAGGCGTCATCTCCTCGGTCAAGGTTTATTCCGACGGCATCATTGCAACGACGAAGGATGGCGGTAAAATTCTCGTCCAGACTGGCGTCACGATCTCTGATTCGGCGCCGGCGACGACCCCGACGGACGGCTCGACCACGACAGGCGATAACAGCAGCTCTGGCAGCTCGTCCAGCACCTAAGTCCGGCTCGCGCCGGACTTTTCTCCCAGGGCGATATGAGGTTGCCTTATGAATGAAGCTGATGCACTCGATCTGTTCCAGGCAGCCATCTGGACCGTGCTTGTCGCGGCGGGCCCCGCGGTTGCTGCGGCCATGGTCGTCGGTCTGATCATCGCGCTCATTCAGGCCCTCACGCAGATCCAGGAAGCGACGCTGACCTTCGTTCCGAAGATCGTTGCCGTCCTGATCACCGTCGGCATCTCGGCGCCCTTCGTCGGCTCGCAGATTTCGATCTTCACGGACATGGTTTTTTCGCGCATCCAGTCCGGCTTCTGAGCCATCTTCGCGCAAGCTTCGCCATTTAACTGTCGATCCGAATAGGGCGGGTCCCGGTATCCGCCTCCTCTCATGAAGAGACGGAACCAGTTATGGCGCAACCACCTGCACTACCGCTTCCCAAATCCGCACCGAGTTTGCGCGATATCGGCTTTGCCTTCGGCATCATCGTTATCATCTGCATTCTCTTCCTGCCGATTCCGCCATTTCTGATCGACCTCGGCCTGGCATTCTCGATCGCTTTCTCGGTGCTGATCCTCATGGTCGCGCTGTGGATCAAGAAGCCGCTGGAATTCTCGTCATTCCCGACCATTCTGCTGATCGCGACCATGACGCGACTGGCGCTGAACATCGCCACGACGCGCGTCATCCTTTCGCACGGCAACGAAGGCCATGATGCGGCCGGTGGCGTTATCGCCGGCTTCGCAAGCCTCGTCATGTCCGGCGACTTCGTGATCGGTCTGATCGTCTTCCTGATCCTGATCACCATCAACTTCATCGTCATCACCAAGGGTGCGACGCGTATCGCGGAAGTCGGCGCGCGTTTCACCTTGGACGCCATTCCCGGTAAGCAGATGTCGATCGACGCTGACCTTTCGGCCGGCATCATCGACGAGAAGGAAGCCCAACGGCGCCGTAAGGAACTCGAAGAAGAAAGCTCCTTCTTCGGTGCCATGGACGGTGCGTCCAAGTTCGTGCGCGGTGATGCTGTCGCCGGCCTTCTGATCACCGGCATCAACGTCTTCGGCGGCATCATCATCGGCTATTTCCGCCACGGCATGCCGATCGGCGAAGCAGCTGACGTCTTCGTCAAGCTTTCGGTCGGCGACGGTCTCGTGTCGCAGATGCCGGCTCTTATCGTTTCGCTCGCTGCAGGCCTCCTGGTCTCGCGCGGCGGCAATGTCGGCTCCACCGACGAAGCGGTTATCGGTCAGCTTTCCGGCTATCCGCGCGCGCTCTCGGTCTCGGCCGCCCTCATGGCCATCCTCGGCCTGATGCCCGGTCTGCCGACCGTCCCCTTCATGCTGCTCGGCGGCCTGATGGCTTTCGGCGCCTGGTTCATCCCGCGCCAGATCGAGGCTGAGAACAAGATCCGCCGCGAACAGGAAGAAAAGAAGGTCGTCCAGAGCAAGGAGCTCGAGAAGGACTCGGTCAAGTCGGTCCTGCGCACCTCGGAGATCGAGCTCGCACTCGGCAAGATGGTCTCGACCCGCCTGCTCGGCGCGCATCAGGAACTCGCCTTCCGCGTCGGCAAGATGCGCAAGAAGTTCGCGACGCAATACGGTTTCGTCGTTCCCGAAATCAAGGTCACCGACGATATCGCGATCGCCGAAAAATCCTACCAGATCCGCATCCACGGCACGACCGTCGCATCGAACCAGCTGCGTGTCGGTGAAGTGCTGGTCGTCACCGGTTCCGGCCGCAAGCCGCGTATTCCGGGAGACGAAATCCGCGAACCCGCTTTCGGCATGCCGGCGGTTTCGGTCCTCGAAGCCTTTACCGAAGATCTGAAGCGCGAAGGCTTCCAGCCGATCGACAACGTCTCCGTCGTCCTGACGCATATGAGCGAAGTCATCCGCAACAACCTGCCGCAGCTCCTGTCCTATAAGGACGTCAAGGTGCTGATCGACCGGCTCGATCCGGAATACAAGAAGCTGGCGGACGAAATCTGCACCTCGCACATGTCCTATTCGGGGCTGCAGGCGGTGCTGAAGCTGCTGCTCGCCGAGCGCGTCTCGATCCGCAACCTGCACCTGATCCTCGAAGCCGTCGCCGAGCTCGCACCGCATGTCCGCAAGACCGAGCAGATCGTGGAACACGTCCGCATCCGCATGGCGCAGCAGATTTGCGGCGACCTTGCCGATAACGGTGTGCTCCGCGTCCTGCGACTCGGCAGCAAGTGGGATCTCGCCTTCCACCAGGCTCTGAAGCGCGACAACAAGGGCGAAGTTGTCGAATTCGACATCGATCCGCGTGCTCTCGAAGAGTTCAGCGAGCAGGCGACGAAGGTTATCCGTGAATTCATGGATCGCGGCCTGCCTTTCTGCCTTGTCACGTCGCCGGAAACGCGCTCCTATGTGCGCATGATCATCGAACGCTTGTTCGCGACGCTTCCGGTTCTGTCCCACGTCGAGTTGGCGAAGGGCATCGAGATAAAGATTTTGGGCTCGGTTTCATGATAACAGACCCGCAGGGCACCATCCTTGCGCTCTTTCTGATCTTTTGCAGGGTTGGTGGTTGCGTCTTGGCGATGCCGGGGTTTTCCTCGGCACGCGTGCCTGAAATCCTGCGGGTTTTCGTTGCTGCCGGTCTGTCTCTCGCCTTGCTGCCGATGATGTGGGATACGGTCTATCCCTCGGTCAGCGGCACCAGCGCCACCTATATCGGCCTGATCTTCACCGAATCGCTGATCGGCGTCATGTACGGCCTGCTCGCCCGCGTCTACACGATGGGCTTCCAGTTTGCCGCAACGATCATCGCCATGATGGTCGGCTACACCTCGCCGGCCGGCAACGACGTCGTCGAAGATTCGCAGGAAACCAGCCTGTCCGGTTTCATCACCTTCGCCGGCATCATGGTTCTCTTCCTGATGGATTTCCATCACATCGTCTTCAAGGCGCTGGTCGATTCCTACACGACCATGCCCTTCGGCGGCCCCGGCGACATGCGCGCCAACCTGATCTCGCTGACCGATACGCTGGTCTCGACCACCTACATCATGCTCCGGCTCTCGAGCCCGTTCCTGATCTACAGCATGATGTTCAACGTCTCGATCGGCTTCATCAACAAGCTGGCGCCGCAGATCCCGGTCTACTTCATCTCGACGCCTTATCTGCTGCTCGGCGGGCTCTTCCTGTTCTATTTCTCGGTCGCGGCCCTGATCAGCCAGTTTGCGCAGTCCTTCCCCACCGTCTTCATAGGGCTCTAGAGCAATGGCGGAACAGACCCGGTCTCAGAAGCTGAAGCGCCTGGTCGCGGTGCAGCGTCATCTTGAGCAGATGGCCGAATACGACCTGGCCGAAACAGCGCGCCAGCGCGTCGAGGTCAACCAGTCGATGGAGAATGTCATCGATGCGTTGGGCTCCGTCGATCCGATTCACCGCGCCTTCTCGCAGAGCTATGCCGACCGCTTCGAGCGACTCAGCACCAAGGACAAACAGCTGACGGGCATCCAGCAGCTGCACGAAATGCGCCTGCAGCGCGAGCGTGCAAAGGGCGACAGGCTGGAGGAGGGGATGAAAGAAGCCCTGGAATCCGAGCGCCGCGAGGCCGATGACAGTGCGGTCTACGATATCATCGACCAGAAATTTGCAACGCCAGCCTCCAGCAAGCTTCAAAAATAATAATCGCCACAACCTTACATTAGAGGATTGTGACGTTGGCTATCTCGCCCCCCAGTGATCTTGTCCTGGACGTTGTCAAAGCTGCCGACCCGACAGAGGTCGCGGCCGCCCAGGAGAAACTGAAGGCAGCCCGTGCTGCGTTCCGGGCAACCAGCCTTGCCGAGAACGGCAATGGCTTCTCCTCGAAGATCGAAGGTCTCGAAAGCACGGCGAAAACCGGCCTCGACGACGTCAAGAACCGCGAAAAGACCGAACAGATTCCGGAAACCTACCGGAAGTTCGAATCGATGGTTCTGCAGAACTTCATCAAGAACATGCTGCCGAGCGATAGCGAGCAGGTCTACGGCAAGGGCGCCACCGGCGACATCTGGAAGGGCATGATGGCCGAGCAGCTCGGTAACGTCATCTCCAAGGGTGACGGCATCGGCATCGCCAAGCAGCTCTATCACGATGCCCTTCGCAAGAAGGAAGGCGGCATCGTCAACGCCACTGCCGACCAGGATGACCGCAAGGTCGCCTTCAGCATGATCGACGAATTCCAGCGCAAGACATTTGGCACGCCGACGGCGGAGACCAAGTCCAGTAAAGAAGCATAGCCGAGGATAAAAATGGAAATAATCTCGAACGAATATCGTATCAAATCGGTCCTCGGCCGCCTGGAAATGATCATCGATAACGAGAATACGCGTATCGGTGCCGATCCGCAGTTCGACCTCAAGGTATCGAACGCGCACAAGAGCCGTTGCCTGTATGAGCTGTCGATGCTGTTCCGCGATACCGATCCGGCTGAACTTGCCGCTTCGCATCTCGACCAGCTGCATGGTCTGAAGAAGAAGCTGACGCTCAACGCGCGCCGCGTCGAGGCTCACCTCGAAGCCGTCCGTGCCGTGGCCGATCTCCTGAAGAGCGCCGTGCAGGATGCGGATGCCGACGGTACCTATTCCCAGGAACAATTCGTCGCGCGTGATAACTGATGCTTAAACTCGTCTTTACAGGCATCTGGGTCTGCGTGATCACGCTGGCTTCGGTCTATTTCTCGGTGAAGATGGCCACCGCGCCAGCGCCGCCGCCGGACGATTCCAAGCAGGCGCAGCTCGAGCTTGTCAAAGGCGAGACCGTCACCATTCCGATCATCGGCGATGGTGCGGTAACCGGCTATTTCATTGGCCAGCTGAACTTCATGATGAACAAGGATGTCGTGAAGGGCGCCACGCTGCCGCTGACGGAAATGACGACGGATCAGCTGTTCACGCTGCTCGTCGGCAACAAGATGGTCGATATCAGCAAGGTGAAGTCCTTCGATCCGCAGGCATTCCGCGATGCGGTCAAGAAGGGCATGAACGAGCGGCTGGGCGGCGACTATATCGCCGACGTCATGCTGCAGCAGCTCGATTATCTCTCGAAGGAAGATCAAAAGGCCGCCACCTCCGGCCAGCAGCCGAAGATGGGCAAGCCGGTCAAGATCGTCGAAGCTGCACCTGCAGAGGATGCGGCAGCGGCCCCGGCCGCGCACTGATCGTATTCATCGTCCAGGTCGAGATGGCGCCCCACGGGCGCCATCTGCGTTTTCGGGTCGGTGATGGTTAACCGTTCCTTTCCCCGGTTCCCGCAATGCGACGGGTTTTCCTAAAGGTTGTTTGAAATTGAGCTGATATACCCTTGGTTCAGGCCAGTCATGGCTCTGCATCCGGGATAGCGGCTGCAGGCTTTGCCAGCCACGCTCCCCGCCATCACCGGCAGGAGTGCCGTCTGTCGCTTGTTTTCCGGGATGCTGGGCGCATGAAGCACCCCCTGCAGGAGGTTGGGATGAATCTGATCGCGAATTTCGCGGTTATGGCCTCGCGCCGCACGATTTTCGACGTGCCGGTCTGCGATCTCGGATGGGACGACGCGCTCGTCTTCATCAATGAGCTGGCGTCACTGCCGGTCGGCCAGACGGTCATCTCCTTCGTCAATGCCCACAACATGCTGATGACGCTGCGCGATCCGGAATATCGCGACATCCTCGAGCAGAACCTGGTCCTGCCCGATGGTATCGGCCTCAACATCGCCTCGCAGGTGTCGCATGGCGGCCCGTTCCCGGCCAATCTCAACGGCACCGATTTCGTCCCCGCACTGCTGACCTTCATGGAAACGCCGCGCCGCGTCGGCCTGATCGGCGGCAAGCGCGCCGTCGTCGAGCGCGCTGCGGCGAATTTCGCCAAGCATGCGCCGTGGCACGAATTCGTCGTCATTTCCGATGGTTATTTCGACAAGGACAATCCCGTCGATGTCATCGCCGAGCTCGACGCCCAGAAGGTCGACATGCTGATCATCGGCATGGGCACGCCGCTGCAGGAAAAGTGGGCGCATCGCCATGTCCGTCCGGAGCATGCCCGTCTCGTGCTGACGGTCGGCGCGCTCTTCGATTTCGTCTCGGGCGAGATCCCGCGCGCGCCGGAAACGGTGCGGATGATGCGGCTCGAATGGGCCTACCGATTGGTCCAGGAGCCGTCCCGCCTCTGGCGCCGTTATGTCGTCGGCATTCCGGTCTTCCTGTTTCATGTTCTGCAATACCGGTTCAGCCGGCGCGAGCGGATGTTGAAACTCGATGGTGATCGCGGCAATTCTCTGCCGCCGCAGAAGCGCAGCGGCACGCATCAATAGCGGCCTCCTGAACCGTTCATTAACCATTTCTTTGCCATGATTGTTTAGGCTCGATTAATACTCGCTGAGCCGCGGGTAATGGCCGGACCATCACGTGCGTGAGAAGTGGCATCCATGTATGACAACAAGGCATTGAACGGCAGACGGACAGGCGCCCCGCTCGGCGCGCGGGAAGCATCGCGCGGCGGTGATGCGCCTGCGGTTCGTCCCTCCGAAGCCGAATTGCTGCGTGTCATCGAAAAGGCGCTCGAAGAGCAACGCCAGGCGCGGGCGAGGGCAGAGGCTCCGCTGACAAGCCGTATCGAAGCCATTCTCGCTCCGCAGTTCGCGCCCGCCAATGACGCGCCATCGCAGCCGGTGAAAGCAGAAAAGCCCCCGGTCCAGCCTGCCGTCGTCCCGCAGCTGCCGGAACCGGTATTCGTCCCCGCCAATACCAATGACATCCCCGCAGCCATCGATGACGAGCCGCTCCATCTTCCCTTGAAGGCGATTGCGTTTGCGCTTGTTGGCCTGATGCTCGGCGCGGCCTTTCCACTCATGATGCCTCAGGCGCCCGTCCGCTATTCCGCCGCCACCGTGCTGCATGTCGGCGGCGATGCGGCGACCCGTCCGGCACTGACGCAGGCGGCCGCGAAGAAGCTGGTCTCCGCCCCGATGATCGCCGCGGCCGTGGCTTCGCTGAAGCTCGACCGCGATCCTGAATTCGCCGGTGAGAAGCCCAATGCCGTCGGCATTGCCCTCGATCTCTTGTCCGGCAATGGCGCGGCGGCAGATGCCGCGTCCCGCGCCGAAGTGTCTCTGGCGGCAGCCGTCGAAGCCGCGCCGGATGGCGGCACCGGGCTCGTCAGGCTCAATGTCTCCACCGCAAGCGCCGAGAAATCCCGCCAGATCGCCGCGCGCCTGTCAGGCATGCTGCTCGCGTCGCCGGCAGGCAGCGCTGCCGGATCGGACGGCACGTTGAAGAAGGCCTATGAGCAGGCCCGCGCCGAACTAGACGCCTTCACGGCCAAGACCGGTGAAGGCAACGTCAAGGTCGCCATCGACCTTCAGCAGCGGATCAACCAGCTCGATGCCGATCTCAAGGTCGCCGAACAGCGTATCACCCTCTCGAAGGAGCGCGCCGATCGTCTGAAGGCGGCCAAACCGGCCGATGTCGTCGATGGCGTGCTGCCCACAGACATGATGTCGCCGGTGCTGCTGGACGCGCGTGACAGATATGCCGCCGAGAAGGCAACGCTTTCGCAGCTCTCGATCGATCTCGGCCCGCGTCACCCGAAGCTTCTTGCCCAGCAGGGGATCGTCGATGGTCTTCGCGACAAGCTCTCCCGCGAACTCTTGGTGCAGGCGAAGGATGCTGCCGTCGATGCCAAATCCGCAGTCGACGCGCGCCGCAAGCTCAGCGACGAACGCAACGGCCTGATCGCCCAGAGCCGCGATACCGGCGTCGATCTCGCCAAGCTGACTGAGCTGCGCGACAAGGCGGATGCAGCCAAGTCGCGGCTCGATACGACCCTGCCTCAGGCTGGCATGGGCGACGGCAATATCTCCATGCAGGCTGCTCCGCAGGTCTTCGCGATCGCGACCGGCTACAGCACGCCCCTTCGCTCCGCGATCGGCGGTGGCATCGGCCTGATCCTCGGTCTTGCCGCCTCGATGCTGTCAGGCCTGTTTCGCAAGCGACAGGAAGACCCGCTCGATCTCCTGGATATCCCGGTGATCGTCGAGCCGCCCGCCGTCCAGCAGCCGGAGCCCGAGCCGGAGCAGCCGGACGATCTCACGGCGCTGCGGGCCGAACTGGCAGAGTTGCGCAGCCGCTTCCAGAGCTATGCGGCAACTGGCCGCTAACCGCGATTTCTCCTCGCGCGGCGGCATCATTGCCCTTGCATTTGCCGCTTTTAAACAGGATAGGGCGTTCTGAGGCAAACGGCGTGGCGGGCGAAGGCCTAGCTTCGCACGCGATGGCACAGGCGGGAGAGACGCGTGACGACAGTGATCGATGGCAAGCAGGTAGCCGCTTCGGTGATCGAAACCGTGAAGGCGGCGACGGCATCGCTCGAAAAGCAGAGCGGCGTGAAGGCGGGTCTTGCAGTGGTGATCGTCGGCGATGATCCGGCAAGCCATGCCTATGTCAATTCCAAGAGCAAGATGGCGAAGGAATGCGGCTTCAAGTCGGTGCAGTACACGCTGCCGGCCGAAACGAAGCAGGAAGAGCTTGCCGCTCTGGTCGCATCGTTGAACGATGACGCCTCGATCCACGGCATTCTCGTGCAGCTGCCGCTACCGAAGCCGCTGAACAGCGAGCCGATCATCCAGTCGATCCTGCCGGAGAAGGACGTCGACGGCCTGCATGTCGTTAACGCCGGCAAGCTCGCCACCGGCGATCTCGAAACCGGTCTCGTCTCCTGCACGCCGGCCGGCGCCATGGTCTTCGTTCGCCGCACGCATGGTGAAGACCTCTCCGGTCTGAATGCCGTCGTCATCGGCCGCTCGAACCTCTTCGGTAAGCCGATGGCGCAGCTGCTGCTGAACGCCAATGCGACCGTCACCATCGCGCACTCGCGCACCAAGGATCTGCCGGCCGTCTGCCGCAATGCCGATATTCTGGTCGCAGCCGTCGGCCGTCCCGAGATGGTCAAGGCCGATTGGGTGAAGCCCGGCGCAACCGTCATCGATGTCGGTATCAACCGCGTTCCGGCACCGGAAAAGGGTGAGGGCAAGACCCGCCTCGTCGGCGACGTCGCCTTTGCCGAGGCGGAAAAGGTTGCCGCCGTCATCACCCCGGTTCCGGGTGGCGTCGGCCCGATGACGATCGCCATGCTGATGGCCAATACCGTGATCGCCGCTCACCGCACCGCCGGCCAGAAGCCGCCGCAGTTCTGATCAGCTGCGCGGGGCAGGGCCTGTCGATCCCCTGACGATCAGTTCCGCCTTCCAGAGCTCCTGCTCGGGGAAGGCGGCGGTCTGCTTGACCGTTCCGATCAGGCGCTGCGCGATGCGGGCGCCCGCGGCGCGTAGCGACGAGCGCGTCGTCGTCAGCGGCACGGAAAAATTCTCCGGCTTCAGAAGCGGCAGCACGTCGTCATGGGCGATCAGCGAGATGTCTTCACCGAGCTTCAGTCCCGCCTGGTTGACGGCGCGGATGGCGCCGAGCGCCAGCACCGTACTTGAACAGAGGATCGCCGTCGGCCGCTCCGGCAGCTGCAGGAACTGCTCCATCGCCACCATCCCCTGCTCGTCCGTCATCAGCGAGTGGCTCATGCAGTCTTCGTTGAGATGCAGGCCGCGCTCGCCAAGCGCCGCCTCGACGCCTTCTCTCCGCCGGATCGCGAAATCCAGATGCGCCGGGCCATTCATCAGCCCGAAGCGCGTATGCCCGAGCTGCAGCAGGAGCTTCGTCGCATCGTAGAAGGCGGCTTCGTTGTCGATGTCGAGATAGGGGTAATCGGGCTCCGTTCCATGCGAACGGCCATGGACGACAAAGGGCGTCGAAAGCGATTTCAGCATCGCAAGCCGGGGATCGTGGCCGCGCATATAGGCGACGAACAGCGCATCCACATTGCCGCTGATCGCCAGCCGCCGCAGCGCGCCGACCTCGTCATCGGGGTCCGATGGCATGATTACGAAATGAAAGTCGTGACGCAGCGCTTCCTCGCCAAGCCCCGCCAGGAATTCGCCGAAATGCACGTCGGACTGGTGGCCGGGAGCGGTCGGCATCACGAGGCCGATCGAGCCGGCCTTGCCGGTCGCCAGACGCTGGGCCGCCTTGTTCGGACGATAGCCGGTTTCCTTGACAGCCTGGAGCACACGCTCGCGCGTCGCCTCATTGACTTCGGGATAGCCATTGAGGGCGCGGCTGACGGTCGTCTGGGAAAGACCGAGCAATTCCGATAGCTGTTTCAGATTCACGTGCTATGCTTCCTCCGCCGGTTTCTGCACGCAACGGTTTCTCCCGGACCGTTCAAAGCGCTTTTAAATTATGTAGCATTTGGTCCGCTTGACTCAAGAAAAATCGCTCCATATTCCCGTGTAAGCGTTGCTGCAACGCGAAATTTGCCAGTGTTTGCGCGGTATTCGCGAATTAGCTTGACTCCGTTCGGAGGAAAGTGGAATGACTTTGTTGTCAAAGCGCTTTGAAAGGCTCCGGTGAGAGGCTGAAAGTGCGGTTGGGATTGTGATGGGAGGTTGATCACATGAAAAAGATTTTTCTGATGGGCGTCGCTGCGGCGGCGCTTTTTGCAGGTAGCGTCTCGGCTGCCGATCTCAAGTTTCCTCCGGGGCAGGACGCCAAGTTCAACTGGAAGAGCTACGACGAATTCAAGGCATCGCATGCCGACCTCAAGGGTCAGCCGCTGACGATCTTCGGACCGTGGCGCGGCGAAGATGAAGCCTTCTTCCGCAGTATTCTTGCTTATTTCACCGAAGCGACCGGCATCGAAGCGACCTACTCGTCCTCGGAAAACTACGAGCAGCAGATCGTCATCGACACCCAGGCCGGCTCGCCGCCGAACGTCGCGATCCTGCCGCAGCCGGGCCTTCTTGCTGACCTCGCCAGCAAGGGCTTCCTGACGCCGCTCGGCGACGATACCTCCAAGTGGGTCAAGGACAATTACGGCGCCGGCGATAGCTGGGTCGGTTACGGCACCTACAAGGGCAAGGACGGCAAGGAAGGCTTCTACGCATTCCCTTACAAGGCCGACGTGAAGTCGCTGGTCTGGTATGTGCCTGAAAACTTCAAGGAAGCGGGCTACAAGGTCCCGACGACCATGGAAGAGCTCTTCGCGCTCACCGACCAGATCGTCAAGGACGGCGGCGTTCCGTGGTGCATCGGTCTCGGTTCTGGCGGCGCAACCGGCTGGCCGGCGACCGACTGGATCGAAGACATCATGCTGCGCACGCAGAAGCCTGATGTCTACGACAAGTGGACGACGAACGAAGTGAAGTTCACCGATCCGGCCGTTGTTGCCGCGATCGAGGAATTCGGCAAGTTCGCCAAGAACGAAAAGTATGTCGATGGCGGCGTTGCAGCCGTGGCTTCGACCGACTTCCGCGACAGCCCGAAGGGCCTCTTCGCCGTTCCGCCGAAGTGCTACCTGCATCACCAGGCTTCGTTCATCCCGTCCTTCTTCCCGGAAGGAACGAAGCTCGGCCAGGACGCCGACTTCTTCTACATGCCGACCTATGCCTCGCACGCCGATCTCGGCAAGCCGGTTCTCGGTGCAGGCACGCTGGTCTCGATCGCCAAGGACTCGAAGACGGCCCGCGCCTTCGTCGACTTCCTGAAGACCCCGATCGCTCATGAAGTCTGGATGGCTCAGTCGAGCTTCCTGACGCCTTACAAGGGTGTCAGCACCGCGGCTTACGCCAACGAGCAGATGAAGCGTGAAGGCGAAATCCTGACCACTGCCACGACCTTCCGCTTCGACGGTTCGGACCTGATGCCGGGCAAGATCGGCGCCGGCGCCTTCTGGACCGGCATGGTCGATTTCGTCGGCGGCAAGTCTGCCGAAGATACCGGCAAGGAAATCCAGGCTGCCTGGGACGCCATCAAGTAATCATCGTTGTCAGATGCCGCGGCTCGGCCGCGGCATCGCTGCATGCAGGGCCGGATCCTCAAAGGGGTTCGGCCGGCTCCAGCACTGTGGTCAAACGCGTAGAGAAGTTGACGCAGGCCGGCGTAAGCCCTTCAGATAGACAGGGGTAGCAGGGGAGGGACGAATGCTATCGCAGATAGTTTCCGCTTTGGGCGTGGTGGTCGTGGCGGTTTTCGCCTGCTCGGCCTACTTTTATTTCTCGAACAAGATCTTGGATCTGGCGCTGCCGGTGAAGGATGGCGACATCCGCGCCGCATCGCGCAATCTCAATCGCCGCGGCTTGATCCGCCCCTGGCTGTTCATCGGTCCGGCGCTGCTTCTGCTCGTCGTCTATCTCGTCTATCCCGTCGTCGCGACGCTGATCCTGTCGTTCTACGATCGCTCGGGCGTCAATTTCGTCGGCTTCGCCAACTATCAGTGGGCGCTGGGCGATCGCGAATTCCGCCAGTCGATCTTCAACAACATCCTCTGGCTTGCCGTCGTACCCGCCGCCTGCACCTTCTTCGGGCTCGTCATCGCCGTGATGACCGACCGCATCTGGTGGGGCAACATCGCCAAGAGCATCGTCTTCATGCCGATGGCGATCTCCTTCGTCGGCGCTTCCGTCATCTGGAAGTTCATCTACGAATATCGCGGCGGCAACGACGTCCAGATCGGCCTGCTGAACGCTATCGTCCAGCTCTTCGGCGGCACGCCGGAAGTCTGGATCTCGGTTCCCTTCTGGAACAATTTCTTCCTGATGGTCATCCTCATCTGGATCCAGACCGGCTTCGCCATGGTCATCCTCTCGGCTGCCCTTCGCGGCATTCCCGAGGAGACGATCGAGGCCGCCGTCATCGACGGCGCCAATGGCTGGCAGATTTTCTGGCGCATCATGGTGCCGCAGGTCTGGGGCACGATCGCCGTCGTCTGGACGACCATCACCATTCTCGTCCTCAAGGTCTTCGACATCGTTCTGACGATGACCAACGGCCAGTGGCAGACCATGGTGCTCGCCAACCTGATGTTCGACTGGATGTTCCGCGGAGGCGGGGATTCCGGCCGAAGCGCCGTCATCGCGCTGATCATCATGCTGGCCGTGACGCCGATCATGGTCTGGAACGTCCGCCGCGCCAACCGCGAACTCGGAGGCCACTGAGATGACTGCGACTGCAAGCTTCTTCAAGATCGGCCCCGCCCGTCTGTTCGTTCACGCCTGCGTTCTCCTGATCGTCATCATCTGGCTGATCCCGACGCTCGGCATCTTCGTCAGCGCGCTGCGCGACAAGGACCAGATCGTCGTCTCCGGCTGGTGGACCTCCTTTGCCGGCTCGACCCGCACGGTCGCCGCCCGCGTCGGCGGCGTCGACCAGCAGAAACAGGAAGGCGCGACCTATGTGATCGCGGGCAACCTGTTGCAGGGCCAGGAAGGTCATTCGCTGACCGCCTTCGGCACCCGCGTCCAGCAGCCCTCCGCCTACAAGGCCGGCGAAACCGCCGATCTCGGCGAGGGCCTGTCGCTGCAGGTCAATGCCGATGGTAGCTACCGCTATTCCAAGCCGGCTGCCTTTACCGATGATGATGCCGGCCGCCGCGTCTATGTCGCGGTCTCGACGCCGCCGGAATTCACCCTCGACAATTACCGCACCGTTTTGACGGGCGAGGGGATCGGCCAGTCCTTCATCAACTCGCTGACCGTGACCATCCCGGCAACGATCATCCCGATCCTGATTGCGGCTTTCGCGGCCTATGCGCTGAGCTGGATGGAATTCCCCGGCCGTGCGCTGCTGATCGCGCTGGTCGTCGGCCTCATCGTCGTGCCGCTGCAGATGTCGCTGATCCCGCTTCTGCGGCTCTACAATCAGGTCGGCATGCTGCTCGATGCGCCGTCCAAGACCTATCCCGGCATCTGGCTGGCGCACACCGCTTTCGGTATGCCGCTCGCCATCTATCTGCTCCGCGCCTATATCGCGGGGCTGCCGAAGGAGATCATCGAGTCCGCCCGCGTCGACGGCGCCAGCGATTTCGAGATCTTCGTGAAAATCGTTTTGCCCTTGTCCTTCCCCGCGCTCGCGTCCTTCGCGATCTTCCAGTTCCTGTGGGTGTGGAACGACCTGCTCGTCGCCATGGTCTTCCTCGGCACCGACAGGCAGCACCTCGTGCTTACAGGTGCGCTAAATGCGCTCCTCGGTTCGCGCGGCGGCAACTGGGAAATCCTGACGGCCTCGGCCTTCGTCACCATCATCGTGCCGCTCTGCGTCTTCTTCGCGCTGCAACGGTATCTGGTGCGCGGCCTGCTGGCGGGCTCGGTCAAGGGCGGTTGATCAATCCCAAGACCTGACTTCGCATAGGAAAGCACATGAGCGTGGCATCTCAACCCCAACTGGCTGACGACAAGGACTGGTGGCGTGGCGCGGTGATCTATCAGATCTATCCGCGCTCCTACCAGGACTCCAACGGCGACGGCATCGGCGACCTCAAGGGCATCACCGCCCGGCTGCCGCATGTCGCAAGCCTCGGCGCCGACGCCATCTGGATCTCGCCGTTCTTCACCTCACCGATGCGCGACTTCGGTTACGACGTGTCGGATTACGAGAATGTCGATGCGATCTTCGGCACGCTCGTCGATTTCGACACGCTGATCGCCGAAGCCCATCGTCTCGGCATCCGCGTCATGATCGATCTGGTCATCTCGCACTCGTCGGACCAGCATCCCTGGTTCGTCGAGAGCCGCTCCAGCCGCACCAATGCCAAGGCCGACTGGTATGTCTGGGCCGATGCCAAGCCGGATGGCACGCCGCCGAACAACTGGCTGTCGATCTTCGGCGGCTCCGCATGGGCGTGGGATCCGACGCGCATGCAATATTACATGCACAACTTCCTGACCTCGCAGCCGGACATGAACCTTCATAATCCCGAGGTTCAGAACCGCCTGCTCGATGTCGTGCGCTTCTGGCTGAAGCGCGGCGTCGATGGCTTCCGCCTGGATACGATCAACTTCTACTTCCACGACAAGCAGCTGCGCGACAACCCGGCGCTGGCGCCTGAGCGCCGCAACGCCTCCACTGCGCCTGCCGTGAACCCCTATAATTTCCAGGAGCATATCTACGACAAGAACCGCCCTGAAAATCTCGAGTTCCTGAAGCGCTTCCGCGCCGTGCTCGAAGAGTTTCCGGCAATCGCCGCTGTCGGCGAAGTCGGCGATAGCCAGCGCGGCCTGGAGATCGTCGGCGAATACACGTCCGGAAACGACAAGATGCATATGTGCTATGCCTTCGAGTTCCTGGCGCCCGATCCGCTCTCGCCCGATCGCGTCGAGGAGGTGATGAAGGATTTCGGCCGTGCCGCTCCGGATGGCTGGGCCTGCTGGGCTTTCTCCAACCACGACGTCATGCGCCATGTCAGCCGCTGGGGCTCGCTGGTCTCCGATCACGATGCCTTCGCCAAGCAATATGCATCGCTCTTGATGACGCTGCGCGGTTCAGTCTGCCTCTATCAGGGCGAAGAACTCGGGCTGACCGAAGCCGACCTTGCCTATCAGGATCTGCAGGATCCCTACGGCATCCAGTTCTGGCCGGAGTTCAAGGGCCGTGACGGCTGCCGTACGCCGATGGTCTGGGACAGCCAGGTCGCCCAGGGCGGCTTCTCCACGGTCAAGCCGTGGCTGCCGGTTCCGGTCGAACACATCCTGCGCGCCGTCAGCGTTCAGCAGGGCGACGAGAACTCGGTGCTGGAGCACTACCGCCGCTTCCTCGCCTTCCGCAAACAGTTCCCGGCCTTCGCCAAGGGCGAGATCGCCTTTGCCGAGCCGCAGGGCGACGCGCTGATCTTCATGCGCGAATATGGAAACGAGAAGCTGCTTTGCGTTTTCAATATGGGCGCTGCCGAAACCGCCGTGGCGCTGCCCGAGGGCAACTGGCAGGCGTTGACGGGTCACGGCTTCACCAGCAATAACTACGGTGGGAAGATAGATATTCCGGCGTGGGGCGCATATTTCGCCCGGCTCGCCTAAGAAATCAGAGGGAGGCACTGATGACAGGACTGTCGCTTAAGGAAATTCGCAAGTCATACGGTTCCGTGGACGTGCTCCACGGCATCGACCTTGAGATCAATCAGGGCGAGTTCATCGTTTTCGTCGGTCCTTCCGGCTGCGGCAAGTCTACGCTGCTGCGCATGATTGCCGGCCTGGAGAACATCACTGGCGGCGACATGTACATCGACGGCCAGCACGTCAACGACGTGCCGCCCTCGAAGCGCGGCATCGCCATGGTCTTCCAGTCCTACGCGCTCTACCCGCACATGACGGTCTTCGATAACATGGCCTTCGGCATGAAGATCGCCGGCGAGAGCAAGCAGGAGATCGACCGTCGCGTGCGCGCCGCTGCCGAAAGCCTGCAGCTCACCAAGTATCTCGACCGCCTCCCGAAGGCGCTCTCGGGCGGCCAGCGCCAGCGTGTCGCCATCGGCCGTGCCATCTGCCGCAACCCGAAGGTCTTCCTCTTCGACGAACCGCTGTCCAACCTCGACGCGGCCCTTCGCGTCGCAACCCGTATCGAGATCGCCCGTCTGAACGAGCAGATGGCCGATACGACGATGATCTACGTCACCCACGACCAGGTCGAGGCGATGACACTGGCGGACCGCATCGTCGTTCTCTCAGCCGGCCATATCGAACAGGTCGGCGCCCCGCTCGAACTCTATGAGCGCCCGGCAAACCTCTTCGTCGCCAAGTTCATCGGCTCGCCGGCCATGAACATTATCCCGGCTGTCGTTGCCGAGGCTGGTAGCGCCACGACGGTGACGCTCACCGGCGGCAAGTCGGTCACGCTCGATATCGCAACGGCGGCATCGGAGAAGGGCAAGTCGGCAAGCTTCGGCGTGCGCCCCGAGGATTTGATCATCGCCTCGGGCGACGACTACCTGTTCGAGGGCGAAGTCTCGATCGTCGAAGCGCTCGGCGAAGTCACGCTGCTTTATATCGAGGGCCTCGTTCAGGGCGAACCGATCATCGTCAAGCTGCCGGGCACCATCGACATCAAGAAGGGTCAGAAGATGCGGTTCTCCGCCGATCGCCAGAAGCTGCATCTCTTCGATGCCGAAGGCCGCACCTATCGCCGCTGAGGATGTCGCGGCCAAATTTGGGGGCTTTGAAAACAAGCCCCCAAACGTGTCTCTCCAATACCTTCTGTTAAGTCCCGGCTGCTAGCATTCCCCCATTGTATTGAGTGGGGTTACGGTCTTGGGTATTGCCAATCCATCGCCATCTGGGCATTTTTTGAATAAGGAAGAATCCTTCATGTATGACCGCGAACAGCGGTTCAAAATGGAGGACACGATGAACGCGGCGCGTCTCGAATATACCGAGAAGGGCGTCATGCACATGGCCTCGCGCCGTTGCGACATCATCCGCATTTCCATGAGCTCGGCGGTTCTCGCCATCCTGACGCAGTTCAATCTGCCGAAGCAGTTCTATCTGGATATTCCGGATGCGCGCATCACCAAGGTCGGCTGCATGCTGATGCGGGTGAATGCCAACAACACCGTCGAAGTCCGCTTCCTGCGCCTGCTGACGCAGAAGGAGCTGAACAAGATCTTCGTCTACAGCACGCATCCCGCCCATCGCGATTACGTTCTCGACGTTCGCGGCTGATCGGCTGCAAGGCACAAAAGAAAAAGCCCGCGATCGTCTCGCGGGCTTTTTTCGTTTCAGTGGAAGAGAACGCTCGCCCCGTGGTCGGAAGCACCGACCGCCCGGCGGAAGGGCGCGAAGAGCTCGCGGCCCATGCCATATTCGTTCTCGGAGAGATCGGCGGTCACCGGCTCGCGCTCGGCCATGGTGGCGGCATCGACGAGCACTTCGAGCGTGCCGCGGATCGCGTCGAGACGGATGATATCGCCATCCTTGATGCGCGCGATCGGGCCGCCCTCGACAGCCTCGGGGGTGACGTGGATGGCGGCCGGAACCTTGCCCGACGCGCCGGACATGCGCCCGTCGGTCAGCAGCGCCACGCGGAAGCCGCGGTCCTGCAGCACGCCGAGCGGCGGCGTCAGCTTGTGCAGCTCAGGCATGCCGTTTGCCTTCGGCCCCTGGAAGCGCACGACGGCAACGAAATCGCGGTTGAGCTTGCCTTCCTTGAAGGCGTCCTGCAGCTCCTGCTGGCTGTGGAAGACGATCGCCGGTGCCTCGATGATGTGGCGCTCCGGCTTGACGGCGGAGATCTTGATGACCGCCTTGCCGAGATTACCGCGCAACATCTTCAGGCCGCCATTCGCCTGGAACGGCGTCTCGATGCTGGCGAGCACCTTCGGATCGTGGCTCTTCTCAGGGGAGGGCTCGCGCACGACGGTGTTGTTCTCGCCGAGGCGGGCGTCGATCGTATAGGCTTCAAGGCCCTGACCGGCGACGGTGCGCACGTCGTCATGCAGCATGCCCTGCTTCAGGAGTTCCTTGATCAGGAAGCCCATGCCGCCTGCCGCGTGGAAGTGGTTCACGTCGGCAAGACCGTTCGGATAGACGCGGGCCAGCAGCGGGATCTCTTCCGAGAGCTCGGCAATATCCTGCCACGTCAGCTGAATGCCGGCGGCGCGTGCCATCGCCACGAGATGCAGCGTATGGTTCGTCGAACCGCCCGTTGCGTGCAGGCCGACGACGCCGTTGACCACCGAGCGCTCGTCGATCATCTCGCCGGCCGGCGTGAACTCGTTGCCGAGCGCGGTGATCGCCAGCGCGCGCTTGGCGGCCTCGCGGGTCAGCGCTTCGCGCAGCGGCGTGCCGGGATTGATGAAGGACGAACCGGGCAGATGGAAGCCCATGATCTCCATCAGCATCTGGTTCGAATTGGCGGTGCCGTAGAAGGTGCAGGTGCCCGGGCCGTGATAGGACTTGGATTCTGCTTCCAGCAGCTCGGCGCGGCCGACCTTGCCTTCGGCATAGAGCTGGCGCACGCGCGACTTCTCGTCGTTCGGCAAGCCCGTCGTCATCGGGCCTGCGGGCACGAAGATCGATGGCAGGTGACCGAAGGAGAGGGCGGCGATGACGAGGCCCGGAACGATCTTGTCGCAGACGCCGAGGAACAGCGCCGCATCGAACATGTTGTGCGACAGGCCGACGCCTGCCGACATGGCGATAAGGTCGCGCGAGAAGAGCGAGAGCTCCATGCCCGGCTGTCCCTGGGTAACACCATCGCACATGGCAGGCACGCCGCCCGCGACCTGGGCGATACCGCCGGCTTCGGCGGCAGCTTGCCGAATGATCGCCGGATAGGTCTCGAACGGCTGGTGGGCCGAGAGCATGTCGTTATAGGCGGTGATGATGCCGAGGTTCGGAACGCGGTCGCCGGCGAGCGCATCCTTTTCGGCGGGGGAACAGACCGCAAAGCCGTGCGCAAGGTTGGCACAGCCGAGGATAGACCGGACGGCACCCTTCGATGCCGCGCCGCGCAGGCGCTCCAGATATCGCTCGCGCGTCGGTTTGGATCTCTCGACAATGCGGGACGTGATCGCAGAAATGCGTGCGTTAGCGGACATGGGAGTTATCCTGCCTTGGTTGCTGTTCAAATTGTATGTTCGCGGCTCGGCCCGAAGGCTTGGTGTTACGGAGCCCAGTAGATATCGACAGGCGTCGCCGCCCGCCGCAGCACGGCCCGGATCGGCATCTCTGCCTCGTCTCCGGCGCCTTCAGCCTTCGTCAGCACGTCCTTCTTGCCCTGGCCTTCGATATGAAGCACCAGGAGCTTGGCGTCCTGAAGGCTGGAGAAAGTGAAGGTCAGGCGCGGTTCGCCCGCATCCTGTGCTTCCATGGTGATGATGCCGCGCGGCGTCTTCGGATCCAGCGCAACGGCCAGGTTGTTGCCGCCCGGGAAGAACGAGGCGGTATGTCCGTCGCCACCCATGCCGAGGATAACGATATCGAACGGGTTGCCGATCGATGCCGTCTCCGCGGCGGCAAGCTTCGCGGCCGTTTCCGCGGAGCCCGTGTCGTGGAACAGCGGCAGGAACCGCGCCGCCTTTGCCTTGTTCTGCAGCAGGTTGCTGGCAACCAGCAGATGGTTGGAGCGGTCGCTGGTCGCAGGCACGAAACGCTCGTCGACGAGCGTGATCGTCACCTTCGGCCAGTCGAGGTCCCGCGTCGAAAGCGCCTGGAAGAAGGCCTTCGGCGTGGAGCCGCCGGAAACGGCGATGGTGGCCGTTCCCTTCGCTGCGATCGCCTTGGAAAGCGCGTCCGCTACCTTGTCTGCAAGGTTGGTGGCCAGTTCCGCGGCATTGGCAAAAGCATGCATGGTCGCTGCCATCGCTGTTGATCCTAGATGTTGTCGTGCCAGGTGCGGCCGTCGCGCTCGATGAGTGCGATAGCTTGGCTCGGGCCCCAGGTGCCGGCGGTGTAACCCTGAACCAGCTGGCCGGTGGATTCCCAGCCCTTCAGGATCGGGTCGACCCAGTCCCATGCCGCCTCGACTTCGTCGCGGCGCATGAACAGCGTCTGGTTGGAGCGGATGACGTCCATCAGCAGGCGCTCGTAAGCATCCGGGTTACGGACATGGAACGCTTCCGCAAAGCTCATGTCGAGCGAAACGTTGCGCAGGCGCATGCCGCCCGGACCCGGATCCTTGATCATCAGCGACTGCTTGACGCCTTCGTCCGGCTGCAGGCGGATGATCAGCTGGTTCTGGCTGATGCGACCGGCAGACTGGTCGAAGACCGAGTGCGGGATCGACTTGAAGGTGATGACGATTTCCGACATGCGGCCGGCAAGACGCTTGCCGGTGCGGATGAAGAAGGGAACGCCGGCCCAGCGCCAGTTGTTGATCTCGGCCTTGATGGCGACGAAGGTTTCGGTATTGGAAACGCCGCCTTCCAGCTCTTCGAGATAACCCTTGACCGGACCGGTGCCGGACGCGCCGGCGCGGTACTGGCCGCGAACGGTGAACTGCTCGACATTCGATGCGTCGATCGGCTTCAGGGCGCGCAGCACCTTGAGCTTTTCGTCACGAACAGCTTCGGAATCCATCGAGGAGGGAACTTCCATCGCCGTCAGGCAGAGCAGCTGCAGGATGTGGTTCTGCACCATGTCGCGCAGCGCGCCGGCCGTGTCGTAATAGCCCGCGCGGCCTTCGAGGCCGACGGCTTCAGCGACGGTGATCTGTACGTGGTCGATGTAATTCGCATTCCACAGCGGCTCGTAGAGGGCGTTGGCAAAGCGCAGCGCCATCAGGTTCTGCACGGTTTCCTTGCCGAGATAGTGGTCGATGCGGAAGATCTGCTCTTCCTTGAAGACCTTGCCGATCGTGTCGTTCAGCTGCAGGGCGGAAGCCAGGTCGCGGCCGATCGGCTTCTCGACGACGATGCGCGTCGACTTGGTGATCAGCTTGTGCTCGTGAATCTTCTGCGAGATATCGCCGAAAATGCCCGGGGCAACGGCGAGGTAGAAGGCGCGAACGCGATCCTTGCCGTCGTCGAGCAGCTTCTTCAGCTTGTCCCAGCCGCCGTCGGAGCGGGCGTCGACCGATACATAGTGCAGGCGCTTGCAGAATTTTTCGACTTCAGCCTCGTCATACTCGCCCTTCTTCAGGTGCTCCTTGAGAGCTTCCTGGGCGAACTTGCGGTATTCCTCGTCGGTCAGCGGGCTGCGCGAAGCGCCGATGATGCGGGTCGGCTCGGTGAACTGGCCCTCGATCTGGCGGTGATAGAGCGCCGGCAGAAGCTTGCGCTCGGCGAGATCGCCACTGCCGCCGAAGACGACATAGTCAAAGGGTTCAACGGGAATGATTTGGCTGCTCATGAGCTTTTCTCTCAATCAGTCTGGTTGGCGGCCGTTTTAATCTAATCGATTTAAAAAAGCCAGTGTGCGATGCAATGAATCTCTCGGGTCCCGGTTTTAAAGCGAATTGACCCGAGAGGAAATCCCGCAATCGCCCTAAAACTTGTCGCGCAGCGCGAACCAGGACAAGGCTAGAAACAGCAGTGGGGCACGCATGGCCGCACCGCCGGGAAAAGCCGGGATATCGAGCCCCTTGAAGAGATCTAGATCGGCGGATTTTCCAAGCACTGTTTCTGCATAAAGTTTGCCGCAGTAATTTGACAGCATGACGCCGTGGCCGGAATAACCACCGATCGATGTGACATTTGGCATCACTTCGCGCACGAAGGGCTGCCGCGGCATGGTGATCCCGACGGAGCCGCCCCAGGCATGGGTGATCTCGACATCCTTGAGAGCCGGATAGATCTCGGTGATCTGCCGGCGGATATGATCGGAAATGTCGCGCGGGTTATCCGCCGTATAGGCCTCGCGCCCACCGAACAGCAGCCGGCCATCCCTGGATTTGCGGAAGTAGCGCACCACGAAGCGCGAGTCCGCCACCGCCTCGCCGCCTGGAATTACCGAGGGAAAGCTGTCGAGCGGTGCCGTCGCGCCGATGAAAGAGCGGATCGGCATCACGTGGCTCGCCGTCACCGGTTCCAGATTGCCGATATAGCCGTTGCAGGCAATCAGCGCCTTGTCCGCGGTGATCGTCCCCTTCGGCGTATCGATCCTCACCTTGCCGCCGTCGTTGCGAACAGCCGTTGCCGGCGTCATCTCGTAGATCTGGGCGCCCGCGTTGGCCGCTACCCGGGCAAGCCCGATCAGCAGCTTCAGCGGGTGGATATGCCCGGTGCCGGTGTCGCGCACGCCGCAGTGATAACGCTTCGAACCCAGCCGTTCCTGCGTCTCCTGCCTGTCCATGAACTGGACATGCGGATAGTCGTAGCGAGTGGCTGCGATCTCGGCGTTTTCGATATAGGAGCGCTTGTAGCTCTCCTTGTGCGCCACGTTGATCTGCCCGGGCATGAACTCGATGTCGATCTGGTGTTCGCTGGCGAAATCGAGGAGGTGCTTCTTTGCCCCTTCCGCCAGATCGAACAGCGCCCTGGAGCGCTCGTAGCCGATCTTCTCTTCGAGTTCCTCCGGCCACCAGCGCTGGCCGGTGCCGAGTTGACCGCCGTTTCGGCCGGATGCGCCGTCGCCGAAGCGGTTGGCGTCGATCAATACGACCGAGACCCCCGCCTTAGCGAGATTGTACGCCGCCTGCAGCCCGGTATAGCCGCCGCCGACGATGGCGACGTCACATGTCTTCGATCCGTCAAGCTCCGGATAGGTCGCCCGCTCGCCCGCCGTCGCCTGATACCAGGAAACGCCGGGCGCGATGGGGCTCTGCCAGTCTTGCTTCAGTGCCATGAGGAAATCTCCTCACACGTTGAGCAGCAGGAACTCTCGCTCCCAGGGGCTGATCACTTCCATGAAGGTCTCGAACTCGCCGCGCTTGACGCCGGCATAGAGGCCGATGAACTCCTCGCCGAACACCTCTTCGAAGGCCGGCTCGTCTTCCATCAGCGCGATCGCTTCCAGCAGGCCGCGCGGCAGGTCGATCGACCCCTCGTTGGCGGAATCCTCGGTCGGGGCGGTCGGCTCGATCTGCTTGGTGATCCCGAGCAGGCCAGATGCCAGCGATGCGGCGAGCGCCAGATACGGATTGGCATCCGAGCTCGGCAGCCGGTTCTCGACGCGCCGCGCCTGCGGATCCGAGACCGGAACGCGGAAAGCGGTCGTGCGGTTGTCGTAGCCCCAGGCGTTGTTGACAGGGCAGGACATGTTCGGCGCCAGGCGGCGGTAGGAATTCACGTAGGGCGCCAGCATCGCCAGCGCGCTCGGCACGTATTTTTGCATGCCGCCGATGAAGTGGAAGAACTCCTTCGACGGCGAACCGTCCGCATTGGAGAAGATGTTCTTGCCTGTGCCTTCATGCACCACAGACTGGTGGATATGCATCGCCGAACCCGGCTGGCCCTGCATCGGCTTGGCCATGAAGGTGGCGTAGATGCCGTGCTTCAGCGCCGCCTCGCGGATCGTGCGCTTGAACATGAATACCTGGTCGGCAAGCTCGATCGGGTTGCCGTGGCGCAGGTTGATTTCCAGCTGCGCCGGACCCTCTTCATGGATCAGCGTGTCGATCTCGAGACCCTGCTTTTCCGAGAAGTGATAGATGTCGTCGATCAGTTCGTCGAACTCGTTGATCCCGGCGATCGAATAGCCCTGACCGCCGAGGATCGAACGGCCCGAACGGCCTTTCGGCGGATGCAGCGGATAGTCTGGGTCGTCATTGGTGGCGACCAGATAGAACTCTATTTCGGGTGCGACGACCGGCTTCCAGCCGCGGGCGCTGTAGAGCCCCATGATGCGCTTCAGCACGTTGCGCGGGGTGTAGGACACCTCGGCGCCGTCGGAATTGACGATATCGCAGATGACCTGCGCCGTCGGATCGGTTTCCCACGGCACCACCGACAGCGTCGAAAGGTCCGGCACCAGCTTCAGGTCGCTGTCGCGCGGCTCGTAGCGGAAGCTTTCCGTCTCCTCGGGATAGGCGCCCGAGATCGTGTGGCGGTAGATCGCCGAAGGCAGCGCGAGCGAGGTGTTGGAGGTGAATTTCGAGGTCGGCATCATCTTGCCGCGCGGAACCCCGGCAAGGTCGGGAGTGATGCATTCGATGTCTTCGATGCCGCGTGCCCGTAGCCACTGTGCCGCTTCCTTCCAATTCGCTACGCCGCGCGACGACCCGGGGTCAGGGGGAGTCTTGATGGTGGGGCGGACGTTCTTGGCAGGCTTAAGCGTCGTCTTTTTTGGAGACATGACACACCGGTTACGTTGATCGGAAGGCCATCATAGCCAGAGTTTGGCAATTGGCGAGGGGGGTAGAGACGTTGACTTTCGCCATTTGATAGAAAAAGAAGACGCCGTTCAGAGAAGGATCGGGGCGTGGCAGAAAAAAGCGATGTGATCGTCATCGGCGCGGGCGCGGCCGGTATGATGTGCGCCATTCGCGCCGGCCAGCGCGGCCGCTCCGTGCTCGTCCTCGATCACGCCAAGACGCCTGGCGAGAAGATCCGCATTTCCGGCGGCGGCCGCTGCAACTTCACCAATATCCATGCCGGTCCGAAGAATTTCCTCTCGGCCAATCCGCATTTCTGCAAGTCGGCGCTCGCCCGCTTCACCCCCGCCGATTTCGTTGCCATGGTGGATCGCCACAAGATCGCCTGGCACGAGAAGACCCTCGGCCAGCTGTTCTGCGACGACAGCGCCAAGGACATCATCCACATGCTGCTCGACGAGATGCGGTCGGCCGGCGCCGAATGGCAGCTGCGCACCGAGATTACCGGCATCGAGAAGACCGATGGCGGCTTTCGCGTCAGCACATCGGAAGGCACCTACGATTGCGCCTCGCTTGTCATCGCCACCGGCGGCAAGTCGATCCCAAAGATGGGCGCCACCGGCTTTGCCTATCGCATCGCCGAGCAGTTCGGTCTCGCCATGACCGAAACCCGCCCGGGCCTCGTGCCGCTGACGCTCGATCCCGTCCTGCTTGAAGCGATCGCGCCACTCTCGGGTATCGCCGCCCCGGCAGAAATCCGCCACGGCAAGACGGCATTCCGGGAAGCGCTGCTTTTCACCCATCGCGGCCTCAGCGGTCCTGCCATCCTGCAGATTTCGTCTTACTGGCGCGAAGGCGAGGGGATCACCGTCGATATCGAACCCGATGTCGATCTGCTCCAGCATCTGAAGAAAGCCAAGCAGACGAACGGCCGCCAGTCGGCGCAGACGGCGCTGGCGGAAATCCTGCCGAAGCGTCTCGCCCAGCATCTGACCGAGCGCGAAGGCATCTCCGGCAACATGGCCGATCTCTCCGACAAGGCGCTTTCAAGGCTTGCCGATGCCGCGCAGAACTGGACCGTCAAACCTTCGGGTTCCGAAGGATACCGAACGGCGGAAGTGACGCTCGGCGGCATCGACACATCGGCGCTTGACTCCAAGACGATGGAAGCGAAGGCCGTTTCCGGTCTCTATTTTATCGGCGAATGCGTCGACGTTACCGGCTGGCTCGGCGGCTATAACTTCCAATGGGCCTGGGCCTCGGGCTTTGCGGCAGGTGAATCCTTATAGGGTCGAATCCGGATCAATAGATTCAAGACTTCTTAAGCCGGGTGCGCCATCGTGTCCCAATGGCGTCCATGGAACAAGCTGCCCATTTAAAGCTTTACCGGACAGCCATTTTGATGGATTGTTACAGTATTGAGAAAGTGAGGTCCTTTACATGAATAGGAACACACGCCGCGCTCGCGCCATCGCAATCGCCCAGGCAAAGCCTGACACCAAGCTTGCGACGCTCCGCTTTCTCATGTTGGCCACCGGTGCAACTGCCGCGATTATCGCACTTCTGATCGCCCACACCATCTGACCATTCCCACAATTGTCATATAAATAGCGGCTAGCCCTTTCGTGCCAGCCGCTTACGGGCGGCCATAAGTACGATTTCAAACGATTTGGCTTATCCGAAAATTAATATCTCTTCTGTCACACTTGCTGAAACTATGGGCATCCCGTTCGCGCGGCGATGACTTGGCAATGACTGCCGCCTGAGCCCTCGGGTTTCCCATTATTCCAAAAAAGTCAGCTCGATGCACTCGGCCGGCGCCGCAACAGCAGCCGGTGGGAGGAGTGGTGTATGGAAGGCCGGTATAGCCATGTTCATTGATAAGATCCTGTCGCGCTTCAAGATCAAGACGAAGGTGTTGATCTTCGTTCTGCCTTTCGTCGTCGCCATCTCGGCCGTCGGCCTCACCGGGCTTTATGCCTCGGGCATGCTGCAAGGGCGCATGGAGATTTCGAACAGCATCCTGCAGTCGCTCAGCGGCTTCAAGGATCTCTACGGCTCGATGGATGACTTCCTGCAGAACACCAATGAGCAGGCTCGCGACAAGCTCTATACGGATATCAAGACGCAGGGCCAGACGCTGAATTCCACGCTGTCGCAGATCGGCGAGAATGCCGGCCGCGAGAACCTGCAGGCCGCGATCGATGGCACCAGCGCCATCTCGGGCACTGTCGGCAAGCTCTGGACGCTGCATGAGCAGGAAGTCATGCTGCGCCAGCAGATCGAAGACTCCCAGAAGGTGATGATCACCAACCGCTTCAACGTCAGCTATGACGCCCGCCAGCTCGAAGAGAGCGTGCGCACCGACGAAGGCAACGCGACCGCAACGCTGCGCGCCGCCGACCGTCTGCTCAAGGGTGGCGACACGCTGGCGACGGCCATGAACGATTTTAGCAAGGCGCAGCTTCCTGCCGACAAGCTGAAGGTGGTGACCACGGCGCTGCCGTCGATCATCAAGGCGCAGCGCATGATCGAAATCTCGGTTCCGCAGAACCAGAAGAGCATGACGCAGTCGATGGCCCAGACCATCAGCGACCTGAAGACCCAGGCAGCCGCACCTGATGCCGGCACCGATGATGGCGTCGCCAATCTCGGCCGCCTCGTGTCGCGCTTCCGCCAGATGTCGACCTACACGCAGCTGACGGCAACGCAGATGATGCGCGAAGCCACCACCACCTTCGTCCAGCTCGACAGCCGCATCGCCCAGACCAACTCGGTTCTGGAAGACACCCGCCGTCTCGAGACCTCGATCTATTCGCTCCAGCTCGTTCTGGCCGATTTCAGCGCCAAGCCGAGCAAGGAAAACCGCGTTCGCCTGAACCAGGAAATCGCCACCCTCAACACCATGCTGAACACCCTGCAGGCCAGCGCCAAGGGCATGGACTTCGCCAGCGACATCATCGCTGCGATTAATCCGGCACTGGTCTCGATGGACAAGGACGCACAAAGCCTCGTTGACGTCATCAACCAGCGCGTTGCCGACTATGCCGCTGCCCGCCAGGAGCTCGACAGTGTCTGGGGCCAGCTGACGAGCTTCGCCGAACTGCAGAAGCAGACGGCCGGCGCCGAGCGCGATCAGGCCAACAGCATCTCCGTCGGCACCACCGGCCTCGGCATCCTGGTCTCGATCATCGGCGGTATCGCCCTGGTCCTGACCCTGCAGCGCCCGATCGGCCAGATCACCGCCGCAATGCGCCGCATCGCAGACGGCGCGCTCGACACCAGCATTTCCGGTGAGCAGCGCTTCGACGAAATCGGCGACATGGCCCGTGCACTGGGCATCTTCAAGGAAAACGCAATCTCCAAGATCCGTATCGAGGAGCAGAGCGACGAGGAGCGTCAGGCCGCCGAACACGAGCGCCAGCGCAACGATGCCGAAAAGCGCGAGATGGACCGCCAGATCGAATTCGCGGTCAACGAGCTCGCTGCCGGCCTCGAGCGCATGTCGCAGGGCGATATCTCCACGACTATCGACACGCCGTTCATCGGCCGCCTCGAGCAACTGCGTGAAGACTTCAATGGCTCGATGCTTCGCCTCCAGGCGACCATGAGCCAGATCCGCGACAACGTGCAGATGATCCAGGGCAACGGCAACCAGATGGCCCAGTCGGCCGAGGATCTCGCCAAGCGTACGGAACAGCAGGCCGCTTCTCTCGAAGAAACCGCGGCTGCCGTCGACGAGATCACCGTCACCGTCCGTTCGTCTGCCGAACGCGCCAAGGATGCAGACCAGATCGTTCGCCAGGCCAAGCGCAGCGCCGATGACTCGGCGACCGTCGTCGGCAAGGCGATCGACGCCATGGGCCGCATCGAGGATGCATCGCGCCAGATCGAGCAGATCATCGGCGTCATCGACGAGATCGCCTTCCAGACCAACCTGCTCGCCCTCAACGCCGGTATCGAAGCCGCGCGTGCCGGTGAAGCGGGCAAGGGCTTTGCCGTCGTCGCCATGGAAGTCCGTGAACTCGCCCAGCGCTCCGCCGCTGCCGCGCAGGAGATCAAGGGCCTGATCAACAAGTCGACCACCGAAGTCAGCTCCGGTTCGCAGTCCGTCCAGGAAACCGGCACGGTGCTCGCGAAGATCAGCGCCCAGATCGTCACCATCAGCCAGCATGTCGAGATGATCGCCCGCGCCAGCCACGACCAGTCGGGCGCCCTGCAGGAAGTCAACTCGACTGTCAACTCGATGGACCAGATGACCCAGCAGAACGCCGCGATGGTGGAAGAAACGACCGCCGCCAGCCGCGAGCTTGCCTCGCAGGCAGACAGCCTGTTGGCCCTCGTACAGCAGTTCAAGATCGACGGCGAAACGCACGCGACCTACTATCGCGCCGCCTGAGATCAGCGAAAATCCAGACTATGAGAACGGCGCCGCAAGGCGCCGTTTTTGTTTGTGCGGAATGCCTGAAATATGGACGCAAAGGTTGTGTTTCGATCGCGACGCCACTGATTTTCTACCGATGTTCGAAAAGATGCTGACGAATAGTCATATTTATACAAGTTATTACAGTGTTTTCAGATAATTAGCTGATAATTTTCCTTAACGTTTAACGCATAGAATAGCTGCAATTCGTATTGCAGAGGATTGCTATGCTGCGCTTTTTCTCGACATCCATCGTCCGCCAGGCGGTTGCCATCACACTCGGTTTGCTTGTGGTCAGCACCGGCGCGATCGTTGCCGTGACCTATTATGATCTGAGCCGCTATGTCATGGACAATGCGGTGGCCGACGCCAAGGATGCCAGCCGCACGATGGCGATCCTCTACGGCGCGGCCGATGACAGCGCGAAGATCGCCGTCAAGGATGCGCAGCTCTCTACGGTCACCGAAGAAAAGATCCCCGCATTCACCGATCACTCACTGGTCGATCGCACGGCGGAATCCATTGCCGGTGTCGCGACGATCTTCGACAAGCAGGGCGGCGACTACGTCCGCGTCTCCACCAATGTGAAGAAGGAAGACGGTAGCCGCGCCGTCGGCACCAACCTCGCCGCCGATCACCCGGCGCAGACCGCGCTCGCCAAGGGCGACGCCTATTACGGTCCTGCAGTGCTGTTCGGAAAGAACTACATGACCGGCTATTTCCCGGTGAAGAATGCCGCTGGCGCCAATACCGGCATCCTCTTCATCGGCATTCCGATGGAAGTCTATTTTGCTCGTCTCCAGCATCTGCAGATCCTCGTGATCGGCGCCGGTGCCGCCGTCATGCTGGTCGTCAGCCTGCTCGCCTTCTTCGCGATCCGCCGCACCGTCAGCCCGCTCCAGGCGCTGACGAAGACGGTGCATTCGATCTCCGCCGGCAATCTCTCCGGCGCCATCCCCTGCGTCGACAAGCCGAACGAATTCGGCGAGATCGGCCGCGCGCTGTCGGCCTTCCGCGATAGCGCCAAGGCGCGCCTGGATCTCGAAACGCAGGCCGCCGAGCAGCGCGCGCTGACCGAAGCCGAACGCACCCGCAACGATGCCGAAAAGCGCACGCTCGACGGCCAGATCGATTTTGCCGTCAACCAGCTCGCAGCCGGTCTCGGCCGTCTGGCACAGGGCGACGTGTCCGAAACAATCGAGACGCCCTTCGTCGGCCGCCTCGAGCAGCTGCGCGTCGATTTCAACAGTTCGCTGCTGCGCCTGCAGGACACGCTGACCCGCATCCGCGACAATGCCAACGCCATCCAGCGCAACAGCGGCGCGATGTTGGCCTCTGCCGGTGAGCTCTCGAAGCGCACGGAAGCCCAGGCCGCCAGCCTCGAAGAAACCGCCGCTGCGGTCGAGGAGATCACGGTCACCGTGCGCTCGTCCGCCGATCGCGCCCGCGAAGCCAACAACACGGTGGCTCTGACCAAGAAGACCGCCGACAGCTCCGGTGCCGTCGTCGGCGATGCCGTCGCCGCCATGAGCCGCATCGAGGAAGCCTCGCAGCAGATCGAACAGATCATCGAGGTCATCGACGACATCGCCTTCCAGACCAACCTTCTGGCGCTGAACGCCGGCATCGAAGCAGCGCGCGCCGGTGAAGCCGGCAAGGGCTTCGCCGTCGTCGCCCAGGAAGTCCGCGAGCTGGCGCAGCGTTCCGCCGATGCCGCCCGCGAGATCAAGGGCCTGATCGAAAAGTCGAGCCGCGAAGTGACCGCCGGTTCCGAGCTGGTGCAGAAAACCGGCAATGTTCTCGCCTCGATCAGCCAGGAAATCATCGTCATCAGCAAGCATGTCGATACAATCGCGACGGCAAGCCAGGATCAGTCGGCGGCCCTTCAGGAAGTCAACGGCTCCGTCAATGCGATGGACCAGATGACCCAGAAGAACGCCTCGATGGTCGAGGAGACGACGCAGGCAAGCCGCCAGCTTGCCGACGAGGCCGATGCCTTGATGGGCCTGCTTCAGCAGTTCCGCATCGGCAACGGTGCGGCCGCTCACCGCCCGGCAAGGCAGGCTGCCTGATCCACGCGCTTTACACGAGTATCCTTGGGCCGCGCATCGACAGCGCGGCCTTTGCTTTTCAGGCCTATGTCGGTGAGCCAGGCGACGGCGCGGATGATGCGCGAGCTGCCATATTGCTCATAGAATTCGTCTTCGGATGTCTGGCAGGCAATCCGGTCGCCCCGTGAGAGGCCGAGCATGCTGGCAATGGCGATCTGGTCGATCATGGTGATGTCCTCCGTTTCAAAGACATCACTTCAGATACACATCAAAAATCGCTTCTTAAACAGCTGAAATCGGCATACGATTTTCACCGATGAAAAACACGGCTTGGGATTCCTATCAGCTTTTCCTGCAGGTCGCCCGTCTCGGCGGCCTCACCGGCGCGAGCGGCACCAGTGGCCTCAGCCCGGCGACGGTCGGCCGCCGCATGCTGGAGCTGGAGCAGGAAACCGGCCGCACGCTCTTCCTGCGCAGCCAGACCGGTTACCGCTTGGCGCCGGATGGTCAGGCTCTCCTTGACCACCTGCAGGAGATGGAGGCCGCCGCCCGCAAGGTCGATGCCTGGCGCCAGTCGGGCGAGGGCGGGGCGACTGTCAAGGTTGCGGCGGGAACCTGGGTTGCCTGGTTGCTGACCGAGAACTTCTCGGCGATCCGCATGCCCGGCGATGGCTTTGCCATCTCGCTGACGATCGGCGAAACCCGCGCCAATCTTTCCTACCGGGAGAGCGATATCGGCATCCGCGCCTTCGAACCCGACGAGGCAAACCTTGCCGCGCGTCTGCTCGGAGAGGTCGCCTATGCCGTCTATGTCAGGCGCAATGCTGCGGAGGCTGCGGAGCAATGGGTGGCCGTTGCCGAGGACGAAGCGATCTCCGGCTATTTGCGCTGGCCCTATCGCAACGCGTCCGGCCCGATCGCCGCCACCGTCAACCGGCCGCGGTCGCTGCCGGATCTGGTGCGCGCCGGGGCGGGTAGGGCGGTGCTTCCGTGTTTCGTCGGCGATCTCGATCCGGAGCTTCAGCGGCTCGGCGGCGAAATTCCCGAACTCAAGCATCGCCAGTGGATCGTCATGAACAACGAAGACCGCCACCGGCCGGAAATCCGCGCCGTTGCCGATCGCATGACCAAATTGCTGAAAAGCTATTCCGATCTTTTCGCCGGCAAGCGCGCCAGCCGCAGCTAGCTCACGGTATCAGCCTTCGTACCAAGGCCACCTGGCTATTGACGCCGAGCTTGGAGAAGATGTTTTTCAGGTGCGAGCGCGCCGTCTCGTAGCTGATGTCGTTCAGCTTGGCGGTATCGCGCAGTCGACAGCCCGCTGGCGATCGACGAGGCGATGCGCAGTTCAGCGGCCGTCAGGTGCTCGTTACCGCTCAGCCTGTCGTTCAGATGGGCGCAGATGCTGCCGGAGCGCTCGATGATCAGCGCCGATGTCGGCTCCTGCAGGAACTCGCTCATGAAATCGGACTGCAGCCGAACCAGCGTGTATTTGATGTTGCCGATGCGCCCGCTGCAAACCGGCTGCAGCGGCTCGCGGGAGCGGCCGGTGGCGCGCAGTTGCTCGTTGACATTGGCATCGTTGACATTCAGCCGCCCGGTCGGGGTCACGCTGATGCCGCATCCCTCCGTCAGCATCATCTGCGCCGCGGTGTTCATCGAGCGCACCTTGCGCTCCTCGCCGAGATAGATCAGCCCGACGCCGATCGCATCGAGCAGCGGCTTGCCGCCTGCCTCGTTGCTTCGCTCGCGGCGCAGGTAATCGAAGGCCCGACGCAGATGCGGGGCAAGCTCGGTCAGCACCTGGGCGTTGGCGCGGTTATAGCCGGCGTCGGTGCTCGATGTCAGCGTCGAGAGATTGAAGGACCGCCCCTTCTCCCGCATGATCGTCACACCGATGCTGCTGCGGCAGCCGATGCTGCGCAGGTAGTCGTGATAGAATTCGGTTTTCAGCAGCTCTTCATGCGGCAGCATCTGATCGGCGATGACGCCGAGCCCGACGGGGCGCACGGCGGCCTTCGCCATCCACGGGTTCACGGTGCTGAAATGGGTGTTGTAAGCTTTCGCGGCAGCGTCTTCGAGGCCGGATGAAAGCGACAGCCCGCCGGAGCCGAGAACCGCATCATGAAAAAAGAGCGTCGACTTTCCATCCGGCATGCGCGTGTTCAGCGTATCCAGAAAATCCTGCCAGCTGGTTTCCCCGAGCAGTGCCCCATAGACCATATCGGTCAGGGACTGCACGTCCGCGCGTATTGTTGCAGGCATATGACGTCCCATAAGAGCTTGATGATATTATGCTCGCCTTTGCTGGGACTGACAATTGCGTCAAATGACGCAGAAGGCGCCGGTTTTCCCGGCGCCTTCTCCCTCTTTAGGTGCGGTTGGCAACGACAACCGGGATCATCAGATCGCCCCAGTTGCCGTCGCCGCCGTGATGGCGGGCGGACCGGACAAGCTCTACCGAAATACCGGATTCAACCGCCTTCATGACAGACTGATTGAGCCGGTGCAGATCGTTGGCGAGCATGCGGATCATGCTCTGCTGGTCCGGCGTCATCGTCGAGGACTGCTCTTCCGCGCGTTCGCGGACACGTGAGATGGAAGCCATTGTCTTCTCCTCCTGTTGCGCGGTCATTCCGCTGCGGGCTTGAACTGTGCGTGTTCGGTCGATTCCCTCATCGCGGTCGTCGAGGACAGGCCGCCGGTGATGGCAAGCGATACGGCATCGAAATAGCCGGTGCCGACTTCGCGCTGATGCTTAGTCGCGGTGTAGCCGTTGACCTCGGCGGCAAACTCCGCCTGCTGCAGCTCGGAATAGGCGGCCATCTGCCGGCTCTTGTAGCCGCGTGCCAGCTCGAACATGCCGAAGTTCAGCTGATGGAAGCCGGCAAGCGTGATGAACTGGAACTTGTAGCCCATGGCGCCGAGTTCGCGCTGGAACCTGGCGATCGTCGCCTCGTCCAGGTTCTTGCGCCAGTTGAAGGACGGCGAGCAGTTATAGGCCAGCAGCTTGCCCGGATGCACCTTGTGCACGCCTTCGGCAAAGCGCCGCGCCTGATCGAGATCGGGCTTCGAAGTCTCGCACCAGATCAGATCGCAATAGGGCGCATAGGCGACCGCGCGGGCAATGCAGGGCTCCAGCCCATTACGGACCTGATAGAAGCCCTCGACGGTGCGCCCGGCATCGTAATCGACGAAGGGCTGGTCGCGTTCGTCGATATCGGAAGTCAGCAGCTTTGCCGCCTCCGCATCCGTGCGCGCAATGACCAGCGTCGAAACGCCCATGACATCGGCTGCCAGACGCGCCGCGTTGAGATTGCGGATATGCGCCGCCGTCGGGATCAGAACCTTGCCGCCGAGATGGCCGCACTTCTTTTCCGATGCCAGTTGGTCCTCGAAGTGGACGCCGGCAACGCCCGCCTCGATATAGGCCTTCATGATCTCGAAGGCGTTCAGCGGCCCGCCGAAACCGGCCTCGGCATCGGCAACGATTGGCGCAAACCAGTTCTCGACAGAGAGGCCCTTGCCTTCAGACGTCTCGATCTGGTCGGCGCGCTGGAGCGTGCGGTTGATGCGCTTGGCAAGCTCCGGCCCGGCATTGGCGGGATAGAGCGACTGGTCCGGATACATCGCCGAGGCGGTATTGGCGTCTGCCGCGACCTGCCAGCCGGAGAGGTAGATCGCCTTCAGACCGGCACGGACCATCTGCATGGCCTGATTGCCGGACAGAGCGCCAAGCGCATTGACGAAATCGTCGCGGCGCAGGAGTTCCCAGAGCCTCGCAGCACCCATTTCCGCCAGCGAGTGGCTGATCTCCACGGAACCGCGCAGCCGTCTGACGTCCTCGGCGGAATAGGGGCGCTCGATGCCGTCGAAACGGCCAGCCGGTGCGTTGCGGATCAGCTTGTCAAACTCAGTCACAATATCCTCCTTCAGCTCGATTGCTTGTGTGACAGAATTTACAAGATCGCCGTCAAAAGCCAGAAAAGACTTGCTTAAGTGCCTGAGAAAGAGGTTATATTGGCGCAAGATTTACAAGCTGGCTTTGTCAATTTGTAAAATTTTGTAAAAGGCATCGGTATGGAACGGAAGATCTTTGCCGGACCGAAAGTCAGGCGCATCCGCAATGGCCTCGGCGTCACGCAGACGGCGATGGCCGAAGCCCTCGGCATCTCGCCGTCCTATCTGAACCTGATCGAACGCAACCAACGGCCGCTCACCGTTCAGCTGCTGTTGAAGCTTGCCTCGGTCTACAAGGTTGATCTCGATGAGCTCCAGAGCGAGCAGGGCAATAACCTCGCCGAACTGCGCGAAGTCTTCGCCGACCCGCTGCTGTCGGGCGAGCTTCCCGGCGATCAGGAGCTGGTGGAGATATCGGACGCTGCGCCCAATGCGGCGAGCGGCATGGTGAAGCTCTACCGCGCCTACCGCGAACAGGCTGCCCGGCTTTCGGATCTCAGTGCGCTGATGGCTGACGGGGCGCAGGTCCCCGCTGCCGGAGCGCGCCTTCCGGCCGACGAGGTGCGCGACGCGCTGGAGCGGCGCCCGGCCTATTTCGCCGTCATCGAGGATGCCGCCGAACAGTTCTTCATGACGCTTCCCTCGGGCGATCTGCAACAGGTGCTGAGGGATTGGCTGCAGAAGGAGCGCGGCATTACCGTGCGCGTCCTGCCTGTCCATGTCATGCCGGATCTGCGCCGCCGCTTCGATCGCCACTCCATGCGGCTCTTCCTCTCCGAGCGCCTGTCGCCGCAGGACCAGCTGCAGGAGATCGCCATCGAGGCCGCAACGCTCGCCCTGAAGGCGGCGATCGGCAAGGAGCTGGAAGGGCTCGCTCTGTCGACGCCGGAAGCCCAGCGCATCGCCCGCTTCGAGCTCGCCCGCGCTGCCGCACTGGCGCTGATGATGCCTTACGAGGCCTTCCTGACGGCGGCAAAAGCCGTGCGCTACGACATCGATCTGCTGCGTAGCCGCTTCGGCTGTTCCTTCGGCCAGGCGGCGGCTCGGCTCACGATGCTGCAGCGGCCGTCGAACAGCGCCGTGCCATTCTTCTTGATGGAGATCGATGCGGCAGGAAACCGTCTGCGCCGGGCAGGGGCGTCGGGCTTCCCGCAGGCTCGATTCGGCGGCGGCTGTCCCAAGCTCAATATTCACGCCGCCTTCCTGCAACCCGGCCAGATCCTGGCGGAAACCGTCGAGACGCCGGATGGCAGCGCCTTTCTGACGATCGCACGAACGCTGGAAGGCCCGGCAGCCCCCTTCGGCGAGAGGGTCAGGCGCACCGCGCTGCTCATTGCCTGTGACTCCCAGTTCAGGGATGCGACCGTCTACGCTCAGGCGGCGTCATCTTCGCCACATGCAGTTGCAATTGGCCCGGCCTGCCGCCTTTGTGAGCGAAAGGGCTGTCTTGCCCGTGCCGAGCCGCCGGTCACTCGCCCGCTTGGGCTAGACGAGATGGTGGCCGGTCTCAGCGCCTTTGATTTTCAGTGATAGTTGAAATCATTGAGAGCGCAGGATTTTGCGCTTGTCGGCTCTCAAAATCCTTCTTAGTCTAGCTAAAAATCCAGAGGGAATGGGTGTCCGGGGGCGTGATACCTAATAATTATAAGCCACAGGAGAGATTATGAGGTCAGTCATTGCAAAGCTCGCGGCAACTGTTGCCGTGGCCATTCTTGCCGCCGCGCCGTCCTACGCCCAGGAACGCGTCGTCAATGTCTACAACTGGTCCGATTATATCGACAGCTCGATCCTTGAGGACTTCACCAAGGAAACCGGCATCAAGGTCGTCTACGACACCTTCGATTCCAACGAGACGCTGGAGACCAAGCTGCTCGCGGGCGGCACCGGCTATGACGTCGTTGTTCCGACCGTTTCCTTCATGCAGCGCCAGATCGCTGCCGGCGTCTATCAGAAGCTCGACAAGTCGAAGCTGCCGAACCTGAAGAACATGTGGGACGTCGTCATGAAGGGCGTCGCAACCTTCGACCCCGGCAATGAATACAGCGTCGACTACATGTGGGGCACCACCGGCATCGGCTATAACGTCGACAAGGTGAAGGCCGCGCTCGGCACCGACGAGAAGCCGAACTGGGATGCGCTCTTCGATCCGGCGAAGGCTGAGAAGCTCAAGGATTGCGGCATCTACATGCTGGATTCGCCGACCGACGTCATCCCGTCGGTTCTCGCCTATCTCGGCCTCGACCCGAACAGCAAGAAGCAGGCCGATCTCGACAAGGCGCAGGAAGTCCTGCTCAAGGTTCGTCCCTTCGTGCGCAAGTTCCACTCGTCCGAATATATCAGCGCGCTCGCCAACGGCGATATCTGCATCGCGCTCGGCTATTCCGGCGACATGTTCCAGGCCCGCGACCGCGCTGCCGAAGCCAAGGCCGGCGTGACGATCGACTACTCGGTTCCGAGCCAGGGCGCGCAGATCTTCTTCGACGTCTTCGGTATCCCGAAGGATGCTCCGCATGTCGAGGAAGCGCATGAATTCATCAATTACATGATGAAGCCCGAAGTCGCCGCCAAGGCATCGAACTTCGTCTTCTATGCCAACGGCAACAAGGCCTCGCAGGAGTTCCTGGACAAGGAAGTCATCGGCGATACGGCGATCTATCCGACGCCCGAGGTTATGGCCAAGCTCTTCACGGTGCCGCCGCTCGATCCGAAAACGCAGCGCCTCGTGACACGAATCTGGACAAAGGTCGTCACCGGCCAGTAATCGAGACTTCGGCCCGGACGGCAACGCCCGGGCCTTTTATTGACGTGCCGGCCGTCGGGGGAGCGCCGGTTTCAAATTCATAATTTCGGGGAAAACCATGAAGTCTCTTGGCAATATTCGCCGCTCCTTCGCGCCCTGGGCCGATCCTGCCTCCAAGCCTTTTATCTCATTCAAGAACGTCACGAAGCGCTTCGGCGATTTCACCGCCGTCAACGATCTCAGTCTGAATATCTACCATCGCGAGTTCTTCGCTCTCCTCGGCGCATCCGGCTGCGGCAAGTCCACACTGCTGCGCATGCTGGCGGGCTTCGAACAGCCGACCGCGGGCGAGGTCATCCTCGACGGCACCGACATGGCCGGCACGCCGCCGTACAAGCGGCCGGTCAACATGATGTTCCAGAGCTACGCGCTCTTCCCGCACATGACGGTCGAGAAGAACATCGCCTTCGGCCTGCGCCAGGATGGCATGGGTAAGGACGAGATCGCCGAGCGCGTGTCGCAGATGCTGAAGATGGTCAAGCTCGAGCAGTTCGCCTCGCGCAAGCCCAACCAGCTTTCCGGCGGCCAGCGCCAGCGCGTCGCACTCGCCCGCTCGCTTGCCAAGCGCCCGAAGGTGCTGCTGCTCGACGAGCCGCTCGGTGCGCTCGACAAGAAGCTGCGCGAGGAAACCCAGTTCGAACTGATGGACTTGCAGCAGAATCTCGGCCTGACCTTCGTCGTCGTCACCCACGACCAGGAAGAGGCGATGACGATGGCAGACCGCATCGCCGTTATGAGCCATGGCAAGGTTGTGCAGGTCGCAACGCCTGCCGAAATCTACGAAGCGCCGAACTGCCGCTTCGTCGCCGACTTCATCGGTGACGTGAACATCTTCGACGGCAAGGTGGTCTCCGCCGATGGCACGAGTGTCGAGCTCGCCATCGATGCCGGCTTCAGCGTCAAGGTCGCGACATCAGACATGCCCGCCAAGGGCAGCACTGCCGGTTTCGCGATCCGCCCGGAAAAGCTGAAGGTCACCCGCCAGCCACCGGCCAATCCCAATGTCAACGCCTCCTCGGGCGAGCTCTGGGACATCGCCTATCTCGGCGACATGACCGTCTTCCACGTCAAGCTGAAGAGCGGCCAGGTGGTCAAGGCCTCGCTGCTCAATGCCCAGCGCGCCGTCGACGATCCCTTCACCTACGACCAGGAAGTCTGGGTCACCTTCGCCGAAGATGCCGGCGTGCTCTTGAAGGATTGACCATGGGCAAGCTCGGTTCAGCCATCTACAGCCGCCTGGTCATTATCGTTCCCTATGCCTGGCTGCTGATCTTCTTCCTGGCGCCGTTCTTCATCGTCTTCCGCATCTCGCTGTCGACGACCGCGATCGCCATGCCGCCCTATGAGCCGGCCTTCTCGTTCAGCGATGGCTGGGCCGGTTTCATGGAGAAGATTTCGACCTTCTCCTTCGACAATTACAGCTACCTGATCGACGACCCGCTCTATTTCAACGCCTATATCTCAAGCCTCGTCATCGCCGGTGTCTCCACCTTCCTGACGCTGCTGATCGCCTATCCGATCGCCTACGGCATGGCGCAGGCGCCGCGCAGCATCCGCCCGACGCTGCTGATGCTGGTCATCCTGCCGTTCTGGACGAGCTTCCTGATCCGCGTCTATGCCTGGATCGCGATCCTCAAGCCGGAAGGACTGCTGAACCAGCTGCTGATCGGAACCGGCATCATCGATACGCCGCTGATCATCCTGAACACCAATGTCGCGGTCTATATCGGCATCGTCTATTCCTACCTGCCGTTCATGGTGCTGCCGCTCTATTCCTCGCTCGAGAAGATGGACGGCACGCTGATCGAGGCGGCGCAGGATCTCGGCTGCACGCCGATCCGCGCCTTCTGGCGGGTGACGTTCCCGCTGTCGCTGCCCGGCGTCGTCGCCGGCTGCATGCTGGTCTTCATCCCCGCCGTCGGCGAATTCGTCATCCCCGACCTGCTCGGCGGGTCGCAGACGCTGATGATTGGCAAGACGCTGTGGAACGAGTTCAATTCAAACCGCGACTGGCCGGTGTCTTCGGCCGTGGCGACCATCCTCCTCTTGATCCTCGTGGTGCCGATCGTGTTCTTCCAGAATGCCCAGGCCAAAGCCGACGAGCAGGGGAGATAAGAGATGCTACGCTGGACACGCTTCAACATCATCTCGGTCACGCTCGGCTTCGCCTTTCTCTATCTGCCGATCGTGCTCCTGGTGATCTTCTCCTTCAACGAGTCGAAACTCGTCACCGTCTGGGGCGGCTTCTCGACCAAGTGGTACGTGTCGTTGATGCACAATGACGCCCTGCTGGATGCGGCCTGGGTCACGGTCCGCGTCGGCGTCCTGTCGGCAACGGCGGCGACCATCCTCGGTACGCTGGCGGCAATCACGCTGGTGCGCCACACGCGCTTCCGCGGCCGCATGCTGTTTTCAGGCATGGTCTATGCACCGCTCGTCATGCCCGAAGTCATCACCGGCCTGTCGCTGCTGCTGCTCTTCGTGGCGATCGGCCTCGACCGCGGCTTCTGGACGATTACGCTGGCGCATACGACGCTGACCATGTGCTTCGTCGCCGTCGTCGTGCAGTCGCGTCTGATGAGCTTCGACCAGTCGATCGAGGAGGCCGCGCAGGATCTCGGCGCCCCGCCGGTGCGCACCTTCTTCGAGGTGACGCTGCCGATCATCGCGCCGGCCGTATTCTCCGGCTGGATCCTCGCCTTCACTCTGTCGCTGGACGATCTGGTTATTGCGAGCTTCACCTCCGGCCCGGGCGCGACGACGCTGCCGATGAGGATCTACAGCCAGGTGCGATTGGGCGTGACGCCGGAGATCAATGCGGTCTGCACCATCCTGATCGCCGTCGTTGCCGTCGGCGTCATCGCGGCATCGGTGATCACCAAGCGCCGTGAAGTCCAGCGCGAACGCGATGAACGCGCTGCCGCCAACGCGCCCTGATTACTGAGCGCTGGGTGCCGGCTGCGTCAGCACCGGCACCGGCGATATCACCGGATTGGGCCAGGAACCGCCGATGAAGAAGGGTAGAAGCGGTAGCTCGGCCGCCCGTGTATCGTCGGTCGCCTGCAGCGAGCCGGAAAGCGCCAGCCCGTTGGATTCGTAGGGGATGATGCCGGAGAGCGTCAGCGTCTCCACCGCGCCCTTGATGCTGACGCCTTCAAGCTCTGCCGAACCAGCCGAGAAATTCGCCGTCAGCTGCGCCTCGGTGAACGGGAACGAATGATCGCCCGCGGCACTCAGCGGGAAGAACTTCTGCTGCGCCGACTGATTGCGGATCGCTTCGACATCGAGATTGGCGATCGAGCCGGTTCCCGCATGGAAGGTGAGCTGACCGGTCACGTCGCCGAGTCCAGCCGTCCAAAGCGGCTTTGTCGTCTTCAGGTTCAAGTCGAGTGACCCGGTCGTCAGCGGCAAGGGCCCTTTGAGCTGCAGCCGTTCGACCAGAGCACCGAAATCCGCACCGCGGATCGACATCTGCAGCTTGCCGCCACCATCGAAATCGCCGCGCGTTGCTTCCAGATGCGCCAGCATCGTGCCGCCCTCGAACTGGCTGTCGCCGATATCGAACTTGGCTTCGTTGCTGGAAACGATGACGCTGGCCCCGACATCCGACAGGTTGAAGGGCGCAAGCTGCATCTCCTTGGCGGAGAAGCGCAGATCGAGATCGAGACGCTGCAACGGCCCACCGTCCGGCGTTGCCGTTTCTTCACCGGCCGCAAGGCGCAGCGCGAAGGCGTCGAAGAACGGCTTCAGGTTCATGGTGTCGAAAGCGAGCGTCCCGCCGAGCTTCGCCCGGTTGTTGCGCACGCTGGAAATGTCCATCACGCCGGTTGCCGTCGCGCCGTTCAGCCCGAGTGTCACATTGTTGAAGCGCAGGCCATTGGCGGCCGAGAGCACGTCGCTACTGATCGAGAACGACTTGAGGCTCTCGATCCCCGGGATCGACTTCCCCGACCATGCAAGCAGGGCCGGCATGTCGCCGATCGTGGCGCTGATATTGCCGGAGAGACCGGTCAAGTTGGTGATGCTGCCGAGCCCCGAGAAAGAGGCGGTGACGAGGTTCGAGGCAAGCGATGCCTTCAGCTCGGTGGTCTTGCCGCCGAAGACCAGCAGCGGATTGCGCGAGGAGAAGTCGAGCTTCAGATCCTGACCGGCAGTCCGGGCAATCAGCACGGCCGACATGCCGCTCGAAAGCCGCGGCCAGTTGATATCGGCCGTCACACCCTCGAAGTGATAGGTCTTGGATGTCGCGAGATCGGTAACATTGAGCGTCCCGTCCTCGACGGTAATGGCGCCGACCTCGGCATCGAGCTTGCGGTCCAGCACCTGCGCATTGCCATCCTGGTGCGCGCCGTCGATCGCCTTGGCGAGCTGGCCGGCATAGGTCCAGTCGATCAGGCCCTGCTGGTCGCGCGTTAGCGAGAGGTTCGGCCGCAGCAGATGGAATTCATGGAAGCTGGCATGGCCGCGCAGCGCCTCGATCAGGCTGAAATCGGCCGAGAGGCTGTCGATCGTGCCGAGCAGCTTGTTTCCGGCATTCGGCGGCTGGCGGATGGCGATCTGGTGCAGCGTGATGCGCGGCGTCGGCCAGAATTCGAGTTCCGGGCTGCCCTTGATCTCGGCCTTGTAGCCCGTCCAGCGCGACAGCGCATCCTCGATGCCGGAGCGCACCATGCCCGTCGAAACCACGAAAGGTGCGGCGACGCGCAGGGCGACAAAGATCACGGCGGAAATAAGCAAGAGCAGGGTTGCGAGACGTGTAATACCCGGAAGCCAGCGGGAAACGGGGGCCATCTTTTTACGCCACTTCGGTTGTCTTGACGTACTCATGAGCTCTGCCAGTATTTTCAGTCGCTTACCCGTTAGGCGCTGATCTTGCCGGATATATGAAATACGCGCCATATGCAATTCGGACGGCCGATCGCAGAGCGCCATGCACACTTTATAATGCAGTGCAGCATGTTATATAGCGAATAAACGGGAGGAAATGGGAATGAACGACACAGTGCCGCTCTGGACGCCGTCGCGGGAGTTCATCGAGAAGAGCCCGATGCATGCCTTCATGCAGCGCTGCAACGAGGCGTTCGGCCTGTCACTTCAAGACTATGCCGGCCTGCATGCCTGGTCGATCGCCGAGCGCGAGCATTTCTGGTCCACCCTCTGGGATTTCTGCGGCGTGCGCGGCGAACGCGGCGAGCGGGTGCTGGCCGATGGCGATCTCATGTTGAAGGCGCGCTTCTTCCCCGATGCCCGGCTGAACTTCGCCGAGAACCTGCTGTGCAATACCGGCGAGGGCGATGCGCTGATCTTCCGCGGCGAGGACAAGGTGCAGGATCGCTGGTCCTGGAACCGCCTGCACGAAACGGTCTCGAAGTTGCAGCAGGCCTACCGGGCGCTCGGCATCGGCGAGGGCGATCGTATCGCCGCGATGATGCCGAACATGCCGGAGACTATCGCCTGCATGCTGGCCGCGGCCTCGATCGGCGCGATCTGGTCCTCCTGTTCTCCTGATTTCGGCGAACAGGGCGTGCTCGACCGCTTCGGCCAGATCAGCCCGAAGCTCTTCATCGCCTGCGATGCCTATTGGTATAACGGCAAGCTGCAGGATGTCTCCGCCAAGGTCGCCACCGTCGCCGCCAATTTGCAGGCGCCGTCGATGATCGTCCACTATGCCGGCAATGCCGATGCCGTGGCCGCCGCTGTAACGGACGCCAGGACTTTCGATGCGATGATCGCGCCCTATCAGGCAAAGCCGGTCGAATTCGCCCAGCTGCCTTTCGCGCACCCGCTCTACATTCTCTTTTCCTCAGGCACGACCGGCGTGCCGAAATGCATCGTCCATTCGGCCGGCGGCACGCTGCTGCAGCACCTCAAGGAACACCGCCTGCATTGCGGCATCGAGCCGGGCGACAAGCTTTTCTACTTCACCACCTGCGGCTGGATGATGTGGAACTGGCTGGCGAGCGGCCTTGCCGCGGGCGCCACGCTCTGCCTGTTCGACGGCTCGCCTTTCGCTCCCGATGGCAACGTGCTCTTCGACTATGCCGAGGCCGAAAAATTCGCAGTCTTCGGCACCTCGGCCAAATATATCGACGCCGTCCGCAAGAGCGGCCTGACGCCGCGCAGCAGCCATGACCTTTCGAGCCTGCGTCTGATGACCTCGACTGGATCGCCGCTCTCGCCCGAAGGCTTCACCTTCGTCTATGAAGGCATCAAGGAGGACATCCAGCTAGCCTCGATTTCCGGCGGCACCGATATCGTCTCCTGCTTCGTGCTCGGCAATCCGCTGCAGCCGGTCTGGCGCGGCGAGATCCAGGGCGCCGGTCTCGGCCTTGCCGTCGATGTCTGGAACGATGACGCGAAGCCGGTGCGCCAGGAAAAAGGCGAGCTCGTCTGCACCAAGGCATTTCCCTCCATGCCCGTCGGTTTCTGGAACGATGCCGATGGCGCCAAGTATCGCGCCGCCTATTTCGAGCGTTTCGACAATATCTGGTGCCACGGCGATTTCGCCGAATGGACGGAGCATGGCGGCCTCGTCATCCACGGCCGCTCCGATGCGACATTGAACCCGGGCGGCGTGCGCATCGGTACTGCCGAGATCTACAATCAGGTGGAGCAGATGGAAGAGGTCGCCGAGGCGCTCTGCATCGGCCAGGACTGGGATGATGACGTCCGCGTTGTGCTCTTCGTCCGCCTGGCGCCCGGGATCGCGCTCAGCGAGGATCTTGCGAAGGTGATAAAGAACCGCATCCGCACCGGCGCCTCGCCTCGCCACGTTCCGGCAAAGATCATCGCCGTCGCCGATATCCCGCGTACCAAGTCGGGAAAGATCGTCGAACTCGCCGTCCGCGAGGTGGTTCACGGCCGTCCCGTTAAGAACAAGGAGGCGCTCGCAAATCCCGAAGCGCTTGAGCTATTTGCAGGATTGGCCGAGTTAAACGTTTAAAGTCGCGTAAAATGCGCCCGAAACTACAAGCTTCCATCCTTCAGAGCTTCCCGGTTCCGGCAACCATTCGTTAACGGAGGTCCGTCAAAGGTGATGGCACTTGGAGCTGTGAATGATAGGCAGCTAGGAGCACTTGGCTCCCGTGACATGACGTTGAGCGACTGAGCCCCTTGTTGAACAGCACCAAACTCCAGGCAGCCTAAACCCCAGGCTGCCTTTTTTCGTTCAGCCGGCCAGAACCCGCTGCGACGGGAAGGTAATCTCCACAAGCGTGCCTTCGTTCGGCGCCGAGTTGATCGCGAAGATCGCCCGGTTGGCATCGACCATCGCCTTGGTCAGCGGCAGGCCGAGACCGGTGCCGTCACCGCGGTGGCGCGATTGCGCCGAGACTTGCCTGAACGGCTTCATCGCCTGGTCGAGCTCGCTACGCGTCATGCCGATGCCGGTATCGCGGACGCGAAGCACGACGCTGCCATTGCTCTCATAGGAAGTCGAGACGACGATCTGGCCGCCCGACGGCGTGAAGCGGATCGCATTCGACAGGATGTTCAGCGCGATCTGTTTGACGGAGCGCAGGTCGGCGACGACATTCGGCACCGATTGCGACAGCGCCGTGCGGATGATCACCCGCTGCCCGTTCGCCTGCGGCTGCACCAGCGCCACGGCCTCTGACACAGCATCGTTCAGGCCGACCGAAGCGAAATCGAGATCCATCTCGCCCGCCTCGATCTTCGAGATGTCGAGCAGGTCGTTGACGATATCCAGCACATGGCGCCCGGAGCGGCCGATGTCATTTGCATATTCGATATAACGCGGATGGCCGATCGGTCCGAAACGCTCGGTCGCCATCATGTCGGAGAAGCCGATGATGGCATTCAGCGGCGTGCGGATTTCGTGGCTGATACGCGCCAGGAAATCGGTCTTGTGGGCATTGGCGGTTTCGGCCGCGCCCTTGGCGCTGCGCAACTCGTCTTCCGTCCGCTTCCACTGGGTAATGTCGCGGATGACGGCGCAATAGCCGCTGGAGGAGGTGAGGCGGCCCATCGTCATGAACAGCGGCACGAAACCGCCGGACGCCTCGCGGCCGATCACTTCGCGCCCGTCGTTCAGCACGCTGGCAACGCCGTGGCCCGAAAGACCGTTCAGATAGTCGAGCACCGCTTTCTGGCTTTCATGAGCGAAGAGCATGACGAAGGGTTTGCCGCGCGTTTCCTCTTCGTCGTAGTTGAAGAGCGCGCTTGCCGAGCGGTTCATCGAGCGGATATCGCCCTCGGCGCCGATCACGACGACGCCATCGGTGGCCGTCTCCAGGATCGAGCGCAGTTCCTCGACTTCGACCTGCAGCTTGGCGACCTTCTCGACCATGCGGTCGGAGCGGTTTTCCTGGCGCGGCTCTTCTTCCACCTTCGCAGGCGGCACGTCCTTGGCCTCGACCGGCATCAGCGCCAGCATCAGCGCGCTCGCATCTTCCCAGCGAACCGACTGCAGCCGTGCCGTCACCGGCACCAGGCTGTCATCGGCGGTAACAAGCATCATCACGCCCGGACGGCCGGTATTTTCTTCCAGCTCCCGGCGCTGCAGCAGCGCATCGAGACCGCCGACCTCGTCGAGCGCCTCGAGCGAGGCATAGCCGGTCAGGCGCATGAATTCCGGATTGGCATGCATCAGCTCGTCACCGGCATGGATCAGCACCGCGACCGGTAGCTGATCGACGGTGGCGGACGACAGCCCGTCCGTCATCTTGACGCGGGGCGGGATGACGCTGCTCAGCATGTCGAGCGGGCTCACCGACGTTTCCGGCAGCCCCTCGGTGGCATCGTCATCGCTATCGTCGGCAACGGTCTCGTCTTCTGCGGCTTCCGCAGAAACATCATCGTTTTCGTTGGCAGCCTCGAAGCTCACAACGTCTTCGGCGTCTGAAATCTCCTCAGCAGGAGCAGCCGTCTCGATCTCCACCGGAGCCGCATCATTGGCAGCAGCCGGCGTTTCCGGCTGTACCGGTTCGCCGGCTTCATCTTCGGTATCGCGTACGCCAAAAGCCTCGAGGCGCTTGGCGATCTCGCGGAAATTTGCCTGCTCGGCAGCGCTGAGCCCCGGTCCGGCATTGTGCAGCTGCACGATTTTGTCGGTCAGGCGGCGGCTCGGTGTTTCCGCCATGCGCAGCACCGGCGGCTCTTCGCGCGGTAGCGGGATTTCGACAGGTGCGGGAGCTTCGGCTTCTACATTCGCCGGCTCTTCGGCAACTTCGGCAATCGCTTCTTCCGGCACGTCGATCGGCTGGTCGAGGCTGGCAGCATCCCGGCCGATCCCATCAGGCCCGAGCGTCAGGCCAAGGGCGAGCGGATCTTCCGCCGCATCCGACAGGCGCACGACGCCGAAGCCGCGGAAGCCGTCGAATTCGCGCTGGCGCGTATAGGTCGGCAGGGCCGCGAGATCGACCGGCACGACGAGGCTGGTGCCTTCGATCGGCCAATGGATGGTCTTGCCCGACCAGGTGTCGCGGCGCTCTAGCGCCTCGGCGATCTTGCCTTCGGGGTCGAGATTGAAGAGGGCGGAAATATCGCTGAAGGCAACGCCGATGACATTCGCCGCATTCGGGCCGACCGCCTCGGCAAACTCGTTCGACACTTCGCTGAAACAGCCGGCCGAATCGATCTTCCAGACAAAGCGCGTGGCGCGGCTGTTCGGCTGGAACTTGAAGCCGGAGGAGGGCGCTGCAGCAACGGGGTCAACCGGAGCCGCTTCGGCCGCGGCAACGCTCTCTTGCTCGGGCTCCTCCGAAACCGCGCTTACCGGCTCTTCTTCCGCAACATCCTCGGCAGGGGCGTCCAGAGGCTCCGCATCCAGCACGACATTCGGTTCCGGCTCGATCGCGATGGGGCCGTCGTCTTCGGCGGCAGTTGTTTCCAGCTCGGCAGCCTCGGGAAGCGTCTCTTCTTCCTCGACAGCGCCTTCCGCCAGATCCGCCCGGGCCTCTACGTCGGCAACGAGTTCTTCGACTTCAGGCTCTTCGGCAACAGGCTCCTCAGCCTCGGCGACGCTCTCCAGAACCTCTTCGACATCCTCGATGCCGGCGACCGCATTGAGCGCCTCGTCGAATTTCGGCTGCTCGATATGGTTAACGGCGGCTGTGGATAAGGCCGGTTCCGGCACTGCAACATCGATCGGGTCGAGGTGGCCGAGCACCGTTTCGACGGCGAAAAGCAGGTTGAGGACCGGTTCGTCGCTGAGCTTGCCGACGGCGGCCGGCAGGTAGCCCTTACCGGTGGCAACAGGGCGCTTCACCAGCCGGTCCGGATGGGCGGCGGCAAGGCCAGTCAGGCTCTTTGCGGTCTGCTGGGTGATTCCGAGAGAGGCATAGCCGGGCGAGGAGGCGATCACTTCGCCCTCGGCGCCGATCACCGCCATATGCGTATCGGGATCGTCGAGACCCTGGATCATCTGCGCCGCCGAAGCGCTGGCCGGCAAGGCCTTGCCCGCAACGGGAACCGAAAACAGGATGGCCCGCTCGCCGGTCGAAAGCGCGATGCGCTCGACCACGGCCTGAACGGGCACGCGCTGAAAGCCCTTGACGATGCGGATCATCAGATTGCGGCTGTCGCCGGTCGATGTCAGCTGCCGAGCCGTCGTCTCCAGCTGGCGGAAGGTGATGTCGCCATTGCCGACGCCCTGGTCGAGCAGGTCATAGACGGCTGAGTGGCCGAAAAGCTCGGCGCCGGTGCCGTTTGCCCAGAGCAGGCGGGTCAGATCGGCGGAGAACAGCACCATGGCTTCCCCGCGCGAAAAGCGCTCCCGCACCCGCTGATGCACGGCAATATCGATGAACGGGTACTGGACAGCGGGCATGGGGAACCTTGTTGCCTTCGGCCTCATTTAAATTAACGGTCTATTAATAACGATGCGCCGGAAAGGGGTCCAGCTTGAGGCCGCCTTTTCGGGCGGAAAGGTTAATGCGTTGTGCGTCGCACAATTATGTTGCAATGCACAATAAGATCGTCTATATAAGCTCTATCCAAACTAAGGGGCGTCAAACGCCCGGACTCAAGGAGCTCGCATCCATGGCTACCATAAAGACCGACGACGTTTTTTCAATGGCTGCATTCGATCCGTCCAAGTTCGCAGAATCCTTCCGCGATTTTGCTGAAAAGGGCGCACAGCAGTCCCGTGATGCTTATTCCAAGATGAAGTCTGCCGGCGAAGAAGCTGGCAAGACCCTGGAAGCCACCGTTCAGACGCGCGCAGGCCGGTTCTGTCGAGATCGGCCTCAAGGCGATCGACGCCCTGCGCACCAACGCAGAAAATTCCCTGTCGCACATGGAAGCGCTCCTCGGCGTCAAGTCCATTGCCGAATTCGTCGAGCTGCAGACCGCTTTCGTCCGCAAGCAGGCCGAGTTGACCGTCGAGCAGGCAAAATCGATGCAGGAAACCTCCAAGCAGGTTGCCGAAAAGCTGGCAAAGCCTTCCAAGGAAGCCGCTGAAAAGGTCATGGCCTCCTTCAAGGTCGCCTGATCCGCTGATCGAAAATCAAAGAAAGGCTGGACCCCTCGTCCAGCCTTTTTGTATATTGAGGGGAGATAGGGCTTGAATTAATTTTCAAGTCCTCGTATGTGACCCCCGTCGCGCCGAGCGCGGCATTGTGCGGTTGTAGCTCAGTTGGTTAGAGCGCAGGTTTGTGGCACCTGAGGTCGGAGGTTCGAGACCCCCCAACCGTACCATTCCTCTCAAAACATCGAAGTGAATGGTGCGTGATCGCCCGATCCGCATGACGAATCCCCCGGCTATTGCCCTGTGGCGCCGCCCGCCTATCTACCGGCTGCGGCACAAGTAAACTTTCTCTTATATTGCGTTGCAAAATGTGAGCGGGAGTGCCATTTTGTGCCGGGGGTTACTTGAGTGCTTTTAGAAGGAGACTTTAATGTCCATTTCTCTCAAGAATCTGGATCAATCCAAAGCCACCGCCATTTCAGCCATCAATGTCGCCGCTGAGGTCAAGAAGGCCCGCGAAGCTGTTGGGTACAGTGTTGATGATCTGGCGGTAACCTGTGGCCTGGTGGCTGCGGAAATTACTGAAATTGAAAATGGGGAACATGCCGACCCGGCAAAGCTGAAGCGCATCGCCGCTGCCTTGCAGGTTCCGGTTTCTGCTTTCGTCCCGATGTAATTGCCTTCAGGGCGAACCAAAAGAGCCGGTCGATCTGACCGGCTTTTTTCGTTTCAGGACCTCGTTCCCGGTAATCATGGAACTCCCGGTTCCCTCCAGCCGTTCTATCCGTGGACAGGAGAACGGGAATGTCGAAGACGCTTCTATACGGTGCGACCAAGGTGGACGAGACGAATGTCGCCTATGCGGCAATCGCCAGCCTCGAGCAGTTCCAGTGGAAGAACCGCGTCTTCGTGATTTTCTCCGACAGGGATAACAGTCGCGCCGCGCGCCAGGAGAACCAGTTGCTGGCCGACCGGCCGGCACTCGACGAGCGCGACATGATCGTCCTGAAAGTCGCGGGCAACGGCGTCAAGCCGGTCTTCGGTTCCGCCGAACCGATCGCGGCGGAGGCGCTGCGCACCGAACTCGACACACCCGATGCCGGAGATTTCCATGCGGCGCTGATCGGCAAGGATGGCACGGTGAAGCTGAAGGTCAGTGAGCCCGTCAGCAATGGCGAGCTCTTCGCAATCATCGACAGCATGCCGATGCGCGCCGCCGAGGCCGTGAAGCCGGACAACTGAACAATCCAACAAGACGGAAGGAGCAGGATATGTCCGTACCGAACGAACCTATCCCCGATCAGCCGCCGATGCCGGGACCCGGCTGGAAGCCGGAGCCGCCGATCAAGGAGCCGGAGCCCGACAGGCTTCCGGATGAGGCTCCGAACCCCAATCCCGACGAAAACGAGGAGCCGCCGAAGCACCTTCTATAGGAAGATGTGCCTGTCGGCGGCGACGAGCTCCTGCAGGAAATCGGAAACGGTGCGCACGCGCACCAGTTCGCGCGCGCTTTCGTGGAACGTCGTCCAGTAAGCCCGCCGGATCGAGGTTTCCGGCAGGATGCGGATCAGCTTGTCGTGCTGGCGGGCGATATAGTCGTGGAGGATGCCTATCCCGGCGCCGGAAAGCACCGCCTCGGTCTGCCCGGTGGCCGATGAAATCTCGAAAGCGGCATCCCAGTTGCGCATCACTTCGCCGGTAAAATTCAGCGACTGCGAGAACAGCAGGTCTTCGACATAGCCGATCCGCCGGTGCTGCTTCAGCGCTTCGGCATCGGCAGGCAGGCCGTTGGCGTCGGCATAGCTCTGAGAGGCGTAAAGGCCGAGCGTGTAATCGGTGAGCTTGGCGGAAACCAGCCGCCCCTGTTCCGGCCGTTCCAGAGTAATAGCGATATCGGCCTCGCGCTGCGACAGCGAGAAGGAGCGGGGCACCGGCACCAGCTGGATCTTCAGTTCCGGATGGCGCTCGATCAGCCGTCCCATGCGCGGCGCCAGGAACGAGACGCCGAAACCATCGGGCGCGCCGACGCGCACCGTCCCGGCGATTGCCGTATCCGTCCTGCCGAGATTGGCCTGTGCGGCCAGCATCTCGGTCTCCATCCGTTCGGCGGAGGCCAGGAACACCTCGCCCTCGGCGGTCAGCTCGCAGCCATTCGTCCGGCGCACGAAGAGGCGCGTCTTCAGCGCTTCCTCCAGCGAGGTCAGCCGACGCGACAGCGTCGCATGGTTCAGCCCCAGCCGCTTCGAGGCGGCAAGGATCTGCCCGGTGCGGGCAACGGCGAGGAAGATGCGAACGTCGTCCCAGTTCATGGCTTGCTGCACATGATGATCGGTTCGACATCGAGAAGCGTCAGCGATGTGACCATGCCGGCCGTGCCGGTCTTGTATTTCAGGAAGTGCGGCGTCTGCAGATGCGCTTCATAGGCCTCCCGGTTGGCATAGACCTCGAGGATGCGGATCTTCTCCGGAGAACCGACGACGGCCACCGCACTGAGCGACAGCACGCCGTCTTCGAAGGCGACCGATGCCGAAATCTCCTCGGCAAGCAGCGCGTGGTAGGCGTCGAGATGCCTGATATCGATCTCGATTTCCGCCATTCTGACGACACGTTCTTCACTCATTGATGGATCGCCTTATCTTGAGTTTGCCCGCTTGCCCGAACATCGGGCGCTTCGGCCGTATTTCGCATCGCGCTATAATTTATGCACAACGGTTGCTTATCTCAGCTCATTGATTTGTGCAAATTGAAGTGCGATTGTTCGCCATCCAAAAAAATAGGAGGAGCACTTCTCATGCGTCAGATCGGACATTTCATCGGCGGCAAGCAGGTTGCAGGCACCAGCGGCCGCACCAGCAACGTCTATAACCCGGCAACCGGCGAAGTTCAGGCAACGGTCGCGCTCGCCAGCGATGCCGAGATGGATGCAGCGGTACAGAGCGCCAAGGCTGCTCAGCCGAAGTGGGCTGCCACCAACCCGCAGCGCCGCGCCCGCGTGTTCATGAAGTTCGTTCAGCTGCTCAATGACAACATGAACGAGCTTGCCGAACTGCTCTCCAAGGAACATGGCAAGACCATCGAAGACTCCAAGGGCGATATCATTCGCGGCCTCGAAGTCTGTGAATTCGTCATCGGCATTCCGCATCTCGCCAAGAGCGAATTCACCGAAGGCGCAGGTCCGAATATCGACATGTATTCGATCCGCCAGGCCGTCGGCATCGGCGCCGGCATCACCCCGTTCAACTTCCCGGCCATGATCCCGATGTGGATGTTCGCCCCGGCGATCGCCTGCGGCAACGCCTTCATTCTGAAGCCATCTGAGCGCGATCCGTCCGTTCCGATCCGTCTTGCCGAACTGATGATCGAAGCAGGCCTGCCTGCCGGCATCCTGAACGTCGTCAACGGCGACAAGGGCGCGGTCGATGCGATCCTGACGCATCCGGATATCTCGGCCGTCTCCTTCGTCGGCTCCACGCCGATCGCCCGCTACGTCTATGGCACCGCTGCCCAGAACGGCAAGCGCGCCCAGTGCTTCGGCGGCGCCAAGAACCACATGATCATCATGCCGGATGCCGATCTCGATCAGGCTGCCAACGCGCTGATGGGCGCAGGCTACGGCTCTGCCGGCGAGCGCTGCATGGCGATCTCGGTTGCCGTTCCGGTCGGCGAGGAAACCGCTAACCGCCTGATCGCCAAGCTGACCCCGATGGTCGAGTCGCTGCGCATCGGTCCCTACACCGACGACAAGGCGGACATGGGCCCGGTTGTCACCAAGGAAGCCCAGGCGCGCATCATGGGCCTGATCAACAAGGGTGTCGATGAAGGCGCAAAGCTCGTCGTCGACGGTCGAGACTTCAAGCTCCAGGGCTATGAAGACGGCTATTTCGTCGGCGGCTGCCTGTTCGATAACGTCACGCCCGATATGGACATCTATAAGACCGAAATCTTCGGACCGGTCCTGTCGGTCGTCCGTGCAAAGAACTACGAGGAAGCCCTCGAACTGCCGATGAAGCATGAATATGGCAACGGCGTCGCGATCTATACCCGTGACGGCGATGCGGCCCGCGACTTCGCCTCGCGCATCAACATCGGCATGGTTGGCGTCAACGTTCCGATCCCGGTTCCGCTCGCCTACCACTCCTTCGGCGGCTGGAAGTCCTCGTCCTTCGGCGATCTCAACCAGCACGGCACCGACTCGATCAAGTTCTGGACCCGCACCAAGACCGTGACCAGCCGCTGGCCGTCGGGCATCAAGGATGGCGCCGAGTTCGTCATGCCGACGATGAAGTAAGCGATCCACTTTATAAGATCAGGAAAACGGGCTCCCGGCGGGGCCCGTTTTTCGTTTGACGCTATGCGGCGAGGGGCCGCATAAACGTGACTCCGATTTTCATATTTTGGAATTGTTCAAAACTATCAAAGCCACTATATAGGCTTCAGCCCCTATCGAGTCAGGAGAACGGCATGCGATTGACGAAGCAGACCAACTATGCGGTTCGCATGTTGATGTATTGCGCTGCCAATGAAGGACATCTGAGCCGGATCCCCGAAATCGCCAAGGCATATGGTGTTTCCGAGCTTTTCCTTTTCAAGATCCTGCAGCCGCTGAACAAGGCGGGTCTCGTCGAAACCGTTCGTGGCCGCAATGGCGGCGTGCGCCTTGGCAAGCCGGCAACCGATATCAGCCTGTTCGATGTCGTGCGCGTCACCGAAGACAGCTTCGCGATGGCCGAGTGCTTTGAAGATGGCGCGGTCGAGTGCCCGCTGGTCGATAGCTGCGGTCTGAACTCGGCACTGCGCAAGGCGCTGAACGCCTTCTTCGACGTGCTGACCGAGTATTCCATCGACGACCTCGTGAAGGCCCGCCCGCAGATCAACTTCCTGCTCGGCCTTACCGGCGACCAGGCTTTTCGCAAGCCTGCGATACCCGCTCCGGCTGCCTAATATTGGAATAGTCGAAAATCGTCATGAAACCGCAGCTACTCCCGGTAGCTGCGGTTTCTCGTTTCTGGTCACGTCTTGTTGATATATCACAGCCTCTTGAAACCGCTTTCAATGCCGTCGAGAGACGCGAAATTATACCAAATGCGACAGAATCGCGGGCGAATGTGCCTCAATCTTGCAAATTTGGGCCTATTTTTGACCGAAAATTTCTAAAGTTGCTTTTACGGAAAAATTTTCTGCGGATGGCGTTGCTTTCAGCAAATAAATGTCGTTCCATCGGCCCGCCGATCGGGATAACTAGCGCCGATCTCCAAAGATCAAAAAGAACAAACCTGGGAAACAACATCATGAAAAAGTTCTCTGTCCTGCTGGCAGCGACAGCCCTGGCTTCGGTCATGGCCACCGCCGCCTACTCCAAGACGCTTGTCTACTGCTCTGAGGGATCGCCGGAAGGCTTCGATCCGAGCCTCTACACCGCAGGCACGACCTTTGACGCTTCCTCGCGTACGGTTTACAGCCGCCTCGTCGAATTCAAGCACGGCGGTACGGAGATCGAGCCCGGCGTTGCCGACAGCTGGACCGTTTCGGACGACGGCAAGGAATACACTTTCAAGCTGCATCCGGGCGTAAAGTTCCAGACGACCGACTTCTTCACGCCGACGCGTGACCTGACGGCCGATGACGTCGTTTTCTCGTTTGAGCGCCAGCTGCGCGCCGACAATCCGTGGAACAAGTATGTTGAAGGCGGTTCTTACGAATACGCTGCCGGCATGGGCTTCCCGGATCTCGTCAAGTCGATCGAAAAGGTTGACGACCTGACGGTCAAGTTCACGCTGAACCGTCCGGAAGCTCCGTTCCTGGCCGACCTCGCCATGGACTTTGCATCGATCGTTTCCAAGGAATATGCCGACAAGCTCGCAGCTGACGGCAAGATGGCTCAGCTGAACCAGCAGCCGCTCGGCACCGGTCCCTTCACCTTCGTTGCCTACCAGCCGGATGCCGTCATCCGCTACAAGGCCAACGAAACCTACTTCAAGGGCAAGGAAAAGATCGACGATCTCGTATTCGCGATCACCACCGACGCTTCGGTCCGCGCCCAGAAGCTGAAGGCCGGCGAATGCCACATCGTTCCTTATCCGAACGCTGCTGACGTTTCCGAGCTGAAGAAGGACGAGAACCTCACCGTTGCCGAACAGCCGGGCCTCAACATCGGCTTCCTCGCCTACAACACGCAGATGGCTCCCTTCGACAAGCCGGAAGTCCGCCGCGCGCTGAACATGGCGATCAACAAGCAGGCTATCGTTGACGCCGTCTTCCAGGGCGCCGCCACCGTTGCCAAGAACCCGATCCCGCCGACGATGTGGTCGTACAATGATGCCGTCGTTGACGACAAGTACGATCCGGAAGGCTCGAAGAAGGCTCTTGAAGCTGCAGGCATCAAGGATCTTTCGATGAAGATCTGGGCAATGCCGGTTTCGCGTCCGTACATGCTGAACGCACGCCGCGCAGCTGAACTGATGCAGGCCGACTTCGCCAAGGTTGGCGTCAAGGTCGAAATCGTTACCCATGAATGGGCCGAATACCTGAAGCTCTCCTCCGACGTGAAGCGCGATGGCGCCGTCATCCTCGGCTGGACCGGCGACAACGGCGACCCGGACAACTTCATGGACACGCTGCTCGGCTGCACGGCTGTTGGCGGTAACAACCGCGCTCAGTGGTGCAACAAGGACTATGACGATCTGATGAAGAAGGCCAAGCAGACGGCCGACGTCGCAGAACGCACCAAGCTCTATGAGCAGGCTCAGCTGATCTTCAAGAAGGAAGCTCCTTGGGCAACGATCGACCACTCGGTCGTCTTCGTTCCGATGAGCAAGAAGGTCACGGGCTTCCACATGGACCCGCTCGGTATCCACCGCTTCGACGGCGTGGACATTTCCGAATAATAGAAAATCTGTAAACTGTCCGGCGAGAGCCGGGCTTGGCCGGCGGTCAGGATCATCCTGACCGCCGGAAACTATTGGACACCTGCCATGTTACGTTTTTTCATCGGCCGCCTCGCGGTGCTGATCCCAACGTTCCTCGGCGTTTCGCTCATCGCCTTTTCGTTCATCCGCCTGCTTCCGGGCGACCCCGTCATGTTGTTGTCGGGCGAACGAGTCATGGCGCCTGAACGTCACGCCCAGATCATGCATGATCTCGGCTTCGACAGGCCGATGTATGTGCAGTATTTCGATTACCTGGGTAAGGTCTTGCACGGCGATCTCGGAACCTCGATCGTCACCAAGCGCCCGGTTCTCGGCGAATTCTTCACGCTCTTCCCGGCTACGCTGGAACTGTCGCTCTGCGCCATCATCCTGGCGGCTCTGCTCGGCATTCCCGCCGGCGTCTTCGCCGCGGTCAAGCGAGGGACCTGGTTCGACCAGAGTGTGATGGGCGTTGCCCTCATCGGCTATTCGATGCCGATCTTCTGGTGGGGCCTGCTGCTCGTCATCTTCTTCTCCGGCTATCTCGGCTGGACGCCCGTTTCGGGCCGCATCTCGCTGATGTATTTCTTCAAGCCGGTCACCGGCTTCATGCTGATCGACAGTCTGCTGTCCGGCCAGGCCGGCGCCTTCAAGTCCGCCGTCAGCTATCTCATCCTGCCGACCATCGTTCTCGCTACCATTCCGCTGGCCGTCATCGCGCGCCAGACGCGCTCGGCGATGCTCGAAGTGCTGGGTGAGGACTATGTGCGCACCGCCCGCTCCAAGGGTCTGAAGCCCCTGCGTGTCGTCGGCGTCCACGCGCTGCGCAATGCCATGATCCCCGTCATCACGACCATCGGTCTGCAGGTCGGCGTGCTTCTCGCAGGCGCGATCCTGACCGAGACGATCTTCTCCTGGCCGGGTATCGGCAAGTGGATGGTCGATGCGGTCTTCAAGCGTGACTACGCGGTCGTCCAGGGTGGTCTTCTGCTGATCGCCGGCATCATCATGCTGGTCAATCTGCTGGTTGACGTCACCTATGGCCTTATCAACCCGCGTATTCGTCACTAGGAGCGGCCCATGAGCACGGTATCTACCAAAACCGGCCAGCCATCCGCCCTCGCGGAGTTCTGGTACTATTTCTCGCGAAACAAGGGCGCCGTCATCGGCCTCTTCATCTTCCTGCTGATCCTCGTCATCGCCATCGGTGCGCCAATCGTCGCTCCGCATGCGCCTGACGAGCAGAACCGCCAGCTTCTGTTGTCGGTGCCGTTCTGGATGGACGGCGGCAGCTTCTCCTATCCGCTCGGCACCGATGCCGTCGGCCGCGATATCCTGTCGCGTCTGATCTACGGCGCGCGCTTCTCGCTGTTCATCGGCGTCGTCGTCGTCACGCTCTCGGTCGTCGCCGGCGTTTTGATCGGTCTCGTTGCCGGTTATTTCCGCGGCCGCGTCGACATCGTCATCATGCGCCTGATGGACATCATCCTGGCCTTCCCGTCGCTGCTGCTCGCCCTCGTGCTGGTCGCGGTTCTCGGCCCGGGCCTGACCAACGCGATGATCGCCATCTCGATCGTCAACCAGCCGCACTTCGTCCGCCTGACGCGTGCTGCCGTCATGAGCGAACGCGAGAAGGAATATGTCGTCGCTTCCCGCGTTGCCGGTGCCGGCACGCTGCGCCTGATGTTCAAGACCATCCTGCCGAACTGCCTGGCCTCGCTGATCGTTCAGGCAACGCTCGCCTTCTCGGCGGCGATCCTCGATGCCGCCGCCCTCGGCTTCCTCGGCATGGGCGCACAGCCGCCGACACCCGAGTGGGGCACGATGCTTGCCGAAGCGCGCGAGTTCATCCAGCGCGCCTGGTGGGTGGTCACTTTCCCGGGTCTCGCGATCCTCATCACCGTCGTTGCCATCAACCTGATGGGTGACGGCCTGCGTGATGCGCTCGATCCCAAGCTGAAGAGGTCCTGATATGGCACTTCTCGAAATCGAAAATCTCGTCGTCGAGTTTCAGACGTCGACCGGTGCCTTCCGTGCCGTGGACGGCGTCTCCCTGAAGGTCGATCCGGGCGAAGTTCTCGCCATTGTCGGTGAATCCGGTTCCGGCAAGTCGGTCTCGATGCTGGCCGCCATGGGCCTTCTACCCTGGACCGCCAAGGTCACCGCCGACAAGATGGTCTTCGACGGCCAGAACCTGCTCGGCATGTCCGGTGCTCAGCGCCGCCAGATCATCGGCAAGGACATGTCGATGATCTTCCAGGAACCGATCGCCAGCCTCAATCCGTGCTTCACGGTCGGCTTCCAGATCGAGGAAGTCCTGAAGATCCATCTCGGCCTCGACAAGACCGCCCGCCGCAAGCGCGCGATCGAACTCTTCGAGGCGGTCGGTATTCCGAACCCGGCCGAGCGGCTCAACCACTTCCCGCACCAGATGTCGGGCGGTCAGTGCCAGCGCGTGATGATCGCCATCGCGATTGCCTGCAATCCGAAGCTCCTGATCGCCGACGAGCCGACCACCGCGCTCGACGTCACGATCCAGAAGCAGATCCTCGATCTCCTGATGCGCTTGCAGACGGAACATCGCATGGGCCTGATCATGATCACCCACAACATGGGCGTGGTCGCGGAAACCGCCGATCGCGTGATCGTTCAGTACAAGGGCAAGAAGATGGAAGAGGCCGACGTCCTGTCGCTCTTCGAAGCGCCGAAGAGCGATTATACACGCGCTCTGCTCGCCGCTCTTCCCGACAACGCCACCGGTGATCGCCTGCCGACTATCGGCGAGCTTTTCAATCAGGGAGCGGCTCAATGACGCCAGTCCTCGAAGCCAAGAATATCGTCCGCGACTACTATCTGCCGGGCGGCCTCTTCAAGCAGGCAAAGACCGTTCATGCCGTCAAGGGCGTGAGCTTCAAGGTCGAGCAGGGCAAGACGCTGGCGATCGTCGGCGAAAGCGGCTGCGGCAAGTCCACGCTTGCCCGCATCGTCACCATGATCGACCCTGCCACGGCGGGCGAGCTGATGATCGACGGCAAGAAGGTGGATATCGCCGCCGGCGACCTGACGCCCGAGATCCGCCGCAAGGTACAGATCGTCTTCCAGAACCCCTATGGTTCGCTGAACCCGCGCAAAAAGATCGGCGATATCCTGATGGAGCCGCTGATCATCAACACCAATACGCCCGCTGCCGAACGCCGCGAACTGGCGATGGCGATGCTCAAGAAGGTTGGTCTCCAGGAGATCCACTTCAATCGCTATCCGCACATGTTCTCCGGCGGTCAGCGCCAGCGTATCGCCATTGCGCGCGCCCTGATGCTGAAGCCGCGGCTTCTGGTTCTCGACGAGCCGGTCTCGGCGCTCGACCTCTCGGTGCAGGCACAGGTGCTGAACCTGCTCGCCGACCTGCAGGACGAGCTGAACCTCACCTACGTCTTCATCAGCCACGACCTCTCGGTCGTTCGCTACATGGCAGACGACGTCATGGTGATGTATTTCGGCGAAGCAGTCGAATACGGTAGCCGCGATCAGGTTTTCAGCGATCCGCAGCACAGCTATACCAAGACGCTGTTTGCGGCGACGCCGCGAGCCGATGTCGATACCATCCGGGCACGTCTGGCCCGCAAGGCGGCCGTTGCTTCCTAAGGGACGATAGCCCGAAAACGAGGATCAGAAATGCCGGAGATCGACCGCAAGCCCCATGCCATCATCGTCATGGGCGTCAGCGGCTCCGGCAAATCCTCGATCGGCGAGAAACTGGCGGAGGCGCTCAGCCTCCGCTTCGTCGAAGGCGACCAGCTTCATCCACGCGCCAATGTCGAGAAGATGTCGAAGGGCATTCCCTTGACAGACGACGACCGGATGCCCTGGCTCGATCTCATCGGCGAGACGATCAAGGCCGCGCTCGCCAAGGGAGAGGGCGTCATCGTCTCCTGCTCTGCGCTGAAGCGCATCTACCGCGAGCGGCTGCGCAGTGCCGCCGGCGGCAATCTCTTCTTTGTCTATCTTGACGGCTCGAAGGAGCTGCTGACCGACCGCATGGGCCACCGCACCGGCCATTTCATGCCGGCCTCGCTGCTCGAAAGCCAGCTCGCAACCCTCGAAGTCCCGACCGGCGAACCCGGCGTCGTCACCGTCGATATCGACGATACGATCGAGGGAATTGCGGAAGCGGCGCGAAACAAGCTCGCGCCGCTCGGTATTTCCTAGCCGTCGATCCGGCGCAGGTTCTTCTTTTCCAGGAAGAAGAACGGGCGGAACTTCACCCCGACGATATTCCCCGCAAAGGCCGAAAACGCCCAGAGGTAGCCATGCAGGCTGCCCGATGCGATGCCGGAGAAATAGGCGCCGATATTGCAGCCATAGGCGATGCGCGCGCCATAGCCGAGCAGCAGACCGCCGACGACAGCTGCAACGACCGAGCGCAGCGGGATATCCCAACTCGGCGAGAAGCGGCCGGCAAGCGATGATGCGAGCATTGCGCCAGCGATGATGCCGAAATCCATGACCGAGGTGATATCGGCAAAGACGCTATCGGAAAGCGCCTTGGCATTGGCCGGCGTCTGCCAGTAGGCCCAGGCGGTCGGGTCGATGCCGAGCAGCAGCGCGCCCTTCGCACCCCAGAGCGCAAAGGCTGAGGTGATGCCCCAGGGGCGGCCGGCGATGGCGAGCGTCACGAAGTTGAGAAGCGCAAGCGCCACGGCGCCGAGCACCAGCGGCCAGGGACCGCGCAGGAAGCGTGAAAGGCCCTGTCGCGGCGAGGGGGCCGGCTGCTCGAGCGAGCCATGCCAGCGCTTTTCGACGATGACGCTGATCCAGGCGACGGCAGCGAAGATCAGAAGCGAAACCGCGATACCGCCCACGGCGCCGAAGCTCTGCACGAGCGAAGTCGGAGGCAGCGACGGAAGGCTCACCCACCAGTCGAAATTCACGGTGCCGAGCACAGAGCCGATGACGAAGAACAAGAGCGTGATCAGCATGCGCGCATTGCCGCCACCGGCGGTAAACAGCGTGCCCGAAGCGCACCCGCCGCCAAGCTGCATACCGATGCCGAACATGAAGGATCCGGCGATGACGCCGAGGCCCGCAGGCGAAACCGAGCCCTTCACCTCATGGCCGAACAGCGTGCCGCTTGCGAGGAACGGGAAGAACAGCACCACGGCGATCGCAAGCAGGATCATCTGCACTCGCAAGCCGCGGCCGCGGCCGTCGAGAATGAGAACGCGCCAGGCGGAGGTGAAGCCGAAGGCGGCATGATAGAGCGCGATACCGAGCGCCCCGCCGACGAGGAACAGCGCGCCCTGCGCCGGTCCGTAGAAATAGCCGAGCAGCAGCGTGCCGAGAACGAGGACGGCAAGCGAGCCGAGGCCCGGCGTTCCGAGCGATGGTTCTTTCAGCCCGGGAAGGCTGGGTGAAGCGATGGACATTGGATTCTCCTGAAATTCTAGCGCAATACTAGAACTTCAGGCTCCACATTTGGAGGAATCCTATTTCCTTGAAGCGGCGCGATGCGGATTCATCTGGCGCCGAAAAGCTAAATTACGCAAGCGCTTAGGCATTGAAGCGCTGCGGCGAATAGGCCGAGATATCGATAAACGGCGTCTCGCCGGTGATGAGCTCTGCCAGCACCCGGCCGGTCACCGGCCCGAGCGTCAGCCCGTGATGGGCGTGACCGAAGGCGAACCACAGGCCGTTATGGCGCGGCGCCTTTCCGATGATGGGCATCATATCCGGCGTGCAGGGGCGGGCGCCCATCCACGGTTCCGGGTCGAGGCGCTCGCCGAGCGGGAAGATGGTGCGGGCCACCTTCTCGGCGCGATCGAGCTGCACCGGGGTCTTCGGCGCATCGAGCGTTGCGAATTCCGCCCCGGTCGTCAGGCGGATGCCCTTGTTCATCGGCGCCAGGAAATAGCCGCGTTCGGCATCGAGCGTCCAGTTGTTGAGCACGGTATTGCCCTGCGCGGCGTAATGCATGTGATAGCCGCGCTTGACGCCGAGCGGGAAGGAATAGCCGAGCCGCTTCGTCGCCACCGCCGCCCAGGGGCCAAGCGCCAGCACCGCGTCATCGGCATCGACCGGCCCTTCGACGGTCGCGATCCGCCAGCCGGAACCGGCCTGTCCCAGCGAGTTGGCGTCACCGCTGACGAAGCGGCCGCCGATGCTTTCGAAATAGGCGCAATAGGCGGCCGTCAGCGCATGCGGATCCAGCACGGACCACGGATCGCGCCAGCGCAGGCCGCCCTTGAAGGTCTGCGTCAGCCCCGGCTCGATGCCGGCAACATCGGCGGAACCGAGCTTGTCATAGGTGACGCCGAATTCGCGCTCCCAGAGCGCTGCCTCGGCCACCGCCTCGTCGAATTTCTCCTGGGTGCGGAACACCCGCATCCAGCCGTCCTTGCGGATCAGCGCCTCGGCATTTGAGGATTCGATCAGGTCGCGGTGTTCGGAAACCGAGTTCTCGATCAGCGGCGCATAGGCGCGGGTGATCGCCTCGTGGCGGCGCGCATTGGAGTTCCACCAGTAGCGGGCGAGGAACGCCACCTGCTTCGGCAGCGTCTTCAGGTGATAATGGGCGTCGATGCGGTTGTTCAGCGCATACCGCAGCAACAGGCCGAGCTGCTGCGGAAAGCCGTAGGGCACCACGCCCTCGCGCTGGATGAGACCGGCATTGCCGAACGACGTTTCGTTGCCGGGTGCCTTGCGATCGACCAGCACCACCTGCCGCCCGCGGCGTTGCAGATGAATGGCAGTCGAAACACCGATGATACCGGCACCGAGAACGATCGCAGTCTTGGTCATTTTTTCTTGCAGCCCACTGAGTTCCAAGACCCGAAAATGCCCTTAGGCTGGCCGCGGTGCAAACGAAAAATCGCCTTTCATTTCAATTTCATTGCCCGCTCAGTGCGGCATTTTCAACGCCGATGCGCACCCACAGCATCGCCGCGTTGAGAATGGAGAAAAGCAGGGCGTAGAGGGGGAGGCCAAAGGCAAGTGGCAGCGCCGCGATCTCGACTGCCACGATCACATAGTTCGGATGCCTGAAGAGCCTGTAGGGGCCTGCTGTCACCAGCTGCTCGCCGGGCAGCACGATCACCCGCGTCGTCCATCGCCCTTTCAATGTCATCAGCACCCAGACTCGCAGCGCCTGCAGCAGCAGAAACACCGCCAGCCAGCCAACCTGCACCTGATGCCCAAGCGCCAGCAGCCAGAGACCGCCGAGCCAAGCCGCGTGCAGCGCGACCATGACAGGATAATGCGCCGCCCCCGCCTCTCGTGCGCCGCGGGCCATGAGCGCCCGCGTGTTGCGTCTTGCAATCAGCAATTCGGCCAGCCGCTGCAGTGTCACGAAGCCGAGGAGAAGGAGGGAAGGCAGCATCATCCGATCCTCTTCAGCGTCACGCAGCTTGCGGAAAAGCCGGGTCCCATGGCGATGACGGCGGCGCGCTCCGGCAGGCCCGCGCGGATGGCGCGCTCCAGCACGAAGAGCACTGTCGGCGACGACATGTTGCCGAATTCGGCAAGCACCGCGCGCTCGTGATCGAGACTTCCCGGCTCCAGCCCAAGCGTCGTCTCCATGGCGCCGATCACCTTCGCGCCGCCCGGATGACAGATGAAGCGGCCGATATCCCGGCGGGTGAGCCCGCTGCGCGAAAGAATGCCATCGATCGCCGGACCAAGCTCGCGCTCGGCAAAGGGCGGCAGCGACTGCGCCAGCAGGATGCCGAAGCCGGTATCGTCGATCTTCCAGCCCATGATATCGAGCGTATCCGGAAAGAGATGCTCGCCCGAAGACTCCACCTCGGCGATGCCGCGCTCGCCATTCTGCAGCACACAGGCCGCCGCGCCATCGGCAAACAGCGCGGTGGCAATAATGTTCGGCCGCGTCAGCTCGTCCAGCCGGAAGGCCAGCGTGCAGAGCTCGAGCGCCACGAAAAGCACTGTCTTGCCCTGCCGCACCGCCGCGATCCGCGACGCGATGCCGAGACCGGAAACACCGGCCGCACAGCCGAGCCCGAAAACGGGCACACGTTCGATATCCGCCCTGAACCCCAGCTTTCTGGCAAGACGCGCATCGAGGCTCGGCGTCACGATCCCTGTCGAGGAGACCGTCACCACGCAGTCGATATCGCTTCCAAAGATACCGGCCTGCGCCAGCGCCTTTTCCGCCGCCTCGGCAAAGAGCTGGCTGGCGACCTCAGCATAGGCCTCCATCCGGTCCTGCCAGCCGTGATGCGTGTCGAACCAGGAGAGCGGCCGTGCTGCATGCCGCTTGCTGATCCCGGCATTCTCGAACACGCCGGCAAGATGCCGGAAATCCTTGAAACGATGCGCAAACAGCCGCGCGGAGGCAGCTGCGGCCTCCTCCTGCGTAATGATATCAGTCGGAACGGCGGTCGCGAGACTGAGCAGTTTCACCGTTGGGTTCACGGAGTTCTCCTTGTTCTGCCGGCGGGCGGAGAACACCCGGGCACCGGCTTTATTCGGCGCGGAGCCCTCACAAAAAGGTGATCGGAGAAAATCGTCAGCCCCGCCGAATAAAATCCCGGCCAGCAGTGTTCTCGGCCCGCAACGTCATTTTCCCTGGAGATTTTCCCATGACGACCACGACTGTCCGTATCGCTTCTCTCGTCCTCGGCGGCCTGATTGCCGCGTCGGCATGCTCCGTCCCGGTCTTCGCCGCGGGCGACGACAGCGAGACCATGCCGGTCTGCAAGAAGGGCGAGGTCTACGACAAGAAGGCCAAGAAGTGCGTGAAGCAGAGCAGCGCCAACATCACCGACGAGAACCGCACTGACTATGCGTATTCGCTGGCAAAGGCCGCCCGCTATGACGAAGCGCTCGCCATGCTCGACACGGTCAAGGACCAGAACAACGCCGAAGTGCTGAACTACCGCGGCTATGCCACCCGCAAGCTCGGCCGCACCGATGAAGGCATTTCCTACTACCTGCAGTCCGTGAAGCTCGATCCGCAATATGCCAAGGTTCGCGAATATCTCGGCGAGGCCTACGTCATCAAGGGCCAGCTCGACATGGCCAAGGACCAGCTGGCAACGATCAAGACGATCTGCGGCACCGGCTGCGAAGAGTATCAGGATCTGAACGCCGCGATCATCGATCCCTCGAAGATCTGAGGCGTCGGGAAATGGGCGAAGCCGGCTGCAAAGGATTGCTCTGATGGCGGTCGCACACGCCCCGTTTCTTGCCTATAGTCGCGCGAAATCGGAGTCGCCGGTCAAACCGGCGGCACCGCCGAAAACAGCAGGCGCGGAGGCGGCCATCGCGAGCGAAGCGGATATCAGGACGGGCCTGACGGAGCATCTCTCCCGTCTTTGGCGCTATGGCCTCGTGCTCTCGCGCAAGCGGGATGTCGCTGAAGATCTCGTGCAGCAGACCTGCGTGCGGGCGCTGGAACGCGCCGCCCAGTTCGAGCCGGGCACCCGGCTGGACCGCTGGCTGTTTTCCATTCTCCATTCCATCTGGCTGAACGAGATCAGGGCCAGCAAGGTGCGGCAGGGCCAAGGCTTTGCCGATGCCGAGGAAGCCCTGGTTTTCGATGGGGCAGGGGCAACGGAAACCCATGTCGCCGCCGCCCAGCTGCTGCGCAAGGTCGATGCCTTGCCGGAGGCTCAGCGCAGTGCCGTATTCCTCGCCTATGTCGAAGGGCTCGCCTATCGTGAGGTCGCAGAAATCTTGAACATACCGATCGGAACCGTGATGAGCCGCCTCGCCGCCGCCCGCGCCAGGCTCTCCGCCGAAACAGCCGAAGGAGGGCGCCCATGACCAGCGACATCCGCATGCCTTCCGACGAACAGCTAACCGCCTTCCTCGACGGCGAACTGCAGCAGCAGGAGATGGCGCGCATCGAAGCGCTTGCCAATGAAGACGAGGAAGTGGCCGCCCGTATCGAGTTTCTGGCAAACGGCAGCATGCCGTTCCGCGAGGCCTTCGCGCCACTGCTCGATGAAGCTCCGAAAGACCGGCTGGAAGCGATGCTTGCGGCAATCCCGGCGCCCGCTGCCGCTGCCAAAACGGAGCGCTCCGCCATCACCCGCCGCGGTCTCTTCGGCGCACTCGCCGCATCGCTTGCCGTCGGCATCATCGCCGACCGCGCCTATCTCGGCATCGGCCGCAATCTCGGCCGCGACGAGGGCAGCGAATGGCGCAGCGTCGTTGCCGAATATATCGCGCTCTATACGCCGGACACGCTGGCAGGCCCGGTTCCCCCCGCCGATGTCCAGACCGCCCAGCTCGCCCGCGTCGATAGCAAGCTCGGCCTCAACCTTTCGCCGGAGGCCGTCGCCCTGCCGGGTGTCGATTTCAAGCGCGCCCAGCTGCTCGAATATGACGACCACCCCCTGGCTCAGATCGCCTATCTCGATCCCGAGACCGGGCCGATGGCGCTCTGTATCGTCCGCTCAGACAAGGGCGAGAAGGAGCCCGACATCGAGGGGCGCAAGGGCATGAACGTTATCTACTGGTCGACAGCCACCCATGCCTTCATGCTGATCGGCCATGCGCCGGTCGATCGCATGCGCGAAATTGCCGATGCCGTCAGGCCAAAACTGACGGCTTGAGGCGCTCTCGCCATCTTCATGCCGATTTTGCGTGGTTTTGGCTGAGCCTCTCCTAATGAAGGGGCGCATCAGCGTGAACTGGATCAATCGTTATATCGACGAGCCGTTGCTTGACGGCGCGGCGAGCGTGCTCAAGGCATGGCATATCCGCACCGGCCAGGCGCCGGAGCGGCTGGAGCCGGTCTGGAATCTCACCGTCATCTCGCTGCTGACGGCAGGCTGCTGGTATGGTCTCGCGGGCATGCCGCTGGCGCTCAGCATCGCCACGCTCGTGGCGCTCGCTCTGCCGTCGCTGCGCAAGCTGCTGCGGCTGAAGAAATCCAATGCCTATGATGCCCGCCAATACAAGTCGGCCCGCGCCCGCGCCGTCTCCAAGCGTGAGGCCGAATGGTCGCTGCGCATGACGGTGCTTTCGGTCTCGGGCGGCCTGCCGTTTCTGGCCGGCAGCGACGATCCCGTCGGTCACGCCTTCATGGCGGGCGCCTGCGTCTGGTTCGTGCTGACCGCACCCGTGAAGTTCTATCTCGATGCCGCCGAGCCGCCTGCACCCGATCAGGGCGACCGCGCCGAGCGCGCCGTTTTCAACTTCGGCTGAGCTTTACCGCCAATCTGTGCCGGATCCGGCCGCCCGATGGAACTAAGTCCTTGGGCGGCCGTTATTATGTCAGTCCAACGCATAGGAGATCGCCATGCTGTATTACGCTCTGGTATTCCTCGTCGTGGCACTGATTGCCGGCGTGCTCGGCTTCGGCGGCATTGCAGGCGCTTCGGCGTCCATAGCGCAGGTTCTTTTCTTCATATTCCTGGTTCTCTTCGTCGTATCGCTCGTCATGCGCCTGATGCGCCGCTGACACCTCGAATGAACAGGATCGCATCCGGACCCGGCGGTGAAACGCCGGGTTTTCTGTGTCTGGATCAGCCGATCTCGTGCGGAAATGACACGCTCGTCCGGAAAATTCCGGCGTAAAGATTGGATTCAACATTTCCCAGTAAACTGCCGTTAGCCATTCGTCCGGCCTCGTTCAGGCTGGATGCGTCAGTGTCGTTTTCTGTGTTGTGTACGAGTTCCATGCGTTTTTCGGCTGTACCCGCGATCTTTCTTGCCTGCCTGACCATTTCGGGCTGCGCATCCAGCACGACCCCGGAGGGCCTGGTATCAGGCGTCGTGTCGAAGGAAACGACGAGCTCGGTTTCCGCTTCACCGCCGCCTGCCGCCGTTCCGGCAGCCCCCATCATGGCCGAAGTCGCCCCGCCCGCCGCCGTTCCGCATCAGGAAGAACTCGCCTGGGCAGGCCGCGTGCCGCAGCCGCAGGCTTTCGAGCCGGTTGATCGCATGGTCGGCGCCCCCGTTCCGGCAGAGCGCCCCGAAGCGCTGATGGCAGCACCGCCGCCCGTTGCCGAACCCGCCTTTTCTCCGCGCACCCGCTCGCGCATCTATGCCCACCGCTTCCGCGATGCCAAGCCGATCAACTTCGGCCGCGCCTCGCCGCGCAAGCTCGCCGTCCACGGCGTCGACGTCTCGCGCTGGCAGGGCGATATCGACTGGGTGACGCTGCGCAGCCAGGGCGCCAACTTCGCCTATATCAAGTCGACCGACGGCGGCGACCATCTCGACCCGATGTTCCGCACCAACTGGCAGCGCGCCAAGGCCGCCGGCATGAAGCGCGGCGCCTATCACTTCTTCTACTGGTGCCGCACCGCCGGCGAACAGGCCGACTGGTTCATCCGCAACGTCCCGCGCGACCCGGACGCCCTGCCGCCGGTGATCGACGTCGAGTGGAACGGCGAATCCAGCTGCAAGCGCCGCCCGTCACCCGAGCGCGTCGTCGAAAAGATGCAGGTCTTCATGGACAAGCTGGAGCGCCACTACGGCAAGCGCCCGATCATCTACACCGCGCCCGACTTCTACCGCGACAACCTGCGCGGCCAGTTCCAGAACCACCCCTTCTGGCTCCGCTCCGTCGCCGCCCACCCCGCCCAGGTCTATCCCGGCCGCCGCTGGATGCTCTGGCAATATTCGGGTTCAGGGCTTTCTCAGGGTGTGGAAGGGAAGATCGATCTGAACGTGTTCCACGGGTCCGAGGCGGAATGGCATGAGTTTGCTTCACCAACGGCGGGGTGAGGGGGCTATAGTTCCCCTAGCGATGTCGACCAGCCTGCAACATCTTGCTCGATCTCGTGCCACTGCTGCTCCAAAGTGGTGATTTCAGCGCGAGTAACCATCGGGCTGTCTAAGCCTAAAAATTGATCGCCGATATACGTTGCAAGACCCGCACTGCTCGCGCCGGCAAACCAAATGCCTACGAGGTCGCTTATCTGCTTAAGCTCTTTCAGCGCTAGGCGAGCATCCTCAATGTTGAAGTCACCAATGCCTCTACCCTGCCTGCTCTCAACGTTGCCTGCATGAACAACATGTGAGCTGACGTATTCGGCAATTGAATCCAACCGTGCCAAACGCGCTTCGAGCAACATAAAAGTTCTTGCATCGATTAGGTCATCTGGTGCGCGTTCATCGGGGGACACGCTGCTTAGGCGGTCAAAATAACGGTGGCTCCATTCGCTTTTAGGCAACTCAGGGTCGCCCCATACCGCTTTGCCATCGGCTGCACGTAAAGTTTCCCAGTGCTGCTTCCTTAAGCGCTCGACGTCATACTGTGCTTCACAGACCCACTCGACGTAAACACGACGGGTGATCAGAGATCTAGATGCTTCGATATCTCGAATTACTGAACGGAGCGAATAGACGCCTCGTTTCCCGCTAAGTGCGCTGCTGGCATCAAGAAGTCGACGGACACCGATTAATAGGCTTGACCAATATCCGGTTTGCACGAGGTCAAACATCATCTCATTGAGAGGCGGCCCTTGATCGCCCTTCTCTGTCGAAAGGTTTACTATCTTGAGAGCCGTGCGGAACGCCGCGTAGTACCAGACCATATCGTGCATGGTCTTATTGATACCGGTTGTGTTGTCGCGAAAGGCATCGCGCCAGCGCTGTATGCGGGCCTTTAAATTCGCGTCACGCTGCGACATTGCAAGCCTGCTCATCTGCCTCGTCTCTCTTATCGACGCGCTATCGGGAGAATATCTGGCCTATCAAAGCGGGCGCGGGAAGCGGAAATGGGAGATCTCGCTCAGCACGCCAACGAATGTGAGTGAAAGCGGCTATTCAGATGCCGAGGGCGAACACATTGATAAGGAAGAAAAAGATTTGGCTGGGGAACCTGGACTCGAACCAAGATTAACGGAGTCAGAGTCCGTCGTTCTACCATTGAACTATTCCCCAGCAGGAGCGGCGCTGTCGGCCGCTTCGCTGTCGTGCGGGGCTTATAACCAAAAGACGGCGGAATGCAAATACCTGTTTTGAAAAAAATCGAGAGAGCTGTGGAAGGGGCGTTTCAGGGCCTTCTAAAACTGATTTCAAAAAGAATTTGGTGATTTTCGCATGCGCTGGTATTCTTGCGGCAACGCAAAAATCTAATGAGCGCCAGCAGCATACCGGTCAGGCCTTGCGCGGCGCGTGGAAAAAGAACGTGGAAGACCCCGAAGGCGGCGCCAAGCCGCAATTTGACGGGGCGCCAGCGGCAGGACGCAAGGACGGTAAAAAGTCCCGGCGCCGCAAGGGGAAACGTGGCGGGCAATCCCGCAACGCGCCCCAGGCCGCTTCGCAGACCGCCTCCGGCACCCCCGGAGACGCTGCGCGCCCGACGGAAAACGCAGCAGGGAATCCGTCCCGCAAACGCAAGCGCCGCCGCCGTGGCGGTGGTCATGCCGCAGGACAGGCCGATTCCGGGGCTCCCGCACACAATCATCCGCAAAAGGCGCCCGAAGCAGCAGCATCGAGCGCCGGTGATTCGGAGCATCCCTCGCGCCGCAACCGGCGCAAGCATCGCGGCAAGCGCGGCCTGCAGGGCCGTCCGCTGACGCCGGGCAAGGCGGCCGTCCAGCCGTCTGCTGTTTCTGCCCCCGCTTCGGCGCGCGCCAATGGTGCCGCCGAGCCGCGCGGCAGCGAGCTGCAGCGTCCGCCGCGGCTTCCCGAGCGCGAACATCACGCCCACGAACATCCCTGGCCGGACGAGCTCTATGCCGCGCTCGACCTCGGCACCAACAATTGCCGCCTGCTGATCGCCCAGCCGACCCGTCCTGGCCAGTTCCGCGTCGTCGATGCGTTTTCGCGCATTGTCAGGCTTGGAGAGGGGCTGGCGGCGAGCGGCCGTCTCTCCGACGAGGCGATGGACCGCGCCGTCGATGCGCTGCGCGTCTGCGCCGGCAAGTTGAAGAACCGCGAGATCCGCCGCATGCGGCTGATCGCCACCGAAGCCTGCCGTCAGGCGTCGAATGGCGAAGACTTCCTGAAGCGCGTCGTTGCCGAAACCGGCCTTGAGCTCGAGATCATCGACCGCGAAACTGAAGCGCGCCTTGCCGTCTCCGGCTGCTCGTCGTTGGTCGGGCGCGAGACGCGCTCGGTCGTGCTCTTCGATATCGGCGGCGGCTCGTCGGAAATCGCCGTCATCCGCATCGGCGAAAACCGTTTCAGCCGCCTTGCCAATCACATCACCCACTGGACGTCGCTGCCCGTCGGCGTCGTCACGCTCTCGGAGCGGCATGGCGGGCGCGATGTGACGCCCGATGTTTTCGAGGGCATGGTCTCCGAAGTGGCCGGCATGCTGTCGAATTTCATCTGCCCGGAGATCGAGGTGGTCGAATCGACCGATTTCCATCTGATCGGCACTTCGGGTACGGTCACGACGCTGGCCGGCGTGCATCTCGATCTGCCGCGTTACGATCGCCGCAAGGTGGATGGCATCTGGCTCTCGGATGACGAAGTTTCGGCCATGCAGGCAAAGCTGCTCTCATGGGATTTTGCAAGCCGCGCCGCCAATCCGTGCATCGGGCCTGACCGGGCCGATCTGGTTCTGGCGGGCTGCGCCATTCTGGAGGCGATCCGCCGCCGCTGGCCGAGCCCGCGCATGCGCGTTGCCGATCGCGGCTTGAGAGAAGGCCTGCTGACGGACATGATGGCGGATGACGGCGTCTGGCGCCGCCATCGCAATCGCCGCGGCCAGCGTGGAAGGTAGGGGAAGAATGACCAAGGCACCCATCGCGGGCAACCGCACCGGCCGCAAGCTCGGCCAGCGCGTCAAGAACAAGAAGATGAAGGCGTCCTCGCGCCAGTGGCTGAACCGCCATATCAACGATCCCTATGTGCAGCGCGCGCAGCTGGAAGGCTATCGCGCCCGCGCCGCCTTCAAGCTGCTGGAGATCGACGAGAAGCACGGCATCCTCAAGGGTGCGCGCCGCATCATCGATCTCGGCGCCGCCCCGGGCAGCTGGTCGCAGATCGCCGCCAAGGTGACCGATTCCACTGATGAGGATATCCGCGTTGCCGCGATCGACTTCCTGGAAATGGCGCCGCTCCCCGGCGTCAAGATCCTGCAGCTCGACTTCCTCGATCCGGAAGCGCCTGCCAGGCTGATCGAAGCCGTCGGCGGTACGCCCGATCTCGTCATCTCCGACATGGCGGCGCCGACGACCGGCCATCACCGCACCGATCACCTGCGCACCATGCATCTCTGCGAGGTCGCGGCGCATTTTGCGATCGAAGTGCTGGGCGAGGGCGGTCATTTCCTGGCCAAGACCTTCCAGGGCGGCACCGAGCGCGAACTCCTGACCATGCTGAAACAGCATTTCAAGCAGGTCGTGCACGTCAAGCCGGCGTCCTCGCGGGCGGAATCCGTGGAGATGTTCCTGCTCGCCAAGGGCTTCAAGGGCCGCCAGGCGCAAACTGACGTTACGGAAGCTTGATCTTTCCAGGGATCTCGGGCGATTATGACAGTCCCAAGACAGGACTGCCATCGACCTATGCTTCTCTATGTGACCCTCGGAACCAATGACGTCGAGCGGGCCCGGCGTTTCTATGACGCCGTGCTGCCTCTGCTCGGCTATCGCTGCCAGCGCTATTCGGAAGAAGAAATCGGCTATTCGGCGGATGGCGATAGCCGCTGCCGTCTGTGGATCGTCACGCCCTTCAACCGCCGCCGGGGCTCGGCAGGCAACGGCACCATGGTGGCGCTATCGGCAGCATCGAGGGCCGATGTCGATGCCTTCTATGCCGCGGCGATCGCCGCTGGCGGTGTCGATGAAGGCAAGCCGGGCCTTCGCCCGTTCCATGCGGATTTTTACGCCGCCTATGTCCGCGATCAGGACGGCAACAAGCTGAGCGCCGTCTGCGAACAGCCGGAGTGAGCTATTTCACCGCCGGCTGCTCGGCTTCCATGACGGCAGGCGCCACGCGCTTGCCGCGATGGCCGGAGACCAGCGCGCCAGCATTCTTGTCCATGCGGATGAACGGGATCATGGCGATGATCGTCAGCGCGGCGATCACGTAGAAGGCCATATGGAAATCCGCCACCTGCAGCGCCTCGCCGCGGAAATAGATGCAGGTCTCCAGGATCATGGCGGCGACGGAAACGCCGAGCGCCAGGCTGATCTGCTGCAGCACCGAGCTCATCGACGTCGCCTGGCTGGCTTCCGAGTCTTTGATGTCGGCGAAAGCCAGCGCATTGATGCCGGTGAAGATGAAGGAGCGCGAGAAGCCGCCGATCAGCAGGATCATGACGATCGCCAGATGCGGGGTCTCGGGCGTGAAGAAGCCGGTAGCGGCGGTGACGACGGTGGTCACGCAGGCAGCGGTCAGCAGCGTCGAGCGGAAGCCGACGGCGGCAAAGACGCGCCGCGCCATGAACTTGGTGGTGATCGCGCCGATCGCGCCCGAGAAGGTGATGAGGCCGGACTGGAACGGCGTCAGGCCGAAGCCGAGCTGCAGCATCAGCGGCGTCAGGAAGGGCATGGCGCCGACGCAGATGCGAAACAGCGTGCCACCCGTCGTCGAGGCGCGGAACGTTGCGTTCTTGAACAGATCGAGATTGAGGATCGGCGCCGGATGGCTCTTGGCATGGCGGACGTAGAGCCAGCCGCAGATGAGGCCGATGACGGTGGCGGCAATACCGATGATCGGCGGCAATGCCGGCAGGCTGACGACCGACAGGCCGAAGACCACGCCGGCGGCCGAAACCGAAGTCAGGATGAAGCCTATGAAATCGAGTTTCGGTGGCCTCGTCGCCTCCACATGCGGCAGGAAGATCGTCGCCAGCCAAACGCCGACAACGCCGACCGGCACGTTAATCAGGAAGATCCAGTGCCAACTGAAATAGGTGGTGATGAAGCCGCCGAGCGGCGGTCCGGCAAGAGGCCCCACCAGCGCCGGGATGGTCAGCAGCGCCATGGCCGATACGAGATCGCTTCGCTGCGTCGTCCTGACGAGCACGAGACGCCCGACCGGCGTCATCATCGAGCCACCCATGCCCTGCAGGAAGCGGGCAATGACGAATTCGACGAGGTTCGAAGAGAAGGCGCAGAAGATCGAGCCGACGACGAAAACGCAGATCGCCAGGCGGAAGATGTTCTTGGCGCCGAACCTGTCGGCCATCCAGCCGCTGATCGGAATGAAGACGGCGAGCGACACCATGTAGGATGTCAGCGCAAGCTTCAGGGTGATCGGGTTGACGTGCAGGTCATTGGCGATCGCTGGGAGGGCGGTGGCGATGACGGTCGAGTCCATCTGCTCCATGAACAGAGCGACGGCGAGGATCAGCGGAACAATGCGGTTCATAGGCGAAAGCCTTGAATGGTGGTCTTGGGGGCGGGTGCTGTTTAGTCCTGGTCTAGGTCTCTGCCAATCCCGGAAACGCCGAAGTTTACACATCTGCTTCACGTCTGCGTGAGACGGCTTGTTCGGCAACTTCTCCTTTCAAGATTGACATATGCTTACGCCGCCGGGGCAAGAAATCTCGGCGAATTCACAAGGGATGGGTGCGAAAAGATCGCACATTGCCGGAGGATCCATATATGGCAGTTTCATTGGGGATGAAGCGGCGCACACTTTTTGCCGCAGGCCTTGGCCTGCTGGCAGCGCCGGCCATTTTAAGAACGACGGCCCAGGCGGCCGCGACTGGAGATACAGGTAAAATGACGACGGCATTGCCAGAGATCAATCAATTCAAGCTCGGCTCGTTCAAGATCACCGCCATCCGCGATGGCAGCAACGTGCTGGAGAAACCCTTCGAGACCTTCGGCACCAATCAGGATCCGGAAACGGTCAAGAAGCTGCTGACCGACAATTTCCTGCCGGGCGACAAGTTCGTGAACAGCTATTCGCCCGCCATCATCGATACCGGATCGGATGTGATCCTCGTCGATACCGGCTTCGGCGCCGGCGCCCGCGAGCGCGGCATGGGCAAGCTGCAGGATGGCCTGAAGGCCGCCGGCTACTCGGCCGATGACGTCACCGTCGTGGCGCTCACGCATATGCACGGCGACCATATCGGCGGCATGATGGAGAACGGTGCTCCCGCCTTCAAGAATGCCCGCTATGTCGCAGGACAGGCGGAATACGATTTCTGGACGGACAAGGCCCGCGAAGGCACGCCGGCCGAAGGCGGCCACAAGGCGGTTCTCGCCAATGTCGTTCCCTTTGCCGAAAAGACCACCTTCATCAAGGAAGGCGATTCCGTCGTCAGCGGCATTACCGCCATGCTGGCGCCCGGTCACACGCCCGGCCACATGGTCTTCCATGCGCAGTCGGATAACAAGCAGATGGTCTTCACCGGCGATACCGCAAACCACTACATCCTGTCGTTGCTGCATCCCGAATGGGAGGTGCGCTTCGACATGAACAAGGCGGAAGCCGCAGCATCGCGCAAAAAGGTGTTCGACCTGATCGCCACTGACAAGATCGCCTTCCTCGGCTATCACATGCCGTTCCCGGCCGTCGGCTTTGTCGAGAAGCAAGGCGCGGGCTACCGCTTCGTGCCGAAGAGCTATCAGTTCGATATCTGATGACGAAAGCGGGAGCGGCTCTCACCGCTCCCGCCCGCTTCAATCCGCGTTGCGCTGCCAGAAGGCCAGCGGATTGCGCCGGGAAATGCGATAGACCGCAGCCGGCGGAAAGTTCTGGATCGTCCGTCCGACGAGCACCGCCTTCAGGCCCAGCCGGTCGAGGATCGGCCGCGGCACCGGGCAGCGCGGCCCGTAGGTGAACTGGTAGAACTTGCCCTGATTGCCGAGATGCCTGAAGGCGCCGGCAAGAATGCCCATCACCTGGCGCGGCGGCATCGAGAGAAGCGGCAGTCCGCTGACGACGGCGCCTGCCGGACCGCCAAGTTCAAGCTGGCCAATCTTCGCCGCATCGCTTTCCACGATCGCTGCCTGCGGAAACCGCTCTGCCAGCATGCCGGTAAATTCGCGGCCTTCTTCGATCAACACCAGATCGCTCTCGGCAACACCGCGGCCGATGAGGGCGCGGGTGAAGACGCCGGTGCCGGGTCCGAGCTCGATCACCCGGCCGCATGCCGGATCGATCTCCTGGGTGATCAACTGGCCGAGCGAGCGGCCCGAGGGAATGGCGGAGGCAACCCGCAGCGGATTGCGCAGCCAGGCGCGCAGGAAGACGAACGTATCTGACGATGTGCAGGTGCAAGTGGTGTTCACGGCGTGCAGGCTCCGTTGAAGGGTGGGAAGTATGACGTCTTGAAGAAAATGCAGTCCAGCCCGTGGACACATGGGAGCCGCGAATGAGCCAAACAAGGCCATCAGCCGCAAGAATGCGCCATCCCGTCCTATTCCCTGGACGCGCGGCTGGCATTCGCGTTTTGCTATTCCCAACCTGTCATAGACGTGTTACCAGCCCTCGCCAACTTCCAAAGCAACCCTTGCACACCGCCGGTGCGGACGATTCGTTCCGGGTGGGGTCGCATTTTTTCTTAATTGAAGGAAATTGGCCATGGCTCGCATCATTGAAACGCCAACCGGATTGGACGCACTCACCTTCGATGACGTGCTGCTGCAGCCCGGTCATTCCGAGGTTCTGCCGGGCCAGACCAGCGTTGCCACCCGCCTCGCTCCCGACTTCGAACTGAACATCCCGATCATCTCCGCCGCCATGGACACGGTCACCGAAGCCCGCCTGGCAATTGCCATGGCTCAGGCCGGTGGTCTCGGTGTCATCCACAAGAACCTGACCCCGGCCGAGCAGGCCGAGCAGGTCCGCCAGGTCAAGAAGTTCGAAAGCGGCATGGTCGTCAATCCGGTGACGATCGGCCCCGATGCGACGCTGGCCGATGCGCTGGCGCTGATGAAGATGTACTCGATCTCCGGCATCCCGGTTGTCGAAAAGTCCGGCCGCCTCGTTGGCATCCTCACCAACCGCGACGTCCGCTTCGCCTCCGATCCGAGCCAGAAGATCTACGAACTGATGACCCGCGAGAACCTCGTGACGGTCAAGGAAAGCGTCGATCAGCAGGAAGCCAAGCGCTTGCTGCACGCACACCGCATCGAGAAGCTGCTGGTCGTCGACGGCGAAGGCCGCTGCGTCGGTCTGATCACCGTCAAGGACATCGAAAAGGCACAGCTCAACCCGAACGCCGCCAAGGATGCACAGGGCCGTCTTCGTGCTGCCGCTGCCGTCGGCGTTGGTGAAGATGGCTTCGAGCGCGCCGAGCGCCTGATCGATGCAGGCGTCGACCTGCTGGTCGTCGATACCGCCCACGGCCACTCGGCCCGTGTTCTGGAAGCCGTCGGCCGCGTCAAGAAGCTCTCCAATTCGGTCCGCGTCATGGCCGGTAACGTTGCGACATCGGAAGGCACCAAGGCGCTGATCGATGCCGGTGCGGACGCCGTCAAGGTCGGTATCGGCCCGGGCTCGATCTGCACCACGCGCGTCGTTGCCGGCGTCGGCGTTCCGCAGCTTGCGGCGATCATGCTGGCCGTCGAAGCCGCGCAGGCGCAGAACATTCCGGTTATCGCCGATGGCGGCATTAAGTTCTCCGGCGACGTCGCCAAGGCGATTGCCTCCGGCGCCTCCGCCGTGATGATCGGCTCGCTGCTTGCAGGTACCGATGAAAGCCCGGGCGAAGTCTATCTCTACCAGGGTCGTTCGTTCAAAGCCTATCGCGGCATGGGCTCCGTCGGTGCCATGGCGCGCGGCTCGGCAGACCGCTACTTCCAGGCCGAAGTGCGCGACACCCTGAAGCTCGTCCCGGAAGGCATCGAAGGCCAGGTTCCCTACAAGGGCCCGGTCTCCGGCGTCGTCCACCAGCTCGCCGGCGGCCTGAAGGCAGCCATGGGCTATGTCGGCGGCAAGGACATCAAGGAGTTCCAGGAGCGCGCCACCTTCGTGCGCATCTCCGGCGCCGGTCTTCGCGAAAGCCATCCGCATGACGTGACGATCACCCGCGAAAGCCCGAATTATCCGGGCTCCGGCGTCTGATCATGGAAGCAGGCAGCCGGATACCCGCCTGGATCATCTGGCTGCTCGCCATCCTCAGCCTTGCCGCCTTCGGCTGGGCTGTCTTCGGTTTCGTGCTGCCGTTTGAGCACGAAACCGGCCGCGCCGTGCTCGACACCTATGTCGCGGGTTATGACGAGGCGACGGTTGCCGCCATGCAGGTTCTGCTTAACGGCAATCCGGTGGCGCACGATATGCTCCGCGCCATGTATCTCGGCCCGGAACTGGTGCTTCCGGCGTTGCTCGCGATGCTGCTCCTCACCGTCATCCTCAAGCTCGACACCGGCAGCCGCTATTTCGGCCGTCCGGTTCATCCGGCCCTGGTCAAGGCTGTCTGCGCCTTGCCGATGCTCTATGCATTGGCCGACTACGGCGAGAACTTCGCAAGCCTGACGGCTTTCAGCGACAGCGCATCGGCCGCCATCGCCGCAGCAGCACTTCCCTGGCTCACCAAGCTCAAATTCGCGGCACTCGCCGTCACGCTGATCGCCATCGTCCGCTTCGTGCTGATCCGCATCGGCCCGAAGGCAGAGTAGTCAGCGCGGCCAGCGCCAGGGCGGGTTTGTCAGCCGCGCCGTGCAGAATTCCGCCAGCACCTCAATCTTTGCCGGCCGCGACCGCGCCGAGGGCGTGACGAAATAGAGCGCGCCGCTCGGCAGCGTCCAGTCGGTCAGGATCGCCTTCAACCGCCCGTCCGCCAGATACTCGCTCGCCATGAATTCGGGAAGCTCGCAGATGCCGAGCCCGCGCAGCGCCATCGGAATGAGCGCTTCGGAATTCGTCGCCCGCAAAGGCCCGTTCGGGGTGATGGAAATCTCTTCTCCCTCCCGGCTCTTCAGCCGCCAGATGTCCTGGCGCGGGCGATAGGCATAGCCCATCAGGTGGTGCGCCTCGAGATCGCGCGGATGCTGTGGGCAGCCGTATCGCTCGAGATAGGAGGGCGCGGCGACGATGAAGGGCGCCACCGGCGCCAGACGCCGCGCCACCAGCGAGGAATCCGGAAGCACGGCAATCCGCAGCGCCGCATCGAAGCCTTCGCCGACGAGATCCGTGCTCGCATCGCTCATATGCAGATCGATGCTGATATCGGGATATTGCTCGAAGAAATCCGGCAGGATCGGCGCCAGCCAGCGCACGCCGAAGGACATCGGCGCCGCCAGCCGGATAAGCCCGCGCGGGCGGCTCGAGAGCTCGCGCGCCGCATTCTCGATCTCCTCTGCCTCGGAGAAGATCCGCGACGCCCGGTCGGCAAGGCGGGAGCCGAATTCGGTCAGCGACAGCTGCCGCGATGTCCGGTTGAAGAGCCGGGCTCCCAGCCGCTCCTCGAGCCGGCTGACGCCGCGCGACACCGTTGCCGTCGATACGCCGAGCGCTTTGGCGGCCCGCGCAAAGGAGCGCTCCTCGGCCACCTTGGCGAACATTGCAAAGCCTTCAAAGTCCGGCAGTTTCATCGTTTCATTTCTGCAATGATGGATTGCTTTTCTTTCTATTCCGAAACGATCTTGCCGTCCATATCTTCTGTTCAGTCGCACAAAGGAGACGACACAATGACACAGAGACTGAATGGAAAGATCGCCGTCATCACCGGCGCCACTTCGGGCATTGGCCTTGCCACCGCCAAGCGCTTCGCTGCCGAAGGCGCCCGCCTGTTCATCACCGGTCGCCGCGCCGATGTTCTGGAGAAGGCCGTTGCCGAGATCGGCGGCGATGTCAAAGGCATCCAGGCTGACTCCTCGAAGCTTTCCGACCTCGACCGCCTCTATGCCGAGGTGAAGGAAAAGGCCGGCCGCATCGACGTGCTCTTCGTCAATGCCGGTGGCGGTTCCTTCGCGCCGATCGGTGAGATCACCGAGGAGCAGTATGACGATACGTTCGGCCGCAACGTGAAGGGCGTGCTGTTTACCGTGCAGAAGGCGCTGCCGCTGCTCGCCAAGGGATCCTCGGTCATCCTCACCGGCTCCACTGCAGGCTCGACGGGGACGGCAGCCTTCAGCGTCTATGCCGCCTCGAAGGCCGCGATCCGCAACTTCTCGCGCAACTGGATCCTCGATCTAAAGGGCCGCGGCATCCGCATCAACACCCTGAGCCCGGGCCCGACCGAAACCACCGGCCTCGTCGAGCTTGCCGGTCCCGGCAAGGCCGAACAGCAGGGCCTGCTCGATTACCTGAGCTCGCAGGTCCCGATGGGCCGCGTCGGCCATGCGGATGAAATCGCCGCCGCAGCACTCTTCCTTGCCTCAGACGATTCCAGCTTCGTGACCGGCGCAGAACTCTTCGCCGACGGCGGCATCGCCCAGGTCTGACGTCGTTTGCCCGCTGCGGCTTTTCGCGGCGGGCGTTCGTCTGGCAACGCCGGATGTTTTCCTTTACTGCTTTGAAAAATTTGGAAGAAGCGGAAAGGAAATGCCCACATGACCGGTTTCGAGATGTTCTGGCCCATCGTCGCCCATGTCGCGCTGGTCTTCATCCTCTACGGTCTGCTCGGCTATCGCCGCCGCCAGATGGTGAAGCAGGGCAAGGTCAGGATATCCGAATACCGCGAAAACCGGGTCGAGCCGCAGGAAAGCCTGTTCGTCAAGAACTGCATCGCCAACCAGTTCGAGCTGCCGATCCTCTTCTATGTCTGCTGCATCCTTCTCTATATCACCGAAGCCGACAACATCCCGGCGGATGTCGCGGCCTGGGTCTTCGTCGCGCTGCGCTATGCCCATGCCTATGTCCACGTCACCAGCAACCGCCTGCGCATCCGCAGCCCGCTGTTCGCCGCCGGCTTCGTCGTGCTGATCGGCATGTGGGGATGGCTGGTCGGCTGGATGGCCTTCAGCGGGTAACGCACATGTGTTCTCCGCGCGTTGTGCGGTGACCTATCTTCCTCAGCGGGCAGAACCCCGGGTAGGGAAGAGGAGAACCACATGGACAAGCCGGAAATCACCCAGGCGATGATCAACGCCTATGACGAATACACGCATCTGACGCTGGATCGGCGCGGCTTCATGGACAAGCTGTCGAAGCTCGCAGGCTCGGCGGGGGCCGCAGCCGTGATCGCTCCGATGCTGGCCGCCAACAAGGCGGCCGCCGAAGTTATCTCCGCCGATGACGCCAGGCTGAAGGCCGCCGATGTCACCTATCCCGGCGGCGCCGGGGAAATGAAGGGCTATCTCGTTCAGCCCAAGGATGCATCCGGCAAGCTCGGCAGCGTCATCGTCATTCACGAGAACCGTGGCCTCAATCCGCATATCCGCGATGTCGCCCGCCGCATGGCGCTCGAAGGCTTTATCGCGCTCGCCCCGGATTTCCTCTCGCCGCTCGGCGGTACGCCGGAGAATGAGGATCAGGCCCGCGAGATGTTCGGCAAGCTGGATGCAGCCGCCACCGCGGCCAATGCCGAAGCCAGTCTCAAATACCTGCAGGGCCTGCCCGACGCCAACGGCAATGTCGGCGCCATCGGCTTCTGCTGGGGCGGCGGCACCGTCAACAACTTCGCTACCAAGTCACCGGAGCTCAAGGCCGGTGTCGCCTATTACGGCGCCCAGCCGAAAGCCGATCAGGTGCCCGCCATCAAGGCGGCACTGATGCTGCACTATGCCGGCCTCGACGATCGCATCAATGCCGGCATCGACGACTACAAGAAGGCGCTTGAGGCGAACGGCAAGAATTTCCAGATCTTCGTCTATGACGGCGTCAATCACGCGTTCAACAACGATACGTCCTCGGCGCGCTATGACAAGAAGGCCGCCGACCTGGCCTGGAGTCGTACGGTCGAATTCCTGAAGAAGAACCTCGCCTGATCTTGCGATCGACTGGAAATCCACAGGGATAAACATGGAAAATCGGGGCCGCGTGCCCCGATTTTTGTGGAGTTTGACAGTTCGTTAAAATGCGATGCTTTCCATTTACGGCGCATGAAGGGCTGCATGCCATATCGCTCGCATGCGCCGGTTTGAAACAGACACCGCCGCTCATTCATAAAAATACGGGGGTGAAATGAGCGTAGACAGTGTGGATCGCATCGGCCTTCGCCGAAAGCCCAAGCAGGAACGCAGCATTCAGCGTTTCGATCTCATCCTGTCAGCCGCTGCCGAGATCATCGCCGAAAAGGGCGTCAGCGCCATGCGCATGACCGAGCTTGCGGTCGCCGCCAAGGTGCCGATCGGCTCGGTCTACCAGTATTTCCCGGAAAAGGCGGCGATCGTCAAAGCGCTCTTCGACCGTCATGCGAGCGAGGTGCAGGCCAAGACCGCCAAGATGTTTGCCGGCGTCCAGTCGCTCGAGGAGTCTCTGACCCTGATCGAGGGAATGATCGACTGGTATTACAATGCCTATCGCAACAACCCGACCTATCTCGGCGTCTGGATGGGCACGGAAACCGACCAGGATCTGTTGCGCCTCAATATCGAACACAGCAACCGCGTCGCCGATATCTTTCTCGATGCCGTCAGGCGCGTCGCGCCGGAGCTGGAAGCGGTCGACATGCAGGCGCGCACCTATCTCTTCAGCCACCTGATCGGCGCCTCGATCCGCCTCGCGGTCAAGAGCGAGGAAGCGCTCGCCGAGCGCATGCTGGAAGAATGGAAGCGCGTCATCCGCGCTTGCCTGTTCGTAGAGGTAAGCTGAGGCTTACCAGCTCGGCACCATGTTGGCGGCCTTCAGGCGCGGGAAATTCCGCGCGTAAGCGCTCTTCACATCGGCCTCCAGATTGTCGTCGACGACGGCAGGCGTGATGTTGTCGAGGCAAGCGGTGATATGCGCCGTGATCGCATTCATCAGCGAGATCGAAACGCCGGGACGCTTCATGATGCCGATCTGCACCGGGGGCAGGGCGGGGAAGCCGTCTGCCTGGCTCAGCACCTTCATACCCGTGCGCAACGCCGATTCCGGCATGACGGAGACGGCCATGCCGGCCAGCACTGCGGCCGCAACCACGGTGCAGGACCAGCTGGTGAACAGGATCTGATGCTCGCGGCCGACGGCATCGAGCGCCGAGCAGGCAAGCTGGCGCCACTGGCAATCACGGCGGCCGACAGCAAGCGGAACCGGCGCATCGTCGCGGATCGGATGGTTGGCAGAGCCCACCCAGCAGAGCGGCTCGGTTCTGACCACATCCGACATGCGCTCGCGCGGGTTATGCGTCACCAGCGCGATATCGAGCTCGCCCTTGTGCATCCGCTCGGCGAGATCCACCGAGGGTTCGCAGACGATGTAGAGCTCGACATTCGGATGCGTCTTGGCGAAGCGGCCGATGATCTCCGGCATGTAGCGGTCGGCATAGTCGTCGGGCGTGCCGATGCGCAGCGTGCCCTCGAGACGGTTGTCGTCGAAGGCCGCGATCGCCTCGTTGTTCAGCCGGATGATGCGGCGCGCGTAGTTCAGGAGCTTCTCGCCTTCGACCGTCAGGCGGTTGCCGCGGCCGTCCTTGATGAAAAGCTGCTTGCCGATCCGCTCTTCAAGACGCCGCATCTGCATCGAGACGGCAGATTGCGTCTTGTAGACGCGATCGGCGGCCTTGGTGAAGCTGCCGGAGTCGACGATGGCGATGAAAGTCTGCAACTGGTCAATATCAAGAGGCGCGGACATGGGCTCACCTATAACGATCTCTGATAATAACCATTAGAAACATTCGTTGGACTGATCAATAGGGCTTTGGCATCTTCTGGCTGCAAATCAAGCAAAGTGAAGGACAGAGACCGCTCTGTCCGACTTGAGTTTCGATCCACACACCGTCCCGCTCGACCTCGCGGGACGGGCGGATCGTTGCGCCCGAAAGAAAGGAGAGTTCGATGCGCATGATTGACCAGACTTTAGAACTCGACTGTGCCAAGCAGCCGGCAACGTCCACACGTCTCGTGGGCATCATGGCTCCGCTGGCCGCTCTCTTTCGCGCCTACCGCAATCGCAGAGCGATCAACGGCCTCCATGAACTGGACGATTATCAGTTGAGGGATATCGGCCTCACCCGCGCCGATATCGCTGCCGCCCTTCTGACGTCGTCGTTCTTCGAGGATCCGTCGGCCCACCTGACGACCTCGGCCCGCCGCCGCTGGCGCCTGTCGATCTTCCGCTCCTACATAGACTAGGAGCGGACCGTTTCCCCGCAGGGTGATAGCCAATAGCCCTGCCTCTTAACCCGGTGACCGGCTTTCCCAGCCGTCTCCGGGTTTTTTTATGGCTTGGAGGAGGGTGGTGCGCTCTTCGGGCGATAGGCGTCGAAGATGGTTTCCAGGCTCTTCTGATAACTCTTCTGCACTTCGAGGCCGCTGTCGAACATGGTGTTGAGCATGTCCATGTAGCTTTCGGACGGCTCCTTGGCCTCTTCCTTCGGCGGCTCCGGGGCCTTGGCGGCCTGCTGCGGCTGGCTCATGCCGGCCATCATTTCCTGGAAGGCCTTGGCGAAGGGATTGTCGAGGAACGGGTTGGCCGCCGTCTTTTCCGGCTCGGGCTTCGGCACGCTGAACATCAGCTGCATGGCCTGCGTGAAGGGATTGTCGAAGATGCTGGGCTCGGGCGCGGCCTTCTGCTTCGGCGCAAAGCCGGTGCTTTCGAGCCAGGCCTGGATGGTTTCGCCCATCGCCGTGTTGACGAAGGGATTGACCGGCGACGACATCTGCCCGGTCGACTGCTTGAACAGCCCGCCCATCAGCGTGCCGGCCATGACAGGCAGCATCTGCTTGTAGATTTCCTGGCCGATGCCGGTCATCTGGGCGGCCTGCGCGGCAACGGCGCGGGAGACTTCCTTGGAGCCGAAGAGCTGGGACAGGATATTGTTGCCGTCATTGATGCCCTGCGGCGTGAAGGCCTTGCTCATATCCTCGAAATACTTGCCGTAATTGCCGGATGCCACCGATTGCATCAGCCCCATGAAGTCATAGGGATTGGCGGTGCTGCGCTTCAGCCCGGCGGAGAAGGCGGGCATCAGCGCCGCCATCGCCTTGGTCGCCTGTTCCTGCGCGAGGTTGAACTGCTTGGCGATGGCATCCATCGCCGCGCCATTCTGCGCCTGCATCATCATGTCGAAGAGTGGCAGCATGGGCAGTCCTTCCGCTCTCTAGTGCGTTTGAATCGCTACTATAAACGGAAATGGGAATGCGCAAACGGCTTTTAGTACTGATATTCTTCGAAGACAGGTTCGACGGAACCGTTCCAGCGTCCGTTGAAGCGGGCGAGCAGGTCTTCTGCAAGCGTCGCCTTCTTGGCCATGACTTCGTCGAGCGGCGACAGGAAGATCGTCTCGTCCTGGCCTTCCTTGTTCAGCCGGTTGCGCGACGTGAGACCCGCCTTGGAAATGGCGAGCACGTCCTTTGCCGTGTCGAACAGCTGATGACCGCGGAACGAAGCCTTCAGGCCCTCGGCCGGCACGGCATTGCGCAGCGCGATGACCTCGTCGAAGCTCCAGTCCTTGGTGAATTGGTCGGCAGCCTCGAGCGCGGCTTCATCATAGAGCAGGCCGACCCAGAAGGCGGGCAGGGCGCAGATGCGGCGCCACGGGCCGCCATCGGCGCCGCGCATTTCGAGGAAGCGCTTCAGGCGAACGTCCGGGAAGAGTGTCGAGAGATGGTTGGTCCAGTCGCCCATCGTTGGTTCCCAGTCCTTGATCTCGCTCTTCAGCGCGCCGTTCGTGAACTGGCGGAAGGTGACGTGGGTACAGTCCTTGTAGCGGCCGTCGCGCACGATGAAGTACATCGGCACGTCGAGCGCCCATTCGGCATAGTCCTTGAAGCCGAAATCGTCGCGGAAGGTGAAGTCGAGCGGGCCGGAGCGGCGGTTGTCGGTATCGGTCCAGATGTCGCCGCGCCAGGAGAGCAGGCCGTTCGGCTTGCCTTCGGTAAAGGGCGAGGAGGCAAACAGCGCGGTCGCCAGCGACTGCAGCTTCATCGAGACGCGCATCTTCTTGCGCATGTCGGCTTCCGAGGAGAAGTCGAGGTTCACCTGGATCGTGCAGGTGCGGTACATCATGTCCAGACCCTTGGAGCCGACCTTCGGCATGTAGCGGGTCATGATGTCGTAGCGGGATTTCGGCATGCGCGGCGTTTCCGCCAGCGTCCATTTCGGGCTGCCGCCGATGCCGAGGAAGCGGATGCCCATCGGCTCGGCGATCTCGCGCAGAACGGCGAGGTGCTGGTTGGATTCCTTGCAGGTCTCGTGGATCGTCTCGAGCGGCGCGCCAGACAATTCGAACTGGCCGCCCGGCTCGATGGAGATCGCGCCCATGCCATGCTGCTCGCCAAGGCCGATGATATTCTCACCGTCCATGATCGGCTCCCAGCCGGAACGCTCCTGCAGCCCCTTCAGGAGCGCGGAAATGCTGGCATCGCCGGCATAGGGAACGGGGCTGTTGTCAGCGCGGAAGAAGGCGAACTTCTCATGCTCGGTGCCGATGCGGAATTTCTCGGCCGGCTTGTTCCCCGCAGCGAGATAATCGGTCAGCTCCTGAACCGAAGAGAGCGGGGTCTGGTCGGTGGTGTCGCGAGCCATGCAAATCTAACCTGTATTCTGGGGGAACGCCTTGTGGGGCGCGGCAATTGGAAGGGTGATTAGGACCGCTCTCAGGTATGTTGCAAGTGAAATTCTTTCAACGCCGGTTCAAAAAAATAGCATGCTGTTTCTTGAGTGGATATGGCGAAGGTTAATTCCAGTCGCCGATCGCCGCCTGGATCACGGCCATCGCCGCGACTGCAGCCGTATCCGCACGCAGGATTCTCGGGCCGAGCGGGATGGCGGTGACGAAATCGAGGCTGCGCAGCCGCGCGCGCTCTTCTTCCGAAAATCCGCCTTCCGGGCCGACCAGAAGCGCGAGCTTTTTCTCGCCAATCGCCGAAAGCAGCGGCAGCGGGTTCTGCCCGGCATCGCCTTCGTCGCAATAGATGATCCGGCGATCGCTGGACCAGCCGTCCAGGAGATCGAAAAGCTTCACCGGTTCGGCAACATCAGGAATGCCGAGAATGCCGCACTGCTCGGCCGCCTCGATGACGTTCGCCTTCAGTTTGTCGAGATTGGTGATCTTGCCCTGCACATGCTGGGTCATGACCGGCTGCAGAAGACCGGCACCCATCTCCACCGCCTTCTGCACCAGATAATCCAGCCGTCCGACTTTCAGCGGCGCGAAGAGATAGTGAAGGTCCGAGGGGGCAGGCTGCGGCCGCGTCTGTTCGACCGGTGTCAGCAGAATGCGCTTGCGGGTCGGAAAGCCGAGCGTGGCTTTCCATTCGCCATCCCGGCCGTTGAAAACCAGGATCTCCGCGCCGTCGCTCATACGCAGCACGTTGGCCAGGTAATTATACTGGTCGGAATCGGTTTCCACGGCTGCATTGGCTGAAAGCGGTGCATCGATGAACAGCCGCTGCATGCGGAAATTGGCGCGCATTCGATCTTTCCCGGTCAAACGAAGAGGGCGAACATAACCCAATAGAGAAGCGCCGCAAGCGCGCCCGATGCCGGCACGGTGATCACCCAGGCGGCAATGATCGTCATGAAATGCGAGCGGCGCACCAGATAGCGGCGGCGGGTTTCATGCACGTTCGGATCAACAGGTTCGTCGATCGCCCAGCTCTCGGCCTTGTGGCGCATATAGGCGATGCGGCGCTTCGAGTTGCGGGTGTACCATTCGCGGAAGAAGCCGACGCCGAAGACGGAGCCGACGGCGATATGCGTCGTGCTGACCGGCAGCCCGAACCAGGAGGCGACGATGACGGTGAAGGCCGTCGACAGCGCCACGCAATAGGCGCGCATCGGATTGAGCTTGGTGATCTGCTCGCCGACGAGGCGGATCAGGCGCGGCCCGAACAACAGCAGACCGATCGAAATACCAAAGGCGCCGATCAGCATCACCCAGAGCGGCGGCGCGACATCGCCATGCACGGGCAGAACCGTCGTCGAGCGGACGATCGCCGACAGCGGCCCGACGGCATTCGAGACATCGTTGGCGCCGTGGGCGAAGGAGAGCAGGGCGGCCGAGCCGATCAGCGGATATTTGAAGAGGATGCGCAGCGAGCTGTTGCGGTTTTCGAGCCCCTCCGCCTGGCGCCGGACGATCGGGCGGGCGACCAGCCAGGAGACCACCGTCGCCGCCAGGCCGTAAGCGAGGACCGTCACTGCCGGGAAGCGATCGGGTGTCGTCAGCTGCAGGATCATGTAGGCGGTAAAGCCACCAGTCATGATCGCGATCAGCACCGGGACCCAGCGCCTGGCGGCGGCAATCTTGTCGTCACGGTAGATGACGAATGTCTTGACGAGAAACAGCAGCCCGGCGGCGATTATCCCGCCGATCAGCGGCGACGTCACCCAGCTCGACGAGATCTCCACCATCACCCGCCAGTTCACCGGTTCCGGCCCGACAGCCGCAATGCCCGCGCCGATCACGGCGCCGACGATCGCGTGCGTGGTGGAAACAGGCGCATTCAGCCATGTCGCGAGATTGATCCAGAGAGCGGCAGCCATCAGCGCCGCCATCATGATCCAGGCCAGCAGTCCCTCGGGAACGCTCACGGCATCGACGATGCTCGACGAGATGGTCTTCACCACTTCGCCGCCGGCGATCGTCGCGCCCAGCACTTCGAAGATCGCGGCGATCACCAGCGCCTGCGCCATCGTCATCGCACGCGCGCCGACGGCAGCGCCGACATTGTTGGTCACGTCGTTCGCGCCGATATTCATGGCCATATAGGCCGCAAGTGCGGCAGCGGCGATGACGAGCACGGCGCCCGGCCGGTCGAAGACGTAGACGCCTGCAAACAGCATCGCGAGACCGAGGAACACCAGGCCGATGCCGGGTGCGATCAGTTTTCGCGCGACGAACTTCGAGGCATCCTCGACATGGCTATATTTGTCGAGGTCCTTGTCGAGCGTTCGTTTTGTAAGGACGGGTGTCTTCTCGGCCATTCTCTTTCCTGGAAAGAATCCCGCTTTAACGCTGTCATTCCTAACAGCGCAAGATGGCAGGAATCATTCAGCCGGAATCTGCTTGGCGCGGCTTGCCTGAAGATGTTCGTTGATACGGCGCTTGAACTGCAGGAAGAGATCGCGAAGCTCCGGCTCGCGAACCCGCTTGCAGGCCTCGTCGCAGGAAACCCACTCGATCGTGCGTTCGCCCTTTTCCTTGAAGTTCTTGGCGAGATCGGTGACCTCGAGAGCGTAGACCTGCACCTTGCAGGTCACCTTCAGCCCGTCTTTCAGGACCTTCGGATAGCTGTAGGCGCCGAGCGTCTCGTGCTCGACGGCGCCGCGTACGCCCGCTTCCTCGTAGGCCTCGCGGGCGGCGACCTCATAGGAACACTTGCCGTTCATCGGCCAGCCCTTGGGGATTACCCAGCGGCCGGTATCGCGGCTCGTCATCAGGAGAACCTCGACCTCGTTGCCCTTTTTCTTCACCCGGTAGCAGAGCGCTGCATACTGCTGTCGCGGCGGGCGCCGGAACATCAGCTGCACATCAGAGGCTAAACGGGCGAGAAGCGTCAACGGTCGGGTCACCTTTTGAGTCGTTCCAAGGAATCACTAATATTAGCATGTGCTGGAAAGCTTGCGCGATCCATGCGCCATTTAACGGTGCATAACGCGGCTTTGGTTTTTAATACGGAAATATCACACCGCAGCGGGTCGCAATTCCGTCAAATCCTGTTCCGTTTCCGTCTTTGCACAGGTGTTCAATATGGGGCCTTCTTGCCTTTCATTCAATGCCCATATCAATCTGGGGGCATCGTTTCCTGTTGATGACCGCCATGCGCCTTCCGCCACTCAATGCAATCAGAGCTTTCGAAGCCGTCTGCCGCCAGGGTAGTGTTCTGCGGGCTGCCCAGGAGCTCGGCGTCGTGCGCGGCGCTGTGCGCCTGCAGATCGCGGCACTGGAGAATTATTTCGGCGAGAAGCTCTTCACCCGTGAGGGCCGCCGCCTCGTGCCGACTGACCGGGCCAAGGCCTTTGCGGAAGCGGCGACGGCCGCTTTCTCCTTGCTGCAGCATGCCGCCGGCGACCTTCAGAAAGACGACAGCCGCAAGCTGCGCCTCGGCGTCCCCTCGGCCTTCGGCATCTGGTGGCTGATGCCGCGCATCGGCAGCCTGCAGCGGGCGCTTGGCGATAGCGAGATCGATATCGTGCCGATGGCGGTCGCCGAGCCGCTTTTGCAGCATCCCGAACTCGATGCGGTCATCATGGGTGGCGAATACCGCCCCTCGGCCGGTGTCGCCGCCATCCGCTTCATGGAAGACGAGTTCGGCCCGGTGGCATCTCCTCAGCTCGCCACGACGTTCGGCAGCGATCCGGCCGGAATGTCCTCGGCGGCCATGCTTGTCAGCCGCAGCGTGCCGAAGCTCTGGGACGAGTGGTTCGCCGAAAGCGGCACGCCCCCCGTCAGCTTCGGCCGCCGTCAGGAGTTCGAGGATCTCTTGCTGGCGCTCGGCGCTGCCCGTTCCGGCCTCGGCGTCGCACTCGCGCCCCGCGCCTCGATCGAGGACGATCTGGCACGCAACATCCTCTCGGCCCCCTTTGGCTTCATCCGCCGCCCGGCAGGCTACAGCCTCTGCTGCCGCACCACCGATCTCCGAAAGCCGCATTTCACCGCGCTGCGCGACTGGCTGGTCAAGGCAGGCGAAGGGACCGAATAGGGCAGATTTTCTGCGGTATTGGCAGTGGAATATCCATGCCGCGCGGTCTTCATGGGCGTTATGACGGCTTATCGCGACAGGAGACCATCATGGAAAATACCGCCACCCGCATCGACTGGATCGGAAACAGCTGCCGCCTGCTCAAGGCAACCGCCGCCGAATTCGAGCGCACCCGTCCCTTTCAAGGACTGACGATCGGCACCGGTATCCACCTGGAGCCGAAGACGGTGGCGCTCCTGACGACGCTGCGTGCCGGCGGCGCAAAGCTCGTCTGCACCGGAAATCTGAACAGCACCCAGCCATCGACGGTCGACTATCTGCGCTCTCAGGGCATCACCGTCTTCGCAACGCAGACCACCGATCCCGCCGAGCATCACCGCAGCCTCGAAGCCGTGGTCGATGCCAAGCCCGACCTGCTGCTCGACAATGGCGGCGACCTCTTCGCCATCGCGGCCGAACGTCCCTATGCCAGTCTCCTCGGCGGCACCGAGGAGACGACGTCGGGCCGCACCCGTCTGCTGCCGATGCGCGACAGACTGAACATGCCGATCCTTGTCATCAACGACAGCCCGATCAAGCAATTCGCCGAAAACAAGCATGCTGTCGGCCAGAGCCTTTTCGAAAGCTACATGCGTTTCACCAACCGCTCCACCAACGGCAAGCGCGTCACCGTCTTCGGCTATGGCGCCTGCGGCAAGGGCACGGCAGCGAGCTTCCGCAACGCCTTCTCGACCGTCAGCGTCGTCGATATCGATCCGGTCACAGCGCTCGAAGCCCATCTCGACGGCTTCGTGACGCCGCTGCGCGCAGACGCGATCCGCGCCGCAGACGTCATCGTCACGGTCACCGGCTTCCCCGGCATCGTCACGATCGCCGATCTGCCGCTGATCAAGGACGGCGCAATCCTCATGAACGGCGGCCACTTCCCGCTGGAGATCGACGTTGCGGGCTTCCGTGCGCATTCCGATGTCGTCTCGATCGATCGCTATGCCGCCGATGTCATGGAAACGCTGCATCTGAAGGATGGCCGCTCGATCCATATCCTCGGCGGCGGCCACATGGCGAACCTCGCCGGCCCGCGCCCGCTCGGCAATTCCGTCGAATCCATGGATCTCGGCTTCACCCTGCAGGCCCGTTGCCTGGAGCGCGTTGCCAAGCGCAGCGTCGGCGCCGAATCCTGCATCGTGCCGGTGCCCGCGGATATCGACGCCATGGTCGCAAGCACCTATCTCGACCTGGCGCGGTAGGGGCGGCTCAGCCCTGCCGGACGATCGTCCCGATCGCGTTGACGAGAAGGCGAGCAGCCGTCAGGGCCGAGATACCGTCGATATCGGCGGGTGGATAGAGCTCGACGAGATCGAAGCCAGCGATCCGGCCACGGCGGCCGGCGCCTGCAATCAAGTCGATCACCTGTGTGTAGCTGAGGCCGCCCGGCGTGCGGGCCGCGACACCCGGCATGATGCTGGGATCCAGCCCGTCGCAATCGAGCGTGATCACCACCTGCGCGCCCTGCGGAATATGCCGTAGTGCCGCCTCGACGCCCTGGGCATGAACCTCACGCGCCGTAACGAGATGGCTGCCATAGGACCGCGCCGCGTCGATCTCCGAGATACGGGCGCTGCCGACGCCGCGCATGCCGACCTGCACCATCCCGGCGATGTGGCTCATCTCGCTCGCCCGGCGCATCGGGTTGGAATAGCCGTAACGCTCTCCATGCAGTTCATCGCGCCAATCGATATGCGCGTCGATCTGCAGGATCCAGACCGGCCCGCGATCGGCGAAACCGGCGAAAAACGGAATCGGCACGGAATCGTCGCCGCCGAGCAGGATCGGCAGGGCCCCGCCCGCCAGGATGTCGCGCGTCTTCGCCTCGATCATTGCCCGGTTCGCGGCATTGTCATGCATCGCCGTCGGCAGATCGCCGCTATCGATGCAGCACACCGGCCCTCCATTGAAGAGCGGCCCGCCGAGATCGAAATCCCAATGCTCGATAAGCCCTGCATCTTCCTGGCTTGCGGCACGAATGGCGTTTGCCGCACCGGCATAGCCGCTGCTGTCCTTCCCAGGATAGGTGGTGCCGTGACCGGCGCCGAAGATCACCATGCGCGGCGCACAGCCGTCATCGAGGCGATCGGGAAGGCCGAGGAAGGAAGACGAAGCAGTCATGTCGAGGCTCCAGAGAATGGTCTGCAAGGTCACGCGGAAGGGCTACAGCTCCCAATAGGGAACCGGCCCATAAAGCTCCGCCAGATAATCGATGAACAGCCGCACCTTGGCGGGCAGGAACTGGCGGCTCGGATAGACGGCCGAAAGCGCGACGCTGCGCGACCCCTCATAGGCGGGCAGCACCTGCACAAGCTTGCCGCTCTTCAACTCCTCGCCGATATCCCAGGTCGAGCGCAGCGCGATGCCGAGCCCTGATATCACCGTCTCGCGGATCACCTCGCTGGAATTGGTGATCAGCATGCCCTCCGGCCGCAGCGTCATCGCGCCGTCGGGGCCTTCTAGCCGCCAGACGTCATTGTTGTGCGCAGGCAGGCAGCGATGGTTCCGGAGGTCCTCGATGCCAGTGGGCATGCCATGGCTGTCGAGATAGGAAGGGGAGGCGCAGAGCAGACGCCGCACCGGCGCCAGCCGCCGGGCGACAAGGCTGGAATCGGTCAGTTCGGCAATGCGGATCGCCAGATCGAAGCCGGCGCCGACGATGTCGCTGAACTCGTCGGTCAGCACGAGATTGATCGCCAGCTCCGGATGCGCCTCCATGAAGCGCTTGAGATGCGGAGCGATATGCATTCGCCCGAAAGAGGTCGGGGCCGAGATCTTCAGCGTGCCATGCATCTGCGCCGAACGGCCGGAAATGTAATACTCGGCCTCCTCCAGCCCGGCGAGAATGCCGAGCACCCGGTCGTAGAAACCCTGTCCTGCCTCGGTCAGCGAAATCTGCCGCGTCGTGCGCTGCAGCAGGCGCGTGCCGAGCCGGTCTTCCAGCCGCTTGATACGCTTGGAAACGACCGCCGGAGAAAAGCCGAGCGCCCGTCCGGCCAGCGACATGCTGCCGGTCGAAACGACCTTGGCAAAAATCTCGAGATCACCCAGATTGGTCATTGTGCGGCACTATTTCCCCTTTTGACATAAGTGCTTAGCATTTGCGCCGGTTTCGGGAAAGTGCTAAGCCGGGCTAAACCGGCTGCCATGGAGGACAGGCTGGTCCCGCTGCCATATCGGGAGGAAGCGCGCCATGTCCGACGCCATTTCGTTTCTTGCTCCGCGCGCCGACGTGCTCGCCCGCCGCAGCCAGATCGTCGGTGATCTCATCGATCTCCTGCCGCCGGAATGCCTGGTGCATGAGGCCCGCGAACTGGTGCCATTCGAGACCGATGCCTTCGTCTCCTACCGCCGCCTGCCGCTCGCCGTTGCCCTGCCGCGCTCCACCGCCGAGGTCGCCGCCGTCATGAAATACTGCCATCGCTACGGCATCCCCGTCGTGCCGCGCGGCGCCGGTACATCGCTCTCGGGCGGCGCCATTCCGCAGGAAGATGCCGTCGTGATCGGCCTCTCGAAGATGAACAGCATCCTCGAAATCGACCTCGCCAATCGCGTCGCCGTTGTCCAGGCGGGTGTCACCAATCTCAATATCTCGGAATCCGTCTCTGCAGACGGTTTCTTCTATGCGCCTGATCCGAGCTCGCAGCTCGCCTGCACCATCGGCGGCAATATCGGCATGAATTCCGGCGGCGCCCACTGTTTGAAATACGGCGTGACGACCAACAACCTGCTCGGCGTCAAGATGGTGCTGACCGACGGCACGGTGATCGAGCTCGGCGGCAAGGCGCTGGATGCCGGCGGCTATGACCTGCTGGGTCTCGTCTGCGGCCACGAGGGCCAACTCGGCATCGTCACCGAAGCGACCGTCCGCCTGATCGCCAAGCCGGAGGGCGCCCGCCCCGTCCTTTTCGGCTTCGATACGTCGGAAGATGCCGGTTCCTGCGTTGCCGATGTCATCGCCTCCGGCATCATCCCCGTCGCCATCGAGTTCATGGACAAGCCGGCGATCGAGATTTGCGAAGCCTTCGCCCATGCCGGTTATCCGCTGGATGTCGGCGCGCTCCTCATCGTCGAGGTCGAGGGTTCTGAAGCCGAAATGGACGACATGCTGAAAAGCATCGTCGAGATCGCCCGCAAGCATCGGGTCAAGACCGTGCGCGAATGCCAGTCGGCAACGGAAGCCGCGCTCATCTGGAAAGGCCGCAAGTCGGCCTTCGGCGCCACCGGCCGCATCGCCGATTACATCTGCATGGACGGCACGGTGCCGCTGAGCCAGCTCTCCTATGTCCTGAAGAAGACCTCGGAGATCGTCGACCACTACGGCCTGCGCGTCGCCAACGTCTTTCACGCCGGTGATGGCAACATGCATCCGCTCATCCTCTTCAATGCCAACGACCCCGAAGATGCCGCGCGCGCCGAGGCGGCAGGCAACGATATTCTCAGGCTCTGCGTCGATGCCGGTGGCTGCCTCACCGGCGAGCACGGCGTCGGCATTGAGAAGCGAGACCTGATGCGCCATCAATATTCCGAGACCGATCTGGCGCAGCAGATGTCGGTCCGCGCCGCCTTCGATCCCGGCTGGATCCTCAACCCGTCGAAAGTCTTCCCGCTCGATGGACGGCCGGCCGCATGAGCGCATTCTTTCCCGAAAGCGAAGATGAAGCCGCAGCGCTGATCCGCGACCACGCCGCATCAGGCAGGCCGCTCGCCATATCCGGCGGCGGCACCCGCGCCGGTTTCGGCAACAGGGTCGAGGCCGAAGACACGCTCCGCTCCACCCGCCTCTCCGGTATCGTCCGCCTATAATCCCGGCGAGATGGTCATGACCGCGCGCGCCGGAACACCCGTTGCCGAAATCGAAGCAGCTCTTGCCGCCAATGGCCAGATGATGGCCTTCGAGCCGATGGATCACCGCGGCGTCATGGGCACCTCGGGCGAACCGACGATCGGCGGCGTCTTTGCCGCCAATGTCTCCGGTCCCCGCCGTTTCATCTCCGGTGCGGCGCGCGACAGCCTGCTCGGCATCCGCTTCGTCAACGGCCGCGGCGAGATCGTCAGGAATGGCGGCCGGGTCATGAAGAATGTCACCGGCCTCGATCTGGTGAAGCTGCTGGCCGGCTCGCACGGCACGCTCGGTTTCCTCACCGAAGTCACCTTCCGCGTCCCCCCGCGCCCGAAGGCGGAGGAGACGATCGTCATCTCCGGCCTCAACGATGCCGAGGCGGCCAACGCCATGGCCGCGGCGATGGCGTTGCCGGTCGAGGTCTCCGGCGCAGCGCACCTGCCGATGACGGTCACCTGGCGTTTCGCGGGCGGCAAGCTGCCGGAAGGCGAGGCGACGGTCCTCCGTCTCGAAGGACTGCCGGGCTCCGTCGAGGCGCGCGCCGAAAAACTTGCCAAGGCCATGTCCGCCTTCGGCCCAGTCGCCCGGATCGGTGAGGAGATGAGCCGCACCCTCTGGCGCGAAATCCGCGATGTCTATCCCTATGCCGATGGCACGATGCGCCCCGTCTGGCGCGTCTCGGTCGCGCCCTCCGCCGGGCACCAGCTGGTTGCCGCACTCCGCCTCGAAGCCGGGGTCGATGCCTATTACGACTGGCAGGGCGGTCTCATCTGGATGCGCATGGAAGCCGATCCCGAAGCCGGCCTGCTGCGCCGCTTCATCAAGGCGCTTGGGGGCGGCCATGCAACGCTGATCCGTGCCGCGGAGGCGATGCGGGCCGACGTCGCCGCCTTCCAGCCGCAGCCGGAAGCGGTTGCGATGTTGTCGGCGCGAGTGAAGGAAAAGTTCGATCCGGCCGGGATATTCAATCCGGGGAAGATGGGGTGGTGATGATGGTTCGCTTTGAATATGTGGCGCACCCCCCTCTGTCCGGTAGGGCAGAGGGGGGTAACCCCACCCACCAGGCCTCGACGGGACACCACTGATGCAAACCAATTTCACCGCCGAGCAGCTTGCCGATCCTCATGTCGCCGAATCCGAGAAGATCCTGCGCAAATGCGTGCATTGCGGCTTCTGCACCGCGACCTGTCCGACCTACGTGACGCTCGGAAACGAGCTCGATAGCCCGCGCGGGCGCATCTATCTGATCAAGGACATGCTGGAAAACGATCGCCCGGCCGATGCCGAGGTGGTCACCCATATCGACCGCTGTCTCTCCTGCCTTGCCTGCGTCACCACCTGTCCCTCCGGCGTCGATTACATGCATCTGGTCGATAACGCCCGCGCCCATATCGAGAAGACCTACAAGCGCCCGTTCATGAACCGGCTGACGCGCGCCATCCTCGCCGCCGTGCTTCCCTATCCCAGCCGCTTCCGTATCGCGCTGCAGCTCGCCCGCCTCGGCCGCCCGTTCCGCGGCCTGATGAGTGCCCCGGCGCTCAAACCCTTCGCCGCGATGCTGGCGCTCGCGCCGCGCTCGGTTCCGGCCCCCTCCGTCTACTCCCGCCCCGGCAACCATCCGGCAGAGGGCAAGAAGCAGGCCCGCGTCGCGATCCTCACCGGTTGCGCCCAGCCCGTGCTCGACCCCGGCATCAACGAAGCGACGATCCGGCTGCTCACCCGCCTCGGCGTCGAGGTCGTGGCACCATCAGGCGAGGTCTGCTGCGGTTCGCTGGTGCATCACATGGGCCGCGAGGAACAGGCGCTCGCCAGCGCCCGGGCCAATGTCGATGTCTGGATACGCGAGATAGAAAAGGGCGGGCTCGATGCGATCATCATCACCGCCTCCGGCTGTGGCACGACGATCAAGGATTACGGTCACATGCTCCGCCTCGATCCTGCCTATGCCGAGAAGGCGGCAATCGTCTCCGGCCTGGCGAAGGACGTCACCGAATATCTGGCGACCCTCGATCTCCCCTCGCATATGCCGAAGGGCATCACCGTCGCCTATCATTCCGCCTGCTCGATGCAGCACGGCCAGAAGATCACCATGGCGCCGAAGCAGCTTCTGAAGGCGGCGGGTTTCACGGTGCGTGATCCGGCCGAAGGCCACCTCTGCTGCGGCTCCGCCGGCACTTACAACATCATGCAGCCGGATATTTCGGCAGCGCTGAAGGCCCGCAAGGTCAAGAACATCGAAGCGACAAAGGCGGATGTGATCGCCACCGGCAATATCGGCTGCATCACCCAGATCGCCTCAGGCACGGCAATTCCAATTGTCCATACCGTAGAATTGCTCGATTGGGCTTACGGTGGCTCTGTACCTCAAAAATTAATAGATTTGCATATAGCCTGAATTCGGCCGGTTGTCGGCGGGTCACAGGATTGAGCGCTATGCGGCGTACACTTGTTTTGCTTTCTGTCTTTTTCGGTGCCGCAGGCACTGCGCATGCCGATAGCCGTTACTTCTGTTCCGCCGATGATGCCGCCGCCCGCTTCACCGTGGAGATCGGCTTCAAGGATGACGGCGGCCATGTGCTGAACCATTTCCGCGGCGGCCTGATGATCAAGGATGCCTCGGTTCCCGACCAGTTCAAGAAGCGCGTCTTCGATTCCAGCCGCCTGACCAACCGCTGGTCGAGCGGCGGCGAACTGCGCATGGAAATCTACGACGACAACGGCGACGACACCTCGGGCCAGGCGCTCAACATGGTGGTCATGGCCGAAGCCAAGGGCAAGGCCTTCAGCGGCACCTACGGCATGACCGTGACGGGCGGTGCCAAGCCCTTCACCGCCAGCGGCAAGGTCAGCTGCGGCTCGAAGTGAGCCGCTTCCTACCAGTGAAATGAAACGCCGAGATTGACGGCATTGGTGAAGATATCGGTCTTCAGCCGGTCGCCGCTGTCGATTGGCACATCCACCTTCGAATAGGTGCCTTTGTATTCCACAAAGGTCGACCAACGCTCGGTGACGCGGAAATCGACACCGGCCTGCGCCTGCAGCGTCACGCCGCCGAATTCGTAGCCGAAGGTCTTGCCGGATGGCCTGGTCACCTCGACATGCGGAATGTTGACGCCGACGCCGGCGCCAAGATAGGGCGTCCAGCGCCCGCCATCCTGCGGAAAGCGGTAGAGCGCATTGGCGGTCACGAGGTTCAGCCCGTCGGTGAACTCGAAATGCGACCAGCCCGAAGTCGCCAGCGTCTTGCTGTCGGCATAGACCTTGTCATGGGTATAGTCGATCGACAGGCCGAGATTGGGATGCCCGAGATCCTGCAGCCACCATGTCACGCGCGCGCCGTAATAAGGCGGCGAAGCAAAGGATTTTCCTTCCCACCCCGCGGTAAAATGCGTCCCGTCGGAGACATCGACCCCGCTATGCGGCGCCGTCTGGTAACCGCCATAGACGGAAAACTGCAGGTCTTCGGCAAGGGCAGGCGAGGCGAGACAGGCAAGGGCGGCGAGCCCCAAGGCCGGCAGGAAGGCGCGATGCATGAGGGATCCCCGGATGACAATGCCGCCCATCTATCCCGCGTTGTGTAACAGGCTTATTGCAGTTGTGGTGGGGTGTGAGATTTCTGGGGCGTCTGCGCAAGCGGCCCCCTCATCCGCCCTTCAGGCACCTTCTCCCCGCTGGGGAGAAGGGAACTCCGGCAACCTCTTGCGCAAACATCCCCTCTCCCCTCGGGGGTCCGCAGGACGGGTCGAGACCGTCGGCTCGGCCCCGGTAGGCAGGGTGAGGGGGCTCCACGCCGCAGCACCAACGAAACAAAAAGGGCGCCCGAAAGCGCCCTCTTCAATTCCATCGACCTAACAAATCTCAACCGCCAAACAGCGTCCTGAGCACGTCGATGCCGCGGTCCTGGAAGGCGACGTTGCCCTGCTTGTTGCCGGGGCCGACGACGATGACCTTGGTGCCGACGGGCACGCGTTCGTAGAGATCCTGCACGTCGTTATTGACCATGCGGATGCAGCCGGAAGACAGGTTCAGGCCGATCGTCCAGGGCTGGTTGGTGCCGTGGATGCGGAAAGCCGTGTCGCGGCCGCCCTGGTATAGATACATGGCGCGGGCGCCGAGCGGATTGTCCGGGCCGCCGGGCTGGAAGGCGGGCAGCTTGTGGCCGGCCTTGGCTTCGCGAGCGCGCATTTCCGGAGGCGGGGTCCAGCCCGGCCATTCAGCCTTGCGGCCGACCTTCACAACGCCGGACCAGCCGAAGCCTTCGCGGCCGACGCCGATGCCGTAGCGGGTGGCGCGGTTGTTGCCTTCGACGAGATAAAGATACTTGTTGGTCGTATCGACGATGACGGTGCCGGGGGCTTCATCGGTGACGAGGCGTACGACGCGCTTCTTGAACTGCGGCTTGACCGTCTTCACCTGCTTGACGCCGCGCACGGCGTCGGTTGCGGTCAGCTGAGGCTCGGCATGGGCAAGGCTCAACGTGCTGGCCAGTGCGATCGCAGTGGCTGCCGCAAGCCGGACAATATGCTTCATTCTCTATTCCCCTCTATTCAGGATCACGGCCAAGCTAGCCAATTTGCCCTGGATTTCAAGCTTGAGAGGGGTTTGCGCCGGTTTTTTGTGCTGCGGCGCGCCGTTCTTGCAACGGCCCGCCGCAGCCTTGCGGGCTTTAGATCACAATGACGCGGGTGCCGACGTTGACGCGTTCGTACAGGTCAGTCACGTCCTCGTTGCGCATGCGGATGCAGCCGGAGGAGACGGCACTGCCGATCGTCCAGGGCGCATTGGTGCCGTGGATGCGGTAAAGCGTCGAGCCGAGATACATGGCGCGGGCGCCGAGCGGATTTTCCGGGCCGCCATCCATGCGGGCGGGCAGGTAGTGGCCCTTGGCCGCCTCGCGGCTGACCATTTCGGAAGGCGGCGTCCAGTCCGGCCACTCGGCCTTGCGGGTGATCTTGTGCTCGCCGGCCCATTCGAAGCCCGGCTTGCCGACGCCCACGCCGTAGCGGCGCGCCTTGCCGTTTGCCATGACGAGGTAGAGGAAGCGGTTGTTGGTATCGATGACGATCGTACCCGGCCGTTCCTTGGTGTCGTAGTCGACCATCTGCGGCAGGAACTGCGGGTCGAACCGCTCGCGGATCACCGGAATGCCATCCGGGCGCACGACAGCAGCCTGCTGCACGGCGGCCGGAGCCTGGCGCATCACGCGCGGCTGATACTGGAAAAGCCCGCGCGGCTGCTGGCGGATGACCGGGCGCTGATAGACGACCGGGCGCACATTGCTGCCGCCAAGCTGGTTGATCCAGGGCGCCGTCAGGTCGGGGCTCAAAACGACGGGCGGGCGGCTCGCATAGCGGTCGTCGCCAAGCGCGGGCGAGGTCAGCAGGCCGATCAGGCCGGCTGTAATCAAAACGGATTTCATCATCGGACGGAACTCTCTACAAATGACCGAAAATGCTGGGGCGGGCACTTCCGCCTGGCGGGATGCTGCCACCGCTCCGGCCAGCGAATGGTAAAGATCGATTCATTAAACTGCGAAGCACCGGATAAACTTTTCGTCAGGGTTACTATCCGGTTTGGAAACGGGGTTTCTAAATGGTAAAGCCGCAATTGAAGCGTAAAATCAGTGGGGAAGCATGAGCGATACGGGCACGATTGCCGGCGATGACGGAAAGAGCCGGTGCCACTGGCACGCCAACCTTCCTGATTACATGCGCTACCACGACGAGGAGTGGGGGCGGCCCGTAACAGATGATATCCGCCTCTTCGAAAAGATCTGCCTCGAAGGTTTCCAGTCCGGTCTCTCCTGGCTGACGATCCTGCGCAAGCGCGAGAATTTCCGCGCTGCCTTCGCCGGTTTCGATTTCGAGAAGGTCGCACTCTTCGACGATGCGGATATCGAACGCTGCGTCGCCGATGCCGGCATCATCCGCCATCGCGGCAAGATCGTCTCGACGATCAACAATGCGAAACGCGCTATCGAGCTCAAAAAGGAATTCGGCTCGCTCGCCCGCTATTTCTGGAGCTTCGAGCCGGGTGCTGCCGACCGCCCCGGCGCCGTCGACCGCGCCTATATCGCCGCCAATCCGACGACGCCGGTTTCGGTGCGCATCTCCAAGGATTTGAAGAAGCGCGGCTGGACCTTTGTCGGCCCGACCACAGTTTATGCCTTCATGCAGGCCATGGGTCTTGTTAATGATCACGTCGAGGGCTGCTTCTGCCGCTCCGAAGTTGAATCCATGCGGAAAGCACTGGTACGTCCATGAGGAAATTGCTTGCGACAGCCGTTCTGATCGCCTTTGCCGCAGCACCTGCCCTGGCGCAGGCGCCGCAGCTCGATCCCGGCGAGAAGCTGGAAAAGCTTCAGTTCCCCGCCGTGACCATGCAGATCAAGGGCTGGACGAAGTTCGGCAACAGCCACGTCTTCACGCTGCCGGTCAAGGCCGGGCAGCACGTGAAGATCAGCTTCGAGACCCGCAGCCAATTCGCCTTTCTCGCCATCTTCGATCTGTCGAAAGCCGACGACGAGGCCTTCTTCGGCACGGATGAGGATGGATCGGCGCTCGATACCGTCGTCAAGGACGATACGACCTGGCTGCTCAGGCCCTATTATTCCAAGGTCTCGCCGCGCCGCGGTCTCGGCGCCCCCTATACGCTGATGATCGAGCCGCAGGCTCCGGGCACCGCCCCGCCCGCCGCCAAGCCGGAGACACCGCAGCGGCCGACGCTGTTCCCGCCGAAATCCGACGCGGGCGAAGAAGAGTAAGGCTTAGCCGAGCCCATCCAGCAGGTCCCGCAACTCGCCGAGATGCGGGATCTTGCGGAAACGCGGTGCATCGGATGGCTCGTCGATATGCTCCAGCACCCAGGTGAGCTCGTGCGGCACGAAGACGCCGTAGCTGCCTGCGGCAATCGCCGGCACGATATCCGACTTCAGCGAATTGCCGACCATCATCGCCCGCTCCGGCCCATCGCCGACCTTGGAAAAGATCCGCCGGTAGGTGACCGCCGTTTTGTCGGAGACGATTTCCACGGCGTCGAAGAAATCCCCGAGCCCCGATTGCGCCAGCTTGCGCTCCTGGTCGAACAGGTCGCCCTTGGTGATCAGCACCAGCAGGTAGTTGCCCGCCAGCGTCTCCAGCGTTTCCTGCACATGCGGCATGGTCTCGACCGGATGCGAGAGCAGATCGCGGCCGGTATCGAGGATCTGGGCGACCACGCTCGCCGGCACCTTGCCCTCGGTGATCTCGATCGCCGTCTCGATCATCGACAGCGTGAAGCCTTTGATGCCGAAGCCGTAATGCGCGAGGTTACGCTTCTCGGCCTCCAGCAGCCGCTCGGATATCTTCGGTCCCTCGGCGAAATCGGAGAGCAGCTCGGTGAACTGCGCTTCGGTCAGCCGGTAATATTGCTCGTTCTGCCAGAGCGTATCATCAGCATCGAAGCCGATCGTCGTCACGCGCGTGCTTGCTCATCGGATGCTCCCGCAATTCCCTCCAGGCGAATCTATCGGCGCCGGCCGCCGAGACAAGGGCTTTGTTTTTTGCCGGTCAGGTTGCCGCATGCAGTTGAAAAGCCGAAACACGCACTTACGTACATCATGCCTCATCAGCAGCCAGCCCCGGCTGTGCCTGTCCCGCAGGCCAATAATCAAAAACATTGCATTCCGCAGCCCGCAGGCACCCCCGCCTGTGGCAGTCACAAGGAAATTTCCGCATGAAATACAATCAGCTTGGAAACACGGGCCTCTTCGTCTCGGAGATCTGCCTGGGCACGATGACCTTCGGCGAAGCGCATGATGGCAACTTCTGGGGCGCCATCGCCGATGTCGATCAGGCCGCCGCCGACAAGATCGTCGAGCGCTCGCTGGCAGCCGGTGTCAACTTCATCGACACGGCCGACGTCTATTCCTTCGGTGAATCCGAAAGGCTTCTCGGGCAGGCGCTGAAGAACCTCAACGTTCCCCGCAAGGACGTGGTCATCGCCACCAAGGTCTACAGCGTCATGGGCGACAAGCCGAATGATCGCGGCGCCTCGCGCGGTCACATCATGGATTCGGTCGAAGCCAGCCTGAAGCGTCTGCAGACCGATCATATCGATCTCTACCAGATCCATGCGACCGATACGGTGACGCCGATCGACGAAACGCTGCGCGCCTTCGACGATCTCGTTTCCCAGGGCAAGGTGCGCTACGTCGGCGTCTCCAACTGGCAGGCCTGGCGCGTCGCCAAGGCTCTCGGCGTCTCCGAACGCCGCGGCTTCGCCCGCTTCGAAACCATCCAGGCTTACTATTCGATCGCCGGGCGTGATCTCGAGCGCGAGATCGTGCCGCTGATGAACGAGGAAAAGCTCGGCCTGATGGTCTGGTCGCCTCTGGCCGGCGGTCTGCTCTCCGGCAAATATGGCCCAGGCGCGCCCGGCAATGGTGAGGGCCGCCGCGCCAATTTCGATTTCCCGCCTGTCGACAAGGACAAGGCATGGGAATGCGTCGCGGTGATGCGCGAAGTTGCCGAGAAGCATGGCGCCAGTGTCGCGACCGTGGCGCTCGCCTATGTGCTGGCCAAGCCCTTCGTCACGTCGGTCATCATCGGCGCCAAGCGCATCGAGCAACTCGACCAGAACCTCGCCGCCACGCAGCTGAAGCTCGATGCCGACGATATGAAGAAGCTGGATGACGTCAGCGCGCTAGCGCCGGAATATCCGGGCTGGATGCTTTCCCGCCAGGGTGCCGCGCGCCGTCCGGAACCCTTCGAACCTAAGGCCTGATAACAGACGAGGCGCCGGCCCGCCCGGCGCCTCAATTGAACGCGACCGCGCTGATGAAGCGCGGCCGCGTGAAGGCGCGCTCGGCGAATGTCATCTGGCCGAAGCCGAGGATGCTCGAGAGCATCGTGTAGGTCGTGGCGCCCTCGACATAGATGACGGAATCGCCATCGGTGATTTGCGGCAGCGTCGAACTGTCGAGCACCTGCGCCTTCAGCAGGCTGACTGTGCCGCTCTCCTTCTTCCAGTCGAGCTTGTAGACCCCACCGGTTTTCTTGATGCTCGAGATCCTGAGCGCGCTCGGCGCCGTGCTGTTCTGCTGCAGATTGGTGAAGACGCCGTAGATATTGGAGACGAAGGTGGCGTCGATCGACGTCTGCCTGGAAATCACGTCCGCCACCACGCCATTGGCCTCGACGATGTTCTGATAGGTGCGGAACATGTCGAAGACGGCGACGCTGGCGATGAAGAAGAAGATCATCACCGGCGCGACGAAGGAAAATTCGATCGCCGAGGCGCCCGAGCGGCTTTTCAGAAACTCTTTCAGAATGCGGATCATCAGCCTGGCTCGTTCACGAAGGCAAAGCGCGAGGTCAGGCGCACGCCGCCGGTATTGTCTTTGGGAAGCGCCAGTCCGTAACCCAGCCCCGGCACCAGGGGATCGACGACATAGCAGGCGCGGGCAAAGACGATCTGCGAGCGCTGGCCGCCGGTATAGGTCGTCACCGGATCGATATTGACGCTGCGATCGACACAGGAGGTTTCCGAGGTCGGAAAGTCGGTCGATTTGCTGATCGGCGTGAATTCGATACGGATCGACTTGATGCAGTTGGTCAGGATGATTGCTTCGTCGCAGACCTTCTTCTTGAAATCGTCATAGGTGAAGTTCGAGCCTGTCACCTGCAGCGCGCGCGACCCGCGACTGACGGCGCGGTCGAGCATGATCGATTGCGTCATGATCCAGCCCGCCTCGAATGTGGAGAAGACGAGCGAGAAGACGATCGGTGCGAGGATGGCGAATTCGATACCCGCAGCCCCGGCGCGGTCCCGCCGGAGGCGCTTGAGAATGCCGGTCATTGCGTCAGCCTCAGCTTCTTGATCGATGTCGAGATCGACTTGAAGGCATCGCCGATGCCCGATCCCGAAGCCGGATAGTAATGGCCGGGGCTGGTGGCGCAGTTGGTCATCTGTGTCGTTGCATTGCCGCTCACCTCGAAGCCGATGGTGAAGACGGTGATGCCGCTCGACTTCGCCGCCGTGCAGACCGAGGAGAGCATCTTGGCCGTGTCGGTGGAGTTGATGATCTGCTTGTTGTCAGGCGCCTGGGTGACCGGGCGGCTGTAATCCTTTGGCCGGTACTGTTCGGTGATCGCGCCGTCGGTCATCAGCACGATGACCTTCATCGTATCCGGATCGCCGAAGGCCGCCGGACGGTTCGCGAATTTCGCATCCATCAGCTTGGCATCGACTGCCGCGTTGACGATGGTCTTTGCCGCCGGGTTCAGCAGCATGTAGCCCCATTGCATCGCATTCTGCGTGCCGGTGCCGTCATGCAGTTCGAGCTGTGTGATGCGGTTCTTCAGATAGGTGGCATCGTTGGAGAAATAGGTGATCGCCGTCGATTCCACCGGGCACCACCAGGGCTTCAGGTCGGTGCGCCCATAGTTCCACTGCGTGAAATGCGGAACCTGCGCCGCATCCTTGAAACTCGGCACGCTGCCGCCGAAGCCGGACGTGCTGAGCTCGATGCAAGACGAATTGGAGTGATCGCGCTTGGCGCCGAGCCTGTCGAAAATGGCCGAGCCGACATTCACATGGCCGGCATAGGGCACGATGGTGATCGTCGTGTAATCCTTGGTTTCGTCGGTCAGGACCTGATCGATGAACTGCTGGGCGGCCTTCTTCAGGTTCTTGATACGGTTGCCGTTCATCGAACCCGACATGTCGAGCATCAGCGACATCTCGATATTCTGCTTGGCTTCCTCCGCCGTCGAGACCGCCGCGACGCTGAGCTGGCGAACGCCGACGAGGTGGATGAAGGTCGTGTCCATCACATAGGCGGCGCTGGCGCTGATCTTCCGCGAGTTCAGCCCCTTCGTCTCGGTGAAGTTGACGGCCACATCCTGCGCATAGGGGAGGTTCTTCATGAAGCTGCGGAGCGTATCCTCGGGCTTCTCCTTCTGGGAGAGCGAGGCGGCGGCCAGCACGCCGCGGTCGAGACCATCCTGCAGTTCGACACGGATCGCCTCATAGCGCGCCAGATCGATCCCCGCGCCGCCCGCTGCAATCAGCGGCACCAGCAGCAGCGCAAAAACCATGGCGACATTGCCCTTGGTTTCGCCGGCAAGCATTCGCGCTTTCGAAAGAAGATGTCTCATCGCTTTTCCTAAGTTGATGAGACCGTTTGTATTTTAGATAAATTAGAATTTCGTAATCAAAACATTACTAAGTCGTTGTAAATAAAACGCAAAAATAGAGTTCTAATTTATCAAGTATCGAAATACGAGCAATCTGAGATGAGGAAGCGCCAGCTTTTCACCGGCGCCTCCAGTCATGATTGATTACTTAGCGTTTTTACTCAACCATGCGTTCATCTCGGCAATTTCCGCTTCCTGAGCCTTGATCACGGCTTCGGCGAGTTTGCGAATCTCGGGATCCTTGCCGTATTTGAGCTCGATCTTCGCCATGTCGATCGCGCCCTGGTGATGCGGGATCATGCCGCGAACGAAATCGACATCGGCATTGCCGGTCATCTTGACCATCATGTCCTTGTGCATCTTGGCATTGGCTTCGGCAAAGGCATGGCTGGAGGGGCTGTGATCGCCCATCGGTTTGCTCATATCCATCTGCATGTCCTCGGCAAATGCCGGGGCAGCGAAGGCAAGGGCGGAAATGATAGCGATGATTTTCATAGACATGCGAGGTCCTTCCTCTGTCTGACAAAAGAGAATGCACGATCACTGTCGTGCAGGCGTAGTCGCGGGAATTGTCAGACGAAGCGGGGAGGAGGGGCCTGCGGCGCCGGGCGCAGATCGGCAAGCACCCTGCCGGCAGCCGGTGCCGGATAGGCGAAAACAGGCTTTCCGCCATCGACGATCACCACAGCCGCGGGTGTCACCAGACAGTAGGAGCAGGTCGTCATGTGGCCGGGATTGCCGGGCGAACACGGATCCTTCGCCGCGTCCTGCCCATGATCCATCGCCATATGGTGGGGCGTACCCATTCCGGGCATGTCATGCTGCATGCCGGAAGCGGCCGGCTGGCTCATCGACGCGCACATCGGACAGCCCGCCCAGGCGGACGCGCTGAACGTCAGCCACCCCAATATCATCGCCATGATCGCAACGAAACGCATGAGCCGAAGATAGGTGAGGGCGCCTGCTTCGCCAAGAGGCGGATCAGAGCTTGGCGGCTTTTCTCAGGACCTCGTTGATCCGCCCCTGCCAACCCTTGCCGGTCGCCTTGAAGGCATCGATCACATCAGGATCGAGCCGCAGCGAAATCTGCCGCTTCGGCTTCTCGACCGCAGGCCTGCCCCGCGCCCGGCGAATGCTCTCGGCCAGCTCCGGGAAGACCTCGGCGAAGGGCCGGGCATTCTTGAAGTCTTCCTCGGTCCATTCGGGATTGTCGGGGTCTTCAGCGATGCCACGCTGAATCCGCGCCTCTTCCTCGTCAGTGAGGGCGGGAATGATCCGCTTGGATTTGCTCATAGAGTTTCCTCTCTTTCCGGCTCGCGGGCCGCATCGAGATGATCGAAATGCCCTCGCTCCCCAAGGTCGCGAAGACGACCGCAAGAATATCCCCGATAGCAAAGCCGATCGCCTTCAGCCGCCTATCCCGGGCGTCGATGATCACAGCATCCGCAAAGAATTCGAGATCTAGCTCGCGAAAGTCGAGGCCGTGCTTTGCCAGATTTCTAAACCGCTTCGGCTCATCCCAAACGATCTTCACCTCAATGATATCCGATATTAAAAGTGATACAATAAATTCTGGATTGCAACCAGAATAAGATGCATCTCAATAGTCGGCAATCACCTGATGGACGATCTGGTAGTCGCGGCTTTCCTCGCCGAGCGGCGCGACCGGCCAGCTCCAGGATGCCTTTATGTCCCGCGGCACCGAGACGCCCTGCAGCAGGTCGGCCGTCTCGTGCGTCTTTCCCGTCCGGTCGATGACGGCATAGGAGATATCGGTGACGAGGCAGTTGGCGCAGGGCAGGGCCCGCAGCCCCTCGATATGTGCGGCGATCAATCGCTGCACGGTATCATCAGGCATTGCGCTGCCTTGCTCCGCCTCGAAACGCCGCTTCACTCCGCGGCCGATCTGCGACAGCAGGTTCGCCGAGATCACCAGATCGAGATAGGGGACGCCGCGCAGAAAGCCGAGCGGCTCCGCATTGCCCGTCTGTCGCAAATCGTCATAGCCGGAGAGATCACGCTCGATCAGCCGGACGTTCCGGTACCCCTTCGCCCTCAGCCACAGCCGCACAGAGGCGAGATGCACGAGATCGACCAGCACGACCGTATCGAAGGTCTTCGCCAGCGCCTCGATCGGCACGTCACGCAGCAGTCCAGACCCGAGCACGACAACCGTCCGCTTCTGCCGAAGAGCGGCAGCCGCCGTTAGCATCGCCGCCCGGCTCTTCTCCTCATGCACCGCCCATGAACTGCTGCAGCGCCGGGCGCGCGACCAGAGATTGACGGAATAGCGGATATAGCCGCGGTGGGCCTTGGTCGTCACGGGAACTGTGGCGGCATACTGGAGGATTTCGGCGATCATGGAATTCTACTGGTACGTTCCCGGCAATATAGACTGCGTGCGTCGCGGAAAGCGACTAATCGGTCAGGCCGAGGCGCCGCCGCAAGAAATCGTCCATGGTATCGGCCGATTCCCCGCTTTCGATACTGTCCAGCTCGGCTTCTGCCTCCTCAAGGTCCTGCGCGTCCTCGACATATTGCTGGATGACCTGGAAGACATAATCCTCGACAGACATCTCAGCCTCGGCGGCGTGCTCGGCGATGATTGCGTGCATTTCATCGGGCATTTCGATGGTCATGATCTTGGTCATCGCCGGGCTCCTTTTCGCGGGAAATCTATAGCAGCGGGCGGCGCTGTTCGCCAGCCGTTGCCCTTGCCGCCCCCGGCTCGTTCCTCTAAGAGAACCCTTCATTCAGCAGTTTGGAAAATCTGGCCAGTAACCCTATGAACGACAAGCAGAAGAAACCGCAAAAGCTCAAGGCCCGCCTGCCGCGTGGCTTCGTTGACCGCTCGGCTGCCGATATCCGCGCCGTCAACGAAATGACCGCGAAGATCCGCGAGGTCTATGAGCATTATGGTTTCGATCCTGTCGAAACGCCGCTCTTCGAATATACGGATGCGCTCGGCAAGTTCCTGCCGGATGCCGACCGTCCGAACGAGGGCGTCTTCTCGCTTCAGGATGATGACGAGCAGTGGATGAGCCTGCGCTACGACCTGACGGCGCCGCTCGCCCGCCATGTCGCTGAGAATTTCAACGACATTCAGCTGCCCTACCGCACCTATCGCGCCGGCTACGTGTTCCGCAACGAAAAGCCCGGCCCCGGCCGCTTCCGCCAGTTCATGCAGTTCGATGCCGATACGGTTGGCGCACCCGGTGTGCAGGCCGATGCCGAAATGTGCATGATGATGGCCGATACGCTCGAAGCCCTCGGCATCAAGCGCGGCGATTACGTGATCCGCGTCAATAACCGCAAGGTTCTTGACGGCGTGCTCGAAGCGATCGGCCTCGGCGGTGACGACAAGGCCGCCCAGCGCCTCAACGTACTGCGCGCCATCGACAAGCTCGACAAGTTCGGCCCCGAGGGCGTCGCCCTGCTGCTCGGTCCCGGCCGCAAGGATGAGTCCGGCGACTTCACCAAGGGTGCCGGTCTCGACCAGAGCCAGATCGACAAGGTCCTCTTCTTCGTCGGCATCAAGGACTATGCCGAAAGCGCAGACAAGCTCGCCGAGCTGGTGGCCGGTACGTCCAAGGGCGGCGAAGGCGTCGAGGAACTGAATTTCATCGGCAGCCTCGTCACCAGCGGCGGTTACGACAGCACCCGCATCAAGATCGACCCTTCGGTCGTCCGCGGCCTCGAATATTACACCGGCCCGGTCTACGAAGCCGAGCTGCTCTTCGACGTCACCAACGAGAAGGGCGAAAAGGTCATCTTCGGTTCGGTCGGCGGCGGTGGCCGTTATGATGGCCTCGTCTCCCGCTTCATGGGTCAGCCGGTTCCGGCGACCGGTTTCTCGATCGGCGTCTCGCGCCTGATGACGGCGCTGAAGAACCTCGGCAAGCTCGGCCAGAGCGAGGTCATCGAGCCCGTTCTCGTCACCGTCATGGACGGCGATGTCGAGGCGATGGGCCGCTATCAGCGCCTGACGCAGGAGCTGCGCGCCGCCGGTATCCGCGCCGAGATGTTCCAGGGTAACTGGAAGAAGTTCGGCAACCAGCTGAAATATGCCGACCGCCGCGGCTGCCCCGTCGCCATCATCCAGGGTGGTGACGAGCGGGCGCAGGGCGTCGTGCAGATCAAGGACCTGATCGAGGGCAAGCGCCTCTCCGGTGAGATCGAGGACAATGCCAGCTGGCGCGAAGCACGCGTCGCGCAGGAAACCGTCCCGGAAGCCAATCTCGTCGCCAAGGTGAAGGAAATCCTGGCGGCTCAGGCGGAAGACCGGAAGCGGGCGTCGAATGCGTGACCTTCCCCTCCCCAACCCCTCCCCACAAGGGGGAGGGGCTTCACGCGGCGCTGTCTCGCGCAATGCCGCAACTGAGAGATTTCCGGCCTCGCTCGGCGAGTGCCGCGGGTTAGTCACTCCCCCTTGTGGGGAGGGGTTGGGGAGGGGACTTTGATCAATCTACCCAACTTCGCCACCGACCTCCTCACCGAGTTCGCCACCCGCAAGACCGAGCGGATCGACACGCCCGTCATTCAGCCGGCCGAACCCTTCCTCGATATCGCCGGCGAAGACCTTCGCCGCCGTATCTTCATGACGGAGAGCGAGACCGGCGCCAGCCTCTGCCTGCGCCCGGAATTCACCATTCCCGTCTGCCTGCGCCACATCGAGACCGCGACCGGCACGCCGAAGCGCTATTCTTATCTCGGCGAGGTCTTCCGCCAGCGCCGTGATGGCGGCAACGAGTTCTATCAGGCCGGGATCGAAGATCTTGGCGAGACCGATACGGCGAGCGCCGATGCGCGCGCTATCGGCGATGCCGTCGCCATCCTGCAGCGGCTGATCCCCGGCAAGACCTTTTCGACCGTTCTCGGCGACCAGGCGGTCTTCGAAGCTGTCGTCCAGGCGCTTGGCCTGCCGCTCGGCTGGCAGAAGCGGCTGATCCACGCCTTCGGCAACATGACGCAGATCGAGGCGCTGCTGGCCAGCCTCGTCAGCCCTCAATTCGTCACCGGTCTCGACGATGAGATCGCCAGGCTCGTGGCAGCAGGCGACGACCAGGCGCTGATCGCCCATATCGACCAGACGATGGAAGCGACCGGCTATTCCACCAATGCCAGCCGTTCGCCCGCCGATATCGCCCGCCGCCTCAAGGAGAAGCTGGTGCTCTCCGAAACCCGGCTCGATGACGATGCCTTCCGCGTGCTCGAAGAATTCCTGTCGCTGAACGTGCCGCTGGCCGATGCATCCTCGGCGCTGGCAGGCTTTGCCGATGCCGCCGGCCTGAAGATCGGCACCGCGCTCTCGCATTTCGACAGCCGTTTGGCGGCACTCTCCAATGCCGGTCTCGATCTCTCATCGATGGATTACCGCGCCGCCTTCGGCCGCCCGCTGGATTACTATACCGGCCTCGTCTTCGAGGTCAGCGTCGAGGGCTCGTCGGCGGTTCTCGCCGGTGGCGGCCGCTTCGACAGGCTGTTGAACTTCCTCGGCGCCCGCGAACGCATCCCGGCCGTCGGCTTCTCGCTCTGGCTCGACCGCATCGAAACGGAAAGGGCAGCGGCATGACCGTTACCATCGCACTGCCGTCCAAGGGCCGCATGAAGGACGATGCCTCGGCGATCTTCGAACGCGCCGGCATGAAGATATCAGCCGTCGGCAACGACCGCTCCTATCGCGGCCGCGTCGAAGGCTGGGATGATGTCGAGGTCGCCTTCCTGTCGGCTTCGGAAATCTCCCGCGAACTCGGCAACGGCTCGATCGATTTCGGCGTCACCGGCGAGGATCTGGTGCGCGAGGGCCTGGCAGAGACCGACAAGCGCGTCGAATTCTGCGCCCGCCTCGGCTTCGGCCATGCCGATGTCGTCGTCGCCGTTCCGGAAATCTGGCTTGATGTCGATACGATGGCCGATCTCGGCGATGTCGCCGCCGACTTCCGCGCCCGCCACGGCCGCCGCTTGACCATCGCCACCAAATACTGGCGCCTGACGCAGCAGTTCTTCTCCAGCCAGCACGGCATCCAGCTCTATCGTATCGTCGAGAGCCTGGGCGCCACCGAGGGCGCGCCTGCATCCGGCTCGGCCGATATCATCGTCGATATCACCTCCACCGGCTCGACGCTGCGGGCAAACCACCTGCGCGTCCTGAACGACGGTGTCATCCTGCGCTCGGAGGCATGCCTCGTGCGTGCCCGCAAGGAAAGCCACGCGGCAGAACCCGTCGTGGCGAAGATCGTTGCTGCCGTCCGCGGCGCTCTCTGATTTTTCAGCATGCTGAAAACGAAAAAACCCGCCGTCGCGAGACGGCGGGTTTCTTTATGCTTGGGAGGGCTTCGGCTTAGGCCGTAAGAGCCGATACACCGCGGCGGGCGTCGATCGAGTAGGCACCGGCACCGACCGTTGCGAGTAGGATGTAGGCACCAGCCAGCGTGAAGTTCTTCATGACCATGATCTGGTTCAGGATGTTCACGAGTTCAGCACCGCTTGCATAGGGGAGGTGGAAGACGACGGCGGTGAACACACAGAAGGCAGCGAGCAGCCAGCCGACGATGCGAACCTGGAAGCCGACGAGAACGGCAAGGCCGGTCAGCAGTTCGAAGAGGCCTGCGAGATAGGTCAGCGCGGTTGCGGCCGGAAGGCCAGCACCGGCGATCATGCCGGCAGTGCCAGCCGGGTCGGTGATCTTGCCGAAGCCGGCGAGGATGAACATGAACGACAGCAGGATGCGGGCAAGCACGAGAAGAAGGCTAGAGGTATTCGACATGGACGTAATCTCCGTTTGAATGACTGTGAGATCCGCTGATCTCGTTGGCCATACTTGTCGCGCATTTTGTCGCAGCTGGAAAGATAAACGAACGGGGACGGTTCGTTCAGTATTTTGAAACGATCGTCTCTTGAAGGCGGCTTGTCTTCCCGGCGGTCGCTCTCTTATGGTCGGCCACCAACCCCCACGGAGATTTCAATGGCAGACCTTTCAAGCTTCCCGATCACCGAGCGCTGGCCGGCAAAGAACCCGGATGTCATCCAGCTCTATTCGCTGCAGACGCCGAATGGCGTGAAGATCTCGATCGCGCTGGAAGAGCTCGGTCTGCCCTATGAGCCGCATTATGTCGGCTTCGCTCAGAACGACCAGAAATCCGCGGAATTCGTCTCGCTCAATCCGAACGGCCGCATACCCTCGATCATCGATCCCGATGGTCCGGATGGCAAACCGATCGGCCTCTTCGAATCCGGCGCCATCCTGCTCTATCTCGCCGAGAAGACCGGCAAGCTGATCCCTGCCGATGCCGCCGGCCGCTACGAGACCATCCAGTGGGTCTTCTTCCAGATGGCCGGCATTGGCCCGATGTTCGGGCAGTTCGGCCATTTCTACAAGGCGGCAGCCGATAAGGTCGCCAACAACAGCTATCCGATGGAGCGCTACCGCGATGAGGCCAAGCGCCTGCTGAGCGTGCTGGAGAGCCGCCTGCGGGGCCGCCAGTGGATCATGGGCGATGAATACACCATCGCCGACATCACCACCTTCCCGTGGATCCGTGGCGCCGACATCTTCTATGGCGGCCGCGAGGTGCTGGAATACGCGAAATTCCCGGCAGTGATGGCCTGGCTGGAGCGCTGCATCGCCCGCCCGGCAAGCGCCAAGGGGCTGAACATCCCGGTCAAGCCGGTGTAAGCCAAACAGCAAAGGCCGGTCGAAGGACCGGCCTTTTTTCAATTCTGTGCCTGCGCAGTGACGCTTACTGGCGGCTCGCCATCTGGTTGGCGTTGTCGAGCTTGAAGCGCGGGAAGATGAAGACGCCGACCATGCTGCCGCTGTACTTCTCTTCCAGTCCGGCAGACTCGCCCATGCAGAACAGCGGCTGGCGGAAGCCGTTCGGCATGACGATGGTCGTCGAGAAGCAGAAGGACGAGGAGAGCGTCGCGGCCTGCTCGAAGAGCGCCAGGATATGGGCGCGATCCTTCACGTCGTAACAGCGCATCAGGCTGAGCAGCCCGCATTCCCGGCCGGCGAGACCGTGAAGCATCGAGCTCCATTCGCCAAGCTGGATGACACCGCTGGAGAAATCGCCGTTCCACGCTTCAGAGACGGAAAACTGCGCCAGCATTTCCTGGTTGTGATGGGTCAGATCAAAGGAGCCAGGCGTAAGAGGGGCTGCAACATTGGCTTTGGCGATCTTGAACAAATGGGGTTCCCCGTGTCGTGCGCAGTTCTATGCAGCGCTCGTGCGGTGTGACGAAAACATCTTCATGCGACACCGGTCATCATGTCCGGGCGTGAGCAAAATACGGCGCCGCCAATGCGGAACCCCTCTCATGCTCTATTTCAAAATTCTGGCGCGGAATGCTCTGCAGCCGGCGTCATTTGCAAAATACGGTCTTCCGCTGGCGGGCGGAAAAATATCGTCATGCACTGCAATTTGCAGCGCGGATTTATAGGCAGTTTTTGAGAGGCGGCAAATGCTTTTTCGGGGGTAATCCGCAACGCGAAGGATGCGATATATTGCATGCTTCTATAAAAGGTAGAAGAAATCAAAGTAAAAAGTTGCCCGTTTTGTGAGATGTAAACGGTTACGCTTCGCAAAAATTTCACACTGCAGCGGTGAAACCAATTTCACTGAGAGTATTTCACCTGATGACAAAAAACGCCGCTTGGTAAGTCTCGCGAAAGCTTCGGAGTCCGATTTTCACACAAAATAGACGCTTAAACGTTTTACCAGTTCGGTTCCTGTGGCCTCGAAAATTGGTAAGGCCGAATCGGTTCTCCGCAAACAAAAAGGGCGGCCCGAAGACCGCCCTTCCGTAACTGAACCGGTTGGCTCAGATGTGCAGGCTTTCGCCTATCACATCATGTCCATACCGCCCATGCCGCCCATGCCGCCAGGCATGCCAGCCGGAGCGTCCTTCTTCGGCAGCTCGGCGATCATGGCTTCCGTGGTGATCAGCAGCGAAGCAACCGAAGCTGCGTTTTGCAGAGCCGTACGGACGACCTTGACCGGGTCGACGATGCCCATGGCGATCATGTCGCCATATTCGGACGTCTGGGCGTTGTAGCCGTAGTTGTCCTGATCCTTGTCGAGAACCTTGCCGACAACGATCGAAGCTTCGTCACCAGCGTTTTCTGCGATCTGGCGAACCAGAGCCTGCAGAGCGCGGCGGATGATGTTGATGCCAGCTTCCTGGTCGTCGTTCTCACCCTTGGACTTGATCTTCGTGGAAGAGCGCAGCAGAGCGATACCACCGCCCGGTACGATGCCTTCCTGAACAGCAGCGCGCGTCGCGTTCAGAGCGTCGTCGATGCGGTCCTTCTTTTCCTTGACTTCGACTTCCGTCGAACCGCCAACGCGGATAACGGCAACGCCGCCAGCGAGCTTGGCAAGACGTTCCTGCAGCTTTTCGCGGTCGTAGTCGGAAGAGGTTTCTTCGATCTGAGCCTTGATCTGGGCAACGCGGCCTTCGATGTCGGACTTGGCGCCAGCGCCGTCGACGATCGTGGTGTTTTCCTTCGAGATCGAAACCTTCTTGGTACGGCCGAGCATGTCGAGCGTAACGGATTCGAGCTTGATGCCGAGGTCTTCGGAGATGACAGTGCCGCCCGTCAGGATGGCGATGTCTTCCAGCATGGCCTTGCGGCGGTCGCCGAAGCCAGGAGCCTTGACGGCAGCGATCTTGAGGCCGCCGCGCAGCTTGTTGACGACGAGCGTAGCAAGAGCTTCGCCTTCGACGTCTTCAGCGATGATGAGGAGCGGCTTGCCGGTCTGAACGACGGCTTCGAGAACCGGGAGCATCGACTGCAGGTTCGAGAGCTTCTTCTCGTGGAGGAGAATGAAGGCGTCTTCGAGGTCAGCAACCATCTTTTCCGGGTTGGTGACGAAGTACGGGCTCAGGTAGCCGCGGTCGAACTGCATGCCTTCTACGACTTCGAGTTCGGTTTCAGCGGTCTTGGCTTCTTCGACGGTGATAACACCTTCGTTGCCGACCTTCTGCATGGCTTCAGCAATATCGAGACCGATCTGCTTTTCGCCGTTTGCGGAGATCGTGCCGACCTGGGCAACTTCTTCCGAAGTGTTGATCTTCTTGGCCTTGGCCTGGAGATCCTTGACGACTTCGGCAACAGCGAGGTCGATACCGCGCTTCAGGTCCATCGGGTTCATGCCGGCTGCAACAGCCTTGGCGCCTTCGCGAACGATAGCGCGGGCCAGAACCGTTGCAGTCGTCGTGCCGTCGCCGGCGATGTCGTTGGTCTTCGAAGCAACTTCGCGGACCATCTGGGCGCCCATGTTTTCGAACTTGTCTTCAAGTTCGATTTCCTTGGCGACCGACACGCCGTCCTTGGTGATGCGCGGAGCGCCGAAGGACTTGTCGATAACGACGTTACGGCCCTTCGGGCCGAGGGTGACCTGCACTGCGTCAGCGAGGATGTCGACGCCGCGCAGCATCTTTTCGCGCGCAGAGCGGCCGAACTTTACTTCTTTAGCTGCCATTTTGATAACTCCTGAAAAGGGGTGTCAGCGATAATCGGGACGGGATGACCGGCTGATTAGCCGATGATGCCCATGATGTCGGCTTCCTTCATGATGAGAAGGTCTTCGCCGTTGATCTTGACTTCGGTGCCCGACCACTTGCCGAACAGAACGCGGTCGCCAGCCTTGACGTCGAGAGCGACGACCTTGCCGGACTCGTCACGAGCGCCGGAACCGACAGCGACGATTTCGCCTTCCTGCGGCTTTTCCTTAGCGGTGTCCGGGATGATGATGCCACCCTTGGTCTTTTCTTCGGACTCAACGCGGCGAACAACGACGCGGTCGTGAAGGGGGCGGAAATTGGTGCTTGCCATTGTCTAATCCCTCGATCAAATGACATTCGCGGACCGGGGTGGCCCACATGGATGAGTGTTAGCACTCTCCAGTGAGGAGTGCTAGACGCCGTGCATTTAGGGATGGCTCCAGAAAGAGTCAAGGAAAGCCTTCGCGGATTTTTACGCCGGAATTGTGGAGAGGGCCCGAATTAGCGAGAGGGTAGGAGATTTGTCTGACGTGGTTGCCGAACCCATGCCGCGGCCCGCCTTTTCCGAAGCCTTCGCCGTCTGGGCCCGCATCGGCTGCCTGAGCTTCGGCGGCCCCGCCGGCCAGATCGCCCTGATGCATAAGACGGTGGTCGACGAAAAGCGCTGGATCTCCGAAGACCGTTTCCTGCACGCCCTGAATTACTGCATGCTTCTGCCCGGCCCGGAGGCCCAGCAGCTCGCCACCTATATCGGCTGGCTGATGCATGGCGTTCGCGGCGGCATCGCTGCCGGCCTGCTCTTCATCATGCCGGGTTTCCTCGTCATCCTCGTGCTCTCCGGTCTCTACGCCTATTTCCAGAATGCCGAATGGCTGCTGGCGCTGTTTTTCGGCTTGAAGGCCGCCGTGCTCGCTGTTGTCATCGAGGCGCTGATGCGGGTCGCCGGCCGGGCGCTGAAATCGCGCTTTCATTATTATGTGGCGGCCGCCTCCTTCGTGGCGCTCTTCCTGCTTAATCTGCCATTCCCGCTCGTGGTTCTCGCCGCAGGCATCGCCGGCTTCGTCGTCGAGCGCCGCAGGCGAAAGGCGGAGGGTGTGGCGCCTGTCGAGGCTCCGGCGTCGGCGGGAATGCTGTCGGGACTGACCAGCCGCCATATCGCCAGGCCGTTCCTCATTCTCGCCTTCTGGGTCCTCGTGTGGCAGTTCCCGCTGCTTATCGTTCGCGGATTGCATGCGCCATCCGATCTCATCGCCGAGGCGCTGAGCGGCGAGACCAACGTCTTTGCCGCCGTCTTCGTCTTCTTCTCGAAGATGGCCGTCGTGACCTTCGGCGGCGCCTACGCTGTGCTCTCCTATGTCGCGCAGATAGCGGTCGAGCATTATGCCTGGCTGCGCCCCGGCGAGATGCTTGACGGTCTTGCCCTTGCCGAAACGACGCCGGGGCCGCTGGTCCTCGTCCTCTGTTTCGTCGGCTTCATGGCCGGGTTCCGCAATGCGCTCGGCATCGATCCGCTGTTCGGCGGCGTGATCGGCGCTAGCCTCGCGGCATGGGCAACCTTCGTGCCGAGCTTCGTCTGGATCTTCGCCGGGGCGCCCTTCGTCGAGAAGCTCCGCCAGAACAAGATCTTGTCGGCAGCGCTCTCGGCGATCACCGCCGCCGTCGTCGGCGTCATCCTCAATCTGGCGCTCTGGTTCGGCCTGCACGTGCTCTTTGCCGATGTCGGCAATATCGCGCTGTTGTCGCGCGCCACCGGCCTTCCGCTCGTCAGCCTCGCCTGGCCGGTCTGGAGCACGCTGAACATCGCCGCAGCACTGATTTTCGTTGCCGCCTGCGTCATGCTCTTCCGCTTCAAGCTCGGCATGGTCAGCATTCTCGGCTTTGCCGCCGTCGCCGGTCTCGCCGTGCGCGGCGTCGAGCTGCTTCTCTAGCGGCGCGCTCCTGTTTTTGCGCCGCGAGGCCGAAAAAACCTTGCCATCCCGCCGGGCCTTTGCAATGTCACGCCTGACTGAAAAGCAAACGGGATATCGGAATGGCCAAGCGCATCGGAAGTTTTGCGGAAATCACCAGCCAGTATGACGCGGTGTTCTGCGATGTCTGGGGCGTGCTCCACAATGGCGTCGATCCCTTTCCGAAGGCAGCCGCCGCACTGGAAGCCGCACGCGGCGAGGGGCTGACGGTCGTCCTCATCACCAATTCCCCGCGCATCGCCCCGCTGGTCGTCGATCAGCTGCGCCATATCGGCATTCAGGACGGCGCCTATGACCGCATCATCACCTCCGGTGACGTCACCCGCGGCCTGATCGCCGAAGGCCCGAAGAAGGTCTTCCTGCTCGGCCCCGAGCGCGACATCGCCATCATCGAAGGCCTTGGCGTCGAGCGCGTCGATGCCAAGGAAGCAGAGTCCGTCGTCTGTACCGGCTTCTTCGATGACGAGAAGGAAGTGCCGGAAGACTATACGGAGATGCTCAAGGAATTTCAGTCGCGCGACGTGCCGATGATCTGCGCCAATCCGGATCTGGTCGTCGAGCGCGGTCACAAGATGATCCCCTGCGCCGGCGCCATGGCTGCCTATTACAACCAGCTCGGCGGCGCGACCCGCATTGCCGGCAAGCCGCACACGCCGATCTATGACGCCGTGCTCGAGACGGCCAAGGAGCTGCGCGGCGACTTCCCGAAGAGCCGTATTCTCGCAATCGGCGACGGAATGCCGACGGATGTGCGCGGCGCCCTCGATTACGGCCTCGACCTTCTCTATATCAGCGGCGGTATCCACGCGAAGGAATACACGCTGAACGGCGAAACGGATGAAGCCATCCTGCACGCCTATTTGGAGCGTGAGAAGGCCGCGCCGAAGTGGTGGATGCCACGCCTCGCATAAGAAGAAGCCCTGCCGATGACCGTCTTTCACCGCAATGAAACCCGCGAACCGCTGCCATCTCATCTGAGAGGCGGCGTCATTGCCATCGGCAATTTCGACGGCGTCCATCGCGGCCACCAGTCGGTGCTGACGCGGGCGCTGGAGATCGCCAGGGCACGCGGCGTCCCGGCGCTGGTGCTCACCTTCGAGCCGCATCCGCGCACGGTCTTTCGGCCGGATAGCCCGGTTTTCCGCATCACGCCGGCACCTCTCAAGGCCCGTATCCTCGAAGCCCTCGGCTTCGGCGCCGTCATCGAATATCCCTTCGACCGCGAATTCTCGCAGCGCTCGCCTGACGATTTCATCCACGGCATTCTCAAGGATTGGCTCGGCGCCTCCGAGGTCGTCACCGGTGTCGATTTCCATTTCGGCAAGGGCCGCGAAGGCGGCCCTGCCTTCCTGATGGATGCCGGCCAGAAATACGGCTTCGGCGTCACCCTGATCGATGCCTTCCGTGACGAGAATGCCGATGTTGTCTCCTCGAGCCGCATCCGCGGCCTGCTGAAGGATGGCGATGTCAGCGAGGCCGCGGGTCTGCTCGGCTATCACTATACCGCTGAGGCCGAGATCATCGATGGCGAAAAGCTCGGCCGCCAGCTCGGCTTCCCGACAGCCAACATGCAGTTGCCGCCCGAGGCCGAACTCGCCTCCGGCATCTACGCCGTCCGCTTCCGGCTGCAGAACGGCACGCTCCACGATGCGGTCGCCAGCTACGGCCGCCGCCCGACGGTGACCGAAAACGGTGCGCCGCTGCTCGAAACCTACGTCTTCGATTTCAGCGGCGATCTCTACGGCCAGATCTGTTCGGTCTCCTTCTTCGGATATCTCCGGCCGGAACTGAAATTCGACGGCCTCGATCCGCTCGTCGCCCAGATCAAGCGCGACGAAGAAGAGGCGAGGGCACTGCTCTCAGGCGTGCAGCCACTCGGCGAACTCGACCGGCTGATCTGCTTCGGCTGACGCTTTACCGTGTAGCCCCGTGCGCTGCACTTCCCTTCTCCCCTCGGGGAGAAGGTGCCCGAAGGGCGGATGAGGGGGCCAAGCCCTCTGCGTCGGCTTCAGGCAGTCCCCAACGCCGCCGCCTGCTTTCCGCGCGGCAGAGGCGGAAAGGCGAGCGCAATCGCCGCCGCGCCGAGCCCCACCAGCGCCGAGCCGATGAACAGCCAGGAATAGTTCTGGTAAGTATCGAAGATCCAGCCGCCGATCAGCGGCCCGAAGGCCATGCCGATGCTCGACAGCATCGTCGCGGCCCCGAACACCGTACCGATCACCTTCGGCCCGAAATACTCGCGCGCCAGCACCGCATAGAGCGGCATGACCCCGCCATAGGCGCTGCCGAAGATCACCGCGAGCGCGTAGAACTGCCCGAGCTCGCTCACCGCCAGATAGGTCGCCAGCGCCGCCGCCTGCACCAGAAGCCCGGCAACCAGTACCGGCTTGACGCCGAACTTGTCCGCCAGGCTGCCGTAGAGCAGGCGACCGCCGAGACCGGCAAGGCCCTCGACGCTGTAGATGCTGACCGCCGCCATCGGCGCCACGCCGCAGATCGTCGCGTAGCTCACCATATGGAAGATCGGTCCCGAATGGGCCGCGCAGCAGGCAAAGAACGTGCCGCCGAGCACCAGGAACTGCGGCGAGCGGAAGATCTTGCCGAGCGCCGGGCGCTCGCCGCCTGCTGCTTCCACCATGCCTGTGTCGCTCGCCGGAGAGGGCGCGCGGCGAACGAGAAGGGCGGCTGGGATCAGCAGGACCCAGGCGCCGATGCCGATGATCAGCATCGCGGTGCGCCAGTCGTATGCCGAGATCAGCGCCCGGGCGAGCGGCGAGATCGTCATCGGCGCAACGCCCATGCCCGCCGAAACCAATGACACCGCCAGCCCGCGGTTCTCCTCGAACCACTCGGTCGTCGACGCGATCATCGGCGCGAAGAAGGCGCTCGCCGAAATCCCGACGAGGACGCCGTAGGTCAATTGAAACTGCATCAGCGATCCCGCCCGGCTGGCGAGAACCAATGCCAGCCCGAGCAGCAGCGCCCCGATCAGCACGACGGGGCGCGGCCCGAAGCGGTCGCTCAGCGCGCCCCACATGAAGCCGCCGACGCCCATGACGATGAAGTTCAGCGTCATGGCGCTGGCAATGCCGGTATGCGACCAGCCGGTATCGGTGGCGATCGGCGTCTGAAAGATGGCGAGAGAAAACATTGCGCCGAGCGCAACGCATGTCATCAGGGCGCCGGCGGCGACGATGACCCAACGATAGGAACTGCTCATATCCACTTCACTCCCTGTGGATCGAATGGAATGCCAGCGCGGCAAAACCCGTGCTGCACTCCAAGGACGTGCGAGCCGTCGGCATTTCGACAGTGCCACGATAATTTCTGCTTGTCGCCGCCCTCCGCCAAAAATGGCGGTTTCATGGCAAATACGCTTGTCCCGATGCCTGAGGGGTATATGTCTGAACTGTCATATGACGCGGATTCGCTGCGCCCCCACAGCAATGAAAGGCAATCTCAAAATGGATAAAAGGTTTGGAACAGCGGCCTGCTGGCTGCTCGTCATTCCCTATATCGGGCTCCTCTGGGTGCCCTTCTACAATTTCCGTGAGCCGGCTCTCTTCGGCTTTCCGTTCTTCTACTGGTACCAGCTCGCATGGGTGCCGATCACCGCGTTCCTGACCTGGATCGCCTATCGGAGCATGCGCAATGACGACTGAGATCAACGGTACGGCGCTCAGCGTCTTCATCTTCTTCTTCATCCTCGTCACGGTCATGGGCTTTGTCGCAGCCCGCTGGCGCAAGCCGGAAACCCTTGCCCATATCGACGAATGGGGTCTCGGCGGCCGCTCCTTCGGCACCTGGATCACCTGGTTCCTGGTCGGCGGCGATTTCTACACCGCCTACACGGTCATCGCCGTTCCGGCACTCGTCTATACGGTCGGCGCCTACGGCTTCTTCGCGCTGCCTTATACGATCGTCGTCTACCCCTTCGTCTTCATGGTGATGCCGGTTCTCTGGAAGCGTGCCAAGGACTTCGGCTATGTGACGGCGGGTGACGTCGTTCACGGCCAGTATGGCTCGCGCGGTCTCGAGCTCGCAGTCGCCGCAACCGGGGTCATCGCCACCATGCCCTATATCGCCCTGCAGCTCGTCGGCATGACCGCGGTCTTGAAGGCGCTCGGCCTGCATGGCGAACTGCCGCTCGCCATCGCCTTCATCGTGCTGGCGCTCTACACGTACTCGGCGGGTCTGCGCGCCCCGGCGCTGATCGCCTTCGTCAAGGACATCATGATCTATGTCGTGGTGATCGCGGCCGTTGCGCTCATCCCCTCGAAGCTCGGCGGCTATGCCAATGTCTTCGCCTCGGCGGACGCCGCCTTCCAGGCAAAGGGCTCCGGCAACCTGTTGCTCGGCGGCAACCAGTATGTCGCCTATGCGACGCTGGCGCTCGGTTCGGCGCTCGCGGCCTTCATGTATCCGCACACGCTGACCGGCATCTTCGCCTCCAACAGCGGCAACACCATCCGCAAGAACGCAGTGCTGCTGCCGGCCTATACTTTGCTCCTCGGCCTGCTGGCGCTGCTCGGCTATATGGGCCACGCCGCAAACCTGCAGCTGGAAAGCCCGAACGACGTCGTCCCGGCGCTGTTCGAGACGCTGTTTTCCAGCTGGTTCGCAGGCTTTGCCTTCGCGGCGATCGCCATCGGCGCACTCGTGCCTGCGGCCGTCATGAGCATCGGCGCCGCCAACCTCTTCACCCGCAATTTCTGGAAGGCCTACGTCAATCCAGAGGTCAGCGATGCGGGCGAGGCGAAGGTCGCCAAGATCACCTCGCTGGTCGTCAAGATCGGTGCTCTGCTCGTCATCCTCTTCCTGCCGACGCAGTTCGCTCTCGACCTGCAGCTCCTCGGCGGCATCTGGATCCTGCAGACGCTCCCGGCGCTGGTCTTCGGCCTCTACACCAACTGGTTCCGCGCCCCCGGCCTGCTCGCCGGTTGGTTCATTGGCTTCTTTGGCGGCACCTTCCTCGTCTGGATCAACGGCCTGAAGCCACTCCAGCCGATCACGCTCGGAGAGACCTCCTTCACCATCTACATCGGCTTGCTGGCCCTGGTGGCGAATATCCTGGTCGCTGTCGTGGTGAACGTGGTGACGCCTGCGAAGGCGGTTGTGAGAGCTTGAACAATCGATGCAGGCGGCCTCGTGCCGCCTGCTATCGCAGAAGGCGGCTGTCGAAGGGATAATCGAAGGTTGTCTCGACAGCGATGCTGTCGACAGCCGGATGTTTCGGGTTGATCAGGACATTGCGTGCCTGCGGCATGACCACGCTCGGAACCTCGATCAGACAGGCATTTCCTGCCTCCAGCAGCGACGTGCCCAGCGCCTGTGTCGCCGCGAGATCGGCGGTATCAACGTCATTGTCGCCGATACGCATCGATGGCAGCCCGTCCGGATAGGCAATCTTCAGCAGCTTGTAGTGCGACGGCAGATCTTCGAGATCCACGTGAACGAGGATTTCCAGCAGCGCCGTTGACGGATGATCGGCGCAATAGACAACCGGATGTCCTGTCTTGTGCCACCGGCCGGAAGCCAGCAGCCCACCGCGCCCGCTAAGATCCACATGATTGGAGATCCGCCAGAGATACACGGTCAGATATAAATCCCGTGGTCGATGCGCAGAATTGCTTCTTCTACGAGCCTTGCGCCCGTTTCCGATTCAAGAAGATCGATCGGCACGACACCGTTCAGCGAGCGATTGGCCTTACGCAGCCAGCGCTGAGCTTTCTCGTGTTCGCCGAAAACCTTGTCGGCCAGCTCGCTGATGCGGAGGATACGCTGGGCACTGTCGTTTTCCGCCAGCGTCAGCGGCTCGCCCTTCTCGACCCGGCGCGCAAGCGTGCGGCGAGGGGCAACGAAGCGGTAGATCTCGTCCATCGAGAAGCCGCGCTCCTTCAGCCTTTCCACCGAGCGGCCGTCAAACCGCGGCAAGGTTCCGCCGGCCGCCGTCTGCACGAGAGCCTGCGCAGAATGATCTTTCGATGCTGATGAAATGCTGGCCATGATGCTGCTCCGCGCCAAGTGCCCTCAAGTATATGCGCACTTGGCCAAAACTTCAATCGCGCTATCCGGCCTCTTCCTTTTCCCCGCAAAAGCGCCTATGAACCGGCCCGATGAGTAAATTCCGGCTGGCGATTGCGATACGAATTATCGGCCCGGCCTTCCGCGCGCGCTGAGCGGCCGGAAGGTCCGGGTTTTTGGCGCTTGCCGAGCAAGCGCTTCCGTCACCAACAATTCCACATCCGTTGCGCCCTTTGAGGCCGCCAGAAACGATTGCCAGACATGACCGACACAGCCGAAAAGATCGACTACTCGAAGACCCTCTATCTGCCCGAAACCGACTTCCCGATGCGCGCCGGTCTGCCGCAGAAGGAGCCGGAAATCGTTGCCAAGTGGCAGCAGATGAACCTCTACAAGAAGCTGCGCGCTTCGGCCGCCGGCCGCGAGAAGTTCGTGCTCCACGACGGCCCGCCCTATGCCAACGGCAACATCCATATCGGCCACGCGCTGAACAAGATCCTCAAGGACGTCATCACCCGCTCGTTCCAGATGCGCGGTTTCGACTCCAACTATGTTCCGGGCTGGGACTGCCACGGCCTGCCGATCGAGTGGAAGATCGAGGAAGAGAACTACCGCGCCAAGGGGAAGGCCAAGCCTGACCTGACCGAGCCGGCCGCAATGATCGAGTTCCGCCGCGAATGCCGCGCCTATGCCGAAAAGTGGATCGGCATCCAGGGCAGCGAGTTCCAACGCCTCGGCATCATCGGCGATTTCGAAAACCCCTACCTGACGATGAACTTCCATGCGGAAAGCCGCATCGCTGGCGAACTGCTGAAGATCGCCAAGTCGGGCCAGCTCTACCGCGGCTCCAAGCCGATCATGTGGTCGGTCGTCGAGCGCACGGCGCTGGCGGAAGCCGAAGTCGAGTATCACGACTACGAAAGCGACACGATCTGGGTGAAATTCCCGGTCGTGAAGGGTCCGGCTGCGCTCGATAACGCCTTCGTCGTCATCTGGACGACCACGCCCTGGACGATCCCCGGCAACCGGGCGATCGCCTATTCGGCGCGCGTCTCCTACGGCCTCTACGAAGTCACCGCTGCCGAGAACGATTTCGGACCGCAGCCGGGCGAAAAGCTCGTCTTCGCCGACAAGCTCGCAGAGGAATCCTTCGCCAAGGCAAAGCTGCAGTACAAGCGCCTCTCGGATGTGACGGCTGCCGATCTCGCAGGCATCACCTGCGCCCATCCGCTGAAGGGCCAGGGCGGCGGCTATGAATTCGGTGTCCCGCTGCTCGATGGCGACCACGTCACCGATGATGCCGGTACCGGTTTCGTCCACACCGCGCCGTCCCACGGCCGCGAGGACTTTGACGTCTGGACCTCGTCGGTCCGCGAGCTCGATGCCCGCGGCATCGATACCCGGATCCCGTTCCCGGTCGATGATGGCGGCTTCTACACCGCCGATGCGCCCGGCTTCGAAGGTGCCCGCGTCATCGACGACAACGGCAAGAAGGGCGATGCCAACGACCGCGTCATCAAGGCGCTGATCGAGCGCAGCGCGCTGTTTGCGCGCGGCCGCCTGAAGCACCAGTATCCGCATTCCTGGCGCTCCAAGAAGCCGGTCATCTTCCGCAACACGCCGCAGTGGTTCGTCTATATGGACAAGGACCTGAAGGACGGCACGACGCTGCGCACCCGCGCCCTGAAGGCGATCGACGACACCCGCTTCGTTCCGGCTGCCGGCCAGAACCGCCTGCGCGCCATGATCGAGCAGCGCCCGGATTGGGTCCTGTCGCGTCAGCGCGCCTGGGGCGTTCCGATCTGCGTCTTCGTCGACGAGCAGGGCGAAGTGCTGAAGGACGATGCCGTCAACCAGCGCATCCTCGATGCTTTCGATGCAGAAGGCGCCGATGCCTGGTTCGCCGAAGGCGCCAAGGAGCGTTTCCTCGGCAATGAGCATGATCCGGCCCAGTGGAAGCAGGTCATGGACATCCTCGACGTCTGGTTTGACTCGGGCTCGACCCACACCTTCACGCTGGAAGACCGCCCGGACCTGAAGTGGCCGGCCGATCTCTATCTCGAAGGCTCCGACCAGCATCGCGGCTGGTTCCATTCCTCGCTGCTGGAATCCGCTGCCACCCGCGGCCGCGCGCCTTACAACGCCGTTCTCACCCATGGCTTTACCATGGACGAGAAGGGCGAGAAGATGTCGAAGTCGAAGGGCAACGTGACCTCGCCGCAGGAAGTCATGAAGGATGCCGGCGCCGATATCCTGCGCCTCTGGGTCATGACGTCGGACTATGCAGACGACCTGCGCGTCGGCAAGACCATCATCCAGACCAACGTCGATGCCTACCGAAAGCTGCGCAACACCATCCGCTGGATGCTCGGCACGCTGGCGCATGACAAGGGCGAGACCATCGCGCTCGCCGATCTGCCGGAGCTGGAACAGCTGATGCTGCACCGCCTGGCCGAGCTCGACCAGGTCGTCCGCGAAAACTACGATGCCTTCGATTTCAAGAAGATCGCCCGCGCGCTGATCGACTTCTCGAATGTCGAGCTCTCGGCCTTCTACTTCGACATCCGCAAGGACGCGCTCTATTGCGATGCGCCGTCGAGCCTGCGCCGCCGTTCGGCACTCTATGTCATCCGCATGATCTTCGATTGCATGGTGACATGGCTGGCGCCGATGCTGCCGTTCACGACTGAAGAGGCCTGGCTGTCGCGCAATCCGTCGGCCGTCTCGGTCCACCTCGAACAGTTCCCGGCAATCCCGGCAGATTGGAAGAACGAGGCGCTGGCCGAGAAGTGGAAAAAGGTCCGCGCCATCCGCTCGGTCGTCACCGGCGCCCTCGAAATCGAGCGCAAGGACAAGCGCATCGGTTCGTCGCTCGAAGCTGCCCCGGCCGTTCATATCGCCGATGCGGAGCTGAAGGCTGCGCTCGAAGGTCTGGATTTCTCGGAAATCTGCATCACCTCCGACATCGCGATCGATGGCGGCGAAGGTTCTGCCGATGCCTTCCGTCTGCCCGAAGTTCCGGGCGTTTCGGTCGAGCCGAAGCTGGCAGAGGGCGTCAAGTGCGCCCGTTCCTGGCGCATCACCAAGGATGTCGGCTCGGATGAGAAGTATCCGGATGTCTCCGCCCGTGATGCCGCTGCGCTTCGCGAGCTTGGACTGTAAAGCCTGAAGAAAATTGCCGGGTGAATTGCTCTTTGGCGGTTCATCCGGTAAAAGCTGCCTGAAAATGGCCGGATTTTTACGTCAGGGGGACGGACGTCCGGTTGGGCGATGATTGCACCGGCATGGCTGGAAGGGTTTTCATGTTAGCGACGCGTTGGTTCCGTGTAGGCGCCTGCCTCACGGTTGTTATGGCGGCAGGCTCGATGGCTACCGGCTGCACGAGCCCCACTTACGGCACCGGCACGAGCGCAATGGCGCAGCTTGGTGACGATATCGGCCAGTCCGTATCGCTCGCTCCCCAGGAGCCGAAGAACAAGGGCGTCAAGTATCAGCCGCGCCCGACGCTGGTCATGCCCGCACAGGCTTCCAAGGAAACCCTGGTCGAGCCGCAGCAGACCGTCGCCACCAAGGACAATCCGCAGTGGCCGGAATCCCCTGAGGAAACCCGCGCCCGTCTCGTCAAGGAAGCTGACGAGAATTCCGACAGCTCGACCTATGTCTCGCCGCTTGCCAAGAACGGCATCGAAGGCGGCCGGAAAACCGCAGCCGAACAGGCCCAGGCATTCCGCGAAGCCCGCGCCGCCCAGAAGGGCGGCGGCGCCGTGACTGAGCGCCGCTCCATCTCCGATCCGCCGACCGAATACCGTCAGGCTGACGATCCTTCCAAGCTGGATGATCTTGGTGAGCCGGAAGCCAAGAAGGAAAAGAAGCGCAAGAAGGATGCGGCTGTCGCCGGCACCGGCAAGCAGTGGTGGAACCTGCTGCAGTAAGCGGATGCTTACATCTGCCGCGCCGCTGCCCAGCGGCGCACAAGCAGAATGTGGATGATCTGGCAGATCAGAAGAACTGAGCCGGTGATCGCGAATAGCGCGATCATCCCGCTGGCCGCAAAGATCGCGCAGATGACGATCGAAAGACCCGGCACGAAGGCGAAAGCGGCCGCCCGCGGCGCCGACCAGTTGACCTCTCCCCGCAAGGACCATTGCATTGGAATGGCGCTCGTACCTGGCGCGATGCGCAGATAGGCGAAGCCGCCGATCGCGATCATGACGGCGAGAATGACAAGGCTCATGGCGTCTCCCGTTTTCCAGCAAAGAACGTCCTGAGGATATCCGCAGCCTCCGTTTCGTTCAAACCCGAATAGACCTCCGGTGCATGATGGCAGGTCGGTTGCGCATAGAAGCGCACGCCGTTGTCGACTGCGCCGCCCTTCGGATCCTCGGCGCCGTAATAGAGGCGCCGGATGCGGGCAAAGGAGATCGCCGCCGCGCACATCGTGCAGGGCTCCAGCGAAACATAAAGATCGGCCCCGGTCAGGCGCTCCTGTCCAAGCTCCTCGCAGGCCATGCGGATCGCCGCAATCTCGGCATGGGCGGTGACGTCGTTGCGCTCGCGGGTGCGGTTTCCGGAGCGGCCAACGACGACGCCATCAAGCACCACGACGGCGCCGATCGGCACCTCGCCACGCCCGCCGGCAGCGCGCGCTTCCTCGAGCGCCATCTCCATAAACCGATTTGTCTTCACGATCCGGCAAATTCCCACTTAACCGCAGGGGCACGACCTGATAGAGAAGCCCCAAAAGGCAGGCAAACAACAAATGACATTCAAAGACAAGCCAAAACGGCCGGGTGGCAAGCCCGCAGCGCGTGATACGCGTCCGAAAACCGAAGGCAAGCCGGCACGCAATGCCGCGCCGAAGGCAGAGGCTGCGGCAACCGAAGGCGACGCCAAGGCCGAACGCATTTCCAAGGTCATGGCGCGCGCAGGCGTTGCCTCGCGCCGCGATATCGAGCGCATGATCATGGAAGGCCGCGTCACGCTGAACGGCAAGCTGCTCGAAACGCCCGTCGTCAACGTCACGCTGACGGACAAGATCGAGGTCGACGGCATCCCGATCCGTGGCATCGAGCGCACGCGCCTCTGGCTCTATCACAAGCCGGCTGGCCTGGTGACCACCAATTCCGATCCGGAAGGGCGCCCCACCGTATTCGACAATCTGCCGGATGAGCTTCCGCGCGTCATGTCGATCGGCCGCCTCGATATCAATACCGAAGGCCTGCTGCTGCTGACGAACGATGGCGGTCTCGCCCGTTCGCTCGAGCTGCCGACGACCGGCTGGCTGCGCCGCTACCGCGTGCGCGCCCACGGCGAGATCGATCAGGATGCGCTCGACAAGCTGAAGGAAGGCATTGCCGTCGATGGCGTGCTCTATGGCTCGATCGACGCGACGCTCGACCGCACCCAGGGTTCCAACGTCTGGATCACCATGGGACTGCGCGAGGGCAAGAATCGCGAAATCAAGAACGTCCTCGGCGCGCTCGGTCTCGACGTCAACCGCCTGATCCGCATCTCCTACGGTCCGTTCCAGCTCGGCGACCTGCCGGAAGGCCATGTGATCGAAGTGCGCGGCCGCACGCTGCGCGATCAGCTCGGCCCGCGCCTGATCGAAGACGCCAAGGCGAATTTCGACGCGCCGCTCTACAACAACAGCCCCGCTGTTGCAGAAGAAGAGGAAGAGGCGCCCGCCAAGCCGGAACGCCGCGAGCGCACCTGGAAGCCCGAGGACAAGCGCGAGCGCGCGCTGAGCCGCCTCGATACCAAGCGTGACGATCGCCGTGACGACCGCCGCGATGATCGTCGTGACGGTGGCCGCGAAGGCGGACGCAAGGATGACGACCGTCCGAAGCGCCCGGCGCTTGGAAGCCGCCGCAACGCCAATGTCTGGATGGCGCCCGGCGCCCGTCCGCTCGGCGAGAAGGCTGCGGCCAAGGCTGCCAAGAACGAAAAGACTGCCCGCCGCCGTGGCGAGGGGCCCGATGCCGGCAAGCCGCAGGCATCGAGCTACGACAACGACCGTCCGCGCACGGTGATCAACCGCGCTCACGACGAAGAGGGCGAATGGATCCGCTCGAGCGAAACCCCGGCTGGTGGCAAGGATGATCGCGAAGGCTTCGGCCGCAAGCGCTCCTTCGGCGACCGTCCCGATCGTGGTTTCGGCGACCGTCCGGCGCGTGGTGATCGCCCGGCCCGCGGTGAGCGCTTCGAACGCGGTGAACGCCCCGCCGGTGATCGTCCTGCCCGTGGTGACCGTCCCGCTCGCGGTGACCGTCCTGCTCGCGGCGACCGCCCGTTCGGCGACAAGCCGCGTGGCGACCGAAAGCCCCGTGAAGATGGCGAGCGTACGCGCTCCTTCGGCGACCGTCCGGCCCGCAGCGACAGGCCCTATGGCGATCGTCCGGCTCGCGGCGAGCGTCCTGCCGGTGACCGTCCCGCTCGTGGCGACCGTCCTTTCGGCGGCAAGCCGCGCGGCGACCGCCGTCCGCGCGAAGAGGGTGACGAGCGTCCCCGGTCCTTCGGTGACCGTCCGCGTCCCGCCCGCAGCGCTTCCGGCGAAGCCCGCTCGGAGCGTCCCCGCGGCGATCGTCCGTTCGGCGACAAGCCGCAGGGTGACAAGCCGCGCGGCAAGAGCTTCGGCGCAAAGCCGGGCGGTGCCAAGAATTTCTCCGGCAAGCCGAGAGGCGACCGGCCGGATGGCGGAGGCAAGCCTTCGGGCGGGCCGTCGCGTGGTGGACCAAAAGGAAAGGGAATGACGCGCGGTGCGGATCGTCGGCGGTGAGTTTCGCGGACGGTCGCTCGCCGTACCTAAATCCAACGACATCCGGCCGACTGCCGACCGGACGCGTGAGAGCCTGTTCAACATCCTGAGCCATGCCTATCCGGAATGCGTCGATGGCACCCGGATACTCGATCTTTTTGCCGGTACCGGCGCCGTCGGTCTCGAAGCCGTCTCGCGCGGCTGCCGTCATGCGCTGTTCGTCGAAAACAGCGTCGAGGGCAGGGGCCTGCTCTGGGAAAATATCGATGCGCTCGGCCTGCATGGCCGCACGCGCATCCTGCGGCGTGATGCCACGGACCTCGGCACGGTCGGCAATCTCGAGCCCTTCAACATGCTCTTCGCCGACCCGCCCTATGGCAAGGGTCTGGGCGAAAAGGCCATGGAAGCGGCCGCCAAGGGCGGCTGGCTGGTGCCGGGCGCCATCGCCGTTCTCGAAGAGCGCTCCGATGTTGCCGTTTCGGTCGATCCTTCCTATGTCTTCCTCGAAGACAGGATTTTTGGCGACACCAAGGTCCATTTCTTCCGCTACCAGCCGCTTTAGGCCGGGCGGAAAACCGGGAGCGTTCAGTGCAGCAGGCAGGTATTGTGAATAGCGTGATACCTGCCACGGATGGCCTGACGCCCGTCAGCGGCATGCCGACCGTCGCAGTCGCCTTCGGCGGCGGCGGTGCCCGCGGCCTTGCCCATATCCATGTCATCGAAGCGCTGGATGAGCTCGGCATTCGCCCCGTGGCGATCTCGGGCTCGTCGATCGGCGCCATCATGGGCGCCGGCATGGCGGCCGGGATGACCGGCGAGGCGATCCGCGAACACGCGCTAATGACCGTCGGCAACAAGACCGCCGTCGTCAGCCGCATCTGGGGCCTGCGCCCGCAGACGGTGCGCGATGCCGTCGCCAAGGGCATCCGCATCGGCCAGTTCAATCTGGAGCGCATCCTCAAGGCTTTCCTGCCCGCAGACCTGCCGGATCGCTTCGAAGACCTGCTCGTCCCCATGCAGGTGATCACCACCGATTATTACGGCCAGAGCGAAGTCATCATCGATCACGGCCAGCTCTTCCCGGCACTTGCTGCGTCCTCCTCGATCCCCGCGGTCTTCATGCCCGTGCGCATGAACGACCGCGTCATGATCGACGGCGGCATCAGCAATCCCGTTCCTTATGAATGCCTGATGGATGTCGCCGATATCGTCATCGGCATCGATGTCGTCGGCGCCCCCGAAGGCGACGGCACCCATATCCCGAACCGCATGGAAAGCATCTTCGGCTCCGGCCAGCTGATGATGCAGACGGCGATCACGCTGAAGCTGAAGATCCAGCCGCCGCACATCTTCCTGCGCCCCACGGTCGGCCGCACCGGCGTCATGGATTTCCTCAAGGCCCGCGAAGTGCTCGCCATGTCCGCAGGCGTCAAGGACGACCTGAAGCGCGAGCTCGACCGTCAGTTCGAAGCGCGTTTGAAAGCTTAGCTAAGCGTCGGCAGTAACATCGGCCGGCCCCGCCAAGGGATCCTCGTCCATCTCCATCGCGCGCTTCGGCTTGACCAGCGGCTCCGGCCGGACTGGATGCGAAAACAGCATGTCGCGCCCGGCCTGCAATCCTTCCGAGACCTGCAGCACCAGCCGCTCCTCGTCGCGGCGGCGGATATCCTCGCCGATCTCATAGGCTTCCGCTTCGCCGACACCGAGAGCCTCCAGCGTCCGGCGGCCGAAGAGCAGACCGGATTCCAGCGTTTCGCGCAGCTCGTAGTCGACATTCATGTTGCGCAGCGCGATCGAGTGGATGCGGTCGTAGGAGCGCACGAAAAGTTTTGCGTGCGGATAATCGGCCTGAACGAGTTCCACCACCTTGTCGGTGATCTCCCGCTTCTGCGTACAGACGACGACGATCTTTGCCTTGTCGATGCCCGCCGAGCGCAGCACATCCTTGCGCGTGCCGTCGCCGAAATAGATGCGGAAGCCGAAGGACGATGCCTGGCGGATGCGGTCGGCGGAGAAGTCGATGACCGTCACGTCGCGGCCACCGGCAAGCAGGATCTGCGCGGCGATCTGGCCGAAACGCGAGAAGCCGACCATCAGCACATCGGCCCCGGCGCCGACGAAATCCTCGTCCAGCTCCTCATGCTCGTCGCCCGTCAACAGGCGCCTCGAAAGCGCCGAGCCGATCGGCGTCAGCGCCATCGTCAGCGTCACGATGGCGACCAGCAGCGAGGCAGTGCTGGAGGGCATCAGGCCCGCGGTCGCCGCGGCGGTAAACAGCACGAAGCCGAACTCGCCACCCTGCGGCAGCAGGAAGGCGATACGGATCGCGTCGTTATGCGGCGAGCCGGAAGCGCGGCAGAGCCCATAGATGACGGCAGCCTTCACCGCCATGATGACGGGCACGGCGGCGACGATGAACAGCGCATTGTCGACCAGCACCTCGAGCTCCAGCGAGAGCCCGACGGCGATAAAGAAGATAGCGAGCAGCACGCCGCGGAAAGGCTCGATATCCGCCTCAAGCTCATGCCGGTAGGAGGATTCCGCCAGCATGATGCCGGAGAGGAAGGCGCCCATCGCCATGGAGAGACCCGCAAACTGCATCAGCGTCGCCGAACCCATGACGACGAAGAGCGCGGCGGCAATCATCGCTTCGCGGGCGCCGGTGCGGGCAATCACCTGGAACAGCGGCGTCAGCAGATAGCGCCCCATGACGATCATCGCCACGACCGCGCCGATTGCGATCCCGAAATCCAGGAACGGCTGATCGCCGCCCTCGCTGCCGCCACCACCGAGAACGGTGATCAGTGCCAGCAGTGGCACGATTGCCAGATCCTGCAGCAAGAGCACCGAGAACGAGCGCTGCCCGTATTTGGTATTCACCTCGCCGGTACCCTCGAGGATCTGCATGGCGAAGGCGGTCGAGGACAGCGCCAGACCGAAGCCGGCAACGATGCTGCCGCGCCATTCCAGCACGCCGGAAAGATAGGCAAGCGCTGTCAGCGCCAGCCCCGTCAGCAGCACCTGCGCGGTGCCGAGGCCGAAAATGTCGCGGCGCATCTGCCAGAGGCGTGATGGCTTCAGCTCCAGGCCAATGATGAACAGCAGGAAGACGACGCCGAGTTCGGCGACGCCAAGGATCTGCTCGCCATCGGTAATGCCGTGGAAAACCGGCCCGATCACCACGCCGGCGGCGAGATAGCCAAGCACGGTGCCGAGCCCGAGCTTCTTGAAGATCGGGGCCGCGACGACGGCGCCGCCGAGCAGCAGGATCGTTTCGGAGAAAAAGGCATTAGGGGCAGACATGCGTCGGAAACTCGTTCGGTGATGGGGCGGGAAAAAGAATCGGCGGCCGCGGCCTTGATGCTTTCCGAACTGCACAATAAATGGAACCGGAAGGAAAGGCCAAATCATGTCCTCAGAAATTGATTCCTCGACACTTCTTTCCCGTGCCAGCCAGCTGATCGATCTTGCCAAGAAAGCCGGTGCCGATGCCGCAGACGCGGTGGTCGTCCGCTCGCGGTCGCAATCCGTCAGCGTCCGGCTCGGCAAGGTGGAGGGCATGGAGTCTTCCGAGAGCGACGACTTCTCGCTGCGCGTCTTCGTCGGCAAGAAGGTTGCCAGCGTTTCCGCCAATCCCGGTTTCGACCTGACGGCACTCGCCGAGCGGGCCGTCGCCATGGCCAAGGTGTCGCCCGAAGATCCCTTCGCCTGCCTGGCAGACGAGAAGAACCTCGCCAAGTCCTATCCCGATCTGCAGCTGTTCGACCGCACCGAAGTGACGTCGGACATGCTGCGCGAAGCGGCGCTGGCGACGGAAGCGGCCGCACTTGCCGTCAAGGGCGTCAGCAATTCCTCCGGCGGCAGTGCCTCCGGCGGCATGGGCGGCATGGTTCTCGTCACCTCGCATGGCTTCGAAGGCAGCTATATGGGCTCGCGCTTCGGCCGCTCGGTCAGCGTCATCGCCGGTGAAGGCACCGGCATGGAGCGCGACTACGATTTCGACAGCCGCATCTACTACAACGAGCTCGACGCCCCCGAAGAGATCGGCCGCCGTGCCGGCGAGCGCACCGTCAAGCGCATCAACCCGCGCCAGGTGCCGACAGGCAAGGACGTCACCGTCATCTTCGACCCGCGCATTGCCCGCGGCTTCGTCGGCCATATCGCTGGCGCCATCAACGGCGCCTCGGTTGCCCGCAAGACCAGCTTCCTGCGCGACAAGATGGGCCAGCAGGTCCTCAAATCCGGCCTGTCGATCACCGACGATCCGCTGATCGTCCGTGGCCCGGCCTCGCGCCCCTTCGACGGCGAGGGGATCTCGGGCGAAAAGCTGGTGATGATCGAAAACGGCGTGCTGAACCACTGGTTCCTGTCGACGTCGACCGGCCGCGAGATCGGCATGGAAACCAACGGCCGCGGCGTGCGCGGCGGGAATTCGGTGACGCCGGCTTCCACCAACCTGGCGCTCGAACCCGGCGATATCTCGCCCGAGGAGCTGATCCGCAGCGTCGGCGACGGCTTCTACGTGACGGAGCTGATCGGCCAGGGCGTCAACATGATTACCGGCGAATACAGCCGCGGCGCCACCGGCTTCTGGATCGAGAATGGCGAGCTGACCTTTGCGGTCTCCGAGGTGACGATTGCCTCGAACCTCAAGGAGATGTTCATGCGCGTCACCCCCGCAAACGATATCGACCGCAAATATGGCGTCGCAGCCCCGACGCTCGCCATCGAGGGCATGACGCTCGCAGGGCGCTGAAGATTGGAAGACAGATGACTGACGCCGTAAACGCCCGCTGGCAGAGCGATCTCGCGCTGATCGCCGATGCCGCAAAGCAGGCGGGTGAAGTGGCGCTCGGCTATTTCAATCAGTCGCCCGAGGTCTGGTGGAAGAACGAGGGCCGCTCGCCGGTCAGCGCCGCCGATTTCGCCGCCAACGAGACCCTTGAGAAGATCCTGCGTGCTGCCCGCCCAACTTACGGCTGGCTCTCGGAAGAGACCGAGGACAGCGCCGCGCGCCTTGCCAGCGAAACCGTCTTCATCATCGACCCGATCGACGGCACCCGCGCCTTCCTCGGCGGTCAGGCTCTCTGGTGCGTCAGCGTTGCCGTCGTTCATCGCGGCCGCCCGGTCGCCGGTGTCCTCTATGCCCCGGCGCTCGACGAACTGTTCGAAGCCGTCGAAGGCGGCCCGGCGCTGAAGAATGGCGAGCCGATTTCGGTCTCCGCCCGCGGCCCGGACACGGTGAGCCGCTTTGCCGTCGGCGAGGATCTGCTGAAGGCCTTCCCGGCGCCCTTCCGCAGCCGCATCGAGCGCGTCCGGCATGTGCCCTCGCTCGCCTATCGTATCGCCATGGTCGCCGATGGCCGCCTAGAAGGCACCTTCGTCAAGCCGACCTCGCATGACTGGGATCTCGCCGCCGCCGACCTCATCCTCGCGCGCGCCGGCGGCGAGCTCACCGGCCTCGACGGCGTGCCCGTGCGCTACAATCGCGCCGAGGTCAGCCATGGGGCACTGTGCGGCGCGGCGGCACCCCGCATGGCTGAGTTTCTGGAAGGACTGGCTTCGATACGAAGCAGTTGACGTTTTCGTCAAAATCCCGCAGATGAAAGCGCGGAGGAGACCAGAAAAGAAAGAGAAGAAAATGACGGAATCCGGCGGTAAGAAGCAGCTCCTGCACCTCGTTTTTGGCGGCGAATTGGAAAGCCTGACGGACGTTCAGTTCCGCGATCTCAAGGATCTCGATATCGTTGGCATTTTCCCGGATTACGCATCCGCGCTGACCGCGTGGAAGGCCAAGGCACAGTCGACCGTTGATAACGCACATATGCGTTACTTCATCGTCCACATGCACCGCCTGCTCGATCCGCAGGATAAGGCCGGCAGCAACTGATTTTATAGGCTTTTCAGCATGGTAGCCGCCCTCGCGGCGGCGCCGTTTCATGCCCGGGTATTGCGCCCGCTGCCGTCGAATGACGCATTCTGAACAAATTAATCGGCCATTGCGGCCGCAACAATAATTGGGGAATGGGTTTGATGTCGATCATTGCTGATCGGAGGCATTTTACATGAGTTCGCCGGGAGCGCGTTTCGCGCTGGGCGTCTACAGGACCGCGGGTGTCATGGCGACGCCTTTGGTCGGCGCCTATCTCGCCTACCGCACCGCCAAGGGCAAGGAAGAGCGCGCGCGCCGGACGGAACGTTTCGGCTATGCGAGCGCCAACCGGCCCCAGGGCCCGCTCGTCTGGTTCCATGCCGCAAGCGTAGGCGAAACCAATGCCGTCATTCCGCTGATCCGCGAAATCCGCCGCCGCGATATCCACGTCATCCTGACGACGGGAACGATCACCTCGGCCAAGGTCGCCGCGGACCGCCTGGGCGGCGATGCGATCCACCAATATGTGCCGCTCGACCTGAAGCCGGCCGTCAGCCGTTTCCTCGAATACTGGCAGCCCGATTGCGCCATCATCGCCGAGTCCGAAATCTGGCCGGCGACGATGATGGAGCTCGGCCGCCGCCGCATTCCGCAGATCCTCGTCAATGCCCGCATGTCGGATCGCTCCTTCGCTCGCTGGCAGCGGCGCCCGTCGATCGCCGAGGCGCTGTTCGAGAACCTTGCGCTGGTCATCGCCCAGTCCGATGTCGATTCCGAACGCTTCCGCGATCTCGGCGCCCGGCATGTGATGACCTCGGGCAACCTGAAGGTCGATACCGACGCGCCGCCCTATGACGCCAATCTCTTTGCCCGCTACAAGCAGCAGATCGGCGATCGCAAGACCTGGGCCGCCGTCTCCACCTTCGATGGCGAGGAAAATGCCGCAGCGGTCGTCCACCGCACCCTGAAGGACCGCAACAACCAGCTGACGATCATCGTGCCGCGCCATCCCGAGCGCTCCGACGAGATCGAGCAGATGCTGGTCGCCCAGGGCCTGAAGGTGGCGCGCCGCACCCGCAACGACGTCATTTCGCCCGATGTCGATATCTTCCTCGGCGATACGATCGGCGAGATGGGGCTGTATCTCAGGCTCACCGAAGTGGTCTTCGTCGGCCGCTCGCTCTATGCCGAAGGCGGCCAGAACCCGCTGGAACCGGCCATGCTCGGCTGCGCCGTTCTCTCGGGCAGCAACGTCCAGAATTTCCGCGAGGCCTACCAGAAGCTCGCCCGCCGCGGCAGCGCCCGCATGGTGCGCGATACCGAGATGCTGGCCAAGGGCGTGCATTATCTGCTCATCAACGACGAAGCACGCCGCAATATGATCGAGGCCGGCATCGCCGCCGTGCAAGAAATGCGCGGAGCACTGACGGCAACGGTGAAGGCGCTCGAGCCCTACATCAATCCGCTGACGGTGAAGGCAAGGCTGCTGCCGAAATCGGCGCAAGGCTGAGGGATACAAGGCTGAGGGATACGATGGCACTCGACGGTATCAGGGGCATTCTCTTCGACAAGGACGGCACGCTCCTCGATTACGACGAGAGCTGGCTGCCGGTGAACCGCGAGCTTGCCCGCATCGCCTCGCAGGACGATGCCGCGCTCGCCGATCACCTGCTGCGCGAAACCGGCATGGACCCCGTCAGCGGCCATATCGTCCCCGACAGCCTGCTCGCCGCCGGCAACACCCGCCAGATCGCCGAGGGCCTCGTCGCTGCCGGCTCCAGGGTCGAGGTCACCGAGCTCACCATCAAGCTCGACACGCTGTTTTCCAACGCCGCCGAGTTTTCGGTACCGGTCACCGATCTCGCCGGCTTCTTCGCCCGTCTCCATGCCCGCGGCTTCAAGCTCGGCATCGCCTCCAGCGACAACGAACGCTCGATCCGCCAGACGGCCCAGCGCTTCGGCTTCGCCCAGTATGTCGATTACATCGCCGGCTACGACAGCGGCTTCGGCAGCAAGCCGGAAGCCGGAATGGTGCTCGGCTTCTGCAAGGCCACGGGCCTGGCCCCCTCCGAAATTGCCGTCGTCGGTGACAACAATCACGACCTGCATATGGGCCACAACGCCAATGCCGGCCTCAAGGTCGCGGTGCTGACAGGCACCGGTTCCCGCGAATCCCTCTCCGCCGCATCCGACTACTGCCTCAACGACATCACCGAGCTCGAAACCCTGCTGCCCGGCCTCCAGCCGGCCTAGTCCAGGCCACCATATGACATTCGATCCCCAATCAGCCATGAAGCCGACCTTGCGTGGTGAGCGCCTGACGCTCGTTCCGTTGGAGAAGCAGCATCGGGACGTGCTCCTGGCCGCAGCCGCTGACGGCAATCTCTGGGACTTGAAGGTCACCGCCGTCCCGAGCGCCGAGACGATCGACACCTATATCGAAACTGCGGTCGCCGGCCGTGAAGCCGGGACGATCATTCCTTTCGTGACGGTCGCCGGGGATCAGGTCGTCGGCAGCACGCGCTTCTGGAAGCTCGACCGCGTCAACCGCAATATCGAGATCGGGCATACCTGGATCGGCGCCTCATGGCAGCGCAGCTTCGTCAATACCGAGGCGAAGTTCCTGATGCTGGAATATGCGTTCGAGGTGCTGGACTGCATCCGGGTCCAATTCACCACCGATGAATTGAACGAGCGATCGCGCAGGGCGATCGTCAGGCTCGGCGCGGTCGAGGAAGGCATCATCCGCAACGAGCGCATCATGCCTGATGGACGCAAGCGCAACTCGGTGCGCTTCAGCATCATCGATACGGAATGGCCGCAGGTGAAGGATCAGCTGAAAGCGCGGCTCGCTTCCGCCTGAGACGGGAGGCTGCGTTCAAGGCTCGCGCTTTCCCGCCGACCCGATCACCCGCGCCACCATGCCCGCTTGACCCGCCGCATTACGCGTCGCTACATGGCCGCATGCAAAAGATCGACGGACTGAACGGGCGAGTCGCCGACGCGCCTTCCGACAATTGGGTTTACCGGATCCTGCCGCCCTGGCTCTGGCCCTATGCGCAGCTGGCGCGCTGGGACCGGCCGATCGGTTGGCAGCTTCTGATGTGGCCGTGCTTCTGGTCGGTGGCGTTGGCGGCCAATGCCGCGGCGGCCGCGGGCAGCTTTTCCGGCGGGCAGACGATCTATCATCTGATCCTCTATTTTCTCGGATCCGTCGCCATGCGCGGCGCCGGCTGCGCCTATAACGATCTCGTCGATCACAAGATCGATATGGAAGTGGCGCGCACCCGCTCGCGCCCGCTGCCCTCCGGCCGCGTCACCCGCACACAGACGAAGATCTTCATCGTTCTCCAGGCGCTTGTCGGCCTCGCCGTGCTTCTGCAGTTCAACTGGTTTGCCGTCATCCTCGGCATCCTGTCGCTCGGCATCGTCGCGCTCTATCCCTTCGCCAAGCGCTTCACCGACTGGCCGCAATTCTTCCTCGGCCTTGCTTTCTCCTGGGGCGCGCTGATGGGCTGGGCCGGGACCTTCGGCACGCTGTCCTTCGCCGCCGTCTCGCTCTACATCGCCTCCGTCGTCTGGACGATCGGCTATGACACGATCTATGCGCATCAGGACAAGGAGGACGACGAGCTGATCGGCGTCCGCTCCACCGCGCGTCTCTTCGGCGACCGCACCCGCCAGTGGCTGATTGGGCTCTATGGCCTGACGCTCGCCCTGATGCTGCTCGCCTTCGTGCTCGCGGGCGTCGGCCCGCTCGCCTATCTCGGCCTGCTGATTGCAGCCGGCATGTTTGCCTGGCAGATCGTCAAGCTCGATATCAACGATGGCGACCAGTGCCTTTACCTTTTCAAGTCGAACAACCGCGTCGGGCTGATCATCTTTGCCGGCCTGTTCGTCTCGCTGCTCGTCACACTTCCCTGACCGAAACGAAAAAACCCGGCGCAAGGCCGGGTTTCAGTTTGACGCATCTCGCCACAAGCCCAGTTGTTGGCTCAGTTGCGGGCGATAATTTCCTTGCCTTCGATCTTCATCGAAACGCCAAGCTTGCCGGTGGTGCGGCGCACCAGGAAGCGCGGGCGGCGGTTGGCGAAATAGGAGTGGCGGCGGCGCGGCTTCATGTGGCTGGTGCGCAATTCGCCGAGATGTTCTTCGAGCGGGCGGGCAACGCCATCGGCTTCCACCATCAGCATCGGAATGCGGAAGGCTTCCGACCAGCCGCGCCAGTCGGCGGCGATGTCGCCGAGATCATGGGCGACGAGCAGCGGAACGCAGAGATCGGGATCTTCGTGATGAAGCTCGAGAGTGACGGTGACTTCGCCATTGCCATGGTCGATCGCCCGGGCTGCAACGCCCTTGAAGGCGCGCTTCGGCAGGGCGATAGAAAGCGGCAGGCCGCTGGAGGGGAGAACCTTGCGCAGGATCGCGCCACGTTCGTCGATCGTTATGCTGACGTCGCCAGCGGCGTCATGGATCGCGTAGCTTACCTGCTGGGGAAAGCGCGACGGATCGAGGCGCAGAGTCGTACCGGCCCATGCGGGCTTCATAACGGTGTTGTTCATGTTCATTTCTACCCTTGTCTTACCTGAGAGCCGGTTTCCGGTCTTCTCCTCGGGGCTTTTCGCCCTCTATGGCTCGACAATAGGCGCCGGCTCTTCCGGACCGCTTAAAATTTGCGGTTAAGAAAACGCTGCCTTTCCTGATGGTTATCAAAATCGAATGTGGCAGGGTTTCTGGAATATGAACGTTGTCTCACAAGCACATGTGCCATTCCGGTACCCGCAGCGGTAAGCCTCGGGTAAGCTTTAAGTGGCAAAATCGGCACAGGATATCCTGTTATTCTTTTAGATATTTTCCCGCAAAGGGTCGCCCGGATGATTTCATCTTCTGTTGCTTACGCGATGTTGTCGAAAGACATGAAGACGAGCCTCGATCGCGTCTCGTCCCAGGCGACCGTCAAGCAGAATGCCGACTATTACGCGGAAAATATCAATAAAGTCAAAGATGTAGACGATTTTCTCGGCAACTATAAGCTCTATAGCTATGCGATGACGGCCTATGGCCTCAGCGACATGACCTATGCCAAGGCCTTCATGAAGAAGGTGCTGGAAAGCGATCTGACCGATCCGAACAGCTTTGCCAACAAGCTTGCCGATTCCCGCTACAAGACATTCGCCGCCGCCTATAACTTTCACACGCCGGCCCCGCAGGCCCAGACATCGGCGCAGGAGGACGATACGATCGGCCTCTACACGTCGTCCTACGAGGATAGCGGGCAGGATACGGCCGCGGAATCCAACTATTTCAAGTCCGCGATGCGCGATGTCGACAATGTCACCGACCTCGTCGCCGATCCGCGCCTCAAGGCCTTCGTGCTGACGACCTTTGGCATCGACGGCACCTATGTGTCGAGCAGCTTCCTGAAGAGCGTTCTGACCAGCGACGTCAACGATCCCAACAGCTTCGTGAATACGCAGGCCAATGCCAAATATCAGGACATGGCCAAGTATTTCAATTTTGCCGCCGATGGCACGACCGGCGGCACGCCGCCGCAGCCGCCGCAGAGCGCGGCGCAGCAGGCCGATCTCGTCGATCGCGCGAACGCCAACGGCAAGGACTATTTCGCTTCGACGATCGGCACCGTCGCCAATGTCGACGACCTCCTGTCCGACCAGAAGCTGAACAACTTCGTCCGCGTCGTCTATAATGTCAGCAACACCGTTTCCGACGCCGACCTCAAGACCTACCTGACCGATCCGGCGACGGCAGCCTCGAGCGGCTACAAGACGCTGAACTCCGCCTTTGGCTTCAATGCCGACGGCAGTGTCAGCGGCAGCGCGCAGACCGCGGACCAGACTGCCGCCACGACCGCGCGCTTCGACCAGTCGACGGCCTATTACAAGCGGATCATGGAAACCGTTACCGGCGCCGACGATATCGTCGCCGATCCCGCGCTGTCGTCCTACGTCAAGATCGCCTTCGGCGTGCCGCTGACCATGTCGGATGACGACGTCACGAAGATGCTGACCGACCCTACCTTCGCGGCGTCCGTCGGCGCCCCGGATGCCCCGTCGGATTTCAATTTCAACGCCGATGGCTCGATGGTGGGCTCGGCCCAGACGACCGACCAGAAGAACGGCATCGTCGAGAAATACACGCTGAATTCGTTGCAGAAGGTGGTCGACTATGACGACGTGCCGGGCGAGCCCGACGACGTTTATTACGTCACGCCGGCGGCGGCCGATTTCAACAAGGCCTATTTCGAAAAGACCATCAAGACGATCACCAGCGTCGATCAGCTGATGGCCGATGACCGCCTGACTTCCTATATCAAGGCCGCCTACAGCCTTGGAAAGCATGGTTACGGCAGCGGTCTCGTCGACGGCCTCGATAATACCGGCTTGCGCCAGGTGCTCGTCAATGGCGGTCTCGCGACGCAGCTCGGCCTGAAGGATCTTCACGATGCCTTCAATTTCAATGCGGATGGAACGGTCACTTCGCCCGATGGCGCCCAGAGCGCAGCCAATACCGCGCAGGTCTCGAAGCAGTACATGGCACGCTACGATGATGAGGCGAAGGACTTCATCGACGATATCACCTCCAACTATAAGAAGTTGATCACCTCGAGCGTTGGCACCGGCACATTCTCGGATATCAAGGATATCAACGACTTCCTTCGCGACAACAAGCAGATCGACTTCGACAAGAAGAACGATGACCTGCCGGACCTCTACCATGTCGCGCTGCAGGCCTACGGCCTAACGGAAGCCGATCTTCCGAAGTCGATGGCCCGCAAGGTGCTGACAAGCGATGCCTACGATCCGAAGGGCTATGTCGCCTCGCTGAAGGACGATCGCATCACCAATTTCGCCCGCGCCTTCAACTTCGGCGCTGACGGCAAGATCGGCCCCTCTCTGGCGCCGCTGTCGGACGCTTCGATGGCCAAGTACGCCACGAACTACAAGTCGCATGCGACCATGTACATGGCCGACGGTCCGCTCAAGGACAAGGCATCCAAGGATGCCACGACCGATGTCGACAACTTCGCCAAGGGCATGGCCGATGTGAAGTCGCTTGACGACTTCCTCGGCAACAGCAAGCTCACCGACTTCATCCTGAAGTCCGTCGGTCTCGATCCGAAGGACTACGACAAGGATACGCTGAAGAAGATCTTCACCTCGGACCCCGAGGACAAGAAGAGCTATCTGAACACCAAGGCCGACAGCAAGTTCAAGGACATCGTCGCCGACTTCAACTTCGACAAGGACGGCAACATGACCCGGTCGAAGCTCGGCACGGTTCAGGACGCGGGCGCGCTCGACCGCACCCAGTCGGCCTATGTCGCGCAGCAGCTGGAAACCCAGCAGGGTCAGAGCAACGACGGCACCCGCCTGGCGCTCTACTTTGCGCGTCAGGCTCCCAACATCACCTCGCTCTACACGATCCTTGGCGACAAGGCGCTGTTCCAGGTCGTCCAGACGGCCTTCAGCCTGCCGACACAGATGTCCAGCATGGATGTCGACAAGCAGGTGTCGATGCTGCAGAAATTCATCGATCTCAAGGATCTCGGCGATCCCACGAAGGTCGACAAGCTCGTCAAGCGCTTCACGGCGATGTACGACATCCAGAACAGCACGACGCAGGCGCCGGCCCTTCAGATCCTGACGAATGGCGGAACCACCAAGGCGGCCGGCATCCTCGGCTAATCGAGGCTGACCACCTTGCCGGGGTTCATGATCCCGGCGGGGTCGAAAGCGTGCTTGATGCGGCGCATCAGCTCCATCTCGATATCGGAACGGATCGAAGCGAGCTCGTCTCGCTTCAGCTGACCGATGCCATGCTCGGCCGAAATAGAGCCGCCATGGGCACGCACCAGACCGTGAACGATCTTGTTCATCTCGCGCCAGCGGCCGATAAAGGCCGCCTTGTCGGCACCGACCGGTTGCGAGATGTTGTAGTGAATATTCCCGTCGCCCATGTGGCCGAAGGCGCAGATGCGTGCGCCCGGCATCGCCGCCAGCACCGCCTCGCTCGCCTCCGCCATGAAATGCGGGATTTTCGACACCGGCACCGAGACATCGTGCTTGATCGAGCCGCCTTCCGGCTTCTGCGCGTCCGACATGCTCTCGCGCATGTGCCACAGCGCCTGCTGCTGGGCGACCGACGCGGCGATGGTGGCGTCCTGCACCAACCCTTCCTCGAAGCCTTTCTCCAGGAGCGCATTCATCATCCGCTCCGCGGTCTCGGCTGAATCCGAGGTCGAGATGTCGATCAGCACATACCAAGGATGCGGGTTTTCCAGCGGGTCGCGCACGCCCTCGATATGCTTGCTGGTGATCTCGACGCCGAAGCGCGGCATAAGCTCGAAACCGGTCAGCGATGTCCCGCAGAGGCTGCCGGCCAGATTGAAGAAGGCGAGCGCATCCTCGACGCTCTGAAGTCCGGCAAAGGCCACCTGCCTGCCGAGCGGCTGCGGTAAGAGCTTCAGCACGGCGCCGGTGATGATCCCGAGCGTGCCCTCGGCGCCGATGAAGAGATCGCGCAGGTCGTAGCCGGTATTGTCCTTCTTCAGGCGGCGCAGGCCATCCCAGATCTCGCCGGTCGGCAGCACCACTTCGAGGCCGAGGCAGAGCTGGCGCATGTTGCCATAGGCAAGCACGGCGGTGCCGCCGGCATTGGTGGAGAGATTGCCGCCGATGCGGCAGGACCCTTCCGAGCCGAGCGACAGCGGAAAGAGCCTGCCATGCGCTTCGGCGGCCTTTTGCACATCGGCCAGGATCGCGCCGCCATCGGCAACCAGAATATTGGCGACCGGATCGACGTCGCGGATCCTGTTCATCCGCTCGAGCGAAATGATGATGTCGGATTTGCCCTCGCGTGGCGTCTGCCCGCCGACGAGCCCGGTATTGCCGGTCTGCGGCACGACGGCCGTGCCGGTCTCGCTCGCAAGCTTCATGATCGCCGAGACTTCCTCGACATTGCCGGGCTTCAGGAGGAGAGGGGAGGAGCCGTGATAGAGGCCGCGATTCTCGATCAGGTGCGGCGCCAGGTCGGCCTCGCTGCGCAGCGCGTGTTTCTCGCCGACAATGGCGGTAAAGCGGTCGAGCAGTTCGGCAGAAACGGCAGCACTCATTGGCCCTGATCCTTGTTCGTCATTCGCGCGGGGCGGCGGCCCGCCTTAGCCGGTCATTGATCGCTTCGCCCAGCCCCTCGTCGGGGATCGGCGCAAAGGCGATCGTCGCCGCGCCACTGGCGTCGGCTTTCTTCATATAGTCGAAAAGATTGGCAGCGGCCTCGGTAAGGTCGCCTGCCGGGCTGAGGTTCAGCCGCATCGCTGCCTTCTCCATGCCTTCGATGTCCCGCGGCCCGAACAGGATCGCCGCCTCGCCTGCAGCGATCGTGCTGGCGTCCAGGCGCACGGCGGCGCCCGGCGCATAATGCGAGGCCAGCATACCCGGCGCCTCGATCGCGGCGGATGCCTTCTTCTGGCGGCGCAGCCGCTTGCCGGCGACGCGCTCGATTTCGGCAGCGGCAAGACCGCCCGGGCGAAGCAGCGTCAGCTCGCCATTCTCGACCTTCACGATTGTCGACTCGACGCCGACCTTGCTGGCGCCGGCATCGAGGATCAGCCGGATCTTGCCGCCGAGGTCGTCATCGACATGCGCGGCGCTCGTGGCGCTGATCTTGCCCGAGGTATTGGCGCTCGGCGCGGCCAGCGGGCGGTCAAAGGCGCGGATCAGGTCACCGGCAAAACCCTTGGGAATGCGGATGCCGACAGTATCGAGGCCGGCAGTCGCCAGCGCATGGATCCCACTTTCGGGCTTCAGCGGCAGCACCAGCGTCAGCGGCCCCGGCCAGAAAGCCTGGGCGAGCGCCCGCGACAGCGGATCGAACACCGCGTAACGCTCGGCCATGGCAAGATCGGCCATATGGCAGATCAGCGGATTGAACTGCGGCCGTCCCTTGGTCTCGTAGATGCGTGTGATGGCGGCCGGGTTGGTGGCGTCGGCGGCAAGGCCGTAGACCGTTTCCGTCGGGATCGCGACAGGATGACCATCGCCGAGAACGGCCGAGGCCGCGCTCAGCGCTTCCTCTTTGTGTTCTGCAATGTCGATGATCCGTGCCATGGGCCGCCTTTGATGTCAGGCAGTCCATAGGCCCTTGAGCGTCTGCGATCAATATCAGAGCTGGCGAATGATCCCGATCAGAGTTGACGAATGATTTCGCGCAGCTGCTCGTTGCGTGCGCCGAGCAGCAGCACGTTCTTGATTGCCACCTGCGGATCGTCGGTCCGGAACAGCACGCCGTTGCCGCGCACCGTGCGGTCGATTGTCATCTTCTCCGCGGTATGTTCGCCCGGCTTGATCGCCACGGCGAAATACATGCGCGAATACTGCATGTTGATCTTGTGGAAGAAATTGTCGTTATCGCCGATATCGGCATAGAAATTGGCGATGTAGAAGGCCCAGCTGACTTCCTCGTAGCGGGCGAATTTCGTCCGCGACGCCGTCACATGGCAATAGCCGAGATGCGGGCTGTCGGCCAGCGTGCGGTGAAACACCATCTTCGGAAACTGGATCGCCCGGTGAAAGCCGTTGATCTGCTGGTGCGCCTGGGTGCCGGCCGATTGCAGCTTGCGGCCGGTCTTTTCGGCGACTTCCTGATGCGAGAGGTAACGGCGCTCTTCGGCCAGCCAGTGTGCCCGCTCCCGGGTGATCTTCCCGGTGCGCAGAAATTCGGAATGCGGCGCCGCTGGCGGCTCCTCCGGTTTGGTCTCGTCCCTGACGTCGAAATAGCGAAGTTTCGCCATGGCGCGTATTCCGTAAGCGTTTGTCCCTTGGCCCAAGAATAGGAGTTCATGCTTAATGTGCTCTTAAGGCCGCGAGCCGCGCCAACCCCTGAAAACTTGCAGTACCCCGGTGTCGTATTTGGGATAATGTCGGGGGAAGGCAAGCGGAGCACGGGTCTGCACGGTGGCTTTCGCAATGTCGCAATCGAAGGAAAAGAGTGGAAAATCCGTCAGGGCCTCGATTTTCGCAGCCACGCGTCATCCTGTCGTCAATTTCGAAGCCGATGTCGCTTTACAACCAAGACCCGGGGATGCCCGGTGCTTAAATGCCCCCATGACCAATGCTCCCGAGAGGGAGGGAAGCCAGACGCTTCCGAAAGCCATGCCTTTGATGGCTGAGCCGATTGCACGAGGATATGCAAATGGACATTCGCAGCAACGTTTTGCGGCAGCTCAAAAACCGGCGCGAAGGCTTCAGCCTTGAGCAGCCCTTCTATATCGACGAGGACTACTTCAAGCTCGATATGGAAATGATCTACTACCGCGACTGGCTCTTTATGGGCCACGATTGCGAACTGCCGAAGGCCGGCGCTTATTTCACCGTGCAGATCGGTCAGTATCCCGTCGTCATCGTCCGCGGCCGCGACAATGTCATCCGCGCCTTCCACAATTCCTGCCGTCACCGCGGCTCGCGCGTCTGCACCAAGGAGCACGGCTCGTCGGTCCGTCTCGTCTGTCCCTATCACCAGTGGGCCTACGATCTCGACGGCAAGCTCGCCTTCGCCCGCCACATGGGCGACGATTTCGACAAGAGCGGCTTCGGCCTGAAGCCGGTCCATTGCGAAAGCTTCGGCGGCTATATCTTCATCTGCCTCGCCGACAAGGCGCCGGACTTCCAGCCGGTTCGCGACATGGTCACTCCCTACATGCTGCCGCATCGCCTGGCCGAAGGTAAGATCGCCTTCCAGAGCACGATCATCGAGAAGGGCAACTGGAAGCTTGTCTGGGAAAACAATCGCGAGTGCTACCACTGCGCCGCAAACCACCCGGAACTCTGCCGCACCTATCCGGAAGCCCCGAGCGTCACCGGTACCGATGGCGGCGCCGACGATCCGGAGATCGCCGGCCACTGGGCGCGCTGCGAGGCCGCCGGCCTGCCGAGCAAGTTCCAGATCTCGCCGGACGGCCAGTTCCGCGCCGCCCGCATGCCGCTGATCGAAGATGCCGAGAGCTACACCATGTCCGGCCGCCCGGCCGTCAAGCGCAAGCTGTCGGAAGACGTCACCATCGACCGCATCGGCACCATGCTGCTCTTCCACTATCCGACGACCTGGAACCACCTGCTCGGCGACCACGCGATCTCCTTCCGTGTCATCCCGCTCAGCGCCAACGAGACGGCCGTCACCACCAAGTGGATCGTTCACAAGGATGCCGTCGAAGGCGTCGACTACGATCTCGAAGAGTTGACGCATGTCTGGACCGAGACCAACGATCAGGACCGCCGCATCGTCGAAGAGAACGCCTTCGGCATCCATTCGCCGGCCTACGAGCCCGGTCCTTATTCGATGCTCCACGAGGGCGGCGTCATGCAGTTCCTCGAGTGGTACACCAACTTCATGGTCAACCGCCTGCAGGGCGACCAGGCGAAGCTTTCCGTCGTCGCCTGACATTCGCGTGATCTGACGAGCGCCGATGACCCGGTTAATCTCCGGTTCATCGGCGCTTTCGTAACTTCAACCCGTGCTTGAAGAAAACGCCAGTTGGAACAATTTCCACCCTCGCGCGTTTGCTGGCAGGCAAATTCTGCTCTTGGGATTGGAGAACTACGATGATTGGCCTCAGTAAGAAGATTTCGGCCGCTGTCCTGTCCGCCGCCGTTGTCCTGACGAGCTTCCTGCCCTCCGAAGCGATGCCGCTGCCGGCAGCGCCACAGGTCGCGCCGCAGGAGCAGGCTTCGAACGTTCAGGATGTCCAGTACCGCCGCTATTACGGCCGTCCGGGCTGGTATGGCGGCTATCGCGGTTATCCGTATTATCGCCGTGGCTACCGTCACTATAACGGTTACTGGTATCCGCTGGCTGCCTTCGGCGCCGGTGCGATCATTGGTGGCGCGATCGCTTCGCAGCCACGCTACTACGCTCCGCCGCCGGCCTATGCGCCGCGCCTGACGGCCGCGCATGTCCGCTGGTGCGAAAATCGCTACCGTTCGTATCGCGTCTACGACAACACCTTCCAGCCCTATGGCGGCCCGCGTCAGCAGTGCTATTCGCCCTACTGATATCGCGCGATTGGAATGACAAAAGCCCGGCAGAGATGCCGGGCTTTTTGCTGTCAGAGAATGTTGACCCGCTTCAAGAGCCACCAGGCGAACAGGATCGAGGCGAGGATCAGCGCCACCGCATATTCGGTGCCGCCGGTGCCCTGCGCGAAGGGCAGGTTGGCGGTGTTCATGCCGAAGAAGCCGGTCACCAGCGTCGGCGGCAGCAGGAAGGCCGTCATGATCGACAGGATGTAGAGATGCCGGTTGGTCTCCGAGGAGAGCTTCGAGTCGATTTCTTCGTGCAGCAGGCGGGCGCGCTCCTGCAGGGCGTAGATGTCGTGATCGACAGCTTCCAGCCGGCTCGTCAGCCGCCCGGCGATATCCTCGAAGCCGAAGGGCATCTCGTCCTCGTCTGAAGCGGAGGCCCGGCGCATCAGCGTCAGCACGTTTCTCAGATGCCGGTGGAGGCGCACGATCGTCCGGCGCACAGGCGCCAGCCGCCGCCGCTCGTCGCGCGGCGTGTTGTCGTAGACGAAATCCTCGATCAGATTGAGCTCGTCCGTCAGGTCCATGACGACGGAGATCAGCGTGCGCTGGAACTCGATGACCAGGAGCTCGAAGATATCGGCCGGATGATCGAACTTCGCCGGGTTCTTCTCGATCATGATCCGGGCGCGATCGACGCTGCGCAGCGGCTGCAGCCGCGTGGTGATGATGAACTTGCCCGAGATCGCAAAATGCAGCCAGCCGAGATCGGCTGTGTCCTGATCGAATTCGCGCTGGCAGTCGACCAGCGTTCCATAGAGCATCTGCTCGTCGACGGTGAGCGCCGCATGCGTATCGCGCGTCGTCAGCGCCGCCCGTGCATCCTCGTTCAGCCCGGTAAGCTGCTCCAGCAGGGCCGGCACGCGGGCATCGACGAGATTGAGATGCAGCCAGTAGAAGCCGTCCTGCGCGGTGAGCTCGGCTGCCTGCGCGCTGTTTTCCAGCCGGATCGCCGTCTTTGATCCTGCCGGAAATCGATAGGCCCAGATCAAGCCGGGAATATTGGCGGGCAATGTATCCATCGGCGTGGGATCCTCTTCGACGCGGGCATTCTCTTTTTGGCAATCCGCTCTAGAGATTCTCCATGACACCAGTTTGTGCAAGGGCTCGAATAAACTTGAGCCGGGACATCATGGCGCAGATCGGAAAACAAAATTGACGTTTACGTAAAAATCAATTAGCTCTGGCGGCGGAGGATGGCCTTTGCCGCGGGCAGGGCCGAGATGCGAGGAGACAAGATGTACAAGGCGCCCGTCGAGGATATCGCTTTCACCCTGAAGCATGTCGCTGGTCTGAAGGATGCGCTGGATAGCGGCATCTTCGGCGATCTCGGCGAAGACCTCGTCGATGCGATCCTCAACGAAGCCGGCCGTTTCGCAACGGAAGAAGTTGCCCCGCTTGCCGAGATCGGCGACAGGCAGGGTTCGCGCCTGATCGATGGCGAGGTGAAGACCCCGGATGGCTGGGCGAAGCTCTATCAGGAATGGATCGCCGGCGGCTGGAACAGCCTGACCGGGCCAGAAGAATTCGGCGGGCAGGGGCTGCCCGTCCTGCTCAATGTCGCGGCCCTCGAAATGTGGAATTCCGGCGCCACCGCCTTCGCACTCTGCCCGACGCTGACGATGGGCGCCGTCGAGGCGCTCAGCGCCCATGGCTCGCCTGAATTGCAGAATGCCTATTTGCCGAAGCTGGTCTCCGGCGAATGGACCGGCACCATGAACCTCACCGAGCCGCATGCCGGTTCGGATGTGGGAGCGCTGAAAAGCCGCGCCGAACGCCGCGATGACGGCACCTACCGCATCTTCGGCCAGAAGATCTTCATCACCTGGGGCGAGCACGACGCCACCGACAACATCATCCATCTCGTCCTCGCCCGCCTGCCGGATGCGCCGGCCGGAACGCGCGGCATCTCGCTTTTCCTCGTCCCGAAGTTTCTCGTGAATGCCGATGGTTCGCTCGGCGCCCGCAACGATGTCTTCGTCCACTCGCTCGAACACAAGATGGGCATCCACGGCTCGCCGACCTGCACGATGATCTATGGCGACGGCAAGTTCGGCGATGAGAAGGGCGCGATCGGCTGGCTGATCGGCGAGGAGAACAAGGGTCTCAACTGCATGTTCACGATGATGAACAATGCCCGCCTGACGGTCGGCATGCAGGGCGTGGCGATCGCCGAGGCGGCGACCCAGAAGGCGATCGCCTTCGCCAAGGAACGCACCCAGGGCAAGGCGCCCGGTTGGACCGGCTCCGGCATGAGCCCGATCATCGAGCATCCCGATGTCATCAGGATGCTGCTGACGATGAAGGCGCTGACGCAGGGTGCGCGCGCCATCTCCTATTCCTGCGCCCACGCCATCGACATGTCGCATCAGGGGAGCGGCGATAGCAGGCACTGGCAGGAGCGCGCCGCCCTGCTGACCCCGATCGCCAAATCCTTCGCCACCGACGCCGGTGTCGATGTCGCCTCGCTCGGCATCCAGGTTCATGGCGGCATGGGCTTCATCGAGGAAACCGGTGCCGCCCGCTTCCTGCGCGACGCCCGCATCGCGCCGATCTACGAGGGCACCAACGGCATCCAGGCGATCGACCTCGTCACCCGCAAGCTGCCGCTCTCGAACGGCGAGCATGTGAAGGGTTTCATCGCCGAGCTCTCTGCCATTGCCGACGCCGTGCGCGGCTCGAACCTCGCTTCCTTCGGCGAAACCGCCGCCCGGCTCGATGCCGCGATCGCCGACCTGACGGAAGCCACGGATTGGCTGATGAAGGCGCAGGCCGATGGCAGGATCGCCGAAGCGCTCTCGGGTGCCACGCCCTACCAGCGCCTGTTCGGCTTGGTGTTGATGAGCGGCTATCTCGCCAAGGGCGGCCTCGCCAAGACCGGCGACGGCGCCGAAGAGGGCCGGATCGCGCTCTGCCGCTTCGCCGCCGAAAACCTGCTTTCCGAAGCCGCTGCCCTGAAGGACCGCACCGTCAATGGTGCCGCGAGCCTTGCCGCAGCCCGCGCCATCCTGGCCTGAGGACATCATGACCGATCACATCATCGTCGAGCAATCCGCCGAGCATCCCGGCGTCCAGATCATCCGCTTCAACCGGCCGGAAAAGAAGAACGCCATCACCCGCGCCATGTATGTGCGGATGACGGAAGCGCTGAAGGCCGCCGATGCCGATGATGCCATCCGCGCCACCGCCTTCCTCGGCACCGACGGAGCGTTTTCGGCCGGCAACGACATCACCGATTTCCTCGCGGCTGCGATGGGCGGCAGCCTCGGCCATGAACTCCTCGATTTCCTCTATGCGCTGGTGAACTCCCGCAAGCCGCTGATCTCCGGTGTCGATGGCCTGGCGATCGGCATCGGCACGACGATGCACATGCATTGCGACCTGACCATCGCCTCCCTCCGCAGCCAGTTCCGCACCCCCTTCGTCGATCTGGCGCTGGTGCCCGAAGCTGCCTCCAGCCTGCTTGCCCCCCGCATCATGGGCCATCAACGCGCCTTCGCTCTCCTGGCTGCAGGTGAGGACTTCTCGGCGGCCGACGCGCGCGATGCCGGATTGATCTGGAAGGTCTGCGCGCCGGGTGAGGTCGAGCATCTGACGCTGGCAACCGCCGCCAAGCTCGCCGCCAAGCCCGCTTCCGCGCTGCGGATTGCCCGCGATCTCGTCCGCGGCCCGCGCGAAGAGATTATTGCACGTATAGATGAAGAAGCGCACCACTTCACCGCACAGTTGAAAAGCGATGAAGCAAGAAAAGCCTTCGAAGCCTTCATGCGACGCTAATATAAAAACATAGGGTTTTAGCTAAATTTTAAGCGTGTTTTAATTCGAGCCTACTAATCAAAGGGTGACGAATTGCCCATTCGTCCGGGCGCATGACGCGCTTTGCTGAGCTTTGCCCAACCCCATTCGCCCGATCCGCGTTGCCGCGCAGTCCATCCGCGCAAACGAGACGGTGGAATACTTCGAAAGAACGCACTTGAAGAAGACGAATTTGATGACGCGCATCCTCGTCGCCGCGTCAGCCGTGGTTCTGGCGGCCTTTGCCGCCTTTTCCTATTACATCAACTCCGTTCAGCGCGACGTGACGACGGCTTCGATCGAGGCCAACATCCAGTCGTCGGGCGAGCAGGCTGCCCACAGCCTCGCCAACTGGATGAACGGCCGCGTGACGCTGACCGCCATGGTCGCCAACGCCATCGGCCGCGCCGCCGATCAGGCCGGCACGCTCAACGTCCTGCAGAACGATATCCTCACCAGCCAGTTCGTCAGCACCTATTTCGGCGATGAGCAGGGCGTCTTCACCATGTGGCCGAAGCTGCCGATGCCCGATGGCTACGACCCGCGCAAGCGCCCGTGGTACCAGGATGCCGTCAAGGCCGTTGCCAGCGTCATGACCGAGCCCTATGTCGATGCCTCCAGCGGCGACCTGATCATCAGCGCGGCCGTTCCGGTCCAGCGCGATGGCAAGCTCGCCGGCGTCGTCGGCAGCGACTTCTCGCTCGAAACCATGGTCAAGATGATCAAGGAGATCGATCTCGGCGGCCAGGGCACGGCCTTCCTCGTCAACAAGAGCGGCCAGATCCTCATCCACCCGGATGCCAAGCTGGTCACCAAGACGCTCGCCGATGCCTTCCCGGCGCAAACGCCGAAGATCGGCTCCGGCCTCGTCGCCACGGAATTCGGCGGCAAGCCGGTTCTCGTCAGCTTCATGCCGGTCACCGGCCTGCCGACCGTCGAATGGTATCTCGCCTTCGTCGTCGATAGCGACAAGGCTTTCGCTTCGCTGAACGAGTTCCGCATCGCCGCCACCATCGCAACGCTTCTCGCCGTCGGCCTGATGATCGCTGCCATGGCCTGGCTGCTGCACGGCCTCGTCGTTCAGCCGGTCACCGCCATGACCGCCGCCATGCAGAAGCTCGCCGCCGGTGATTTCTCGGTCGCCATTCCGGGCGAGGAGCGCCGCGACCAGATCGGCTCTATGGCCGAAGCCGTCGCGGTCTTCAAGGCCAATGCGATCGACCGCCAGCGTCTGGAAGGCGAGGCCGAAGAGGGCCGTTCGCTGACCGAGCGCGAGCGCCAGGACCGCGAACAGCAGAAGGCCCGTGAAGCCGCCGAAATCCGCACCGCCGTCGATGCCCTTGGCGGCGCTCTCGGTGCTCTCTCGGACGGTAACCTCGCTCACCGCATCGAGACGCCCTTCGCCGCCCATCTCGACCGCTTGCGCAACGACTATAACAGCGCTGTCGGCAAGCTGCATGGCGCTCTCCAGACGGTCGGCAGCAATGCCAATGCGATCGACGCCGGTGCCGCCGAAATCCGCACCGCCGCCGATGGTCTCGCCCGCCGCACCGAGCAGCAGGCAGCCTCCGTCGAGGAAACCGCAGCTGCGCTCGAAGAGATCACCACGACGGTCAAGGACACGGCCCGCCGTGCCGAGGAAGCCGGCAATCTGGTTGATCGCACCCGCAACGGTGCCGAGCAGTCCGGCGAGATCGTCCGCAAGGCCGTCGATGCCATGACCGGCATCGAGCACTCCTCGGAGCAGATCTCCAGCATCATCAGCGTCATCGACGACATCGCCTTCCAGACCAACCTGCTCGCTCTCAATGCAGGCGTCGAGGCAGCCCGTGCCGGTGAAGCCGGCAAGGGCTTCGCCGTCGTCGCCCAGGAAGTCCGCGAGCTCGCCCAGCGTTCTGCAAAGGCCGCCAAGGAGATCGAGGCGCTGATCACCGCATCGAACGCCCAGGTCCGCTCCGGCGTGACGCTGGTCGGCGAAACCGGCAAGTCGCTGGAAGCGATCGTCGCGCAGGTCCAGGAGATCAGCCGCCATGTCGGCGCGATCGTCACCGCCACCCGCGAACAGTCGACCGGTCTCCACGAGATCAACACGGCCGTCAACACCATGGACCAGGGCACGCAGCAGAACGCCGCCATGGTCGAGGAGCAGACGGCTGCCAGCCACGGTCTTGCGGCGGAAGCCGCCAAGCTGATGCAGCTGCTCTCGCAGTTCAACCTCGGCACCGGCCACGGCGCCTCCTCTTCGGCTCACCGCCGCGTCGCCTGATACGGTCTGTCCCTGAATTGAAGATGCCCGCGGAGAAGCGGGCATTTTTGTTTAAATAGATAGATAGGTATTTGCCTAACTATTATTGACAGGCAGCCGCGGATGCATATAGTTAGGTGTATGCCTAACCAATCACATGCACTCGATCTGATGTTTCAGGCGCTGGCCGATCCGGCGCGGCGCAGCATGGTCGATCGCCTGTGCAAGGGGCCGGCCTCCGTCAAGGAACTGGCGGAGCCGCTCACCATGGCCCTGCCTTCGGTCCTGCAGCACCTGCAGATGCTGGAAGCGAGCGGCCTGGTGAAATCGGAAAAACTCGGCCGCGTGCGGACCTGCCGCATCGAGCCATCGGCGCTGCGCTCGGCCGAAAGCTGGATCAACGAGCGCCGCATCCATTGGGAGCGCAGCCTCGACAGGCTGGGAGAATATCTGAAAGCCAACCCGGAAATGCCAGAGGTAGAGGAGTAAGCGCATGTCTGAATACAGCACCGTCCATTCCACCTTCTCCGTCGAACGCACCTACCAAGCCTCGCCCGCCCGCGTCTTCGCCGCATGGTCGGATCCGAAGGCCAGACTGCAATGGGAAGCAATCGGCGACAACTTCACCACCACTTATACGCAGAACGACTTCCGCGTCGGCGGCCGCGATGTCAGCAAGTTCGATTTCGGCAAGAGCGACCAATACGTCGCCGACGCCCGCTACGAGGATATCGTCAAGGACCGCCGCATCGTCTACGCTTATACGATGTCCCACAACGAACGCCGCATTTCCTCGTCGCTGACGACGATCAGCCTGACGCCGGTCGCCGAGGGCACCCATGTCGTGCTCACCGAACAGATCACCATCCTCGACGGCGGCGACAAGGTGGAATACCGCCAGGCGGGGATCGCGGGCCAGCTCGACCAGCTCGGAGTATTCCTGGCGGGCCGGCCGGTGGCTTGATGAGGGCTGTCCACGAGTTGAAGATGCCTGCGGGGAGGCGGGCATTTTCGTCTTCCATCCAGGCCGTTGCTGAAAATCTGCCGCGCCCGGAGCCCCCTCACCCTACCCTCTCCCCCGGGGGGATAGGGGAAGTTGGCGTAAGCGGCGGACGCGGCGTTCCCTTCTCCCCTCGGGGAGAAGGTGGCCCGAAGGTTTCAGGCGCAACTTGTTGCGCCGGGGATGAGGGGGCCGCACACACAACATCTCCCTCATCCCTGTGCTTGTCACAGGGATCCAGTGCGCCCCAGTCTTGGGGCGCGAGAGACTAATCCCAGCGTCAAATGTCTGCCGAGTCATTCACGGCGCAGACGCGCCGTGGCTGGATTCCTGTGACAAGCACAGGAATGAGGGAGGCGGAGAATTACTTCTCCAGCGTCGCCACCACTTCGACATGCGCCGTCCAGAGGAACTGGTCGATCGGCGTGACGCTGGTGATGCGGTAGCCGCCTTCGATCAGGATCGCGAGGTCGCGCGCCAGCGTCAGCGGATTGCAGCTGACGGCGACGACTTTCTTGACCGCCGAGCGCGCAAGTTCCTGCGATTGAAATTCGGCGCCTGCGCGCGGCGGGTCGAAGACAACGGCGTCGTAATGCTTGAATTCCGCGGTCATCAGCGGGCGGCGGAAGAGGTCGCGCTTCTCGACGCTCACCGGCTTCAGCCCCTGCGCCTTGCGGGCGGCGTGATCGAGGGCGGCGAGCGCCTTGTCGTCGCCTTCGACAGCATGGACGCGGCCGATGCGGGCGAGCCGGAGCGAGAAGGTGCCGGAACCGGCGAAGAGATCGGCAATGCGCTTTGCCTTGCCGACATGGGCAACGACGAGCTCCGCCATCGCCTCTTCGGCAGGTTTCGTCGCCTGGGTGAAGCCGCCGGCCGGAGGCGAGACCTGCACGCCGCCGAAATCGACGACCGGCTTCTGCGGCTCCACGAGGATTTCGCCGTTCAGCGAGACGCGGGCGATGCCGCGCATGCCGAGCACGGTCTCGACGGCCTTGCGGCGCTGCTGGTCGGGAAGCTTCTTGATGCCGTCGACGGCGAGATCGAGACCCGACAGCGTCTCCAGCACCGAGATACGGAAGGCTTCGGCATTCGTTGCCATCGCCGCGCCGATCGCCTTGATCGCCGGCAGCCGGGCCATGATCCCTGCCGACGAGATCGGACATTCCTCGATCGAGACGATGTGGTGGCTTTCGGCCTGGTTGAAACCGATCAGCATGTCCTTCTCGGTCTTGCGCGCCGCGAAGACGACGCGGCGGCGCTCGCCGGGATGGGCAGCAACGAGTTCGCCGACTTCGGCATCGATCCCCTGCGATTTCAGCGCGTTGACCACCAGCTGCCGCTTGAAGGCGCGGTAGGGCGCGTCTGAAAGATGCTGCAGTGTGCAGCCGCCGCAGGTGCCGTTGACGCCGTCGGGGCCGAAATGGCGGCAGGCCGGCTCCTGCCGGTCGGGCGAGGCCTTGGCGATCGACATGATCGTGCCCTGGTTCTTGACGCGCGCAATCGCGACCTCCTCGCCCGGCAGTGCGAAAGGCACGTAGATCGCGCCATCCCTGCCTTCGGCAATGCCGTCGCCCTGTCCGCCGAGTTTCTTGATCGTGACTGTTTCGGTGCTCACGGCTTTATTCCTGCAAGTAGATATTCCTGATTGCCGTCGCCGCCTGCAATCGGCGAGGCGATGAGGCCGAGGCTCTTCCAGCCCATGTCTTCGGTAAACCAGCGCTCCAGCTCGGCAGCCACTGACGGCGCGGAGGAGGGGTCTTTCAACAGGCCGCCCTTGCCGATCGCCTCGCGCCCGGCTTCGAACTGAGGCTTGACCAGAAGGGCCGCCTTGGCGCCCGGCTCGGCGATGTCGAGTGCCGGGGCAAGCGCCAGCTTCAGCGAAATGAACGAGACGTCGGAAACCAGGAAGGTCACGGCATGGCCGATATCGTCGCCCGTCAGATTGCGGGCGTTCAGCCCCTCTATATTCGTCACGCGCGGATCGGCCGAAATGCGCGGATGCATCTGCCCGTGGCCGACATCGATCGCCGTCACATGCGTGGCACCGCGCTCCAGCAGCACTTCCGTAAAGCCGCCGGTCGATGCGCCGACGTCAAGACAGTGATGGCCGGCCGGATCGAGCCGGAAGTGATCGAGCGCCGCCGTCAGCTTCAGTGCGGCGCGCGAGACGTAATCCTGGGCCGGATCGTCGATTTCGATCTCGGCCGTTTCGGCAAACAGCGCGCCCGGCTTGGTGACGATCTTGCCGCCCACCTTCACGGTGCCGCGGTCGATCGCATCGCGCGCCCGCGAGCGGCTGGCAAAAAGACCGAGGCTGACGAGCAGCTGGTCGAGACGTTGTGGGTTCTGATCGGACATTGGCAGTCCATGACTGGCAAAACCCGCGCTTGCAAGCCTTTTGTTTGCGCCGCCGCCGTTGACGCCCGCCGGAACCCGGCGATAATTCCGGCTCCGGTCATGGGGTAGGGGAGTGAGACGGCATGCCGATATCGAGAAGCGTGGCTGTGATCGCCGCCGTCCTGAACGCTGCCCCGGCGCTCGCCAACGATACGATGGCCGAGCTGAAGACCGGCGGCCTGACCTTCATCGAATCCCCTGACGTCAGCATGGAGAGCGAGGCGCTGTTCATCTCGGCCAAGGAAGTGCGCGTCGATTACGTCTTCGAAAACAGCGCCGACAAGGATGTCGAGACGCTTGTCGCCTTCCCGATGCCGGATCTGCCGGGCCATGTGGAGAGCGATATCGCCATTGCCGATTCCGGCAAGGACAATTTCCTCGATTTCACGGTGACGCAGGATGGCAAGCCGATTTCGCCGACGTTGCAGCAGCGGGCGATCGCCGCCAGCATCGACGTCACCGATGACCTGAAGGCGCAGAACATTCCGCCGCTCCCTTATGCCGAAGGCACGGCCGCAGCGCTCGAAAAGCTGCCCGACGCGGTCAAGCAGGACTGGCTCTCCCGCGGCCTGCTCTACGACGACGTCTATGACAATGACGGCAGCGGCATGAAGCATCACATGACACCGCTCTGGACGCTGCGCTCCACCTACTGGTGGAAGACCGTCTTTCCGGCAAGGGCGAAGGTGACAGTCTCGCATCGCTACACGCCGAGCGTCGGCGGCACCGTGGCGATCAGCTTCCTGGAGGATGGCCAGGCCAAGGGCGATCGCTTCGTCGAATATAGCAGCCGCTACTGCATGGACGGAGGCTTCGTCAAAACGGCGCAGAAACTTGCGAAGGCTGAGACGAATGGCGGCGCGAACTATACCGAAAGCTGGATTTCCTACATCCTGAAGACCGGCGCCAACTGGAACGGCCCGATCAAAAGCTTCAAGCTGACGTTGGATAAGGGCAATGCGAAGAACCTCATCAGCTTCTGCGGTACCGGAGTGAAGAAGACCGGCCCGACGACCTTCGAGATGACGGCCACCGATTTCTGGCCGGAGCGCGACCTAGATATCCTCATCCTCAATGCGCCGGAAGAATAGCGCCACCCCTATTTGTGCGGCGCAAACTTAAGCAATTTTAAAGTGGCGGCCACTAGGTTCGGGCCGATTGCAGCGGTTCGCCTGAATCGCTTCCGCCATGATGGCACGCATTTCCCTGCCCGCAGTTCATGTTGTCTCGATTTCCAAAACATGTGGCCGTACCTCCCAGCGGCCGCGTTTTTGCCGCGCCGATTATTTGCCAGGAGAATTACCGGTGTTCGCCAATATCTCACTCAAGGGGAAGCTTGCGGCCACGTTCGCAGCCCTCATCGTCATCTTCGTTGCCGTCTCGTCTTATGTTTACGTGAAGGCCAACGCTTCGTCGGACGCTGCCGCCCAGCAGGAAAAGTCCGAACTGCTCGTCAACCAGATCGACGACGCGCTGCAGGCCATGCTTGAGCAGGCCGTCAACCTGCGCGGTTTCATCCTCTTCCGCTCCGACAGCACCTATGGCGATATCTTCGCCAACCGCGAGCGCATGCTGAAGGCCATTGCCGCCGCCAAGGAAACCGCATCCGGCGAGCCTGCCGTGCTCGAGATGATCGACGGCATGCAGAAGGCCGCCGATCTCTATTTCCATGAGCTAGCTGAGCCGCAGGCCAAGGCCCGCAAGGAAACCGAAACCCCGATCGCCGATGTCGTCAAGATCGGCGTCAACGCCACCAAGGGCCAGCTCGACGGCTTCCGTCAGGCTTCCGCCAAGATCAAGGCCGCCGCCCGCGACAAGTCCGCTGAGCTCGCCGCCATCCAGGCCGATGCCGACAGCGACCTCAATAACACGCTGCTCTTCGGCGGTATCGGCGCCTCGCTCGCCGCTGCCGTTCTCGCATGGCTCCTGTCGCGCGCCATCGTCCAGCCGATCATCGGCATGACCACGGCGATGAGCCGCCTTGCCGATGGCCATCACAATGTCGACGTTCCCGCCCTCGACCGCCGCGACGAAGTCGGCCGCATGGCCCAGTCGGTTCTGGTCTTCAAGGATGCGGCTGCCGAAAAGCTCCGCCTCGCTGGCGAAACCGATCGCATGCGCAGCGATGCCGAGCGTCAGCGCCAGTTCTCCGACGAGGAGAAGGCCCGCGAAGCCGCCGACATCCGCTTCGTCGTCGATGGCCTGGCAACCGGCCTCTCGAACCTCGCAAACGGCGATGTCGCAAGCCGCATCACCACGCCGTTCTCCGCCCAGTTCGACGGTCTGCGCACCGACTTCAACAATGCCGCCGGCAAGCTGCAGGCGACCCTGCAGTCGGTTGGCCGCAACGCTTCGGCGATCAATGCCGGCGCCGGTGAAATCCGTTCGGCAGCCGATGATCTCGCCCGCCGCACCGAGCAGCAGGCCGCAGCCGTCGAAGAGACCGCAGCAGCTCTCGAACAGGTCACCACCACCGTTCGCGACAGCGCCAAGCGCGCCGAAGATGTCGGCCAGCTTGTCGAGCGCGCCCGCCTCGGCGCCGAGCGCTCCGGCGACGTCGTCCGCAAGGCCGTCACCGCCATGGAGCAGATCGAGAAGTCTTCGGGCGAGATCGGCAACATCATCGGCGTCATCGACGACATCGCCTTCCAGACCAACCTGCTTGCGCTGAACGCCGGTGTCGAAGCCGCGCGTGCCGGTGAAGCCGGCAAGGGCTTTGCCGTCGTTGCCCAGGAAGTCCGCGAACTCGCCCAGCGTTCCGCAAACGCCGCGAAGGAAATCAAGGCGCTGATCAACACCTCAGGCGAGCAGGTCAGCACCGGCGTTTCGCTGGTCGACCAGACCGGCAAGGCGCTGGCCGAGATCGTTACCGAGGTCCAGGAGATCAACCGCCACGTCGGCGCGATCGTCACCGCCACCCGCGAACAGTCCGTCGGCCTGCAGGAGATCAACACTGCGGTCAACAACATGGACCAGGGCACCCAGCAGAACGCCGCCATGGTCGAGGAACAGACGGCCGCCAGCCACTCGCTGGCCCAGGAAGCCGCATCGCTCGATGCCCTCCTGCACCAGTTCAGGCTCGGTGCCGCCGCAGCCGTTGCCGTCGCCCCGCGCGCCGTCATCGCCCAGCCGGCCTCCCGCCCGGTCGCCTCGCCGGCCCGCGCGCTCAACAACCGCGTCGCCAGCGCCTTTGGCGGCCGCGCTGCAACGGCCGCTGCTGTTGTGCAGGAAGATTGGGAAGAGTTTTGAGACTAGCCTGATTGTCTGAGACGGGGCCTCCGAAGGGAACTTCGGGGGCCCTTTTTTTGTTTTGGGCGTTTGCGGGTGTGGCCCCCTCATCCGGCTGCCGCCACCTTCTCCCCGAGGGGGTCCGAAGGACGGGTCGAGACCGTTGGCTCGACCCCGGTGGGCAGGGTGAGGGGCTCCGGGGCGCGAAAGTAACTACCGAGGCCTACCCCGCCACCACCCGCATCCGCTCCACATCCCGCCGCGGCGGCACGTTGTGGACCCGCACATAATCCCGGCTGAACTGCGAAGGGCTATCATAGCCTACCCGAAAGCCCGCCTCCGCTGCCGTCAGCCCCTCGGTCACCATCAGCCGCCGCGCCTCCTGCAATCTCAGCTGCGTGCGAAACTGCAGCGGGCTCATCGCCATCACCGATTTGAAATGCTCGTAGAAGGTCGAGGCGCTCATGCCCGCCACCGAGGCGAGATGCTCGATCGCGAAGGGCTCGCTGAAATTCTTGCGGATGAAATCGACGGCACGGCCGATCTGGTTCAGCCGGCTTTCGCGATTGGCGATCTGCCTCAGCAGCGGCGCCTGCGGGCCGCGGATCAGGCGGTAGAGCATCTCGCGCTCGATCATCGGCGCCAAGATACCAGCATCCTCGGGCGCATCCAGCAGCTGCAGCATCCGCACGGCAGCATCGAGCAGCTCCGGCGTCGAAGCGCTGACGCCGGCTGCCGCACTTTCGTTCGCCTTGTTCTCCGCCGCGGGCATCAGCTCCGCCAGCATGCCGCGATCGAGCTGCACCCGCATGCAGAGATAGGGGCGGTCGGCGCTCGCCTCGACGACGGCGCCGATCACGGGCAGGTCGACGCCGACGACGAGATAGTGGGCGCTGTCATAGACATGCACCCGGTCGCCGACCACCGCGCGCTTCCGCCCCTGCGCGACGATGCAGCAGGAGGGCTCGTACATCGTGTGGATCGGCTCTGTTTTCGCCGAGGATCGTATGATCCCGACGCGCGGCAGGGCGGTGTCGAAGCTGCCATCAGTTCCGGCATGGCGATCGATCAATTCTGCAAGCTGGGCAATCTTTTCCATGGGAACAGCATGAACGGCAGCGGCGCAAATGCCAAGCCGTGATGCACCGCTTCCGGAAGATCGTGCAAGAAATCCGGAGAAGCCTGCTACCGGCCGGTGCGATCAAGCAACCATCTTCTGCCGGGGCCGCGATCGGCGGCCGTCACAGTCACAGCATGAGGAAGAAGACATGACCGGCATCCAAGGCAAGACAGTTCTGATCACTGGCGCCAGCAGCGGCATCGGCGCGGCAACCGCCCGCGAACTCGGCGCAGCCGGCGCCAGGCTCGTCATCGGCGCAAGGCGCACCGACCGGCTGGAGGCGCTGGCAACCGAGATCCGCAATGAGGGCGGCACTGTCGAATTCCGCGCCCTCGACGTTACCGACCGCGCCGATATGGAGGCTTTCGCCAGGGCGGCGATCGATGCCTTCGGCCGCATCGACGTCCTCGTCAACAATGCCGGCGTCATGCCGCTGTCGCTGATGTCGTCGCTGAAGGTCGAGGAATGGGACCGGATGATCGACGTCAATATCAAGGGCGTGCTCTATGGCATCGCGGCCGTCTTGCCCGTCATGAATGCGCAGGAAAGCGGCCAGATCATCAACGTTTCCTCGATCGGCGGCCTCGCGGTGTCGCCGACCGCCGCGGTCTATTGCGCCACCAAATTCGCGGTGCGGGCGATCTCGGACGGCCTGCGCCAGGAGAACCGAAGACTCCGCGTCACCTGCATCAATCCCGGCGTCGTCGAATCCGAGCTCGCCGGCACCATCACTGAGCCCTTCGCGAAGGATGCCATGGCCACCTACCGCGCCATCGCGCTGAAGGGCGATGCGATCGCCCGCGCCATCCGCTTCGCGATCGAGCAGCCCGGCGATGTCGATACCAACGAGATCACCATCCGCCCCACCGCCAACGCGGCGATCTGACCATGCGCGGGCTCTCTCTGATAACGGGCGCCGCTCTCTGCGGCGCCACCCTTGCCTTCGCCAATGACCAGGAGACGACAATGCAGACCCATCCCTATATCGGCACGTGGATCACCGCCGACGGCCATATCCGCCAGGAACTCCTGCCGAACGGCCGCTACGACGAGGCTCGCGGCACCCGCAAGAGCGCCTATCAGGGACGCTACGAGGTAGACGGCGACCATATCGAATACTGGGACGACACCGGCTTCACCGCCGACGGCGACTTCATCGACGGCGTACTGCACCATGGCGGGATGGTGTTTTATCGGGATGGGAAGGTGGAATAGTTCTCAAGCGGAGGTGGTGCCCGCGGCCCCCTCATCCGGCCCTATGGGCCACCTTCTCCCCGCGGGGGAGAAGGGATCGGAGACGTTGCGGCAATTCCCTTCTCCCCTCGGGGAGAAGGTGCCCGAAGAGCGGATGAGGGGGCTCCGGGTAGGGAGTTTCAGACTTACCCAGCAACCCCAACCGCAACTGTGCGGCCAAGCGCCCGGAACACCGTCGAAACGATCCCGGCGCGATCGAGCCCTGCATGGGCATTCATCGCCTCGGGCTTCGCCTGCTCCATCCAGATATCGGGCATCACAAGCGAGCGAACCTTCAGCCCGTTGTCGAGCAGGCCTTCCATCGCCAGGAACTGCATGACGTGGCTGCCGAAGCCGCCGACGGAACCTTCCTCGATGGTGATCAGAATCTCGTGGTGGGCGGCGAGCTGGCGGATCAGGTCGTGATCGAGCGGCTTGGCAAAGCGCGCATCGGCGACCGTCGTCGAAAGACCGGCCGCATCGAGATCTTCGGCGGCGAGCAGGCTGTCCGCAAGGCGCGTGCCGAAGGAGAGGAGAGCGACCTTGGTGCCTTCCTTGACGATCCGGCCCTTGCCGATCTGCAGGATTTCACCGCGAACGGGCATTTCTACGCCGACACCTTCGCCGCGCGGATAGCGGAACGAGATCGGACCGGCATCATAGGCAGCGGCCGTGCGCACCATATGCTTCAGCTCCGCCTCGTCGGCCGCCGCCATGACGACGAAGCCCGGCAGTGCCGCAAGGAAGGTCGTGTCGAAGGATCCGGCATGCGTCGGCCCGTCAGCGCCGACGAAACCGGCACGGTCGATCGGGAAGCGCACCGGCAGGCCCTGGATTGCCACGTCGTGGACGACCTGGTCATAGGCGCGCTGCAGGAAGGTGGAATAAAGTGCGGCGAACGGCTTGTAGCCTTCGGCGGCGAGGCCGGCAGCGAAGGTCACCGCATGCTGCTCGGCGATGCCGACATCGAAACAGCGTGCCGGATAGAGGCTCGCCAGCTTGTCGAGGCCGGTACCGTTCGGCATGGCTGCGGTGATACCGACGATCTTGTCGTCGAGCTCGGCTTCCTGCACCAGCGCTTCGGCGAAGACGCTCGTATAGCTCGGCGCATTCGGTTTCACCTTCGCCTGCGCGCCGGTGATGACATCGAACTTGTTGACGCCGTGATACTTGTCTGCAGCGGCTTCGGCCGGCGGATAGCCCTTGCCCTTCTGGGTCACCACATGGATTAGCACCGGGCCTTCGGCATGGTCGCGCACATTGCGCAGCACCGGCAGGAGATGCTCGAAGGAGTGGCCGTCGATCGGGCCGATATGGTAGAAGCCCATCTCCTCGAACATCGTGCCGCCGGTCACATAGCCCCGGGCATGCTCGACGGCGCGGGTAATCGCCCGGTCGACCTTCTTGCCTAGATAGGCCGTCAGTTTCTTGCCGAAGTCGCGGAAGCCCATATAGGTGCGCCCGGACGCGAGACGCGCCAGATAGGCGCTCATCGCGCCGGTCGGCGGAGCAATCGACATGTCGTTGTCGTTGAGGATGACGATCAGCCGGGCGTCGAGAGCGCCGGCGTTGTTCAGCGCCTCATAGGCCATGCCGGCCGACATCGCGCCGTCGCCGATGACGGCGATCACGCGCTTGTCGGTCTGGTCGAGCTCGGCGGCGACGGCCATGCCGAGACCGGCGGAAATCGAGGTCGAGGAATGTGCGGCGCCGAAGGGGTCGTACTCGCTCTCGGCACGGCGGGTGAAGCCGGAGAGGCCGTTCTCCTGGCGCAGCGTGCGAATGCGGTCGCGGCGGCCGGTCAGGATCTTGTGCGGATAACACTGGTGGCCGACATCGAAGATCAGCCGGTCGTCGGGCGTGTTGAAAACGCTGTGGATGGCGATCGTCAGCTCGACGACGCCAAGCCCTGCACCCAGATGTCCGCCAGTGCGCGACACGGCGTCGATCATCTCGTCGCGAACCTCGCGTGCGAGCTGTGGCAGCTCGCGGTCATCGAGCTTGCGCAGGTCGGCTGGAAGCTTGACCTGATCGAGCAGCGGTGTCTTCGGCGGTTGTGTCACGGGCGGGCGCTCTTTCTTATCATTCTCGGAGATGCTTATTCCGATTAAATTGCGGCGAAACAAGTGCGTTTCAAGAACCGCAACCGCTCCATTCTAGAGAAGTTCAGCCTTCAGGCAAAGGCACGAATTCCTCTTCATCCCCCGGAACGATGTCGAAACGGCCGGTGCGCCATTCTTCCTTGGCCTTCTCGATCCGCTCTTTCGACGACGAAACGAAGTTCCACCAGATATAGCGCTTGGAATTCAGCGCCGCGCCGCCGAAGAGCATCAGGTGACAGCCCTGTTCGCCCCCTTCGAGCGTGATCGCATCGCCGGGCCGGAAGACCAGCAGCTGATCGGGCGCAAACCGGTCGCCGGCAATCATCACCTCGCCGGAGAGAACATAGACGGCGCGCTCTTCATGCGCAGCACCGAAGGGGAATTTCGATCCCGGCTGCAGGCTGATATCGGCATAGAGCGTATCGGTGAAAACCTTCACCGGCGACTTCAGCCCCTCGAAGGAGCCGATCACCACGCGCCCGGTCACCCCGCCATCGTCGATAACAGGCATGTCGCCCTTTTCGGTATGGGTGAACTCCGGGTTCATCTCTTCCTTTTCATCGGGCAGCGCCAGCCAGGTCTGCAGCCCGGACATCGCCAGCGGATGTCCGCGCAGATTGTCTGGAGTGCGCTCCGAATGCACGATGCCGCGCCCCGCGGTCATCAGGTTGATATCACCGGGGCGGATCACCTTCTCGGTGCCGAGGCTGTCGAGATGGCGGATCTCGCCGTCGAAGAGATAGGTCACCGTCGAAAGCCCGATATGCGGATGCGGCTTCACATCCAGCGCCTCGTCGGGCCTGAGGATCGCCGGCCCCATCCGGTCGAAGAAGATGAACGGCCCCACCAGCCGCCGCTGCCTGGTCGGCAGCGCGCGACGCACCTGGAATCCGCCGATATCGCTGGTGCGCGGAATGATCAGATTCTCGATCGCATCACAGGCAAAGGCATCGCCGGGCAGGGGATCTTTACCGGGGAAGAAGGACATGGCGGTTCTCCAAGCGGGATTTGCCGCCAACCTAAACAGTTCGGCGAGGCGGTGGTAGCGAAAGTTTCTATGTCGCTTGACGACATATGTCACATGATGACATATTTATACGATGAAAGCCGAGCGCGTCATTCGCGAACGCATCGTTTTCGGTGACGGCGCGATACTCGAAATGAAGGTCTGGCGTGTTCCCGTGCAGGTGCCCGGCTCCAGGCACATGCTGAAATACTCGCTTTTCTATGGCAGCCCAGGCGAGCGGCTGATTGGCTATGACAACGAGCGCGGCAAGGGCGACCATCGCCATTATGGCGAGCGCGAGGAGGCTTACACCTTCGTCTCGATCGAGCAGACGCTTCTGGATTTTCAGGCCGACGTCGAAAGGCTGAGAGGAGAACGGATATGAACAAGGATATCGAACTGCATATCGGCGGCTCCTTCGCGGACGCGGCCAAGCGCGTCGCCGATGCCTGGCATCGAGCCGAAGCAGGCGAGACGGTCTCCGAGGATCATCTCACCTTCGTTGGCTGGGACGCCTTCTCGCGCACGATGACGGCCAAGCGGCTGGAGTTGCTGCGTCACCTCCACCGGCATCCGCAGACGAGCATTTCGGCACTGGCGAAAAGCCTGAAGCGCGATTATCGCCGGGTGCACGAGGATGTCGAAATTCTCTCCGAAGCCGGATTGATCGAGCGGGACGGAAACGGTCTGCGCACCGGCTATGACGAAATCAGAACGGTGATCGCCCTCTAGGCCAATCAAGCCCCGTCGAGAGGCTCCACGCCCTGCGGCTTGCCCGAGCGGTCGAGGCGGATTTTCTCGATGCGGTTTTCAGCTGCCGAGAGCAGGGTTTCGCAATGCTTCTTCAGCGCTTCGCCGCGCTCGTAGATCTCGATGGATTCATCCAGCGCCACGTCGCCGCGTTCCAGGCGCGCGACGATGCTTTCGAGTTCGGCCACGGCCTTTTCGAAGGAAAGACCTGATACCTCAGGCTTGGCGCTGTCAGTCATACTCAACCCTTCATCAATCGAAGCACATGTAGCCCAGCCGATTCGGCCAAGCCTTCGAGATCATAGCCGCCTTCCAGCAGGCTGACGACCCGGTTGGAGGCGCTTTTGTCGGCTATCTCCAGCAATCTTCCGGTCGCCCAGTCGAAATCCTCGCCGACGAGATTGATCTGCGCCAGGGGATCGCGGTGATGGGCGTCGAAGCCGGCGGAGATGATGATCAGGTCCGGGCGGAAGTCGTTGAGCGCCGGCAGCACGCGGGACTTGAAGGCCTCGCGGAAATGATCGCTGCCGACATTCGGCGAGAGCGGCGCATTGACGATCGTCCCGTGCTTGCCGCTTTCGTCCTTGGCGCCGGAGCCCGGATAGAGCGGCATCTGGTGCGTCGAGCAGAACAGCACCGAGGGATCGTCCCAGAAGATGTCCTGCGTGCCATTGCCGTGATGCACGTCCCAGTCGACGATCGCGACGCGCTCGGCGCCGTAGCGCTTCTGCGCATGGCGGGCGGCAATCGCGGCATTGTTGAAGAAGCAGAAGCCCATCGCCTTGTTCTTCTCGGCGTGGTGACCGGGCGGGCGAGCGGCGACGAAGACATTGTCGGCCTTGCCGGTGAAGACGTCGTCGACGGCAGCCATCGCCCCGCCGACGCCGGTCAAGACCGCCTGCAGGCTCTTGGCGCTGGCATAGGTGTCGGCTTCCAGCTGGTTGATCTCGCCTTCTTCTTCCGGGATCTGCCGCATCACGGCGAAGAGGTGCTCTTCGGGATGCGCCAGCAGCACCGCGTCCTCATTGGCCTGCGGCGCCTCCTTGCGGTCCAGCCGCTCGAAATTCGGATGGCCGAGCGCGACATTGATGGCGCGCATGCGGTCCGGCCGTTCCGGATGGCCCTCCGGTGTCACATGTTCGAGGAAGATCGGATGTTCGTAAAGACGGGTGCTCATGGCGAAATACTTATCCTCTGGCCCTGTCATGATCCACAGCAGATGGTGCTGGGGCGGGCTATTTCAACAGACACATGCTGTCGCAACCACGTCACGGCAAGCGTTTACTTCACCTCGGGCCGGGCCTAGTCTTGCTCGTGATGGCAGGGGAGCCGGCAGACGATGGTGAAGGCAGCGCGCTCGAACAGAGAGCAAATCCGCATTCCGTTCCGTGACGTGGACATGAACGGGCAGATGTTTCTCGCCTCATACATTTCCTATGCCGAATCCGCGCTCGCCGGTTTCTGGTCGATGCGGCCGGAACTCGCCGATGAGCCGCTCTACATTGCCTGCAAGGTCTCCTGCACGCTGCACCGCCCGCTGCGATACGAAGAGGACGCGGTCTTCACCGCGGCCGTCGACAAGATCGGCCTGAGGTCCGTCGGCTTCGTGGTCGCCGTCGATGCGGATGGAGAGCGTGCCGCTGAGGTGGAGGTCACCTGGCAGGCCCGCAGCCGCGAGATCGGCGAGCCAGTCTCGCTGCCTGAAGAGACGCGCGACTGGCTCTACACGTTTCTCGATTAGGCGCGAACCGGCAACAGCGGATAGCCGACCATGACGGCACGGCCGACGAGGGCTGCGACGAAGGCCTTGGCCACATCGCCGGGCACGAAGGCCATGGAGCCGACAAAGGCCTGCTCGAGGCTGATACCACCGGCAATCGCCAGATAGATGATCCCGAAGGCATAGAGAACGACGATCCCGCCGATCATCGCCGACAGGAAGAAGCCGACAGTCTGGACGAGACCGGACTGTTCGGCCTTGACGAGACGCTCGCTGAGATAGCCGGTCGTGAAGGCGGCAAACAGCCAGCCGATCAGGAAGCCGGTGGTCGGCGCCGCAAAGGCGGCAAGTCCGCCGCGGCCGCCCGAAAGAACCGGCAGGCCGATGGCGACGAGCACCCAGACGATGAGCACGGCGATGGAGCCGCGGCGCGCGCCGAGCACGACACCGGCCATCATCACGCCCATCGACTGCGCGGTGATCGGCACCGGAATGAAGCCGAGGGTGATCGGCGGCAGAATGCCGAGCGCCACGATGATCGCGGCAAAAAGGGCAGACAAGACGAGGTCGCGGGTGCTCATTATGGGCTCCGTGTTTACGATCGGTTAACTGACATGCCGCCGAATGCCCCGCGCGTCAATCGCCGCGGCAATGTTATCCGCATCTCTGAGGGTGAGGATGATCAGCGGCGCCAGCAGCGTCACCGGCCGCACCTTGATGCCGCGTGCCGCATGCGCTTCCTTGATCGCCTGATAGCGGCCGAGGATCTCAGGCACGAAACGCACCACCAGCCCGACGGCGAGACCGACATCATTGGCCTGCACCAGCCCGATCCGCTCGAGCGGCCGCGCCAGCAGGGTAATCTCGTCGATGAACTCGGCAATCGTCGTCGTGGCGGTCACGGCCGCCGCAAAGAACATCAGCGATGTCAGCCGCAGCAGCGCCACGACGGCGCCATGCCAGGGATTGAAGGCAAGGCTGAAGAGCGCGACGATGGCGATCGTCAGCAATACCGGCTTCAGCCGGTCGAGCGCCTGCGCAAGCGGAATGCCGAGCCGGAAATAGATCGCCGCCGTCGCCAGCACCGCCAGCGACAGCAGCGGTATGTCGCGCGTCGTGAACAGGATGACGCCGAGGATCGCGAGCACCGCGAGCTTGGCGCGCGCCGGCAGGCGGTGCATGAAGCTCTCTCCCTCGACATAGAGCGACTGCATCAGCCGGCGATCTCCCTGTAGCGCGCGATTGCCTCCGCGGCTGGCGCATCGGCGGCGAGCGTGCCCTCGTGGAAGACCAGCACCCGGCCGAAATCGGCGATAAGCTCGAGATCATGGGTAATGACGAGCGCATTTTCCGGCAGCCCCTCGATCAGCCGCTGCACCAGCGCCCGGTTCTTGAGGTCGAGCTGGTTGGTCGGCTCGTCGAGTATGAGAATATCAGGCCCGGTGACCAGCACCGCTGCCAGAGCCGCAATCTGCAACTCGCCGCCGGAAAGTTCATGCGCCCGGCGGGGCGCCAGATGCGCGGCGCCGAAACGTGAGAGGACGGCTTCGACCTTCGCCTCGATCTCGCCCTTCGCAACGCCGCGGCTCTTCAGCCCGAAGGCGATGTCGTCCTTCACAACAGGCAGGATGATCTGGTTCTGCGGCTGCTGGAAGATGAAGCCGACATCGGAAAGCGCGCCGCGCTCGCCCGCCGTATCGCGGCCATTGACGAGAACGCGTCCGGCCGTCGGCTTCGCCAAGCCGTTGATCAGCCGTGCGAAGGTGGTCTTGCCGGAGCCGTTCAGGCCGATGATGCCGATGCGGTTTTCGCTCAGCTGCAAGGTCAGCGGTGCCAGCGCCTGGCGCGCGCCATAGCTGACCGAAGCCCCTTCGAAACGGATGTCCAAATGCAGTCCCTCATCCTTCTGGCGCTCGCTTCTATAGCGGCGGCGGCAAAAGTGCAAAAGCGGGTGGCTAGGAAGATTTTCCGGCATATGATGACGTCATGACGAATCTGCTCTCGAATGCCGATGCCCGCCGCGTCTTCATCGCCAAGCAGGGCCTGAGTACTCCGCCCAACCGCGCCTTGACCAAGGACGGGCTCCTGCAGCTCATCCACGATCTCGGCTTCGTCCAGGTCGATAGCATCCAGACGGTGGAGCGCGCCCACCACCAGATCCTGTTCTCCCGCAACCAGACCTACCGCCGCGAACACCTGACCTCGCTGCTGGAAAAGGATGGCGCGCTCTTCGAACACTGGACGCATGACGCCTCGATCTTGCCGAGCAGCTTTTTCAAATACTGGAAGCACAAGTTCGTCCAGCAGGAGGAGGTCCTAGTCGAGCGCTGGCGCAAGTGGCAGGGGGAGGGCTTCGAACACGCTTTCGAGGAAACCTATGACCGCGTCGTCCAGAACGGCGCGATCCTGGCGCGCGACATCAAGGCCGACGATCATGTCTCCGGCGGCTGGTGGAACTGGCATCCGAACAAGACCGCACTCGAATATTTCTGGCACACCGGCAAGTTCGCCATCGCCGGGCGCTCGAATTTCCAGAAGATCTACGACCTCGTCGAGCGCGTCATCCCCGATGAGTTCCGCGAGCAGGAAGTCAGCCGCGAGGAATTCGTCGACTGGGCCTGCCGCAGCGCGCTGACGCGCCTGGGCTTCGCCACATCAGGCGAGATAGCGGCCTTCTGGCGGCTGATCTCGCCGGAGGAAGCGAAGGCCTGGGTCACCGCCCATCGCGACGAACTCACCGAAATCATCATCGAACCCGCACTCGGCGGCAAGCCGCGTCCCTCCTGGGCGCTCGCGGAATTTCCGGCGGAGATCGCCGATTTCCCCGAGCCGCCCGCCCGCATCCGCGTGCTCAGCCCCTTCGACCCGATGATCCGCGACCGCAACCGCACCGAACGCCTGTTCGGCTTCTTCTACCGCATCGAGATCTTCGTGCCCGAGCCGAAACGCGAATACGGCTACTACGTCTTCCCGCTGCTGGAGGGCGACAAGCTCATCGGCCGCATCGACATGAAGGCTGACAGGAAGAAGGGCACGCTGGATGTGAAGCGTCTGTGGCTTGAGCCGGGTGTGCGGGCCTCCGCCGGACGTCTCGACAGGCTTGCTGCCGAGCTCGACCGCGTCGCCCGCTTTGCCGGCGTGGAGCGCGTGATCCTTGCTGACGGCTGGCTCGGGTAGCCAATGCCAATTGATTGAATTTTAAGAATTTTTTTCGAAATTACTCGACGTTAATCTTGACGCCGGTTTACCATGCCCGTGCCGAACTTGTTAAACACCGTTCCCCTACGGTTGGCGCATGAAAACGCACCCCATCAGATACGCCGCATGGTTGGCCTGGAACGACCTGGGCCGCAGGGTCAGGGCTCTGATCCGCAACCGCCGCGACGCCCGTGCCGCGGCGGCCTCAACTGCCTCAATGGGCGAACAGCGAGAGCCGATGAAGCCGGTCGCGGTAAAGTCGGCGCTGATCGACGCGGTCTATTTCAGCCAGCAGGATGGCCGTCTTCGCGTCTGCCTTAGCAACGGCGAGGACAGGACCTTCGAGGGCGTCAACGAGGCGCATGTCATTGCCATGGTCACCTCGCAGTCGCCGGGCAAATATTACATGCGCAACGTCCGCCCCCGCTTCAAGCGTATCGCTGCCTGAGCGCGGGCGTTTAAGCACATCTGCTGTGATCAGCCGAGTTCAGTCTTGGTGATCTTGATCCCAAAACCCTCGAGCCCGACATAGTGCCGCTCGCGGGTGGTCAAGAGCTTGATCGAGGTCACGCCGAGATCCTTCAGGATCTGTGCGCCGAGACCGATTTCCAGCCATTCGCTCTCGCGCGTTGCTGCCTCGGCGTGCGACTCGCGGCCCTGGCTGCGGGCCTTGCGGCCGTTGTCGATATGGCCGACGCCGACGGAGCCTTCGCGCAGATACACGATGATGCCGCGGCCTTCCTCGGCGATCTTCTGCATGTAGTGATCGACGGGGCTCTTCTTGCCGAACAGGTCCTCGGCGACGTTCTCCGGATGCAGGCGCACCGGAATGTCGATGCCGTCGCGGATGTCGCCGAAGACGACGGCGAGGTGCTGCATCGGATCCCAGGGCAGCGAGTAGGTATGCGCCTTGGCCTTGCCGAAGGGGGTCTCGATGTCGAAGCTCTGGCCGAGCTCGATCAGCGTTTCCTTGCGCTGGCGGTAGGCGATCAGATCGGCGACCGACACCTGCTTGAGGCCGTGTTCGTCAGCAAAGCTGCTCACCTGCGGGCCGCGCATCACGGTGCCGTTGTCATTGACGAGCTCGCTGATGACGCCGATCAACGGCAGACCGGCGAGCTTGCAGAGGTCGACTGCGGCTTCCGTATGGCCGGAGCGCATCAGCACGCCGCCTTCGCGGGCGATCAGCGGGAAGATGTGGCCCGGGCGGACGAAATCGGCCGCACCCACATTCGGGTTGGCGAGGTTGCGCACCGTCAGCGTGCGGTCGTCGGCGGAAATGCCCGTCGTCGTGCCATGCTTGAAGTCGACCGAAACGGTGAAGGCCGTCGTATGCGCCGAGTCGTTTTCGGCCACCATGGCGTTCAGGTTCAGGCGCTTGGCCTCTTCCTTCGGCATCGGCGTGCAGACGATGCCGGAGGTGTGGCGGACGATGAAGGCCATCTTCTCCGGCGTGCAATGCACGGCAGCGACGATCAGGTCGCCTTCGTTCTCGCGGTCGTCGTCGTCCATGACGACGACGATCTCGCCGGCCTCGAAGGCACGGATGGCATCGACGACACGCTTCTGATCGTAAGGCATGGGGTAATTCCTATTTCAACCGGCCGGTCTGGCCGCGGTCGCGGAGATAGTGATCGGCAATGGCGCATGCAACCATCGCCTCGCCGATCGGCACGGCGCGGATGCCGACGCAGGGGTCGTGACGGCCCTTGGTGCGCACATCGACATTCTTGCCGTCGGCATCGATCGACTGGCGCTCGGTCAGGATCGACGAGGTCGGCTTGATGGCGAAGCGGGCGATGACCGGCTGGCCGGTGGAAATGCCGCCCAGGATACCGCCGGCATGGTTCGACAGGAACAGCGGCTTGCCGTCATTGCCCATCCGCATCTCGTCGGCATTCTCTTCGCCGGTGATTTCCGCCGCACCGAAGCCGTTGCCGATCTCGACACCCTTGACGGCGTTGATCGACATCAGCAGCGAGGCGATATCCTGGTCGAGCTTGGCGTAGATCGGCGCACCCAAGCCTGCCGGTACATTCTCGGCAACCACTTCGACGACGGCGCCGACGGAGGAGCCGTTCTTGCGGATGCCGTCGAGATATTCTTCCCAGACAGGCACGATCGCCGCATCAGGCGCAAAGAACGGGTTCTGATCGACCTGATCCCAATCCCAGTTCTGGCGGTTGATCTTGTGCTTGCCGATCTGGATCAGCGCGGCGCGCACTTTCATGTCAGGGACGACGAGACGGGCGATGCCGCCGGCGGCAACGCGGGCCGCGGTCTCGCGCGCCGAAGAGCGCCCGCCGCCGCGATAGTCGCGGATGCCGTATTTCACGTCATAGGTATAGTCGGCATGGCCCGGCCGATACTGGCGCGCGATCTCGCCGTAGTCCTTGGAGCGCTGGTCGGTATTCTCGATCAGCATCGAGATCGGCGTGCCCGTGGAGATCATCGTCTCGCCGTCCTCGTCCAGCATCACGCCGGAGAGCACCTTCACCAGATCGGCCTCGCGGCGCTGGGTGACGAAACGCGACTGGCCGGGCTTGCGCTTGTCGAGCCAGACCTGGATGTCCTCGAGCTTGAAGCGCAGGCCGGGCGGCGTGCCGTCGACGACGCAGCCGAGAGCCGGCCCATGGCTTTCGCCCCAGGTCGTGACGCGGAAAAGATGACCGAATGTATTATGCGACATGTGGTACCGACCAATGCGCGCCGCACGGACCGTTGCCGGCAGCGCCAACCTTTAGAATTCGGGGTCACTCATAGGCCAAAAAGCCCAAGGGGCAAACGCCTTTCTTTGCCGAAATGCGGCCGGATCTGAGAATGATGTTTCCGCAATTTGGAAACGATGGGCTCAGGAGGCGAGACGCCACGCGGTGCCGAGCGCTGCCTGCGTGAAGTCGTCGAAGGAGAGGGGGCGCGAGAAGGCATAGCCCTGCAGCATGTCGCAGCCGAGATCGCGCAGCATGTCGGCATGGTCGAGGCTCTCGACGCCTTCGGCCACGGTCTCGACGCCGAGCGAGCGGGCAATGTCGATGATCGAGCGCACCAGCGTGCGCTCCTGCGAGGAATGCAGGATCGGCTGCACCAGCTGCCGGTCGATCTTCAGCCGCTTCGGTTTCAGCTTCAGGAGCGAGACGATCGAAGTGTGGCCGGTGCCGAAATCGTCGATCTCGATATCGATGCCGAGCGCCTTGATGCGGTCGAGGTTCTGGGCGGCGACGTCTTCGCTTTCGTCGAGGAAGATCGATTCCACCAGTTCGAAGGAGAGTTCGCCCGGGCGGATATGCAGGTGGCTGAGCGACTCGAACAGGCTGCCGTCATGCAGGCGCCGCGCCGAGACGTTGACCGAGACCTGCGGCACGATGAGGCCATGGGCCGTCCAGCGCATCTTGTCCTTCAGCGCCGTTTCCAGAACGATGCTGTCGAGCGTCTGGACCACGTTGATCTCGTCGGCGATGCGCAGGAACTTGTCGGGCGTCAGCACGCCGCGGGTCGGGTGGTGCCAGCGCACCAGCGCTTCCACACCGGCGAGCTTCATCGTGCGGGCGCAGAACTGCGGCTGGTACCAGGCGGTAAACTCGTTGTTCTCGATACCGGCGAGTATCTCGTCGGCGGTGCGCTTGTTGTTGATGATATCGGCCTGGAGGTTCTGGTTGAAGAACTCGTAGCGGTTCCGGCCCATGCTCTTGGCGCGATAGAGCGCGATATCGGCATTGATCAGCACCTTGCGCGCATCGACATGGATGCCGTTCGCCAGTGCAATGCCGATCGAGACGCCGCAGCGGCAGGAGAAGCCCTGAAAATCGATCGGCTGGCGCATCTCCTCGATGACGCGTCCGGCAAGCTCCGCCATATCGACGTCGCTGACGTCATGCGCCAGGATCACGAACTCGTCGCCGCCGATACGCGCCACGAGGTCGCTGCCGCGCACGTTCTTCGACAGAACCTTCGATGCATGGACCAGCATCGCATCACCCGCCGCATGGCCGAGCGTGTCGTTGATTTCCTTGAAGCGGTCGAGGTCGATATGCAGGATCGCAAATTTCTGGCGCTGCGAGCGGGCATCGACCGTAAGGCTCTCGAGCGCGATGTCGATCTTGCGGCGGTTGGCGAGGCCGGTCAGCGGATCATGCAGCGAATTGTGCTCGATGCGGTTCTTGGCGAGTTCGAGCTCGATATTCTTGGCGACCGCCTCGTCTTTGGCTGCCTTCAGTTCCGCGGTCAGCAGCGAATCTTCCGTCACGTCGAAGGCGACGCCGATGATTTTCGTGGTGCCAGACGGCGTCTGGTGCACCTTGCCGGTCGAGCGCACGTAGCGGACGCTGCCATCGTCGCAGGGAACCCGGCAGATCAGCGTATGGGTGTCGCCCGGCTGCTTGAAGTAGCGCGCGCTCTCGACGGCTGCCGCCCGGTCGTCAGGATGCACGCGCGAAAGCCAGAGTTCTTCGGGAACGAAGCCGTACTGCGCCGGCAGGCCGTAGAGCTCGTGCATGCGCTCGTCCCAGAGCGAGCCCTGCTCACCGCAGGTCGCGTCCCAGATGCCGCACTGATAGGCGTCGAGCGCCAGATCGAGCTTGCCGGAGATTTCGGTCAGCTGTGCCTCGCGCCGCGAGATTTCGTCCAGTGCCAGCTCCAGCTCGGCATTCTTGATGTCGCTGACATCTTTGGCGTGGCGCAGCGTTTCGGCCGCTTCCGCATCCGTTGTCACGTCGGCGACGATGCCGATCGTGCGGCCGACGCCACCAGCATCGGTATAGAAGGAGCCGACGGAGCGCAGGTAGCGGACCGTGCCGTCATCGAGAAGGATGCGGTACTGCGCGGTGCAGGAAGCCCCGGCAACGCTGCAGTTGAAGAAGTGCATCTCGGCAATGTGGCGGTCGTCGGGAGCGATCCGCGAGAACCAGTTTTCCAGCGGATGGCTGCCTTCGCCTGCCGCTTCGCCGTGTAGCGCGGAGGCGCGCCCGTCCCAATAGAGGCTGTGGCCCCCTTCTTCGAGCTCCCAGATGCCGATGTTGGACGAATCGAGCGCCAGGTTCAGGCGCTGCGAGAGCTCCAGAAGCTTTGCTTCGCGGCGTTCGAGCTGCGAGATGTTGCGGTTGCGCTCGCCGAGCAGCAGCGTGGCGAAGAAGATCGGGATGATGATGACGCATCCCGCGGTGATGATGATGACGCGCAGCTGCGACTGGTTCGCCGGCGCCTCGTTCCAGCCGGTGGTCGGCACAGCCGAGAGTTCCCAGCGGCCGCCGGCAAAGGCGATCTTGCGGCGCAGCGGCTGTTTGTCAAAGACATCGGTATTGCCGAAGAAGGGCAGGGCGGTATCGGCAGCAGCCGTGCCGAGATCGCGCACCGCGATCGACAGGTGATCGAGATGCGGGTAGCGCTCCTGGTTCTCGCTGTTGCGCGCCGGCTTCAGGCCGGTGTTCTCGTAGAACATGTCGCGGTCGATGGTGACCTCGACGGCGCCCCAGATCTTCCGCTGGCCGTTTTCCTTGACGAAGATCGGGAAGAAGATCGCAAAGGCATCCTTGCCCTCGGCGGTCTTGATCGGGCCGTAGAACCGCGCCTGCTGGTCGCCGGTATTGCGCCCGACCGACTGCATGGTCGACAGCGCCTCGCGCACATCCTTGCCGATCCTGTCCTTGTCGGATTGTGGCGGATAGACGTTGCTGACGATGAAATTGGGGGCGACGGCGACATTGAGGAAATGCGGATTCTGGATCAGCAGCCAGTTGATCTGCCGCTCCATTTCCTCGTCATTGGTGCGCGCGCTCAGTGAAATCATGTTGGAGAGGTCACGGACGATAGTAATGTCCATGTTGATCTGCGCTGCCATGCGGGCACGGATCAGGTTAGTCTCGTTTTCGGTGCGGATCTGCAGTTCGCGCAGATGGGCGGCAGTATTGGCGCGATCAAGAGTGATGCCGACAGCGACGACCATGAAGGCGACGAAGCCGGAGACCAGCAGCGAAAGCCAGGTATTCTTGAAAATTCGCCGCAATTGCCTGTGGCCGCCCAGCCCGATAAGCAAAACAAGTTCCCCTTTGTTTAAAAGCAACTGTAGGGGGAACTTGTTAATTTACGATTGCCCGGCCTTCTATATTTCGGGTGCCGAAACAAGACAGAGTGGATGGTTAACGGCGCCTCTTGATTATTGTTAAAATGCTATTCATCAATTGGGCGGTGAAAGCCATTCTTCCGGGCAATTTTTGCCATATTCAGGGGATTATCTGTGTTTGATAAGATTTTAGCGTCGAGTGTGAAGAGGGTTGCCGCGATGCGTTTTTTTGTTGCCACGCTGTTGGCCACCGCAAGTTTCCTGTCGCCGATCAGCGGTTTTGCTGAGAGCGCGGATGTCGAGGCGACGATCAAGAAGGTCGATACCGCCAATCTCAGCCTGACGCTCGATGACGGCAAGACCTACCAGGCGCCTGAAGAGTTCAATTTCGATGGCTTGAAGGCCGGCGTGAAGGTCGTGATCTTCTATACCGAAGTCGACGGCAAGCGCGTCATCAACGATCTCGATATCGTTCAGTAAGCCGGTTCAGATCCAGCCGATCAGCCGCTCGGCAGTATCGATCTTCAAGATCCGGTCCTGCCAGATTTCTCCCTCAGCGGCCTCGTGCTTGGGAACATCGCCAATCATCTTGAAGAGACTGCGGATGACGCCGCCGTGCGTCACGCAAACCGTTGGTTTGTCAACGGAATTCAGCCAGGATGCGCTGCGCCACGACATGATCTCGTAGCTCTCCGCGTCGTCGCCCGGCGGGATGAAATCCCATTTGTTGAGGTTGCGCTCGCTGACCCGGTCGCGCTGCGTCACCTTCAGTTCCTTGAGCGTGAAGCCTTCCCAATCGCCGAAGGAAACCTCGACGAGACGCTCGTCGGTACGGTAGCCCCTGGGGTCGATCCCCATGGCAGTGCGCACGATTTCCATCGTCTGGCGGGTGCGGGTCAGGGGGCTGGCGACAAAGTCGAAGGCAATGCCTTCGACCTTTAGGATCTCAGCGAGATCGATGCCGTTCAGCCGCGCCTGTTCGCGGCCGATGGCGTTCAGCGGAATGTCTTTCTGGCCCTGAAGGCGGCGTTCGGCATTCCAGTCGGTCTGGCCGTGTCGGACCACATAGATAAGCACGGCATATTCCGCTTCTTGGAGTTCGCTCAGTCCTTGATAACGGAAATATCCGGCGCGTCCACAGCCTTCATGCCGATGACATGGTAGCCGCTGTCGGCGTGATGGACTTCGCCGGTAACCGAACGCGACAGGTCGGACAGCATGTAGAGACCGACGTCGCCGACCTCTTCGATGGTCACGGTACGGCGCAGCGGAGCGTTGTACTCGTTCCACTTAAGGATGTAGCGGAAGTCGCCGATGCCGGATGCTGCAAGCGTCTTGATCGGGCCTGCAGAGATCGCATTGACGCGAATGTTCTTCGGTCCGAGATCGACGGCCAGATACTTGACACTGGCTTCGAGAGCAGCCTTGGCAACGCCCATGACGTTGTAGTTCGGCATGACCTTCTCGGCGCCGTAATAGGTTAGCGTGAGAAGCGAGCCGCCGTCCGTCATCAGCTTCTCGGCGCGGCGAGCGACCGAGGTGAACGAGAAGACGGAGATGTTCATCGTCTTGGCGAAGTTGTCGGCCGAGGTGTCGACGTAGCGGCCGGTCAGCTCGTCCTTGTCGGAGAAGCCGATGGCGTGAACGACGAAATCGATCTTGCCCCACATCTTTTCGACATTGGCGAAAACTTCGTCGATCGTTGCTTCGTCGGAGACGTCACAGTGGCCGGCCAGAACGCCGCCGAGTTCGGCAGCCAGCGGCTCGACGCGCTTTTTCAGCGCCTCGCCCTGATATGTAAAGGCAATTTCGCCGCCCTGTGCATGAATGGCCTTCGCAATGCCCCACGCGATCGAGCGATTGTTCGCGACGCCCATGATGACGCCGCGCTTGCCTGACATGAGGCCTGTTGCTTGAGCCATATTTTGCCCCCTAATGAACCAATTGGAAATTGCCTATGGCATAGGCCGTTAATCGGTTCAAGATTGGGAGCAATCATCAACTGTTAGGGAGCGTAACAAAGGGTGCGCATGTCACGAAAATTTCACAGGAAAAGACCTTCGCGCATGCTGCGCATCAAATCCGTGACCTTATCGTCGGGTTTTTCCCACAGCATGATGCGCAGTTCGACCACCAGATCGCCCCGCCCGCTGTTGACGTCGGGCAGTCCCTGACCTTCGATCCGGATGGTCTTGTCGGAACCGGACCAGGCCGGAACGGTGACCTTCAGCCGGCCGCCCGGTCCTTCGATCTCGGCCTCGGTGCCGAGCACGGCATTCTCGATCGTCACGGGCAGAACCGTGTGCAGGTCGAAGCCGTGCACGGTGAAGCGATGATCGGCCGCGATATGGATGCCGATCACGGCATCGCCGCGCTGCATGTTCGGCAGCTTCAGGCCCTGGCCCTTGAGGCGGATCTGCTGGCCCTCGGTCGTTCCCGGCGAAAGCGTAAAGCTTGCTTCCTGTCCTTCGCCGAGCGGCACGATGATGCGGCTGCCCTTCATCAGGTCGTCGATCGTCACGGTCGCCTGAGCGAACTGATCGGGCGCCTTTTCCGGGGCAGGGGCGGTGCCGGTGAACCGGCGCACCAGCGCATTCAGGATGCTGAACGGCTGGAGGATGCCGGCCGAAGCCGCAGCATTCGGGTCGATGGCGTCAGCGTCGGTCTTCGGCGCGTCCGTTTCGGTCTTGGCGGTCTCGGCCTCTGCCGGCTTGGCCTTTGCCTGGGCCTGAGCTTGTCCCTGTGCCTGCGATTGCGCCTGACCGGCATTGCCGGCGGTACCGCCCGCAGCCTTGGTCTGCGTGCCGAAAATGCGGTCGACAACCTCTTCGGCGCTCTCTGCGCCTGCCGTGTTTGATGCCTTCTGCTTGGCGGCTTCCTCGGCCGCTGCCTTCGCCGCCTTCTGGGCGTTGGCGCGGGCGAGCTCTTCCATCACCCGTTCGGCATTTTCCTGCGCTGCCTTGGCGCGGGCTGCTGCCTCGCGGGCCGCCTGGCGCTGCTGCATGATGGTCTCGCCGCCGCCCATCTTCGCCTCGGCCATGCGGGCCGCGGTGTCGAAGAGGCTGCGTTTCTTCGGGTCCTTGAGGGTCTCGTAGGCGCGGCCGATCTCGGCAAAACGTGCCGTTGCATTCGGGTCGCCCTGATTGTGATCGGGATGCACGGCCTTCGCCATATGGCGCCATGCTGCCTTGATCTCGTCTGCCCCTGCGTCCTTCTGGACGCCCAATACCTTATATGGATCGCGCATAGTAATCCGCCGGTGTCCGTGCGGCTGCCGTCCCTTCTGGCAGCCGAAGCCCAATATCAACTCTTTGCGCGCCATCCGGTTCAACCGGACCTCGCGCTTATGGGCTGGATCGTGCGGGAGAGTTGCTAATCACTTGTTATTTTCGCCGGGCGCTCGGCGGCTTTTGCGGCAAATGGTTATCGTTCTGCTAAGCATCGCAATGCCGCAGGCGCCGGTATTAAGCATATGTGTGGAAAACGGATCAGCTCTCGGGCTGGAAGCTCAGAAGCTGCCAGTTGCCGCCGCCGACGAGGCAGGTTTTGCCCATGAACTTGGCAATGCCGTCATAGGAATGGCGGGTGGTGCGGAACTGCCGGCAGACCTGGCCGGATTCATTGTTCTCGACGATCGTGTCGATGACGCCGGCGCTGCCGGTGGAGGCGTTTGCCCAGGCAAGCGGCTGCGCGCCGATCCGGCCGACATCGGCAGACGTCACGGCATTGCGCACGGTCATTTCATCGGAAAGCGTATCGGTGCTCGGCGGGTTCTGCGGCACGGTGCCGGTCGCAACGGACCGGTCGACCTTGGATTCGCTCAGGAAGTCAAAACCACCCGTCATGCAGCCGGAGAGCGACAGCGTCGCCACCCCGATCAGAATCAGAGAGCTGCTGCGTCGCAGGAGCCCCTTTGTATGGTGAGTTGACTTTGCTATGACTTCCACCCTGTGTCCTGTCCAGTCGCTACCAGCTGGGCATTCAACCTAAAACCCCGGGGCATTTGAGCTAATATGTCGGCAAATGAGTTAACAAGCGGTGACTTTACCCAACGCGGCGAACCATTCAAGCTTTTCGCGGAATGGCTGAAGGAAGCCGAGGCTTCGGAGGTCAACGACCCCAATGCCGTGGCATTGGCAACCGTCGACGAAGCTGGTCTTCCCAATGTCCGCATGGTTCTCCTGAAGGGATTCGATACAGCAGGCTTTGTCTTCTACACCAATTTTGAGAGCCAGAAAGGTCGCGAAATCTTGGGGCAGAAGAAGGCCGCCATGTGTTTCCATTGGAAGACGCTGCGCCGCCAGGTGCGTCTGCGTGGTCCGGTGGAGGTGGTAACCGACGAGGAAGCCGACGTCTATTTCCAATCGCGTGCGCGCGGCAGCCGCATCGGCGCCTGGGCATCGAAGCAGTCGCGTCCGCTGGAGAGCCGTTTCGCGCTGGAGAAGTCCGTCGCCGAGTACACGGCGCGCTATGCCATCGGCGAAATTCCGCGCCCGGCCTATTGGTCCGGCTTCCGCATCAAGCCTGTTTCGATCGAGTTCTGGAAAGATCAGAACTTCCGCCTGCACGACCGCGTCGAGTTCCGCCGCGAGACGCCGGAAGCCGATTGGGACAAGGTACGGATGTACCCGTAACCTGTTATTTTCCCATCAGTTTCAACGGAATGCCTGAAGCCAGCGCAGAGACATAGCGCGGCTTCTGGTAGAGGCCGTTGAGCGAGAGCCGCGGAAGATAGGTCGTCCCGCCCGCCATGCCGGGCCGGATCACGCCGGGCTGCGTCGTCACCGCAGCCGTAAAGCCGAGCTCGGCCGCGATTGCCGCTTCGCGCAGTGTCGCGGCTTCGCGGGTGCCATAGGGAAAGGCGATCGTCGCGGGCGTCTTGCCGGTGATCACCTTTACGTGTTCCGCCGACCGCAACATCTCTTCGCGTGCTTCGGCCTCGCTGAGCCGTGCCAGTGCGCGGTGGCTGATCGTATGGGCGCCGAGCGCTGCGAGCGGGCTCGCCTCGATGAGATTGAGCTCGGCCTCGCTCATCACCAGATCCTCGACCAGCTCGCCCGGAGCGATGTCGTAGCGCCGCGCAAGCACGTCAAGCGAGCGCACCGCCTTCTCCTCGTCGCTCATGTGGAGAAAGGCCGCAAATCTCGCGAATGCCGCGTATTGTTCGGCGGGCGTATCGGTCTCCAGAACCTCCTCGCCACGGCCGAAGTCGAAGTGCAGCCGGTCGGTGCGGCGCAGCAGCAGTGTCAGCGTTTCCCACCAGATCGTATGCGTCCGCTCGGTCAAACCCTTGGCGACGAAGATCGTGAAGGGAGCCTCGTGTTTCTCGAAGATCGGATAGGCATGCACGAGGTTGTTGCGGTAGCCGTCGTCGAGCGTGAATGCGGCAAACGGCGCTTCGCGGGCGGGGCCTGAGAGCAGGGCAGGGACATCGGCGAGCGCCACGAACTCGTAGCCGTCCTGCTTCAGTCTCGTCAGCGCAGCATCCAGGAATTCGGGTGTGATCTCGAGATGCGCATTCGGCTCGAAGTCATGCGCTTCGTAAGGGCGGACATGATGCAGGGTAAAGATCGCGCCGCGGCCACGCGCGCCGCGCATCAGCCGTGCGGCCGAAATCAGATGCGCCGCCTCGAGGCCGGCGGTGATCGCAGCTTTCTTGGCCCGTTTTTTCCACAACCCCTGCATGTCAGCTCCGTGAAAGGTGCGGATCCTACCAATTCTGGTGTTAAACCTTGTTGAAGATTGCTTTTCCGACTGAAATCTTTACGTTTCCTTCACCACGGGTGGAAAAAACTCAGAAAACCAGTGTCCGTTGCCTCAAAGTCGCGCGAATGTGCAGGCTCTGTCACAGAACGGGACATATTTTGGCAATGCCGCGCATGCGTGGCACCTAGAGGGGAAATCCATGAAGAGGTTGTTGGCTGCTTTGTTGAGCGTGACGCTCGCCGTGTCGGCGCCCGTCGCGGCTATGGCCGGCAGCGCGTCGTTCATCCTCGATGCCCGCACCGGCAAGGTTCTCGCTTCGGAAAATGCCGATACCCTGAACCACCCGGCATCGCTGACCAAGATGATGACCCTCTACCTGGCCTTCGAAGCGATCAATCGCGGCAAGCTCAGCTGGGACAGCCAGATCGTCATGTCGAAATATGCGGCAAGCCGCCCGCCGACCAAGCTTGGCGTGAGACCCGGCAGCACGATCACCGTTCGCGAAGCCGTCTACGGCATGATCGTCAAGTCGGCCAATGATGCCGCGGCTGCCATGGGCGAAAAGCTCGGCGGTTCGGAAAGCAACTTCGCCCGGATGATGACCCAGAAGGCCCGCCAGCTCGGCATGAGCCGCACCACCTTCTACAATGCGTCCGGTCTGCCCGACAGCCGCCAGGTGACGACGGCGCGCGACATGTCGACACTTGGGGTGGCGCTGATCAAGAATTTCCCGAGGGAGTACCGGATGTTCTCGGTCGCCTCCTTCAACTTCCGCGGCAAGCAGATCCGCGGCCATAACAATCTGATGTACCGCTACGAAGGCATGGACGGCATCAAGACCGGCTATACCAATGCCTCCGGCTTCAACCTCGTCAGCGCCGTGCGCGATGGCGACCGCCGCGTCGTCGGCGTCGTGCTCGGCGGCCGCACGGCGCGCGCCCGTGACGCCAAGATGGAAGCGCTGCTCAACAAATATCTCGACCGCGCCTCTGGCGGCGGCGGCCTCGTCGCCAGCATCGGCGGCAAACAGCGCCCGGTTCCGGCAGCCCCCGTTGAAGTGGCGTCGGCTGCCGATGACAGCGATCTTCCGGTTCCGGTGAATGCGCCGCGCGCCCAGGGCGATGCCGAAGCCATCCCGTTTGCGCTTGGTTATAACGAAGCCGCCGTTCCGCTCGATCGTCCGTCGCCGCTGACGAAGATGGGCAAGGCCGGCAGCCTGCAGGCTTCCGCCGGTGGCTGGCAGATCCAGATTTCGGCTGCTCCGAGCGCCGAAGCCGCCCAGGCGCTGCTTGCGCAGGCAAAGACTGAAGGCGGCGCTGCCCTGAAATCCGCTTCGCCCTTCACCCAGGCCGTCGGCTCCGGCGCCAACGCCGTCTACCGAGCCCGCTTCACCGGCTTCAACAGCAAGGACGCTGCTGAAGCCGCCTGCGACGCGCTGAAGAAGCGCTCCTACGACTGCATGACGGTTGGCGGCAACGGCTGATCAGACAGACCTGAAGGCTATTCTCAGAACGCCGTCTCGCTTGCCGGGGCGGCGTTATTCGTTTGTTCGGGCACGGTCTTGTCCAGACCTGAGACGGATGCCCTATAGGCACTCGGCGACTTGCCGTTCGCCCGCTTGAAGGCATTGCTGAAGGCGCTTTCGGACGTATAGCCGAGCGAGCGCGCCACCGTCGCCACAGCCGTCCGTTCATCGCGAAGCGAGCGTTCGGCGAGATGCATCCGCCAGGTCGCGAGATAGGTCAGCGGCGCAACGCCCGCCACGGTTCTGAAATGGAAGGCGAAGGACGTCCGCGACATCGCGCATGCCTTGGCGAGCTCCTCCAGATGCCATGAACGGGCCGGATCTCCATGCATCAGGCGCAAAGCCGGCGCGATCCGCGGCTCGGCCAGCGCCCGCAGCCAGCCGGCCGGCATCAGCCTGGCAGTGCCGAGATGCGAGCGCAGGATCTCGATGAACAGCAGCTGCGTCAGCTGCGACGAGGCGAGTTGCGATCCCGGCCGGCCGCTGGTGCGCTCCTCGATCAGCCGGTCCAGCAGCCATCGAAACGCCGCCGCGTGCGGGGAGGCCGCCCGCGTCAGGATCCACGGCGGCAGGATATCGGCCAGCAGTTTGCCGCGGATCGGATCGAGCATCACATGGCCGCCGATATAGCCGAAGTCGCCGCCATCGCCGACGACGGCCACAGCGTTGCGCCCGACATTGGAAAACAGGCTCATCGCATCGACGGGCTCGAGGCCGGGGTCGCTGGAAAGAACGGCGACGCGCGGCTTTGCCAGCAGGCCGACATCGCCGGTCTCGAACAGAAGCGGCTCCCGCGCGCCTTCGAGATGAACCCAGCAACTGCCCTTCACCACCGCGAAGAACTTGATCTTCTCCCGCGCCGGAAAGCGGATCGACCACGGGCCGCCCGCTGTGAAGCCGCCGGTGACGACGGCTTCGGCCTTGCTGAGAGTGAGAACGTCTGAAAAGGGATCGACAGCCATTCTCGTACTGTCGCGCAAGTAACGCGCACTTTCAAGCATTCACAGTGCAAGATGCCCGACCTACTTTCACGTCATGTCAATCAGCGGCGGCGATGTCGGCTGCCGTGAAACTCCTTGAGGTATGATATGAAAGACGAAATCGTTCTCGTAACCGGCGGCACCGGCTTCATTGCGCAATACTGCATGCTGGCGCTGCTGAATGCCGGATACCGCGTGCGCACCACCGTCCGCTCGCTGGAGCGGGAAGGGGAGGTGCGCGAGCATCTGAGAACCGGCGGCGTCGAGGCCGGCGACCGGCTGTCCTTCGTCGTTGCCAATCTGACTGACGATGCCGGCTGGGCGGAAGCTGCTGCCGGCTGCACCTATGTCATGCACGGCGCCTCGCCGACGCCTTCGGGCGACCAGACCCGCGAGGAAGACTGGATCGGCCCGGCGGTTGACGGCAATCTCCGCGTCCTGCGCGCCGCTCGCGACGCCGGCGTCAAGCGTGTCGTGCTGACCTCGGCCTTCGGCGCGATCGGCGTCGGCCACAAGCCCGGCCACCGCCGCCCGTTCGACGAGACCGACTGGAGCGACCTGACCGGCGACGTCGCCCCCTATCAGAAATCCAAGACCCTCTCGGAGCGTGCCTCCTGGGATTTCATCGCCCGCGATGGCAACGGGCTGGAGCTTGCATCGGTCAATCCGGTCGCCGTCTATGGACCGGCGCTGGGAGCTGACTTTTCCCACTCGATCCGCCTGATCTCCAACATGCTGGAAGGGCAGCCGGGCTGCCTGAACGTCAATTCCTGCTGCGTCGACGTTCGCGATGTCGCCGATCTCCATCTGCGCGCCATGATCGATCCAGCGGCGAAGGGCGAACGCTTCCTTGCGACCTCCGGCAAGAGCATGTGGATGATCGAAGTTGCCGAACTGCTGCGTGAACGCTTCGGCAAGGCTGCAGAAAAGGTCTCGACGCAGGTCTGGCCGGACGAACAGGTCCGCATCGCCGGTGAAACGAACGAACAGCTGAAGGGCGTCGTGCCGCTGCTGAACTACGACATGAGCGCTTCAGGCGAGAAGGCCGAGCGCCTGCTTGGCTGGGCACCGCGGCCGAAGGAGGAAGCGATCGTCGCCTCCGCCGAAAGCCTGATCCGCCTCGGCCTGCTCCGCAACTGAGCAGCAGCCCTGGCACAGACAGCGGCCGTCCCCGGCCGCTGTCTGCTCTGGACATAAGCGAGGAATCACGGTTCTCCTGCATGCGTACGAAAGGAGAACGAATATGCTTGAAGACCTCGCCGACAAGTTCGAACGCGCCTCAAAAATCTACGCAGAAGCCAACGGCATGGAGCGCGATCCCGACTGGTTTCTGCTGAAGCTGCAGGAAGAAATGGGTGAACTCACCCAGGCCTGGAACCGCCTGACCGGCAGGGGCCGCGCCAAGGGCCGCAGCGCCGACGACATGAGCCGCGACCTCGCCGACGAAACCGCCGACCTCCTCGGCCACATCCTCCTCTTCGCCCACAACAACCGCCTCGATCTCGAAGCCGCGATCGAGCGCAAGTGGCTGTTCAGGCCTTAATCAAGATCAGCCGACCTTCCGCCGGTAGAACTTGCTGTCCACCGCCATCAGCGGGAAAGACCTCGGTAGGTCGTCGCGCTTGATTTCGCTGAAGCCGTTCTTTTCGTAGAAGCGGTGGGCGGCGAGGAATTTGTCGGTTGTGCCGAGGAAGATGTCGGTGATCCCCTCGGCTTCGGCATGGGCGAACAGCGCGTCGAGCAGGCGGGCGGCGACGTTGTGCTCGCGGCCGCGCACATGGGCCGCCACGAACATCTTGCGCAGTGCCGTCTGGTTGTTGCCGATGTCCTTCAGGCCGAGCGTGCCGACGATCGTGCCGTCGAGATCGGCCACCCAGAACTGGCCCTTGCGGGCCTGGTAAAAATCCGGAATGACGGCGAGATCGGGCTGGTCGTCGGCGGTGATGGCGATGCCGAATTCATCGCGCTGGATCGGCAGAATGACGGAGAAGACGCCGTCGATATCGGCGATGTCAAAGGGCCTGATCTCAATGTCGCTCATCGCCGCCTCCTGCCGCGTCAGGCTTGTGTACCGCCGACTGTTACCTGGTCCATGCGCAGATGCGGCTGGCCGACGCCGACGGGCACCCACTGGCCGCCCTTGCCGCAATTGCCGATGCCGGTATCGAGCTTCATGTCGTTGCCGATCATCGAGACGCGCTTCATCGCATCCGGACCGTTGCCGATCAGCATGGCGCCCTTGATCGGCGCGCCGATCTTGCCGTTCTCGATCAGATAGGCCTCGGTGCAGCCGAACACGAACTTGCCCGACGTGATGTCCACCTGGCCGCCGCCGAAGGAGACGGCATAGACGCCCTTCTTGACGGACGCGATGATTTCCTCGGGCGTCTTGTCGCCGCCGAGCATGTAGGTGTTGGTCATGCGCGGCATCGGCACATGCGAGTAGCCCTGGCGGCGCCCGTTGCCGGTCGGCGCCATGCCCATCAGCCGTGCATTCTGCCGGTCCTGCATGTAGCCGACCAGTTTGCCGTTTTCGATCAAGACGTTATAGGCCGAAGGCGTGCCTTCGTCGTCGATGGTGATCGAGCCGCGGCGGCTGTCGATCGTGCCGTCGTCGACGACGGTGACGCCCGGTGCGGCAACCATCTGGCCGAGCAGGCCGGCAAAGGCCGAGGTCTTTTTCCTGTTGAAATCGCCTTCCAGGCCATGGCCGACGGCCTCGTGCAGCATGACGCCCGGCCAGCCGGAGCCGAGCACGACATCCATCGTGCCTGCCGGCGCCTCGATCGCTTCGAGATTGACGAGCGCCTGGCGCAGCGCCTCGTCGGCGCCGGTCTGCCAGCTGCTCTCGGTGATGAAGTCGCCGAAGCCGATGCGGCCGCCCTGGCCGAAGGAGCCGCTCTCCTGCCGGTCGCCTTCGCCGACGACGACGGAGATGTTGATGCGCGTCATCGGCCGGATGTCGCGGACGCGGTGTCCGTCGGCGCGCAGGATATCGACCACCTGCCAGCTTGCGGCGACCGAGGCCGTTACCTGGCGCACCTTGTCGTCCTTGTTGCGCAGATAGGCGTCGATATCGGTGAGGATCTTCACCTTCTCTTCGAAGGTCGGCGTGCCGATCGGGTTCTCGTCGGTATAGAGCTTCTTGTTGGTGCCCTGGGGCGCCGCCGCATAGCTGCCGGAATAGCCGCGGGTCACGGCGCCGACGGCATCAGCGGCGCGCTTTAGCGCCGAAACCGAAAGGTCGCCGGCATGGGCGTAGCCGACGGCTTCGCCGGCAACGGCGCGCAGGCCAAAACCTTGCTCGGTATTGAAGCTGCCGCCCTTCAGGCGGCCATTGTCGAACATCAGCGATTCCGCCTGCGCATGCTCGATATAGAGCTCGCCGTCGTCGGAGCCGGAAAGCGCCTCGGCCACGAGCTTGCGCATCGTTGCTTCGTCGGCATCGAAGAGCGTCAGGAGATCGGTATTCATGATGGTATGCTCCGCTTCAAAGCAGGAATGCTTTAAAGCCGATGTAGGACCGCAGGGCAGTTCGAGCAAGCCCCTATCGGGCCGACATCAGGGAAGCGCGTCGTAGCCTTCGGCAAAGCCCTTCAGATCGACGGGAATGCCGATGCCTTCTTCCGGCGTCTGGAAGACGATGAAGGTGGCGCTGGTGCCGCTGCGGAAGGTCTTCAGGAGTTCGTCCTCGAGCACGACTTCGGCATAGCAGCCGTCGGCAAAGCAGCGGACGAAATAGGCGCGGCCGATATCCTTGCCGTCGACATTGAGGCCGAGGCCGTTCGGCAGCAGCACGCCGAGCGGGGCGAGCACGCGCAGGATCTTCGACTTGCGGTCGGCGGTCTTCAGAACGACGACCGAGAGGCCGACTTCAGGGCGGTCCTCGGCGATGACATTCTGCATCAGCGCGCATTGCTCGGCCGAAGCGCCGGCCGGCTTGTCGCAGACGACGGACCATGCGCCATGGTTCGACTTCACCGTGCCCGGCGCTTGCGCGGCTGGCTCTGGCCGGGCGCTGCCTGCTGGGCCGGTGCCGGCTGCGAGGGAGCGGGCTGGGCCGGGGCAGGGGCTGCCGGCTGCTGGGCGAAAACGGGGGCTGCCGCTGCTGCTGCAAGAGTGGTGGTCAGAACAAACGACCGCACAAGGGAACGGAAACCCATGAAAACCTCTGGAATTCGAATCGGTGACGGTATTGTTGAAGGCCGTGACCGGAAATGAAAAGACCTGCCCCGTGAAAACCGGGGGACTACGGCAGAAATAGGACCTTTCCGCAATAATGTTGGAGCTTTGGATTGGCCCGCGTAAGCCTTTTCCGTATGATGGTGCAAATATTCGGTAATGTTTTGTGCCTGCTTGTGAATCGGCTTCTGGCAAAAATGCCGCATAGACAATCGCTCTGGCCTGTTGCGGTCAGTTGCAAACTGTGGTTTGAAGCGCTGAAGATGGCAAGGATTCTGCGTTCGATTTAAGGCAGGTCAAGCGCTCGAGGGAGATACTAAGGTGATTAAGAAGGCTTATGCAGCTCTGACCGCGCTGGTCTGTCTGCTTTTTGCTTCCGGCACATATGCCGATCAGCCGATGCCGTGGCAGGCAACGCTGCAGCCGGCGGCAACGCCGATTATGCGGGAAATCCGCTGGTTCGAACAATATACGCTGTGGTTCATCGTACCGATCACGCTCTTCGTTCTGGTCCTGCTCATCGTCGTCTGCTGGAAGTTCCGTGCGAGCGCCAATCCGGTGCCGTCGAAGACGAGCCATAACACCGTCATCGAAGTTATCTGGACCGTGGGGCCGGTCCTGGTTCTTCTCTTCCTCGCCGTTCCGTCGTTCAACCTGCTCACCGCGCAGCTGACGCTTCCCGAAAATCCGGATGTGACGCTGAAGGCGACCGCCACCCAGTGGCAGTGGAACTACGAATATGAAGGCACCGGCGACAATCCGCTGGCCTTCGATTCCTACCTCCTGAAGGATCCGGATCGTGCCGCTGCCGGCAAGACGGATCTCGCGACCTATCCGCGCCTGCTGGCCGTCGACAACGAAATCATCCTGCCCGTCAACAAGGTCGTTCGCGTTCTCGTGACCGCCGCCCCGACGGACGTGATCCACGCCTTCGCAATGCCGTCCTTCGGCGTCAAGATCGACGCCGTTCCGGGCCGCCTCAATGAAACCTGGTTCAAGACCGAGCGCGAAGGTCTGTTCTACGGCCAGTGTTCCGAGCTCTGCGGCAAGGACCATGCGTTCATGCCGATCGCGATCCGCGTCGTTTCCGAAGACAAGTACAAGCAGTGGCTCACGGCTGCCGCTTCCGATCTTCCCGGGGCCTACAAGGCTCTCATGGCTGCCACCGATGGTCCTGCAAAGACCGTCGATGTCGCCGAAAACGCTCAGTAATCTAGAAGGGACTCGGAAAAATGGCTGGTTCCGCCCACGATCATTCTCATGATCATCATGGCCATGACGCACATGCGCATGACGACCATCACGATCACTCGCACAAGCCGAGCTTCGTCAATCGCTGGTTCTTTTCGACGAACCACAAGGACATCGGCACGCTCTACCTGATCTTCGCGATCTTCGCCGGCATCATCGGCGGCGCGCTCTCCGTTGCCATGCGCATGGAGCTTCAGGAGCCTGGCATCCAGATCTTCCACGGTCTGGCCTCGATGGTTTACGGCTTCGAAGGCGACGCCGCGATCGACGGCGCCAAGCACATGTTCAACGTCTTCACCACCGCTCACGCCCTCATCATGATCTTCTTCATGGTCATGCCGGCGATGATCGGCGGCTTCGCCAACTGGATGGTTCCGATCATGATCGGTGCCCCGGATATGGCGTTCCCGCGTCTGAACAACATCTCCTTCTGGCTGATCGTTCCGGCCTTCCTGCTGCTCGTGCTGTCGATGTTCGTCGAAGGCCCGGCCGGTGCTTACGGCGCTGGCGGTGGCTGGACGATGTATCCGCCGCTCGCAACCGCGGGCCAGCCGGGTCCGGCCGTCGACCTCGCGATCTTCTCGCTGCACGTCGCCGGTGCCTCGTCGATCCTCGGCGCGATCAACTTCATCACCACGATCCTGAACATGCGCGCACCGGGCATGACGCTGCACAAGATGCCGCTCTTCGCCTGGGCTGTTCTGATCACGGCCTTCCTGCTACTGCTCTCGCTGCCGGTTCTGGCTGGCGCCATCACCATGGTGCTGACCGACCGCAACTTCGGCACGACCTTCTTCGCGCCGGAAGGCGGCGGTGACCCGATCCTCTACCAGCACCTGTTCTGGTTCTTCGGTCACCCGGAAGTGTACATCCTGATCCTGCCGGGCTTCGGCATCGTCAGCCACATCATCTCGACCTTCTCGCGCAAGCCGATCTTCGGTTACCTCGGCATGGCCTACGCCATGGTAGCCATCGGTGCCGTCGGCTTCGTCGTCTGGGCCCACCACATGTACACGGTCGGCCTGTCGCTCGACGCACAGCGCTACTTCGTCTTCGCGACGATGGTCATCGCCGTTCCGACGGGCGTGAAGATCTTCTCCTGGATCGCAACGATGTGGGGCGGCTCGATCGAGTTCCGCACGCCGATGGTCTGGGCGATCGGCTTCATCTTCCTGTTCACGGTTGGTGGCGTCACCGGCGTTCAGCTGGCAAATGCCGGTCTCGACCGCTCGCTGCATGACACCTACTACGTCGTGGCTCACTTCCACTACGTTCTGTCGCTCGGCGCCGTCTTCGCCATCTTCGCTGCCTGGTACTACTGGTTCCCGAAGATGAGCGGCTACATGTACAACGAGTTCCTCGGCAAGCTGCACTTCTGGGTCATGTTCATCGGCGTCAACCTGGTGTTCTTCCCGCAGCACTTCCTCGGTCTCGCAGGCATGCCGCGCCGTTACATCGACTATCCGGATGCATTTGCCGGCTGGAACTACGTTTCCTCGATCGGCTCCTACATCTCGGCATTCGCCGTGCTGATCTTCCTCTACGGTGTCTTCGAAGCCTTCGCCAAGAAGCGCCTCGCTGGCGACAATCCGTGGGGTGAGGGTGCAACCACCCTGGAATGGCAGCTGCCTTCGCCGCCGCCGTACCACCAGTGGGAACAGCTCCCGCGCATCAAGTAAGATGCTCCAAATTCCGGGCGCCGCATTCCGATGCGGCGTCCGGCCTTAACGCATGACGCGGTAGGGCATGCGGAAAAAACAAGAGGCCAGAGCGCATCCAGCCGATCTGAAGGATCGCAGCGCGCTTGAGCCGAGCAGGACGGAATAATGACGGTCATCGACAATCACGAGGCACTTGCAGAGGAAGGCGAACTCCGCCTTTCGGAAGCGGGCGCGCGCGATTATTTCGAGCTTCTGAAGCCGCGGGTCATGTCGCTCGTGGTCTTCACGGCTTTTGCCGGCCTGGTGCTGGCGCCGGGTCAAATCAATCCCGTTCTCGGCCTGATCTCGATCCTCTGCATTGCTGTCGGCGCTGGCGCGTCGGGTGCGCTCAACATGTGGTATGACGCCGATATCGACGCTGTCATGACCCGCACGGCGCAGCGCCCGATCCCCGCGGGCCGCATTCAGCCCAAGGAAGCGCTGGCCTTCGGCCTGGTGCTCTCGGGCTTCTCGGTGACGATCCTCGGCCTCGCCGTCAACTGGCTGTCGGCCGGCATCCTTGCCTTCACGATTTTCTTCTACGCGATCGTCTATACGATGTGGCTGAAGCGCTCGACGCCGCAGAACATCGTCATTGGCGGCGCTGCCGGTGCCTTCCCGCCGATGATCGGCTGGGCCTGCGTGACCAACTCGGTCACCATCGAAAGCACCGTACTGTTCCTCATCATCTTCCTCTGGACGCCCGCACATTTCTGGGCTCTCGCGCTCTTCAAGATGCGCGATTACGAAGCCGTCGGCGTCCCGATGCTCCCGAACGTCTCGGGTGAGCGCACCACCAAGCACCAGATCGTCGCCTATGCGGTGCTCACCGCCATCTGCGGCGTCATCCCGTCGCTGCTCGGCTTTGCGAGCTTCGGCTACGGTCTTGTCGCGACGCTGCTCGGCACCGTCTTCATAAGCTGTTCCATCGCCGTCTGGCGCATGCCGGATGGCGATGAAAAGATGATCCCGGCCAAGAAGCTCTTCGCTTTCTCGATCTTCTATCTCTTCGCGATCTTCTCCGCGCTGATGTTCGACCGGCTGGCATCGATCCTGGTCTTCCATGCAGGAGGTATCATCTGATGGAAACCGTGAAGCTGACCGAAGCGCAGCGCAAGTCGCGCCGCAACCGCAACGTGGCGCTCGGCCTCGTTCTCGCCGGCCTCTGCGTTCTGTTCTACCTGATCACCATCGTGAAATTCCTGGGACATGGAGGCTGAGCCGATGAGCGACACCGCCAACGCACCGAAGAAGCCGGGCCGCAACAACGGCGCTGTCGTCTTCATGTGCCTGAGCTTCGTCGTCGGCATGGGCGCGATGAGCTACGCGGCCGTTCCGCTCTATCGCATGTTCTGCCAGATCACCGGCTACAACGGCACGACGCAGCGCGTCGAGCAGGCGTCGACCGAGATCCTCGACCGCAAGATGCGCGTCACCTTCGACGCCAACGTCGCTCCGGGTCTCTTCTGGGAGTTCAAGCCGGTCCAGCGCGAAGTCAATCCGCGCATCGGCGAGACGATCCAGGTGAATTTCATCGCCGAGAATCGCTCGAACGAAACCCAGCGCGGCCAGGCCGTGTTCAACGTCACGCCGGGCGAAGCCGGGGCCTATTTCAACAAGGTCCAGTGCTTCTGCTTCAACGAGACCGACCTGAAGCCGGGCGAAAAGCTTGAAATGCCGGTGGTGTTCTACATCGATCCGGAAATTACCAAGGCCGTGGAGTCGAAGGACATTCACACGGTCACGCTATCCTATACGTTCTACCCGAAAGAGGGACCGAAGCCGCTGGCTTCGAATGAGGGTGGAGCGGAGAAGGTTGAAAAGAAACTTTGATTGAGGTTCGTTTCCGGCTATGCCGGGGGCGAGCGAGGAAGAGATCCGGGGATTAGAGATGGCCGACGCGCATCAAAAGAATCACGACTACCATATTATCGATCCGAGCCCGTGGCCGCTGCTCGCCTCGATCGGCGCCTTCATCATCACCTTCGGTGGCGTCGGCTACATGCGCTATCTGAACGGCGGCTCGCTGCACCTCTTCGGTGTCGAGTGGGCTCATCCGTGGCTGTTCTTCATCGGCCTCGCGCTGATCCTCTACGTCATGTACGGCTGGTGGGCCGATACCGTGAAGGAAGCCCATGAGGGTGCCCACACGCGCGTCGTCTCGCTGCACCTGCGCTACGGCATGATCATGTTCATCGCTTCGGAAGTGATGTTCTTCGTTGCCTGGTTCTGGGCCTATTTCGACGCCAGCCTCTATCCGCACGAAGCGATCCAGGCCTCGCGTCTTGCCTTCACCGGTGGTCAGTGGCCGCCGAAGGGCATCGAAGTCCTCGATCCCTGGCACCTGCCGATCTACAACACCGTCATCCTGCTCCTCTCGGGCACGACGGTTACCTGGGCACACCATGCTCTGCTGCACAACGACCGCAAGGGCCTCATCCAGGGCCTGACGCTGACCGTGCTGCTCGGCATCCTGTTCTCCTTCGTCCAGGCCTACGAATACGCCCACGCTCCGTTCGCCTTCAAGGCATCGATCTACGGCGCGACCTTCTTCATGGCGACCGGCTTCCACGGCTTCCACGTTCTGATCGGCACGATCTTCCTGCTGGTCTGCCTGGTGCGCGCGATCCGCGGCGACTTCACGCCGAAGCAGCATTTCGGCTTCGAAGCGGCTGCCTGGTACTGGCACTTCGTCGACGTCGTCTGGCTGTTCCTGTTCTTCTCCATCTACATCTGGGGTGGATGGGGTGCACCGGTCGCCCACGGCTGATCCGGTTCATACGGACAATAGAAAAGGCGGGTGCCATCGGCGCCCGCCTTTTTCTTTGTCCTCACCGCGCCCCGGCGATCCGCTCGAAGGCGGAAGGGTCGGGTATGCCGATATCGAGTTGCTGGCGGATCGCCTCGGCACATTCGTAGGGCGTCAGGAGCGAGGTATCGACTTCGAGATCGTAGATGCCGGGCTTGTGGACCTCGTCCTGCCAGCGCCTGACAGCATCCGGCACGGCGATCTCGGCGCTTGCCCTGGCATAGAGTTCCTCGCGGCCCGGCTCGTCGATCTCGCGACGCTTCATGATCACCTCCAGCGGGCAGCGCACGCCGACGAACAGCACCGGGAAACCATCGAGCCGGCGGGCGCAATCGGCCAAAATCCCGAGCGGCTGCGAATAGGCGTCGTGATGGCCGAGATCGGCCACGACATTGATCCCGAGCCCGGCATGGATGGCGATCGATTCGTAGAGCGCGGCATAGAAGAACGGCACGAACTCCTCAAGATCCGGCCGCTCGCCGCCCGGCCGCAGCCCGATGCCCGGCAGATACTGCGACGGCGTCATCGCATTGTAGTTGTCGACGCCGAAATTGAGCCACGGCCCGTCGAATTGCTGCTGGATGGCGCGCGCGATCGTCGTCTTGCCGCTGCGCGGCGCCCCGTTGAGAATGACGATCTGGGCTGCGGTGCTGTCGGTGCTCATGTCTCTTCTTTTCTGATTGGCCCGAATCGCTGAGGCGAAATCGCGCAGGTATTTCCCTTCGTCCTGCGGATACTTTATGGGAGAGTTAAGGCGGCTTTAGGTGACGCCACGGGAATCCACATGCAAGAAGACACCGCTCTCTTTCCTCCGGTCGATCCGTTCAAGACAGGCCTCAAGGGCTGCTGCCCGCGCTGCGGCAACGGCAAGCTGTTCGACGGTCTGCTGTCGCTGAAGCCGCGTTGCGCCGCCTGCGGCCTGGATTATGCCTTTGCCGATTCGGGCGATGGTCCTGCCGTCTTCGTCATCCTGCTTGTCGGCTTCGTCGTCATTGGCTGCGTGCTGTGGCTCGAGGTCAATTACGCGCCGCCGATCTGGCTGCACATTCTGCTCTTCGGCCCGCTGACGATCGTCCTGTCGCTGCTGACGCTGCGCTGGTGCAAAGGCATCCTGATCGCCATGCAATACCGCCACAATGCCCGTGAAGGACGCCTGAGTGACTGACATGAACATCCCGGCCGCGCGCCGCAAGCTGCCGGTCTTCACCGGTATCGCGGTGCTGATCGCGCTCGCCATTCTCATTTCCCTCGGCACCTGGCAGGTCGAGCGCCTCTATTGGAAGGAAGGCCTGCTCGCCGATATCGCCGCGCGCCGCAATGCCGCTCCGGTGCAGCTTGCCGATATCGAGCAGATGCTCGCTTCCGGCACCGATATCGAATACCGCCCTGTCACCGTCACCGGCCGCTACGTCAACAACAAGGAGCGCCACTTCCTCGCCACCTGGCGCGGCGAGGCGGGCTTCTACGTCTACACGCCGCTCGAGCTTGCCGACGGCCGCTACCTCTTCGTCAATCGCGGCTTCGTTCCCTATGAGAACAAGGAGCCGGAAATGCGCATGCAGGGCCAGCTGACCGGCCAGCAGAGCGTCACCGGCCTCGCCCGCAACCGTCTCCCCGGCAAGCCCTCCTGGGTGGTGCCTGACAACGATATCGCCAAGAACATCTTCTACTGGAAGGATATCGACGCGATGGCATCGAGCGACGGCTTCGATGCCTCGAAGGTCGTGCCCTTCTTCATCGATGCGGATTCGACCCCGAACCCGAAGGGCTTCCCGATCGGCGGCGTCACCGAGATCGACCTGCCCAACAACCACCTGGAATACGCCTTCACCTGGTACGGATTGGCCGCCGTTCTGGTCGGCATCGTCGGCGTCTCCTGGTTCCGCGGCCGCCGCGGCGCTCCGGCGCAATAGTATTGCTTCAATTCGTCCCCATATTGGGCTAGACACCCGGGACGACGGACATCGGACTTGAACATGAATATCGCAGCGAAACCTCCTCTGACGATCAGGCTTTGCGGGCCGCGCGGCTTCTGTGCCGGCGTCGACCGCGCCATTCAGATCGTCGTTCTGGCGCTGAAATCCTATGGCGCCCCGGTCTATGTCCGCCACGAGATCGTCCATAACCGCTATGTCGTCGAGGGTCTGGAAGCCAAGGGCGCCGTCTTCGTTGAGGAGCTCAACGAGATCCCGGAAGAGCACCGCGCCCAGCCGGTCGTCTTCTCGGCGCATGGCGTGCCGAAGTCGGTTCCCGAGGATGCCAACAGCCGCAACCTCTTCTATCTCGACGCCACATGCCCGCTGGTCTCCAAGGTCCACAAGCAGGCGATGCGCCACAACCGCCTCGGCCGCCATGTCGTGCTGATCGGCCATGCCGGCCACCCCGAAGTCATCGGCACGATGGGCCAGCTGCCCGAAGGCTCGGTCTCGCTGATCGAGACCGTCGAGGACGCCGATACCTACCAGCCGGTCGACCCAGACAATCTCGGCTACGTGACGCAGACGACGCTCTCGGTCGACGATACCGCCGGCGTCATCGCCCGCCTCGAACAGCGCTTCCCGAACCTGACGGCGCCGGCCGCAGACAGCATCTGCTATGCCACGACCAACCGCCAGGAAGTCGTCAAGCAGGCCGCACCCGGCTGCGATCTCTTCATCATCGTCGGCGCCCCGAACTCGTCCAATTCCAAGCGCCTCGTCGAAGTGGCGCTGAGGGCAGGGGCGACGAAGTCGATCCTGGTGCAGCGCGCCTCCGAACTGAACTGGGACGAAATCGGCCAGATCTCGACGCTTGGCCTCTCCGCCGGCGCGTCGGCCCCCGAGGTCATCGTCAACGAGATCATCGAAGCCTTTCGCGCCCGTTTCGCTGCCCAGGTCGAGCTTGCCGAGACGGTGCAGGAAAACGAACACTTCCTCGTCAACCGCGAGCTCCGCAATATCGAGCTGACCGCGGCGGATATGGCTTTCGTGAACGGCTAGAGCGGCGTTGCGGGGGCACTTGCCTCTGTTCTGCCGTTCGCTCCAAGATGATTTGTTTGGGGAAAGCTCCACCGCAGGCCGATCTCCCCCCTTGTCGGGGAGATATCAGGCAGGGCAGAGGGGTATCCCGCGCCCTGAAGGCTTCCACTCTATCGAACCGACCGTGAGACCGCACCTTGGCCGTTTACACCGATATCTCCGAAGACGATCTGAAGTGGTTCCTGACGGAATATGAGACCGGCGAGCTGCTCTCCTACAAGGGCATTGCCGAGGGCGTCGAGAACTCGAATTTCCTGCTGCACACCTCGAAGGACCCGCTGATCCTGACGCTCTATGAAAAGCGCGTCGAGAAATCCGATCTGCCGTTCTTCCTCGGCCTGATGCATCATCTGGCCGCCCGCGGCCTGTCCTGCCCACTGCCGCTGCCGCGCAGGGATGGCGCTCTGCTCGGGCGCCTGTCCGATCGTCCGGCGGCGCTGATCTCCTTCCTCGAAGGCATGTGGCTGCGCAAGCCCGAGGCAAAGCACTGCCGTGAGGTCGGCAAGGCGCTGGCGCAGATGCATATCGCCGGTGAAGGCTTCGAGCTGAAGCGTCCCAATGCGCTGTCCATCGATGGCTGGAAGACGCTTTGGGAAAAGTCCGAAGCCCGCGCCGACGAGGTCGAGAAGGGCATGTCGGACGAGGTTCGCGCCGAAATGGACTTCCTCTCGGCCCATTGGCCGAAGGATCTGCCTTCAGGCGTCATTCATGCCGATCTCTTCCCTGACAACGTCTTCTTCCTCGGCGATACGCTCTCCGGCCTGATCGACTTCTACTTCGCCTGCAACGACCTGCTCGCCTACGACGTCTCGATCTGCCTGAACGCCTGGTGCTTCGAAAAGGACGGCGCCTATAACATCACCAAGGGCACGGCCTTCCTCGACGCCTACCAGAGTGTGCGCCCGCTGAGCGAAGCCGAACGCACGGCTCTTCCGATCCTGGCGCGCGGCTCGGCGCTGCGCTTCTTCCTGACCCGCCTCTACGACTGGCTGACGACGCCTGAGGGCGCCATGGTCACCAAGAAGGACCCGCTCGAATATCTGCGCAAGCTGCGCTTCCACCGACAGATCAAGTCGGCGGCCGAATACGGGCTTTCGGCATGAAGCACGTCGAGATTTTCACCGATGGTGCCTGCTCCGGCAATCCCGGCCCTGGTGGCTGGGGGGCGATCCTGCGCTACGGCGAGGTCGAGAAGGAACTGTCGGGCGGCGAAGCCGAGACCACCAACAACCGCATGGAGCTGCTGGCGGCAATCTCCGCTCTCTCGGCGCTGAACACGCCCTGCGAGGTCGATCTCCACACCGACAGCAAATATGTCATGGACGGCATCTCCAAGTGGATCTTCGGCTGGAAGAAGAACGGCTGGAAGACCGCCGACAAGAAGCCGGTGAAGAACGGCGAGCTCTGGCAGGCACTCGACGCTGCCAATCAACGCCATAAGGTCAAGTGGCACTGGGTCAAGGGCCATGCCGGCCATCCGGAAAACGAACGTGCCGACGAGCTGGCGCGCATGGGCATGGCACCCTACAAGAAGAAGTAGGCAGGCAAAGCGGGGGAGGCGGCACTGCGGATCATTTCTCTGAACGCCTGGGGCGGCAAGATCCATCAGCCGCTGATCGATTATCTCGCCGGCGCCAAAGCCGATATCCTCTGCCTGCAGGAAGTTACCCGCTCCGTCGGCGTCACGAGCGGCTGGCTCGAATATCGCGACGGCAGCCACATACTGCCGCAGCGCGCCAATCTCTTCGACGAGGTGAAGGCCGTTCTGCCGGAGCATGACGGCATCTTCGCTCCTGCCTCGCGCGGTGAACTCCTGGATGGCGAGACAGCCGTCCCCTCCGAATTCGGCCTCGCCACCTTCGTCCACCGCTCGCTCGCCATCTCCGGCCAGGCGATGGATTTCGTCCACGGCACCTTCTCGCCCGATGGTTACGGCGCCCATCCGCGCCCGCGCAACGCGCAGGTTTTGCGCCTCCTCGACTACGCCTCAGGCCGCCCGCTCGTCGTTGCCCAGCTGCATGGCCTGCGCGACATGGCCGGCAAGGGCGATACATCGGCCAGACTGGCGCAAGCCGAGGCGCTGGTCGCATTGATCGGGCGTATCCGCAAGCAGGATGAACCGCTCGTCGTCTGCGGCGATTTCAACGTACTGCCCGATAGTGCCACCTTCGAGATCCTGGGCCAGCTCGGCCTCACCGAGCTCGTCACATCACGCGGCTTTGCGGGAACGCGCACCTCGCTTTATCCGAAGGACGGGCGCTTTGCCGATTACATGCTGGTCTCGCCGGGCGTAAGCGTTACTCGCTTCGAGGTCGTCAGGGAGCCCGAAGTTTCCGATCACTGCGCTCTGCTCCTGGATATCGCCTAGCCGTTTGCCGTCCGTGCACTGGCCGGCGATTCCCAGATCGAGATCCGGTCGCGTCCATTGCGCTTGGCGTCGTAAAGCGCCTCGTCGGCATGCTGCATGAATTCTGCAGGCGTCGTCGCGCGGGCACGGCTCTGCTTGACGGCAATGCCGGCACTCGCCGTCACCCGTCCGAATTCGCTGCCGGTATGCGGCAGGTTCAGCGCGTGCAGCGCATCGCGGAACTGTTCGGCAACACGGCAGGCATCCGCCTCGTCGGCTTCGGGCATCAGCACGACGAATTCTTCGCCGCCGAAGCGGGCGACGATATCGGTATCGCGCCGGGCCGCCTTGCGCAGGCAGTCGGTGACAGCCTTCAGGCATTCGTCGCCGGCCAGATGACCATAAGTGTCGTTATAGGCTTTGAAGCGGTCGACATCGATCATCAGCAGGCTGAGCGGCGTGCGCTCGCGCACACTGCGGGCGAGCGCCAGCGCCAGGGCTTCGTCGAAGGCGCGGCGGTTGACGATGCCGGTCAGGCCGTCGGTCTCTGCAAGGCTCTTCATCCGGTCGGCAACGGCGCGCAGCGAGTGCTCGGCCTGCTTCATCGCGGTGACGTCGGAGACGACGACCAGCGCCATGCCATCGGCGGTCATGCGGGTGCGGAGACTCAGCCAGCGGCCGTCATAGAGGTCGATTTCCTCGTCCTTGTCGCGATGCAGGTCGCGTGCTGCGGTCTCGATCCACTCTTCGTCGATCTCGGCCGGAAAGCTGCGGCGCTCCTGCGTTTCGACCGCCTTGCGCAGGATGTCGCGAATGTTGAAGCCGGCAACGCGCACCACGCCGGAAAGCGGGAAGAGATGCGCATATTGCGGGTTGGCGTAAACGAGGTCACCCTTCGGATCGTACATCGCAAAGCCATCGGACATGCCGGACATCGCGTGCGACAGCATGTTGCGGTTCGCGCGCAGCTCGCGCTCGATGCTGCGTTCCTCGGTAATGTCGCGGGTGACGCCCGCAAGGCCGATGACGATACCGTCGCGGTCGCGCAGCGGCACTTTCGAGGTGCGGAACCAGTGCTCCTTGTCGCCCTGCTGCAGCGGCTCGATCTTGTTGATCAGCGCTTCGCCGCTGCGCATCAGCGCCTGCTCTTCGGCAAACAGGACTTCGGCGCGGCGCTGGGTGGCGATGTGGAAATCGGTGGCGCCCACCATCGCTTCCGGCGAGGTGAAATGATGATGCTCGGCGACATTGCGGTTGACGACGACGAAGACGCTGTCGCGGTTCTTCACATATTGGAAATCCGGCGTCTGCGTCAGCGCTGCGGTCAAGAGATCGCGGTCCAGTGCCATATGCTCGAACTGCAGGAGCAGCGCACCGGCAACGATGATCGCGCCGAAATTCAGCACGACAGCAGGCACGCCCACCAGCTGCAACGCCATGGCGCTGATCTGCGCCGGCAGGACCAGCATCGTCGCCAGCAGCGTGACGGAAACCAGCGCGCCGAGAATGAACGTATCGGCAAGCCTTGCCTTGCGGCGCTTCTGCAGCACCCGCAGCGTCAGCGACACCGCACCGACGCAGGCAATGCTGATCATTCCGTCAAGCGCGCCGGCGCCACCCATCTGCAGGCGGAAGGCGACGGCCAGCGGGATCGTGAGGATGGCGGAAGGCGCGCCGCCGAACAGCGCGGAGATGGCGACCAGCGAATAGCGCAGGTCGATGAAGACGCCATTGCTGAGCGGCACCGACATCATCATCGAAGCCATCGTCCCGGCGCCCATCACCGCGCCGAAGGCAAGCTTCGTCTGCAGGTCGGTCATCAGCCGGAATCGGAAATAGATGTGAGCCCAGATCGAGATCACAAGTGCAACGATGGCAAGATTGCCGATCAGTATTTGCCAGGTTGTATTCATGCAGTACTAATGAACCCAGACGCGCCAATCCCCGCATTTGTAAGGCTTTTTCCTTTAAGCGGGTTTAATTGAATGGAGATTGCGCAAGAAAATCCTGCGCCGGATTTGAGCGTTTGCACCAGCGTCGTTCCAATCGGACACATCCACAAACCGATCACCTTCGTATCAACGTCTGTGAAGCGCGATGCGAGGATTGAATGGCCGTGCACATTGGGATGTGGTTTGAACCATCCCTGGAATCGAGATTTTGGTGGCGGCTTGTGTTGTCGGCGATCTACCTGACCGTCGGCATCCTTCACATGCTGCTACCGGGTCCGTTTCTCAGGATCATGCCGGCTCTGGTGCCGTTTCCGGCTGCTGTTGTCTTCATCACCGGCGCATGTGAGGTGGCAGCCGCCGCCGGGCTGCTTTCGTCGCCCTTTCGCGCCGCCGCAGGGATTGGGCTCGCCACCTATGCGGTCTGCGTCTATCCCGCCAATATCAAGCATGCGATCGACGGATTGTCGGCGGTCGACGCCAGTACCTATGCCTGGCTCTATCATGTGCCGCGGCTGGCCTTTCAACCGGTTTTTGTCTGGTGGGCGCTCTATTCGGGTGGCGTCATCGACTGGCCGTTCCCGCAAGCCCGTTAGCCGGCCGGCGGAGCGCATCCGCCGGCCTGTTCATGGCAAGCCGCCTGAGCCAGCGCGCCGTCAGCTTGCCGCCCGCATCTCCGGCAGTGGCTTGACGTTCTGGTTCATGCGGAACAGGTTTTCCGGGTCGTAGTGCCGCTTGATCTCGGCCAGCCGCCGGTAGTTCTTGCCATAGGCCTTCTCCACCCGGTCCGCCTCGTCCTCGGGCATGAAGTTGATATAGGCCGTGCCGATCGCATGGGGCTTGGTGGCTTCGAACAGCCCTCGCGCCCAGGCGATGCCTTTCTGATCCATGGCTTTGTCGCGCCAGCGCCCATGGACGTTCATGACGAAATGCGAGCTGCGCTGCGGGAAGGCCGTCGCCTCGCCGGCGATCCGGCCGGCGGCACCTCCGACATGGCCGACGAAGATTTCGCATTCCGGCCCCGGTAGCTTGCGCACCGCATCGAGGAGCACGGCAATCGCCTGATCGGAGAGCGCCGCGAAATCCTGGCTCTTCCAGTAGTTCCGGGCGCCGGGCGTCAGCAGCGGATCGAAGGCCTGCTGCCAGGCGGCGAAGGGCACCGGCCCCACGACATCGGCGATCGGCTTGCCGATCCCGCGAAGCTCCGCCGTTGCTGCCTGTCCAGCGGCGAGATCACCGCAATAGCACATGGCGAGCACCAGGACTTCCTTGCCGTGCCATTCGGCGGGCAGGAAGGGCAGGGGCGGCGCCTGGCGCATCACCGCCCAGCAGGTCAGCTCGTCCGGCGCCTTCTCAAGTGCTGCTCGATACTGCTTCAGCACCATCTCGGCATCGGCAAAGGGATGAACGACGAGGCCCGCGAGCACATTGCCGGGCAGATCGTGCAGGCGGAATTCGAAGGAGGTCACGACGCCGAAATTGCCGCCGCCACCGCGCAGCGCCCAGAAGAGATCGGGATCTTCCTTCTCGCTGACCCGCCTCAGCCTGCCGTCAGCGGTGACGACATCCATCGAGATCAGGTTGTCGAGCGTCAGCCCGAATTTGCGCGTCGTCCAGCCGAAACCGCCGCCGAGCGTCAGGCCGGCAATGCCCGTCGTCGAGTTGATGCCGGTCGGCAGAACCATGCCGAAAGCTTGCGTTTCCGCATCGACATCGGCAAGCGTTGCACCGGGCTCCACCCGCATGCGCCGCGTCGCCGGATCGACCCAGACGGATCGCATCGCCGAGAGATCGATCATCACGCCGCCATCGCAGACGGCATTGCCGGCAATGTTGTGGCCGCCGCCGCGCACCGCGAGCAGCAGGTGATTATCATGGGCGAAGCGGACAGCCTTGATGACATCGCTGGCGCCGGCGCAGCGCACGATCATCCCCGGTTTGCGGTCGATCATCGCGTTCCAGATCGTCCGGGCTTCGTCGTAGTCGCTATCCGCCTTGGTGATCAGCCGTCCGCGCAACCCCGCCGCAAGGGCCTCGATCGCATCGGCGCGCATGACTTTATGGCCCTTCTGCAGGGTCGTGAGGTTCATATCATCCATGATGGTCCTCCCTACGATGGGAGCCCCCGTCCCATCGGGGCGGCATTTTGCGCCTGCGCAAACGCATCCACAAGCTATTGCTAATAAATGTATCCGGGGATGGAAAGCGTGCGGCACCTTGCCCGCAATGCGGGATTTAAACCGGACCCGCCATTTCTGGCGGGCTTGCCCTCGGTGTCATTCCCACTATGCTGCCGCGCAGAAACTGGGAGGAACCATATGATCCTGCATTGCGTATTTCTGCGGCTGAAGGCCGCCATGACCGGCGAAGAGAAGCAGGCACTGTTCGCCTCGGTCGTTGCGCTGCAGCAGGTCATTCCGGGGATCATCGATATCAAGCATGGCCCGAACGTCTCGCCCGAGGGCCTGCATGGCGGCTTCGTCGAAGGCTTCGTGGTCACCTTCGAGAGCCCGGAAGCGCGTGACGCCTATCTCATCCATCCTGAACATGTCGCGGTCGGCGAGAAGATCGTCGAATCCGTCGATGGCGGCCTCGGCGGCCTCCTGGTCTTCGACCTCAACGTCTGAGGAAAAGGCCGCGGATCGCTCCGCGGCCGTCCGTACTCAGCTCGACTTTGCCATCGCCGCAGCGATCTGGTCGACATTGTAGCGGAACATCTTCTCATAGGTCGGCGCCGGTCCCTTGGCGTCCGAGAGCGATTCCACATAGAGCTCGCCGCCGGGTTTTGCGCCGGTTGCCTTTGCCACCTGCTTGACGAGGCGCGGGTCGTTCGAGTTTTCGAAGAAGTAAGTCTTCACGTTCTCGGCCTTGATCTGCTCGATCAGCTTGGCGACGTCGGCAGCCGAGGCTTCGCTCTCGGTGGAAACGCCGAGAGGAGCCAGGAAGCTCACCTGATACTCGCGGCCGAAATAGCCGAAGGCGTCGTGGCTGGTCAGCACCTTGCGGCGATCGTCGGCGACCTTGTCGAATTTCGAATGCGCATAGGCGTCGAGCTCGTCGAGCGTCTTCGTGTAGCGGTCGGCATTGGTCTTGAAGGCGGCGGCATCGGCCGGATCGGCAGCCGAGAGTGCCTTCTCGATATTCACCACCCAGACTTTGACGTTGACCGGGCTGTTCCAGACATGCGGATCGGTCACGGTCTTGCCGTCCTCTTCCATCGTCCGCGTGTTGATGCCTTCGGAAGCCGTGACCGGCGTGCCCTTGTAGCCGGAAGCGGTGATCAGCCGGTCCATCCAGCCTTCCAGGCCTTCGCCGCTGACGAAGGTCACCTGCGCCGCCTTCAGGTGCTTGGCATCGGCAGGCGAGGGCTCGAATTCATGGGGGTCGCCGTTCGGGCCGACGAGGCTGGTGACGCTGACATGATCGCCGCCGACCTGCTTGACGACATCGGCAAGCACGGTGAAGGAGGCGACGACCTTGAGTGTCTCGGCAGAAGCCGGGATCGCCGAGGCGGCAAGCAGCGCCGGCAGGGCGGCGGATAGAAGCAGGGTACGCGATAGCATGGTCAGTCTCCTTGGATTCAGCCCTTGAGATGGGGGCGGGGGAAGAGGCGCCGGGCGATGCCCGATGGCGCAAAGAGGATCGAAAGCGCGTAGAGGCTCGCCGCCGTCATGATGATCGTCGGTCCGGAGGCGAGCTCGAGATGGTAGGAGGCGATCAGGCCGAGATAGCCCGACGCCGTGGCGCTGAGGACCGAGATCACCATCATCTGCGGCAGGCTGCGCGACCAGAGCTGGGCGATTGCGGCCGGCAGCATCATCAGCCCGACGGCCATCAGCGTGCCGAGCGCCTGGAAGCTGGCGACGAGGTTCAGCACGACGAGCAGCAGGAACAGGAAGTGATAGACCGGCCCGCGCCCGCCGACGGCGCGCAGATAGCCGGGATCGAAGCACTCGGTGACCAGCGGCCGGTAGATGACGGCAAGCGCCAGCAGCGTCAGCGAGGTGATCGTGCCGATCTGCAGAAGTGCCGGCGTATCGATCGCCAGGATCGTGCCGAACAGCACATGCAGCAGGTCGATATTCGAGCCGCGCAGCGAAACGATGAGGACGCCGAGCGCCAGCGACGCGAGATAGAAGCTCGCAAAGCTGGCATCCTCCTGCAGCACGGTCATGCGGCTGACGACGCCCGAAAGCAGCGCCACCGACAGCCCGGCCACCAGCCCGCCGATCCCCATCGCCGTCAGCGACAGCGAGCCGGCGACGAGATAGCCGATCGCAGCACCGGGGAGCACCGCATGGCTCATCGCATCGCCCATCAGGCTCATGCGCCGCAGCATCAGGAAAACGCCGATCGGCCCGGATCCGAGCCCGAGGCAGAGGCAGGCGACGAGCGCCCGGCGCATGAAGCCGTAATCGGCGAAGGGTGCCAGAAAGATGTCGTAGGCGGTCATGCGGCAGGCTCGCAGATGGCGGCTTCCTCGTCCCAGCGCTCGGCCATCGCCCGCGCCGTCATCAGGTTTGCCGCCGACATCACTTCGGCTGTCGGCCCCCAGCCGATCAGCTCGCGGGCAATCAGCATCGTCTCCGGAAAATGCGCCCGCACCTGTTCGAAATCGTGCAGCACGGCAATCACCGTCCGCCCATCGCCATGCCAGCGGGCGACGATATCGAGAAGGTCGCGCGTGGTGCGCGCATCGATTGCGGTAAAGGGCTCGTCGAGCAGGATCACCCGGGCATCCTGCAGCAGCAGCCGCGCAAACAGCACGCGCTGGAACTGCCCGGCCGACAGCGAGCCGATATGCCTGTTGTCGAAACCATCGAGCCCGACTGCCGAAAGCGCCTCCAGCGCCCTCAGCCGCTCGGCCCCCGAAACGCGCCCGAACGCACCCGCCTGCCGCCATGCGCCGAGCATCACGGTATCGAGAACCGAGATCGGAAACCGCCGGTTTATATCGGCCGCCTGCGGCAGATAGCCGAAATCAAGCCGCGCCAGCCGATGCCGGATCATCCCGGCCGCCGGTCTCAGCTCCCCCACCAGCGCCTTCAAAAGCGTCGACTTCCCCGCCCCATTCGGCCCCGCAATCGCCGTGAGACTACCCTCGCGGATGCTCCCGGAGACATGATGCACGGCCGGATGCCGGTCATAGGTAACGGTGACATTCTCAAGCTCGATCAGGGGAACACTCACGGCAACGCCGCCGCCCAATAGATCGCCAGCCACAGAGACGCGATCAGCAACAAAACGAAACCGGCCCGCGCAAAGGCGGATTGCCGGAGCAGATTGGGGAGGGGGTGAGGCATTGCAGGCTTTCTAAAATGTAATAACATTACTGTTATGTTGTAACGTTTATGGCAAAAGCGGGGCGGGTGCAAGCGTTCTACGGGATGCTATTTGTTGCGCATTTTTTGTTATCGCTTAGAATGCCGCCAAAGGAGCCCACCCATGAATGTGTCGATCGGAAAACGCTGGGAAGACTTCGTAGAGAAGGTCGTTGAGGACGGAAGGTATGGCTCAGCGAGCGAGGTCGTGCGCGAGGGACTTAGACTGGTGGAGGAGCGCGAGGCCAAGCTGGCGAGCTTGCGGCAAATGCTGGACGCGTCTATCGCCGCAGGTGGAGACGTAAGCGATGACGAGTTAGGCGCCGCGCTTGAAGCACGCCTTGTGGCATTGAGAGGCAAGTAAGATAGGTGGCCCGGCTCCGCTATCTGCAAAGCGCCAAGGCCGACATACTCTCGATCCTCGATTACGTCGAGCAGCAGGCGGGATGGCGAAGCGCTGAAAACCTAGTCTCCGCTTTGCGCCAGAGATGTAGGGACTTGGCAAATCTGCCGGGTCATATGGGCCGTCCTCGGCCCGAGCTTGGGAAAGATATCCGAAGCGCTACACTGGGCAACTACGTCATCTTCTTTCGTTATGTCGGTGACGTGTTGGAGGTGATCGACATCCTCGAAGGTCATCGCGATATCGATCACTTCTTCTTAGGTGAATGACGGCGAACCCCAGTCCGCCGCCCCAATCCTCAAAGCTGCTCGATCATCGCAGCTGCACCCGAAACCGTTGCCTGGCCCGGGCTTTCCTCGACGTTGAGCGACTTCACGACGCCGTCTTCGACGAGCATCGAGTAGCGCTTGGAGCGGACGCCGAGGCCGCCGGCGGAGAGGTCGGCTTCGAGGCCGAGCGCCTTGGTGAAGCCGGCGTCCCAGTCGGCCAGGAAGTGGATCTTGCCGGCGCCGCCGGACTGCTGTGCCCAGGCGCTCATCACGTGCCAGTCGTTGACGGCGACGACGGCGATGTCATCGACGCCCTTGCCGAGAATGGTGTCGCGGTTTTCGAGATAGCCCGGCAGGTGGTTCAGCGTGCAGGTGGGCGTGAAGGCGCCGGGAACGGCGAAGAGCACGACGCGCTTGCCCTTGAACAGCTGCTCGGTCGAGATCTCGACCGGGCCGTCGGCGGTCTTTTCCTTGAAGGTGGCGGCCGGAAGCTTGTCGCCGATTGCGATGCTCATGAAACTCTCCTCGTTGAGATGATGAAGCGGCAGATGCCGCGGGGTCGGTGGGGACTATAGGAGCCGGTCACTCAAAGGCAAGCGGTGTCTCCATGGCGCGGCCGCCGTCGATGACGAGCGCATGCCAGGTCTTGCCCTTGAGCGCATAGTTGCGCGGCAATTTGCCAATCGCGACCGAGGTCGAGAAGGTCTTGCCGTCGCGCTTGCTCATCAGCTGCTTGGTGAAGACATAGCCGTTCGGCCCGGTGACGATCACCTGCGGCGCCGTGTCGCCGCCGCCGGGAAGGGCGATCTCCAGCCACAGCTCCTTCATGTCGGCGGACATCTTGTGCGACACCACCTGGAAGCCGGACGAGGCCTCTTCGGGAAGGGCTTTCTCCGCCTGTTCCAGCAGCGCCTCTTCCTCCGGGCGCGACTGCTTTGCGTCCGAAAGCGGCAGCTCGAAGGCCGCCTGGAAGGGCACGCAGAGTTCCTTGCAGATGCCGATGAAGGCGGTGGCTTTGATCGCTCCGGGCGCCCCGTCGCCGTCCGCCTTGAAGGTCAGCGGCAATACGACCGGGGCGTCGTAGCCGATGTCGTCGACCTTGCCGTCGTTGATATGCTTCGGCACCGGATAGCGGATCTCCTTCAGCGTCACGCCGCTTTCGGGCGCCACGGTGATCTGCGGCGGAATACCGCTGCTGCCGGGCTCGCGCCAATAGGTGATCCAACCGGGTTTCGGCTCGATCTGCAGCCCCGCCATGGATCGTTCCGTCGCGCTCCGGCGGCAGCGCGATCAGCCGCATCCGGCCGCCCTCGTTATCGACCCAGTCGCTCATTTCCGCCTGCGCGGCGGCAGCCAGGCTGAGGAGGGCTGCGGCAGAAAGACCGAGGCCGCGGATGATCCGGCGCGTAAAAGAAATAATCTTCATGGAACAAAGGTTTATCGAAAAGTGCTACAGGCTGCCATATGAGGAGTGATTCTAATTCTTCATTTTCGGTTGATTGATTTGTGACATTGCCCCATGTTTCCTGTGTCGGGGCCTTTTCACGCGGTCTGGCAGCAGGAGGAATTATGTCCTTATCGACGCTGAAGAACAGACGGGAACGCGGCTTTTTCGACGGGCAGTTCCTGATTGCCATGCCCGGCATGGAAGACAGGAATTTTGCGCGCACGGTGGTCTATATTTGCGCGCATTCCGATGCCGGGGCCATGGGCTTCGTCATCAACCGCCCGCAGAGCCTGACCTTTACCGACGTCCTGCTGCATCTCGAAATGATCAAGGACAGCGATTCCATCGTTCTTCCCGATCACGCCCGCGACTTCCCGATCCAGACCGGCGGCCCGGTCGAGAGCGGCCGCGGCTTCGTGCTGCATTCCGATGATTATCTGAGCGATTCCAGCATCCCCGTCAGCGACGATATCTGCCTGACGGCGACGCTCGATATCGTCCGCGCCATCTCCAAGGGCGGCGGTCCCAAGCGCGCCACCATGCTGCTCGGCTATTCCTCCTGGGGTGCCGGCCAGCTGGAAACCGAAGTCGGCAACAATGGCTGGCTGACCTGCGCGGCCAACGAAGCGCTGATCTTCGATCGCAGCCTCGATGACAAATACGAGCGGGCTCTGGCGGGCATGGGCGTCACGGCGGCGATGCTCTCTGCCGAAGCTGGCCACGCCTGACTTTCTTCGGAACGAATTCAGATAGCTGACGTTAGTCCTTCCGCAAGCCAGGGCAAGCTCGCCCCGGCGCGATAGGAGGCATCTGATATGGGTAGCACCAGCGACAAGATTTCCGGCAAGACCAACGAGATTGCAGGCAAGGCCAAGCAGGCTGCCGGCAAGGTGACCGGCGACCGCAGCATGCAGGCCAAGGGCGCAGTCCAGGAAGGCAAGGGCAAGGCCCAGGTCGCGGCAGGCAAGGCCAAGGACAAGCTGAAGGACGCCGTCGACCGGATGTAAGCATCCTTCCATTTCCATGACACATGCCTGTTGCGCAGCGGCGCGGCAGGCATTTTTCGTCCGTTCGTGCCGGGGTGCTTCCATGAGACTTTTCGCCTGCGACAACTGTGATCAGGTCGTCCATTTCGACAATCGCCAATGCGTGCGCTGCAATCACCGCCTGGGCTTCCTGCCCGAGGATCTGGCGATGCATGCGCTGGAGCCGCGCGACGACGTGGCCTGGCAGCTGGTCGCGAGGCCGCAGCGGGCGGTGCGCTTCTGCGCCAATGCCGGTCTCGATATCTGCAACTGGCTGACCTCGGCCGATGATCCCAATCCCTTCTGCATCGCCTGCCGGCATAACCGGCTGGTGCCCAACACCAATACGCAGGACGGCATCGACCGCTGGCGCCGCATCAGCCAGGCGCAGCGCCACCTTTTTTATTCGCTGCTGCGCTGGCATCTGCCGCATCCTGACCGCGAGGAGGATCCGCAGGGCGGGCTGGTTTTCGACTTCCTGGAGGACGTGGTGCAGAACGACGGCAATGTCGTACCCGCCATGACCGGCCACGAGGAGGGGCTGATCGCCATCCGCGCCGCCGAAGCCGACGACGTGACGCGCGAGCTGGCGCGCAGCGCCATGGACGAGCCCTACCGCACACTGCTCGGCCACTTCCGCCACGAGACCGGGCATTTCATCTGGAACAAGCTGGTGCGTGACCGCAATGGCTTCGATGCCTTCCGCGCCGCCTTCGGCGACGAGCGCCAGGATTATGGCGCCGCCCTACAAAACCACTATGCCAATGGCGCGCCGCTCGGCTGGCAGGAGAGCTTCATCAGCGCCTATGCCGCCTCTCATCCCTGGGAGGATTTCGCCGAGTGCTTCGCGCACTACCTGCATATCGTCGACACGCTGGAAACGGCGCGCGCCTTCGGCATCGCCATCGATCCGCGCGGTCACGAGGAAATGGCGGCGGAAGTCGATTTTCAGCCTTACAGAGCCAAGGATGCCGAACAGCTCGCCAGCGCCTGGATCCCGCTCAGCGTCGCCATCAATGCCATCCAGCGCAGCATGGGCCAGCCGGATTCCTATCCTTTCGTGCTCTCGCCGCCCGTCATCGCCAAGCTCGACTATGTGCACGCCCTGATCCAGGGCGCCAACATGGAGTGGCAGCGCGCGGCCGCCTGATCAGGCGGGCGTCTTCAGGAGGCCGCTCGCCAGCTGCTTGAACGCTTCGACGGCCTTCGCGAAGACCTCGGCGGAATCCTTTTCCGCGGCGATCCACAGTGCCGCATTCAGCGCCGCGCCGTTATAGAGGGCGGGCGGCCGCTTCCGCATCGACGGGTTTGACCGTGCCTTCATCGATCAGCGCCTGGATCGTCGCCGCCGTCGTCGTCAGACAGGCATTCTGGCTCGGCCATTGCGAGGGATCGCCGAGAACGGCGGGACCGTCGAGCAGCATGATGCGCTGGATCTCCGGCTCGAGCGCCATCTCGATATAGGCGATGCCTTCGGCCAGGAAGCCCTCCCAGCGGGTCGGTGCCTGTTTCTGCGCAGCGCACATCCGCACCAGCATTTCAGCATCGATCTGGTCGATCACCGCCTGCAGCAGACCCTTTTTGTCGCCGAAATTATGATAGAGCGCGCCGCGCGTCAGCCCGGCCTCGGCGGTGAAATCGTCCATCGAGGATGCGGCATAACCCTTTGTCGCAAAAGCCTTCCGGCCCGCCTGGATAAGCTTGGCCCGGGTCTCTTCCATCATTTCAGCGCGGCGTTTTCCAACCACGGCACTCTCCTGAAATCGAACATACGCCCCGTATGCATATTGACATACGAGACGTATGCAAACATATACGCATACGGAGCGTATATCAAAATCGCTGCCACTTGTTAAGTGCGGACCTCACCACAGATCACGGTGCAAGGCCGGGCAGGCGCGTGTCTGCCCGCGGGGTCCGCTTTGTCATCAGGAGTTAGACATGACCAAACGCGAAGCAATCTTTCCGCCCGACCGCCACGCGCTCTATACCGCGCACCGCTATTCCGCGGCCGTGCGTTCAGGAGACCTGCTGTTCGTCTCCGGCCAGGTCGGCAGCCGCGCCGACGGTTCGCCGGAGCCGGATTATGAGCGCCAGGTGAAACTCGCCTTCGAAAACCTCAACGCCGTGCTGAAAGCTGCCGGCGCGACGTTCGAGGACGTCATCGACGTCACCAGTTTCCACACCGATCCGCAAAACCAGTTCGAGACCTTCATGGCGATCCGCGAGACCTTTCTCGGCGAAGCGCCTTACCCCACCTGGACCGCCGTCGGCGTCAACTGGCTGGCGGGCTTCGATTTCGAGATCAAGGTGATCGCGCGGGTGCCGCAGGCCTGAATGCACAAAAGCAAAAGACCCGGCCTTGCGCCGGGTCTTTCTTTCACTGTGAGACAAGTAGTCTCAGAAATCACGTTCGAGGCGCACGAAGCCTTCGACGTAATGCGAGTCGTCGGTGCCCGGGAAGTCGTGGTTCTCGGCCACGTAGGTTGCCGCCGTATGCAGGGTGAGGTCGTCGACGATCTTGTAGTCGAGCGTCACGCCGCCGCGCCACATGCTGCCGCCGTGATATTCGTCGTCGGCTTCGCGGATCCGGCCGCTATATTGCGCTTCCGGCGTGATGGTGAACTTGTCGTTGATCTTCAGCGCATATTGCGCGATCACCGACCATTCGCTGGCCTGGTAGTAGGTATTGGGGCCGCTCGAATAGATGCCGGCAAGTTCGAAGACGCCCGGGCCGATTTCCGCGCCCATGCGCGCCGTCACGGAACCGTCTTGCATGGCGGCGTCGTAGCCGCCATAGACCTGCCAGGTAAAGACGCCTGCCTTGCCGCCGATCATCGCGTCGATGCCGAGACCGCTTTCGGCTCCGTCGAAGTCTGCAGGCAGTTCATCCAGCGACAGGCCGGCATTGAAGCTGTCGCTGTCATATTCGTAGCGGATCGCATTCCATTTGGTGTCGTTGCCGGTCATCAGATCGGATTCACCGGAAAAGTCGTTGTCCCACCAGCTTGCGAAGCGGCCGGCGCGGATGCCCGCGAGCTCCATATAGGCTTCGTCGATGATCGTGTTATCGGTGCCATAGGCCGCGGCGTTCGACCAGCCGACAAACTCGGTCGTGCGAGTGGCCGGTCCGCCGCCGCCGTAATAGTTGGATTCGAGGACGATGCGGCTCGTCAGCGGGCCATATTCGGTATCGCTCTTGGCGTCGAAGCTCACATGGGCGCGGGTATGGCTTTCCCAGTCCTGATCGCCGCTGCCGCCGACGCCATTGTTTTCATAGCCTTCTCCGAAGCCGTAGCCGACTTCGAAGCGCAAATAGCCGCCGATCTTCAGGCAGGTCTCGGTGCCCGGTATGTAGAAGTAGCCTGTTCCGTACGCGTCGCAGACGCGGACATATTCCACGGGTTCCGGCTCGGCAGCGACGATGGCGTCGGCAGCCTGGGCGCCGGATACTGCTGCGAATGCAGCAGCGGAGCCGAGAAGAAGGCTCTTGATGTTCATGCTTGTCTCCGTTTCAGAGCCCACCTTGCGGTTGGCTCGCATGTGGCGCGAGGCGTGCGGTGCCGCGAGGGGGACGCCGGAGAGGGAACGCGCCGATTGGCAACGGAAACACTAAGCTCGCTGAGAGCCGGTTTCGTCAATTATATGCTAAACGCACATGTATAAAAAAGTGGCAAAGCGCCTCAAACGTGACGTCTTTGTCACATCGTTCTGTCGTAATTTGCAATCAGAAGGTAGTGTTTCGCGGGAAAAATCCCGCGAAAAGATATTCTCGGCTCAAGCCCGCTTCGTCAGCGGAAAGCGTTCCTTCAGCAGCCGCAGAACCGATTCCGACGGCATCGGCGGGCCGAAGAGGTAGCTCTGGCCGTAGCTGCAGCCCATCTTCGCCAGCTCGATCGCATCCTCGTTGGATTCGATCCCCTCGGCCACCACCTTCATGTCGAGTTCGCGGGCCATGTTGATGACCGAGCGCAGGATGGTCGCCTTCTTGTCGCTGTCGTCGCGCACCAGCGCCTTGTCGAGCTTTATCGTGTCGAACGGGAAGCGGGTGAGATAGGAGAGGGAGGAATAGCCGGTGCCGAAGTCGTCGAGCGCCAGGCCGAGACCGGCTTCCTTGAGCTTCTGCAGCACCAGTCGCGCCTGTTCCGGGTTCTCCATCACCATCGATTCCGTCAGCTCCAGCTTCAGGCGCGAGGGTTCGCAATGCGTCTTGGCGAGCACCGAGCGCACGTCGTCATAGAGCTCGTTGTTGAGCAGCTGGACGCTGGAGAGATTGATCGAAACGAAGATCGGCAATTCGCCGGTCTGGTTCTGCCAGCCCATCAGGTCGTTGGTCGCCTGCTCGAGCGCGAAGAGACCGAGCGGGCCGATGATGTCGGAAGCTTCGGCGATCGGGATGAATTCCGATGGCGGGATATTGCCGCGCTTCGGATGCTCCCAGCGCATCAGCGCCTCGAAACCGGCGATCTCGACATTCTCCAGCCCGGCGATCGGCTGGTAGACCATCGACAGTTCCTTGCGCTCGATGGCGCGGCGCAGGTCGGATTCCAGCTGCAGCCGGTCGGCGCCGAAATCGCGGAAGGCGGGGCGGAACGGCTCGACGCGATTGCCGCCGGCGCGCTTTGCGCGATACATCGCAAGCTCGGCATCGCTCAGCATGCCCGATGCGTTTTCCTGCTGGTCCACCCAGGAGGCGAGGCCGATCGAAGCGGTCAGGATGATCTCGCGGTTCGAGAAGTTGATCGGCACCATGATCGCCTTGCTGATCGCATCGGCAAAATCGGCGATCTTCGCCGGGTCGCGTTCGGAGACCAGGATCAGGCCGAACTGGTCGCCGGCAAGGCGCGCCAGCGTATCCTGCTGCTTCAAGAGGCGGCGAAGGCGGCGCGTCAGCGCGATCAGGATGTTGTCGCCGGCAGCAACGCCGAGTGCATCGTTGACCAGCTTGTAGCGGTCGATATCGATCACCATCACCGTCGGCCGCAGCGTCTCGCCGGAAGGCGCCAGCGCCAGAACGGATTGCAGGCGGTCGAGGAAGAGCTGGCGGTTCGGCAGGCCGGTCAGGTTGTCGTGCAGCGCGTCATGGAGCAGCCGCTCGACGGAGTTCTTCTGTTCCGTGACATCGACTATCGTGCCGACGCAGCGGATGATCTCGCCGTTGGAGCCGAGCACCGGCCGGGCGCGGATCAGCAGCCAATGGAAATGGCCGTCCTCGGCGCGGATTCGGAACTCGTGGTTCAGACGCCCGCGGCGATGCTCGAGCAGAACGTCGAGCGTGGCGCGGAAGCGGTCGCGATCGTCAGGATGCAGCCGCGGCAGCCAGTTGCGCGCCGCGCCATGCATGGTGCCCGGCGAAAGCCCGAGCTTGACGGACACATCGGGGATGGTGACGACGCGGTCGCGCGCCACGTCCCAGTCCCAGACCATGTCGCCGGAGCCGGTCAGCGCCAGCGATTGCCGCTCCAGATCGGAGAACAGCCCCTGCTGGAAGGCGCCGCCCGCAAAGGCGTGCTGCATGACGGTGAAGCCGATCAGCAGCACGATGAGGACGAGGCCGCCGCCGAGCGCGGGCTGGATGATGTCGTTGTCGAGGCGCCCGGTGATCGTCAGCCACGCCCCGAAGATCCAGACGAGGATCAGCGCCCAGGCGGGCACCAGCAGGATGGCGCGGTCATAGCGGTTGAGGCCGAGATAGACGATCAGCACCAGACCCATCGTCGCCGTCAGCGCGAAGGAGAGGCGGGCGATACCGGCGGCAATCGAGGGATCGTAGATCGCCACGCCGAAGAGCAGGGCGAGACCAAGCACCCAGGCAAGCGTCGCGTAGCCGAGATGCGTGTGCCATCGGTTGAGGTTCAGATAGGTGAACAGGAAGATCACGAAACTCGAGGCCAGCGCCACTTCCGCGCAGGCGCGCCATATTCGCTGGTCCGCCGAAGCGATGCTGATCAGCTTGCCGAGGAAACCGAAGTCAACGCAGATATAGCCGAGCACCGCCCAGGCGAGTGCGGCCGTCGCCGGCAGCATCGAGGTTCCCTTGACGACGAACAGGATCGTCAGGAACACCGCCAGCAGACCGGCAATGCCGAGCACGATGCCGCGATAGAGCGTGAAGGCGTTGATCGTGTCCTTGTAGGCGTCGGGCTCCCAGAGATAGATCTGCGGCAGATCGGGGCTGGTGAGCTCGGCGACGAAGGTGATGACGGCGCCCGGGTTCAGCGTGATGCGGAAGACGTCGGCCTCGTCGCTCGGCTGCCGGTCGAGCGCAAAGCCCTCGCTCGGCGTGATTGCCATGATGCGCTGCGAGCCGAGATCCGGCCAGAAAAGCTTGGAATTGACGAGGCGGAAATGCGGGGCGACGATGACGCGCTCCAGCTGCTCTTCCGAAACGTTGGCAAGCGCGAATACCGCCCAGTCGCCCTGGTGGTTGTCGGAGCTGGCACGTACCTCAATACGGCGCCGGATACCGTCGGCACCGGCCGCGGTGGAAACCTGGAAGGCCTCGCCCTGGTTGGCATAGATTTCGGTAGTCTTGGTCAGGTCGAGCGCCGTGTCGTCACGCGAAATCTTGACCGGTTCAGCCGCATGCGCGGTGCCTGCAGCCAGCGCAAGCACCGACAGGAAGAAGGCTGCGATCACCGCGATCAATCGGCCGGACGGTGATAGGTGCAGCATGCGGTTCGTGGTCATCGGCTGTCGGTTTTCCTGCCTGTATCCGGATCGGTGGCGAGCAGTGAAAACATCACATGGTCATGCCACTGACCGTTTATTTTCAAGTATCCGCGCAGATAGCCTTCCCGCTGAAACCCGGCTTTTTCAAGCAGGCGAATGCTCCGTGCGTTGTCTGGAATACAGGCTGCTTCGATACGGTGCAACTCAAGCCCTGCGAAGATATAGGGTATAACCAACTGAAGTGCGGCGAACATATGGCCCTGGCCGGCGTGCTTCTCGCCCATCCAGTAGCCGATCATGCAGCTCTGCGCCGCCCCGCGGCGGATATAGCCGATGGTAATGCCGCCGAGCAGTTCCATCTCGGGTTTGGAAAACAGGAAGAGTGGGATCGCCTGTCCGGAAGCATATTCCTGCTTGCCGCGGATGACGCGGGCGCGGAAGGCGCCTTCCGTCAGTTCGTCACGCCGCCATGTCGGCTCCCAGGGTTCCAGGAACCGGCGGCTGTCCGAGCGCAGCCTGTGCCACTGGTTGAAGTCCTGATAGCGGGGCAGCCGCAGCGCATAGCGGCTGTTTTCCAGCTCGACTGCTTCCGGCTGCCGCGACAGGAACCGAAAAACCGATTTGGGCATCGATCACTCCCGGCGGGCTGAAAGCGGTCTAGCGGCTTGCTTGCTTGGACTGCGGCACCGTGGCGGAAAGCGATGCGGCGATGTCTTCCATCGGGGCAAGCTGCTCCAGCGGGCCGATCGCCGAAAGCGTCGGAACGGTATCGAAGAACAGCCGGCCGGCGAGGTCGGTGAGGCGCTCGACGGTGATGCCTTCGAGGCGTTCCATCATCTCCTGGTTGGAGATCGGGCGGCCGTAAAGCATCATCTGGCGGGCGATCTGACCGGCGCGGGCGGCCGGGCTTTCCTGGCCCATGAGAAGCTGGGCGCGGATCTGGGCGCGGGCGCGCTCGATTTCCTTCTGCTCGATCGAGGATGCCGACTTGTGCAGCTCGTCGATGATGACGGGCACCAGTTCCGGCAGGTTCTCGCCGCCGGTCGCGGCATGGATGCCGAAGATGCCGGTATCGGAAAAGCCCCAGTGGAAGGCATAGATCGAGTAGCAGAGGCCGCGGATTTCGCGCACTTCCTGGAACAGGCGGGAGGACATGCCGCCGCCGAGGATATTGGCGAGAATCTGCGAACAGTAGAAGTCGCGGGCGTGATAGGCCTTGCCCTCGAAGCCGAGCAGGATCTGCGCGTCCATCAGGTCGCGCGTCTCGCGCACGTTGCCGCCGATATAGCGGGCGGGCTCCATGACGGGCGGGGCGCTCGGCGAGGTCGGCAGGCTGGCGAAGCGCTGCTCCACCATCTTCACGAATTCGTCGTGCTTTACGGCACCGGCCGCGACGACGAACATCCGGTCCGTCGTGTAGTTGCGGCTGAGATAGGTGCGGATCTGCTGCGGCGAGAAGGAGACGACGGTCTCCGGCGTGCCGAGGATCGGCCGGCCGAGCGTCTGGTCGCGATAGGCGGTCTCCGAGAACTTGTCGAAGACCACGTCGTCGGGCGTGTCGTTGGCGGCGTTGATTTCCTGCAGGATGACCTGCTTTTCGCGCTCCAGCTCATCTTCCTCGAAAGCCGATTCCGTCAGGATGTCGGCGAGGATATCGATGGCGAGCGGCACGTGATCCTTGAGGACACGGGCGTAATAGGAGGTGGTTTCGGTCGATGTCGCGGCGTTCACTTCGCCGCCGACATCCTCGATTTCTTCGGCGATATCGCGCGCCGAGCGGCGTGCGGTGCCTTTGAAAGCCATGTGTTCGAGCAGGTGGGCGATGCCATGCTCGTCTTCCGTCTCGTTGCGCGAACCTGATTTGATCCAGACCCCGAGCGCGGCACTTTCAAGGTGCGGCATGGTCTGGGTCACTACTGTCAGCCCGGATTTGAGCCGGGTGCACTCAACTGTCATTGGCTATCTTTCTGCGCCTGCCGAATTACGTCCGGGCATGCTTGCCGATAAAGCTTTCAACGGCCTTAAGTTCCGGATCGATGACTTGGAAGCGCTCCTCCTTAAGCATCAGATCAGCAAGCCACGTCGGGAGCGCCGGGTCAATACCGGAGGCGGATTTTACGGCCGCCGGGAACTTAGCCGGGTGGGCTGTCGCCAGCGTCACCATCGGCGTGTTCGGCTTCTCGTGCTTGGTCGCAACAAAGACGCCGATCGCCGAATGCGGATCGAGCAGATAGCCGGTTTCGGCATGCGTCTGCTTGATCGTCTGGGCCACCTGCTTCTCGCTGGCGCGGCCGGCACGGAAATCCTTCTTGATGGCGGCAAGCGCCTTCGAGGAGATCTCGAAACCGTTCGACTGCTTCAGGCTGTCCATGGCATGGCGCACCTTCGAGGCGTCGCGGTCATAGGCTTCGAACAGCAGGCGTTCGAAGTTCGAGGAGATCTGGATATCCATCGACGGAGAGGTGGTCGCCTTGACCTCCTTCATGTCGTAGCGGCCGGTCTTCATCGTCCGAGCCAGGATGTCGTTCTCGTTGGTGGCGATGACCAGCTTGCCGATTGGCAGACCCATCTTCTTGGCGGCGTAACCGGCAAAGATATCCCCGAAATTCCCCGTCGGTACGGTGAACGAGATCTTCCGGTCCGGACCGCCGAGAGCAACCGCGGTCGTGAAGTAATAGACGATCTGGGCCATGATGCGCGCCCAGTTGATCGAGTTGACGCCGGACAGCTTCACCTTGTCGCGGAAGGCGCCGTCGTTGAACATCGCCTTCACGAGGTTCTGGCAGTCGTCGAAATTGCCGTTGACGGCAAGCGCGTGAACGTTCGGCGAGGTCGAGGTCGTCATCTGGCGCTGCTGTACCGGCGAGACCTTGCCATGCGGGAAGAGGATGAAGATGTCGGTGCGATCGCGGCCCGCGAAGGCGTCGATCGCGGCACCGCCCGTGTCGCCCGAGGTGGCGCCGACGATGGTGGCGCGCTCGCCGCGCTTCTCCAGCGCATAGTCCATCAGGCGTGCGAGCAGCTGCATCGCCACGTCCTTGAAGGCGAGCGTCGTGCCGTGGAAGAGCTCCATCACGAAGCTGTTCGGGCCGGTCTGCACCAGCGGCGCGATTGCCGGGTGGCGGAAGGTGCCATAGGCCTCGTCGATCATGGCGCGGAACGTGTCGGCGGGAATTTCGCCATTGGTGAACGGCGAGAGAATCGTGAACGCGATGTCCTGATAGCTCTTGCCGCGCAGCGCCCGGATGTCCTTCTTGGAGAAGTGCGGCCATTCACGCGGAACATAGAGACCGCCGTCGCGGGCAAGACCCGTCAGAAGCGCATCGCAAAAGCCGAGGGAAGGGGCTTCGCCGCGGGTCGAGATATAGTCCACGTTCTTCATCCTTGACGTTATGGCCGGAGGAAATCCGGAGAAGGAAAGCAAGCCCCCGGAATGATGCGGGCTGAAATGTGCATCAAAACGGTGCTTACCCAATCGATTTTTCTTTGCGCCGCTGATATAGACCATCGCAAACTGTGACGAAAGGCCTTGCAAACGCGACTTCGGGCCTGCCAAAAAACTTTGTAAGAGGGTGGAATAATCGTGTTCGGCAAAGTCTCGCGTCTCATCGTTTCCGCATCGTTGGCCGCTCTTCTCGCAAGCTGCAATTCCCTTGGAATGGGCGGCGACAGCAAGCCGGCAGAGACCCCGGCGCAGCCGAGCGGCAATGCCCAGATCATGCCGATGGCGCCGCAGAATCCGTCTTCCAACGACCCCTCGATCGGCACCGCCACCAACGCTTCCGGCAATGTCCAGCGCGTCGTTCAGGGCGCCTGCCCACAGATCTACATGCGTGATCAGGACGCGATCTTCCGCACCTATGCCAAGGGCGGCAAGAAGCCTGTCGTCAACAGCGCCGCCGGCCAGCAGGATACGCAGCCGACCGACCAGATCGTCTATCAGGCCTCCTTCGCCGATTACACGCGCCAGTGCACGCTGAACGACCAGAACCTGACGATGACCATCGTCGCGCAGATTCGCGTGCTCGCCGGTCCGGCCGGCGGTTCCGGCACTGTGTCGCTGCCGATCCGCATCAGCGCCGTCGATAGCCAGGGTGCGATCAACAGCGAAACCGTGCCCTTCACCGCGCAGATCCCGCCTGGCCAGACCTCGACGCAGGTTCTCTTCCGCCACGACGGCTTCAAGCTGCCGGTCGGCTCGGGCGCGCTGGTGCGCGTCAATATCGGCTTCGATCAGGGCAACGCCCCGAAGACCAAGAAGAAAGCCAAGAGCTCGTAAAGCGCCGCTTGTTTCGGCCCTCCCGTCATGCTTCTGTCATGGCGGGAGAGATTAGATCGTGAAAATCGGCATCGTTCTCAATCCGGCGTCCGGAAGGCGGGGCAGGCGGCTGTTCTGGTCCGCGTTGCGGCGTGCGCTCGAGGCACGCTCGGCCGATATCAGCCTGCGTGAGACCAAGGGTTTCGGCGATGCCGAAAGGCATGGACGCGAGCTCGCCGAAGACGGCTGCGACCTGGTGCTCGCCGTCGGCGGCGATGGCACGGTCGGCGAGGTCGCCGGCGGCATCCTGCGCTCGCATCGCCCGGGCGCCGTCTTCTCCTTCATCCCGACAGGCACCGGCTGTGATTTTGCCCGCAATTTCAAGATTCCGCGTGAACCCGCCAGGATCGCCGAGCATCTTGTCACCGCACCGGTCCGGTCCGTCGATGCCGGTTTGCTCACCTGCGAGACCGAAGACGGCCTGACCTGCACCCGGCACTTCATCAATATCGCGAGCTTCGGCGTCTCCGGCGAGATTGTGCGCGCCGTCAACGAGGCGCGCCGCGGCCGCAAGCTGCCGGGGCGGATGGTGTTCTTCTATCACAGCCTCCGGGAGATCCTGCGCTACAAGCCGCTCAGCATCCGCCTGCGCCTCGATGGCGAGGATGTCTATGATGGTCCGGTCACCGCTGTCGCGATCGCCAACGGCGCCTGGTTCGGCGGCGGCATGAAGGTGGCGCCGGAGGCGGATGTCGCCGACGGCGTCTTCGATGTGGTGATCATCAAGGGGGCAGCGCGGCTCAAGGTGCTGACGCTGATGAACAGCATCTATAGCGGCCGTCACGTGAAAAGCCCGTTGGTCAGCACCCACCGGGCCCGGCTCGTCGAGGTCTGGCCGGCGGGGGAGCCGGCATCCATCGACAGCGATGGCGAGGCGCCGGGCCATATCCCGGCGCGTTTCGAGGTGCTGCCCGGGGCAGTCAACCTCCTCGTCTGATCAGAGCACGCCTTCCCATTCGGAAAGTGCTGCAACGACGCCCGGCAGATCGCTCATCCGCGAAATCACCGTTTCGGCGCCGGCATCGGTCAGATGATCGGCATGCGAGGGATAGCTGTGCGAAGCGCCGGTAAAGCCGATGACTCGCATGCCCGCACTGCGCGCCGCATGAACGCCATGGATCGAATCCTCGACGACGACGGTGCGCGACGGCGAAACGCCGAGCTTCTCCGCGCCATGCAGGAAGATATCCGGCTTCGGCTTGACGCGATCCGGTCCAAGATCCTTGGCCGAGAAGATATGTGGCGCAAACAGCGGCTTGAGGCCGACTTTGCCGAGCATCATGTCGAGACGGTGGGAGCTGGAATTGGAGCAGATGCAGCGCTTCAGCGGCAGCTTCGAAACCGCAGCCTCGACACCGGCGATCGCCTGCACTTCGCTTTCGAGCTTCAGGTCGAGCAGCTTCTCGGACTTGTCGAGCAGCGAGGCTGAAAGCGGAATGCTCGCTTCCTTCTCGACCTGCAGCAGGATGTTCTTCCAGGTCATGCCGGCAAAACGCTCGGCCATTTCCTCGGGGCTGATCGGATAACCGGCTTCGGTCAGAAGCCCGGACTCGACTTGCGCCGCAATGATTTCGGAATCGACCAGAACGCCGTCGCAGTCGAAGATAATAAGGTCGAAGCCTTGCATATTCTTCCAGCCTTGTTTGGGGACGCCGCCGTTTACACGATGGAACGGAAAATCTCAACGGGCAGGGCGGCATGGCTGCGATGCGCGCTGTGGGCGGCTGTGTTTAGTCCGCCGGAAACAGCTGCAGGAACTGCCGCTCGCCTTCCGGGGAGAAGATCACCGAGCGGCTTTCCGCCGTTCGCCGCGCCCAGCCCTTGTCGAAGAAATTCGAAAGCAGCGCCTTGCCGAGGCTGCCAGCCAGATGCGCGCGCCGCTCGCTCCAGTCGAGGCAGGAGCGGCAGAGCGGCCGCCGCGACGATTTCAGGCCGTGCAGGTCGATGCCGATGCACTTGAAGCGGTCTTCGCCCTTCTCGGTCACCACCAAGCCGTCGCCGATGGCATTGATGGCGCCCGAGGCGATCAGGCTGTCCAGCATCCGCACGCCGTAGTCGCCGGCCAGATGATCATAGCAGATGCGCGCCTTGCGTAGCGCCGGTTCCTTCGGTCCCGGCTGATGCCGAAGATGCCCGCGCCCGGCCGCAAAGCCCATGATGCTTTCCAGCAGTTTGCCGACCGCGTCGTCGGCCAGCGCGAAATAGCGATGCCGCCCCTGCTTGCGCTGCGCTAGCAGGCCACCGGCTTCGAGCTTGGAAAGATGCGTGCTCGCCGTCTGCAGCGTGATGCCGCCGGCTGCGGCAAGCTCCGTCGCCGTCAGCGCCTTGCCGCCCATCAGCGCCGTCAGCATGTTGGCGCGGGCGGGATCGCCGATGAGCGAGCCGATCTGTGCGATGTCTGGTCCTTCTTTCATACTTCGATCGTAACCGAAGCATGCCGGTGCCGCAACATGGCAAAACTCTTCTCACAACAACAGGAGAAAGACATGCTCACCTGCTTCATCCGCTACGAGATCGACCCGTTCAAGAAGGAGGCCTTCGCCGAATATGCCCGCAACTGGGGCCAGGCCATCCCGAGGAACGGCGCCGATCTGATCGGCTATTTCGCCCCGCACGAGGGCTCGCTGACGACGGCTTACGGCGTCTACAATATCGAGAGCCTTGCCGCCTACGAGGCCTATCGTGCCCGGCTCGCCGCCGATCCTCTCGGCCGCCAGAACTACGAATTTGCCAAACACGAGCGCTTCATCCTGAAGGAAGACCGCATCTTCCTGAAGAATGTCTCCGCTCCCCATGCCGAGCTGGTGCTGCCATGATCGCCGTCATCTTCGAAGTCGTGCCCTTCATGGGCGAGCGCCACAAGTATCTCGATCTCGCCGGGGGATTGCGCGGCGAACTCGAGAGCATGGATGGCTTCATCTCCATCGAGCGCTTCGAGAGCCTGACCATGCGCGGCAAGATCCTGTCGCTGTCCTTCTGGCGCGACGAGGAGGCGGTCAAGAACTGGCGCAACCGCGAGGCCCACCGCAACGCCCAGGCCGCCGGCCGCAACGGCGTCTTCGCCGATTATCGCCTGCGCATCGGCCATATCGTGCGCGACTACGGCATGTTCGAGCGGGACGAGGCGCCAGAGGACAGCCGCAGGGTTCATGACGCAGCAGGCGCCTGAAGCGGATATCAACGAGGGCGTGCCGGCGGCTCTGCCGGCATTCCATTACTGGTAGAATAGAACTTGGATATCACTATCATCTAAAGTATATAAAGTATTATTTTACTGTCACGAAGCCGTGAAAGCGCTTCCATGCTTACGGTATATTATCGAATTTCCCGCATAACGGATTTATATTTTAGATCCGAGGCATATTCTCAATGCGTGTTTTTCGTCCCTTTCTCAAGGACCGGCGCGGCAATTTCGGCGTGATGACAGCAATCCTCATGGTGCCGCTCCTGGGTGCCGCAGGCATCGCCGTCGACTATAGCAACGAAAGCGAAATGCACACCGAGCTGATGGAGGCCGCAGACGCTGCCGCCCTCGGCGCGATCGCTCCCGATGCTGCCGGGTACAAGGCCGTCCAGGCCATGACCGGCGATGGCGAGATCACCGTGGCCGAGGCGGACGCCAGGGACATGTTCATGGCGCAGCGCTCCAGCGGCCTCAGCCAGTCGCTCTCCGACCTGCCGCTCAACATCACGATCAAGGTCGCGAAGGCAAGCGGCGTCGTCACCTCGACCGTCAATTTCAGTGTCGATGCGCCGACCACCTTCATGAAGGTTCTGGGCGTCGACACGATGACCGTCGCAGGCACGGCCACGGCGACGAGCGGCGGCATGTCGAGCGCCAGCTACACGGATTTCTATCTGCTGCTCGACAACACGCCCTCGATGGGTATCGGCGCGACACAGGCCGATATCGACGCGCTGGTGAAGGCGACCGCCAATTCCCCGGATGCCGCCGGCCGCAACTGTGCCTTCGCCTGCCACATGGTCTGGGGCAGCGGCGTCGAAAACACCGACAGCGATTACATCATCGCCCGCGCCAACGACATCACGCTGCGCATCGACGTGGTCACCGATGCGGTCAAGGGTCTGATGGACGATGCCGCCGAGGAAACGCAGCCGAACCAGTACCGCTTCGCCGCCTACACCTTCGGTGCGGCCGCCTCCGAAACCGCGCCCTATTACAGCATCTCGCGTATCGCCAGCCTGACCGGCGACCTCTCGACGATGCGCAACGCCATCGGCCAGATCAGCCTGATGACGACGCAGCACCACCAGTTCAACGAGGATGCGCTGACGAGCTTCGATACGGCGCTGACCAGCATCGGCAAGGAGATCAAGACCGATGGCGGCACCGGCGCCAGCACCGGCGACCGCCAGGAAGTCGTCTTCTTCGTCACCGACGGCATGGGCGACAGCCGCAAGGACAGCTGCACCGGCGGCTCCTGGTGGTCCAATCCCGACCGCTGCCTGCAGCCGATCGACCCGAAACTCTGTTCGGCGCTGAAGGACCGCGGCATCAAGGTCGCGGTGCTCTACACCACCTACCTGCCGATCCCCACGGATCCGATCTGGAACCAGGCGATCAACCCCGTCTTCGCCAAGAATATCGGCCCCAATCTGAAAGCCTGCGCCACCGAGGGATTGTTCTTCGAGGTGAAGCCGACCGATGACATGGCCGCCTCGATGTCGGCCTTGTTCAGCAAGGCGGCGAGTGCCACGAGCGGCCTCAGGCTGACGAATTGAGGGAAGGCGGGCCGGGGGCCCGCCTTCTTCGTTTTATGCGTGTATCTTTTGAATAATTTCCCGAAATCGTTCACCGCTTCAGGCTTTGGTAACCAAACTGGGTAACCATAACGATCAGTAAAAAGCGTAAGTGTATGAGCGAGTATCATAATGGCGTCTGTCTTTCCGCTTGCCGATCTGAAGGCCTCCGCAAAATCGGATTCCTGGATCGACACGATCATCAAGGGTGATTGTGTCGCTGCCCTCGAGGCCCTGCCGACCAATTCCGTCGATGTGATTTTCGCCGACCCGCCGTATAACCTCCAGCTCGGCGGCACGCTGCACCGTCCCGACCAGTCGCTGGTCGATGCCGTCGACGACGAGTGGGATCAGTTCGCCTCCTTCGAAGCCTATGATGCCTTCACACGCGCCTGGCTGCTCGCCTGCCGCCGCGTCTTGAAGCCGACGGGCACGATCTGGGTCATCGGCTCCTATCACAACATCTTCCGCGTCGGCGCCACGCTGCAGGATCTGAATTTCTGGATCCTCAACGACATCGTCTGGCGCAAGACCAACCCGATGCCGAACTTCAAGGGCCGCCGTTTCCAGAACGCCCATGAAACGATGATCTGGGCGAGCCCGGATGCCAAGGCCAAGGGCTATACCTTCAATTACGATGCGATGAAGGCTGCCAATGACGACGTGCAGATGCGCTCGGACTGGCTGTTCCCGATCTGCAGCGGCGGCGAGCGCCTGAAGGGCGACGACGGCAAGAAGGTCCACCCGACCCAGAAGCCGGAAGCGCTGCTCGCCCGCGTCATCATGGCCTCCTCGAAGCCGGGCGACGTGATCCTCGATCCGTTCTTCGGCTCGGGCACAACGGGTGCCGTTGCCAAGCGCCTCGGCCGCCACTTCGTCGGCATCGAGCGCGAGCAGGATTATATCGATGCGGCATCCGCCCGCATCGCCGCCGTCGAGCCTCTCGGCAAGGCGGAACTGACTGTCATGACCGGCAAGAAGCAGGAAGTGCGCGTCGCCTTCAACGTTCTCGTCGAAAGTGGCCTGATCAAGCCCGGCCAGGTGCTGCACGACGCCCGCCGCCGCTACAGCGCGATCGTCCGCGCTGACGGCACCGTGGCCTCCGGCGGTGACGCCGGCTCCATTCATCGCCTTGGCGCTAAGGTCCAGGGTCTTGATGCATGCAACGGATGGACCTTCTGGCATTACGAAGACGGGCAGACCCTGCGCCCGATCGACGATCTCCGGTCCGTCATCCGCAGTGATCTGGCAAAGGCGGAGTAACGTAAGCCTTTACCGGTCGAAACTACCTTCTTCCGGTTTTTGTACCTCCAGTTACGGAAGAAGGCCCATGGCGCCCGGGGATCAACACCCCGGGCGTCTTCTTTTTCGGCTTACCGCTGCAGCAGCGCCTGACGCTCCTCGTCGTCGTCCCGCTGGCGGCCGCCGATGGCGGCCGAGACGCTGGCGATGAAGGCGCCGACGAGCAGCGATATCGCGCCGATGAGGGCAACGCCCGACGCCGTCTTGCGCGCCGTATCGGCCGCCTTCTGCGCCGCTGCCTTGGCGTCGTCGATACGCTTGAGGACGCCATCGACACGGGTTTTCGCATCGGCTTCCGAAAGCCCGGTCCGCGTAGCGACCACCTGGTCGAGATAGGCGCGGTCGTCAGCCGAAATCCCGCCTTGTGCCGCACCATTGATCAGCACGCGGGAGATCTCGGCGCTGACGGCTTCATTGCTCTGGTTCTGCGGCGCGCTGCGGCCATCGGCCGGGCGCAGCAGGGCATCCGTGAAATACGACGTCGAGAAGCCGCCGGCGCTGTCCGAGTTAGAGGCTGCCGCCGCTGCTCCGGCACCGCCTACCGCGGCCGTGGCGCCGACTGCGGTCGCCGTCGCGCTGGCTCCGGCACTGGCGAGAGACGATATCGCAGAGCCGAGCAGGCCGACGACGATCAACGTCGCCAGCGCCCAGGCAAGGAAGCCATGCGCCGTATCGCGGAAGAACACCTCATAGGTGTGAACGCCCACCCATTTGGATCTCAGCCGCCCGGTAATGTAGCCGCCAAGCGCCGACGATGCCCATTGCACGACGATCAGCCAGACGGCCGCCGTCGCACCGATGGTCGCCAGCGAACTGCTGCCGCCGGCAAACGGGGAGATCATCGTCAGCCCCAGTCCGGAGCCGATCAGCATGAAGATCAGGGTGATCGCCGTGGCGGCCAGCGTGCCGGCGAGGATCGGTCCCCAGCTGACGGCCGAGGACGAGGATTCCTGCGGAGCGCCGGTGACGACGCTCGATAGGGGTTGCGACATCGTGATCCCCCTAGTGCCAGAACAGAAGGATGATCAGGATCAGCGGAATCGGAACCCCGAGAAACCAAAGCAATATACCTCTACCCATCCTAGTCCTCCTGCCGGCCATGCCGGGCTGCTGATTGATGCATGCCGCAATCTGTGCGGCTGGGATCAAAACAGCGGGAAACCGAGAATGTTCCTGAAGTCTTTGAGTTGGTTGCAACATTTGCAGGGATTGTTGCAGAAAGGGCGGCAGCGGTGCCGCCCTGCCGGTCAGAAGGCCTGGTAGTCGGTGACCTGCACGTGGGTCACATGGCCGTCCTCGTCGAAGGTGATCGTCTCCTCGCCCTCGCGGATCAGCGGCTTGCCGGTGCCGCTATGCGTGGCCCGGACGGACCAGACTGCGCGCCCAGCGCGGGGCGACACTTTTTCGACCAGCGTATCGATTGCCGTCTGGTCCGGGTAATCGTCGAAATACTTGCGGAAGGCCGCCATGATCTCGTCGCGCCCGGCAAGACTGCCGACACCGTTGGAGACGTAGGTCGCATCCTCCGCGAAGTAGTTCTCGATGGTTTCGAAATCCAGCGCGTTGATGGCGCCGTGGAACAGCTTGATTTCCTCGACAGGATCGAACGCCATGATCAGACCCTCACGCCGAGTGCGGTCAGATCGGCGCGCAGCTTGTCGGCGCCAGTGAAATGCACCGCCTGCCATCCGGCCTGCTTGGCGCCGTCGACATTGGCGACGGTATCGTCGATGAACACGGTGGTTGCCGGATCGAGGCCGAAGCTGTCGGCATGCATCTCGTAGATCGCCACATCCGGCTTGATCAGCTTCACATCGCCCGAAACGGTGACGCCCCGCGTCTTCGTCAGGAAGGGATAGCGCACCTGCGCCTCGCGGAACGTATCGGAGGCGAAGTTGGTCAGCATCGTCACGTCATGCCCGCCCGCGATCAGCTCTTCCATCACGGCGACGCTATCGTCATAGGCATGCGGCACCATCTCGTGCCAGTATTTGCGGAAATGGCGGATCTGCTCTTCGCGCTCAGGATGCGCCTCGATCAGCAGCGCTTCGGCCTCTTCCCAGGTGCGGCCGCGGTCCTGCTCGATGTTCCAGTCATGGGTGCAGACATTGTCGAAAAACCACTTGCGTTCTCCGGCATCGGGGATCAGCCGCTGGTAGGGCAGGCTGGGATCATAGTGGATGAGCACTTTGCCGATATCGAAGACAATATGATTGATGGGCATCTATCGTTCCTTGGCTGATTTGAACGCGAGAGGAATAGCCGCTGCGATCGCTTTTTTCATGATGGTCGGCAGCGCCTGGGCTTCAAGATTTGTAACTGGCTCCCACCATCCGTCATTGATTTCAATGGGATCGGCAATGGCGACGCGGTAGATGGAGAGCCGCAGCTCGAAATGCGTGAAGACATGGGTGACCGTTCCCGACGCCTGCCAGTCGGCGGCGAAAGGTGCGGCATCCGTCCCGGTCGCCCCGTCGATCCGCGCCGTCCATCCTGTCGTCGGCACCTCCGTCATGCCGCCGAGCAGGCCGCTCTCGATGCGCCGCCGCAGCAAGATCTCGCCCTCCGAGGTTACCGCGATGAAGGCTGCCCCGACGCGCACCGGCTTGTCCTTCTTCGCCGCCTTCACCGGAAATTTCTCGGGATCGTGTAGCCGCAGCGCCTCGCAAGCATCCCTGAACGGACAGAGCGAACAGGCGGGCCGCTTCGGCGTACAGATCGTCGCCCCGAGATCCATCATCGCCTGCGCGAAATCGCCCGGTCGGTCGGCAGGCGTCAGCAGCGCCACCTTCTGCTTCATCAGCGGCTTGCCGGCGGGAAGGGGGGTGGCGATCGCATAGAGGCGGGAGATCACCCGCTCGACATTGCCGTCCATCACCGCCGCTTGCCGGTTGAAGGCGATGGCCGCGACGGCCGCCGCCGTATAGTCGCCGATGCCGGGCAGCGATTTCAGCCCTTCCTCGGTATCGGGAAAGATGCCGGCATGACCGGCCGCGACAGCCTCGGCGCATTTCTTCAGGTTGCGGGCGCGGGCGTAGTATCCAAGCCCCGCCCATGCCGCCATCACGTCCTCGCTCGGCGCCGCAGCCAGATCCTTCACCGTCGGCCAGCGCGCCAGGAAATTGGCGAAGTAGGGTTTTACCGCCTGCACCGTCGTCTGTTGCAGCATCACTTCGGAGAGCCAGACGCGATAGGGATCGGCCTTGATGCCGCGCGCCGCCATCGGCGGCGAGACGCGCCAGGGCAGGTCGCGGTGGTGCCGGTCGTACCAGTCGAGCAGGGCTTTTGCGCTTGGCGCGATGCGTGTCGTGGAAGTCATCATTTACCGGAGTGCGGGGAGTGGCCTATAATTGGCGAAGCATTGCCGCCCGATCAAGGCAGCAACGCCAAATGGCGGCGGCATCAGAAGGTTTCGATGAGTTATCCACGCAAAGGTGAAAAGCAGATCTCCGAGCTGGCGAACGGGCTGATCGATCCCGTGCTCGCCAAGCGCGCCGGTATCAATACTGCGCTGCTCGGCTCATGGGACGAAATCGCCGGCGAGGACTTTGCCGATTGCACAAGGCCGGAAAAGATCGCCTGGGCCCGCGGCAGCGAAGACGGCACCTACAAGCCCGGCGTTCTGACGATCGCCTGCGAAGGCGCACGCGCCCTGTTCCTCACCCACGCGCAAGGCGAACTCATCCAGCGCATCAACAGCTTCTTCGGCTTCTCCGCCGTCCACCAGATCCGCATCGTCCAGAAACCCGTCTCGCAAGCCTCCAAACGCTCCCGCACCCCGCCACCGCTGAAAGGTGAGGCAGCCCGCAAGCTCGAAGGCATGATGGAAGGCATCGAGGGCGACAAGCTGCGCGAGGCGGTGAAACGGCTGGGCACGGCGGTGCTGGGGAAGCGGCGGTAAAGCCTTAGCTTTCCCACGGATTGATGATCGGCACCCCGGCCGCCTCGAAAGGCGCCACGTCCCGCGTCGCGACGGTAAAGCCGCGTGTTCTGGCGATTGCCGCAATCTGGCCATCGGCCATGGAGATGACGCGGCCTGCGCCGCGTGCTCTTCCGATCAGCGGCGCAAATTCCCTTGCTGCCGGTTCGTCGAAGGGCAGTACCCGATCCTCGAACAAGCGCGCCATCAACTCAACAAGCTTCTGATGAAGCCCTGCCTTTCTGCGGCCATCGGGAAGAACCTCGATACCGGACAGCAATTCGGCAAGATTGACCGACGTGAGATAAAGTGTTTCCGCCGCTTGATCGTCCAGCCAGGCGAGCACCTTCGGATCGGCATCGGGCTTCATCGGCTCCGAAATCACGTTGGTGTCGAGAATGATCATTCGAAGTCCGCGGCATCGATAGGTGTCTGATCGCGTTCGAAGCTAAGATCCGCATCGCCGATCTCCTTGGCGAAGGCGGCCAATTCCGAACCGATCTTCAGCCGCCCGGATGGCCTGACTGCCTCTTCGAGAATACTACGGATTTCAGCCTCGGTGCTTCGGCCATTCTTCGCCGCACGCTGCTTCAATGCGCGGTGCGTTTCTCCGGGCAGGTTACGAACCACTATAGCGGACATCTGGGCCTCCATATCATGCGTATGATATCATTTTAATTGTGATGATATCAACGTCGATTTTCTCGACCAATCGCGCTAGATGAAGAACAATTCATCCTATAGCCTTTGCAAGGTCACAATTCTTTGAAGAAAGTTGGCCAAGCGTGCCTTGTTCGCGGCCATTGGCCGTTATATCGCACATGCAGCCGCCACTTTTTGTTTATGGGGAACCCATGCAGCTTTCTGAAATGCAACTGACGAAGCGCCAGCTCATGAGCGGTGTCGCCGCAGCGACCGCGACGCTCGCGCTCTCCACCGCGGCCCATGCAGCGGTTGAAATGCCGCAGCCGGAAGGCGATGTCGATATGGAAGCGGTGCTGAAGCCCGGCGAGCTGCCGGAAATGGCACTCGGCCCGGAAGATGCGAAGGTCAAGATCGTCGAATACATGTCGATGACCTGCCCGCATTGCGCCCACTTCCACAACACCACCTTCGACGAGATCAAGAAGAAGTATGTCGAAACGGGCAAGGTCCGTTTCATCATCCGCGAGTTCCCCTTCGATCCGGCCGCTGCCGCCGCCTTCATGCTGGCGCGCTGCAACGCCTCCGACCCGACGAAGCTGAGCACGCCGGAACAGTATTTCCCGATGGTTTCGATGCTCTTCAAGCAGCAGGAAACCTGGGCTGCGGCCGACGATCGCCGCGCCGCACTTCTGCAGATGTCCAAACTCGCTGGATTTAGTGAGGATAGCTTTACGAAGTGCTTGACGAACCAGAAGCTTCTGGATGAAGTGAACGCGACCCGGGAAAGGGGCTCCAAGGAGTTCGGCGTCAACGCCACGCCGACTTTCCTGATCAACGGCAAGCGTTACGCTGGGGACATGACGGTTGACTCCATGTCGGCACTTATCGACAGCCTGCTCTGAACCGTACCGTTTTGATCTGACGGGCGGCGGCGAAAGCCGCGCGCCCGTCTTTTACTCTGCGCCTTCCCTTCTCCCCCACGGGGAGAAGGTGCCCGAAGGGCGGATGAGGGGGCCACGGAGCAAAAGCTTCAAGGCGTCCTTCCTGCTTCCTCACACGGTCCGTCGATTGGAGACGGCCGCATGAAGTTCAACAAGCTCCGCCTTGTCGGCTTCAAATCCTTCGTAGAACCGACTGAATTCATCATCGAGCGCGGCCTCACGGGCGTCGTCGGGCCGAATGGCTGCGGCAAGTCCAATCTTGTCGAGGCGCTCCGCTGGGTGATGGGCGAGAATTCCTACAAGAACATGCGCGCATCCGGCATGGATGACGTCATCTTCTCGGGCTCCGGCAACCGCCCGGCGCGCAACACTGCCGAAGTTGCCCTCTACCTCGACAATGGCGAGCGCACCGCGCCTGCCGCCTTCAACGACAGCGACGAAATCCAGGTCACCCGCCGCATCGAGCGCGAGCAGGGCTCGATCTACCGCATCAACGGCAAGGAAAGCCGCGCCAAGGATGTGCAGCTGCTGTTTGCCGATGCCTCGACCGGCGCCCGCTCGCCGTCGATGGTCGGCCAGGGGCGTATCGGCGAGCTGATTTCGGCCAAGCCGCAGGCCCGCCGCCAGCTGCTGGAAGAGGCGGCCGGCATTTCCGGCCTCCATTCCCGACGCCACGAAGCCGAGCTTCGCCTGCGCGCCGCCGAGAGCAATCTCGAGCGCCTCGACGACGTCACGTCGCAGCTGGAAAGCCAGATCGAGAGCCTGAAGCGTCAGGCCCGTCAGGCAAACCGCTTCAAGACGCTGTCGGCCGATATCCGCGCCCGCGAGGCGATGCTGCTGCATATACGCTGGGTGCAGGCCAAGGAAGCCGAAGCCGAGGCCGACAGCGCGCTGAACCAGGCCACCGTCGTCGTCGCCGAGAAGGCGCAGATCCAGATGGAGGCGGCGAAGTCTCAGGGCATCGCCAGCCTGAAGCTGCCGGAACTGCGCGATGCCGAGGCACGCGCCGCCGCCGCCCTGCAGCGCCTGCAGATCGCCAAGACGCAGCTGGAAGAGGATGCCAACCGCATCCTGCGCCGCCGCGACGAGTTGACCCGCCGCCTGACGCAGCTTGCCGAGGACATCCGCCGCGAGGAGCGGCTGGTCTCCGACAATGCCGAAATCCTCGCGCGTCTCGATGCCGAAGAGGCCGATATCACCGAGATCCTCGCAGACTCCGGCCGCCACGCCGATGAGCTGCGCGAAGCCTTCGAGGAAGCCGCCGCCAAGCTCTCCGATAGCGAGCGCATCTTCACGTCACTGACCGCCGAGCGCGCCGAAGCCGCCGCCGGACGCAACCAGCTGGAACGCGCCATCCGCGATCTCGCCGATCGCAAGATGCGCCTCGAGCGGCAGATGGACGAGGCGAACCGCGAGCTTTCCGCCATCGAGGAAAAGGTCTCGGCGCTTCCCGATCCCGAGGAGAAGCGGGCGATGGTCGAGGCGGGCGAGATCGCCGTTGCCGAAGCCGAAGCTGCGATCCAGGCGGTCGAACAGGCGCTCGCCGAAGCTCGCCGCACCGAAGCGCTTTCGCGTGCCCCCGTCGATGAGGCCCGCGCCAAGCTCAATGGTCTGGAAACCGAAGCCCGCACCATCCAGCGCATGCTGGCTGCCGGTGCCGCCGCAGGCGAGTTCCCGCCGGTTGCCGAAGAGCTGCGCGTCGATCGCGGCTTCGAGACGGCGCTCGGTGCAGCACTCGGCGACGATCTGGAATCGCCGCTCGATCCGAAGGCGCCGGCCCACTGGTCCGAAAACGGCGATGGCGCCGCTGACCCCGCATTGCCCGCCGGCACAACGCCGCTCCTCAACCATGTCCGCGCTCCCGCCGCCCTGACGCGCCGCCTGCAGCAGATCGGCCTCGTTGCCGAAGCCGATGCCCGCCGCCTCGTGCGCGATCTGAAGCCCGGCCAGCGCCTGGTCACCAAGGAAGGCGCCGTCTATCGCTGGGATGGCCACGTCACCGGCGCCGATGCGCCGAGCGCCGCCGCCCTCCGCCTTGCCCAGAAGAACCGCCTTGCGGAGCTGGAAAACGAAGTCTCGCTCGCCCGCGATGTTCTGGCCGAAGCCGAGGACCACCTTGCCGCTGCCGCCGAAGGCATTCGCGGCGAGGAGCGCCGCCTCAACGATGCCCGCGACATGAGCCGCCTGTCGGTCCGTCATCTCGCCGAAGCCCGTGACGCGCTTGCCGCCGCCGAGCGCGCTTCCGGCGATCTCGTGCGCCGCCGCGATGTCGTTGCCGAGGCCGTCAGCCAGCTGCAGTCGCAGCAGGAAGACCTCTCAATTCAGGAAGAGAGCGCCCGCATCGAGCTGGAAGACGCGCCCGATCTGACGGCGATCGACGAGCGGCTGCGCCTGCAGCAGGTCGAAGTCGCGACCGATCGTGGCCTTGCTGCCGAAGCCCGCGCCCGCCACGAAAGCCTGAACCGCGAAAACGACGCCCGCCAGCGCCGCATCGTGGCGATCGGCCAGGAGCGCGAAACCTGGCGGCAGCGCGCCGCCAGCGCCGAAGACCATATCGCAACGCTCCGCGACCGCGAGGAAGAAGCCCGCGACGAAGCCGCCGAGCTGGAAATGGCGCCGGATGAATTCGACGACAAGCGCCGGGCGCTGCTGAGCGAGCTGCAGAAAGCCGACGAAGCCCGCCGCAACGCCGCCGATCTGCTTGCCGCAGCCGAGCTCGTCCAGCGCGATGCCGACCACAAGGCCGCCACCGCTCTCTCCGAACTGGCCGAAAGCCGCGAACGCCGCGGCCGCGCCGAAGAGCGTCTCGTCTCCGCCCGCGAAAAGCGGCAGGAGAGCGAGGGCCGTATCCGCGAGGCGCTGAACGTCGCCCCGCACGAAGCCTTCCGCCTCACCGGCCTTCAGCCGATGCAGGCAATCCCCGATCCGCGCGAAGTCGAGCGTGATCTCGAGCGCCTGAAGATGGAGCGCGAGCGCCTCGGCGCCGTCAATCTGCGCGCCGAGGAAGAACAGAAGGAACTCAGCGAAAAGCTCGAAGCGCTGATCAAGGAGCGCGACGACGTTATCGACGCCATCCGCAAGCTGCGCGGCGCGATCCAGAGCCTGAACCGCGAAGGCCGCGAGCGCCTGATCGCCGCTTTCGACGTGGTCAACGGCCAGTTCCAGCGCCTCTTCACCCATCTCTTCGGCGGCGGCACCGCCGAGTTGCAGCTGATCGAATCCGACGATCCCCTCGAAGCCGGCCTCGAAATCTTGGCGCGACCGCCCGGCAAGAAGCCGCAGACCATGACGCTGCTCTCCGGCGGCGAACAGGCGCTGACTGCCATGGCGCTGATCTTTGCGGTATTTCTCACCAATCCGGCGCCGATCTGCGTGCTGGACGAAGTGGACGCGCCGCTCGACGATCACAATGTCGAGCGCTATTGCAACCTGATGGATGAGATGGCCGCTTCGACGGAAACGCGATTCGTGATCATCACTCACAATCCGATCACCATGGCCCGCATGAATCGCCTATTTGGTGTGACGATGGCCGAGCAGGGCGTCTCACAGCTTGTATCCGTCGACCTTCAGACGGCCGAACGTCTGCGCGAAACCGCTTGAAAACAATAGCTTTTCAAGAAAACCCCAAAAAAGTACGGGTCTGGCGGAAACCTTAACCCAATTGGGTGATGCTTTCAGCTTGCTTTTGCATTAGAAGTTGTCCTAGCGAATAAAGAGATTGCTGAAAAGTGAGCTCCGTCGCGCATGTTGGATACTGCTAGACGGTCCGGGACGAGGGCAAAAACCGGGCTTGATGGCATAGGTGGACCCCCCGTCCAGTTTTCCTGGCTGGACGGAAATAAGGCTTTGCGGGACCGTTGTTGCAGTCCCGCAAAGCTTTTTTTATGCGCTTCCCTCATTAAAACGGTTTGATGTCCCGCATTCATTGTGCGGTGCAACATTTTGCCGTATTTGTCGATTTTCATTTCCGGACCAAGGGATTAAGGTGGTCCCGGAGAATGAGACGGGGGGAAGATGTCCAAGCTGGTCTATACGTTCGGAAACGGGCAGGCGGAAGGCCGTGCGCGCGACCGGGACGTTCTGGGAGGCAAGGGCGCCAATCTTGCCGAAATGTGCGCGCTGGGACTTCCCGTTCCACCTGGGCTGACGATCGTCGCCGATGCCTGCACCACCTATTACAAGAATGGCCGTACGCTCGAAGATGCGCTGAAGCAGCAGATCCGCAGCGGCCTCGAAGGCATCGAGAAGGCGACCGGCCGCCGCTTCGGCGACACCGCCCATCCGCTTCTCCTCTCCGTCCGTTCCGGCGCCCGTGTCTCGATGCCGGGCATGATGGATACGGTGCTCAATCTCGGCCTCAACGACGAGACGGTGCAGGCGCTCGGCCACGATGCCGGCGACGCGCGTTTTGCCTGGGATAGCTACCGCCGCTTCATCCAGATGTATGCCGATGTCGTCATGGGCCTCGACAACGAGGTCTTCGAGGAAATCCTCGAGGACGAGAAGGCGCGTCTCGGCCACGAATACGATACCGAGCTGACCGCCGCCGAATGGCAGCATATCGTCACGCTCTACAAGGACATCATCGAGGAAGAGCTCGGCGAAGCCTTCCCGCAGGAGCCGGAAGTCCAGCTCTGGGGCGCCGTCGGCGCCGTTTTCGCCAGCTGGATGAGCGCGCGCGCCGTCACCTACCGCATGCTCCACAATATTCCGGAAGTCTGGGGCACGGCGATCAACATCCAGGCCATGGTCTTCGGCAATCTCGGCAATGCCTCGGCAACCGGCGTCGCCTTCACCCGCAATCCCTCGACCGGCGAGAAGTCCTTCTATGGCGAGTTCCTGGTCAATGCCCAGGGCGAGGACGTCGTCGCCGGCATCCGTACGCCGCAGAGCATCACGGAGGAGGGGCGGCTGAATTCCGGTTCGGAGCGCCCGTCGCTCGAGAAGCTGATGCCGGAGGCCTTTGCAGAGCTCACCCGCATCTGCTCCGAGCTCGAAGCGCATTACCGCGACATGCAGGACATCGAGTTCACCATCGAGCGCGGCAAGCTCTGGATGCTGCAGACCCGCTCCGGCAAGCGCTCCACCCGCGCCGCCATGCGGATCGCCGTCGATATGGTCGATGAGCGGCTGATCACCGAAGAGGAAGCGGTGCTGCGCATCGAGCCCTCGACGCTCGACCAGCTTCTGCACCCGACCATCGATCCGCGCGTCCAGCGCCAGGTGATCGGCAGTGGCCTGCCGGCGTCTCCGGGAGCGGCGACCGGCGCCATCGTCTTCACTGCCGAAGAGGCGGTTGCGGCGGAGGAGGAGGGGCGCAAGGTCATCCTGCTTCGCGTCGAGACCAGCCCGGAAGATATTCACGGCATGCACGCCGCTGAAGGCATTCTCACCACCCGCGGCGGCATGACCAGCCACGCCGCCGTCGTCGCCCGCGGCATGGGCATTCCCTGCGTCGTCGGCGCCGGCACCATGCGTATCGATCTGCGCAACGAGCGCCTGATCGGCGTCGGCGTGACGCTGAAGAAGGGCGACATCATCACCATCGATGGCTCGGCCGGCCAGGTGCTGAAGGGCGAAGTGCCGATGATCCAGCCGGAACTCTCCGGCGATTTCGGCCGCATCATGGGCTGGGCCGATCGCGTCCGCCGCATGACGGTTCGCACCAATGCCGATACGCCGGCCGATGCCCGCGCCGCCCGTTCCTTCGGTGCCGAAGGTATCGGCCTCTGCCGCACCGAGCACATGTTCTTCGAGGGCGACCGCATCCATGTGATGCGCGAAATGATCCTGGCGGAAGACGAGAAGGGCCGCCGCGCCTCGCTCGACAAGCTGCTGCCGATGCAGCGGCTGGATTTCACCAGCCTGTTCAACGTCATGCACGGCCTGCCGGTCACCATCCGCCTGCTCGATCCGCCGCTTCACGAGTTCCTGCCGAAGTCGGATGAGGAAATCGCCGATGTCGCGGCGGCCATGGGCATGGAGCCTCATGCCCTGCGCCAGCGCGTCGATGCGCTGCACGAGTTCAACCCGATGCTCGGCCATCGCGGCTGCCGCCTGGCGATCTCCTATCCCGAAATCGTCGAGATGCAGGCCCGCGCCATCTTCGAGGCGGCAGTCGCCGCCGCCCACGAAACCGGTGCCGCCGTCGTGCCCGAGATCATGGTGCCGCTCGTCGGCCTGCGCTCCGAACTCGATTACGTCAAGGAGCGCATCGATACGATCGCCAAGGCCGTCATGGCCGAAGCCGACATGAAGATCGACTATCTCGTGGGAACGATGATCGAGCTGCCGCGCGCAGCGCTGCGCGCCCACACGATTGCCGAAGCTGCCGAATTCTTCTCCTTCGGCACCAACGACCTGACGCAGACCACCTTCGGCATCTCGCGCGACGACGCCTCGGCCTTCATCCCCACCTACCAGCGCAAGGGCATCATCGAGCATGACCCCTTCATCTCGCTGGACTTCGATGGCGTCGGCGAGCTGATCAGCATTGCCGCAGAGCGCGGCAGGCGCACCCGAAACGACATGAAGCTCGGCATTTGCGGTGAACATGGCGGTGATCCCGCCTCGATCCATTTCTGCGAAAGGATCGGCCTCGACTACGTCTCCTGCTCGCCCTTCCGCGTGCCGATCGCACGGCTGGCGGCAGCGCAGGCTGCCATCAACGGCGGCCACTGAGGCAGGTCAATTCTAGCGGCGGTAATAGTAGCGCGGGTAGTAACGCGGCCCGGCCATGAAGTCGTCGAAGTTCTCGTCCGCCTGGATGCGGAAGGCGCGGGCATCGGCCCGGCGGTCGAGATCGATGCGCTGCAGACAGGTGGCGAAACCGTTGGTGCCCGGCTTGAAACCGTAGCTCAGGCACTGCCGCTCATCGGCCGCGCGCCGCTCTTCAGGCGTCATCGTCTGGCAGGCCGAAAGGCCGATCGCCAGGGCAGCGAGCGTGAGTGAGAGGGCGGAAAGACGCATGGTACAGTCTCCGGTGCGTGAAACGGTCGTCCGGACATGAGGCGATTTGCCAGCCCGCGTCAACACCGCTTCAACAGCCTGAGACAACGCGGCTGCAGTCAGATTCGTTCCAGCACTTCGATGAAGGCATCGGCAAAGCGCACCAGATGGACGGTATCCTCGTCGGGCGCCTGCATCCGGATCTCGACGCCGTCACGGTCGAGCACGGCCAGCACCACCCGCATGTCGTCGCTCGATGTCGGAACCCGCAGCACCGCGATGCGGCGGCAGTCCTCGATCAGCCCGGCTGCAGGCAGGTCGAAAAGGAACTCTCCGCCAGCCTTTCCGGCAGCGGTGCGCACGGCTTCGCAGAAACCTGCTTCGCCGCCATTATAGCCTTCCAGCGAGAGCTCCAGTTCAAGAAGCTCCATCGGCAGGAAGGGTTCGGATGAATCGACGGCACCGAGCGCCGGCGATTGCTGTCTTTCGGTCATTTCCGGTGAAAGCATGGCTCTTCTCCTGAAACGCGCATGCTTTTGCCTGAAGCATGCTTCAAACCTCCCGGCAGCATGAAAGCCCGCCAGAATGGCCATTTTACGGCATATCAGATGTCGCTCATAAAGACCATCTCCGCCTTTCGGTGGATTGGCGGCGCTGACGAGAGACAACAGTTTCAAAAACTAGGCGAATCTTGCCATAAACAAGGTGTGGGTGCTTCGCGTGTCCGCGACGGGCGTGTGCCCGCGTATAACCGGTAAGTTTGATGGCCATCCGTTTCGACCGCCCCGTTTCCAGTTCGGCCCGCTTCGCGCGGCGCTTCGGAGCGTTTGCGTTGGTCCTCTGGGTGGCCGTGCTCGCCGCCCATCGCTTCGGCGGTCTCGCCACGCCATACATGGTGCTGCTCGTTCTCGTCGCCACCGGCTGCGCGGCGCTTGCCGTGCTGCTGGCGCTCGTCGGCCTGAGAAGCCTGTGGCTGACAGGCGCCGAAGGCGGCCTCGACGCGCTGAAGGCGATCATCTTTGCCGCGGCACCATTGGCTTTCGGCGGCCTCGCCGCAGAGCGCTACTTCACCCTGCCTGAGATCTACGATGTCTCCACCGATCTCGTCTCGGCGCCGGAATGGCTCTCCCAGCCGCATGCCGACCAGATCTGGATGAAGCGCAGCCCCGAAGTAACCGGCGCCGACCGCGAAAAGCAGCTGGAAGCCTATCCCGAACTGACGGGCCGCCGCTACGAAGGCGCCATCGACCGCGTTCTCGAAGCCGTCAAGAAAGTCGCCCGCCAGAACGGCATCGTCATCACCAAGACCAGCGATGCCAGCGATCCCGGCCGCGATCTCGAAGACGTGCCTGCCAAGCCGCCGGCACCCGGCGCCGGTGATGCCGTGGCCGAAGCGCCCGATCAGGTGCCGGTGCCGACCCCGCGCCCCTATGACGACGATGTTGCCAAGCTGATCCGCGGCGCCAATGGCGTCACCCTGCAGGGCGAGGACAAGACCCTCATTCTCGGCCTGCGCTTCGATGTCATCATCCGCCTGCGCGAAGAGGCCGAGACCACCTTCGTCGATATCCGCGTCGCCTCGCGCTACGGCCCGCACGATCTCGGCTTCAGCGCCGCTCTCGCCGACCAGTTCCTGGAAGCGCTGGATTCAGAGCTCCTCGGCATCGCCGGTTAATCCGGCATCAGCCAGCCGGTATAGCGCACGATCAGCCCGGTCAGCGGACTGCCGATCTCCACATGGAAGCGGAAGCGCCCATCGGCTTCTTCCTCGAACGTATCGCCATCCGGGGCCAGAAAGCGCGGCAGCGGCAGGCCGAACACCTGCCATCCGCGGATCACCAGCCGCATCCGCCCGGCCTCCGGCACGAGCGCGATGAACACCCGGACCGGCCCGAACTCTTCCGCCAGCAGATGCGCATGCCGCCCGGTGCCCTCAAGCTGTCGGCTCAAGAACCGCCGCCCGCCGAAATCGCGCACCCATGTCTCCCGCCCGCCTTCGACCGAGAAGGTGACGCTGACCGGAATATCCTCCGCCGCCTTGGGAAAGCCGATCACCGCGGCCACCATCGAGGCAAGCAGACCCTTGCGGCGCTCCACCCGCGCCCGCCCGGACACGTGGTATTCGCCACCGCTGACGGAATGCATCGCCGCGACTGCCGGCGGCAATGCAGCCCAGGCATCGCCCAGCACCCGCCGATAAAGCGGCAGGTCGCGATCGCCAGCGCGATGCCGCCGTATCCCGGTCCGGATCGCCAGCGGCCGGAATGCCGCCTCGAATGCCGATAGCGGCACTTCACCGATCGCCGGCCGCGCCCCGGAGGCCGGTCGCAGGCCATCCGCAAGCGCCCGCAGCAGCGCCGCTGCGCCGGTCGCCGGAATGAAAGGCCCGTCATCGCCCTCGGCGATCAGATGCCAGTCCGCCCGATAGTCCCCGCCATCCAGCCCCTTGCCCTCGACCGATACGAACATGCCGCCGCGATGCTCGCCAAAGGCAAGACGGCGGCTCGCGGCATGGATGAGCCCGGCAAACGGCGAAAGCGACGGCAGCAGCCCGAAACGCACCATCCGCGCCGCCAGCCGCAGCAGCGATTGCAGCCAGCGCGGCTCCGTTCCCGCGCCGGTGAACGCCGTCTTCAGCCCCGGAAAGCGCATCGGCAGCAGCGCAAGATCCGGCGCATCGGCCAAGAGGAAATCCCGCGCCCTCAGCGGCACGGCCCCGGGCGGCGCGATCACCATCCGCCTGAAATCGACAAGGCCGACCCCATCCAGCGCCCGCCCATCTTTCGTCACCTGCACCGGCTTCCCGGCATAGCTCGCAATCGCCTTGATGACATTCAGCCCGATCCCGGCGCGCGGGGAGGGCGCAATGCCCGCAATGACGCCGGTTACCTCGCTAAATTCGTCTGCAAGCACCTCCGCCGCCGCAAAGGAGAGCGCCGGAAAGCTACTGAGCCCCGAGAGCACGAAGACGCCGCTTTCGCTCGCCGCCGCATCGAGAGCGCCGATCCCGGCAACGAAAGCCCGGCTGTCGGCCAGATCGAGATAGGAGATGCCGAGCGCGATCGCCGCTTCCGCCACGCGGTAACGATCCTCCCCCATCGCCTGAAACGGGCCGGATGCATCGACGATGACAGACGGCATCAGCGCCTTCAACTGCGGGATCAGGTCTGCGTCGCGATCGAACTGCGTGCCCTCAGCCTGACCGCCGAGCTCCGCCGCAAATGAGCGTGCCTTCTCAAGCGACCGGCCCCCGATGATCAGGCGAAAGCGCGGATCGTCTTTCAGCAGCCGCGCCAATCGGCTGCCAAAAGTGCCGTAACCGCCGATAATGAGCACGCGAAGCCCGCTGCTTGTCATCCCAGGAAACGGCTCCTCACCTCGGCCGTCGGCACGAAACAACTGCTGCTGCGCCCGGCGATCCGCAGCCGGTTGCGGGCGATGAATTCATAGAGCCGGTCGGCAAGCGCCCGCGGCAGGAGGCGGAAGACGGTGACGAGCGACCAGGGAAAGCCGAGCCCGGCAATCATCCGGATCGAGCCGTCGGATTTGAAATGCGCGATGCCCTTGTCGATGAAGATGTTGGTCTCGTAGTCGCGGCTGTCCAGCCCGTAGTGCCGGTAAAGCGCCTCGCCGAGCGGCGATTGCGCCGTCAGAAACCGGTAGCGCCGGGATTTGTCGTGCTTCAGCGCAAACTTCACCCAGCCGGAGCAGAAGATGCATTCGCCGTCGAAGATGATCAGCGGCTGATCATCGGGAAAGGCGGGAACGCCGGCATCACTGCGAAAGCTGTAGGCATCCCTCGGCCCGCTCATTTGACCACCCAGTAATCGCCTGTCAGCGACGGCGGGCCGTTGGTCTCCACCTTGCCGCGCTCGACGAGATCCTCGATATGCGCCAGCACCGAAAGCGCCGCCGCCCCATGGAGCCGCGGATCGGTATCGCGGTAGATCGCCTTCACCATGTCGGCGATCTTCCGGTCTCCCGTCTTGATCCGCTCCAGAACCGCCCGCTCGCGCATACGCCGGTGCGTCTTCAGCGCTCTTAGAAAGGTCAGCGGGTGTTTCACCGGGCCGCCGTGGCCGGGCAGCAGCAGATGGTCGCGCCGGGCAATCAGCGTGTCGAGCGAAGCCATGTAATCGGCCATCGACCCATCCGGCGGCGCGACGATCGAGGTCGCCCAGGCCATAACATGATCGCCCGAGAACAGGATCTCGCTACCCTCGAGAGCAAAGGCCAGGTGATTGGCCGCATGCCCGGGCGTCGCGATCGCCCTGAGTGCAAAGCCGTCCCCTTCGATCACGTCGCCATCGGCGAGCGGAATATCCGGCATGAAACCCATGTCGGAACTCTCCGAGAAGGGATTGACCTCTCCCGCATGAAGCGGCCGCGAGGCCCGGTGCGGCCCTTCGCCGGCGGTCGGCGCGCCGGTCGCCGCCTTCAGCCGCGCCGCAAGCGGCGAGTGGTCGCGATGCGTATGGGTGATCAGGATATGCGAGACGCGCCGTTGGCCGAGCGCAGCCATCAGCGCCTCGAAATGCGCATCGTTCTCCGGCCCCGGATCGACCACGGCAACGGTATCGCCCGCGCCGACGATATAGCTGTTGGTGCCATGAAAGGTGAAAGGGCTCGGATTGTTGGCCGTCAGCCGTTGGATGCCGGGCGCAACGGCAATGGGCGTGCCATAGGCCGGGTCGAAACTCAGGTCGAATCGCGGGCTCGGCATGATCTACTTGTATTCGATCTCGATGAAGGACATCGGCTGATCGCCGGCATTGACGACATTATGCTCGGTACCAGCCTCGCGCCGGTAGGCGGCACCCTTGGCGATATCCACCCGGCGGCTTTCCGCCCCTTCCTCGATCAGAAAGGCGCAATCCGTCATCGGCACCACGACATAGCCGTATCCATGCGCATGCACCCCGGTATCGGCCCCCGGCTCGAAATCCCAGCGGGTGATGCGAACCACGGCATCGTCAAGCAGCAGCGTCGCAAGGGCAGGCGGGCGGGCACGGTACTGGCTCATGGCAACTCCGGCAGGCATTCGTATATCGCCCGAAGACCTACCACGCCTGCTGCCCGCGCGCACAGAAATATGCTGGCCCGCCGAACTTAGTGATTGTGACGCGCCACCACCTTTGCTAATCAGGCCTCGCTTCGGCAAAAGCGGTTTTCCGCAAAAGCTCTGGTGGGGCGTCGCCAAGCGGTAAGGCACCGGTTTTTGGTACCGGCATTCCCAGGTTCGAATCCTGGCGCCCCAGCCAAGCGCTTCGTTGTGCGCTGAGCAAGACGGAAACGCAAGTTTTTTCAGATGGTTGACGGATTGAGGTGTTGGTCTCGTTTGTCTAGTGCCCCCACCTTTGCCCCCACCTATCTGCCCCGTCTTGACGCGCGCTTGAGCGCGAGTGTGAGACCCGAAGCATGTAAGACCTGATTCTCTGGTCATCTAAGGAATAGCCTTAGGCTATGCTTATCGCTGCCCTGTAGGCTCTGCTGTAGATTGATGATCATATCAGGGGTCTTCTAATATCGGGTCTCCTATGACCATCATGGTCTGTAAGCCCGTCCTATCAGCTTCAGCTTTATGCTCTTTACTAGGTACATTCTCCGCAAAATGGGACAACGCTATCCGGTCTTCTGAAGCTCATGCGCGATCCGAGAGACGGTCTGACGAGGAAGAGACGCCGCGCGGGCGATCTCGGCTTGCCTGAGACCCTTTGCCAGCATGTCGGCGACCAGCGCGCGCCGCTGCTCCACTTTCGATAGAGGCTTCGCGAGCGGCTTGTTGCCCTGCTCCCGGCAAAGCTTCTGGCCTTCCGGTGTGATAAGCAGACATTCGATCGGAACCCCTTTGAACCAGACCCCGATCGGGATGATGTAGCCTTCCGCTACGCCGTAACAAGTTGCTTCGGGCGAGTGGTGATAGCGCGGCTTCGTTAGGTGCGGGGCCGTGATCATGGGAACTTCGCTGGTCTTCAGGACGCGCTGCACCACGCCGAGAGATTCGAGCTGGTCGGTCAGCTTGTCGGAGGTTATCCCTAAGACCGCTGCCAGCTTGGTGATGACCAAGCAACCGGTAACGATCTCGCCGGTCAATGGGTTGACGATCTCGCCAGCGCGGCGACTAGTCGGGAAGGTAATGTCGAGGTCTCGGCCTTGGGCGGGCAAACCGGTCAGGGGCTTGCCGCCCCTTTCCAGCGCTTCCGCACGCTTGGCCGCTAGCCATTCGTGGAAGCTAACCATTGGCAGCGCTCGACGTGTCGCGCTTGGCCTTGCCCTTTCCTAAGACCAGATTGGCACGGCGCAGGTCAAACCGATCGCCGTTCCGATACGATACCACCGCACGCTTCTTCGCGTCTGTGATCAGCCGCACAACTGGCACGATGTTCTTGAAGCGTCTGTCCCATACGTTGACGTAGACACGGCCACCTCTGTCCACTGTGCGCGACCAGTTCGGGGACACGCCCTGCGCAACAAGCCGCTCGAAGACCTCGCGATCGACCAGGGCGGTCTCGCCGGAAGCAATAGGGACGAAGACTGTGAGGCCATCGTTGGACGTGCGCACCGGGCGCAACTGACTGATGCCTGGGTTGCTCATAAATCGCCTCCTCAATGCAGCCGCACCGCGTCAAGCGCGGCGTGATGGAAGCGCACGGCAGGGAAGAACGAGACGACCTTGTCCAGTTCACCGCGTAGCGGCGGGTCTCCGGCACGGTCCCGCAGGGTCTCGTTTGCGGAGTAGATGTCGATCGTCACGTCGCGGCGCATATGGCCGATCGCGACCAGCGCGTCGAACGCGGCACTGATCTCGGCGGCGTCTTCGTCAGCGCTCTCTCGGGGCCATGCTGTCAGATGCTTCAGGTCACCCTTATGACGGATCGCTACCGCTGCGCTGTGGCGGGTAGTGTGAATGATGATTTCCAAGTGCCCTTCGTGCGGCACGTCCCGGAAGTCGGGGAGAATGCTGTTCATGATGTGATGTCTTTCTTGGTTGTGAGCAACTGCGCTCGCATATCCCCTCCAGCGACTCACACGGACTCGCCAGCAGCCGCGCCGGAGAAAGGCGGGCAAGCGCAGCCGATCGCGGTCTAAGCGCGTCAGCGGGCCGCTGTGGCGGAATGTCGAGGGAGGAGGATCGGGAGAGGATACGGGAAGGCAGTGAGGAGGCAGAAGGCGAGCGATAAGCCCGCCTCCCGCAATTGCGTTAGGTCAGTTCGATTTGACGACCGGGCCGTCCCTATCAGGGGGCAGTGTCGAGAGCAGCGCGTTCGTGGCGTTCAGCATTCCGTAGGTCCGTAGCAACGGGATGAAGTCGCGAAGCTGTCGGCCTTCGGTCTGGTCGAAGCGCTGGTCCGTGCGGGCCATTGCTGCCGCCGCGTTGATGGCGAAGCTCTTTGCGTCGGAATACATGCGTAGCGCCGGAACGCTGTCCACGATGCTAGACCCGAGACCAGAGTTTCGGGTGTTGCTGAACAGCCGGTGATCTTGGCCGGTGAAGACATCGCCGCTTGCAATTGCGGTATCGATGATCATCGGCAGGATCGAGCTGTCGGCCGACCGCTGAAAGCCCGCCGCTAGCACGCCCTTCAGAGAGAGACGGTCTTCAAGGAACTTCCGGCGCTCGGCTTCCGGCTTGCCGATCGATTGCGAATACTGCTGCGCCGAGTAGATGGCGGCAGACCAGATCGACGTAGCGACAAGCGACATCGACATGTAGGCCGGGCCGAGCTTGATGTTCTTCGCCGTGTTGGCAAGCAGCGAGTTGAGCATGTAGCTCTTCAACTGCATGAACAACCCGGCGACCGGACCTGACATGGACCGCTTGATCCCGTTGGGCGAGGTCTCAAGAATGGCCGTGTGCGTCTCGCGACGGACGACCGCAAGGAACCGGTCATAGGCGTCGGCATGATCGCGGCTGACGGCGCGCTGCTTGTCGCTGTTCCATCGGACGATCTTTCCGTCCGCGTCCAGCTTCATATGCTCGGCGATCTTCCGCATGTCCCCGAGGTCTCGGTCAGTAATGCCGATCTCGTTCATCCACTTCTTGCTCATGGTGGCGCGGCCTGTGGCCACGTCGATAAGCTTCTGTGAGGATGCACGCGCCGCCCATAGCTGGAGCATGTCCGTCATCGGGTTGAGCAGGGAGACCGTCGAGGTCAGCCGTGCCCCGTTCTCGGCGAGGCTGTTGGCCTTTGCCAGCATCCGGGTCGTGAGGTCTTCATCGAACAGCTCGCCTCCTATGTTGATGTCCTCATGAAGGGCGCTCATCTTGCCGGTCTTGGTCTTGAGGCCGATGCCCGTTGCGGCCTGTATTTCGCGCGTGAGGGCGTTCGCTTCGGTCTCGCTGTACGTGAACACGTCAAGCAGGTCCTTCATTCGGCGCTGCCTCCAGGTGGCGGCAATGCCATAACGAAGAGCGATCTTCGGCATGTCTCCGAGCTGTGAGATACCGGACTGCTGCATGAAGCGGATAAAGCCAAGGTTCTTCACAAGCGAGAGCGCAAGGCGGGTCTTCTTGCTGACGCCTGGGAAAGCTGGTCGGCCGAGGATTTTGTCGACGTAGTAATTCAGCGCCTCGGCAGCGGTCTTCATCCCGCCTTCAAACACGTTCTGCTTTCCATCCGGCCCGCTCTCGACGTGCTTGCGGAAGTTCGTCGCTTCCTTGATACGTGCCCGGACATCCGCCTCCGATCGGAAGCCAGCCTTAGCGAGAGCGAGATGCCCGTTCACTGACTTCGTGTAGGAGTTATAGACCGATCGGATATCCTGGTCCGTGATCTGCCGCAGCGAGACCGCATAGTCTCGGGCGTTGTCCAGGTGCTTGAACTTCTCCGGGATGAACAGCTCATCGCGTTCCATGACCGCACGGCGGCGGAAGTTCGAGGGACCTTCCTTTTGGGAAAGACCGAAAGCCGAAATGACCTCCTCGATCTCGTCAGGTGCTACCTTCTCCTCGGTCAGGATGTCGCGCAGCGCGCGGGCACTATCGCCACCCAAGCCGGTCATGCGCTCGGCGCCGTTGTTGTCGATGTTCGTGTCTTCGATCATCTTCAGATAGCGCTCGGCCAAACCGGAGACCTTCCGATCGCGGACCTCTTCGGCAAGCTTTCGGCCTTTCGTGCGGGGGGTCTTTACGCGCTCCGCTTTGTACAGCTCCGGCTGTGCGCGGAGGAAGGCTTGCTTGATCACGTCGATCAGACCGTCACGGCCGATGCGTGCGGTCACGTCATAGTATGCACGCTTGTCCACCTTGAACGGGACATAGTGGTCATCGACCGGAACGTCTTTGGCCCAAGCCACTTCGAGTGCTTTGGCTTCGTTGAGCTTCTTCGCGAAGGCTCCCCGATAGGCGTCGGCCATGTCCGCTACAGCTTGCGACGGATGGCCTACGTCCGGATGCGACATCGCGTAGTAGACCTGTCGAGAGAAATCCTCTTCGAGCTGGTCTCGTTTCCAGAACCCTGCGTTGTCCATGCCGTTCTCTTTGAGCCAGCCATCGAAGTTCCTGGAGAAGTGCTTTTCCATTTCCCCATGATCGACCTCCGTCGTCCGGCGCATGAAGTTCCAGGCGTCTTCGGTTGCGCGCAACTCCTTCCCGCCCGTGCCGGTCATGTGCGGCATAAGCTGCTGGTAGAGATCGCGGACCTCCGGACCTGACCGGTTCATGAGCAGGTCTTCGTTAGAGGTGACGCTTGTCAGCTTGTCGGCCAGCTTGTCCGTAACGGAGCGCCGATCGGGGAAGCGTTCTGCTGCCGTCGCGACATTCTCCGCTGCGCCCGCCGATCGCTGCGCCCTGGTGAAGGCGTCACGGGCTTCCGGTGTCGCGAACTTGTAGCCTCGCCGTGCGGCTGTGTCGGCTAGAAATTCTCGCGCCTTGCGTCCGAAAGCGGCTGAAGCTTCGGCAGAGACCCCGTCGAGATCAGCGCCGCGCGCAAGCGAGCCTATGCCAGCGCCCAAGGCCATGCCGGTCAGCGCGTTGTAGGCGTAGTCTTCAGCACTGAAGTTCGGGTCTACCTGCGCCTGGATGCCGGAGGAGACCGAGGCATCGACAAGCCCGATCGTCCCCGCTTCCGCCATGCGCGTCAGAACCCCGGCTGTCGTCGCTGCCCGAAGCGCGTTCGAACCGCTCACGACTGCGGGTCCGGCGACGGCTCCTACGGTCATGGATACAGGGTCAACCAGATTGGCGAGGATCGAGGCGGAAAGCGTGAGGCCGGGGCTAGCGGCGAAGGTTTGGGCGTCGGTCTTCCGCTGGTCGATCTGCTGTCGCAAGATGGAAGCGTGAGCGGGTGACATCGCCGAACCAATAACGAATTGGCGCTCATCCGGGTTGAGACCGTCGAGCGTCGGGCCGAACTTCGAGAGGTCGTTGTTATCCAGCCATTTCACGTCGGGCACTGCCTCACGATTGGCTGACCAAGTCGCCAAATCAATCGCGGTTGTCGAGCGCAATGCCGCGCCCCCGATCATTGACCAAGATGGCGGCGCAGCTACCGGAGCCTGAAAGGTGCTGGTCGGCGGGGTCTCTTTGATCCAGTCGGAAACGACCGGCCGATCAACCGGGCGGTAATCGCCTTGTGACTGCTGAAAGCCACCGGCAGCAAGCGCTTGCTCGGCGACCGTCGAAGGTTTTCCGCCACGCGTCGAGCTGTCCTCGATGTGCCAATTCTCATTCGCGAGTGGGAACTTGAGGCCATAGCGTTCGGCGTTGCCATGAACCCAATCAACGACTTCCTTTGGTGCGTTCTTGAGCGACTGACCGTTATAGCCCATGTCTGCCGCATTGCCTTCGTTGTGCTGCGAGTGGCCTGGAGGAGCAACCCACTTGCGGGCAGCTTCGGGAGAGCCGTATTTCTTGAGCGCACCGGCCCACAGCTCGGCTTGACGCTCGGGGCTGCGGTAGGCGGAATAGACCCCGAGGCCAGGAGGCGCTGAAGGGTCCTGCATCATGCGGGCTAGTTTGGTCGCGAAGTTCCCGCGTAGGCCGTCGATCGCCGATTGAGGCTTGTCGGTTCGGCCATAGAGAAACTGGCGCGCGGTTGCCAGATCGTCCTGGTTGATGTCGTCGTTCATGGTGATGTGATGTCCTGGGTTGAAATGAAAACCCCCGGCTTGCGGCCAGGGGCTTGAGATGCTGCTTACTGCTGGTCGTCCACATGGAGCTGTTGGCGCTCCCAACGCTTGTCCGCCTCGATCGCCTCGCGGGTCTGCCAGTCGGAATGCTTTCCGAATTCGGCAGCGTCCTTGAGGGCCTTGCTTTCGTCGGCGCGCTGTTCTGCCTCACGCTTGGCGCCAACGTTCTTCTGCCAGTCGGCTTGAAGCGTGGCCCAAGGCACGGGCTTGCCGCTGATCGGGAGACCGGTGTCGCGGTAGTAGAGGATGACAGTGCCCGGCGTCGGGCCGTTGTCGAAGACGATTGCCTCCCCGTGCAGCTCGGCGGCGTGAGCTTCCGAGTAGCGGTCGGCCGCATCCTGAAGCACTTCCTTGACCTGATCGGGGGTCTTCGCTCCGGCGAACTGCGAGAAATTCGCCTGACGCCCGTTGACCTGGACGTACCGCGATTGGATGTCGCGTACCGCTTCTTTCCGCGCGTGCTCGATCGTGCCGCCAACCTTCATCTTGTTGCGCACTGTCTGTTCCACAACGCCACGGATGAACGGGTCAGCGCCATCGTCATCAAGATCGGACAGTGCTTGGTCGATCGCGTAGTCGAGGTCAGCCTTGGGAACCGCTGCGATCTTCTGGTCTTCAGGCATGTCGCGGATGGTGCGGGCATAGGTGATCGCCGCCGCGCCCGAAGCGCCTTCGTCCACCTTAGCCATGACCGCATCAAAGAACTCGCGACGCTTCTGACCTCCGATCAGCTCGTCCATCTGTGCCGGGGAATAGATCGTCGCGATGTCCCGCAGCTCTTTCAACTGACCTTCATCCTCAGGCCCCAGCGCAAAGCCATCGGCTTGAGCCTTCCCGAGGAACGCCTTGACCAACTGCTTCGAGTTGTCATCGACCAGACCGTTGCGGGAATAGACCTGCATTACCTGCCGATGGATGTCCGTGCGGCGGGCGTTAGGATCGGCTTTCGGATGCGCGGCGTCATAACGGGCGGTCAGGTCTGCCTCGACTTCGTCCATGCCAGCTTTCACGATGTCGTCACGGCTAAGCGTGCTGGTCTTCGTCGGATCGCGCGGGTCAGGGTTGATCGTGCTGTCGAGGATGAGATCGCCACGGCCGTTCATGAGCGCCTTTGCGGCCTGTCCCGACTGCCTTTCCAACTGCTCGGCTTTGGCGGTCTTCTCACGGAACTGCGCCGCTTCGTTGGTCTTGGCCTTGATCACCTCGTCGCGCTTGGCTTCCTGCTCGGCTAGCCAGTCCTTCGGAACGCCTGAAGCAATACCGCCCTTGATGTCGTCTTCGCTGAGGAGACCGGTGATTGCCTTCGCGCGGATGTCCTGCTTGATCGGTTCAAGCCGGGCCTTGTTCGCTTGGCTGGCATTATCTGCGGCGATCGCCTGGAGCCGGTCATAGTCCACGCCCATCTGATCGGCGAGGAGAGACCCCTTGTTATCGACCTTCACCTTCCCGATTGCCGTCAGGGCCTTGACGTTGCCGTCCGCTGCATACTGCTGTGCGATCTGGCTGATCATCTGGCCTTGCTCAACCAAGCTCCGGCCCTGCAAGACCTTATTTTCGGTCATAGCGTGTTGGAGATCGGCGGCAGCGACCTCGGCGCCGGAGCTGTCAAGCGTTGTGCTGAAGCGTGCGGTCAGGGCCTTGAGAGTCTGCGTGTCGGCCTGGAGCCGGGCGTCCTTATTGAGGCTATCCTGCTGGCTGTTGAGGTATGTCTGGACGGAGCCGTCGAAAGCCTTTGAGAAAGCCTCGACTGCGCGCGGGTCTGTGGCGAGACCATCGGCCTTGAGCTTGTCGAGAGCCTTCGCGCGGTAGTCTTGGATGTCGACGTTCTGCACGCCCTTGTCGTTGACCTCCGCACTGACCTCCCGGAGCGTGTCCATAGCGAGAGACTGTGCCGCCTGGACGCGTGCCGTGGTCTGCGCGACATAGCCGTGAGACCGGTCGTTGGCGATCGCTAGGCTCTTGCCGTAGTCGCCTTGGCCCGCCATCGTCGCATCTGCGATCTCGCCATCTTTCAGCTTCAGGGCGTTATCTTCGACCTGCTTCTTCCAGACCTCCCATGTGCCCGCGTATTTGGTCTGAAGCGGAATGCCGTCAGGACCGTCTACTCCCGCCAGCGCTGCAAACGCCGCCGTGTTGCCGGACGCAACGATCCCCTGCACGGTCGCCTCAACGATCTGCTGACGCTGGTCGGGCTGGACGCTGTTGAACTCGGAAGACCCGTATAGGCTGTCAAGCACGCCTTGGGCCTTCTTCGGACCACCGCTTTCGAGGGCCTTCACGAAGTCCGTGGCGGTCTTGGCTTGGAGGGAGTTGACCTTTGCGAACTGCTGGTTAGCTCCAGCTTGAAGCGTGCCTTGGGTCCGCATCTGGTCAAGGAGGCCATTGTATCGGGACAGGAATTCAGACCCCGCGTAGTCGTCAGGCAGGTAGCCCTTGGCCTTGCCTTGAGCGATCAGCTCTGCGCCACGCTTGTTCCAGTCGATATTGTTCGCGCCCTCGGCGGCGGCGTCCTGGAGGAGCTGGTCTTTGACACTGTCGAAATAAGCCCCTGCCGTCGCTATCGCTGCGCCCTGCTTGTAAAGCGGGTTGGCTGCGGCTTCCGGCGAATTGTAGAGCTTGACGCCCGCGTTAGGGTCGTTCCCTGCGGCGGCGACTTCGAGACCGGACTTTGCGTAGGATAGGCGCCTTGCCTCCGGGTCTTCCTTCTTGCGGCGGTCGTTAGCGGCGATGGTAGCGCCTAGACGCGCAACGCCGTCAGACATGCCAGAGAGACCAGCGATGATTGCGCGCACGTCGCTGTTGTCGCCTGGACCGGAATAAGCCGCTTCAGGCGTCTGCTGTGCAGCACGGATTTGCATTGGCTGGAGACCGCCAACGTCACGAGAGATTGCCATTGTGTGATGTCTTTCTGTTGGGATGAAGAAGCCCGGCCGTTTTAGTCGGTGCGTTCACATGATCTCCCCAAGCCCGCCCAAGAGCTGGACGCGCACGGCAGCAACCGCGAGACATCACTAACGCGGAGGGCGCAGCGTGGCGGAGGCTCGATTGATCGGGAGGGAAGATCGTGAGAAGGCAGCTAGGGGCTTGGCCTGTAGCTTTCCTGTTGGAATTCTAAGGCGAGGTGTAAATGCGCGAGGTCTAAGGGAAGTCGCAAATCGCCAGCGGTCTAAGGCGTGTCGTAATTGCGAAACGTCTAAGGGACAGGGTAAATGCTGCGCCTCTCAGGCAGGTGGTAAATCGCTGAAGCCTAAGGCGGAAGGTAAATGTCTAAGGCGTAGGGTAATTCGCAACGGTGTCTAAGGTGGGGGGTAAATCACTCTCCCCGCACATAGACCGCCGTCAGCCCAACCAGAACAAGCGCGCACGTCACACCCTCGAAGCCGCCGCGAGAGACCCCGCCGAGAAAGCCGATCAGGACGAAGGCAGCGAAGCCATGCTTTTCAATGAAGTGAGGCACGGCCTGAAGCCCTTCTCAACGTTGGTTCTAAGGCGTGGGGTAACTATCGATCAGGCGTAAGCCTTAACGAGATGCTGCCGGACCCGCTCATAGACCTGCCAACCCTTAGCGGTCAGTGCGGGAATGCGCTTGCGGTGGTCTTTCATATCCGGCTTGGTCATGATCAGATCAACAGGCTCGGAGCCGCCCGGAGGAATGGTGCGGGCAGAAAGGTCAGTGATTGCGCGGGAGACGGAGGCTTGCGGCATGTCCAGCCGCTCGCCTATCTCAACCACGCCGAACTGCCGCCCCTCAAGATCGTTTGCAGCGACCTCGAAGAATAGCAGCATGTGCTGCACCGGGAAGAACCTCCAATGCCCTTGAAGCTCTTCGAGTGCGCGGACCATGCCAGTGCAGCCTTTCGTCATGCGTCATGCCTCGGCTGTAAAGACCGGCTGGACCTGGGCGTTGAGTATCGGCTTGTGGCCGAACTGCCAGAAGAATGAGCGGCGCTTGCCCTCAAACCAAATCCCGGTCTTGGAGTTGAAGCCGAACTCGCGCCCTGCAATTTCGATCCGAATGTCCATGTGGATATTTCCCCTCAAAGCCCGGCCCAACGCGGGGCTTGCACGCGAAAGACATCACAACCTGAAGGCTAGCGTCAACAGGGGTCCAAGGTTGTTCTGTTGCGTTTTGAGGCTAAGCCTTTGGCCGGACTCGCAGAATAAATTTACAGTGGCACAAGATGCCCTATGTATCGGAATATGAAAGTGAAATCGGCTTATCAAGGGTGTAGCGGCTGCGCCTAAGGTATGTGGTAACCGGGGCCGACAGAGCTGGCGCTGCACGCATGGCGGTAGGAGAAGCTTGCGGCGGGGCCTAAGGGACTGCACAAATGCCGAGCAAAGAGAAACCCGCCGCGCAAGGCCAAACAGAACAGATGCCAGCGCGCGTGAGCATACTGATATGTAATAACGTTACGTTTTGAAGATGGCTGTTCATCCCTCCCAAAGGGCTAGAGCCTTCTCGACGCCTTCCGGGTCTGCCTGGATACGATAGACCGTCTGTCGCGAAAGACCGCTGATGCGCGCCACCTCGGCAATGCAGGTCTCTGAAGCGAGGAGGTCACGCACCGTGTCGACCTGCGCCCGCGTGAAGCTCGGCTTACGACCGCGATAAGCATCGTCTTTGGCCTTTGCATGGGCGATCCCCGCCTTCTGCGCTTCCTTGGTCGCCTCGGCTTGAGCTTGGGCGGTAGCTGCCATGAAGGCTATGAGGGCGTCCCGGACAGCCATCTGCATCGGGTCTTTGGTGCTGCCGTCGAACGTCATGCCGTTGATGATGGTCCGAACTACAACCCCGCGTGAGAGGAAGGTCTTGATGGTCTCGGTCACGTCCGAGTAATTGCGGCCGAGGCGATCGACCCACCTAACGACCAGCGTGTCGCCAGCTCGAAGCATGTCGAAGAGGCGCTTGCCTTCCGGCCGGTCCATCATCGGCACGCTCACGCCGGAGACCCCCTTGTCCGCAATGACGTGGTCGAAGATGAAGCCAGCGGCCTCGGCTTGAGCCTGTTGATGTTCAAGGGTCTGCTCGGCGGTCGATACGCGAGCATAAAGGAAGGTTGCCATGCGGTCTCTCCATTGTGTCCGAATGAGTGATGTCCGTATGGATATGTGTCCGAAAGGAAGATGTCAATCCTAACGGACAAACATTGTGGACACTCCGGCTTGTCCGCATGGGTATACTCTATCGGACGACCGATAGAATTCGCTAGGCTCGGTGCTTGACGACTCGCGGGAGGTCAGAGCCTCGCGCACGTCCGCAGCCCACGCGTCACGCACGCCTAGCGCCCGCGCCCGCTCGCATACGTCGCCCGCCATGCGCACGGGGGAAACGCCGCGCGTCGATCAGGACGGGACGCCTCGAATATGTCAGACCCAAAAATTAGTCGGGGGGCTAAGGTGAGTTATAAACCGCATACTCAACGCTCTTCGCGGGATACAGCAACGCGGGCTGGCGCACCGCCTTAAACAGCAGCTCGTAGAGCGTATCGATCAAAAAAGCGGAGCGCGGTGCTTTTTCCTCCCTATTGACCAAATAACGCAGCGCGTAGTTGCTCTCCCCGCTGTGCAGCCTCGATAGCTTGTAGACGGCTGCAACGAAGACACGTCGCGGGTCTTGATTGAAATTGTCCTTTGGCCATCGTCCACTTTTGGCATTATGAAGCCAGCATACTTCTGCTTGCAGGAGCAAGAGTTCGCGGAGTAGACGATTTTCGTCGTGATCCCAAAGCCTTCTCAGGTTGTGCCTGTAGGTTGATGCCACTTGCTCCGGCGTTAAGCCCGCATGAAGAAGGGATACCTTCAGCAACAATTCCAACCCATGCGACAGAAGGTTGAGCGTCGGGCGCAGCAGGGCAGGGGCTTCGGTCTCCCACTCCTCCGAGAATCGTAGAACTTGAGCTGACCTTACGTAGGCATATGAGCCAAGCAAGAATTGCATCTCAGGTGTAACGGGTTCTTGATCCGGAATGATCGTCATGGCGCGCTCGGCTTCGGCGGGAGCTTTACACTTTCCACACATGCCCGCATGAGGTCCAGAGGCTGTGCTTGGGAGTAGGTGGCGAACGTGATCTCAAGGCCCTGCTTATGCCCCATGACGCGGGCCACAAGCGTTTGGTGCTGCCCGGCCTCCTCACACTTTCGAGCGAACCAGCGGCGGAATGAATGGAAGTCGATGCGTGAACGCCTTTGCCCTTCGGGCCTGTCATCAACCTTCAGCCGCTTGCGGTAGCGGCCGAATTGTTTCGAGACCGCCATCGTGCGTGCGTCATCCCAACCGGATGCAGCGAAGTCGGGGAAGATGTAGCTCTCTTGCGGCTTGTCTTTCGTGCGCCGGTTTACAATCGCTGCTAGCGCGGAATGTATTGGAACCTTGCGGACACTGGCCTTGGTTTTCGAGCGAGTTATGTCGAACAGTTCCCCGGCGCAGTCACGTACCCGAAGCTGTCCAATCTCTTCCAACCGCAGCCCTGAAAGCGCGGCTATCTGCATAAGCTCGCTCATGTCCTGGTCTGCATCGCCATGGATTAGCTTCGAGACCTCCGCGTCAGTGAATGGCCGCATGTCAGTGTTATCGGCCCCGGTCTTCTGCCATGCCTTAGGCTTTGGCAACGATTTCCCGGTCCAAGGGTTAGGCCGGTCAGGGTCCAAGACCCCGTTCTTCGCCATCCACTTCCAATAGGAGGAGAGTAGGCTGATTTTCTTGTTGATCGTGCGGACATTCTTTTTGACTGGCAGCAAGTATCCGTCGCGGAATTCGGCGGCGGTGCGGCTCATGAAAGCTTGAACGATCGAGGGCTTGCGGTTGCCTTTGGTCCAGGCTGTCAGCTCCGCTATCGCGGTCCTAAGATCGGCTGCGGTACGCTCCGCGATGTTCGCGCCAAGCAGGTAGCTATCTACATTCGCGTCAATCGCGTCAGCTTGGCCGGTCGCTAGCTTGTAGAACTCCTGTGCCACATCATGACCGTGTTGCCGTTCAACGTCGTCAGTGACCGCGCTGATAGCTTCCATCGTCTGCTCACGCGCGGCGGGGGTCTCGATTAGCTCTTTTCGGGCGCTCATGGCTGCGGCTGTTAGATCGGCTGTCGGCATAGGCCCGGTGCCGCGAATAACATCTTCGATCTCTTGTTTCATCGCTGCGACCATCGGCCAGCGCTGGCGTTGCGCTTCTCCTAAGTCGGCAGTCTTCAGCGATCGTATGATCCGTTTCTTCCCCACGGCAGTCCGCGCCGCCCGAGGAACATCAACCGTTACATACCAAACGCCGTCGCTGGTCTTACGCGTCAAGTAGCGCTTGTCGCCGCTGTAAACTTTCGAACCGCCCATACCTTCGCCCCCACCTATCTGCCCCCACCTGTTAAGATAGATTTGGTAGGAAAGTCAACAGGATCAGGGCGTGTAGATGGCCAATCGGGGTATCCTGGCGCCCCAGCCACTATCTCTTCAGCGTCTTCGCATAGGATTCCAGCACCGCGTTCATGCGCGTCTGGTAGCCTTTGCCGAGCGCTTTGTAAGCATCGAGCACCGATTTCTTGACGCGGATCGTCACCGGTTGCGTGCGATCCGGTCCGGCGAGCTCCGCCTTCTCCCAAAAGGCATCATCCAGCTCCGGAATGTCGCTGAAGTCGATATCCTCGTCGGGCATCGCAGCCAGTTCTTCAGCGCTCAGTTCTTTTTTGTATTTCGTCGCCATATCGTTTCCTTTCGGACCGGCTTGCCGCCCGCGCGGAGATCAGGCGCGTGACGCCGTTCCGGTCGGTATGCACCACCGTCAGCACGGTAAGCTCGCCGACCTTGCCGATGCTGATGTCCCGGACTTCGCCATGGTCAAAGCGCCGATCCCGGACGGTAAAGATGAAGCCATCGAAAATCCGGCAGGCGGTGTCGAAGCTGACACCGTGCTTTTCGATATTCAGCCGGTTCTTCTCATCGTCCCATTCAAACATGTCTAAAGAATGTTATGACAATTTGTATGTACACGCAATCCGATGCCACAAACGAAAACAGGCGGCCTCTCGGCCGCCTGCATCAAACCCGATCGTTGATCCCGATCAGCCTGCCGGCTGGGCCGGGGCCAGGAATTCGGCGCAGTAGGACTTGCCGCTTTCGCCGGGCATGTCGTTGACCGTGCGGATGCTGCGGATCGTGTAGTCGGAATTGGTGGTGATTTCGGCCTGGCAGCGCAGATACATGGTGCGGGCCGGTGCCGTCTGCTTGCCGCGCTTGCCGTTGTCGCCTTCGGCATATTTCGCCGGAACGCGCACGGTCTTGTAGCCGCCCTTCCAGGTGTAGACGACGGACGAGCCGTTTTCGGCGTCGCTCAGCGGCGGGCCGTAGGCCGCAAAGAACTTTCCGGCCGACTGGCCGTTCCAGCGTGCGGAAACGGGATCGCCGGCAGAAGGAATGGTCGTGCAGCCGGCAAGCGCAATAGCGAGCCCGGCCGCGGCAAAGGTGCGGAGTTTCATATGTATCGTCCCTGAATTGTCGCGCATTCGACGGCGGGAATCGCTATGTCCGAGCGGTTTCCGCTTGTCCCGGAAAGCGCTTTAGCGCGGAACCCGGCAAAAGAAAATTGCCCTTCATTCGCATTTGCGAAATTTGCGGCCGGTGTGGCTTTTTGTTGCAGTTCAGGGCGTCCCAAGCGGCCATTCGCGGGCCTCGAAAAAATGCGTCAGTTTTTTGAAATTTGGCGCTTGCGCAATAAGATGGGCCGTTCTATAGAGGCGCCGCTGGTCACGGAGTGTAGCGCAGTCTGGTAGCGCACCACGTTCGGGACGTGGGGGTCGCAAGTTCGAATCTTGCCACTCCGACCAGCCGAAAACCCCGCTCCGGCGGGGTTTTTTCTTTTATGGCTTTGCGAGTGCATCCTCATGGACATGGACGGCGAGAAGACGGTCGAGACGATCAGCGAGCGGGCCTGTATCGACAGCAACGGTCTGCCGGTCAGGCTCTATGAGCGCCGCCACGTGATCCTCAGCCAGACCGCCGCCGGGCCGCGCCGTTATGTCGGCGCCCGCTTCTGGTGCACTGCCGAAGGCGATGCCGTCAGGCTGATCGACAGCTCGATGTTCGAAATGGTCGAAAGCGGCGAGCTCCTCGTCGCCATGGAGTAGGCCGCGCCGCGGCTCGCACCATTCCAAAATTGTCTATTTTCCCGGAATCTGGACAGTTCTATTGGGGCTGTGATCCAGCAGGCAGCCTCCAGCGTATCTAAAAGCGCTGCAAACGCGGCCCCTTGCTTAGCCTTTCGTCGCAAAAGCAAAAGGGTTAGTGGACTCTAATTTAATTTCTCTTCACAAAGGCATCTGCGAGTCGAAGGGGAGGGGTTCGCAGCGTGTAATGCCGGAATGGGGAATGAAGTGCCGGGTAGGGAAAGCAAGCGCTCAGCGCATGTCAGATTGAGCGATGTCGCTAAGAAGGTGGGCGTCAGTCCCATCACCATCTCCCGGGCACTGCGCAATCCGGAGATCGTTTCCGAAGATCTGCGTCAGCTCATCCTGCGCACCGTCGATGAGATGGGTTATGTCCCCAACCTCGCGGCCCGCGCGCTCGCCAGCCGTCACAGCGGCGTCGTCGGCGTCATTACGCCGGCCCTCCATCAGCACTCCTTTACCGATATCATGAGCGGCATCGAGGATCGCCTGCGGGCGACGGACCTGCGCGTCCAATATGCCAATACGCTCTATGATCCCGACCAGGAAATGAACCAGCTGAAATCCTTCCTGGCGCAGAAGCCGGCCGGTATCATCGTTGCCGGTGCGGAATATTACGATGCGCTGGCGCCGCTTTTGAGCGCCGCTGCCTGCCCCGTTGCCCATATCGTCGATTCCAGCCAGAGGGCCGAGGGCCTGGTCGCCGCCGTCGATCACTATGCGGCGGGTGCTGCCGCCACCCGCATGCTGCTGTCGAAGAACTACCGCCGCATCGCTTTCGTCGGCTGCCGCCGCGATACCCGCCCGCGTCGCCGTTTCGATGGATATGCCGATGTCATGCGCGAAGCCGGCTGTTTCGACGAGGCACTGGTCGCAAGCCAGGTGGGTGCAATCGGCATCGGCGCCGGACGCGAGCTCTTCAGCAAGCTGGTGGAGGTCGCGCCGGATGTCGACGCGGTCTTCTGCCAGAGCGACGATCTCGCCGTCGGCGCGCTGCTCGAATGCTGGACACGCGGCCTGCGCGTCCCCGAGGATATCGGCATCTGCGGCTTCAACGATCTCGATTACGCGATCCATTGCGAACCGGCGCTGACGACGGTCAGCATCCCGCGCTACGATATCGGCCACCGCGTCGCCGATATGCTGCTGAAGGCTGTCCGCGAGGAAGAGCCGTACGAAGCCCATGTCGATTTCGGCTTCAAGATCGTCGAGCGCGGCTCCACCCGCTAGACGCTATCTCCATAACACCGCCAGAAACCTGCCGCGAAATCGCTTGCGAATCGCATAAGTGCGTGCTTATGTGTTTGCATGATAGAGAACGATTTCTTCCGGGCTTTGGCAGACCCGACCCGCCGCGCGATCTTTGAGAAGCTCGCGGCAGGCAGCATGAACGCCAGCGCCTTGCGCGAGGGCATGGAGATCAGCCAGCCGGCGATGTCGCAGCACCTCGCGGTTCTGCGCAGCGCAAGGCTCGTCAGGGAAGAGCGGCAGGGGCGGTTCGTGATCTACGAAGTCGATCCCGATGGGCTGGCTCTCATCGCCCAGTGGCTGGCGAAATACCGCGCCTATTGGCCGGATCGTATCGCAGCACTCAAAGTCTTGCTGAAGGACATGGATCAATGAGCGAAGCGCAGGTGAGGGAGCAGGAGAGCGGCATCGAGCTGGAGTTCGACCTCGGCGATCCGCCACAAAAGGTCTGGCGCGCCGTCACCATTCCCGAACTTAGGGAAAGGTGGTTGCCGAAGGAATCCTTGGCCGATCCCGATGCGATATCGGTCACCCCCGGTGAGCAGGTTCGCTACAGGCTGCGCGACGACACGCCGCCTTTCCTTGAAAGTATCGTGACCTTCACGCTCACCCCGAATGCCGATGGCGGCACGTGCCTGCGGATCGTCCACGAGCTCACGGACGCGAGGCTCGATGAAATGACCAGAGCGCCGGCAAACAGCAACAGCCCGCTCCTCATGCTCGCCGCCTGACGGCGAGCCTTCCCCTCAAAATCTGAAAGCCTGGAGGTCGCCGATGCGCGAAGCGATGCAACTCGTCCCTATGGTGGTGGAACAGTCTAGCCGAGGGGAGCGATCCTTTGATATCTATTCCCGGCTGTTGCGCGAGCGGATCATCTTCCTCAATGGCGAGGTTAACGATACCGTCTCGGCGCTCGTCTGCGCGCAACTGTTGTTTCTGGAAGCGGAAAATCCCAGAAAGCCGATCCATCTCTACATCAATTCGCCGGGCGGCGTCGTGACCAGCGGCCTCGCCATGTACGACACCATGCATTACATCCGCGCGCCGGTGCATACGCTGTGCATGGGCACCGCCCGCTCGATGGGCTCGTTCCTGCTGATGTCCGGCCAGCCGGGCGAACGCACGGCGCTTCCCAATGTCAGCATCCACATTCACCAGCCGCTGGGCGGATTCCAGGGGCAGGCGTCGGACATGCTGATCCATGCGGAGGAAATGCAGAAGACCAAGCACCGCATGACACGGCTCTACGCCGAACATTGCGGACGTTCCTACGAAGACTTCGAGCGCGCGATGGATCGCGACCGCTTCATGACGGCGGAGGAGGCGCTGGAATGGGGTCTTATCGACCGCATCCTGAAGGTTCGGGAAGACACGGGCGAACTATAGGCCGCGCTTCAGAAATCTCATGTCTGAGAAGCGCTCTCGATGACCGGCCAAAATAATGGCCGGTCATCGCAGGTCTTATCCGTTCCGGAATGCCGCTCAGATATCGCTGGCGGCGTTCTTCCAGAGATCGGCGGCTTCTGCGGCGGTCATCCGCTGCACATGCGCTTCGTCACGGCGGCTGGCGAAGAGTTCGCTTGCCATGATCTGCTCGGCCAGATCGGCCGGCAGCGAGAGAATGACGCGGGCGTCGCCGCCGTGCAGGCCGCTGACGTCGCTGCGCTTGCCGCTCACCATGCCGCCGGCAACCGTGTTGTTGGTTTCCGGATCGATCAGGATGAAGGAGCCCGATGCGCGGTTCTGCTCATAAGGGTCGAAGATCGCCGTTTCGTCGAATACCAGGCGGACCTTGCCGATGGCGTTCATGTAGAGCCGGTCGGCCGGAGCCCAGGCGCCGGACTTCAGTTCCAGCTGCGCGATCGGCTGCACCTGGACACGCTGGCGGCGGCTGCCGCTCTTCAGCCAGTAGCGCTTGCCGGCTTCGATGCCCTCGGGCTGCAGCGCCACGATCTGGGCGTCGAAGTTGATGCCGGTCTGCGGCTGTGCGTCGATCGAGACGATCATGTCGCCGCGGGCAACGTCCACCTGGCGGTCGAGAACGAGCGTGATCGCATCGCCGGTGACTGCGGCGTTACGCACGAGGTCGAAGGTGACGATCTTGGAGACATTGGCGACCATGCCCGACGGCAGGATCATGACACTGTCACCCGGCTTGACCGAACCACCGGCAACCGTGCCCTGGTAGCCGCGGAAGCTTTCGCCCGGGCGTGACACGCGCTGGACCGAAAGGCGGAAGCCGGTCGACTGTCCCGAGCGCACGCTGGCGAGCTCCAGCGTCTCGACCAGCGTCGGGCCGTTATACCAGGGCATCGCTGCCTGGCCGGAATAGACGACGTTTTCGCCCTTCAGCGCCGACATCGGGATCGCGGTGATCTGCTTGACGCCGAGCGACAGCGCGAATTCCTTGAATTCGTGGGTGATCTTGTCGAAGCCGGCGCGATCGTAGTTCGTCAGGTCGATCTTGTTGACGGCCAGCACGAACTGCTTGATGCCCATCAGCGAAGCGATCGTCGCATGGCGGCGCGTCTGCTCGAGAATGCCGGCGCGGGCATCGACCAGCAGAATGGCGAGATCGGCGGTCGAGGCGCCGGTCGCCATGTTGCGCGTGTACTGCTCGTGCCCGGGCGTATCGGCAACGATGAAAGAGCGCTTGTCGGTCGAGAAATAGCGATAGGCGACATCGATGGTAATGCCCTGTTCGCGCTCGGCCTGCAGGCCGTCGAGCAGCAGTGCGAAGTCGGGCAGGCCGAGATCGTTCTGCTTGCCGGTGGAATCGCGCTGCAGGGTCGCGGCCTGGTCTTCCTTGACTGCCTTGGTATCCCAGAGCAGGCGGCCGATCAGCGTCGACTTGCCGTCATCGACGGAACCGCAGGTGATGAGGCGCAACGGCCGCGTGTCGCGCAGGGCCGCAACGGGCTCGGCTGCGGGCTGGGCAACGGCGTTGGCGAGGTTTGCTGCGGTCATCTCAGAAATATCCTTCACGCTTCTTCTTTTCCATGGAACCGGACTGGTCGCGGTCGATGGCGCGGCCCTGGCGCTCGGAAACCGTGGCGATTTCCAGCTCCGCGATGATCTCTTCAAGACTGGTGGCGTTCGAGCGGATGGCGCCCGTCAGCGGGAAGCAGCCGAGCGTGCGGAAGCGGATGTAATCCTCCTGCTTCGTTTCGCCGGGCAACAGCTCCAGGCGCGGATCGGTCGCATCGATCATCATGCCGTCGCGCTCGACGAAGGGGCGCTTCGCGGCGAAATAGAGCGGCACGATCGGGATGTTCTCGGCCTGGATGTAGCGCCAGATATCCACCTCGGTCCAGTTCGACAGCGGGAAGGCGCGAACGCTTTCGCCCTGGCGGATCTGGCCGTTATAGATGTTCCAGAGCTCGGGGCGCTGGTTGCGCGGATCCCAGCGATGGTCGGGCGTGCGGAACGAGTAGATGCGCTCCTTGGCGCGGCTGGCTTCCTCGTCGCGGCGCGCGCCGCCGAAGGCAGCGTCGAACTTGCCGGCGTCGAGCGCATTGCGCAGCGCCTCGGTCTTCATGATGTCGGTATAGCGGGCCGAGCCATAGGTGAACGGCGTGATGTTCTCGGCCGCACCGCGCGGATTGATGTGCTCGATCAGGTCGAGATCATATTCCTTCACGATCTTGTCGCGGAAGGTGATCATCTCGGCAAACTTCCAGCCGGTGTTGACGTGCAGCAGCGGGAAGGGGACGCGGCCCGGATAGAAGGCCTTGCGCGCCAGATGCAGCAGGACGGAGGAGTCCTTGCCGATCGAATAAAGCATGACCGGGCGTTCGAATTCGGCAGCGACCTCACGGAAGATGTGGATCGCTTCGTTCTCAAGTGCCTTCAGGTGTGGATCGAGCGGCGGCTTGCTGCTCTGGGGATTGCTGAGTTCCGTATCCTTGCGGGTATCGGGCATTTCCTACTCCAGACTTCTCAATTCGTATGCAGAGATGTCTCTGCGTGATTTGCTTCGTGGCCTCACCGGCGTTGCACCGTGCGGCCCGACAGGGCCGGATGAGGGGGCTCCAGGCGTTGCCCTCGCTTACTGAGCAGCCGGGATCGCCGACGCCTCTTCAGCAACATGCAGGCCGCATTCGCGCTTTTCGTCCTGCTCCCACCACCAGCGGCCGGCGCGCTCGGGCTCGCCGGGCTTGATGGCACGGGTGCAGGGCTCACAGCCGATCGAGGGATAGCCGCGCGCATGCAGCGGGTTCACCGGCACGCTGTTGTCGGCGACATAGGCCTTGATCACGTCGATATCCCAGTCGGCCAGCGGGTTGACCTTCAGCAGATGGCGCTCGGCGTCATATTCGGCAAAGGGCGTGTCGGCGCGATTGTTGGACTGGCCGCGGCGCAGACCGGTGATCCAGATGGTTGCCCCATTGAGTGCGCGCGCAAGCGGCTTCAGCTTGCGCACGCCACAACAGGCATGCCTGGCTTCGACGCTTTCGTAGAAACCGTTCATGCCGTATTTCGCCGCATAGGCGTCGATATCGGCCTGTTCAGGCTCATAGCGGGCAATCTTGATGTCGTACTGGCTCTCGGTCTCGTTGATCAGCGTCAGCGTCTCGGGAAAGAGCCGTCCGGTCTGCAGCGTCACGACGTCGATGGGCAGACGGTGATTGCCGATCTCGGCGGTGATCACCTGGTCTTCGATGCCGAGCGACGTCGTAAAGACGGCGCGGCCGCCGAGACCGGCGACAAAGGCCAGCCTTCCGGCAAGGTCTAGAGACGCGAGCTTGGCATTCAGCGCCTCGGCCTCTTCGATTGTATGGATAACAGTCATGGCAATCCTGTCCTCGATGTTGGCCGGAGTATCGCAGCTGGAGGAGGGATCGGACAGAAAAAGGGATTTCGAAAGCAGCATAAGCAGGAGCAAATATCTCTCCGAAGCTGCCGCAATGCAGAAAAGCAGCCGCCCCGGCAATGAAAACCGGCGGGCAGCCCTAATGTCTAGTGATTTAGTAGAGTTACACGCCGCCTGTCAATTCGAAATCTGAAGTGATGCGCCGAAAGATGCGGAAGACGCAATTTTGACGTAGAATTAAGCCCATTGGCCAAGCTTGAAAAACAGGGCCAAAATGCTTGTATCTCAAGGCTTTTGCCGGCGCGTTCAAATTCCGTTCATGCTGGTTGTGCAATAGGGGTGCAGGTAAGCTTGAAAAGCGGCGGGGCTCATGGGCCGCTGGTGTGTGTGACGGTCTAAAATGATTACGCAGAAGGCAAAATATGCGCTCCGTGCGCTCACGGTTTTGGCGGAAGCCGATGCCGACGAACCGGTGATGATCTCGGATATTGCTGCACAGCAGAAGATCCCGAAGAAATTCCTGGAGCAGATCCTTCTCGACCTGAAACATCAGGGCATCGTCGTCAGCCGCCGCGGCAAGGCAGGCGGCTATCTGCTGCTGAAGCCAGCCGACATGATCACCTTCGGCGAAATCCTGCGCATCATCGACGGCCCCATCGCGCCGCTTCCCTGCCTGTCGATCACCGCCTACCGCAAATGCGATGATTGCGACGGCGAACAGAACTGCGAAATCCGCCACGTCTTCGCCAAGGTCGCCGACGCCACCCGCAAGGTGCTGTTCTCGACGACGATCGCCGACGCCGTCGCCCCCGCCAAGGGCGCTGTCGTGACGCGGATGCTGGCCTAGCCTGCCACCTCTTCCTTCTCGATCGCCCGCCGCGCCCGGATGGCTGCGGCGATGAAGACGCGCGACAGGCCGTGATAGAGCGGCTCGCGCGACAGGATGCGCGACGTTACGTAGCCGATCATCGAGACGGCCATGATCGGGATGACGGCCTGGTGGTCTCCAGTCATTTCCAGAATGATGACGAAGGCGGTCATCGGCGCTTGCACGACGCCAGAGAAATATCCGGCCATGCCGAGGATGGCCGCGAGTGCGACACTGGTGCCGAGCAGCGAGCCGACCGTGCTGCCGAAACCGGCACCGACGGCAAGCGACGGCGCGAAGATGCCGCCCGGAATCCCTGAAATCATCGACAGGAAGCTGGCGGCCAGTTTCTCGACAAAGAAGAGGAGCGGCAGCGCGTGACCTTCAACGGCGCCGCGCGCCTGCTCGTAGCCGGTGCCGAAGGTCGTGCCGCCCGAGAGGATGCCGATCACGGCGATGGCGAGACCGCAGATGCCGGCGAGCGCCAGCATGCGCTTCAGCGGCTGCGGTTGCGCCCAGCGGCGGATCTTCTGGCCGAAATGCAGGGCAAAGCCGCTGAAGGCAGCCCCGAGCGCCCCGCCGCCGATGCCGCAGACGAGCACGAGGCCCCAGTCGCGCAATTGCGTCGGCGCTACGGAGGCTTCGCCGAAATAGTTGTAGCTTCCCGCAAGCCCCAGCGCCGCAAGGCCGGAGAGGATGACGGCGGTGAGCACCAGCCCGTTCGCCCGTGACTCATAGGTGCGGCTCATTTCCTCGATCGCAAAGACGATACCGGCGAGCGGCGTATTGAACGCCGCTGCTATGCCGGCCGCAGACCCTGCCAGGATCAGACCGCGCGCCTGCGCCATGCCGCCGAACCGGGCGACCGCCAGCATGATCGACGCGCCGACCTGCACCGTCGGCCCTTCACGGCCGATCGACGCGCCGGAAAACAGCCCGAGCACCGTCAGCACGATCTTGCCGAAGGCAATCCGAAGCGACAAGAGCCGCGTCCGGTCCTCCTCGTCGCGCAGATGCCGGGCGGCGATCGCCTGCGGAATGCCGCTGCCCTGCGAATTCGGAAACAGCGTCGCCGCCAGATAGGCCGACAGCATGAAGACGAAGGGTGTCAGGACGAGCGGCAGCAGGAAGGCCCATTCGCCCGAGGATGTCAGTCCGGTAAAGGCCTTCTGCGCCAGATCGGCGAGCTTGGCAAAGCCGACGCTGATCACCCCGATCGCCAGCGCCCCGCACCAGAAGACCAGCCGCGGCCGCCAAAGAGAAAAGGATCCCCAGATGACGCGGGAACGGCGGAGCAGCTTGGAATTGCGATGGGAGGAGGGCATGTCGGACTCTGGCACGTGATGGGGGCATCCCCTTCTAGTCCCAATCGGCGGCAAAGATCACCCCTTGTTTCAACATTTGGTGAAATACCTTCCCAAGCATGCCCACCGCGCCACTTGCCCCTTGCCGGAACAGGGTAGGGAGACATGACATGCGCATATCCATGATCAGGAAATCTATCGCCGCCGCAGCACTCGCCGCGGTCTTCGCAACAGGCGCCGCAGCCCATCACGGCTGGTCCTGGGCCGAAGCCGAGCAGATGGAGCTGACGGGCACGATCCAGCAGATTTCGATGGGCGGCCCGCATCCGTCGCTCGACGTTGCCGCGGCCGATGGCGTCTGGCGGGTAGAGCTCGGCAATCCGCGGCAGACGCAGCGCTCCGGCTTCATCGAGGGCTCGGCGAAGAACGGCGATGCGATCGTCGCCCTCGGCAACCGTTCGCAGGACGCCAGCGAGAAGCGCCTGAAGGCGGTGCGCATCACAGTCTCAGGCAAGCGCTACGACATTTATCCCGAACGCATCCAGACGAACTGACGGATGACCGCAGACCTCTTCGAGTGGATCGCCGCAGCGCCGCCGGCAGTCGCCCTCCGGCGCTCGGCGCTGCTCTATATCGCCGTCAACGCCGCCCACATCCTGTCGATCTGCCTGCTGATCGGCGCCATCCTGCCGCTTGATCTCAGGCTCATGGGCTGGTTCCAATCCGTCCCACTCGCCGTCATCGGCCCCTTCCTCTCCACTGCCGCTGCCACCGGCCTCGTCCTCGCCATCCTCACCGGCGCACTCCTCTTCAGCGTCCGCCCGGCCGAATATGCGGAGAACCCTGCCTTCCTCGCCAAACTCTCCCTCATCGCCCTCGGCATCTTGAACGCGATCCTCGTTCACGCAGGGAAGGGCTGGCGCCACACGCTTGCCAACGAGATCGCACCACGCCGCATCCGATACGCCGCCGGCATCTCCTTCTGCGCCTGGATTGCGAGTCTCCTGGCGGGACGATGGATCGGTTTCCTCTAGTTGATTCTGAACTTGAAGTTCGGCATCATGCATCGCAATTGCAACGCATGGAGCGCCCCATGAAAACCGCAACCCTGCCGTCCCTCCGTGTCGATCCCGAATTGCGCGCTGCCGCCGAAAGTGTGCTGAAGGAAGGGGAGACCCTGTCGGCGCTGATGGAAGACTCGCTGCGGCGTCAGGTTCACTATCGCAAGACGCAGGCGGAGTTTATCGCGCGGGGGCTGGCGTCGCTGGCCGAGGCCGAGCGCACTGGCGTCTATCACAGTGCTGAAGACGTGATGGCCATGTTGAAGGCCAAGCTTGATGCCGCCAAGGCGAAGCGCGCGGCCGGGCAGGAATGAGCTATCAGCTTCGCTTCACCGACGAGGCACTGGAAGACCTCGGCCGCCTCTACGATTATCTTATCGCCTACGACCTCGACCTCGCCGACCGCGCCTATGATGCCATCATGAAGGCGCTGGTCGTGCTTGAGGAATTCCCATTCTCGTGCCGCAAGGCGAGTGCCGAGAATACGCTGATGCGCGAATTGCTGGTGCCCTTTGGTTCCTCAGGATATGTGGTCCTCTTCCACATCGATGGAAGCCAGGCCGTCACCATCGCCGCCATCCGCCATCAACGCGAAGACGACTATCACTAAGCTCCCGCCTACCGGTCGCTCACCGCCCAGCGCGGGTTCACCCACGGCTCCTGGTTGGACCGCGGCAGCGGCTGCTTGCCGAGGATGTGGTCGGCCGCCTTCTCCCCGGTCATGATCGACGGGCCGTTGAGGTTGCCGTAGGTCACATGCGGGAAGATCGAGCTATCGGCGACGCGCAGGTTGTCGACGCCGATGACGCGGGTTTCCGGGTCGACGACGGCGATCGGGTCGTTCGCGGCGCCCATCTTGCAGGTGCCGCAGGGGTGGTAGGCGCTTTCCAAGTGCTCTCGCAGGAAGGTGTCGATCTCGTCGTCGCTCTGCACCTTCTCGCCCGGCTGGATCTCCGGTCCGCGATACTGGTCGAAAGCCTGCTGGCCGAAGATCTCGCGGGTGAGGCGCACGCAGTGGCGGAACTTCTCCCAATCCTCCGGATGGCTCATATAGTTGAAGCGGATGACCGGATCGGCCTTCGGGTCGGACGAGCGCAGCGTGACATTGCCGCGCGACTTCGAGAGATTGTAGCCGACATGCACCTGGAAGCCATGGCTCTTGGCCGCCGCCTTGCCGTCATAGCTGATGGCGACCGGCAGGAAGTGATACTGGATATCGGGCTGCTTGATCCCAGGCGCCGAGCGCAGGAAGGCGCAGGCCTCGAACTGGTTCGAGGTGCCCAGGCCCGACTTGGTGAACATCCACTGTGCGCCGGCGACCCCCTGCCAGAACCACGGCAGCCAGGAATAGAGCGACACCGGTTTGGTCGAGACCTGCTGGAAATAGAATTCCATATGGTCCTGAAGATTGGCGCCGACGCCCGGCCGGTCGGCCTTCACCTCGATGCCCATCTCTTGCAGATGCGCGCCCGGGCCGATGCCGGAGAGCATCAGGAGCTTCGGCGAATTGAAGGAGGAGGCCGAAACGATCACCTCGCGGTTCGCCTTGATAACCTCGACGCTGTTGCCGCGCTCGATTTCGACGCCGACGGCCCGGCCGTTCTCGATGACCACCTTGCGGGCGAGACCATAGACGATCGAGACGTTCGGCCGCTTCAGCGCCGGCTTCAGATAGGCCGATGCCGCAGACCAGCGGCGGCCGCCGAAGATCGTCTGCTCCATCAGCCCGAAGCCTTCCTGCTTCGAGCCGTTGTAATCCTCCGTCGTCTCGAAGCCCGCCTGCTTGCCGGCCTCCACGAAGGCCTGGAACAGCGGATTGCGGAAGACGCCGCGCTGCACATGCAGCGGCCCGTCGGTGCCGCGCCAGCCCTCTTCGCCGCCATGGCTGTGTTCCATGCGCTTGAAATAGGGGAGCACGTCGGAATAGGCCCAGCCCTGCGCGCCGAGCTCTTCCCAGCGGTTATAGTCTTCGGCATGGCCGCGCACATAGACCATGCCGTTGATCGACGACGAACCGCCGATCACCTTGCCGCGCGGCGCGGTGATCTGCCGGTTGTTGAGATTGGGCTCGGGCTCGGAGAGATAGCCCCAGTTATAGCGCTTCATGCTCATCGGCCAGGCAAGCGCTGCCGGCATCTGGATGAACGGCCCGAAATCCGATCCACCGGCCTCGATGACGATGACGGTATTCTTGCCGTCTTCGGAGAGACGATAGGCAAGGGCGGAGCCCGCCGAGCCGGAGCCGATGATGACGAAATCTGCTTGCATGAGTCTCTCTTCTAGGTTCGTCCGGGCGGCCCCCTCATCCGGCTGCCGCCACCTTCTCCCCGAGGGGAGAAGGGATGTGCCGCGCGGCCTCGTGTTCCCTTCTCCCCTCGGGGAGAAGGTGCCCGAAGGGCGGATGAGGGGGCTGCACGGCAAAGCGGAAGAGGGGTTCTCTTATCTCAAAGTCTCAATAAGGCGCCTGCACCGGCCCCATGCCGACATAGACGGTCTTCAGTTCGGAATAGTGCTCCAGCGCCGCTGCCGAGTTCTCGCGGCCGAAGCCGGATTGCTTGGAGCCGCCGAAGGGGATTTCGACCGGGCAGAGATTGTAGGTGTTGATCCACAATGTGCCGGCTTCCAGCAGATCGACGACGCGGTGGGCGCGGGTCATGTCGGCGGTGAAGACGCCGCCCGAGAGGCCGAATTCGGTGGCATTGGCGCGGCCGATCACCTCGGCCTCGTCGTCGAAATCGAGCACGCACATGACCGGCCCGAAGATCTCCTCGCGGGCGATGGTCATCTCGTCGGTGACGTCGGCAAACACGGTCGGCTGCACGTAATAGCCTTCGCCCGCCACATTGTTGGGAATGCCGCCGCCGGTCAGCAGCGTCGCGCCCTCGGCCTTGCCCTTCTCGATGTATTCGAGAACCTTCTGGCGCTGCGCCCAGGAAACCATCGGGCCGATCTGCGTTGCCTCGTCCATCGGATCGCCGATCACCATCGCCTCGGTGCGGCTCTTCAGCCGCTTCAGGAATTCGCCCTTGATCTTCTTCTGCACGAAGACGCGCGTGCCGTTGGAGCAGACCTGTCCGGTCGAATAGAAATTGCCGAGCATCGCGCCGCCGATGGCGCTGTCGATATCGGCGTCGTCGAAGACGATCAGCGGCGACTTGCCGCCGAGCTCCATCGTCACATGCTTCAGATGGCTGGCAGCCGCAGCCGCAACGCGGCGGCCCGTCGGCACCGATCCCGTCAGTGAAACCTTGGCGACATCTGGATGGTTGACGAGCAGCGGCCCGGTCTCGCGGTCGCCCTGAATGACGTTGTAGAGCCCCTTCGGCAGGCCGGCCTCATGCAGGATCTCGGCGATCTTCAGGGCGCCGAGCGGCGTGTTTTCCGAAGGCTTGAAAACCATGGCATTGCCCGCGATGAGTGCTGGGGCGCCCTTCCAGCAGGCGATCTGCTGCGGATAGTTCCAGGCGCCGATGCCGACGCAGACGCCGAGCGGCACGCGCTTGGTATAGGCAAAGTCGCCGCCGAGCGGGATGTAGGAGCCGTTCAGCGCCGTCGCCGCGATGCCGCCGAAGAACTCGAAGCTGTCGGCGCCCGAGGTCGGGTCGGCGACGATGGTTTCCTGGATCGGCTTGCCGGTATCGAGCGTCTCGAGCTCGGAGAGTTCGCGGTTGCGCTCGCGCATGATCTCGGCCGCCCGCTTGAGGATGCGGCCGCGCGCCGTCGGGCTCATCGCCGCCCATTCCGGCTGGGCGCGCTTGGCCGCCGCAATCGCCTTCTCGACGATCGCAGGCGTTGCCGCATGCAGTCGGGCGATCACTTCGCCGGTTGCCGGATAGATGCTCTCGATCACGCTGCCCGCGTCATCCTCGACATACTCGCCGTCGATGAAATGCGATGCTTTCGGCTGGGCTTTCATGGTCGTTTGTCCTTGGGCTCGTGGTGTTCGTCCCTTCTCCCCTCGGGGAGAAGGTGGCCCATAGGGCCGGATGAGGGGGCTGCCTTCTCGGCCTTGCGGCCGTTCGCTCCTGCGTCGCTCACCCCCTCATCTGTCCTTCGGACATCTTCTCCCCGCTGGGGAGAAGGGGGAGCCGTAGCAAGCAGCGCGTTCACATAATCCTCCGTCAGCCCGATCGAAGCCTCGATACTGATCGGCGCCGATTTCAGACTTTGGCGGATATAGAGCCCGTCGATCATCGCCGCAGCGCCCTCGGCGATGCGTTCTGCGGCATCGGCGGGGCAAAGCGCTTTCAGGTTGGCGAGCAGGTTGGAGCGCAGGCGGCGTGCGTAGATGACGAGGAAGCGGCGGGTCTCTTCCGAGCTCTGCGCCTCAGCATAAAACGCCAGCCAGGCGGCGATCGTCTCGGGCGCGAACTGGTCGGCCTGGAAGCTGACGCGGATGACGGCCGAAAGCTTTTCGCGCGGCGTAGGCGCCGCCTTCAGCGCTGTCACCGCGTCGTCGCGCAACTGGCGTAGAAGCGAGCGTACAGTCTCGATCAGCAGCTGTTCCTTGCTGCCGAAATAGTGATGCGCGAGCGCGGGGGAGACACCGGCCTTGCGGGCAATTTCGGACATGGTGACGGTCAGCGAGCCGTGATCGCCGATCACCCGCAGCGCAGCATCCACAAGCGCCTTGCGGCGCACCGGCTCCATTCCGACCTTCGGCATGACGTCCAACTTTTCTCGAAGTTGCGGTCACTTTATTTTTGATTGACTGGACAATCAATAAAAATCTTGCGAAGGCTTGATGAAGGTCAAGTCTTTCCGGATGGGGATCGTGCAACATATCTCCCGCTCACAGGAGGTGTGTCATGGCAAGCGTCTTGGGAATGCCGTCTTCGTCCCTGCATTCGAAATGGATCTGGTTCGCCGGTCTCGGTGTGCTGCTGATGATCTGCGGCGTCATCGCCTTCGCAAACATCTTCGTCGCCACCGTCGCTTCGGTCTACTATGTCGGCATGCTGATGCTGGCGGGCGGCATCGTCTATCTCGCCCATGCCTTTCAGGTGCGGGGCTGGGATCACATTCTCTTCTGGGTGCTGAGCGGCCTTCTCTATGTCTTGGCCGGGCTCTTCGCCTTCATGAACCCGATCCTGGCTTCGGCGGCGCTGACGCTGTTTCTCGCCGTGGCGCTGGTTATCGCCGGCGTCTTCCGCGTCTGGGTCGGCCGGCGCATGAAGCCGGCCAAGGGTTGGGGATGGATCGTCGCGAGCGGCGTGGTCACCGCGCTCGCAGGTTTCGTCATTGCGCTCGGCTGGCCGGTCAACAGCCTCTGGATCCTCGGTCTCTTCCTCGCCGCCGACCTCCTGCTGCAGGGCTCCACCATGCTTGCCTTCGGCCTCGCGCTACGCCGCAGTTTATGACCGTAATCCACAGGCCCGATCACGGATTATTTCTTTTTTTGACAAGCATATGACGTGAGACTAAAATTCAGGAATACCAAGGCACCGGCGATGGACCGCCGGATAAGATGCCAAGAATGGTCATGCGTCCCCCGTTGGGCAGGTTCTGCCCGGCAAAGCGAAGGGAGGAATTTCATGCCGATGGTCACAGTCTCGATCTCACCGGTACAAGCAGCAGGCATTCGCGATGCCGTCGATAGCGGCGGTTATGCGTCGAGCAGCGAAGTGGTCCGCGAGGCGCTCCGCCTCTGGGATGCCGCCCGTAAGCTCGGCGAATACAAGGACGATATTCTCGATGGCGAAAGCCATGCCAGGAGCGGCCGCTGCGTGGCCGACATGTTCGCCGATCATGAAGCCGTGCGCCGCCGCTCGGCCTAGTCAAGCGCTTGATAAAATAAGAAAAATCTGAATTGCTTTGCGGGCGCCTCGGGCGCCTGCAGCTTTCACAAAAGTTTCACATTGGGGAAAGGGTTCGTTGACCCTTCTCCTCCATCTTCGCTGCGAAATAGAAGACTTCACAGTGGAGAATGGCATGTCTCTGACTGCCGCCGTCGCGCCCGGCGTCGTTCGTCGCTATGCCAGCGATCAGATCGTGACGCTTGCTAAGCTCGTCGTAGAAAACGCCTTCCAGCCGATCGTCGAAGCCGGAACCGGAACGGTATTCGGCTATGAATCGCTCATGCGCGGGCAGGAGCGCATCGGCTTCGATTCCCCGGTCGAAATCCTCGACGAGGCCTATCGCTCCAATCAGCTTCTTCCGCTCGAGCAGATGGTCGCCAGCCGCGCGCTGGCAAAGTTCGCGACGCTCGGCAATTACGCGACCTCGACGCTCTTCCTCAATCTCGACGTCCGCCTGATCCCGCATGGCGACCGGCTGATCGAAAACCTGCTGCAGCAGCTGAAGGCCGCAAACCTTCCGCCGTCCTCTGTCTGCTTCGAATTTTCCGAGCGCTTCGACAATACCAGCGTGCCGGAATTCGAGGCGCTGGTCTCCAAGCTGCGCCGCACCGGCTTCAAGCTGGCGATCGACGATTTCGGCGTCGGCCACGGCGAGATGAAGCTGCTTTGCGACTATGCGGTCGACTATCTGAAGATCGACCGGCACTTCGTCGCCGATATCGACACCAAGCCGCGCAAGCGCCATCTCCTGAAGAACATCGTCAACATCGCCCATGTTCTCGGCACCCGTGTCATCGCCGAGGGCATCGAGACCGAGGCCGAGTTCCTGGCCTGCCGCGAATATGGCGTCGATCTCGTCCAGGGCTGGTTCATCGCCCGCCCGACCACGCATATTTCGGAGCTCGTCCCGGCCTTTCCGCATCTGCAGGAACTCGGGCAGAACAAGCGCAACACCCAGTCGCTGGACGAGATCCTGATCCGCAAGCAGATCGAGCTGCTGCCGACGGTGTTCGAGAACGACAGCATCGATACGGTGTTCGAGCTCTTCCGCCGCAATCCGCGCCAAGGCTTCTTTCCGGTTCTGAATGCCAATGGCGAACCGCGCGGCATCATCCACGAACATCACCTGAAGCAATACATCTACCACCCCTTCGGCCGCGATCTGCTGAAGAACAAGATCTATGAGCGGCCGATCTCGGAATTCGTCGAGATCGCCCCGATCGTCAGTCTCGATAGCGATGCCGAGCGGTTGATGTCGATCTTCGCCAATATGGAAGGCAGCAACTGCCTGATCCTGACGGATAACATGCGCTATGCCGGCGTCGTCTCCGCCGCAGCGCTCATCAAGGTCATCAACGAAAAGCAGCTGAAGATCGCCCAGGACCAGAACCCGCTGACGGGCCTGCCGGGCAATCACGCGATCCGCGATTTCATGCGCCAGTCCGGCCGCGACGGCGATGGCGTTCGCCACTTCTGCTACTGCGACTTCGATAATTTCAAGCCGTTCAACGATGCCTACGGCTTCCATCTCGGCGACCACGCGATCTCGCTGTTTGCCGCGCTGATGCGCCGCTATTTCTTCGCCGAGCGCCATTTCCTCGGCCATGTCGGCGGCGACGATTTCTTCATCGGCGTTGTCCGCTGGACGCAGGCCGAACTCAGCGAGATCCTCGATCGCCTGATCAGCGATTTCCACGAGGATGTGCTGGCGCTCTATTCCGATCATGACCGCGCCAAGGGCAGCATCCGCGGCCACGACCGCTCGGGCGCCGAGGCGCTGTTCCCGCTGATGCGCTGCTCGATCGGCGTTCTCGAGCTGCCGGACGGCCTCGTCATCGACGATATCAACCGCGTCGGCACCGAGATCGCTCACGTCAAGGCGGCGGCCAAGGAAAGCCTCGACGGTCTCGTCTTCCATCTCTTGGGCGAGGCGAATTGACGCCTTTGCTACTTCTCGCCTTTTCAAGCATCGGGCACTGAATTATCTCCTGTGCTTTCGGAATGAGGAGACCGGATATGCCCCTGCCGTCGACCATGCGTTTCGTCGATCTGCCAAGCTTCGGCGCGCCCGATGCGATGAAGATCGCAAACGGACCGCTGCCGGTTCCGGGCGAAGGCCAGATTCTGGTGAAGACCGAAGCCGTCGGCGTCAACCGGCCCGATGTCGCGCAGCGTCAGGGCGCCTATCCGCCGCCGAAGGACGCCAGCCCCATTCTCGGCCTCGAACTCTCCGGCGAAGTCGTCGCGATCGGCCCCGGCGTTACCGGCTACGCGATCGGTGACAAGGTCTGCGGCCTCGCCAATGGCGGCGCCTATGCCGAATATTGCCTGCTGCCATCAGGTCAGGCGCTGCCCTTCCCGAAGGGCTACGATGCCGTCAAGGCTGCAGCACTGCCGGAAACCTTCTTCACTGTCTGGGCCAATCTCTTCCAGATGGCCGGATTGACCGAAGGCGAAAGCGTACTGATCCACGGCGGCTCCAGCGGCATCGGCACGACGGCGATCCAGCTCGCCAAGGCTTTTGGCGCTACCGTTTACGCGACCGCCGGTTCGGCCGACAAATGCGACGCCTGCGTCAAGCTCGGCGCGGCGAAAGCGATCAATTACAAGAACGAGGATTTCGCCGAGGTCATCAAGGCGGAAACCGCGGGGCAGGGCGTCGACGTCGTGCTCGACATGATCGGTGCCGCCTATTTCGAGAAGAACATCGCCTCGCTCGCCAAGGATGGCTGCCTGTCGATCATCGCCTTCCTCGGCGGCTCGATGGCCGAAAAGGTCAATCTGACGCCGATCATGGTCAAGCGGCTGACGGTGACCGGCTCGACCATGCGCCCGCGCACCGCAGAAGAAAAGCGCGCCATCCGCGACGATCTCCTCTCGCAGGTCTGGCCGCTGCTCGAGGCCGGCACCGTCTCCCCCGTCATCGACAAAGTCTATGCCTTCGAAGACGTCGTCGAAGCGCACCGCCGCATGGAAACCAGCGCCCATATCGGCAAGATCATGCTGAAGCTCTGAGCTTCACCCGCCGCCGTCATGCTCGGGCCTGTCCCGAGCATCTGCAACGGTCGACGGTGGGACTTCAAACCCTCTTGTCCCTCAATGACAGCGCCGCAACCACCGTGACGATCCCTGGCAGGGCCATGGCCGCATAGAGCCAGTGCGCCGCCGAGATGTTTCCCTCGACCCCGCCCGGATGCACCAGTCCGGTGCTGTTGGCGATGACGCCGGCGATCGCCGCGCCGAAGGCGCTGCCGAGCGACTGCACGGTGGAGATCGCCGCCGAGGCCTTGTCCTGTTCGGAATTCTGCACCAGCTGCAGTACCTTGGTGACGAGATGCGCCCATCCGAGCCCGACGCCGAAGCCCATCATCAGCATGGCGAAGGCTGCCGGTGCGAGGATCAGGATGTCGGCCGCATGGTTTTCCCGCGCCAGAAGCAGTGCGAGTGCCGCCGTCGACAGAGCCTCGATCACGCATCCGGCGACGATCGCCTTGACGGCTGCGGGTCCGCGCAGATTGCCGCTGAAAAAGGCGGCAAATGTCCAGCCGAGCGCCACCAGCGCCGTCAGGTAGCCGGAGATCAGCGGTGTGACGCCATGCAGGACCTGCAGGAAATAGGGGATGTAGATATCGCTGGTCAGCACCACGAGCAGCGTGAACATGGTGAGATAGACGCGGGCGACCGGCTTGACGAGCGTCACCGCTCCCGTCGGCAGCAGCCGCGTCTTGCCCCGCCGCTCGATCACCAGCATCAGCGCGATCGCAATCACCGACAGCGCCACGAGCAGCGCCTTGCCGCCCGCATGCTCCAGAGTTCCGGCAATGCTGACGAGAAGCACGGCGCCGATCAGCAGCATGATCTGCAGGAAGGGGATTTTGCTTTCCGCACGATCATCCCGGGCCTTCGGTAGCAGCCAGGGCGCAAGCACGGCCATCAGCACGCCGAGCGGCACGATAATGATGAAGGCATGCCGCCAGTTGCTGCCATCGGCAAACAACCCGCCGGCGCTCGGGCCAAGCAGCGTCGCAATCCCCCAGATCGCCGCATAGAGCGTCGAGGCTTTCGGCCAGAGATGTTCGGGAAAGGCAAAGCGCACGAAGGCATAGGCAAGCGCCGCCAGAATGCCGGCGCCGAAACCCTGCACGGCGCGTCCCGCAAGCACCACTTCCATGGCGGGCGCCGCCGCGCAGATCAGGCTGCCGCCGCCGAATAGCACGGCGCCGAACACATAGGCGATCCTGAGACCCATGCCGCGCGGCCGCATGGCGACCGAGATCGATCCGAGAACCGCAGCCGCCACATAGAGCGTCGTCACCCAGGAGAGCAGCGGCAATCCGCCGATATCGCGCACGATAGACGGCGCGATCGTCGCCATGATGTAGCTCTCGACGGCATAGAGCGTTACACCGCCGCCGAGCATCAGGGTCGCCGGAAGCAAGCCTGGAGTGAAGAGCTGGAAGACGGAGGATTTCGGGGCGGCGCCCTGGTCGATGCTGGTCATGCCTGTATGCCTTGATGTTTTCCCTGACGGATATTATTTTCCAATTTATGAGTTGGAAAATTGCATGCTTGTGTTATTAAAACAAGTGTGAACTTGGAAAAATAAATGCGCCAATCGCCTGCCAACCGTATCCTGCTTCTGCTGAAGACCGAAGGCCCGCAACTAGGCGCCGATGTCGGCGGCCATCTCGGCATCTCCGCCGAGGCTGCCCGCCAGCAGCTGACGAAGCTCGCCGAAGAGGGCCTTGCCGAACCGGTGACGGAGCAGGGTGCCGGCCGCGGTCGCCCGAAGCAGCTCTGGCACCTGACCCCGGCAGGTCATCAGACTTTCCCCGACGGCCATGCCGAACTCACCGCCGGCCTGCTCTCGATCATCAACGCCGAGCTCGGCCCTGCCGCTCTCGACGCCGTCATCTCCGCCCGCGAAACGGAAACCTTTGCCCGCTACCGGCAGGACGTCTCGGCTCCGGCACTGTCCGAGCGCGTCAGCCAGCTCGCCGCCATCAGAAGCCGCGAGGGCTATATGGCCGACTGCTGGCAGGAGGAGGACGGCTCCTTCATGCTCGTCGAAAACCACTGCCCGATCTGCGCCGCCGCCAGCGTCTGCGCCGGCTTTTGCCGCTCGGAGATCGAGACCTTCCGCAGCGTGCTTGGCGCTGATGTCGAGCGCTCCGAACACATCCTGCTCGGCGCCCGCCGCTGCGCCTACCGGATCAGCGCCTAAGCCGCGCTCAGCTGCCGCTTGCTGCTTTCGAGGAACAGCAGGAAGCCGATTGCGCCCAGACCGGCGAAGGCGGCGATCTGCGCCGTTCCCGAATAATCCGTCAGCGTCGTGCCGATCGCAAAGATCGTTGCCGCCACGCCGTTGCTGATGAAGACGCTGACCGAGATCAGCGAACTTCCGAGCCCCGGCCGGTCGGCGATCAGGTCCTGCAGATAGGTGATGGGAACGCTGAGGATCGCCGCCGCCCCGCAGGCATTGATCCCCACCAGCGCATAGATGTGCCAGGGCGCCGAGGCAAAGCCCGCAAGCGTCAGGTAGAGGCAGTAGATCAGGCTGCCCGCGGCGAGGATATGCACATTGCGGAAACGCTTCTGCAGCGTCCCCCACATCATCATGAACGGCATTTCCAGAAAGGCCGTCAGCCCCGCCATGAAGCCGACATCGACGACGGTACCTCCCGCCGGATGGGTGATGATCAGCGGCGACAGCATGGTGTTCAGCCGCTGCAATCCGAGCAGCAGCGACATGGCGATGATCCGCTTCAGGATATAGGGCTGCAGGATGCGCTTCAGCGACGGCAGGAAACCGGGCGCATCCGAAAGCGGCCCGGAAGATTTCGGCGTCTTCCCGGCAAAGAAGAAATAAAGAAGGAAGCAGGTGAGGCTCGCCGCCCCGGCAATCCCATAGGCCGGCGTCATCGACTGCGCGGTCGCCAGATAAAGCCCGATCACCCCCGGCGCCAGCGCCCAGGATCCCGAATAGAGCGCCCGCACCGTCGACGAGATCGACCCCGCCAAACCCCGGTCCATCCGGTTGGTGGTGGCGCGGATGCTGGCAAAAAGGATCGAATAGGTCGAGTTGCTCATCGGGATCAGCAGCAGCACGCAGACAACGAAGACCGGCGCCGTGTGAAAGATGAAGACCGAGCCGAAGCCGATCATGCCGCAGACCGAAAGCATCAGCACCAGCGGCCGCCGGTCTCCCAGCCGGTCCGACCATATCCCCAGCGTCAGGCTGGTCGCCACATTCGCAAGCGCCGAGAAGAACACCAGCGCCGAATAGGCACCGTCGCTCATGCCGAGCTCGTTAATGCCGATGATCGACTGATAGGGCAGCGTCGAGGCATAGGTGAAGGCGAGCGCAACCAGCGTGATCGCCGGAATGCGGATTTTCGGTTCGCGGATGATGACGGAGAAGGCAGATGGCATGGATGTGGTTCCCGATGCGCTAGCTGTAGTCCCGCGAGGCGCGATCGGAAAACGATAGTTTGTGATGGGGATGTCAATTCGTGTGATGCAGTGCGACGGCGCGTGATTGCATCCGGTCATTCGAAAAAGATCAAATAATTGAATGACAGCGATCTGCATGGTGCGATTGGCCGGGCCGCAACGCTCTGATAGGACGCGTGCATGTCCAGCATATCGAAAACCCCCGCGCTCTTTGCCCTGATCGCCAGCGGTACCGTCCTCGGTATTGCCGGTACGGACCTGGTTCTGCCTGCTGTGCCCAGCCTGCCGGTGGCGCTCGGCGGGACGGTCGAGCTCGCTCAGCTTGTGCTTGCGGCCTATGCTTTCGGTACCTTGATCGGCCTTCTGACCTTCGGCGAGCTCGGCGCGAGGCATGATCCGCGTCTTCTGCTGATGATATCGCTCGCGCTGTTCGGCCTGGCCTCCCTTGCTGCCGCCGCCGCACCTGATATCGAGTGGCTGATCCTGTTGCGCTTCGCGCAAGGCGCTTTCGGGTCAGGACCTGCCGTCTTTGCGCCGGGCTTCATCCAGGGGCTCTATTCGAAGGACAAGGCGCCCGCCGCCATGGGCAGGCTCGGTTCGGTGGAATCTCTGGCTCCCGCCCTGGCGCCGATTGCCGGCGCCTATCTTCTGCAGCTCGGCGGTTGGAAACTGTCCTTCCTGCTGTTGGCGTTGCTCTCGGTGCTTGTCGGCGCCGCCACCTTCGCGCTGCGGGCCGGGCTGCCGCGCCAGGAAAAGCTGCCGCATGAGCACAGCAGCTATCTGGCGATCCTCCGGAATTTCGAATTCCTCTGCTACGCGTCCAGTCAGGCGCTTTCGCTCGGCGCCCTGCTGGTTTTCGTCTTCGGCGCGCCGGCTGTCCTGACCGGGCCGCTCGGCAAGGGGATCGAGCATTTCGTGGCGCTGCAGGTCTGCGGCATCGCGGCCTTCATCGTCGCCGCCAATTCATCGGCGTGGCTTGCCGTAAGGTTCGGTACCGGCAGGGTCATTCGCACCGGCACGGCGATCATGCCGGTCGCCTTTCTGGCCATTCTTGCATATGCGCTTGCCGGCGGCACCAGCCTCTATGTGATCATCCCGCTCAGCATCGTCATGAACCTCGGCTTCGGCATCCGCGGGCCGATAGGATTTCATCGGGCCATCACCACTGCGCGTGGCGATCACTCGCGGGGAGCAGCGATCGTCGTGGCGGCGATCCTGGGGATCGCGGCGCTCGGGACGACGGCGGTCGCACCCCATATTTCGATAGGCCTGTGGCCGCTCGCGCTGGCTGGAGCCGTGCTCTCGGCATTGGCTCTCGCGGCCCTGGCGCCGCTCCGGGCCGCAGCCTAGACAATCGCCTCGTGCAGAACCCAGCCGTGACGCTGCGCCGAGATCAAATCCCCACCCGCCCGAATGCCGGGATCTTCACGCCCGGATTGGCGATGTCGATGCCGGCGACCAGCCCCATGAAATGCACCTCGAAGCCGCTGCGGGCACCGGCGGCAAAGCCGATCAGGCCGTAGAGCGTCGCATGCATGTCGCGTCCATCGGGGTCGATCTCGAAGAAACTGCCATCGGTCAGAAAATCGCGCCCGACGGCGTCGGGCGGCAGGACGGTGCCGAGTTCGGGCACGGTGCGCAGCACATGGGCGACGAAGCTGTTGGAGTTCGGTCCCGGATAGATGCGGTAGTCACCCGTCGCCGCATAGGGATAGGACTGGATCGCCGCCTCGACCTTGGGGATCAGCGCCTGCGCCTCGGGCCCCTTCAGCGCCCGCACGATATGCGGCGTGTTCGAATACCAGTAGGCATCCGGCTGATAGTTGTTGCGGCGGATCGGCGAGCCCCAGCCGACCTTGTCATAGCGGTTATAGGCAGTGTCTCCCGCACCCTTGGTGACGATCCAGGAATGGCTGGCAACGGCACCCTTCATCCCGCCCGTCGAGGCGGAGAGAATATAGATCGCCGCCTCGCTGTCGGCATCCGGCTTCGGCAAAACACCCGCCGATGTCCACTTCGCCTCACGCCAGCTCTGCGGCCGCTCCTTCAGCGCCCACCACCCGGCAGCCGCGATCGCCGGCAGCAGATAGATGACCGCGATTACCAGAAACAGCCTCTTGAAAAACCGCATGAACGACAAAGCCCCTCAACCAGCGCCGATAGGATGATATTCCCGACCATGATGGCGCAATTGCGCCGGAGGCGGGGCCGAAAGTCGTTGCTTTCTCGGTGAGTGGCGCTATGCCTTTGATCATATCATCCAACCTTCCGGATTTTCCCCCATGTCCAATCCCGTTACCGTCGAAGTCACCCGTGGTTCGCTCGTCGAAAGCCGTCATCGCGGCATGGTGGTTGCTGTCGATGGGGACGGCAAGGTGGTGTTCTCGCTGGGCGATGCCGATGCGGCGGTGTTTCCGCGCTCGGCCTGCAAGGCGATGCAGGCGCTGCCGCTGGTCGAAAGCGGCGCGGCGGATGCCTATGGCTTCGGCAACAGCGAATTGTCGCTCGCCTGCTCCTCGCATTACGGCGAGGATGCGCATGTCGCGCTCGCCGCCTCGATGCTGGCGCGCGCCGGGCGTGACGAGAGCGCGCTCGAATGCGGCACTCACTGGTCGGGAAACCAGGCAGTGCTGATCCATCAGGCCCGCACCATCGACAAGCCGAACGCGCTTCACAACAATTGCTCCGGCAAGCATTCCGGCTTCGTCTGCACCTGCGTCCATCAGGGCATCGATACCAAGGGCTATGTCGGCTACGACCATCCGCTGCAGCGGGAAATCCGCGGCACGATGGAAAGCCTGACGGGCGCCGTGCTCGGCCATGACAATTGCGGGGTCGACGGCTGCGCCATCCCGACCTATGCCGTACCGCTGAAGCGCCTCGCGCATGGCTTTGCCAGGATGACGACCGGCAACGGCCTCGAGCCGCTACGCGCCCGCGCCTCGAAGCGGTTGATGGAAGCCTGCATGGCAGAGCCCTTCTATGTCTCCGGCACCGGCGGCACCTGCACGGCGCTGATGCAGATCGCCCCCGGCAAGATCTTTGCCAAGACCGGTGCCGAAGGCGTGTTCTGCGCCACGCTTCCGGAGCAGGGGATTGCTGTCGCGCTGAAATGCGAAGACGGCACGACGCGCGCCGCTGAAGCCATGGTTGCCGCCACGCTCGCCCGCTTTTTCGAAAAGGGCGGCGAAACGCACGCGGCATTGATGGCGCTCGCCACCCGTCCGATCCACAATCGCAATGGCGCAGTGGTGGGCGAGGTGCGCGCCACGGCTGCGTTTTCCTAACGACCCGTGCCGTTGCGGCACATAAGCTTTACAAAAATCAGCAAACACTAATATGGATTAAACCAATTCCGGCGGCTGCGCGTGCGGCCGCCGGAATTTGTCCTACAATGGCGCGAGGTTCCACTCCTTCTATGCCATGAGGGCAGGATATGTTTGCAGGCCGCTATCTCTGGTGGATGCTGATCGCAGTCGCGGTCTTCCTGTTCTTTTCGATGTGTTTCGATTACGTCACCTGGGCGATCGTCGCCATGTCCGGCTGCGCCGAAGTGGCCGGGTCCTGCGGGCCGATCGTGCTCGCCATGTCGGGCGCGATGAAGCCGGCCGGCATGGGGCTCGCGAGCCTGATCATGGTGGTCTGCACCGTGGCACGGCTGCGCTATCTCAAGGCCGGATGGGCCTGGGCCGCCGTGGCGCTGCTCTGGTTCTATGCCTCGGCGGGTTTCCCGGGCATTCTCGCGGCCGGCTGGACAGGCATGTTGCGGCCGGAAATGGTCGCTGAAAGCCTGCCTGCGGCGTTCCTGTTCATCAATGTCCTCTGTGCCTATCTGGCAATCCCGTTCGAGGAAGGGCGCACCGTGCCTTTCGGCGAATGGCTCTGGCTCAAGGGGCTGCTCTGGTTCTGCGCCGCCTATGGCGCGCTGACGGCGCTGGCGCAAACGCCGGGCTTCGCCGCCGCGCCCGCCCGCCTGATCGGCATGCCCTGGATTGCATCCTCGATCGCCGGCCTTCAGGCGCCGCTGGAAAATGCCCTCGATCTCGGAACCGGCAGCATGGTGCCCGCCTATACGGTGCTCGGCCTCTTCGCTGCCAGCCTGGCCGCAACGCTGCTGCCGCAGGACCTGGCGCTGCTGCGCGAGCGGCTGATCGAACCCTTCATGCCACGAGGATCGCGCCGTTGAGCACCCGGTAGGGAGAAAGCCGCGCCTCCCCAATCCCCTCAGGCACGATCAGCCCGGAAACCTCACCGATACCGAGAACCGGGCAGGGCGAGGCGAGATCGAGCTTCTCCTCCGTCAGCAGCACATAGGTCTCCACCGAACAGCGGGCGATATGCCGCTTGATCGCCGCCTCCTCGAAATCCCCCGTCGACAACCCGTGAACCGGGTGCGCGGCGGTAACGCCGAGGAAGAAGATGTCGGGCCTCAGCTGCGAGATCGCGCTCATCGCCGCCGCACCCGTCGCCACCATCGAATGCTTGTAGAGCCGCCCGCCTGTCAGGATCACCTCGGCGGTCGGATGATGCTCCAGTTCGGCCGCGATCGTCGGGCTGTGGGTGGCGACGGTGAAGGCGATGTCGCGCGGCAGCCGCCGGGCAATCTCCGCCGTCGTCGTACCGCCGTCGAGAAAGATCAGCTGCCCCGCCTTCACCATCCCGGCCGCCAGCGCGCCCAGCCGCTGCTTGGCATCTGATGCGACGGTGCGCCGCGCGGAAAAATCCGGCAGATCCGGCGAGACCGGAAGCGCCCCGCCATGCACGCGCTTCAGCAAGCCCTCGGCCGCCATCTCCCGGAGGTCGCGGCGGATCGTATCCTCCGACAGCGAGAAGTCTTCGGCAACGCGCTTGGCCACCACCTGGCCATCGCGGCGCAGGATGTCGAGGATCAGGGATTTGCGTTGTGTGGTCAGCATGGTCCTGCACGGAAATTTACGATACATCACGATATTGCCTGAAATGACTCGACAAGCAAGCAATTTCGCGCATTATCGTGAGATCCCGTGCATGAGGCCGGGAGTTGAGGAGTTTTGATCATGTTGATTTTGATTGCCGGTCCCTACCGGTCTGGCACGGGCGACGACCCGGCGAAGATGGCTGCCAACCTGAAGCGGCTGGAAGAGCCGTCCTACACGCTGTTCCGGGCAGGCCATGTGCCGATGATCGGCGAATGGGTGGCGCTGCCGGTCTGGAATGCCGCGGGCGGTGAGACGATCGGCGACGCCCTGCACGAGGAAATCTTCTACCCCGTCGCCCACCGCCTGCTGGAACTCTGCGAGGGCGTGCTGCGCCTGCCGGGTGACTCCAAGGGCGCCGACAACGACGTCCGCATCGCCCGTGAACGCGGCATCCCGGTCTGGCACCGGCTTGAGGATGTGCCGGGGTGTGCGGTGGCGGCGTAAGGGCTCGGCAGCTCCCTCATCTCTGTGCCCTTAGGGCTATGCCCACGGGATGTTACAAAGATGAGGGAGGGTCGGGGCTGCGTCCGATTTCCTCATGGCAGCCGCTCCGCCGCCACGCTATACATCTCCCCAAAACAGGGAGACGATCATGCTGACATTGTATTTCGCCCAGGGAACATGCGCGCTCGCGAGCCTGATCGCGCTGGAGGAAGCGGGTCTCGCCTATGAGCCGAAGAAGCTCAGCATCAAGGACAACGAGCAGCGTGCGGCCGACTATTTGGCGATCAATCCGAAGGGCCGCGTCCCCGCGCTGGTCACCGATCGCGGCGTGCTGACGGAAACGATCGCCATCCTCGCCTATATCGCCCAGACCGTGCCGCAGGCAAAGCTCGCGCGGCTCGACGATCCCTTCGAATTCGCCCGCCTGCAGGCCTTCAACAGCTACCTCTCCTCCACCGTCCATGTGAACCACGCCCATAGCCGCCGCGGCGCCCGCTGGGCCAATGATCCCGCCGCGATCGCCGACATGAGCGCCAAGGTGCCGCAGACCATGGGCGAGAGTTTTGAGATGATCGAGAACAAGATGTTCGCCGGCCCCTGGGCCATGGGCGAGCAGTATACCGTCGCCGATGGCTACCTCTTCACCATGACCAAGTGGCTCCCCGGCGATGGCGTCGATATGGCGCGCTTTCCGAAGGTTTCCGCCCACTATGCCCGCATGCTGGAGCGCCCGGCCGTCAAGGCGGCGCTGGCGAAAGACCAGGCCTAGGCCCGGTAGGTCGCTGCCAGCTTCTTCGGAGCCCGGAACAGCCAGGCATTGACGAGCCGCCCGCGCAGCTCGTCATCGCCGATCGCCGCCGCCCTGACCGGCAGCGACGGCCAGCCCTTGTAGTGATCCGTCTGGAAATAGATCTCCGGCGCCATTTCGATCAGCTGCTCCTTGTCCGGAATGGCGATCGATAGCACCAGCGTCTCGTTGTTTTTCACCGAAACAAACGCCTTGCCGCCAACCTTCAGCGCCGGATTGCCGTAGGTCGTGCTCTGCTCGACGCCGGGCAGCCCGGCTTCCTCGGCAAGCCGGATCAGGCGGGTGAAGATGCTGTCCATTGTTTCGGGCATTGGGTTCTCCACGATGCGCCCTCCAGCAGCGCCATGTCCATGGCACGGAAGACCATATCACGGCTCATGGGCCTGTGGAGAAAGTAAACGTCGCGCCCGCGGCCCCCTCATCCGCCTGCCGGCACCTTCTCCCCGCTGGGGAGAAGGGAACGCGGCGGATGCCTTTCGCGCCAACGTTCCCCTCTCCCCAGCGGGGAGAGGGTAGGGTGAGGGGGCTCCGGGCGATGTGCGGAATGATCTCAACTCACGCGCACCGCGCCAGCCGCACCACCTCGAACCGCGTCGGCTTCGGCTTCGGAAAACCCAGCGGCAAATCGGCGATCTCCCGTTGCGACATCGCCGCGATCTCGCAATGCGCCAGCGGATCATCAGGCACAACCGGAATCGAGACCAGTTCATTCCAGAAAAACTTCAGAAGCGACATGGTAATCCTCGCTTTCCTCGCAAAACGGAACGGCAGCGCGGCAACGTTCAAAGCCTCGCATAAAGTTGGTTCCGATCTTTCTTAATGCCTGAAATATCGCGCTCCCCACACTCGTTTTCAATTGAGATTACGCGGCAGCCACTATAGAAAACCTATATGCGAAACCTGAACTCCGTCCATCTGAACGGCCTGCGGGCGCTGGAAGCGGTTGGCCGCCTCGGCTCGCTGCAGCTGGCGGCCGATGAGCTCGGCGTATCCGTCGGCGCCGTCAGCCAGCAGGTCATCAAGGCCGAGGCGCAGCTGGAGCGGGTGATCTTCGAGCGTACGCCGAAGGGCATGGTGGTCACTGAAGCCGGCGCGGCGGTTCTGGCGGCGCTGAGCGAAGGCATGGCCCGTCTCTCCGAAGCCGTGTCGATGGCGCAGAAGAAGGACGAGACGACGCTGACGATTTCGGTGGCGCCGGTCTTTGCGGCGCGCTGGCTGGTCTACCGGCTCGATCGCTTTGCCGAGCATTTCCCCGATATCAATCTGCGCATCGATGCGACGACAAGGCTCGTCAATCCGGCGGCCTCCGATGTCGATCTCGGCATCCGCGTCGGCAGCGGCCAGTGGCCGGGCGTCAGGGCGGAGCTGCTGTTGCAGCAGGAGGTCTTTCCGGTCTGCGCGCCGCGCGTCGCCGAAGGGCTCCGGGAGCCGCGCGATATCCTGAAACTCCCCGCCATCATCGACGGCAAGGCAATGTTTTCATGGGAAGTCTGGATGCGCGAGGCCGGCCTTTCCGGCTCGACGCTGACGACGCGGCATGTGTTCAACGACGCCTCGCTCTGCCTCGATGCGGCGATCGCCGGGCAGGGGGTGATGCTCGCCTGGCAGACGCTGGCGGGCTATTCGCTGCAGGCTGGCCAGCTCGTGGCGCCCTTCGGCATCCGCGCCAGAACCGGCTTCGGCCATTATTTCATCACTGCGGAAGGCACGCGCGAGCCGAAGAAGGTCCGCGCGTTCAAGGAGTGGATCCGTTTCGAGATGAAGGAAACGGAAGCGCTGTTTGCCTGATCAGCTGGGCTCGGCGGCGCGGCCGGCCTGCATCTTCAGGTAAGCCGGGCGCGACTGGCAGCGCTTGATCCAGGCGTCGATATGCGGCCGTGCCGTAAACAGCGCTTCTTCCGTCTGCGCGTAACGCAGCACTTCCGCGATGTTGAGGTCGGCGGCGGTGAAGCGGTCGGTGGCAACCCATTCATTCCTGGACAGATGCTGCTCCAGCACGTCGAGCGGCCGCTTCAGCTGGCGGGTGGCAACAGCGATCACCGACTTGCCGCCTTCGGTATTCTCAAGCGCGTTGTCATAGGTCTTGACGATCTGGATCGTCTGCACCTCGACTTCCGATGTTGCCCAGATCGACCACATGCTGATCAGCGCCTCTTCCTGCAGCGTCCTCGGCGCCAGCATCCCGCCATGCTTCTTGGCGAGATACTGGGTGATCGCCAGCGACTCGTGCATGACGAACCCGTCGTCGTCGATGCTCGGGATCATCGCCATCGGATTGACGTCGAGGAACTCGGGCGAGCGCGTATGGAGCGGCGCGCCGGCGGCAGCCGGATCGGCGATCCGGAAGACCTGCAGAACCGGGACATACTCGAACGGAATGCCGAGCTCCTCGGCCATCCAGTAGACGCGCGAGGCGCGGGAGCGGTAAACGCCGTAGATCTTCAGCATGTCGGTATCCCCTCTGGTTTCGCGCGGACCCTATAAACGCCGCTGCCTGCGGAAAAGTGGCTGTGGCTGATGGACCGATGAAAGCTTTTGATATGTCGTCAGATGATGCGGTTTCGCTCGATCTGCAGATGCGGAAAGGCCTCGGCGCCCGCCTTCGCAAGCTCGCCCGTCTGCCGTTTCTCCCAGGCATAGCCGAAGACGGCGCCATCCTTCATCGCCTCGAAGACATTGTCCGAAATGATCGCCGTTCCCGCCCCGTCGGCAACCGAAACGGCGCAGCCGACGGCCGATTGCCGGATGACGTTTCCTGTCACCACCAGATTGCGGAGATAGGGACCCCAGCCGAGCTGCAGCGCCCAGTAAGGCGCGCCTTCTATGACATTGCCGGAGATCACCGTATCGGCTTCCGCGGCAATGCCGGTGCCGAAGGCGACGTCGGGCTTGTAGGGGCCGTCGAGCTTCAGATTGCGCACGACATTGCCGGTTATGCTGACGAGACGGCCACCCTCGTTGAAATTGGCAATCGAGATGCCGTTGGCCGCGCCATCGACGAGATTGCCTGACACCACAGCGCCCTGAAACGCAAACTCGACATAGATCGCCGTCTCGCCGGAGCGCAGGCATTGATTGGCGCTGATCTGCACGTTGTCGCCGGAATTGGCGCGGATGGCGGTGAAGGCGCAGTCGGAAATGTGGTTGTTGGCAACCATCACGCCACCGGCGCGGAACACGTTGATGCCATTGCCGTTTTCGCCGGTTCCGCCGTCATCGGCGCGAATGCGGGTGATGCGGTTTCCGGTGACGACGCTGTTGTCCTCGCCCTTGTCCCAGCGATGGATCAGGATGCCGCCATTGCCGCAGTCGCTCACCATGTTGCCGTCGATCGTCAGCCCCGCCGAATTGACGGCGAAGATGCCCGCCTGGCCTGAGCCGGAAAAGCGCGAGCGCTCCACCCGCCCGGCGCAGCGTTCCAGCCGCAGGCCGTGCTTGCCGCCGCCGCGGATCTCGCAATTGTCGATCGAGAGTGCGCCGATCCCCGTCAGCTGCAGAAGCCCGCCGTTCAGATCCTCCGCCGTGCCGCCGCCGCTTTCGATCGTGATGCCAGAAAGCTCGATCCGCTGCGCCCCTTCGGCAGAGTTCAGCGGCCCGGTATGGACGATGCGCGACGCGCCGGGAACGCCGGTGATCCTGATACGGTCGGGCAGCACGAGATTGGTCGCCTTGTAGGTTCCGGGCGGCAGGTAAAGCGGCGTATCGCTGCCGGCCGCCGTGTCGATCATCGCCTGCAGGTCGCTCTTCTTCATGCTGGAGGCATCGAGCGCGCCGCGCAGCGCCGGCGGCTTGCTGGCCGAAAGGGCAGGACGCGCAAAGGGGAGTGCCGCCGCCGTAGCAAGCAGTGCAAGTATAGCCCGGCGTTCAACCATGCGGCATCCTCTGGTTGCTATGGAACACATAGCTATTTCGGAACAAATGGATGTTTGTTTTTGGCACGAAAACCTTGCCTGTCAGTAACCGCAGGGCGCAAACGCAAACTCTTGTAGATGATTATTTGGCGCCCTTTCACCTTTCCATTTAAGCAAGCCGAAGGGAATGCGCATTAGCCTATTCGCAATTTCTATTGTCACTTTTACAGCGTACGGCCTGGGCCGGTTGGGAGCGTCGTCATGAACGAAATGAGTGCCAAACAATGGCAGTCTGACGGCGATCTTGCAGAAGAAACCAAACGTCTCGTTGTCGCCACCGAAGCGATGATGGCCGCCAACGCCCATCAGTCCGACGGCATCGAGAACGTCCGCCTCAAGGCGATCGTCCACGCGCTTCCCGATTTCCTCTACGTCAAGGATCGCGACAGCCGCTTCGTCTTCGCCAATGCCGTCGTCGCCCGCAGCCACAACTTCGAGAATGCCGCCGATATTGCCGGCAAGCGCGATTTCGATCTCTTCGAATTCGAGATGGCGCGGCGCTATTTCGATATCGAGCAGGAGATCATGTCGACGGGCGTTCCGGCGCTCGACATGGAAGAGATCATCCCGGTGCCCGGCCGCAAGCCGATGTGCCGCCTGACCTCGAAGATCCCGCTGCGCAACGATCGCGGCGAGGTGGTCGGCCTCATCGGCGTCTCCAGAGACATTACCGAGCGCAAGCGCCAGGAAGACCTGCGCCGCGGCCAGTCGGCTCTCCTCGAAATGATCGCCCGCAACGAGCCGCTGGAAATGATCCTCGAGGCGCTCGTTCTGCTCATCGAGGCCGAGCTCGATGGCGTCACCGGTTCCGTCCTGCTGCTCGACCGCGACGGCACCCGCCTTCATCATGGCGCCGCCCCGAACATGCCGAGCGCCTATAGCCGGATGATCGATGGCATCCCGATCGGCCCCAAGGTCGGTTCCTGCGGCACCGCCGCCTGGCGCGGCAAGACGGTCATCGTCTCCGATGTGCTCTCCGACCCGCTCTGGGAAGATTTCCGCGGCGTCGCCGCCGAATTCGGCTTCCGCTCCTGCTGGTCGGCGCCGGTCCTGACCTCGCAGAACAACGTGCTCGGCACCTTCGCGCTCTATTCCGATACGGTGCGCGAACCCAGTGAGCACGAGCGCGAAATGGTGGCCGTTGCCACCCATATCGCCGGCATCGCCATCGAGCGCAAACGCGTCGACGACCGCATCTATTTCATGGCCCATCACGACGACCTGACGGGCCTGCCGAACCGCGCCTTCCTGAAGGAGCGCATGGCAAAAACCCTGTTCCAGGCCGGCCGAAACAACCGCAAGGTCACCGTCGCCTATATCGACCTCGACAATTTCAAGGACATCAACGACAGCCACGGCCATGCCGCGGGCGACGAGGTTCTGAAGGAGATTGCCGCACGCATGGTCAATTGCGTGCGCGCTTCCGACATGGTCGTCCGTCTCGGCGGCGATGAGTTCCTCGTCGTCCTCGTCCATCAGTCCAGCCACGATGCCGGCATCCAGCGCCGCCTTCGCGAGCTGCAGAAGGCGCTGACCCGGCCGGTTATCCTTGATGGAACGGAATTCCCGGTCACCAGCAGCATCGGCGTTGCCGCCTTCCCCGCGGGCGGCAACACGCCGGAAGAGCTGATCGCCAATGCCGATCAGGCCATGTACCGGGCCAAGGAACTCGGCCGCAACAGGCTGCAATATCACAATCGCCAGCGCGACTACTGCGTCGATATCCCGCTGACCGAGGAAGAGGAACTGCGCCAGGCGATCGTCGCCGATCACCTCTGCCTGCATTACCAGCCGCAGGTCGCCGTCGTCTCCGGCCGCCTGACCGGCCTTGAGGCTCTGGTGCGCTGGAACCATCCGCAACGCGGCATGATCCCACCCGGCAATTTCATCCCGCTTGCGGAGGAAAGCGGCCTCATCATCCCGCTCGGTCTCTGGGTGCTGAACGAAGCCTGCCGCCAGGCGCGCGAATGGCAGGATCGCGGCCTGAAGCCCGTGACCGTCGCCGTCAATGTGTCCGCCAAGCAATTCGCCGACCCGGATTTCGCCGGCCACGTCCACGAAGCGCTGGAGCGTCACCGCCTCGATCCGCGCTGGCTGGAGCTGGAGCTCACCGAAAGCACCGTCATGCAGGATGTCGACAAGGCGATCGGCATCATGGGCCGCCTGCACCGGCTCGGCGTGCGCCTGTCGATCGACGATTTCGGCGCCGGCTATTCCAGCCTCGCGGCGCTGAAGACCTTCCCCTTCGACCGGCTGAAGATGGACCGCTCGCTGGTCGAGGCGCTGCCCGGCGACAAGACCGCCGTCGCCATCGCCTCGGCCGTCATCTCGCTCGCCCAGACCCTGCAGCTGACCGTCGTCGCCGAAGGCGTCGAGAGCGACGCACAGCTGGAATTCCTGCGCTGGGCAAAATGCGAGGAGGCCCAGGGCTTCCGCTTTGCCAAGCCGCTGCCGCCGGGCGACGTGGTGCGCATGTTCAAGTAGCGGGCGGCGCAATTTCCGCCCGCTACTGGCGCTTCGCGGCGATGCCGCTATCTTCCCTCGGATGATGCGACCCGACGCCCTGCTTTATCCCGCCCCCGAAGGGCTCTTCTGTCCAGAGGGCGGGTTCTATATCGATCCCGTACGACCGGTGGACCGGGCGCTCGTCACCCACGGACATTCCGATCACGCGCGCCCCGGCCACCGCCATGTGCTGGCAACGCGCCAGACGCTCGATATCATGCGGCTGCGCTACGGCGAGGATTTTGCCGGCAGCGAGCAGGCCGCCGCCTTCGGCGAGGAAATCTCCGTCAACGGCGTCAAGGTGAGCTTCCATCCAGCCGGCCACATCCTCGGCTCGGCGCAGATCGCGGTCGTGAAGAACGGCACCCGCATCGTCGCTTCCGGCGATTACAAGCGCCGCCCCGACCCGACCTGCGCCGCCTACGAACCGGTGCCCTGCGACGTCTTCATCACCGAGGCGACCTTCGGCCTGCCGGTCTTCCATCACCCGGACCCTATGGACGAGATCGGCAAGGTCTTCGCGTCGCTGCGCCAGTTTCCCGAGCGCACCCACCTGATCGGCGCCTATGCGCTCGGCAAGGCCCAGCGCGTCATCCGCCTGCTGCGCGATGCCGGTTACGACGAGCCGATCTATATCCACGGCGCCATGGAGCGGCTCTGCGATTACTATCAGGGGCAGGGGATCGATCTCGGAGAGTTGCTGCCCGCCACTGTCGAAGGCCGCGACAAATCCGCCTTCAAGGGCGCCATCGTCGTCGGCCCGTCATCGGCCTTCGCCGACCGCTGGGCCCGCCGCTTCCACGAACCGCTCCCCGCTTTTGCCTCCGGCTGGATGATGGTCCGCCAGCGCGCCAAACAGAACGGCGTCGAACTGCCGCTCGTGATTTCCGACCATTGCGACTGGCCGGAACTGACCGAAACGATCACCGAACTGCACCCGGCGGAAGTCTGGGTCACCCACGGCCGCGAGGAGGCGCTGGTGCGCTGGTGCGAGCTGCAGGGCGTCAAGGCCAAGCCGCTGCATCTGGTGGGTTATGAGGATGAGGGGGATTGATGGAGCTCATGTCCGTCGGCCATCGTGCCTCGCCAGCCCCCCTCTGCCCTGCCGGGCATCTCCCCCACAGGTGGGGAGATCGGCTGGGCGCACCCGCTCGCTCCAATCTGAATTGTTTGGGGAGACCCTCACCACGAGTCGATCTCCCCCCTTGTGGGGGAGATGTCCGGCAGGACAGAGGGGGGTACCACACCCAGAGTTCCGGCGGCCCCCACCCATGAAACCCTTCGCCGACCTCCTCGACCGTCTCGTCCTCACCCCCTCGCGAAACGGCAAGCTCAAGCTGCTCACCGACTATTTCCGCGACACGCCGGACCCGGACCGCGGCTACGGCCTTGCCGCCATCGCCGGCACGCTCGAGGTCCGTAACGTCAAGCCCGCCATGCTACGCGAACTGGTGCTGGAACGCATGGACGAGGTGCTGTTCCGCTATTCCTACGATTATGTCGGCGATCTCGCCGAGACCATTTCGCTGGTCTGGGACAACGAGAAGGATATCGAGCGCTCTGCGCTTGCCCAGCCGCGTCTGGGTGAGGTGATCAGCCAGATGAACGCGCTCGGGCGCACCGAAGTGCGCAGCTGTGTCCGCGATCTCCTCGACCGGCTCGATGCCTCCGGCCGCTTCGCCTTCATCAAGCTCGCCACCGGGGCGCTGCGCATCGGCGTCTCCGCCCGCCTCGCCAAGCAGGCGCTCGCCGATCTCGGGGCGAAGGATGTCACCGAAATCGAGACGCTCTGGCACGGCCTCGAACCGCCCTACGAATCGCTATTCGCATGGCTGGAAGGCAAGGGCGGCAAGCCGGTTCTGGCGACGCCGGCGATCTTCCACTCCGTCATGCTCGCCAATCCCGTTGAGGAAGGCGATCTCGCCAATCTCGATCCGAAAGACTATGCCGCCGAGTGGAAATGGGACGGCATCCGCGTCCAGCTCTCGCGCTCCGGCGACACGCGAAAAATCTATTCCCGCTCCGGTGACGACATCTCCGGCGCCTTCCCCGATGTCCTCGATGCCATCAGCTTCAACGGCGTCGTCGACGGCGAATTGCTGGTCGGCGGCACCGCCCGCTCCAACAGCCCGACCCGCACCTTCTCCGACCTGCAGCAGCGCCTGAATCGCAAGACGGTGACCGGCAAGATGCTCGAGGAATACCCCGCCTTCATCCGCGCCTACGACCTGCTCTTCGACGGCGAGGAGGATGTGCGCGGCACCGTCTACACCGAGCGCCGCGACCGCCTCTCGGAGATTATCGAACAGGCGCCGCACGACCGCTTCGATCTCTCGCCGCTCGTCGATTTCTCCACCTGGGAGGAGCTCGACGGGCTGCGCTCCACGCCCCCCGATCCGGTCATCGAAGGCGTGATGATCAAGCGGAAAGACAGCGTCTACCAGGCCGGCCGCATGAAGGGGCCGTGGTTCAAGTGGAAGCGTAACCCCTATAATGTCGATGCCGTGCTGATGTATGCGCAGCGCGGCCACGGCAAGCGCTCCAGCTATTATTCCGATTTCACTTTCGGCGTCTGGGCCGAGATGCCGGATGGAGAACAGCTGGTGCCCGTCGGCAAGGCCTATTTCGGCTTCACCGATCAGGAGCTCGAAGTGCTCGACAAGTTCGTGCGCAACAACACGACCGAGCGTTTCGGCCCGGTCCGCGCCGTGCGCGCCGACAAGGAGTTCGGCTTCGTCGTCGAGGTCGCCTTCGAGGGAATCAACCGCTCGACCCGGCATAAATCCGGGGTGGCGATGCGCTTCCCGCGCATCTCGCGTCTCAGGCCCGACAAGCCGAGCTACGAGGCCGACCGGCTGGAAACGCTGGTCGCCATGATCGACGCCAGGGCGGCGGAATGACGCGCCTGCGCAAAATGCCGCAGGGTCACATTTTCAACACAATGTGTATTGGTTGTCATTGCATTTGCAGGCACATTTTAGCGGCCGGGTACATAGAGTGCTGAACAATGACCGATGACCAGAATGCCTTCTTCCGTCAGCGCCGCTCGGTTCTTGCGGGCATTGCCGGAACCCTGCTGCTGCCGGGCATGGCCCGCGCTTTCGACGTTCCCGCAAAGCCCAAGCTGATCTCCCACGACTACGCCAAGGTCCGCAGCCATTTCCGCACCAGGCTGCTGCAGAAAGGCCCGGCGCCGGACAAGTACGAAACCCTCGTGGCACCCGCCGATGGCGACCAGATCTTCTACCGCTCGGGGGCGGGCAGTGAACTGGAACTGCGCGCCTGGGTCAGCAAATATACCCGCACCCGCCAGCCCAAACCCGCCGTCCTCTTCCTGCATGGCGGCAATGCCATGGGCATGGGCCATTGGGTGCTGATGAAGCCCTATATGGATGCCGGTTTCGTGGTGATGATGCCGTCGCTGCGCGGCGAAAACGGCCAGATGGGCAATTTCTCCGGCTTCTACGACGAAGTCGATGACGTGCTCTCCGCCGCCGACCGCATGGCGCATCTGCCTGGTGTCGACCAGAATCGCCTGTTCATCGCCGGCCACAGCATCGGCGGCACGCTGACCATGCTGGCGGCGATGTCGACCCACAAGTTCCGCGCCGCAGCCCCGATCTCCGGCAATCCGGACGCCTTCCGCTTCTTCAACCGCTACCCGCAGGATATCCGCTTCGACGACAGCAACGAGCGGGAATTCGAGGTCCGTACCGCGCTCTGCTACGCCGAAAGCTTCAAATGCCCGGTCCGCGTCGTCCACGGTACGGAAGAGGAGCATTTCAACGACCGCGCCGACCTGCTCGCGCGCCGCGCGCGGCGCGCCAACATCCGCATCGAAACCGATACGGTCGCCGGCAACCACACCTCAGCACTCCCCGCCGAGATCGCCCAGAGCATCCACTTCTTCCAGGGCGTGGCGGCGTAAAGGCACGCCTTCAAATTCCAGGGCCACCGCCCTATAATGAAGGAATGGCAGACCGGATCGCACGCGAGATCATTCCGAACGAGTTTCCCGAGCTCAAGATGCTCGCCTGGAACCGCGATACCGCACGCCCCATTCCCGCCGATGAGGCCTATGCGCTTTACGAGCGCAATTGGCGTTTCGTAGATGCGAGCGCGCTAACGGAAGCCGAGGCGGAGCTGATCCGCGGTCTCACCCGCGCCTATGGCAATGGCGTGCTTCTGGTATCCTGATTTTCGCTTTCTTTATCGTTGGTGGGTAAACTGCGCTCGATGGAATTCAAGCGGCAAGAACATCGCACGATCGCCGAAGCTTTATCGCTGCTCGACCGTGATCTCTTCCTGGACAGCCAATGCTGGTTCGCGGGCGGGACGGCGATTGTCATGCTGCTCGGAGAATACCGCCTGTCGCTGGATGTCGACTTCCTGTGCGCGGATGCGGATGGCTACCGGCGCCTGCGCGGCGCGGCGGTAGAGAAGGGGCTGCCGGCCTTCTTCGGTCCACCGGTTTCGCCGATTCGCGAGTTTCGTGCCGATCAATATGGGATACGCACGGTCTTCGGTATCAATGGCCAGCAGATTCGCTTCGAGATCGTTCGCGAAGCGCGCATTCATTTGGCGGGCGCGCTCCATGCGGGGTTGAACGTGCCTGTGCTCGCCGTCGAAGACATGTTCACGGAAAAGCTGCTCGCCAATGCCGATCGGTGCCAGGATCGCGCGGTTGCCTATCGCGACGCTTTCGATCTCGGAATGCTCCTCGGCGCCTATGGCGCATTTCCTGACGCATCGGTTGTCAAGGCGGAACAGGCTTATGGCGCTGATATCGGGCGCAAAATGCTCTGGGTCACCGGCAAGCTTGCCGATGCCGCAGAGTTGCGCCGTGCGGCCGAAGTCCTGCAGATGGACCCCGAACTGGCGATCGCCGCCATCGACAGATTGCGCGCCGAGGCTGCTCGCCTCTGGCAGATCTGAACGCCCCCGACACCAGCTTCACGCCAGCCGCAAATGCCATCCTTCCGGCAGATATGTTTCTCTGCCGATTTCGATAAGGGTGGATTTATGGAATTCTTGCGCCGGGTGCTGCCTCTTGCCGGGCTTGCTGTTGCTGCCTTGTCTCTTGCTGGCTGCAACGTGCTGATCCCCGATACCGGCGCCACCGATCCCGCCCGTTTCGTGCAGGAGACTGCGCCGGTCTTCTATCAGCCGGGCACCAATCCCAATCGTGTCCGCCCGATCGATGCGCCGGTGCCGCAGCGGCCCGGCGTTCCGGCGACGATCTACAATCAGAGCTACGGCATTCCCGGCCGCACCTTGGGCGCCACCGATCCGGGTGTCACCTACGGCATCCCGAGTGCGGCATCCAGCCGGACCTACGGCCTGCCGGTCAGCAATCCGGTCAGCGTCGCCATGTATGCCGAAAAGCAGGATGGCGATTTCCGGCTGCCGGCCATTCCCGTCAGCCGCGTCAGTTCCGAGTACCTGCGCCAAGAAGTCGATTATCCGAGCAACGAAAAGCCCGGCACGATCGTTGTGGATACCCGGACCAAACACCTCTATCTCATCGAGCCTAATGGCAAGGCGATGCGCTACGGCGTCGGTCTCGGCCGCGAGGGCTATGCCTGGTCGGGCCGTGGCGTGATCCAGTGGAAGCAGAAATGGCCGCGCTGGACGCCGCCCGACGAAATGGTCCAGCGCCAGCCCGACGTGCGCTCTTTCTCCGCCGAGAACGGCGGCATGAATCCCGGCCTCGGCAATCCGCTCGGCGCCCGCGCCATGTATATTTTCCATGACGGCAAGGACACGCTCTACCGCATCCACGGCACGCCCGAATGGCAGTCGATCGGCAAGGCGACCTCTTCCGGCTGTGTACGCATGCTGAACCAGGATGTCGTCGATCTCTACGACCGGGTTTCCGCCAAAGCTGAGATCGTGGTGATGTAGCAGCGCAACAGCGCCACCGATATCGTGCGCTCACTGCTGGACAAGACTTCGTGAAGCTATGGTTTATTTAGCTGGGGCCGATAGATTTCAAAGAGACGTTCATTGCGTCGAATGAATCAAACGGGGACCGGCCTGCCGTTACGGGCCGGTTCCGCGTCAGAAGGAAGTCCCTCCCAGGCCATGAGCTTCGAAAAACCTCTTTCCCGCCGCAGCTTTCTGTCTTTCTCGGCATTGACCGCGGCCTCCGCGCTCGCCGGCTGCGCTTCCACATCTAGTGCCCCGGGCGTCCAGCCCGTAGCCTTCCGCGTTCCGCGGCTCTTCCAGACGACGCCGGCCCCCACGGATGCCGAACTGGAAGTCATGTATGGTCCGATCGAAGACGGCGGCTTCCTGATCCCCGCCGTTCCCTATCAGCAGATCGATCCGCGCTTCTACCGCCAGCAGGTCATCGACCCCACCGGCCAGGCGCCGGGGACGATCGTCGTCGATACGCCCTCGCGCTTCCTCTATCTCGTCCAGCCGGGCGGCACGGCGATGCGCTACGGCGTCGGCATCGGCCGCGAAGGCTTTGCCTGGTCCGGCAACGGCGTGATCCAGTGGAAGCAGAAATGGCCGCGCTGGAAGCCACCGAATGAGATGGTCGCCCGCCAGCCGGAGCTCACCAAGTATTCGATCGCCAACGGCGGCATGGAGCCGGGCCTGAAAAACCCGCTGGGCGCGCGTGCGCTCTACATCTTCTCCAATGGCGAAGACACGCTCTACCGCCTGCACGGCAATCCGGAATGGCGCTCGATCGGCAAGGCCGTCTCCAGCGGCTGCGTCCGCCTGCTGAACCAGGACATCATCGACCTCTACGACCGCGTGCCGCAGAAGACCCCGATCGTCGTCTGGCAGTAAGCAATTGCTGTCGCGTCGGCGGCGGCGAACGCCCGAAGCGCAAGCGCAGGGCAGCCACATAAGAAAGCACTCCAAGCCCGCTTGGGGTGCTTTTCATTTATATCCTCAAGCGCCCAGCTGCGCCTCGATCGCTGCCTTGTCGATCACCGACCAGACCGCGCGCACCTTCCCGTCCTCGAAGCGGTAGAAGACATTCTCCGCAAAGACGATGCGCCTGCCATTCACCGGCAGTCCCATGAACTCCCCCACTGGGGCGCAATCGAAGGCGAGCCGCGCCGCGATATGCGGCGGGTCGGAGATCAGGAGGTCGATGGTGAAGCGCAGGTCGGGGATTTCCCGGTAATCCTTCTCCAGCATGGCGCGATACCCGGAAAGCCCAAGCGGCCGGCCGTTATGTTCCGCGTCGGGATGGACGAAGCGCCCGAGCTGCGCCCAATCCTGCGCGTTCAGGCAATCGATATAGCCGCGGTAGAGCGCTGCCAGCTGTTCTTTCGTCTCGCTCACGCTTTTCTCCTCAGGACTGCGCCGATCTCCAGGGGTTAATCCGAAAGAAGTATCGAGGTTCCCGTCTTCTTCGGCAAAGCTTGGCGAAGGCAGTCGACAGAGAAGGTTGCAAGTCGATCCATCGTCGCGTCATGGTTATATTTGGTTTCGAAAAGTATAGCCATTTTCATATCAACAAAGAAATGCCGCATTGCAGCACAATCTTTCCTGCGCTGCTCAATACTTGCCGCCCTGGCAAGCTCTCGTCCGCGACTGACTGAAGAACACTCTGATCTTCCGAAAGAAAAGGATAGTTGAATGCACGGCATGTCTGTCTCCTCGTCGAATGATCTTGAAGCCGTCGCCCGCAAGGGTGGCAAGCTGCGCCGCATGGCGGTGCGCATCCCGACCTATCTCGCCGATATCAGGGAAAATCCGGCCTGGTTGCCGATGTTTCTTCTGGCGCGCACCATTCCCGGCCGCCGCGCCCATTGGCTGACGGCCAAGCGCGTCAATGACGGTCCGCAGGTGCTGCCGTCGCTGTTTGCGGGTGTCGAGGTGGATGATGTCGTGGACAGCCTCAGGGGAGAGGGGCTGTTTTCGGGGCTTGTCCTGCCAGGCCATATCCACCGCGAGATCGCCGGTTTTGCCGCGGAGACGCCGTGCTTCGGCAATTTCGACCGCCGCCTGGAATTTCGCGCATCCGAGCATCGCGATGCCGAGAAGCGCTTCGGCCGCGCGCTCCTGAGCGGCCATCATTTCGAACGCGCGCTGGATTGCGATGCCGTGCTCGCCGTGCAGAAGGACCCGCTGCTGTCTGCGGTCGCCCGGCGTTATCTCGGCGCCCAGGCGCAGCTCATCACCACCCGGATCTGGTGGAGCTTCCCGACCGAAGCCAGCGAAGCAGACCGCAGCCTTGCCTCGCTCGACAAGTATCACTTCGATCTCGACGACTGGCGGATGCTGAAATTCTTCTTCTATCTCGTCGATGTCGACGAGAACACCGGTCCGCATATCTATGTCAGGGGCAGCCACAAACGGCGCCGGATGAAGCACCAGCTGACATTGCTCGTCGGCCACCCGGCCGATGAGATCCTCGATTATTACGGCAGTGACAGCGCGGTAACGCTGACCGGCAAGGCCGGACAGGGCTTCGTCGAAGATCCGTTCGGTTTCCACATGGGCACGGTGCCGAAAACAGCGCCGCGGCTGATGATGGAAGTCGGCTTCGGCGTCTCGAAGCCGTCCCGGCGCCGTTTCCACGGCGAGCCGGTGATCCGCTGAAAAGCCTTGCTGGCGCTCAGGCGAGCGCCTGCATGTAGCGCATGCCGGTGACCGGGCGCGCCGTGAAATCCATGTACTGGTAGAAGCGGTGCGCCTGGATATTGCCGGTCGCGGCGCTGACGGAAAGGTAGTCGCAGCCGGCGGTCTTCGCCGTCTCGCGGGCGCGGTTGACGAGATGCTGGCCGATGCCATGGCCGCGATGGCCGTCGCGCACGAAAAGATGGTGCAGGTCCATGCCCCGCTTGCCTTCCTGGGCGCGGTAGAGCGGGCAGAGAATGGCGTAGCCGATCAAGCCCTCGTCGGTCTCGGCCACCAGCGCGGTGATCCACGGAACCGGGCCGAAGAGATCGCGCTCCAACTGCTCCGGCGTTGATCCTGCGGCATCGCCGTGATGCAGCGCCAGGAGGCTGATCATTTCGTTGAGTTCGGGCAGATCGCGCGGCTTTGCCGTGCGGATCGTCACCACGGGCGCCCGTATCAATGAGATTTCGCTGTCTTCGATTTCAATCATGGCCTTCGCGTCCTTTTCTATTTCTGCCGTCAGGACGCTGCCGATACAACAAAGCCGCCTGACGGCGGCTTGTTGACAATATGATCTGTCGAGCCGCCCCTTACAGGTACAGCCAAAAATACGTGCTGGTGATGTGCGCGTTCTTGATCATGGGATGATAGATTCTCCAGATCGCGGATTTTGTCAATGGCACTTTCGGTGCATGGCGGTACGGCCTTTATTCCTTTGGCCGCCGGACAGGTGAATTTTTCCTATTCGATCAACCGTTGCCGCTTCCATCGCTTACTGTCACGATATTGCTATGAAGAATATCCTGATCGTTGACGGTGCTCGAAATGCCACTTTCAGTGTGTTCCAAGCCAATGAGCAGGAATACGCCATCATCTTTCCGAGCGGGCAAGACATGGAGCTGATCGAAGATCTGATCGCACGGATCGGTGATGATGAAGCCGGCCGGCTGCTGGCGCCGATTTGGGAACGGCCTATCCTCAAGCGGGAGGCAATGGGAATCCACGGGACGCTGTTCTTCGACAATCAGGCCACACAGCGAATAATGCCGCCATCAAAGCGCGAGGTTGATTGGGACGATGCTTCGATCAACCAAGCGCAAAGGCTTCTATTCTCTCAACACCGCTGAGCGCGCCAAACAGCTTTGGGCCGCGTTTCGACATGCTATTCATCCTAACAAAACACATAGATCAGCCCGGCGATCGCCGCGATGCAGATGAGGGCGAGTGTGCCGCGTTCGATCCGGCCGCTCATCGCGGCCACCAGGCGGCGAGCGAGGAGAGGCTGAAGATCAGGGCGACGGCGAGGGTGATTGCGCACCAACCGAGCGCCCGGCGGACGGATTGCGGCAGGCGCCGCAGCGCCGGTTCGATTTGTGCCGGAGCGGCTGATGCCACCGCTTCGGCCTTTACTTCCTGCTGTTCATCCCCGGAATTCTCCATCGGGAGACCTCGCATCGCCGCTCGGTGTCAGCCGCTGCATCCCCATGAAAACGCGCCGGTAGGGATGGTACACTGCCGGTGCCGGTCTGGCTTTTGCATTTGACATGTCGGCGCCGGAAATCGGCGTCAGCGTTCGGACACTCCGCAGCGCCCATCCGCACAGCCATCACTGCCGCCCGCGCGCTCACCGGCATCCTTCACCGGTGCCGCCAGCGCCATGGCGATCCTGGCGCCGACGGCCATGTCGTCTTCGACGCCGAAGGCCTGGTGCAGGATCGTGCCGTCGCGGCCGATGAGGACGGAAGAGGGGGTGCCGCGCAACCCGTAGCGGCGCATGGTGACGGGAATGTCCGACTGGCCGTCGGTCTGATCGACGCCGATGGGCGAGGTCAGCCGGTATTCGTGGATGAAGGCCTTCAGCGTCACCGGCGTCATCGCCTCATGGTGCTCGAAGACGGTGTGGAGGCCGATGACCTGCAGGTCGGTATGGCCGAAGAGCCGCTCGATGCGGCGCACCTGCGGCAGGCTTTCGGATACGCAGCCCGGGCAGAGAAGCTGGAAGCTGTGGAGATAGATCACCCGTCCGCGCAAGCCTTCGAGGGTCAGTGGCGTCCTGGTGTTGAACCATTGGCTGACGGCGAGTTCCGGCGCGGCAATAGCGGTTTCGTTCGGCATTGCTGAAATCCTTTCGTGAGCCGGCCCGCCCCGGCGCAGTTGCAAACGGCGCATGCGGGGGAGTAAGTCTGGGCGGCTTTCTCTTTTCCATTTGCCTGGAGAGAGGAACATGCCGGTCCGTCGATGGCAGTTGGCGGACCGGCGCCTTCCTTACTTGGCGGGCATGACCTTGCCGGGCAGGCTGAGATTGCCCGAGGCGACCTTGAAGACATTGTCGACGCAAAGCAGCGGCGAGTGCAGGTTGCCGTTGATCTTCAGACCAGCCGTCACGCCGTCATAGGACGCGCCCTTGATGCCGCCGATCAAGGACAGTGGGATGGTGACGTCGACCGTATCGCCCTTCAGCGCCGTCGGATATTCCGGGCTGTCGATCAGAAGCGGCACGCCCGGCCAGGTGACCGGCAGCTTCGGCTTGCTGCCTTCGGGGATATCGCTGACCTTCAGCCCGCCAGCGCAGGCCTTGTCTTCATTCAGTACCACCCAATGCGGATGCCAGACGGAGCGGTTCTTCTTGCCATAGGCGGCATCGTCGAAATCCGGATGGAAGGTGACGGCGAGGGCCACGATCCCCTTGTCCCTCTCGAAGCCGATATCGCCGCTGTTGAGCGAGGTCGGCCAGACATAGGCATAGACGCCCGATCCCTCGAATTTCCCCGTCGCCGCGGGCTTTTCGCTGCCGGCTTCGCCGCGCACGCGGGTCGAGAAGGTGGCGCTGTCCCTGGTCGTGGTGATCCGCGTCTCGATGATGTCGAATGCCGCCTTCACCTTGTCGTCCGGCTTGGCATGCACGGAGTGGGCTGCGGCGAAATTCGGCGCGAGCGCCAGCGTTCCGGCGATCAGCGCGCCGGTCAGTATAGGCCTGAACATGGTCGGTTCCTTTCCTGTTCCTGTTTGCCTGGAGAGCCTGCCTATCCCTTTTGAAAGGCGTCCCAGGTGGCAGCCCGGGTTGCCGGATCGGCAGTTTCATGTTCACGGCAATCGACGCGGAAATCGCGTTGGCCGAAGGCCGCATTCACGAAGTCGCAATGATGCGGCCTGGCCGCGTCATCGTGCTGGTAGGGGCGGAAATAGCGGCAGGTGGCGCACATGCGCTGCGCCGGTATCGCCTCGGCCTCCTGGAGATGCCGGATCATCTTGACGATCGACATCAGCAAATCTTCCTGTTCACCGGCGGGAAGCGCCCGCGCCGCCGCTGCCGCCGATCCCTCGGCCGCACTCGCCTCGGCCAGGATCGCCCGTCCCGCAGCGCTCACCACCACGGCCGCCGCGCGCTTGTCGCCCGCGGCCGCTGCCTTCTCCGCATAGCCCTTGCGCTCCAGCGCTGCGATCGAATCCGTCGCTGTCGGCTGCGAGACGCCGAGATGAACGGCGATCTCCTTCACCCGTACCGGCCGGTCGCGGCCGGCGAGGTAATCGAGGATCGCAAGCTGCGTCGGCTTCAGGCCGGTCGCTTCGGCGCGCGTCCAGTCGTCGCTGCGCATGGCGGCTGCCAGGCGCGCCAGGCCTTCGCTGATGCGGTGTGAGATCGGGGTCGGGTCAGATGGCGTTTCCATGATGCTTATATATAGGAGTCCTATATAAATTCAAGATGGACCTGCGGCAGCTTGGCTCTTTCGTAAAGGTGCATCTCCATGATAGGATACCCCCCTATATTAAATCGAGAGTAGACATGTCCCACACCCATCACCAGAAAAAGAAGCTGATCGCCCGCATCAGCCGCCTCAAGGGCCAGCTCGAGGCTGTCGAGCGCGCGCTGGAGGCCGAGCGGCCCTGCGGCGATATCCTGCAGCTGCTGGCCTCGATCCGCGGTGCATTGAACGGGCTGACCGGCGAGGTGCTGGACGATCACCTGCATGAACACGTCCTGCACGCCGCCGACGAGAAGGCGCGGGCAGAGGCGGTGGAAGAGATTTCCGAAGTGCTGCGGACCTATATCCGCTGACGAGTTGAGGACTGCGCAATGACTGCGAACACGCTTGAACATGATCACGTCTTCCTGGGCGCCGATCACGACCGCAACGAACGCCGCATCTGGCTGGTGATCGCGCTGACGGCGGTGATGATGGTCGTCGAGATCGGGGCGGGGACCTATTACGGCTCGATGGCGCTGGTTGCCGATGGCTGGCACATGTCCACCCATGCAAGCGCGCTGCTGATCTCGGCCTGCGCCTATCTCTATGCCCGCAAGCAGGCCCATAACCCGCGCTTCACCTTCGGCACCGGCAAGCTCGGCGATCTCGCCGGTTTCGCGAGCGCCATCATCCTGGCGCTGATCGCGCTGTTGATGGCCTGGGAGAGCTTCCTGCGCATCACCCATCCCGTGCCGATCAGCTTTGCACAGGCGATCGGCGTTGCCGTCGCCGGTCTCGCCGTCAATCTCGCCAGCGCTTGGCTGCTGCGCGGTGAGGGCCATCATCACGGCCATGCTAGTGGCCACGGCCACAGCCATGGCCACGATCACGGTCACCACCACCACGGGGATCACGCCCAACAAGGGCACGCCCATCCCGGCCCCGGAAATCACGGCCACGGCGCCGACAACAACATGCGCGCCGCCTACATTCATGTCATCGCCGATGCGTTGACCTCGGTCCTCGCTATTGCCGCACTTGCGCTCGGGAGCGTCTATGGCTGGCTGTGGCTCGATCCGTTGATGGGCATTGTCGGCGGCGTCATCATCGCCCAGTGGTCCTACGGCCTGATGAAATCCTCCGGCCGCGTGCTGCTCGATGCGATGGAAGAGAACGAGGATCTGCCCGGCGAAATCCGCCAGGCGATCGAAACCGGCGGCGACCGCATCACCGACCTGCATGTCTGGCAGGTCGGCCCCGGCCACCACGCGGCGATCGTCGCCCTCGTCAGCGCCGATCCGCAGGCGCCCGAAGTCTACAAGGCCAAGCTCGAGGCACTCGGCGAATTGTCGCATGTGACCGTAGAGGTCAGCCGCGCAAGGGCTGCAGCCTGATATCTTTTTTGGCGCGGCGACATCGCGCCACAATCGCTCCTTAATTCTGTCCTCCGGTGATTCTGCCGGAGGATTTCATGCCCATTGCCCTGACCCGCCGGAGCCTGCTGATAGGCTCTGCGCTTCTCTATCCCGCCGTCATGCTGGTGCCGGGAGCGCGGGCCGATGACGACGATGTCGACCAGCAGCTGGCGGCACTCGAAAAGCGCACGGGTGGGCGCCTCGGCGTCTCGGTCATGGATACCGGCACCAATGTCAGCTTCTCCAATCGCGAGACCGAGCGCTTCCCGCTGCTCAGCACCTTCAAGGTCCTGGCCTCCGGCATGGTGCTCGCCCGGATTGACAAGGGCGAGGAAAATCTCGAACGCCGCGTCACCTACGATCAGGACAAGATCGTCACCTATTCGCCGGAAACCGAAAAGCATGTCGGCGCCGAAGGCATGACCGTCGGCGAGCTCTGCAAGGCGGCTATTACGCTTAGCGACAACACCGCGGGCAACCTGCTGCTCGAAAGCCTCGGCGGCCCGGAAGAGCTGACCAAATGGCTGCGCTCGATCGGCGACACCTCGACCCGCCTCGACCGTATCGAGACCGCGCTCAACGAGGGCAAGAAGGACGACCCGCGCGACACGACGACGCCGGATGCGATGCTGGATACGCTCGGCAATCTGACCATTGGCTCGGTGCTGTCGGAGCCCTCGCGCACGCAGCTGATCGACTGGATGGTGGCGAATACCACGGGTGCCGCCCGCCTGCGCGCTGGCCTCCCCGAAGAGTGGAAGATCGGCGACAAGACCGGCACGGGCAATAACGGCTCGGCCGCCGATATCGCCGTACTCTGGCCGGAGGAAAGCGGCTCGCCGATCCTCGTCGCCACCTATATCGCCGAGGCGACGGCGCCGGTTTCCGAGCTCAATCAGGTCTTTGCCGAAGTCGCCAAGATCGCCGCCGGCATGCTGCAATAATCAATTCCGTCAAAGCGATACGGCGGAGATGTGAATCTCCGCCGTATCGACTTGAATCGGATTATGAAGGGGCGTCGGGCTGTGCCGATCGGCCCGGACCGGTCAGCCCGAGGTGGGCTGGTTGTCGGATGCTGTCTGCGGCACGTCTGCCGTCGCCTGGCTGCCCTTGCCGTCGTCGTCGATGCCGGTAAGCTGCTTCTTGATCGCATCGGCGATCTGCTTTTCGATCGCCGCCCGGGCGTCCGGATCCATCGCCTTGAGGCTCTCTTCGCTGAGGCCCATCTGGTCGAGAATGCTTTTGCGGATCTTCTCCGCCGGCGTCATGTTGGCGTAGTCCTGGAATTCCTGAAGCAGCGCATCGTGCTTCTGCTTGGCCTCGACATCGGCGTCCGTCTCTTGCGCGATCGTCGTATCCGATGCCGTCTGCATCGACCACATCACGCTGGAGATCGAAGGCGCCGTATAGCTCGGCGCTATCCCGCCACCGACTTCACGCGCAGAGCTCTCGGCCTGCATCGGCGCGTTCTGCTGTTGCTGCTTGGCGCGCTGGTCGCCGGAAAGATTGTAGGGATTGAAAAGGCTTAGAACACTGCCGCTGATTTCCATGAAAAGGACTCCCTCAAAGATTGCGCAGACCATCGGCGCGGAAACATGCGCGAAGCTGGATTTGCTTATTTAAGGTTGTGCTGAAAAGGTGGATGGCTAGGTTTGCTGACAGCGGGTGAGGGGTGTGGTATATCCCTTTTACGGAAAGGATATCCCATGGCTCTCTACGTCAAGGATGAGGAAGTCGGGCGGCTTGTCGAGCGGCTGGCGAAGGCCCGGCGGCAGACCAAGACCGAAGTGTTGCGGCAGGTCCTGCAGAAGGAAATCGAGCGAGAGGGCATCAAGCCTTCGCTTGTCGAAAAGGGCATGGAGTTTGCCCGCAAGCTCAGAGCGAAAGGCAACCCCGCAGCCGGCCAGCCTGCCGGCAAGGCCTTCATCGATAACCTCTACGAGGACTGATGATGTTCGTCGACGCATCGGCCCTGACCGCCATCCTGACATCCGAGGAGGATGGCCCAGACTTGCTCGCCCGCCTGCAATCAGGCAGTCGCCGCCTCACGTCGCCGCTTGCCGTCTGGGAAACGGCAATCGCCGTCGCCCGCATCCTCGGCCTCGATGTGGCGGACGCCCACCAGGCAGTCGAAGACTTCCTGCAGCTCGCCGCAATAGAGGTCATCGCCGTTCCGGCAGAAACCCGCCACGCCGCCATCACCGCCTATGCTCGCTACGGCAAATCACGCCACCCGGCAGCCCTGAATTTCGGCGATTGCTTCGCCTATGCCTGCGCCCGTGCACAGCGCGTGCCGCTTCTCTACAAGGGGGATGACTTCGCGCAGACGGATATTGAGGCTGTGCTTTGACTGGGTGAAATCAGCGCCCGGAGCCCCCTCATCCGCCCGTTGGGCACCTTCTCCCCGCTGGGGAGAAGGGAATGCCGTCGATGCCTCTTGTGCCAACTTCCCCTCTCCCCTTGGGGAGAGGGTAGGGTGAGGGGGCTCCGGGTGAGACGGACCTTCTACTGACGAGAACCCTCCATCAAGGCAACGTATACCCAATCACATAATCACCCGGCTTGGTCCCCACCGACCCATGCCCGCCGGCAACCATCACCACATACTGCTTGTTGTCAGAGGTCGTATAGGTCATCGGCGTCGCCTGCCCACCGGCCGGAAGCCTGGCCTGCCAGAGTTGCGCCCCGCTGGTCACGTCATAGGCGCGCAGATAGTTGTCGACGGCGGCACCCAGGAAGGCCACGCCGCCCTTGGTCATCATCGGGCCGCCGATGCCGGGGACGCCGACCTTGAAGGGCAGGGGCAGCGGCGTCATGTCGTGGACCGTGCCGTTCTTGTGCATATAGGCGATCTTGCCGGTACGCAGGTCGACGCCGGCGACATAGCCCCATGGCGGCGCCTGGCAGGGAATGCCGAGCGGTCCGAGGAATGGTCCCATGAACACGCCATAGGGCGCGCCGTCATTGCGGTTCAGGCCCTGTTCGCTGCCCTTCTCGTCCTGGCCGCGCGGTGGGATATCGGCGGCAGGCACGAGCCTTGAGGTGAAGGCGAGATAGGTCGGCATGCCGAACATGATCTGCCGTTCGGGATCGACGGCGACGGAGCCCCAGTTGAAGGTGCCGAAATTGCCGGGATAGACGATCGTGCCCTGAAGCGACGGCGGCGTGTAGCGGCCCTCGTATTTGTAGCGGTGGAACTCGATGCGGCAGGCGAGCTGGTCGAACAGCGAGATGCCCCACATGTTCTTTTCCTGCAGCGGATCGGGCGAGAAGGTGAGATCCGAGATCGGCTGCGTCGGCGCCGTCTTGTCCTCCGGAATGGCGCCTGATGGAGCCGGGATTTCCTTGAAGGGAATGATCGCCTCGCCGGTGCGCCGGTCGAGCACATAGATATCGCCCTGCTTGGTGGGCGCCACCAGCGCCGGCACGACGGAGCCGTCAGGCTTGGTCATGTCGAAGAGCACCGGCTGGGCCGGAACGTCCATGTCCCAGAGATCGTGGTGGACGAACTGCTGCACCCATTTCAGCTGCCCGCTATTGATGTCGAGCGCTGCGACAGACGACGAGAACTTCTCGACATTGGCGCTTCTGCCCATGCCGAGCTGGTCGGGCACCTGGTTGCCGAGCGGGATATAGACCATGCCGAGGCCCTCATCGACCGAGAGCACCGACCAGCTGTTCGGCGAGTTGGTCGTGTAGGTCTGCCCCTGCGGCAGCGGCGTCGTCACATCCGGATTGCCGGAATCCCAGTTCCAGAGCAGCGCGCCGGTATTGATGTCGAAGGCGCGGATGACGCCGGACTGTTCCTGCGTCGAATAATTGTCGTTGACGGCCCCGCCGATGATCAGCTTGCCCGCAACGGCAACCGGCGGCGAGGTCGAATAGTAGTAACCGGCCGGATTGTATTTCATGCCGGTCTCAAGATGCAGCGTGCCCTTGTCGGCAAAGCTCTCGCAGACCTTCCCGTCCGCCGCATCGAGCGCGATCAGCCGGGCATCGGAGGTCGGCAGGTAGACGCGGTCGACGCAGGGCTGGCCGGCCGCCGTCGCCGTGTCGTGGTAATAGGTGACGCCGCGGCAGGTCTGGTGCTGCCGGTCCGGGTTCATGCCGGAATTGGCGTCGAACTTCCATTTCTCCTTGCCGGTCTTGGCATCGAGTGCGATCGCCCAGTTATGCGGCGTGCAGAGATAGAGCGTGTCGTTCACCTTCAGCGGCGTCACCTGATAGGTGGTCTCGCCGACATCGTCGGGCCGCTTGACGTCGCCGGTTTGGTAGCGCCAGACCTCTTTCAGGTCCTTCACGTTGGTGGCATTGATCTGGTCGAGCGGCGAATAACGCTGGCCGAAAGGCGTGCGCCCATACTGATGCCACTCGCCATCCGGCACATCGCCACCGAAGGGCGGGGCGGCCGCGACCACATCCTTCGGCAGGTCGCCCGCCAGATCATGCGGATCCGTCGTCATCGAGTAACCGGCAACCAGGATCGCGATGATGACGGGCACGCCGAGCGGCCAGGGATTGGCGCTGTAGACCGCGCCGGTCGGGCTCGTAAAACCGAGCGGGCGGCGGATCCACGGCGTCAGCAGCCAGAGCCCGAGCAGGATGATGAGGCCGCCGCGCGGCCCGAGCTGCCACCAGTCGAAGCCGACTTCCCAGACGGCCCAGATCAGCGCGGCGACGACCAGCGCCGCATAGACCCAGAGCGCCACCGCCTTGCGCATGAGGAGTAGCACGCCGGTGATGATGAACATCGCGCCGGCGAACAGATAGAAGATGCTGCCGCCAAGCAGCACGAGCCACAGCCCGCCGCCGCCAAGCGCCAGTCCGATGAGAAGAAAGAGGATGGAGGTTATGGCAATTGCCATGAAAAGTGTCTCCCGCTGAAACCCGCCTCCGGGGGCGGAGCGCGGGCAGGGTTTCCCGGGTGCCGGGATCGAATTGCGAAAAGGCCCGCGGCAAGGGCTGGAGGCTGCCACCGCAAGCATTCTCAAGCACATAGAGCGTGGGCTTTGCCTTTCAACCGCCACAATTGCCGCGACCTGCGCAGGGCAGCCATGCGCTCACGACGGGCTGAAACGGTGATCGGCGCTAATGCCGCATTGAGCTTTGAGGGCGATGCCGCTATCAACCCTCCCGCGCCTTCAGGGCAGGGGTCATATGAAATATCTTGGTCGCAGATTCGAGCAGTGGGCGGTGCGCATTCTATGCGCCATCGCGCTCGTGTCCGTCGGCTTTGCCCATCAGCTGCCGGTCTCGGCGGCCGAGCTTTCCGGCCCCGCCGATTATTCCGCCTATGCGCTGCCGGACGGAACCCTGCCGACGCTCTGCGTTACCGTCACCGGCGATAGCGGCAAGAGCCAGCATGGCGCCGATCACAATCATGGTTGCGAAGCCTGCCGCATCAGCGCCACCGCGATGCTGCCGTCTCCGGCCGATGTGTCGGGTGCGCCGCTCGGCTATGCTATTGCCGAAGCCGCGCCGTTGCGCGCCGCCGTCTTCCACCGCGATCCCTTCCCGCCGAATACAGGGCCGCGAGCGCCCCCTGCAGATCCGCTGACTGCCTGAACCCGCGCCCCGGTCATCCGGCCCGGCGGCGTGCTTCGCTTTCGGCTGCGTCTCGGGCGCTGCCATGGATCTGGAATTCTCTCATGTCTTCAATCACCTCCGCCGAGCCGGTGGAGAGCGCCGCTTCGGGCGTCTCGCTCTACCGCGCCATCTGGCGCTGGCACTTCTTCGCCGGCCTGCTCGCCGTGCCCTTCATGCTCAATCTGGCGATCACCGGCTCGCTCTATCTCTTCAAGGACGAGATCAACAACAGCCTCTTCGCCTATCGATATGATGTCGCCCCGACGGGCCAGCCGCTGGCGCCGCAGGCCGTCGCCGATATCGCCGCCTCGGCCGTCCCCGGCTCCGTCGCCACCACCTACAGGGACCCGGCGACGCCGGAGCGCTCGGCGATCGTCACGGTCTCAGGCGAGGGCGGCCCGACGCTGGTTTTCGTCAATCCCTATGACGGCAAGGTACTCGATAAGGTCGCCTCGGCAGACGAGTTCAACACCGTCGTCAAGCACATCCACAGCCTTGCCTATTTCGGCGATTTCGCCAACCGCCTGGTGGAGATCGCCGGCGGCTTTGCCATGGTGCTCGTCGTCACCGGCATCTATCTCTGGTGGCCGCGCCGCCAGACGGGTGGCGTCGTCAGCGTTCGCGGCACGCCTGACAGACGCGTCTTCTGGCGCGACCTGCATGCCGTCACCGGCGCCTTTGCCGGTCTTCTCATCCTGTTCCTGGCGGTCACCGGCATGCCCTGGTCGGGCTATTGGGGCGCCAATGTGCAGGCTTTCCTCGGCAGCCACGGCATGGGCTATCCGGCGCAGCTCTGGGACGACGTGCCCAAATCGGCGAAGGTGACGGAAGATATCCTGCCGAAGGTCGGCTGGACCGTCGAGAAGGCGCCGGTACCGCTTTCCGATATCGCCGCTGCCCAGTCGAAACAGCCGATCGGCCTCGACAAGGCCGTCGAGATCGCCAAGGCGGCAGGCGTCACACCCGGCTTCGACATGGCGATGCCGGCCAGCGAGAATGGCGTCTATACCGCGGCGATCTTCCCCGACGATCTCTCCCGCGAGCGCACGCTGCATATCGACCAATATTCCGGCAAGCCGCTGGTCGATATCAGCTTCGGCGCCTATCCCTTCCTCGGCAAGGCGATCGAATGGGGCATCAATGTCCACCAGGGGCAGGAATGGGGCCGGTTCAACCAGTTCCTGATGCTGGCGACCTGCCTCGCGATCATTCTCTCCTGCGTCACCGCCGTCGTCATGTGGTGGAAGCGCCGCCCGCTCGGCCGCGTCGGCGTGCCGCCGCTGCCGCCGCAGCGCTCGGTCTATATCGGCCTCTGGGTGATCGCGCTCGCCTTCTCGCTGGCTTTCCCGCTGACCGGCCTCGCGATCCTTGCGATGATCGCCTTCGACCAGATCGTCATCCGCTTCGTGCCGCCGCTGCGGCGCGCGTTTTCGTGAGGGAGACGACCATGAAGACAGTCCCTATCCTTCTCGCCGCCGCCCTCTCGATGGCCGCGCCGATCACCACCCGTGCCGAGACCATGCAGATGCCCGACGGCACGACGATGGACATGCCGATGGACCAACCGCCGTCCGGCGATCCGCAGCAGCTGATTTCCGATGTGCTGAAGACGATGTTCGAAACCCAGGCCAAACCGCTCGCCATCGGCCCGGTCACGGTCCAGGGTGGCTGGGCGATCGCCGACTGGCAACAGGACGGCCGCGGCGGCCGCATCCTGCTGCAGAACGGGGAACACGGCTGGCGTCCGCTGCTCTGCGGCGGCGATGCGATCAGGGAAGCCGAGGCGCTCGCGAAAGCCGGTGTCCCCGCCGCCGACGCGACCGCGCTGGCCGCTGCTCTCAGGGATGCCGAAGCCACAGCCGATCCAAAGGCCCTGCAAGCCTTCGCCAGCTTCGAGGGCACGGTGACGCTCGGTGCCGCGACCGCCTCAGCCGCCCATGCCGGCCACGAAGGCCACGGCAAGTAGCCTTGGTCGGTGGACTACTTCCCTTCTCCCCGTCGGGGGTCCGAAGGACGGGTCGAGACCGTCGGCTCGACCCCGGTGGGTAGGGTGAAAGGGGCTCCGGCCGAGACCGGACAGATCGTCGGCTTTGTCCGCCTCAAGTCCCACAAAACGTCTGCAAAACCCGCTCTTCCAGCTTCGGCGGATCCATATAGGCCGCAAATGCCGGCTGATCCTCATACGGATTGGCCAGCACCTTCACCAGGGCCTCGAACAGCGAGAAATCGCCGTCTTCCATGGCGGCGTTGATCGCCTGCTCGATCCGGTGGTTGCGCGGAATGAAGGCCGGGTTGACCGAAAGCATCGCCGCACTCCGGGCCTCTGCCGTCTGCGGATCGCGGCTGAGCCGCTCGCGCCAGCGCACCAGCCAGCCCATGGCTTCCCCGATGCCGTCGAATGTCGAGAGAAATTCGCCCTCGGCGGCATCGTCGCCCGCGAGCTTCGAAAGCCGCCGGAAGACCAGCGTGAAATCCGCCTGTCCGGCCTGCATGGCCGCCAGCAGCGCCTGGATCAGGTCGAGATCGCCATCCTCTTCGGAGACAAGCCCGATCTTCTCGCGCATACCCGCTAGCCAATGGGCCTGGAAGCGCTCGCCGTAACCCTTGATGACCGTATTGGCGAGATCGACCGCCTTGTCCTGATCCTCGTCGAACAGCGGGATCAGCGTCTCGCCGAGCCGCGCCAGGTTCCACTGGCCGATGCCGGGCTGGTTGGCATAGGCATAGCGTCCCTGCTGGTCGATCGAGGAGAACACGGTGCCGGGATCATAGGCATCCATGAAGGCGCAGGGGCCGAAATCGATCGTCTCGCCGGAGATCGTCATATTGTCGGTGTTCATCACGCCATGAATGAAGCCGATATGCAGCCAGCGGGCAATCAGCGCCGCCTGCCGCTCGGCAATGGCTTCGTAGAGCGCGAGATAGCGGTTTTCGGCGCCCGAAATCTCCGGATAATGCCGCTCGATTACGTGATCGGCGAGCGCCCTGACGCCATCGGTATCACCGCGCGCCGCAAAGAACTGGAAGGTGCCGACGCGGATATGGCTGGCCGCCACGCGGGTAAAGACCGCCCCCGGCAGCACCCGCTCGCGATAGACGGGCTCGCCGGTCGAGACGGCGGCGAGCGCCCGTGTCGCGGGAATGCCGAGCGCATACATCGCCTCGCTGACGATATATTCGCGCAGCACCGGCCCGAGTGCGGCGCGCCCATCACCCCGCCTGGAAAACGGCGTCTGCCCGGCGCCCTTCAGCTGGATGTCGCGGCGGTTGCCCTTCTGGTCGATCACCTCGCCAAGCAGGATCGCCCGTCCGTCGCCGAGCTGTGGGTTGAACTGGCCGAACTGATGTCCGGAATAGGCCATCGCCAAAGGATCGGCGCCATCAGGCACGAGATTGCCGGAAAACATCGCCGCACCGTCAAGCTTCAGCCGCTCGACATTGAGCCCGAGCTCGGCTGCGAGCTCCTCGTTCAGCTTGATCAGCCAGGGCTCCGACACCTGCGACGGCGTCTGGCGCGCGAAGAAATGCGCCGGCAGCCGGGCGTAGCTGTTGTCGAACGGAAATACGGCGGCGCGAGGCGCGTTCTGTGACGGTGCTGAGCTCATGCCTCAATAGGTAGGGCTGGGGTGGAGGAGGCGCAAGCCGCTTCCGGCGCTACGCCGGCACATAAGTCAGCCGCACCACATCCCCGACGATCCGCTCATGGGCGGCGAGGCGCAACGGCGGGCGCGGCCCGGCAAAGAACGGCCGCCCCTCGCCAAGCACGACCGGATGCGTATAAAGCCGGTATTCGTCGATCAGCCCGCTATCGGCCAGGCTATGCGCCAGCACCGGCCCGGCAACCGTGATCTCCCCTTCACGCTCCGCCTTCAGCCCGGCAATCACTGCCTCCACATTGTCGCGGACAAGCACCGCATTCGGCCCGACCTCCGTCAGCGACCGCGACACCACCCATTTCGGCAGTTTCCGCCAGGCCTCGGCAAAGGCCCGATGCTCATCGCCCCAGCCCTCCTGATCCTCGTCCCAGTAGCGCATCAGCCCATACATCGTCCGCCCATAGACGGTGGCGCTCAGCTCTTGCGTCCGCTTCACCCAATGGCTGAACAAGGGCTCCGGCGACATCCGGTCATGATCCACATAGCCGTCGATCGACTGGTTCATCTCAAACACAAGCTTCGCCATGTAAGAAAACCTCCACCAGGGTTGGAGTTTAGCGGGAAAGTGAGGTGGGGGGAATGCGGGGGGGGGGGAGGGCCCGCGACTACGCTACCCTCCTGCGCCCACCCAAGTAGCCATTCGGTTACATCATGCCAGCATTTCCTAAAATGCATGCCTTTGCCACATTTGCGGGCGTATACACGTCGTTATCCCCCGTGTGGCATCATGCCATTTCACATCTGCGGCCCTGTCGTCATCAATGGCTTCGCCGCGTCATTGCGAGTGATCCCTGCTGATGCCGGATCAGATATTCCACCCCGTTCGAACCGACCGGGCTGCCCCAAATTTTCGCACGATCGCGCTGATCGTTGCGAGCGCCATGCTGATGGAAAACGTCGATGCCACGGTGCTGGCGACGGCGTTGCCGACGATGGCGCGCGATTTCGGCGTCGATGCGCCGTCGATGAGTATCGCGCTCACCTCCTATCTTCTGAGCCTGGCGATCTTCATCCCCGCAAGCGGCCGCATGGCGGATCGCTTCGGCTCGCGCACCGTGTTCCGTTCGGCGATCGCCGTCTTCGTCGCCGGGTCGATCGCCTGTGCGCTGGCGCCGAACCTCTTCCTGCTCGTCGTCGCCCGGCTGATCCAGGGCGTCGGCGGCGCCATGATGATGCCGGTCGGCCGTCTGGTGCTGATGCGCAGCGTCGCCCGCAAGGATATGGTCAATGCCATGTCCTGGCTGTTGATTCCGGCGCTGATCGGCCCGATCATCGGCCCGCCGCTCGGCGGCTTCATCGTCACCTATCTCGACTGGCGCTGGATTTTCTACATCAACGTGCCGATCGGCATCGTCGGTTTCATCCTCGTGTCGATCTTCATCGACGAGGTGAAGGGCAAGGCGATCGGCCCGTTCGATACCGTCGGCTTCATCTTTTCCGGCATTTCGCTGGGATCGCTGCTGTTCGGCTTCGAAATGTCGAGCCGCGAGGGCGAGGCCTCGGCCGCCGTCTTCCTGATCGCCATCGGCCTGCTCTTCGGCATCTGTTATCTGCGCCATGCCCGCAAGCATCCGGCGCCGATCATGGATTTCTCGCTGATGAAGGTGCCGACCTTCGGCACCTCTGTAATCGCCGGTTCGCTGACGCGCATCACCCAGGGCGCCCAGCCCTTCCTGCTGCCGCTGCTCTTCCAGGTCGGCTTCGGCATGTCGGCAGCAACCGCCGGCCAGATCGTCATCGCCACCGCCATCGGCTCGATGGCGATGAAGCCGCTCTCCGGCCCGGTCTTCCGCCGCCTCGGCTTCCGCAACAGTCTGATCATCAACGGCCTGCTCGGCACGCTCGGCTACGGCCTCTGTGCCGCCTTCAGCCCGGAATGGCCGGTCAGCGTGATGTTCGCCGTGCTGACGCTCAGCGCCTTCTTCCTGTCGTTCCAGTTCATGGCCTACAACACCATCGCCTACGACGAGATCAGCCACGAGCGCATGAGCTCGGCCACCAGTTTCTACACCACCTTCCAGCAGCTGATGCTGTCGCTCGGCATCTGCATCGGCGCCTTGGCGCTGCACGGCTCGATGACGATTTCAGGCAGCGAGCAGCCGAAGCTCCACGATTTCTCCACCGCCTTCATCGTCGTCACCATCATCTCGCTCGCCGCCACCATCTGGAACCTGCGCTTCGCCCCGAACGCCGGCTCGGAAATCAGCGGCCACCGCCGCAAGGATGCTGCTGCCGCAGCAACGGCCGAGCACTAGGACCAATCGACATTCAGTTCAGGCTGCGCCGAAAAGTGCCATTTGCAGGCCGGTATGTGCTGAATGTCGATTGGTCCTAGACGGGGACACCGGAAAAGCGGCACAGACAAGTGCCGCCTTATTGCGTATAGGGTGATCCAAGATCACCTCAACGCACATCCGCCCATGCTCAGACCGACCAAGACCCAGATAGACGCCGAAATCGTCGACCGCGCCGCCGCGCTGTTTGCCCGGCATGATTTCGAGCACACCTCGCTGCAGCAGATCGCCGATGCGGTCGGCTATTCCAAGGCGGGACTGCTGCACCACTTCCCGAGCAAGAAGGCGCTCTACGACGCCGTGATCAGCGCCCTGCGCGCGTATATCGAGGCGATGGCGGCCGGGGTCAGGTCGCTGCCGGTCGGCATCGAGCGCGACCGGGCGCTGGTCGAGGCCTCCATCGATTTCGCCTTCGAACGTCCCGGTATTTCGGCGCTCAGCAACCGCATCGCTGTCGACCCGGATCCTGAGAATGCGGAACTGACGGCAATCGGCCTCATCATGTACGAGGCGCTCGGCATCGACCCGGCGAACCTCGAGATGGACAGGCTGGTGCGCGTCACCAGCGCCTTTGCCGGACTTGGCATCACCGCCGCCATCGCCGAGAAGAACAAGCTTTCGAAGGAATGGCGCGGGATGATTGCCGCGGCCGCCATGGATGCGCTCGGACATTAGAACGCCCGGGCCTCTGAAAGCCCGGGTGGATTTCTTTCAGGATTGCACCGCTTACCAGCGCGGCCGTGGCCGGTGCCGGTGGTTCCAGTCCTTGCGGTCGTCCTTGGCCGCCTGCGAGATCGCATAGGCGCCGACCGCACCGGCGGCGACGCCGACAGCCACGGCCGCCGCCGCCTCATCGGATTTCCGCCGGTTCTCGGCATAGACGTTTCGCGTGCAGCGCTCGTGCTGCCACGATCCGGGGCGGGCACCGGCATCGGCACAAGTCACATAGGCGCTGTCCATCGATTGCTGCGCCGATTGGCATCCTGAGATCAGGAGCGTGGCGGCAAGCGTCAGCATCACGGTCGTTTTCATCTGCATTTCTTGTCCTTTCGGGCATGCGTCATCGGCTGCGCGGGCTGCGCATGATGGCGTCGGGGTGAGGGAGGAGGTGGTTGGCTAGAGGAGGTGCGGGATGATGTAGATTGCTTCCAGGACCTCGTAGATCGCACCGATCAGCAGGGCGAGGATGACGGCGGCATAGAGCCGGACTGTCGAGACGGTTCCCGCCTTGTAGGCCTCCCAGCTCGAGCTCAGCCGATAGTGATCGAACCTGAGAAACGTCCGGCCGTGGACATAGGCGGCAAAGCCCGCCAGCACATAGGCTTGTCCCTCGATGAAGAGCGTGAGCGAATGCGGGATCAGCATCGCCGGATGCGGGCCGATCGGCGCGAACATGATGCCCCAGAGAATGCCGCGCTGGAGCACGGCAAGAATGCCGATGAACGGAATGATCAGCGACGGAAGCGTCGTCATGAACACTGCAACTGCGAGGTTGACGGCGAAGGTCAGTGCGATCGCCAGCAGGATGCTCCTGCTCGCATAGGCATCCGCCACCGATTTCAGAATGCCGGGCTTCAGATAGGCCTGGTCGATATCGGGCTTGAAGAAGCCCTGCAGTTCGGGCGCCAGCAGGGTCAGCGCCATGGCGCAGAGGAAGAGGCCGTAGAAGCCGGCGTTCAGCAGCAGATAGGCCCGCCTGTGCCGCCGGATGATCGCGATGGGTTCGCTGAGAAGTCTCATGATGTGTTCCAGACATGTGAAAGGTCAAAGGCTCGCCGTCACCCGACCGCCGCGCTCAGCGGCAATCGGGTTTTCAACCGAATCGGTAGGTATTCGACCATATCGGTCTATTCTCGGAGAGGCTCGCTGTCAACTATCCGGCGGGGAGGGCGCTTGAAACGTCAAAAAGCCCGGGCACAGCGCACCCGGACCTCCAATTCACTACTCACTATTCGCTCACTCACACGTCGATCGTCGCCCATGCGGCCCTATGCCGATGTCGCGCAGCAGATGGCTGTCCACGGCTTCGAAGGGCATCATGCCGGCATCGGCGCATTGGCGGGCCTTGCTTTTGGTCTTCGGCCAGATCGGGTGATGCGTCATCATCCGTATCAGCCGTCTCGGGGTCAGTTTCTTTCTCAGGCTGGTCATCGCTTTCTCCCTCAAGCGCTCATTGCCTGCGGCAGGCAGGCTTCGCAGATTGCTGCGACATGGCGGTGGTCGGTGCCGCAGCAGCCGCCGAGCACCCGCAAATGCGGCAGGGCGGCGATCAGCTGCCGGTAGCGGCGGCCGAGATCTGCGGGGTCGCCCGCATCCAGCACCTCGCTCTCGTCGAGCTCGGCATGGCTCATCATCGAGGCATTGGCACGGATGCCGGCGATCCGCTTCACCCAGGCGCCGCCCTGCGCCAGCACCGTGTCGAAATGCGCCGGGTGGGCGCAGTTGATCATGTAATAGGCCGGTGCGCCGCCGGTTGCCGCATCCGTCGTCTCGATCGCTTCCTCGATGCTGCGGCCGGTCACCAGCCGCCCGTCGGTTTCGACGGTAAACGAGATCGCGCAGGGCATGCCGTGAGCGCGGGCGGCCCGCGCAATGCCGATCGCCTCGTCGATATTGGTGAGCGTGAAGGCGCTGACCATGTCGGCCTCGGTCCCGGCAAACGTGGCGATCTGCTCGCCGTGATAGTCCTCGGCCTCCGCGGCATTCATCGCGCCCGCCTTGTAGCCGTCGCCGCGCGGGCCGATAGCGCCGCCGAGCACGATCGGCATGCCGCGCCGCTCATAGCTTTGCCGCAGACCCGAAATCAGCTCGATTGCCGCCTCGTTGGCCGCCTTCAGCTTGTCGGGCGAATAGCCGAGACGCGCGCCCCAATCGGCATTGGCCCGCCATGTGGCGCTGTCGAGCACGAAGCCGGTGCCGTGGCGCCTAGCGATATCGAGATAGCGCCGGTAATAGTCCCTCAGCCTGCGCCGTCCCTCTTCGGAGGCGAGCAGCGTGAAGGCCGCAAAGTGCGGCAGCTCGACGCCCTCGTGGAAGATCAGCACCGTCTCCATCCCGCCATCGGAGATGAAGGTACCGCTGCCGAGCTGCGGCAGTTTCTGTCTGTATTGTGCCATTTCAAAAGCCCGCCCCTACACAGGCCGGTGTCACCTCTACTTGGTGCCGGCAATAGAGTTCTCGCGCTTAATTGCATGGCAAACTAGGCGACTTGCGGTATACTTCGGATTGGTCGCCGACATTGCCTATTGAAATCATGATCTTGCTCGCGTTTTCCGATTGCCGGGTTGCGATCAGTAAAACGTTTCGGCAACTGAAAACTGTACCGGCGGTACAGGAGGGAGCATGAAAAAGGGCATCGAAACGAGGACGCGCATCCTCGATGTCGCCGAAGCTGCCGTGCTTCAGAAGGGTTTCGGCGGCACGTCGATCGAGGAGCTGATCGCCGAAACCGGCATCACCAAGAGCGGTTTCTTCTACCATTTCCGGGACAAGAACGAGCTCGCCAAGGCGCTGCTCAACCGCTACATCGAAAATGACGAGCGCATCTATGACGAGATCTTCAGCCGCGCCCGCGACCTGACGGACGATCCGCTACAGGCCTTCCTGCTCGGCCTCAAGCTGCTCTCCGAACTGCTGGCCGATCTGCCGAACGGTCATCCGGGCTGCCTGGTCGCCACCGTCTGCTATTACGAGCGCATCTTCGACCGCGAAATCCAGGAGACCAACCGCAACGCCGTGCTCGCCTGGCGCCGCCGCTTCGGGCGGATGTTCGAGGAGATCATGGCGGTCTACAGGCCGCGCGAACCGCTGGAGGTCGATCAGCTCGCCGATATGGTTTCGACCGTGCTCGAAGGCGGCATCGTGCTGTCGCGGGCGCTGAAGGAGCCGAACAGCCTCGCCGAACAGATCCTCGTGCTGCGCTCGCTGATCAAGCTGCTGTTCCAGCCACAGGCTGGTGCGGTCACGACCTTCCGGCAATAAAAGCAATTGCTAAGCAATGCATTGACAGGGCGCGGACCGGCAGCCATGGATGCCTCCCGTCCTGGAGCCCCTCTTTGCTGATTTCCGAAGCGCTTGCCCTTGGTTCCGCCATCTGCATGGCCCTGAGCTCGATGTTCATCAACGAGCTGAACGGCCGGGTGCCGCTGATGCGCCTTGCCCGCTGGCAGATCACCGCCGCCTTCCTGATGACGGCGCTTGCAGCGACCGCGCTCGGCGGCTGGGCAACGCTCGGCGCCTGGCAGTTTTCGGCGCTCGCCGGTTCCGGCCTGTTCGGCATCGTGCTCGCCAGCACCACCTATTTCGCGGCGATCTACGCCGCCGGGCCGCGGGTCACGGCGCTGCTCTTCTCGCTCGCATCTCCCTTCGCGCTCGCCATGGGCTATGTCGTCTTCGGGGAAACCATCAGCGCCATGCAGGGCGCCGGTGTCGCGCTCATTCTCTGCGGCATCGTCATTGCCATCGGCGTGCGCCGACGCCGCCCGGCGCCGATGATCCCGCTTGCCGATGGCGAGCCGATCGAGGCCCCCGCGCCGCAGGAAAGCCCGTCGCTGAAAGGCATCGCGCTCGGCGTCGTCACCGCTTTCGGCCAGGCCGTCGGCAGCCTTCTCGCCCGCCCGGCAATGGCCGCCGGTGTCGAGCCATTCGCCGCCATGGCCGTCCGCTCCGGCCTTGCCGTCATCTTCTTCTGGGCGCTGCTTTTGCTGCCCGCCATCCGCCGCCAGACGGGGGAGATCGAAAGGCGGGATTTCCCGCTCGCCGTCATCTCGGCCTTCTTCGGCACGGCGCTCGGCATGTCGCTGCTGATGGGCGCGCTGAAAACCGGCAGCGTCGGCATCGTCTCGACGCTCTCCTCCATGACCCCGATCGTCATCCTGCCGATGGTGTGGCTGAGAAGCGGAAAGATGCCGCAGCCCTATGCCTGGGCCGGCGCGGCCATGGCGATCGCCGGAACGGCACTCGTCAGCCTCGGCTGATAGCCGCTCACGAATCCGGTATCAGCGGATCCTGCACCAGAAAGAATTCCGGCACCGGCGTCACGTCGGTCACGAAGAAGCCGAAGCTCGCCTTCGTCTTCGGGTCGGCATGGCCCTGATCGAAGCGCAGCCGGTCGAAGCTCTCGAACTGGTTCTGGAAATGCGCAAACCGGTCGGAGGAGATGAAATCCGGATTGGGATTGGTCTGCCCGAAGGACAGGCCGTCGTAGAAGTCGCTGGGCTTGCCGCGGATTTCCTCCAGTTCGAATTCGAAGCCGATCCAGGCGAGCTTGCTCTCGTTCACCGTCACCATGCGCAGGTGCATCGAGTTCTGCCGCAGCGTGTCGAGCGTTGCCGGGTTCGCAGCGCGGATGATCAGCGTCACCGGATCGGAGGAGGTCATCGCCTCGGTGATCTCGATCGGATCGTCGCGCGTACCGCTGCCTGAAATACCAAGAATATGGAAGCCGCCGAGCTCGTCGGAAAAGGAGAAGTCGCCGGCATACCAGCGGCCGTCGTCGGCCGGACCGGCGCTGACGAGCGCCAGTGAAAGCAGCGCAGTCAGGATCCGCCAGTGACGCCCCATCGCTCTCTCCTCAGGCGATTATCGCATTGCCGCGGCAAATCTCAAAATCGGCCTCCGGCAGAACCGTTCGCCGCCGGCGGCGGCTTGGCGGCGCGGCGCGAGACGGCTAGCTAGGGCAGGGGGATGGGGAGCCGCCGATGAGCCTGGAGATCGCAATTCTGCTGTTTGCCGCGGGCATTGCCGGCGGCGTCATCAACGCGCTGGCGGGCGGCGCGACGCTGCTCACCTTTCCCGCCATGCTGGCCTCCGGCCTGCCGCCGGTGACCGCCAATGCCTCCAATGCCGTCGCCATCGTCCCCGGCCATCTGCTCGCAGTGCTCGCCGATCACCGCAAGCTGCAGCCGCTCGATCTCAAACTCGGCCTCTCGGTTCTGATCTGCCTGATCGGCGGCATTCTCGGCGCGCTGCTGCTGCTGGCGCTGCCGGAGCGGCTCTTCGTGCTGCCAGTGCCGGCGCTGATCGGTGCCGCGACGCTGCTCTTCCTGTTCTCGCCGCAGATCGCCGCCTGGGCGGAGCGCCGCCGCGGCGGCGGCGAGCCGTCGCAGCTTACCGGTTCCTCGGTGCTGGCGCTCGCCTCGGTCTATGGCGGCTTCTTCGGCGCCGGTCTCGGCGTCATCCTGACCGCGGTTCTGGCGATCGGCGATCCCGACGACATCCGCCGCGTCAAGGCGCTGAAGAACCTCTTGGCAACCGCCGTCAGCATCGCCGCCGTGACGATCTTCGTCCTCGAGGGCGCCGTCAGCTGGCCGCAGACACTGGTCATGCTCTCGGGCGCCCTGTTCGGCGGCTATCTCGGCGGCTACCTCGTCCGCATCCTCCCCGCCACCATCGTCCGCTGGTTCGTCATCGTCACCGGCGCGGTGATGGCGGTGGTCTATGCGGTCAAGTATTGGCTCTGAAGGCGGCCGCCCTCAGCCCTTCGTGCCGTGGAAGACGAGATCGACATAGTCGAGCAGGAAGATCGTCGTGCGCCCCGCCCGCAGCGGTCCCATGTCGACCGGGCTGACGACGCGCCGGACGATCGGCACCATGATGCCGTCGAAGGAGCGGTAGTCGTAGCAATAGTGATTGGCCGGTCCGCCGCCGAGAATGTCGACCGAATAGTCGAGCCGCCGCAGCAGGTGGTCAGGGCCGAAATAGAGCGTCTGCGTCGCGGTATGAACCGGGATGTCGCCGGGATAGCTGACCTCGAGCTTCCGCCAGGTCTCGCCCGCTTCGGCATGCGTGCCGAGATCGCGAAAACGCATGCCGGGCTCGGCAAAGGTGAAGGGCACCGTCAGGTAGTTCCGAAGTGCATAGCCGATGAAATAGGTGAGGTGCAGCGGATGCCAGGGTTCCTCGCGCGGCACCTGCTTCAGCGCCTCGCGCGGCGCATCGAGCGCTGCCGTCACCGTACCGTCCGGCCGCTCGCTCCAGACCCGGTCCGGCGTATAGACGCAGAGCTCGTCGGGCGCGCCGATCCCCTGGATGACGACGCGCTGGCTGCGCAGGTCGATGGCGCAATGCGGCCGCAGGTGCCGCGGAAAGCCCTTCATTTCCAGAACGATGCCGGAAAAATTGAGATCGAGCTCGGCCGAGCTCAGCCGGCTCCAGCGCTCCAGTCCGCCATGGGCGTCGATGATGGCCTGTAGAAATTCCTGCATGACAGTCCTCGTGATTATTGATTGCGATCGCAATCATTTGACTTTGATTGCAAATGCAATTAAAAATGCGGCCTGTCAATAGGTGGGGGAATGCAGATGGTCAGGGTGTCCAGGGAACAGGCAGCGGCAAACCGCGAAACGCTGGTGGATGCCGCCGGCCGTCTGTTCCGCGTCAGGGGTGTCGATGGCGTCGGCGTTGCCGAAGTCGCCAAGGAGGCGGGGCTCACCCACGGCGCGCTCTACGCGCATTTCCCCTCCAAGGAGATGCTGGCCGCCGAAGCGCTGAAATCCGGCATGCAGAAGAGCCTGAGCGATGTGAAGGCGTCGGCGGGCGACACGGAACCGACGCTTGGCGGCTATCTCGATTTCCTGCTGTCGCGGCACATGCGCGACGCGATCGAGGAGGGCTGCCCGATGACCGCTTCCGGCAGCGAGATCGCCCGCGGCAGCGCCGAGGTTAGCCGCTCCTTCGCCGAAGGGTTCGAAAACATGGTGGCGGCGCTCGCCGCCGCCGCGCCGCCGCAGATGGCCGACGACGAGCGCCGCGCGCTGGCGATCACCGCGATCGCCGCCGAACTCGGCGCCATCGTCATCTCCCGCGGCATTCTGAAATCCGACCCCGCGCTTGCCGATGGCGTGCTCGAAACCGTCCGCGCCAGGCTCGGCGATGTCCTCGGCGCCTGAGCCGCATTGACACCGGCCGCAATCTTTATTAGGCCATGCTTATGCCGGTTCGCTGGCCGTAAGCGTTTGACGTCAAGCAACGCACTTATCGATCCTTTGCCGGTCGGAGTGCGTTTTTTTGTGCCCGCCGCCAAGGAATAGCCAGGAGGATATCATGGCTTTCCGCATGACCCGCGATCCCGAGCAGCGCCGTCTGCTGCTTTTGGCCGCCATTCTGTTCATCTCCTATCTCTGCGTCGCAGTCGCCCTGCCTGTCGTTCCCGTTCATGTCACGGCAACGCTTGGCCTTGGCAATGGTTGGGCCGGTTTCGGCGTCGGCGTCGCCTTTCTCGCCACCATCCTCAGCCGCGGTTATGCCGGGGCGCTCGCCGATAAAGAGGGCGGCAAACGCGCCGTCCAGCGCGGCCTTGGGCTCTATGTGCTCGGTGCGCTGGTCTCGCTGGCCTCCGGGCTGGCGCTTGGTTCGCCCGTCCTCTCCTTCGCGGTGCTGGTCGCCGGGCGCCTGCTGATCGGCCTCGGCGAAAGCATGGTCGCCGTCGGCGTCATCTCCTGGGGGATCGGCATCGTCGGGCCGCAGAATTCCGGCCGGGTGCTGGCGCTGGTGGGGGCGGCGATCTACGGCGCGCTCGCCGTTGGCGGCCCGGTCGGCCTGCTGCTCCTCGACCGCTTCGGCTTCACCGGCACCATGGCGGCAAGCGCCATCCTGCCGCTGCTCGGGCTTCTGGCGATCCGCCCGATCCCGGCCGTCGCCGTGCATGCCGCGGCAAGCCGCCCGCCGCTCTGGAGCGTCATCGGCCGCATCTGGCCGCATGGCCTCGTCGTCTGCCTGCAGGGCATCGGCTTTGCGGCGATCGGCTCGTTCTTCACGCTCTATTTCCGCGATCAGCACTGGGCCTATGCCGGTCTCGGGCTGACGGCCTTCGGCACCGGCTTCGTGCTGGTGCGCATCCTTTTCGGCCACCTGCCGGATCGCTTCGGCGGGCTGACGGTCGCCGTCGTCTCGATGGCGGTGGAAGCCGTCGGCCAGATGCTGATCTGGAGTGCCGGCAGTCCCGACCTCGCGCTTCTCGGCGCCTTCATGACCGGCCTCGGCTGCTCGATGATCTTCCCGGCCATGGGCCGAGAGGTCGTCCACCTCGTCGCTCCGCATCTGCGCGGCACCGCACTCGGCGGCTTCTCGGCCTTCCAGGATCTCGCCTACGGCCTGACCGGCCCGCTCGCCGGGCTCCTTGCCGACCGTGCCGGCTACAGCGCCGTCTTCCTCACCGGCAGCCTCACCGCCGGCTGCGGCTTCATCATCGCGGTCCTCCTGCGCAGCAGGCAGGCGGCGACTGCCGCGTCCTGACGCACACGGCCGCCCGCGTCCTCGCGTGGGCGGCTACCGTTCGCCATCATGGCGGGCAATTTACGCGGCACGTTTACCGTAACGTACTTCCTTTTACGCCAAGGCGTCGCTCAACCTCCCGGCTATCTCGAAGGGGGTCCCGCGATGCGACGTTTTCCGTTTCTCCTTGCCGCCGCTGCAATCAGCTTTGTGCCCGCCCATGTCTGGGCTCTCACCGCGCAGGAGCTCCGTGACCGCTCGGTCGAGCGCCGCGCCGTCGAGGCGGTCATCTGGGGCATGCCCGCCGTCAATGCCGACCTGATGCTGCAGGAAATCCTGTCGAAGACGAAGGCAAAGGTGAACGAGGTCGTCTACTGGTCGCGGCCGGTGAACTGGCAGAACCAGACCCTGACGCCTAATCCGGATTCGATCTACCTCATGTCCTTCTGGAACGTGAAGGACGGGCCGCTTGTCATCGACGTCCCGCCGGCCGAGGGCGGATCCTTCGCGGGTAATATCGTCAATGCCTGGCAGATGCCGCTGGAAGACGCCGGCCCCGAAGGCGCCGACAAGGGCAAGGGCGGCAAATACGTGATCCTGCCGCCCGGCTATACCGGCGTGACGCCACCCGGTTACATCGTCCTGAAATCAGATACGTTCAGCGGCTTTGCCCTGCTGCGCTCCAATCTGAAGAGCCACGCCGATGCCGATATCGAAAAGTCGGTGACCTATGGCAAGCGCCTGAAGATCTATCCGCTGAAACAGGCGGCCAATCCGCCACCCACCCGATTTACCGATGCCTTCGGCACCCTGTTCGATGCGACGATCCGCTATGATGCGAGCTTCTTCGTCAATCTCGACCGCATCGTCCAGACTGAGCCGTGGCTCGACCGTGACCGCGCGATGATCGATCCGCTGAAGACGATCGGCATCGAGAAGGGCAAGCCCTACACACCTGAGCCATCGGAGAAGAAGATCCTCGATACCGCGGCTGAAGAGGCCCACGCACTCCTCTCCGCCCGCTATGACGAGGGCTTCCCAGCGCTGAACGAGGGAATTCGCTGGTTCCCTGCCGCCATGGCCGAAATGGTCAAGGCCGCCCAGGGCGGCTACGCCGATCCGGACAGCTATCCCGTCGATGTCCGGGGCGTCACCTATACGCTCGGCTTCACCGGCATCAAGCGCATCGGCACGGCGCAATTCTACCTGATGGCCAACAAGGACAAGGGCGGAAACGCCTTCGACGGCGGTAAGACCTACCGGCTCGTCGTGCCGGCTGATGCGCCCGTCAAGCAATACTGGTCGGTCACCGCCTATGACCGCGAGACCCACGCCCTGATCCGCAACATGGACAAGGCAAGCGTCGCCTCGATCACCCCCGGAGTGCAGAAAGCCGCCGATGGCTCCGTCGAAGTCTTCTTCGGCGCAAAGGCTCCGGCAGGCAAGGAAGCCAACTGGGTGCCCGTCGATCCGCAGCGGAAGTTCGAGCTGCTGTTTCGCCTCTACGGCCCGGAAAAGCCGCTCTTCGACAAGAGCTGGAAACTCCCCGATGTCGAGAAGATGCCATAGCCCCAAAGCCTTCCCATCAGCTCAAGAACGGAGATCAACGTGATGCGCAGCATTTGCAGGCCTCTCTTGCTAACCGGTGCCATCCTCTGGCTCGGCGCCATCCAGGCACCCGCCATCGCGGCTGAGGCTTCACCCTACAAGTTTTCGAAGGGCTATCCGGCCGCCGAGGCCATTACAAAAGCCCGTGACGATGCCGACCTGCAGCGCGCCATCACCGCCTACCGCTTCTGGTATCCGACGGTGTCAGTGGAAGGCATCTTCAACGGCAACCGGCAGGCCGGGCTGAAGGACAACGAGGCGGTCGGAGCCGCAGCCGCAGGCCCGAGACAGGTAGGCTTCACCCTCAATTCCGACACCCCCTATGGCTCGGCGACCCTTGACGTCGCCAAGGAGCCGATGGTGATCGAGCTGCCGCCCGGCGGCTATATCGGTCTCGCCAACGATCACAATCAGAGTTGGATCCTCGATATGGGCATCCCGGGCCCGGATGGCGGCAAGGGCGGCAAGCATCTGATCGCCGGTCCCGACTACAAGGGCGCGATCCCGGACGGCTATTTCGCCGGTCACTCCGCCACCAACAAGGTGTTGATGGCCGTCCGCGCCCTGCCTGTCGGCGGCGATCAGCAGAAGGCGCTGGACGCCCTGCATGCCATCAAGATCTACCCGCTCTCCACTGCCGCCGATCCGAAGCCGATGAAGATCGTCGATACCACCAATACCGATATGGACAGTACATCGCTCGCCTGGGAGGACAATATCAAGTTCTGGGAAGTGCTCGATCGCGTCATTCAGGAGGAGCCGCAAGTTGCCAAGTTCGAGCCGATGTACGGCCTGCTCGCCACCGTCGGCATCGAGAAGGGCAAGACCTTCAAGCCCGACGCGCGCATGAAGGCGATATTGGAGCGGGCGGCACGCCAGGGGCGCGACCAGATGCTGGTTTCGGCCTTCGACAGCAACCGTCCCGATCGCTTCGCCTGGCCGGATCGCAAATGGGAATGGGTAGGGCTCGTGCCCGATACCGCACAGTTCGAGACCACCGCCGGCATCGATCTCGAAGCGCGAGACCGCTGGTTCGCGCAGGCGATCGTGACCTCGCCCGCCATGTTCCGCCGCAGCGCCGGCGCCGGTTCGCTCTATTGGCTCGGCGTGCGCGACCGCAAGGGCGCCTATCTCGATGGCGGCAAGACCTACAAGCTCTCCATTCCCCAGCCCGTTCCGGCCAAGCTCTTCTGGTCGGTGACCGCCTATGATGCGCAGACCCGCTCGGAGGTGCAGACGGACCAGAACAAGGCCGCGCTCCGCTCGCTCTTCGAACTGAAGGACGTCAAGCCATCGGGCAGCGTCGATCTCTATTTCGGCCCCAAGGCGCCGAAGAACAGCGAGGGCCGCTGGATCAAGACCGTGCCCGGCCGCGGCTGGTTCGCCTATATCCGCATCTACGGCCCCGATGGCCCGGCCTTCGAGGGCAGCTGGAAACCGGCGGATTTCGAACAGGTGAAATAGCAGGGCTGCGGGGTCAGCCCGGCCCCGCGTCCTCCAGCGCCGCCGCCATCTCCACAAGCTTGCGCACCGTGTTGATATTGCGCGAGGTTCCGGCCTTCAGCGCCGAGAGCTTCAGCTTCGATTTGCCGGAGCCTATGGGATATTGGACATAGATCTCCCGGCCGGAAACCACAGCCTCCTCGCCATCCGGCGCGCTCATCGTGTCGAGCGCATCTTTCGGTGCCGCTTCCGGCAGGAAATGTACCAGCACGAAACTCGGCTTGGCATCGGGGAAGGGGGCGTTTTCGGCGATCGCTTCCATTTCCTTGCGGCTGCGGATCATCACGCCCGGTTTCTTGCCGAGCTTCTCCCCCAGCGCCGCGTCGAGCTTCTCGCCTGCCGTTTTCTCGCTGTCAGCGGATCGGAAGACGACATTGCCGCTCTGGATGTAGGTCTTGGCGTCCTCGAACCCGAGCGCATCACAGATCGCCTTCAGTTCCGCCATCGGCAAGGCGCCTGTGCCGCCGACATTGATGGCGCGGAGCAGGGCGATGTAGACGGGCATGGGTGGGGTCCTCCATCTCGAACGCGGCGGCCAGCCGGCCCCCCTCTGCCCTGCCGGGCATCTCCCCCGCAGGTGGGGAGATTGGCTGGGGACAACCGCCCGCTCCAGCAGCAGTGGAGCAAGCCGTGACGTTAATTAAGGTGCGGGCAGCCAACCACGAGTCGATCTCCCCCCTTGTGGGGGAGATGCCCGGCAGGGCAGAGGGGGGTGAACCCCACGCCCACCAACGCCCTACATCTTCCCCGCAACCTTGATCGCAAACGAATATTCGAACGCAATCTCCTCCAGCCGCTGGAAGCGCCCGGATGCTCCGCCATGCCCGGCATCCATATTCGTCTTCAACAGGATCGGCGCCTCGCCCGTCGTCTTCTCACGCAGCTTCGCCACCCATTTCGCCGGTTCCCAATAGGTCACGCGCGGGTCCGTCAACCCGCCGAGCGCCAAGAGCGGCGGATAGGCCTTGGCGCCGACATTGTCGTAGGGCGAGTAGGCGGCGATCTGTTCGTATTCTTCCCGGCTCTCGATCGGGTTGCCCCATTCGGGCCATTCCGGCGGGGTCAGCGGCAGGGTGTCGTCGAGCATGGTGTTGAGCACGTCGACGAAGGGAACGGCGGCGATGATGCCGGCGAATTTTTCTGGCGCCATGTTGGCGATCGCCCCCATCAGCATGCCGCCGGCCGATCCGCCCTCGGCGATGATACCAGCGTAGGACGTGAACTTCTGCTGATTCAAATAGTCAGCCGCGGCGATGAAGTCCTTGAACGTATTGGTCTTGAATTCCATCTTGCCGTTTTCGTACCAGGCAAAACCCTTGTCCTTGCCGCCGCGAATATGGGCGATGGCATAGACGAAGCCGCGGTCGGCGAGCGACAGGCAGTTGGTGTTGAACCCGGCCGGAATGGTGATGCCGTAGGCGCCGTAGCCATAGAGCAGGCAGGGCGCCGAGCCGTCGAGCGCGGTGTCCTTGCGGTAGAGCAGAGTGACCGGCACGGTCTCGCCATCCCAGGCGGGCGCGAAGACGCGGCGGGTGACATAATCGTCCGGGTTATGGCCCGACGGCACTTCCTGCGTCTTCAGCAGCGTCCGCTCGCGCGTCACCATGTTGTAGTCGTAGAGCTGCGAGGGCGTCGTCATCGACGAATAGGAGAAGCGGATGACGTCGGTGTCGTATTCTGCGGCACCCGAGAGACCCAGCGAATAGGCCTCCTCGGCAAAGGCGATCGCATGTTCCTCGCCCGTCTTGCGGTCGCGGATCATGATCTGCGGCAGGCCGTCCTTGCGCTCCAGCCACAGGAGATGGCGGGCAAAGGCCATGTGGTTGATGATCAGCGTGCCCGGCTTGTGCGGCACGATCTCGCGCCAGTTTGCCTTATCGGGTGCATTGACCGGCGCCTCCACGATCTTGAAATCCTTGGCATCGCCGTCATTGGTCAGGATGTAGAAGACGTCGCCGCCTTCGGTCAGTGTATATTCGATGCCTTCCTCGCGCTCGGCGACGATCTTCGGTTCGGCCGTCAGGTCCTTGGTCGAGAGCAGCCGGTATTCCGAGGTCTCGTGGTCGTGGATGTCGATATAGATGAAATCGTCGAGCAGCGAGCCGCCGACGCCCATGAAGAAGCCCGGATCCTTCTCCTCGTAGACCAGCCGGTCGTCGCTTTGCGGCGTGCCGAGAATGTGGTGGAACACCTTCGAGGGGCGGTGGTTCTCGTCGAGCGCCGAGTAGAAGAAGCTCTTGCCGTCGGGCGCCCAGATGCCGCCGCCGCCGGTATTCTCGATCACATCTGCGAGATCTTCGCCGGTCGCGAGGTCGCGAACCTTCAGCGTGAAGAATTCCGAGCCCTTGTCGTCATAGCCCCAGATGCCGCGGCTGTGATCGGTGGAATGGTCGAGGCCGCCGAGGCGGAAATAGCTCTTTCCGGCGGCTTCCTTATCGCCGTCGAGCAGCACGGCGCGGATCGTCTCGTCCTTGGTGTCGCCGTCGCGCGGGATGCGGAAATAGTGCGGCTGTTCGCCGCCGGTGACGAAGAACGTGCCATAGGCGAAACCGCCGTCCTTCATCGGCACCGAGCTGTCGTCTTCCTTGATGCGGCCGCGCATCTCGGAAAACAGCACCGTCTGCAGCGGCTTGGTGTCTTCCATCGCCGCGTTCATATAGGTGTTTTCGGCTTCCAGATGCTTGCGGATCTCGGGGTCGAGGATCGAAGGATCCTTGAACATCGCCTGCCAGTTATCGGCGCGCAGCCAGGCGTAATCGTCTGTCCTGGTAACGCCGTGGCGCGTATCGGAAAGCGGCTTCTTGGCGGCAGCGGGCGGGTTCGGCAGGTTCTTGAAAACGGACAAATGAAAAGCTCCGGATCGGTATTGCGGTGGGGAAGAGATAGAGGTGCTGCGGGATGCAATCAAGCGCCGCGCAAGCATCGGTGGATAAGCTCCTGCTAAATCGAAGTCTTCCTCACGTTGCCTTGATGTCACCACATTGTTTAAGAAAGTCCGCTAGCGTCGCGCGGGACTTGCGCATTGCCTGGCAGGATGACGGGGGTGTCTGGCTGAGGCTTGTTCCGGAATGAGCAGATAGAGGGATTCTTCCTAAATGCCGAAATGCCTGGTCCTGTCCGTATCGCTTCTCAGCCTTGCCTCGTCCGCCTTCGCCGTCGATCCCGCCATCAAGAAGCAGCTTGAAAAGCTCGATCCCGCGACCCGCCTCGAACAGAGCTGCGATACCGAAGCGATGAGCCGCATCAACAGCGACAAGACCGGCTTCAAGCCGGACAAGGTGATCGCCTACACCTTCAAGGATCCGGTCCCCAGCGACGACCGCCTCGTCGCCCCCGGCGCCGTCTTCCGCAGCAAGGGCGATTGGTACCATCTCTCCTACACCTGCATCACCGGCCCGCAACACATCAATGTCCGCGAGCTCGAATATCAGATCGGCGAAAAAGTGCCGAAGGATACCTGGACGAAGTATTACCTCTACGATTGAGCTAACCGGCCTATCGGCCTGATATCATGGATCACGCAAGCTTCGGCGGCTCCTTGCCCTGATCGATGATGGCCATGTCGGCGATCTCCCTGAGCGTCGTCGCCGCATAGCGCGCCAGCAGCTCTTTCTCGGCCGCCGCATGCGCCATCTGCAGCACGGAATTCGAGGCACGCTCGACAGGGCATGAAGGGTGATCGCGCGAAAGCGGCGCCGGCAGGATCGCTCCCTCGTTCAGCGCCCGCTGCACATCCAGCACCGTCACCTCATCCAGCGTCCGCACGAGCTTCCAGCCGCCGCCGCGCCCGCCTTCCGATTCCACGATCCCATGTTCGCGCAGCGCCCCCAGCGTCCGGCGCACGACGACGGGATTGGTGTTCAGCATCTGGCTGATCCGTTCCGACGTCTCCCTGCCGCCGAGCAGGCCCATATGCACCAGCACATGCAGCATCCGGGAAAGCCGGCCATCGGTCTTCATCGCGAACCTTTCCGCAACAATTATTGTTACGCTATCTTGACGGCTCCGCATATCTGTAACAGATATTGTTACGGATAAAGGGAGCACTCATGCTGCGCCGCCAGTTTCTACTCGCCGCACCGGCCTTGGTTATCTCAGTTTCCGGCGCCAAGGCAACAAATCAGGAGCCCATCATGAACGAGCCCATCATGAACGAGACAGTCATCGAGACGAGAACGATCAGGACGGGCATCCTGGAGGCGGGCTCCGGGCCGCTCGTGCTGCTTTGCCACGGCTTTCCGGAAAGCAAGCATGCCTGGCGCCATCAGGTCGCCGCCCTTGCCAAGGCTGGCTATCGCACCGTGGCGCCGGATCTGCGCGGCTACGGCAAGACGGCCGCACCCGAACGCGTCGATCAATACACCGTCTTCCACGCCGTTGGCGATCTTATCGCGCTGATGGATGCGCTCGGCGAGGACAAGGCGGTGATCGCCGGTCACGATTGGGGCGCGACGATCGCCTGGCAGGCTGCCCTCCTGCGCCCCGACAGGTTCAAGGCCGTCATTGCGCTGAGCGTGCCGATGATGGGCCTGCCGCCGGTGCCGCCCTCGAAGATCTTTCCGCAGAATGACGGGGCGCTGTTCTACACGCTCTATTTCCAGGAGCCCGGTCTTGCCGAAGCCGAGTTCGAACGCGATCCCGCGCTGACGCTGCGCAAGATCCTCCATGCGGCGAGTGGCGAGGCGGGTCCGAGAAAGCCCGGCGACGCCACGCCCAATCCCTTCTCGATGGTCAGTCGCAACGCCGGCCTGCTCGCCGCGCTGCCCGATCCCACAGAGCTTCCCGCCTGGCTACCCTCCGCCGATTTTGAAAGACTGGTTTCGGATTTCAAGGCGTCGGGCTTCACCGGCGGCCTCAACTATTACCGCAATCTCGACCGCAACTGGGAACTCCAGCAGGCCAATGCCGGCCAGCGCGTCGCGATCCCCGCGCTGTTCATGACCGGCGAACGAGACCCCGGCCTCGCCATCCCCGGCATGGCCGAAATCATCGCCGCCATGCCCGCGCTGGTGCCGCAACTGCGTGGCTCTCACATCCTCCCCGAGGCCGGTCACTGGCTGCAGCAGGAACGCCCCGCCGAGGTGTCGGAGCGGATGATCGCCTTCCTCAAGCAGCTGGATGTCTGAATCTCAGGGAGAGGCGGGCGGCAGCAGGAACAGCGTCAGCCCGAAGACCGAATAGACGGCGAGCGCCAGCACGCCCACATACCAGGCGCCGCGTCCGCCATTCGAAAGCAGGCTCGCCGCCATCGTCGAGATGAAGATCATGGCGACGGCGCCCGGCCAGAATTCCAGCGACATCGGCTCGGGGCCGATGAAATAGCTGAGGATGACGAGGACGGGGGCGACGAAGAGGGCGATCTGCGAGGCGCTGCCGAGCGCGATGCCGACGCTGAGATCGAGCCGGTTGGCGCGCGCCGCGGAAAAGGCCGCTGCCATCTCGGCGGCAGCGCCGACCAGTGCCACGACGATGAAGCCGACAAAGGCCGGGCTCATGCCCATGCTCTCGGCAGCCGCCTGCACCGAGCCGACGAAGACCTCGCTGATCAGCGCCACGAACAGCGTCACGACGACAAGCACGGTGATGCTGGTCGAAAGCCGCCAGCCGCCATGCTCCTCCGCAGCCTCGCCGACACTGGCGAAGAGCTCGCGATGGGTCTTCAGCGAAAACAGCATGCCCATCGCATAGACGGCAATCAGGATGATCGCCAGGCCAAGGCTGAGCTGATGCAGCGTCTCCGGCTTCTGCCCGTTATTGCCGATCAGCGACGGCACCAGCACGGCGACGGTCGCCAGAAACAACAGGCAGGCCTGGAACCGGGCGCTGACGCGATTGAACTTCTGCACATGATGCTTCAATCCGCCGAGCAGGAACGAGCCGCCGAGCATGAACAGCGTATTGGTGACGATCGCGCCGGCAATCGACGCCTTGACCAGCAGATATTCGCCCGCCTGCAATGCGGCAAGCGCGATCACCAGTTCGGTGAGATTGCCGAGCGTCGCGTTCAGCAGCCCGCCGACGGCGTCACCCGTGCGCGCCGAGACTGCCTCGGTCGCCCGGCTCAGAAGTGCGGCCAGCGGCACGATCGCCAGTACCGAGAGTATGAAAAGCAGCGTATGCGCCTCGGGTGCCGCCATCTCCGTCAGGATCACCACCGGCACGAAGACGAGGAGGGCGAGCAGCGGCATGGCGCGCAGCTCGGCGATCGCGGCAGCTAGGATGCCCGAGGGCCGCGAATGTCCGCCTGTCTGCTGAACGTTCTGCACAGCCGCCTCCGCCATATTTCGAAACGTCCCACGCTACGGCGCAGGCGGCCTTCATGCATTGACCGCGATCAAGCCTCGCGATGCCGGTGGCGGATTTTCAGTCTTTGCAGGGCGGGGTGATTGATCCTCTTCAATGCAGCCTCCGGCAGAGCTGTTATCGTGAAGCGAAGGCCGCTCCATGCGGGCCGCATCCATCCCGGGAGGCACAGTGTTCGCCAAGCTTCTCCTCGCGACGGCGCTGATTGCCGCCACGGTCGCCATCCAGGCAATCTTCATGGCTGCCGGCCTCAGGGTCTTCCGGCGCATCGACCCCCATTATCTGACCCGCCACGCCACCTTGGCGACCGTCGTCTGGGTCAGCTACCTGCTGGTGCCGATCATCCTCGACATCTGCCTCTGGGCGCTGGTCTATTATCTCATCGGCGCGCTGCCGAGCTTCGAGGATGCCGTCTATTTCTCCACCACCACCTTCACCACCGTCGGCTACGGCGACATCGTCCTCGGCCAGGACTGGCGCCAGGTCTCGGTCTTCGAAGCGGTCAACGGCTGGATCATCTTCGGCTGGGCCACAGCCCTGATCATGGCCATCATTCAGCGGCTCTATTTCCAGGAGGATGGAGAAAAGGGCAGGGGGTGACTGCCCCTTTTCTCCTGTCCGGGAAGAACGGGTTCCTACCTATCCACCAGCACCGAGCATTTCGCATGCCGCACCACGCGGTCGGCGGTGGCGCCGATGAAATAGTTGGAGAAATCGGGGATATGCGAGGCGACGATGATCAGGTCGGCGCCGTGGGTTTCGGCGGCCACCAGAATGCCGTTGGCGGGCGGGCCGCGGCCGATCTCGATGCTGGCTGGGATGCCGGTCTTCAGCCGCAGGGTTTCCAGCCGCGCCCGGCCGTCCTTCATGGCGTTTTCGACGAGTTCGGCCGGAAGGTCGATCGCCACATAGGTCGGCACGTCCTCGACGACATTCAGCAGAATGATCTCGCCGCCTTCGTCGAGCAGCGTCGCCGCCTTGCGCAGCGATTTCTCGCCGCGGTCGATACTGCCGATTTCGATGGGAACGAGGATTTTCTTGTACATGATCTGCTCCGGTATGAACTGCATCCACTCTACCGGAGGATAGATAAGGCGCTCTGATACGGATCAAGCGGCGGCGCCCACTGCGTCAACAGATGTTGAACGATTTATCCGCAAAAACCCGTCTTCTGCGAACAATCGGAATGCGCCATATAGGATGCAAGTACAGCGGCCGAGGGGACCATGAGATCATGAACCGGCGAACATTCCTCGAGCTTGCCACAGGCGGCGCCTTCGCCGCCACCGCCGGTACACCTTCGCAACTGATGGCGGGAGAGAGACCGATGACATCTGAGACTTCCTACGCGCTGACGCGCCCTGCCCATGTCGGCCATTCGCATCTGGTCGTGAAGGACCTGGCCGCCGTTTCCGGCTTCTACCAGTCGATGCTCGGCCTCAAGGTGATCGAAAAGACCGCGAGCGGCGAGGTGCTTGGCGTCGCCGGCCTGCCGCTTCTGACGCTGACGACGGATAGCAACGCGCAGACCGCGCCGCGCAACGCCGCCGGCCTGTTCCACACCGCCTTCCTGATGCCCGACCGTACCGAGCTTGCCCGCTGGCTGCGCCATGCCGCGCATAACAATGTCGTGCTCGACGGCGCTTCCGACCATCTCGTCAGCGAGGCGATCTACCTCTCCGACCCCGAAGGCAACGGCATTGAGATCTATGCCGACCGCCCGCACGATGTCTGGAAGTTCCATCAGGACGGCCAGGTGGAAATGGCCACCAACCGCCTCGACCTCCAGGCGCTCTATGACAGCGCCCCTGATGATCGCTGGAACGGCATGGCCGACGGCACGGCGATCGGCCACATCCATCTGCAGGTCGGCAACATACCCGAAGCCGACGCCTTCTACCGCGACGTCCTCGGCCTGAAGATCATGGCCCGCTATCCCGGCGCCAGCTTCTTCGCCACCGGCGGTTACCACCACCACGTCGCCGCCAACATCTGGAACAGCCGCGGCGCCGGCACCCGCAGCGAAAGCATGACCGGCCTTGCCGACTACTCGCTGCACTTCAACGACAAAACCGCCCTCGGCACCGCCAAGGCCGCTCTCGACAAGCTCGAGATCAAGACCGAAGCGCGCGACGGCGGCGTGTTCCTGAGGGATCCCTGGGGGATCGGCCTGACGCTGACGGCGTGAGCGCCTCGCACCTTGCCTTCAGAACTGAAGGGTCCGGCGCAGCATAGAGATCGTCTCGGTCACAGGCGGACCCTTGATCGGCGGCGGGTCTTTGCGCTCGCAGAACTCGCGCCAGACGAAAAGCGTCAGCTCCGCGCCATCGGTCGGCGTCTCCCCCGGCCCATCCGCGAAGCGCTCGAGCACCCGGTAGCGCGCGTCGCTCCAGAATAGCTCCTCGACCCAGCCATAGATCGGGATGGCGTGAAAATGGATCGGATAGCCCGGCGAATGCCCGTAGCGGCCGATATAGACCCGCTCGGCGCCGAGGACATCGCTCAACGCTCGCTGCACCTTGGCAAAAACCATCCCCATCGCACTCAGCGCGTCGGCGGATAGGTCGCTCAGACTGTTGGTATCGGCAGTCGAACTGATCATCAGATAGCCTGGCAAGGCCGAATTGATCCGGTGGTTGACGCTCCAATCGGAAGTCCCGCCGATGAGATAGTCTGAAGGGATGGGGCTGGTCATGCCAGAGCTTAGCAGCCCGCTCCTCCAAACCGAAAGCCCATCCTGACACACCCACTCCGTTGCAATTGCCACGGATACCACTAGCTTTCCCCTTGTGCCGCGCGTCTTTCGCGGTGCCGAGACGAGGAGGATGCGGGCCATGTGCCGGAATATCAAACCGCTGTTCAATTTCGATCCGCCGGCAACAGAGGCGGAGATCCATGATGCGGCGCTGCAGTTCGTGCGCAAGCTGAGCGGCAGCAACAAGCCCTCAAAGCGTAACGAGGCGGCCTTCGAGCATGCCGTGCAATCGATCGCCAGATGCGCCGCCGAATTGCTGGAGTCGCTGGAGACCTCGCAGCCGCCGCGTGACCGCGAGGAAGAGGCAGCCAAGGCGAAAGCGCGCTCGGCGCTGCGTTTCGCCTGAGGAAAGCAATGCTCCGCAAAGATCGTTCCGGGCACTGCCAAAACGCAGCATAACCATGCTTGAACGGATGCTAACGGAAGGCTAGGGATCGGCTGACACTCCTCATGCAGCAAGATCCTCCCTGATGTTTCCCTTCTCCGAAGCCGACCCTATTAGCCACTCCAGCCCTCTCCCTGAAAGCTCGGAGGTGGTCATCGTCGGTGGCGGGGTGATCGGCGTCAGCACCGCGCTCTTCCTTGCTGCGCGCAATGTCCAGGTGACGCTTCTGGAAAAGGGCCGCATCGCCGCCGAGCAGTCGTCGCGCAACTGGGGCTGGATCCGCAAGCAGGGGCGCGATCCCGACGAGTTGCCGATCGTCATCGAAGCCTGCCGTCTGTGGCAGCAGCTTGCAGAAGAATGCGGCGAGGATATCGGCCTCCGGCAGACCGGCGTCACCTATCTGGCACGCAGCGACAAGGACATGGCGAAGTTCGCGAAATTCATGCAGATCGCCGCCGCCCATGATCTCGATACCCGCCTTCTCGATGGCGCGGAGGTTGCCTCGCGGATCGGCGGCATGGCGCGCCGCTATGCCGGTGCGATGACGACGCCGTCGGATATGCGCGCCGAACCCTGGCTCGCCGTTCCGGCGCTGGCGCGGCTTGCCGCCCGCAAGGGTGTCAGGATCATCGAAAACTGCGCCGTCAGGGCGCTCGATACCGCTGGCGGCCGCATCACCGGCGTCTGGACCGAGAGCGGCAGGATCTCCACATCGACGGTATTGGTTGCCGGCGGCGCCTGGTCGTCGCTGTTCCTGAGGAAGCATGGCGTCTCGATCCCGCAGCTCAGTGTGCGCGCCACGGTGGCCGCGACCGAACCGTTGCCGGAGTTTCATGCAGGCGCGGCGATCGAGGACGATATCGCCTTCCGGCGCCGGCAGGATGGCGGCTATACGCTGGCGCCCGGCGGAAGCAACCTTCTCTTCGTCGGCCCCGATGCCTTCCGCAACGCCACCAGATATCTCCCGGCGCTGCTCGACCATCCCTTCGGCACGCGCTATCTCCCGGCCGCCCCCGCGGGCTTTCCCGACAGCTGGTCGACGCCGCGCGACTGGACGCCCGATAGCAAGAGCCCCTTCGAGCGCATGCGCGTGCTCAACCCGGCGCCCGGAGCGTCCGATCTCGCGTCGATCAGGCGCGGCTTCACCACGCTTTTCCCGCAATTCAAAGACTTGCGCCTGAAGACGGCCTGGGCGGGGATGATCGATGCGATGCCCGACGTCGTGCCTGTCGTCGATCGCATCAGTGCCATCGACGGCCTCTTCGTCGCCACCGGCATGAGCGGCCACGGTTTCGGCATCGGCCCGGGCGTCGGCCGCGTCATGTCCGACCTGATCCAGGGCAACGACACCGGCCACAAGCTCGACCGCTTCCGCTTCGCGCGCTTCTCCGACGGCAGCCCGATAAGGCTAGGCCCGGCAATCTGATCAGAGCTCCATGACCATCTCATGCCAGGCCATGCCGCCGTGATCGGAGGCGGAGGGTCTGGTGTAGCGATAGCCCATCCTGGCATAGAGCGGCACATGCGCTTCCTTGCACATCAGGTGGATGGTCTTCTTGTCCATCGCCTTCATCCGCGCGATGAAATGCTGCATCAGCAGCTTCGAATAGCCTTTGCCCTGTTCGGCAGGATCGACGACCACGGACATGATGACGGCGTTGGGTGCCGCGGGATCATGCCCGACCAGCTCCTTGAACTCCTCGTCCGACATGACGACCTCGAAGGCGCAGCCGCTATTGATGAAACCGGCGATCTTGCCGTCCGCTTCGAGAATGACGAAGCCCTCGGGATAGAGCGCGATCCGCGTCGCGATCTTCTCCAGCGTCGCCGCCTCGTCGCCCTCATAGGCCGACGTTTCGATCTCGAAGCATCGCGCTGCATCGGCAGGGGTGGGCTGGCGGAAGGAGATTTCAGTGGGCATCGCGGCATCCATGTTTGACTGCCGCAGCCCTATCATGCGCGGATCGCCCCGTCAGCCTATTCCGCTGCCACGGCCATGGCCCGCGTGTCGTTCCGGTAGAATTTCGGGGCGCGGCCGGTGACGCGCTTGAAGGCGTTGGAGAAGGCGCTTTCGGAGGTGTAGCCGAGCGTGCGGGCGAGCGTCGCCACCTGCACGTCGTCTTCGCGCAGCGAGCGCTCGGCAAGCCGCATGCGCCATTCCGTCAGATAGGCGAGCGGCGCGATGCCGGCCACCTGCTTGAAATAGACGGCGAAGGTGGTGCGCGACATGGCGGCCGCCGCCGCGAGCTCTTCCAGCTGCCAGGCGCGGCCGGGCTCGGCATGCATCAGCCGAAGCGCCGGAGCTATACGCCGGTCGCTGACGGCGCGCAGCAGGCCGGCGGCGAGCGAACCGGCATGATCGAGATGGGCGCGCAGCAGCTGCACGAACAGCAGCTGCGCCAGCTGCGCCGAGGCGACCGAACCGCCCGGCAGGTCCGCCGTCTGCTCCGAAACGATCTGCGCCACCACCCATTGCAGCACGGCTGCCTGCGGCGATCCGGCCTTTGCGTGGATGAAGGGCGGCATGACATCGGTCAGCAGCGCGCCGCGCTCCGGATCGAGCCCCGCATGGCCGCCCATGATTTCCACGTCGGTCTCAGCGGTGAGCTCCTTGACGCGACCTTCGAAGGTGGCAAACAGCGGCTTCGCCTCGACCGGCGCCAGCGACAGATCGGTTGAGAGCACGAAATCGCGGGTGGTGACAAGGAAGGTATCGCCGGCTTCCAGCCGCACCGGCCCGGCGCCGCCCTCGACATCCAGCCAGCAGCTGCCCTTCAGCAGCGCATAGAACTTGATCTGCTGCGGCCGGAACTGCAGCGACCAGGCGCCGCCGATCTTGAAGCCGCCGGAGATGACGGATTGCGCATTGGTGAGCGTCAGTAGGTCTGAAAAGGGATCGTTCGACATTCTCGAATTTTCGCGCATGTAATCGGAATTTACAAGTATTTGAAATTCGGCCGGCCGGGCGCAGTCTCCAGGCGCAATCACGAATGGAGAATGCATCATGAGCCTCAAGAAGCGCAAACTCGGCAGCCAGGGTCTGGAAGTCTCGGAAATCGGCCTCGGCTGCATGCCGATGAGCCAGTCCTATGGTCCGGCCGATCAGGACGAGGCGATCCGCGCGCTGCACCGGTCGATCGATCTCGGCTGCACCTTCTTCGACACCGCCGAAGTCTACGGACCGCACACCAACGAAGACCTGCTCGGCCGCGCCTTCAAGGGCCGTCGCAGCGAGGTGACCATCGCCACCAAGTTCGGCTTCAAGATCGTCGACGGCAAGCAGGTGCCCGGCGAAGTGACCAGCCGTCCCGATAATATCCGCAAGGCGGTCGAGGGGTCGCTGAAGCGGCTGCAGACCGATCATATCGATCTCCTCTACCAGCACCGCGTCGACCGCACCGTGCCGATCGAGGACGTGGCGGGCACCGTCAGCGAGCTCGTCAAGGAAGGCAAGGTCAAGTATTTCGGCCTGTCGGAAGCCGGTATCGCCAACATCCGCAAGGCCCACGCGGTCTTCCCGGTGACGGCGCTGCAGAGCGAATATTCGCTGTGGGAGCGCAATCTCGAGCCGGAGATCATCCCGGTGCTGCGCGAACTTGGCATCGGCCTCGTTCCCTTCTCGCCGCTCGGCCGCGGTTTTCTCACCGGCAAGGTGATGCGCGCCGAGGAATATCCGGAAAACGATCACCGCCATAACGACCCGCGCTACCAGGGCGAAAACTTCGACGAAAACGTCAAGGCCGCCGAAGTGGTCCACGCGATCGCCCGCGACAAGCAGGCGACCCCGGCGCAGATCGCGCTCGCCTGGCTGCTGCACAAGGGCGACGACGTCGTGCCGATCCCCGGCACCAAGCGCCAGAGCTATCTGGAAGAAAATGTCGGCGCCGCCGCCATCGCGCTTACCGCCGCCGACATGAAGAGCCTCGATGCCGCGCTCGCGCCGGAAAAGGTCTCCGGCGACCGCTACGCTTCCTGGATCATGCCTACGGTCGACCGGTAACGGAAAGGCCGGGCGCTGCGGGTTCGTCGCAGCGCTCGGCAAACAGCGTGTCGATCAGGTAGTCGACCAGCACGCGAACCTTCGGCGACAGGTGCCGGTTCGACGGCCAGATGACATGGAACTGGCCGGGGCCATCGATATGGTCGCCGAGCACGCTGCGCAGCGTCCCATCGGCCAGCGGCCGCCGCGCCAGAAAATCCGGCATGCAGCCGATGCCGAGACCTGCAAGCACGGCGCCGCGCAGCGCTTCCATATTGTTGCAGGTCATCAGGCCGGGCGGCGCCAGGGCCGCGCCGCCTGCCTCCATCAGCGGCCAGTCCTGGATCTTGCCGCTGTTTGGAAAGCGGAAGCGGATGGCGAGATGACCGGGCAGATCCTGCGGCGTCTGCGGCGTGCCGTGCTTTTCGAGATAGCTTGGTGCGGCGCAGAGCAGCATCTGAAATGGCCTGAGCGCCCGCGACATCAGCCTGGAATCCTGCAAGTCGCCGCTGCGGATCGCCACGTCGACGCCTTCATCGATCAGATCGACGATCCGGTCGTTGAAATCGAGATCGAGCTCGACCTCGGGATAGCGGCGGATGAATTCCGGCAGCACCGGCAGCAGCAGATGGTAGCTGACCAGCGGCGCGCTGAGCCGCAACCGCCCACGCGGCGTCGCCACCGCTGCCGCAAGCGAGGCCTGCGCATCCTCGAGATCGTCGAGCACGCGGCGGCAGCGCTCGTGGAACAGCCGGCCTTCCTCCGTCAGCCGGATGCTGCGCGTCGAGCGCTGGAAGAGGCGCACGCCAAGCTGCTTTTCCAGCGTCGTCACCGCCTTGCCGACTGCGGATGCCGAAAGGCCGAGCACGCGGCCCGCGGCAACGAAACTGCCGAGATCGGCGGTTCTGACAAAGGCCGAAAGCCCGCTCAGCTGATCCATCTCATTTCATCCATTCGAGCGAATCTTTCCATTATGCCAGGAGAGATAGCGCGCTTATCGCATAATTGAAGCGAATTTATCCTGTTTGTGTTGCCGCCGATAGACCTCCCACCTCAAGGCGGCACGCCCTCTCTTTCGAACAGGCGGAAAGCTCATGACCAAACCTGACATGTCCAAGCGGATCCTGGCGCTCGCCGGCATCTGCTCTGCGGCCGCGGCAATGCCGCTCACCTTCACCGGCCCGGCAGTGGCGCTTCCGGCCATCGCCCATTCGCTCGGCGGCAGTCCGATCGCGCTGAACTGGGTGACCAATGCCTTCATGCTGACCTTCGGCAGCAGCCTGATGGCGGCGGGAACGCTGGCCGATACCTATGGCCGCAAGCGGCTGTTTCTCAGCGGGCTCACGGCCTTCCTGATCTTCTCCGTCATGCTCGCCTTCGCCCCCGATATCCTCTGGTTTGATCTCCTGCGGGCGTTGCAGGGGCTGGGGGCGGCCGCGACCTTCTCCAGCGGCATGGCCGCATTGGCGCAGGAATTCGAGGGTAATGCGCGGATGCGGGCCTTCAGCATCGTCGGCGCCAGCTTCGGCGTCGGCCTCGCTTTCGGGCCGATCGCCTCCGGGCTGATGGCCGAGAGTTTCGGCTGGCGGTCGATCTTTGCGCTGGTCGCGGCCCTCGGCCTGATCGCCTTCGTGCTCGGCGCAAACTTCCTGCACGAAACCCGCGATCCCGATGCCGCCGGCCTCGACTGGCCGGGCGCCGCAAGCTTCACCCTGGCGTTGGCACTCCTGACCTATGGCGTTCTTCTGGCGCCGGAGCAGGGCTGGGCGAGCCTGTCGGTTGCTGCGCTGCTTGCAGGCGCCGCAGCGCTTCTCGTCGCCTTCTGGCGGATCGAGCGCAGCGTTGCCCGCCCGATGCTCGACCTCTCGCTGTTCCGCTACCCGCGCTTCGTCGGCGTCCAGCTGCTGGCGGCCGCGCCTGCCTATGCCTTCGTGGTGCTGCTGATCCTGCTGCCGGTGCGCTTCGTCGGCATCGACGGCATGAGCGAGGTTCAGGCCGGCCAGATGATGGTCGCGCTTTCCGGACCGCTGCTGGTGCTGCCGGTCGTCGCGGGCATGCTGACCCGCTGGTTCTCGGCGGCGGTCATCTGCAGCGGCGGCCTGCTGATTTCGGCGGGCGGTCTGTTCTGGCTGTCGGCCACGCCGTCCTCCGATCCGGCGCTGCTGATCGCGCCGCTGATGATGATCGGCACCGGCATCAGCCTGCCCTGGGGCCTGATGGACGGGCTCGCCGTCAGCGTCGTGCCGAAGGAGCGGGCTGGCATGGCGACCGGCATCTTCAGCACCACGCGCGTTGCCGGCGAAGGCGTGGCGCTGGCGGTGGTCAGCGCCGTGCTCTCGGCCCTGATCGGCACAAGGCTCGGCGGCGATGGCGCCGCGGCCGCAGCCCAGCGGCTGGTGACCGGCGATCTTCGGGCCGCCGGCGCCGCAATCCCCGGCATGACCAGCGAGGCGCTTGCCGCAACCTATGCCCAGGCCTTCAGCTCGCTTTTGGTGCTGCTTGCAGGCGTCACGGTCTTCACCGCGGTCGTCGTCATCGCCTTCCTCGGCCGCCGGCCGGCGGAGACGGTAGAGGCCGCCTGCGCCAGCCCTGCGGAATAGGGCTCACGCCGCCTGCACCCGGCGCAGGCCGATGCTGGCGGCGATGGCGAGTTCGGCCAGTGCTGCGGCAAGCAGGATCGAGAGAAAGACTTCCCGGCCGAGATGGACGAGCACCCATCCGCCCACGGCCGGGAAGCCGAAGATGCCGACGAAATAGGACATCACGAACCAGGTCAGCGCCGCATGGCGATAGCGCGGCTCGGTGTTGTTGACGGCCCAGGTCTGGATCACAGAGTAGACGAGACCATAGCCGATGCCGGTCAGGATCGCCGAGACGATCTGGAAGGCCGGATGAAGGCCGACGCCGAACATCGCGGCAACGCCGAGGCACATCGAGGTCAACAGAGCCGAGGCAAGCTGCGCCTGCGGCAGGGTCGCCAGGAAGCGGGCAAGCAGCAGCCGCGCGGCAACGACGGTAACGGCATAGACGGCGAAGAAGGTTGCGGCGGTCGCACCCGTGCCCGCCACCAGCGAGGACTGGAAGGTTAGCAGGCCGGAGAACACGCAGGCGCCAAGCGCCACCATCAGGATCGGCCTGATCGAGGCGCTGCGGGCAATCACGCCGATATCCCGCACCCAGGGACGCAGCGCCGATGTTCGCTCACCGCCCGGCGCCATCGAGCCGAAGATCCAGAGCAGCAGCGACGCCGCAAGGCAGGCGGCGCCGACCAGCATGAAGGTCGCCTCGACCGAGAGACCGGCCTCGCTCAGCACCAGGTTGAGAATGACCGGACCGCCGCCGATGCCGGCCATCTGGAAGGCGCCGAAGCGGGTGAACCGGAAGCCGCGATCGGCATCGGTGACGCGCTCGGACAGCGCCATCGGCGCGCCGATATAGAACATTCCCCAGCCGAGCCCGATCAGGAAGCCGGAGACCAGCGGCAGGCCGAGACCGCCGCCCGCGGCAAAAGCGAGCAGCAGGAAGCCGAGCGCCACGGCAGCACTCGCAATGGCGCTCATCCGCGCCGCATCGATCCGCCCCGAAAGCCAGCCGACCAGCGGCACGCCGGTAAAGGTCCCGGCCATGGCGGCGGCGAGCGTCAGCCCGGTATCGACATCGCTGCCGCCATGGGCGCGGTAATAGGCCGAAAACAGGAAGGTGGCGCCATAGCCTGCCGCAGCAAGCATGGTGCCGGTGAAGAGAAAGGGTGCAGCAGACGGGCGCATTGGCATTTCCGGAGAGTGGTTGAAAGTGGTCTGATAAAAGTGAATAATCGAAGATATATCCAGAGCCACTTCGACGCCAGCCATGCAAGCCACTTCACCCCGCAAGACCAGTGCCCCGAAGGCCAGCGCCCGCACCCTGCGCCGCGAAAGCGCCGCCGCCGGCTTCCTGCCGGATATCGATCCGGCCTCCTCCGTTCCCGCAGTCCGCCAGCTCTATCTGCAACTGCGCGACGGCATCGTTGCGGGCGTGCTGCAGCCGGATCACCGGCTGCCCTCGACGCGCACGGCATCATCGGAATGGTCGCTGTCGCGCGGGCTGATCGCCGAGGCCTACGAGATGCTGATCGCTGAGGGTTATGCCGAGGGGCGGCATGGCTCCGGCACCTATGTCGCCTCCGGCCTGCCGCCGATGCCCACCGGAAGCCCCGGCACACGCGAGGCGGCCGACAACAGCGCGCGCCGCGGCATATCGACGGCAGCGCGACTGGCGATGCGCACCGATCTTGCGCCGCCCGCCCAGGTCGCCTTCGCCACCGGCCGGGTGATCCATGGCGAGCGCACCGCAGGGCTCCTGAAGCGGCTCGCCCATCGCCATATCGATTATGCCAGCGACCGCTACCGCGATCCCCAGGGCGAGCTTTCGCTGCGCCAGGCGGTTGCTGCCCATCTTGCGGCCTCGCGCGGCGTGCGCTGCGATCCCGGCCAGATCTTCATCACCTCAGGCACGCAGCAGGCGCTGGATTTCGCCATCCGCGTTCTCGTCTCGCCCGGCGAAACCGTGATGATCGAGGATCCCTGCTACCCGCCGGCGCGGCTCGCCTTCCTGCTGAACGGTGCCGCGATCACCGGCCTGCCTGTCGATGGCGAAGGCCTGATCACCGAGCATCTGTCGCTCTACGACGGCCCCGCACCGGCGGCGATCTACGTGACGCCGTCACATCAATATCCCTCCGGCTCGGCCCTGCCGCTGGCCCGGCGGCTGGAGCTTCTCGCCTTCGCGCAGGCCCGCGGCAGCTGGATCATCGAGGACGACTACGACAGCGAATTCCGCTACGAGGGCCATCCGATCGCCTCGCTGCAGGGCCTCGATGCGACGCGCCGCGTCATCTATGCCGGCACTTTCAGCAAGGCGCTGCTGCCGGGCTTCCGCGTCGGCTATCTGATCGTGCCCGACGATCTCGTCGCCGCCTTCCGCGCCGTGCGCCCGATCATCGACCGCTTCCCGGCACCGCTCCACCAGCTCGTCGTCGCCGATTTCCTGAATGAGGGCTATTTCCCCGCCCATCTGCGCCGCCTGCGCGAAAGCCACCGCGCCGCCCGCGACAATCTCGCTCTTCTCCTGAAAGACCGGCTCTCCGATCACCTGATCGCCCCGGTCCCCGAACAGGGCATCCACTACACCGTGCGAAGCACCGGCACATGGACCGATGACCGGGCGCTCGCCGAAGCGGCGCTGAAAGGCGGCGTGGTCGTCATCCCGGTCTCGCCGATGCATGTCTCCGCCTCCAGCGAGCCGCGCCTGCTGCTCGGCTTCTCCGGTTTGACGGCTGCCGAGGCGGATATCGCGACGGCGCGGCTGGCGAAGGTGTTTGCGAGCGTCGCGAAATAGCGCGCAAACGAAACAGGCGTTGACCGAAGCCAACGCCTGCATCGCGCATCCGCAGGGAGTTTTCACTCTGGAACCAGGGCGGATGCACTACTGGGATATTACTGGATGACCTGAACCACCTTGCGGGTCTGCGGCTCGACGATGACGCGCTCCTGGCCCATCACCACATAGCCGTATTTGGGGTTCTCAGGCACCGGCGTCACCACGACATCGGCGGGCAGGGCCGCGCCCACCTGGACCGGCTGCTGCACAACGACGGTCTGCTGCGGAACCGGAGCCTGCTGGACATAGGTGACGACTTCGCGCGGCGGCGGATCGATGACGCCGCCGGCAATGCCGCCGACCACAGCACCGACGCCGGCGCCGACAGGACCGCCGACGATGGCGCCCGTGGCTGCACCGCCGACCATGCCGGTGACGGCGCCGTCGGCATAGGCGGAAGCTGCGAAACACGTCATTGCTGCTGCGATAAGAACTGTTTTCATGACCAAATCTCCTTCTGTCTGGTGGGGTGGGAAAAGCCGCGGCGGCGAGTTTGTTCCGCATATCGGACTTTGGTCGGATAGGGCGCGGCGGCGGCCGGGAGAGGCGGCAGAGGTAGGACTTCGGTCCGATACCGGCGCGTTGCGAAAGCCCTATCTCATCAGCAGACCTTGTGCGCGCTGGCGACCAATCTATCGCACGACGAGGTTCGAGGGTTCGCCGTCGTCGCGCGTGGCGAACCCTCCTTTGATCTACCGAATGAAGGAGACGCGGATGGACAGGCTGGCACGCATCACCGAACTCTCGGGCGAGATCAGATCGCGGCGCCTCTTCTGCGAATTCATCGAATCCGGCGGCCGGGTGATCGCATCGGAAAGCGACGGCGCTCCCTGGACGGACGTCACCGCCGCAACCGTTGCCCGCGAATGCCGGCGCATCGAAGCGCTGGAGCGTACGCGGCGCAGGCTGATGCCGGAGGACCCGGCGCGCCATGACCGGGGCCGTTGAGGCGCCGGGCCGCGTGCTGCCGCATAGGCTGTCCACCGTCTTTCGTGGTCTCCACGCAACACCTTCGATCGCCCTGAAACCGCTGCGGAACCGAATCCGCCGCTTTGCGTTTCCGTGGCGAAGCAATGGGGTTTCCGGGGACAGATCGACATGGGCATAGCCAACGGCATCCGCAAGCAGGCAAGGAAGATCGCGATCGGCGGCTCGCACAAGAGCGCCTGGGCCGAGACGCTTTCGGCAGCCACCGAACAGATGCCGCAGGCGCCGGTTCGCCGGGTCGAGAAGGACGGCCTCGATATTTCGATGGCCTGGGCGATCATCGGCATTTTCGGCATTCTCGGGCTGGCCGCCGTTTATCAGATGTCGCTGATCCTGATACCGCTGACACTGGCGATCGTCGTCGGCATGATCCTCGGCATGCTCGCCGAGAAGCTGTCGCGCATGGGCGTGCCGCGCATCACCAATGCGGTGATCCTGTCGAGCTCCGTGGCGCTGGTCATCTTCCTGGTTTCCAATGCGCTGGCCGGGCCGGTGACGACGCTACTCAATGAAGGGCCGGCCTTCATCGAGAAGACCACCGACCGGCTGATGCCCTATCTCGAGAAGATCCGCTGGCTGCATATCACCCCCGAGACCTTCCAGAGCGGCCCGATGTCGGCCGACAAGCTGCTGGAAAACACCGGCAATGTGCTGCATCTCGTCACCGCCAACCTGACACCGGCGCTGGTGCAGGGGCTGATCTTCTTTGCCGCGCTGCTGCTCTTCCTGATCGGGCGGGTCAATCTCCGCAAGACGATCATCATGACCTTCCGCGAGCGGCCGCAGCGCCTCGCCGCGATTCGCGTCATCAGCTCGGTCGAGCAGGTGCTCGGCTTCTATTTCGCCACGGCGTCAATCATCTATGCCGGGCTCGGCGTGATCATGACGCTGATCGCATGGGCGGGCGGCCTCTCGGCGCCGGTGCTCTGGGGCTTCTTCGCCTTTCTCTCGAGCTTCATTCCCTATCTCGGCATTACCATGATGACCTTCGCGGTCGCCGTCGCCGGCATTCTCACCCATGATGGCATCGTCATCGGCCTGCTGCCGGCCGCCTGCTTCTTCGTCGTCCACCTCTTGATGGAAAACCTGATCTTCCCGGCCGTCATGGGCCGCCGCCTGGAGATCAATCCCTTCGTCGTCTTCCTCGCCATCATCTTCTGGACCTGGATGTGGGGTGCGGTCGGCGCCATGCTGGCGCTGCCGCTGTCGCTGATCGTCATGACCATCGTCGACGAGCTGTTCCTCGAAGAGCGCGTCCAGCCGCAGCTGCCGAAGTGAGGTGACGATGACCGGTGGCGTCGAATTCAATCCTGAAAGCCAGGACGCTTTGCGCAGCGGCGCCAGCCCATGGGGACGCGGCGCCCGCGGCCCGGCCTACGAACCGCTGACGCAAAGCTACAAGACCGACGCGCTGGTCATCGGCGGCGGGATCACCGGCGCGCTCGCCGCCGAACACCTGACGGCCCGCGGCCTCTCGGTGATCGTCATCGACAAGGAAGAGCCCGGCCTCGGCTCCACCGCCGCCAGCACCGCCATGCTGCAATGGGAGATCGACAGCACGCTGACCGAGCTGGAGCATTATTACGGCTTCGAGCGGGCGGCGGGCATGTACAGGCGCAGCGCCGCCGCCGTCTCCGGCCTTGCCAAGCTGATCGCCGCCCACGCGCTGCCCTGCGCTTTCCAACCGCGGCAGACACTCTATCTCGCTCAGAACCACGAGGGCGCCCGCGATCTCTTCGAGGAACGCCAGCTGCGCCGCCGCGCCGGTCTGCCGGGCGTCTATCTCGAACATTGCGACCTCTTCACCCAGTTCGAGCTCGACCGCGATGCAGGCATTCTCTCGCCGGGTTCGGCGGAGGCCGATCCGCTGCAACTCGCCTGGGGCCTGCTCGAGATCGCCATCGCCCGCGGCGCCATGCCGGTCAGCGGCACGGTCAAACGGCTGCACAGCGAGGGCGGCAAGGTCACCGCCGAGCTCGACGGTCCCTTCGTCATCGAGGCCGATACCGCCGTGCTCGCCACCGGCTATTCGATGCCCGAGATCGACATGCCGAAGTTGCACAAGGTGAGCTCCAGCTTCGCGATCGCCACCGTGCCGCAGGATCCGGCAACGCTCTGGCGCGACCGGGCGCTGATCTGGGAGGACGCCCATCCCTATCTCTACGTGCGCACCACCCCCGACCACCGGATCATCGCCGGCGGCGAGGACGACGCCACAGTCGACCCCGGCAGGCGCGATGCCGAACTGGCTGGCAAGGCAAGCATCATCCGCGACAAGCTGCAGCGCCTCTGGCCGCAGGCCAACACCGAAATCGCCACCGCCTGGTGCGGCACCTTCGGCGAAACAGCCGACGGCCTACCCCTGATCGGCCCGGTCCCCCGCCTGCCCAACGTCTACGCCGCCTACGGCTACGGCGGCAACGGCATCACCTTCTCCTTCCTCGCCGCCCAGATGATCGGGGCGATGGTGGCAGGCGTTCACCGCGACTGGTTCGATGACTACGCACTCGACCGCGACGGGCCGGGGTTCCAGGGTTTTCGGGCTGGGGAGTATGGGGTGGAGACGGTGCTGCGGTAATTCATCGCGTGGCGTTTCACCCGGGGCCACCCCCCTCTGCCCTGCCGGGCTGCCGGCGTCGAGCCACGTGTCTCTCCGCGCTCTTCGAGCCCACCACAAGGGGGGAGATCGGCTGGGGCAAGCCGCTCGCCAGGCTATTTTCGCGAACTACACCCGGCATTTGTAGGACACGGCGAGCCACCCAAAACTCCCTCATTCCTGTGCTTGTCACAGGAATCCAGCCACCGCGCGTCTGCGCGGTGAATGACTCATACCGATATGAAGAAGTCTCCCGCGCCCCAGGACTGGGGCGCACTGGATTCCTGTGACAAGCACAGGAATGAGGGAGGTTGAGGCGGCGCGCCCAGCCAATCTCCCCCCTTGTGGGGGAGATGCCCGGCAGGGCAGAGGGGGGTGCCTCAGGGCACAAAACCCTCAATTCGTCGTCTGATCATCCCCCAGATCCTCAGCATCCTGCAACCTGACAAACTCCACCCCGCGAGCCTTCAGATCGACGATCGCCTTGGCAACCCCGGCACCGGCAGCATGCGTCGGCTGGTTGATATGCGAGATCACCACATCACCATCCTTGGCCGAGCCGATGCGCTTCTCGGTCACCGCGGCCCCGAGCAGCGACCCGCCATCGCCATTCACCGAATAACCGGCGATCTTGTAGCCCATGGCGCGGATCTGGGCGATTGCCGGAAGGTCGTATTTCGCCGTCGAGCCGCGGAACCAGTGGGGCGCGGCAATCCCCGCCGCCAGCATCGCATCGGCGCCGCCCTGGACCTCCTGATGCACCGCCTCGGGCGAACCGGCCGCCGCAATGCCGTAGATCAACGCCGGCTTGTCGACCGCCGGAATATGGTTCTGCCCGTGGTTCTCGAGCTCGAACAGATCAGGGTTCTTCAGGAACACCGCCAGCGCCTCCGGATTGCGCTTCAGCCAGCGCGCCGTGACGAAGATGGTCGCCGGAATGCGCTCGGAAACCAGCGTCGAAATGATCCGCTCATCGGCCTTGCCCATGCAGGCATCGAAGGTCAGCGCCACGCGCGGACGTCCGGGAACGCCCGAGCGCACCACATGCAGCTCCGGCTCCACCAGCTTCGGCCCCTTCACCTTCGGCGCCGGCTTTGCGGCGGCTGGAGCAGCAGGCGCCGGAGCGGGAAGCTCCGCCGCAGAAGCAGCGGAAAGCGAGGCTGCAAGCAGCGCGGAAGCAAGAACAATACGGATCATGGGAGACGAGTTTCTATAATTTCGATGAAGGAATTCTATTCCGGCCGGCGAGGGATCGCGATGCGTCCTGATGCCGCTCGTATAGCGGCTGCCATCGTCGCTGTCCTGCCATATTCGCTCACCCCGAGTTTACGTCTCTAACACCTTGGTACCGGTTGCGCCGATACCCATTCGATGCCAGCATTGGCACCGACAGAAACGGGTGTGCGCAATGACCGAGTTCAACGGGATCCGCTGGGCTTATGACAAATACGAGTTGATCGCTGACGGCATCGTGCATGGCGTCGGGCTGGCGCTGGCGCTCGTCGGCGCCACGGTGCTGATCTTCTATGCCACCGTCTGGAGTTCGCATGGCGAGCTGGCCGCCGCCTGGGTCTATGGCATCGGGCTCGTCATGACGATCGGTATTTCCTTCACCTACAATGCCTGGCCTGTTTCGCGCACCAAATGGTTCCTGCGGCGGCTCGATCATTCCTCGATCTTCATCCTGATCGCCGCCACCTACACGCCCTTCCTGGAGCGCGGGTCGGATGATCCGCTGCTGTTTTCGATGCTGATCGGCATCTGGGTCGTGGCGATCGTCGGCATTCTCCTGAAATGCGTCTTTCCCGGGCGTTACGACAAGCTGGCGATCCTGCTCTATCTCGCCATGGGATGGAGCGGCGTCCTGGTGGCCGAGCCCGTCGCCTCGCGCATCCCCTTTGCCTCGATGCTGCTGATCGTCATCGGCGGCGTCATCTATTCGGCCGGCGTCATCTTCCATGTCTGGGAGAAGCTGCGCTTCCAGAATGCCATCTGGCACGGCTTCGTCGTTGCCGCCGCCGCCGTCCATTATTCGGCGGTGCTGACCTGCTTCAGCATGAGCGCGCTCTAGTCAGCGGCAGTGCGGCGGTCCCGAGAGCGTCTTGACGAGATGCGCGACGACGGGATCGTAGAGCTTCGCATCGGCCTTCGGATAATCCAGCACGAAATAGCCGCCGGCATCCTGGCAGAGCGAAACCGCGCGCACATAGAGAATGCGGTCCTTGCGCGTGCCGGAATAGCTGGCCCAGCCCTTGGCTGATTTGTCGTAGGAGATCGCCCAGCCGGCATCCTTGTCGGATTGCTTGCGCTTGGCGGTATAGGCAGCGAAATTCTCCTCGGTGAGATTGGCGCCGAAGACCAGAAGCTTCGCCTTGCCGTCCTTCGATTGCAGCGTCATGCCGTCGCCATTGTCGGCCTCGCTGACGGTGGCGAAATCGCCGGGCAGGTCGATGACATAGCCGAAGCGCGGATTGGCATAGGGCTTCCAGTCGGCGGCAAGCACAGACGAGGCGGCGAGAAGCAGCAGAAGAGCAAGGGACAGGCGCATCGGATCCTCCGGTCAGCCGCCGCAAACTAGCGCAAACCGCGCCGCCGGTCGCGGCAAATCTATCGGGTTTACATCGCCTGGGCGCCAGCGTATCGCTGCCCTATATTTTGCCGAAATGGAAGAAGACATGACCGACGCCGTCACCATCCGCGACGCCACCGAAGCCGACCTTGCCGCGATCCGCGATATCTACAACCACGCCGTCGAGCACACCACGGCGATCTGGAACGAGACGGTCGTCGATCTCGACAACCGGGTCGAGTGGCTCAGGGCGCGGCAGGCGAGGGGCTTTCCGGTTCTGGTCGCCGAGCGCAATGGCGCGATCGCCGGCTATGCCTCCTATGGCGACTGGCGCGCCTTCGACGGCTTCCGCCACACGGTCGAGCATTCCGTCTATGTCGAGAAGGATAATCAGGGCGCCGGTATCGGCAAGCTTTTGATGCAGGCGCTGATCAAGCGTGCCGGCGAAAACGGCATCCACGTGATGATCGCCGGCATCGAGGCCAACAATGCGGCGTCGATCGCCCTCCACGAAAAGCTCGGCTTCCGCAATGGCGGCACCTTCTTCGAAGTCGGCAAGAAGTTCGGCCGCTGGCTGGACCTGACCTTCATGGAACTGAGGGTGCCGAATTGACCCTCGTCGTCCTCACAGGCGCCTCGGGCGCAGGCAAGACCGCGATCTCCGATCTGATCGCCGCCGAGCACGGCGCGGACATCGACATCCGCTTCTTCGATTCGATCGGCGTGCCGCCCGTCGAGGAAATGAATGCGCTGTTCGGCTCGCCGGCCGGCTGGCAGCAGGCGATGACGGCCGAATGGATGGCGCGGCTCGCGGGAACCATGCAGCCCGGCCGCCCGGTTCTCTTCGAGGGCCAGATGCGCATCGCCTTCGTCGTCGATGCCGCTGCCGCCATGGGCCTTGCCTGCCACATCATCCTCGTCGATTGCGACGACTCGACCCGGCGCCACCGCCTGACCTCCGATCGCAACCAGCCCGAACTCGCCAATGACGACATGATGAACTGGGCCGCCTTCCTGCGCCGCGAGGCCCTAGGCGCGGGCTGCGAAATCCTCGATACGTCGAACCTGCCGATCGCCGAGGCTGCGGCGATCGTTCTCCAGCGCTTGCGCGGCAGCTGAGCTTCTACCGCCCTGCCTCGAACACCATCGCGTGCCCGTTGATGCAGTAGCGCAGCCCTGTCGGCGGTGGTCCGTCGGGGAAGACGTGGCCGAGATGGGCGTCGCAATTGGCGCAGCGGATCTCGGTGCGCACCATGCCATAGGTGGTGTCGCGGTGCTCGGTGATCGCCTCTGGCGACACGGCCTCGAAATAGCTCGGCCAGCCGCATCCGGCATCGAATTTGGTATCGGAGCGGAATAGCGGCTCGTTGCAGCAGACGCAGCTGTAGAGCCCCGTCTCGAAACTATCCCAATAAGGCCCGGTAAAGGCCCGCTCGGTGCCGTGATGGCGGGTGATGCGGTATTGCTCGGGTGTCAGCTGAGCTTTCCACTCGTCATCGGTCCTGTGAAACTTCGCAATGTCGATATCGGGCATGGGGGCTTGCTCCTTCGGCGCCAAAGAAGACAGATTTTCCGACGCCGCGAATGTGGAGCGGAAATTGGGCGGTATCAAGAGTGATGCGTCTATAGCCTGAAAGCTTTAGTCCGTTTTGCCGGTTTGCGGGCGTTGGCGCTTCTCCGGTATTCTCCTTGCAACGGGGAGTACCAGGGGGGACTTCGACGTGCTGACCATCCTCGCATTCGCAATCTACGCCGCCATCTCGGCCGCCTGTTTTCTGATCACCTTTCTGGAAGGCTGGGCGGAGCATGATCGCTATACGCCCTCCCGAATCGCCGGCCTTGCCGCCTGCATCGTCTGGCCGCTGATCCTCCTCGCGCCATTGGTGCATGCCGCTCTCGGCCCGCGCTTTGCCTGTGCACCCATCCCGAAAAGGCTTGAGGCCCGGCGCCGATTGACCTAGGTCTTGGAAACGCATCCGGTTTTCCGGATTTCCGAGGGGTTTCCATCAAGGAGAGCATATGGCCGGTGTCACGGGTCTGACATTTCTTGCCCTGTGCCTGCCGTTCATCGGCGCCCTTGCCGCACCCTTTGCCGTCAGGCTGTTCGGCGCCAATGCCGCCTGGCTTCTGGCGCTCTTTCCGCTGCTCTCCTTCCTGCATTTCCTCGGTTTTCTGCCGGAGATCGCTGCCGGCGAAGTCGCGACCGGCGGCTATGTCTGGGTGCCCAGCTACAATCTCAGCTTCTCCTGGTTTCTCGATGGCCTGTCGCTCACCTTCGCGTTGCTGATCACGGGCATAGGCACGCTGATCGTGCTCTATGCCGGGGGATACCTGAAGGGGCACAGGGATCACGGCCGCTTCTTCTCCTTCATCTTCCTGTTCATGGGGTCGATGCTGGGGCTGGTCGTCTCCGACAGCTTCCTGATGCTCTTCATCTTCTGGGAGCTGACCTCGATCACCTCCTTCCTGCTGATCGGCTTCGATCACGAGCGCGAGGCGGCGCGAAGGGCAGCGCTCCAGGCGCTCGTCGTCACCGGTGGCGGCGGGCTTTGCCTGCTCGCCGGCCTGCTGTTCATCTGGAACATAACGGGCGTCACCCAGCTGTCGCTGATCATGGAAGCGGGCGATCTGATGCGCGAGAGCCCGTTCTATCTGGCGACGCTGCTCCTCGTCCTCGGCGGCGCCTTCACCAAGTCGGCGCAGTTTCCGTTTCACTTCTGGCTGCCGAACGCCATGGAAGCGCCGACGCCGGTTTCGGCCTATCTGCATTCGGCAACCATGGTGAAGGCCGGCGTCTATCTGCTCTTGCGCCTGCATCCGCTGCTCGGCGAAACGCCCGCCTGGGAAATCCTGCTGCCCTTCTTCGGCGGCATGACGCTGGCAACCGGTGCCGCGCTCGCCATCCGCCAGACCGACCTGAAACTGAAGCTCGCCTATACGACCGTCTCCTCGCTCGGCCTGCTGGTGCTGCTCACCGGTTTCGGCTCGGAATATGCCATCGAGGCGGCGGTGCTCTATCTCGTCGCCCATTCGCTCTTCAAGGGCGCGCTATTCATGGTCGCCGGCATTCTCGATCATGAGACCGGCACGCGCGATATCACCCGGCTGAGCGGTCTCGCCTCCGCCATGCCGCTCACCTGCGCCGCCGCTCTTGCCGCCGCCTTCTCGATGGCCGGCCTGCCGCCCTTCTTCGGCTTCCTCGCCAAGGAGGAGATCTATGCGGCGCTGGCGATCGGCGACCTGCGCTCGATCGTCTTCACATCGGTCGCCGTCTTCGGCAATGCGCTGATGTTCGCGATCGCCTTCGCCGTCGGCCTGAAGCCTTTCATCGGTAAACGCTCGGAAACCCCGAAGCCGCCGCATGAGGCGCCCGTTCTCCTGTGGATCGGCCCGGCTCTGCTGGCGCTGCTCGGCTTCGTAGCCGCCATCTTCTCCAGTTCTGTCCACCGCTATATCTCGACACCGATGGCGTCGGCCGTCGAACACCGGCCGGTCGAGATCACCATTTCGCTGATGCCGCATATCGGCGTGCCGCTGCTGCTCTCGGTGCTCACCATCGCGCTCGGCATCGTCATCTACTTCCAGCTCGACCGCAGCCGCCGTCTCGCCGATGCCTTCTTCCGCGCTGCCGGTCCCGGCCCGGATACGGGTTTCGACATCTTCATCTCCGGCCTCGTGCGCCTCGCGCACCGCATTACCGGCATCTTGCAGCCCGGGCGTCTGGAAATCTATGTGACGGCGACCTTCATCCTGCTTGCCGCCATCCTGCTCGTCCCGCTCTATCTCTATGGCGAACTGCCCACCGGCATCGCCTGGCCGGATCATGTCCGGCTGCATGAATGGGCGGTGCTGTTGCTGGCAGTGATCGGCCTTGCCGCCGTGCTGACCGCCCGCGACCGGCTGACGGCGATTGCCGCGCTCGGCATCCAGGGCCTCTCGGTCGCGCTGATCTTCCTGATGTTCGGCGCTCCGGATCTCGCCTTCACGCAGTTCATGGTCGAGACGCTCGCGGTCGTCATTCTCGCCCTCGTCATGACACGGCTGCGCCTTTCGCCCACCGACCGCCGCCCGCGCGGCCAGCGGCTTCTCGATGCCACGATCGCGCTCGCCTGCGGCCTCGGCCTGACGCTGCTCCTGCTCCGCGCCACCTCCGGCCGCTTCGACACGGCGCTCTCGGATTTCTTCAACACCTATTCGAAGACCATCGCCCACGGCACCAATGTGGTGAACGTCATCATCGTCGACTTCCGCGGCACCGACACGCTCGGCGAAATCGCCGTCGTCGCCATCGCCGCGCTGGCCATCATCGCGCTGATCCGCATGCGCGCCGGCACCGAACGCAAGCTGGCGCCGCCGGATCCGAAACAACCGGGGAGGGGTACGTGATGGTGGCCTCAGTTCTTCCCTTCTCCCCTCGGGGAGAAGGTGGCCCGAAGGGCCGGATGAGGGGGCCGCACGGCAAAACCGTTACAACCCCTGCTGACCACTTCGAGCCAGCCGCCCCCTCATCCGCCCTGCCGGGCACCTACCGGGGTCGAGCCGCCGGTCTCGCCCCGTCCTTCGGACCCCCGCTGGGGAGAAGGGAAGAAAAGAGGGAGGCCCGCCCATGAACACGCTGATCTTCCGCACCATCGCCCCGTTCCTCACGGCCCTGATGCTGCTATTCTCCGTCTTCATCCTGCTGCGCGGCCATAACGAGCCGGGTGGCGGCTTCATCGGCGGGTTGATCGCAGCTTCGGCGCTCGCGATCTATGGCATCGCCAATGGTGTCCCGGCGGTGCGCCGCGCCATCCGGTTCCACCCGCTCGCCATCGCCGGAACAGGGCTCTTAATGTCGTCGGTTGCCGGCCTGATTTCGATCTTCGCTGCCGTGCCCTTCATGACCGGGCTCTGGATCTATCCTGTGATCCTCGGCATCGAGGTGCCGCTCTCCTCGGTGATGCTGTTCGATTTCGGCGTCTATTTCGTCGTGCTCGGCGCCATCACCGCCATTGCCCTGACGCTCGAGGAAAGGGAGGTGGAATGATGGAGCCGTTGCTTGCCGTTCTCTCCGGGCTGTTCTTCACCGCCGCCATCTATCTGATGCTGTCGAAATTCTCGATCCGCATCATGCTGGGGATCGCTATCCTCGGAAACGGCGTCAACCTGCTGCTGTTCACCGCGGGCCGCCTGACCCGCGAGATCCCGCCGATCATCCCGGCCGGTCTCGACACGCTGCCGCAGGGTGCTGCCAATCCGCTGCCGCAGGCGCTGATCCTGACGGCGATCGTCATCTCCTTCTCTTTCCTCGCCTTCCTGCTGGTGCTGACCTACCGCGCCTACCAGGACATCGGCACCGACAATACCGACGAGATGCGGCTTGCCGAGCCGCGCGACGAGCCGGTTCCGCCGGTGGGGTATTGATGATGGGTGTTGTGCGCGTGGTTACCCCCCTCTGCCCTGCCGGGCATCTCCCCCACAAGGGGGGAGATCGACTCGTGGCCCGCTTCTCGCCAATCATCAAAGGTGGAGCGCGCGGGCGCGCCCAGCCAATCTCCCCACCTGTGGGGGAGATGCCCGGCAGGGCAGAGGGGGGTGCCACCCCAACCACGTCAAAGGGAGCCACCCTCTAAATGGCCGCTTCAACGACACCGATCGCCGACCTCTCCACCGCCATGCTCACCGCCCCCGTTTCGGCGGGCCACTGGCTGGTCATCCTCCCTGTCGCGCTCTGCATCGTCCTCGGCGCCCTGCTGCTGACGCTGCGTGCCCATGTCCGCCTCCACGCCCCGATCGCCGTCAGCGGCCTCGCGGCCCTCGTCGTCGTCGATGCGCTGCTGCTGCAGAAGGTCATCGCCGAAGGGCCGGTCACCATGGTCATGGGCCGCTGGCTGCCGCCCTTCGGCATTGCCTTCACCGCCGATCTCTTTGGGGCACTGATGGCGCTTGCGGCCGCGATCGCAGCACTGGCTGGCAGCCTCTATGCGCTTGCCGATACCGATGCCGGGCATCGCCGTTTCGGCTTCTTCCCGCTGCTGCTTCTCCTGATGGCCGGTGTCAGCGGCGCCTTCCTCACGGGAGACGTCTTCAATCTCTATGTCTGGTTCGAGGTGCTCTTGATCTCGTCCTTCGGCCTGCTGATCCTCGGCTCCGAGCGCCGGCAGATCGACGGCGCGATGAAATATGCGGTGCTGAACCTGATCGCCACGACGCTGTTCCTGACGGCCGTCGGCTATCTCTACGCCATCTTCGGCACGCTCAACATGGCCGACGTGGCGCAGAAGGCGGCAGGTCTTCGCGACAGCGCGCCGCTGGTGACGCTCGCCGCACTCTTCCTCTTCGCCTTCGCCATCAAGGCCGCCGCTTTCCCGGTGAATTTCTGGCTACCCGCCTCCTATCACACGCCGCGCATCGTCGTTTCCGCGCTGTTCGCCGGTCTGCTCACCAAGGTCGGCATCTACGCGCTGATCCGCGTCATGGTCATGCTGATGCCGGTCGAGCGGGAAGAACTCAGCCTGCTGATCGCCGTGCTCGGCGCCGCAACGACGCTCGCCGGTGCGCTCGGCGCGCTGGCGCAGACCGATATCCGCCGCTTGCTCGGCTATGTCGTGATCTCTGGCATCGGTAACATGCTGGTCGGCATATCGATCGGCACGCCGGGCGGGGTCAGCGGCGCGATCTTCTATGCGCTGCATTCGATCGTGCTGATGGTGGCGCTCTATTTCGCCGCCGGCATTGCCGGGCGTCTTGGCGGCAGCTTCTCGCTGGCGTCGCTCGGCGGGCTCTACCGGGCGCGCGGCTGGTTTGCCGCCGTCTCGCTCATCCTGTTCTTCGCCGCCTCCGGCCTGCCGCCATTCTCCGGCTTCTGGCCGAAGCTGATGCTGGTCAAGGCCTCGCTCGATGTCGGCGCCTGGTGGCTCGCCGCATCGCTGCTGGTGGGCGGCTTCCTCACCACCATCTGCTTCGGCCGCGTCTTCCTGCTCGCCTATTGGCGCCCGGCCGGCGAGGCCGCCGCACCCGCAGCAATCGGCTGGACCATGACCGTGCCGCTGCTGCTCCTGACCGCACTCGTCGTCGCCTTCGGCATCCTGCCGGAACAGCTCCTGTCGCTGACGCAATCGGCGGCCGAAAGCCTCGCCGATCCCTCCGCCTATATCCACTCCGTCTTCCCTGGAGGCGTGCCATGATCGCCTTCCTCTTCAATCTGCTGCTCGCCATCGCCTGGGCCGCCGTCTCCGGCAGCGCCTCGCCGCACAATCTGCTGCTCGGCTTCGTGCTTGGCGCCATCGCGCTCGCGATCGTGCGCCAGTCGATCGGCCGCGGCGCCTATGTCTTCCGCGCCGGCCGCATCCTGTCTCTGGCGCTGCTCTTCCTGAAGGAACTGGCGCTCTCGGCCTGGACGGTGGCGCTCACCGTCCTCAAGCCGAGGATGGATATCAAGCCCGGCATCTTCGCCTTTCCGCTCACCGTCGACCGCGATTTCGAGATCACGCTGCTCGCCAATCTCATCACGCTGACGCCCGGCACGCTTTCCGTCGATGTCAGCGACGACCGCCGCACGCTCTATGTCCACGCGCTCGACTGCTCCAACCCGCAGGCCGCCCGCAAGGCGATCGCCGAGGGCTTCGAGCGCAAGATCATGGAGGCCTTCCGTTGATGGAGCCGTCAGCCATCGTCGCGCTCGCCGCCAATGTCGCGCTCGCCGTCCTCGGCCTGGCGCTGCTCTTGACCGCCTGGCGCATCGTCGCCGGGCCGACGCTATCGGACCGGGTGGTCGGCCTGGATATGCTGACCGGCATCGCCATCGGCTTCATCGCCGTCGTCGCGGTCAAGACCGGCTTCGCGCTCTATATCGACATCGCCATCTCGCTCGGCCTCGTCGGTTTCCTGGCCACCGTCGCCTTCGCCCGCTTCGTGCTGTCGCGCGGCGAGCAGCAGGCGCCGCCCGCCGTCAAAAAGTCCAAGCCCAAGGGCAAGCCGAAGCGCAAAGCCGCCAAGCCGGGGAGGGCAGGCTGATGGAATATGCGATCGCGATCCTCGTCTCGCTTCTGATGCTCGGCGGCGCCTTTTTCGCGCTCGCTGCGGCGATCGGCGTGCTGCGTCTGCCCGATCTCTATTCGCGCATGCACGCGGCGTCCAAGGCTGGCACAGTCGGTTCGGGACTGCTGCTTTTGGCGGCCGGCACCTATTCCGGGGAATTTGCAATCTTTGCGCGAGCGCTAGCCGGCATCGTCTTCCTTCTACTGACCGCTCCGGTTGCCGCGCACCTCCTGGCGAAGGCCGCGCATGCGACCGGGCACAAATTGTGGGACGGTTCCGTACGTGATGAGATGCGCAAACGATGAGAGTATAAAATACAGGGCGTTAAGCAGTTTTACGCAAATTTTGCCTTCGCTTATGGACTAAAGTCGGGTGCTTGCTTGCAAAATCTTAATGTGCGTCGATTTTTTACGTAGAAATCACGCAAATAAGAATTGGACTTTCGGTAAAACGATGATAATTGAATTGCAAGTAGAGTTCTGATTTCGAATTAGAATCGTTTCGCTTTTCCATCCTTAACATTGATATCCAATGTCTAATTAGGGCTGCGGTCGAAGAGTGCGACGGTATGATTCGGATTCAGGCAGTATTGGGACAGAATTCGGCGGCAAGAATCTAGGGGTGGATTCGCGTTTTAGGACATGCTGCCTTAGGCTGGACTTCTGCTGTTAGCCTCTACGAAGGCGATCTTTTTGCTTCTCGAAGCATAGATCATCCATGCATGCGAACAGGAGAAACAAAATATGACGGATACCGCGACCGGCACTGGGCCGGAATTGCTGGTAGAGCTGACGGCCGATATCGTAGCGGCCTATGTCAGCAATCATGTAGTCCCGGTCACCGACTTGGCCAATCTGATTTCCGACGTGCATTCCGCCCTTAGCAACACGTCCGTGCCTCAACCCGCCGCAGCGATCGTAGAAAAGCAGAAGCCTGCTGTTTCTGTCCGCAAGTCCGTTCAGGACGAGCAGATCACCTGCCTGGAATGCGGTGGCAACTTCAAGTCCCTGAAGCGCCACCTGATGACCCATCACAGCCTTTCGCCGGAAGAATACCGCGAAAAGTGGGATCTTCCCGCCGACTATCCGATGGTCGCTCCCGCCTATGCCGAAGCGCGCTCGCGCCTCGCCAAGGAAATGGGTCTCGGCCAGCGCCGCAAGCGCGGCCGCGGCTGATATCAGCGCGCTGTCGATGCCAAGAGCCGGGCTCCCGCCCGGCTTTTTTCGTTTCTGGGCGTTACTATGCGGCGACTGCCGCCTCAACCGGCCGCCGCCCGCGCAGCAGGCAGAGCATGACGATGGCCGAAAGCGAGCAGAACAGGCAGAGCGACAGCACCGCGCCATTGCCGTACTTGCTCATCAGCCAGATGAGAACGGGCGGCGAGGCGGCCGAAATCCAGTTGAGCGGCAGCGCGATCCGCGACAGCGCCCTGGCGAATTCGCCCTTGTCGTAGAACACCAGCGGGATCGTCGAGCGCGCCACTGCCAGCGCACCGCTGCTCGTTCCGTAAAGCACGAGGAAGATGCCGACCGCGACCGGCGAACCCTGCACCGCAAGCAGGATGAGGAGCGACAGGCAAAGCATCGCCGACGAGCCGATGCCGATCGCCACCCCATCCCATTTGTTGTCGGCGACGAAATTCACGCCGCGCGCCGCGATCTGGACGATGCCGAGCGCCGAGCCGAAAGTCAGCGCCTGCGCCGCACTGAGGCCTTCGCCTTTCAAGAGTTCGATCAGCACCGAACTGAAGCCATAGGTGATAAAGGCATTGAAGACGATGGCCGCCACGATCAGCACGAAGGTCCGGTCATAGCTGCGCGCCGCAACGGGCGCCGCCGTCACGCCCGAAGGCGACGCCTCGATGCGTCTGCGCGGCAGGCCAAAGACATAGAGCGGTAGGCAGACGAGAGCCGTGACAAGCGCATAGACCTCGCAGGCGCCCCGCCAGCCGATCTCCGCCTGCAGAAACGAGGTGAGCGGCCAGAAGATCGTGCTCGACAGGCCAGTCACCAGCATCAGCGTACCGATCGCCCGCGCCGCCTTGCGCCCGGCAATCTCGTTGAGCAGGATATGCGCCGGCATGGTCAGGCTGGCGCTCCCTGCGGCGCCGATGATCAGCCATCCCAGGAAATAGACGGCCGGCGAATGCGCCAGCGACAGGAGAAGAAGCCCCGCCGCCGACCCGGCCGTCCCGGCAATCATCACCGGCCGCGCCCCAAGGCGCGCAAACACCCGCGACAACAACGGCGAACACGCCCCCATCATCACATAGAAAACCGTCGTCCCGGCAAAGACTTCAGGCATCCCGATCTGAAGATCCGCCGCCATCTGCGGCGCTGCGACGGCCGGAAATCCGACCGCGCCCCAGCCGATCAGCTGGGCGACGGAGAGAACGGCGAGGGGAAGGAGAATACTGGTCTCGGTATGGTCTTCGGTCATCAATGGTGTCCGGTCTGCAATTGCAAATCATTAGCAAGTGAAGTGTATCGGTTTGATGACAAGGGAGGGTGGGGTGAGGGGCAGGTGAGAGATGAGAGATGAGAGATGAGAGATGAGAGATGAGAGATGAGAGATCTCTATCTCGGGTCCTTGTCGCGATGTCCGGATGGCTGTGCCTGATCGAGTCGATAGCCTATGCGACGCCTCGCCCGTAGCCCATCACCCGGAGCCCCCTCATCCGCCCTTCGGGCACCTTCTCCCCGCTGGGGAGAAGGGGAGGTCACGACGGATGCTCCTGCTGAGCTGTTGAGGCAGCAGATGGAAACGTCCCTTCTCCCCAGCGGGGAGAAGGTGCCGGCAGGCGGATGAGGGGGCCACGCCCAACACCCTTTCCGTCTCACGACGGCATCCTTCCCGCCTCAGCCACGCGACCTCACCCACCCCGCGCATACCGCGCCGGAGGCACTCCCGCATAGCGCGCGAAGGCGACGCTGAACGTGCTCGCCGAGCCATAGCCCACCCGCTCCGCCACCTCGTCCATCCCCATCTCCCGCCTGCGCAGCAGCTGTTTGGCCAGCGCCATGCGCCAGGCGAGCAGATATTCCATCGGCGCCACGCCGACCACGCGCTGGAAGCGGGCGAAGAAGGCGGAGCGCGAGAGCGCTGCTTCCGCCGCGAGATCGGCTACCGTCCAGGGATGCGCCGGGCGCGCATGCAGCGCGTGGAGGGCGGCCGCCAGGCGCTCGTCGGCTAGGCCGCGGCTGAGGCCGGGCGCATCGGCCGTCTCCGTGCCGCAGCGCAGGGCCTCGATCAGCAATACTTCGAGCAGCCGCTCCAGCACCAGTTCGCGGGCCGGGCGCTTTGCGCGGGTTTCCTCGCCGACCAGCTGTATCAGCGTCGCCAGCCGCGGCTCGCCGCGAACGATGACGACGTCAGGCAGCAGCGACACCAGCAGCGCCGCATCCGGCGCGCCGAAGCTGCAATGGCCGATCCGCATGCGCAGATCCGCCGGCCCTTCGAGGCGCCCGGCGCGAAAGCGGCCGTCGCCGAGCTGCGCCGGGATCGTATCCGGCAGATCGGCTGTTCCCTCAAGGCTCTCGTTCACCAGGTCGCGCATCGCCGGCACCAGCACGAAATCGCCGGCCTCCAGGATGAATGGCGGATCGTCCCCGAATCTGACGCGGCAGGCGCCTTCCAGGATGGCGCAATAGAACGGCTCGCCGGTGGCCTCGCGCCGAATGCGCCAGGCGCCGGCGCATTCCACCAGCTTGGAAAAGCGTGCTGCCGGCTGCAGCAGGGTGACGATGTCGGTAAGCGGATCGATGGTCATGATCAGGACTAACGCTAAAGAAATTGAGACTTCAGCCTATAGTAAGTCTTGATCACGGTCACTAGCATCACGGCATTCCTTTTCACATGGAGATGTCTATGCCTACGATTTTGATCACCGGTTGCTCGTCCGGCTTCGGCCTGGAGACCGCGAAACTCTTTCTCGAACGCGGCTGGGACGTCATCGCGACGATGCGCACGCCCGCGGCCAGCCTGCTCCCGCCGTCCGAGCGCCTGCGCGTCCTGGCGCTCGATGTCACCGATCCCGCAAGCATTGCGGCGGCGGTCGCCAGCGCCGGTCCGGTCGATGTGCTGGTCAACAATGCCGGCTTCGGCGCCCCGGCGCCGATCGAGCTGACCGACCCCGAAACGGCGCAGTCGCTGTTCCAGACCAATGTGATCGGCACGCTGGCGATGATCCAGGCGGTGCTGCCGCAGATGCGCCAGCGCCGGGCAGGCGTCATCGTCAACGTCACCTCGACGGTGACCGTCAAGACGCTGCCGGTCATCGGCGTCTACCGCGCGAGCAAGGCGGCGGTGAACGCGCTGAGCGAATCCCTCGCCGTCGAGGTGGCGCCCTTCGGTGTGCGCGTCCATATCGTCCTGCCCGGCCGCTCGCCCGAAACCCGCTTCGGCCAGAACGCCCGCCCGCATCTGCGCGGCGCCGACGATCCCGATTACGCGCCGCTGCTCCAGCAGTTTGTGAAAAGCGTGCAGGAGGATACCGGCCCGGTGACCCATGCGCCCGATGTTGCCGCAGCCATCTGGCGCGCTGCCACCGATCCCGCCGCGCCGCTGCGCATTCCCGGCGGTGCGGATGCGGAGATCTGGATGGCTGAAGCGGGGTTGTAGGTCGACCGATTGAGCGTCTCACCCGCGGCCCCCTCATCCGCCCTACGGGCACCTTCTCCCCGAGGGGAGAAGGGAAAATCGGAGCCCGCCGCAACTCCCCTTCTCCCCTCGGGGAGAAGGTGGCCCGTAGGGCCGGATGAGGGGGCTCCACGCTCGGCGCTCTATGGTCGGCCCATGGTATAGGAAAATAATCCACAAACCCTTTCAATAGGTTACGCCACAACCAACTCAAAATCCACCAATCCTCTCCCATCCCACTCTTCCCGCCCCATCATTCTTCAGCTACGGTATATGAATTAATTCCTATTACCCAGGAGTTTTCAAATGCCGCTCAATCAAATCCCTTTACCCCGCCACCGTCTCGAAACCGCGCTTCGTCCGCTGATCGACGACGAGCCGCCGGCGCCGCCTCCGCCTCCGCGCCCGCCATCGGTCTCGCTCCCCATCCGCACCGTCTGCCGCATCGCCCAGAAGATCACCGCCGAGATGGTGATGATCACAGGCAGCCGCATGCTGGAGCGGCGCGACCGGCGGCGCATGCTCTGCCACGTCCGCCAGATCGCCATGTATGCCTGCCACACCGCGCTGCAGCTCACGCAACAGGACATCGCCGGCGGCTTCGGGCGGCACCGGTCGACGGTGGCGCATGCCTGCATGGTCGTCGAGCAGCGCCGCGATGATGCCGCCTTCGACGATTTCGTCTCGGCGATCGAGCGCACCGTCGTCTCGGTTTTCCGCTTTCCGGAGGTCTCGGCCCATGAGTGAGGCGGCGAACAACAAGGCGATGCTGAAGCTCCTGCGCTTCCTGTCCGGTGGCGAGGCGAGGGTGGAGGGGCAGGGGACGCCGGCACCGGTGCTCCACCGTGCCGGCAGCCGCCACGCGCTTCCGGCCGCCGTGCTTGCCGAGGCGATCTCCCGCGGCCTCGTTACCGAGACCCGGTCCCGCCTCAGTCTTGCACCGCCTGCACGCGCCTATCTGCGGCGCGCGCTCGCCGCCCGCGAGGAAGCCTTCCTCGAACAGCATGGCGAGATCGCCACGGCGGTCCGCGAGATCGACGGCACGCCGCAGACTTTACGCGTTAACGAGGCGGAATCGCCGCTCGCCGGGCTTGCCCGGCTGAAGGACAAGGGCGGCGAGCCCTTCCTTCCCGCCGAAGCATTGGCCGCCGGCGAGCGCCTGCATGCCGATTTCACCCGCGCCCAGCTGCAGCCCCGCGTCACCGCCTCCTGGCAGCCGCGCCTTTCCGGCCGCACCAAAGGCGAGCGCGGCGGCATGGCCGATCTCGCCGACAGCGCCATCGCCGCCCGCATCGCCGTCAACCGCGCCATCGAGGCGATGGGACCGGAGCTCGCGGGCGCAGCCCTCGATATCTGCTGCTTCATGAAGGGCCTGGAAACCGTGGAGCGCGAACGCCAATGGCCGGTCCGCTCCGCCAAGCTGATGCTCCGCACCGCCCTCCTGGCGCTCGCCCGCCACTATAACCCGCCGCGGCGCAGCGCGCGGATGCAGCATTGGGGCGAGGAGGGATACAGGCCGGGGATGGAGACCTGGCCCTTGACCTCAACCTAGGTTGAGATGCCAGCCTTTCGCGGATCGGCGCGGAGGCGGAAATGATTGTTCTTGGTGACGAGCAGCTGGCGGCGATGCCGTCAATGGCATTGGCGATAGAGGCGGTCGAGGAGGCTCTGGCGGCAAGGGCCGCCGGTCTCCTCATCGCGCCGCCGCGGCATGCGGTTCCCTTTGCGGGGGCGGGAAGCCTCGTCTTCACCGTCGGAGGGTCGATGGGGGAGCGGGCTCTGGCCGGTTTCCGCGCCTACGAGACCTTCGCCGGGAGCAGGCAGGATCAGGTCGTCGCCGTCTGGTCGATCGCGACCGGCAGGCTGGAAGGCGTCGTCGTTGGCGAACAGCTCGGCGCCGTCAGAACCGGTGCGATCGGCGGCATCGCCATCCGTCGCATGTCCTCCGGGAGCGCGGCGAACGTTGCCGTGATCGGCGGCGGTCTGCAGGCCCGGACACAGCTCGAAGCCGCATCGATCGTCCGGCCTCTCCGGCAGGTCCGCGTCTTCAGCCGCAGCAGCGAAAGATGCCGCGCCTTCGCTGCCGGGATGGGAGCCCGGTTGAAGCTGCCCATCTTGCCCGAGAGTTCGGCGCGCGAGGCCGTAGCGGATGCCGACATCGTCATTTGCGCCACGGATAGCAGGGTTCCCGTCATCGAGGCCGCCTGGCTGAAACCCGGCGCGCATGTCAATTCCGTCGGCCCCAAGACGGTGGATGGCCACGAGCTCGACCTCGATATCGCCCTGAAGGCGGCAATGGTCGCCACCGATTCCATCGAGCAGACGACAGCCTATGACGCACCGTTCTTTCTCTCCAAGGCTGCTGCTGCCATGCCGCTTGCCGATCTGAGCGCGCTTGCCGGAAATTCATCCGCAAGACCGGTGGGAGAGGACGAAACGACCCTGTTCTGCTCCGCCGGCCTTGCCGGAACGGAAGTCTTCGTCGCCGCCAAGCTGATTGCCGCCTATCGCGATCGGCGGGAAGCGGGCGGCTCAAATACCTGAAGCAGTCATCTTTTTTGATCCGCCATCGCATCCTATATTGCCATTCAGATCATCACCGGACCCACCAGCCTTGCAAAAGTTAAATCTTAGCAACATTGGATATTCCTTCCGCGCAGCCTCTTGCGCCGGGGGGCACTGTCGGTTTAAGCCGGTTCGTCACTGCCCGGGCGTCTGCCCGGCCACGTAAGCGTTAACGTCACTCAACGCGTATGATCGAACGGCTCTGCGGCTTCGATCTGCGCGACTGTGTCCTGCGGATCGAGCTTTATGAGCCTCTGAAGGACAAGATGGATACCAACGCCAAGGATATTTCCGCCCCCGAAATCGAACGTGTCAGGCATGAGCTGCGCCGCCGCTCGCTGGTCGCCGAAAGCGTCACCGACATCACGCCCGGCATGCGCCGCGTCGTGCTCCGTGGCGAAGACCTCGCCGATTTCGTCAGCCTCGCGCCGGATGACCATATCAAGGTCATCGTTTCAGGCGCCGATGGCGAGGAAGAGCGCCGCGACTATACTCCGCGCCGCTACGACAACGCCGCCCGCAGCCTGACCATCGATTTCGCCCTCCACGAGGCCGGTCCGGTCACCCAATGGGCGATCGATGCGAAACCGGGCACCACGCTCGAGATCGGCGGCCCGCGCGGCTCGGCTGTCATCTCCGACAAGGTCAAGCGCTGGCTGCTGGTCGGCGATGAAACCGCGCTTCCGGCAATCGGCCGGCGTATCGAGGAAAGCGGCGAGGGCAGCGTCATCACCGTGCTCGGCGCCGTCGCCGGGCCGCAGGAGCAGCAGAGCTTCGAGACAACGGCTGAGCTCACCACCCGCTGGGTCCACCGCCCGCTCGATGCCGCAACCGATCCCGCACCGCTGATCGCGGCGCTCAGCGGCATCGACATCGCCCCGCAGACCCTCGTCTGGGTCGCCGCCGAAGCCTCGGTGGTGCGCGCCACCCGCGCCTATCTCACCGAGGAGCGCGGCTATCCGCTCGCCTGGATCAAGGCCTCCGGCTACTGGGTCAAGGGCAAGGCCGATACGACCGAAAAGTTCGGCTGAGACATCGGCTGAGGGGCGGGCGCCACGCTCGCCCCTGCCGCATTTCCGGGCCAATCGGCCCTAGGGTGCCAGGTTGCCGGTCAGGAATTCGCCGAGCGATTTCGCCTCCGCCGAAAGCCGCGGCCGCCCTTTCACCAGCGCCAGCTCCGATGCCGGTTGCGGCTCGAAGCCATCGGCGGCCGAAAGCGGCCGGTGCTCCGGCAGAACCGCATCCGATGGCAGCAGGCTGATGCCGAGACCGGAGGCGACGGCCGCCTGCACGCCCATCAGCCCCTGGCTGGTATAGGCAATCCGCCAGCGCCGTCCGCTGCGCTCGATGGCGCGGATTGCCCGCTCGCGGTAAATGCAGCCGACCGGAAACACCGCCAGCGGCACCGGATCGCTCTCCGCCGCCCGCGTTTCACCCTCCACCCAGATCAGCTCTTCCTTCCAGCTTGCGAGTGCTGCGCCATCGCCCGGCTCCCGCTTGATCAACGCCAGGTCGATCTCGCCGGCTTCCAGCAGGCGGCGCAGCTCCGTGCTCCAGCCGCTCACCGTATCGAGCCGGATATGCGGCGAGGCGGTCGAAAAGCCCGAGAGCAGCCCGATCAGCCGCCGCCCGGCGAAATCCTCGGGCACGCCGAGCCGCACCGTGCGCGGCGCCGCCGGCCTGCGCATCGCCTCGGCCGCTTCCTCGGCGGTCGAAAGCAGCCGCCGGGCATAGCTGAGCAGCAGCTCGCCCGCCTCCGTCGTCTGCACCCCGCCCGTCGTGTCGCGCAAGAGCAGCGCATGGCCGATATTGGTCTCCAGCTTCTTCACCTGCTGGCTGACCGTCGATTGCGTCAGATGCACCCGCTCGGCCGCCCGGGTGAAGCCGCCGGTATCGACGACAGCGGCAAAGGTTTTGAGGAGATCGAGATCGAAGCCGTAGCTCATTTGATTTTTCACTGAGAGAAATTTCCTTATTTAATTTCTCAATGGCGCCGACCTTTGTCAATCTGCTCCCACAAAAGGAGACGACGGATATGACCCTTTCCGGAAACCGCCCGCGCTGGCTGACCTTCGATTGCTACGGGACCCTCATCCAATGGGACGAGGGCCTGCTCGCCGCCATGGACAGGATCCTGTCGGCGAAGGGCGGCGATATCGATCAGACAGCCTTCATCGCCACCTATGACCGCCACGAACATGCGCTGGAAGAGGAGCGTCCGCACCGCTCGTTCAGCGATGTCAGCGCCATCGCGCTGGAGCGGGCGATGGGCGAATTCGGCCTCGCATTCACCCCCAGTGATGCCGAAATCCTGACCTCCTCGATCGGCAGAATGCCGCCATTTCCCGAAGTGGTGGAGACGCTTGGGCGCCTGAAGGCGGCGGGCTTCCGCCTCGCCATCATCTCCAATACCGACGATGCGATCATTGCGGGCAACGTCGCCCAGCTCGGCGGCCATGTCGACCGCGTGATCACCGCAGAGCAGGCCGGTGCCTACAAGCCCACCACCCAAATCTTCCATCATGCCTGGAAGGAACTCGGCATCGGCATGAATGATCTCGTCCATATATGCGCAAGCCCGCATCTTGACCTTGCCGCCGCGCGCAGATTGGGCTTTCGTACGGTCTGGGTCGATCGCGGCACGGGGCGCAAGCCGCTCAGCGATTACAGCGCCGATGCGGTCGTTCCCGATCTTGAAAAGGTGCCCGGCGTGCTCGCTGCCGCCGGCTGGATGTAACCACTGCTGCGGAGGCAAACATGGCTCACGAACTGAACATCACTAACGGCGCGCCTGCCCTCCTGCGCAATGTCTCGCTCGATACCGAGGAGATCTGGAAGGCGCGCGCCGATCTCGCCGCCTGCCTCAGGATGGCCGCGAAACTCGGCCTGGAGGAGGGGATCTGCAACCATTTCTCCGCCGTCGTCCCCGGCCATCCCGATCTCTTTATCGTCAACCGCCTCGGCTGGGCCTTCCAGGAGGCGACGGCCTCGTCGCTGCTGATCTGCGATTTCGAGGGCAATGTCGTCGCCGGTGACGGCGTGCCGGAGGCGACCGCCTTCTATATCCACGCCCGCCTGCACAAGATGTCGCCCCGCGTCGGCGCTGCCTTCCACACCCATATGCCGAATGCCACGGCGCTCAGCATGGTCGAGGGCGAACCGCTGGTCTGGGCCGGCCAGACCGCGCTGAAATTCTACGGCCGCGTCGCCGTCGACGAGAATTACAACGGCCTGGCGCTCGACGAGCGCGAAGGCGACCGCATCGCCGCCGTCCTCGGCGGCAATGACATCCTGTTCATGAAAAACCACGGCGTCATGGTCTGCGCCCCCAATATCGCCGAGGCCTGGGACGATCTCTACTACCTCGAACGCGCCGCCGAAGTGCAGCTCAAAGCCATGAGCACCGGCCGCCGCCTCCTGCCGGTTCCGGCCGAGGTGGCTGCCGCCGCCGCGCGGCAGATGCGCGAGGGGGATCCCGAGAGTGCGCGCATGCACCTGGAGAGTGTGAGGCGGGTGCTGGATAGGGAGGGGTCTGGCTATCGGGATTGAGGGGGCGACGGTGCCGACGATTGATGATGGGCGGTCGGTTTGCCTGCCGCTAGACACCGCAAACCTCACGGTGGACTGATGAAAAGCTTTACCTGGGAGCGAGCGCCATTTTCTGTATGTGTGATCTGTGAGAAGAAAACGTTTGGACTTCTCCGAGCCGGTGGCCACACGCTTACAATGAGATGTTCAAGCTGTCGGCATGCGGAAAACCTCGAGCTTCCACCCGTCGACAAGAAAGTAATCTACCTCGATCAGTTCGTCTTCAGCTTGCTCTTCAATGTTGCTTCCGGTGGGCGCTTGCCAGTTGGGCACGAAGCGTTTGCCACAGAGTTGCACCACCGCCTGCGCCGTCTGGTTCTGCTGCAACAAGTCATTCTCCCTCACTCTGATATCCATCGAGACGAAACAACCGTTTTTCACAGCCCCATGGAGTTGCGGGAAGCATACGAATTTATCGGGGGAGACGTGTCGCTATCCGACACATCGACCATCGAGCTGGCGCAGGTGTTGGAAGCCGCAGAGGCGTATTTAAACAACACGCCGCTCTCCCTTAATCTCTCCGTTGATGAAGTTTTGGAGAGCAAGCGAAATGAATGGCTCTCGGACATGCACATCTCCGTGCGGTCCGATTATAGCCAGCTTGCCGACGGCATTCGAAAGATGCGTGATGAAGCGCATGGTGAGATGGAGAAGCTTGCAGCTCGTTGGGCAGCCGAGAAGCCAGATTTTGAAACCGTTCTTAAATTGGAGCTGGACGCAGTTCTCCCTGGAAAGGTCGGCGCATTGGTCGCGACCGAGAGGAAGAAGTCCAGCGCCGACCCGGAGATTTTCTTCAATGCGGTCAACTCGCCGATCCAGAGGGAAGTCCGGACCTTGTTGAAAGTCATGCAAAACGCGGGCGTCCCTGGCGATGAGGCAGGCCAAAAAGTCCGCGACCTATGGGCATCTGACTTCCATAAGCAGTTGCCACATCATCGCATTTCAGCTTACCTTTTCGCTGCTACAGCCAGACGGGTCGTAAGAGGGCAGAAGACGATCATCGACAGGGGGATGATGAACGATATCCGCGCTATATCAGCCTATGCCCCATATCTCGATGCGATGTTCGTGGACAAGACGTCAGCTCAATTACTTCAAGAACGGCCGCTTTCAGACGACTTGGAATACAGAGCGAGAATCTTCTCCTTTGCCAACCGTGACGACTTCATGGCCTACCTCGAAGAGCTAGAGGCTAACACCCCTGCTGACGTTAGGGAGATGGCCTCACGCATCTACGGCGTGACGTGAGGGGACCGGTTTCCGTTCGCCTCCCGCATCAGTTGATAATCTCGGCCCGTTCATCTGAAAGCAGCACGGCCAGCCGTTCTCTCCACGCCTGCAGGGCTTCAGGCGTCAATCGGGTCCAGTGCGTGATTTCGCCGAGGACCCTAAGCGGGGCGCGGCTGCGGTAGGACCGGGTCGGGTTTCCGGGGAATTTCTTGTCTGTCACATTCGGGTCGTTCTCGAATGGCCCTGTCGGTTCCACCGCGTAGACATGCGGAATGCTGCCGCCTTTGATGAGTTCCGCGGCAATTTCGGCGGCAAGCCCGGCGCCGTCCACAAGGCTTGTGAAATAGATGTGGTTCATGACGACATCAGGATGGTAGTTCGACCTGTATCCTGCGGTGAGCAGATCACCCGCGCGCAAGGCCGCGACTGTGCCATGAAAGAAAGGTCCCTTGTCGAGCGCGTCCGTCATCGCAATCCTCCCTCGCTTGTTCCTGTCCTTCTAGCCGGCGAGCCAAGCCGTGCCAACGTCCTCCTTGGCTGAGCCTCCACCTTTCACATTGCCTCCGTGGAAGCCCCCGCCATATCCTGATATCCTGTTGCAGCATCGAACTGTTAGGGAATCCGGATGGACACCCCTCCGATCATTGTCGACTATGCAGAAGTCATCCAGACCTCGCTTGCCCCGGTTTTCCTGCTTGCCGGCACCGCGGCCTTTGTCGGGATCTACGTCACCCGCCTGGGGCGCGTCTCGGACAGGCTGAACGAGGTGACGGACACCCACCTGCCGCGCGAAAACCGCTCGCGCCAGCTCGTCTATCTCCGCAGCCGGACCCTGATCCTCGAGGCCGCCGTCATCCTTGGCGTTTTCGCCGGTATCTGCACCTGTTGCGCAATCCTCAATCTTCTCTCAGGCGCGCTTGCCGTGCGTCTCAGGCCAGAAAATCTGGTGTGGTTCTTCGGCGGCGCCATCGTTTCGCTGATGGCCTCGTTGGCCGCCTTCCTGCTCGAGCTCCTCGTCTCCGGCCACAGCATGCTGCGGCAGATCAAGATGGATCGCGATCAGGGCGGCTGAGCGCGCCGTCGCCCACATCTGTGCAGCGCAGGGGAATTGTGGCATAACTCCTCCATGGCGATACATGTCTTGGCGGTCCATCGTGACACGGTCGGGACGGAAGAGGGGCCGGGCGGTTCGCTTGCTGCCGCCTATTCCGTGGGCGTCTTCTGCTGGCTGCTGTCGGCGGGCGTTTATATCGCCGCCAAATGGGTCTCTCCCGAGATGCCGCCCTGGGCGCTGTGCTTCTGGCGGGTGCTGATCGCCTGGGCGATCCTGATGCCGATCGTCTACCGGCATTTCCCCGCCATGATCGCGCTGGCGCGGGCTCGCGGCCTGGAGCTGCTCGCCATCGGCGGCATCGGGCTTGCGATCTGCCAGGGCCTGATCTTCGTCGGTCTCGAACATGCCGATGCCACGACCGCCGGCATCATCATCGCGCTGATCCCGATCATCACCATGATCCTCGCCCGTTTCATCCTGGCCGAACCGATGGGGCGCTGGCAGGTGATCGGCTCGATCCTCGCCTTTCTCGGGATCCTGGTCATCATCGTCAAGGGCAACCCGGCGGCACTCCTGCGCCTCGATCTCAATCCCGGCGAGCTGTGGATCGTCGCCGGCGCCTTCTGTTTCAGCCTCTATACGGTGCTGCTGCGCCGGGCGAAATTCGATCTGAACCGCCTGGCGCTCCTGGTTCTGCTGCTTGGCGCTGCAGTCGCGACGGCGCTGCCCTTCTACCTCTTCGAGCTTGCCTCCGACGAGCGCTCCGCGCTGACCGCCAGCGGCCTCCTGGCGCTCGGCTATGTGGCGATCCCGGGCGGCGCGGTCATGTACTACCTCTTCAATCGCAGCATCGAGGCGCTCGGCGCGGCGCGCGCCGGCGTGCTGCTCTACATCCAGACGATCTTCATCGCCGTGCTCGCCTACCTCATCCTCGGCGAACAGCTGCAGCGCTACCATCTCGAAGGCGCAGCCCTCATCGTCGCCGGACTGCTTCTCATCATCCTGCTGAAGTCGAAGGCCGGAGCGGAAGCGACGAAGGCCTAATTCACTTCGTCGCCTGCGTCCGCGCCGTCAGCTTGTTGCCGTCGGGGTCGCGGAGATAGGCGACGAAGGCGCCGTTCGGGCGTTCCGTGGGCGGGGTCTCGATTGCCGTGCCGCCATGCGCGGCACCGGCGGCATGCCAGGCGAGAACGTGGGCCTGGCTTGCGGCACCCATGCCGATCGTTCCGCCATTGGCGGCGGTCGCCGGCTTGCCGTCGATCGGTGTGGTGATCATCAGCCGGCCGCCCTCATGGTCATAGATCAGCCTGCCTCGCGCATCCATCTCGCCGGGCTTGCCGCCCAATGCCGCGAAGGTGGCGTCATAGAAGCGGCGCGACCGCTCCAGGTCGTTGCTGCCGATCATGATGTGGGTGAACATGTTTCATCTCCATAAGCGGGGCTATTCCGGGCTAGCCTAACCGCAGAGATGCGCAGCCGGAAAGCCAAATCAAGGTGGACCTTGCTTTCGCAGTTTCGCGGCACATGTGGCCGTTAGTAGGAAGCGGTATGATGGAGGATCACGCTTGCCGGTCTACGACGAAAAAACCGACGATGAGAAGGCGCGCTGGTATTCCAGCGGTGCACGGTTCTACGTGGAGGGACGGCCGCGTTATCCGGCTGCGCTGATAGCCGCAGCCGCAGCCGTCGCGGGATGGCGGACGGACAGCCGCGTTCTGGAAATCGGCAGCGGCCCAGGCACCGCCACGCAGGATTTCGCCGCGCTCGGCGGCCGCTTTACCTGCGTCGAGCCGAATGCCGATTTCGTGGCGATTGCGCGTGAAGTCCTCGCCCCTTTTCCCGATGTCTCCTTCCAGACGAGCACGCTGGAGCAGGCCGATCTCCCGGTCCCGTTCGATATCGTTCTTGCCGCATCCTCCTTCCACTGGATCGATCAGCAAAGAGGCGTCCGGCGCATCGGCGAAGTGCTGGCGCCGGGTGGATTTGCCGTGCTGCTGTGGAACAAGGAGCCCCAGCCGGTGGCCGGGCAGGCCGAGGCAGTGGAGGAGGCGTTCCGGCGCTCCGGCTACAAGCAGCCGATTGCGAGACAATCGCGGGATGATGTCGCCGCGGTGTTCCGCGGTCTTGCCGGGCCCTTGCAGACACAGGCTTTCGAAGAGAGGCTCTTCTGCCATGTCGAGCTTGCCGAAGACTACGGCATCGAGCGTTTCGTCGCCCTGCATCGCAGCCTCTCGCCCTTCCTGGCGCTCGCCCCGGAACGGCAGGAACGTGTCGCCGAGGCGTTGACAGAGAATCTTCGCGCGCTTCTCGGCCCGGTCATCCCGACGACCCGCATATCGGCCGCCCACATCTTCCAGAAGGCAGAGCGCTGAGGCAAACTGCGGCGCGCGCGAATTCAACCCGATAAAATACTTAAAATTGCAATCCCGGTCTAAGACCTGCGTTAAGCGATTTGTGGCTGAATGGGGCTCTGTGGAGGGTCATCCGCATGCAGGCAAGGCGTTCAAGGGTCATCGTACTAAGCGTCGTGCTGGCAACCGTCGGCGCGCTTATCCCTCTCGCGGTCATGGGCCATGCCTCCTGGAAACTGGCGATCAACAAGGAGCTCCGGGTTCTCGACGAAGCCGGCAATGACGCGATCGCCCGCGCACGCTTCACCTTTGCCGATGCCCGCAAGGCGCTGGTCGATATGGAGGCCTCCGGCGCCGCCCGCTGCTCTCCCGCCCATCTGGCGCTGATGCGCACGCTGACGATCAATACGCCCTCCGTCGAGGAGATCGGTTATTTCGACAACGGCAAGCTCAAATGCACATCCTGGGGCCTGACCGAAGGCGATATCGGCAAGGCTCGCGTCGATTACGTGACGCCTGACGGCGTGGAAGTGACGCTTCGCATCCAGCCGGCCGTGACGCACGCCAAGCCGATGGTCGCCCTGCATCTGGGAAGCCACAACGTGCTGGTGACGCCGTCCCGCTTCGTCGATATCGGCCTGCCGCCGGATGTCTCGCTCGCGCTCACGAATTCCACCGGGCTGTTGATCGATGGCAAGAACAGCCCCGATGTTGCCTTCGCGCGCCGCCACCTCGAACAAAAGGCCGATGGCATCGACGGCAGCGACATGTTCGCCACCGTTGCCGATGGCGGCCTTGCCGCCGTGGTCACCGAGCCCGTCACCAAGGTCTATTCACGGCTGCGCGGCGAGCTGCTTTTGCTGCTCCCGGCCGGCCTGTTCATCGCCGCCTTCATCGTCGGCATCGTCATCTACTTCTCGCGCCGCCGGCTCTCGCCGCGCGGCGAGCTCGAGATCGGCATCCACAAGCGCGAATTCCTCGTGCATTACCAGCCGATCGTCGAGCTTTCGACCGGCGTCTGCGTCGGTGCCGAGGCGCTGGTGCGCTGGAAATGGCCGAGCGGCACGATGGTGCGCCCGGACCTCTTCATCCCGCTCGCCGAGGAAACCGGCCTGATCGCCGCGATCACCGATCAGGTCGTCGATGGCGTCATCAGCGATCTCGGGCGCACGCTGGAGCAGGATCGCTCGCTCCATGTCGCGATCAACATCTCCGCCGATGACATCAAGACCGGGCGCTTCCTCGACATGGTGTCGCTGAAACTCAAGAAAACCGGCATTCGCAACGAGCAGATCTGGTTCGAGGCGACCGAGCGGGGGTTCATCGATATCGATGCGGCCCGCATCAGCCTCGACCGCGCCAGAAAGGCCGGCCATTCCGTCGCGATCGACGATTTCGGCACCGGCTATTCCAGCCTGCAATATCTCCAGGGGCTGCCGATGGACGCCTTGAAGATCGACAAGTCCTTCGTCGACACGATCGGCAAGGGCACCGCGACCAGCGCCGTTACTTCCCACATCATCGAGATGGCAAAGGAGCTCGGGCTGTTCACCGTCGCCGAGGGCGTGGAAACCGAGGAGCAGGCGAGCTACCTGCGCGAACACGGCGTCACCTTCGGGCAGGGATGGCTGTTTTCGAAGCCGCTGACGGCGGCCGATTTCATCAAGTTTCACGCGGCATCGGTGGCACGATACGGCCGCGCCGCCGAGGTCATCCGCGTCGCCGCCTGAGTGCCCTGCAATCAGCTATCCGTCTCGTCCGCCCTCGAGGCATTGAACAGGTTCTTCAGCGCACTGGTCTTGGTCTTCTGCGCCTTGCTGAGCTTCAGGGCGCGGTTGGCGGCCTTGGCCTGTTCCAGCATCATCTCGATCTGGATCTGCTGGATCTCGGTCAGCCGCTCCCATTGCCGGTTCAGGAGGTGGTCGACCTTTTCGTGCAGGTGGCGGATTTCGAGTTCGGCCTTGAGGTTGACCTTGTAGTCGTTGAGCGCCCGCAGCCGGTCCTTCGATTCCTGGCGGCGCTGGCTCATCATGATGATCGGCGCCTGCAGCGCGGCGATGGTCGAGAGGATGAGGTTCAGCAGGATGAAGGGATAGGCGTCGAAGGCCCGCTGCTCGCCCATCAGGAAGTTGATGCCCATCCACACGGCGAGGAACAGGCAGAAGGAGATGATGAAGGTCCAGCTGCCGCCGAAGGTGGCGACGACATCGGCGACGCGGTCGCCGATCGAGCGGCGCTCCTCGTAATCCTCTTCGATGTTTTCGGCCAGCGTGTCGTGGCTTCTGAGGCTTTCGACGACCTCGTCCTCGAGGTTTGAAAGCTCGCCGCGCTCGTCGCGCAGCAGCTCGGCGATATACTGGCCGCGATAGTCGTCGACGACCTTTCGGTTGATATAGTCGTCCGAGCGCAGGCCGGGATGCTTCTGGCGCATGAAATCGGCAAGGGCAGGGCGCAGGTCGTCGAAGTGGATGGCGTCCTTCTTCTTCAGCGCCGCACCGGTGATGGCATCGACAAGGCGCACCGACTTCGCCTTGGCCTGGGCCAGGCTGTCGCTGTAGTCCTTCATCTCGACGGTGGCGGCCTCGCCGTGCCCGGCATCGAAATCCACGATCCCGCCTGCGAATTCAAGGGGCTTTTCTTCTGCCATCCGACGATCCTCTGTACCGTTTTTCTGCGCTCTAAACATCAAATCGAACAGGATTGTGACACTATCCGGCGATCCCTGCGAGGCCATTTGCCGCCCCTGCGGCGCTGCCGCATGACACGGGCAGGGGCAGCTTCTTGGGGCGACGATTAACGGCATCAAAAGCTTTTTGCCGTAAGGGAAAGCCATGATTACGAGTGGACTTCGAAACCTGCTTTCGCTGGCCGTTCTGCTTCTGATGATGCTGCTGCCCTTCGCCGCCGCATCGGCTGGCGAAGCGGAGCCATCAGGGATTCCAAGCTCCTGCTGGGCCCCCGCCAGCCTCTCGGAAGACATCGCCACTGTGGCCGCCGACGAGAAGCGATGGTCCTGCGATACCCGCGAATTCTCGATCGATGCCGAGCGCGTCCTGCTGCGCTTCGATATCGCCTCCGGCGAGCCGCTTCCCCGCTATTTCCTCTCGCGCCGCGCAGCACTCGACGCCGTCCATCTCCTCGCGATCGACCGCGATGGCGCGATCCGTCAGGATACCATCGCCGCCGCCGCCCTCCGGAGTTCCATGGCCGGCGGCTATTTCAAGGCGCACCTGCCTGAGGTCACGTCCGAGACCCGGCAGATCGTCGCCGCCATCGACCTGCCGAGCCACAAGATGACGCTGGAGCGCGCCTATCTCGCCCCGGTCGATGCCGCCGGCGATGTCAGCGACATGCGCTTCGCGCTGCTTCTCGCGGGGCTCGCCGGCATGCTGGTCATGCCGCTGATCTTCAACGCCGCCTTCTACCGGGCGCTGCGCGAGACCTTCGTTCTCTGGCACACGGCCCTCACCTTCTCGCTGCTGGCGACCATTCTGGTCACCTCCGGTCTCTCGGTCCTCCTCTTCGATCCGCCGGCGATGACGCTCAGCTGGATGACGACGGTGATCTTCGGCATGACGGTCGCCTCAGGCGCAATGTTCACCTACAGCTTCGTCGAGCCCGGCCTCATGCATCCGCTGCTGAGGCGCGTGCTGCCCTGGTGCGCCGCCTGGGCGATCTTCCTGAGCGTCTTTCACGCGGCCTTCCCCTTCGTCGCCCGCCCCATCCAGTCCAGCGCCTATACGGCCGCCTTCGCTCCTGTCCTTGCCATCTTCATGCTGTCGATGATCGATGCCTGGCGCCGCGGAAGCCGCGCTGCGCGCTACCAGGCGATCGGCTACGCGCCGATGGTCGCGGTCGGCCTGATCCGCCTGGTAACCGGCCTCGTTCCCTGGCTGCACAGCACCGATGCGACGCTGCTCTTCTATGCCGGCTGCGTCTGCGAAGTCGTCTTCACCACGCTCGGCGTTGCCGAACGCTTCGTCACCATGAAGCGCGAGCGCGACCGCGCCCGCAACGAAGCCGAGCTGCTCGAACGCCTCTCCGAGACCGATGCGCTCACCGCCCTCCTGAACCGCCGCGCCATCGAGCGCCAGTTCGAGCAGCTGCGCGCCGAAGGCTTTTGCGCACTTGCCGTCATCGATATCGATCATTTCAAGGCGATCAACGACGTCAACGGCCACAGCATCGGCGACGAGGTGCTGAAAGCCGTTGCCCGCGCCCTCCAGCCCGGCCAGCACGCCCGCGCCTACCGCCTCGGCGGCGAAGAATTCGTCCTCCTGCTGCGCGGCGAGGACGCCGAAACGCAGGCCGAACTGCGCCGCCAGGCCATCCCCGCCATCGTCGCCCACACCGTCCCCGGCCTCGGCCGCCCGGTCACCGCCAGCATGGGCCTCACCACGCTCGCCGGCTGCGAGGACTTCGCGGCGATCTACGAGCGTGCGGACAAGCTGCTCTACGAAGCCAAGAGCGCCGGGCGCAACCGCACGCGTGGCGGGTGCGTGGGGGTGGTTGTGGGGCAGGGGTTTGCGACGGAGCGGGTGATGCGTGCGTGAGGGGGATGGTTCCGCATGACTATTCCTGAAGTTGTACGCCTCGCATGGATACCCGGTGACGGTTCAGCTCGGAATCTGCGGCGACCTTCCTCATGGCGTCGTGATACCGTCTGATAACCTCCGTCATGTCTGCAGATGGATTGGCGATACGCGAGTAGGAGTGCAAGCTGCGTAATATCGCGGCTAGCTTGTCGCCTTCATAGGTGCGGAGAATACGTTCGTATTGTTCAACTGGAAACTCGATAAGGTCGGCAACAACCTGTTGGTCATAGAGATCATGCGGTGAAAAGAGGATATCCTCTATCGCCCTCCTCGGTCGTCGGTCTTTCCGCGCTTTGGCTAAGCGATCGGCAATTTCCGGATCAAGCGTCCCGTCATGGATGTAGATTCGCTCGGGGTTCATGGCTTCCGGATCATTGCTGTGCGCGGCAACAAAAGCGTCGATCATTGGAGCGATCTTGTCCGCCAGGGAGAGGTCGCGTAGCAGCTTGGCTACTCCATGCATGTTTTCTGCCGACAAGAACTCCGCCTCACGAATGAAAGACTCAACAATCTCGGTTACGACTTCCATGCCGTTCCTGAAGGAATAGTGGTAGGCCTGCCATGCTTTGCGATGGCGTTCCACTGCTTTGCCTTTCAAAACTCGCTTGTGGAATTCCGAGGCATGTGCGTCAATTACATCCTGTGTGAAATAGCCATTGGCTATGCCGCGATATAGTTCCATGTCCAGATCATCAAGATGGCTGAACCCGAATTTGCTTAAGAGCGCATCGTGGGTCTCTTCTGCCGCTGTCAGTTTCTGATCGTCGCGGCCCCACATTCGGCTGCTGAAGCCTTTTAGGAATTCTATCGAAGGTGCGCTGGACGGCTGATGGTGTACCCAACCCATAACGACCATCATCGCTGTTATAGCTTCTACAGTCTCTTTCGAAAAAGCCGTTAGCAGCGGCAGTAGTTGTTGGACGGCGCCATAGATCTTTGCGATAACGCGGATGTTGTCGATATCAAGCTGAATGCATCGTTGCTTAACAATGCTAGCGATATCGTCAGTTTGTGTAATGGCGATGTCCGCGCTCTCTTCCGCCGTTGGTGCGAACAATAGGTTTCGGTCCACGACTTTTTCAAGATAAGCGGCAAACTGGATCTTATCTGCCCCTTTCAAAGCTTCGTCGTTGAGAAGAATGACGATCTTGCAGCCGCGCTCTTCTTTCAAATTAGAGATATAGCCGAGCACATCGCTACTACTCAGCCTTTCACCTTTCCGTTCAAGGTCGTCGATGCAAACGATCTCTTTGCTGATAAGCAGGCCCAGAGCTGATACGACCGCTTCGGAGCGGCTTCCCAAGATTCCGGAGATTAGCCCGAGAAATCCCTTCTTCGCGGCTGTGTCGACGGTTGAAACTATGTTTCCAGCAGTCTCCATGCTCGGGACGTCACCGATCTGTGCTCTCGTCACCGTGCTTTGGAGGATTTGCGATTTGAGCTCTGTTATCGAGTTGACCCCAAAAAGGGACACATAAGCATAGCTGTTCAGCGCAACGCCGCCGCTTACGCTACGCTGCGCCTTAGCTATGGTCTTCCAACTATAGGTTTTGCCTGTACCCCAATGCCCCCTAATGCAGAGAACTTCAGCTTTGGGCGTAGCCAGAAATTCCCTGATTGCAGTTTGGACACTTGCAACGGACATTTTTCACCATGCGGCTGGAAAGGACACTAGTGACTGTTCTACCAAAAAGTGTTTGGAAGGCCGAGAGCCGCACGATCGTTATTTGATGTAGAAGCAAGTGCTCGATCGATGGCCATACAGAAATTTATATGGCACGCCATATGGTTCGCGCCGAATCTTGGCAGAGCGCTCACCAATCGTGAGCCCACCGCTAATCGTCCACTCTACCAGGCATTATGGTTGAAACACCCCGCCGTCGGCCCGTCTTCGCCGGAGGTCGCCAGCCTCACCGCCACTTCGGCGGCTCGCTCTACCGTCAAGTATCCGCTGCCGTTCAGGCTCGGCGCCGTTCGCTGATAGGTTCTGATTTTCGTGTATGATCGACCATGGCATCGTGTTCTTGCATAGGAGGCGCCTTATGAGGGGACGCAATATCGGAGAAGAACTTGTGGCTTTTCGCGCCAAGAGAAGAATTTTGGAGAAGGTGTATAACCTATCGGCCGCTGTGGTTTTGGCAGTTGTTCTATCGTTTCACATCCTCACCCATCTTCTAGGTGTGTATGACAAGCAGATTGAGACGTATTTTGTTATGGCATCTTTCATCGCTTGGCTGCTGTTCGGCTGGGGTCTTGATTTTAAGGCCAAAGCCCAGTCATGCCCTTATTGTGGGGAACCCGCGGGCATCAAGCTCGTCTGGCCGCGCAACTTTATCTGCAAACGCTGTTGGCATGATCTGAAGATGAGGTGAGTTGTCGGGAACGCGCTTCATCGCAGCCACCGGAACAAGCGCCGCAGCCCCAAAATCAAACAGTTTTCCCCAATTCCACCAACAGCTTAAACCCATCCTTATCCAAGATTATCCAAATCACAGGATGTAGCGCCTGATGCCGCTGCAATCCGGAACGTACGCCAGGTTGTGGATTTTGTCCTCAGAGGGGTAACAACCTCGAAAGGAAGAGATCATGACAATGCGTTACACGCTCTGCATCCTGCCTTTCGTCGTCATCGCAAGCGGTTGCGTGGCGACGGATCAGAACAGGCACCGTGGGTGTGACGGCAATCGCTTCGTCACATCGGAACAGCATCGCAATCATCGTACTCAAGGTTGCCAGGCCGGCGGCTTCTTCAGCGATTCCCGCACCGACCAGGGAAGCGACAGGAAGGGCGGCCCGTCGCCTCGCACGGCACCGGCTGCCGTTGCTCCGCCGCCGCCACCGCCCCCGCCGCCGCTCGACGTTTCCGTTCTTTGAGACATGCCGGCGCCGAGCCTGTCCACCGCCCCGTCAGGGGCGGTGTCCTTGCAGAAAGTCAGCCGCTGGCTGCCTACCAGGGCAACACCCCATTGTGGTTGAAATACCCCGCCGTCGGCCCGTCTTCGCCGAGAGTGGCGAGCTTGACCGCCACTTCGGCGGCCTGTTCCACCGTGCGGTAGCCGCTATTGCCGTTCATCTCGGTCGCGGTATAGCCGGGGTCGGCGGCGTTGACCTTGATGCCGAAGGGTTCGGCGGCCTTGGCGATCGAGACGGTGGCGGCGTTCAGCGCCGATTTCGAGCTGTTATAGCCGAGCGCGTTGATGGCGTAGAACTCGTTGCCGGGGTCCAGCAGCGATTGAATGGAGCCGAGCTCGCTGCTCATCATCACGATCCGCCCGGCCTTCGAGCCCTTGAGGAGCGGCATGAAGGCCTGGGTCACGCGGATCGGGCCGAAGACATTCACTTCGTAGACCTTCTTGGTGATCTCGATCGGCTCTTCCAGCGGCGAGATGCCGAAGCCCTCGGCAATCCCGGCATTGTTGACGAGCACGTCGAGCGTGCCGGTCTGTGCGGCAAGCTTTTCGGCGGCCGAGATTGTGCTCTCGTCGTCGGTGACGTCGAGTTCCAGCCAGTGGGCGTCGAGGCCCTGCGCCCTGAGTTTGGCGGCGGCCGCTTCGCCGCGGCCCCGGTCGCGGGCGCCGAGAAAGACGCGGTATCCTTCCGCCGCCAGCCGCCGGGCGATTTCGAAACCGATGCCCTTGTTGGCGCCGGTTACCACTGCAGTCTTCGTATGTGTCATGGTCTCACTCCGTTTGTGGAGCAACAGAGATCGTGTCGATCGCCCCTCCGGCGTGAGCCCTAAAGTCCGGGCTTCTTGCCTATTCCTCCTGACGTTTGATGCGCGCCCGGTGCGCGCCTTGTCTTGCGTCCGGCCGCCATGTCACCATATGTCCATTATGGATGTGATGGACGAATTGCGCGACCGCGCGCTGAAACACGCAGACGGCCGCCTGACGCAGACGCCGGTGCCGCGGGTGACGATCACCCGGGATTCGGCGCGTACGCCGATGATTGCAGGCATCTACGAGCCGATGCTCTGCCTCGTGCTGCAGGGTTCGAAATGCGCCATCATCGGCGACAGGGCGCTGCATTATGACCGGGCCAGCTATTTCGTCGCCAGCATCGAGGTACCCGGCGCCTGCCAGATCGTCGAGGCCGCGCCGGATCATCCCTATTTGGCGCTGGCGCTGACGCTGGATATCGCCGTGGTCAGCGACATCATCCTGACCATGCCCGATCTGCCGCCGCCTGCCGATGGCCCGGGTTTCGGCATCAGCCCGGTGACGCCGGAACTCGCCGATGCCTGGCTGCGGCTGGTGAAGCTGTTCGACAAGCCGGCCGACATCCCGGTCATGGCACCGATGCTGGAGCGCGAGATCATCTACCGGCTCTTGCAGGGGCCGCATGGCCCGGCGCTGCGCCAGCTCGTCGTCAGCGACAGCCGCCTCTGCCAGATCCGCCGCGCCATTGGCCATATCCGCGAGAATTTCGACAAGACGATCACCGTGGAAATGCTCGCCTGCATCGCCGGCATGAGCCCGTCGGTCTTCCACAAGCACTTCAAGGACGTGACGGCGATGAGCCCGATCCAGTACCAGAAGAAGCTGAGGCTCCACGAAGCCCGCCGCCGCCTGCTCGCCGAGCCCGGCGATACGGCCCGCGTGGCATTCTCGGTGGGCTACGAAAGCGCCACCCAGTTCAGCCGCGAATACACCCGCCAGTTCGGCCAGTCGCCGGCCCGCGATGCGGGGCGGCTGCGGGGGCGCCGGCAGGAAGCGAGCGAACTGCTCGAAGGCTGACGCTTCAAGCCGCAGCCCGCAGGCGTGCCTCTTCCCTGATCCTGTTGACCATCGAGCGCAGGCCGTTGGAGCGTTGCGCCGAAAGGTTCTCGACGAGACCGATCTTCGAGAACGTCTCGAAGGCGTCGAGTGCGGTGATTTCGGAGGCGGTCTTGCCGGAATAGGTGGCGAGCACGATGGCGACGAGGCCGCGCACGATATGGGCGTCGGAATCGCCTTCGAAGGTCATCACCGGATTGTCGGGGTTGCCATCGGTATGGGTCACCAGCCACACCTGGCTGGCGCAGCCCATCACCTTGTTCTCCGAGGTCTTCTTGTCGTCTGCAAGATCGGGCAGCGCCTTGCCGAGTTCGATGACATAGCGGTAGCGGTCTTCCCAGTCGTCGAGGAAGGAGAAGTCGTCGATGATTTCGTCAAGCGATGCCATGGGAGCGCGGGCCTTTCCGTGATGCCCTCCATATAGGTGAAGTGGCCGCCGTTTTGAACCATTAAAAAAGAAAACGCCGTGAAGGATGGGCATCCTCACGGCGCAGCAAAATGCTGAAATAAACAGGGCAGGCACGTCAGGCACGGGGCGTTCCCTCAAGGGAAGACCGGTGTGCAAGCTTGGTTGCGGGCCGGAGCCCGCGGAATTGGTCAGGAAACCGGGCGCGGCTTCGGGGTCGGGATGACGGCCGGAACGGTTCCGGTGACGACCGCGTCGGAGGCGGCCGCATCATCGACCGGCGGGCGGTACGGCATCGGCTGGTTCAGCGCGGCGGTCTTTTCTTCCTTCGCGGAAGGGGCGAGCGCTGCGGCAGGCGCCAGGGTGGCGAGCGGGGCGACGGCCTTTGCCGCTTCGGCGATCTTGGCGGAAGGCTTGTCCTTCTCGTCGCCGGAAAGCTGGCTGTCGATCAGCTGGTAAGCGACGCGGGCGCCTTCGCGGGCCCGGTAGCCGAGCGCGGTCAGCGTTTCGCCGCCCTTGCTGCAGACTTCCGGCTTCTCGCCGCACATGCCGGTTATATAGTCATAGGCGCCGCTGACGGCGGTGAAGGCGTCGGAGAATTGGACCTGGGGGTCGTTGGCGAGGCGCGTCGAGCTTTCCGAGCTGAAAAGCGGCAAGAGCACCAGCACAAGTCCGAACCAGAAGCTTCCTTTGATCAGTAGTCTCATTGTCGTTGCCCATCCTGTTTTCCCGTCCGGTCTTGTTGCCGAATCAGGGTCCGTTTCCGGTGTGCTTTCACCCTAGCGCGGAAGTGCGAATGCCACTTTTCGAAACTCCGTGGCATTTGCGGCAAATTTAATTCGAATTTTAAATAAAGGCCGTTGGACCGTATTTCAGTCAAATTGTAGCCATCGGCGTTAAGCATGGCGGAACCTGCCGCCTGTAATTGCAGGGAATCTCAATGGCGGCCTCGCCGCAAAAGTTAACGCGAAGCTGAAATGCGAGCGAAATCCATCGCTTACCCCCTATTAACCACAAAAAACAAAGGAGCTTCCGGATGGTCCAAAATGGGACTTTTGCCGCCTTCCGGCTGTGGAGGCGGCCTTTGCCTTATCCTTTCTTTAAGCGGCCAGGGCCTATTGTCCGGTCTTGTTAAAGAGCCTTTTCGGGCGGGTATTGCGTGCGAGTATTGAGTGACATCGGCAACCGGGCAGCAGCCCTCGTGGACCGGGCGGCGGCAAGCTGGCTTTCCCGCACGGGAAGCGGCGAGGCCGTGGCCGAACGCGAACTTGCCATCCTTCGCCGCCTCGCTCTCCTGTCTTCGGGCGCACTGATTGCAGCGCCTGCCGGCCTCTCCTTTATAACCAGCCCTGCTGTGGCGCTGCCTGCCGGCGTCGCCACCGTCTGCGCCGCCTTCCTGTTTTCGGCCGTCGGCAGCATCGCTCTGTCGCGCCAGACGCAGGCGACGGTTTCGGTTGCCTCGCAGCCCGCTGAAGACTTCTTCCTGGAAAACAGCGCCGGCCTCGTGCTCTTCCTCGATGCGCAGGGCAACGTCACCGCGTCCGGCGGCCGCGATATCAGCGACTATCTCGCCTGGATGCGCGAGCCGAAGGGCCGCGGCTTCATCGAGCAGGTGCATGTCTCCGACCGCATCCTCTTCCTGCAGGCGCTCGATCAGCTGCGCCAGGGCGATGAGTCCGTCAGCGTCGATCTCAGGCTCGACCGTCCCGGCGTCTCGCGGGATCTGCGCCAGTTTGCCTATCTCCGCATGGATATGACCGCGCGCCGCGATGGCGAGGGTCAGCTTGCGGCCGTCATTGCCCAGCTGCGCGACGTCTCGGTCGAGCAGCAGCTGCGCATGGATGCGCAGAGCCGTGCAGCCGATGCCGAATCTGCCAATGATGCCAAGTCCCGCTTCCTCGCTGCCGTCAGCCACGAGCTGCGCACGCCGCTGAATGCCATCCTCGGCTTCTCGGATATCCTGCTCGGCGAGTATTTCGGCAAGTTCGAGAACGAGCGCCAGCGCGAATATGTCGGTCTGGTGCGTGATTCCGGCGCCCATCTGCTGTCGGTCGTCAACACCATGCTCGACATGAGCAAGATCGAGGCCGGGCGCTACGAGCTGCTGCTCGAGCCCTTCGATATCGGCGCCTCGATCCGCTCCTGCGAGGCGATGCTGGCGCTGCAGGCGAAGAGCAAGGGCGTGACGCTGACGAGCCGCATCCAGCGCGATCTCGACGAGGTCGTTGCCGATCAGCGCGCTATCCAGCAGATCCTCATCAATCTCGTCGGCAATGCCGTGAAGTTCACGGAGCAGGGCGGGGCGGTCACCGTCGATGCGTCCGTCCGCGGCGGCATCCTGCAGCTCAGCGTCAGCGATACCGGCATCGGCATTCCGACGGACAAGCTCGCCATGCTCGGCCAGCCCTTCATGCAGATCCAGAACGATTATACCCGCCAATATGAAGGCACGGGCCTCGGCCTGTCGCTGGTCAAGGGGCTGGTGGCGCTGCATGGCGGCCACTTTGCGCTGGCCAGCGCGCCGGGCGAGGGCACCATTATCACCATATCGATCGCGGCGGATGGTTCCGGCGCCTATGCCGCGGATGCGGCACGGGAGACGGCCGTCGAGTTTCCGCCGCGCCTGAAGACTGCGGCAGCACCGGCTGCCGGTTTGGAAGAGGGGCTGTTCGATGGCCGCGCGCAAGCGAAAATCGCCTAAGGGGAAGAGGGGCCGGCAGCAGCCGGGTCTGCTTCTCACGGGGGCAGCCGCCTTGGGCGGCGTAGGCATGACGGGCGCTTCGATGCTCGGCGGCGTCGTTGCGCGCAATCCGTCGGTCGCGGGCGGCACCGTCGCCTTCGTCGTCATCTTCTCCTTCGTTGCCGCCAATGCGCTCTGGTATCAGCCGGGCAACCACCCACATCCCTTCTTCCGCACCCGCGATCTGACCTCGCCCTTCTCGATCGGCCGTCCGTCGATAGAGGAGCCGCATCCGGGCGACGTCACCACCTTCAAGATCGAGCGCCCGGGCGAAGAGGGCGATGCCTCGACAACCAACGCCACGCCGCCCGCCAATGCGGCCACCGGCCAACAGCCGAATCAGCTGGTCATGGATATCCAGAAGGAGCTGATCCGTCGCGGCCTCTATAACGGCACCGCAGACGGCGTCATCGGCCCGCGCACCAGCGCCGCCATCCTGTTCTTCGAGGAAACCGTCGGCATGCCGCAGAGCGGCGACGCGACGCCGGATGTGCTGGCCGCCCTGAAGACCGATTCCGTCGGCCCCTCGACCATCCCCGCTGAAAAGCCGCGCGAGGACGTCACCTCCCAGGCCTCGGCGGAAGACCCGGTCGCGGCCGCAATCCGCAGCGCCGAAAAGCAGGTGAAGACCGCACCCGCCGCCCCCAAGCAGGTCACCTCCGGCGAGCTCACCAGCGTCGACCTGGTCCTGAAGATCCAGAAGGGCCTCGCCAACATGGCCTACGCCAATGTCGGCGTCGACGGCGTCGCCGGCGAACAGACCCGTGCCGCCATCCGCCACTTCCAGAAGCACTATAACCTGCCTGAAAATGGCGAGCCGAACGAGGCTGTGCTGAAGAAACTCAAGGAAATCGGCGCGATTTAGCGCTGAGTCGGAATTCTCTCTAGGATTGCATTAACAGCTGCATGGCACGCCTTTGGCGGTGTTCGCGCTCGCGTTTTGGTACATATGCGTTCCGCAAATAATGACAGATTGTCGCAGATGACTTGCGCGGGCAGGCGGCGGCAATACTTCGCAAATGGATGATATGACTGTCTAAAGCGCTGTAAACGCGGGAAAAGCTGAAAAAGCTTTGCAATCAGCCGTTTCAGACTGCGCCCTCTATTAGGGATCCGTGTATTACGCTCACAAAAATATGATATAAGTACTGGGTGAGCTTGGTGCTATTCATCCAAGTGCGACCGGGGGGCCAGTGAGGAGCATAACACTGTGACCTATATGTCACTTTCCCGCACCTGAAAGACGCCACGCGGATGGTTTCTTTCTCTCGTCGCCACGCAGCGGGCCATCAGCCGAGTTCCTCGAACGGAACGAAGCCATTGCCCGCCAGGATCAATCAAATGTTGCGTGAACCTTCTTACGGTGGCCTGGCCGAGCAGGATGGCGCTGAGCGCGCCATGTATCGCTCGATCGCTTCGTTGACCGATCTCAATAATCCCCGGCTCTACAAGGCCCTGCACGATCATTTTGCGGCGGTCTATCCCGTATCTGCCAAAACAGGCGCATCCGAGTTTCATCTCGGCGGCGGCCAGACGTTCCGCCTGCACCGCGGGCTGAACGACTTGAGCTTCGAGATCACCTATTCGGATATTTCGCGTTTTGCGGCGGTCACCCGTTCGCTCAACTCGCGGACGAAGAAATATGCGAAGGACGGTCTGCAGTGGAGCACGTCGCGCGTCGCATCACCCCGTCAGCTGCTGGCACTCCCTCGGCCGCTCGACGAGCCGCGGGCGCCGGAAGACGTGCTGATGTCGATCTTCCATCTCGATCTCAACGATTCGGCCGAGACCGAGCGTCGAATCACGACCTGCATTGCAGCGCTCTATCCGTCCGGCCCGCGGCTCGGTGGCGGCCAGCAGAGCAATGATGCACAGGCGACGATGTCGAACCTCGCCGACTGGCTCTCTTTCCAGGACGTCCGCCAGATCCTCCAGGTGGACGATGCCGGCCATGCGGCGACCATGCTGATCTCGATGATGTTCGGCGGCTTCGCATCGCGCATGAGCGCCGGTGAAGGCCTGCCGGATCGCGCTTCTCTCATTGGATATATGAAGAGCTGCATCCAGCTCTTCGTGCGCGGCTGCCGCCGCCACGATGCCTGATATGTCGGATCCGGCCGCCATCGTGCGGCCGGCTCGCTGCCATCATCCGGCCCGCATTGCGATGCGCCGGAATTCCTACTTCACTCCGTAAAGCCGTGCCGCTAGCGCTTTGCTTTCCTTAATTTTTTCTTAACGTGCTCGCGAGGTTATACACAGAAGAGCCGCCCCGGATGGCCACAATGTGGTAAAAATACAACGAGAAAAACTTCCGGCATAATTTTGGTACGAATACGTTTATTAAATAATTGACGACTCCGGGGCCTCCTGTTCATATCCAGCCCGTGACCGAAGCAAATGTTCGGAAACGCATGGCGGACTGAAATTTCAGGGGACCGCATCCATCGCGCTAAGCAAAGAGCCAACCTTGGGGTTGGCCTCTGGAACGGAGACAGAAAATGAACATCAAGAGCCTCCTTCTCGGCTCCGCTGCTGCCCTCGCAGTAGTATCCGGTGCACAGGCTGCCGACGCTATCGTCGCCGCCGAACCGGAAGCAGTAGAATACGTCAAGGTTTGCGACGCCTACGGCACTGGCTACTTCTACATCCCGGGCACGGAAACCTGCCTCAAGATCGGCGGCTACCTCCGCTTCGACGTCGGCTTCGGCGCTGGCGATCCTTACGACGGCAACAATCAGGACGACTGGGCTGCCCACACCCGTTCGCACGTAACCTTCACCGCTAAGAGCGATACCGAATACGGCACGCTCACCAGCGGTATCGTCCTCGAAACCAACTACCGCGGCACCAGCACCGGCGGCAGCGATGCAGTCAGCCCGACGGTTGGCAACTCCACGACCCTCGGCGGCGCTGGCAACGGCACGGCAATCGACGAAGCGTTCATCAGCATTGCTGGTGTAACGGTTGGTAAGTTCGCTAACTGGTGGGATAACGACTTCTCCGGCGAAACGGACGTCCTCGCTACCCTCCATGGCACGACCAAGCCGAACGCAATCCGTTATCAGTACGACGGCGGCAGCTTCTACGCTGGTATCGCAGCTGAAGAACTCGTTCAGACCGACGCTCCTCCGTCCGGCAACGGCGGCAGCGACGCTGGTATCGACGGTGCAGTTGGCGGCAAGTTCGACGCCTTCACCTGGGAAGTTCTCGGTTCTTATGACACGCAGGCCCAGGAAGGCGCAGTTCGCGTCAAGCTCGGCGCCGACGTTGGTCCGGGTACGTTTGAAATCGCTGGCATCTACTCCAGCGGCTACAACAACTACTACGACGCTGGTAAGTGGTCTGTTGCTGCTCAGTACGCCCTCAAGGCAACTGACAAGCTGACCATCACCCCCGGCGCTCAGTACATCGACGACATCCAGACGGGTGGCGCTCTCGGCGACAGCTTCGACGGTGGCCATGAATGGCGCGCTGGTCTGACGCTCAACTACAAGATCGTTGAGAACCTCTCGACCGAGCTGACGGCAACTTACGTCAACGACAAGTTCGACGACGGCCGTCCGGATGCAAGCTACACGGAAGGCTTCTTCCGTCTGCAGCGTGACTTCTAATCATACGCTGACAACCGATTAGATTGACCTCCAAATCGGTTTCGAAAGGAGAGCCCGGGTTCCCAACCGGGCTCTTCTTGTTTTTGCTGGATGAGTTGCCGTCGAGGGCAGGGGCCGCAGCGGCCGCCTTACGGCAGCAGGCCGTTGGCGAAGATCTTCAGGCTGGAGCGCAGATAGGCCTTGGTGCGCTTGGCGCGCACGTCGAGATCGGCGCCCGTCCGGTCGATGCTGAGGCTGCCGAAGACGATGCCGATCAGCATCGTGGCCGCCGCATCCGCATCGATGGCGATGATCTTGCCGCTTTCGCTCAGCGTCCGCAGCCAGCTTGCAAGCTCGGCGCGCGCCGCATCGAAATCCTGCCGCAGCTGCGGCACATATTCGGTCGCTTCCCAGGCAACTTCGATCAGGAAATACTGGCGCATGTTGGCCGGGCTCGGCGCATCGTCGGCGTCGACATAGAAGACCTGACCGAGGAGCACATCGAGAGCGGCGTCGGCCTCAGGGAAGTGGAAGATCGAACCGCTGCGCGCCTTGATCGCCGCAGACAGCAGGTCGCCCTTGGCCTCGTAGAAATCATAGAAGGTGCGCTTCGAGATACCACAGCGGGCGGCGATGATATCGACCGTCGTATTGGCATAGCCGAGTTCGATGAAGACGTCGGTACCGGACTCGATGATATCAGCCTGGCGCTGATCCAGGTCTATGCTCTTCGGGCGTCCGCGCGGGCGCTTCAGTTTTTCTTCGGTGTTCGAGCTCACAATTCCCCTGCGCGCACATCTGTTATTTTTATCCCTGCGGCACTGATACATGAAGAGGCCCGGCGGGTACAGCGCCTCAATGTCGCGAACATGTTACAGCCTCACGACATGCTGGCGGAAAAATATCGCAGGCCTGAATGTCTGATACCGCCGCCTACAACCTAAGTCTAAGCCCCCGGAATTTTTGCAACTTGTTAACCATAATGCCTGACGCTCCGCTAATGTACCGGGGGAGCTTTGTCATGCAGGCAATGAGGGCGGTCGATGTATCTGAAGAGGGGAATGCGCAGCCGGAGGACCCGGCGTTGCGGCATATCCTGTCGAAGCTGGCCGAGGAGGCGTCGACGCTCGGCATCGACCTCGTCGATATCGCCGGTGCCATCCAGGACATGGCGGCGATGTCCGCCCGCCATGCCAATGCCTTCGACGACGTGACGCGCACGGCGCTTTCGATTGCCGAAACCAACCGGGCGGTTGCCGTGTCGCTGCGCGAGACAGACCAGACCGCCGCCGATGCCCGCCACATGCTGAAGGAATCTGCCGGGCGGCTCTCGGGGTCGGTTGAGGAGATCGGCCATATGCTGCGCTCCTCCGAGGAGATCAGCGCCGAGATCAGCACGTTTGCCCGCTCGCTCTCCGATGTCGATACCGTCGCCGGCGAGATCGGCACCATCGCCCGCCAGACCAACCTGCTTGCCCTCAATGCGGCGATCGAGGCGGCGCGCGCCGGTGAGGCAGGCAAGGGCTTTGCCGTCGTCGCCTCCGAGATCCGCGCCCTCTCGCTGCAGACCTCCAAGGCGACCGGCCTGATCCAGGAAACGCTCGATCAGCTGCGCGCCAAGATCGGCAGGCTCTCGGCCGCCGGCAGCGGCGCCCGTGATAGTGCCGCCAGCGTCAAGGAGAAGTCGCAGGCCATGCACGGCGCCTTCCACAGCATGGAGCAGGTGATCACCCAGATCCTCGACAGCTCCTCGGTCATGGCGAACACGACGGAAGCGGTCGATCGCCAATGCGCCGGCTTCGTCGCCGCGCTCGGCGAAATGTCGGCCGAGGTGCTGGAATCGAACGGCAAGCTGCAGCATGCCGCCAAGCGCGTCGATAGCGTCGTCGGCCTGTCGGAAAAGCTGGTGCAGCTGACGGCGAGCGCCGGTGTCGAAACCGCCGACAGCCGCTGGATCGCCCGCGCCCAATCGGTCGCCGCCGACATCTCGGCCGCCTTCGAGCGGGCGCTGTCATCCGGCCAGATCCGCCTGGAAGCGCTCTTCGACCGAAACTATCGGCCGATCCCCGGGACCGATCCGGTGCAGCTGATGGCAGGTTTTACCGAGCTCACCGACCGTCTTCTGCCGCCGATCCAGGAGCCGGTCTCCAGCTCCGACGAGCGCATCGCCTTCTGCGCCGCGATCGACGAGAACGGCTACCTGCCGACCCATAATCGCAAGTTCTCCGAGCCGCAGCGCCCCGGCGACACCGCCTGGAACACCGCCAACTGCCGCAACCGCCGCATCTTCAACGATCGCGTCGGCCTCTCGGCAGGCAGAAGCACCGCACCCTTCCTGGTCCAGACCTACCGTCGCGACATGGGCGGCGGCAATTTCGTGATGATGAAGGACATCTCCGCCCCGATCACCGTCCGCGGACGGCATTGGGGCGGGCTGCGGCTGGCGGTCAAGGTCTAGCGTAACCGCCGCCTGTTGCCCTATACGAAGCATATGAGACTCCGCACCGACATCTTCGTTTCCGCCCTGCTGCGCCGGGTCTTCGCCATGGGCGATTTCGCCGCCGTGGAGAAGAAAGGCGCGGAAGAGGCGGGCGCGGTCTTCATCCGCCAGCATTTCCGCGACGGGCTGGAGACGCTCTATGGCCCGGCGCCGCAGAGTTTCTTCGATGAGGAGGAGAGTGCCGGACGGCTGTTCGAGATCCGCCTCGACCGGCAGGAGCCGGATGCCGTGCGCGAATTGCTGGAGCGCGAGCGCAGGTTCGATCCCGATCTGTGGATCGTCGAGCTCGAAACGGCAGATGCGGCATCGCTGCTGCCGCTGGCGGTAGAAAAGAAGAACCCGCTCTGAAAGAGATCAGCGGCGGCCGACGGTCTTCAGGTCGCGGGCCGGCGGTATCAGGCGTGCCGTGCGGGAGATCGCGCCGGCGGCGGCAGGCGCGGCAGGGTTTTCGCCTTCTTCCGGCTTGTAGGTATAGCTGTCGGCGCGCCGCCAGGCTTCCACCCGCTCATGGCATTCTTCCGGATCGAGCGCATCGAGCACCATCCAGGCGCGGGTCACGCTGTGCTGCGGTTCGGCGAGATGCGGATAGAGCTTTTCCAGGACGAAGACGGCATCGAGAAAGCCCATGCCGAGGCTGACGAGCGTGGTGGCCAGCTGCTGGCCGGAGAGATCGAGCATGATGCGCTCGGCAAGCCAGCGGCTGGCGGAGAGCGCATCGGCAAGCGTGCTGGCAAAGTGACTCGCCTCGCGCGAGCGGGCAAAGCGCACCAGCAGCGCTTCCTGGATGTCGGAGATCGTCCTCAGGCCCAGCCGGTCGTCGTCATCGCGGCCGAGATGATTGGCGAGACCGCGGATCTTCTGGCGCATCGCCTCTTCATTGGCGAGACGCTCGGCAAAGTCAGGATCGACGGCCGGCGGTTCGGTTGCGACGGGCGCAAAGACCGGCGCCGGTGCCGCGGCCAGCTGTTCCTCGATGGCCGGAAGCGGCAGGTCGGCGGGCGAGGGGCGGGCGGTCGCCTGGCGCAGCGCCACGAGCGCATCGATCACTTTCGGCGAAAGATTGTCGCGGCTGACGATGGCGCGGATATGGGCGGTGCCCTGCGTGCGGGCGATCATGATCAGCGTATCGTCGCTGACCGCCTGCGAAGCCGTCAGAAACGGTGCGGCAACGGCGATCGGCAGGTTGCCGATGAAGAGAGCCACGGCCTGCGGAATGACCGGGCATTGCGAGAGGGCGGCGACGGCCTGGCGGCGGGCTTCGTCGGAAGAGGCTTGGAACAGCGGGGTAAAGAGCTCGGCGAACTGGCGCAGCTCGGATCGCGTCGGATGCGCCAATCCCTCGAAGCTGCTCACGGTTGCCATCAACACCACGTCCTTCTTGCGGCTGGCCATAGGCCCTTCTAGGTCTCTAAACCGGTCACGCACAAAGAATACCCCGGAAACGCCGATACTGAGGGATCGAATGTGCCGGCTGGACGGAGGCCGGGCTCAGACGAATATGAACAAATCCTACACTGGCAGGGTTAATGCTTGCTGAAGATTTTAATCAAATGCGCAGCAATGATACACGCAGAACGTGTTCAGCTGTGGATGGCGCACAAAAAGAAAGCGCCCCGCAGATACGAGGCGCCACCGTCTTTCCGGATCGCTCCGGCCTGGAGATGAATGTCAGAGTCCCTTGTGGGCACGCAGAGCCAAAAGCAGCTTTTCGCCGTCGTTATGGCCGGCCTGATAGAGGTCGAGCGCAGCCGAAGCTGCAAACTGGGCCTCGGGGCTTTTGATATCCAGACGCTTTTCCGAGCACCACGCATCGAGCGCGCCGCGCAGCACATCCAGGTCTTCAGGAGAGAATGTCGGGTTCATGAATAAAGACATTTTCTGCCCTCCGTATCTACGGCAAGAGCATGGGTTGTCTCTCAAGCGGTCATCGCCATAAAACTTTTGACCGATGCGCCGACCATACGCCTATTCACCTGAACTGCAATTGATATTTCGGTGACGCAAATCGGCAACACATCCTTATGACGTAAAGGTGATCGGCTGTACTTGGTCAAGCCTATGAATTCATAAGTCTTTCCTAATTAAATCTGACTTATTGCCGATTGAAACTAAAAGCCAGCTCGCAGCGTTTATTGAACAGCCCTACAACAGGGATGAAATATTAGGAGACTGTTAACTATCGTATGTCTCAATTCGGACAGGAACGGCGCGGTTCGATGCTTCGGCCGTAAAGATTCCACATCACGGTATTCAAACAGGTGCCGTGAGAAAGGCGCGAATGACCTCGGTTCCGGTTTCCGGCATTGCAGGACGCGCTGGCCCGCACAGGCGGGCAGGGTGAAATCCGCTTTGCTTCATCCGTCTCGGGCAGTGCATGGAGACGAGAATGGCCACTATAGTCGCATTGGCTGACAGGCGCTCGCAACAGCCGCGCCGAAAAGACCGGGAGCCCGTCGAGGCTCAGATATTGCTGTTCACCGGCGTTCGCTACGAGCGTCTCGTGGAGAGCCCGAAGCGCCGCGCCCCGTCGCGCGCATCGCGTGTAAAGACCAAGTAGGCGTCAGTTGTCCGAACCGTAGGTCTCGCAGCCTGCCTCGGTGAGAAAATTCTTGGCTGCGTCATCGAAGCTCGCCTGCGGCGCAAGAGTGCGCAGCACCGCATAGCCCTCATTATGCGTCATCTCCACCAGGATGGTCTGCTGCAGATCCTGCGGCAGTGATTTGCGCAGCTCCGTCAGCTTGATCGGGCTTGCCGCCAGCACATCGAGCGCCCCACCCACCGACGTCCTGTCATTCATGCTGAACACCTCGTTCGAGGCGCCGTCATAAACGGCGATCGACCAGAAGGGCACGCTGCCCTTGGCGGTGAAGCGTACAGGGCCATCCTCGAGATCGAAGGAGCAGACCGCGGTGCGCACGAAGGGATCGCTGTTGGAAAGCCCGGCATCGTCGTAGTTCGACGACAGCAGATAGAAATTGTTCGGATCGCCCTCGGCAATCACCCGCGTCTCGGCATCCTTGCCGGTGAAATGCGGCAGCGCCAGAATGATGATCAGGTGCAGCAGGGCGGCGCCGAACAGGCCGGTAATGATGGCAAAGACGATCCTAAGCATTGCCGCACCCGGTCTTCTCGAGCTTCGGCATGGAAAGATCGATAACCCCGGAACTGCCCGCCGTCGGCGTATCGAACAGCGTCAGCACCAGCCGGAACGTGCCCGCGGCCGGCAGCGCCAGCCAGTTGCCCGGCCGGGCATTGGCCGAAACGTCGATCACGAAGCTGCTGTCGGGCTGGCGCAGCACCGTCCAGGAATTCAGCGCGCCGGGCAGGCCGGGACGCACGGAAGCCGGATTGCCGCCATTGTCGGACGTATAGAGCGTCCACAACCGCGCCGCCGGCGTCTGCCCGCTGATCCGGTAGCTGCAGCCCGCATTCAGCCGCTCGCCGCCATCATCGACGCTCGCCGTAAAGGTCAGCCCCTCGGCACTGCCGTAAAGCAGCTTGCCCGCCCGCGCCCGGTGCGATTTCGCATAAGGATCGGCATCGGCCGTCTGCAACTCCGGAAACGCCTCCCAGGCGCCAAGCTTGATGGCGCCAAACCCCTGCGTCACATCGAGCGCATACCGCGAAACCATGATCCCGCCGCCGAAAGCGACGATCAGCGTGATCGCGATAAATAGCGGAAATCGAAACACTGCATGCCCTTGAGATCAAATCAGGTGAAAGGGTTAGCACTGATTCTGGCGGGGTGGAATGGTGGTGTGCTTTTTGCCGTCCGGGTAGAGGCTCTCCGCCGCGCGTCCGTGCCGTGAATGACTCCTTTGAACGGGCTGGGTAAGCGTCTCTTACCGCCGTGTTCTCTGGCAAGCGCCCATACTCGCGACGTCCCGCGCCCCAATCGCCAATGCGACGAACCGCCGCCACCGTCCACCCGCCCCACCCATCAAAATCCGGCAAAGGCTTGCTTTTTCTTCGGTTTTGCCCTCTCTTTGCCGCCAATTGAAGGGGATTTCCGGGCGGGATGCGCCGGAGGAGCGCAGGACAGGCAGATCATGGTATCCGAAGCGCCGCCGTTCTGGTGGACGAAAGCCGATTGGCGGGCCTGGACGCTGTCGCCCTTTTCGCTGATCTACGGACAGGTCGCCGGTTATCGCATGAAGCATGCGCGCCGTGCCTCGGTGCCCATTCCCGTCATCTGCATCGGCAATTTCACCGTCGGCGGTGCCGGCAAGACGCCGACGGCGCTGGCGATCGCCAAGGCGGCCAAGGCAAAGGGACTGAAGCCCGGATTTCTGAGCCGCGGCTATGGCGGCTCGCTCGATGTGACGACGGTCGTCGACCCCGCCCATCACCGCGCCATGGCCGTCGGCGACGAGCCGCTGCTGCTCGCCCGCGAGGCGCTGACGGTGATTTCCCGCCGCCGGGTCGAAGGCGCCGAGCGTCTCGTCAAGGAAGGCGCCGACCTGATCATCATGGATGACGGCTTCCAGAGCGCCAGACTGGCGCTCGACTATGCGTTGCTGGTCATCGATACGACACGCGGCCTCGGCAATGGCCATACGGTACCGGGCGGCCCGGTGCGCGCGCCGATCCCGGTGCAGATGCGTTATGCGACGGCACTCCTGAAGGTCGGCAACGGCAATGCCGCCGATGCCATCGTCCGCATGGCCGCCCGCGCCGCAAAACCCTATTTCACGGCGTCGCTGAAGACGGTCGGCATGAACGAGCTTTCCGGCCGCCGCGTGCTCGCCTTTGCCGGTATCGCCGATCCCACAAAGTTCTTCCGCACGGTGGAATCGCTCGGCGCCGAGATCGCCGCCACCCGCTCCTTCGGGGACCACGAGCATCTGAGCGACGACGAGATCGCCGATCTCATTGCCGTTGCCGAACGCGAAGAGCTGCAGATCGTCACCACCTCGAAAGACTTCGTCCGCCTTGCCGGCCATCACGGCCGGGCGCAGGAGCTTGCGGAAAAGTCGAAGGTGATCGAAGTGGAAATGGCCTTCGAGGACCCGCAGGCACCTGGCCTGATCATCGACCGGGCGATCGAGGCCTGCCGTGCCCGCCGGTTGAAAGAGCAGTCCGGCCTATAGCGCCAGCCGTTTGCGGATATCGGCAAGCCCGGATGCCGCGCGGCCATCGGCGTCGAAATTGCCATCGTCGAGCCAGGCTTCCACAGCGGCCCGGTGCGCCGGCCATTCGTCTTTCAGGATACTGTGCCAGGCGACATCGCGCTGATAGCCCTTGGCGATCGCAGCATTGCGCCAGATGCCCTCGAACACGAAGCCATAGCGCAGCGCCGCCTTGCGCGACGCTTCGTTGAGCGCGGCGCAGCGCCAGACGAGCCGCTCATAGCCGAGATCGTCAAAGGCGTGGCGCATCAGGAGAAAGATCGCCTCGGTCGCAGCGCGCGTGCGCTGCAGCTCCGGTGAAAACCAGATGCTGCCGATCTCGATCGAGGAATCCGCCGGAGAGACATCGCAGAGCGACAGCCATCCCGCAGGCTTTCCGGCGCCGAGCGGTTCGACGGCCCAGAACGGCTGGTCGGCCCGCCCGGCGAGGTCCGCGACGAAGACGGCGAACAGGCCGGGGCTCTCGAATGGACCATAGCGCAGATAGCCGAAGCTATCGGGGGAGGCGGCGGCAAGCGGCCAGAGCGGCTCGGCATGCGCCGGTGTCAGTGGATCAAGCCTGACCGAACGCCCGCGATGGACGATCCGTTCGGGAAAGGGGCGTGGCGAATGGATGATCGGCCGGCCGAAGTCACGCATCAGGGAAAGTCAGCGCTTCTGCACCGGCAGCACGCCTGCGCGCTTGTCGGCCTCGAAGGAGGCGATGACGTCGGCATAGGGTTCCTGACGGGCGACGCTCCAGTAGCGCAGCTCGTCGAGCGGGATATGCTTGCCGGTCATGGCGCAGACGACGTAGGAGCCCGGCGACAGGATCTGGAAATCGGCGTCGAGATAGCGGATTTTCGCCTCGCGGTTTCCGTGACCTTCAAACAAGTTCATCCTGCTCCATTCCTGCGGCTCTGATCGTCCTGCCATAGCGCGCGGCACGGGCGATTGCCAGTATTTTCGGCTTGCTGCCGTCAGCTCCGGCCGAACAGCCGCTCGATGTCGGAAAGCTTGAGCTCGATATAGGTCGGCCGGCCGTGATTGCACTGGCCCGAACCCGGCGTCACTTCCATCTGTCTCAAAAGCGCGTTCATCTCCTCCGGCCGCATGCGCCGGCCGGAGCGCACCGAGCCGTGGCAGGCCATGGTCGCCGCCACATATTCGAGCTTCTGCGATAGGCCCGACGCCGTATCCCATTCGGCGATCTCGTCGGCGAGCTGGCGGATCAGGCCGTTGGCATCGACTTCGCCGAGCATCGCCGGCGTTTCGCGCACCGCAATGGCGCCCGGCCCGAAGCGCTCGATCGCCAGCCCGAGCTCGCCGAGCCCTTCGGCATGCACCATCAGCCGGTCGCAATCCTCTTCCGGCAGATCGACGATCTCCGGGATCAGAAGCACCTGCGAGGGCAGGCGCTTGGAATGCAGCGCCTTGCGCATTTCTTCGAAGACCAGCCGCTCATGCGCCGCATGCTGGTCGACGATGACAAGACCGTCCTCGGTCTGCGCCACGATGTAGTTCTCGTGCAGCTGGGCGCGCGCGGCCCCCAGCGGAAAGCGCTGCGGCGCCTCTTCGCGTGGCGCAGCGGCCGGCTGCTGCCAGCTCTGCGGTTGCGGTTCGGAACGCGCCGTCGGCGTCACCAGCCCGTCGAAGGATGCCTGCGGCCGCTCGGAAAAGCCTGAATTGGCGGCCTGATAGGGGCGGGACGGCGAGGTCTCCGGCGACCAGGGCGCCTGCGCCGGGCGCGGATAGGCATTCGGCTGGAAACCGGGGCGGAAGGAGCGCAGCATGCCGTCGGCACCCGTCGTCGCGGCACGGCTGCCGTCGCGGGCGAGCGCTTCGCGCACCGCGCCGATGATCAGCCCGCGGATCAGCCCGGGATCGCGGAAGCGCACATCGGATTTCGCCGGATGCACGTTGACGTCGACAAGCGCCGGATCGAGTTTGAAGGAGAGCACCGCGACCGGATAGCGTCCGGCCGGGATCGTCTCGGCATAGGCGCCGCGGATCGCCGAGAGGATCAGCTTGTCCTGCACCGGGCGGCCGTTGACGAAGGCATATTGGTGGCCGGAATTGCCGCGGTTGAAGGTCGGCACCCCGGCATAGCCCGTCAGGCTCACATCCTCGCGCTCTGCATCGATCTCGATCGCATTGTCGCGGAAATCCTTGCCGAGGATCTGCGCCATGCGCGCCAGATGGTCGTCGCCGGTCGCCGGAAATTCCAGCGTGCTGCGGTCGGTGCCGGAGAGCACGAAGCGCACGCCCGGAAAGGCGATCGCCATGCGCTTGACGATTTCGGTGATTGCCGCCGCTTCCGCCTTCTCGGTCTTCAGGAATTTCAGCCGCGCCGGGGTGGCGAAGAACAGGTCGCGCACCTCGACGATCGTTCCGGGGTTCAGGGCCGATGGCCTCAGATGCAGGAACTTGCCGCCGGAGACGGCGATCTCGCTGCCGCCGGCGCTATCCTTGCGGCGGCTCGAAATGCTGAGCTTGGCGACCGAACCGATCGAGGGCAAGGCCTCGCCGCGAAAACCGAGCGTGCGGATATCGTCGAGCGTTTCTGAAATTTTCGAGGTGCAGTGACGTTTTACCGCAAGCTCGAGATCGGCGGCATCCATGCCCGAGCCGTTGTCGCTGACGCGCAGTAGACCCTTGCCGCCGCCCGATGTGGCGATCTCGATGCGCGTCGCGCCCGCGTCCAGGGCGTTTTCGATCAGCTCTTTCGCCGCACTCGCCGGGCGTTCGATGACTTCGCCGGCGGCGATCTGGTTGATGAGCGTTTCTGAGAGCTGTCTGATGGCCATGCGCCATTTTCGTGGATTCGCAGGCCCGATGGAAGGGTGAAAAAGCCGGTCTCCAAAGCCGCGTCTCAGACCCCAAGATTTGGGTAGATTAATGTTAAGCGACCGTTAGGAGAAAGCTGGCATTTTGAACGCATACCACCAAATAGTGCTGTTAAATCGGATAGATGTGGGATTTTGAGGAATGAGTGCCGGCTTTGAAGAGACGGACGCATCATCCGTGAGCGGGGAGCTGCCGGCCGAGCCCGATCTCCAGTCGTCGCTTTTCGATGCCGTCTCCGATGGCCTCGCCGCCGCCCTCATCGTCTATAACAAGAACGACCAGATGATCTTCGCGAGCCGTCAGGTTCTCGATTTCTTCCCGATTTCGCCGTCCATGCTGAAGCCCGGCACGCGCCTGCGCGATTTCCTGGGCGCCGTCTTCGATACCGGCGTGCGCCAGCAATATGCCGCCAAGCAGCCGGGCGGCGTGCTCGGCCGCGAGGACTGGCTGTCGCAGAAGATCGCCTCGCATTGGCGCGAGCGTTTCGAGATCGTCGAGCGGCATGGCCCGGATCGCTGGATCCGCCTCGTCAAGCGCCGTCTGCCGAGCGGCTATTGCGTGTCGATGATCTGCAACATTTCCGAAGAGCGCAAGCGCGAGGAGCAGTGGCGCGCCGATCTGGAGCGCGTGCAGCTGACCGAGGATATTCTCGACAACCTGCCATTTCCGCTCTTCGTCAAGGACCGCAATCTCAATTATGTCGCGGTCAATATCGCCTTCTGCGAGAAATATCAGACGACGCCGGACGAAGTGCTCGGCCGCAAGAGCGGCGACCTGTTCTCGGCCGATATCGCCAAGCGCTTCGAGGAAAGCGACCGCCACGTGCTGGAAACCGGCGAGATGTCGATCTCCCGCCAGCGCCAGGTCTCGCGTGACGGTGCCGAGCGCGACATCGTCAGCCGCAAGCACCGCATCGGCAAGCCGGGCCGTTATTTCCTGGTTTCCACCATGCAGGACCTGCCGCGCGATGGCGCCGATCTCGACGAGTTCGACCGCGCCACCTCGGTGACCGCCTCCAGCCACCAGTCCTATCGCCGCGCCTATGTGCCGCTGAACGGCGATGCGCAGCGCCGCGAGCCGGCGGCAATGGAAGCGATCGTTCCGGAGAATTTCTCGGGCCGCAAGATCCTCGTCGTCACCGGCGATCTCGCCGCCGAGACTGCGGCGCTGCGCACGCTCGCCAAATACGGCTTCGAAGCCTGTGCCGTGCGCGGTGAGGACGAGCAGGAGCATTTCCTCGAAATCGCCTCTTCGGCCGGTATCGATCTCGACCTGATCATCATCGACAACCAGATGGGCATGCGCTGCCTGGAGCTTTCCGGCCAGCACGGCATTCCGGCGCTCGTCATGGACGGTTTCCAGCTGGCCAACGAACTGACCTTCCAGGTCGCCCGCCACTTCAACCGCAACAACCGCACGAGCAACGAGCCGGAAGCCGATTGGGAGATCTCGACATCGGCCGATAGCGACGCGCTGCAGGTTCTGGTCGCCGAAGACAACGACATCAACCAGATCGTCTTTTCGCAGATCCTCGAAGGCCTCGGCTATCGCTACATGATCGCCTCCAGCGGCGACGAGGCGGTGCGTCTGTGGACCGAGCACAAGCCGCAGATCGTGCTGATGGATATCTCGCTTCCCGGTCTCAACGGTTTCGAGGCCGCCCGCATGATCCGCGGCATCGAAGAGGGCGGCAGCGTCAGGACGCCGATCATCGGCGTACTCACCCAGGCCTTCGAGCGCGACCATGCCGAATGCGCAAAAGCCGGCATGGATGATGTCATCATGAAGCCTGTCAGCCCGGATATACTGGAGACAATCTTCCAGAAGCATCTGAAGCGCGAAGAGATGCGCGCGGTCTGCTGATCGAAACTCTGGTCAACTCCCCAGATTTTGGGGCGCCAACAATCCCAAACATCGCTTTTCCACTATCGGTTTATTAAGACTTGGCCGCCATTCTCCCCGGAGGGAGTGAAATCTCAGGTCAAAATATGAAACCGGTGGACGTACCTTTTATGCCCGTGAGCCAGAATGAGCTCCAGGCCATGGCCTATACCGATCCGTTGACCGGACTCGGTAATCGCCATCGTATGCGCGACCGGGTGACCCAGATTTCGGCCGAGCGCGCCAACGATCCGGCGCCGTTCACCATCGGCATCGCCAATCTCGATTCCTTCAAGCCTATCAATGACCTGTTCGGATCCGCCGCCGGCGACGAGATCCTCTGCCAGGTTGCTCACCGCCTGAAGGCCTGCATCCCCGACGGCGCGCTTGTGACGCGCCATGACGGCGATGAATTCGCCTTCGTCCTGCCGCTGATCTTCGAGCGTGCGAGTGCGGAAAAATTCGGACAGATGATCCGCGAAGTGCTGTCGGCACCCTATGATCTCGGCGACCGGAACGTGCGCCTCTCTGCATCCTTCGGTTTTGCAATCTATCCGTTTGCCGGCGAGGAGTTCGACGAGCTCCTGAAGAGCGCCGAGACCGCGCTCTACCGTTCCAAGCGCCGCGGCCGCAGCCAGATCACCGTCTATTCGCGCGAGATCGCGCAGGAGATGAAGCGGGCGACGCAGCTGGAGCAGGCGCTCAGAAACGCCATCATCTCGGATGCGATCGATGTGCACTTCCAGCCGATCGTCTCGCTTGCCAACAATCAGGTCGTCGGTTTCGAGGCGCTCGCCCGCTGGAACGATCCGGATCTCGGCTTCGTCTCGCCGGGCGTCTTCGTACCGCTTGCCGAGGAGCGGGGCTTTATTGACGCCCTATCTGAAACGTTGCTGCGCAAGGCTGCGGAGGCAGCGCTTTCCTGGCCGCGCGAGCTTTTCCTCTCCTTCAACCTGTCCTCGGCGCAGCTGATGGACCCCGGCACCAGCGCCAACGTCCTCTCCATCCTCGGCCGCGTCGGTTTCGATCCGCACCGCCTGGAGCTGGAGATCACCGAAACCGCAGTGATGAGCTCCGCCGACACGGCGCACCGCATCATCTCCGATCTGCGCCAGGCCGGCGTTCGCGTCTCGCTCGATGATTTCGGCACCGGCCAGTCGAGCCTCGGGCGCCTGCGCGACTTCATCTTCGACAAGGTGAAGATCGACCGCGCCTTCGTCTCGCGCATCAACAATGACCGTGCCTCCGAACATATCATCAAGGCGATCCTGACGATGTGCGAAGGCCTCGATCTCGAAGTCGTCGCCGAAGGCATCGAGGATTATTCCGAGGCCGTGAAGCTTCGCGCGCTTGGCTGCGGCATGGGCCAGGGCTACCATTTCGGCAAGCCGGCAGACAGCATCGCCACGCTGCGCTTCCTGCACGAGAATTATGACTCGGCAGGCGCCGACCGCATCCCTGCATAAGCCGCATCGAGGCTAGTCCACGGCGTCATCAGACATTTCTATTTTAGCGCCGCTGCGCCATGATCCCCGCTTGCTTCGGCGCGAAAAGCGAGTGTCTCATGACGTCATCCAAAGACCCCTTGTTACAGCCCTTTCAGCTCAAGCATCTGACGCTGAAGAACCGCGTGATGTCGACGGCGCATGAGCCCGCCTATTCCGAAGACGGCATGCCGACCGACCGCTACCGGCTTTATCACCGGGAGAAGGCCAAGGGCGGCATCGCGCTGACGATGACCGCAGGCTCCGCAGTCGTCTCGGCCGACTCTCCGCCGGCCTTCGGCAACCTGCATGCCTATCGCGACGAGATCGTGCCGTGGCTGAAGAAGCTCGCCGACGACTGTCATGAATACGGCACGGCCGTGATGATCCAGCTCACCCATCTCGGCCGCCGCACCGGCTGGAACAAGGGCGACTGGCTGCCGGTCCTGGCGCCATCGCCGATTCGTGAGCCCGCCCACCGCGCCTTCCCGAAGGAAGCCGAGGAGTGGGATATCGAGCGCATCATCGCCGATTACGTCTCCGCCTCGCAGCGCATGAAGGAAGCCGGGCTCGATGGCATCGAGTTCGAGGCCTACGGCCACCTGATGGACGGCTTCTGGTCCCCAGCCACCAACCGCCGCGACGACGAATTCGGCGGCTCGCTCGAAAACCGCATGCGTTTCTCGCTGATGGTCACCGATGCGGTGCGCAAGGCCGTCGGCCCCGATTTCATCGTCGGCATCCGCATGGTGGCGGACGAGGATTGGGAGAAGGGCTTTTCACGCGAAGAAGGGATCGAGATCGCTCGCCGCCTCGTCGCGTCCGGCGGCGTCGATTTCCTGAACATCATCCGCGGCCATATCGATCACGATGCCGATCTCAACAACGTCATCCCGATCCAGGGCATGGCCGCGTCGCCGCATCTGGATTTCGCCGGCGAGGTCAGGGCCGCGACCCGCTTCCCGGTATTCCACGCCGCCCGCATCGCCGATATCGCCACCGCCCGCCATGCGATCGCCGAAGGCAAGCTCGATATGGTCGGCATGACCCGCGCTCACATCGCCGATCCGCATATCGTGCGCAAGGTGATGGCGGGCGAGGAGGCGCGCATCCGCCCCTGCGTCGGCGCCACCTACTGTCTCGACCGCATCTATGAAGGTGGCGAGGCGCTCTGCATCCACAATGCCGCAACCGGCCGCGAGGCCGAGATGCCGCATGAGATCGAGAAGGCCGCGGCCAAAAGGAAAGCCGTCGTCATCGGCGCCGGTCCCGCGGGTCTGGAGGCAGCGCGCGTGCTCGCCGAGCGCGGCCATAGCGTCGATGTTCTCGAGGCGACCGGCAAGGCCGGCGGCCAGATCAACCTGCTCACCCGCAATCCGCGCCGCAAGGAAATGATCGGCATCATCGACTGGCGGCTGGAAGAGCTCGAGCGCCTCGGCGTCGCCATCCATTACGATGTCTATGCCGGTGCCGATGAAGTCCTGGAATTCTCTCCCGATCTCGTCGTCGTCGCCACGGGCGGCATTGCCCAGTCGCCGGAGCTAGAGGCAGGCGAGGAGCTGGTCACCTCGTCCTGGGATATTCTTGCCGGCGCCGTAAAGCCCGAGAGTTCGGTCCTGCTCTTCGACGACAATGGCGGCCATCAGGGCATGTCGGCCGCCGAGGTCATCGCCAATGGCGGCGCCGATCTGGAACTCGTCTCGCCCGAACGCTTCTTCGCCCCCGAAATGGGCGGCATGAACCATGTGCCCTATGCCAAGACCTTCGCCGAGAAGGACGTCCGCGTCACCATCAACACCCGGCTGAAATCGGTCCGCCGCGACGGCAACGGCCTGGTCGCCGTCCTCGGCTCGGATTATGCCGGTGCGGTCACGCGCGAGCGGCGCGTGGCCCAGGTCGTCGTCGAGCACGGCACCATGGCCAATGCCGATCTCTATCTGGAGCTGAAGCCGCTGTCGCGAAACCTGGGGGCGGTCGACTACGCATCGCTCATCGCCCGCAAGCAGCCGATCCCTGTCAAGAACCCCGAGGCCGCCTTCGACCTGATCCGCATCGGCGACGCCGTCTCCAGCCGCAATGTCCACGCGGCGATCTACGACGCCCTGCGCTTCTGTTCGCTGCTCTAGAAACAAGAATAGCGGCGCCCCGAAGGGCGCCGCCATCTACGCTATACTCCCGTGCGGTTTCCCGCCCGGTATTACTTGGTGGTGGTCGAGCCGGTTGCCGTCGAGTCGGTCGGCATCGTGCCACCCGTTGCGGCCGGAGCCTTTTCGGCGGCCTGCATCTGCAGGGTCTTGAACTCCGGTGCAGCCTTCAGGCTGTCGGCCGTTTCCGTGGTCGTCAGCTTGACGCTGCCGTCCTGGGTGTTCTGGGCAACGGTGATCTTTTCCATCGGCACGGCCACGTTCTTCTGGCCGATACCAAGGAAGCCGCCGACACCGACCACGGCAGCAACGAGGCCGCCATCCTTCTTCATGATCAGGTCGGTGACGTTACCGATGCTTTCGTTCTGACCGGTATAGACCGACTGGCCGATATAGGTGTTGGCGCTGACCTGATCTGCACCCTGTTCGGTGAGATAGGTGCCGCCACCGGCCTGTGCGGTGTCAGTGGACGCTGCAGGCGCCGGAGCCTGGGCTGCGTCACCGGCCGGAGCCGTCGCATCGGGCATCTTCGGTGCCGTCGCATCGGCCGGAGCCGACTGAGTAGCGCCCGGGGTCGCGGGCTGCGGAGCACTCTGCGAGAATGCCACCGGTGCGAAAGCCGTGGCAAACAGGGCGCCAGCAGCAACGGTCGTCAGGAGTTTGCGTGTCATTTCGAACCTACCTTTTGTGTTCCCTAGTGTGATCTCTGGCGCGGCTGCCGCTTCTGTTCGGGCGTCTCTGCCGTGCCGGTTCGAAAGGGAAAATGGGTGGGTAGGCTATTGGTTCCTCTCAAAAATCTCTAAAATTTCGCGATTTTTCGGGAACATTTATCGCATCGGCTGCAGAATTCTGCGGCCGGAATAGAAAAAGGGCACTCCCGCCGGGAATGCCCTTCGTCAACGCTTATGACCCGTTTCAGATCACAAAGGCAGGGTCGAAGACGCCCTTGACGGCAACGCCGAGTTCCAGAAGCGCACCGGCCTGCGGCTGCGTGGAGCGGGCCGTCTCGTCGAGACCTTCCCAAGCGGTCGTCACTGCCAGCCGGTCCGCATCCTTGCCGATGAAGGCGGGGCAGGAGGGCTGGGCGGCCGGCACCTTGTAGCGGGCGATCCGCAATCCGTCCGGGCTGTAGCGGTCGACGACGCCCGCACCCCAGCGGGCGTTCCAGATATAGCCGTCGGCATCGCAGACCGAGCCGTCGATGCCGCCCGGATCTTCCATGCTGTCGACCATGACGATCGGCTCGCCGGAGGGCAGGCCGGTCTGCGGATCGACCATCACCCGCATCAGGCGGCTGATCCGCGTATCGGTGTAGTAGCCGATCGTGCCGTCGGGCGAGAAGCAGATCGAGTTCGGAATGCTGATCCCGGCAAAGATCTTGGTGACCTTGCCGCCGGAGGCGACGTGATAGATCGAGCCCGCCTGGTTCTCGGCGCGCTTGCTCATCGTGCCGATCCACAGCGAGCCCGAGGGATGCGTGCGCCCGTCATTGGAGCGGTTCTCCGGCATGTCGTTTTCGAGCGCCGCATAGAAAGTGAGCTTGCCGTCGGCGAGATCGCGCACGAACAGTCCTTCTTCGGTGGCGAGCAGCTGCCGCTTGCTGTCGATCCGCGCCAGAACGCTCGCCATCATCGGCAGCGCGTGAACCTTCTTCGCGCCGCTCGACAGCGTCAGTTCATGCAGTTCCTTGCCGAGGATATTGAACCACCAGACGGTATCGGTCGCCGGATCATAGGTCGGGCCTTCGCCAAGTACGGAATTGGTGTCGCAAAGTGTTTTGCCTTCAAACTCATGAATAGCGGTCATAATGCCTATGCTCCTACGGCTGCGTCATAGGCTAAAATGGTCGCCTTGGCGCGCTCGGCAACCTCTGCGGCAGTCATTCCCGGCTTGTAGATGCTGGTGCCGAGGCCAAAGGCCTTGATGCCGGCATCGGTGTATTCGGAGAAGTTCTTGTCGGAAACGCCGCCGACCGCGGCAATGACGAGCTCCGGCGGCAGGATGGCGCGGATCGCATTGATGCCGGACGGGCCGAGCACGCTTGCCGGGAAAAACTTCAGGCCGGTGGCGCCGGCGCGCGCTGCGGCAAGCGCTTCCGTCGGCGTGAAGACGCCGGGCATCGATACCATGTCATAGCCGCGGGCGCGGATGATGACGTCGGGCTCGACATTCGGCGTCACCAGCAGCTTGCCGCCGGCATTGTGCATGTTGTCGACCGCTTCGACCGTCAGCACGGTGCCGCCACCGATCAGCACGTCGGCCGGCGCCATCTTCGCGGCGATCTCGATCGACTTGAAGGGCTCCGGCGAGTTCAGCGGGATCTCGATCGCCTGCAGGCCGTTTTCGATCAGCGCGCCGACGACGCCAGCGGTTTCTTCCGGCTTGATACCGCGCAGGATGGCGATCAGCGGGCGCTTCATGGAGGGGAAAGGAATACGGTTCATGGCTTTAACTTTCTTACTTTGACCAGATAGCGGCAGCAGCGGCCGAGAGGCCGCGAAGAACGGCCGTATCGGCATCTATCGTCGTGAATTTAAGAGACAGGGATTTGAAGGCGGTTTCGTAAAGCGTCTGCAGGCGGCCGGAGGCGACGAGCGCGATCGGCGTATCGTTGGCGGCATCCGACAGCGCCCCGGCGATTTCGAGGCCGATCAGAGTGCCCGAAATCTTTGCCTGTGCCGCAGCCGGCGTCACGCCATGCAGCAGCTGGCCGGAGCGGGCGGTGAAGAGCAGGTTGGTCGCCATCGCCGGCTGGCGGAAGGCCGCAGTAACGGAAGCCTTGAAGGCGGAGTTGTCGGCCGGCGACTGGTCGGCGCCGGCAACGGCATGCGACAGGATCGTATGCTTGGTGATCGCGTCGAAAAGCTCGCCGGTCATGAAGGTGGAGAAACCAATGACCTCGCCGTCCTGCACATGCACCCACTTGGAATGCGTGCCGGGCATGCAGACCGCCTGCGCGCCGCTGCTCTCCGCGCCAAGTGCGCCGAGCAGCTGGGTTTCCTCGCCGCGGATGACATCGGGAGATGCCTTGTCGCGCTGGGCGAGGCCCGGAAGAATGCGGATATCGCGGCTCTGGCCGGGAACGGAGACGGCGCCCGTCAGGATCGACGAGAGCGATGCCGGCACATCGGTGTAACCGGCTTCGACCCAGCCCTGCTTGGCGCCGACCATGCCGCAGGCGATGACCGGCAGATCGGCCGGTGCCGAAACCTTGTCGAGATGCGCGGCAAGCACTTCGGCAAAGCCTGTCTTCGCCGCCACCGTCATGCCCTCGCTGCCGCGGCTTTCGCCGAGCACGCTGCCATCGTCGGCGATCAGCCAGAGCCGGAAACTGCTCGTACCCCAGTCAACCGCGACATATGCGGGATTTGCCATCAGAAAATGCCTCCATCGACAATCATGGACTGCGCGGTCACTGCCGCCGCGCAATCGGATGCAAGAAATAGACAGGGACCGACGATCGCGTCGGCGTTCAGCACCCTTTTCAGGCACTGCCGCTCGACGGTCTTGGCGATCCCTTCCTCGGTGAGCCAGAGCTTCATCTGTCGCTCGGTGACGATCATGCCGGGTAGGATGCAGTTGACGCGGATATTGTCCGGCCCGAGCTTGCCCGCCATGCTCTTCGTCAGGCCGATCACGGCGGCCTTGGCGGTGGAATAGGCCGGGAAATCGGGCATATTCAGCAGATAGGCGATCGACGACATGTTGATGATCGCCCCGCCGCCTGCTTCGCGCATCGAGGGCGCGACGGCCTGGGCGGTGAAGAACACATGGCGCAGATTGGTCGCCTGGTTGTTGTCCCAGTATTCGGGCGTCACCGTATCGAAATCGTGCCGGTCGTCGCGCGCTGCATTGTTGACGAGAACCGTGATCGGCCCCGACTGCGCCACCACCGCGTCGACGGTCTGGCGGATCGCCTCGATGTCGCGAAGATCGGCCTTGAAGAAATGCACAGGATGCTCGCTGTCGCGCGAAAGCCGCAGGGAAAGCGCGCGGCTCTCGTCTTCGGCGACGTCGATGAAGGAAACCTTGGCGCCCTGACGCGCGAAGCCCTCGACGATCGCCGCGCCGATGCCCGATCCGCCGCCGGTCACCAGAACCGTGCGATCCCTGAATTCCGGAAACTGTGCCGATACGCCCGTCACCGCATTCCTCCCGAAGTTCCATTATTTGGAACTTAATTTGACTATGTGGAATTATCGATTTACGCTGGCCTCTCTGTCAAGACCGCAGGCGGTCACAACGGTAGGCGATCGATGGCTCCGCGAAAAGGCACGGAAGGCGAAAACGACACCGGAACCCTCGGCAAGCTGATGGTTCTGCTCGATCTGGTGACCCATGCCGAAAGGCCGCTGCGCTTCACGGACATTTTGGCGCAGGCCAACCAGCCGCGCGGCACGCTGCACCGCCAGCTCGGGCATCTGGTGGAGGAGGGGCTGCTGGAGCTCGATGCCGACGGCCGCTATTCGCCGGGACTGCGCCTGCTCGATCTCGCCGCCCGCAGCTGGGCGAAGAACGAATTCCGCCTGATCGCCGAGCCGCATCTGCGCGCCCTGCAGGCGATGAGCGGCGAGACCGTCCATCTCGGCGTGCTGCGCGGTACCTCGATCATCTATCTCGACAAGGTGGAAGGCCAGCAATCCGTCCGTATGTATTCGCAGATCGGCAATGCCTCGCCGGTCTATTGCACCGGCGTCGGCAAGGCGGCTCTTTCCGTGCTCCCGGACGCCACCGTTGCCGCGCTTGCGACCGCCATCCCGTTCCAGCGCTTCACCGAACACACGCTGGCTTCACCCGAAAGCCTGCTCGCCGAGCTTTCCGATATTCGCAGGGAGGGCTGCGCCTTCGACCGGGAGGAGCACGAGCAGGGCATCCGCTGCGTCGCCGCGCCGATCTGGACGGCCGATCACAGTCTGGTCGGCGGCGTCTCGATCACCGGCCCCGCCTACCGGCTGACGATGGAGCGGCTTGCCGAGTGGGCCGGCCCCGTCCGCGCGGCGGCCGAAAGCATCATGGAAGGCATGCGCATCCGGCTCGGTCCGCGCCGGTAACGCGGGCGTGATAGCTTCATCGGGTGGACGCAAAAGAAGAGCATGCTTATGATGAGGACCATATTGAGATTTGGTGGCGAATCACACCAACTGCGATAACTCGCAAAAGAGATACAAGCTTCGACCGGCCGTGCATTTTAAGGCCGGGAGACCATATTTTTTCAATAGGTTTAGCAATTTAGCAGCGCAGTTGATCTGAACCGCAAGCTCGGGAAGATGAAGAATAGATGGCCTTGTCTCAAGCATCCGATCAGACGGATGAATACGTCCAGGAGATAGCGGGTCTAAAGACCCAGTTCGATATCTTCCGTTTCATGAAGCGCGTGACGGATGCTTTCGGCAGCCGCGCCTTCATGGTTCTCAACCTGCCGCCGATTACCTCCTTCGAACTGCAGAGTACGACTGTCATTACCAGCTGGCCGGCCGAACTTCTGTCGCTCTACGATCAGGAAGGGCTGATGATGAACAGCCCGGTTCTGCGCCGCCTGCGCACCTCGTCGCTGCCCTTCTTCCATGACACCTCGAAGGGCTGGGTCCGTGACGACGGCAAGTCGGCGATGGTGGCTGGGCTTTTCGAGCGTTTCCGCATGGTGCGCTGCGCCTATTTCCCGACGCACGAGCCTTCGGGCCTGCGCGGCGCCGTCTCCTTTGCCGGAGATCGCGAGCCCTATACGCCGGAAGAGATGCGCAATCTCTCCTATATCGCCATCCACGTCTTCGACCGGCTGGCCGAGATCCGCAATCTCGACAACCGGCTGACCGATACGCTGACCGATCGTGAAGTCGATTGCCTCAACTGGACGGCCGCCGGCAAGACCAGCGCCGAAATCGCCGATATCCTCGGCCTCTCCGAGCATACGGTGAACCACTATCTGAACCGGGCAACCAAGAAGCTCGATACGGTCAACCGCACCCAGGCGGTCGCCAAGGCGCTGCGCATCGGCCTGATCAAGTAAGCTGCCGAAAAAATCGGCAGCGCGTCTCAAAGATGGGCAGCCGGATCAGCCGCTGTCCTTTTCCCGGGCATCGCCCCAATCCGCACGGCGGGCCCATTTGAAGGCGGCGCCGTCTCTCTTCGAATAAATCTGCTCGGCCGCGCTGCCATCCTCGCGGCAGAGTTTCAGCCGGATGACGCTACCCGAACCCTGCGGCGGCGCAATGACGCGTGCCTCGGGCAGAGGCGAGGGGACGCGGCTGGCGGCGATGAAAATATACTTCTCGTCTTCCCACGGCACGTCCGCATCCTTGACCAGCCGGTGGATTTTCGACCGGGCGACGCGGCGCGAGAAGTGGCACCAGTCGGGCGCCACGATCGGACAGTCCTTGGCATGCGGGCAGGGCGCCACAATATGCGCGCCCTTCGACAGCAGCACGTCGCGCGCCGCCAGAATCCGCTCCCATCCCGCCGGCGTCCCCGGCTCGATGATCAGCAGCGTATCCGATGTCAGCGCCCACAGCTTGCCGATCGATGCGGCGATCTGATGCGGCTCCATCTCGTCCAGTACATAGGCGAGGGTGACGAGATCGGCCGGCGCGATGTCAGGCAAGGCCTTGATAAGATTGCCATCCAGCCAGGTGGAGGCAACTTCCAGACCTTCGGAAAGGCTTTTCCCGGTCTGCCGGATCGCCTCGCTTGCTTCGACCATCGTCGCCTGCTCGATATCGGGCCAGCAGTCGGCGGCCGCCCACAGTGCCGAGCCCGGACCGGCGCCGACATCGATGAGCTGGCGGGGTTCGAAGCCGGGCCGCACCTCGGCGATCATCTCCATCGCCGCGCGGATCGCCGCATAGGTGGCGGGCAACCGTGCGGCGAGATAGGCCTGCGCCGCCAGCTGGTCGCTGATATGGAAGCTGCCGTCGCGAAGTTCCTGGCGGTAGCGGCTGGAAAGGCGCGCCGAGGCGCGCTTCAGCGCATCCAGCGGCTGGCCCTCCAGCATCGCTTCCACCCGTTCGCGCAATTGTCTCGGCAGTTCCATCGTCGTCGTCCGTTTCGGTTCCGCTGGCCATACAGCCGTGTACCGGCAAAGCCAAGCGCGGCACTTGGCATGCACCTTGCTTCTTATTTGGCAGAGGTCCAGAGGGGACTTTGAAAAGAGCGCCAAAAATGGCGCCGTTTCGGCCAGCCGCCGTCCAGCATTGTCGATGCGTTTCCTCATGCATCCGGTCGCTGGCGGCGGCTGTTGCTTTTTTGTGACGGCAGGTTCGGGATCATCGCCGCCCCCCAATTATTAGTGTGCTTTAGGCTCTGGTCATTTTGGGCCATTGCGCTAGGTGGGTCTGATCGCTTTGGTTTTCGGGGAGACCGTTGCGGCCATCTAGGCGAAAGCCTGGCGGACCAGATGGCCGCAACGGAATTCGATTGCGCGATTTCCGTTTCCCTCAATGATGATTTCGTTTGGCGAAGGCGCAGCCCTCCACTATCTACGTGTCACAAAGATACGCGTGAGGAATGCATGACTGAGGTCACCAAGGAACAGGTTCTCGAAACGCTGAAGACCGTGCGCGGTCCCGATCTCGAACATAATATTGTCGAGCTCGGCATGGTGTCGGATGTCTTCATCTCCGACGGCAAGGTCTATTTCTCGATCACAGTGCCTGCCGAACGGGCAAAGGAGCTTGAGCCGCTGCGCCAGGCCGCCGAGCGCGTCATCAAGGAAATGCCGGGCGTCAAGGGCGCGCTGGTGGCGCTGACGGCGGACAAGAAGGCCGCCTCGGCATCTGCTCCCGCCGCCCGTCCGGCTGCCGCATCGCATGCCGGCCACGATCACCACGGCCATTCCCATTCGCACGCCCCGCAGACCCAGCAGCCGCGCTCCGGCAAGATCGGCGTCCCCGGCATCGGCGCGATCATCGCCGTCGCCTCCGGCAAGGGCGGCGTCGGCAAGTCGACCACCGCCGTCAACCTGGCGCTCGGCCTTCTCGCCAACGGCCTGAAGGTCGGCATCCTCGACGCCGATATCTACGGCCCGTCCATGCCGCGGCTCCTGAAGATCTCCGGCCGCCCGACGCAGATCGATGGCCGCATCATCAACCCGATGGAAAATTACGGTCTCAAGGTCATGTCGATGGGCTTCCTCGTCGATGAGGAGACCGCGATGATCTGGCGTGGCCCGATGGTCCAGTCGGCACTGATGCAGATGCTGCGCGAAGTCGCCTGGGGTGATCTTGATGTTCTCGTCGTCGACATGCCGCCCGGCACCGGCGACGCGCAGCTGACCATGGCCCAGCAGGTGCCGCTCGCCGGCGCCGTCATCGTCTCGACGCCGCAGGACCTGGCGCTGATCGACGCCCGCAAGGGCCTCAACATGTTCCGCAAGGTGGAAGTCCCTGTTCTCGGCATCGTCGAGAACATGAGCTACTTCATCGCTCCCGATACCGGCACCCGCTACGACATCTTCGGTCATGGCGGCGCCCGCAAGGAAGCCGAGCGCATCGGCGTGCCCTTCCTCGGCGAAGTGCCGCTGACCATGAACATCCGCGAAACCTCGGATGCCGGCACCCCGCTCGTCGCCTCCGAGCCGAACGGCATCGTCGCCGGTATCTATAAGGAGATCGCTGCGAAGGTCTGGGCGGAAGTCGGCGGCCAGCCGCAGCGCGCTGCCCCGGCCATTGTCTTCGAATAGGACAGACGCGGTTTCGTGAGCGCGCGCCGCATACCCCAAATTGCGGGGGAAATGTGGTGAAACCGCGCAGTTCACGTAACACGTCTTGATTATTTCACCGCTTTCCGTCATATGCCCCGCCGTCGCCATGAGGGCGGCTTCTGCAGATGCTCGATGACGGCCGCCTTTTGCCCCAGGGTTCCCGGCCAGCCTGCATGTTCGGAGTTGACTTGTCGGTTGAAGGATTGGTGACTGCGATGCGGTTGAGCACAATGCGCACCCGGCAAATGGCCGGACGCAGCCGGAGTGGTATGAACTTTTTTTATCCGTTTCCGTTAGGCTACAGGGCAGGCGCTGCCATATCGGCGGCCGCGTAATGGAAGGGCGTGCGATGATGGCGATCATGGCAAGGCGCGAACGCGGCTGGAGACCGGCCCGTTGATCACCGCCTATTGCTCCAATTGCAAATCCGTCGAGATTGGCGATCTGTCGCAGACCGCCGCATTTCCGGATGACGTCGTCTGGATCGACATGGTCGAGCCGACGCGCGAGGAAGAGCTCTACGTCGAAAAAGTGATCGGCATCGAAGTGCCGACCCGCGACGACCTCAAGGACATCGAACCGTCGGCCCGTCTCTATACCGAGGACGACGCCGTGTTCATGACCGCCTCGCTCGTCTGGCAGGCCGATACATCCTCTCCGACGCTGACCGATGTCGCCTTCATCCTGGCTGGCAAAAAGCTGATCACCATCCGCTACGCCCACCCGAAATCCTTCAAGCTGTTCATCGCCGCCCTGCATCGCGTGCCCGAGCAGTGGCGCAACGGCGCTTCCCTGCTTGCCAAGCTGCTCGAGACCATCGTCGACCGTACCGCCGAGATCCTCGAGCTTTCGGTCTCCCGCATCGATATCCTCTCGACCCACGTCTTCGGCGATCGCGCCAAGAAGGTCCGCAAGCCGTCGAACTATCTGGAAGAGAAGCTCCGCGACATCGCCGCCCATCACCGGCTGGTCAGCAAGGTGCGCGACAGCCTCGCCTCACTGTCGCGTCTGTCGAGCTTCTTCTATGCGCTGCCGGCCGTGCAGCAGGACCAGGCCACCAAGGAACTCTGCCGCACCGTGTCGCGCGATATCCAGTCGCTGAACGAGCACGCATCCTTCATCGCCGGCAATATCACCTTCCTGCTCGATGCTTCGCTTGGCCTGATCAACATTGAACAGAACTCGATCATCAAGATCTTCTCGATCGCATCGGTGGTGTTCTTGCCGCCGACGCTTGTCGCATCCATCTATGGTATGAATTTTGAATTCATGCCGGAATTGCATTTCGCGGCGGGCTATCCCTATTCGCTGGCCCTGATGGTCATCTCCGCCGTCATTCCGTTTTTCTTTTTCCGCTGGAAAGGCTGGCTCTGAGGAGCCTGTTTGTTACTTCATGTCCGACGAAAGTCATTCGCACGACAGCAACATGACGCCGCGCAAGCTCTTCTATCTTGCGCTCGGCTCCGTTGGCGTCGTCTATGGAGATATCGGTACCAGCCCGCTTTACGCCTTCCGCGAAGCGCTGAAGCCGGTGGCCCAGGATGGTCTCACCCGCTTTGAAGTCATCAGCCTCATTTCGCTGATGATCTGGGCGCTGACCATCATCGTCACCATCAAATACGTGCTGCTGCTGCTGCGCGCCGACAACGAAGGCGAAGGCGGCACGCTGTCGCTGCTCGCCTTGCTGATGAAGACGGCCAACGGCCACACCGCGATCCTCGTCGCCCTCGGCCTGACGGGTGCGGCACTCTTCCTCGGCGACGCGATGATCACGCCGGCGCTGTCGGTTCTGTCGGCGGTCGAAGGTATCAAGCTCGTGGCGCCGAATGCCTCGCCCTATATCGTGCCGATCTCGGTTGCGATCCTCGTCGGCCTCTTCGCCTTCCAGTCACGCGGAACCGGCACCATGGCCCGCTTCTTCGGCCCGATTACCGCGCTGTGGTTCATCGTCATGGCCGTCGTCGGCCTGTCGCATATCTCCGACGATTACGGCATTCTCGCCGCCTTCAATCCCTATTATGCCGTCAGCTTCCTGCTGAACGAAGGCTTCTACGGCATCGTCGTGCTCGGCGCCGTGTTCCTGACGATCACCGGTGCCGAAGCGCTCTACGCCGACCTCGGCCATTTCGGCCGCCGTCCGATCCAGTGGGCCTGGTTCGCGCTGGTCTTCCCGGCGCTGACGCTGAACTATCTCGGCCAGGGCGCGCTCGTGCTCGGCAATCCGGAGGCGATGTCCGATCCCTTCTATCTGATGTTCCCGAAATGGGCGCTGCCCTTCGGCGTTGTGCTCGCCACCTGCGCCACCATCATCGCCAGCCAGGCCGTCATCACCGGCGCCTTCTCGCTGGTGCGCCAGGCGATCAACCTTGGTTTCCTGCCGCGTATGGAAATCCTCTTCACCTCGGAAACCAATACCGGGCAGATCTTCCTGCCGTCGGTCAACGCCATCCTCTTCCTCGGCGTCATGTTCCTGGTGATCACCTTCAAGACCTCGGATGCGCTGGCAACGGCCTATGGCATCTCGGTTACCGGCGCGATGGTCGTCACCACCATCATGGCCTTCGAGTTCGTCCGCACCCGCTGGAACTGGTCGATCCTGGTTGCCTCGATCGTGCTTCTGCCGCTGCTGGCGCTGGAGCTGATCTTCCTCGGCGCCAACCTGCTCAAGATCCATGACGGCGGTTACATTCCGATCCTGATCGCCAGCGCCTTCATCGTCATCATGTGGACCTGGCGCCGCGGCACCGGCATTCTCACCGAGAAGACCCGCCACACCGATATTCCGCTGGCATCCTTCGTCAGCTCGATCGAGCGCAAGAGCGATCACTCGCCGGCCCATGTTCCGGGCACCGCGATCTTCCTGACCAGCGATCCGGAATCCGCGCCCGCAGCGCTGCTGCATAACCTGAAGCATAATCACGTCCTGCACGACAAGAACGTCATCCTGACGATCCGCACCGTCAACAAGCCGCGTGTTCCGAGCGTCGACCGCTACAAGGTCGAGCCGATTTCCGAGCGCTTCTCGCGCGTCGAGCTGCAGTTCGGCTTCATGGAAACCCAGAACGTCTCGCAGGCGCTCGCCACCCTTCGCAAGACCGGGCTGAAGTTCGATATCATGTCGACCTCCTTCTATCTCGGCCGCCGCAAGCTGGTGCCGGATGCGAAGTCGGGCATGCCTTACTGGCAGGACCGTCTCTATATCGCGCTCGCCAATGCGGCCGCCAATCCCTCGGACTATTTCCGCCTGCCGGCCAACCGCGTGGTCGAGCTCGGATCGCACGTCATCATCTGACGCGACGCAAAGACATCTTTCAAAGCCCGGCCATCGCGCCGGGCTTTTTGCGTTTTGCTATATGAAAAAATGCTCATGGGAGATTCTGGGACGGCAAATTAACCAACCATCAAGGTTAATGAGAGATTTTCGATACAAAGTTCATGCGTCCCGTGTTCCCGGAGTCTGGCGTTGCGTCGAAAGAGCGTTTCCCTCGGCAAGCTGCGTATTGTGCCCAAAAACTGGGTCTCACCCGCCATCTTCGGCATCTGCGGGTGGCTCGCATTCCCTTCCATCGTCTCGCATGCGGATCTCGCCGCCATGCTCGCCGGCCTTGATGAGAGCCGCGAGAACTGGCGCATGGTCATGACCAATTCGCCGGCTGGCTCCATCCACCAGGCCGAGCTCACCTTCGCAGACCCGATCGTGACGGGCACGGTCGCCGCCGGTGCCGGCATGGTTCTGCCCGATGGCCGCAAGGTCGCCTTCGTCGCCGAAGGGAAGGGGCATGAGGACACGACCGATGAAGAACGCGTCAACCGCAGCCTGAAGAAGGGCCGCATCGTCGCCGTCGAGAAGATGCAGCCGCCGAAGGATTTCACCGCCGGCTCCATTCTCCAGCGCACCCGGCTGCTCTTCCAGCCGACCTTCAATCTCAAGGACAAGTCGGCCTTCGTGAAGCCGAAGATCAAGGGCAAGGAAATCGAGATCGCCACGGCCTTCTATAAGAAGGAGCCGATCAAGCCGGAAACCGTGGTGCCGACCTTCCTTGCCGATCTCGTCAACAACGACAAGCCGGATGTGCTGGCAACCGCCTATGCACCGGCAGCACCCGACTATTCCCGCCAGTCCCCCTTCGATTCGATTCTTGCCGACAAGGGCGCCAATGACGGCCGCTTCGTGCCGCAGATCGGCGCCAAGGATCATGCCTGGGCCGCAAGCGTTCTTCCGCCAACGGTGTTTTCCGCCGCTGAGCAGCAATGTCTCGCGTCCGGCATCTATTTCGAGGCCCGCGGAGAATCGGTGAAGGGGCAGGCAGCCGTTGCCCAGGTCATCCTCAACCGCGTTCGCAACCCGGCCTATCCGAAAACCATCTGCGGCGTCGTCTATCAGAACGAGGACTGGCGCAACCGCTGCCAGTTCTCCTTTGCCTGCGACAACATCAAGGACCGCGTGAACTCGCAATATCATTGGCGCATGGCCCGCGAAGTGGCGATGGCGGTGACGGCCGGCAAGATCTGGCTGCCGCAGGTCGGCTCCGCCACGCATTATCATGCGGTCTATGTCCGCCCGAAATGGGCCAAGACCATGGAGAAGGTCGGCCGCATCGGCCTGCACGTCTTCTACCGCACCTATGGCGGCGGCTGGAGCTGAGCGCCGCTAATCTGTGGATTCTCTGCAGCTTCCACCGGCTATAAAGCTGATTCTCCCGCTCGAATTTTGCCAAGCGGCCGAGATTGAGATCAAGTGCCTGATATAAAACGATTATTTTATGTCCAGGCACGGGCGCCCTATGCCTTGACTATACCAATCCCTAAAACTATGTTGCGCGCGACTTCAGAACGGGCCGAAAGGTTCTATATTCCATGTCTCTGACGTCCGCGGGACCGGGGTAGCGGGATTGCGGATAGGGATGTAGGAGGAGGAACCATGTCGGATGACCGGGAAGAAAGTCTGGACAGGCGCCGCACGCAGCTGGGAGCAGAGCTCAAGGCAAAGCGTGTAGAGGCGAGAGAGGAACAGGCGAGCGAGGCCCGCGCCGAGGAAAGCCGTAAAGGCTATGCCCAGGCGATGAAGCTTTCGAGCGAATTCATCTCCGCTATCATTGTCGGCGCGCTTCTGGGCTATCTCCTCGACCGTTTTGTCGGCACGGCGCCTTGGGGTTTGATTATTCTTCTGCTTCTCGGATTTTGTGCCGGTGTTTTGAATGTTCTCCGTGCCGCGGGCAAGGTTGCAAAACCGGAGCCTGGAAACGGAAACGGCAGCAAATAGGGCAGGGCGCGCCAGCGCCTCGTTCATTATGAATGATCCCGCGCCCGCGGGCCAAAGAAGAGAGAACAAGCGGTGTCTAACGATCCGACCCATCAGTTCCTGATCCAGAAGATTGTGCCGATCGAAGTCGGCGGGATTGATTTCTCGTTCACCAACGCTTCGCTCTTTATGGTCGCTTCGGCTGCCGTTGCCGCAGGCTTCCTGTATTTCTCGACCTCGAACCGCGCGATCGTTCCCGGCCGCTCGCAGTCGGTCGCTGAAATGTCCTACGAATTCATCGCCTCGATGCTGAAGGAAGGCGCGGGCACCAAGGGAATGAAGTTCTTCCCGCTGGTCTTCTCGCTCTTCATGTTCGTGCTGACTGCAAACCTGCTCGGCATGTTCCCGTACTTCTTCACCATCACCAGCCAGATCATCGTCACCTTCGCCCTGGCGCTGCTCGTCATCGGCACGGTTCTGGTCTACGGCTTCTATAAGCACGGCTTCCACTTCCTGAATGTGTTTGTCCCGCAAGGCGTTCCCGGCATTCTCCTGCCGCTGGTCGTGGCGATCGAAATCATTTCGTTCCTGTCCCGTCCGATTTCGCTCTCGGTTCGTCTCTTCGCAAACATGCTCGCCGGTCACATTACGCTCAAGGTGTTCGCAGGCTTCGTCGCCTCGCTCGGAGCCCTTGGCGCGCTTGGCATCGGCGGTGCCATTCTTCCTCTCATCATGACCGTCGCCCTGACCGGTCTCGAGTTCCTCGTCGCCTTCCTCCAGGCTTACGTCTTCGCGGTACTGACTTGCATGTACCTCAACGACGCGATCCACCCTGGCGGGCACTAAGGATAACGACATCGACGTCAAAGGGCGTCAGTCATTCGCCGCAACAACCATTTCAAAGGAGTTCAACATGGAAGCGGAAGCAGCAAAGTTCATCGGTGCAGGTCTGGCTTGCTTTGGTATGGCCGGCACGGCTCTCGGCCTCGGCAACATCTTCGGCAGCTACCTGTCCGGCGCTCTGCGCAACCCGTCTGCCGCTGACAGCCAGTTCGGCCGTCTGGTTTTCGGCTTCGCCGTTACGGAAGCTCTGGGCATCTTCTCGCTGCTCGTCGCTCTCCTCCTGCTCTTCGCCGTTTAATTTCGGTGGATTGAGGGATCACGGCCTGCAGACCGCAAGCCGTGATCCTTTGCATTTGCAGTACACCTGGAGGTGAGCATGTTTTTTGTGACCCCGGCCTATGCTGAAGAGGCTCCGGCGGGAACGGCAGAAACGGGTGCAGCCACTGGTACGGATCCGCACGCCGCCCCGGCTGCTGGCGAGGTCCATACCGAAACCGGCGTTGCCGGTGGCGAGCATCATGGCGGCGTTTTCCCGCCGTTCGATTCGTCGACCTACGCATCCCAGCTTCTCTGGCTGGTGATTACGTTCGCTGTTTTCTTCGTGCTCATGCAAAAGGTCATCGCACCGCGCATCGGCGGCATCCTCGAGCAGCGCCATAACCGGCTCGCTCAGGACCTGGACGAGGCAGCCCGCCTCAAGTCCGAAGCCGACGCCGCAGTCGCAACCTATGAAGGCGAACTCGCCGCAGCCCGCGCCAAGGCCAATCAGATCGGCTCCGCCGCTCGTGACGCCGCCAAGGTCAAGGCCGAAGCCGATCGCCGCGCTGTCGAAGCCAGCCTTGCTGAAAAGCTGAAGGCTGCCGAAGGCCGCATCGCCGATATCAAGGCGAAGGCATTCGCAGACGTCGGCACGATCGCTGAAGAAACGGCAACCGCCGTCGTCGAACAGCTGATCGGCGGCACCGCTGCCAAGACCGACGTTGCCGCTGCCGTTGCAGCCGCCAAGAAGGAGGCTTGATCGATGGCACTTGACGCAACATTCTTTGCGATGATCGGCCTGTTCCTCTTCCTGGGACTGGTTGTCTATCTCAAGGTTCCCGGCATGATGGCGAAGTCGCTCGACGACCGCGCCGATCAGATCCGCAACGAACTGGCGGAAGCCAAGCGCCTGCGCGAAGAGGCCCAGCACCTGCTGGCCGAATACCAGCGCAAGCGCAAGGAAGCCGAAGCCGAAGCTGCCAACATCGTCGCGGCTGCCGAGCGCGAAGCAGACATGCTGACCGCCGAAGCCAAGAAGAAGACGGAAGAGTTCGTTGCCAACCGCACCGCGCTTTCCGAGCAGAAGATCAAGCAGGCGGAAGCCGATGCGATGAAGGCCGTCCGCTCGGCCGCCGTCGACCTCGCCATCTCGGCAGCCGAAGCCGTTCTCGCCAAGAAGGCGGACGCCAAGGTCCAGACCGACCTCTTCAAGGCCGCGCGTCGGCGAAGTGAAGACGCGCCTGAACTGAGGTTCGGACATTGAGTTTGAAAAGCCCCGCCATTGTGCGGGGCTTTTTGTTTTTGGGGTGGTGGCTTTAGCAGCCTCGCAATCTGCTGCGACAGTTGTTCACCGTGGGAGGGGCCTCTCATGCCGCGCAGCCAACGCAGACCGTCAATCGGATCACCGAGACCTCCCCAACCTCCCTCATTCCTGTGCTTGTCACAGGAATCCAGCCACGGCGCGTCTGCGCCGTGAATGACACGAGACGACTTCCAGCGCACCAATGAGTCTCTCGCGCCCCAGGACTGGGGCGCACTGGATTCCTGTGACATCCCGTGGGCGTAGCCCTAAGGGCACAGGAATGAGGGAGGAGAAGTGGCGGCCTTGGAGCGAGGTAGCACACGAGGCAGCGTCTAGGGGCGGTCCATAGGGGACGTGTGAAACATCAAAGGCTGGCGCCCGCAGCCCCCTCATCCGGCCCTATCGGGCCACCTACCGGGGTCGAGACCAGTGGCTCGACCCCGGTAGGTGCCCGCAGGGCGGATGAGGGGGCTCCGGGTGCAACCGCATCGGGCGGAGCCGCCACGCCTCAATCCCGCAACATCTCCTCCGTCACCGCAACCACCCCATCCTTCCGCAACGGCCGGAACGTCATGCGGTGCAGCGGGCAGGGGCCATGCGCCTCGATCCCCGCACGGTGCTGCGCCGTGCCGTAGCCGGCGTGGGCGGCGAAGCCGTAGTTGGGGAAGACGAGGTGGGCGCGGGTCATCATCCGGTCGCGGGTGACCTTGGCGACGATCGAGGCGGCGGCGATGGAGACGGAACGCGCGTCGCCCTTGACCACCGCCTGGCCGGGACACTCGAGCCCCTGGGGCACGTCGAGGCCGTCGGTCAGCACGTAGGCCGCCGGAATGGAGAGGCCGCAGATGGCGCGGCGCATGGCGTCGAGGCTCGCCTTGCGGATATCGGTGTCGTCGATGCGCGTCGCGCTCGACGAGGCGATGGACACCGTGGCCGTTGCCAGGATCTGCACGAACAGCTCCTCGCGCTTGGCCGCCGACAGCTGCTTGGAATCGTTCAACCCCTCGGGGATGCGCTTAGGGTCGAGAATGACCGCTGCGGCAACGACAGGGCCTGCGAGCGGCCCGCGTCCGGCTTCATCGGCACCGGCGACCGGCCAGTGGCCCGCCTTGCGGGCCTTCAGCTCCAGCTTGAAATCCGGAGTGAGCGGGACGTCTTCGAAAAGCAGAGGAGAATCGGGTGGCGTGCGACGTTTCATGCGGCTGAACCTCGCACGCCAACCCGATTTCCTGCAAGCCCCCGGAACAGGGCGGCGGCCGGGGGCTAGGGCCGCGAAGGGGCAGGGGACCCATTCGCGGTGTGCAGGCAGCCAGGGCGGCGGCGGCCTGCGGGTATTGCGTCATTGCCGGCGGCATACCCGCCGGCCGGTCGAAACGCTCCTCACGCGCCCGTGCCAGCGGGCGCGAAGTCGTCAAAGCAGCGACAGCTGCACGCCGCTGCCATCCGGCGGCACGAAGAGATCGTCGCGCAGCGGCATGCTGCGTCTGACCATGCCGAGCCGCTTGGTGGCCATCTCGAAGCGGCGGGAAATCTGCCAGGCATAGGGGCCTGCACCCTTCATCCGCTTGCCGAACTCGGCGTCATAATCCTTGCCGCCGCGCATCGAGCGCACCAGCGACATGACGTGCCGGTAACGGTCCGGATAATGCTGCAGCAGCCAGTCGCGGAAGAGCGGCGACACTTCGAGCGGCAGACGCAGCAGAACGTAACCCGCCTCGCGCGCGCCGGCGGCATGCGAAGCCTCCAGAATGCGCTCCAGCTCGTGGTCGTTCAGCGCCGGGATGACGGGTGCCGCCATCACCGAGGTCGGAATGCCGGCCTCGCTCAGCGCATGGATCGCCTCCAGCCGCCGCGGCGGCGTCGAGGCGCGCGGCTCCATGGTGCGGGCGAGCTTGCGGTCGAGCGTCGTCACCGAGAGCGAGGCGCGCACCAGCCCCTTGGCGGCCATGTCCTTGAGGATATCGATGTCGCGCATGATCATCGCCGACTTGGTGACGATCGAAACCGGGTGGTTCGCCTTGTTCAGCACTTCGAGGATCTGCCGCATGATGCGCCATTCCTTCTCGATCGGCTGGTAGGGGTCGGTATTGGTGCCGATGGCGATCACCCGCGGCTTGTAACCGGGCTTGGCAAGCTCGCGCTCCAGGAGCTTGGCGGCATCGGGCTTGGCAAACAGCTTCGCCTCGAAATCGAGCCCGGCCGACAGCCCCATATAGGCGTGGCTCGGCCGCGCGAAGCAATAGATGCAGCCATGCTCGCAGCCGCGATAGGGATTGATCGATCGGTCGAAGGGAATGTCGGGCGACTCGTTGCGGGTTATCGCCGTGCGTGGCTTCTCGATCTGCACTTCGGTGCGGAACGGCGGCAACTCTTCCAGCGTCTGCCAGCCGTCGTCGAACGTCTCGCGGCTTTGCGGCTCGAACCTGCCGCTCGGGTTAAGCCCGGCGCCACGTCCGCGGCGGCGCTCGCCATCCACCCGCAGGCCGGATTGGGCGATCAGCGCTTCGGCAATATCTGCCGTATTGGCAGGCGCGAATGCGGCCTGCCCTGCAAGGGACTGTTCGTTCATCGGATTCTCCCGCAGCGGAGGCGTTGCCTTCGCCCGTTCTTGATGATTAAATTCCTAGTCAGAAAATGAGAACAATGCAAGAACAAAATGAGGAAAGTCGCGCTGGCAAAATTTTGTGCGGCGCATTATAAATAGGCAATGTTGACGGTTGTTCTGGAGTGCCAGGATCAGGAACCTGAGCTGGCGCAGACTTTATCGGTGCTGGTCGCGGGCGCGGTCGAAGGGCTTGTAAGTGATGTCGTGGTGCTCGATCACGGCTCGCGCGACGGCACCTCTCGGGTGGCGGATGCTGCCGGCTGCCGTTTCCATTCGCAATGGGATATCAAGGACATATTGCGCTCGGCCCGGGGCGAGTGGCTGCTCTTCGTCGAGCCGGGTGCGCGCCCGCAGGCGGGCTGGATCGACGAGATCGCCGAATATGTGGCGCTGAACAAACTGCCCGCCCGCTTCACCGCCTCGCGCGCCTACCGACGTCCGTTCCTGCAGCGGGTCGGCCGTGCCTTGCCGCCGCTGGAGCTTGCCTATCTTGTCCCCAAGAAACAGGCGGTCGCCTCGGCAAGGAGCGGCATGCGGCTCTCGGAATTCCCGAAGGGCCAGAAGCTCAGGCAGCTTTCCAGTGAATTGATTCCTTCCTGGGTGGCGCGCGCCGCCAGATAGAATCAGCCGCCGCGCTTCAGGTGCTCGTCGAGCCGCGGCATGATCTCCACGAAATTGCAGGGCATGTGCCGGTAGTCGAGCTGCGCCTTCAGGATCCCGTCCCAGGCATCCTTGCAGGCGCCGGGCGAGCCGGGCAGCACGAAGATGAAGGTGGCGTTGGCAACGCCGGCCGTGGCGCGGGACTGGATCGTCGATGTGCCGATCTTGTCGTAGGAAATCCGGTGGAAGACTTCCGAAAAGCCGTCCATGCGCTTTTCGAACAGCGGCTCCAATGCCTCGGGCGTCACGTCGCGGCCGGTAAAGCCGGTCCCGCCGGTGGTGATGACGACGTCGATGCCATCGGTCTGCGTCCACGCCTTCACCCGCGCCGCGATCGCCTGCTTGTCGTCCCGCACGATGGCGCGGTCGACCAGTCTGTGGCCGGCCTCAACGATGCGGCCAGCGAGCGTGTCGCCCGACTTGTCGTCCTGGAGCGTGCGGGTATCGGAGACGGTCAGCACGGCGATGCCGACGGGAATGAATGGCCGGTTCTCGTCTATGCCAGGCATGTCACTCTCCCGAAACAGTTTCCGTTGCCTGGAAATACCAGTCCGGCCGCTGGCTGTGAAGCTGTTGGGCGGCGGCCTCTGCCGCCTGCAGGGAAGGGAAGAGGCCAAAGCAGGTGGCGCCGGAGCCGGACATGCGCACCAGATCGGCGCCGCTCCCGGCAAGCAGGGCCGAAATCTCGGCAATCTCGGGCGTCAGGCTGCGCGCCGGCGGCTCGAGGTCGTTGCGATTGGCCTCGATCACCCGCATCCAGCCGCCGGGCGAAAGATCGAGCGGCCGGTTGTTCTTCTGTGCCAGCGCGCGAAAGATCTGCGGCGTCGAGACGCCCTTCAGCGGATTGGCGAGCACCAAAAAGAGCCGTGGCAGCGCGACCCGCTCGATCTCCTCGCCGATCCCCCGGGCAATCAGCGGGCGGCTTTCCAGGCACATCGGCACATCGGCGCCAAGCTGCAGGGCGAGCGCCGAAAGGATATCGGCCGGCACCCGCACGTTCCAGAAACGCTGAAGCCCGCGCAGCGCCGCAGCCGCATCCGCCGAGCCGCCGCCGATCCCGGAGGCAACCGGCAGGTTCTTGTCGAGATGGATGGAAACCGCGGGCGCATGGCCGCCCTGGGCAAGCACGGCCTGCCGCAGAAGATCTCGTGCCTTGAGAACGAGATTGCTGCCGGGATCGCCGCCGAGATCGCCGGCAAAACGCCCGCCGATCGTGAAGCCGTCGGCATCGGCGGCGGTGAAGCTCAGCCGGTCGCCGTGACTGGTGAAGGTCACCAGCATGTCGAGCAGATGGTAGCCGTCGTCTCTCTCGCCCGTCACATGCAGGGCCAGATTGATTTTCGCAGGCGCGTCTTCAGTCACCGTGAAACGGCGGCTCTCCGCATCCGGCATCCGTTATCAGGACTTCTTGTCGACGGGCGGCGGGGTCACCGGCGCCGGGTCCGGCTGCTTCTTGTCGGCAGACTTGGCCTCGTCGTTCTCCGGCTTCAGGCCGTTGGCGATCTTGTCCTTGATCTTCGGGATCTCGGCTTCCTCGGGCTGCGAGTTCAGCGCCCGGTTCCACTGATAGACGGCCTCGAGCTTGCGGCCGACATGCCAGTAGGCATCGCCGAGGTGATCGTTGATCGTCGCGTCGCCGGCCTTGATTTCGGCGGCCTTTTCGAGCTCGGCCACGGCATCGTTGAAGCGGTTGAGCCGGTAGTAGGCCCAGCCCAGCGAATCGATGATGTAGCCGTCGTCAGGTCTGAGATCGACGGCCTTCTTGATCATCGTCAGGCCTTCGTCGAGATTCTTGTTCATGTCGATCCAGGAATAGCCCAGATAGTTCAGAACCTGCGGCTGGTCCGGATTGAGCTCCAGCGCCTTGCGGAAGTTCGGCTCGGCCTGATCCCACTTCTTCAGGCGCTCATAGGCAATGCCGCGTTGGAAGAACACGGTCCAGTCGGCGCGGCCCGGCAGGGAGCCGATCGCCTCGACGGCCTTGTCGTAATTCTCTGCCATGGCCGGATAGTCCTTGGCGTCGGAAAGAACGCTGCCATAGGCGAGGTAGCTGCGAATATCCTTCGGGTCGGAGGCGATCAGCTGCTGCAGATGCTTGCGGGCCTCTTCCACCTTGCCGCCCTGGGCGAGCGCCAGGCCGAGTTGCAGTTCGGAGATGCGGCGCATCGGCGAATCCGCCGGAACCTTCTGGTAGAATTCGATGGCGCGGTCCATCTGTTCCTGCTTCTCGGCAATGCCGCCGAGCAGGACCAGCGTATCGGCGCTGTCGGGGTCGAGCGCATTGGCGGTCTGCAGGTAGAGCGAGACGATGTCTTCGGCGCCATCCCGGTTCAGCGCGGCGCCGACGGAGAACAGCACGGCGGCCGCACCCTGCGCGGCATTCTCGACCTGCTGCTTCGGCTTCTCGCCGCTTTCGATGCTCTGGCGCAGTGCCTTCAGCGGTGCGTAGTTCGGCAGCAGGTTGTCGCCGACGGAGATCGCGTCCAGCGCCTTCTGCTTGTTGCCCTGCGATGCCTCCAGGCGGGCAAGCGCCATGATCGAGCGCATGAAGGTATCGGGCGCCGTGGCGCCGCCATCCTTGTCGAGCACGGCGTCGTTCAGATGCTTGCGGGCAGAGGCGACATTGCCGTTGACGATGGCGATCGCGCCGGCATGGTAGTTCTGGAAGATGCGGAACCAGTCCGGTCCCTTCATCTTCTCGACCATCGCCAAGGCTTCCTTGCCGCGTCCCGCGCCGAGACGCGCCCAGGCCGACAGCAGGTCGTTCATCATCCGGTCGAGATCGTTCGGACCGTCATATTTCAGGATCGCTTCGGCGCCCTTGTAGTCGCCGCGGCTGACGGCATCCATCGAACGCACGACCGTGGTCACGCGCTCGATGCTCGGGTCGAGCTTCAGCTCGTTGGCGTATTTGACGCCTTCCTTGAAATCGCCGCTGAGCAGCAGCGAGATCATCAGGCGCTGGCGGATTTCCGGATTTCCGGGCTCGATCTGCAGTGCCTTCTTGTAGAGTTCGATCGCCGTCTTGTAGTCGTGGTCGACATCGGCGGTGCGGGCAGCGAGGAAAGCGCCGGAGAAGGTGGAAACCGTATCCGGGTCGAACATCACGGTCTTGCTGGCGTCGTCGGGCTTGGCCGCGTCTTCCGCATGCGCGCCGGTCAATGCGCCGAACGAAAGAACGGCTGCAAGGGCTGCGCTCGAAAGAAGACGGATGGCAAATCTCTGCCGCATTAGAAAACCTCTCTTCAATGCAGCCAGCAAACCTCCGGCTGCGAAATCAGTTGCAATGACTGATTCACAACAGGATGGCTTTTTTGAAGCGGCCCTGCAACAAAATCAGCCCGCGATCAAAGACCTTTGATTAGTTCACGCGCTCGATGCAGAAGTCGATGACTTCCATCATGGCCGATTTCCAGGACGTATCGGGAAGCGGCGCCAGAGCGTCGCGCGCGATCGTGCCATAGTGGACCGCCCGGGCGATCGTATCGTTCAGCGTGCCGTATTTGGTGATCAGGCCGAGGGCCTTTTCAAGGTTCGCATCGCTGCTGTTGCCGCCCTCGATCGCATCGCGCCAGAAGGCACGCTCTTCCTGCGTGCCGCGGCGGTAGGCGAGGATGACGGGAAGCGTGATCTTGCCTTCGCGGAAATCGTCGCCGACATTCTTGCCGAGATCGGCAGCCTTGCCGCCGTAATCCAGCGCATCGTCGACCAGCTGGAAGGCGAGGCCGAGATTCATGCCGTAGGACTTCATCGCGTTGCGGCCGGACTTGCCGGCATCGGCAACGATCGGGCCGACTTCGGCGGCTGCCGCAAAGAGCGCCGCCGTCTTGGCGCGGATGACGGAGAGATAGTCGTCCTCGGTCGTTTCCATGTTCTTGGCGACCGAAAGCTGCAGCACTTCGCCCTCGGCGATGACGCAGGCAGCGGACGAGAGAACGTCGAGCGCATCGAGCGAGCCGACATCGACCATCATGCGGAAGGCCTGGCCGAGCAGGAAGTCGCCGACGAGGACGCTGGCCTGGTTGCCCCAGATGGTGCGGGCCGTCGACTTGCCGCGGCGCAGATCGCTTTCATCAACCACGTCGTCATGCAGAAGCGTCGCCGTATGCATGAACTCGACCGAGGTCGCGAGCTTGATGTGGTTTTCGCCCTTGTAGCCGAACAGACAGGACGAGGCGAGCGTCAGCATCGGGCGCAGGCGCTTGCCGCCGGAGGAGATCAGGTGGTTGGCCACCTCCGGGATCATCTGCACGTCGGAACCGGCCTTCGAAAGGATAAGCTGGTTGACCCGCTCCATGTCCGCCTTTGTCAAATCGACCAGCGGCTTGACGGATGCCAGTTTGTTTTTGCTTTCTTCAAGCGGTATGACCACGCCCAACGACCCGGACTCCTGTTCACTCTTTGAATTTGACAATAGAAAGGGGCGGCAGAAGCGGCAAGGGGTGAATTGTCGCGTAGCGCAAATTTGAAACGGAATTGACCGCAAATGCATGAACTTATCCGTGCCAACGATCCCGTCCTGCTCTCGTTTGCGCAGAGCCTGTTAAAGGATGCCGGAATTCACTGCTTCGTAGCCGATCAGGGCATGAGCATTCTGGAGGGTTCGCTCGGCATGCTGCCGCGCCGCCTGCTTGTCGATGACGAGCGAGCCGTTCAGGCCCGCCGCATCCTCACCGATGCCGGTCTGGCCGACGAGCTGCGCGCGGAAAAGTGAGCCGATGACGAGCCCGGTTTCCGAAACGATCGATGCCTTCCACCGCGGCGGCTTCCACATCGTCCAGCCGAAGGGCAGGGGGCACCGGTCTGGCATGGATGCGATGCTGCTCGCAGCCCTGGTCGCGGATGAGAGGCCGGTCAGGGTTGCCGATCTCGGCGCCGGTGCCGGTGCGGCCGGTCTTGCCGTTGCTTCGCGGCTGCCGAAGGCGGAAGCCGTCCTCTTTGAACGCTCGGCGGAGATGGCGGATTATGCCCGCCGCAGCATCGCTCTGCCGGAGAACGCCCATATGGCCGGGCGCGTCTCGGTCATCGAGGCCGATGTGACGCTGACTGCCAAGGCCCGCAACGATGCCGGCCTTTCCGATGAGGTTTTCCACCACGTCATCATGAACCCGCCCTTTAACGACGCTGGCGACCGCAAGACGCCCGACGCCTTGAAGGCGGAGGCGCATGCGATGACCGAGGGACTGTTCGAAAGCTGGATCCGCACCGCCGGCGCCATCATGATCCCCGGCGGCCAGCTGTCGCTGATCGCCCGTCCGGAATCGATCGCCGAGATCATCGCCGCCTGCGGCCGCCGCTTCGGCGGCATCGAAATCACCGCCATCCATCCCCGCCAGGGCGAAAACGCGGTGCGCATCCTGCTGACGGCGATCAAGGGTTCGCGTGCGCGGCTGTCGCTGCGCGCACCGCTGATCATGCACGAAGAGGGAAGCCACAAGTTCTCCCCCTTCGTCGACGATCTGAACAATGGCCGCGCGGCCTATGAGCGGCTTTAGCCGGTCACGAAGTCGAAGAGCAGCTTGATGTTCAGTCCGGCGATGACGATCGCGATCAGATAGGCGATCGCCGAGAGCCAGCGGGGAGCGACGAGCTCGCCCATCTTTGCCTTGCTGGCGGTGAACATCACCAGCGGGAAGACGGCGAAGGACAGCTGCAGGCTGAGCACGACCTGCGTCAGGATCAGCAGTTCTGCAGTCCCCGCATCTCCATACCAGATGGTGACGAAGGCGGCGGGGATGATGGCGATCGCCCGGGTGATCAGGCGGCGCACCCATGGCTGGACCTTCATCTTGATGAAGCCTTCCATGACGATCTGGCCGGCAAGCGTTGCCGTCACCGTCGAATTCAGGCCGCAGCAGAGCAGCGCGATGCCGAACAGCGTCGGCGCGATGGCGAGGCCGAGCAGCGGCGCCAGCAGCGAATGCGCTTCGCCGAGTTCGACGATATTGGTCTGGCCGTTGGCGTTGAAGGCGGCTGCCGCCAGGATCAGGATCGAGGCGTTGATCAGCAGCGCGAAACACAGCGCAACCGTCGAGTCGATCGTCGCGAAGGTAAGCGCCTCGCGCTTTTCCGGCAGCGTGTGGCCGAAGTCGCGCGTCTGCACGATGCCTGAATGCAGGTAGAGATTATGCGGCATCACGGTTGCGCCGAGAATGCCGAGCGCCAGGTAGAGCATTTCCGGATTGGTGACGATCTCCGTCGTCGGGAAGAAGCCCTTGAGAACCGCGCCCCATTGCGGATCGGCAAGCAGGATCTGTACGCCGAAGCAGAGCGCGATGACGCCGAGCAGGGTGATGATGAAGGCCTCGACCCAGCGGAAGCCCATCTTCTGCAGATAGAGGATGAGGAAAACGTCGAGCGCGGTGATCAGCACGCCGAGCTCCAGCGGCACGCCGAAGATCAGGTTGAGACCGATCGCCGTGCCGATCACCTCGGCGATATCGGTGGCGATGATGGCGATCTCGGCAAAGGCCCAGAGCGGAATGGAAACCCATTTCGGAAACGCATCGCGGCAGGCCTGTGCCAGATCGCGGCCGGAACCGATCGCCAGGCGGGCGCAGAGAGACTGCAGCACGATCGCCATCAGGTTGGAAAGCAGCGCCACCGTCAGCAGCGCATAGCCGAACTTCGAGCCACCGGCGAGCGACGTCGCCCAGTTGCCGGGATCCATGTAGCCGACGGCGACCATGTAGCCCGGACCTGCAAAGGCGGCGATCCTGCGGAGTTTCGATCCGTCTCGTCTCGTATTGACGCTGCGATAGACGTCGGAGAGCGAGGCTTCCTGGCGTTCATACCGCCAGCCGCCTTTTCTCTGCGGATTCAAAACATCCATGTCATTTCCACCTGTTGCTTATATTGGCACTATGACCGATTAGAATGATAATGCAAGTCATTCGCAACAAGAAAATGGAGTGTGCGTTTTTCCGGTAATTCTGAAGCGGTTTTCGGCGCTCTCCCATTGTGTTTGCCGTTGCGCTGCATACATGGATTGCGACGCCGAAATGCGAAGAAGGATTTGAAATGGCCGGATTTTTGAGAAAGCTGATGCCGAAGCGCTTCCGCAAGGAAGGGGTGGTGATCCCCGTCGTCAGGCTGCAGGGCGCCATCATGAGCGGCGGCAACCAGTTCCGCCCGGCGCTGAATCTGGCCTCGGTCGCCCCGATGCTGGAAAAGGCTTTCTCCGCCAAGGATGCGCCGGCTGTGGCGATCTCGATCAATTCGCCCGGCGGCTCGCCGGTCCAGTCACGCCTGATCTTCACCCGTATCCGCGAGCTGGCGCGCGAAAAGCAGAAGAAGGTGCTCGTCTTCGTCGAGGATGTCGCCGCGTCCGGCGGCTACATGATCGCGCTCGCCGGTGACGAGATCATCGCCGATCCGACCTCGATCGTCGGCTCGATCGGCGTGGTCTCCGGCGGCTTCGGCTTTCCGGAACTCCTGAAGAAGATCGGCGTCGAGCGCCGCGTCTATACCGCCGGCGAAAACAAGGTGATCCTCGATCCGTTCCAGCCGGAGAAGGAAAAGGACATCGAGTATCTGAAGACCTTGCAGCTCGAAATCCACCAGGTCTTCATTTCGATGGTGCGCGAACGCCGCGCCGGCAAATTGAAGGATGACGCGACCGTCTTCTCCGGCCTCTTCTGGACCGGCACCCGCGGCCTCGAACTCGGCCTCATCGACGGCCTCGGCGACATGCGCCAGGAATTGAAGAAGCGCTACGGCCACAAGACGAAGCTGGAGCTCGTCACCGCCGCCCGAGGCCTCTTCGGCCGCCGCGTTCCCGGCATCTCCACCATGTCGCTCGAAGGTGCGGCATCAGGTCTTGCCGCGGGACTTGTCGAAACCGCCGAAGAAAAGGCATTGTGGAGCCGCTACGGGCTATAAGAAGAGATAGGCGAGGGGGCCATGGCGCAGCTTGTTACGATTGCAATCCTGATATGCGCCGGCTGGTGGCTCTACCGCCGCTTCATCTCCGACGCCCAGCGCCTCCAGGAAAAATCCCGCCGCACCGAAAGGGAACGCCAGACCGGCGCCGTCGGCACGCTGGTGAAGGATCCGGTGACCGGGGAGTACCGGGTGAAGCGCGAGGATGAGTAGGCGCCTTAGCGCCGCTCTTTCACGCGTGCTTCCCAGTCCGAACCGGCATAGCCGATCGCCAATATAAGAAGGGACTTGTCAGCTTCGTCGATCGTGAAGCAGATGACCGCCTTTTCGGCGGCCGGAATGATGCGAAGTCCCTGACAAACCTCGTCCCGAGGGGCTGCCTTATACGGAAAGTCGACCAGGCTTTTCGTCACCCGTTCGATCTCGGAAAACTTCCGGTTGGCGATATCCGTGCCAGCATAGTCTTCGATCAGCGTGAAAATATTGAAGAGATCGTCGGTCGCGCCTGGGTGATAACGCAGGCGGTAGCGTTCGCTCATCGCGCGGGCCTGGAGTTCAGCCGTTTGCGGACGCGCTCGAAGAGGTCGTCGTCTTCCATGTTGATGAACTGATCCCGCGGCAATTCCATCCGCCGCCGGATTTCATCCGCCATCCCCGCAACCGGATCGTCCTCGCCGCTCTCTTCAAGCCGCAGCCGCGCCAGCCCTTCGCCGATCACATCGGAGACGCTCGGAAAGCGCCCGGCTTCCACCAGCTCCTCGGCAAAGCGGAGGTCTTCATCCGATAGCGTCACTGTGGTCTTGACGTTCATGGCCTGTATCCGTTCGAAACCATTGCGATCATACGTTATCTATTGACCCTTGTCCCCCGCCGTGGCACCTGTCCCGGCAAAATAAGCAACGGTGAATTCCCATGTCTGCATCGATCCCCGACCATATGAATCCGAAGCGCTCCTTCCAGGCGCTGATCCTGACCCTGCATAATTACTGGGCGGACAAGGGTTGTGCGGTTCTGCAGCCCTACGACATGGAAGTCGGCGCCGGTACCTTCCATCCGGCAACCACGCTGCGTGCCCTTGGCCCGAAGCCGTGGAAGGCCGCCTATGTGCAGCCGTCGCGCCGCCCGTCGGACGGCCGCTACGGCGAAAACCCGAACCGCCTGCAGCACTATTACCAGTATCAGGTCATCCTGAAGCCGAACCCGCCGAACCTGCAGGAACTCTATCTCGGCTCGCTCGCTGCCATCGGTCTCGATCCGCTGCTGCATGACATCCGCTTCGTCGAGGACGACTGGGAAAGCCCGACACTCGGCGCCTGGGGTCTCGGCTGGGAGTGCTGGTGCGACGGCATGGAAGTCTCGCAGTTCACCTATTTCCAGCAGGTCTGCGGCATCGAATGCGCGCCGGTTGCCGGCGAATTGACCTACGGCCTCGAGCGCCTCGCCATGTATGTCCAGGGCGTCGACAATGTCTACGACCTGAACTTCAACGGCCGCGAAGGCGACGAGAAGATCAGCTATGGCGAAGTCTTCCTGCAGGCAGAGCAGGAATATTCCCGCCACAACTTCGAATTCGCCAATACCGAGATGCTGCACCGCCACTTCATCGATGCCGAGAAGGAATGCCAGGCGCTGCTCGCCGCCGGCGCCCCCGGCGATGCCGACAACCAGCGCCTCCACAAATGCGTCTTCCCGGCCTACGACCAGTGCATCAAGGCGTCCCACGTCTTCAACCTGCTCGACGCCCGCGGCGTCATCTCGGTCACCGAACGCCAGGGCTACATCCTGCGCGTCCGCACGCTCGCCAAGGCCTGCGGCGAAGCCTTCCTGCTGACGGATGCTGGTGGGGTCAACCTCGCGAAAGACGCCGCATAAATCACCGCTTTAGGGAGCTCACGATCGCGTGAGTTCCCGGATGACAATTCTTCGCAACATGCATAGTCTCGCCGCAACTCTATTTCCGTTGCGGGGGATTCGCGATGTATATCATTCTCGGCTTGATCGTACTGATCGCCCTCTACGCCATCTTCGTCTATAACGGCCTCGTGCGGGCCCGGCAGATGGCGGAGGAGGCCTGGTCGGGTATCGATGTGCAGCTGAAGCGCCGTGCGGATCTGATCCCGAACCTGATCGAGACGGTGAAGGGGTATGCCACCCACGAGAAGACCACGCTGGAAGAAGTCGTGGCATTGCGCAACAAGGCGCAGGCCGTGCCTTCGGGCGATGTGGCCGGCAGGGCGCAGGCGGAAGGTCTGCTTGGGGCCGCACTCGGGCGTGTCATCGCGCTTGCCGAAGCCTATCCGGATCTGAAGGCGAACGCGAATTTTGCCGAGCTGCAGAGCTCGCTGGAAACCATGGAAAGCGAAATCCAGATGGCCCGCCGTTATTATAACGGTGCTGCCCGCGATCTGAACGTCAAGGTCGAGAGCTTCCCGTCCAATCTGGTCGCCGGTCAGTTCGGTTTCCAGAAGAAGGACTATTTCGAGATCACCAACGAGGCGGATCGCGCCGTCCCGCAGGTCAAATTCTGACGTTTGTCTTTGCGCAAAAGCTGCTATGAGCAGGGCCGGTCACGGCTGCAGCGCAATGGATGGAATACAGCGTAATGGGTACAGACAAGAAACTCACGATCATCCCGGTCAAGGCTCCGCTCGAAGGGCGCGCCGTGGCGCCGGGCTCGAAGTCGATCACCAACCGGGCGCTGCTGCTGGCCGGTCTCGCCAAGGGCACCAGCCGGCTGACCGGCGCGCTGAAGAGCGACGATACCCGCTATATGGCCGAGGCCCTGCGCGCCATGGGCGTCAAGATCGACGAGCCCGATGATACGAGCTTCGTGGTGACGGGCAGCGGCAAGCTTCGGCCGCCGAAGGAGCCGCTGTTTCTCGGCAATGCCGGCACCGCCACCCGCTTCCTGACGGCCGCTGCCGCACTCGTCGATGGCACCGTCATCGTCGATGGCGACCAGCATATGCGCAAGCGCCCGATCGGCCCGCTCGTCGATGCGCTGCGCACGCTCGGCATCGATGCCAGCACCGAAACCGGCTGCCCGCCCGTCAAGATCAACGGCACCGGCACTTTCGACGCCACCCGCATCGAGATCGATGGCGGCCTTTCCAGCCAGTATGTCTCGGCCCTCCTGATGATGGCCGCCGGTGGCAGCAAGCCCGTCACCATCGAACTGCTCGGCGAGGATATCGGCGCACTCGGCTATATCGACCTGACGACGGCGGCGATGCGTGCGTTCGGCGCCAAGGTCGAAAAGACCAGCCCCGTCACCTGGCAGGTCGAACCAACAGGCTATACCGCCGTCGATTTCGTCATCGAGCCCGATGCCTCCGCCGCGACCTATTTCTGGGCGGCCGAAGTGCTGACCGGCGGAAAGATCGATCTCGGCGTGCCCAACGCCGCCTTCACCCAGCCGGATGCCAAGGCCTACGACATCATCGCCAGGTTCCCGAACCTGCCGGCCGAAATCGACGGCTCGCAGATGCAGGATGCGGTGCCGACGCTCGCCGTTCTCGCTGCCTTCAACAATACGCCCGTTCGCTTCGTCGGCATTGCCAACCTGCGGGTCAAGGAATGCGACCGCATCCGCGCGCTGTCGACCGGCCTGACGCAGATCCGTGCCGATCTCGCCCGCGAGGAAGGCGACGACCTGATCGTCAATGCCGATCCTGATCTCGCCGGCCAGCATCTGCCTGCCGCGATCGACACCTTCGCCGATCACCGCATCGCCATGAGCTTTGCGCTGGCGGGCCTGAAGATCGACGGCATCACCATTCTGGATCCGGATTGCGTCGGCAAGACGGTTCCCGCCTATTGGCGCATGCTCGCAGCACTCGGCGTCACCTACGCCAACGAAAGTTGAGATAGCAAAGCGGCAGCTGCCGCGATCGGGGAGGGGTGGAATGATCCTGCGGTCTTTCGGTGTGTGCCTGGCGCTCTTCATGGCGCTGACGGTGCGCACGGCACTTGGCGCCGAGATCATCTCCTCCTTCAATTCTGATATCCGGCTGGAAAAGAGCGGGGCGATGACGGTGGCCGAGACCATCACCGTCAATGCCGAAGGCAACCGCATCCGCCGCGGCATCTTCCGCGATTTCCCGCTGACCTTCACCGATGAGAACGGCCGCCTCCGCAGCGTCGATTTCGACGTCGTCTCGGTCACCCGCGACGGCCAGGACGAGCCCTGGAAAACGGAATCGATCACCGGCGGCATCCGCATCTATGCGGGCTCGGAAGACGTGATGCTCTCGCCCGGCCGCCATCAATATGTCTTCACCTACAAGACGAACCGGCAGATCCGCTATTTCCCCGATCATGACGAGCTCTATTGGAACGTCACCGGCAATGGCTGGATCTTCCCGATCATGGCGGCGACGGCAACCGTCAATCTGCCGGAAGGTGTGACCGCCACCGACACCAATGTCTTCACCGGCCCGCTCGGCGCGAAGGACAGGAACGCCCGCGTCTCCGGCAGCAACACCCGCCCCGTCTTCTCGACGACGCAGCCGCTGAATGCGCAAGAGGGCCTGACGATTGCCGTCAAGTTCCCGAAGGGCGCCATCGATCCGCCGAGCTCATCCGATCAGAACATGTGGTGGCTGAAGGATAACCGCGATTATTTCATCGGCTTCGGCGGTCTCATCCTCGTCTTCCTCTATTACACCCGCTCCTGGCTGAAGGTCGGGCGCGATCCGGCCCGCGGCGTCGTCGTGCCGCGCTGGGATGCGCCCGACAATATCTCGCCGGCGCTCGTCAATTACATCGATAACAAGGGCTTCTCCGGCCAGGGCTGGACGGCGCTGTCGGCCACGGCTCTGAACCTTGCGGTGCGCGGCTTCGTCGTACTCGAGGATCTAAAGCAGTCGATCGTCATCCGCCGCACCGACAAACCCAACGTCGGCCAGAAGTTCGAGGCGGGCGAGGCGAGCCTGCTGAACGCCGTCGGCAGCCGCGGATCGCTGACCATCGACAAGGCCAATGGCGAACGGGTCAAATCCGTCGGCCAGAATTTCCGATCCGCCATCGAGCGCGAGCATCGCGGCAAATATTACAACGCCAATACCGGCTATGTGATCGGCGGCGTCGTGCTCAGCGTCGCGGTGCTGATCATCCTCTTCGTCTTCGGCTCGCTGCAGCCGGATACGATCGCGCTGATGATCGTCCCGATCGCCGTCGTCGCCTTCCTCTCGCTCTTCGTCGCCGGTTTTGCCAAGTCGTTCAGGCGCGGCCATTCGCTCGGCGCCAAGATCATGTCGGTCGTGGCGATCGGCATTGCCGGTTTCATCGGCTTCTCGATCGTCTCCTCATTGGCGCTGGCGCTATTCTCGTCGCTGATGGAGTTTCACGAAACGCCGATGCTCTTTGCCGTCGGCGGCATCGTCTTCCTCAACATGCTCTATGTCTTCATCATGGGCGCGCCCACCATGCTCGGCGCCAAAATGATGGATGGCATCGATGGCCTCAGGCAATATCTGACGCTCGCCGAGAAGGACCGCATGAACATGGCGGGCGCGCCGGAGATGTCGCCGCAGCATTTCGAGAAGCTCTTGCCCTATGCGGTGGCGCTCGGCGTCGAAAAGCCCTGGAGCCAGACCTTCGAAACCTGGCTGGCGGCCGCCGCAGCCGGCGCGGTTGCCTATAGCCCGGCCTGGTATTCCGGCAATTTCAACAGCGGCAGCTTCTCCGATCGCATCGGCGGCTTCTCCTCCTCGATGGCCTCCACCATCGCCTCGACCATCCCATCCCCACCACCCTCCAGCTCCTCCTCCGGCTTCTCCGGCGGCGGCGGTTCCTCGGGCGGCGGCGGAGGCGGCGGTGGTGGCGGGGGGTGGTAGTGCGCGTTCTACCGGGCAGCCCCCTCATCCGGCCCTAACGGGCCACCTTCTCCCCTGGGGGAGAAGGTGCCCGAAGGGCGGATGAGGGGGCCACACGGCAGAACCTCGGCGATTACGCCATCGATCAGCCCTCCAACACTTGACCTTTCGCCTCCCGCCCCTTAACCGCCAAGCGGAAAACGGAAAGGATCGGGCATGAAGGTTCTGTTGATCGGTTCGGGTGGCCGCGAGCACGCTCTCGCCTGGAAGCTGGCGCAGTCGCCGCTGCTGACGGAATTCTATGCCGCGCCTGGCAATCCCGGTATCGCCGAGCATGCGACGCTCGTTGCCGTCAACACCGAAGACCAGGATGCCGTCGTCGCCTTCTGCCGCGAAAAGGCGATCGATTTCGTCGTCGTCGGCCCGGAAGCGCCGCTCGTCGCCGGTCTCTCCGATACGCTGCGTGCTGCCGGCTTCAAGGTTTTCGGTCCGTCGGCCGCCGCTGCCCAGCTTGAGGGCTCCAAGGGTTTCACCAAGGATATCTGCGCCCGCTACGACATCCCGACCGGCGCCTATCAGCGCTTCAACAATGCCCCGAAGGCCAAGGCCTATATCCGCGAGCAGGGCGGGCCGATCGTCGTCAAGGCCGATGGCCTGGCAGCCGGCAAGGGCGTCACCGTGGCGATGACCGTCGATGAGGCGCTCGCCGCCGTCGACGACTGTTTCGAAGGCGCATTCGGCGCTGCCGGTGCCGAAGTCGTGGTCGAGGCCTATCTCGATGGCGAGGAGGCAAGCTTCTTCTGCCTCTCGGACGGTAAGCATGCGCTGGCGCTGGCAACGGCGCAGGATCACAAGCGCGTCGGCGAGGGTGACACCGGCGTCAATACCGGCGGCATGGGCGCCTATTCCCCGGCGCCGGTCATGACGTCGGAAATGGTCGAGCGCACGATGAAGGAAATCATCGAGCCGACGATGCGCGGCATGGCCGAGAGCGGCTATCCCTTCCAGGGCGTCTTCTTTGCCGGTCTGATGATCACCGCCAAGGGCCCGGAACTCATCGAATACAATGTCCGCTTCGGCGATCCGGAATGCCAGGTGCTGATGATGCGCCTGAAGAGCGATCTGCTGCCGCTGCTGCTTGCCTGCGCCGATGGCACGCTCGATCAGGTCTCCGCCGAATGGAGCGATGATCCGGCTCTGACCGTCGTCATGGCCTCCAAGGGCTATCCGGGCGCCTACGACAAGAACACGCCGATCGGCTCGCTGCCGGCGGCAGGCGAGGGGGCCAAGGTCTTCCACGCCGGTACGGCGCTGAAGGACGGCCAGCTGGTCGCCACCGGCGGCCGCGTACTGAACGTCACGGCCACGGGCGAAAGCGTCAGCGACGCCAAGCGCCATGCCTATGCGCTGCTCGATCAGGTCGAGTGGGACAACGGTTTCTGCCGCCGCGACATCGGCTGGCGCGCAGTCGAGCGCGAAAAGGCGTAGGGCTGGCCCAAAATCGGGTCAGTTCGCTAAATTTTTACCCTTTCCCCTGACCGGATGGAAATAAAGACGCGCTATTCTCCTGTTCATAGTCAGACGGAGTAGCGTTCATGCGTCAGTTCATCCTCGGTGCGGCAATCGCCCTTATCGCCGGTTCGGCCATGGCATCGTCCATCGATGTCGTGCGTCCTTCCGCGCCGGAAGGCAATGGCAGCATCCTCAAGGAAACCTGCACCAGCTGCCCGCCGCTCGCCGTTTCCGAGCGCAAGAAGGATTACACCGTCCCGACGCTGGCGCCGGGCGCGCTGCAGGCGAGCGAACTGCGCGATATCGACGGCCAGAAGAAGCTCTACCGCACGGAAGGCTGGATGGGCGGCTCGCCCGTCGTCTTCGTCACCAAGGCGACGCCTGATGTGGTCCAGGCCTTCAACAAGACCGGAACGCCCGCAGATGGCATCGACCCGACTTCCACCACCTCGGTAATCGGCCTCGACGCAAAGCCGGCTATGGCAGGCATGGCGGCTCCGGCGGAACAAATCGCGCCGTTGGACATTTCTGATTTCAAGCTGCGTGATTGAGCAGCCACAAGTTCCCTGCCCCTGATCCGGTCAAGGTTTGATCGCTGGGGTCCGCTTAGCGCGGATTGAATGCGCTCCTGAGAGAAGCAGGGGCGCATTCTTTATTTTGATTGAATGATAAATTACTCATGCAACGCATGCGCTTATGCGAAAAAACGGGACTCATAATTGACCGTTCCCGGCCCCGATATCGTTAATTCATCGTTTAACCATTGACCATAATTCTAGCCACCGGAGGACCGGAGCGAGCATGATTGCGCTTGCTGAAAGTGCGTGGTGACACGCGCAAAGGACGGGAGTTTACCCGATCCGGTGTTTTTGCGAATTCACCACTTTCACGAGACAATTATGAAAAAGCTCAAGATTGCCCACCAGCTTTTCGCTCTTGTCGGTGTGCTCATGGCGGCCTTCGCCGTTGCCACCTATTTTCAGATCCGCACCACGTCCCAGTCGATCTATGACGACCGCTTCGATCTGCTGCGCACGCAGGTCGAAAGCGCCATTTCGGTGCTCAATACCTATTACGAGCGCGAACAGTCCGGCGAGATGACGCATGAGGCCGCCCAGGCTGAAGCCTTCAAGGTTCTCTCCAAGGTCAAGTTCGAGCCGGCCGGTTATGTCTTCGGCTTCGATTACGACGTCGTCCAGCGCTTCCATCCGAGCCCGGTCAATATCGGCAAGGACATGAGCGGCCAGGTCGACAAGCGCGGCACCCACTTCAGCCAGGAAATGGTCGACAAGGGCAAGGCAGGCGGCGGCCAGACCATCTACTTCTGGAACAAGCCCGGCCAGCCGGACAGTGACGTCTTCCTCAAGGGCGCCTATTCCAAGGCCTTCGCCCCCTGGCAGCTCGTCGTCGGCTGCGGTGTGTATTTCGATGACCTGCAGGCGCAGATCAACGCAACGATGTGGAAGGCCCTGATTGCCTGCGGCATCGTCTTCCTCGCCGGCATCGGCGCTGCCTTCTACTTCATCCGCGGCATTTCCAGCCCGCTCAAGGATGTGCATCAGGCTCTCGAAGCCGTTGCCGACGAGCGCGTCGATGCCGCGATCCCGCATACCGGTCTCAACAACGAAGTCGGCATGATGGCCCGCGCCACCCGCTCGCTGCAGGAGAAGGTGCGCGAACGCCACGCCATGTCGGAGCGCGAAGCCGCCCAGCAGATGGCGCTCGACAACGAGCGTGAAGCCAATCAGCGCGGTCAGCGCGACGAGGCCCTGGCCCAGACGCGCGTCGTCACCACCATCGGCCAGGCGCTCGAACTGATCGCCCGCGGCGACCTGACGGTCCGCTGTGGCGATATCGGCCAGAAATACGCCGCACTCCGCGACAATTTCAACGACGCCCTGCAGCATCTCGAAGCTGCGATGGCCAAGGTCAGCGCCAAGGGTGGCGACATCGGCGTCGCCAAGGAAGAGATCCGCCGCGCCTCCAACGAACTGTCGCAGCGCACCGAGCGTCAGGCCGCAAGCCTGGAAGAAACCTCGGCCGCTCTCGACGAGCTCACCGTTGCCGTCCGCCAGACCGCGGAAGGTGCGCACGAGGCCAGCCAGCGCGTTCGCGAAGTCAGCACCGAAGCCAGCCGCAGCGATGCAGTCGTCACCGAAGCGATCACCGCGATGAGCGGCATCGAAAAGTCTTCCGACGAAATCGGCAAGATCATCGGCGTCATCGATGAGATCGCCTTCCAGACCAACCTGCTCGCACTCAACGCAGGTGTCGAAGCGGCGCGTGCCGGTGAATCCGGCAAGGGCTTTGCGGTTGTCGCCCAGGAAGTCCGCGAACTGGCTCAGCGCTCGGCCGCTGCCGCCAAGGAAATCAAGGATCAGATCGCCCGTTCCTCCAGCCAGGTCGACCACGGTGTCCGTCTGGTCGGTGAAGCAGGCGAGGCCCTGAAGCGCATCTCCGATCAGATCAAGTCGGCCAACGAAATCGTCGCCAAGATCGCCCACAGCGCGTCCGAACAGGACTCGACGCTGCGCTCGATCTCGTCCTCGATCAACCAGCTCGATGCTGCAACCCAGCAGAATGCGGCGATGGCGGAAGAAACAACCGCTTCGGCCGAAACGCTGGCTGCCGATACCGACGAGCTGCTCGGCCTGATCCGCGGCTTCCGCATCGGCAATGCTGCCCATGCCGCACCGGTAACGGCACGCCGCGCGGCCTGATTTCAGGCCGCCGAAGCATCCGAAATCCGCTGACCTGACATCACCGGGCATTTGCCCGGTGAATCGAGTTAAGCTCATGATTTATAATGATTTTTCTGCGAACGCCTACTGATTTTTAAGGATTTTTTAGCCGTTCGCATGCCATTGTCCACCTGCCGGCCGCTGCATGTTCTTGAGCAGCGGTTTAAGCGGTCGTCCAGACCTGCTGACACAGGCGGTATCACACCGCGCCGGAGTCCTTTTCGTCCTTTTCCGCTGCGGGGCATTATGAAAAAATTGCAGATTTCAAAACAACTGATTTTGCTGGTTACCGGCCTGATGCTCGCCTTTGCGATCGCCACCACGCTGCAGGTCCGGTCCTCGGTCAACGCGATCTATAAGGAGCGCTACGACATGCTCCGTTCGGAGGTCCAGTCGGCTGTCTCCGTTCTCAAGCAGTACCAGGCGAAGGTCGATTCCGGTGAGCTGAAGCTGGAAGACGCCCAGAAACAGGCCTACACCACGCTGAACGCCATGAAATACGATCCGGATGGCTATTTCTTCGGCTATAGCTACGACATCCAGATGATGTTCCACTACGACGCCTCGAAGGTCGGCCAGTTCAACAAGGGCCAGCCGGATAGCAAGGGCAAGCTTTACCGCGAAGAACTGGTCAAGCTCGGCCAGCAGGGCGGCGGCCTCGTCGAATATTATTCGACCGCCAAGCCCGGCCAGCCGGCCGGCGATTTCCGCAAGACCGCCTATGCGCTCGCCTTCGACCCCTGGAAGGTCGTGGTTGTAACAGGCGTCTACATGGACGATCTCGACGCGCAGATCCGCGGCAAGGTCTTTGAGGCCCTGACTGCCAGCCTCATCCTCTTCGTTCTCGCGGTGATCGCTGCCTATGTCGTCATCCGCGGCATTTCCGGTCCGCTCAAGGACGTCCACAAGACGCTGCAGGCCGTTGCCGATGAGAATGTCTCGGTCGTCATTCCGCATACCGGCATGAACAACGAGATCGGCATGATGGCCAAGGCCACCCAGTCGCTGCAGGAAAAGATCCGCGAGCGCCATGCGATGGCTGAGCGCGAAGCGGTTCAGGCCCTGGCGCTGGAAACCGAGCGCGAGACCAACCTGCGCGGTCAGCAGGACGAAGCCTCGGCCCAGGCCCGCGTCGTCTCCACGATCGGCGAAGCCCTCGAGCAGATCGCTCGCGGCGACCTGACCGTCCGTTGCGCCGATATCGGCCAGAAATACGCTGCACTCCGCCACAACTTCAACGATGCTCTCCAGCATCTCGAAGCGGCGATGGCCAAGGTCAGCGCCAAGGGCGGTGACATCGGCGTCGCCAAGGAAGAAATCCGCCGCGCCTCGAACGAACTGTCGCAGCGCACCGAGCGCCAGGCCGCCAGCCTGGAAGAGACCTCGGCCGCTCTCGACGAGCTCACCGTCGCCGTTCGCCAGACGGCGGAGGGTGCGCACGAAGCCAGCCAGCGCGTTCGCGAAGTCAGCACCGAAGCCAGCCGCAGCGATGCAGTCGTCACCGAAGCGATCACCGCCATGAGCGGCATCGAGAAGTCGTCCGAAGAGATCAGCAAGATCATCGGCGTCATCGATGAGATCGCCTTCCAGACCAACCTGCTCGCTCTGAACGCAGGTGTCGAAGCAGCGCGTGCCGGTGAATCCGGCAAGGGCTTCGCTGTCGTCGCTCAGGAAGTCCGCGAACTGGCCCAGCGCTCTGCCGCTGCCGCCAAGGAGATCAAGGACCAGATCGCCCGTTCCTCCAGCCAGGTCGACCAGGGTGTCCGTCTGGTCGGTGAAGCAGGTGAAGCCCTGAAGCGCATCTCCGACCAGATCAAGTCGGCCAACGAAATCGTCGCCAAGATCGCCCACAGCGCCTCCGAACAGGATACCACGCTGCGCTCGATCTCGTCCTCGATGAACCAGCTCGATGCGGCAACCCAGCAGAACGCGGCGATGGCGGAAGAAACCACCGCTTCGGCCGAAACGCTGGCTGCCGATACCGACGAACTGCTCGGCCTCATCCGCGGGTTCCGCATCGGCAATGCTGCCCATGCCGCCCCGGCCGTTCAGCACCGCCGCGCAGCCTGAGTTTTTATTACAGACATTTTCATCAAGACCAGCATTAGCGGCCGCCGGAGCAATCCGGCGGCCGTGTCATTTTGGAGAAGCGTCCGCAACCGGCAGTGCCGCAATCGTCTCGCGAAACCAGCGCTGTGCCGGATGGGCGTCGTTGCGCCGGTGCCAGGACATGACGAAGGGAACGGGCGCCAGCTCGACCGGCGGCTCCAGCAGCTGCAAATCGCTCTCCCGCCCGGATGCCTTGACGACACCGGCCATCAGCGTTGCGATCATGTCGGACTGCGCAACGAGGAGAGGGGCCGCATACATATGCGGCAGCGTCAGCGCCAGCCGGCGCTTGAGGCCCTGTTTCGCAAGCGCCGTATCGACATGCCCGAACCGGTCGTTCTCCGGCGAAACCAGCAGATGCCCGAGCGTCAGGAACGTATCGAGATCGAGTGTCCCTTCGGCTGCCGGATGTCCCCTGCGCAGGATGCAGACGAAGCGCTCCTCGAATAGCGGCTGGCTGAGGATGCGGCCCGCCGATGCCGGGGGCACGCCGATCGCCACATCCGCTGCACCTGAATCGAGCATGTCGACGGCGTCGTCGCGGGCGCTGAAGTTACGGACCTGCAGCGTGACGCCGGGCGCGATCTCCTGCAGCCGCCGGACAAGCTGCGGCAACAGCACGAAGGCCGGATGATCTGAAAGCCCGAGCGTGAAGGTGAGCCGTGCCGTGCCGGGCTCGAAGCTCTGCGTGAAGGACAGCGTCCTCTGGATCGCCGACAAAGCCTGCTGCAGCGGCCCCGCCAGATCCACCGCCCGCGGTGTCGGCTGCAATCCATCCACGCCGCGCACGAAGAGCTCGTCCTGAAACAGCGCCCGGAGGCGGGAGAGCGCGGCGCTCATCGCCGGCTGCGTCCGGCCGATGCGGATGCCTGCTTTGGTGACGCTGCGCTCCTGCATCAGCGCATCGAAGGCGACGAGCAGGTTGAGATCGATGCCGTGCAAATCCATGACATGGATGAATGCATATATCGACTATCGATTTCAAGTATGCGCCGCGCAGCCGTAACGTCTGGGCATCAACCGGTCCAACCAAGGAGACGACCATGCCATTCGCCAATTTCAAGGTTCCGCAGGGAACGATGAGCGCCGAGCAGAAGGAAGACCTCATCCACAAGACCACCGCCATCTTCGTCGGCTATTTCGGCGAGGGCGTGCGCCCCTACACGATGGTCCTCGTCGACGAAGTGGCCGACGGCGGCTATGGCCGCGCCGACGAAACGCTCACCATCGCCAAGATGCAGAAGGAGCGGTGATATCAGCTGCAACGGCAGGCTGGCGGGGTTCTCCGCCAGCCGCTTTCCTCAGATCCAGAGATCGCTCTTTGCCGTGCGCTCGCCGCCTTCCTCGCCGGTGTTCAGCGTGCCGCGCGGCTCGATCAGCAGCATCTTCACCTCGGCTGCGGCATAGGGCTTATGCTTGACGCCCTTCGGCACGACATACATTTCGCCCGGCCCGATCGAGACTGCGCCGTCGGGCAGATCGATCCGCAGCACGCCCTCGAGCACCAGGAATGCCTCGTCGGTCGTCGGATGGTCGTGCCAGATGAAATCGCCCTCGATGCGGACGATCTTGAACTGGTAGTCGTTCAGCTCCGCGATCACCCGCGGCTGCCACTGGTCGCTGAATTTCGAGAGTTTCTCGGCGAAATTGATAGCGTTATACGTCTTGGTCTCGGCCATTTTGATCTCCATCTTGCCGGGCAGTGGTAGATCAGGGCGGTGGCGCGGTCTTGAACGTTTGTGCCGGCGCCTATTGCGCCCAGTCGAAGCTCATTGTCTGCAAGTCCAGCCAGGCATTGCCGCCGCCGAAGTTGAATCCCCCCAGATATTCCTCGAACTCGATATAGTACGGGCTGATATCGGGAATGTTCTGCGCCGGGCGCATCGAGCCGCCGATATGGTCAGGAAGATGATCGACCGCCCAGGCATGCTCGCGGTAGTTCTCTTCCTCCACCTCGTCGCCCTCCCAGTAATAGAAGGCCTGGTAGCCGGTCTCCGCCGCTGCCCATTCGTCGCGCGGCGCAATGCCGGCATTCGGGTCTTCCGCGCGGGGCGTGACGTCGAGAGCGCGGTTGTAGAAGAGGTCGGCATGATCTGTGTTGCCGAGCATCTGCAGCAGGCCGTAATTCTCGGTCTGATCGTCGAGATAGACGGCGGCAGCGCCGCGCGCCAGCCATTCGGGGCGGCGGATGCGGTCGCGATACTTGTTCGGCCTCAGCCGCGGCGGCTGGCAGAAGGGCGCGTTGAACTCCGCTTCGGTGAGCAGGATCACCGCATGCGAGCGCCCGAGGAAATCGGCGATCCGGTAGAGCCGCGGATGGCTCAGCCTCTCGCTCATCCAGAAGGGATAGAGATCGCTGTCGCTGGGTTCCTTCGCGTCGGCATCGGCGACCAGCGCCGCGATCTCGCCAACCCGCCCTTCGTCTTCGTCATGCGCACTGCCGAAGAAGGAGAGGGCGACGATATCAGGTCCGAAGCCGCGATATTCCGGAGGCAACAGCAGCGTGAAACCATGCTGCAGCGGATAGCCGGTATTGGCATCGAGCGGCCACTGCTCCTCGACGATCCCAGGGGGCAGGCCGAAACACCAGCCACCGCCACGCGGCCCTTCCTCGGAAACGGATTGCGGGAGGACTTCGATATTATAGGCCTTCATGGCAAACGTCCGTTCGAGGGGCAACCGGCCCTAGGATAGGCGCGGCGCGCCAGATGGAAAACGGCGTTGCGGAGTTTTCCGGCCGCACAGGACCAGCCTGTCTCCCGCCGTCATCCTCGGGCCTGTCCCGAGGATCTGCAACGCTTCCCGTATTGCGACGCCGTAGATCCTCGGGACAAGCCCGAGGATGACGATGCGTTGGTGGGCGGCGTCGGCTGGTATCCGGCGCCGCCCAATCATTCATCACCCGGCGATCTTCGAGAAGTCGGCAACCGTGCCCGTCGCTTCGCGGATCAGCCGCAGCAGCGCCAGGCGGTTGGCGCGGATCGCGGCGTCCTCGTCGTTGACCAGCACGTCCTCGAAAAAGCGGTCGACGGGCGCCCGCAGCTTCGACAGCGCAGCCATCGCCGAGCGGAAATCCTCGTTGACGATCGCGTCCGAAGCCTCGGCGGAAGCGTGGGCGACGGCGGCAAACAGCTCCTTCTCGGCATCGAGCTTCAAGAGCGGTTCGGAAACGCCGTCGGCAACCACGGTGCCCTTCTTCTCTTCGGCGGCGAGCAGCTGGGTGGCGCGCTTGGTGCCGGCGAGCAGGTTCTTGCCGTCCTCGGAGGTGATGAAGGCCGTCAGCGCTTCGACGCGGCGGGCGATCATCAGGAGATCGTCCGTCTCCGGCGTCAACACGGCGTCGATCAGGTCGTAGCGCGCGCCCTGATCGCGCAGATAGACCTTGAGGCGATCGTGGAAGAACGACAGCAGATCGAGCTGGCGGGAAAGATCCGCGCCTTGCTCCGCCCTCGGTACGCCGGCCTTATCGGCGATGTCGTCATCGATCCGGCCCATATGGCTAACGATCCGCGGCAAGAGCGTCAGGCGAACGTTGCGCTCCAGAATGATGCGGATGACGCCGAGCGCGGCGCGGCGCAGCGCAAACGGGTCCTTGGAGCCGGTCGGCTTTTCATCGACGGCCCAGAAACCGATCAGCGTGTCGAGCTTGTCGGCCAGTGCAACGCTGATGGCGATCTTGTCGTCAGGCACCCGGTCGGATGGGCCCTGCGGCTTGTAGTGGTCCTCGATCGCCGTCGAAACGGCGGTATCTTCGCCCTGGAGTGCCGCGTATTTGCGGCCCATGACGCCCTGCAGTTCCGGGAATTCGCCGACGGCCTCGGTGCGCAGATCCGCCTTGGCGAGCACGACGGCCCGGTCGACCAGCTTGTGGTCGGCGCTAAGCGGAAAGGCGATCTTCGCAGCCATGGCCCGCATGCGCTGCACCCGCTCGCCCTGCGTCCCGAGCTTCGCCTGGAAGGTCACGTTCAGCGCATCGAGCTTCGCCATGCGCTGGTCGAGCGGCTTCTTGAGGTCGAGATCGAACGCCTTTGCCGAAGCTTCCAGCGTTTCGAGGTCCGGCAGGTTGCCCTGGTCGCGCTTCCAGAAATGCAGCGCGTCGGAAAGGCGGGCGCGCACGACCTTGCCGTTGCCGTGGATGATTTCCTTGCCGCCATCGGTCGCCTGGATATTGGAAACCAGGATGAACTTGTTCGAAAGCGTCTGCTCACCCTGTTTGCGGGTGACGAAGCACTTCTGGTTGGTCTTGATCGTCAGGCGGATGATCTCGGAGGGGATCGACAGATAGTCTTCCTCGAAGGCGCCCATCAGCACCTGCGGCCATTCGACGAGGCCGGAGACCTCTTCGAGCAGGCCTTCGTCCTCGACCAGCTCAAGGCCGCTGGCAAAAGCCAGATTGGCGGCGTCGGAAGCGATGATCTCCTTGCGGCGCTCGGCATCGAGAATGACCTTGGCCTTCTCCAGATTGGCCGCATAGTCGTCGAAGCGCTTGACGGTGATGGCATCAGGCGCATGGAAGCGGTGGCCGTAGGTGACGTTCGACGCGACGATGCCTTCGATCTCGAAGGGGATGACGGTCGTTTCTTCATGCTCGGTGCCGAAGGTGCAGACGATCGACTGCAGCGGGCGCACCCAGCGCAGCGAGCCGGGCTTGGCGGAAGCCTTGCCCCAGCGCATCGGCTTCGGCCACGGGAAATCGCGGATGATGCCGGGCATCACGCCTGCAATGATCTCTTCCGCCGCGCGGCCGGCGCGCGAAATGACGGCAATGTAGAAATCGCCCTTCTTCGGATCGCTCTGAACCTGCGCTTCGGAAATGGAGGAAAGCCCGGCGCTGCGCAGAAACCCTTCGATCGCCTTCTCGTTGGCGTCGGTGCGCGGGCCCTTCTTCTCCTCGCGCACATCGGCGGAGCGCGCCGTCAGGCCGCGGATATCGAGCGTCAGGCGGCGCGGCGTCCAGTATTCGCGCGCACCTTCATAGGAAAGACCGGCTTCGACAAGCGCATCGGTAACGAGCTTCTTCAGGTCGCCGGCAGCCTTGCGCTGCAGACGGGCCGGAATTTCCTCGGAGCGGAGTTCTAGAAGCAGATCAGGCATGTCACTTTTCCTTGCGTCACCGGGTTCGGGACGGTCCAAAACGGTCGCCTCTGCTACCAAAGAATGCCGCATCTGCACAACCGCAAAAACGCCGCGCGGCGGGGAGGGGAGGGCATTTCGTCGGTGGTGTATCAAATGAGGCGGTCGTGGGTGTGGCACCCCCCTCTGCCCTGCCGGGCATCTCCCCCACAAGGGGGGAGATCGACCCGCGGCTGGCTCATCGCCAATCATTGAAGATTGAGCGAGCGGGCGCGCCCAGCCAATCTCCCCACCTGTGGGGGAGATGCCCGGCAGGGCAGAGGGGGGCGCTCCGGGCTCCGGGCCCACCCATATCCCACCACTCAACCCCCACCTTCCTCTGTGGAAACCGTCCTCGGGCATTGCCTTGCCGTTTTTCGCCGCTATGGTCCCGCAACTTTCGTCAACGCTCAGGACATCCCATGGCCGCAGATCTTCGTTCGCTCTCCGCAGTCATCGCCTCGGAAATCAATGCCCGGCCGGATCAGGCCAAGGCGGCGATCGAGTTGCTGGATGAGGGCGCGACCGTTCCGTTCATTGCCCGCTACCGCAAGGAAGTGACCGGCGGGCTTGACGATACGCAGCTCCGGGACCTCGCCGAACGGCTGGTCTATCTGCGCGAGCTCGAAGCGCGCCGCGACACGATCGTCGAATCCATCACCTCGCAGGGCAAGATGACCGACGAGCTGATGGGCAAGCTCTCGGGCGCCACCACCAAGGCCGAGCTCGAAGACCTCTATCTGCCCTATAAGCCGAAGCGCCGCACCCGCGCCGAGATCGCCCGCGAACGCGGCCTTGGCCCGCTCGCCGAAGCCATCCTCGCCGACCGCTCAAAGGAGCCGGCAACGCTCGCCGAGGCCTATATCACCGCCGACGTTCCAGACGTGAAGACGGCGCTCGAAGGCGCCCGCGATATCGTCGCCGAAGGCATCGCCGAAAATGCCGATCTGCTCGGCAAGCTGCGCGCCCATATGCGCAGTGCTGCCCTGCTGAAGGCCAAGGTCGTCGATGGCAAGCAGGCGGCCGGCGAGAAGTTCTCCGACTATTTCGACCATTCCGAACGCTGGGCGACGGCGCCGGGCCACCGTGCGCTCGCCATGCTGCGCGGCTGGAACGAGGAAGTGCTGACGCTGACGATCGAGGCCGATGCCGACACCGCATCGCCGAACAAGCCGGTGGAGCGGATGATCGCTAGCGCCTATGAAATCGGTGCGAGCCGCCCCGGCGACCGCTGGCTGATGGATGTCGCCACCTGGACCTGGCGCGTCAAGCTTTCCATGTCGCTGTCGCTCGACCTGATGCGCGAGCTGCGTGAGCGCGCCGAGGAAGAGGCGATCCACGTCTTCGCCCGCAATCTCAAGGACTTGCTGCTGGCGGCCCCGGCCGGTTCGCGCGCCACGATGGGCCTCGATCCGGGCATCCGCACCGGCGTCAAGGTCGCCGTCGTCGATGGCACCGGCAAGGTCGTCGCCACTTCCACCGTCTATCCGTTCCAGCCGAGAAACGACGTGCGCGGCGCCCAGGTCGAGCTCGCCTCGCTGATCCGCAAGCACAATGTCGAGCTGATCTCGATCGGCAACGGCACCGGCAGCCGCGAGACCGAAAAGCTGGTGGCGGACATGCTGGCCGAGCTTCCGGGCGCCAAGCCCACCAAGGTCATCGTCTCCGAAGCCGGCGCCTCCGTCTATTCGGCTTCGGCCACCGCCGCCGCCGAATTCCCCGATCTCGACGTTTCGCTGCGCGGCGCCGTCTCCATCGCGCGCCGCCTCCAGGATCCGCTGGCCGAGCTCGTCAAGATCGAGCCGAAGTCGATCGGCGTCGGCCAGTACCAGCACGATGTCGACCAGGGCAAACTCTCCCGCTCGCTCGATGCCGTCGTCGAAGACGCCGTCAATGCCGTCGGCGTTGATCTGAACACTGCGTCGGCGCCGCTGCTCGCCCGCGTGTCCGGCCTCAGCCGCTCGATCGCCGATTCCATCGTCGTCCACCGCGATCAGAACGGCCCCTTCGAAAGCCGCAAGGATCTGCTGAAGGTTGCCCGCCTTGGCAACCGCACCTTCGAACAGGCTGCCGGCTTCCTGCGCATCCCGAACGGTAAGGAGCCGCTCGATGCCTCCTCCGTCCATCCGGAAGCCTATGGCGTCGCCAAGAAGATCGTGGCCGCCTGCGGCCGCGACCTGCGCTCGCTGATGGGCGACAGCGTGCTGCTGAAGGGTCTCGATCCGCGCAAGTTCATCGACGAGCAATTCGGCCTGCCGACCGTCAAGGACATCATCGCCGAACTCGACAAGCCCGGCCGCGACCCGCGCCCGAGCTTCAAGACCGCGACCTTCGCCGAAGGCATCAACGAGATCTCCGACCTGAAGCCCGGCATGACGCTGGAAGGCACCGTCACCAATGTCGCGGCCTTCGGCGCCTTCGTCGATATCGGCGTCCACCAGGACGGTCTGGTTCACGTCTCCCAGCTCGCCGACCGTTTCGTGAAGGATCCGCATGAGGTTGTCAAAGCCGGCGATGTCGTCAAGGTGCGCGTCGTCGAGGTCGATGCCAAGCGCAAGCGCATCGCTCTTTCGATGCGCAAGGACGATGCCGGCGCACCCCCGCCGCGGGGCGAGTCGCGGGCAAACAACGCGCCCCGGTCGCAGAATTCTTCGCGCTCCGCACCGCCAAAACAGGAAAGTCAGGGCGCATTCGGCGCTGCCCTGGCCGAAGCCATGAAGCGAAAATAAGCACTTAGGGCTAGCATTTGCAAAAATGTCACACTTTGGCAGCGTTGTTGCCGGAGTGCTAAACTGTGCGCTTGTCAGACGAAAGGCACGCATTAAGTTGATGTGACCGTCCTGTCACATTGCGAGGCCTTATCATGGCGTCGGGATTTCTATCGATTGTCCAGAAAATCATCCGCAAGGGTAACCTGAAGCTTACACTCGCCAACGGCGAGACACATACGATCGGGGATGGCAGCGGCGATTTCGTCGCTGTCCGCATCGCCGACGAGGAGGCGGAAAAGCTGATCCGCCGCGACCCCACCCTCAAGCTTGGCGAAATGTATATGGATGGCCGGTTCATTCTTGAACACGGCAACATCTACGACTTCCTCGCCATGGTGAAGCAGAACACCACCAACGAGATCTTCGATATCCCGATGGCGGCGCTCCTCATCGGCCGCATTGCCCTGCAGCAGCTGAAGAGCCGGCTTCCCGTCAATCACAACAAGCGCAACGTTGCCCATCACTACGATCTGTCGGAGCGCCTGTTCGAGCTCTTCCTCGATGAGGACTGGCAGTATTCCTGCGCCTATTTCGACCCGCCTGGTATCAGCCTGGAGGAGGCCCAGGTCGCCAAGAAGCGCCATATCGCCGCCAAGATGCTGCTTGAGCCGAACCAGCGCGTGCTCGAAATCGGCTCCGGCTGGGGCGGCATGGGGCTCTATATCGCCGAGGCGACGCCGGGTCTCGATCATACCGGCATCACGCTCAGCGAAGAGCAGCTGAAGATCTCGCGCGACCGGGCCGAAAAGCGCGGCATCGCCGATCGCGTCCGTTTCGAGCTGCAGGACTACCGGACGATGAAGGCCGAGCCTTTCGACCGCATCGTCTCGGTCGGCATGTTCGAACATGTCGGCATCGGCAATTTCCCCGGCTATTTCAAGAAGGTGCACGAGCTGCTCGCCGATGACGGCGTCATGGTTCTGCACTCGATCGCCCGTCCGAAGCCGAGCTTCGCCACCAACGCCTTCATCGAGAAATATATCTTCCCTCAGGGCTATATTCCCTCGATCGGCGAAACCATCCCGGCGATCGAAAAGGCCGGGCTTTTGGTGCGCGATGTCGAGGTGCTGCCGCTGCATTACGCCTACACGCTGCGTGCCTGGCGCGAGCGCTTCGTGGCGCGCAAGGCCGAAGCGGTCGGACTCTACGACGAGCGCTTCTTCCGCATGTGGGAATTCTATCTCGCCGGTTCCGAGATCGGCTTCCGCTGGGACGAGCTTTTCATCATGCAGATCCAGATCACCAAGAACCAGTATTCGACGCCCGATAACCGCAACTATATCCCGGCCGCCGAAACCAGGCTCAAGGAATTCGAGGCGGTCCGCCCGCCGCTCGAAAAGATCACGTTCTGACCATCAGGCGCGGCTTCAAGGCCGCGCTTTTGCATATTAAGGTGCAGTCATGCCCTATCCCGAGATCACCCTTGTGCGCCACGGCGAAACCGAGTGGAGCCTCTCCGGCCGCCACACCGGCCGCAGCGACATCCCGCTGACCGCAAAAGGCGAGGAAGCCGCCCGCGGCCTCGCGTCCCGCCTTGCAGGGATTACCCCCGCCGCCGTCTGGTCGAGCCCGTCAGCCCGTGCCCGCAACACCTGCGCCCTCTCGGGCTTCGGCGCCAACGCCGTCATCAAGGACGACTTGGCCGAATGGGACTACGGCGACTACGAAGGCATCACCACCAAGGAGATCCTCCAAACCCGCCCCGGCTGGCAACTCTTCCGCGACGGCTGCCCCAACGGCGAAACCGCCGCTGCCACCGGCACCCGCGCCGACCGCATCATCGCTGAACTCCGTGCCCTCAACGCCCCGGTCCTGATCTTCTCCAGCTCCCACTTCCTCCGCGTGCTGGCCGCCCGCTGGCTCGGCCTGCCGCCTGAGGGTGGCGAGAAATTCGTGCTGGATACGGCGAGTGTCAGTGTGCTCGGCTATGAGCATGACCTGACCGAGCCGGTGATCCGGCGGTGGAATGGGCGGTAGGGGTTACACTGTCGAGGCGGGCTGCGTTCTTGTGCTGAAAAGAATCCTTCGCCGCGCAGACGCGCGGCTGCTGGTTGCCTGTGACATCCCGTGGGCGCAGACCTAAGGCCACAGGAATAAGGGAGTGTTGGGTGGGCGCCGCAGGGGGGGGCACCTACGGGTGCCGGCCCCCAACCTCACTCCACACTCGCAACCTTCTGCGCCTCGAGCGGCGCGGCATCCTTCAGTTTCTCGCCGAGGTCCTTCAGGATTTTCGTGCTCTCCACCGAGAGCATCCGCGGGCGGACCAGCTGGGGGGTGCCGTCGGCGGGTTTGGCGGCGGCGGTCTTGGCGGCGTCCTTGGGGGAGGGCAGCGGGTTTTCGATGCCGGGGATCGGACGGAGCACTACGCCCTGGTGGGCGTAGTCCATGGCGCGCTTGAAGGTCATGGCGGGCAGTGATCCCCCGGTCATGTTGTTGGTCGAGGTATAGTCGTCATTGCCGAACCAGACGGCGGTCGTGTAATTGCCGGTGAAGCCGACGAACCAGGCGTCGCGATAGGCCTGCGTCGTGCCGGTCTTGCCGGCGGTGACGATGCCGTTGTCGAGTGCTGCCTTGCGGGCGGTGCCGACATAGGGGATGCGGCTCAGCATCTGGTTCATCTCGTCGTCGGCCTTTTCCGACAGCACCCGCTTTGCCGGCGGCTCGTCGCGGTCGAAATCGTAGAGCACGTCGCCGTCGTAATCGAGGATCTGGGTGATGCCGTGGCGGCGGGACTGATAGCCGCCTGCCGGGAAGACGGCATAGGCCGTCGCCTGGTCGAGGACGGTCACTTCCGATGTGCCGATCGGGATCGTCACGTCGTCGCGCACCGGCGATTCCACGCCCATCGCTTTCGCCATGGCGCGGATCGGCTGGATGCCGAGCTTTTCCTTGGCGAGACGCACCGGAATGGTGTTGATCGACTGGGCGATCGCCGTTTCCAGCGTTACGCGTCCGGCATAGCGGTTTTCGTAATTGTGCGGGCTCCAGTTGCCCCAGGAGATCGGCGCGTCGATGATCGTCGTCTTCGGCGTCATGCCGCTCTCCATGGCCACCGAATAGGTGTAGACCTTGAAGGAGGAGCCCGGCTGGCGCAGCGCCTTGGTGGCGCGGTTGAACTGGCTCTCGCCGTAATCCCGCCCGCCGACCATGGCGCGCACGGCGCCGCCGTTTTCGATCATCACCATCGCGCCCTGCTTGGCGTGATAGCTCTCGCCATATTCGCGCAGCGACGTCTCGACCGAATCCTCGGCCGCCTGCTGGATGCCCATGTCGATGGTGGTGCGCACGACCAGCGAATGCTGGTGGAAGCGCGAGGCGAGCCGCTGCACTTCGTCGAAGGCCCAGTCGAGGAAGAAATCGGGGGCTTCCTGCTCGTTGCGGTCGATCGCCGTCGCCGGATTGCGCCGCGCCGCGATCACCTGGCCCTCGGTCATCAGCCCGCTCTGCACGAGATTGGTGAGCACCTCGTTGGCGCGCGCACGCGCCGCCGGAAGATTGACATGCGGGGCATATTTCGCCGGCGCCTTGAACAGACCGGCAAGCATGGCGCTTTCGGCCAGATTGACGTCGGTGATGCTCTTGCCGAAATAGAACTGCGAGGCTGCCGCCGCCCCGAACGTGCCGCCGCCCATATAGGCGCGGTCGAGATAGGTGGAGAGGATTTCCTTCTTCGAAAGATTGGCCTCCAGCCACAGCGCCAGGAAGGCTTCGGTGATCTTGCGGTCGATCGAGCGTTCGTTGGAAAGGAACAGGTTCTTCGCCAGCTGCTGCGTCAGCGTCGAGCCGCCCTGCACGACTTCGCCGGCCTGGGCATTGGTGACCAGCGCGCGGAACAGGCCGATGACATCGATGCCGAAATGGTCGAAGAAGCGCCGGTCTTCGGTGGCGAGCACCGACTTGATCAGGCTGTCCGGCAGCTCGTCGATCGGCACCGAGTTCTGGTGGATGACGCCGCGATGGCCGATGACATTGCCGTAGCGGTCGGTGAAGGTGACGGCGAAATCGCCGCGATTGCGCCAGTCTTCCTTGGTCGCCTCGAAGGCGGGCTGGGCAAGCGCCAGCATCAGCACGGCGCCGACCGAGCCGAGCGTCAGGCCTTCGCCGCCAAGTTCGAAGACGATGCGCTTCCAGCCGCGAACGCGGAAGCGGCGGAAGAAGATGGTGATGTCTTCCCAGATTTCGGCAGAGCGGAAGCCGGCATTCCAGACCGTCGAATCGATCCAGGAATCGATCTTCAGCAGAAGATGTTTGCTCTTCTTCGGCTGCTTTTCCGGAGTTTCAGGATCCTGCACGTTGTTCTTCCCGCCCGATCGCGCTTGACGGCTGGCCCCCCAGGCGTCAGAGCAACAGCCTAACTTGGCATTGCGCTCTTCGATAAACGAAGCATGCTGAATGTTTGATTGATTTGCCCGACGATAACAAGAGACGCAGCCGGCCTCACGCGAATTTGCGGAACGGCTGTTGCAGAAACGAAATGATGGAAGATACGCCCTTCTGGAAGCGCAAGACGCTGCCCGAGATGACCAAAGAGGAATGGGAGAGCATCTGCGACGGATGCGGGCTCTGTTGCCTCAACAAGCTCGAGGAATGGGACTCGGGCGATATCTATTTCACTTCGGTGGCCTGCAAGCTGCTCGACGGCGAGAGCTGTCGGTGCTCGAACTACGAGAAGCGCTGGGACTTCGTGCCCGACTGCGTGCAGCTGACCAAGGAAAACGTGCCTGAGATCGCATGGCTGCCGCCGACCTGCGGCTACCGGCTGATCAACGAGGGCGAGGACCTCTACTGGTGGCACCCGCTGGTCTCCGGCGACCCCGAGACCGTGCACCAGGCCGGCATTTCCGCCCGCGGGCGGACGATCAGCGAGACCGAGATCGATCCTGAAGCGCTGGAGGACTACGTCGTCGACTGGCCGCTGACGGTCGGCAACGACGCGAAGGAGCGGCCGGAATAAACCGGCCGCAGCCTGACTTACTTCGTGTATTTTTCCAGCGCCTCAATGAGCTTCAGCCCGGCTTCGGCGCGCGCCGTGTTCGGATAGTTGCGGTTGGCGAGAACCGTCAGGCCGATGCCTGATTTGGGGGCCAGCACGACATAGGCGCCGAAGCCGCCGGTGGCGCCGGTTTTATTCATCAAAACGGATTTCTGCGGGGCAAGCGGCGTCTTCAGCGCTTTGACCGGCTGGCTTTCCAGGCTCATCTGGTTTCCGTTGCCGTCCATCAGCTGCTTTGCCTTGACCGGCCAGGGATACTGCTCCCAGACCATGTCCTGCGTGTAGTAAGCGGTGGTGAAATAGCCGGTATGGGTCTGGCGGATGGCGGCGGCGAGATCGGGCGCCAGGCCCTGCTGGTCAAGGTTGAGCGCCATCAGGTGCGTCATGTCGCGGATCGTCGTCTTGACGCCATAGGCCTCGTCGTCGAGGACGCCGGGATTGACGCGGATCGGGCGGTTGTCCTTGGAATAGCCGAAGGCGTAGCGATCCTTGGCAGCGTCGGGCACGCTGATGAAGGTGCTCTTCAGGCCGAGCGCCGGGAAGAGCTGTTTCTCCGCCGCCTCGCGGTAGCTGCCGGCAAGGCGCTGGCCGGCGATGCGGCCGAGCAGGCCGATGCTGACATTCGAATAGGAGCGCATCGTGCCCGGCTTGTAGGGCGGCTTCCAGCTCTTCAGATAGGCCGTCAGTTCGGCATCATTTGTGACTGCGTCGGGCACCTGCAGCGGCAGGCCGCCGGATGTGTGGGTGGCGAGATTGACGAGGGTGATCTTGTCGAAGGCACTGCCCTTCAGCTCCGGCAGATAGGTGGAGGCGGGATCATCGAGGGAGATCAGGCCGCGCTCGGCGGCGAGGGCTGCGAGCGTCACGTTGAAGACCTTGCTGACCGAGCCGAGCTCGAAGATAGTCTCTGTGGTCACCGGCGTCTTCGCTTCGCGCGAGGCCTCGCCCGACACATAGAAAAATTGCTTGCCGCCGATCGAGACGCCGATCGCCATGCCGGGGATATCGTAGGTCTTGATGACAGGCTGGAAGGCGCGGGCGGCGATTTCCTGGAAGGCCTTGTCCGTTAGTTCGGCAGCGTGGAGCGGACTTGCGGAAAGGGAAAGCGCGATCAGGCAATGTCTCATCTTCATGGGCGGCTCCTTGCGATGCATCCGGCTAAATCTCCGGTGCAGGCTCGATAGCGCGCGCCGATGCCCCGCCACAAACGATAAGAACTCGCGGGAGACCCTAGATAAATTTGGGCTTGGATCAGGGCCGGTGCAGAAGCGTCTTCAGGAACAGGCTGAGTTCGCGCTCGACATAATCGGCGACACGGCCCTCCGAGGTGAAGCCCCACCAGAGCAGCGAGCCCTGCCATTGCGACAGCATCAGGCGGGCGGAGGTTTCGGCGTCGGGGGTGGACGCGAGGCATTCGGAGAGGGCTGCGGTCAGCGCCTTGGCCCATGCCGCACCCCGGGAGCGCAAGACCGGATCGCGGAAATCTTCGCGCAGCACGAGGAGGCCCTGGGCATAGGCGGCGGGGTCTTCGCCGTAATCCTGGGAGAGGGCGGTGAGCAGGCCGACCGCGCCATCGGGGGTCTTGTCCGCAGCGGCGGAAACCTTTGCGGTCTCGGCATCCAGCCGGTCCCAGGCATGAAGGAGGGCGGCGCGCAGCATGCCGGCCTTGGTGCCGAAGCGCTGGACGAGGGTGGAGCCGGAGAGGCCGCTGACCTTTGCCACCGCGCCGAAGCTTGCCGCATCCGGACCCTCGGCATGGATGAGGGCGAGAACCATCTCCAGAAGCTGCTCGTCCGGCAGGGTGCGGGTGCGCGGCATGAAATTTCCTCTTGCGTTCGCATCCATTATGAACGAACGTTCGTTTATATTCAATGGCCCGTCGCGAGACGGGCGAAATTGCTTCTAGCGTGGAGGATTGGATTATGACAGCGGAGCTCAAGGGAAAGGTGGCGCTGGTGGCGGGCGGCACGCGTGGCGCCGGACGCGGGATCGCGATCGAGCTCGGGGCCGCAGGCGCGACCGTCTACGTGACCGGCCGCTCGACGCGCGGCCAGCGCTCCGAATACGACCGGCCGGAGACGATCGAGGAGACCGCCGAACTGGTGGAGGCGGCCGGAGGCCGGGCGATCGCGCTGAGGGTGGATCATCTGGTGCCGTCGGAGGTGGAGGCGCTGGTGGCGCGCATCCGCCGCGATCAGGGTCGGCTCGATATTCTCGTCAACGACATCTGGGGCGGCGAGCACCTGACAGAATGGGAAAAGCCGGTCTGGGAACATTCGCTGGAAAACGGCCTGAAGATGCTGCGGCTGGCGATCGACACGCATTTCATCACCGCCCGCTACGCCCTGCCGCTGCTGATCGAGCGGCCGGGCGGGCTGCTTGTCGAAATGACCGACGGCACGGCCGAGTATAACGCCACGCATTACCGGCTGAACCCCTATTACGACCTCGTCAAGACTGGCGTGATCCGCATGGCCTGGGGGCATGGCAAGGACCTGGAAAAGCACGGCTGCACGGCGGTCTCCATGACGCCCGGCTGGATGCGCTCGGAAATGATGCTGGAGATCTACGGGGTGACCGAAGCGACCTGGCGCGAGAGCACCATCGCCCCGGCGCATTTCGTCATTTCCGAGACGCCGCGCTTCGTCGGCCGGGCGGTGGCGGCGCTGGCGGGGGATGCGCAGATGGGGCGTTTCAACGGGCAGTCGCTCTCGAGCGGCGGGCTGGCGAAGGTCTATGGGTTCGACGATGTGGACGGGTCTAGGCCGGATTGCTGGCGGTATATGGACGAGGTGGTGGAGACGGGGAAGGAGGCGGATGCGGTGGGGTATCGGTGAGGGGGTGGTGGAGTGTGCCCGCCTATCCCTCCAGCAGCCCATGCAACCCCTTCGGCGCCACATTCAGCCAGGCCTTGCGCACGAGGTCGCGGGTCAGCGTGTCCTCGGCGAGCGTGTGGTAGAGGCGGGTGGAACCGCGCAGGCCCCAGCCGCCGGGGACGGGGAGGGTTTCCTTCGGGGCGATTTCGAGGGTGAGTTTCTGCTGGTCGGGGGTGAGGCGGACGACGCAGTAATCCTGGTCGGGAAAGGTCAGAAAGATCTTGCTGCGCACGCGAAAATCGCGTGTGCCCATATGGGCGCTTTCGACCGCTTCCGGCAGTGAGAGCGCAAAGGCTGCAAGCTGTTCCCGGTCCATGGCGGATTATAGCATGGATGGGGTGGCGGACAAATGTCGGCGACGGTTTTGGCGTGGCCGGCCGCTTCTACGCCGCCGCCTTCTTTTCGATGGCGGTGCGGTCGAGCGCGCGTTCGAGTGCGGTGATGCAGACGGGATCGTGGCTTTGGCCGGCACCTTCCCAGAGGATGGCGAGCGCCTTGGCGATCGGCATGGCGGCGCGGTAGGGGCGGTCGGCCGTCAGCGCGTCGAAGACGTCGGCGGTCGAGACGATGCGGACTTCCATTGGGATGGCTTCGGCGGTCAAGCCGCGCGGATAGCCCTTGCCATCAAGCCTTTCGTGATGGGCGCCGCCAATGACGGCGGCTTCGGAGAAGGCGTGGATGCGCGACAGGATAAGCTCGGAAAATTCCGAATGGCGCTTCATCTGCTCCCATTCCTCGCCTTCGAGCTTGCCGGGCTTGTCGAGCACGGAATTGGAGACACCGAGTTTGCCGATATCGTGGAGCAGGGCGGCGCGCTTCAGGAAGCGGCGGCCCTCGGCATCGATGCCCATTTCCTCGGCGATCAGATCGGTAAACAGCGCGACACGATCGCTATGGCCCGATGTATAGGGGCTCTTGGCGTCGATCACCTTGGCGAAGGCGGCGGCGATATCGTCGAGATAGTCGTCGTCGGCCATGATCGCCTGCTGGCCGGGCTCGCTGCTCAGCACGACCTCCTCCAGCGCTTCAGAACGCAGGATTTCCCAGAAATCGGGGCGCGCGGCGACGCGGGCAAAGGCAGCCGTGAGATCGGGATCGAACCATGTGCCGGACCGCTTGGCGATCTCGGCCTTCGACGCCTCGGGGCCGCCGCTCGCCTGAAAGATATCGGCGATCTGCGACAAGAGCGCGATGCGCGAGAACAGCGGGATTTCGGTGCCCGACAGGCCGATCGGCCGGCCGCCGCCATTCCAGTGTTCGTCGAGACCGAGAATGCCGTTTGCCACCGCTTCGGAAAACCGCATCATCCGGGCGATCTCGGCGCCGCGCTGGCAGCGCGTCTGGATCAGGTCGGTGACGATCTCGCCGCCGTTCTGGAGTATGTTGAGAATGCCGCGAAAGCGCTCGGCGAGGCCGGCCTGCATGCCCGTGTGGCCGATGACGAAGCGCAGCACCTGGCCGAGGCTGCCGTCGACCAGCTTGAAATCGCGTTTGAAGGCGAGATCATCGGCCAGATAGATCTCGCAGATGCGGGCGGCATTGCTGCTGCAGCCGAGGTCTTTCAGCAGCAGCGTGTAATAGAGATCCTGCAGCTCGCCATCCGGCAGGCCGAGCTCGCGGCCGATATGGGTGCCGATATAGCAGGCGCGGATGCAATGGCCGGGCGGCTGCCCTTCCGTCAGATCGAGCGCCTTGCTGAGCGCTTCGATGATTTCCGCAAGCCGGATCTGGATGCCGCTCATGATGTCCTGCCGTTCCTGGATGTGAGGAGTCTTGGGGCAGGGGTGGTTGCGGAAGGGTTCAGGGGATTGGTTAAGATCGCGGATTTCAGTTGAATTTCAACATATTAGAATTATTGAATGAAGCTTGTGCGGGATGGTGCGATGAGGGGTAATTGGAGATTGTAGGAAAATAATCCTTGACGGCGTGACGGTGGTTTGGTAGGGTTATGGCATAGTCGGAAAGTTGCGGCTGCGGGATGTGGTTGGTGGCGCTGAGCGGTTGTTGTTTGGCGCGTAGAACCACATCACGCTCCCTCATTCCTGTGCCCTTAGGGCTGCGCCCACGGGATGTCACAGGAATCCAGTGCACCCCAGTCCTGGGGTGCGGAATACCTTCTTATTAAGGGCATGAGTCATTCACGGCGCGGACGCGCCGTGGCTGGATCCCTGTGACGAGCACAGGGATGAGGGATGAGGGATGTCTTGTTCCAGGCGGCCCCCTCATCCGCCCTTCGGGCACCTTCTCCCCGCCGGGGAGAAGGGAAGACCTGAGTGCGGCTCGCGCACCCTGACCCCTCGCACTTTACGGCACCTCGCCGAAAGGACCCTCCATGAGCACTGGCGAATTCAGACCCGAGCTTTGCGGCTTATGGCCGGAGCGCCCTGCCTATGGGGGCGGGCTGCTGCTGGAGACCAAGTCGGAGGGGTTGCCGGGGGATGAGCTCCGGGTGTTGCTCAACCAGATGACGGCGGAGATGCGGGAGCAGTTTGCGGCTTTCGTCGAGCTGAGGAAGGGCGCCGAGATTGCCGCGCTGAGCGGCGACGAGGCGGCGGAGAAGCTGGCGCGGGCGGACCTGAAGGCGGCGGCCGATGCCATGGGGCTGATCGTCCGCACGCTCGAGAAGATCGACCAGCTGCAGCGCCAGCTTGCTCGCGACCGCGAGATGGAGATCGAAAGCTGCGAACAGGCCGAAGGCTATGCGGCGGCCAAGGGGCAGCTTCTTGCGATCATCGAGCAGCGCGCCGAAGAGAAGGCGGCACTGATCGTTGAACAGCGGATCAGGGCTTGGCAGGCGGAGGCGGGCGGACGTGGCGGGATTTCCTTCACCGGGACGAACGATGCGGCCGCGATCGGCGCGCCAGAAGCGGCGGGCCGAGGCGGCGAAGGTGCGCTCGGCGATGGCGCAGGCGCTGTCGGCGGCGGGAATGCTGCGGCAGGGGCTGGAGGCGATCGGTGCGGGCCGGGCGGATGAACGGGAGGCGGCGGGTTGTCGCGTCTCAGGCGCGGAGCCTGCATCGGCTACTGCTCCCTCCCGACGAACTCCACCCGCTCACCCACCAACGGAGGTCTGGCCGATGTGGCTTGAACCGGGGCTTTCGGCGCTTGAGAGGCTGGAGCGGATCGGCGGGCCGTTGCTCGAAGGGTTTCCGGGGGCGCTCAGGGATTGGGCGCTGGCGGGGCGGCTGGAGCAGATGGCGCCTGTTGGCGACTGGCGGACGTGGCTGCTGCTTGGCGGGCGCGGGTCTGGCAAGACGCGGGCGGGGGCGGAATGGGTGCATGGTCTGGCGAGCGCCGGGCAGCGTTCGGATCTCAGGATCGCGCTGGTGGCGGAGACGCTGGGGGATGCGCGCGAGGTGATGATCGACGGTATTTCCGGGATCTGCAGGATCGCGCGGCGCAACCGGCCGGACTTCGAGATTTCGCGGCGCAGGCTCGTCTGGCCGAATGGCGCGGTGGCGCAGGTGTTTTCCTCCGAGGATCCCGAGAGTTTGCGCGGGCCGCAGTTTCATCTCGCCTGGTGCGACGAGCTGGCGAAATGGAAGCATGGGCAGGAGACCTGGGACATGCTGCAATTTTCCCTGCGCCTCGGCGCTGCGCCGCGGCAGCTGGTGACGACGACGCCGCGGCCGGTGCCGTTGCTGAAGGCGCTGATTGCCGACGAGGGCACGCGGCTGACGCGGATCAGCACGCTTGCTAACCGCGCCAATCTGGCGCCGGGTTTCATCGACGTGCTCGCGGCGCGCTATGGCCGCACGCGGCTGGGGCGGCAGGAGCTCGACGGCGAGCTGATCGAGGATCGCGAGGACGGGCTGTGGAAGCGCGGGCAGATCGAGGCGCTGGTGACGCGGGTGACCGGTGCCCTTAGGCGCATTGTCGTGGCGGTCGATCCGCCGGCGGCGGCGGGCGCGCAATCCTGCTGCGGGATCGTCGTGGCGGGGATCGAGGTTTCCGGGCGGGCGGTGGTGCTGGCGGATTGCTCGGTCGAGGGCTTGAGCCCGGCTGGCTGGGCGGGTGCCGTGGTGCGCGCCTATCAGCGCTTCGGCGCCGACCGGGTGATCGCCGAGATCAACCAGGGCGGCGACATGGTGTCGGCCATGCTGAAGAGCACCGACGCGACGCTGCCGGTCTCGAGCGTGAGGGCGACGCGGGGAAAGTTTTTAAGGGCGGAGCCGGTGGCGGCACTCTACGAGCAGGGACGGGTGGTCCATGCCGGGCGCTTCACGGCGCTGGAGGACCAGATGTGCGATTTCGGCCCGGACGGGCTCTCGAACGGCCGCTCGCCGGACCGGCTGGATGCGCTGGTCTGGGCGCTGACGGCACTGGTGCTTGATGGCGGCGGCGAGCCGCGGGTGAGAGGTATATGACGGTTCGCCGCTCGCCTTTTGCGCCTTGGCAGTTTATCGCTGCTTCGGCGGTTCTGCGGGGCGCGGTGCTTCGCGAACCGGGCGGACCTGGCGCCACTCGTTTTCCATCTGGTCGACGAGGTGCTGGGGAATGATGGGCTGCTGTTGGGTATCGGTCGTTTGCATCGGTCTCCTCTCCGGCTTGACGGCCAATCGGCTGGGCCAAGGCTTTCGAAAGCCTTTGGCGCTGCGGCGATAGGAAACGCATGACACAGCTTAAATATGCTGTAAATCAGGGGCTTAAACGCTTTAAACGATTGAAATTATTTTAATCGATTAAGGCCGGGACGATTTTCATGGTTATCCACATCGACCGCCGATACTTCTTCGATCAGGTGCGCGGCACGCTCTTCAAGGGCAGCCTGCAGCAACAGCAGGTGGAGGGCATCAATGCCATCCTCGACTATTGGGAGCGGCATCACGACCGCGCCGATCCGCGCTGGCTCGCCTATATCCTGGCAACCGCCTTTCACGAGACCGCCTACACGATGCAGCCGGTGCGCGAGACGCTGGCTGCAAGCGACGAGAAGGCGGTGGAAATCCTGGACCGGGCCTATGCCGCGGGCAAGCTTTCCTGGGTGAAGACGGTCTATTGGCTGCCCGACGAGGACGGCAATAGCTGGCTGGGGCGCGGGCTGGTGCAGCTGACGCACAAGCGCAATTACGAGGCGATGAGCAGGCTGACGGGGATCGACCTGGTGGCCGATCCGGCGCGCGCCATGGAAATGCAGACGGCAGTGACCATTCTCATCGAGGGGATGATCTCAGGCAGCTTCGCGCCGCACAAGCTGGCCGATCACCTGAATGCCGAAAAGGCGGATTGGGTGAACGCCAGGCGCATCGTCAACGGCACCGACAGGGCGGAAAAGCTCGCGGATTACGGCCGCACCTTCCATGCGGCCTTGCGCCGCGACGGCGTCTGCGGGCTGTGGCAGCGGTTGATGGCCTGGCTTTCGCATGCTATCGCGCGGCGCACTTGAAAAAAGAGGGAGAGCCCGCGTGATCCGCCACATCGTTTTCTTCACCGCGCCGGAAGAAAATCGCGAGGCGGTGCGCAACGGCCTGTCGCGGCTGACCGGCATCCCCCACGCGCTGACGCTGGAGATCGGCGAAAACCTGAAATCCGACCAGTGGGGCAATGCCGTCGACTTCATCGTCTACGGCGAGTTCGCCGACGAGGCGGCACTGGCGGCCTACAAGGCGCATCCGGATTACGAGCTTTCGACCCGGACGGTGAAGCCGCTGCGCGAGACGCGGGTGGCGGCAGATTTCGACAGCGGGCTGGCTGTGAAGGTGCCGGTTGTAGGGTAGATAGTTAGGGCCGCAGGTCTCTCCGTCGGTTGGCGGGCGGGGGTAAAGGCCTTTCCTCCCCTCATTCCTGTGGCCTTAGGGCTGCGCCCACGGGATGTCACAGGAATCCAGTGCGCCCATGTCCATGGGCGCGGGAGACCCTTCTTAGGCATGTGAGTCATTCACCGCGCGGACGCGCGGTGGCTGGATTCCTGTGACGAGCACAGGAATGAGGGAGAACGTGGGGACGCGTCGCCGTCTCATCTCCGGCCTTTCAACAAGGGACATCATCATGAATATCCGGTCTTTCCTGCCGTGGGCGGGGCGTAGTGCCGTGGCCGAGAAGAAGGCGGCGGGGTCTTTGTTGTCGCTGGCGGCGCAGGGGCAGGCGAGCTGGACGGGGCGGTCCTATGCGGCGCTGTCGCGCGAAGGGTTCATGAAGAACCCGGTGGCGCATCGCTGCGTCAGGCTGGTGTCGGAGGCGGCGGCGGCCGTGCCGTGGCTGGTCTATGAGGGCGAGCGGGAGCGGCCGGAGCATCCGGCCGCCGCACTGCTGCGCCAGCCGAACGGGCGGATGGGCGGGCCTGACTTTTTCGAGGCGCTCTATGGGCATCTGCTGCTGTCGGGCAATGCCTATGTCGAGCCGCTGATGGTCGGCGCGGCGCTGCGCGAACTGCATCTGCTTCGGCCCGACAGAGTGAGCGTCGTCGAGGGGCGGGACGGGTGGCCGGAGGCTTATGACTACAGGGCCGGCGGCTCGGTGAGGCGCTTTGCGGCGGAGGCCGACGGGATGGCGCTGTTGCATCTGAAGCTCTTTCATCCGCTCGACGATCATATGGGTTTTCCGCCGCTGGCGGCAGCGCAGGTGGCGCTCGATCTTTCCAATGCGGCGGCGACTTGGAACAAGGCCCTGCTCGACAATTCCGCCCGTCCCTCCGGCGCGCTGGTCTATCAGCCGAAAGAGGGTGGCAATCTCTCGCCCGATCAATATGAGCGGCTGCGCCAGGAGCTCGACGACGGCTATTCCGGGCCGATGCGCGCCGGGCGGCCGCTGCTGCTCGAGGGCGGGCTCGACTGGAAGGCGATGGGGCTTTCGCCGAAGGACATGGATTTCGTCGAGGCGCGAAATGGCGCCGCCCGCGACATCGCGCTCGCCTTTGGGGTGCCGCCGATGCTGCTCGGCATTCCCGGCGACAATACATTTGCCAATTACCAGGAGGCGAACAGGGCTTTCTATCGCCTGACTGTGCTGCCGATGCTGACACGGACGGCGGCCTCGCTTTCGGCCTGGCTCGGCGGAGCCTATGGCGAGGGACTGCGGCTGGAGCCGGATCTGGACAGGGTGGCGGGGCTTTCGGCGGAACGCGGGGAGCTCTGGGCGCGGGTGGGGGCGGCGGCGTTTCTGACGGATGAGGAGAAGCGGGAGGCTGTGGGGTATTGACCTCTAACGTTCGGGCTGTGAAGCCTATGGCGATTCTGCAGGCTGGGGGTCGCTGTGGATTTCGAGGGCATCGAGGGGCTGAGCTACGTGCCTGGCTTGCTGGCCGGGCAGCAGGCGGACGAGGTTTGCCGTGCGCTCGATGCCGGCGATTGGGACACGACGCTGAAGCGGCGGGTGCAGCATTTCGGATATCGCTATGATTACCGGGCGCGGACGGTGGCCGATGATGCGCGGCTGGGGCCTCTGCCGGACTGGCTCGGTGGTCTGGCGCGACGGCTCGTCGGGGATGGGCACTTTGGGGCGCTGCCGGATCAGGTGATCGCCAATGAATATCTGCCGGGGCAGGGGATCAGTGCGCATGTCGATTGCGAGCCGTGCTTCGGTGGCGTGATTGCGTCGCTGAGTTTGCTCTCGGCTTGCGAGATGGTGTTTCGTCATCGTGGCAGTGGTGTGCGGCGGAGCTTAGTGCTGGAGCCCGGGTCGCTGCTGGTGATGCAGGGAGCGGCGCGCTACGACTGGACGCATGAGATACCGGCGCGGGCTTCCGACATCGTCGATGGTGTGAGGCGGATGCGCGGGCGGCGGGTTTCGCTGACCTTCAGGACCGTGGTGCTGGGATAGGCGATTGAGGCCGGGCGGCGATTTTGTTATACGTCGTATTACAAAATGGAGACGCTGCCATGTCCAAGCCTGTTCTTTCCGATCCGATCGCGCTGCGCCTTCCTGAAGATATGCTCAGGGATATCGAGACGATCGCAAAGGCGACCGAGCGGACGCGCAGCTGGGTGATCGTGCGGGCGTTGAAATATTACCTGCAGCAGGAGGGTAACGACATCCTTCAGGTCCTGCAGGGTGAAAAGCAGATCGAGAATGGGGAGGCCGTCGATGCCGACGATCTGTTTGCGCTGCTGCTTGCGGATGCCAAGGATGACGCTGCTTGAAGCGGATCGTCCTGTCGGCCGATGCGGCGGGATATATTGAGCGTGAGAAGGCTTACCTTATGAAGGCCAATCCTCGCGCGGCGGCGACGACCTTGCGGCGTTTGCAGGCGGCCTTTCGAATGCTGGCGGCGCATCCGAACGCGGGTAGCCCGGTGTTGCCGCTCACCGGGCGGCGGCGTTTCGTCGAGGCGCCCTATGTCATCGATTATCGTGTGGAGGCTGACGCGATCCTGATTTCGGCGATCCGCCACGGGCGCCAGCAGGGCACGGTTCTGGACTTCGACGAAGACGACGATTTCGAGGTTCCTGGCGACAGTTGATGCGCCGTTGAATCAACCTCTCAAGCGCCTGACTCGATCTGAGAAGTCTCGGGCGTAAGCGATTCAAACAATTCGGGGAAATTGGGCCTGCCGGGGTGCGCGCGACGCGCCGGGCGGGTTTTGACGCGTCCGTTTGGCGCGTTGCTGCCTGCCGGGGATGGCGGGCGTTTTACCCGGGAGGCCTTAACGATGGCTGACTTTTCCAATGATGGCGGGCTCTGGGCCAGCCGGGCGCTGGGGGCTTCGGCGGGGGCGGCGGTGTCGCTGATCTATCTCTTGCCGAAGAGCAGGCGCGAGGCGGCGAGCCGGTTTTTCTCCGGGCTTTCCTGCGGGCTGATCTTTGGTGGGCCGACGGGGATCTGGCTGGCGGAGCGGCTGGGGATCGCCGACCGGCTCTCGGCTTCGGAAGTCATGCTGTCGGGTTCGGCCGCGGCGAGCCTCTGTGCCTGGTGGGGGCTTGGGGTTTTGGCGCGGGTGGCGAAGAGGTGGAAGTAGCGAATAGTTTGTAGCGAATAGCGAATAGTTTTTGGCGCTTGCCGATGAAGCGCGGTCGAGCGCAGTCGACGCTATTCGCTATTCGCTATTCGCTATTCGCTATTCGCTATTCGCTATTCGCGACCGCAATCCCCCGCCAGCCTTTCTCATTTCATAATCAGGAGCACCAACCATGGCCGCATCGCTCATGGGCGCGGAGACGCGCAAATTTGCCAATCTGGAGCTGCGCGGGGTCAGGCGCGACGGGACGTTTTCGGGCTATGCGAGCGTCTTCGGCGAGGTCGATCTCGGCAAGGATCAGGTGGAGCGCGGGGCGTTTCGCAAGTCCCTGTCGGAGCGCGGCGCGGAGGGCGTCAGGATGCTGTTTCAGCACGATCCGTCCGAGCCGATCGGCGCCTGGAAGACCATCCGCGAGGATGGGCGGGGGCTCTATGTCGAGGGCGTGCTTGCCGATGGCGTGGCGCGGGCCCGCGAGGTGCATCAGCTGATCAAGAGCGGGGCGCTCGACGGGCTGTCGATCGGCTTCCGGACCGTCAGGGCGCGCACCGACGCCAAGAGCGGTGTCAGGCGGATCATCGAGGCCGATCTCTGGGAGATCTCGGTGGTGACCTTCCCGATGCTGCCTTCGGCGCGCGTGCAGAACATCAAGAATGCGCGGTGGTTCCGCGACAAGGAGACCGAGCTCGTCCGCGCCATGCGCCGGGCGGCGCGGCAGATGCTGACCGAAACCTTCAGATAGGACCTGAACATGAGCGATATGACTGCGAGGACGGCACCCGAGATCAAGGCGGTGCCGGAGACGATGACGGCTGCCTTCGACGATTTCATGGAAGCCTTCGAGGCCTTCAAGGAAACCAACGACCGGCGTCTCGGCGAGATCGAGGCGAAGTTCACCGACGATGTCGTGACCCGCGACAAGATGGACCGCATCAACCGCGCCATGGAAGAGCAGAAGAAGCTGCTCGACCAGTTGGTGCTGAAGAAGGCGCGCCCGCCGCTTGGACGTGCCGGTGCCGGCGCGTCGGACAACGGCGAGCACAAGGCGGCCTTCGAAAACTATATCCGCCGTGGCGACGAGGCGGGGCTGCGCGAGATCGAGGCGAAGGCGATGTCGGTGGGGACAGGCGCCGACGGCGGCTATCTGGTGCCGCCGGAGACCGATACCGAGATCGGGCGGCGTCTCTCGGTCGTCTCGCCGATCCGGTCGCTGGCGACGGTGCGGCAGGTGTCCGGCTCGGTGCTGAAGAAGCCGTTCTCGACCTCGGGCATGGCGTCCGGCTGGGTGGCCGAGACGGCGGCGCGGCCGCAGACCGGCAATGCCCAGCTTGCCGAACTCTCCTTTCCGACCATGGAGCTCTACGCCATGCCGGCGGCGACGCAGGCGCTGCTCGACGATGCCGCCGTCGATATCGAGGCCTGGATCTCGGGCGAGGTCGATACCGTCTTTGCCGAACAGGAGGGCACGGCGTTTGTCTCCGGCGACGGCACCAACAAGCCGAAGGGGTTCCTCGCCTATAGCGCGGTGGCCGAAAGCAGCTGGAGCTGGGGCGCTCTCGGCTATATCCCGACCGGGGCGGCCGGCGCCTTTGCCGCGAGCGGCGCGTCCGACGTGCTGGTCGACGCCATCTACGCGCTGAAGGCCGGATACCGCCGCAACGCCAATTTCGTCATGAACCGCAAGACGCAGGCCGCGGTGCGCAAGCTGAAGGATGCCGACGGCCGCTACATCTGGCAGCCGCCGGCAGCGGCAGGCCAGGCGGCGACGCTGATGGGCTTCCCGGTCGCCGAGGCCGAGGACATGCCGGATATCGCGGCGGGTTCGCTGTCGATCGCCTTCGGGGATTTCCGGGCGGGGTATCTGGTCGTGGATCGCACCGGGGTGCGGGTGCTGCGGGATCCGTATTCGGCCAAGCCCTATGTGCTGTTCTACACGACCAAGAGGGTCGGCGGCGGGGTGCAGAATTTCGAGGCGATCAAGGTGGTGAAGTTTGGGGTGAGTTGAGGTGGGGTGAGTAGGGGGTAGTGAGTAGTGAGTAGCGAATAGCGAATAGTCGGTTCGGCTTGGTGGTGTGGCCCTCCTCATCCGCCCTGCCGGGCACCTTCTCCCCCAGGGGAGAAGGGACTTTGCCGCACTCTCCGCTTTCCCTTCTCCCCAGCGGGAGAAGGTGGCCCGAAGGGTCGGATGAGGGGGCTCCGGGTGATGAGCGCCAACGTGTGTTGGCCACCCCACCCACATACCAAAAAGGAATTTCCGATGACCTATGCATTGATCACTCCGCCCTCGGCGGAGGCGCTGACGCTTGGGGAGGTGAAGGCGCATTTGCGGTTGGATGGGGCGGAGGAGGATGCGTTGCTCGTCTCGCTGATCTCGGTGGCGCGGGAGCATCTGGAGCGGGTGAGCGGGCTTTGCCTGATGACGCAGACCTGGCGGCTCTATCTTGATTCAGTTCCTGAAGACGGGATGATTCAGATTGCCAGGGGGCCGGTGCAAGCGATTGAAAGCGTGACGCTTTACGATGCCGGTGGCGAGGAGGTTTCCTGGCCGGTGGAGGGGCATGTGCTCGATCGTCAGGCACGGCCGGCGCGGTTGCTGTTGAAGCGGGGCGAGGGCGTGGCGCGCGCCATCAACGGGATCGAGATCGACTTTTCGGCGGGGTTCGGCGAGAGCGGGGCCGAGGTGCCGGATGTGCTGAAGCGGGCGATGCTGATGCATGTGGCGCAGATGTTTGCGTTTCGCGGCGCTGTCGCGACGGCCGATCAGCCGGCGGATATTCCTGCGGGTTACGACCGGCTGATTGCACCGTTCCTGATGAGGCGGCTCTGATGCGGGCGGTGGTTCTCGATCCAGGCGCGATGAGTGCGCGGCTGGTGCTGGAGCGGCCGGTCGAGCTGGCGGATGGGCAGGGCGGGGCTGGCGTTTCGTTCGAAGGGGTGGCTTCGCTCTGGGCTCGGATCGAGCCAGTCGGCGAGAGCAGCGAGGAGCGGGCGGGGGCCGATCTGGTGACGCTGACGCACCGGGTATGGGTGCGGTTTCGCACCGACATCAGGAGCGGCATGCGGCTGCGCAAGGGGGAGCGGGTTTTCGTGATCCGCAGCCTGCGCGATCCCGATGAGGGCGGGCGCTATCTGGCCTGCCTCTGCGAGGAGGAGGGTCGATGACGGCGGTTCTGGCGGTGACGCTTGGCGATCTCGCGGCCTTTCTTTCCAGGGTTTCGCAGGAGCGGCGGAAGGAGGCTGCGGATGAGCGCGGCAAATGAGCTTTTGACGGCTGTTCATGCGCGGCTTTCCGGCGATGGAGGGCTTTCGGCGCTGATCGGCGCCGATGGGGTGCGCGACCGGCTGATCGCGGGCAGGAAGATGCCGTGCATCGTCATCGGCGAGATGACGAGCGGGGCCGTGATCCTTGGCGAGGCCGGGGAGGAGCACCTGTTTTCGCTGGAGATCTGTGTCGAGGATGGCGGACGCAGGGTGGCGGGCGAGATCGCGGGGATCGTTGCGGTCCTGCTCGATGGCGTCGCGCTATCGATTGCCGGGCATTATCTCGTGACGCTGCAGCATCGGATAACGCGCTCGCGGCGGGAGGCGAAGACGAAGATGCATGTGGCCGAGATGCGCTTCAGGGCAGTGACGGAACCGGCTCGGCCTGCCTGACCATGGCGGCGAGGCGGAAGATCAGGATGAGGGCGATGGCGGCGAGCACGAGGCAGATGCCGATCGTTAGCCCCGTGCCGCCGCGGTCGAGCGTCGCGGTGAAGACCACGGGTGCGACGGCGTTCGCAAGGTTCTGCGGGGTCGAGAGGCGGGCGGACTGCAGGCCATATTCCTTCGCCGAGAAGAAGGTGAGCGGCAATAGCGCGCGGGCGACCGTCAGCACGCCGGTGCCGAAGCCGTACATCAGGATGAAGGCGACGAGGACGGGTGTGGAGCCCGGCGCCAGTAGCATCAGCAGGAAGCTTGCGGCCATCAGGGCGATGCCGGTGATCGATGTCAGGATCGGGTTGCCGCGCTTGCCGAGCAGCATGTCGAGCCCGCGGGCGGAAATCGCGATGATGCCGCGCGCCGAGCCGAGCTGCAGCGCGAGCGCCGGAGAGGCGCCGGCCTGATGGAAGACTTCGATCAGCGACGGCGACAGGCCGAAGCTGATGAAGGTGCAGAGCGTCGTCGAGATGGCGAGCAGCAGGAAGGCCTTGCGGCGTTGCTCTTCGGTGAGATGGATCGGTGGGGTTTCGGCGGCGGCGCCCTGCGTGTGTTCGGCGGCTGGTTTCGGCAGCCCGAAGAGATGCAGTGGCAGGCAGATGAGAATATGGAGCGCGGCCGAAATGACGAAGGTGATGCGCCAGCCGTAGGCATGCGTCAGCTCCGTCAGGATCGGCCAGAAGATCGTCGCCGACAGGCCGGTGAACAGCATGAGGATGGCGATGATGCGCTTGCCGTTCAGCCCCTCGCGCTCGACGACCGCGGTATAGGCGGGCGCCGAAAGTCCGAGCGCGCCGGCAAGGCCGATGACGGTCCAGGCGGCGGCATAGAGAACGATGCCGTTTGCTGAAGCGAGCAGCAGGAGGCCGACGGCAAAGCAGATCGATGAGGCGGCGAGCACGCGGGCGGCACCATAGCGCGCCAGCCAGCGGCCGGTCGCCGGACCGGCAAGCGCGCTGACGACCATCATCAGGGTGAGCCCGGCAAAGGCGATCTCGTTGGCGATATCAAGATCGGGCGCGATGACGCGGCCCATGACGCCGAGCATGTCGAAGGTCGTGCCCCAGCCGATCAGCTGGGTGACGGCGAGGACGGCGATCGTCTGCGCCGAGCGGAGCGGGAGTTTGGGCATGGGTGCTGGAAGTGTTTTGGGTGCTGGAAATGGTGGTGGCTTAGCAGGTTTGGTGGGGTGGGGGAAGGTGGGGTGCTTGGGTTGCTTCCTATCGGGAAGGTATCGCCCGTAGCCCCCTCATCCGGCCCTATCGGGCCACCTTCTCCCCGCTGGGGAGAAGGGGGCTCGCGGTAGGCTCCGGTCTTCCCTTCTCCCCTCGGGGGAGAAGGTGCCCGAAGGGCGGATGAGGGGGCTCCGGGTGGGATGCCCCGCCACCACTTGTAGACAAGGAGTCCCTTCGCCGCGCCGACGCGCGGCGGCTGGATTCCTGTGACGGGCACAGGAATGAGGGTGGATTGAGTGGCGGTCGGGGTTTCAGGAGGGCAAAAACATGGTGGCGCAGAAGGGTAAGGATCTGCTGTTGAAGGTCCATAACGGGGCGGCGTTTGAGACGGTGGCGGGGCTCAGGTCGAAGCGGCTGGCCTTCAATGCCGAGACGGTGGATATCACCGATGCGGAGAGCGCCGGGCGCTGGCGGGAGTTGCTGGGTGGCGCGGGCGTGCAGCGGGCTTCGGTCTCGGGGGCGGGCATCTTCAAGGATGCGGCGTCGGACGGGCTGGTGCGGGCGGCGTTCTTCAATGGGGCGATCCTCGGCTGGCAGATTGCGGTGCCGGATTTCGGCACGGTGAGCGGCCCCTTCCAGGTGACGGCGCTCGAATATTCCGGCGCCCATGACGGCGAGGTGACGTTCGAGCTGGCGCTGGAATCGGCTGGCGCGCTTAGCTTCGATGAACTCAGCTTCGATGAACTCAGCTTCGGGGCGCTCTGATGGGCGGCGCGGGGGCAAGGGCGAACCGCAGGCGCGGCGAGATCGAGGCCGTCGTCGATGGCGAAAGGCGCATTCTCTGCCTGACGCTCGGGGCGCTGGCCGAGCTCGAGACCGCATTTGCCGCCGATGACCTGACCGATCTTGCCGGGCGCTTTTCAGCCGGGCGGCTGAAGGCGGGCGACATGATCCGCATCATCGGCGCCGGCCTGCGCGGCGGCGGCAATCTCTATTCGGATCAGGACGTTGCAGAAGCGAGCGTCGAGGGCGGCATTGCCGGTTTTGCCGGTATCGTCGGCGACCTGCTGGTGGCGACATTCGCGGACCCTTCAGGGGCGGAAAAGACCTCCCTCCGCCCCCTGGAGCCGCAGCAGGCATAGGGGCCGGGCGCCCCGGCCCGTTCCCATGGGCCGGCGCACTGCATACCGGCCTCTGCCTGCTGCGGCTTCCTCCCGAGACATTCTGGGCGATGACGCCGGTGGAGCTGCATGCCGCCGCCGGCGGGCTGGCGCCGCGCGCGCCGGTTCTGTCGCGCGCCGGGCTGAGCGAGATGATGGCGCGGTTTCCGGATGGGTGAGGCGGCCGATCCCCGTGCTATGCTCGTGGCATCGGATTCGGAGCGGCGATGGCGCAGTCGGACAGCATGTTTGCGAAGGGAATGGTCGTGTTTCCGTTCGGCGACTGGGACGAGCGGTCGGCTTTGCTATTCGGCTGGTCCGAGGAGCGGCTGGCGACGCTTTCCGCCGAACTGGAAAAGGGCGAGAGCAGCGCCTTCATGATCGTCCAGGGCGGACGGATGATCTATCGCTGGGGCGATATTGCCTTGAAGTCGAGCATCGCTTCGGTGCGCAAGAGCCTGGTCAACGTGCTCTACGGCATGCTGATCGCCGAGGGGCGGATCGATCCGCTGCAGACGTTGGCCGATTTCAACATCGATGACATGACGCCGCTGACGGCAGGCGAGCGCAGCGCGACGGTGATGGATCTGCTGCGGGCGCGCTCCGGCGTCTATCTGCCGTCGGTCTACGATACGGCGAACGGCAGGCCTGAGAGGGGCAGCCATCCGCCGGGGGCGCACTGGTTCTACAACAACTGGGATTTCAACGTTCTCGGCACGATCGTCGAGCGGGCGACCGGCGAGAGCGTGCTGGATGCGCTGGCATCGCGTGTGGCGCGACCGCTCAGGATGCAGGACTGCGTTGCCGGCGACGGCTGGTTTCAGCATGGGCCGGAATCCATGCATCCGGTCTACAAGATCCAGCTCTCGGCGCGCGATCTGGCGCGGGTCGGGCTTCTCTATCTCAGGCATGGACGCTGGGGCGCAACGCAGCTGGTGCCGCAGAGCTGGGTGCGCGACAGCGTGCGCCCGCACTCGGCGGTTGGTAACGGGTGGGCCTATGGGCTGCTGTGGTGGATCACGCAGGCGAATGCGCCGGATGACGCCATGGCCGTGCATGTGCCGATGTTCTACGCCAGCGGCTGGGGCGGCCAATATCTGATCGTGCTGCCGGATCTCGATCTCGTCGTCGTCCACCGGTCGGCGACGGCGCTCAGGGTCGGTCCGGGCGTCAGCCATGTGAGGATGGGAGAGATCCTGCGGCTGGCGCTTTCGGCGATGCCGGACAAGGGCTGATATCAGCCCGCATATTCAGGAGACATCGATGGAAGACGTTGACACCGGGCTCGCCGAGATGGCGGGGCAGGCTGATGAACTGCGCCGGGCGCTTGAGGATCTGGAGGGGCGGTCTCGCTCCTTCGGCTCTGCGCTGAGCGGCGCACTGAGGAGTGCCGTCAGCGGCGGCAGGGGGCTGGACGACGTGTTGCGCTCGCTGGGCAACCGGCTCGCCGATATCGCGCTTTCGGCGGGGATGAAGCCGCTCGAGGGGCTGATCGGAGGGGCGATGTCGGGGATCACGGGCGGGATCGGCAAGGTTCTGCCCTTTGCCGATGGCGGCGTGGTGTCGGCGCCGAGCTATTTTCCCATGGGTGGCAATATCGGGCTGATGGGCGAGGCGGGCAGCGAGGCGATCCTGCCGCTGCGGCGCGGGCCGGATGGGGCGCTGGGCGTTGCGGCTTCGGGCTCCGGGGGCGGGCAGCAGATCGTTTTCAATGTGACGGCGACGGATGTGCAGAGCTTTCAGAAGAGCGAGGCGCAGATTTCGGCATTGCTGGCGCGCACGGCGATGCGCGGCCAGCGCAACCTGTGAGGCTGAGATGGCCGGTTTCCACGAGGTGCGGTTTCCGCTGCGGCTGTCGCTGTCGACGAGCGGCGGGCCGGTGCGGCGGACCGATATCGTCAATCTTTCCAACGGGCGCGAGAGCCGCAACAGCCGCTGGCGCAATGCCAGGCGCGCTTACGATGCGGGCTCGGGCATCCGCTCTATCGGCGATCTCTACGAAGTGCTGGAATTCTTCGAGGCACGCGGCGGCGAGCTTTACGGCTTCCGTTTTCGTGATCCGCTCGATTGCCGCTCCGGGCGGCCGGATCAGCCGGTGACGGCGCTGGATCAGGCGCTCGGGATCGGCGACGGAGCGAAGGCGGATTTCCAGCTGGCGAAAACTTATGGCGATGCGGGCGGCAGTAGCCTGCGCGTCATCGCCAAGCCGGTGGCCGGGACGGTGGTGGTTGCAGTCGATGGTGTGGTGAAAGCAGCTGGGACTTTTTCCTGCGATGTGGCTACCGGCGTTGTCAGTTTTGCGTCCGGGCATGTGCCGGCTGCGGGGGCGAGTGTGACGGCGGGTTTTGAGTTCGATGTTCCCGTGCGCTTCGCGACCGGGTGGATCGACGTCAACCTGACGGCCTTCAATGCCGGGCGCATTCCGGCCATTCCGCTGATGGAGATCCTGCCATGAGAGAGATCGATCCCGGGTTGAAGGCGCATCTGAAAGGCGATGCGACGACGACGTGCCATGCCTGGCGGGTGACCCGCCGCGACGGGGTGGTGCTGGGTTTCACCGAGCATGATGGCGATCTCGTCTTTGCCGGGACGGATTTTCTGGCGGCGAGCGGTTTTTCCGCGAGCGGCACGGAGGAGGGCGCTGGTCTGCCGGCGGCGACCAGCGAGGTGATGGGCGGCTTGTCGAGCGAGGCGATCCGCGAGGCCGATCTGCAGCGCGGGCTCTATGATGGGGCGCGGGTCGAGGTGTTTCTGGTCAACTGGGCGGCACCCGAGCAGCATCTGCTGTTGAAGGTACAGGAGATCGGCGAGGTGACGCGCAGCGAGGGCGAATTTCGCGCCGAGCTGCGCAGCTTCGCCCACCGGCTGAACCAGCCGCAGGGGCGCCTCTATGGCCGCCGCTGCGATGCGGCGTTGGGGGATGCGCGATGCGGCGTCGATCGGGGGCAGGGCGCATTCCGGCGGCAGGGGATCGTGGCCGAGGTGATCGATGCGACGCGGATTGTGGTGTCGGGACTGGCGCCTTTTGCCGACGGGCTGTTTCGCTATGGCAGCCTTGAATTTCTCGGCGGGCCAACTGCTGGAGACCGGCTGGATATCGAGGCGCATTCTTCAGCCGGTGCGGATGTCGAGGTGACGCTGTGGCTTCCGTTGGCTCGGGCGCCCGACGTGGGCGATGCCGTGCGGATGACAGCCGGTTGCGACAAGGCCTTTGCCACCTGCCGGACGAAATTCTCCAACCAGCAGAATTTCCGCGGCTTTCCGCATATGCCGGGCGCCGACTTTGCCTACACCTATGCGGATGGCGAGAGCATCCATGACGGAGGCGCGCTGTTCAGATGACTGCTATCCACGAAAGGGCGTTCGCCGCGGCCGAGGGCTGGATCGGCACGCCTTACCGGCACCAGGCTTCGGCCAGGGGGATCGGCTGCGATTGCTTGGGGCTGATCCGCGGCATCTGGCGGGAGCTCTACGGCATCGAGCCGGAAATGCCGCCGCCCTATGCGCGGGACTGGGCCGAACGCAGTGGGCAGGATCGCTTGCTCGAGGCGGCGCTGCGGCACTTCGGGGAGCCAATGTCCGCCGAGGCGATGCTGCCGGGTGATCTCATGCTGTTTCGCTGGCGGCCGGATGTGGCGGCCAAGCATGCGGGCATCTTTGCCGGAGAGAAAAGTTTCATCCATGCCTATGAGCAGGCTGCGGTGATCCGCTCGGCTTTGGTGCCAAGCTGGCGGCGGCGGGTGACGGCGGTATTCCGGTTCCCTGAGGTTGTGGCGATGCTTGAAAATCGGGGCATCTGAGGATATGTTTCGGGAGTGGTGAGCGGAGTTACAGCTCCGCCCACCGTTTGCTTATGTTACGAATTGGACCCGGATGGCTATAGACCAGCCCGTCCGGGTCTTCCTCGCACTAAGCGTGATACTGAGTGGCAAGAACCACATCGCATCACCTCCTTGATCGAGAGCAAGGCCCTTGCCGAGGCTGGAGAGGCCTATCCTCCCCAGTGCGCTGGCTGGTCTCGGCGCTTCTGCTTCTGCTCACGACTGCAGCAATCTAACACAATCATTGCGGGAAAAAGCAAGTGCCGTGTGAACGGCGCTGGTGGCTCGCTGCGAGGTTTTCATGGCCACTCTACTTTTGCAGGCGGCGGGTGCTGCGCTGGGCAGCGTTTTCGGGCCGGTCGGCGCGATTATCGGCCGGGCGGCGGGCGCGTTGGCGGGCAATGCGCTCGACCGGGCGCTGATCGGCGGCGGGCAGACGGTGCGCGGATCGCGGCTTTCGACGGCACGCATTCTGGGTGCCGAAGAGGGCACGTCGATCAACCGTGTCTATGGCGCGGTGCGGATCGGCGGGACGATGATCTGGGCGACGCGCTTCGAGGAGGAGATGACCAGCGAGCGCACCGGCGGCAAGTCGTCTTCGGGGCCGACGGTCGAGAGCTTCCGCTATTTCGCGAATTTTGCCGTCGGGCTCTGCGAGGGGCCGATCGCCTGTGTCAGGCGCGTCTGGGCCGATGGCAAGGAGCTCGATCTGACGAAGATCGAGATGCGGGTTTACAGGGGCGATGCCGGTCAGCTGCCCGATCCGCTGATCGAGGCGAAGCAGGGGGTGGGCATGGCGCCGGCCTATCGCGGGCTTGCCTATGCCGTCTTCGAGCGGCTGCCACTCGACAACTACGGCAATCGCATTCCGCTGCTGCAGTTCGAGGTGGTGCGGGCCGTCGGCGCGCTGGAAGAGCAGGTGCGGGCGGTCTGCATCATTCCCGGTGCGACCGAGCATGGCTACCGGACGGTGGCGGTGTCGGAGAAGACCGGGGCTGGGAGCGCCCGGGTGATTAACCGCAACAGCCTGCAGGGGCTGACGGATTGGGACGTCTCGATCGACGAGCTGATGGCAGTCTGCCCGAAGCTGGAGCGTGTGGCGCTTGTCGTCTCCTGGTTTGGCACCGACCTCAGGGCCGGCAATTGCCGGATCGTTCCGGGTGTCGAGGTTAGCGCGAGGAATGGCGAAAGCAGCCCGTGGTCTGTCTCCGGTGCATCGCGCAACGAGGCGTATCTCGTCAGTCGCCGCGACGGCGGGCCGGCCTATGGCGGTACGCCGGATGATGCGAGCGTCGTTTCGGCGATTGCCGATCTGAAGGCGAGGGGGCTGGAGGTCTATCTCTATCCTTTCGTGATGATGGATATTGCCGGCGGCAATGCGCTGCCCGATCCCTATGGTGGGACGGGGCAGGCGGCTTATCCCTGGCGCGGGCGGGTAACGTGTCATCCGGCGATCGGAAAGCCGGGATCGGTGGACCGGACGGCGGCGGCGCGGGCGCAGATCCAGGCTTTTCGCGGGGCGGCGCAGGCGGGGCATTTCAGCATTTCCGGCCAGCGGGTGAGCTACAATGGCAGCGAGGAGAGCTACCGGCGCTTCATCCTGCATTATGCGCAGCTGGCGAAGGCGGCAAGTGGCGTCTCGGGTTTCATCATCGGCTCGGAAATGCGCGGGCTGACGCAGGTGCGCGATGAGGCGGGCGCTTTTCCGTTTGTCACGGCGCTGACGGCTCTGGCGGCGGATGTGAAAGCGTTGCTGCCGCAGGCGAAGCTGACCTATGCGGCAGACTGGAGCGAGTATTTCGGCTACCGGCCGGACGACGGCAGCGGCGACGTCTATTTCAATCTCGATCCGCTCTGGGCATCGAGCGCCATCGATGCCGTGGGGATCGACAATTACATGCCGCTCTCCGACTGGCGGGATGCTGATCTGGCGGAGGCAAACCCCGAGGGTATGCGGACGGCGGATGATCGCGACGGGCTGATCGCCGGTATCACCGCTGGTGAGGGCTTCGACTGGTACTATGCCGACGATGCGGCGCGGTCGAGCCGGACGCGGGCGCCCATCAGCGACGGGCTTGCGGGCAAGCATTGGGTCTATCGCTATAAGGACATCGGGGGCTGGTGGGCGAACCGGCATTGCGAGCGGATCGGTGGCGTCGAGAAGGCTGATGCGACGGCCTGGCAGGCGCGGATGAAGCCGGTGTGGTTTACCGAGCTCGGCTGCGCGGCGATCGACAAGGGCGGCAACCAGCCGAATGTGTTTGCCGATCCGAAATCGGCCGAAAGCGCGGTTCCCTACTTCTCCAACCGCATGCGCTCCGACACGATGCAGCGGCGGTTTCTGGAGGCCCATCATCTCTGGTGGCAGAGTGATGAGGTGCCTGTAGGCATGGTCGATCCCGGCCGCATCTTCGTCTGGTCGTGGGATGCGCGGCCCTATCCGGCCTTTCCGCTGGATGGCGGCGTCTGGAGCGATGGCGGGAACTGGCGAACGGGCCACTGGCTGAATGGCAGGCTGGGGGCGGGGACGCTGGCGGATGTGATTGCGGCGGTGCTTCGCGATCACGGCTTCGAGGATTTCGACGTTTCGGAAGTGTCCGGCGACCTGACGGGCTATGTTCAGGGCGACATCACAACGGCGCGGGGGCTGATCGAGCCGCTGCTGGAGGCTTTCCAGATCGATGCGGTGGAAGATGGCGGCGTGCTGCGGTTCCGCTCGCGCGGCCGGGCGAGCTTGCCGGCGACGGAGGTTGCGGTGCTGGCCGATATCGAGGACCGGCCGCTGTGGCAGGAGACGCGCGGGCACGACAGCGACCATGCGGCCGAGGCCGTCATCACCTTCTACAATCCCGATCTCGGTTACGAACAGGCGGGTGTGCGATCGCACCGGGCGCAATCGGCGACGAGCCGGGTGCTGAAGAGCGATCTTTCGGCGGTGCTGGCCGAGGAGACGGCGCTGAATGCAGCCGAAGCGCTGCTGCGTGACAACCGGATCAGCAGGCGCTCGGTGCGCTTTTCGCTGGCGCCGGGTGAGCTCGGTTTCCAGCCGGGGGATGTCGTGACCTTCGCGGATGGGCCAGAGGGGCGCTTCCTGATCGGCTCGATCGAGGACGGTGCGGTGAGGCAGGTCGAGGCGCGCGAGTTCGCGCCGTCGGCGGGTGCGGCGCCCCCAAGCGAGACTGGCGGCAAGAACGGTGCCGGCGATCCCTCAAGCCTGTTTGCACCGCTGGTGGAACTGATGGATCTGCCGCGCTTTGCGGCGGGCGAGGCGGCGAATTTTGCGCGGGCGGCGGTTTTTGCAAAGCCCTGGCGGATGATCGGGCTGTCCTCCTCGGTGAGCGAGGAGGGGTATCGCGCACGGGCACTGGTCGAGCGGCCGGCGCGGATCGGGACGCTTGCAGGGCCGCTGACGGCGGGTGTGCGGGGGCGGTTCGACTGGTCGCAGGTGCTGGAGATCGATCTGCCGTTCGGCGCGCTGTCCTCGGCGGCGGCTGTGTCGGTGCTGAATGGTGAAAACCTGATCGCGGTGGCTGCTGACAACGGCGGCTGGGAGGTGATCGGGTTCCGGCAGGCGGAGGAGATCGGCGCCGGGCGTTGGCGGCTTGGCGGATTGCTGCGGGCGCTGGCGGGAACCGACGATGCGATGGCGGCGGGTGCCGTTTCAGGGGCGTCCGTGGTGATGCTCGACCATGCCGTGGTGCCGCTTGGCCTTACGGCCGATGAGATGGGGCTGCGGCTCAATTGGATCGCCGAGGCGGCCGGTGTGAGCGGCAAGGCCGGTCCCTTCTCCTTCGAGGGCGGGATGCGGGCGGAGACGCCGCTTTCGCCGGTTCATCTGAGGGCAGCGCGGGGCGAGGCGGGGGCGGTCGAGTTTTCGTGGATCCGGCGCGGCCGGGTTGATGCCGACAACTGGATCGCGGCGGATATTCCGCTCGACGAACCGTTCGAGCGCTACCGGATCGAGGTGATGGCTGATGGCGTGGTGCGGCGGCAGGTGGAGGTCGGCGTGCCGCGATGGACCTATCCGCTCACGGACGAGCTTGCTGACTTCGGCGGCGTGCAGAGCGCGCTGACGATGCGGGTCAGGCAGATGGGGCAGCGGATGCCGCTCGGCATTCCGGCGGTCGCAACGATGACGATGTGATTTTCAACGAAAGGAATGGTCATGGGTGATTTGAAGGACTGGTATCATTCGAAGACGATCTGGGGTGCGCTGATTGCGATCGGCGCTTCCGTTCTGCACGCGGCGGGCATCGATATCGACGCCGGCGACCAGAGTCAGATCGTCGATTCTCTCGTCAATATCGCCGGCGCCATCGGCGGGCTTCTGGCCGTCTATGGACGGCTGACGGCGAGCACGGCGATCCGCTGATCGAGCATTTCGAGAGGGCGGCGGCAGCGATATCAAGAGCTTCCGCCGCCTCGTCTTTTGGCTGTGAATATCGTTGCGGCAATACAGTCGAGAATTGTTCTAAACCACCGTCATTACAGTGCATTCATTTGCCATTCAGGTCACGTGAGTACATAGTCGGGCCAGGTTGGAATTACGTTGGAAGCATTGCACATGGCCTCTCCTCTGAGCGTCGTAGCCTTGGCCGCAGGGCTGGCTGTATCGGCGCCCTCACCGGACGACTCGCGCACGCTTGTGGTGCGCGTCGCTGGCGATTGCAGCGCCGCCGCGCAGCAGGTCGTCGAGCAGACGGGCGGCCAGCTTCTTTCCGTGCAGCCTTCGGGCGATTCATGCATCATCACCGTGCTCGTTCAGGGCAATGGCCAACGCCCCCGCAAGGTAACCGTCAAGGTTCCGATGTAGGCGGAATCGGCCTATAAAGCACTGACTGAAACAAGGTGAAAGCGGACCGATGCGCATTCTGGTAGTCGAAGACGACGTCAATCTGAACCGTCAGCTGAGCGATACGCTGAAGGAAGCCGGCTATGTCGTCGATCAGGCCTTCGACGGCGAGGAAGGACACTTCCTCGGCGATACCGAACCCTATGACGCGATCATCCTCGACATCGGCCTCCCTGAGATGGACGGCGTGACCGTGCTCGAAAAGTGGCGCGGGGCGGGTCGCGGCATGCCGGTTCTGATCCTGACGGCACGCGACCGCTGGAGCGACAAGGTAGCGGGCATCGATGCCGGCGCCGACGACTATGTGACCAAGCCTTTCCATGTCGAAGAAGTGCTCGCCCGCATCCGCGCGCTGATCCGCCGCGCTGCCGGTCATTCATCCTCCGAGATCGTCTGCGGTCCTGTCAGGCTCGATACCAAGACCTCCAAGGCTGTCGTCAACGGCGTGGCGCTGAAGCTCACCTCGCACGAATACCGGCTGCTTTCCTATCTCATGCACCACATGGGCGAGGTTGTCTCGCGCTCGGAGCTTGTCGAGCATATGTACGACCAGGATTTCGACCGTGACTCCAACACGATCGAAGTCTTCGTCGGGCGCCTGCGCAAGAAGATGGGCGTCGATCTGATCGAAACGGTGCGCGGTCTCGGATACCGCATTCAAGCGCCGGCCTGATGCGAATAAAATCGCTCACCGCACGCGTTCTGCTGCTGACGACCGTATGGTCGACGGTGGCGCTTGTGGTGATCGGCCTGCTGATCTCGACGCTTTATCGCCGCAGCGCCGAGCGCGGCTTTCAGGATCTGCTGCGCGCCCAGCTCTATAACGTCATCAATTCCGTCACCATCGGCGACCAGGGCGCGCTGGCCGGCAGCCCGCAGCTCGGCGACCTGCGTTTCGCGCAGCCGCGCACCGGCTGGTACTGGGTGGTGGAGCCGCTCGGGACCTATACGACGGCGCCGCTGGTTTCGCCCTCGCTGGGCTCGGCGACCATTCCCGTTCCCTCCGTTCTCGAAGCGCCCTTCGACAAGAATTACGAACGCTACTACCAGGTGACGGATGCCAGCGGGAACCGGGTGCAGGTGGCCGAGACCGAGGTGGTGCTCGATACCGACGGCCGCGCCGCGCGCGTTCGCGTCACCGGCAATGTCGAGGTCGTCGAATCCGACGTCAGCAACTTCTCCCACAGTCTCTACCTGGCGCTCGCCGGCTTCGGCGTCGGCAGTCTGATCGTCAATGCGCTCGCCATTCTCTTCGGCCTGAAACCGCTCGACAAGGCGCGTGCGGCGCTGGAGCGTATCCGCGCCGGCGAGAGCGAGCAGCTGAAGGGCGATTTCCCGCGCGAGATCCTGCCGCTGGCCAATGAGGTCAATGCGCTGATCGACAGCAACCGCCGCATCGTCGAGCGCGCCCGCATGCAGGTCGGCAATCTGGCGCATTCGCTGAAGACGCCGATCGCCGTGCTCTTGAACGAGGCGCGGGTGCTGGAGCGCTCGCATGGCGAGCTCGTCAAGAACCAGGCGGAAGCGATGCAGGGGCAGGTGCAATCCTATCTCAACCGCGCCCGCATTGCCGCGCAGCGCGAATCCGTGCTTGCCCGCACCGATGCGGAACCGGCGCTGGAACGGCTGGTGCGCGTCATGCGCCGCCTGAACGTCGACAAGGAATTCGAGCTTTCCGTCACGCAGCCGCATCTGGCCGTTGCCATGGAGCAGCAGGACCTCGAGGAGACGGTCGGCAACCTTCTGGAGAATGCGGCGCGCTTTGCCGTTCACAAGGTCAAGGTCAGCGCATCGGAAGCCGCCGAGGACGTGAAGGGTGCCGAGACCAGCGGCCGCCGGCACTGGGTCGAGCTCATCGTCGAGGACGACGGGCCGGGGCTGGAGCCCGATCAGATCAAGGAAGCGCTGAAGCGCGGCAAGCGTCTCGACGAAAGCAAGCCCGGAACCGGGCTCGGTCTTTCGATCGTCACCGAGATCGCGAATGAATATCAGGGCCGCCTGGAGCTTTCCCGCGGTGCTGCCGGCGGGCTCAAAGCAAAGCTAATTTTGCCCGGTCTCACAAAGGATGTTGCGTGACCAATTGCTTGATGTCACAAAGACATAGGCAGTTGCATAGCATGCTTTGCCTTAAAGCCGACAAGTGCCTGTGCGCATCTGCCGGCATTGATTTGTTTCTTTCTGCTGGTTCGACCGAATGATATCACGCGCGAATGCCATGATCGTTTCCTCGCTTTTCGTTGCCGTTGCCCTGAGCGGCTGCACGACGACGAAGAGCGCCAGCTCGACCGGCGTTTTCTCCCGCAAGCCTTCGGCCTCGGCACAGTTCATCACCGCGCTTCAGGGCGGGATCGTCGGCCGTACCGGCATCGAACTCAGCGATAGCGACAAGCAGCGCGCGCTCGAAGCCGAATACCGGGCGCTGGAAGGGGCCGCCGTCGGCCAGCCGGTCGTCTGGAGCGGACGCAATGTCAGCGGCAAGGTCATCGCAGCAGCACCCTATCAGGTCGGCTCGCAGAACTGCCGCCAGTACACGCATACGCTGACCGTCGACGGCAAGGAGACCGTGGCGCGCGGTTCGGCCTGCCGCAACGATGATGGCAGCTGGTCTCCGCTCGGCTAGGACATTCGGCCCATGCTGGCCTGCAAATGGCGCCTTACCACGCTTCCGGTGCTCACGTACCTTTAGTACGCTGCGCTGCGGGTCGTGGAAAATCACCATTTTCGGCTCAGCCTGCACTGAATGCCGTGTGTCGTAAGCCGTAGCGAATATTGCGGCGAAACGCCTCAAATCTTCGTCATTCCGGCTTTGCCAGTTGGAATGGCCGCGCGCTTCAAGTATTGGGGCCGTTATGCTTTTCTGGATTCTTGTTGCTGCAATGACGGCGGCTGTGGCCGCGCTGCTGCTTTACCCGCTCCTGCGCGGCGGAAAGACGCTCGACGACACGCGCGCAGGCGAGGCGGCGGTCTATCGCGACCAGCTGCGCGAACTCGACCGCGACCTCTCGGGCGGCCTGATCACCTCCGATGAAGCCGACTATGCGCGCGCCGAGATCGGCCGCCGGTTGATCGCCGTTTCGGCGACGGGCCCTGCCGCCGAGCCGAAGGCGGCGAGCCATCACCGCTTCAGCGAAGCCTTCATCCTGCTGCTGCTGCCGGCCATCGGGCTCTGTCTTTACGTTGCGATGGGTCGGCCCGGCCTGCCATCGCAACCGCTCCAGGCACGGCTCGAAAATCCCGGCAACGACATGGCGATCCTCGTCTCCAAGGCGGAGCGCCATCTGGCGCTCAACCCGGATGACGGCAAGGGCTGGGACGTGCTGGCGCCGATCTATTTCAATGCGATGCGCATCGCCGATGCCGAGAAAGCCTATCGCAACGCGATCCGCCTGCTTGGACCGAGCGCGATCCGCCTCGACGGCCTGGCGGAGTCGCTGATGGCCGGTTCCAACGGCATGGTGACGCCGGAGGTGCGCCAGACGCTGGAACAGTCGCTGTCGATCGAGCCCGACAATCCGCGCGCCAAATTCTACGTGGCGCTGAGCCTGGAACAGGGCGGACAGACCGAGCAGGCCAAGGCCGCCTTCGAGGCGATCGCCAAGGAATCGCCTGCCGATGCGCCGTGGCTGCCGCTGGTCAACGATCATATCGCCAAGAATGGCGGCGCCCCGGTTGCCTCCAGCAAGGCGCCGGGCGGACCGACACAGGAGGATGTGGCCGCTGCCCAGAACATGAGCCCGGCGGACCAGCAGCAGATGATCCGCGGCATGGTGGATAGCCTAGACGCCAAGCTGAAGGCCGATCCCAACAATTTCGAGGGCTGGGTGCGGCTCGTCCGCTCTTATGCCGTATTGAACGACAAGGATCGTGCGGCCGACGCGCTGAAACGCGGGCTCGCCGTGTTCCCGGCTGACGGCGATCAAGGCAAGCAGCTGCTCGCACTGGGGCGCGAGCTGGGTATTGCGACCGAGGGGGTAACGGAATGACGCGCAAGCAGAAGCGCCTGGCGGTAATCGGCGGCGGCATGGGCTTTATCATTGCCGCGGTGCTGCTCGTGATGTTCGCCTTCAGCCAGTCCGTCGCTTATTTCTACATGCCGGCAGACCTTGCGAAGACGCCGGTGGCGCCGGAGACGCGCATCCGTCTGGGCGGTCTCGTCGGCGAGGGCAGCGTCGTGCGCGGTGTCGGCTCGACCGTCGAATTCGCCGTGACCGACGGCGGTGGCCAGCCGGTGAAGGTGAAATATACCGGCATTCTTCCCGATCTCTTCCGCGAGGGGCAGGGTGTGGTGACCGAAGGCAAGTTCGAGGCATCGAGCCACGAATTCATTGCCGATACCGTGCTTGCCAAGCATGATGAGAAATACATGCCGAAGGAAGTGGCCGACCGGCTGAAATCCCAGGGGCTGTGGAAGGAAGGCGAGGGCGCGCAATGATCATCGAGATCGGCCATTACGCACTCGTGCTGGCGCTGGCGACGGCGATCATTCTCTCGGTCGTCCCCGTCATCGGCGCGCGCCGCCGCGACCAGGCGATGATGGACGTCGCGCCGCTCGGCTCGATCGTGCTCTTCGGCCTCGTCGCCTTCTCCTTCGGTGTCCTGACCTATGCGCATGTCGTCTCCGACTTCTCGGTCGAGAATGTCTGGGAGAACTCGCACTCGCTGGTGCCGCTGATCTACAAATATTCCGGCGTCTGGGGCAATCACGAGGGATCGATGATGCTCTGGCTGCTGATCCTGGCGCTGTTCAGCGCCATGGTGGCGCTGTTCGGACGCAATCTGCCGGATACGCTGCGGGCCAATGTGCTGGCGGTGCAGGCATGGGTCTCGGTTGCCTTCATCCTCTTCATCCTGCTGACCTCCAACCCCTTCGTCCGTCTCGATCCGGCGCCGGCCGAGGGGCGTGACCTGAACCCGGTATTGCAGGATATCGGCCTCGCTATCCATCCGCCGCTTCTCTATCTCGGCTATGTCGGCTTCTCCGTCTGCTTCTCCTTCGCCGTCGCGGCGCTGATGGAAGGCCGGATCGATGCGGCCTGGGCGCGCTGGGTGCGCCCGTGGGCGCTGGCCGCCTGGACCTTCCTGACGCTCGGCATCGCCATGGGCTCCTACTGGGCCTATTACGAGCTCGGCTGGGGCGGCTGGTGGTTCTGGGATCCGGTCGAGAACGCCTCCTTCATGCCCTGGCTCGCGGGCACCGCGCTGCTGCATTCGGCTCTCGTCATGGAAAAGCGCGAGGCGCTGAAGATCTGGACGGTGCTCCTGGCGATCCTGACCTTCTCGCTGTCGCTGATGGGCACCTTCCTGGTGCGCTCCGGCGTGCTGACCTCGGTCCATGCCTTTGCGAGCGACCCGAGCCGCGGCGTCTTCATCCTCTGCATCCTGATGATCTTCATCGGTGGGGCGCTGTCGCTCTTTGCCTTCCGCGCGCCGCTGCTTTCGGCAGGCGGTCTCTTTGCGCCGATTTCGCGCGAGGGCGCGCTGGTGCTGAACAACCTGATCCTGACGGTTGCCTGCGGCACAGTTCTGACGGGTACGCTCTATCCGCTGCTGCTTGAAACGCTGACCGGCGACAAGATCTCCGTCGGCCCGCCCTTCTTCAACATGACCTTCGGGCTGCTGATGATCCCGCTGCTGCTGGTCGTGCCTTTCGGGCCGCTGCTCGCCTGGAAGCGCGGCGATCTGCTCGGCGTGCTGCAGCGGCTTTATGTCGTCGCGGGTCTCGCTTTCGTTGCGGCCCTCGTCTTCTTCTATATCGAGCATGGCGGGCCGGTTCTTTCGGTTCTCGGCCTCGCTGCCGGTCTCTTCCTCGTCTTCGGGGCTGCGGCTGATCTCTGGTATCGCGCCGGAATCGGCAAGGTGGCGGCGAATGTCGCCTGGCGGAGATTGACCGGCCTGCCGCGCTCCGCCTTCGGTACCGCGCTTGCGCATGCTGGTCTCGGCATCACCGTTCTCGGCATCGTCGCGGTCTCGACCTTTGCGACGGAGCATGTGTTGGAGATGAAGCCGGGCCAGACCACGGATGCCGGCGGCTACTCGCTGCATTTCGACGGCATGCAGCCGGCGACCGGCCCCAACTACAAGGAAGATCGCGGTCATTTCAGCATTCGCCGCGGCGGTCTCGAAGTCGCCGATGTCTGGTCTGCCAAGCGCGTCTATGTCGCCCAGCAGATGCCGACGACGGAAGCGGGTATCCTGACCTTTGGGTTGAGCCAGCTCTATGTCTCGCTTGGTGACCCCACCAATGACGGCGGCATCGTCGTGCGCATCTGGTGGAAGCCGTTCATTCTCTGCATCTGGGGCGGGGCGTTGATCATGTCGATTGGTGGCTTCGTGTCGTTGAGCGACCGGCGCCTGAGGGTTGGTGCGCCGCGGCGCAAGGCCAAGGCGGCGAAGCCATCGGCTCCGGCCATGGAGCCTGCGGAATGAGACGCTCGTGGTTTCTCCCTTCTCCCCAGCGGGGAGAAGATGCCCGAAGGGCAGATGAGGGGGATGAGCAGCGCGGCTGCGAGGCCTTCGAGCATCAGCGAGAAGCAACCGGCGGCACGCGTGGCCCCCTCATCCGTCCTGACGGACACCTTATCCCCGAGGGGAGAAGGGGATTGTGGCGCTCGCTGCGGCTCTTCCTCGTACTTGCCGCGTTCCTCTCACCACTCCCCGCCTTCGCCGTAAACCCCGACGAAGTGCTCCCCGACCCCGCGATGGAAAGCCGGGCGCGGACGTTGTCGGCGGAGTTGCGGTGCATGGTGTGCCAGAACCAGTCGATCGACGATTCCAATGCGGATCTCGCCAAGGATCTGCGTCTGCTGGTGCGCGAGCGCATCAAGGATGGCGACAGTGACGAGCAGGTGTTGAACTACATCGTTTCCCGGTACGGCGAATTCGTGCTGTTGAAGCCGCGGTTCAGTATCCGCACGGTGATGCTCTGGGGCGCGCCCATCGTGCTGATCCTGGCAGGCGGCATTTCGCTCATCGTCTTCGCACGCCGCCGGACCGGCAAACCGACCGGCAGCCGTCTTACGGCAGACGAACAGGCCAAGCTCGACGAGTTGATGCGGACTGACCGCCAGGCCTGAGTCCTGCGGAAATCCGGCCCGTTGCGTGCGTTGCAGCCGAAAGCTGTAGCGCTCTCAACATTACAAATTTTTCATTGCCCAGACAGTTCGCAGTAAGGTCTCGCATCCTATATCTTCCTTCATCAGCCGATCCCGACCGGGGGCCGGACCGACTAAATGAAGAAGAGAAGGTGCCTATAATGTTCAAGACTCCCTCCCTTGCCACTGCGCTCAAGGCTTCGACCGTCGCAGGTCTCGCAGCCGCCGTGCTTGCCACTGGCGTGCCGCTTGAGATCACCCGTTCCTATGCCGAAGCCGTCAATGTTCAGGCGCCGCAGGTTCCGAGCTTTGCCAATGTCGTCGACGCCGTTTCGCCGGCCGTCGTTTCCGTCCGCGTCGAATCCCGCATCAAGCCGGCTTCCGACGACGGCAACGGTTTCTCCTTCGATTTCAACGGCCGTGGTTTTGACGACCTGCCGGACGATCACCCGCTGAAGCGCTTCTTCAAGCAGTTCGGCGAGCAGGGTCCGAACGGCGGTGACGGCCAGGATGGCCAGCAGCGTCCGCCGCGCCACTTCGGCGATCGCGGTCCGGGTGGCCCCGGCGGTCCTGGCGGCCCCGGCCGTCTGCGTCCCGTTGCCCAGGGCTCCGGCTTCTTCATCTCCGAAGACGGCTATATCGTCACCAACAACCACGTCGTTTCCGACGGTTCGGCTTTCGTTGCTGTCATGAACGACGGCACCGAGCTTGACGCCAAGCTGATCGGCAAGGACCCGCGCACCGACCTCGCCGTGCTGAAGGTCGACGGCAAGGGCAAGAAGTTCACCTACGTCAACTGGGCCGACGACAACAATGTCCGCGTCGGCGACTGGGTTGTCGCAGTCGGCAATCCGTTTGGCCTCGGCGGCACGGTGACCGCGGGTATCGTCTCCGCCCGCGGCCGCGACATCGGCTCCGGCCCGTATGATGACTACCTGCAGGTGGATGCCGCCGTGAACCGCGGCAACTCCGGTGGCCCGACCTTCAACCTCAACGGCCAGGTCGTCGGCATCAACACCGCGATCTTCTCGCCGTCGGGCGGCAGCGTCGGCATCGCATTCGCAATTCCCGCCTCGACCGCCAAGGACGTCGTTGCCGACCTGATGAAGGACGGTACGGTTTCGCGCGGTTACCTCGGCGTGCAGATCCAGCCGGTGACCAAGGACATCGCCGACTCTCTCGGCCTTTCCGAAGCCAACGGCGCGCTCGTCGTTTCCGCTCAGGACGGCACGCCCGGCCAGAAGGCCGGCATGAAGGCGGGAGACGTCGTCACCGCCGTCAATGGCGAGCCGGTCAAAGATGCCCGCGATCTCAGCCGCCGCATTGGCGCGATGCAGCCCGGCAAGAAGGTCGAAGTGTCGATCTGGCGCGATGGCAAGGCGCAGTCCCTCAACGTCGAGCTCGGCACGCTGCCGGCAGACCAGAAGGACGCTTCCAACGACGACAGCGACCAGCAGCAGGAGCCGCAGGCACCGGCTTCCGAGAAGGCGCTTGCCGATCTCGGTCTGACGGTTGGCCCGGCCGATGACGGCAAGGGCCTGGCGATCACCGGTATCGACCCGAATTCCGACGCTGCCGACAAGGGCATCAAGGAAGGCGAGACGATCACCTCGGTCAACAACCAGCAGGTTTCCAGCGCTGACGATGTCGTCAAGGTTCTGAACCAGGCGAAGAAGGACGGCCGCACCCGGGCGCTCTTCCAGATCCAGTCGAAGGACGGCAGCCGTTTCGTCGCCCTTCCGATCAACAGCCAAGGCTGATCCCCCACAGCCTTGACCGGCGCATCCCCATGATGCGCCAGAGAAGGGGAGCCGCGCTTCCAGCCCAGCGCGGCTCCCTTCCGTTCCATCCACAGGTGCCGCGATGACCCAAGCGCAACAGGAAGACGTATTGAGCCTTGCCGAAACAAAACCGGCAGGTAATGTCAGCCGCATGAAGATTCTCATCATCGAGGATGACCTCGAAGCTGCGGTATACCTGACGAAAGCCTTTCGCGAGGCCGGGATCGTCGTCGATCACGCAAGTGATGGCGAGAGCGGTCTCTTCATGGGCTCGGAAAATACCTACGACGTCATCGTCATCGACCGCATGCTGCCGCGCCGCGACGGCCTTTCCGTCATCAGCGAGCTGCGCCGCAAGGGCGTTCATACACCCGTTCTCATTCTTTCGGCTCTCGGCCAGGTCGATGACCGCGTGACCGGCCTGCGCGCCGGCGGCGACGACTATCTGCCGAAACCATATGCCTTCAGCGAACTGCTCGCCCGCGTCGAGGTTCTCGGTCGCCGCAAGGGCACGCCGGAACAGGACGTCGTCTATCGCGTCGGCGACCTCGAACTCGACCGGCTCTCCCACGAAGTGCGCCGCGGCGGCAAGGAAATCCCGCTGCAGCCGCGCGAATTCCGTCTTCTCGAGTACTTGATGAAGAATGCAGGTCAGGTCGTGACCCGCACCATGCTTCTCGAGAATGTCTGGGATTACCATTTCGATCCACAGACCAACGTCATCGACGTGCATGTCTCGCGCCTGCGCTCGAAGATCGAGAAGGATTTCAGCCAGCCGCTGCTGAAGACGATCCGCGGGGCGGGTTACATGATCAAGGATGAGGGATGAACCGTTTCTGGTTTCTCTTCCGATCTACCGCAGTCCGCCTTTCGGCCCTTTACATCCTGCTCTTCGCCATCTGCGCCGCGACGCTCGTTATCTATGTGACGGCGATGTCGCAGCGCCTGCTGACGGGGCAGATCCGCGAGGCCGTGCAGCAGGAAGTCGATCAGGTCAAACGCGCTTATGACACCGGCGGCATCAACGCGCTCTTGCGCTCAATGGAGCGCCGCTCCCGCCAGCCGGGCGCCAATCTCTACATCATCGCCGGCCCTTCTGGCGACATCCTGGCGGGTAACGTAGCCTCGGTGCAGCCCGGTGTCTTCGAGGAGACGGGCTGGACCTCGGTTCCCTTCTTCTACCAGCGCTATGCCGAAAGCGGTCTCGACCGCCGGCATATGGCGATCGCCAATATCTTTGTGCTCGACAATGGCTTGCGCATTCTGGTCGGGCGCGACCTCGGCGAACCCGAGCGCTTCCGCGTGCTGGTTCGCCAGGCGCTCATGGTGGCGCTGGCGATTATGGGCTTGGGCGCACTGATCATCTGGTTCGGTATCGGCCGCAACGCACTGAAACGCATCGACCGCATGTCGGCGGCGAGCAAGAAGATTATGGCCGGCGACCTCTCGCAGCGCCTGCCGGTCGGCGGCTCCGGCGACGAATTCGACCGCCTTTCGGTGTCGCTGAACACCATGCTGGAGCGTATCGAGAAGCTCAACGAAGGACTGCGGCAGGTTTCCGACAATATCGCCCACGACCTGAAGACCCCGCTGACGCGGCTGCGCAACAAGGCGGCCGACGCGGTGGATACCGATGACGGCGAGCAGCGCCGCGTGGCGCTCGAAGGGATCATTTCGGAATCCGACCAGCTGATCCGGACGTTCAACGCGCTGCTGATGATCTCGCGTGTCGAGGCAGGATCGGTGGCTGCCGAGATGTCGACGGTGGAGATTTCGGCGATCGTTGCCGACAGCGCCGAGCTCTACGAGCCGGTGGCCGACGATGCCGGGCTGACGCTGACCTCGGATATCGAGCCTGGAATTTCGGTGCAGGGTAACCGCGAGCTCATCGGCCAGGCGCTGTTCAACCTGATCGACAATGCCATCAAATATTCCGTCGATTGCGACGGCCACGGCCAGATCGCCATCAAGCTGGCGCGTCGGCAGGACGCCATTTGCCTCTCGGTCGCCGATAGCGGCGCCGGTGTGCCAGCCGACAAGCGCGAGGCGGTGATCAAGCGTTTCGTGCGGCTGGACGAGAGCCGGTCGAAGCCGGGGACCGGGCTTGGCCTGTCGCTGGTCGAGGCCGTCATGGAACTGCATGGCGGTACGCTCGAGCTTTCCGACACCTATCCCGACAAGGAAGAAGGGCGTGGCCTGACGGTGACCATGCATTTTCCGGTCAAGCCCGCCTGAGTTTCGAGCACTGAAAGACGGTATTGGCTCCCGGCGTTTGCCGCTCTAGGTTAAGCGCATGCGAGACAACGCGAATCCGGCGCGTTGCGGCAGGGAGGCGGGATGCTGAAGAAGTCGACACATCTCTTGAAGGACGCTGGCGAGGTGGCGCTGAAGCCGCTGAACCAGGCCGAGTTGAAGCTGGCGCTGAGCGATCTCGCGGAGATCGGCCGCGAAGAGCCCGCCGTTGCCGCGATGGTGAAGTCCGGTGGGCCGCTGCTCGATTTCATCGCCGCCGCCTTCACCCTGTCTCCCTATCTGCGGGAGGTCGCCAATATCGACAATGCCGTTCTCGCCGCGGCGATCTCGGCGCCGCTGGAGCCTGAGATCGAAGGGCTGATCGAGGAGGCGCGCGCCTGCTGGAAACCTGTCGACGGCGCATTGCCGGCCGAATCCGCCGTCATGGCGAGGCTGCGGCAGATCAAGCGCAAGGTCGCCTTCCTGATCGCACTTGCCGATCTCACCAGGATTTTCGACGGCCGCCAGACGACGGGCTGGCTGAGCGCGCTCGCCGAGGCCTCGGTCGCCGCTGCGATCGACCATCTGCTGATGTCGGCGCATGAGGGCGGCAAGCTGGTCCTGAAGGATGTCTCGAAGCCCAGCGAGGGCTCCGGCCTGATCGTACTCGGCATGGGCAAGCTCGGCGCCTCCGAACTCAATTACTCCTCCGACATCGATCTGGTCGTCTTCTTCGACGAGCAGGCGGGCATCGTGCCCGATCCTGATGATGCGATCGAGATCTATCCGCGGCTGATGCGGCGGCTGGTGCGCATCCTGCAGGAACGGACCGCCGACGGCTATGTGTTCCGCACCGATCTTCGCCTGCGTCCCGATCCCGGCTCGACGCCACTGGCGATCTCGGTCGATGCAGCGATGATCTATTACGAGGGCAGGGGGCAGAACTGGGAGCGGGCGGCCTTCATCAAGGCGAAGCCGGTTGCCGGCGATCTCGCTGCTGGTGAGGATTTCCTGCGCGGTCTCGTGCCCTTCGTCTTCCGCAAATATCTCGACTATGCGGCGATCGCCGATATCCATTCGATCAAGCGGCAGATCCACGCCCATAAGGGGCACGGGGCGATCGCGGTGAAGGGGCACAACGTCAAACTCGGCCGCGGCGGTATCCGCGAGATCGAGTTCTTCGCGCAGACGCAGCAGCTGATCGCCGGGGGGCGTATGCCCGTGCTGCGCAGCCGCGGCACCGAGGAGACGCTCGCCGAGCTCACCAAGGCGAAATGGATCGATGCGGAAACCCGCGACGAACTGACGGATGCCTACTGGTTCCTGCGCGATGTCGAGCACCGCATCCAGATGGTGCGTGACGAGCAGACGCATCTGTTGCCGGAAACGGAAGCCGATCTGAAACGCATCGCTTTCATGATGGGCTTCAGCGATACGCCGAGCTTCTCCGAGAAGCTGGTGGAGGTGCTCAGGACGGTGGAGCGGCGCTATGCGCGGTTGTTCGAGCAGGAAAACAAGCTTTCGACCGATACCGGCAATCTTGTCTTCACCGGCCAGAACGACGACCCTGATACGCTGGAGACGCTGAAACGTCTCGGCTTCGAGCGCCCGTCGGACATTTCCCGCATCATCCGCACCTGGCACTACGGCCGCTACCGCGCCACGCAATCCGTCGAGGCGCGCGAGCGGCTGACCGAACTGACGCCGGAGCTCTTGCGTGTCTTCGGCGAGAGCAAGCGGGCCGATGAGGCGCTGCTGCGCTTCGACAGCTTCATTTCCGGCCTGCCATCCGGGATCCAGCTGTTCTCGCTGCTCGGCAGCAATCCCGCATTGTTGTCGCTGATCGTCAACATCATGTCCTCGGCGCCGAAACTGGCGGAGGTCATTGCCGCCAAGCCGCATGTCTTCGACGGCATGCTCGATCCCGGCCTGATGGCGGAACTGCCGACGCGCGACTATCTCGGCGAGCGTCTCAAGGCATCGCTGGTGCAGGCCCGCTACTACGAGGAACTGCTGGACCGGCTGCGCATCTTCGCCGCCGAGCAGCGTTTCCTGATCGGCATCCGGCTGCTGACCGGGGCGATCAACGGCGCCATGGCGGCGCGGGCCTTTACCGATCTTGCCGATCTGATCATCGAGGCGGCGCTGGACGGCGTGCTGAAGGAGATCGAGGCGGCGCATGGCCGTTTCCCGGGCGGCAGGGTTGCCGTTGCCGGCATGGGTAAGCTCGGCAGTTTCGAGCTGACGGCTGGCTCGGATATCGATCTCATCCTGCTCTACGATTACGACGATACGGCTGCCGAATCCGACGGCGAGAAGCCGCTCGATGCGCTGCGCTATTTCACCCGTATCACCCAGCGCCTGATCGCCGCTTTCTCGGCGCCGACGGCGGAAGGCATTCTCTACGAAGTCGACATGCGGCTTCGCCCTTCCGGCAACAAGGGGCCGGTGGCGACGCGCATCAATTCCTTCGAGAAGTATCAGCGTGAGGAAGCCTGGACCTGGGAGCATATGGCGCTCAGCCGCGCCCGGCTGATCTGCGGCGATGCGAGCTTAACGGAAGCTGCCGAGCGGATCATTTCCGATGTCCTGTCTGCCAAGCGCGATATCGCCAAGGTCGCCCGCGATGTCGCCGAGATGCGCAATCTGATCGACAACGAGAAGGCGCCGGAGAGCGGCTGGGATCTGAAGCTGATCGCGGGCGGTGTTATCGATATCGAGTTCATCGCTCAGTATCTGGCGCTGGTGGCGCCGGCCAAGGCTTCGGTGGTCAAGGTCAACGGGTTGAATACCGGCGAGGCGCTGAAGGCGCTCGGCGGCAAGCTGATGGCGCCTGCCGATCTCGACACCTGCCTCGAGGCATTCAATCTCTATACGGAGCTGTCGCAGCTGATCCGGCTCTGCATCGATGGTCTGTTCGATCCGAAGGAGGCGCCGTCTGGCCTCGTCGAGCTCGTCTGCCGCGCCGGCGATTGCCCTGACATCAAGACGCTGGAAGGCGAAGTGAAACGGCTGTCGAAGGCTGTGCGGAAGATCTTTCAGGTAACCGTTAAAGCTTAGCGGGCAGCATCCGGGATGCGGAAGGTGACGGCGGTGCCGACGCCTTCGCGGGAGCGGATGCGCATGTTGCCGCCATGCAGCGAGGTGAGCGAGCGCGAGATTGCCAGGCCAAGACCCGAGCCGCCCTTGCTCTTGGCATACTGGCTCTGGACCTGCTCGAAAGGCTGGCCGATCTTGGTCAGCGCCTTGCGCGGGATGCCGATGCCGGTATCGGCGATGGTGACGATCAGGCCCTTGGCGTCGCGGCGGGTGCGAAGCGCGATGCGGCCGCCGTCATTGGTGAACTTCACGGCATTGGAGAGCAGGTTGAGCAGGATCTGCTTCATGGCGCGGCGGTCAGCGGTCAGCGTCATGCCCTCGCAGAGGCGCTGCTCGATGACGATGTTCTTCTCGGCAGCCGGAATGGCGGTGAAGCGCAGGCTCTCTTCGATGAGCGGGGCGAGATCGACGGTCTCGCGGTGCAGCTTCATGTGGCCGGCTTCGATCTTCGACATGTCGAGAATGTCGGTGATGACGTTGAGCAGGTGCTGGCCGCTGTCGTGGATATCGCGGGCATATTCGTCGTATTTCAGCGAGCCGAGCGGGCCGAACATTTGGTTCTGCAGGATTTCCGAGAAGCCGAGGATGGCGTTGAGCGGCGTGCGCAGCTCATGCGACATGTTGGCGAGGAATTCCGACTTCGCCTTGTTGGCGGCTTCGGCGCGTTCCTTCTCGACGAGGTAATTGGCGTTGGCGACCGACAGCTCGGCCTTCTGGTGTTCGAGCGTCTGGCGCGATGCTTTGAGGTCGCCGATGGTTGCGACGTGGCGGCGCTCGGAGTCGCGCAGGCGCTCCTGGTTGCGCTTCAGAAGGGTGATGTCGGTGCCGACCGAGACCATGCCGCCGTCGCGGGTGCGGCGCTCGTTGATCTGCAGCCAGCGCTCGTCGGCGAGCTGCACTTCGGCGGTGCGCGAGTGGCCGGCGCCGTTCGGATCGACCATGCGGCGCTCGATGACCGGGCGGGCGGCCGCGGCATTGACGACGCTGCGCTCTGTGCCGGGAACCAGCACGCTGTCAGGAAGGCCGTAAGCCTGCTGGAAGTGGGCGTTGCACATGACCAGGCGGTCGTTCTTGTCCCAGAGGACGAATGCCTCGGAGGTGCACTCGATCGCGTCTGCGAGACGCTGGTCGGCTTCGGCATAGCGCTGAGCCAGCCGGTGCTGCTCAGTGACGTCCATGGCGATGCCGATCATGTGCATGCGGCCGGAATTGCTGCGGATCATCTGGGCGCGGGCGCGCATCCAGACATAGTGACCGGCGGCATGGCGCATGCGGAAGATCTGGTCGACCTGGCCGGAGGTCCCCTTGGCGATCGAGCGGGCGATCTCGTGCAGGCCGCCATCTTCGGGATGCATCAGGCGGGCAGCCTCGTTGAAGGACATGGTCTTGTCGGAAGCGGGCAGGCCGAGCATGTCGTACATCGACCGCGACCAGAAGAATTCACGGTTTTCGAAATCGAAATCCCAGAGGCCGCAACGGCCGCGCGACAGTGCGGTTTCGACGCGCTGGTTGGATTCGACGAAAATGTCGTCGGCATCACGGGCGCGGCGGACCTGCATGTAATAGGCATAGAGAATGACGAGCAGGATCGAGGAAATACCGGCAAACAGCGTGACGTTGAGCGTCAGCTCCTCGCGCCAGAGCTTGCCGATCTGATCGAGCGAGGTGGCGGCGACGATATAGCCGCCCGCACCGCCGACGAGGCTGATCTCGGCATAATGGGGATCGCCGCTGATCGTCGTTTCGATGACGCCGGCGCGGTCTCCGAAGCGGCGGATGGCGGAGACTTCGGGGAAGAAGTCGGCGACGTTGGAGCCGACATAGGAGACGCCCGCAGCCGATGCGGCAAAGACCTTGCCGCTCGCCTGGACGAGGAGAATGAACGAGCCACTGTCGAGCCGGTCCTGCGGCAAAAACTTCGAAAGGCGGGCCTGCGCCTCGGCGGCGTTGCCGGCCTCGAAGAGCTGACCGGCATCGGTGAAGACGGCGGCCGCCGCAGCAGCCGAGAGCGACGTTGCGTGGCGGGCGGCTGCGCCCATCCGCGAATATTCCGACATCATCCCGAAGATGTGCGAGGCGGCAACGACGGAGAGAAAGGCGATGATCAGCGCCGGGATGGCGCGCTTGAGGATGGTTTCGACCTGTGGAAGACGCGGAGCGCCGGAACGGCTGACGGCCGGCCGGCTGCTCTGAGTGGCCCGAGACCAACCCCGCAACGCCCCGAAATCAACACGCAGCCGTCCCTCGGCCGCAGTTGCCCGCCGCACGTTCATCATCGCTATAACCTTGATCCCTCGTGTGATTCGCAGCGCCGCCGCTCGAACCTGACCCAATGAATCACTCCTGATTCGCCGTGTCCAGAGGCAAAGGTAAAAATCTGTTAACTATTTATAAGTGCTGATTTTTTGGGGATTCCGAAAAGGCTCCGCCGATAGCGGCGAAGCCTTTCGCTTGCAAATCACCCCTTGAGCGTACGCTCGACGATGTCGCGCACGTCGGTCGAAAGACCGGGCGCCCGTTCGATTTCCATCAGGGCCGCGCGGGCGAAATCCGCACGCGCCGGCTCCAGGGAGCGCCACGACCGCATCGATGTCAGGATACGGGCGGCGAGCTGCGGGTTGCGCTGGTCGATGTCGAGGATCTCGCGGGCCAGGAAGCGGTAGCCTTCGCCATCGGCGCGGCCGAAGCCGGTCGGGTTGGTGAAGGCGAAGGTGCCGATCAGCGAGCGCACGCGGTTCGGATTGGTGCGCTTGAAGAGAGGGCTGTCCATCAGCTTCTTGACGCGGTCGAGCGTGCCGGCACCCGGGATCGTTGCCTGCACCGAGAACCACTTGTCGACGACGAGGGCGTTTTCGGAGAAGCGGTCGCGGAAGGCGGTCAGCGCGCTGATCGCTTCGGCGCTGTCGGGGAAGCGGTGCGCCAGCAGCGTCAGAGCATGCAGAAGCTCGGTCATGTTGTTGGCGGCGTCGAAGGCGGCCTTGGCACGAACCGGCGTGTTCTCCGCATAGGAGAGATAGGTGAGGGCGGCGTTGCGCAGCGCGCGGCGGCCGGCGCTCTTGGCATCCGGGCTGAAGGCGCCCGGTGTCGTCATCGTTTCGAACAGCGTGGCGAAGATGGCAGCACCCTGATCGGCGATCTGCTTCATCACCGCCTGGCGGCCGGCATGGATCGCGTCGGGATCATTGTTGCCGCCGAGTTCGCGGGCGATATCGGCTTCGCTCGGAAGCGCCAGCGCCTGGGCGCGGAAGGCGGGCTCCAGCGCGTCGTCGGAGGCGGCTGCAAGCAGCGTGTCGACGAAGGTCTGTTCGCAGGCGACCGCCTTGCCGTCACGCGCATCGCGGGCGGCCTTGAGAAGGTTCGGCAGCGCCAGATCGGTCAGCGCCTGCCAGCGGGCGAAATGATCGGTCTCGTGGCGGGCAAGCAGCGCGAGATCGGCCGGTGCCTGATCGAAATGCAGGTTGATCGGCGCCGAGAAGCTGCGGTTGATCGAGACGACGGGGCGCGAGGCAATGCCGTGGAAGACGGCGGTCTGCGTGCGGCCGGTCAGATGCAGGACCTCATCGGCATATTCCGCGCCTTCGACCGACTTCGGCTTGATTGCCTTGCCGCTTTCGGCAAACAGCGCCAGGCTGAGCGGGATATGCATCGGCTTCTTGTCCGCCTGGCCGGGTGTGGCCGGAACCATCTGCTCGAGCTGCAGCGTGAAGGTCTTGGCCTTGGCGTCATAGGTGCCGGAAGCGGTGACCAGCGGCGTGCCGGCCTGATGATACCAGAGCGAGAACTGCGAGAGATCGCGGCCGCTGGCTTCCTCGAAGCACTTGACGAAATCCTCGATCGTGACGGCCTGGCCATCATGGCGATCGAAATAGAGATCCATGCCCTTCTTGAAGGCCTTCTTGCCGAGCAGCGTCGCGATCATACGCGTCACTTCGCTGCCCTTCTCATAGACCGTCGTCGTATAGAAGTTGTTGATTTCGCGATACTTTGTCGGGCGCACCGGATGGGCGAGCGGGCCGCCATCCTCCGGGAACTGCTCGGACTTCAGATGACGGACTTCGGCAATGCGCTTGACCGGGCGCGAGCGCTGATCCGACGAGAACTCGTGGTCGCGATAAACCGTCAGGCCTTCCTTCAGGCAGAGCTGGAACCAGTCGCGGCAGGTGATGCGGTTGCCGGTCCAGTTGTGGAAATATTCATGCGCGATGATCGCCTCGATATTGGCGTAGTCGGCATCGGTCGCGGTTTCCGGGTCGGCAAGGACGTATTTGTCGTTGAAGACGTTGAGGCCCTTGTTCTCCATCGCGCCCATGTTGAAGTCGGAGACGGCGACGACCATGAAGATGTCGAGGTCGTATTCGCGGCCGAAGACCTCTTCGTCCCACTTCATCGAGCGCTTCAGGGCGTCCATGGCGTAGGCAGCGCGGGGCTCCTTGCCGTGCTCAACATAGATCTTCAGCGCCACTTCGCGGCCGCTCATCGTCGTGAACGTATCTTCGATGACGCCGAGGTCGCCGGCGACCAGCGCAAAGAGGTAGCTCGGCTTCGGATGCGGATCGAACCAGGCGGCGAAATGCTTGCCTTCGCCGTAACCGGCGCCGCCGAGGAAGTTGCCGTTGGAGAGCAGCAGCGGGTTCTGCGCCTTGTCGGCGATGATGTTGACCGTATAGGGCGCCAGAACGTCAGGGCGGTCGGGGAAATAGGTGATACGGCGGAAGCCCTCGGCCTCGCACTGCGTGCAGTAGATGCCGCCGGTGCGGTAGAGGCCCATCAGCTGGGTATTCTCGGAAGGATTGATGATCGTGGTGATCGTCAGTTCGAACGGTTCGCTCGCAGGGAGATCGCGGACCGTCAGACTGTCGGCCGTTGCGGTATATTGCTCCGCCGGCATTTCCATCTGATCGAACAGCAGGCTGGACAGGGAAAGCTCGTCGCCATCGAGGATCAGCGGCGTCTTCGGATCGACGCCTTCGCGGCGATGGAAGATCAGCCGCGCCTCGACCTTCGTTTCCGTCGGGTCAAGCTCGAAGGTCAGGTCCACGCGCTCAAGGACGAAATCGGTGGGCCGGTAGTCTGCCAGATTAATGACCTGGCCTGTGTCTGTACGCATAAGTGTTCCCTGAAGACCTTTATCGATATGACCGAGACAGGGACGGAATCCCCGCCGTAAATTTTGGGGGCGATGATTACATTAAAGTCTGAACTAAACTTAAAGCAAAGACCATTGATCTTTCTTTTCCGCATGGCGTGCGGACTTTTCCTGGCACGTCCGCAAAATTCGCTTTTCTTCGGAAATTTTTCCCAACGCCTGATCTCTTTGGTTACGATGGTGCCGCACTTCGATGTGCCGCCGAGTCGGCGGCCCCTCCCGCAAGCGAGCATTGGAAGACATGGAATCGGTACTGAGAAACCCGATGAGGGGGATCCTGATGAAGGTCTCGTCGGTGGTCGTGTTCCTGGGCATGCAGACCTTCATCAAGCTTGCGGGAACTGACGTCGCTCCGGGGCAGGTCACGTTCTACCGTTCCTTCTTCGCGCTCTTTCCGATCATGGCCTATCTTGCATATCGCGGGCAGCTGAAGGCGGCCTTTTACACCGCCAATCCTATCGGCCATGTGAAGCGCGGTACGATCGGCATCGTTTCGATGGGTTTCGGCTTTTACGGCCTGATGCATCTGCCGCTGCCCGAGGCGATCGCGCTTGGATATGCGACGCCGCTGATCGCCGTCATCTTCGCGGCCGTCTTCCTGCGCGAGCGCGTGCGGCTCTACCGCTGGAGCGCGGTGTTCTTCGGCATCGTCGGTGTGGCGATCGTCTCCTGGCCGAAGCTGACGCTGTTTCGCGCCGGCGGCATCGAGGCCGAGCAGGCTCTCGGCGCCATCTGCGTGCTGATGTCGGCAGTGCTGGCCGGCATGGCGATGATCCAGGTGCGCAAACTGGTGGAAGAGGAGAGGACGGCGACGATCGTACTCTACTTCTCGATGATCGCTTCGCTCTGCTCGCTGCTGACGCTGCCTTTCGGCTGGTATTCGCTCGATCTGGAAACGACGCTCTATCTCATCGTCGCCGGTTTTTGCGGCGGGGTGGCGCAGATCCTGCTGACTGAGAGCTATCGCCATGCCGATGTCTCCACCGTTGCGCCGTTCGAATACACATCGATCCTGCTTGGTGGCGTAATCGGCTATGTCGTCTTCGGCGATGTGCCAGGTGGGCACATGATGGTCGGTACGGCGATCGTCGTTGCCGCCGGCATCTACATCATCCACCGCGAGCACCAGCTCGGTCTGGAACGGCGCAACGCCCAGCGCGCCGGCGGTGGCTAGGCTTTCCGGTTGTTTTAGCTGTCGATTCGCGCTTTTGGCGGGAATGTACTGGCGAAATCTTGGGATACACATGACCCGCTGAATATGGTTGATGAAACTGACGAAGTTTCATTTATTCAAAGCCTTGCATATGCGAATGGCCACTGACGCCGGACGGAAATGTCCCTGAAGTGGTAGCTCCGGAAGCTGGCTTGCGAGCGGGGGCGCTTATGGCATTTTCGGCGGACGAACTGGCTCAGCATCCGAACTTCCTCGCCGCTATCCGCCTGCTCGCAGGCAACATGCGCGGCATGTTCGACGCTGCCCCGCGCCTGGCGCGGCTGCTTGCCTCCCACCAGCGCTGGCTTCTGACGCAGACGGCCTACGGCCTGAGCCTGCGGCATGACCCCTCCGACCCGTCATCCGGCTTTACCGCCGTGGCGCTGACGGGGTGCATCACCGAGCACAGGGTCGCCAGCCGCAACACCGTTCTCAATTTCATCGAAGAGCTGATCACCTACCGCTTCATCGCCCATACGCCGGGCGAAGAGCGCCGCCGTCCGCGGCATTTCGAGCCTGCCGATGTCAGTCATCAGGCGATGGCGGGGTGGTTCCTCTCGAACCTTGCGGCACTCGATGTTCTTGATGGCGGCAACCGCGCTGCCTGTTTCCAGGCGAACCCGGAGCTGATCCGCATCGCCCAGCCGATGGTTGCCGAAAACTGCCTGAAGGATTCCCGCTGGCGCGAGCCGCCGGAGCAGGTGGCACTCTTCATGTGGACCGAAGCCGGCGGCCTCGTCGTCGATCACCTTGTTTCGAAGATCGATCTGGAGACCTGCGAAGGCGAGCGCTATGACGCCGGCCGTATCGAGACGCGCAATCTGGCGGGCGATTTCATGATGTCGCGCACGCATCTGCAACGGCTGTTCGCCAAGGCGGTGCAAACGGGATGCCTCGGCTGGTACGACGAGCCGAAGAAGACGCAGCTTTGGATTTCGGGCGCATTCCTGAGGGAATATTGCGGCTGGCAGGCGATCAAATTCGCCTATATCGACCAGGCATTCGAAGCCGCCAAGATGCAGATCGAGCGCGATCCGGTCAGGTTCGCGGTCTGCGCTTAGAGCGCGATCGCGGCGACGTCGGTCGCCTTGCGGTCCGTCTGCGTCGAGCAAAGTTCGCGCTCATATTCCTTCGCAGCACAGACGGCGGCGCGGATATGCTCGATCGTTTCGATATTGCGCAGAAGCGAGATGATGACGGCAGACATGCTTTACTCCATCCGCGCGCCCGGCTGGGCGGCGCGGTTACTCAATATTCCTGGAAATCGGCGAAGATCGCGGCCGGACGCGTCGTGCGGCCCGTGATGCCGGTACCGCGGGCGATCATCTGTTCGTTGGTCGCGAAGCCGAGACGGCTGTAGCCTTGCGTCGTGCGTACCGCATCGCTCGCGAGGCGGAGGGTTTCAAACCCGCAGTGTATAGGACGAAAACGTGTGTTCATTGCCTTGGTTCCTGTCAGATTCCTCCCAAGACACGAGTATATATTGCAGCGCAGCATCGATTCTGCAATGCACCTAAATGAGACGCAGCCATGCATAAAGTGCATGGGTCGTTTCATAAAATCTTTAAGATTGGCTATTTTGTAATCAGATCGAGATCGCGCAGCTTTTGCTGAAACGCTAAAAGATCGTTCCAGGCCAAGCGCTTATTGACCGGCGCGGTCAACAGATCCTGCGGATGCAATGTGGCGATTGCCGGGATCGTAAGCCCGCCGGCGCCGATTTCCTTCCACTGGCCGCGCAGGCCGTGGATCGTATCCGTCTCCCCGAAAAACACGCGCGCGGCGAAATTTCCAAACAGCAGGATGGCTTTCGGCTCCGCGAGCGCGATCTGCCGCTCGATGAAGGGACGGCAGATATCCATCTCGGCGGGCGACGGCACGCGGTTGCCCGGTGGGCGCCAGGGAATGACCTGCGTCAGCAGGATGCCGGAACGGTCGAGGCCGATCGCAGCCAGCATCTTGTCGAGAAGGGCGCCCGGGCGTCCCGCAAAGGGTTGCCCCTCGCGGTCGTCTTCGGCGCTCGGCGCCGAGCCGATCACCATGATGCCGCTCGCCGCATCGCCCGTCGCAAAGATCGTCGAGCGGGCGCTGTGTTTCAGATTGCAGCCGTTGAAGGCTTCGAGCGCGGTCTTCAATTCCGCAAGCGAGCGAGCGCTCTCGGCGGCAAAGCGCGCCTGCTGGACGGCTTCGCCATCGGGAATGGCCGGTTGCGGCCGCGCCGCCGGAGCGCTGGCGGCAGCCGGTGCCTGACGCTGATGCGCCGTGGCGCGGCTCTGCTGCTGCGTGTTTTGTTGCGGAGCCTGCTGAGGTGCCGCCGCGCGGCGCGCCGCCTTCATCGCCTCGAATTCGGCAAAGCGGTCGACCGCCTCTTCCTCCAGCAGCCACTCGACGCCCGCATCTGCATGGAAATGCAAAAGCGCGGCAAGTTCGGCCGGGGAGAGGTCGTTGGCGGAGATCATGCGGCAACCTTAACGGACGAGCGGCGGCAATGAAAGTGCAGCCGCCCGCCTAAGCGGCTATTGCACAGTCCATTGCGCGATGTCGTCGCGCTCGCCGATCAGCGCCAGGCCGTGGGCGATGGACAGTAGTTCGCCGCCGGTCTCGATCTTGTCCTGGTCGAAGCGCTCGGTGAAGATGCGGCGCACGGCGGGCACGAAGGACGTGCCGCCGGTGAGAAACACCTTGTCGATGCCATCGGCGCGCGTCTGCGTCTTTTCCAGCACCTCGTCGAGCGCGCCTTCGATGCGGGCGAGGTCTTCGCCGATCCAGCCTTCGAAATCGCTGCGCTTGATCGTGCGGTGACCGCTGCGGCCGAGCGGGCCGAAGTCGAATGCCGCTTCCTCGTTTGCCGAGAGCGCCATCTTGGTGGCAGAGACCGCCTGATAGAGCGGGTAGCCCTCGTCGTGATCGACGAGATCGACGAAGAGCTCGAGCTTTTCCGGCTCGAGGGCAGTGCGCACCAGCTTCCTCAGGTCCTCGAACTCGCGCGAGGTCTTGAAGATCGACAGCTGGTTCCAGCGGCCGAAGCTCGAATAGTAGTTCGACGGCACCTCAAGGATCTTGTCGAAGCTCTTGAAATGACTCCCCTTGCCGATCTGCGGCGCGACGACATTGTCGATCATCCGGTAGTCGAAATGATCACCGGCGATGCCGACCCCCGCATGGCCGATCGGCTTTGCCGTCAGCTTGCCGGCGACGGTCTCGAAGCGGATCAGCGAGTAGTCGGTGGTGCCGCCGCCGAAGTCGGCGACGAGAACGGTGGCATCGGCCTTCAGGTTCTGCGCGAAGTAGAAGGCGGCTGCGACCGGCTCATAGACGTAATGCACTTCCGGGAAGCCGAAGCGCGACAGCGCCTCGTTGTAGCGCTGTGTCGCGAGCGCCGGATCGGCGGTGGTGCCTGCGAAATGCACCGGGCGGCCGGTGACGATGCGGCTGACATCGGACGGCCAGTTGTCGCCGGCATAGGCGCGCAGGCGGCGGATGAAGACTTCCATCAGGTCTTCGAAGCTCTGGCGCTTGCCGAAGACGATCGTGCCCTGAAAGAGGGCGCTGGCGGCAAATGTCTTGATCGACTGCAGGAAGCGGCAATCGCCGGGATTGTCGATGAACTGGCGGATTGCCGCCGCACCCGCCTCGACCTTCAAGGCCGATGCGCCGAGCTGCGGATCCTTCATGAACGACAGCGCCGTGCGCATGCTGTCGGCAGTGCCTGCCGCGCTGGTGAAGCTCATCGAATGTGTGGCATTGGCGCCATCCGCCATTGCCAGAACCGTATTGGTCGTGCCGAAATCAAGCCCGAGCGCCCGTGCCATGGCCGTGCTCCTTAAATCAGTAAAAATGCTTTGAACCGGGAAGAGATGACCCGGATGTGACAAAGGGCGGCAAATGCGCGCCCGCGAATTTTTGAGAGGGCGGGTGATCGCACAGGACGGAGGCGAAAGCAACCCGCTGGGATCAGTCGCCGCGGGTCTCCGCCGACATCTCCTGCAGCCAGCGCCGGAAGTTCTCCATCGCCAGGGTCACCGGCCGCGACTTCAGCCGCGTCAGCCAGTAGCTGCCCTTGGAAATATAGATGGGGAAGGGCTGCTCGATCTCACCGGATGCCAGTTGGCGCGAGAACATCAGTGGCGGGGCGAGGGCAATGCCCGCACCCTGCATCGCCGCCTCGACCATCAGCACCGAGGAATCGAAGACCATGCCGAGGATCGGTGGTGCCGAGAGCCCGGCCTCCTCAAACCAGCTCGGCCACTCGTCGGAGCGGTAGGAGCGCAGCAGCGTCTGGCCCGCGACATCCTCCGGCGTCTTCAGCTGCCGGGCGATCGGTGGGATGCAGAGGACGGAGAGCGGCGCCTCGAACAGCGCTTCCGCCTCGATATCGTGCCAGGCGCCGTTGCCGAAGCGGATCGTATAGTCGAGGCCCTCGGCGGCGATATCGACGCGGTTGTTATTGGTCGAGAGGCGCAGGTCGATATAGGGAAAGCGGGTGCGGAAATCGGCAAGCCGCGGCAGCAGCCAGCCGACGGCGAGCGTCCCGACCGCGCCGATCTTCAGCACTTCGCGCAGCTGGCCGCCTTCGAAGCGCTCCAGCATGTCGGCCATCCGGTCGAAGGATTCGCGCAGCACCGGCAAGAGCGCCAGCCCCTCCTCGGTGATCATCAATCCGCGCGGCAGGCGGCGGAAGAGCGTGACGCCGAGCCGTTGCTCCAGAAGCTTCACCTGATGGCTGACAGCCGCCTGTGTGACGCAGAGCTCGATCGCCGCGCGGGTGAAACTCAGATGCCGGGAAGCCGCCTCGAACGCCCGCAAGGCGTTCAGCGGCAGGTAGGGTCGAACCATGCTGTGGCCTAATTCAATTCATGTCTGACCGGAGATAGCATCGCCGGATTTGCCACAGCAAGGCTCAGACCACCAAATGAAAAGGGCGCCCTAGAGGCGCCCTTCCTGTCTTATTCGGCAGCGACTGCCCGTGCCTCGGGCTCGCCATCCTCGTTGGCCGGCGTATCGTGCTTCTTCTTGCGGCTGAACAGCCGGCCGAGCCAGTTTTCGAAGCGGCCCATCTCGACGAAGATCACCGGTGTGATGAACAGCGTCAGCGCCTGCGAGACCAGCAGGCCGCCGACAACGGCGATGCCGAGGGGCTGGCGCAGTTCCGAGCTGGCACCGGTGCCGAGCGCGATCGGCAGGGCGCCGAGCAGGGCGCAGAATGTCGTCATCATGATCGGCCGGAAACGGCGGACGCAGGCTTCGTGGATCGCCTCCGAGGCCGACATCGATGTCGACCTCAGGTTTTCCAGCGCCACGTCGATCATCATGATCGCGTTCTTCTTGACGATGCCGATCAGCATCAACAGGCCGATGAGCGCGATGATCGACAGATCGAGGCCCATGACCTTCAGCGCCAGGAGTGCGCCGAGTGCCGCCGCCGGCAGGCCGGACAGGATCGTCAGCGGATGGATGAAGCTCTCGTAGAGAACGCCAAGCACCACATAGATCGTCAGGACCGCCGCCAGGATCAGGTAAGGCGTATTGCCCTGCGACTGCTGGAAGATCTGCGCCGTGCCGCCATAGCTGGTGAACACGTCGGTCGGCATGTTGATGTCCTTCTTGATCTGATCGATCGCCGCCGTAGCGTCGCCGAGAGATTCGCCACCCGGCAGGTTGAAGGACACGGTGGTCGAGACGAGCTGGCCGGTCTGGTTGATAGTGACGGGGCCCGTCGTGCGTTCCACATGCGCGAAGTTCGACAGCGGCACGAGCGTGCCGTTGGACGAGGCGACGTTGATCTCGGCGAGCTGCTGGTCGTCCCAGGGCTTGCCGGTATCATATTCGACGATGACGTCGTAGCTGTCGCCGGTCGACTGGATTTCGGCAGCGGTATAGCTGCTGAACGCTTCCTGCAGCGTTGTGCGCAGTAGGTCGTTGTTGATGCCGAAGGCGGCAGCCTTTTCGCTGTCGATGACGATATTCGCCTGCAGCGCGTTGTTCTGGGCGTCGGTGGTCACGTCGGTGAAGCGCGGATCCTGGCGCATCGTCGTCATGATCTTGTTGGCCCAGAGGTTGGTCGTGTCGGCGCTCAGCGCCTGGACGATCAGCTGATACTGGCTGGCCGTCTGGCGACCGCCGAAACGCAGGCTCTGGTTCGGGGTGACGAAGGCCTGCAGGCCGGGGATCTTGTTCAGCGCCGTGCGCAGTTCACGCAGGGTCTGATCGAGCGGCGGGCGCTTGTCCTTGTCCTTCATCTGCACGAAGATTGTGCCGTTGTTCAGGGGCTTCTGGGCATTGCCCCCAACGGTCGACATGACGTGATCGACGGCCGGGTTGGCGCCGACGACGGCCGCGGCCTGCTTCTGCAGCGCTTCCATGGCCTGGTAGGAAATATCCTGGCGGGCCTGGGTCGAGACCTGCAGGCGGCCGATATCTTCCTGCGGGAAGAAGCTCGCGGGCAGCGTCATGAACAGATAGATGGTCAGGGCAATCGACGCAAAAAACACGCCGATAACCGTCATGTGGTGCTTCAGGCACCAACCGACGGCACGGTCGTAACCGCGCAGCGTCCGTTCGAAGCCGGCGTCGAAGAGACGCACGAAGAGCGGCGGGCGGCTGTGACCCTCGCCAAGCCGCGAGCCGAGCATCGGCGTCACCGTCAGCGAGACGATCGCCGAGGAGACGATGGCGATCGCGACCACCATGCCGAACTCGTTGAAGACGCGCCCGACGACGCCGCCCATCAACAGGATCGGGATAAAGACCGCGATCAGCGAGACCGACATCGAGATGATGGTGTAGCTGACTTCGCCGGCACCCTTGATCGCCGCCTCGCGCACCGGCATGCCGTCCTCGACATGCCGCAAGATGTTTTCGAGCATGACGATCGCGTCGTCGACCACGAGACCCACCGCGAGCGTCAGCCCGAGCAGCGAGATGTTGTCGATACTGTAGCCCAGCACATACATCATCCCGAAGGTCGAGATCAGCGACAGCGGCACGGCAAGGCCAGGAATGATCGTTGCCGTCATGTGGCCGGTGAACAGATAGATCACCAGAACGACGAGGCCGATGGTGAGGAGCAGCGTGAACTTGACGTCGGCGATAGCAGCGCGGATCGGCTGCGCGGCGTCGTTCATGATCACCGTTTTGACCGAAGGCGGAATTTCCGCATGCAGCTGCGGCAGCTTGGCGTTGATCGCATCGACGACATCGACGGTATTGGCATCGGGCTGGCGCTGGATCGCCAGGATGATGCCGCGATTGCCGTCATACCAGCTGCCGGTATTCTGGTTCTCGACACTGTCTTCCACCGTGGCGACGTCGCTCAGGTGGATTGCTGCGCCGTTCGGCGAGGCGATGACCAGCGAGCGGAACTGCTCGGCATTGGTTCGCTGCGTATTGGCGTTGATCGTCATCGTCTGCGATTTGTTTTGCAGCGTGCCGACGGGGTTCTGGTTGTTGGCGGCTGCGATCGCCTGGTTGACGGTATCGACGCCGATGCCGCGGGCCTGCAGCTTGCTGGGATCGACCTCGACGCGCACCGCATAGGTCTGCGCGCCGTAGACGGAAACTTCGGCGACGCCGGGGAGGGTGGAAAGCGACGGCGAAATGATGTCTTCGGCAATCTCGTCGAGCTTGCTGCGCGGCATCGTATCGCTCTGCACCGCCATCAGCATGATCGGCGCGTCGGCCGGGTTGGTCTTGCGGTAGCTCGGCGGGGTCGTCAGGTTGTCAGGAAGTTGGCGGGTGGCGTGGGAGATCGCCGCCTGGACGTCGGCCGCTGCCGCATCGATATCGCGGTTCAGATCGAACTGCAGGACGATGCTGGTATTGCCGAGCGAGCTCGAAGAGCTGATTTCGCTGATGCCGGGGATGGTTTCGAACTGCTTGATGAGCGGCGTGGCGACCGATGTCGCCATCGTCTGCGGCGAGGCGCCGGTCAGCTGGGCCGAAACGTTGATCGTCGGGAAGTCGACCTGGGGCAGGGCGGCGACCGGAATGAGCTGGTATCCCGCCAAGCCGGCGAGAACAACGCCGATCGCCAGAAGCGTCGTGGCGACCGGACGCTGGATGCAGAAATTCGGAATCATTCCTCAGTCCCCGCGCTAGCGTTGTCGGTTTGCTGCTGCATCGTGTCGGCGGCCGAAGCAACGTTCAGCGCCTTGTCGTCAAACTGTTCGTTGATCGCCTGCTTGTCGGTCAGCTGGCCCTGGCCCTCGATGACGACATGGTCGCCTGCCGAAAGACCGGCGGAGATCGCCGAGAAGCCGCCATTGGAGCGCGCGACGGTGACCGGCGTCAGCTGTGCCTTGCCGTCCTTGGCGACGAAAGTGAAGAAGCCGTTCGGACCGGGGCTGACGGCGACCGTCGGCACCACGACCTGCTGTTCCTTGTTCTCGAAATGCACGACGACATTGACCGACTGGCCGGGCCAGAGCGCGCCGGAGGCGTTCTCGAAGCGTGCCTTGACGACGATCGTGCCCGAAGCCTTATCAACGGTGTTGTCGTAGAAGCTGACTGCGCCCTTGCGCACCTCGCCCTTGGATGTGTCCGGCGCGGTGCTGACATCGACCGGGCCGTTGGCCAGCGCCGTTTTCAGCTCCTTGAGGTAGCGTTCCTGCAGATTGAACTGCACATAAACCGGATCGTATTTGGCGATCGTGACGATAGCCGAACCGGCATTGAGGAAGGCGCCGTTGCTGATTGCGACGTCGCCGAGGCGGCCGTCGAAGGGGGCGCGGATTTCGGTATGGTCGAGTGTCACCTGGTCGGCGGCGAGTGCGGCCTTGTCGGCCTCGACAGTTGCGGCCGCGCTGTCGCGGGTCGCCTTCGCCTGGTCGGCGCTTTCCTGGGTGCCGGCCTTCTGGTTGGCAAGGTCCTGGGCGCGGTTGTAGGCGATATCGGCACCGTTGAGGGTCGCCTGATCGCGTACGATCATCGCCTTATCCTTGTCGACGGCGGCCTTGGCCGACTTGTCGTCGAGCTTGGCGATCAGGTCGCCCGCCTTGACGGTCGCGCCGTCCTGGACGTTGATGTTGACGATCTGGCCCTGTTCCTGGGCAGCGATCGTCGTGTTGTCGTCAGCGACGGCCCAGCCCGAGGCGGTCACGTCGATCGGCAACGCCGTCTGGGCTGCTGCCACGGTCTTGACCACGGTCGGGCCATTTGTGCCGCGGCGATGTCCGCCACCGCCGCCCGACTTGTTGCCGGATTGACCGTCAGCCTGGCCGGCCGTCTGGCCGTCTGCCGCAGCCTGCTGGTCGCCGCCTGCAGCACTGCCGTCTCCCTTGCCGCCGCCATGGGCGGGCTGTTTGATCAGTTTCGAAAGATAGGGAATCTGCTGTGCATAGGGAATGCGATTGCCGAACTGCCAGAGGCCGACTGCGGCAATTGCAACGACGCTGACTGTGATCCAGAATTTCTTCATGAGCGAGACCGGTTTTAAACAGAATGGGGCGAATTCTATGCTCTAACTGAGCCGCTTATTTTGCGGCGCAAAAAAGACATTATTCGCCGCTTACGATCACTAAGCGTTTATAACAGCTTAAATTTTCGTAATGAACATTCCGTAATATTAGTCTGTGACTAATATATACTGGGCCGCTACATCAGTCGACTACACTGAGCGGGCCGCTCCACCATCACAACGGATCAATGACCCCGTGATGTAACTTGCTGGTTCGCTGCACAAAAACGCCGCCGTCGCCGCAAACTCATCGACCTTCCCGTAGCGCCCAACTGGAATGCGCGCTTCCTTTTCCGAGCGGATTTCGTCCATCTTTTTGCCGGTGCGTCTTGCTGCCGCACCATCGAGTTCGTCCAAGCGGCCGGTCAGAATACTGCCCGGCAGGAGCAGGTTGGTGGTGACGCCATGGCTGGCGATCTCGGAAGCCAGCGTCTTGCTCCAGCCGGCAAGGGCAGGGCGCAGCGTATTGGAGAGCGCCAGGTTGGCGATCGGCTCGATGACCCCGGAGGAGGCGACCGTCAGGATGCGGCCCCAGCCCTGCTGTTTCATGCCGGGAAGCAACGCGTTGGTCAGCGTGATGACCCGCAGCACCATCGAGAAGAAATAGGTCTCGAGCTTCTCGGCACTCATCTCCTCGGTCGTGCCGGGCGTCGGGCCACCGGTATTGTTGACGAGGATATCGAGGCCACCGAACTTTTCCTTGACCGCAGCCGTCACCGTCGCGACGAAATTCTCGTCGCCGAGATCGGCCCAGATCCAGTCGGCCTTGCCGTTGCCCTCGGCATTGATCGCCTTGCAATTGGCTTCCAGCTGCTCGCCGCTGCGCCCGCAGAGCAGCACGTTTGCGCCTTCGCGCGCCAAAGCCACCGCGATCCCCTGGCCGAGGCCGCGGGATGAAGCCAGAACGAGTGCGCGTTTGCCCTTGATGCCGAGATCCATGATGTCCTCCAATTCTATGCTTCTGTATAAGGCCCGCGACGGCGGAAAGAAAAGCGCCGCCTGCATCAAATCTGCTGCCGTATAATTGACGTGAACGTAAACGTTAAATAGGTTTATGAGCACAGAGGAAATCATTGTGCGAATTGGAGGATTGGCTGTCGCTTCCCGGCTCGACAATGCTTTCCGGTTTTGACAAGAGATTACCCCAGATGGGGAATGTGGCCGGACGAACGGCCGAGCGGAGACCTGACTGATATGACCGAGACGACTGAGCTTCCGGAACGCGAAAGCATGGAATTCGACGTGGTGATCGTCGGCGGTGGACCGGCCGGCCTTTCGGCCGCGATCCGCCTGAAGCAGGTCAATCCGGATCTTTCGGTCGTTGTGCTGGAGAAGGGCGCCGAAGTCGGCGCGCATATTCTCTCGGGTGCCGTCGTCGATCCCATCGGTATCGACCGCCTGCTGCCGAACTGGCGCTCGGAAAGCGATCATCCCTTCAAGACCGAAGTCAATGCCGACCACTTCCTGGTGCTCGGCCCCGCTGGCTCCATCCGTCTGCCGAACGCGCTGATGCCGCCGCTGATGAACAATCACGGCAATTACATCGTCTCGCTCGGCAACGTCTGTCGCTGGCTGGCGGGCCACGCCGAAGCGCTCGGTGTCGAGATCTATCCGGGCTTTGCCGCCACCGAAGTGCTTTATAACGACGAGGGCGCCGTCATCGGCGTCGCGACCGGCGACATGGGCATCGAGAAGAACGGCGAGCCCGGCCCGAACTTTACCCGCGGCATGGAGCTGATGGGCAAATACGTGCTGATCGGCGAAGGCGTGCGCGGCTCGCTCGCCAAGCAGCTCATTGCCAAGTTCGATCTGCAGAAGGATCGCGAGCCGCAGAAATTTGGCATCGGCATCAAGGAACTCTGGCAGGTCAAGCCCGAGAACCACAAGCAAGGTCTCGTGCAGCACTCCTTCGGCTGGCCGCTCGGCATGGCGGCGGGTGGCGGCTCGTTCCTCTATCACCTCGAAGACAACATGGTCGCCGTCGGCTTCGTCGTGCACCTGAACTACAAGAACCCCTATCTCTATCCCTTCGAGGAATTCCAGCGCTTCAAGACCCATCCGGCGATCCGCGGCACCTTCGAGGGCGGCAAGCGGCTGTCCTACGGTGCCCGCGCCATCACCGAGGGCGGCTACCAGTCGGTGCCGAAGCTGACCTTCCCGGGCGGCGCGCTGATCGGCTGCTCGGCCGGTTTCGTCAACGTTCCCCGCATCAAAGGCAGCCACAACGCCGTGCTGTCGGGCATGCTCGCCGCCGAGAAGATCGCCGATGCGATCGCCGCCGGCCGCGCCAATGACGAAGTCGCCGAGATCGAGAACGAATGGCGCAAGACCGCCATCGGCAAGGACCTGAAGAGGGTCCGCAACGTCAAGCCGCTCTGGTCGAAGTTCGGCACACTTGTGGGCATCGGTCTCGGCGGTCTCGACATGTGGACCAATACGCTGTTCGGCTTCTCCTTCTTCGGCACGCTCGGCCACGGCAAGACCGACGCCGCCTCCCTGGAACCTGCCTCGCAGCACAAGAAGATCGAATATCCGAAGCCGGATGGCGTGCTCACCTTTGACCGCCTCTCCTCGGTGTTCCTGTCGAACACCAACCACGAGGAAGACCAGCCTGTGCATCTGCAGGTGAAGGACATGGCCCTGCAGAAGTCATCCGAGCACGACATCTACGCCGGTCCCTCGACCCGCTACTGTCCGGCCGGCGTCTACGAATGGGTGGAGAAGGACGGCAAGGACACCTACGTCATCAACGCCCAGAACTGCGTCCACTGCAAGACCTGCGACATCAAGGACCCGAACCAGAACATCAACTGGGTTCCGCCCCAGGGCGGCGAGGGACCGGTTTATCCGAATATGTGAGGTGGCTTAGTGCAGGTGAAACGGCATGGCGACGCCGAGTGCGCTCGCTATCCGGTGCAGCCGCTTGTCACGAGTCCAGAGCGTGTGCCGTTGGGATAGAAGGGCCGAGGCGAGAAGATGGGCATCGATATAGCCGATGCCCGTGCCGAAGAGCTTGTTGCTACGGATCATGTGGCGAACTTCGGCGTCCTCCGCGACCGAAATGACCGGCAGGTCCGCGAGCATCGTCATGATCGCATCATATCGAGAAATATGCCCAAGCGACAATTCACCGATGACGAACGGGTGAATGATGACATTCTCCGACCGCAGTAACGCGTCCAGGTAGTCATCCGCAGCGCGAAAGTGATCGATCCAGATCGAGCTGTCGATAAGGATCATTCCGGCTCGACCGGACCAAACCGCCGTCTCGGCGGCGCCTCAATATTCGGTTCAGTGCCGCCCAGGTCGGCAAGGCGTCTTGCCGCTTCGCGTTGAACGAGCCCTTCGAGCGCCAGCCGGATGAGGGTGGGCGTCTCCGCCACGCCGGTATAGCGGCGTGCCTTCTCAAGCAGTTCATCGTCCAGCGTTATCGTGGTGCGCATTGTCGTCTCCTGATGCATCAAAAATAGCATCGGATGATGCATCATTCAATGATGCAGTCCCATATCCTCTTGTCCTAACTCAACTTCCACGGTCGCGCTTAGCAGTTCATTAACCATAATCTCATTAACTTCGGTCGCATCAACCGAACGTTAAGGACCTGTTTCGATGTCGATTTCCCGCCGCGGTTTCGTTTTGGGCGTTTCCGCACTTCTTGCCGGATGCGCGTCGAGCGGTCCTGATCATCGCGCCAACTATGCGGCTCTTCCGGCCGAGAAATTTCCGCTTCCGGCCATGCCGCTCGACAAGGTCGATCCGGAACTGCGCCGTCAGGAAGTCTCCTACGTTTCGAGCTATGATATAGGCACCGTCGTCGTCGATACGCCCGCCCGCCGCCTCTACTACATTCTCGGTGATGGCAGGGCGATGCGCTATGGCGTCGGCGTCGGCCGCGAGGGGCTGGCCTTTGCCGGTGGCGCCTATGTCGGGCGCAAGGCGGAATGGCCGAGCTGGACGCCGACCGAAAACATGCAGCGCCGCGAAGAGCGCTACCGCAGGCTCGCCGGCGGCATGCCGGGTGGCCCGAACAATCCGCTCGGCGCTCGCGCCATGTATCTCTACCGCGGCGGCAACGACACCCATTTCCGCATCCACGGCACCAATCAGCCGCAATCGATCGGCCTTGCGATGTCGAGTGGCTGCATCCGCATGCTCAACCATGATGTCATCGATCTCTATGATCGCGTCGCGCCTGGCGCCAAGGTCGTGGTGATGCAGGCTTGAATGCCAAAAAAGCCCGGCGTCTCAGCCGGGCTTTTCATGTGAGGCATGACTAGCGGCGTCTGGCCGCAATGCCCGTCGAGAGCGCGACGCCGATGCCGGTGATGACGGCGGCGGCGATCTCCGCCATGCCGACGGGTTCACCGAGCAACATGCCGCCGCCGATCGTGGCGAGGACCGGCGTGAGCGCGGTGAAGGCTGCGGCCTGCGTGCCGCCGAGCGTCTTGACCGCGGTGCCATAGGCAACCATCGCCACCAATCCCGAAAGCACGCCTTGGCTCAGCACCTGCAGCCCGAGATCGGCAGCACTTGCCTGCGCCAGCGAGGTGCCGAAGGCGAGGGCAAGGACGGCAATCACCAAGAACGACCAGATGGCGACGAGGGCGCTTGCCTGCAGCGCCGTCAGGCCGCTGCGGCGGAAGGCGTGGGTATAGCTTGCCCAGAGCACGGCACCGGCAGGCAGCATGACGAAGCTGGTCCACGGAAGCGATGCATCGGCGAGGCTTTCGATCAGCAGGATCAGTACGCCGCCGACAATCGCCGCAAGGCCGAGCTTGCGGGTGATGTCCGGCCGTTCGCCGAACAGCAGGATGCCGATAACGGCTGTTGCAAGCGGCATCGAGCCGCCGAGCAGGATGCCGGACGAGGCGGCAGGCGTAGAATGGATCGCCAGCGTCGTGACGAGGAAGAAGACGGCACCGGCACCCGCGACCATCAGCGCCAAGAGATGCAGCGGCAGGCCCTTCGGCAGCAACCCGGTCTTCAGCCAGACCGGTGCCAGCACGAGTGCTGGAATGCCGTAGCGGATCAGGCCGATATCGATCGAGCCGAGCGGCGTCGCCGCGCTATGGCGCGTCGCGAGAAACCACGAGGCCCAGATAAGCACGGTCACCGTGCCGCCCGCATAGCCGGGAAGCAGGGACGGGGACTTGTCGTTGGTGAGGCTGATGCTGGCCATGGCTCTATCCTTTCCGTGGTCCGGATGATCTCCGGTTGGAAACAAGATAGGCCGGAAGGCCCCGGCATGTCCTTGCTATCTATGGCAAGGAAATCGTGATACTGGCAATTATCTGCCAAGATCATCTCTGAAAGTTATCGGATATGCCAAATCTCGATAAATTCGATATCGCCATCCTCAAATGCCTTCAGGAGGATGCACGGGCCACCAATGTGGAGATCGCCGAGAAGGTGAACCTCTCTCCGTCGCCGTGTCTGCGCCGTATCCGCAACCTCGAAAAGTCGGGCGTCATCCGCGGCTACCGCGCCGATATCGACCGCAAGGAGGTCGGGCTTGGGCTCACCGTGTTCGTCGAGTTCAAGGTGGCGCATCACACCCGAGAGAATTCCGAGGCGCAGCAGGCCGCACTTCTGGCAATTCCGGAAATCGTCTCCTGCTTCCTGATCTCGGGCACGGCCGATTTTCTGGCCGAGGTGGTGGTCGAGGATCTCGCCGCCTATGAGCGTCTGCTGACCGAAACGCTGCTGACCTTGCCCAATGTCAGCGACATCCGCTCGAACTTCGCGATCCGCAGCATGAAGACCCACGGCGCCCTGAAACTGCCTGAGAAAAAATAAGGTGAGAGTTTTTGTAAACTTTACTTGAAGTCTGCACGTCAATTCTGTAGCGGAATTTTGAAGCGGGACCCGCCTCCCGCAATTTCAGCTGGGAGTTTGATGTGAGCCTGTTTCAGAACCCGATATCCCGCCGCAATTTCGGCCTCCTCCTCGGCGCTGCCGGTGCTGCACTCGCGGCCCGCCCGGCTTTTGCCGATGACGCGGCCCGCACGATCGAGCACCGGCTCGGCTCCACGGAGATCAAGGGCAGGCCGCAGCGCGTCGTGGCGCTCGAATTCTCCTTCGTACAGTCTCTCGATGCGATCGGCGTCGTGCCCGTCGGCATCACCGACGACAACCAGCCGAAGCGCATCGAGCAGCTTCTCGGCAAGAAGATCGACTACAGCTCGGTCGGCACCCGGCTGGAGCCGAATCTCGAGCTTGTCAGCGCTCTGACGCCCGATCTCATCATCGCCGACGAAATCCGCCATTCGGCAATCTATGCGCAGCTCAGCGCCATCGCGCCCACCATCGTCCTGAACAGCTGGGAAGGCAGCTACCAGACGATCAAGGAAGGTGTCGTCACCATCGCCGATGCGCTGGGCGACAAAGCGAAGGGCGAGAAGGCGGTGGCCGATCACGAGGCAGTCGTTGCAGCGCTGGTCGCCAAGATCCCGGCCGGGGAGAAGCGCCGCTTCCTGCTGGCGGTCGCGACGCCCGATTCCATGAGCCTCCACACATCCTCGTCCTTTACCGGCTCCGTCTTCAGGGCGATGGGCCTGACGCCTGCGGTCGATTCTTCCGACGCGGTGGAAAGCGGCGCGGGCCTTGAGCGCCTGATCGCCGTCAATCCCGATGTGCTCCTGGTCGCCACCGATGCCGGTGGCACGGTGCTCGACCAGTGGAAGGGTAACAGCGCCTTCGCAAACATCTCGGCCGTCAAGGACAGCAACATCTTCGAGGTCGATCGCAACCAGTTCTCGCGTTTCCGCGGCCTGAAGACCGCCGAGATGATCGCCCGCGAAATCCTCGCCAAGGTCTACAAGGCCTGAGACCCGTGAGCGAAGCGGCGGCAGCACGAAGCGTTGAGCAGCGGCGGATGCAGCCGCTCGCGCTCGGCTGCCTGCTGCTTGCCGCGCTCGCTGTGGTCATCATTGCCGCTATATCCTTCGGCGTTTCGGAGCTGCCGGTTCTCCGCGCTCTGTCGCTTTTCTTATCTCCCGATGGCTCGCCCGATAGCGCGCTCGTCTGGGATGTCCGCCTGCCGCGGGCGCTGCTTGCCGTCATGGTCGGCGCCAATCTGGCGGTCGCCGGCGTGCTGATCCAGACGCTGACGCGCAATCCGCTCGCTTCGCCGCAGACATTCGGCATCAATGCCGGCGCCTCGCTGGTCATCGTCCTCTGCCTCATCGCGCTGCCGGAGCTGAAAGGCGCGGGCACCGTCTGGCCCGCGTTCACCGGTGCGGCCGCCGTTGGCCTCGCCATGTGGGCGTTGTCGGTCTCCGGCGCCATGAACGACATGAAGCTGGCGCTCGCCGGCATCTCGATCCAGCTTGTGCTCGCCGCGCTCGTCCAGGCGATCCTGATCGCCAACAATGCGGCGCAGGATATCGTCTATTGGCTCGCCGGATCGATCAACGGCGCGCAATGGGACAAGGTCTGGATCATCCTGCCATTCTCGATCCTCGGCGGCGGCACGGCGCTGCTGGCAGGCCGACATTTCGGCGTGCTGGCGCTCGATGACACGACCGGCGTTTCGCTCGGCCAGAATGCGCGCCGCGTCGGCGGGCTGGCTGCGGCGCTGATCGTCGTGCTCGCCGGTTCCGCCGTCGCCGTCAGCGGCCCGATCGGCTTCATCGGCCTGCTCGTGCCCCATATCATCCGCAGGCTCGTCGGCGGCGACCAGTTCACCCTCATCGCGCTCAGCGCCATCGCCGGGCCGCTCTTGCTGAATTGCCGCCGATCTCGCGGGCCGCATCACTGCCTTCCCCTCGGAAATGCCCGTCGGCATCGTCACGGCGCTGGTCGGCGCTCCGGCTTTCCTGCTGATCCTCTGGAGGCAGCGGGTCCGATGAGTGCGCTTGCCGCAAGAAATACCCGGGCACTGACGGTTTGCCTCACCATCGCCGTCCTGATCGCCGTTCTGGCCATCCTCGGCATGACCGTCGGTGCCGTGACGCTCAGCATCGCGCAGGTGCTCGATGGCATCGGCGGCGGCAAGAATGCCTTCATCGTCATGCAGTACCGGGCGCCGCGCGTCGCAGTCTCCATCCTCGCGGGCGCGTCCTTCGGCCTTGCTGGCGTCTTCCTGCAGGGCGCCTTGCGCAATCCGCTGGCCTCGCCTGACGTCGTCGGCATCACCAAATGCGCTGGTCTCGGCGCTTTCCTGGCGGGCATGCTGACGCCCCCCGCCTGGGCGATCTGGTCGATCCCATCAGGTGTGGTTCTCGGTGCCGTCATCGGCGCCGGTCTGCTGCTCGTCATCGGCCGCGCCTTCGGCGGCGGCATTGCGGCGCTCGCACTCGTCGGCGTGGCGCTCGGCATGCTGGCTCAGGCGCTGATGCAATATGTCATGGTGATCTTCCCGACCCGTGCCGACCAGTCGATGGTCTGGCTGGCGGGCAGCGTCTATGGCAGTTCCGCCGCCGATGTGCTGATCCTCAGCCTGTGGCTTGTCGCCTGTCTGCCGCTGATCCTGATAGCCGCCGCCAGGCTCGATGCCGGGGGCTTCGGCGACGATACGCTGATCAGCCTCGGCATGTCGCCGGGAGCCCTGCGCGGCGGCCTGATCGTCGTCGCCGTCCTGCTCTGCGCCGGTGCCGTCGCCAGCGTCGGCAGCATGGGCTTCCTCGGCCTGCTTGCGCCACATGCGGCAAGGCTGATGGTCGGCCCGCGTGCCCGCCATCTCGTGCCCGCCAGTGCGCTGATGGGCGCGCTCGCGCTCTCCGCCGCCGATCTGGCGGGGCGGCTCGTGGCGCTGCCGAATGAGATCCCGGCCGGCATCGTCGCCGCCGTCATCGGCGGTCCCTATCTGATTTTCCTGCTTATCAAGGAGACCGGCCGCCATGAGTAGTGCCGCGCAATCCCGCCTTGCCGGAGAAAAGCTGACGCTCGGCTACGCGGCCATCCGCGTGCTTGAGAATGTCGATGTCTCGATCCCCGACGGCAAGATCACCGCTCTGATCGGGGCAAACGGCAGCGGCAAGTCCACGCTGCTGAAGGCGCTCGGCCGCATCATCGAACCCGCTTCGGGAACGGTCTATCTCGACGGCAAGGAAATCTCGGCGATGCAGGGCAGGGCGATCGCCCAGGCTCTCGCGCTTCTGCCGCAGGGCCCTGTCTCGCCTGATGGACTGACGGTGCGCCAGCTCTGCCGCTTCGGCCGCCATCCGCACAAGGGGCTGCTGTCGCGTACCTCAGCACATGACGAGGAGATCGTCGACGGGGCGCTTGCCGCCACCGGCCTTTCCGATCTCGCATCGCGCCCGCTCGACCGTCTCTCGGGCGGTCAGCGTCAGCGCGCCTGGATCGCCATGGCGCTGGCGCAGGAAACGCCGATTCTGCTGCTTGACGAGCCGACCACCTATCTCGATATCGCCCATCAGCTGGAAGTGCTGGAACTGCTGCGCGACCTGAATCGCAATCGCGGCCGCACCGTCGTCATGGTCGTCCACGACCTGAACCATGCGGCACAATATGCCGATCACATCATCGCTGTTGCCGATGGCGGCATCCACGCAGCAGGAAGCCCCGGCGCGCTGTTGACGCCGGAGCTGATAAAGGCCGTGTTCGGAGTGGATGCGGCGGTCGTCCCGCATCCGGTGGATGGCACGCCGCTCTGCCTGCCGATCGCTTCTAGAGAAGCGTCCCGGTGAGGATCAGCAGGGCGACCGAGAAGTAGATCACCAGGCCGGTCACATCGACCAGCGTCGCGACGAACGGTGCCGATGCCGTTGCCGGATCGAGCTTCAGCCGCTGCAGCACGAAGGGCAGCATCGAGCCGGATACGGAACCGAAGGTGACGATGCCGATCAGCGCTGCAAATACCGTGATCCCGACCAGAACCCAGTGCGGGCCGTAATCGTAGAGCCCGGCGCTCTGCCAGAAGAACACGCGCAACATGCCGACGAGGCCGAGGATGGCGCCGAGCACGACGCCGGTCGGCAGTTCGCGCAGCAGTACCTTCCACCAGTCGGAAAGCTTCAGCTCGCCGACGGCCAGCGCGCGGATGATCAGCGATGTCGCCTGTGACCCGGAATTGCCGCCGGAGCTCATGATCAGCGGGATGAACAGCGTCAGCACGACGGCCTTCTCGAGCTCGCCCTCGAAATGCTGCATGGCGCTTGCCGTCAGCATCTCGCCGAGGAAGAGGGCACAGAGCCAGCCGGCGCGCTTGCGGATCATACCGCCGAAGCTGATCTTCATGTAGGGCTTGCCGAGGGCTTCCATACCGCCGAAGCGCTGGGCGCCATCGGTCGTATCGGCAATCATCGTGTCGATCACGTCGTCGACGGTGACGATGCCGAGGATCAGGCCGTGATCGTCGACGACGGGCAGCGCCAGCAGGTCGTGCTTGCGGATCAGCCGTGCCACGTCCTCCTGCTTCATCAGCGGATCGGCGGCCACCGGCGTGCCCTTCTGGGCGACGGTCAGGATCGAGGCATCGGGCTCGCCGGTGATCAGGCGGCGCAGCGTCACGACATGCAGCAGCGCGCCGGAATTCTCATCCAGCACATAGATCGCATAGACCGTCTCGCGCGAACGCTCGACATGGCGCACATGGGCAAGCGTCTGCTCGACCGTCCAGTTGCCGGGGACGCTGACGAACTCGGTCGTCATGATGCTGCCCGCGGTGCGGGCCGGATAGCCCATCAGGTGCTGGATGGCGACGCGCACCGGCTCTTCCAGGCTGTTGAACAGCCGGGTGCGGGTATCTGTGTCGAGCTCGAGCAGAACGTCGGCGACACGGTCGTTCGACATGCCGTGCAGCAGACGTGCGGCATCGGCGCGGTCCATAAGCGCCAGCACGGTGGAGGCGTTGCGCAGTTCCGGCCGGTCGAGAATGTTGACCGCGTATTCCTGCGGCATGCGCGACAGGATGCGTGAAACCTCGGCCGGGGCGAGTGCATTCAGCGACTCGACGCGCTCGGCGATGGTCGCAACTTTATTGTTGGTCATGAAAGCGCGCGCGGCATTGCCGGCCCGCAGGGGGAAGCGATTGATATTCATTAGCTCGCCTTTCCGTCGATCCGCCGTAGCGTCCGATCGGGCGAGCCCGGAGCATCCAGGTCAGCGCGAAAGGGCCGCGTACGGCAAAGGCAATCGACTGCTACTGTCGCTTGGCATCGTGATGATGGCTCCGTTGATATCCGCGTCCGGCGCAGCGCCGTCCGCGTCAGGAACAGGTGGTCCTGAACGCTAAAAAAGTCAACTGGGATATGTGCTTAATGGCAGAATGCCGCACCATCCGGCGCGGCATTCTTTGCGATTATGATTTACCGGATATTTCCGGGCGAGGCGCCGGTCAGAAACCTGCCAGCACGACCTTGCCCTTGGTCTTTCCGGTCTCGATCATCGCATGCGCCTTTTTCAGATTCGCCGCATTGATCGTGCCGACTGTGTCGGTCAGCGTCGTGCGGATCTTCCCGGCATCGACGAGCTCGGAAATCCTGTTGAGAAGCTTGTGCTGCTCGATCATGTCAGGCGTGCCGAAGATCGGCCGGGTGAACATCAGCTCCCAATGCACCGAGATCGCCTTGCGCTTGAAAGGCATGATGTCGAGCACTTTGGGATCGTCGATCAGCGCGAACCGGCCCTGCGGCGCGATCACCTCGACGATTTCGGAAAGATGCTGGTCGGTATTGGTGGTCGAGAAGACGAAGCCCGGCGCGCCGATACCAAGGGCGGCCACCTGCGCGGCAATCGGCTTCGAATGGTCGATCACATGATGGGCGCCGAGTTCCTTCACCCATTCCTGCGTTTCCGGACGCGAGGCGGTGGCGATGATGGTCAGATCAGTCAGCGCGCGGGCGATCTGGATGGTGATCGAGCCGACGCCGCCTGCGCCGCCGATGACCAGCAGGGAAGGGGCGGCACCCGGCACGGCGTCCCGGACCTTCAGCCGGTCGAACAGCGCTTCGTAAGCGGTGATCGAGGTGAGCGGCAGGGCGGCCGCCGCGGCAAAATCGAGCGTCTTCGGCTTGCGGCCGACGATGCGCTCATCGACGAGATGGAACTCGGCATTGGAGCCGGGGCGGGTGATCGAACCGGCATAGAAGACCTCGTCGCCCGGCTGGAACAGCGTTACATCGGGGCCGACGGCCTTGACGATACCCGCCGCATCCCAGCCGATGACCTTCAGCTCGCCCGAGGGCGGCGCGACATTGGCGCGGATCTTGACGTCGACGGGGTTGACGGAGACGGCCTTGATCTCGACCAGCAGGTCATGCCCCGTGGCCTTGGGAACGGGCAGCTCGACATCGACGAGCGAGGTTTCTGCCGCGATCGGCTGTGGGGTCTTGTAGGCGACGGCGCGCATGGGAAACTCCTGTGTTTGTTGCACAGTGGCTAGATGCGTCTTATGCTCTGTTAACGCAAGAATGCACAAATTCTGTACGTAGTACCCAAAAGGATACCGTCAAATGTCTCTGCCGCGCGCCAAGCTGACGAAGAACTTCCCCGGCTGCCCAGTAGAGGCGACGCTGAGCTTTCTCGATGGCAAGTGGAAAGGCGTGATCCTGTTCCATCTCATGGATGGAACGCTGCGCTTCAACGAGCTGCGCCGCAAGCTTCCGGCGGTGACGCAGCGCATGCTGACCAAGCAGCTGCGCGAGCTCGAAGATTGCGGGCTGGTCTCGCGAAAGGTCTATCCGGTCGTGCCGCCGCGCGTCGAATATACGATGACGCCGCTCGGCGAGACGCTGAAGCCGGTCATCCGGGCACTGGCGGCCTGGGGCGACGAACATGTGTTCTGCCGCCCCGATGGCATGGAACTGCGGGAAGCCTCAGGCGCTGCGGCTGCGGCGCTCCAGGCGTAGCGACGCCGCGAAGACGAAGATACCGAGGAACGACAGGAAAGCGCCGACATAGCCGGTCGAGGCGTAGCCGTAGCCCCAGGCGATGACGAGGCCGCCGAGCCAGGCGCCGAGCGCATTGGCGATGTTGAAGGCCGAGTGATTGGAAGCGGCCGCCAGCGTCTGCGCATCGGCGGCGACATCCATCAGGCGGGTCTGCAGGGCAGGGCCGGCAGCAAAGCCGCAGCCGGTCAGGAAGACGCAGGCGGCAAGCATGACCGGATTGGCGGCCGTCAGTGAGAAGCAGCTGAGCACCACGATGTTGAAGATCAGCGAGCCCCCGATCGTGCCCATCAGCGACTTGTCCGCAAGCCAGGAGCCGAGCACGTTGCCGACATTCATGCCGATGCCGAACAGCACCATCATCACCGCCACCATGCTGGCCGGCAGCATCGCCACCTTCATCGTCGTATCGGCGATATAGCTGAACATCGCGAACATGCCGCCGTAGCCGACGGCGGCGATGGCGAGCGTCAGCAGCACCTGCGGGCGCTTGAAGGCACCGAGCTCGCGCATGAAGCTTGCACCTTCCTCCACCTGATCGCGCGGCACGTAGGTCCAGATCAGCGCCACGGTCACGAGGCCGATGACGCCGACGGTGGTGAAGGCGATACGCCAGTCCAGCGACTGGCCGAAGAAGGTGGCAAGCGGCGTGCCGAGCAGCGTGGCGATCGTCAGGCCGAGCATGACGCGGCCGACGGCGCGCGCCCGCTTGTGAACCGGCACCATAGACGCGGCAACGATCGCCGCCACGCCGAAATAGGCGCCATGCGGCAGGCCGGTGATGAAGCGCAGCAGCGTGAAGCTCTCGAAAGTCGGGGCCATGGCGCTCAGGATATTGCCGATGGCAAAGATGCCCATCAGCAGCAGAAGCAGCGAGCGCCGCGCCATCTTCGCCGCAAGCACGGCGATGACCGGCGCGCCGATAACGACGCCGAGCGCATAGGCGCTGATCACGTAACCCGCCTGCGGGGTGGTGACCGAGAAGGTGCCTGCCACATTCGGCAGCAGGCCCATGATCGCGAATTCACCCGTGCCGATGCCGAAGCCGCCGCAGGCAAGCGCCAGCTGCACCAGCGCAACCGCCATTGGCGAAGGCGCCTCCGCAACCGGTGCATCGAGGGAATCGTCTACGGCGATCTGGCTCACGGGAGCTCCTTGGGCATGTATCAAAAGCGGTTCACCGGAAGCGTTCGGCTCCGGTGTCGGCCTGTCTATGGCGGGAAGGGAGGTACGTGCCTCCATTTTGCATTCTATCCCTGATTGGCGGCAGAGCGTCGAGTGCATTTTTTGCAGTGCAGCGTCCTGTTATCGGCATACGTCCATTGCATTATTAGCATTTGCCAAGGCTTGCCGCCGCACTGCGCAAACTAGCTGCGCGCTTGAAATCGCCCATCGCAAAACCATCTGTAGCTGTGATTTGTAACTCGCCGTGGGGGCATGGATACCGCATGAAGCTTGTCGGTTTTTTTAACAAGGATGGCGGCACGTTCCGCACCACGGATATGGAGGCGTATGAGAAGCGCGCCGAGGCGGTGTTCCGTGAAGCGGGCCATGACTTCGAAGCCATCGTCTTTCCCGGCAAGGAGATCGTTCCGGCCATGGAACGTGCCGCGCGCCGCGACGATATCGACGGCATTGTCGCCGGTGGCGGCGACGGCACGATTTCGGCGGCCGCCTCGATCGCCTGGAAGAACGGCGTTGCGCTCGGCGTCATCCCCGCTGGCACGATGAACCTTTTCGCCCGCTCGCTGAAAGTACCGCTCGATATCTGGCAGGCGCTCGATACGCTGGCCTTCGGCGAGGTCGACCATGTCGATATCGCCAGTGCCAACGGCCGCCCCTTCATCCACCAGTTTTCCGCCGGTCTTCACGCCCGCATGGTGCGCTACCGCAATTCCTACAGCTTCCGCTCCCGCCTCGGAAAGATGCGCGCCAGCACCCGCGCCGCCTTCGGCGTGGTGATGAACCCGCCGGAATTCGAGGTCGAGTTCGAGGCGCTGGGTGTCCGCGAGCGCCGCCGTGTCTCGGCAGTCTCGGTCTCCAACAATCCCTTCGGCGAAAACGCGCTGCTCTATGCCGACAATCTGCGCAGCGGCGAACTCGGCTTCTATACTGCGAAGCCGCTGCGGCCGATGGGCGTCGCGAGGCTCGCCTTCGATATGCTGCGCGGCAAGGTCCGCGATAACGCCGACGTCATGGTGATGCATCCGGCCGAGGTGCATCTGCATTTCCCGAAGATGCGCGCCAAATCCAATTGCGTCATGGATGGCGAATTGCTGCCGCTTGAGCGCGACATCCGCCTGCAGCTGCACCCGGAAGAGCTGAAGGTTCTCGTCAGGCAGGGTCTCGCCGCGCAGAACGACGAGACGGAACGGCGGGAGCCTGCCGCCTAGAGCGTTTCCTGGTTATATTGAAGCATTCTGTTGGCTCAAACGGAGTCGGATGGTCGACCGGCTGGCGCGCGTCGTAGCCCAGATCTACGGCCAAGCCAGCCGGTCGATCAGGCGGCCCGTTTCAGCCAACCCCGCAGGGGCCGGGCATCTTTCCGCCAGGATCAAAGGCGATCGGCTCGACCGTACCTTTGGGTATGCCCTTCGCCAATCGCCTTTGCCCTGTCGAAAACCTGCTCCGGCAGAATGCTTCAATATAACCAGGAAACGCTCTAGATCCGCGGCAAGTAGGTGCGGTAGTCGAAATCCGATACCGTACGCAGATAGGCGAGCGCTTCCTTGTATTTCGTATCGCCGTAGAGCTTCTGATAGCGCGCGCCGAAGACATCCTTGATGAAGGGCGATGCCCGGAAGCCCTCGACCGCCGTCAGGAAATCATGCGTCAGCCGCTCGGTATGCTCAGGCACATGCAAGGGCGTCGTCTCTTCGCCCGGGTCGAGATCGCCGTCGAGACCGAGCAGCATGCCGCCGAGAATTGCCGCAAGCAGCAGATAGGGATTGGCATCGGCACCGGCGACGCGATGCTCGATGCGGGCTGCCGGGCCGTTCATGTCAGGAATGCGGATCGCCGTGCCGCGATGCCCATAGCCCCAGGTGAGATCAACAGGCGCAAACGAGCCCGGCTGGAAGCGGCGGTAGGAATTGGCAAAGGGCGCAAAGACGAGCTGCGCCTCACGCATCGACTTCAGCATGCCCGCGGTGACTGACTTCAGGAGCTTCGGCTCGCCGCCCTTGGCGTCCAGAATGTTGCGGCCATCCTTGTCGACGATGCTCGCATGCACATGCAGGCCGGAGCCGGCATGGTCGGAATAGGGCTTGGCCATGCAGGTGGATTTCAGGCCGTGCCGCTTCGCTGCCTGCTCGGCTACGCGCTTCAGATAGATGCAGTCGTCTGCGGCGGCCAGCGCATCCGGCCGGTGCAGCAGGTTGATCTCGAACTGGCCCGGGCCGAATTCCGCCGTCGTCGCATCGGCGGGCAGTTCCATCGCGCTCGCATAGCCGCGCACGGTCTTGAGATAGTCGTCGAGCGCATCCGTCGCGCTCATGTCGTAGAGCTGATAGCCGTTCGGCTCGCCGCGATAGGTGAGCTTCTTCGGCGGCGAGGGGCGGCCGGTCTCCAGCCAGTTCTGCTCGACGACGTAGAATTCCAGCTCGGTGGCGACGACGGGCGTCAATCCGCGCTCGTCATAACGCTTCAGCACCGAAGCGAGGATGGCGCGCGGATCCATGAAGCTCGGGCTGCCGTCGAATTCATGCATCGTCGCCAGCACCTGCATCGAGCCATCGGGCGCCCAGGGCAGCGGTGCCAGGCTGCGCTGGTCGGGGATGCAAAGGCCGTCGGGATCGCCGATCGTCAGCGACAGGCCGGTAATGTCGTCATTGTCGTCGCCCCAGATATCCAGCGACTGCGTCGAGGAGGGCAGGCGCACCTCGCCGGCCCAGACCTTCTTCTGTGCATCGAGCGGAATGCGCTTGCCGCGCAGGTCGCCGTTCATGCCGACAAGCATGATTTCGATCCAGGGCTCGTCAGTTGCAGCTTTGCCGTGCATCTTGTCAGCCGTCATGATCTTGAAAATCCCCTCTGAGCAGGCCAAGGTCGTAACCCATTGGGAAGATCCTTTCAATCTCTGCAGGTGTTTCGCAAATCATGTCCGATACTTACCAGCGCTCAAATCTCGCCGCCCTCGATGCCGCTCATCATCTCCATCCCTTCTCGGACATGAAAAAGCTGAACGCTGACGGTACGCGCATCATCGAGCGCGGCGAAGGTGTCCATATCTGGGATAATCAAGGCAAGAAGTATCTGGATGGTTTCGCCGGTCTCTGGTGCGTCAATGTCGGCTATGGCCGCAAGGAAATCACCGATGCGGTCGCCCGGCAGATGAACGAGCTGCCCTATTACAACACCTTCTTCGGCACCACGAGCACGCCGACGACGCTGCTTGCCGAGAAGGTGACCGTCCATGCCGGCGATCGCTTCAACCACGTCTTCTTCACCGGCTCCGGCTCCGAGGCCAACGATACCTGGTTCCGCATGGCGCGCGTCTATTGGAGCGCTGTCGGCAAGCCTTCGAAGAAGACGGTCATCGCCCGCAGGAACGGCTATCATGGCTCGACGGTCGCCGGTGCCAGCCTCGGCGGGATGAAATACATGCACGAGCAGGGCGACCTGCCGATCCCGGGGATCGTCCATATCGGCCAGCCCTACTGGTACGGCGAGGGCGGCGATCTCTCGCCCGCCGAATTCGGCCTGAAAGTCGCCCGCGAGCTGGAAGCGAAGATCGACGAGCTCGGCGAGGAGAATGTCGCGGCCTTCGTTGCCGAGCCGATCCAGGGTGCCGCCGGCGTCATCGTCCCGCCGGAAACCTACTGGCCGGAGATCGCCCGCATCTGCAAGGCGCGCAACATCCTGCTCGTCACCGACGAAGTGATCTGCGGCTTCGGCCGCCTCGGCGAATGGTTCGGCCACCAATATTACGGCGTCGAGCCCGACCTCTGCCCGATCGCCAAGGGCCTCTCCTCAGGCTACCTGCCGATCGGCGGCGTGCTGGTGTCCGACCGCGTCGCCAAGGTGCTGATCAACGATGTCGGCGATTTCAACCACGGCTTCACCTATTCCGGCCACCCGGTCTGCGCCGCCGCCGCGCTTGAAAACCTGCGCATCATCGAAGACGAGAAACTGGTCGAACGCGTCCGCGACGATATCGGCCCCTATTTCGCGAAAGCCTGGGGCGCGCTCGCCGACCACGACCTCGTCGGCGAAGCGGCAAGCGTCGGCCTGATGGCCGCCCTGCAGCTCACCGCCGACAAGAAGACCCGCACCCGCTTCGAAAAGCCCGACGCGGTGGGGTCGCTGGTGCGAAACCACGCGCTCGCCAACGGCCTGGTGCTGCGCGCCACCGCCGACCGCATGCTAGCCTCGCCGCCGCTGATCATCAGCCACGCGGAGGTGGATGAGATGGCGCGGATCACGAAGATTGCGCTGGATGCGGCGTGGAAGGAGTTGCGGGGTTAGGGGGCTGCTGGATAGACCCAGACATAGGTGAAGGGGTAGGTCGCATCCTCTTTGCCGTAGAGGTAACGGATGTCGAGCGTCTGTTTGACCGGTGTCTGGTTCAGTTCCGGATGGGCGCTGAGCCATTCCTGCAACTGAGCGCTCAAAGGTTCCGTATTGGCTCGCTCTGTATTGAAAATCAAAAGCGCCGGATGATCTGATGAAATCGTTGCCGCTGGCGCGTATCCTGGGAAGTTCCCGACGATGACCGGCGCTGCCTGTTCGGCGAGCTTCACATTGCCAGCGTCGTGCCACCTCTCCGTGACGATCAACGATGGCTGCTTCCCTTCCTTGGCGATGGCAGCTTCGACAAAACGCGCATAGGGCCGGTTCAGGTTGCCGTACTTCCCCAGCACCCCAGCCAGCATCGTGCCGCCGGTAAGGATGAACGGCAGGAGGCACAGCATGACGATGGGCAGCACCAGAAACTTGGCGAAATAGTCTTCGGCTTTGACGTCGGCAGCTTCAAGTTTCAAGCAGATGAGCAGCGGCAGAAGGAACAGGAACGGGAAGAGCCAGCGATCGCGGAACTCGGTCAGCGTCATCACCAGGATCATCACCAGGAGTGCTGCAAGGATCGTGGCGTAAAACCGGGTGAAAAAGCGGCTCCAATCGCTCCTCGCCTTGAAGGCGGCAACGAAGTCACGCCCGAAGATGATTGCCAGGAAAAGCGTAGTCGGCGCGGCGATCGCAAAGCTCGTCGTCGCAAGATCCTTCAGGCCCTCAAGGATCTGCGCCAGGCGGCTTTGCACTGCATCGGCGGACATCATGCTCAGGGTCGCATCGGATGCCAGCTCAGGATTGCGCAAAATCCACAGGCCATGCGGAAGGAAAAGGACAACCGATATGGCAATCGTCAGCAGGAAGCGCTTGTCCAGCAGCCTGCGCAGCCCCTCGGGATGCATGAGCACGGCAACCAAAATCGCAAGCACGACAAGCGCGAAATTGTATTTCGACAGCATCCCGGCCGCGACCGCAAAGCCAAGCAGAACATAGGAGAGCGTCGATGGTGATTTCAGAATGCGTATCGTCAGGTGGATCGACAGCGTAATCGCGATCAGCAGCGAAACCGTGTGTGTCAGGTCCTTTTGCGCCTGCCAGAACATTTGCGGGATCGTGAAGAACCCCAACGTCGCGATGACAGCGAAAAGCTGCTGCTTCAGGACCTCCCGGGACAGCCTGTAGTAGCAGAGATAGCTGATGAACAGCATGATGTTCTTGAGGATCGCGACGCTGGCTATGGAGATGCCAAAGACCGCAAACACCGCATATTGCAGCCAGTTATAGAGTGGCGGCTGTGTGTTGTAGCCAATGGACAGCCACTGCCCGAAAAACACCTGCTGCGATTCATCGACGCTCAAGCTGTTCGAAACGAAAATTCGAAAAGCGGCCTGGACCGCGAGATAGACGGCGAGCAGCCACAACACGCCGTCTGGATTACGTCGAAGATACGTGACCACGATAGGTTCTCCGATCAGCTGTCGATTGATGAAAAGACGGCAGCGACCGCCTCAGCTTCCATCGAAGATCTGCCGGACGATGTAGTTCGGCGAGGCGTCGTCGCGGTAGTAGGTGCGGGCGATCATTTCGGCGAGGATGCCGGTAGTGATCAGCTGCACCGAGGACAGCAGGAAAACAACGCCGACCATCAGCATCGGGCGGGTGCCGATGTCATTGCCGAGAATGAACTTGTCGAAAAACAGATAAAGCAGGATCAGTGCCGCGATCGCCCCGAAGCCGAGGCCGAGCGAACCGAAGAAGTGGCCGGGACGCGCCTTGTAGCGCATGAAGAACATCACCGACAGCAGGTCGAGGATCACGCGGAAGGTACGCGAAATGCCGTATTTCGACACACCGTGCTGGCGCGCGTGATGCGTGACCGGCACTTCGCCGATGCGCGAGCTCGGGACGACGCCGGCAACCCAGGCCGGGATGAAACGGTGCATTTCGCCCATCAGCTTCACCTGCTTGATGATCGAGGCACGGTAGATCTTCAGGCTGCAGCCATAGTCGTGCAGCTTCACGCCGGTGATGCGGCCGATCAGATAATTGGCGCACCAGGAAGGGATCTTGCGCAGCAGCAGGCCGTCCTGACGGTTCTTGCGCCAGCCGACCAGCAGGTCGAGTTCGCGGCGCTCGAGTTCGGAGACCATCGAAGGAATGTCCTTCGGATCGTTCTGCAGGTCGCCGTCCATGGTGGCGATCAGGCGGCCGCGGGCCGTATCGATACCGGCCTGCATGGCGGCCGTCTGGCCGAAATTGCGCTGCAGCTCGACGATGCGCAGCGTAAGCCCGGCGCGGCCGGCATATTTCTTGGCGTTGACGAGCGTCGCATCGGTGCTGCCGTCATCGACCAGGATCAGCTCCCAGCTGCTCGGATACTGAGCCATCGCCTCGCAAATGCGCTCGACGAGCGGGCCGACGCTTTCTTCTTCGTTGAAGATCGGAACCACGAGCGAAAGCTCAAGCGGCGTTCCGGCATCATTTGCGCTCGAAAGCGACTCTGACATTGTCTGCAACTCTTATTGCTCCTAAAAGGCCGTTCATGGCCAAGCAGGCGGCCGTCGCCGCCCAAAGTCAGGATGCCTACTACATGAACTCCCCGGTTGGCGCTAGCCGACAATCCTGGTTCGCACGCAATCGCATGACGTTGCTCACCGTTGTGATTGTCGCAGCCTATGCACTCTTCATCGAATGGTTTTGGGGCTGGTCCTCCATCCTGGCGCAATGGGTAGCCGTCGGCGTCCTGCCGATCGTCATCGCGCTCGTTCTCCTGACCAGCACCTATTTCCTGCGCACCTGGCGCATTCTGGATTACTTCCCGCGCGAGACATCCGGCCAGTTCCGCACGCTGTTCCGCGTTACCCAGATCCACAATCTGCTCAACATCATGCTGCCTTTCCGCAGCGGCGAGACCAGCTTTCCGCTGCTGATGCGCACCGAGTTCGGCATTCCGCTGGCGCGCGGCACCTCGGCGCTTCTCGTCATGCGCCTGCTCGATCTTCATGCATTGCTTGCGGCAGCCGGAATCGGTTTGGCAAGCGAAGCGGGTAACGGCTTGATTGCATGGATCATCTGGGCCGCTTTCCTGGTGCTCCCCGTTGCAGCCTTCATCGTCCGCAAACCGCTGCTGCGCTTCGGCTTCAAGCTGGCGCCGAAGAAGGCGCAGGGCTTTCTGGCCGAGATCGAGAACGGCCTGCCGGTCGATGGCATCGCCTTTGCGCGTGCATGGGCGATGACGGCGGTGAACTGGCTGGTGAAGGTTCTGGTCCTTGCCTGGGCTCTCAGCCTGATGGGCGTGCTGCCGCTGGCCGCGAGCTTCGGCGGCGCGCTTGGCGGCGAGCTCTCATCCGTTCTGCCGGTTCATGCGCCGGGCGGCGTCGGCACCTATCCGGCCGGCATCACCGCCGGTGCCGTCGCTTTCGGCGCCTCGGGCGGGAAGGAAGCGCTGGCGGCACTGGCGCAGGCGAGCATCAATGCGCATCTGTTGATCATCGTCTCGGCGCTGACAGGGACGGCGATCTCACTGCCCTTCGGCCGCCGCCGTCAGCTCTGAGATCCGCTTCCTCAGGAAGTTTCGCTCCGGCTCCTGCTGGCAGAGCGACAGCGCACGCTCATAGGCCTCGATTGCCTCCGCGGTCCGCTCAAGCCTGCGCAGGAAATCGGCGCGCGCCGAATGCGCCAGATGATAGCGCTCGAGATCGCCGGATTGCAGGATGCCGTCGATGATCGCTAGCCCCTGTTCGAAACCCTCGGACATGGCGATCGCCACCGCCCGGTTCAGCGCCACGATGGGCGAGGGCTGGGCTTTCGCAAGCAGATCATAATAGCGGGCGATCTGCCGCCAGTTGGTGGCTTCTGGCGTCGCCGCTTTCGAGTGCTCGGCGGCGATCGCCGCCTGCACCGTATAGAGCCCGACCTCTTCGCCGGCCATCGCGCTTTGCAGTAACTGCAGCCCCTCGACGATCTTGCCGCGATCCCAGGCGGAGCGGTCCTGCTCGTCGAGCAGCACCAGACGCCCGTCATCGCTCGATCGCGCCAGCCGCCGCGAATCCTGCAGCAGCATCAGCGACAACAGGCCATCGATATCCCGGTGCGGCAGCAACTCGCCGACCAGCCGCGCCAGCCGGATCGCTTCACCCGTCAAGCCGCTGCGCACGACCGCACTGCCTGATGAAGCCGAATAGCCCTCGTTAAAGACGAGGTAGATGACGTGCAGCACCCGGTCGAGCCGCTCCGGCAGTTCCGGTTTCTCCGGTACCTCGTAGGGGATCTCCGCCGCACGGATTCGGTTCTTCGCCCGCACGATCCGCTGCGCCACCGTCGGCGCGGGGACGAGGAAGGCATGGGCGATCTCTTCGGTCGTCAGCCCGCAGACTTCGCGCAGCGCCATCGCCACCTGCGCCTCGGCAGGAATGACGGGATGGCAGCAGGTGAAGATCAGCCGCAGCATGTCGTCGGCAATCGCGTCCATATCGTCTGCCTCCTCTGTTGCGGGATAAAGGCTGTCCTCGATATCCTGCACGGACGCGTCGAAACGCGCCCGGCGGCGGATATGGTCGATCGCCCGGAAGCGCCCGGCCGAAACCAGCCAGGACACCGGATTGCCGGGAATGCCGTCGCGCGGCCAGGTGCGCGCCGCCTCGGCAAAGGCGTCGTGCAGCGCTTCCTCCGCCCGGTCGAAATCGCCGAGCAGACGGATCAGCGTCGCCAGAACCCGGCGCGACTGCGAGCGGTAGATGTCCTCGATGACCCTGTCCAAGCGCTACTCCGGCAATGTCAGAAGCCGCACCGGCCGGATCTCGACCGCTCCGAAGCGCGCCGACGGGATCCGCGCGGCGATCTCTTTTGCCGCTTCATCATCGGGTGCCTCGATGACGTAGAAACCGGCGAGATGCTCCTTGGTCTCGGCATAGGGGCCGTCGGTCGCCTGCAGCTGGTTGTCCCGCACCCGCAGCACCGTCGCCGTCTCCGGCGGCTGCAGCGCATCGGCATGGATCATCGTCCCGTCGGCACGAAGCTCCTCGTCGAAACGGAAATGGGCGGCGACCAGCTGATGCCCTTCGGCTCGTGTCAGCGTTCCGTCGCGGTCGGCGGAGTTGTAGATAAGGCAGAGATAACGCATCGGCTCACACCCCATCTTCGATCGAATAGGCCGGCCGCACCTCGATCGAGGCATATTCGACGATCGGGAAGGCCGAGGCGATCTCGGTCGCTTGGCTGATGTCCCGGGCCTCGATCAGCACGAAGCCGCCGAGATGTTCCTTGATCTCGGCGAACGGCCCGTCGGTGGCGCTGAGTGCACCGTTCGTGACGCGCACCGTCACCGCGCTCTCCGGCTCGCGCAGCGCCAGCGCCGTCAGCAGATGGCCGCTGTCGCGCCAGCGGTTGTCGCTGAGGATGCATTGCTCCGTCAGCCTGTCCCATTCGGCCTGGGTCACCTGCTTGCTCTTTTCGGTATCGAACCAGATCTGGCAGAGGAATTTCATCGCGCGGCCTCCTGCAGCTTGCTCTTGAAGTCATAGACCGGCCGGACTTCGATCGAGCCGTATTTCGCCAGCGGAATGCCGGCCGCGACCCGGATCGCATCGTTGAGATCCTTGGCTTCGATCAGGATGAAGCCGCCGAGCTGTTCCTTGGTCTCGGCAAAGGGACCGTCGGTCATCGCCATCTCGCCGTTGCGGACCTTGACGGTCACTGCCGCGCTCGGCGCCTGCAGCGCTTCAGCGTGGATCATGTGGCCGCTGACCTCCAGGTCGAGATCGTATCCGGCCGAATCCCGGTCGAGCGTCCTTTTCTCCTCGTCACTCATTCGTTCGAGCACCGATGGCTCGAACCATACCTGGCATAGATATCGCATTGCGGCTTTCCTCCTGGCTGCCTCTCACAGCCCTTGGACGAAGAGACTAGGCGGAAATCGACAGGTACGGGAAAAATCTTTGTTGGGCTCCGGCTGTCGAAAGCGCCAACGTGCAAACGACCATGATCGTCGAAACCATTGGAGTCACGATCATGGGAATTCTGGAGATTGGAATTGCAAGCTGGGCCGCGCGCAAAAGAGCGCCGGTCAGCGCCGACGAATATTATGACATGCAGGGCTTCGATCTGCGCGGACTGCTCGTGCGCCTGATGTTTGCCGTCGCGGTCTTCGCGACCGTCATCTCCGGGCTCGAACTGTCGAGCCCCGCAGACAGCGGTCCGCAGGTGATTGCGGACCGCGATGTCAGGTAGGCTTATTGGAAGGCCGTCTCGAAGAAGCTGCGCAGCTTGCGCGAATGCAGCGCCTCTGGCGGCATGGCCGCCAGCTTCTGGATGGCGCGGATGCCGATCTGCAGATGCTGGTTCACCTGCGTCCGGTAGAAGGCCGTCGCCATGCCCGGCAGCTTCAGTTCGCCATGCAGCGGCTTGTCGGAAACGCAGAGCAGCGTGCCGTAGGGAACGCGGAAGCGGAAGCCATTGGCAGCGATTGTCGCCGATTCCATGTCGAGCGCGATGGCGCGGGCCTGCGACAGGCGCTTCACCGGGCCTGCCTGGTCGCGCAGTTCCCAGTTGCGGTTGTCGATCGTGCCGACGGTGCCGGTGCGCATGATGCGCTTCAGCTCGAAGCCTTCGTAACCGGTGATCTCGGCAACGGCTGCTTCCAGCGCCACCTGCACTTCGGCAAGCGCCGGAATCGGCACCCAGACCGGCAGGTCGTCGTCGAGAACGTGGTCCTCGCGCATATAGGCATGCGCCAGCACATAGTCGCCGAGGCGCTGGCTGTTGCGCAGGCCGGCGCAGTGGCCGAGCATCAGCCAGGCATGCGGGCGCAGCACCGCGACGTGGTCGGTTATCGTCTTGGCGTTGGAGGGGCCGACGCCGATATTGATCATGGTGATCCCGGCATGGCCCTTCTTCTTCAGGTGATAGGCCGGCATCTGCGGCAGGCGGCCGGGTGTCGCATCGCCTTCGGGCGTGCTGGAGCCGGCATGAGTGATGATATTGCCGGGCTCGACGAAGGCCGTATAGCCATCGCCGCCGTCGGCCATCAGCTTGCGGGCCCAGGTGCAGAACTCGTCGATATAGAACTGGTAGTTCGTAAACAGCACGAAGTTCTGGAAATGCTGCGCGCCTGTTGCCGTGTAGTGGGCGAGGCGGGCGAGCGAATAGTCGATGCGCTGTGCCGTGAAGGGCGCAAGCGGCGAGGGCTCGCCGGGCGGCGGGATATATTCGCCATTGGCGATCTCGTCGTCGGTCGTGTTCAGATCCGGCGTATCGAAGAGATCGCGCATCGGAATATCCATGAAGGCCGATGCGGAGGCTTCGACATGGGCGCCTTCGCCGAAAGCGAAATGCAGCGGGATCGGCGTCGAGGATTCGGAGACGACGACGGGAACGTTGTGGCTCTTCATCAGAAGCGCCAGCTGCTCCTTCAGGTAATGGCGAAACAGCTTCGGACGCGTCACGGTCGTCGTATAGACGCCGGGCGAGGTCACGTGGCCGTAGGAAAGACGGCTGTCGATATGGCCGAAGCTCGTCGTCTCGATGCTGACCTGCGGATAGAAGGCCCGGTGCCGCGCGGTGATCGGTGCGCCCTTGGCGATCGCCGTGAAGCTATCGATCAGGAAGGCCGTGTTGCGATCGTAAAGCTCTGTCAGCGCGTCGACGGCCTTTGCCGGGTCGTCGAAGCTTTGCGGTTCAAAGGCTGGCGGAGAGGAAATATCGAGGGGTGCTAATGGAGAGATTCGTTTGCTCATGGCGCATTATAGGTTGCCATATGCAACACGCAAGCGACGGCGGGCGGGCTCGCCCGCGCTACCTACTTGTGCTCGCCCGAGCAGAAGGGGCTGGAGGATTCCAGGCAGGTATAGTTGGCGCCGAAATGCGACTGCGCCCCACCGCCGCCGCCATGCACGACCGCTGCCGAAAAGCTGATCGCAAACAGTGCCGCAAACAGCGTGATGATGGTGAAACGTCTTGCCAAGATTTGCACGTCCATGTTCCCTAACCCATAAGCCCCTTCATCCTTGCCTCCCTTCTGACACAGGGCGGCTGAACGAGTGCTGAGATGCCGGTTCATATGGCGTTCAGGAATATTGACGGTTTTTTGGGGGAGGCATTGCGCGCGCTTACCTTCGCCCTCATCCCTGTGCTTGTCACAGGAATGAAGGAAGTGTGGTGGCTGGAGCCCCCCCTCATCCGACCTTCCGGCCACCTTCTCCCCCAGGGGAGAAGGGAAAGTCGAGGATGCCGCTTGCGCCAACTTCCCCTCTCCCCGCGGGGAGAGGGTAGGGTGAGGGGGCTCCGGCTTCGACGGGCCGTTCTAACTCCCGATCCAGAAGCGACCAGGAAGAATAGCCCCTACAGCCGCGTCCAGGTCTGCGACTTGCAGAGAACCTTCAGCACGCAGCCCTTCATCTTCAGCGAGCTGCCCGAAACCGTGCCGGAGCCGCTATAGGTCTTGTCGTTGGCGGGGTCGGTGATTTCGCCGGTATAGGTGCCGCCGGTGCCGGATAGCGTGCCGATCTTCTTGCCGGCGAACTTGCCGGTCTTCAGCGTCACGCAGAAGCCGCCGCTGCAGGGGGCGATCTCTGCCGTATCGCCGGCGACCGTCTTCCAGTTGCCGACGATCACCTCGTCGGCATGCGCGAGCCCTGCCGAAAGTGCCACCGCGCCTGCGAGAATAAGTGTGCGGATCATCCATTCCTCCCTGATGTCAAAAACGCCGGCGGAAAATAACTGACGCGAACGTAAAGGTAAATAAGACTGAGCCGCAAAAGCCCGGTTTTCCGGGGTTGCCGGCAGCCAATATTTCCGGTTTCCCGATTTGCCTGCTCGTTTCGTGGTGAACGAAGCGTTGATTTCGAAATCTGAATCTTTCGTAAAATTGTCTCGAAACTCCTTAATTTGCAGGCTTCGCGATGTTTAACAAAAACCCAAGTTTACCAAGCGTTTGGACTTTGTTTGTCTCAAATTAATCATGCATTTTAGGCGTTTTTTGAAAGGCCTGGAGCATAGTGGAGCCATCAAACGAGCGGGGCAAACCCGCCGCACCGAAGGGACCGAAAGCTGCGATAGACGGCACGGCCCGGACGGTAAAACAGGGCAAGTCGACAACAGGCTAAACAGGGATAAAACCGATGGCACGCTTTGAAATGCACAATGCTGAAATGGCCACCATGGGTGGCGACAAGAACGCCGACGTCTTCTGCGAAATGGGTCTGATGTATGCAACCGGCCGCGGCTGCGATGTCGATCTGGTCGCCGCGCATAAGTGGCTGAACATCGCCGCCATCAAGGGCAGCGACCGTGCCGCCGAACTGCGCGCCGATGTCGCCGCTTCGATGAACAAGATGCAGATCGTCGAGGCGCTCCGTGCAGCTCGCGAGTGGATGACCATCCACTAAGCTGCATCGAAAAATCAGACAAGAATAACAACCTCAAAAAGAGGGGGCTGGCGGGGCACTTTGGACGGGGCCGCAGCCAGGAGAACGAAACCGCGACCGGCAGAAACAAGGCCGGCGCGGTTTTTTCGTTTCAGTCGAGCGTGCGCAATACCTGCGGCAGCGACTGCTCGAACAGCGCCATATCGGCTTCCGGCCCGACGCTGACGCGGATGCAGCGGTTGAGCGGTGCCACGCCCGGCATGCGGATGAAGACGCCGTGCTGCATCAGCCCGTCGACGATCGCCCGCGCATGGGTGCCGTCGCGCCCGGCATCGATCGCCACGAAATTGGTGGCCGAGGGCAGCGGCGACAGCTGGTTCGCCCGGGCAATGTCCGAGATCCGTTCGCGCGCCGCCTGGATCTTGCCGACGACTTCGGCGAGATAGGCCTGGTCCTTCAGCGCGGCGAGAGCGCCGGCCGTCGCCAGCCGGTTCATGCCGAAATGGTTGCGGATCTTGTCGAAGGCCTGGGCGGTGCCCGGCGTCGAGATCACGTAGCCGACGCGGGCGCCGGCCAGACCATACGCCTTCGAGAAAGTGCGGGTGCGCACGATGTTCGGCAGGTCGATCAGCGAAGAAATCGAGGGAAGTGAGCTTGCCGGTCCGGTCTCGCTATAGGCCTCGTCGAGAACCATCAGGCAGGTCTCGGGCAGGGCGCGTGCGAAGGCGACGATCTTGTCGGCATCCCACCAGCTGCCCATCGGATTATCAGGGTTGGCGAAATAGACGAGCGGCGCATTCTCGCGCTTCACCGCGTCGAGCAGCCCGTCCAGATCTTCCCGGTCGTTGACATAGGGAACGGTAACGAGACGGCCGCCGAAACCGGCGACATGGAAATTGAAGGTCGGATAGCCGCCGAGCGAGGTGACGACGGGCATGCCGGGCTCGATGACGAGGCGGACGATCTGGCCGAGCAGCTCGTCGATGCCGCCGCCGATGGCGATATTCGCCGGGGTGACGCCGAGATGGGCGGCCAGTGCCTCGCATAGCTCGAAATTCTCCGGATCGTTGTATTTCCAGATATCGCCGCCCGCAGCACGCATCGCCTCGAGCACGGAAGGCGCCGGGCCGAAGCCGTTTTCATTGGCGCCGATGCGGGCCGCGACCTTCAGGCCGCGCTGGCGCTCAATGGCCTCTGGGCCGACGAAGGGAACGGTGGAGGGCAGGGCGCTGACCAGCGGTGTGAAGCGCGAAAAGGCGGACATGGAAATGCGGGATCCCGAATAAGACAAAAGTGGCGCCAACAATAAGCGCCGCTCCCTTCATGGCAAGGAAGATTATTCCAGAATCCGGCCTATTGCATCGCGGTGATGCGTCCGCCGCGGCGCGCTTCCATGGCTTCGACATTGCCGGCCATGAAGTCGGCGCGCACCACGCGGCGCAGCACTTCCGGATCGAGAACGTTGATGAAGCGGACGCCGATGCGTTCCTTGTTGCGGTAGACCTCGGCGCAGCCGATGCGATAGGCGAGGCCGAGAATGTTGAGGTAGTAGTGCTTGGGAAGACCTGCGGTCGAGGAGACCAGGAAGGTGGCGCCGCCGCGCGAGATATCGAGGATCTCCGCACTTCTGAGCGACATGCCGGTGAGACAGGGGCGCACGGCGATGATCCGCGCCGGGCGGTTCACCTGAAACTGCTCCCAGCGCTGGTCGTAGACCTCGGATTTCACAGTCGCAAGATGCGTTGCCCGATCCATGGACATCGTGCAGTCCTCCGTCTGGGCCAAGCTCATCCCGGCCCGTTATGGCAGAGCCTCACACGAATGTTTTGCGCATTCGTCAAAGACATCAAGACAATTTTAGTGATTATGAATTTTGTGCTTACGTGGCACAGCCTGTGCCGCGGCGGGATGGCGATCAGCCGAAGGCGCGCGCCGCCGCATAGCCGCCGGCAGCCGTTGCCGCCGTCACGAAGGTGCCCCAGGCCATATCCACCAGGCTCATCGTCACCGGCCAGTTCTTCAGCGTCGAAAGATTGGTGATGTCATAGGTGCCATAGGCGGCCAGTCCCAGAATGGCACCATAGGCAAGCGCGGTGCCGAGCGAGGCGGCATTGACCGCCGGAAGCACGGCGAGCACGACGACGGCGACGGCGAAGAACAGGTAGAAGAGCGCGGCAATGCCGAAGGCCGGCTGTGGCAGCATCAGTTCGCCCAGCTGGTCGCGATAGAAAGTGCGGGCGACGAGGCCGAGCCAGATCGCATCGAGCACCAGAAGCGTGGCGAACGAACCGGCATAGGCGACGAGGGCGGTCTTCATGGCGTCTCTCCTTTTGCTGGTCTCTACGCGCGGTTCACAAATTGGATTGCCTGCGTGAATCGATTTATGCGCCCGGCGCGCGAACTCTTTCAATTTCTGCACGTTTTGCCCTAGTCGATGAAGCGCTTTGCCGCTTCAGCAAACAATCAAGAGGAAAGACAGATGGCCGATATCAGAGTGCCTTGGGAATCTTGGGTTGTGGTCTGCGATGGCGCCAAGGCGCTGTTCATGCGGAATGCCGGCGACGCGCAGATCATGAATCTGCAGGTGCAGGAAACCCTGACGCAACCGAGCGCACCGACCCGCGAACTGGGCACCGACAAGCCGGGCCGCTCCTATGCGCCCGACGGACTGAGCGGCAGCGCGATCGAGCAGACAGACTGGCAGGCACAGGCCGAAGCCGAGTTTCTGAAGCAGGTTGCCGCCAAGCTGGACGATCTTGTGCACCGGAAGGATGCCCGCCGCATCGTCCTCGTTGCCCCGCCGCGTGCGCTGGGGACGCTGCGCCCGGTCCTGAGCGCCGACGCGCAGGCCGCGATCTCCGCCGAGGTTGCCAAGGACTATACCAACCTGCCGGTCGATCAGATCGAGCGCCGTTTGGCGGCCTGACCGGACCCATCAATCTCAGGGAATGTGCGGGCAGCCGGGGCTGCCCGTATTTCGTTTAGGGGAAGTTAGACGCCGGTTTCGAAGCTCAGGCGCAGGACATGGTGCAGGAATTCCGCGTTGATCAGCATGTTGAAGCTGATCGTCACCAGGTCGCCCTCGCGCTTGACGACGGTCGAGCCGATCTCGTCGTGGATGCCGAGGATTTCGAGGAAGAAGTGGTTGGGCATCTCCACCGAAGGGCTCACTTCCAGCACCGCGCCGCCGAGATTGATCGTGCGGATCAGGCAGCGCACCTGCGTGCCGGTGCTGAGGTGGTGGCCGACGAAGATGATCTTGCCGGGCCGGTCCAGAGTGAAGTCTCGGTAGGATTGCTCCTGGTTGCCGTCATTGAGGTGCATCTGAAAGGCCACGTCAGCCTCCGCTGGTTGTATGATTGAAATGTAACACGCGAATGCTGATAAGTTCTGAAAAGCATTGGTAAATTTTGAGTCTTATGCGTGGCTGGCGGCAAAAAGCGCTTTGTTTCCGGTGGTTATGCCCCGCGGCGCGGGGTCATTATGGGGCATTCTTGACAGGAAAGCCGCTTTCCCACATACAGAAGGCGGTTCGAGGCACCGGCCGCTCGCGGATGAAAGTCCATGGTGAAGCCTCGTTTTCATAGTCACGGCCATCCGGTGCATGCTGACTGACGGCAAGGCGAGCTCCCATTCACAGTCGATAATGGCATGCCTTCCGAAAGGCTGAACCTGTGACCACGACCTATCCATCCATCGACGAGCTGAAGGCTCAGGCAAGGCGCCTGCGCCAGGCCATGGAAGCCCGCGGCAGTGCGCTCTCCCATAGCGCGGCGCTCGAACTCATCGCTCAGCAATATGGCGCGCGTGACTGGAACACGCTCTCAGCGCTCGCCACCCGCCCGAATGCCGAGCCTATCTCGCTGCTCTCAGTCGGGTCGCAGGTGCGCGGCCGCTATCTGAACCAGCCATTTTCGGGCCGGATCCTGGCGCTGGCGCAGACCAATGGCGGGCTGCACAAGATCACCATCCATTTCGACGAACCCGTCGATGTCGTGACCTTCGAGAGCTTCTCGGCCTTCCGCCAGCGCATCAACGCGCAGGTGGACGGCAACGGCATCTCGCCGCGCAAGACCTCGAACGGTCTGCCGCAGCTCGTCCTCGACATCTGATCATTCATTTCGATAGCCGGACTCCATCGATGAAACCCGTATCCGCAACCAATCCGTTTCTCACCGCGCCGCTGCCGAAGGTCTTTGCCCGCACGGCAGCACCGATCATTCTCATCACCACCATCAACGGCCTGTTTGCCGTGGTGGACGCCTATTTCCTCGGCGCCTATGTCGGCGCCGGGGCGCTCTCGGCCGTCACCCTGATCTTCCCCGGCCTGATGATGGTCGTGGCGCTGCAATCGCTCGTCTCCAACGGCATGGCGAGCATTCTGGCCCGCGAGCTCGGCGCCGGTAACCGCGATGCCGCACGCCGCACCTTCGCGGCCGCCCATGTCCTGGCGATCGCCGTCGTCCTCATCGTCAACTTGATCTATTGGACGATAGGCTGGCGGATCGTCGGCAATGCGGCGGCGGGCGATATCGCCGTTGCCGAAAACGCCCGCACCTTCATGGGCATCATGGTGGGCGTAGCACCCGTCGCCTTCTTCCTGTCGCTCAATATCGATGCGTTGCGCAGTGAAGGCCGGATCGGCTTCATGACGCTTGTCATGCTGGCGGCCTCCGCCCTCAACATCGCCGCCAACTGGTTCTTCATGGCGATCCTGCATTGGGGTGTTGCCGGTTCGGCGCTCGGCTCGGTACTGGCGCAGGCGATCTGCCTGATCGCGGTGCTCGTCTACCGCTGGCGCAACGCCGCGGCGCTGCGGCCGGCCACACGCTTCCCGCTCTCGGATTGGAAGCCGATCCTCGCGCTCGGCGCGCCGATGAGCCTCGGCTTCATCGGCATATCGCTCTGCTCGGCCGCCGTCATCTTCAACCTGTCGATCTGGGGCGAGGGGGATTATGTCGCGACCGTTGGCGCCTACGGCATCATCACCCGCGTCATGACCGTCGCCTACCTGCCGCTGCTCGGCCTCAACATCGCCTTCCAGACGATCGCGGGCAATAATTATGGAGCAGGGCTCCGCGAGCGCGTCGGCCGAAGCCTGCAGATCGCGCTGATCTCGGCACTCGTCTATTGCGCCGGCGTCGAACTGATCGTCGAGCTCTCGGCGACGCGACTCGGCCACATCTTCGTCGCCGACCCCGTCGTCATCGCCGAAGTATCCCGCATCCTGCCCTGGACTGTCGGCGCCTATTTCCTGTTCGGCCAGATGATCGTGCTGTCCGGCTATTTCCAGGCGATCGGCGATGCCAAACGGGCGGCGATCTTCGGCCTGTCACGCGCCTATCTCTTCACCCTGCCGCTGACCTTCCTCCTGCCGCATGCTTTCGGAGAAATGGGCATCTGGATGGTCCCGGTCTTCGCGGAAGCCTGCATGTTTATGCTAGCGTTCGCGGTGCTGGCGCGGAATGCGCGGCGGATGGGGTGGCGCTATGGGTTGTTGCCGGTTTGAAGAGGGAGGTGCCCGAGAAGGCGGTCGGCGACGTGCTGTAGCGCTCACCGACCCTCCCTCATCCCTGTGCTTGTCACAGGGATCCAGCCTGCCCAAGTCCTTGGGCAGGAAGGACTCTCTTCGCCGCGCAGACGCGCGTCGGCTGGATCTCTGTGACGAGCACAGAGGTGAGGGAGTCTATGGCTTGACCCTCAGTCCTTCTTGCCCGACGTCGCCGCCGTATCGGCCTCCTTCAGTGCCTTGGCGCATTCCTCGCAACAAACCTCGACGGTGGTGCCGCCGAGCTTGACGCTGATGGCGTCGTGGCCGAGTTCGCAGTCGCAGGCGGCGCATGTGGTCTTCTTCATCTTCCGGTCCTCCGTTGGTGATCCCGTTCGGGACAGGACCATAAGAACACCGGAGGCACCCGCCTCGCTGTCGAATTCTTTAGCGACTTATCGCGGCCGCAACCGTGCCGCGCGCTGGAATTCGCCAGGTGTCTGGCCATAAGCCTGGCGGAAGAGGAGGAGGTGAAATGGCTGTGGCTGGAGAAGCCAAGATCGAGCCCGAGCGCCGTCAGGTCGTCATACTTGCCGAGCAGGTCGAGCGCCCGGGCAAGCCGCAGCCGCAGCTGATAGCGATATAGCGGCGTCGCCTCCACCTGCTGGAAAACCTGCGTGAGATAGACGGGCGAGACGCCGACTTCGGTGGCAATTTCCGCAAGCGTCCAGCGCCTTGCGAGATCGGAGGAGAGCACCAGCTTGGCGCGGTCGACGAGCTTCTGCCGCCCGGTTGTCGCCGCTGCCGCATGCGAGGTCCGTTCGCCGAGCGAGCGGCGCACCAGCGTCAGCGCCAGCGTTTCCGCCTCCAGCGTCTCGGCCGCATTCTGGCGCAACCCGTGACGGAGGAGCGCGACGAGCGCCTGCGCCCGCGGATCGATCCGGCGGCGCTGGCGGCGAAAGCCGAAGAGCTCACCCGACTGGATCTGGTCGCGCGGCGCGAGTTCGGCAAGCAGGGCATCGTCGACGGAAAGGTCGATACAGGCATCGCCGCCATCGACGGGATGGCTGATCTGGTAGCCCTGGCCGGCATTGAAGAACAGCATCTGGTTGGCTTCCGCCACGGTGTCGTTGCGCCCGACATGGCGCATGAAGACGCCGCGATAGGGATAGACCAGGCTGGTCTTGTGGGCGCATTCCTCGCCGCCGCGATGACGGCATTCGCCATTGCAGACAACGTCGCGGATGGCGACGGTGTCCGTCTTCAAAAGCAGCGCTGTCGAAAATTGCGGCATCACATCATCCGGAGATTGGAAAGGCACACTACCACAGTTCAGTCGCGGCAATAGACGTGCACGTCGCTTTCGGTCTGGTAGCGCGAAAGCCCGATATCCTTCAGCTGCGCATCGGAGAGTTCCATGACGGCGTTGAGGTTGCGCCGCTCCCTGAGCTTGCGCGCCGTCCAGCGATAGAAGGAGAGGAGAGTGGCCAGCAGGCGCGATTGCGCCGTCTGCGGCAGGCGGCCGTCGCGGCCGGAGAAGAGGGCGGTCGAGCCGTGCATGATATTGCTCCATCGGTGTTGTTTCGATGGAGGCAGTCAACCATGTGCACGGCCCGCCCGCTGTCAGATTATTTAGCGATCGAGCGGCAGATTATTTCAGCAGCCACTCGTGCTCCGGCGCATTGTAGAACTTCCACACCCGCTTCGGCCCGGCCATGACGTTCAGATAATAGAGATCATAGCCATGCGTCGCGGCGCAGGGGTGGTAGCCCTTCGGCACCAGCGTCACGTCGCCGTCTTCGAGCACCATCGCCTCGTCGAGCGACCGGTCGTCGGTATAGACGCGCTGGAAGCCGAAGCCCTGCGGCGGGTTGAGGCGGTGGTAATAGGTCTCTTCCAGGAAGCTCTCGTTCGGCAGATTGTCCTGGTCGTGCTTGTGTGGCGGGTAGGAGGAGGTGTGTCCACCCGGCGTGATCACCTCGACGACGAGCAGCGAATGCGCCGATGCATCGTCTTCCGGCATGATGTTGTTGACGTAGCGGACATTGGTGCCCTTGCCGCGGGTCAGCGCCGGATGCGTGCCCGGCGGGATCGCCTTCGCCTCATAGGTGCCACCGCCGGGGGCCGAGCAGACGGCAAGCTCAAGATCGGTCTCGGCCGTCACCGACCAGGCCGATTCCATCGGAATATAAAGGGCGTGCGGCGCACCGTCGAACGGGCTCATGCGCTCGCCGAGCGTGCCGAAATCGCGGGTGCCTGAAGATGCCTTGCCCTTACCGCTGACCCAGACGAGGCAGACCTCGCGCTCACCGGTCTCGCCGGACACGGTCTCGCCGGGTTTCAGCCGGTGCATGTCGAAACCGACATAGGTCCAGCCGGCGCTTTCAGGCGTCACATGCGTGACGCGGCCGCTGGTGCCGGCGGGTTTTACCTTGAGGTTTGGCATTGGTGTTTCTCCTCGATGTATCCGTGGGTGCGGCCCCCTCATCCGGCTGCCGCCACCTTCTCCCCAAGGGGAGAAGGGACGATGCCGCGCCCTCGAGTTTCCCCTTCTCCCCAGCGGGGAGAAGGTGCCCGAAGGGCGGATGAGGGGGCTGCTTGCTCCAGTGTTTCGATCGGCGGCCTCAAGCCCCCTTCGGGAAACCTTCCGTCTCGACCGTGTAACCGGCCGCCGTCATCACCCGCATCAGTTCGGCATGGCCGATCTCGGCCATCTTTTGCGGCGGTGCCTTGCGCGGATCCTGCTCGGCTTCGACCACGAACCAGCCTTCATAGCCATGGTCGGCAAGCCGCTGGACGATGGCGGCGAAATCGAGCGAGCCGTCGCCGGGAACCGTGAAAGCGCCGAGTGCCACCGCGTCGAGGAACGACTGTTTGCTGCGGTCGAGACCGTCGACGACAGCCTGACGAATGTCCTTGACATGAACGTGGTTGATGCGGGCGTGGTGATTGTTGATGGCGCGCAGCACGTCGCCGCCGGCAAACGCCAGATGCCCGGCATCGAGCAGCAGCGGAATGCCGGCGCCCGAATTCTTCATGAAGGCGTCGAGTTCCGGTTCGGTCTCGACCACGGCCGCCATGTGGTGGTGATAGGAGAGCGGCATGCCCTGATCGGCGCACCATTCGCCGAACTCGGTGACGCGGCGGCCATAGGCCTTCATCTCGTCGTCGGAGAGGCGCGGCTTGGTGGCGAGCGGCTTGGAGCGGTCGCCCTGGATCGAGCGGCCGACTTCGCCATAGACGATGCAGGGCGCGTTGACGGCCTTGAACAGCTCGATCATCGGCGCGATGCGATCCTTGTTGGCCGCCAGCTCCTCGTTGACCAGCGTGCCGGAGAACCAGCCGCCGCAGAGCGTCACGTCGGCGGCGCGCAGGATCGGCAGCATCTCGCCGGGATTATTCGGGAAGCGGCGGCCCTGTTCCATGCCGGTGAAGCCTGCACTGCGCGACTGGCGCAGGCATTCTTCCAGGGACACGTCGTCGCTGAGCTCAGGAAGATCGTCGTTCCACCACGCGATGGGCGACATGCCGAGTTTTGCCTTCATTGGTATTCTCCTCGTCATTCTTTTAAATCGGTGAGCCCGGAGCCCCCTCATCCCAGGTGCAAAACTTGCACCTGGCTGCCGCCACCTTCTCCCCGAGGGGAGAAGGTGATTCGCGGCGCTCTCCGGTTTTCCCTTCTCCCCTCGGGGAGAAGGTGCCCGTAGGGCGGATGAGGGGGCTCCGGGCTCTAATCTCTCAAATCAACCAGCCCGCTGCGCCGCACGGGCCTTCAGATAGGCCTCATGCGCCTTGTTCACTTCGCCGCGCGGGCTGACTTCGGGAACTGCGACATCCCACCAGTGGCCGCCGGCTTCCGTGGTGATCAGCGGATCGGTGTCGATGACGAAGACCGAGGTACGGTCGTTCTTCTTCGAATCGGCGATCGCCTTTTCCAGCTCGGCAATCGAGGACACCTTGACGGCGACGGCGCCCATCGCTTCGGCATGGGCGCGGAAATCGATATCCGGCATGACCTCGTGATAGGAGTCCTTCAGGAGATTGTTGAAGTTGGCGCCGCCGGTTGCCATCTGCAGGCGGTTGATGCAGCCGTAGCCGCGGTTATCCAGCAGCACGATGTTGACCTTCAGGCCCATCATGACGGAGGTCGCGAGCTCGGAATTCAGCATCATGTAGGAGCCGTCGCCGACGAGGACGAAGACCTCCTTCTCGGGATGCGCCAGCTTGGCGCCGAGACCGCCGGCGATCTCGTAGCCCATGCAGGAGAAGCCGTATTCCATGTGATAGCTGCCCGGCGCCGTCGCCGGCCACAGCTTGTGCATTTCGCCCGGAAGACCGCCCGCGGCGCAAAGGCCGATCGCCTTCTCGAGCTCGATCGAGCGCGTCACGGCGCCGATGACCTGCGCGTCGGAGGGGAGCGCCGCATTGGTGGAGGCCATCGCCTTGTTGGCGGCATCCATCCAGACGTTCTTTTCCTTTGTCGCCTTCTCGGCAAGTGCTGCCGGTGCCTTCCAGCCGGAAAGGGCCCTTGGACAGTGCCTTCAGGCCTTCGCGGGCATCGGCGACCAGCGGCTGCGCGTCATGCTTGACGGCGTCGTAGGCGGCGATGTTGAGGCCGAGCATTTTCAGCTTGTCGTTCTTGAACAGCGCCCAGGAGCCGGTGGTGAAGTCCTGGCAACGGGTGCCGACGGCGATGATGAGATCGGTCTCCTCGGCCAGCGCATTGGCGGCAGACGTACCGGTCACGCCGACCGAGCCGAGCGCCAGCGGGTGGCGCTCGTCGATTGCCGACTTGCCGGCCTGGGTCAGCAGAACCGGAATGCCATGCGCATCTGCAAAGGCCGCGAGCTCCTTGGTCGCCTGCGAATAAAGCACGCCGCCACCGGCGATGATGACGGGCTTTTCAGCCGTCTTGATCAGCGCGATTGCCGAGGCCAGCTCATCGGCATCTGGCTGCGGCCGACGGGTAGACCAGACCTTCTCTTCGAACAGGCTTTCCGGATAGTCGAAGGCCTCAGCTTGGACGTCCTGGCAGAGCGACAGTGTCACCGGGCCGCAATCGAGCGGATCGGTCAGCACCTGCATGGCGCGCTTCAGCGCCGAGATGATCTGTTCCGGGCGGGTGATACGGTCGAAATAGCGCGACACCGGGCGGAAGGCGTCATTGGCCGAAACAGTGCCGTCGCCGAAATCCTCGATCTGCTGTAGCACCGGATCCGGCGCGCGGTTGGCGAAGACGTCGCCTGGCAGGAAGAGAACCGGAATGCGGTTGACATGCGCCACACCGGCAGCCGTCACCATGTTCAGTGCGCCGGGGCCGATCGAGGTCGTGCAGGCCATGAAGCGCTGGCGGAAACTCGCCTTGGAAAAGGCGATCGCGGCATGCGCCATGCCCTGTTCGTTATGGGCGCGATAGGTCGGCAGTTCGCCGCGCACCTGATAGAGCGCTTCCCCCATGCCCGCCACGTTGCCATGGCCGAAGATCGCCCAGACGCCGCCGAAGATCGGAACCTTCTTGCCGTCGATGACGGTCATCTGCTTCTTCAGGAAATGCGCAACAGCCTGCGCCATCGTCAAACGGATTGTCTTACCCATCGGGTCCTCCCGAACCTTCGCTCTGTCTCTTCACCTCCCAGCCCTCGTCAGTCGGGAGGGCTGGAGAGGGTCTAATCCTCAAACTCTCAATTCAGCCCGCGCGTCTTCAGCCAGGCTTCCGTCAGCTGGCGGAAACGTCCCGCCATATCCGATATCGCGTCCTCGTCGCTCATCTTGCCCGACAGCCAGCCACGTGCGGCATCGGCAAAGATCGTCCGGCCGACGGCAAAGCCCTTGACCGACGGGGCGGCAAGCGTCGCCTCGAAGCCCCTGAGCAGCTCGTCCGCAGGCGCCTCGAGCCCGAGCAGCACGATACCGCGGCACCATGGATCATTTTTGGCAATGACGGCGTCGATCTTCTTCCAGGCAGCGCTCGAAGCCTGCGGCTCGAGCTTCCACCAGTCGGGCTTGATGCCGAGCGCGTAGAGCTCTTCCATCGCCGTCGAGACGGTATCGTCGGTCAAGGGTGCGTTCTTGCTGGCGATGATCTCGACCAGCAGCTCGCGGCCGACCTTGCGCGCGGCCTCGAACAGCGTGCGCAGCTTTTGCTGCTGCTCCGCCTTCAGTTCCGCCGGATCATCCGGGTGATAGAAGCACAGGCACTTGATGCAGTGGTTGAGCGGCCATTCGACCAGCTGCGAGCCGATATCCTGGCTGAATTCGAAGCGCAGCGGCTTCGAGCCTGGCAGTTCGACGGGACGGCCGATCCAGGAGAAATTCTTGGTCGCGGCATCGAAAAAGGCATCGCGGCCGAAGCGCTCGTCGATCAGCATGCCGTAGCCGCTGCGGTTGTTGGCGACGCGGGCGGCAGCCTCGACGGCCAGCCGCTTGAAGGCGACGATCTGCTTGTAGTCGACGCCGAGTTCGTCGCAGACGCTGGTCAGCTGCGAACGATGATCGATCGCCAGCGCCATCAACAGCGGGATGTCGCCCTTGCGGGTCGACGCCCAGTGAATGTGATTGATCGCCTCGTCCTTGCGCAGCGCACGGTGTTCGCTGCCCTTGGTCAGGAAAAAGTCGAGCTCGGCCCAGGTCGGATATTCGGGCGAGCAGAGCAGGCGGGAGACGGCGAAGGCGCCGCAGGCATTCGCCCAGGTGGCGCAGGTCTTCAGCGGCTCGTCCTTCAGCCAGCCGCGCAGGAAGCCGGACATGAACGCATCGCCGGCGCCAAGCACGTTGAACACTTCGATCGGGAAGCCCTGGCCGACAATGCCGTCTTCCAGATTGTCGCTGATCGGGCCGTCATAGACGACGCAGCCCATGGCGCCGCGCTTCAGCACGATGGTCGCCGGCGAGACGCGGCGGATTTCCTTCAGCGCCGCCAGCACGTCATCGGCGCCGGATGCGATCAGGATCTCTTCTTCCGTGCCGACGATCAGGTCGCAGTCCGGCAGCGTTTCCTTCATCTTCGAGGAGACGCGGTCGGACTTCACATAGCGTTCAAAGCCCTCGGCATGGCCGGCAAGGCCCCAGAGGTTCGGGCGATAGTCGATATCGAAGATCACCTTGCGGCCATTCGCCTTCGCGATACGGATCGCCTTGCGCTGTGCTGCCTCGGTATTGGGGCGGGAGAAATGCGTGCCGGAAACGAGAACGGCGCGCGACGACTTGATGAAATCCTCGTCGATATCGCCTTCATCGAGCGCCATGTCGGCGCAGTCCGAGCGGTAGAAGATCATCGGCGAAACGCCTTCGGCCTCGACCGCCAGAAGCACGAGCGCCGTCAGCCGCTCCTTGTCCGTCGTGATGCCCTTGGTCTCGACGCCCTCGCGCGCCGACTGCTCGATGATGAAGCGGCCCATCTGCTCGTTGCCGACGCGGGTGATGAGGGCGGACTTCAAGCCGAGTCGCGCCGTGCCGATCGCGATATTCGCCGGGCAACCGCCGACGGACTTTGCGAAAGAGCCGATATCCTCAAGCCGCGTGCCGATCTGCTGGCCGTAAAGATCGACGGAGGAGCGGCCGATGGTGATCACATCGAGAGCTGCCTCGGGCTGCGAACCCGGATTCGATTGTACCATAGTATCCTCCCGCTCATTTTTGTGCGGCGTCCAGCGCCTGCGAATTGGCAATAATGAAACAACGGTTCCGTCTTGTTGTCAATTCGGAATGTTTATTCCATTTTGCTTTTCGCAGGCTTTTGGCCTTGAGTTTTGCGCCGCCGCTCGGCGATGGCAACCGGAAGCGCCATCGTCAGCGCCATCGAAGCCGAGAGCGAGCGGAAACCGGCGAAATCGGCCTCGGCAACCTCGAACCAACAGGTGGCGCGCGATGCGAGCGGCGAAAAAGCCGAATCGGTGATTGCGATGACGGGCACGCCACGATCCGCAAGCTCCTCCGCTTGCGAAAGGCTGTCGGCCGCATAGGGCGAGAAGCTGGCGGCGATCGCCGCATCCTTGGGGGTGGCGAACTGCACCATTTCCAGATCGACGCCATTCGGCGAGGCGACGATCTGATGCCGGATGCCGAGCTTCGAGAAGGCATAGGTCATATGCGCCGTCAGCGGATAGGAGCGTCGCTTGGCGATCAGATAGATGGTCTCGGCAGCGGCGAGAATATCGACTGCCTTGGTGAAGGTCTCGCTCTGCACCGTCGAGGCCATGCGGGCGATCGACTGGCTGGCTGCGCCGATGAACCCTGCCAGCAGGTTCGCGTCGTCATCGTCGCCGCCGGATTGCTCAAGCGTCACCAGCCGCTCTTCATAGCTTAGCGTGCGGTCGCGCAGGCGCTCGCGGAAAATACTCTGCAGATCCGAAAAGCCCTCGTAGCCGAGGTGATGGGCCAAGCGCACCAGCGTCGACGGCTGCACTTCGGAGGCGGCGGCAATGCTCGCCGTCGTCCCGAAGGCGATTTCATCGGGATTGCTGAGCGCGAAGGCCGCGACCTGCGCCAGGCGCTTCGGCATGCTTGCCTTGCGTTCGATGATGGTGCTGCGCAGGCTTTCGAAATCGCGGGGCACGCGCGTCAGCGTTTTTGCGTCTTCATCCATGCGAGAAACCCAAGAAATGAAACATATATTCCATAATTTGCACCATAAATGATTTCTCCCGTCGATCCTAATTGTTTTTAATATGCTGAATTTTCAGTATTTTAGACATTATAGTCAGTCGAATGCCGCAAATGTCGCAACATTAGCACCTTGTCAAAATGGTCTAAATATTCCAAAAATCGCCTCGCTTTCGGAGGAGGATACGCAAAATGAAGCCACTTGGCATAGGTCTGATCGGCACCGGCTACATGGGCAAGTGCCACGCGCTGGCCTGGAACGCGGTGAAGACCGTCTTCGGTGATGTCGAGCGGCCGCGCCTCGTGCATCTGGCGGAAGCCAATCCCGAGCTGGCGAAATCCCGTGCCTCCGAATTCGGTTTCGAGAGGGCGACGGCCGACTGGAAGGCGCTGATCGCCGATCCCGAGGTCGATGTCGTCTCGGTTACCACACCTAACCAGTTCCACGCCGAAATGGCGATTGCGGCGCTCGAGGCCGGCAAGCACGTCTGGTGCGAAAAGCCGATGGCGCCCGCCTATGCCGATGCGCAGCGCATGCTCGAGGTCGCCAGGCTATCCGGCAAGGTCGCGGTTCTCGGCTACAACTATATCCAGAACCCCATCATGCGCCACATCAAGGCGCTGATCGAGGAGGGCGCGATCGGCACCGTCAATCATATCCGCGTCGAGATGGACGAGGACTTCATGGCCGATGCCGATGTCTTCTTCTATTGGAAGAGCGAACTTTCGGCCGGCTACGGCGCGCTCGACGACTTCGCCGTCCATCCGCTGTCGCTGCTCTGGTATCTGTTCGGCCATGTGGAAGCCGTCATTACAGATATGGTGAAACCCTATGCCGATCGCCCGCTGAAAGAAGGCGGCCGCCGAGCCGTGGAGAATCACGATGCGGCAAACGTCCTGATGCGTCTCGGCGGCGGCATCTCCGCCGTGCTGATGGCCAACCGCGCCGCCTGGGGCCGCAAGGGCCGCATCGCCCTGCAGATCTACGGCTCGAAGGGCTCGATCGCCTATGATCAGGAGCGGATGAACGAATTCGATCTCTATCAGGCGACGGGACGCGGCACCGAGCAGGGCTATCGCAAGATTCTCGCGGCCCCCGCCCATCAGCCCTATGACCGCTTCATCCCGGCGCCCGGCCACGGTCTCGGCTTCAACGATCTGAAGATCATCGAATGCCGCGAGCTGATCCGCGCAATATCCGGTGAGCCGTCGTCCTTGGTCACATTTGAAGACGGTCTTAGGATAGAGAAGTCTGTTCACGCCATGGCACAGTCGTTCCACGAGCGCCGCTGGATCGAGATCTGAGACAGTCTCTTCCTGTTGACGGCGCAAGGGGCGGGGACTACCTCTCGCCTCAATAACAGATGCAGGGAGCGGGACCGTGACGGACAGACTGGTAATCATCGGCGCAGGGCAGGCAGGCTTCGCCATGGCGGCAAAGCTGCGCGCCCTGAAGGACACCCGACCCATCACCATTCTCGGCGCCGAGGATGTCCTGCCGTATCAGCGCCCGCCGCTGTCCAAGAAATATCTCCTCGGCGAGATGAGCTTCGACCGCCTGCTGTTTCGCCCGGAGCAGTGGTACCCGGATAATAATGTCGAGATCCGCCTCTCGACCTGGGTCGAGCAGATCAAGCGCGACACGAAGCAGGTCGTGCTGCAGGACGGCTCGACAATAGACTATGGAACGCTGGCGCTGACGACCGGCTCAACGCCGCGCCAGCTTCCCGCTTCGATCGGCGGCGATCTCGAAGGCGTCTATGTCGCCCGCGACAAGCGCGATGCCGATCTGCTCGCCGGCGAAATGCGCCCGGGCCGCCGAGTCCTTATTATAGGCGGCGGCTATATTGGCCTCGAAGCGGCGGCCGTTGCCCGCCATCTCGGCCTCGAAGTTACCGTCATCGAAATGGCCGACCGGATCCTTCAGCGTGTCGCCGCCAAGGAGACGGCTGACATCATCCGGGTGATTCACGAGACGCACGACGTCGTCATCCGCGAAAAGACCGGTCTGAAACATCTGATCGGCAAGGACGGCCGCGTCACCGGCGCCGAGCTCTCCGACGGATCGGTCATCGACATCGATTTCGCCATTGTCGGCATCGGCGTCGTGCCGAACGACCAGCTCGCCAAGGAAGCCGGCCTCGAAGTCGCCAACGGGATCATCGTCGACGAATTCGCCCGCACCTCCGATCCCTCCATATATGCGGCAGGCGATTGCGCCGTGCTCCCCTGGCAGGGCGGCCGTATCCGCCTCGAATCGGTGCAGAACGCCGTCGACCAGGCCGATGCCGCAGCCGCCGTCATCGCCGGGGGCAATGCTCCCTATGATCCGAAGCCCTGGTTCTGGTCGGATCAGTATGACGTGAAGCTGCAGATCGCCGGTTTCAATCTCGGCTACGACCAGACGCTGCTGCGCCCCGGCGCCCGCGAAGGCGCCCATTCCATCTGGTATTTCAGGAACGGCCAGTTGATCGCCGTCGACGCGATCAACGACGCCAAGGCCTATGTGACCGGCAAGAAGATGCTGGAAACCGGAATCAACCCGGACAAGGCCGTTCTGGCCGACGCATCCGCCGATCTGAAGCAGCTGTTGGCATAAAGACCGCGAGACTGTTGATCTCGACTGTGAAAAGCCGAAAAACCGCTTGCTTCACCAGTCGAATGACTCTATCAGGCTCGCACCGGAGAGGTGGCCGAGTGGTCGAAGGCGCTCCCCTGCTAAGGGAGTATACCCGAGAGGGTATCGTGGGTTCGAATCCCATCTTCTCCGCCATCCTTCTTAGAGATTTCCCAGCATCGAATTCTGAATCGTCCGCCGCGAATCCTTCCGGCGGATTTTGTCGTTGGTGGAATCGAATTCAGCGCGGCGTAGAATCAAAATCGGGAATCATCGGCGCCGGTCAGTGATTCACCGCGGCTCGGCAAGCTTCGAACTGCTTCGCTGCAGCATCGGCACCTTTATAAGCAAATCACGAAAAGCCCCGAATCCGGCGGAAAACCGGTATCATTGCGGCACATATCGCCGGTTTCTCCACATGCTCTATAGCGCTAAACCCCTGCAAAACCGGGAGTTTCTTAACGAAGTATAAAGAAGCCGATGGGGCGTATGTCTATTTTGTGTCCTTTGAGCAACAGGGGTCTGTGAAGGCAGATGCAAACAGCACAAAGGTGGCAGTTGGTGATTGCGTGACGGACGCCGTCTTGTATTTTCAACCTCGGAAGCGAGGGCGGTTGATCGTCCGACTTCTTGAAACATGGGGATGGGGCAGGGAACGCTGCTCTAACGGCGAAAAATCCCAGACCCGATCGAAACTTTGAATTGGAGGTCACCAATGACAATCAAGAGCCTTCTTCTCGGCTCCGCTGCTGCTCTGGCAGTAGTATCTGGCGCACAGGCTGCCGACGCAATCGTCGCAGCTGAGCCGGAAGCAGTAGAATACGTTCGCGTTTGCGACGCATACGGCACTGGCTACTTCTACATCCCGGGCACCGAAACCTGCCTCAAGATCGAAGGTTACGTTCGTTTTGACGTAAACTTCGCTTTCGGCGATTTCGCTGACAACGGTGGTGATGAAGACTGGGACGTTCGTACCCGCGGTCAGGTTCAGTTCACGGCTAAGAGCGACACCGAATACGGCCCGCTCACCGGCGTAATCGTTTACCAGGCTAACTACCGTCCGGCAGGCGTTCTCGGTGGCGCTCAGAACGAAACCGTTCTCGACACCGCTTACATCGATATCGCTGGTCTGCGCGTTGGTAAGCTCTTCAACTGGTGGGACGACGACTTCTCGGGTGAATTCGACGTAACGAACTCTGGCACGACGTCTTTCAACTCCATCCGTTATCAGTATGAGTCTGGCGACTTCTACGCTGGTGTCGCACTGGAAGAAATCCAGCCGGCTAGCGGCTACTCGCCGTTCGCTCCGCTGTCTGCCGCTGGCGTTCCGGACATCGACTGGCTGGAAGGTGGCAACAACCTCGGTATCGACGCTGCTGTTGGCGGCACGGTCGGTGGCTTCACCTACCAGTTGCTCGGCGGTTACGACATGGACGCTGAGAACGGTGCGATCCGTGCGAAGGTTGGCTTCGACGTAGGTCCGGGCACGATCGGCCTGGCAGCGATCTGGTCTTCTGGCCCGAGCGCCTACTTCATCCAGGGTGAATGGGCTGTTGCTGCTCAGTACGCCATCAAGGCGACCGACAAGCTGACCATCACCCCCGGCGTTCAGTACACCGCCAACATCATTCCGGAATTCTACGCCAACGGTGGCGACGGCTGGGATGACGGTCATGAGTGGCGCGCTGGCGTAACGCTTGACTACCAGATCGTAGAGAACCTCTCCACGAAGCTGGCAGTTACCTACGTTAGCCAGGATTACGGTGACGTCGGTTCTGCTGTCGGCGTCGACGATGCTGATGGCGTTGAAGGCTTCTTCCGCCTGCAGCGTGCATTCTAATCTGATCTGACTTCGGTCTCATCAGGAAGGCCCGGCTCTCTGAGCCGGGCTTTTTGTATTGCAGGTATTGCTGCGGACTTAGTTCGTTAGAAAGGGCGCTGTTCGTCTATCTGCAGGCATTGACGAACTGCACGACGCGCTCGCCAACCCCATCGACATGCAGCAACGGCGCATGCCCTTGCCCCGCCGCGATCAGCCCTTGGCTGTTTGGATGCCGCTTCACCATCTCCCCGACCGTTTTCTCCGACAGCAGCGTCGAGTTCTCACCCCTGACGACCAGCAGCGGCACCAGTCTCATCGCTTCGAACTGTGCCCACATATCCGGCAACGGCTTGCTGAGATCCGCCGCAACCATCGCTTCCGCAATCGCCGGATCGAAATCGCTGACGATCCGGTCGCCATCGCGGCGGTAGAGCGCTTCCGCCATCTCCCGCCAGTCATCGGCGCCGAGCGCCGGAAACGCCTTGCCGTGTAGCTCCCGCAGGATGGCCGCCGCATCGTCCCAATCACGGGGCGCTCTGGCATGGCCGAGATAGTTCTGGATATGCCGCAACCCTTCGACCTCCAGCACCGGCCCGACATCGTTCAGCACCACACCCGCCAATAGCTCCGGCTTCATCACGGCGATCAGATGCAGAATCAGCCCGCCGCGGGAGGTGCCGATGAAGACGGCGCGGTGGATGCCGAGCGTCTCGCAGAGGGCGAGCACATCCTGCGCCTCGACGGCGATGCTGTAGTTCGCCTTGTTATGATCCCAATCCGATTGTCCGCGGCCGCGATAATCCAAGGCGATGACGCGGCGAGGCGATTGCGGATGGCTCGAAAGCATCATCGCCAGCTGGTGGAAGTCGCGGGCATTGCGCGTCAGGCCGGGCAGGCAGATGACGGGGAGGCTGTCCCGATGCGCGCTGCCATAGTCCCGGGCATGCAGCGTGAGGCCGTCGGCCGTGCTGATCGCCTGCGCTGCGAAGCCGCTCTTGAAATCCGTCGTCATCGCCATCTCCCTGTTGCCAGGGAGGTTAGCGCCGGTGCCTCATTCTGCAAGCGGTCTCAGGAGGAGCGGCCGCCGACCAGGTCGCGCACGATGTCGGGCGTCTCGCCCAACCTGGCCTTGTACACTTCAAAATTCTCAATCACCCGCTGCACGTAGTTGCGCGTCTCGGGGAAGGGGATGCGCTCGATCCAGTCGACGATCTCGTCGATATTCTTGCCGCGCGGGTCGCCGTAGCGGGCGATCCATTCGGGCACGCGCTTCGGTCCGGCGTTGTAGGCGATGAAGGTCAGAATGTAGGAGCCGCCGAAGGCGTCAATCTGTTCGCCGAGATAGTGGGCACCGAGCGTGGCGTTATAGCCGGCGTCGGCCGTCAGCTTGTCGGCGGAGAAGGTGATGTTGTGCCGCTTGGCGACGGCCTTGGCCGTGCCTGGCAGCAGCTGCAGCAGGCCGCGGGCGTTGGCGGCGGAGACGGCGGCCGGGTTGAAGGCGCTTTCCTGGCGGGCGATCGCATAGGCGAGCGCCTTGCCGGAGCCGGAAATATTGGCGCTTGACGGGATGACGCCGACAGGGAAGGCGAGGGCGGCGACATCGATGCCGCGCGAATAGGCGATCTTGCCGATCTGCAGCGATAGGTGATGGTCGCCGGAGCGTTCGGCCTGCGCGGTCAGGATCGCAAGCTCGCCGGGGCTCTGGATCTGGTCGGCGAGCGCCAGATAGAGAGTGGCGGCGCGCCATCCATGGCCGGCAGCCTCAAGGCGGGAGATTGCCTGTACGGCTTCGCGTGATTGCAGGTTCTGCCGGTCGGCGGCGCTCGGCGAGGGGTAGGCGACATTCAGTGTCTTGCGGCCCAGGCGTTCGCTGGCGAGCTGACCGTAGAAGGTGCTCGGGAAGCTTGCGGCCTTGGTGTAGAATTCGGCGGACTTGCCAGGACCACCCGCTTCCGCGGCGCGGCCGAGCCAGTACCAGGCGCGCGAGACCGAAAGCGGTCCGCTGGAAACCTGCAGGATCTTGCGGAAATGCGTCTCGGCGGCTTCCGGCTCCTGAAGCCCCCGCAGCGCATACCATCCGGCATGGAATTCGGCTTCGACGATATCGGCCGTGCTGGTCGCAACGCTGTTGGCGACGATCTTGTAGGCGGCGGCGAACTGACCCTGATCGACCAGACCGCGGCTGACGATGCGCTGTTCGTTCCACCATTCGCCGGCGTTCACGAGCTCGTCGCGTTTCGAGGGCATTTGCGCCAGAAGCTTGGCCGCTTCGGCATATTTGTCCTGCTTGCGCAGATATTCGATGCGGGCAAAGAGATAGCCGGGATCGGTACCCCACCTCGCATCGACGCCGTTGAGCAGGGCAGCCGCGTTCGGTGCCTTGGCGGCGACGGCCGACCATGCCTTGTAGAGCGATTGCGCCTGGCCCATGTCGCCGAAGCGCTTGGCCTGCGCCGTGCGCCCGCGATACATGAGATAGTCCATGCGCGCCTTGTGATCAGCGGGGGAAAGCAGGCCGGAAAACTCGGCGAGGACCTTGTCCTCGGTGTCCTTGTCCAGCCCTTCGCCGCGCCAGACCTTGCGGATGTATTTGGCGGCCTGCTGCTGCTTTCCCGCTGAAATCAACGCGCGTGAGAGAACGATCGCGCCCTGCGTCGTCTCCGGCGCCGTCTCGCCGAAGGCGGCGAGCACCGCTGCCGGATCGGGGTTTTCGTCATAGAGCGCGCGCTCGGAATTGGCGCGTAGCCTGGAAAGCCCCGGCCAGCCCTTCAGTTCCTGGGAGGCGCCGGCGATCTCGTAGGAGGGGACGCCCTTGAGGCCCGACATGGCGATCGCCCATGTCAGGATATGCCGGTCGAGCGTTCCCTTGGCCATGCCGTCGCGGACGGAAATTGCCTGCTGCGGGTTCTTGGCCGAGAGCGCGTCGAGGCCGCTCTTCAGGTCGCCGTTGATCGGCGCGACGGTGCGCGGAATGGCGCCGGTCATGATCGCTTCGGGCGCGGAGGTCTGCGGCAGATAGCCGAGGGGCTTGGCGTCGGGTACCGGAATGTCCGTCTGCGGCAATGGAGACGCGGCGCTGCCCCACGCGGCGGCCGAAAGGCCGAGGGCGGTCAGGATCAGGACAGCTCTTTTCATTCGGGATACTCGCAACGAAAACGTGGCCCCAAGTCTCGCAAACGGCATCTTAATGAAAGCTTACCGGAACCGGTAAACTTCGTTCACATTTGATATCGGAATTTGCCCTAAACCGATCTCACCACGCTTGTCGCGGCGTTTTCACCGCTCTATGGTGCGCAACTCTTATCCAAAGAATGCGGCCGAAGCGTGGATTTCGGCCTTAGGGAGTTCTGCATGTTCAAGGGATCCATTCCCGCCCTCGTCACCCCCTTCACGGATTCTGGCAATGTCGATGAGGCGGCTTTCGCTGCTCACGTCGACTGGCAGATCAAAGAAGGAAGCAGCGGCCTCGTTCCGGTCGGGACGACCGGCGAATCGCCGACGCTGTCGCATGCCGAGCACAAACGGGTCGTAGAACTCTGCATCGAAGCGGCTGCCAAGCGCGTGCCCGTCATGGCCGGTGCCGGTTCGAACAACACCCGCGAAGCGATCGAGCTCGCCCAGCATGCCGAAAAGGCAGGCGCGGATGCCGTTCTCGTCGTCACGCCCTATTACAACAAGCCGACGCAGAAGGGCCTGATCGCGCATTTCTCGGCGATCGCCGAAGCGGTCAAGCTGCCGATCTACATCTACAACATCCCGGGCCGTTCGGTGATCGACATGTCGCCGGAAACGATGGGTGTGCTTGCCAAGGCGCATTCCAACATCGTCGGCGTCAAGGATGCGACGGGCAAGATCGAGCGCGTCTCCGACCAGCGCATTACCTGCGGCAATGATTTCCGCCAGCTTTCGGGCGAGGACGCAACGGCGCTGGGCTTCAATGCCCATGGCGGCGTCGGCTGCATCTCCGTCGTTGCCAATATCGCTCCGCGTCTCTGTGCGGAGTTCCAGGCGGCAACGCTCGCGGGTGATTACGTCAAGGCGCTGGAATATCAGGATCGCCTGATGCCGCTGCACAAGGCCGTCTTCATGGAGCCGGGCGTCTGCGGCGCCAAGTACGGCCTCAACAAGCTCGGCCGCATGAGCCGCAATGTCCGCTCGCCGCTGGTCTCCTCGCTGGAAGCCGGCACCGAGGCGGCCATGGACGCGGCGCTCCGCCACGCCGGCCTCCTGAACTAAGCTGCGGGTGAGGGCAGGGCTCCTGTCTTCACAAGCACTTGCAGTTCCCCTACATAATGGGCAGCAAATGAGGGCGCGCCGTTGCGCGCCCCAAGAATTGGAATTTCGTCATGGCCCCCAAAGGCAGCCAGCGTGTCGTCAAGAAGATCGTCGCCGAAAATCGCAAGGCGCGCTTCAATTACGAGATCATCGATACCTACGAGGCAGGCCTCGTGCTGAAGGGCACCGAGGTCAAGTCGCTGCGCGAGGGCAAGGCCAATATCGCCGAATCCTATGCGTCGGATGAGGATGGCGAGATCTGGCTGATCAATTCCTATCTTCCGGAATATCTGCAGGCCAATCGCTTCAATCACGAGCCGCGCCGTCGCCGCAAGCTGCTGCTTTCGGCCCGTGAGATCAATCGCCTGCGCTCCGGCATCAACCGCGAAGGCATGACGCTCGTGCCGCTGAAGATCTATTTCAACGATCGCGGCCGCGCCAAGATGGAGCTGGCGCTCGCCAAGGGCAAGAAGCTGCACGACAAGCGCGAGACGGAGAAGGAACGCGATTGGAACCGGCAGAAGAGCCGGTTGATGAAGGACAACGGCTGATCCTTCAGCCGCCTTCGCGCCAATTCTTCAGCGCCTGCGAGGCGCAACCGCTTGGTGCAGCCGATCGTGACCGGCTGCGAAACTCACAAATTTCCAGGGAATGATGCGGCCGGTTGCAACCGGCCGTCTTGGTCAGTCGTCGCTGTCGGCGGCAGCCGTGGTCTCGGCGACCGGCTTCTGCGGACGTTCGGACGGATCGCGGCCGATTTCGGCCTTGAGCGACAGAAGGTCGATGAAATGGTCGGCCTGGCGGCGCAGATCGTCGGCGATCATCGGCGGTTGTGTGGCCATCGTCGAGATGATCGAAACCTTGCGGCCCCTGCGCTGCAGCGCTTCCACCAGCGTCGTGAAGTCGCCGTCGCCGGAGAAGATGACCAGGTGATCGACGGTTTCGGACTGTTCCATCGCGTCTATCGCGAGTTCGATATCCATGTTGCCCTTGATCTTACGGCGGCCCATGGAATCGGTGAATTCCTTCGCAGGCTTGGTCACGACCTTGTAGCCGTTATAGTCAAGCCAGTCGATCAGCGGGCGGATCGAGGAATATTCCTGGTCTTCGATCAACGCCGTATAATAGTAAGCACGCAGCAGATAGCCGCGCTTCTGGAAGGCTTTCAGCAGCTTCCGGTAGTCAATATCGAAGCCGAGGCTCTTGGATGCCGCATAGAGGTTGGCGCCATCAATGAAGAGTGCAATTTTTTCCCGTGGGTCGAACATCGCTTGCCAATCCAATTAGAGTAATCCAAATGGGCTCTCGCCAAAATCACATAAAAACAATGACTTGCCTGCCGAGAGGAATAATCCGTAATTTATGAATTATTCATATACAGGAGATTTAGGGCACGATTCGGCATATTCCAAGCAACTATTGGTGGAAATGTCATATTCCCTGTGTGATTTTAACAGGATAGCCCGGAAACTACGGGTCAACGCACGAAAAACTTGAATTCGCCGGGTTTTAATTGTATCGGGCGTGTCAATCCCGAGATCACGACCGCAAAGGACAGGCAATGGCCCGTGTCACAGTAGAAGATTGCATCGACAAAGTTGAGAACCGCTTCGAGCTGGTTCTGCTTGCCAGCCACCGCGCCCGGCTGATTTCCCAGGGTGCCTCGATCACCATCGATCGCGACAACGACAAGAACCCGGTTGTAGCCCTTCGCGAAATCGCCGACGAGACCCTGTCTCCCGACGACCTGAAGGAAGACCTGATCCATTCGCTGCAGAAGCACGTCGAAGTCGACGAGCCCGAGCCCGATCCGGCAAGCCTGATTGCTGCCGGCGGTGTTGCCGCTGCCGATGGCGAAGAGCAGGACGACCTGCCGGAAACCATCACTTTCGACCAGATGTCGGAAGAAGAACTTCTTGCCGGTATCGAAGGCCTCGTGCCGCCGGAAAAGAGCGACGACTACTAAGTCTCGCGGCTTTATTGACGATTACCAATCGTCAATCTTGCGCCTTTATTGCTAGGGCATATTATTGCCAATCTGTGCGCCAATCGTTGATTGGCGCGCTTTTGTTTTTATCGGAGTTGTTGCGGCATGATGCGTCAGTATGAGCTCGTGGAGCGGGTGCAGAAATACAAGCCCGATGCCAATGAAGCTCTGCTGAACAAAGCTTATGTCTACGCCATGCAGAAGCACGGCCAGCAGAAGCGGGCCAGCGGCGATCCCTATATCTCCCATCCTCTCGAAGTCGCCGCCATTCTGACCGACATGCATCTCGACGAGTCGACGATCGCAGTCGCCCTGCTGCACGACACGATCGAGGACACGACGGCAACCCGCGCCGAGATCGACGAACTGTTCGGCGAAGATATCGGCCGCCTCGTCGAGGGCCTCACCAAGATCAAGAAGCTCGACCTCGTCACCAAGAAGGCAAAGCAAGCCGAAAACCTGCGCAAGCTGTTGCTCGCCATTTCCGACGACGTGCGGGTGCTGCTCGTCAAGCTCGCCGACCGCCTGCACAACATGCGCACGCTCGACCATATGGCTGCCGACAAGCGCGCCCGTATCTCGGAAGAGACGATGGATATCTACGCGCCGCTCGCCGGCCGCATGGGTATGCAGGACATGCGCGACGAGCTCGAGGAGCTCTCCTTTCGCCATATCAATCCGGAAGCCTACGAGACCGTCACCAAGCGCCTGGAGGAGCTCTCCCAGCGCAATGAAGGCCTCGTCAAGAAGATCGAGACCGAACTGCGCGATCTGCTCGTGGCGAACGGCATGGAGAGCGTCTACGTCAAGGGGCGCCAGAAGAAGCCCTATTCGGTCTTCCGCAAGATGCAGTCGAAGTCGCTCTCCTTCGAGCAGCTTTCCGACGTTTACGGCTTTCGCATCCTCGTCGATGAGATCCCCGCCTGTTACCGGGCGCTCGGTATCGTCCACACCCGCTGGCGCGTCGTGCCCGGCCGCTTCAAGGACTATATCTCGACGCCGAAGCAGAACGACTACCGCTCGCTGCACACCACGATCGTCGGTCCGTCCTCGCAGCGCATCGAGCTGCAGATCCGCACCAAGCGCATGCATGAGATCGCCGAATACGGTATCGCCGCGCACACGCTCTACAAGGACGGTGCGACCAGCCCCGAGGGCGACATCCTCTCGCGCGAATCCAATGCCTATTCCTGGCTGCGCCATACGATCGAGGCGCTGGCCGAGGGCGACAGCCCGGAAGAATTCCTCGAACATACCAAGCTCGAGCTCTTCCAGGATCAGGTCTTCTGCTTCACTCCGAAGGGCAAGCTGATCGCGCTGCCGCGTGGGGCGACACCGATCGACTTCGCCTATGCCGTCCACACCAATATCGGCGACACCACGGTCGGCGCCAAGATCAACGGCCGCATCATGCCGCTGGTCACGCGTCTGGCGAATGGCGATGAAGTCGAGATCATCCGCTCCGGCGTGCAGGTGCCGCCGGCCGCCTGGGAAGAGATCGTCGTCACCGGCAAGGCGCGCGCCGCAATCCGCCGCGCCACCCGCATGGCGATCCGCAAGCAATATGCCGGCCTCGGCCACCGCATCCTCGAGCGCACCTTCGACCGCGCCGGCAAGATCTTCTCGCGCGATGCCATGAAGCCCGCGCTTCACCGCCTCGGCCAGAAGGATGTCGAGGACGCCATCGCCGCCGTCGGCCGCGGCGAGATGTCCTCGCTCGACGTGCTGCGCGCTGTCTATCCGGATCACCAGGACGAGCGCGTCACGGTCAAACCGAGCGGCGATGAAGGCTGGTTCAACGTCCGCAGCGCTTCCGGCATGATCTTCAAGGTGCCGGGCAAGACCAAGGAAGGCGCCGAGGCCGGATTGCTGGCAGGCGAGGCGGGCGTTGATGCCGTGCCGATCCGCGGCATCTCCAGCAACATCGCCGTGCAGTTCGCACCCACAGGCGCCGTCCCCGGCGATCGCATCGTCGGCATCATGGAGAAGGGGAAGGGGATCACCATCTACCCGATCCAGTCTTCGGCGCTCCAGCATTTCGACGATCAGCCGGATCGCTGGATCGACGTGCGCTGGGATCTCGACGAAGCCAACAAGTCGCGTTTCATGGCACGCATCATGGTGAATGCGCTGAACGAGCCGGGCACCCTTGCAAAAGTGGCGCAGACGGTTGGCGGTCTCGACGTTAACATCCGCGTCCTGAACACGGTGCGCGTTGCCGCCGATTTCACCGAAATGACGCTGGATATCGAGGTCTGGGACCTTCGCCAGCTGAACCAGATGCTCGCCCAGCTCAAGGAACTGGACTGCATTGCGACGGTGCGGCGCCTCTACGACTGAGGCGTCTGCACATTTTATGATCGTTTTGTGACCGAATTTGCACGACGAAAAGGCGAGGCATGCGTAATGCGCATGGCTGCACCTGTATTAGAGCGTTGGTAATTGTGCGCTGCAGCACTTATCTTCCGTGTCATCAGAGAATGAACGAAAGAAAGAGGCAACGCTATGTTTGGTCCTATCAAGAAAATCGCCCGCGCTCTTCGCGCTCCGAATGCTCAGGAACGTGAAATGGCCTACCTGAACGGCTCGTACGACCGTATCGATCTTGAGTATCGTCAGCGTCAGGTTGATCGCGGTCTGTTCCGTACCCGTTAATACCGCGTTAATACTTGCGAAGATGTGATGGGGCGCCATGCATTATGTGCGCCCTGTGAGTAGACACTGAAAAGTGTGACGACAGCAAAGAGCGGCAGGCGGACCCCGTGATTTTTCGCCGCTCTTGTCATGGTGAGGTGCGCTGCACTAAATAGCCGCCATGTTGTTCCGCCGTAGAAAACCTGCAGGATTTCGCGAGAGAATGCGGGAGGCCTTATGGCCCCGCAAAGGCTTTCTGCGTCCCGCGCGCTATCTGAGAATGCGCGTCATGAGATTGACGGCCTCGCCGCATGCTGTTGCGGCGGGCGTGGCCGCTGGTGTGTTCGTGTCCTGGACGCCGTTCATCGGCGTGCATTTCATCATGGCCTTCGTGATCACCTATTTCCTCTCGGGAAACATGGTGGCCGCGGCACTCGGATGCGCCGCCTTCGGCAATCCGCTGACCTATCCCTTCATCTGGGGCATCACCTGGGAAATCGGCCATCTCGTGCTCGCCCGCAAGGATACGCTGGGCGGCCAGTCGATCGATCTCCACGAGATGTTCCACCAGCTGAATTTCACCGAGCTCTGGCGCCCCGTGCTGGAGCCGATGCTGATCGGCGCCATCCCGCCCGGTGCCGTCACCTCGGTTGTGCTTTACGCGCTGACGTTCTACACCGTCAGGGGCTTTCAGTCCCGCCGCCGCGCCCGCCTGATGGAGCGCGCCAAGCTGCGTCTCAGCCATCAGGTGCACGACGTGCCCACCGTCTGACGTTCCGCCCGCAGAAGGACCTCTCATGATCATCGGTATTGGCAGCGACCTCATCGACATCCGCCGCGTCGAAAAGTCGATCGAGCGTTTCGGCGAGCGTTTCACCAACCGCTGCTTCACCGATGTCGAGCGCGCCCGCTCCGACCGCCGCGCGAACCGCGCCGAATCCTACGCCAAGCGCTTTGCCGCCAAGGAAGCCTGCTCCAAGGCGCTCGGCACCGGCATCGCTCAGGGCGTCTTCTGGAAGGACATGGGCGTCGTCAACCTGCCGAGCGGTAAGCCGACGATGAAGCTGACGGGTGGGGCTGCCGTCATCCTGGAAGCGATGATGCCGGCCGGGCACCGTCCGGTCATTCATTTGACAATAACCGATGATTATCCGCTTGCTCAGGCATTCGTGATCATCGAGGCGCTGCCGGAAGCAGGCTGAGCCGCGGCCTGTCGTCGCTTTTAATGTTCGCGCCATTGCCGCCACCGGCCGAAGCCGCTAGAGAGAAGCAACTATAGAATTGCGCCGCTTCGGCGCCTTTAAGGAATAAGACTGCGTGTCCGAAAAAGCCGATACCAAGCCGAACGCTCTGTGGGAAAACATCAAGGTCATCATCCAGGCATTGCTGCTGGCGATGGTGATCCGCACGGTCTTCTTCCAGCCTTTCACCATCCCGTCCGGCTCGATGATGCCGACGCTCCTGGTTGGTGACTACATCTTCGTCAACAAGTTCGCTTACGGCTATTCGAAATACTCGCTGCCCTTCTCGCCGAACCTGTTCAGCGGCCGTATCTTCGGCAGCGAACCGGCGCGCGGCGATATCGTCGTCTTCCGCTTCCCGCCGAACCCCGAGATCGATTACATCAAGCGCGTCGTCGGTCTCCCGGGCGACAAGATCCAGGTGACGAACGGCGTTCTGCTGATCAACGGCAAGCCGGTTCCGAAGGTCGCCGACGGCACCTTCAATTCCGACTATGCGCAGGATCCGGGCCAGGACGTTCCGGTTTTCCGCGAAACGCTGGATGACGGCAAGACCTACGACACGCTCGACCAGTCGCCGGTGTCCCGTGGTGACAACACCCAGGAGTTCGTCGTTCCCGAAGGTCACTACTTCATGATGGGCGACAACCGCGACAACTCGCTGGACAGCCGCTTCGACGTCGGCTTCGTGCCCGCCGAAAACCTCGTTGGCCGCGCCAGCGTCATCTTCTTCTCGCTCGGCAATGACACCTCGTTCCGCGAAATCTGGAAATGGCCGTCCAACATGCGTTGGGACCGTCTCTTCAAGGTTGTTGAATGACGAAGGCTCAGACGCTCTCGGCGGCAGACCGGACCAAGCTTGAAGCTTTGATCGGTCACGAGTTCGCCGAGAAGGAGCGCCTGGACCGCGCCTTGACGCATGCCAGCGCCCGAACGCAGAAGGGCGGCAATTACGAACGTCTCGAATTCCTCGGCGACAGAGTGCTCGGCCTCTGCATCGCCGAGCTGCTTTTCAAGACCTTCGGCACTGCCGCGGAAGGTGAGCTCTCTGTCCGGCTGAACCAGCTGGTCAGCGCCGACACTTGCGCGGCTGTCGCAGACGAGCTCGACCTGCATCTTTTCATCCGCACTGGCGCCGACGTGAAGAAACTCACCGGCAAGCGGATGATGAACGTGCGCGCCGATGTGGTCGAAAGCCTGATCGCCGCGCTCTATCTCGACGGTGGTCTGGAGACCGCCCGCCGCTTCATCCTGAAGTTCTGGGAGAAGCGGGCGGTGCGTGCCGATGGCGCCCGCCGTGACGCGAAGACCGAATTGCAGGAATGGGCCCACGCGAAATTTGGCGTGACGCCCCTATATCGTGTTGAAGAACGCACCGGGCCGGATCATGATCCACGCTTCACGGTGACGGTGGAAGTGGCCGGTGTCTCCCCGGAAACGGGTATCGACCGCTCCAAGCGCGCAGCCGAACAGGCCGCAGCGACAAGAATGCTCGAACGCGAAGCTATTTGGCAGAAGTCCTCTGCCGGGAATTGACGGAACGATGACCGAAGAAAACGACATGGCGCATGATGGCGCCCAAGAAACGCATGGCCCAACGCATTCCGGCTTCGTCGCCCTGATCGGGCCGACCAATGCCGGCAAGTCGACGCTGGTCAACCGGCTGGTCGGCGCCAAGGTGTCGATCGTCAGCCACAAGGTTCAGACGACGCGCGCCATCGTGCGCGGCATCGCCATCCACAACAACGCCCAGATCGTCTTCATGGACACGCCAGGCATCTTCAAGCCGCGCCGCCGGCTCGACCGCGCCATGGTGACGTCAGCCTGGGGCGGCGCCAAGGATGCCGATGTCATCATGCTGCTGATCGACAGCGAGCGCGGTCTGCGTGGCGATGCCGAAGCCATTCTCGAAGGCCTGAAGGATGTGCCGCAGCGCAAGATCCTGGTTCTGAACAAGATCGACCGCGTTAACCGCGAACTGCTGCTGGCGCTCGCCGCGACCGCCAACCAGACCGTCCAGTTCGACCAGACCTTCATGATCTCGGCCGAAAACGGCTCGGGCTGCGACGATGTCATGGACTATCTCGCCAAGACGCTTCCTGAAGGCCCCTGGTACTATCCGGAAGACCAGATCTCCGATCTGCCGATGCGCCAGCTCGCCGCCGAAATTACCCGCGAAAAGCTCTTCCTGCGCCTGCACCAGGAACTTCCCTATTCATCTCACGTCGAGACCGAGAAGTGGGAAGAGCGCAAGGATGGCTCGGTACGCATCGAGCAGGTCATCTATGTTGAGCGCGACAGTCAGAAGAAGATCGCGCTTGGCAAGGGCGGCGAAACCATCAAGGCGATCTCGTCGGCATCGCGCCGCGAGCTCTCCGAAATCCTTGAGCAGAACGTCCACCTCTTCCTGTTCGTGAAGGTACGCGAAAACTGGGGCGACGACCCCGAGCGCTTCCGCGAAATGGGCCTGGATTTCCCGCACTGACGGGGACTGGGCGTGCAGGACATTTAGTCGGGGCGCTGGCGGCCCCCTCATTCGCCCTTCGGGCACCTTCTCCCCGAGGGGAGAAGGGGAGTGGCCGCAACGTCTCCTATCCCTTCTCCCCAGCGGGGAGAAGGTGGCCCGATAGGTTTCAGGCGCAACCTGTTGCGCCGGGGATGAGGGGGCTCCGGGCGCCTCGGTGGCAAAAATTCTCTCACCCACCCCTCACGCCGTTGTTTTTCAATAAAAAATCCCGGCCGTTCGCGGAACAAAATCCCCGCGGTCGCATTTCCAGCATCGAACGGCGCTGCGGACCGGCGGCGCCGATTTTTGCGGGCTCGGGCAGGGATGGCAACGGCAAAACCAGCGCATTCGTTCAAGACACCATGCGAGCAATGTCCCTTGCGGCCATTGCCGCATTTCAGGGAATTCAGCGGTGACGAACTGGATTTCGTCAGTCGCTTCAAGAAGGGCGAGCTTGCCGCCGATGCGGGGGCGACGATCCTCGTCGAAGGCGCCAACAGCGCCCATCTCTTCACCGTGCTCTCCGGCTGGGGCTTTCGCTACAAGACACTGGAAGACGGCCGCCGCCAGATCCTGAACTATGTGATGCCCGGAGACCTGATCGGCCTGCAGGGCACGATCATGGACGAGATGCAGCATTCGGTCGAGGCGCTGTCACCCGTCTCGCTCTGCGTCTTCGAGCGCGACAAGCTGATGACGCTTTATAACAAGCATGCGTCGCTCGCCTTCGACATCACCTGGATTGCCGCCCAGGAGGAGCGGATCCTCGACGAGCATCTGCTGAGCATCGGCCGCCGTACCGCGCTTGAGCGCGCCGCCTATCTCGTCGCCTTCCTCTATGAACGCGGCAAGCGGCTCAACCTGTTCAACGGCAGAAAATTCATCCCGATCACCCAGCAGCACATTGCCGATACGCTCGGCCTGTCGATCGTCCACACCAACAAGACGCTGAAGAAACTGGCCGAGCGCGGGCTGATCCGCTGGCAGGAGCGCGGCTGCGAAGTGCTGAACGGCGAGGGGCTCCTGGAGATCGCCGGCTGGGAAGGGCTTGCGGAGGGGCGGCGCCCTTTTATATGAGCGTTTCAACAACTATGTCTTTTTTAAATGCAAATCGGTGCTATGGAAAATAAGGTGCGGACATGCCACTTTTCCTCCCGGTTTGCTTTCTATCGAGCAAGTGGGGAAGTTAGGGTGTGGACCGCGAGATTTTGCAATCGCGGCGGCCAAGAGGGGCATCAGAGGTAGAAATGCGGTTTGAGAAGACGGTGCGCGCCGTCAGCGGCGCACAGCGAGGGGCATAAATCATGAACGCAACCCGTGTTCTGGTTCTGGAAGACAGTCTCATCATTGCGATGGAAGCGGAAGATATCCTGCGCGCCGTCGGCCTTGAGACGATCGACATTGCCAACAGCCTGGATCAGGCGATGGAGGCCGTCAGCGCCGAGACCTATGATTTCGCGCTGCTCGACGTCAATCTCGGCGAGTCGATGAGCTTCGGCTTTGCCCGTCATCTCAAGGAGCGCTCGATCCCCTTCGGCTTCGTCAGCGGCTATTCCGACACCACGGATTTTCCCGCCGACCTGCAGCAGGTGCCGCTTCTCGTGAAGCCTTTCGACGAAGGCGCCATGCGCGATTTCCTCGCCAAGCTCTTCCCGGGCGAATAACGCCTTTCAATGACTTTTGCGGGCGGTTGCTCTAGGATCGATTCCTGAAGTTTTTGGGATTTTGCCGATGCAGTGGCAAGGCAATGCAATCGTTCTGGGTGTGAAACGTCACGGTGAGACAAGCGTCATCGCCGAAGTGATGACGCGCGACCGCGGCCGCCATCTCGGCCTCGTGCGCTCCGGCCGTTCGCGCAGCATGCAGCCGGTGCTGCAGCCCGGCAACGAGGTCGACGTCATCTGGCGCGCCCGCCTCGACGAGCATCTCGGCGAATTCCGCATCGAGCCGCTGCAACTGCGCGCGGCGAGATTGATGGAGAGCGCCACCGCCGTCTACGGCGTGCAGGCGATGGGCGCGCTGCTGCGGCTGCTGCCCGAGCGTGATCCGCATCCGCATCTCTACGACGCGCTCGAAGTCATCCTCGACAATCTCCACAATCCGACCGATGCCGGCGAGCTCTTCGTCCGCTTCGAGCTCGCGGTGCTGAACGACCTCGGCTACGGCATCGATCTGACCGAATGCGCCGCCACGGGGGTGCGTAACGATCTCGCCTATGTCTCGCCGAAATCCGGCCGCGCCGTCTGCCGCGCGGCGGGCAAGCCCTATGCCGACAAGATGCTGGTCCTGCCCACCTTCCTGTCGGAGGAGGGCAATCACGCCGCCGATTACGACAGCCTGCTCGCCGGTTTCCGGCTCACCAGCTTCTTCCTGCACCGCCATGTCTACGAGCCGCGCGGCATCGATGCCGTCTCGGCCCGCGATGGCTTTATCCAGGCGGCCCTGAAGGCGCTCGACCCTTCCCTCAGGGCGCTGCCACCCGGCGCGGCGCATCCGCTCGCGGCAGGCGGCAAGCTGCCGGCCTGAATAGCGGTTTTTCACCCGTGAAAGATATCCTGCAGCCCTGGCGGTTTACCCCGCGCTCGGCGCTGCCTATCTCTGCCTGCAACGGCAGATGATCGAGGAGGATGACATGCTGACGAAACCCGATAACGCGACGACGATCACGCTATGGAACGGCCGCGAGATCCCGCGCCTCGGCATGGGGTGCTGGGCGATCGGCGGTCCCTTCCATGCCGGCGATGTGCCGCTCGGCTGGGGCGAGGTCGATGACGCCGAATCGCTCCGTGCCATCGCGCGCGCCGTCGATCTCGGCATCCGCTTTTTCGATACCGCATCGAATTACGGGGCAGGGCATTCCGAGGAGATCGTCGGCCGTGCCATCGGCAATCGCGACGACATTGTCATCGCCACCAAGTTCGGCCACGCGACCGACGAGAAGACCAGGCAGGCGACCGGCGCCTTTGCCGATCCGGCCTTCATCCGTGCTTCTGCCGAGACATCGCTCCGCCGCCTGCGCCGCGAGCGGCTGGACCTCCTGCAGTTCCATCTCAACGATTTCCCGCTGGAAGCATCCGATGAGGTCTTCGAGACGCTGGAGATATTGAAGGCCGAGGGCAAGATCGACGCTTTCGGCTGGAGCACCGACTACACGGACCGCGCCGCCCGCCATGTCCATCGCAGCGGCTTCGTCTCGATCCAGCATACGATGAACGTCTTCGAGCCGGTGCCCGATATGATCGATGTCATCGAGAAGAACGGCCTGATCTCGATCAATCGCGGCCCGCTCGCCATGGGTCTGCTCAGCGGCAAGTTCACGCCGGGCAAGACGGTCGGTGAAAAGGACGTCCGCGGTGCCAGCCTCGACTGGATGGTCTATTTCAAGGATGGCAAGATCGCGCCGGAGTTCGCGGCCCGCCTGGAGGCCGTCCGTAACCTGCTGACCGATGGCGGACGCACGCTGACGCAGGGCGCGCTCGCCTGGCTCTGGGCACGCTCGCCGCGCACGCTGCCGATCCCCGGCTTCCGCACGGTGGCACAGGTAGAGGAAAATGCCGGTGCGCTGGCGAAAGGGCCGCTGCCCGTAGATGTGATGAACGAGATCGACCGGGCGCTTGCTGGCCTTTAGGCGCGGTTGCGCACCTTCAGCGGCCAGCCGTCGGCGCGTTGCTCGAGCACGGTGACGGTGTCGCCGACGGCGATCTTGCCGCTGCCGCGCGGCGTCACGTTCCAGCCGAAGAGCGGGCCGGGCACGCGCCGGTCCGCCGACATGCGCAGGCGCCCCATGGCGGGCATCGGGTTCGGCACGTCGCGCGAGCCCGTCTGCTGGTCCTGCGTGGTCATGATGCAGCGGGCGCAGGGTTTGACGAGATCGAAGCGGATGCCGTTGATCTCGATCGCCGCCCAGCGATCCTCCGGCCAGGGCTCGTCGATGTCGACGACGATATTCGGGCGGAACCGCTCCATGCCGACGGCGCCTTCGCCGTGGGCCGCAAGATCGGCATTCAGCGCCTTCAGCGAACCGGTTGTCGTCACCAGGATCTGATAGCCGTCGGCAAAGGTAACAGGCGTCTCACCGCCCGCCCATTCGGTGCTGGCGATGCGCTTTGCCTCGCCGTCGAAGAACACCAGCTTTACTTCGCGCCCCAGCCATTCCGAGAGACGGCGGTTGCTGTCGTCGTCGGCAACGGCGGCGTTCACCGGCTCTTTCCAGACCGACACATCCATGCGCCGGCCAGGCTGTAGCGGCGGCACGGCGATCTCGCCCTTGCCATCCATCAACAGGCGGAAGGCGGACGCTTCGGGGCGCACCTCGATGCGGGCCAGATCCTGCAATTCGCGCTGGGTGATGAAATGCCCCTGAGCATCGGTGATCATCGCCCGGCGGTCGCCCGGCAGGCCGAAAGCGTCGATATCGGAGAAGGGGATGGCGATGCCGCGTGCGCTCTTGAGCGGATAGATGAAAAGATCGCTGATGCGCATGCCCGTCTCCTAAATCTCGTCCATGAAATCCGCGAGGAAATCGCGAAGCCGCTTGTCGCGCTCGGCTGCAAGCGCACGGCCTGCTTCCGTCTGGAAGCCGTCAGCCAGTTTGAACAGCTTTGTCTGGAAGTGGTCAATGGCATAGCGCTTGTCGTCGAGCGGGCGCTCCCTGGCATCGGGATCGAAGGGATCGTAAAGCCCCGAGACCATGCGTCCGGCAATGTAGAAACAGCGCGCCGCGCCGACAGCGCCGATCGCGTCCAGCCGGTCGGCATCCTGCAGCATCTTCGCCTCGAGCGTCTCGGGCGTCACATTGGCGGAGAAGCTGTGCGCGGTGATCGCATGGGCGACGGCGGCGATATCCTCTGCCGTCCAGCCCATCTTCTGCAGGATCCCCGATGCCTTCTGGGCGGCGAGCGCCGATGCCTTGGAACGCAGCGGCGAGCTCTTCTCGACGGCGACGCAATCGTGCAGCAGCACGGCGGCTGCCAGGATCCGGGCGTCACCGCCTTCGTTCTTCTGGATACGCATGGCGTTCTTGAAGACGCGCAGCACATGCGCCAGATCGTGCGAACCGTCGTCGCCTTCCGTGGCGAATGGAATAAGCTCTGCCGCAAGGCTTTCGAAGGGGGCAAAGGCTTCGGCCTGATGCATTCTCGTCACCGCAATTGTTGGTATGGACGCCCGAGATAAGGCCTCGCGCCGCCAGTTGCAATGAGGCTTTTGGCGAAGGCGGGAAGCCGTGGAAAACGGCGCCCGGGCCACAGGTGAAAACTCTTTGTCAACCTTCCTTAATGCGAAGTTAACAGCTTATTGACCCGACTCACTAAGCACGGTATTCACCGAGTCAGTTTTGATCGTCCAACATTTTGTATTGCGTACAGCCATCACCGGACAGAGACGGTGAACGGAGGTTTGCATGAGCAATGTTTCATCAGTTTCAGACACGGCCTATGCCTATTTGGCAACGCTTTCGCGGCTCGACACCAATGGCGACGGCGTATTGAGCCGTGGCGAGCGTGCTGCCGATGAAAAGCCTGGAATTCTCGCTCAGCTGAGCGAAGACGAACCGCAGTCCGAGCCGCGCTCGACGGCGACCGACAATGTTCTCGCCCTGATGATGGGCCTTCGCGGTGGCGTAAGCGACATGGCGATGAGCGCATCCAACGACGACGGCCTTCCGGATGTTTACCGCAACACCTACGGCCAGTACGATCTCGATATCGCCTCTTAAGGTGCCGGGAATGGCAACTATACGAAGCCGGTCCTCGTGGCCGGCTTTTGTTTTGCAGGAACCCCTTCCGGCTTGAGACGTTGGACAACGAACAGCCAAGCGGAAGGAAACCCTCATGAAAAAGACAATCGCGCTCGCGGCCTTCGCCTTCACTGCAGCGGCCTTTGCCGTCAATGCCCAGGACAAGCAGACGGCGACCGCCAATTTCGTCGATGCCAAGGGCAAGGAAACCGGCCGCGCGACGCTGACGGCAGCCGCCAATGGCGGCGTCTTCATCGAGGCCGAGATTGCAGGCCTCCCGGCCAACAAATGGGTCGCCTTCCACGTTCATGAAACCGGCAAATGCGATCCGGCAACGCATCACGAATCGGCCGGCAAGCACTTCAACCCGACCAAGGCCGAGCACGGCTTCCTGGCGGCCAAAGGCCCGCATGCCGGCGACCTGCCGAACCAGTATGTCGGTCAGGACGGCATTCTCCGTGCCCAGGTCTTCGATAGTATGGTGACGCTTGACGGCAAGGAAGACGGCATCCGCGGCCGGGCGCTGATGATCCATGCCAATTCCGACGATTACCGCAGCCAGCCGGCGGGCGATGCCGGTGAGAGACTGGCTTGTGGGGTGATCGAGTAGGGTGTGCGCCCTCGCGCGCGGCCCCCTCATCCGCCCTTCGGGCACCTTCTCCCCGCGGGGGAGAAGGGACGTTACCACGAGGGGGCGCCGGGTGCGGTGTTGTGTGAGGGCTCGGCCTAAAGCTCAGCTGTAATAATACCGCTCTGCATACCATTCCGTGGATGCCATCGGCTTTTCCTGCGCGACCCAGCGCGCGATGTCGCTTTCCTCGAGCAGGTCGGCGGTCATCTGGTCTTCCAGTCCGACGAAGATCAGATTGGTGTTTTCCCGAAGCCGGGGATCGCGGGTGAAGCCCATCTTGCTGTCGCTTGCGGTGTGCAGCAGGTTCATGCGCACGTAGAAGAACTCGGGATGGTAATCCATCTCGCTTTCCTCGTTGAAGGCATGGGCCACCTCGATCACCGATTTCTGCGGGCCGCTATAGGCGGTAATCGCTTCGTTCAGCCCGAAGGTCGCGCCATAGAGGCCGACGGAGCGGGCGGGGATGATGCTGACCTCGCCATTCGTCAGGTCGATCTGCTGGCCGGAGAAGCCAATGCTGGCGCCGTCCAGCGCGCCGCGGAAGAAATAGGAGAACCGGCCGCGGGTGAGATAGATCGCCTGCCAGCGAAACCGGACATACTCCTCCGATTGCGCCGTGAGCCCTTTCAGCGTCGTCAGGCATTGGAGGAATGTGTCCCGGTAGTTCGGCAGCGGCATGGTCAATCTCCTTGAGAGATTAACCGGCAGGGAGTCAAAACGTTCCGCCCTGCGTCACTGACGCGTCGTCTGATCCTTGGAGGAGGCGCGGCGGCGGGCCGGTTTCTGCGCTTCCTCCGGCTCGGGTTCCGGAACCGCATTGCCATTAGCGGCGGAGACCGGGATCAGGTGGCCGCCTTCGTCGAAGCTCAGCTTGACGCGTTTGACCATGTCGCGGCTCAGCGCCCACCAGTCACCGGTCTTGGCCCAGTAACGCAGCGTCAGCCCGAGCGTCGCGCCGCCGAGCGTATCGATGAACACCGCCGGCGCCGGCGATTTCAGCACGCGCGAATCCTGCCTGGCGATCGACAGCAGCCGGTCCATCGCCGCGTCGATGTCGTCGGCATAGGCGACCGTCACCTTCAGCTCGTTCTGCCGGGTCGGTTCGCGGCTGTAATTGGTGATCGGTGTGTTCCAGAGGATCGAGTTCGGCGCCAGCCGGTATAGACCGTCGCCGGTCTTGAACTCGGTGGCGAAGAGGCCGATCTCGCGCACAGTGCCCGAAATACTGCTGGTCTCGATATATTCGCCGACCCGGAAAGGCCGCAGGATCAACAGCATGATACCGGCCGCGATGTTCTGCAGCGTCCCCTGCAACGCCAGGCCGATCGCCAGGCCGGCAGCGCCGAGAGCGGCGATGATCGAGGCCGTCTGCACTCCGAACTGGCCGAGCACGGTGATGAAGACCAGGATGAGGAGAGCGTAGCGCAGGACATTGGTGAAGAAGCGCGCCAGCGTTTCGTCGATGCCCCGCACCCGCGAAATCCCCTCATAGGCCCAGCGGCTGACGAAGCTCGCCATCGCCCATCCGACGATGAGGAGAATGATCGCGCCAAGGATCGAGAAGGAATACTGGACGGCAAGCGCGCTTGCCTGGCTGAGTGCTGTCCGGGTTGCTACGATGACGTCTGTTGCCTGTTCCATGCCTGCTGCCAAACCTCGAATTTCCATTGCACTTGGCTAGATGGGGCAGGGTGGGGGGAGCGTCAACCGGCTTTTTCGGGCGCGATCGTAAACATGAAAGGCGCATTGCCGTCGGCTTCGGCGCCTCGCCCGATGGCGCGCACGGCATCGACAAGCCTGCCCTTGCGATCGAGCAGCGCATCGCCGATCTCGATGATCCGGGTGTTCGGCGTGGCATAGGGGGAGGCGGAGCGCAGCCGCTCCGCAAGCGCCTTCTCATCCTGATCGGGCACCAGCGAAAGGGCTGCGACAAGGGCAGCCGCCGGTGATCGAGACACGCCCATCCAGCAATGAACGAGCAGCGGCGCGCTCTGGTCCCAGGCGGCGGCAAAGCCGATGATCTCGCGCACATGCGTTTCGCCGGGCGCTACCAGATTGCCGGTACCCTTGAAGGCGATGTCGTTCATATGCAGCAGCAGATGGCGGCTGGCGGAAATCACGCCCGGGCGGTGGAACGCCTGTTCCTTGGCCATCAGGCTCACCATCTCGCGGGCGCCGTGACGCACGGCCATCTCGGCGATGCGGGCAAGCGGCGAGACGACGATCCGCGTCACGGCTTGGCGCTCCTCAATGCCTCGATCGCGGCAAAGCGATCACAGAACAGCTGCTGCGCCTCGGTGGCCGGCAGCGGCTCGATCAGCAGCATTTCCTTGGTGATGCCGCGCGGCTGGCCGAAGAACTTCTGCGCCTCGACGGAGGTAAAGCCGGCAAGGCAGGTTGCCTCGAAATAGGCGGCAATGGTGTCGGCCTTCTTGATCTTGTCCTTGAGCTCGCGCGAGGCATGCGGCGGCAGACCGAAGCGGAGATGCACCGCCGCCTCCAGCCGCTTCTCGACGGTCTTGTAGCCGCCGCCGACGACGGATTTGAACGGCGAGATCATGTCGCCGATCACATATTCCGGGGCGTCATGCAGCAGCGCCATCAGGCAGTCGCTGGCGCTCGCCTCGTTGAGGCGGCGGAAGATGTCCTCGACGACGAGGCTGTGCTGCGCAACCGAGAAGGCGTGATTTCCCGAGGTCTGGCCGTTCCAGCGCGCCACGCGGGCAAGACCGTGGGCGATATCGCTGAGCTCGACATCAAGCGGCGAGGGATCGAGAAGATCGAGCCGCCTGCCGGAGAGCATGCGCTGCCAGGCGCGGGGCGGCTTCGTCACGCGCTGGCCTCGTCGGATGTGGACGGGAAGGCAAGGCCGCTCCAGCCGGGCAGGGCGAGCGTGACAGGCACGTCACCGGCAAGCAGCGGCGTTTCCGCAGCCATCGCTTCGCCGGCGCGGTCGATGCGCACGATCGCCAGCCCGCTCTTGCCGCTGACCGTGCCGAGCGTGCCGACCGGCTTGCCGCCGGCGGTGATCTCCGTGCCCGGCGCGGGCAGTTCGGTGCCAGCAGAAACCGTCACCACGCGCCGCCGCGCCGTGCCGCGATGCTGCATGCGGGAGACGACTTCCTGGCCGACATAGCAACCCTTCTTGAAGGAGAGCCCGCCGTTCAGATCCATCAACACGTCATGCGGGAATGCGTCCTGTAGCGCGAAGTCGGCGCCCGAGGTGACGACACCATGCGCCGCGCGCAGGCCGTCATAGAGCGCCACATCGTCAGTGCCGTGCTTTCCGGCCTGGCGGCGAAGTGTGATGCCGGCCTTGGCAAAGCGGCTGTCGGCAGCGCCTTCGGCTGCATCGCTGTCCCAGGAAACGGTCACACCCTCGGCGTCCACCGGCGCCAGCGTCACGGCGGCGCGCAGCCTGTACATGGTCAGCCGCTTTGTCAGCGCTTCGAACTGCTCGCGCTCGGTCTCGATGACGAAATCCGTGCCATCGCGCCAGATCATGAAATCGAAGAGAATCTTGCCCTGCGGCGTCAACAGCGCGCCGGGGCGTGCCTCATCCGGCGCCATCGAGACGATATCGGTGGTGATGAGGTTCTGCAGGAAGGACTCGGCGTCCGCGCCACCGATCCTGAGAAGGGCGCGGTGCGGAAGAAAGACGGAGGGCATGGCGAAACCTGTCGCGTTCGTGATCGCTCAGAGTTAAGTCTTCCGCGCCGCCGCTGCAAGCGGCGGGCAGGGGCGATCAATCGCCGGCGGTGAAGAACTTCCACTTGCCGTCGGGCGCAATGCCAAGGCGATAGAAATTGTAGCCGCCGAATTCCTGCATGTCGGAAAGATCGCCTGCGGTGACGATGCGCAGCAGCTCGACGCGCTCCGGCGGCGTCAGCGCTTTCAGGTCCTTCTCGGCGAAATAGGGCCAGACATAGGCCTCATCGGCAGTCCCGGCGCCGACATGCACGAAACCGGTCGAGATGACGTCGAGGATGATCGCCAGGATCTCGTCGCCGTCAGGATCGCCGGAAAGGTCCTTCAGCGTGCCGATCGGATCGTCGGTCGGCTGGCCGACGCTGACCTGCGTCTGCTGCGCTCCGGTGCCCATCAGCGGACGAAGACGCTCGAGATCGCCGGAAGCCGCTGCTTCGACGATCTGTTCGCGCATCTTGCGCACGGGTTCGGGAACCTTGGTGATGTCGTAGATCACGTCTACGGGCTTGCCGCTGTCGGATGCGCCGGGCGTCTTGTCGGTGCTCTGCGCCGCATGATCCTTGTTCACCAGCGGATCGGGCATCGGCACGCCGGGCGTCGCGGCCGGCGGTGTCTGCGTCTGCTGGGTATTTTTCTGGTCGGTCGCCTGCGGATCAGGCTGTCCGGGTGCCTTGTGCAGCTCAGAAAGCGCAAAGGCTGCGGGTGCCGCGAAAATGCCGGCGCCAGCGCATAGAGCAACGAGAAGCGGCGCGATCAGCCGCCGCGGGGCCTTGTCCTTACCGGTGTGCATCCGACTCTCTAATTTTTACTGCAGTCTGCGGTTCGGAGAAAACTCGCCAGCAAGCATACGTTCACGCAGCGAATCGAGCAGGGCTTCCGCGCTGTTTTCGCCATGCAGGCGGATCGTTTCGCGAAGGGCGTGAATGATGGCGGTGTCGGCGATGATCTCAGGCTCGATGCCGTCGGCCATGCCGTCAGCCCAAGCTTCGTTGTGGTACTCCAAAGCCGCCTGCATCTTTTCATGGACGATCATGTCGTCGATGTCGTTGAGGCTCGGTTCCATTTTCTTTTCCTCGAACTGCATGCCTTACTGCCTGGTTAACAACTCTATCAGCCTTTTCCCAAAACGACACGCGCGGGAGTGAAAACAGGTTAATTAAACGTCAATTTCCAAACCGCGAAGTAATTTCTGTGGCAAGTGTTGCACCTTCGTTACGGTAGCGCTCTTCTGCCACGATCGCCGATGCGGTGCAATCGGTATAGACGGATGCGAAGGCACGGTATCCACGGTTGAAAGCAGCGGTCAGCTTCTCTTTGCGCTGAGGCTCGTCTTTCGCTTCGGAATCAAGCAGTTGCTGCATGCTGTTGCGCCACTCGTCGCCGCCTGGCGCCTTGCAGAGCGTGCGCAGGTAATGCACCGAACCGATCACTTCCGCAAACCGCAAAAGCTTGTCGTCGTAGGGTACGGCCGCCGCTGGAGGTGGGGGTGCCTCGGGTGCCGCAGGCGCTGCCGCATTCTTGCCCTGTGCCCAGACGGGCGCGCTCATCGCTGCACCGGCGCACAAGAACAGGGACAAAACAACGCGTCGTACGGGAATCATGTGAACAGTTGATACGCAAGCCGTGTCGGGAACAAGGCGCGTGGCGGAGTTTCCACGCCGTTATTGTCGAAGCGCCAGCCGCTCGGCGCATTCGAGAACGGATTGCGGCACCGGCATCCGGCGGATCTCGTCCAGGCTGTACCAGCCTAGATCGGCGGCGTCATCGGCGGCTTCCGCAACAGCGTCGGCGTCGGCCTCGACGGTGAAGACCGACAGGAAGAAATGGCTGGTGACGCTACCGTCGGGCGCATGGGTCTTCAGATCGTAGACCGAAAAGAGCTTAGGGTTGCGCGCCGTAATGCCGGTCTCTTCCCGGAATTCCCGCAGCGCCGTCTCATCGGGCGTCTCGCCCTCTTCGGCGCGGCCGCCCGGAAAGGCATACATGTCGGCGGATGGCGGATTGCGGCGCAGCACCAGCAGATATTTGCCGTCGCGTTCGAGGATGGCGGAGGATGCTGCCTTGGCCGTCGAAGTCATTTCTGCCGTTTCCGTGGCTCTGCCGGTTGCGAATTGCAGGGCGATCGCCGAGCGTATCGATGAACCTGACTAACGCAGCATCGATTCGAAGAGAAGCCCGCTGACCTATCTGATCTATGCCTCTGCCGCGCTCTTCGAGATCGCCGGCTGCTTCGCCTTCTGGGCCTGGCTCAGGATGGGCAAGTCCGTCTGGTGGCTGGCGCCGGGCATGGTGTCGCTGGCGCTCTTCGCCTGGCTGCTGACCTTCGTGCCGAGCGAGGCTGCGGGGCGCACATTCGCCGCTTACGGCGGCATCTATATCGTCGCCTCGCTCCTCTGGCTGTGGCTCGTCGAAAACCGCATTCCCGACCGCTGGGACATCGGCGGCGCCGCGATCTGCCTTGCCGGAACAGCAATCATCCTCTTTGCGCCACGCAGCTGAGCCCACCCTTGACCGTTGCCCGGCAGGGTGCAAAGACAAGGGTATGTGCGGACGCTACGCCCTGACGATATCTCCGGAAGAGCTGCAGGACCTGCTCGGGCTTTTTGAGCTCGAGGACTTTCCCGCGCGCTACAATATTGCGCCGACGCAGCCGATCCTCGTCGTCGTCTCCGGAGAAACGCCGGAGAAGGGCAGCAACCTTCCGGATCGCCGCGCCGTCCTGGTGCGCTGGGGCTTCACGCCTTCCTGGGTCAAGGATCCCAAGGAATTTCCGCTGCTGATCAATGCGCGGGCCGAAACGGCGATCGGCAAGGCGTCCTTCCGCGCCGCCATGCGCCACCGCCGCGTCCTGATCCCGGCAAGCGGCTTCTACGAATGGCACCGCCCGTCGAAGGAAAGCGGCGAGAAATCACAGGCCTACTGGATCAAGCCGAAGCATGGCGGCATCGTTGCCTTTGCCGGGCTGATGGAGACATGGTCGTCGGCCGATGGCTCGGAGGTCGATACCGGCGCGATCCTGACGACGGCGGCCAATGCTGCGATCGCCCCGATCCACGACCGGATGCCCGTCGTCATCAAGCCCGAGGACTATACCCGCTGGCTCGACTGCAAGACGCAGGAGCCGCGTGAGGTTGCCGACCTGATGAAGCCGGTCGAGGAAGATTTCTTCGAAGCCATCCCTGTTTCCGACAAGGTCAACAAGGTGGCGAATATGGGCGCCGATCTGCAGACGCCCGTCGTTCTCGAAAAGCCCCCGAAGGCACCTGCCAAGAAGCCCGGCGACGGGCAGCTCAGCTTCTTCTGATTTCCAGTCTTCTCATTCCCGGACCATCTTCATGATCTCGATTTCGGCTGCCCTCTCGGGCTTCTTCCTTGGTGCATCCCTGATTATCGCCATCGGCGCTCAGAATGCCTTCATTCTCCGCCAGGGCCTGCTGCGCTCGCATGTCTTCATTCTCTGCCTGATCTGCGCGCTGTCGGATGCGCTGCTGATCGCCGCCGGTGTGGGCGGTCTCGGCACGCTGGTATCGCAGTCGCCGGTGCTGATCTCGGTGGTGACGCTCGGCGGCGCCGTCTTCCTCGGCTCCTATGCCTTCATGGCCTTTCGCCGCGCGCTGCATCCAGGCGCCATGCAGGCCGGGGCGCCGCAGGCGCTGGGATTGAAGGCGGCGGTCGCCACATGCCTCGCCTTCACCTTCCTCAATCCGCATGTCTATCTGGATACGGTGGTGCTGCTCGGCAGCCTGTCGGCCGCCTATCAGGGCGCAGATCGCCTCGCTTACGGCATCGGTGCCGCCGTTGCGTCATTCGTCTGGTTTTTCGGGCTGGGATATGGAGCGCGGCTGCTGCAGCCGGTCTTCGCGAAACCCGCCGCCTGGCGGGTTCTCGACGTCATCATCGGTGTCGTCATGAGCCTGCTGGCGATCAGCCTGCTCATCCGCTTTTTCGCGGCCGCTTAGGCGGGCTTCTTGATGAGGGCAGGCTTCTTCAGCATCAGTGCTGCTGCCAGAACGGCCTTCAGGCCGAGCGGGCGATAGTGGGCGCTAAGGTCATGCTTGGCCGGCTGTTCCGTGGAGCCAGTCTTCTTCGAGGTCACGATACTCTCCTTACGTGTTCCCTGGACATGTTCTGATTTGCTCTTTTGTCGGCAATAGCGACAAAATAGAGGCATCGATTATCAGGAAGTGTGTAAGGCGAAAACTTTGCGCGAGGCTTGATGCGAAAAGCACGCATGAGTAGCGTGCTAATCAAATCAGATATGGCGGCCCATATCGTCTTCGCCGACGCCCGGTTCTTCTATCGTCAGCGTGCCGTATTTCTTCTTCCAGCGCCGAGCGCCGAAGGGAAGCGATATCAGATAGATGACCACGGTGAAGACCATGATCTCCCAGGTGTAGCTCATCAGCAGAGCGACATAGAGAACGACACCGAGCATCAGCGGCAGCACCAGATCGCGGCGCAGCTTGCTGCCCTCCTGCTTGCCCGACCAGACCGGCAGGCGGCTGATCAGCAGGAAGGCGATGAGAACGGTATAGGCGGACGACAGGAGCGCGAAGAGGCGGTCCGTCTCCAGGCCGAGGAAGCCGAGATAGACGGGCGCCAGCACCAGCATGGCGCCGGCGGGCGCGGGCACGCCGACGAAATATTCCGATTGCCAGGGCGCCCGGTTCTCGCGCTCCGACATGACGTTGAAGCGGGCAAGGCGCAGGCCGGCGGCGATCGCATAGATCAGCGCCGCGATCCAGCCGATCGAGCGGGCCTGGTCGAGCGCATAGACATAGCCGACGAGGGCAGGGGCCACGCCGAAATTGACGATGTCGGCGAGAGAATCCATCTGCGCGCCGAATTTCGACGTCGCCTTCATCAGCCGCGCGATACGGCCGTCGATGCCGTCGAGGAAGGCGGCGAGCAGCACCATCATCACGGCAAGCTCGTAACGGCCCTCGAAGGCGAGGCGGATGCCGGTCAGGCCGGCGCAGATGGCAAGAATGGTGATGAGATTGGGAACGACCAGCCGGAGCGGGATTTCACGCAGTCGCGGACCACGAGCCGAATCGTTCGGTCCGTTGGGCTCGAAAGGTGGGAAAGGCGTCTCCATCTGTCGCTCCTGATCGTCTTAGCTGCGGCGGCTGATGACCGGACCCTTGGCGGAGGCGAATTCGGCAAGCACCGTCTCGCCGGCAATCGCCGTCTGGCCGAGCGCGACGCGGGGCGCAGCTCCGGCAGGCAGGAAGACATCGAGGCGCGAACCGAAGCGGATCAGGCCGAAGCGTTCACCGGCATCGAGCGGCTCGTTGGTATTGGCCCAGCAGAGAATGCGCCGCGCAACAAGACCGGCGATCTGCACGACGCCGATATTGCCATGCGCAGTTTCGATGACGAGGCCGTTGCGCTCGTTGTCTTCGCTGGCCTTGTCGAGCTCGGCATTCACGAAGCTGCCGGAGCGGTAGTTGATGCTGACGATGCGGCCGCGCACCGGCGAGCGGTTCACATGGCAGTTGAAGACGTTCATGAACACGGAGATGCGCAGCATCGGCTCGCTGCCGAGATTGAGCTCGGCGGGCGGCGTCACCATCTGGATCGACGAGACCTTGCCGTCAGCCGGCGAGATGACGAGATCGTCGTCCTGCGGCGTCATGCGCTCCGGATCGCGGAAGAAATAGGCGCACCACAGCGTCAGGATCAGGCCGACCCAGAACAGCGGCTTGAACAGCCAGCCAAGCAGCAGCGACGCGACGAAGAAGGCGGCGACGAAAGGATAGCCTTCCTTATGGACCGGAACGATGGTGTTTCGAACGGTATCAAGCAGGCTCATATGCGCCGGTCTCCTCGGTTTTTTCGTTACCGCTGGTTATAGAAAAACTCCGGCCGGGGCAATGCCGTGGCCGCTGCCGCGGCCTTTGTGTCAAGGTTCTAAACAGCAAAACGGCAAACCAGCCGTTTTGTTCAGATGGTCAGGTGGCGGGGGCAAGGCGCGTGACAACGCCCATTTCGTCGCTCTCGCGCACCTGCTTCAGGTGTTCTTCGGCCGCGGTTGCCTCGCGCTGGCGGTTCCACATCGAGGCGTAGAGGCCGTTCTTGGCAAGCAGTTCGCCATGCGTGCCGCGCTCGGCGATCTCGCCGCTCTTCAGCACGATGATCTCGTCGGCGCCGATGACGGTCGACAGCCGGTGGGCGATGACCAGCGTGGTGCGGTTCTTCGACACGGCATCGAGCGCGGCCTGGATTTCGCCTTCGGTCGTGGTGTCGAGCGCCGATGTCGCCTCGTCGAGGATCAGGATCGGCGGCGCCTTCAGGATGGTGCGGGCGATCGCCACGCGCTGCTTCTCGCCGCCCGAAAGCTTCAACCCGCGCTCGCCGACCTTGGTGTCGAAACCTTCCGGCAGCAGCTCGATGAAATGGGCGATCTGGGCGATTTCGGCGGCCGTCTTCACGTCTGCCTCGCTGGCCGACGGGCGGCCGTAGCGGATGTTGTAGGCGACCGTGTCGTTGAAGAGCACGGTATCCTGCGGAACCATGCCGATCGCCGTTCGCAGGCTCTTCTGCGTCAGTCCGCGGATATCCTGGCCGTCGACGGTGATCGCCCCGCTCTGGATATCGTAGAAGCGGTAGAGCAGGCGCGACAGCGTCGACTTGCCGGCCCCGGACGGGCCGACGACGGCGACGGTCTTGCCGGCGGGCACGTCGAATGAGATCCCGTTCAGGATCGGGCGGGCCGGATCGTAGGAGAAATGCACGTCCCTGAAGCTGATGGCGCCCTGGCCGATCGCGAGCGGCTTGGCGTCGGGCGCGTCGGTGACTTCAGCCTTTACCTCCAGAAGATCGAACATCTGCTCGATATCGGTCAGACCCTGGCGGATTTCGCGATAGACGAAGCCGATGAAGTTCAGCGGCACGGCAAGCTGCAGGAGCATGGAATTGACGAAGACGAAGTCGCCAACTGTCTGCTCGCCGCGCTGGACGGCCAGGCCGGAGAGAACCAGCATGATCGTCGTGCCGATGCCGAAGATCACGCCCTGGCCGAAGTTCAGCCATCCCAGAGAGGTCCAGACGTCGGTTGCCGCCTTCTCGTATTTCTCCATCGACTTGTCGAAGCGCTTGGCCTCCATCTCTTCGTTGCCGAAATATTTGACGGTTTCGAAGTTGAGGAGGGAATCGATCGCCTTGGTATTGGCGTCGGTATCGCTGTCGTTCATCGAGCGGCGGATGGCGATGCGCCAGTCGCTCGCGCGGATCGTGAACCAGATATAGGCCCAGACGGTGAAGGCGGTAACGGCGAGATAGGAGAAGCCGTAGCCCCACCAGAAGATGAAGGCCGTCAGCAGGAATTCGATGACCGTCGGCACCGAGTTCAGGATCGTGAAGCGGACGATCGTTTCGATGCCCTTGGTGCCGCGCTCGATGATGCGCGACAGGCCGCCGGTCTTGCGCTCCAGATGGAAACGTAGCGACAGCTCGTGCATGTGCACGAAGGTCTTGTAGGCGAGCTTGCGCACCGCATACTGCCCGACGCTGGCAAACAGCGCGTCGCGCAGCTGGTTGAGCGCCAGCTGGATAAGGCGGGTCAGGTTATAGGCGATGATCAGTGCGATGGCGCCGGTCAGCAGCGGCGGAAGGCTGGTGTGGAGATCGGTCTTGCCGTTCAGCGCATCGGTCGACCACTTGAAGAAGTAGGGGACGAGCAGCAGCACGAATTTCGAGACCAGCAGATAGACCGAGGCCCAGACGACGCGCATCTTCAGGTCGGGCCGCTCGTTCGGCCACATATAGGGCCAGAGATTGAACAGCGTGCGCATCAGGTTGGAATCAGAGACCGTCTTGTTTGCCATGTCTATCTCCAAGCCCGGGGGCAGGGCTTTGATCGTTTTCGATAGCGGCAAATTGCAAAAGGCGGATCGGCTCTTTTCAAGCCTCCGCCAGACAGTCTCGCCGTTTCCCGGCACATAGGATTTGCAGCGCCCGAATGCAACGGCAAACCGCCAAAGCAAAAGGCCGGGCGAGAGGTTCGCCCGGCCTTTTCGTCATAATGACATAAAGCCTAGAGGTGCTCGCCGGCCTTCAGCTTGCGATGCAGCTCTTCCGAATTCGGCAGCGCGTCCTTCGGAACGCCGAAGATCTGGCCCGGCAGGATGCGGTCCGGGTTTTTGATCTCGTCCTCGTTGGCCATGTAGATCGTCGTGTAGCGGACACCGGCGCCATAGACGCGGCGCGAAATCTGCCACAGCGTATCGCCACGGCGGATGATCACTGTGTTGTTGCTCGTCGTCAGCGGCGCCTGTTCGATCGTCTTCGGCTCGCTGCTGTTGCCCGATGCGACTTCGTTGGTCGCCGGTGCGGGTGCAGCCGGAGCGGCCGGTGCCTCGGGTGCAGCCGGAACGGTCGTCAGCTCGTCGATGATCGAGGCGAGCTTGTCGATCGCCGCACCAACGGACTTGGCATCGCGCGGCAGCGCCTGCAGCGTCGTCAGCGCGCTTGCTGCCGACTGCGAGGATTTGGCAGCGGTTTCCTTGAACTCGGCGCGGGCATCCACCGACGGGCGGAATTCCGAGATCGAGCGCAGCGCAAACTCGGTCGCCGAACGGGCGGCGGCGAGCTGTTCGTTGCCGGGAAGCTGGCCGTTGACGAACAGGCCCTTCAGCAGCGCGAAAGCCTTGCCGGCATCCGTCTTCAGCTTGGCAAGTTCGCCTTCTTCGAGAGGCACCATCGACGGAGTTGCCGCAGCCGGAGTGGCGGCTGGCGTTGGCGTGCCGGTCTGTGCAGCGACGGTGACCTGATCGCCTTCCGGACGGTTGAAGTTGACGGCGGCGCGCACGAGAACCTTGCCGGCGCCATCGACCACATCGACGCGGATCTTGTGGTCGCCGACGGCCAGATCCATGGCGCCGTCGATGACGAAATGGCCGTCGCCACCGGCGCGTGCCTTGCCGATCAGCTTGTCGTCGGCATAGGCGAGCACGTTGGCATTGGCCTTGGCGGTACCGGCAACGAAGATCTTGTTGCCCTCGATTTCGACGGCATTGACCATGACTTCAGCCGGAGCGGCGGGAACGGCCGGTGCGGTGTTGGCGATATCGGTGGAAGCCGCGGGCAGGGCGGGCGTCGCACCGTTCGCGGCAGGCGTTGCCGCAGCGGTCTGCTGCTCGGCCTTCGGAGCGGTGATGATGCGGCTTGCTTCACCCGGCTTGGAAACCATGGCGAGGAGCTCGGCACCGCTGCCGTCCTTTGGCACGGAAACGGTCGCGACTTCTTCCGAGGTCTGAACCTTGCCGTCCTTGCCGGTGACCTTCAGCACCAGCTGGTGATCGCCGGGGCCGAGCGGATTGTCGAGCACGGCTGCAAAGTCGCCGGAGGGGCCGACATCGGTCGTGGTGACGACCTTGTCGCCATCGACGACTTCGAGCTTGCCGTTCGGCTCGGCCGAGCCGGCAATGACGGTGGAGCCATCGGGTTCGACGCGCAGAACGTCAAAGGCCGGAAGCTTCGGACCGGCATTCGCCTGGTCGGCGGCGGGCGCCGTTGCGGCCGATGCGTTGGCATCGGCTGCTGCCGGCGCCGTGTCAGCCTGCGGCTGGGGAGCCGTGCCGGGCTGAGCTGCCGGTGCGCCGGTCAGTTCGGATTCTGCCTTGAGGAGCGCGGCCAGCGCATCGGCGGCATTTTCAGGAAGCGCCTGGATGGTGGCGAGCGCCTTCGAAGCGCCGTCCTTGGCCTTGGTGATGATCGCGGCGGTCGCCGGGTCGATGCCCTCAGGCGCTGCAAAATCGGCAATCGCCTGCAGCGCGCCGGTCGCCTTCGTCTTGGCAGCCGCAAGGGCATCTGCAGCCGGGGTCTTGCCGTCGGCGAAGAGCGCCTTAAGTTCGGTGAGAGACTGTCCGGCGTCAGCCGTCAGGCGGCCGACCTTCTCTGTAGTGGCGGCAGCATCGGCAACGGCGTTGCGGGCGGTCTTGCCTGCTTCTTCGACCGTATTTTTGACTTCGTTGCTTGCCTGGTTGATCGCATCGCCGACCTTGGACGCGTCTCCGCCGATCCGGGGCATGACCACGAAGACCATAAGAAGGATTGCAATTGCAAGCACTGCGAGGGCCAGCAAGCCGGCGCGGTTTCTCATCATTCATTCTCCCCAGGCGGCAAATGTGCCGTAGTATCAGAAATTGCTAGCGATTCCCGTCGCTCTTCACAAGCATCCAAGGCGATCACCTACGCTTAAGACGTAGGTTTTGCCTCATTTTTCTTGACTGCCCAGCCCCGGAATAGTTGTTTGGCCCCATGACTGATCAATCGCACTCGATAAAATCCATCTGCGTCTACTGCGGCTCCAGGCCGGGACGCGACGCTGCATACATGACTGCCGGCCGCACGCTCGGCAAGGAAATTGCCGAATATGGGTTAAGGCTCATCTACGGTGGTGGCACGAAAGGCATCATGGGGGCGGTTGCCAGCGGTGTGCTTTCGGCGGGCGGCCAGGTCACCGGCATCATCCCGGAATTCCTGATCGACATGGAAGCGACGCGCCATTCGCTCGGCCAGCTCAACGAACTGATTGTAACGCCTGACATGCATGCGCGCAAACACATGATGTTCGAGCGTTCGGACGCTTTCGTGGCGCTGCCGGGCGGCATCGGCACGCTGGAAGAGATCGTCGAGATCATGACCTGGGCACAGCTCGCCCGTCACGAAAAACCGATGGTCTTCGCCAATATCAACGGCTTCTGGGATCCGATGATGGAGCTGATGAAGCACATGACGGAAGAAGGCTTCATCCACACCGCCCACCGCGTCCAGCCACTCGTCATCGACGACGTCTCCGGCATCATTCCGGCGATCATGGCGCAGGCCGCCGAAATCGCCACCGATCGCGGCGGCGAGGACGAAGTTCTCTCCAAGATGTAAACCTGCTTGAAGCGGGCGCCTAAAGCATGTCGCGCAAAAGTGCGCAGCGGTTTTGCGACAACGACATGCGAAAGGACAAAAAGCTAAAGCGCAGAAAGCGATCTGAAAGATCGCGATGCGCTTTAGCGCCCGCGCGTCGCCTTCAGCATCGACAGCGTATAGAGCACCAGACCTGCCCAGATGAGCGGGAAGGCGATCATGCGCGCCGTGCCGAGCGGCTCGTGGAAGGCGAAGATGGCGATCAGGAAGATCATCGTCGGCGCGATATACTGCATGATGCCGATGGTCGAGAGCTTCAGGAGCTTGGCGCCATTGGCATAGATCATCAGCGGCAGGGCGGTGACGAGGCCGCAGCCGAGGAGAAGGGCGGTATCGCTCCAGCCGGTCTCGATGAAATGGCCTTCGCCGGTGACGAGTTCCAGGTAGAGGATGTAGAGGATCGCGGGAATGCTGAGGATCAGCACTTCCAGCAGGAAGCCCTGGTTCGGCCCGAGAGGCAGCGTCTTGCGGAAGAAGGCGTAGAAGGCCCAGCTGAAGGCGAGCGTCAGCGCGATCCACGGCATGCCGCCGCCATCGACGATCAGCACGATGACCGCAATTGCCGCCAGCCCGATCGCCGCCATCTGCATCGGCCGCAGCTTTTCCTTGAGCAGTACGGAGCCCATGAAGATGCTGATCAGCGGATTGATGAAATAGCCGATCGCCGCATCGAGCGAATGCCCGGCGCCGATCGCCCAGACATAGGTGCCCCAGTTGACGGTGATCAGCGCTGCCGTCAGCGTCGCCATGGCGATCATCCGCGGTGAACGCAGCGCATCGCGGATTTCCTGCGTGCGGCCGAGCACCAGAAGCACGAGCCCCGCGATCGGAACCGACCAGAGAACACGGTGCGCGATAACCTCTGCCGGCGAGATATGCGCCAGCGCCTTCATGTAGATCGGCAGGAAGCCCCAGAGCAGATAGGCGGTCAGCGCGAAGGCAAATCCTCGCGGACTATCCTCGTTCTTGATGATCGGCGCGGTCGCATCGACGGACATGGGGGCGTTTCCATATTTTATGTTTATGGAACCCGCTCTAACCTAACGCATATGAATAGGCCAATTCATTTCCGTGAATGGATGTGAAGGACTTTTGATTTGCCAGATGTGGAATTCCACATCCGCTCACTCCGCCGCGATCTTCCCCGCCAGCTGCCTGTTCTTCATCAGCTTGTAGATAACCGAATCCATCAGCGCCTGGAACGAGGCGTCGATGATGTTTTCGGAAACGCCGACCGTCCACCAGCGCACGCCGCTGGAATCGATCGATTCGATCAGGACGCGGGTGATGGCCTCGGTGCCGCCGTTGAGGATACGCACCTTGAAGTCGGCAAGCACGAGGTCGTCGATCTCGTGCTGGTACTTGCCGAAATCCTTGCGCAGCGCGAGGTCGAGCGCGTTGACCGGGCCTTCGGCTTCGGCGACCGACATCAGCGTCTGGCCGTCTATGGTGATCTTCACCACCGCTTCCGAAACGATCTTGACGCGGCCGAGACTGTCGAACCGGCGCTCGATCATCACACGGAAACCGTCGATGCCGAAGAATTCCGGGATGGTGCCGAGCGTGCGGCGGGCGAGCAGCTCGAAGCTCGCATCGGCCCCCTCATAGGCATAGCCCGAAGCCTCGCGCTCCTTGACGATGGAGATCAGGAGGTCGAGCTTCGGATCGTCCTTGCCGACCTCGATGCCGCGGCGCTTCAGGGCATTGATGAAATTCGCCTTGCCGCCCTGGTCGGAGACCATGATCTTGCGGAAATTGCCCACACTTTCGGGCTTCACATGCTCATAGGTGCGCGGATCCTTGAGCAGCGCGGAGGCGTGGATGCCGGCCTTGGTCGCAAAGGCCGAGGCGCCGACATAGGGCATCTGGTGATCGGGCGAGCGGTTGAGGAGCTCGTCGAAGGCATGCGACAGGCGGGTGAGGTTGACGAGCCGCTCCTCGTCGATCGCCGTCTCGAAACGGGTCGAATAGGCATCCTTCAGCGCCAGCGTCGGGATCAGCGTCACCAGATTGGCATTGCCGCAGCGTTCGCCGATGCCGTTGAGCGTGCCCTGGATCTGCCGCACGCCAGCCTCGACGGCGGCGAGCGAATTGGCGACCGCCTGGCCGGTGTCATTATGGGCGTGGATGCCGAGACAGTCGCCGGGAACGCCGGCCGAAATCAGCGCCTCGACGATCGCGCGGATCTCCGGCGGCTGCGTGCCGCCATTGGTGTCGCAGAGCACCACCCAGCGCGCGCCGGCATCATAGGCGGCCCTGGCGCAGGCGGTGGCATATTCCGGATTGGCCTTGTAGCCATCGAAGAAATGCTCGCAATCGACCATCGCCTCCTTGCCGGCAGCAACCGCCGCCTTGACGCTTTCGGAGATGGATTCGAGGTTCTCCTCGTTGGTGCAGCCGAGCGCCACCTTCACATGGTAGTCCCAGCTCTTGGCGACGAAACAGATCGCATCGCTCTTGGCCTGCAGCAGCGTGGCGAGGCCCGGATCGTTGGAAGTCGAGATCCCCGGCCGCTTGGTCATGCCGAAGGCAACGAAGCGGGCTTCCTTCGTGCGCTTCTCGCTGAAGAAGGCGGTGTCGGTCGGGTTGGCGCCGGGATAACCGCCCTCGACATAGTCGAGACCGAAATCATCCAGCATCGCGGCAATCGCAATCTTGTCCTCGACCGAAAAATCGATCCCGGGCGTCTGCTGCCCGTCCCGGAGCGTCGTGTCGAAGAGGTAGATGCGTTCTCTCATTGTCGTTCCTCCCGGCTGAGCGGGTGTTGTGTGTCGTTCACCCGCCCTCGTGGTTCGAGACAGCCCTTGCGGGCCTCCTCACCATGAGGGCTGATCCTTGTGCCCTGCGGCACGCATTTCTCTCAGGCAGCCTTGTGCCTTGGTCGTCTTCACGCTCATGGGCCTCGTGGTTCGAGACGGCCCCTTGGGCCTCCTCACCATGAGGGTTGATCGTTGTGCCACCCGGCTCTCAATCCACGGCGGCGCGCGATCTTCCATCCTCATCCTGAGGTGCCCGAAGGGCCTCGAAGGACGAGGATGGCCACCTCAGGCCTTCCCCGCAAACTTGTCCGTAGCCCGGATCAGCTGATCCAGTATCCCCGGCTCCGAAAACGCATGCCCCGCACCCTCGATCAGATGAAACTCAGCCTTCGGCCAGGCCTTGTGCAGCTGCCAGGCATATTTGGCGGGGCAGGGCATGTCGTAGCGGCCGTGGACGATGACGCCGGGGATGTCCTTCAGCTTGTGCGCATCGCGCAGCAGCTGTCCTTCATCCATCCAGCCGGCATTGACGAAGAAGTGGTTCTCGATGCGCGCGAAGGCATAGGCGAACTCGGCTTCCTCGAACTTGCCGCTGGTGGATTTTTCCGGCAACAGCGTGATCGTCTCGCCTTCCCAGATGCTCCAGGCGTGTGCTGCCTCGAGCGCCACGGCGCGGTCGGCGCCGGTCAGCCGGCGGTTATAGGCCTGCATCATCTCATGGCGTTCTTCCGGCGGGATGGGGGCGATGAAGCGCTCCCACTTGTCCGGGAACATCTCGGAGACGCCGAACTGATAGTACCAGTCGAGCTCGGCCTTGGTCAGCGTATAGATCCCGCGCACGATGAGTTCGGAAACCCGCTCCGGGTGCTTTTCGGCATAGGCAAGCGCCAGCGTCGAGCCCCAGGAGCCGCCGAAGACCTGCCATGTCTCGACGCCCGCCATTTCGCGCAGGCGCTCGATATCGGCAACCAGATCCCAGGTCGTGTTGGCTTCGAGGTTCGCATGCGGCGTGGACTTGCCGCAGCCGCGCTGGTCGAACAGCATGACGTCGTAGAGCTTGGGATCGAAGAGCCGCCGATGAACCGGCGAGAAGCCGCCGCCCGGGCCGCCATGGAGGAACACCGCCGGCTTGGCGCCCGGCGTGCCCGAGCGCTCCCAATAGATCTTGTGGCCGTCGCCGACATCGAGATGGCCGGAGGCATAGGCCTCGATTTCGGGATAGAGCGTGCGCAACACTTCGGTCATGCCTTGAAGCCTTTCGCGGGCCATGTTTCGGTATCGTGATCGGGATGCTGGAAGGAGATGATCGCTTCCTGGCGCGAATAGAAATCCGGGTCGGTATGCACAGGCGCGTCGAAGATCTTCTCGACCCAGGGCAGGCGTGCCTCGTGGTTCACCTGGATCTGCGGCTGCAGGTCGATGCGCTCGTCGAAGGTGCCGATCGCCAACTCCAGTCCGCCCGGATGGCGATAGGTCATCGGCGTGCCGCAATTGCTGCAGAACCCGCGGTCGATATTGATCGACGACTGGAAATAGCTGAGCTCGCCGCGCGTCCATTCCATGCCGTCCTCAGGCGCCGTCACCAGCGCCGAGAAGAAGCCGCCGAACTGCTTCTGGCACATCCGGCAATGGCAGATCGACGGGCGGCCGATCTTTCCCGAGATGCGGAAGCGGATCGCGCCGCACTGGCAGCCGCCTGTTCGAATGGGTTCACTCATCTTGCTGCTCCATGGGGCCACTGAATGGTATCGTGATCGGGATGCTGGTGATTGCTGGATGCGATCGTGTCTTCGCGCTCGCTGCTTTCGGGTTCCGGCTCGACGGGCAGGGCGTCGAGATCATGGAACCAGCGCATGCGGGTGCCCATGTTCGACTGCGCCACCGGCTTGACGGACTGCGGATCGTCGAGCGAGCCGAGCGTGATATTGATGAAATCGGCTTCCGGGATATCGTAAAAGAGCGGCGTGCCGCATTCGGCGCAGAAGCCGCGGCGCACGAGCTCGGAAGAGCTGAACCACTTCGGCTCGCCGCGCGTCAGCGTAAAATCGGCGCGCGCTACACCGGCAAGCGGCAGGAAGTAATTGCCGGCCGCCTTCTGGCACATGCGGCAATGGCAGAGATGCGGATAGCCGAGCTCGCCCGAGGCCCGGTAACGCACCGCGCCGCACTGGCAACCGCCGTTTCTATCCGCGCTTGCGCTCACGCCTTGTCCTCCGGCGGCCAGGCCGCGGTGTCGTGATCGGGGTGCTGGTAGGAGACGATGTCGTTGATGAACTCGGCCGCCTCGACGTCATCCTCGGTGCGGATACCCGGCAGCTCGTGCAGCCGGTCGGTAAAGGGCAGCTTCGCCTCGATGCCATACTGGATCGTCGGCGGCAGTGCTGCGGGATCGTCGAAGGCGCCAGCCGCAATCGCCAGTCCATCCGGCGCCTCATAGGTCAGCGGCGTACCGCAATCGCCGCAGAAGCCGCGGAAGGCGAAGTTCGAGGATTTGAAACGCTTGCGCTCGCCGCGCGTCCACGCAAGCTCCGCGCCGCGGACGGACACCAGCGGCGCATAGTATCCACCAGATGCCTTCTGGCACATCCGGCAATGACAGATCGACGAATGCGTCAGCTCACCCTCCACCCGGAAGCGAACGGCACCGCACTGGCATCCGCCGGTGTAAACAGTCATTGGGCCTTCCTCCGTGATCCCGGGTCTTGCAGAAAGACCCCTCCCAACCCTCCCCACAAGGGGGAGGGCTTACCCGTGGCACCGCTTGCCGACACTGTCGACGCGTCGGCGCAAACTGCAAGGTCCAAAGCAGGCAAGGCGGCCGCTGAGCCCCTCCCCCTTGTGGGGAGGGGTTGGGGAGGGGACTTGGTCAAGACCCGTAGGCTCACCGCTTCAACTCCCAGGTCGTAACACGCTCGCCGGTCGCCGCATCCTTGCCGTCCTTCAGCTGCAGGCCTTCGGAAAGCAGCTGATCGCGCAGCTTGTCCGCCTCGGCGAAGTTCTTCGCCTTCAGCAATTCAAGCCGCGCCGCAACGCGACGGTCGATGTCGAGCGCGACGGCTTCATCGACCTCGGTCTTCTCCGGCAGCACGCCGAGCAGCGCAGCACTCGCGGCAAACACTGCGGCGTCACCCGACTGCGCCAGCGCATGCAGCGCCTGCACGGCGGCGACCGTGTTGAGATCGTCTGCCAGTGCCGCAATCACCGCGGCATCCGGTGCCGCATCGCCGGCTTCAGCTGCCGGCCACTTGGCGAGCAGGCGCTCCGCCTCCTCAAGCCGCTTGATCGAGAAATCGATCGGCTCGCGGTAATGCGTCATCAGCATCGCCACGCGCAACACTTCGCCCGGCCACTTCCGGCCGCCGAATTTCTCGGTGTGCAGCAACTCGTAGATGGTGACGAAATTGCCTTCGGACTTCGACATCTTGCGGCCTTCGACCTGCAGGAAGCCGTTATGCATCCAGACATTCGCCATCACCTCGGTGCCGTGGGCGCAGCGCGACTGGGCGATCTCGTTTTCGTGGTGCGGGAAGATCAGGTCCAGCCCGCCGCCGTGAATGTCGAAGACCTCGCCGACATAGCGCTGGCTCATCGCCGAGCACTCGATATGCCAGCCCGGACGGCCGCGGCCCCAGGGGCTCTCCCAGCCGGGTTCGTTGTGCGAGGACAGCTTCCACAGCACGAAATCGCCAGGGTTCTTCTTGTGCGCATCGACAGCGATGCGTGCACCCGCCTGCTGTTCGTCGAGGTTGCGCTTCGAGAGCTGGCCGTAATCGGCCATCGAGCGCGTGTCGAACAGCACTTCTCCTTCGGCCTGATAGGCATGACCGTTAGCCAGCAGCTTCGCGATGATCTCGATCATCCCGGCGATGTTCTCGGTCGCCCGCGGCTGGTGCGTCGGCTCCAGGCAGCCGAGCGATTTGGCGTCGTCGAGAAACTGCGTCTCGGTCTTCTCGGTGACGCGGCGGATCGCCTCGTTCAGCGGCAGCCCGGGATAGTCGCGCAGCGCCCGCGCGTTGATCTTGTCGTCGACGTCGGTGATGTTGCGCGCATAGGTGACCTTGTCTGCGCCATAGACATGGCGAAGCAGCCGGAACAGCACGTCGAAGACGATCACCGGGCGGGCATTGCCGATATGGGCGAAATCGTAAACGGTCGGGCCGCAGACATACATGCGGACATTGTCGCGATCGATCGGTTCGAAGACCGTCTTTTCGCGTGTCAGCGTGTTGTAAAGCTTGAGTTCAGCCGGGCCGGCCATGTCCTGTTCTCCCAATGCAATGATCCGAAAAATGCTGCCACCGGCGGGCCGGGGCGTTTCTCATCTTTGCGTATTTGGGAGACGAAAACGGCCAGGCCAGCGAGCGCGCTAGCGAATAATCTTCCGGCAGTTGATGCAGATAACCGTTTTCATGGCGCGTTTTATGGCGCGGGAACGGTCATCGGTCAAGTGGGGGGTGAGGCCCGATGCGGCAAAGCCGCAGCAATCGATCCAGCGAATCGATTGCAGGGCCGAACGCCCGAAGCGCAAGCGAAGGGCCGGGGCGTCACGCCGCGGCAATTCCATGCTATCAACGGACCGAACCCCGAAGAGATTACCCGTGCGCCGCGTCTTCCTCCTGCTCATCACCGCCATCATCCTGACGGCTGTCGCCTGCGGCGCCTATCTGGCATACGATCGGGCCATGACGCCGTTCTCTCCGCCATCCCTCGCAGACTATCCGATCCAGGGCATAGACATCAGCCATCACCAGGGCGACATCGACTGGGCGCGGCTGAAGGATCAACCGAACATCCGCTTCGCCATCATGAAGGCGACCGAGGGCGGCGATCACCGCGACCGGAAATTCGCCGAGAACTGGCAGGCAGCAAAGCAGGCCGGGATCGTCCGCGGCGCCTATCACTTCTTCACCTTCTGCCGCCCCGGCGCCGAGCAGGCCGATAACGTCATCGCCACCATCCCCGCCGAAGCCGACGCCCTGCCGCTTGCGCTCGACCTCGAATTCACCGGCAATTGCGGCAAGGTTCCGACGCTGGACGAACTCAGCGCCGAGATCGCGGCCTTCTACGCTCGGCTGAACGGCCGCTATCCCGGCCAGCCGGTCTTCTACATGAACGAGAGCTTCTTCGAACAGTATTTCAAGGGCAACGAAACCCGCTTCCCGCCCCACACCCTCTGGATCCGCAACATCGGTCAGCAGCCGGATTGCCAGAACTGGTCGATCTGGCAATTCGCCGACGACGGCAAGGTGGAAGGCATCAAGGGTGCAGTCGATCTCAACGCGCTCTGCCCGGGAAGCGCGCTCGAGCCGTATTTCGTGCGGCCGGTGAGCTAGCCTTCCGGCGCCGGATCGATGGCGCTGACCACGCGGGCGACGATTTCGTTCATCGTCGCCTCGTCGAGCGTTTCGATATATTGGGCGGTCTTCTGCTGGATGCGCGCGGTAATGTCGAAGCTGCGCACCTGATTGCAGACGGCAACGCCCGTCGTGTCATGCCCGGAAATCGCAACGGCCAGGCCGACATCACGGGTGAAGGCGCCGCCGCTGGTGATCGGCACGGTCATGCTGACGCCGAGAGCATTGATTTCGCGCGGCGTGATGACGACGAAACGGTGCCGGTTCTTCATCTCGCGCCCGGCGACAGGGTTCGGATCGATCCAATAGACGTCGCCGCGCTTCGGAACGTTGCTGCGGACCATCATCAGATTTCGCGGCCCACCGGATCGCCATCCTGTGCATCGGCGACTTCGGCGTTGAGCGCGCGGATTTCGTCGGCTCCCTCAAGCAACTCGCTGAGCGAGTACCGCTTCTTTGCAGGGCGTGTCGCCCGGCCGATCAATTCGCCATTGGCGACATCGAGCGAAAGTTGATCGCCGACCTCGACCTGCATCATTTTCAGAACGGCAGGCGGCAGCGTGACGATCGCAGCTCCGCCCTGGCGTCTGATCTTGGTGGTAATGGACATTATTGCGCTCCAGAGAGTGCTACATATGTAGCACAATTCGAGGAGCCATCAAGGGAAGCTAGCTCACGCCGGCAGGTGGTAATCCACCAGCTTGTTTTCGCGCACGATGAAAAGCTTGCCGGTTTCGGTGACGCCGGGGCCGAGGAGGGGAAGGATCGCCTTGGCGACTTCGGAAGGGTGCGGCAGCGTCGCCGGGTCTTCGCCGGGGACGGCCTGGGCCCGCATCGCGGTGCGGGTGGCGCCCGGATCGACGCTGGTGATGCGCAGCGGCGTCGACTGGCTTTCACCGGCCCAGGTGCGGGCCAGCGCCTCGACGGCGGCCTTGGAGGCGGAGTAGGGGCCCCAGAACGGACGGCATTTGTGCGCGGCAGCCGACGACAGGATGACGGCGCGGCCGGCTTCGGCGCGGGTCAGCAGCGGATCCACCGAACGGATCAGCCGCCAGGTGGCGTTGACGTTGATGTTCATCACCTTCTCGAAGGTCTTAGCCTCGACATGGCCGATCGGCGAGATGACGCCGAGCACGCCGGCATTGGCGACGAGAATGTCGAGCTTGCCCCAGCGTTCGAAGATCGAGCCGCCGAGACGGTCGATGGCTTCCATGTCGGCGAGATCGAAGGGAACCAGCGTGGCGCTGCCGCCGACGGCCTTGATCGCATCGTCGAGGTCTTCGAGACCGCCGACGGTGCGGGCGCAGGCGATGACGTGCGCGCCGGCCTTTGCGAGTTCGAGCGCGGTGAAATAGCCGATGCCGCGGGAAGCGCCGGTCACGAGCGCGATCTTGCCTTCAAGATTGATGTTCATACTGCTGTCCTGATGCCGCGCCGGGCTGATTTCTTGGTCTTCAAAATTATCGGAAACGAAGGCATCCGGCCTCCACCTCCCTCATCCCTGTGCTTGTCACAGGGATCCAGCGCAAGCAAGTCTTTGCGCGCAGGAGAGTCTTTCGTGATACAAGAGGGAGAGGTCTACGATTGCGGCCCCCTCATCCGCCCTTCGGGCACCTTCTCCCCGCTGGGGAGAAGGGATAACCGCGGTAGCCGCTTGCGCTGATTCCCCCTCTCCCCCGCGGGGAGAGGGTAGGGTGAGGGGGCTCCGGGTAAACGCGTTCCCTCAAATCCCCTGGCAGGCCTAACGGCCTTACCCGTTCGTCGCCAGCAGCGAGACCTTGCGGCCCATCTTCTCGCCGTCCTTGTCGAGCAGGCGGGTCGGATAGTCGCCGGTGAAGTAGTGGTCGGTGAACTGCGGGCGGGCGTCGTTGCGGTCTTCGCCGCCGACGGCGCGGTAGAGGCCGTTGATCGACAGGAATTCGAGCGAGTCGGCACCGATATATTTGCACATCGCTTCCAGGCTCTCGTACTGGTTGGCGAGCAGCTTTTCACGATCAGGCGTGTCGATGCCGTAGAAGTCAGGATAATAGATCATCGGGCTGGCGACGCGCAGATGCACTTCCTTGGCGCCGGCATCGCGGATCATCTGCACGATCTTCAGCGAGGTGGTGCCGCGCACGACGGAATCGTCGACCAGCACGACGCGCTTGCCTTCGATCATCGCCCGGTTGGCGGAATGCTTGAGCTTCACGCCGAAGGCGCGGATCTGCTGCGTCGGCTCGATGAAGGTACGGCCGACATAATGGTTACGGATGATGCCGTATTCGAAGGGAATGCCGCTTTCCTGCGCGTAGCCGAGAGCAGCCGGCGTGCCGCCATCGGGAACAGGAACGACGACGTCGGCTTCGACGGGCGCTTCCTTGGCAAGGTTGATGCCCATGTTCTTGCGGGCAACGTAGACGCTGCGGCCGCCGACGACGGAATCAGGACGGGCGAAATAGACATATTCGAACAGGCAGAGGCGTTCCGGCTGGCCATTGCCGGCCTTGCGCGCGTCGATGGTGATCGAGCCGTCGGACTGGATCTCGCAGATGATGACTTCGCCGTTTTCGACGTCGCGGATGAACTTCGCGCCGATGATGTCGAGCGCGCAGGTTTCGGATGCGAAGATCGGCTTGCCGTCGAGTTCGCCCATGACCAGCGGACGGATGCCGGTGGGGTCGCGGGCGGCGATCAGCTTGGTGCGGGTGATCGCCACCATCGAGTAGCCGCCTTCCATCTGGCGGATGGCGTCGATGAAGCGGTCGGCGGTCGAGGCGTAGCGCGAGCGGGCGATCAGGTGGAGGACGACTTCGGTGTCCGAGGTCGACTGACAGATGGCGCCGCCGGCGATCAGCTGGCGGCGAAGGGTCAGGCCGTTGGTGAAATTGCCGTTGTGGGCGATGGCGATGCCGCCGACTTCGAGTTCGGCAAACAGCGGCTGAACGTTGCGCAGCGCCACTTCGCCCGTCGTCGAATAGCGGTTGTGACCGATCGAGATATTGCCGGGCAGGCGGGCCAGCGTCGTCGGGTTGGTGTAGTGGTCGCCGACCAGACCCATATGGCGCTCGGAATGGAACCGCGATCCGTCGAAGGAGACGATACCGGCGGCTTCCTGGCCGCGGTGCTGCAGGGCGTGAAGCCCGAGCGCCGTCAGCGTCGCCGCATCGTCATGGCCGAGAATACCGAAGACGCCGCACTCTTCGTGGAGCGTATCCCCATCGAGTTCGTCATTGAGCGTCAGGGAATAGGACTGGTTCATCGATGCGGGCCTTTGCTCTCACAAGAATGGATCGGCTTTCCATAGCATGACGCCGTCATCATGCGTTTTAAACGGCTGAGGCCCGGCAGAGCGGATGCCCGGCCGGACCTTTACTGTACGTCCCGCTCAAATGGCAATTGCCATCGTGCAGGTCAAGCTGTTGAACACTGTGTCAATTCGACTGCGGTTGCGCGCCGCCTGCAGGGGCGGCCGGTGCTGCATCGTCTGCCGGCGCCTGGTCTGCTGCCGGCGCATTGGCATTGCCCGTATTCTCGCCCTGCGGCTGAATTTTGTCCATCACGCTGGTGCGTATCATTTGGGCGAACTCTTCCGGCAGGACCGACTGCAACTTCACGACCATCGAGTCGAGGAACGGCTTGGATTTGGCGTTGTTGACCCATGCCGGACGGTGATCGGCATCGACCAGCCAGTTCCAGAAGGCGACGGCCACGACCAGCAGAAGAATGCCGCGCGCTGCGCCGAACAGGAAGCCGAGCGTACGGTCGAGCGCGCCGATGCGGCTGTCGATGATGAAATCGGCGATCTTCATGGTGATGAAGGAGATGACGATCAGCGCGATCAGGAACACCACGGCGGCCGAGCCGACGATCGCGATGCGGTCGTCGTCGGTGTACTTCTTCGCGTAGGGCACCAGGTAGTGGTAGAGGTAGTAGGCTGCGGCAGCCGAACCGCCCCAGCTTGCGATCGACAGGACCTCACGGGAAAAGCCGCGGACCATCGCCAATACGGCGGAGAAGAGCACGACGCCGATGACAATACCGTCGAAAATCGTAATGGGCATATAAATTCAACTCCAGGGCTGCTGCGTTTCCGCAAGCGGGCCGCGCCTCATTCGTGTGCATCCTATATCACTACCGTTTACGGCAATGAAAGGATCAACCGTCGTCTTCCACACGTCGTAACGCACCCTTCGATCCGGCGATGCGCGCCACCAGGTCCGGCAGGCTCTCTATCTCGTTCCAGCGTCCCCCGGTGCCCTTCGGCAGATCGGCGGTCGCTGTTGGAAGCAGCGCTGCAGAAAATCCCAGCTTCTCGGCTTCTTTGAGGCGCTGGGCAGTGTGCGCAACCGGTCGGACGGCCCCCGACAGGCTGACTTCGCCGAAATAGACGCAATCGGCCGGGAGAGCAATACCGGCAAGCGAGGAAACAAGAGCCGAAGCGACGGCCAGATCGGCTGCCGGCTCGGAGATCCGGTAGCCGCCGGCGATGTTGAGGTAGACGTCGTGTTGACCGAGCTTCACGCCGCAATGGGCTTCGAGCACGGCAAGGATCATCGAAAGCCGCGCCGAGTCCCAGCCGACGATGGCGCGCCGCGGCGTGCCGAGCGAGGTCGGCGCCACCAGCGCCTGCACTTCGACGAGGATCGGCCGCGTGCCCTCCATGCCGGCGAACACCGCCGCACCCGGGGATTTCTCGTTGCGCTCGCCGAGGAACAGCTCGGAAGGGTTGGCGACTTCGCGCAGCCCCTTGTCGGACATTTCGAAGACGCCGATCTCGTCGGTCGGACCGAAGCGGTTCTTGACGGTGCGCAGGATGCGATAGTGGTGGCCGCGGTCGCCTTCGAAATAGAGGACGGCATCGACCATGTGCTCGACGACGCGCGGACCGGCGATCTGGCCGTCCTTGGTGACGTGGCCGACCAGCACCATGGCAGCACCCGTCTGCTTGGCAAAACGGATCATCGCCTGCACGCCGGTCCTGACCTGGGTGACGGTACCCGGCGCCGATTCCGCCAGATCGCTCCACAGTGTCTGGATGGAATCGATGATGACGAGATCGGGGCGTTTTCCCTCGGCAAGCGTCGCGAGGATGTCCTCGACATTGGTTTCGGCAGCCAGCATCACGTCGGTATCGGCCGCGCTCAGCCGCTGCGCCCGCAGGCGCACCTGGGCAACGGCCTCTTCGCCCGAGACATAGATGATCTTGTGGCCGCGGCGCGAGAGCGCGGCGGCGGCCTGCATCAAGAGCGTCGACTTGCCGATGCCGGGATCGCCGCCGACGAGCACGGCAGAGCCGCGCACGAAGCCGCCGCCGAGCGCCCGGTCGAGCTCGGAAATGCCGGTATGGATGCGTGGCGCTTCCTCGATCTCGCCCGAGAGCGCGGTCAGGGCAACGGGACGTCCCTTCTTCGGCGTCTTGGCCGGTCCGCCGCCGATGCCGCCCATCGGATCTTCCTCGACGATGGTGTTCCACTCGCCGCAGCCTTCGCACTTCCCGGCCCAGCGGTTATGGACCGTGCCGCAGTTCTGGCAGGTGAATTGAGTTCTGGCCTTCGCCATCAGGTTGGACTTTCGATGCTGGAGTTGGCGGCATCATCCGGTCGCGGGTGATTCGCTCTTTCATCCATATGTCGGTCCGTTCGGGCGCCGACGCAACAGGGGATAGGCACACGGCGCAAGCAGCACACGCGCATGCGACTTTAGTTTCATGATCTGCTGATCTATTGGCAAATTCTTAATGAGAGAGGGCCATTTATGACACGCGGAGACGGCATCGGCCGGCTCGCATCTACGGTGGAGATTGACTTGAGAAATACCTACCTTGCTGTTCGCGCGCTGGTGATTGCCGCGAACATCGCTTCGCCGCTCGCAATATATCCCGCAGCCGCTGCAACGCCCCCTGCAGACGGAATGCCGGCACCCTCCATTTCCAAGGCTCTGGATGCGCTTCTGCTGCCGGTCAACAAGGCCGTCGCCAAGAAGTTCAAGCTCGCCAAGGGAGAGCATGGTGTGCTGGTTCTTTCCGTCAAGCCGGGTGGTGTTGCCGACAAGCAAGGGATCAAGCCGGGCGACGTTCTCTCCGAGGTTCATGGCCATAAGGTTCATAAGCCTGTCGACGTCGATGTCGCGGTCAGACGCGACCTGAAGGCCGGTCATTCGGATATTGCGCTTTCCCTTCAGCGGGACGGCACACCAGTGGCCGTTGCTGCCGTCATCACGATGGAATCCTACAGCGAAGCCGTCTCGGTGACCGAGGTGGCGACGTGGGAAAGCGACACGTCGGATGCCTCGTTCTCCTACTCGGAATATGTCTCCGAGGAAACGGAGACCATCGAGTCGTCCTACGAGAGCGAAGAGACCACCGTCGAGGAAGCGATGACGCAGGAAGAATCGGCGACGGACGAAGAGACCAGCGCCGACGAAGCCGACGACAGCGACGATAGCGCTGATGACGGCGACGGTGACGACGGAGACGGCGGCTCCGACGAAGAGTAACCGAATTCGGGTGGCCGCTCGTCAAGAGCGGCCGCCCGTCCATTGCGCCTGGGCGCATCAATCAAAACTAGTGATTTTCCTATCATTGGCCGCAGTGGCAGGCTCCGAATGCATATTCATCGGACCAATGCCCATGCTCGATTATTCGCTTGCCCACTGGATCACCTTCCTGACCGCCGCCGTGCTCCTGAACCTGTCGCCGGGTCCGGATATGGCGTTCATTCTCGGCCATACGATCAAGAGCGGCACGCAGGCCGGGTTTTCGGCGGTCTTCGGCGTCTGGACCGGCGCCTGCCTGCATGTACTCTTCGCAGCCTTCGGCCTGTCGGCAGTGCTGGCCGCCTCGGCCTTCGCTTTCTCGGCGGTGAAGTGGGCGGGTGCCGCCTATCTCGTCTGGCTCGGCATCCAGGCGCTGCGCTCGGGCGGTGAGGGCGGTTTCGTCAAGGCTGCGGCGGAGACGATGAGCTGGCGCCGGATCTACCGGCAGGGCGTGCTCGTCTCGCTGCTCAATCCGAAGGTGGCGATCTTCTTCCTCGCCTTCCTGCCGCAATTCGTCGTCGAGGGTGCAGGCCCGGTCTGGCTGCAGCTTGCCGTGCACGGCCTGCTGATCGTCGTGGTCGCCGTCTTCATCGAACCGCCGTTGATCCTGGCGGGCGGCAAGCTCGCCGAACTCGTCAAGGGCAACCGCAAGATCGGTCTGTGGCTCGATCGCGGTCTCGGCGCGCTGCTCGTTGCGCTCGGCGTTCGCCTGGCGCTGACGACGCGCTGAGACCTATTCCTCGTCGACCACGTATTTCCGCTCGTGGCGCAGCCCGATGCTCGTCAGCATCTCGTAGCCGATCGTGCCGGCGGCGCGTGCCGCATCGTCGACGAGAATGTTCTTGCCGAAGAGCTCGATGTAGTCGCCGGCGCGGATCAGGTTCTCGGGCAGGTCGGTGACGTCGAAGATCGTCAGGTCCATGGTGATGCGGCCGGCGACCGGAACGTGATATCCCTCGAAGAAGCCCTGGCCGCCCTGCGGCAGCGCATTGCGCAGCGGCACCCCGCCGCTCGACTGGCTGCGCATGTAGCCGTCGGCATAACCAGCCGCAACGATCGCCAGGCGGCTGTCGCGCGTCAGCTTCAGTGCCCGCCCGTAGCTGACGGACTCACCGGCGCGCACCGTCTTGACCTGGATCACCCGGGCTTCGGCGGTGGCGACAGGGCGCATCGGGTTCTTCATGCCGTGGACGGCTTCGGCGCCATAGATGGCGATGCCCGGACGCGTCAGGTCGAAATGATAATTTTCGCCGAGAAACACACCGGCGGAGGCCGCAAGGCTTGATTCGATACCTTCATAGGCGGCGGTAACCCTGCGGAATGATTCAAGCTGCTGCTTGTTCATCGGCGACAGCTGGTCGTCGCCGCAGGCAAGATGGCTCATGACGAGAACAGGCGCAAAGCTTGCGGGACGCGAGACGTCGTCGGCGAGCGCGAGGGCCTCGTCTATGTGAAGACCGAGCCTGTTGAAGCCGGTATCGACATGCAGCGCGCAGGGGTAATCGCCATAGTCGGAAAGCACCGCCATCCAGAAGGCGAGCTGCTCCTCGGACGAGATGACGGGCACCAGATCGTTCTCGAAGAAGCGCCGCTCGGTTCCGGGCCAGATGCCCGACAGCACGAAGATGCGGGCGTCGGGCGCATAGAGCCGCAGCGTCACGCCCTCGTCGACGGTCGCGACGAAAAAGTCGCGTGCGCCCGCCATATAGAGCGCCTCGCCGGAATCCTCGATCCCCATGCCATAGGCATCCGCCTTGACGACGGCAGAGGCGCGCGCCTTTCCAGAACGCCGCGCCATGTCCTGCCAGTTCTGGGCGAGGGCGGAGAGATCCACCGTCAGCCGCAGTCCCGCGGATTCAAAATGATCGTCTTCGAAGGCGTCGGAAATATCGGTCATCGCACACATCAAAAATAAAGGCCGGAGAGGAGTCTCCGGCCACTCTAAAGCTCATGACCTGCGAGGGGAAGCCCGTCGCTGCATTGCAGCAATGTCATTCTTGTCAGGCGACGCTACGCAGGTCGAAATCCGCGTGGATGACGTCGTAAGGCACATGAATTCGCCCTTCGTCATTGATTTCCACGAGACCCCATTCGATGAGCGATACGGTGTCCTCGTGCACCCGCTTCACATCGCGGGAGAGCGCGGAGGCCAATCCCCGATAGGTCGAAGGCCCGAGCTTCTGCAAAGTCTCGATCAGTGTCCACCGCTTGGGCGTCAATACGCTGAAAAGCTGCTCGGGCGAGGCGAAGCTGAAGAGGTGCTCCTGCTCGTCGCCGGACGTCCATGCAGCCGCAAATCCCTTGGCGGCCTCGCTCAGGGCGGCGTCGTCATCGCGTTGAATTCGGATCGTGGCGGTGGTCATCGGCGGCTTTGCCTCCTTACCTCGACGTCTCTCAGAAAATCTTCGATCAGCTTGTCGACGGTCGTGAACTGGTAGCGCTCTTCCCGCTCGCCGAAGTGCCTGTGATCGCCTTTGCCTCTTTCGTTGTCGTAACCGACGACCCGTTTTCCCGGATAGCCGTAGAATAGGCTGTACTTGTAGCCGTGCAGGCTTCCCGGCAGAGGCTGCGGGATCTGCCAAATGACCATCTCGACGATGGCCCCGTCCGACAGCATTCGTTTCGAACGGTAAAGCAATTGAGCCCTCATGTTGGCGATAATGCCAACATGAGGGCTCGGTGTCAAACTGCAGCAATGCTGATCAGTGTTCTTCGTACTGCGTAAACGACGGCTCGGCGAGGTCGGCGAAGCGGGTGAACTCCGACTGGAAGGCGAGCTTGACGGTGCCGGTCGGTCCGTGGCGCTGCTTGGCGATGATGACGTCGGCCGTGCCCTTGACCTTTTCGAACAGCGCTTCCCATTCCGCATATTTCGGATCGGCGGGATCGCGCGGCTCGAGGTTCTTGACGTAATATTCCTCGCGGAACACGAAGAGCACGACGTCCGCGTCCTGCTCGATCGAGCCCGATTCACGAAGGTCGGAGAGCTGCGGGCGCTTGTCGTCGCGGCTTTCGACCTGACGCGACAGCTGCGAAAGGGCGATGATGGGAACGTTGAGTTCCTTGCCGAGCGCCTTCAGGCCGGTGGTGATCTGGGTGATTTCCTGAACACGGTTGTCGCCCTTGCCGGCGCCGGTCATCAGCTGGATATAGTCCACCACCAGGCAATCGAGGCCGCGCTGGCGCTTCAGGCGGCGGGCGCGAGCCGAAAGCTGGGCGATCGAGATACCACCGGTCTGGTCGATATAAAGCGGCACCTTCTGCATCATCATCGAGCAGGCGACCAGCTTTTCGAAATCGGCATCGTTGATGTCACCGCGGCGGATCTTCGAGGAGGAGACTTCGGTCTGCTCGGAGATGATGCGGGTTGCGAGCTGTTCGGACGACATTTCGAGCGAGTAGAAGCCGACGACGCCGCCCTGCTTCGCCTTGAAACTTCCGTCCGCCTGCACTTCGCCTTCATAGGCGGCGGCGATGTTATAGGCGATGTTGGTGGCGAGCGAGGTCTTGCCCATGCCCGGACGTCCGGCGAGCACGATCAAGTCGGAGCGCTGCAGACCGCCCATCTTGCCGTCGAGCGAATGGATGCCGGTGGAGATGCCGGAAAGACCGCCATCGCGCTCCTTGGCGACGGCAGCCATGTCGATCGCCAGCGCCACCGCATCGTTGAACGACTGGAAGCCGCCGTCGTAGCGGCCGTTTTCGGCGAGCTCGAACAGCCGGCGTTCGGTGTCTTCGATCTGCGCCTGCGGCGGCATGTCGAGCGGCGCGTCATAGGCGATGTTGACGACGTCCTCGCCGATGGTGATCAGCGCGCGGCGCAGCGCCAGATCGTAGATCGCGCGGCCATAGTCCTCGGCGTTGATGATGGTGACGGCCTCGCGGGCGAGGCGGGCGAGATATTCGGAGACCGTCATGTCGCCGACCTTCTCGTCGGCCTTCAGGAAGGTCTTGATCGTCACCGGATTGGCGATCTTGCCCATGCGGATGATATCGCCGGCGACCTCGAAGATCTTTCGGTGCAGCGGCTCATAGAGATGGATCGGCTTGAGGAAGTCCGACACCCGATAATAGGCGTCGTTGTTCATCAGGATAGCACCCAGAAGCGCCTGCTCCGCTTCGATATTGTTGGGTGCTTCGCGGTAATGCTGCTCGGCAGGAGCAACGGCGGCAATCTTTCGCGCGGCGTCGTTCATCGTCATCCGTTCTGTCGTTTCTATCCCGGATTTGAAGACTGCCACCTGCAAATGCAAGTGCATGGCGGCAACAGCGCCTGCCGGTCTTCAAAATCCACTGCGCTTTGCACGTTGTTCGACTTGTCCACAGCGCTTCAAAGCCTGTGGACAAAAAATGCTATCGTGTCACCTTGGGGACACGGGCCCGGCTGCGACTCAGCCTGCATTTTTACTGATGGCTATTTTACCCGTAAGCCATCCGAGTTAGCACTTGAAAAAATGCCAAATCTGCTTTAGATAGTAATAATATAATTAGCACACTAACGAATTGGACTGGAATCTATGGCGAATAAGCTGCTCGGCCGCGAATTGATCGAAGACATTGCTGCCTTCACCCGCAAGCTGAGAGCGACTTTCGATGCCAGGGTCAGGGAGCGCAACATGACGCTGCCGCGTGCCCGGGTGTTCTTCAATCTCAACAAGAAGGACGGCATCAACCAGCGCGAGCTAGCAGACCGCCTCGAGCTCGAAACCCCGACGCTCGTGCGCATCCTCGATGCGATGGAAGGGCAGGGCTATGTCGAGCGCCGTGTCGCCGGCTCCGACCGCCGCGCCAAGGAGATCTACATGACCGATGCGGGCAGGGTGGTCGCCGCCGAGGTCGAGAGCTTGGCGGAAGACGTGCGCGGCCAGATCATCGCCGGTATTCCCGAAAACGATCTCAGGACTACCTTGAATGTTATCCGCGCAATGCAAGCGAATCTGGCTGCCGTTCGCGGACAATGAGGACGCGTGAATGAGCCTCGCCGAGACAGCAAACGACAATGCTGTGCCCACCCGCAAGGGTGAGGAAGAGGCCGTCGCGGTGCCGCCCGCAGCACCACCCTTGCCGGCGCCTCTGGCGCGCTGGAAGGTGCCGCTCTACATGGCCTCCTCGGTGCTGTTTTTCCTGACCCAGGGGTTGGGAATGAACCTGATCACCGCCAATATCTACCAGCTGCAGGGCTCGTTCTCGGCGACCACGATCGAGGTGTCCTGGCTGTCGGCGGCCTACATGGCGCCCTATGCGAGCCTTGCAATCGCGCTCTTCAAGATCCGCACGCAATATGGCCTGCGCCGCTTTGCCGAGTTCAGCATCATCTGCTTCGTCTTCGCCTCGATGATGAACCTGCTGATCACCGATCTGCATTCGGCAATCGTCGTGCGCGCCTTGAGCGGCATGGCCGCCGCTCCGCTCTCGACGCTCGGCTTCCTTTACATGCTGGAAGCCTTCCCGCCGGAGAAGAAGCTCTCGGTGGGCCTCAGCCTCGCGCTGATGAACACGCTGTTTGCAGCGCCGATCGCCCGCATCATCTCGCCGTCGCTGCTGGATCTCGGCGGCTACAGCGCGCTCTACACTTTCGAGATGGGGCTGGCGCTGATTGCCCTGCCGGTCATCTACCTGCTGCCGCTCACGGCGCCGCCGCGCGCCAAGGTCATCCAGCGGCTCGATATCCTGAGCTACCTGCTGCTCGCCATCAGCTTCGGCTGCCTGGCCGTCGTCCTGACGCTCGGGCGGCTCTACTGGTGGTTCGAAGTATCCTGGCTTGGCATCGTGCTTGCCGTCTCGATCGGCGCGCTGACGCTGATGTTCCTGATCGAGCTGCCGCGCGCCAATCCGATGCTCGACCTGCGCTTCGTCTTCTCGGGCGCGAACATGCGCATGGCCGGTCTCCTGCTGTTGTTCCGCTTCGTCTCCTCGGAGCAATCGACGACGGCTGCGAATTTCTACCAGCAGCTCGGCCTGCTCAACGACCAGACGATCCATCTCTATGCGATCATCCTGTTGTCGTCGCTCGCGGGCGGCCTGTTCTGCGCCTATCTGATGATGACGCGCTATGTCGAGACCGCGCATGTGCTGGCGCTGATCCTGATCGCGGCGGGCGCCTATATCGACAGCCAGTCCACCAGCCTGACGCGGCCGCCGGAAATGTATCTGAGCCAGGCGATGGTCGCGGCGGGTGCGGCGATGTTCCTGCCACCGGTCATGTCCAAGGGCTTCGCGGCCGTTCTCGCCAAAGGCATGCCCTATATCGTCAATTTCCTGGTGATCTTCCTGTTCACCCAGTCGATCGGCTCGCTCTTTGCCTCGTCGGTGCTCGGCACTTTCGTCGTCATCCGCGAGAAGTTTCATTCCAACGTTCTCGTCGAGCATATCCTGCTGACCGATCCGATCGTCGCCCAGCGCGTCTCGCAGCTTTCGGCCGCCTACGGCAAGGTCATCACCGACAAGGCGCTGCTGAATGCCGAGGGCCTCTCGCTGCTCAGCCAGCAGGTGACGCGTGAAGCCTATGTGCTCGCCTATAATGACGCCTTCTACGTGATCTTCCTGTCCTGCCTGGCAGGTCTCGTCGTCCTTCTTCTCCATCTCGCATGGAAGCGCCGGCCCTGGCAAAACGGGCCGGAGGCCGCCCTTGCGCAATCCTGAGCCAGAGGCCCCATCCGCATGTTCAAATCCCTCCGCTCGCCCACCTCTCTGATCGTGCTGATCGCCGGTGCCGCCGGCATCCTGCTGGTGCTCTATGCCTGGCGCCTGCCGCCCTTCGTCACCTCGGTGGAAACGACGGACAATGCCTATGTCCGCGGCTATGTCACGCTGATGAGCCCACAGGTCAGCGGCTATGTCGTCGACGTCCCGGTCAAGGACTACGAGCATGTGAAGCAGGGGCAGGTTCTCGCCAAGATCGACGACCGCATCTATGCGCAGAAGCTGGCGCAGTCGCGCGCCGCCCTCGACGGCCAGAAAGCCTCGCTTGCCAATTCGCATCAGCAGGAGCTCTCGGCGCAAGCCAACATCACCTCCAGCCAGGCGCAGATCGATAGCGCCACCGCGGCGCTGAAGCGCGCTCAGCTCGCCTGGGACCGCGTCGATAATCTGAGCAACCGCGGCATCGCTTCGGCCAGCGAATCCGAAGCCGCCCAGGCGACGCTCGAGCAGGCGAAGGCGGCGCTCAATCAGGCGCAGGCCGCCCTCGAAGTCTCCAAGCAAAGCCTGGCGACGATCATCGTCAATCGTGCCTCTCTGGAAGCCAATGTCGCCGGTGCCGAGGCGGCGGTCCAGCTCGCCGAAATCGACCTGCAGAACACCTCGGTCGTGGCACCCCGCGACGGCCATCTCGGAGAGATCGGCGTGCGGATCGGTCAATACGTCACATTGGGCACGCAGATGATGGCGGTGGTTCCCGAGGACGTCTGGGTGATCGCCAATTTCAAGGAAACCCAGCTCGATGGGATGCAGGTCGGCCAGCCGGTCTCGGTCTCGGTCGATGCGCTCGGCCATCACCGGCTGACTGGCCGCGTCGAACGCTTCTCGCCGGCCGCCGGCTCGGAATTCGCCGTCATCAAGCCCGATAACGCCACCGGCAATTTCACCAAGGTCGCCCAGCGCGTCGGCGTGCGCATCAGCATCGATCCCGGGCAGGATCTGGCCAAGGACCTCTCGCCCGGCCTCTCGGTCGTGGTGCGGATCGACAAGAGCGCAGCACCTCTGAAGAGTGTGTTGCCGACAACCAATAGGCCCCTGAAACGAAAAAGCCCGGCACGAGGCCGGGCTTTCCGTATGCGGTATCGGAGAGAAGCTTATGCTTCGTCTTCGTCGAGGCCGTCAGCTTCCGGATCGAAGAAATCTTCCGGACGCAGAGCGTCTTCGTCAACGCCGTAGATCGCGTCAACCGAGGTCAGGGTCTCGCCCTTGGCCTGGCGCTCAGCTTCTTCAGCCGAACGTGCAACGTTGAGCTCAACGTGGATTTCGACTTCCGAATGCAGCTGGATTTCAACCTTGTGCAGGCCGATTGCCTTGATCGGCGTGTTCAGGTGAACCTGGTTGCGGCCGATGTTGAAGCCTTCTGCGCCGAGGATGTCGACGACGTCGCGAGCAGCGACCGAGCCGTACATCTGGCCGGTTTCGCCAGCCGAACGGACGACGATGAAGGACTTGCCGTCGAGAACGTCGGCAACCTTCTGGGCTTCCGACTTGCGCTCGAGGTTACGGGCTTCGAGCGTTGCACGCTCGGCTTCGAAGCGCTTCTTGTTGGCTTCGTTGGCGCGCAGAGCCTTGCCGAGCGGCAGGAGGTAGTTACGAGCAAAGCCGTCGCGAACCTTTACGGTTTCGCCCATCTGGCCGAGCTTGGAGATACGTTCGAGGAGAATGACGTCCATGTTAGAGTTCCTTTCTTAGATGTTCGAATCTGTTTGTTTGGGGGCATCCGCATCCTTGTTGGGGGTCAGTGCGATCGCTTTGCGCGTATCGGACAGGCCGACGACCAGGATGAAAAAGGCTGGCAGCATCAGGATGAGCGATGCCAGGTAGAGCAGGATCAGCGCCGGCAGGCGCCAGTCCTTGCCGCGCGTGCGGAAATGCAGCGAGGCGAAGCCGGAAAGCAGGAAGCCGGCGCCGAACGTGCCGACGACGGTTGCTCCGATCATCGCCGGAACGCCGCCGAAGAAGGTGGCGGCCAGACCGGCGAGGAAGACGAAAATCGAATTGCGGTTCATCCGAAGCGCGGACGGAATGTCTTCGCGCGGACGCAGCGCCCGGCCCGAAGCGTTCACGATGCGGGTCGCGATGTAATAGGCAGCAAACAAGAGCACCACCCACATGGCGCCCTGGATGGCTGGCAGCATCAGCAGCAGCAGCGACTTGGTCTGCGCCGTCGCCGCCGGATCGAGGCTCACTTCCGGCTGCTGCTGGGCAAAGGACGTGAACAGCGCATCGACCATCTGGCTGACGAGATCCGGGCCGTAGCCGATCATGAAGCCGGTGACGATGACGGCGAGCGTCACGAGTGCGCAGAGATGCAGCAGGATATCGGACAGCGGATACCAGGCCATCAGATGATCGGGACCGCCGAGCTCGGAAGCGGGGCGCGCCAGATTGGCGAGATGGCTGAGCCAGCCGGCCGGCAGCAGCGTCACCAGCGTCATCATCAGCGCGAAGGTCGGCGAGATGGCGATGGCGCCGAGCACGGCGGCAGTCACGACGGCGGAGATGGCCGCAGCATTGCCCCAGCCGAGGCCGACGAGAAGAATGGGAAGCGCGGAAGCCGCGTAAAGGACGGCGCTGAACGACAATTGAACGCTCGCGCCGAGCACCAGCAGTGCGGCGGTAATGCCGGCAAGGGCGCCGGTCAAAAGCGTTTTAAAGTCCAGTTTGTTCACGGTCGCTGTCCTGCTTCATCAAGCAGTTAGAGGGCGTTTTCTGAATCAGTTTCAGAAAGGCCTCAACATGGGTTTTAAGAGTTCCGATCCGCGCCCATCGCGAAAGGGAGAAGGGAAGGCATTGCTGCCTTCCCTCGATTTGGTCTCGTCAGCCGATTAGGCGACGACGTACGGCAGCAGGCCGAGGAAGCGGGCGCGCTTGATCGCCTGAGCGAGTTCGCGCTGCTTCTTCTGCGAAACAGCCGTGATACGGGAAGGAACGATCTTGCCGCGCTCGGAAATGTAGCGCTGCAGGAGACGAACGTCCTTGTAGTCGATGCGCGGAGCGTTTGCACCAGAGAAGGGGCAAGTCTTGCGACGACGATGGAACGGGCGGCGGACCGGAGCGGAGGAAGCTTCAGACATTCTTATATCTCCTTATGCACGGTCTTCGCGGGGAGCGCGATCAGGACGCGGGCCACGCTGGAAGTCGCCGTCACGGCGCGGCGGACGGTCACCGAACTCGCGGCGCGGGCCACGGTCGCCACCTTCGCGCGGGCCGCGGTCGTCGCGGTCGCGCTTCTGCATCATGGCAGACGGGCCTTCTTCGTGCTTTTCAACAGCGATCGTCATGTAGCGCAGGACGTCTTCGCTGATGCGCATCTGACGTTCCATTTCCTGGATCGCAGCTGCCGGTGCATCGATGTCCACGAGGACGTAATGTGCCTTGCGGTTCTTCTTGATGCGGTACGTGAGGGACTTGAGGCCCCAGTTTTCGACGCGCCCGACCTTACCGCCGTTAGCTTCGATCACACCCTTGTACTGTTCTACGAGGGCGTCGACCTGCTGAGCGGAAATATCCTGCCGGGCAAGGAATACATGTTCATAAAGAGCCATGACAGCTTTGCCTTTCTTGCGTTTGGTCAACCCGGTATTCGGCGGCTAAGCCTCAACGACTGCTCCTGATTGGGCGGACCCAGGCAAGAAAAGCGTTTCCGAGACGGTCGAGAGCGGAGACACGGGAGGCTGGAACGCTTCCGTTCCGAACGATTCCCCTAAAGGAAACCGGCCCTCCGTTCAGCCACCAGCCAGAAGACCGGGTTTCGAACAGGGGCGCTTATACGGATTTTTCGGCAGAAGGCAAGGGCTGGCCGCACGTTTCGGACGCGCGGCCTTTCTCTATGATCAAAGCGGCATCGGATACTGCCGGTGGACCTTCTCGATCTCGGCAAGCACGTCGCCCGACAGCTTCACATCGACCGAGCTGAGATCGGTCGTCAGCTGTTCCATCGTCGTCGCGCCGATGATCACCGAGGCCATGAAGCGGCGGGTGAGGCAGAAGGCGAGTGCCATGGCCGAGGGGTCGAGGCCGTGGTTGGCGGCGATCTCGATATAGGCCTTGGTCGGTGCTTCCTGCAGCGGCTGCAGGCGGCCGCCGAGGTCGCCGTTGATTGAGGCGCGGGAGCCCTCGGGCTTCACGCCACTCTGATACTTGCCGGAGAGAATGCCGGCGGCGAGCGGCGAATAAGCGAGCAGGCCGACATCTTCGTGATGCGAGAGTTCGGCGAGATCCAGATCGAAGTGACGGTAGAGAAGGTTATACTCGTTCTGCACGCTGGCGACGCGCGGCAGGCCCTTCTGCTCCGAAAGCGTCAGGTACTTCTGGATGCCCCAGGTCGTCTCGTTGGAGAGGCCAAGCGCGCGGACCTTGCCTTCCTTCACCAGGATATCCGTCGCCTCCAGAATATCGAGAATGTTGGCGACGGCCTTGGCGCGGTCCTGCTTGAAGGGGTCGTAGTGCCAGTTCTGGCGGAAATGGAAATGGCCGCGGTTCGGCCAGTGGATCTGGTAGAGGTCGATATAGTCGGTCTTCAGGCGCTTGAGGCTGGCTTCGACGGCAAGCTTGATGTTCTTGGCATCGGCGCCTTCGCCGCCGCGGATGTAGGAGCGCCCGTGACCGGCTACCTTGGTCGCCAGCACGATGTCCTTGCGCTTGCCGGTCTTTGCAAACCAGCTGCCGATGAACTCTTCGGTGTGGCCATATGTTTCCGAGGAAAGCGGCGTCGTCGGATAGAGTTCGGCGGTGTCGAAGAAGTTCACGCCCTTTTCGACGGCGTAATCCATCTGCGCATGGGCTTCTGCCTCGCTGTTCTGCGAGCCCCAGGTCATGGTGCCGAGGCAGATTTGCGATACCGATATGTCTGTACGGCCTAATTTGTTGAACTTCATTGGAAAACCTTGAAAGCAAGTGTGCGGCGGAACCCGCTCTGGGGCGGCGCAAATTTAAGTGCGAATTCGGCGAGCGCAAGTGCAAAAAGCCCGGTTTTTCGCACCTGCAAAAGGCTCTGGAGACCGCGAACGGGCTATTGACTCCTCAGGAAAGAACGTCAATTGGAGGCGAAATCGCCCAAATGACATAATAGGGATATAGAAATGACGGTCGCTTTTACATTTCCGGGCCAAGGCAGTCAGGCTGTCGGCATGGGCAAGGAGCTTGCCGAAAACTTTGCTGAAGCCCGCGCGGTATTCGATGAAGTCGACGAGGCGCTCGGCGAAAAGCTGTCCTCCATCATGTTCGAAGGTCCCGAAGAGACGCTGACGCTGACGGCGAATGCCCAGCCGGCGCTGATGGCCGTCTCCATGGCCGTCATCCGCGTCCTGCAGGCCAAGGGCCTCGATCTCAAGTCCAAGGTTTCCTATGTCGCCGGCCATTCGCTCGGCGAATATTCGGCACTCTGCGCCGCCGGCACATTCTCGCTTGCCGATACCGCCCGTCTCCTGCGCATCCGCGGCAATGCCATGCAGGCCGCCGTTCCGGTTGGCGTCGGCGCCATGGCTGCCATCATCGGCCTGGAACAGGTTGACGTCATCGCCGTCTGCGAAGAGGCATCCGCCCTAGGTTCTGTCCAGATCGCCAATGACAATGGCGGCGGCCAGCTGGTCATTTCCGGCGAGAAGGCAGCCGTCGAAAAGGCTGCGGCGCTCGCGACCGACAAGGGCGCCAAGCGCGCTATCCTGCTGCCGGTCTCCGCGCCCTTCCATTCGAAGCTGATGGCGCCTGCGGCAGACGCGATGCGCGAAGCGCTCGCCGGCGTTGCCAAGTCCAATCCGATCGTTCCCGTCATCGCCAACGTCCGCGCTGCACCGGTCAGCGATGCAGACGAGATTGCCAAGCTTCTCGTCGAGCAGGTCACCGGCCAGGTCCGCTGGCGCGAGACGGTCGAATGGTTCGCCGCAAATAACGTCACGACGCTCTACGAGCTCGGCTCCGGCAAGGTGCTGACAGGCCTCGCGCGCCGCATCGACAAGACGGTCAATGGCATTGCAGTGAATACGGCCGCCGATATCGACGCAGCCGTCGCCGCCCTCATGGCCTGATCGGCCCCACCAGACATAAGGAACGCATCCATGCTCGATCTTACCGGCCGCAAGGCTCTCGTCACAGGCGCATCCGGCGGCATCGGCGAGGAAATCGCCCGCATCCTCCACAAGCAGGGCGCCATCGTCGGCCTGCACGGCACGCGCGTCGAAAAGCTCGAAGCGCTGGCCGCCGATCTCGGCGACCGCGTCAAGATCTTCCCGGCGAACCTGTCGAACCGTGACGAAGTCAAGGCGCTCGGCGCCAAGGCCGAAGAAGAGCTCGGCGGCGTCGACATTCTCGTCAACAATGCCGGCATCACCAAGGATGGCCTCTTCGTTCGCATGAGCGACGAGGACTGGGACGCCGTCATCGAAGTCAACCTGACCTCGATGTTCCTGCTGACCCGCGAGCTGACCCATCCGATGATGCGCCGCCGCTTCGGCCGCATCATCAACATCACGTCGATCGTCGGCGTCACCGGCAATCCGGGCCAGGCAAACTACTGTGCCTCCAAGGCCGGCATGATCGGCTTCACCAAGTCGCTGGCGCAGGAGATCGCCACCCGCAACGTGACCGTCAACTGCGTCGCCCCCGGCTTCATCGAGTCCGCCATGACCGGCAAGCTGAACGACAAGCAGAAGGACGCGATCATGGGCGCGATCCCGATGAAGCGCATGGGCACGGGCGCCGAAGTTGCTTCTGCCGTTGCCTATCTCGCTTCCAACGAAGCAGCCTACATGACGGGCCAGACGCTGCACGTAAACGGCGGCATGGCCATGATCTGAAACAGGAAACCGGCCCCGTCACCGTTTTTCACGTCAATAGCGTGTTGACCAATCTGGCGGGGTTGATTTTCTGGCTTTGCGGCAGACATAAACCGTGTTAAGCGGGCCAATGACTGTGAACAGTCGTCCCGAGAAACAAGGCGAACCGGCAGGCTTTGAGCCAGCCTGGTACACCTGGAAGCCGGGCCAACGAGTTTGCTGAAGGCGTCGAGAGGGCGCCGTAGGCTGAAACAGGGTAGGGGTGCCAGAAGGCACTCTGATCAGGACATAAGGTCGAGGAAACCGACATGAGCGATATCGCAGAACGCGTAAAGAAAATTGTTATTGATCATCTTGGCGTCGATGCCGACAAGGTTGTCGAAGGCGCAAGCTTTATCGACGATCTGGGCGCAGACTCGCTCGACACCGTCGAACTGGTCATGGCGTTCGAAGAAGAATTCGGCGTTGAAATTCCTGACGACGCAGCTGACTCGATCCTGACCGTCGGCGACGCAGTCAAGTTCATCGAAAAGGCCCAGGCTTAATCCTGAGCGATTTTCAAAGGGCGGGCCACGAGTCCGCCCTTTTCATTTGGGGCTAAGCCCAATTTCAAGAAGACTATAGGCGGGGACACTCGATGAGACGGGTCGTTATCACCGGTACCGGTATGGTATCACCCTTGGGATGCGGAACTGAAATCACCTGGAAGCGTCTGCTCGAAGGCAAGAACGGTGCCCGCCTTGTAAGCGAGTTCGAAGTCGAAGATCTTCCCGCCAAGATCGCCTGCCGCATTCCCGTCGGCGACGGCACCGAAGGCACCTTCAATCCCGATGACTGGATGGAGCCGAAGGAGCAGCGCAAGGTCGATCCCTTCATCATCTACGGCATGGCTGCCGCCGACATGGCGCTGAAGGATGCAAACTGGCATCCGCAGACCGACGAGGACCAGATCGCCACCGGCGTGCTGATCGGTTCCGGCATCGGTGGCATCGAGGGCATCGTCGAAGCGGGCTATACGCTGCGCGACAAGGGCCCGCGCCGCATCTCTCCATTCTTCATTCCCGGCCGCCTGATCAACCTGGTCTCCGGCCAGGTATCGATCCGCCACAAGCTGCGCGGCCCGAACCACTCCGTCGTTACCGCCTGCTCGACCGGCGCGCACGCCATCGGCGATGCTGCCCGTCTGATCGCACTCGGCGATGCCGATGTCATGGTTGCCGGCGGTACCGAATCCCCGGTCAGCCGCATTTCGCTCGCGGGCTTTGCCGCCTGCAAGGCGCTGTCGACCCAGCACAACGACGACCCGACCAAGGCTTCGCGTCCCTACGACAAGGACCGTGACGGCTTCGTCATGGGCGAGGGCGCCGGCATCGTCGTTCTCGAAGAGCTGGAACATGCGCTGGCGCGCGGCGCCAAGATCTATGCCGAAGTCGTCGGCTATGGTCTGTCGGGCGATGCCTATCACATCACCGCTCCGTCGGAAGACGGCGAAGGCGCACAGCGCTGCATGGCGATGGCGCTGAAGCGCGCCGGCCTGACGCCTGCCGATATCGACTACATCAACGCCCACGGCACCTCGACCATGGCCGACACGATCGAGCTCGGCGCCGTCGAGCGCCTCGTCGGCAATGCCGCTTCGAAGATCTCGATGTCGTCCACCAAGTCGGCAACGGGTCACCTTCTCGGTGCCGCAGGCGCTATCGAAGCGATCTTCACGACGCTGGCGATCCGCGACAAAACGTCGCCCCGCCGACGCTGAACCTCGACAACCCCGAGCGCGAAACGGCCATCGATCTCGTTCCGCACAAGGCTCGTCAGCGGGAAATCAATGTGGCACTGTCGAATTCCTTCGGATTCGGCGGTACCAACGCATCGCTGGTTCTGCGCCGCTACGCCGCCTAACAGGCGGGCGCCACGGCGCATTTTGGCAGAGCACGAAGGCAGGGCCGGCACCTCGTGGCGGCGGCCCACCTGTTTTTTGCCGTATTGCTTCTTAAAAAGCAGACGGGGCCAAATATAGAGGAATGCCGGGTGAGCGACACGAACCAGAGCAACGAAACGCCGGGTCAGGGCGAGCAGCAGGCACAGAACGGCCGGATCATTCCGAAATCGCCGACTGAAGCGCTGCGCCCGGAACGCGTTCCGGAGCCGCCGAAGCGCTCCAAGAAGGCGCGCAGCCAGGTCGTGATTTTTCTCAATTTCGTGATGACGCTGGTGGTGCTCGGCTGCGCCGCGGCGGTCTTTGCCTTCTACTACGCGATCTCGAGCTATCAGGATCCGGGCCCGCTCGAGACGAACACGAACTTCATCGTTCGCAGCGGCGCCGGTCTCTCCGAGATTTCGAGCAATCTCGAGCGCAACAACATCATCTCCGACGCCCGCATCTTCCGCTATTTGACGGCCACCCATCTGAACGAAGGCGAAAGCCTGAAGGCCGGCGAATACGAGATCAAGGCCAAGGCTTCCATGAACGACATCATGGAGCTGCTGAAGTCGGGCAAGTCGATCCTCTATTCGATCTCCTTCCCGGAAGGGCTGACGGTCCGCCAGATGTTCAACCGGATGAATGATGACCAGGTTCTGGAAGGCGAGCTGCCGACCGTACTTCCTGCTGAAGGCAGCCTGCGGCCGGATACCTACAAGTTCTCGCGCGGCACCAAGCGCGGCGAGATCGTCGACCAGATGGCAGCCGCCCAGACCAAGCTCGTCGAGCAGATCTGGGACAAGCGCGATCCGGCGCTTCAGCTGAAGTCGAAGGAAGAGCTGGTGGCGCTCGCCTCGATCGTCGAGAAGGAAACCGGCGTGCCGGACGAGCGCGCCCATGTCGCCTCCGTCTTCCTCAACCGTCTCGGCAAGGGCATGCGCCTGCAGTCGGATCCGACGATCATCTACGGTCTCTTCGGCGGCGACGGGAAGCCCGCCGACCGGCCGATCTATCAGTCGGACCTGAAGAAGGACACGCCCTTCAACACCTATATCATCAAGGGCCTGCCGCCGACGCCGATCGCCAATCCGGGCCGCGACGCGCTGGAAGCCGTGGCGAACCCCTGGAAGACCGAAGACCTCTATTTCGTTGCCGACGGCACCGGCGGTCACGTCTTTGCGGCCACGCTCGACGACCACAATGCCAATGTCAGGCGCTGGCGCAAGCTGGAAGCCGACAAGGGCGCCGACCCGAATATCGCGGTGGACGGCCAGCCCGAAGCACAGGCGGATGCGCCTGCCGCCCAGAAGAAAAAGAAGACCAACTGATTTCGGAGGCTCGCATGGCTTTGCAGTCCATGACCGGTTTTGCACGGCGTGAGGGAACGAGCGGCCGTTGGCGTTGGGCATGGGAGCTGCGCTCGGTGAACGGCAAGGGTCTCGACCTGCGCCTGCGCCTGCCGCCCGGTCTGGAGCGGATGGAAGTGGACGTGCGCCGCATGGCGGGCGAAACCTTCAGCCGCGGCAACATGCAGGCAAACCTCTCGGTCTCGGCCGGCGAGAACCGCTTCGAGACGGTCCTCAATCAGGATGCGCTGGCGACCGTTCTTGCCCTGCGCGACCAGCTGGCAGGCATCATCGATCCGGAGCCGCTGAAGCTCGACACGCTGCTGTCGATCCGCGGCCTCGTGGAGTTCCGCGAGAGCGAAGACAGCGAAGACGCACTCGCTGCCCGTGATGCCGATGTCGTCAGCGGCCTCGTCGGCGCGCTTGCCGATCTGAAGCTGATGCGCGAGCAGGAGGGGGCGGCCCTATCGCGCGTACTCCTCGACCACGTCTCGACCATCGAAACGCTGACGCAGACTATCGAGCGCGACCCCTCGCGCTCGCCGCAGGAGATCGCCGAGCGCCTGAAGACGCAGGTGGCGATGCTGCTCGATGGCACCGCAGCGCTCGATCGCGATCGCCTTCATGCCGAGGCGGCGCTGCTTGCCACCAAGGCGGATCTTCGCGAGGAAATCGACCGGCTGAAGGCGCATGTCGCCGCTGCCCGCGAATTGCTGGCAAAAGGCGGCCCTGTCGGCCGCAAGCTGGATTTCCTTGCACAGGAATTTAACCGGGAATCGAATACCATCTGTTCGAAATCGAATGCCTCGGCCGTGACCGCCGCCGGCATTGAACTGAAAGTCGTCATCGACCAGTTCCGCGAACAGGTCCAGAATCTGGAGTGATCCATGCAACCGACGAAAACGTCGCCCATTCAGATCGCGCGCCGCGGCCTGATGCTTGTCATCTCGTCGCCGTCGGGCGCCGGAAAATCGACGATTGCCCGCACGCTTCTGGCGCAGGATAGCCAGATCGGTCTGTCGGTCAGCGTCACAACGCGCCAGCGCCGCCCGAGCGAGGTCGAGGGCATCCACTATCGCTTCGTCAGCATCCGCGAATTCGAGGTGCTGCGCGATTCCGATTCGCTTCTTGAGTGGGCCGAGGTTCACGGCAATTTCTACGGAACGCCGCGCGCTCCCGTCGAACAGGCGATGAGCGAAGGCCGCGACATGCTGTTCGACATCGACTGGCAGGGCGCCCAGCAGCTGCAGGAAAAGATGTCGGCCGATGTCGTCTCGATCTTCGTGCTGCCGCCGACCATGACCGAGCTGCAATCCCGCCTGCACCGCCGTGCGGAAGACTCCGAAGAAGTCATCGCCCAGCGGCTGGCCAATTCCCGCGCTGAAATCGGCCACTGGCGCGAATACGACTATGTCATCGTCAACGACGATCTCGAGAAAGCCTTCGACTCCGTTCAGTCGATCGTCAAGGCCGAGCGTCTCCGCCGAGACCGCGGCCACGGCGTCTTCGACTTCGTCACCAAGCTGCTGGAAGAAACGCCGGTTCTCTGAGGGGCGGGTTGGGGGCTCGGCGAGCGCCCCTCATTTCCGATTTGAAGAAGTGTCTCGCGCGCCCCAAGACTGGGGCGCCGCCGGATTCCTGTGACATCTCGCGGGCGGAGCCACAAGGACACAGGGACGAGGGCGGTGTAGGAAGTCCCCTAGAGGCTATTCGCCAGCAAACAAAACTCATCCACCGAAAGCGTCTCGGCCCGCCGCTGCGGATCGATCCCCGCCTTCTGCAGCAGCGCCTCGCCGCCGATCGGCTTCAGGCTCTGGCGCAGCATCTTGCGGCGCTGGCCGAAGGCGGCATGCGTGACCCGCTCCAGGTTGGCCACGGAGCAGGGGATCGGGTTTTCACGCGGCGTCAGGTGCACAACCGTCGACGTCACCTTCGGCGGCGGCGTGAAGGCCTGCGGAGAAATGTCGAAGGCCATATGCGCTTGAGTGCGCCAGCCGGCAAGCACGCCGAGGCGGCCGTAGTGATCGTCATCCTGTTCGGCAACGATCCGCTCGCCGACTTCCTTCTGGAACATCAGCGTCAGCGACTCCCAGAAGGGCGGCCATTGCTTCGGCAGCAGCCAGTTCACCAGAAGCTGGGTGCCGACATTATAGGGCAGGTTGGCGATGATCTTGACCGGCCCCTCAGGCGCCATCGCCTCGAAATCGGTCTTCAGCGCATCGCCCTCGATGACCTCGAGACGGCCCGGATAGTGATCGGCAATCTCGGCGAGTGCCGGCAGGCAGCGCGGATCGCGCTCGACGGCAATCACCTTCTTGGCGCCGAGCGCCAGGATTGCACGCGTCAGGCCGCCGGGACCTGGGCCAACCTCGAACACGGTCGCATTCTCAAGATTGCCGGCAGTGCGGGCAACCTTCTGCGTCAGGTTGAGGTCCAGGAGGAAGTTCTGTCCCAGCGCCTTGCGGGCGTCGAGCCCGTGACGCTGGATGACGTCGCGCAGCGGCGGCAGGCCATCGAGTGCAGCCATCAGCGGCGGCTCTCGGCGTTGCGGCCCAGCTGGGCGCCGAGCTTCAGTGCGGCGACGAGGCTGTGCTCGCGGGCAATGCCCTTGCCGGCAATGCCGAAGGCCGTGCCGTGATCAGGCGAGGTTCGCACGAAGGGCAGGCCAAGCGTCACATTGACGGAATCGTCGAAGCCGAGCGCCTTCGCCGGGATCAGCGCCTGGTCGTGATACATGCAGACGGCGACGTCGTAGCGGGCGCGGGCCTCGTCATGGAACATCGTATCGGCGGGCAGGGGGCCAATGGCATCGATGCCCTCGGCGCGCAACTGCTGCACGGCCGGATGGATGATGTCCTCGTCCTCGCGGCCCATCGTGCCGCTCTCGCCCGCATGCGGATTGAGACCGGCCACCGCAAGGCGCGGTTGGGCGATCCCAAAGCGCTCGATCAGGTCGGCATTGGCAATGCGGCAGGTCTCGACGATCAGCGCGCCGGTCAGCGCCTGCGGCACGTCCTTGATCGGGATATGGATGGTGACGGGAATGGCGCGCAGTTTTGGTCCGGCAAGCATCATGACCGGCGTCATGGCCTTACCCGTCGCGCGTGCTGCGAGATCGGCAAGAAACTCGGTATGTCCAGGGAATTTGAAGCCCGCCTCGTAAAGCACCGACTTCGCGATCGGGTTCGTCACGACCGCAAGCGCTTCGCCCTTGTGGGTCAGCGCGACCGCGGTCTCGATCGCGGCGATCGTTCCGGCGGCCGTCGCCACATGCGGTTCGCCTGCGGCGACTTCAACGCCGGCCGCTATCGGCAGTACCGGCAGAGCTTCGGCAAAGATCTCGCCGGCCGTGCGGGCATCCGCGTGGCGGATCGGCACGGTAACATCGAGCTGACGGGCACGCACGGCCAGCACGTCGGGATCGCCGATGAAGAAGAACGGCGCGAGACCGAGCTCGCGGCGGCGCAGCCACGCCATCAGCGTGATATCCGGACCGACCCCTGCCGGGTCACCCTGCGTCAGCGCCAGTGGCCGCGAGAAGGAGGCTGCCATGGCGATCAGCGATAGATTATCTGCGCCTTGGAGCGCAGTTCGTCGAGGTACTTCTTGGAATTCTCGTCGGTCGGCGCTTCCTTGTTGGCCTTTGCCTTGTCGAGGTCTTCCTGGCGGAACACCATCTCGGCGGCCGTGTCGTCGGAAACCTGACGCTGGCTGCAGATCGCCAGATACTCGACGCCCTTGTCAGTCACGCGGGTTGCCGTCGTGTTGCCCCTGGCCTGCTCGACCAGCGGCTTCCAGTCTGCCGGCAGCTGCGGGGCCAGCATGCGGCCGAGATCACGGATGGAAACGTCACGCATGGTCGCGGCAAAGACCTTCGCCTGATCACAGCCTGGATATTTCGAGCGGGATGCTTCCGCTTCGCTCTTGCGCTTGGCGGTGATGCCCTTCTTCGACTGCGGCACCACGAAGATGACCTGTTGCAGCATATACTCGGTGGTTTCGGGCTTCTGCTTGTTGTTTTCCATCATGCGCGAGACGAGATCGCTGCTCGACATGCGGCCGGCGGAGCCGAAGCGCGCATTGACAACGCGTGGCCAGCTCATCTGCACCGCGATGAACTGTTTGAAATGGTCGGCGCCGACGCCGGCGCGGGTCAGAATGTCGGTCAGCTGCGCAACGGTCAGCTTGTTACCCTGCGCGAAGCGGGCGAAGGAGGCATCGACGTCGTCCTTGGAGACAGACATGCGCACGCGGGCGACTTCCTGGCGCTTCAGCGCTTCGTCGACCAGCGATTCCTGGGCGCTCTTCGCATCTGCCTTTTGATGCTGAAGCTTCAGGAAGGCCACACGCTTGGCAACGTCACCGGAGGTGATCGCCGTGCCGTTGACAACGGCCTTGACCTCGCTCGCTGCAAAGGCCGGCTGAAACGCGGCAGCCGCGATGCACATCGCAGCGCCTGCAAGGATTGCCGTAACCGTTCTTCTGGCGCCAATCATCTATCGACCCTTCCCTAGACGACACAGTCTATGCGCGCCTATTTCCTTTCATCGAGACTACAGGACGTCATTTCCAGCGAAATGATGCTTTCCTATGCCTCAGATAATTGCTGACGGCAATGTCCTGCAAAAGTCTTGCGGCGAAAGAAAGGCTCTCTTTCTTTCGCCGCCGCTCTGTACGCTTAGTTGTTGTAGATCTTCTTGTCCGGATCGTCGAAGTTGCCGACGTTGATGTCGCCCAGCGTGCGGAACGTCAACTTGGCGCCGATCGTCCAGTCGCTTGCCGACTCGTCGCTCAAGTCGCGCTTGTCGGTATAGGCGATCGTGAAGATCGTGCACTCGTCTTCGTAGGAGAGACCGATGGTCTTCTTGGCGATGACGTCGTTGTTCAGGTCCCAGGCGATGCCGCCGAAGATGGACCAGTAATCCTTGAACTTGACCGACGCCTTCGTTTGGATTTCGTCCGCATCCGAAAGCAAACCGTAATCAGGCTGCTTAGTGATGTGAGTATAGATCAGCTGCCCCTGAAAATTGTCGTTCTGATAGCCAGCGGTAAAATCACCGCGGCGAAGCGACAGGTCTTTTTCGTCCAGCCGGTAGGAGGCGGCGAGCGCAATACCTTGCGGCGTTTCGATGCCGCCGAGGCCGACATAGTCGGAGCGCGACGTCTCAAGACCGGATTCCGCACCTGCATTGACGAGGTCGGGGCTGGCGAACGAGTTGTCACCGGCGAGCTGGAAGGACTGGCCGAAGATACCGTGCAACTTGTAGCCGCTGTCGAAGGTGCCGGTGTACTGGAAGCCGATATTGGCGCGCGTGCCACCCTCGATACGGTCATAACCCGAGAACTTGTCACGATCGAAGAGGTTGGTCGCGTCGAAGACGAAGCTCTGAGCATCTTCGTTCGGCAAGGCGCCTGCGAGCGGCTCGTCCGGGCGCGCATAAACCTGCGCGATCGGTTCGATCACATGCGAGCTGTTTGAAGTCGTGATCAGGAACGGATAACGGACTTCGAGGCCAGCGGTCACCATCCCTCTGGTTGCGGCGTCGCCGTTGTCGAAGTCACCATTGTAGACAGACGTACCGCTGATCGAGTTCGGGTCGTCGACATTGAGTGAGAAAGCATCACCGCGCGCAGCAAGCAGCGGCGTGATCAGCACACCCGCAGGCGTCACAAACGTTCGCTTCCATTCCAACTCGCCGCTGAGGCGCGTGGTCTGCCCCTTCAGCGAGAACCTGTCGTCGCCAAGCGGATTGTCGAAGAAGCTGTCATGCGTCCGCGAGATATTGGTCAGATTGACGTCGAGTGACAGTTCACCACCTGCAAGCGGCTGCGGCGCGACATAGTGGTAGTCCATCGTCGGATAGACGATTGCCTGCTGCTTCTCGGATTCGCTCGTCGCGTCAGCATCTTGCACGTCAAAATAGAAAGACCGAAGATCAAAGTAGTTACGCTTACCCAATCCAGTTAAGTAAACTTGATTGGTGTGCGTCGTCTGGTCGTAGCCCTTCAGCTCATAGGTGCGCGAGAAATTGTTGTCGGACTGGTACATGACGTCCCAGCCGAAGGTCCAACGCGGATTGATCTTGAACTCGGCCTGTGACGCGATCATGCCACGGTCGTCACGTTGGTCGCTTGTGTCCGCTGTGAACCGCTCGGGGTTCATCTGATTGATTCCGGCCATCCGAAGCGTATGCGTGCCGTTTTCGAACCGCTGGCGGAACTCGGCATCGAGCAGGAAGCCCTGCTCCGTATAACCGGTACCCGTCACCGTAGCATCCATGCTCGGGGAGAATACATAATAGTAGGGAACGGAAAGACCAAATCCGAGATTCTGCGACGTGCTCATCGTCGGGAACAGGAAACCCGACTTGCGCTTCACGGTGTTATCGGGGACTTCGATCCACGGAATATAAGCGATGGGCGTGCCGAGCAGCTCGAAGCGAGCCTTTTCCAGGCGAATGGTATGCTTTTCGCCGTTCTGGATGACGCGTTCAGCCTTGACCTGCCAGAAGGGCGGCTTTTCAGGGTTTTCGGCGCAGGGCAAGCAGGCCGTATAGACGCCCCTGTTCAGGATCATCTGCGTGCCGCCGACCCGCTCACCGCTTTCGGCGACGATACGCGTATTGTCCGCTGTCTCGATACGGAGCGCGTTGATGAAGCCGTTCGCAAAATCGTCGGTAACGTCGAGCTTGTCGGAATACATCCGGTTGCCATCGGGACTGATCATCTCGATGTTGCCGAGCGCCATCATCCGGCCGGTCTTCTGATTGTATTCGACGCGCTGCGCCACCAGCTTGTAGCCGGCGTAATTGATCTGAACGCCACCCGTGACGGAAACGATCTGCTGGTCCTTGTTATAGACCAGTTCGTTTGCCGAAAGCACCAGCTTCTGGCCCTCTTGGACCTTCGGCTGCAGCTTCTGGATAGCTGGATTTTCCTGTGCAAAGACTTCTGGAATGCTGCCGGAATAGCTGAGCAGAGTCGCACCTGCGAGCAGGGCAACCAACTGTTTACTAAAAGTCTTGCGGTCGCCTGCCGCCACTAGCCATCCTCCTGATGAAGCAGAATCGTTGCGCCGAGTGCCAGCGCGACGACTACAGGAATCCAGGCCGCCACGAAAGGCGGCACAACTCCGCTGCTTCCAAATGCTTTTACAAGCACGGTCAGCACATAAAGCACGAAGCCTGAGAGGATGCCACCCAGAATCACGGACCTCGATTGGTTGAACCGGCTAAATTTCAGGGACACTGTTGCAGCAATGAGAGTCATCGCTACGAGAAGCAGCGGCTGCGACAGCAGTGAGTGGAATTGCGTCTCCAGCGCCTTGGTCGGAACACCGAAGGATTTCGCAATTTCAATTCGATTAGAAAGATCAAAAAAAGCAATGGTTTCAGGTGGGGTCAGGCGCTCCCTGACGAAATCCTGCTTCAAATTGGTACGCAGTTGTACCGTATCCTTACGCTGGACGACTTCGCCGGGGCGGCGCTCCGTCACATCCTTAAGAAGCCAGTAACCATCTTCCAACTTTGCCGACTTCGCATCCTGGCGCAGGATCACCCGGCCATCCGAATCGAAGTGGATAAGCACCGCGTCCGTCAGCAGCGTGCCGTTCTCAAGGATCGTCTGCGCGCCGATGATAACGTCGTCCTGGCCGCTGATCTGACGAATCCACGGGATCTGCGATGCCTTGTTGGCAAGCTTGTCCTGGCCGCGCCAATCGGTCTCGACGAGCGCGGCCTGGCGCTGGCCCCAAGCGGCAATCGGGTTGATGACCGTGACCGTCAAGACGCCGAGCAGCAAGGCGCCGACAACGAAGGGCGTCATGAACTGCCAGACGGAAATGCCTGCGGCGCGGGTGACGACCAGTTCGTATTTCCGGTTGAGCCCGATCAGCACGGTCATGCCAACGAAGAGGGCGATGAATGGGATAGTCTGCTGCAAAAGCAGCGGCAGACGAACCGCCGTCATCAACAGGCCGCTCGCAACCGTGTAGCCGGGAAGGCCGGACATTCGGGTCGCGGTCTCGCTGAAGTCGATGAGGAAGACGATGCTGATGATTCCCAGGAAAAACCAGACGGTCGTCACCATGTAGCGGCGGAAGAAATAACGCCCAAGCGTGCCGAAAATCATGCGGCACCCCCGGATTTTCCATTCTTGCGTGGGCCGAGGTGGCTGCTCACAAAACGCGAAATCGCTGAAAGGCGATCGCCGATTGCCGTCGGAACGAGTTGCCGGTGGAAATTGAGAAGGACGATCGAAACCAGCGAAGCAACAACAGGGATGCCGTAAAGGAGCATAATGTAAACTGGACGGGTATCGATCTCATTGGCGACGTAGAAAGATGCCCAGCGAAGAGCAAAGGCGATCCCGAGCGCGGAGATCATCGGATGGAGGCGCGCTTCGCGATGCGAGCGTGCGTCGCCAGCAATCACCAGCGAGATCAGAGCAAAGACGAAAGGCAGCGTCCAGTCCGTCATGCGCCGATGCAGCTCGGCGGTATAACTGCCTGGTTTCGCAATGTAATCCTTATCCGTCGGGTCGGGGTTCAAAAGGAACGACAGATCGCGGTCGCTGGCGCGCAGCGTCGCCTCGCCACGGTTTTCCGTCAGGTCCGACAGGTCGAACGAATAGGAATCGAAGCGGATGATTGAGACGTTGCCGTCGCGCGTCTTTCTTTGGACTTCGCCGTCCTTCATGAGCAGCGACGTGCCGCTCTGGTCGACGGCGCCTTCGCGCGCATAATAGATCATGTCGAAGGCCGGATCGCGCTCGTCGACGACGAAGAGCCCACGCAGGACGCGGCCCGCGAGACGTTCGGAAATCTGCACAAACAGGCCGTCGTCGATCTTGCGGAAGTTCTTCTCCTCAATGACGGTCGAGAGCAGGTCGGCATAGGTCTCAGCCACCATCTGGCGGACGCCGGTCTTGGCCTTCGGCTCGACGACGTTGTCGACGAAGAAGGAGAAGACGCTGATGACGGCCGCAAGCAGCAGGATCGGGCGCACCAGGATGCTGCGCTTGGCCCCTGCAGCGTCGATGACGGTCAGCTCGGAATCGTTGTTCATCGTCGTCAGCGTCTGAGTGATGCCGATGACGAGAGCGAAGGGCAGGACGATTGGAATGATCGACGGCAGGATCAGCGTTGCCAGCATCGCGAACGATCCGACGGATTGCCCGCTGTCGGTCACGAGATTGACGCGCTGCAGCACCTGAGTCGTCCAGATGATCGCAAGCACTGGCAGCAGCGCTACGAAAAACATCTGGCCGACGCGCCGCAATATGTAGATCTCGAGAAGTTTCATGCCTGCCCTTGAACGATCCGCCGGGCAAACGCCCCGCAGCGGATTCCATCTACGATGTTTGTTTCGCTTTTGCGACCGGTCCGGCTCAAAAATTCATTCAAATTTCAGAATTTTTTGGGCGGTGTGACGAATCTGTGAACGCGTAGAGACCGGCAAAGACGACGACCGCGAGCAGCCAGCCGAGGATGATGTCGGAAAGGAAATGGCCGCCGAAAGCGAGCCGCATCATGGGCGTCAGCAGCGACACTGCGACAACTGGCAGGAAAAGCCCGGTTCTCGCCGGCTGCGGAATGAATACCAGCAGACAGAGAAGCCAGCCGGCACTTGCCGCTTCGCCTGAGATGAACGAACAGTTGCTGACGCATTTGCCCGCGAAGGATCCGGCCTGGACGAAGTCCATCATGCCGCCGAATTCGGTGACGGAAACCGGGCGAGGGCGGCCCCAATGTTCCTTCAGGATCAGATTGACGATCAGGCCTGGGCCGATCAGCAGCGAGCCGAGCGCGACCTTAAGATTACGTGCCCGGACCGCGTTGAACGTCGCTCCATGCTGCGTGTAGCAGGCGATCAGGAAGCCGAGCTGAACGATCGCCACCACGTAGGGCAGCCGGAAGAAGATGACGCGGAGATTTTTGAGGAACCAGTTGCCGGCCAGCGTGAAGGAGCCGCAGACATCGCCGGCAAGCGCGGTGGCGTCGCAGGTCGCGGGCGTGAAAAAGTAGCGGGAGGTCGCCAGATCGATCCCGGGAAAGGCGTAGAAGATGACGAGCAGCAGCCACCACAGGCAGAAGAGCCCGACGAAAATATCGGCAGCGGTCGGCGGAAAGCTGATTCTCCAGCCGAAAATATAGGTCTTGAGGGCTGCAATCACTGTCGATGTCTTCCGTTGGCCTGGCCTTCCCGCGGCGCGCTGGCTTTCTGCCCCGGCGGCGCGGATTTGTCCATGGCCCGGCGATCACGTCTTGTTTTCGGACATGAAACCCGGAATGATCGCCGCCGGAGAGGATTCCGCTGCGAATCCCAAGGAGAAGACATGTCTGTTAAATTCGATATTTCATTCGCTAAATCCGCCAAGATTAGCGGCGGCCTTACCGTTCTCTTGAAGGCCGGCGACGGCGAACTTGCGGCTGGCGCAGAGATTGCCGACCCCGCAGGCGTCATCGCCAAGGCATCCAAGATCGCCAAGTTTTCCGCCAAGGCGATGTCGGCGCTCGATCTCGTCGCCCCCGAAGGCTCCCCCGCGGACCGACTCTTCGTCATCGGTCTCGGCAAGCCGCAGGATTTGGTTGCGCATGACTGGCTGAAGCTCGGCGGTATTGCTGCCGGCAAGATCAAGGGCGCCGACAAGGCGACGATCTTCATCGATGCGCCGGGTGCGGCGATCGACGCCAAGGCTGCTTCCGGTTTTGCGCTCGGCATGCTCATGCGCGCCTACGCTTTCGATAATTACAAGACCAAGAAGTCCGACGAGGACGACAAGGCGAATGGCAAGTCGGCCAAGGTGACGATCGTCACTGCCGATGCCTCCGGCGCCAAGAAGGCGCTGGCCGATGCCGAGGCCGTCGCCGAGGGCGTCAATCTCGCCCGCGATCTCGTCAACGAGCCGCCGAATGTGCTTGGCCCGGTCGAATTTGCCGCCAAGGCAAAGGAGCTCGAGAAGCTCGGCGTCGACGTGGAAATCCTGACGGAACGCGAAATGAAGCGGCTCGGCATGGGGGCGCTGCTCGGTGTGGCCCAGGGTTCCGTCCGTCCGCCGCGTCTGGCGATCATGCATTGGAAGGGCGGCAAGGCGAAGGACCGGCCGATCGCCTTCATCGGCAAGGGTGTCGTCTTCGATACCGGCGGCATCTCGATCAAGCCGGCCGCCGGCATGGAAGACATGAAGGGCGATATGGGCGGCGCCGCAGCAGTGACCGGTCTCATGCATGTGCTCGCCGCCCGCAAGGCGGAGGTCAATGCCGTCGGCATCATCGGTCTTGTGGAAAACATGCCCGATGGCAACGCGCAGCGCCCCGGCGATATCGTCACCTCGATGTCCGGCCAGACGATCGAGATCATCAACACCGATGCCGAAGGCCGCCTCGTGCTCTGCGATGCGCTCTGGTATTGCAACGACCGCTTCAAGCCGCGCTTCATGATCAACCTGGCAACGCTGACCGGCGCCATCATGGTCGCGCTCGGCAATGTCCACGCCGGCCTGTTCTCGAACGACGACACGCTCTCGGCGCAGCTGACGTCCGCCGGTCTCGCCGCCAACGAGAAGCTCTGGCGCATGCCGCTCGGCCGCGATTACGACAAGATGATCGACTCGAAATTCGCCGACATGAAGAACACCGGCGGCCGTTATGCCGGCTCTATCACCGCGGCGCATTTCCTGAAGCGCTTCGTGCAGGAAACGCCCTGGGCGCATCTCGATATCGCCGGCACCGCGCTCGGCTCGCCGCAGGACGAGATCAACCAGTCCTGGGGCTCCGGTTTCGGCGTGCGCCTGCTTGATCAGCTCGTGCGCGACCATTACGAGGCCTGATCACAGGCTGGAATGCAGGCATGACCGAAGTCCTTTTCTACCATCTGACGGAATCCAAGCTGGAGGACGCGCTGCCGCCGCTCGTCGACAAGAGCGTCGAACGCGGCTGGCGCGTCGCCGTCCAGATGAAGGAGCCGGCAAGACGGGATGCGCTCGATACGCATCTCTGGACCTATAGGGACGACAGCTTCCTGCCGCACGGCACCGACGAGAGCGAACTGGCCGGAAATCAGCCGGTTCTGCTCACCGTCACCGGCGATAACGCCAACCGGGCGACCGTCCGCTTCATCGTCGATGGTGCCGAACCACCGCAAGCCGATGCCTATGAGCGCATCGTCTTCATGTTCGACGGTTACGATCCGGAACAGCTGGAAGGCGCCCGCGCCCAATGGAAGAAGCTGAAAGGCGAGGGGCATAACCTCACCTATTGGCAGCAGACGCCCGAGGGGCGCTGGGAGAAGAAGGCCTAAGCCTTCAAACTAGGCGCGTCTAGCCTTCCCGCTTGAACGTCCACTTCACGACATAGTCGCCGTTGCGCTTGAGTTTCGTCTTGGTCTTCAGCCGCACCGGGCCGCCGAGGGCGGCTTCGGCTTTTTCGAAGGCCTGGCGGGCTTCGGCCATGGCAGCGTGGTAGGCGCTGTTGTCGCGCTTCGGGGTCTCGGCGACTTCCTTGAGGAGGGCGGTCAGTTCCGGTTCGTCTTCGGCCATCTCCGCCCTCGCTTCAGGTTGGGGATGCGGCGCCGGGCGCCGCATCGTCCTTGTGATCAATCGTGGAAGGCTTCCACGAACTTGCGCTTGCCGAGCATGAAGGCATCGGCGACGTGGCGCAGCGGCGCGAGGTCGACGTCGGACTTGCCGGCCTTGATGATCTCGGCGAAGCGGCGGTAGAGCGACGGATATTCTTCTTCCGGTGCCGAGAACTTCAGCTCGCCATTGACCGAAAGCTTGGAGCCGCCTTCGGCCAGTTCCATCGTGCCTGCTGCCGTCTCGGCGATGATGTCCCAGCTCTGCTTGCCGGTCTGGCGCCAGTCGAATTCGCCATGGACGGTCATTGCGCCGGCATCGCGGAAATGCAGGTCGGCGGCGATCGGCGCGTCGCGGTTCTCCGGGAATTCAAGCGTGGCGCCGGTCAGGAAGATGGCGCGCGGCAGGATGTGGGTAACGATCGAAAGCGCGTTGATGCCGGGATCGAAGACACCAAGGCCGCCGGCCTGCCAGATCCAGTCCTGGTTCGGATGCCAGTGGCGCACGTCTTCCTTCCAGATGACGTGAACCTTCTTGATCTCGGTCTTCGCAAGGAAATCCCTGGCTGCCTCGACGGCCGCGGCATAGCGCGAATGCCAGCTGGCAAACAGCGAGACGCCCTTGGCGGCGGCCAGCGCTTCGAGATCGGCCACTTCGCTCAGCGTCGCGCCCGGCGGCTTTTCAAGAAACACGTGCTTGCCGGCCGAAAGCGCCTTGTAGGCGGCTTCGTAGCGATATTGCGGCGGCATGCACAGCGAAACGGCGTTGATCTCGGGAACCGCTTCGAGCATTGCCTCGATCGTCGTGAAGCTCTGGATGCCCTCCACCGTGCCGTGGCGGCTCGCTGTTGCGACGAGCTTGTAATCGGCATTCTTGTCGATGGAAGGAAGATGCTGGTCACGGACGATCTTGCCGACGCCGACGATGGCGAGGTTGATGGGGGACATGACGGGTGTTCGCTCCGGTGTGCTCAAAAGTATGATTTATTGGGCGCCTGTTTTAACAGAACTCTACAGCCGGGCAAGCCGTCATGTCACCTTCAGAGTGAGGCCATTTCGACGGCTTTGGCGTCCTTTTTGAACTTCAGCGTCACCACCTTGTAGCCCTCGGCTTCGAGACGGGCGAGGAGGGCGGGCAGCATGGCGGCGGTGCGCTTGTGGATGTCGTGCATCAGGATGATACCACGGCCGCGCTGGCGCAGCGGGTTCATGGCGCGATCGGCCACCTGGTCCGGCGTGGAGTTGAAATAGTCCTTGGTGTCGACATCGACATCCATGACGATCATCTCGCGCGCCGCGACGGCCGAGCGCAGCTTGCGGCTGTCGGCGAGGTAGGGGAAGCGGAAGAAGTTGACGTCGGTGCCGGTCGCCTTGGTCACGGCAGCTTCGCCGCGGGCGATCTCCGCCATCGCCATGTCGAAGGACAGGGTGTTCAGGTTCGGGTGCTTGTAGGTGTGGCTGCCGATCGTGTTGCCTTCCATGGCGACGCGCCGCGCCAGTTCCGGATGCAGCGCCGCCATTTCGCCGACCATCATGAAGGCGCCCTTGACGCCGAAGCGGTCGAGCGTTGCGAGCACCCGGTCGGTGCGGCCGGGAATCGGGCCGTCGTCGAAGGAGAGGACGACTTCCTTCGGCTCCAGCTTCAAATCCTTGAGCGATGAAACGGTCAGTACCCGGCCGGCAAGATGATGCGTCTCGCCGAAAGCGAGATTGGCGGGCTTGGGAAAGCCCGTGGTGCTCTCCTCGGTCTTGATCGAAGACGTCTTGATCGTCTTGTCGGGGGCAGGCTGCTTGGTTGTCTGGCAGCCGCAAAGGGCAAGCGCGAGAACGACACTCGAAAGAAGGGCGATACGGGACATGAAAGGGGGCTCAACAAATCAGTAATGAATGTTGAGACAACCTTTCGAATTATGGTTAACGATCGGTTTAAATCGGATGTCCCGCCGTTAACTTGTGCCCTTCTGCCGCAGCCTTTTCCGGGCGCTTGTGGCTATCCTGCCATAGCCTCTTCGTATTCGGCCGAAAGCTCCAGCCATTGCTCTTCGGCAGCAGAAAGTTTCGCCGCCGCTTCGCCGCGCTGCTTGGCCTTCTCGGCCGCCTTGGCGGGCGCCTTCTCGTAGAGAACCGGATCTGCAAGTTCCGCATCAAGCGCCTGAATCTGTTTCTCCAGCTTGCCCGTCAACGATTCGATTTCGTTGATCTTTTTCTTGAGCGGCGCCAGCGAGGCGCGCTTGTCGGCATTCAGCTTGCGTTGCTCGGCCTTGCTCGCCGGATCGTCGGCGCTCTGGACCTTCTCATCCTTCTTCCTGCCGGAGGAAACGATCAGGTCGCGATACTCGTCCATGTCGCCGTCGAAATTGGAGACGGTGCCGTTATTGACGAGCCAGAGCCTGTCGACGGTCGCCTCGATCAGGTGGCGGTCGTGCGAGATCAGGATGACCGCGCCGTCATAGTCGTTCAGCGCCTCGATCAGCGCCCGGCGGCTGTCGATATCGAGGTGGTTGGTCGGTTCGTCGAGGATCAGGAGGTTCGGCGCATGGAAGGCGGCAAGGCCCATCAGCAGGCGCGCCTTCTCGCCGCCGGAGAGATCCTTAGCGGCCGTCGCCATCTTTTCGGTCGCAAGGCCCATCTGGGCAACGCGGGCGCGCACCTTGGCCTCCGGTTCGCTCGGCATCAGGCGGCGCACATGCTCCACCGGCGTCTCGTTCGGCACGAGATCGTCGAGCTGATGCTGGGCGAAGAAGCCGATCTTCAGATTGGAGGCGATCCGCAAGTCGCCGCTCTCGGCGTTCAGGCGCCCGGCGATGAACTTCGCGAAGGTCGACTTGCCGTTGCCGTTGGAGCCGAGGAGGGCGATGCGGTCGTCATTGTCGATGCGCAGCGTGATGTTCTTCAGGATCGGCTTGCCCGGCTCGTAGCCGACGGCGCCGCCCTGGATCGCCACGATCGGCGAGGCCGGCTGCTTCTCGGGCTCGGGGAAGGTGATCGGCTGGACGTGATCCTCGATCACGGCGGCAACCGTTCCCATGCGCTCCAGCGCCTTGACGCGCGACTGCGCCTGGCGGGCCTTGGAGGCCTTGGCCTTGAAGCGGTCGATGAAGCTTTGCAGGTGCTTGCGCGCCGCATCGTTCTTCGCCTTCGCCTTCATCTGCAATTCGTCGGCTTCGGCCTTCTGGCGTTCGAACTGGTCGTAGCCGCCGCGATAGAAGGTCAGCTTCTTCTGGTCGAGATGGACGATCGAATTGACCGCGTTGTTCAGCATGTCGCGGTCGTGGCTGATGACGATCACGGTATGCGGATAACGGCGCACATAGTCCTCGAGCCACATCGTGCCTTCAAGGTCGAGATAGTTGGTCGGCTCGTCGAGCAGCAGGAGATCAGGCTCGGCAAACAGCACCGAGGCGAGCGCCACGCGCATGCGCCAGCCACCCGAGAAGGAGGAGGCAGGCCGCAGCTGGGCTTCCTGGCTGAAGCCGAGGCCGGCGAGAATGCTGGCGGCGCGGGCTTCGGCCGAATGCGCGTCGATATCGACGAGCCGCGTCTGGATCTCGGCGATGCGATGCGCATCGGTCGCCGTTTCGGCTTCCTTGAGAAGCGCGGCGCGTTCCTTGTCGGCCGAAAGCACGATTTCGATCAGCGACTGCTCCGTCGCCGGCGCTTCCTGCGCCACCTGGCCGATGCGCGCATTCTTCGGGATCGACACGCTGCCGGTCTCGGCGCCGAGATCGCCGGTGATGATGCGGAAAAGCGTCGACTTGCCCGCGCCATTGCGCCCGACAAGGCCTGCCTTGGTACCCGCCGGAAGCGTCACGCTGGCATGGTCGAGGAGAAGGCGCCCGGCAATGCGGGCAGAGATTTCGGTAATCGTGATCATGCCCGGCGTTTTGGCCGAAACGGCGGATCAAGGCAAGAGCGTGGAAAGCCTCAGCGGCCGAAAGCCTGGATCGGCTGGCGGCGGTTGGATTGGGCGGCGAGCAATGCCACGCGGGCATTGGCCTGGAGCTGCGTGCCGGTCGCCGCATCGCCGCTGAGCGCGATGCCGATCGAGATCGTCAGCTTGCCGGGATCGGATTTGTCCGAGGTTGCGAAGACCATGTTCTCTTCGACCGACTGGCGCAGGCGGTCGGCGATGGCGATGGCATCGCGCATGCCGACATTGGCAAACAGGAAGGCGAATTCGTCGCCTTCGACGCGCGAGACGAAGTCGTTCTTCTTGATCGATTTGCGGAACAGGTTGCCGAGCTTCTTCATCAGCTTGTTGCCGGCTTGCACGCCGTATTTGGCATTCAGCTGGCGGAAGTCGTCGATATCGACCATGAGCAGCGCGCTGCCCGCGGCATCCTCGCCCTCGTAGAGATCGCCGATCGTCTTGGCGAGCGCGATGCGGTTCGGTAGCCCGGTCAGCGGGTCGGTGACCGAGGCGGCCTGGGCAGCGGCGACGCCGCGCTCCAGGGTCTCGATCCGCTCGACATCGGAGAGCAGCTTGGCTTCGAGCTCGGTCTCGGCGGCGAGCACCGATGCGAGCGACGAGGCGAGATATTCCATCTCGCTCATGAAGGCGTCGAGGCCCTGTTCGGAATTGCCAGAGAGCGACTGCAGCAGCGTTTCGGCCGCGCGTGCAAAGGCATATTTCTGCTTCAGCCCGTCCGAGAGACGATCGGCCGCCTCGCGCAGCAGCTTGCTGGCCTCGGTGCCGGCCGTTTCGGCGGCAAGGCCGCAATGGCTGACGAGCCGGTATTTGAGGCCGAGTTCATCGAGCCGGGCCTGCGCCGGATGACTGCCGAGCGCGGAGATGTCGGTGGCGAGCGCCGTGTTGCGGCCGCAGACGGCTTCGTGCAGCAGCTCGTAGTTCCGCGGGCTGCCCGCAATGTTCAGCCGTGCCATATGTTCGGCGATCTTCTGGGCGTCGTTCTGCGGGGCAGGGCGGGCGCCCTCGCGCTGTGCTGCATTCCTGGTTGTGTTCTGCATCACCGTTCCTCGCACCTTCGGCACTGCTTTAGCCGCGGCTTATCTTCCCGCTATGCGCCGCAGATTTTAAAATAGCTTGAATTTTCAGTATCTCCGGCTGGGCAGCGCCGGAAAGGCGCAAATGCGGTTAATGCAACCTTGAAGCGGCGCTCACCAAAGGCGATGGCGCCCATCAGATTTCGTCATTTGATTGCGGCGCCGCTTTGCCGTGAAATGCGCCTGTCATTCATGAAAGGATCGCCATGACGCTTGCGCTCTATTCGCTCTGCGGCGCCAATCCGCAGCACTTCTTTTCTCCGCATTGCTGGAAGGCGGTGATGGCGCTGGCGCATAAGGGGCTGGCCTTCGAGGAGATCCCGACGACCTATGCCGGTATCGCCAAGATCGGCGGCGGCTTCTCGCCGACCCTGCCGGTGCTCGACGATAACGGCCATCTCGTCACCGACAGCTTCGCGATCGCCCTCTATCTGGAAGAAGCCTATCCCGATCGCCCCTCGCTGTTTGGCGGCGAGGGCGGCAAGGCGCTGTCACGCATGGTCGAGGGCTATTCGCAGATGGTGATCCACACGGCGATCATGCGCATGGCGCTGATGGATATCCATGGCGCGCTCGACGAGGGCGACAAGGCCTATTTCCGTGAAAGCCGCGAGCAGCGGCTCGGCCGGAAGCTGGAGGATGTGGTGGCGAACCGCGCCGCCGAAGAGGCAGCCTTCGCCGCCAAGCTGGAGCCGATGCGCCACATGCTGAAGTTCCAGCCGTTCATCGGCGGCGAGAGCCCGCTCTTTGCCGACTATATCGTCTTCGGCGCGCTGCAATGGCTCCGGGTCACCGCGGGGCTCTCGATGCTGGCGCCGGACGATCCGGTTATCGCATGGCTCGATCGCTGCCTCGATCTTCACGAAAGCCGGGGGCGCACTGTGACAGCGGCGTGAAATTGCCTCATCCCCCTTGTTTTCGGGGCGGCGGGCGGGTAAAGACCGCCCACTTTTCCCGCTAAACCAGAGGATTTGACCCAATGGCGATTGAACGCACCTTTTCTATGATCAAGCCTGATGCAACGAAGCGCAACCTCACGGGCGCTATCACCAAGATGCTCGAAGACGCCGGCCTGCGCGTCGTCGCATCCAAGCGCGTCTGGATGAGCAAGCGCGAAGCTGAAGGCTTCTACGCCGTTCACAAGGAACGCCCCTTCTTCGGCGAACTCGTTGAAGGCATGACCTCGGGCCCGACCATCGTTCAGGTTCTGGAAGGCGAAGGCGCCATCCTGAAGAACCGCGAAATCATGGGCGCGACCAACCCGGCAAACGCTGACGAAGGCACGATCCGCAAGGTTCACGCTCTCTCGATCGGCGAAAACTCGGTTCACGGCTCTGACGCTCCTGAGACCGCTGCCCAGGAAATCAAGTACTGGTTCTCCGACACCGAAATCGTCGGCTGAATCGGAATGTCAGCCTGAGGGCTGAAGTGATTGAAATGACTCTTGAAGCCGGGGCTTTTGCTCCGGCTTTTTTGTTTGGGTGCTGTTAGGCGTTGGCTCCGGGCGCAAAGCCCTCAAACCGCCGGACACTTGTCCGTATTCGAATAATCCACCGTCCCGTCAGCCTTAAACACCTCGGGATTCTTATTGTAGAATGGCCCGACCACCAGCGGCTTGCTCGGCAGCATCGCCGCCTGGTCGACATCGGAGACGAATTGCGTTTGCAGTTCCTGCAGCGTCTTGCCGTCGGCGGAGACCAGCCTGATCTTGGCGCTGTAGGGCTTGTCCTTGCGCACGCAGTGGATCGCCGGGCTCTGCAGGGTGATCTTGTCCCAGGCGGGGAAGATTTTCTCCTGCAGGGTGATGGGATCGCCGCCCGCCGGGTTTTCGAACTCGGCGATCGCCACGGCGCCATCGGGGATCGGCGAGGTCTTGCGCAGTGTCACCAGATAGGTGGCGGTCGCCACGCGGTAGTTGAAGACGAACATGTGGCCGGTCACTTCGACCATCTTTTCCATCTCGCGCTGGCAGCCCGCAATCAGCAGGGCCGAGAGGCCGAGCGCGGCAATCGCGTTGATCTTCATGGCATCTCCTCCTTCTTGCGCCGGTAATGGCGGTTGGCCTTTGCCCGGTTGCCGCAGACCGCCATGTCGCACCAGGCGCGGCTCCTGTTCTTGCTACGGTCGATGAATAGCCAGCCGCAGTTCCGGCATATCTTCATCCTGTCGGGATCCGGCATGGCGATCAGCCTGAGCGCCGAATGCGCCGTCGCCGCATCGAGGCCATCCGGCCGCGCCCCACGCAGCGCCGATGCGATCCGCTCCAGAAGATCGGCCAGCATCGCGTCATCGGCTTCGCCAAGCACCCGCTGACGGAAATAGCGGTCGACAGCCTCACGAAGGCCGAGAAAGGCCGGCCGGTTCTCTTGATGGACCGGCAGGACATCGCCGAACAGCGCCCGTTCGGCGCAGAATTCCGTCGCCGCAGCCGGAAAGGCGTCGAGTTGCGCTGTCGAGGCAAAACGGTCGATGCTGCGCTCGGCATCATGGCGCAGAATGACGCTGTTGGCGACATCGAGCGCCAAAGCGCCACCGGAAAAGCGATGCGGGGTCCAGGTAAAGCTCATGCTGAAAATATAACTGGTAAAACGTATTTTGCCAGTTATTATTTTAGGCGATACGGAGCATGTGAATGGGATATCTGCTGCAGCAACTGGCCAATGCCGTGCCGCTCGCCGCGCTCTATGCGGCGCTGGCCTTCGGCTATTCGCTGGCCTTCGGCGTCACCAAGCGGGCCGATATCACCTATGGCGCGATGTTCGCCTTCGCCGGCCAGATCCTGCTGCTCTTCACCGATTTCGCCTATAACAAGCTGTGGCTGGTGCTGCCCGCTGCGTTGGCGATCGGCATCGGCCTGTCCTTCGTCTATTCGCTGCTCACAGGCTTCTGGATCGGCCGCAGCATCATGCGGCCGCTGGTGCGCCGCTCCGCCAATACGGTCATCGTCGCAGCCCTCGGCGTCACCATCCTGCTGATGGAAACGGCAAGGCTCGCCGCGCAGACCCGCGAGCTCTGGCTGCCGCCCTTGCTGAACACCACGGTCGTGCTTTGGAGCGACGCCTCCTTCAAGGTGACGCTGACGCTGATGCAGCTCGTCAATGCCGGCCTGATGATCGCGCTGATCGGGGCGGGAGCACTGATTCTGCGCTATACCCGCCTCGGCCGCATCTGGCGGGCCGTCACCGACGATCCGCTGGCCGCCGAACTTTGCGGCACGAGCTCCGGCCGCGTCTTCCTGATCGCCTATGTCGCGGCGATCTTCTTCGCCACCTGCTGCGGCATCCTCACGACCTTCTATTACGGCACGATGGATTTCGGCGCCGGCCTGCTCTTCGGCCTGAAGGTGCTGATGATTTCGGCCGCCGGCGGCTACTCCGATCCGTTGAAGTCAGCGGGCGGGGCAGCCGGTGTCGGCCTCGCGGAAACGCTCTGGACGGCCTATGGCTCGTTCCTCTGGCGCGACTTTGCGGTCTTCTCGCTATTGGTCTTCCTGCTGGTGATGAGCCGGCGCGAACGGGCGATACCTTAAAAGGTTCTGCTCATTTCCACTTGTCGCGGGCGCTGTCGTCGCTGTCCTTGGCGGCGATCCAGTCGCCGCTCTTGCCATCCTTGGCATGTTCCTTCTTCCAGAAGGGCGCTGACGTTTTCAGGTAATCCATGACGAAATTGGCGCCGTCGAAGGCCGCCTGCCGATGCGGGGCGGCGGCGATGACCAGCACGATATTCTCGCCCGCGGCGATTTTGCCGTAGCGGTGGATGGCGGTGAGGCCCTTCAGTTCAAAGCGCTCGATGGCGAGATTGGCGATCCTGAGCATCTCGGCTTCGGCCATGCCCGGATAATGCTCAAGCTCCAGCGCCGAAAGCGTCCCGCCTTCGTCGCGGCAGAGGCCGGTGAAGGTGACGATGGCACCGATGCCGGGCTTGCCCTTGGAGAGGAGGGTGGTTTCGGCCTGCAGGTCGAAGTCGTCGCGCTGGACGCGGATGGTGGGGGTCATAGGCGGCACCTCGCGGAGGCGGAGAGGTTGTGCCGTGCCAGCCCCCCTCTGGCCTGCCGGCCATCTCCCCCACAGGTGGGGAGATCACAAGTGGCGTGCTCCCAGGACCACTCCGGCATTTGCGAATGTTGAGATTTTGTAGCGAAGCCGGTGCGCCCAGCCAATCTCCCCACCCGTGGGGGAGATGCCCGGCAGGCCAGGGGGGGGCGGACTGGCGCGGCGCTCACCGTCTCACCCACCCGTCATCGGCGGAAAAATCCCGATCTCGCGGGCGTTCCCGATCGGTTCGTCGTGCTCCACATGCTCCTGATCGAGCGCCACGCGGATGACATTCTCATATTGAAGCGCGGTCTCATACTCTTCGCCCAAGCCCTTCAGATGACTCAGAAGATCGGAGACGGTGACGACGGAGGCGGGCAGCGAAATCTCTTCCTCGCTCTTGCCGATCCGCTCGCGCACCCAGGCGAAGTAGACGAGGCGTGTCATCACTCTTCGTCCACGATGTGCTTGAGGCCGGCGCGGAAATAGTCGTAGCCGGTATAGATCGTCAGCAGCGCGGCGATCCAGAGAAGGCCGATGCCGATCTGCGTCGTGTAGGGCAGCACGGCATCACCGGCAGGGCCGGCGAGCAGGAAAGCAATAGCGACGAGCTGCACCGTCGTCTTCCACTTGGCGATCCGCGTCACGGGCACGCTGACCTTCAGCGCCGCCAGATATTCGCGCAGGCCGGAGACCAGTATTTCACGGCAGAGGATGATGATCGCCGCCCAGATCGACCAGCCGGCAATCGTGCCGTCGGCAGCAACGAGCAGCAGGATCGAGGCGACCAGCAGCTTGTCGGCGATCGGATCGAGCATGCGGCCGATATTCGAGGTCTGGTTCCAGATACGTGCCAGATAGCCGTCGAGGAAGTCGGTCACCGAGGCGATCACGAAGATCCAGAAGGCGACCCAGCGGGCGAGATCGGAGCTCTGCAGCCGCCCCTCGACGAAGAAGCAGAGCACGATCAGCGGCACCGCAAGAATGCGTCCGTAGGTCAGCAGGTTCGGGATATTGTATGCGCGCGATGCCATGAAACTGTTCTCTGAAACGATGTGCCCGTAGATGACGGCTTTGGTCCTCAACCGTCAATATTCTTTCTGCTTTTCGCCTCCTTTTGCGTGGAATTTGCGACCGCCGCCGCCTATTTCGCGGCGTCGTCGTGAAAATGATTATAGACCGTCTTCGCAACCGTCTCCGAAATGCCCTCGACGGCCATCAGATCGGAGAGAGCGGCGCGCGAAACGGCCTTCGCCGTGCCGAAATGCTGCAGAAGCGCACGCTTGCGCGATGGCCCGATGCCGCCGATCTCGTCGAGCGGGTTCTTGACCATCTCCTTCTTGCGCCGCGCCCTGTGCGAGCCGATCGCGAAGCGGTGCGCCTCATCGCGCATGCGCTGGATGAAGTAGAGCACCGGATCGCGCGGCGGCAGCGTGAAGCTCTCCTTGTCGGGCGGGAAAAACCGCTCGCGGCCGGCATCGCGGTCGACGCCCTTGGCGACACCGATGGCGATGACGCTGTCGGTGATGCCGAGTTCGGCGAGAATGCCGCGCACCGCCGTCATCTGTCCTTGGCCGCCGTCGATCAGGATGACGTCGGGCCAGGCGGGGAAGGGCATGTCGGCGGCATCCGTGTCGGCTGCGACAGCGGGCTGCGAACGGTCGGGAATGCCTTCTTCCTTGATCAGCCGTTGGAAGCGCCGTGTCATCACTTCCTTCATCATCCCGAAGTCGTCGCCGGGGGTGATGTCGGTCGATTTGATGTTGAACTTGCGGTACTGGCCCTTCACGAAGCCTTCCGGCCCTGCAACCACCATGCCGCCGACGGCATTGGTGCCCATGATATGCGAGTTGTCGTAGATTTCGATGCGCTGCGGCGTGTAGGGCAAGGCGAACGTATCCTTGAAGCCGCCGAGCAGGCGCGACTGCGACGCCGTCTCGGCAAGCTTGCGGCCATGCGCCTCGCGGGCATTGCCGACGACGTGATCGACGAGATCGCGCTTCTCGCCACGCTGCGGCACGAGGATCGACACCTTATGCCCGGCCTTTTCGCCGAGGGCCGCGGCTAGCAGCTCCATTTCCTCGACGGTCTCAGACAGCATGATCTGCTTCGGTACCGGCTTGTCGTCGTAGAACTGCGCCAGGAAGGCATTCAGCACTTCGGCGCCCGTCAGCTGCGGATCGGCCTTCGGGAAATAGGCGCGGTTGCCCCAGTTCTGGCCGGTGCGGAAGAAGAACACCTGGATACAGGAAACGCCGCCCTCGTGATGGATGGCGAAAACGTCTGCCTCTTCGACGCCTGCCGGATTGATGCCCTGGTGGCTGGAGACATGCGAAAGCGAAGCCAGGCGGTCGCGATAGACGGCGGCCCGTTCGAAATCGAGATCCTCTGCGGCGGCATTCATCGCTTCCGCCATATGCGCCTTCACCTTCTGGCTCTTGCCTGACAGGAAGTCCTTTGCCTCCTGCACCAGCTCGCCATAACCGGCATCGCTGACCTCATGGGTGCAGGGACCCGAACAGCGCTTGATCTGGTAAAGCAGGCAGGGGCGGGTGCGCGTCTCGAAGACGCTGTCGGTGCAGGTGCGGATCAGGAAGGCGCGCTGCAGCGAATTGATCGTGCGACCCACGGCTCCGGCGGAAGCGAAGGGACCGAAATAGTCGCCCTTGCGGGCACGCGCGCCGCGATGCTTGAAGATCGCCGGTGCCCGGTGGTCTCCCGTGATCAGGATATAGGGAAACGACTTGTCATCGCGCAGCAGCACATTAAAGCGCGGCCGCAAGCGCTTGATCAGATTCGCTTCGAGCAGCAGCGCTTCCGTTTCGGTGCGCGTCGTCACGAATTCCATATTGGCCGTCAGCCGCACCATTTGGGCGATGCGGTTCGAATGCACCCGGCCCATGGCATAGTTGCCGACGCGCTTCTTCAGGCTGCGCGCCTTGCCGACATAGAGTACATCGCCATCGGCATTGAACATGCGATAGACGCCCGGACTGTTCGGCAGCCGCTTGACGATTTCGGCGATCAGGTCCTGGCCAACCAGCCCTGTTTCGTTGACCCCGCCTTCGTTCCAGTCGATCCCGGCCGAAATCGGCGCGGCGGAAGCATCGCCTTCCACCTCGATATCGTCTTCATTCTCGTCGGCTTCATCATAAAGAACACCGCCATCCGGCAGCTTCTTGGCATTCATTCCTTGATCTCCAGCACGTCAGGCGTCTGCCACGCGAGATGCTGGCCGCCGTCGAGTGCAATCATCTGACCCGTGATCGAAGGCGTTTCGAACAGAAAACGAATCGTTCGCCCAAATTCCTCCAATTCGGGGCCTCTCTTCAAGATAAGGGCTGCGACCTGCGCTTGGAAGTCTTCTTGCAGCTGCCTTTCGCTCGGCATCGAGGGGCCTGGCCCGATCGCGTTGACGCGGATGCGCGGCGCCAGCGCCTGTGCCATCGTCTGCGTCGCCGTCCACAGCGCCGATTTCGACAGCGTATAGGAATAGAAGCTCGGCCGCAGCGCCCAGACGCGCTGGTCGATGATGTTGACGATCAGCCCGTCGGCGCCATCCGGCAGCTGCTCGGCGAACTTGGCGGCGAGAATCGACGGCGCGCGGAGATGCACGGCGAAATGCTCGTCCCAGATTGCGGCGTCGAACTTGCGCAGCGAATCTTCGGCGAAAATCGAGGCATTGTTGACGAGCAGATCGAGCGATCCGATCTCCGCAGAAGCCTTTTCGATCAGGCTTGCCGTCTCATTTATTTTTGTAAGATCGCCCTGGACCACGATTGCCCGCGCACCGCTCTGCCGCAATTCGGCCACAAAGCGATCGGCTTCAGCGAGCGAACCATTCGCATGGACTGCGACCGAAAAGCCGTTATCCGCCAAATCCTTGGCAATCGCCCGGCCTATTCTTTTGGCGGCACCGGTTACCAGTGCGGCCTTAAGTCTTTTCCCGCTCAAAAGCTTGCCTTCGTCATCAATGAATCTAAGTGCTTCCTATATAGGGGCGGGCGAAGAGTAGATAAATAGGTGAACGCAATTGCGTTCCAGGCCGATTTATTCTATGTATTATTTGAGAATAGATTTTCGTAAAATAAGTATTGTGAATTTAACCATTCATTATGGTTAACAAATAGTCTGTTGCGCTATAGCAACATCGAATTTCAGCCACCCCGCCGCCACAATCATTTCACAATTTGGCTCTTTCAAATCCGCAATTGGGCTCCACTTTCACCCTCGATCCGAGAGGGACATCTAGTAATTGCTCGCGAATGCTTCGGTGTAAAACAGTTGACGAAGAGCGCGGGACTGAAAGGAGACAAGTATGCGTACACTCATTGCTAGCCTGATGGCTTCTGCCTTCGTCGTAGCCGGCTTCACCGCTGCAAATGCTGCCGATGCAGTTGACCAGGTCCCGGAAGCTCCGGTAGCCCAGAACGAGCCGGTTACCCCGGCCGGTAACTGGGAAGGCTTCTACCTCGGCGGTGCAGGCACCTACAACATGGGTGACTTCAACAACAGCCGTGACGGCTACGCCCTCGGCGGTCAGCTCTACACGGGCTACAACTGGCAGGCTGGTCAGATCGTTTACGGTGTTGAAGCCGACCTCGGCTACTCCGGCCTCGACCATTCGGCTGGCGGCGTTACCGAAAAGAACCGCTTCAACGGCTCCGTTCGCGGCCGCGTTGGCTACGACCTGAACCCCTTCCTGCTGTACGGCACGGCTGGTCTTGCTGCGACCAACAACAAGGTTAGCGCCGGCGGCGATTCTGACGACAAGACCTCCTACGGCTACACCGTCGGCGTCGGCGCAGAAGCTTTCGTCACGAACAACATCACCGCTCGCGTCGAATATCGCTTCAGCGATTACCAGAACAAGAACTACGACACCGGCATCGGCAGCGTTTCGCGCGGCTATGACGAGCAGAGCGTCAAGGTCGGTATCGGCGTAAAGTTCTGATCGGTTTCCGGTCAAAGAAAAAGCCCGGCTTCGAGCCGGGCTTTTTTTATTGTTGCGGTTTGAGATCGGGATAGGCGGGGAACTTCTTCTCGAAATCCCGGATCCAGCCGATCAGCTCGGAATGATCCGCTTCCCACTGGCCCTTGAAGCGCAGGTCGAGATAGCCGATTGCGGCAGCGAGCGCGAAATGGCCGCCGTGGAGCTTCTTGCCGAGTTTCGGCGGATGGGCGCTGATATGGTTGAGGCCGCTGACGGCCTTCTTCCACTGCCGGTCGATCCACGGCTGGTGCACTTTCTCCTCGTCCCGGAAACGCCGTTCATAGACGATCGCCAGCAGGCAGTCGCAGATGCCGTCGCAAAGCGCTTCCAAAATCTCGGCCTCGGTGCGCTTGCCGTTCTTGTCGGGATAGAGCTTCTTTTTCTTCAGCCGGTGGAAATAATGCATGATGGCGATGCTGTCGAAAACCGATGCGCCATCGTCGGTCAGAAGGGTAGGGATCTTGCCCAGCGGATTGTTGTCGACGAGGATCGCCGGGCCGGCATTGGTATCGACGCGGATTTCCGTGACATCGAGCTCGAGATAGCGCGCCGCCATGCGGACTTTGCTCGAATAGGGTGAGGTCGTTGCGCAGAGGAGCTTCATCATACACCTATGGAAATGCGTTGGCGCGGCGGACTATTCCGCACGCCGCCGTCATGGTCAATCGGGGCGATGGCCAGTCGTCGTTGGGCAGGCGTCAATCGTCCCGCGCGGCCTTCTCTTCGCCGCGCAGCCAGAAGGCCCGGTGCGATGCGTAGCGGTCCTGCGCCATGATGTCCTTGAGGGCAGGGAGCATCCGGTGCAACTCGTCCTTCAGCGTGAAGGGCGGGTTGACGATGATCAGCCCGGAGCCCGTCAGGCCGGTGATGCCGCGGTCGCTGCGCACGCTGAGTTCGGCGCAGAGAATCTTCGGAATGCCGGTCGCCTGCAGCGCCTCGTGGAATTCCTTAATCGGCGCGCCCTTCTTCAGCGGATACCAGAGGCAATAAGTGCCGCCCGGAAAGCGGCGGTAGCCCTTCACCAGTCCGTCCACCAGCCGCTCATATTCGCCGTCCTCTTCGAACGGCGGATCGACCAGCACCATGCCGCGCTTTTCCTTCGGCGGCAGATGCGCACCGAGCGACAGCCAGCCGTCGAGCTCGGTGATCCGCACATGGTGGTCGCCTTCGAACAGGCGATGCAGCCGGGCGAAATCTTCCGGATGCAGCTCCATGGCGGACAACCGGTCCTGCGGGCGGAACAGCATGCGCGAAAGCTTCGGCGAACCCGGATAGTAGCGGATGCCGCCTTCAGGATTGAGCTCGCGAACCGCCGAGAGATAGGGCTCAAGCAGATCGGCCACCTGCGGATCGAGATCGGCCTCCATCAGCTTGCCGATGCCCGTCTGCCATTCGCCGGTCTTCTGCGCTTCCTCGGAGGAGAGGTCGTAGAGGCCGATGCCGCCGTGCGTATCGAGCACGCGGAAGGCAGCGTCCTTCTTCTGCAGATAGCGGATCAGCCGTGCCTGCACCGCATGCTTCAGCACATCGGCAAAATTGCCCGCATGATAGATATGGCGGTAGTTCATCGTTGCTGATGCCTGTCATGAATTCGCCTGATCGGCGCAATTTCCGGCTTTTGGCCGCTTTCCGCTTCGCATATAGAAATCATATGAACATTGCGACCCCCATTCACGCGAAATCCCGGGTCGGGCACACCGCCTGTCCGCACGACTGTCCCTCTACCTGCGCGCTGGAGGTCGACATCAGCGATGACGGCCGGATCGGCCGCGTGCGCGGGGCAGGCGACCACAGCTACACGTCGGGCGTCATCTGCGCCAAGGTCGCCCGTTATGCCGAGCGGCTCTATCATCCCGATAGACTGATGCTTCCGCTGCGCCGCAAGGGCGCCAAGGGTGCGGGCAGCTGGCAGCAGATCTCCTGGGACGACGCGCTCGATGAGATCGCCGAAGCCTTTGTCAAGGCGGAAGCCAAGGACGGTAGCGAAGCCATCTGGCCGTATTTCTACGCCGGAACCATGGGCTGGGTGCAGCGCGACTCGATCGAGCGCCTGCGTCATGCCAAGCGCTATTCCGGCTTCTTCTCGTCGATCTGCACCAACCCGGCATGGACCGGCTTCACGATGGCAACCGGCACGCTGCGTGGCCCCGATCCGCGCGAAATGGCGCGCACCGATTGCGTCGTCATCTGGGGCACCAATGCGGTCGCCACGCAGGTCAATGTCATGACCCACGCGATTAAGGCCCGCAAGGAACGCGGCGCGAAGATCGTCGTCATCGATATCTACGACAACCCGACGATGAAGCAGGCCGACATGGCTCTGATCGTCAAGCCCGGCACCGATGCTGCACTCGCCTGCGCCGTCATGCACATCGCCTTCCGCGACGGCTATGCCGACCGCGCCTATATGGCGAAATTCGCTGACGATCCCGCCGGTCTCGAAGCGCATCTGAAGACCAGGACGCCGGAATGGGCGGCCGGGATTACCGGGCTTTCCGTTGCCGAGATCGAGGATTTCGCCAAACTCGTCGGCACCACGAAGAAGAGCTATTTCCGCCTCGGCTACGGCTTCACCCGCCAGCGCAACGGCGCGGTCGCCATGCATGCGGCCGCCTCGATCGCCACGGTTCTCGGCTCCTGGCAATATGAGGGCGGCGGCGCCTTCCATTCGAACAGCGATATCTTCCGCATGAACAATGCGGAGCTGACCGGAAAGTCGATGAAGGATCCTGACATCAGGATGATCGACCAGTCGCAGATCGGCCGGGCGCTGACCGGTGATGCCGTAGCGCTTCGCCACCGCGGCCCGGTTACCGCCATGCTGATCCAGAACACCAATCCGGTGAACATCGCCCCCGAGCAGCGGCTGGTAAAGCAGGGCTTTGCCCGCGACGATCTCTTCGTCGCCGTCCACGAGCAGTTCATGACCGATACCGCCGAGATGGCCGATATCGTCATCCCGGCCACGATGTTCGTCGAGCATGACGATATCTACCGCGCCGGCGGCCAGAACCACATTCTGCTCGGCCCCAAGCTCGTCGAGCCGCCGGAAACCGTTCGTACCAATCTCTTCGTCATCGAAGAGCTCGCCAAGCGCCTCGGCGTCGCCGACCGACCGGGCTTTGGCTTTACGGCGCGCGAAATGGTCGATCGCGTGCTGAAGGACAGCAATCTGCCGGATTACGACTATTTCCTCGAAAACAAGTGGTTCGACCGCCAGCCGGAATTCGACGACGCGCATTTCCTGAACGGCTTTGCCCACGCCGACCGCAAGTTCCACTTCCGCCCGGACTGGGTGAATGGCGCCGCGCCGAACAAGCCGCCTGAAGTCCTCGGCGCCTTCGGCCCGCATGAGCAGCTGCCTGCTTTCCCGGATCAGGTGGATGTCATCGAGCTCGCCGATGCCGACCATCCTTTCCGCCTCGCCACCTCTCCAGCCCGCAACTTCCTCAATTCGAGCTTCGCCGAGACGAAGACCTCGCGCCAGAAGGAGGGCCGCCCGGAACTAATGGTCAATCCGGCCGATGCCGAAGCGAACGGCATCGAGAGCGGCGATCTCGTCCACATCGGCAACACCAGAGGCGACCTGCGCATCCATGTGAAGATCACCGAGGAAGTGAAGCCCGGCGTTCTTATCGCCGAGGGCCTGTGGCCGAACAAGGCGCATGTCGACGGCGAGGGGATCAACGTGCTCACCGGCGCCGATCCCGTCGCGCCCTATGGCGGTGCCGCCGTCCACGACAACAAGGTCTGGCTACGCAAGGACGCCGCATGACGAAATTCGAGAAGGCTGGCGCCAAAATCGTCAGCGAAGCCGTGCTCTCCCGGGGCTGGACCAAGCTCAGCGCCTACAAGATCGACTATACCGATTCCGAAGGCGTCACCCACCGGCTCGACCGCGAGGTCTATCACCGGACCCCGGCCGCGACGATCCTGCTCTACGATCCCAAACGCCGCACCGTCGTGCTCGTGCGCCAATATCGCCTGCCGCCCGATCTGCACGGCGAAATGCCCTTCATGTTCGAGACGCCCGCCGGCCTGCTCGACGGCGACGAGCCCGAAGCCGCCATCCGCCGCGAGGCAATGGAAGAAACCGGCTTCCGCATCCGCGACGTCCGCTTCCTGTTCAAGGCCTACAGCTCGCCCGGCTCCAACGCCGAAATCGTCCATTTCTTCGCCGCAGAGGTCGATACCGCGGATCGCGTTTCAAACGGTGGCGGCTTGGCCGAGGAGCATGAGGATATCGAGGTGCTGGAGGTGGCGCTCGACGACGCGCTCGCCATGATCGGCAACGGCGACATCCGCGACATGAAGACGATCATCCTGCTGCAATGGGCGGCGATGAACAGGGTAACCATTTTGCAGCGAGGCTAGTACCACGCTAATAAAAGTAGAAAGACTTCCGCGCTACAGGCGCAGCGGAGAGCCAGCGTTTTTCATGGATGCTAGGCTTGCTCGAAAGAAAGACGAGATCGCTCTTGCGGCACTGATGATGTGCGATCGCCGGCTTTTCGGCGAGGTCTATCAATCAGTGCAATCGGAGTATTTTTGGCGTATGCCCCAAGATAGCGGCGTGCTCGTCCATCAATGCGCACCGACTTCCGCGATTTTTCCGGGGCAGAATAACCCGGGCGATATCGATCTCCTTATCATTCCCTATGAGGGAAATTACCTCGTCGCCAATAAGATCGTTGCGGTTGAGCTTAAGGTGATCAGAGCTAGCTATCAGCGTCAGGGAAAATCCCCTAACGACTTCGGCTATACCCAAGCATGTCATCTTCTTCGTTTGGGATTCCCATATGCTGCGGTCATTCATCTCATTGTTTCCGACGACAGTCCTCCTGAGGCTTGGGAGGAAATGTCGGCTTTTCGAGTTCTGGACTCATCGGGTCGAGTGGCCGGGCCTGAAACGCATCGGGTTGATACCATGCCCATCTCGCTGATGAACCGGGCGTTTGGGCGGCTTCTAAGCAATTGTCCTGACGATCATCTTGGTCTTGTCGCTGCCTATCTGGGTAAGTGGCGTGAAGATGAACGATCGATTTCTCCCAACAGCGGATTTTGGTTTCCGAACGGGCGGGAGGCCGAATTGAGCCCAAACTATAGTATCGCCGCTATGACCGCGGTCTGTAGTTATTATGAGCGTGCGCGCCTTCGCTTTTTTCGAATCCCCAGATTTGATCCGGTGGAAGAGGTCACATAAGCATTGGTCATCCCCCTGTCACGAATCCGGCCTATGCGCTGCGGTTTGTCTTCCCGCCTTGCCCCAACAGGAGAAAAATCATGTGGCTCAGTAATTTCACGCTCGTCCTTCCCGGTGAAATCGTGAGCCACGGCTCGGTGCGTGTCGAGGATGGCGTCATCGCCGAGATCCGTGATGCGCCGGTCGCCGGTGCGGCGATCGATGGCGGCGGACGGTTCCTGATGCCGGGCTTCGTCGATCTGCATGGCGACATGATCGAGCGCGAGATCGCGCCGCGCCCGAATGCGATGATGCCGATCGATTTCGGTATTCACGAGCTCGACAAGAAGCTCGCTGCGGCCGGCGTGACGACAGCCTATGCCGCGATCTCCTTTGCCACCGAGAGCGTCTATGGCCATGTGCGTTCGCTGGCGACCACCTCTGCCGTCATCGAAGGCATCAATCGTCTGCGCAATTCGCTGCTGGTCGATCACAAGGTCCATGCGCGCTATGAGATCACCAATGTCGGCGCTGCCGCCACGCTGGAAAAGCTGCTCGTTGCCGATCAGGTCGACATGGTCTCGCTGACCGACCACACGCCGGGGCAGGGCCAGTACAACAATATCGAAGCCTATGTCGCGAGCATTTCCGAGCGCCGCGCGATCACCAAGGAAATGGCGCTGGAAATCGTCCAGAAGCGCATCGCCATGCGCGAGGATCCGGCAATCGACGCGAAGCTCCGGGAGATCGTCGCGCTGTCGTTGCAGCACAAGCTGTCGCTCGCCTCGCATGATGACGACAGCGCCGAGAAGGTTGCCGAGATGCATGATCTCGGCGTGACGATCAGCGAATTCCCGGTCACGCTGCCGGCCGCCGAAGAAGCCCGCCGCCGTGGCCTCTGGACGCTGATGGGCGCGCCGAACGCGCTGCGCGGCCAGTCGATGTCCGGCAATCTCAGCGCCCTCGATGCCGCCAAGGCTGGCCTTCTCTCCGTCATCGCCGCCGACTACCACCCGGCCGCCTTCGTCCCCGGTATCTTCAAGATCGCCGACGCGATGGATAACAACCTGCCGGCCGCCGTTGCCATGGCAACGTCGAATGCCGCCCGCTCGGCCGGATTGCTGGATCGCGGCGAGATCGCCGTCGGTCAGCGCGCCGATCTGGTGGCGGTGGAGAAGGGGGCATGTGCATCGCATCCGCGCGACGTTCCGGGCAGGGCGCTTTGTGTATAGCGACGGTACGCTGCATCCGCTTCAGGCGATTGCGGCCTAAGACGGCTTTACGATCACGAAAGCAGCGGTACGTTTTCGCGTGCGGCTGCTTCGATCAGTTGCTTGTCCAGGGTGGCAAGCGGCAGTTTCGATCCGATCGCGAGTGCCAGATAAGCAGCGTCGTAGGCGGTCAGCCTATGCCGCTCTGCCTGGTCGAGAATGAGTTCACCGTCCAATGAGGTCGCGGTGACGACATTGAGCTGTGTCAGGCGCAACATCGACCGCCGCACCTCGTCGCGCGACAACCGCTGACGGCGGCAAGACAAGGTGAGAACGTTCCGCATTTCATGCCAGAACAGATCTGGCACAAGGGCGCCATCGCTAGCGACACGCTGCAGCACCTTATCTGCAAACAGAGTAGCCTCATCAGGCAGAAACCAGACAGCGGCGATCGAGGCATCGACTACTAGGGTCATCAACGCCGGCCGATTTGTTTCCACTCGGCAATTTCGGCCTGTGTCACCGGTTTACGAGTGCTGCGCTCGCGGATGATTGTATCGATGATGTCCTGGGTGTCGCGCTTTTGAGTTGCAACACCAGCCATGCGCGCCACGGGCACGTCGTCGCGGACGAGGATAATTTCCTCGCCTGCTTCAATTTTTGCGAGAAGCTCGGCAAGCGTTGTGTCTTCTATGCTGACGGTTATCGTCATGCGTGGGCTCCATCAATACCGGAGCCATGATGATCCGCATCGGCGGACCGGTCAACCGTCACGCGATCAGCGAAATAACCCGCTCAGTCCCCGCCGCAGCGCCGGCACCGGTCCCGACAGCCTTGCCGCCTTCCATCCGCACCTTGCCCTCGGCAAATAGCCGGAGCGCCTGCGGATAGAGCTGATGCTCGACCGTGAGCACGCGTCCGGCCAGCGTATCGGCCGTATCGCCGGAGAGCACCGGTACTGCCGCCTGGCCGATGACCGGGCCTTCGTCCATGCCTTCGGTGACGAAATGCACGGTGCAGCCTGCGATCCGCATGCCGGCGTCGATGGCGCGCTGGTGGGTGTGCAGGCCGGGGAAGAGGGGGAGCAGCGAAGGGTGGATGTTGATCATCCGTCCCTCGTAGCGCTGGATGAAGGTGGCGCTCAGCAGGCGCATGTAGCCGGCGAGGCAGAGGATGTCGGGCGAGAGCGTATCGAGTGCTTCGAAGATCGCCGCCTCATGGGCTTCCTTGCTGGCATAGTCCTTGCGCACGAAAGCGAAGGCCGGGATGCCCTCGGCGGCCGCCTTGGCGAGGCCGCCGGCATCCGCCTTATCGGAGATCACGCCGACGATCTCCGCCGGGAAATCGGCAGTCTTGGCGGCGGCGACGAGCGCCAGCATGTTGGAGCCGCCGCCGGAGATGAAGACGACGACGCGTTTGCGCGGCGTGCTCATAGGGCGAGCGTACCCTGATACTGGGTGCCGGTCGCGCCTTCGGCACGGGCGATCATCCGGCCGAGCACGACGATCTTCTCGCCTTCGGCCTCGAGCGCCTTGGTCACGGCTTCGACATTCTCGGCCGAAACGACGGCGATCATGCCGATGCCGCAGTTGAAAGTGCGCAGCATCTCCTTGGCTTCGACGCCGCCGGTCTTGGCAAGCCAGGAGAATACGGCCGGAACCTTGACGGCCGACAGGTCGATCTCGGCGGCCAGATGCTTCGGCAGCACGCGCGGAATATTTTCAGGGAAACCACCGCCGGTGATGTGGGCCAGCGCCTTGATCGCCTTCGTCTCGCGGATCGCCTTCAGCAGCGGCTTCACATAGATGCGGGTCGGCGTCAGCAGCGCTTCGCCGAGCTTCTTGCCTTCTGCAAAGGGTGCCGGAGCATCCCAGCCGAGGCCGGAGAGTTCGACGATCTTGCGTACCAGTGAGAAACCGTTCGAGTGAACGCCGGAGGAGGCGAGGCCGAGAATGACGTCGCCTTCGGCAATGTCGCCTGCCGGAAGCAGTTCGCCGCGCTCGGCAGCGCCGACGGCAAAGCCCGCGAGGTCGTAGTCGCCGGAGGAATACATGCCGGGCATTTCAGCCGTCTCGCCGCCGATCAGCGCACAGCCGGCATCGCGGCAGCCGGCGGCAATGCCTTCGACGATCGCCGCGCCCTGGTTCGGGTCGAGCTTGCCGGTGGCGAAATAGTCGAGGAAGAACAGCGGCTCGGCGCCCTGGACGACGAGGTCGTTGACGCACATGGCAACGAGGTCGATGCCGACGGTATCGTGGTAATCCGCGTCGATGGCGATCTTCAGCTTGGTGCCGACGCCGTCATTGGCGGCAACCAGAACCGGATCCTTGAAGCCTGCTGCCTTGAGGTCGAAGAGGCCGCCGAAGCCGCCGATTTCGCCATCTGCGCCGGGGCGGCGCGTCGAACGCACGGCAGGCTTGATCTTCTCCACCATCAGGTTGCCGGCATCGATATCGACGCCTGCATCGCTATAGGTCAGGCCGTTTTTTCCAGACTGGCTCATGCTGCTCTCCGGTGGTTTTTGCACGTGCGGACAATATGGGGACAAGCGACCCCGTCACATGCCGGTCGCAATTGCATGAGAGTGCGCTTTATGCAAGGCGGTGCACAGAGAAAAGCCCCAATTTCCCGCTCTTTCAAGGTCTGCGAATGGGATTTCTCCAGGCAGGGTTGACCATCTTCCGGGCTGCATCCTATGTGCTTTGAAAGCGTTCGCGGCCAAAATCGCGTTGCACGCGGGACAACACGGGGTAATCGATGCCAAATCAGGTCAGCGGGACAAGTCTGAAGCGCCAGGTCTTCTTCTGGCTCGGCGTGCTCGCATTCTTCATCCTGTTCCTGCTTGTCTTCAGCTCCATCCTGCTGCCGTTCCTGGCCGGAATGGCGATCGCCTATTTCCTTGATCCGGTTGCCGACCGGCTGCAGCGCATCGGCCTCAGCCGGATGATGGCGACGATCGTCATCCTCGTCTGCTTCGTGCTGGTCATTGTCATCGCGCTGATGACGCTGATCCCGATCCTCGCGAGCCAGTTCACAGATTTCGCCGGCAAGTTCCCGGGCTATATCGATCAGCTGCAGCAGTTCATCACCACCTCGCAGAATTCGCTGCTGCCGGAATGGATCAAGAGCCAGCTCGGCACGATCAAGAACAACTTCTCGGAAATCCTCTCGCAGGGCGTCGGCTTCCTGACCGGCCTCTTCGCGCAGATCTGGAGCTCCGGCCTTGCCGTCGTCAATCTGATCTCGTTGCTGATCGTCACGCCCGTCGTCGCCTTCTACATGCTGCTCGACTGGGATCGCATGGTGGCGCAGATCGACCGCTATATCCCGCGTGATTATGTTGCCAATGTTCACCAGATCGCCCGCGAGATCGATCAGGCGATCGCCGGCTTCATCCGCGGGCAGGGCTCGCTCTGCCTCATCCTCGGCATCTACTATGCCGCCGGTCTGTCGCTGGTCGGCCTCAATTTCGGGCTGCTGATCGGTCTCTTCGCCGGCATGATCAGCTTCATCCCCTATGTCGGATCGATGCTCGGCCTGCTGATCGCTGTTGGCGTCGCCATCGTGCAGTTCTGGCCCGATTACATCTGGGTCGGCGCGGTGCTCGCCGTATTCTTCAGCGGCCAGTTCCTCGAAGGCAATATCCTGCAGCCGAAGCTCGTCGGCCACAGCGTCGGCCTGCATCCGGTCTGGCTGATGTTCGCGCTCTTCGCGTTCGGCGCGCTCTTCGGCTTCGTCGGCCTGCTGATTGCTGTGCCTGCAGCCGCTGCTGTCGGCGTTCTTGTCCGCTTTGCCCTGTCGCGCTACCTTGAGAGCGATCTTTATGCGGGTCAGTCGAAGTCTGTTGCCCGCAAGAGCAAAGCCGAATCCAAATGAACGATGCAAAGCGCAAGGCCGGAGAGCAGCTTCCGCTGGTCTTTACCCATGATGCCGCGAGCGGCCGTGACGATCTTCTGATCTCCGACCGTCTGAGCGCTGCCGTCACCATCGTCGATGCCTGGCCGCAATGGCCGTCGCCTGTGGTGATCCTGGCCGGACCCGTCGGCTCGGGCAAGTCGCATCTCGCCAGCATCTGGAAGGAGCACAGCGGCGCGCAGAGCATCCATCCGAAGGCCGGTTCCGATGCCGCGGTCGCTGCCGCTGCCGGTCCCGTCCTGTTCGAGGATGTCGACCGCGAAGGCTTCGACGACACGGCGCTCTTCCACGTCATCAATAGCGTGCGCGAAAACGGTCACAGCCTGATGATGACGAGCCGCCTCTGGCCGATGTCCTGGCCGGTCGAGCTTCCCGACCTGCGCTCGCGCCTGAAAGCTGCGACCGTCGTCGAGATCGGCGAGCCGGATGAAGAGCTGTTGTCGCAGGTGATCGTCAAGCTCTTCTCTGACCGGCAGCTTAATATAGATGACAAACTGGTGTTCTATATCGTCAACCGGATGGAACGCTCGCTGAATGCCGCCCAGACGATCGTCGAGCGGCTCGACCGGCTCGCCTGGTCGCGCGGCACGAAGATCACCCGGGCAATGGCGGCCGAAGTATTGAATGAATTGGGAAATTCCGGCCCGGTCGATTGACTGTCACAGTTCTGTCGTGAAACTGATATAATTCGCGATGGCGAATAAAAGGGGACGGATCGGCCTATGGACAGTGCAGTTGCGGAGCATCAGGAACCGAAGCCGGAAGCGTCCTCCGCCGTCCCTCCACTTGCAGAATTGCTGCAGAGCCCCGAGCGCTTCATCAACCGGGAATTTTCCTGGCTGCAGTTCAATCGCCGCGTTCTCGAGGAGACGCTGAACACAGAGCATCCGCTGCTTGAGCGTGTCCGCTTCCTGTCGATCTCGGCTGCCAACCTCGACGAATTCTTCATGGTGCGCGTCGCCGGCCTTGAGGCCCAGGTGCGCCAGAACATCGCCGTACGCACGCCCGACGGCAAGACGCCGGCCGAGCAGCTCGATGCGATCCTGCAGGAGATCGATAATCTGCAGATGGAGCAGCAGGCATCGCTTGCAGTTCTCCAGCAGTATCTCGCCCGCGAGGACATCCTGATCGTCCGCCCGGGCGCGCTTAGCGACACCGACCGTCAGTGGCTGGCGACCGAATTCGAGCAGGCGATCTTCCCGGTCCTGACGCCGCTGTCGATCGACCCCGCCCATCCGTTCCCGTTCATCCCGAACCTCGGCTTCTCGATCGGCCTGCAGCTCGCCAGCAAGCATGGCCGCGAGCCGATGACGGCGCTGTTGCGCCTGCCGCCGGCGCTCGACCGTTTCGTGCGCCTGCCCGATGATGGCAACACGATCCGCTACATCACGCTCGAGGACGTCGCCAACATCTTCATCCACCGGCTCTACCCGGGCTATGAGGTGCAGGGTTCGGGTACGTTCCGCATCATCCGCGACAGCGATATCGAAGTCGAAGAAGAAGCCGAAGATCTCGTGCGCTTCTTCGAAACGGCGCTGAAGCGCCGCCGCCGCGGCAAGGTGATCCGCATCGAGACCGATTCCGAAATGCCGGCCTCGCTGCGCCATTTCGTCGTCCAGGCGCTCAGCGTTCCCGAAAACCGTATCGCCGTTCTGCCGGGCCTGCTGGCGCTGAACACGCTGTCGGAGATCACCAAGGCGCCGCGCGACGATCTTCGGTTTCCGCCCTACAATGCCCGATTTCCCGAACGTGTCCGCGAGCATGCCGGCGACTGCTTCGCCGCCATCCGCGAGAAGGACATGGTGGTTCACCACCCCTACGAGTCCTTCGACGTGGTGGTCCAGTTCCTTCTCCAGGCTGCGCGCGATCCTGACGTTCTGGCGATAAAGCAGACGCTTTACCGCACCTCCAACGACAGCCCGATCGTCCGTGCGCTGATCGATGCGGCCGAATCCGGCAAGTCGGTGACGGCGCTGGTCGAGCTCAAGGCGCGTTTCGACGAAGAGGCGAACATCCGCTGGGCGCGCGACCTAGAGCGCGCCGGCGTGCAGGTCGTCTTCGGCTTCATCGAACTGAAGACCCATTCGAAGATGTCGCTGGTGGTTCGCCGCGAGGAGGGCAAGCTACGCAGCTACTGCCATCTCGGCACCGGCAACTATCACCCGATCACCGCGAAGATCTACACCGACCTGTCTTTCTTCACCTGCAATCCCGTGATCGCCCATGACATGGCGAATATCTTCAACTTCATCACCGGCTATGGCGAGCCGGAAGAAAGCATGAAGCTGGCGGTCTCGCCCTATACGCTGCGCTCGCGCATCCTGCGTCACATCGACGAAGAGATCATGCATGCAAAGAACGGCGCTCCGGCGGCGATCTGGATGAAGATGAACGCGCTTGTCGACCCCGAGATCATCGACGCGCTCTATACGGCAAGCCATGCCGGCGTGGAGATCGATCTGGTCGTTCGCGGCATCTGCTGCCTGCGTCCGCAGGTCCCCGGCCTGTCGGAGAATATCCGCGTCAAGTCGATCGTCGGCCGCTTCCTCGAACACAGCCGCATCTTCTGCTTCGGCAACGGTTATGGCCTGCCGTCGGACAAGGCGCTCGTCTATATCGGATCGGCCGACATGATGCCGCGCAACCTCGACCGCCGTGTCGAGACGCTGGTGCCGCTGACCAATCCGACGGTCAAGGAGCAGGTTTTGTCCCAGATCATGCTGGGCAATATCATTGACAATCAGCAAAGCTACGAGATATTGCCCGACGGAACGTCCAGGCGCATGGAGGTGCGCAAGGGCGAGGAGCCGTTCAACGCGCAGCAGTATTTCATGACCAACCCCAGCCTTTCCGGCCGCGGTGAAGCCCTGAAATCCAGTGCGCCCAAGCTGATTGCCGGTCTGCTTTCCGGCCGGACCAAGAGATAACTGGACCTGCATGGTTGAATCAGAAGCCCAGGGGCGCCTGCCAGGGATTGCCCCGGTCTCCGTCGTCGATATCGGGTCGAACTCGATCCGCGTGGTCATCTATGAAGGTATGTCGCGCTCGCCTGCGATCCTTTTCAACGAAAAGGTTCTGTGTGGCCTCGGCAAAGGCATCGCGCTGACCGGCAAGATGGACGAGGACAGCGTCAACCGGGCGCTGACAGCTCTCCACCGTTTCAAAGCCCTGTCCGATCAGGCCCGCGCCGCGACCATGTATGTGCTCGCGACCGCTGCCGCACGCGAAGCCTCCAACGGCCCGGATTTCATCCACAAGGCCGAGACTATCCTGAAGCGCAAGGTGCGCGTGCTCTCGGGCGAGGAAGAAGCAAAGTTCTCTGCCCTCGGCATCGTCAGCGGCTTCTTCCATCCGGATGGTATCGCCGGCGACCTCGGCGGCGGCTCGCTGGAGCTCATCGATATCAGGGAGCGCGAGATCGGCACCGGCATCACGCTGCCGCTCGGCGGCCTGCGCCTGTCAGAATATGCCGGCGGCTCGCTCGACAAGGCCCGTAGCTTTGCCCGCAAGCATGTGCGCAGCGCCACGAAGATCCTGGGGAAGGGCACCGGCCGGACCTTCTATGCCGTCGGCGGCACCTGGCGAAACATCGCCAAGCTGCACATGGAGATGACCCAGTATCCGCTGCACATGATGCAGGGCTACGAAGTCACGCTCGACAGCATGATGCAGTTTCTCGATCAGGTGGAAGTCGCAAGAGACAGTAAGGACCCGGCCTTCCAGGCGGTCTCCAAGCATCGCCGCGCGCTGCTTCCCTTTGGCGCCGTCGCCATGAAGGAAGTGTTGAGCGCCATGAAGCCCTCGATCATTTCCTTCTCGGCGCAGGGCGTTCGCGAAGGCTATCTCTATTCGCTGCTGTCGGAAGGCGAACGCCGCGCCGATCCGTTGCTGGCCGCGGCCGGTGAGCTGGCGATCCTGCGTGCCCGTTCGCCCGAGCATGCGCGCGAACTGGCCGAATGGACCGGCCGGATGATGCCCTGCTTCGGCATCACCGAGACCGAAGAAGAATCCCGCTACCGCCAGGCTGCCTGCCTGCTCGCCGATATCAGCTGGCGCGCGCATCCTGATTATCGCGGCCTGCAGGCGCTGAACCTGATTGCCCACTCGTCCTTCGTCGGCATCAGCCACCCGGGCCGCGCCTTCATCGCGCTGACCAATTACTACCGCTTCGAGGGGCTGCATGACGACGGCTCGACGGCGCCGCTGGCGACCATCGCCGGCCCGCAATTCGTCGACCGCGCCAAGTTGCTGGGTGGCATGCTGCGCGTCGTCTACCTGTTCTCGGCATCGATGCCGGGCCTGGTGAAGAACCTGCATTTCCGCAAGTCGGCGCAGCCCGATATCGACATCGAGCTCGTCGTGCCGCACGAATACCACGACTTCACCGGCGAACGCCTCGACGGCCGCCTGCAGCAGCTTGCGAAGCTCACCAACAAGCGCCTCGCCTTCGTTTTCGAATAAGTCTCAGGGAATGCGGTCTTCCGGCCGCATTCCCGTTTGTCTCAGTTAGGCGGCGGCGTTCTGCGGGAACAGCGCCTTGCGCGTTTCCTCGTCGAGCGTGTGCTTGAACGTATGCTCCTGCTTCAGCAGCAGGGCGCGCTGGACGGCAGGCCGCTCCGCCATCGTCTGCATGAAGCGGGCGACGTTGGGATAGTCGTCCAAGCCTTTTTCGCCGAACACATAGCCGGCAGATGTCGCCCAGCCCCACAGCGCCATGTCGGCAATGCTGTATTCGGCTCCTGCCAGCCAGGCGGATGCGCCGAGGCGCTGCTCGAGCACCCGGTAGTGACGCTCCAGCTCCTTCACGTAGCGGTTCTTCGCATAGGGGATATCCTCCGGCGCATAGTGCAGGAAGTGGATCGCCTGTCCCGAGAACGGCGAGAGGCCGGTCGCCACCAGCTGCAGCCAGGACAGCATCGCCGCCTTCTCGACGGCACCGGCGGGAATGAAGCGCCCATGCTTCCCGGCGAGATAGAGCAGGATGGCGTGGGAATCGAAGACCGTCACGCCGTCATCGCTGAGGGCAGGGACCTTGCCATTGGGATTGATCTTCAGAAACTCGGGCGCGTGCTGCTCGCCCTTGAAGATATCGATCGGGTGAACCTTGAAGGCGAGGTCGAGTTCGTGCAGCAGCACCGCCACTTTCATCGAGTTCGGTGTCGCGTGAAAATAGAAATCAAGCATCGGCTATATCCTTTGTCGCGGCCTTCGCGAGGGGAAGGCGTGCCGCGACCATGCCGGTGCAAGAGAACCTTGACCAATCGATCCTGTGGATCGCACCTAGCGCGCCGGTCGATATCTCCGCCCGTTGCCGCGTTCAGCTCTTGGCTGGCCGTGAGGCGCTCATCACCATCTTCCTGAGCCAGCTATGCGCAGGATCGGCGCGCATGCGCGGGTGCCAGAACAGATTGATGCTGAACGGCGAGAGCGCCACCGGCGGCTCGAACAGATCGAGCGTATCGGTGAAGCGCCGCAGGAAGCGAAGCGGCAATGTGCAGATGCAGTCGGTGCTCGCCAGCACCAGCGGCGCCATCGCATAGCTCTGCACCGATACGGACACCCGCCGCTCGCGGCCGGTCTCGGCCAGCGCATTGTCGATCATGCCGGTGAAATGCCCGCCGCTGGTGGAGATCAACAGGTGGTCGAGGGCACAGAATTCGTCGAGCGTCAGCTCCCGCATTCCCCTGGGGTGGCCGCGCCTCTGGGCGGTCATGAACTTCTCTTCGAAGAGCGTGCGCGATATCAGCTCATTCGATCCGTCTTCCGCCGCGCCGACGAAGAGATCGATTTCGCCCTGTTCCAGCAGCCCGGCGATCTTCGATTTGTCGGGCAGGGTGAAGGCGATCCTGACCTCGGGCGCATGCGCCTTGATCAGCGGAATGAGATCGGGCGCCAGGATGGCGGCGGGATTATCGGTCGCGGCGATCCGGAAAACCCGCTTGCTCGTCGCCGGATCGAAGAGATGGGCGGTGTTGACGAAATCCTCGAAGCGCTCCAGCAGCCGGGTGAGTTCCGGCTGAAGGGCGACGGCATGAGGCGTCGGCGTCATTCCGCGGCCGGAGACGGAGGGGATGAACAGCGGATCGTTGAGCAGATGCCGGAGCCGGTTCAGGCGGGCGGAAAGCGCGGACTGGCTGATGTTCAGCCGCGCCGCCGCCCGCGTGACATTCGGCTCCTTCAGAAGCGTGTCGAATGTCATCAGCAGGCTGGCGTCGAAATCGGAAATTCGCTGGCTCAACGGCGCTTTCCCCTATCTGGAGCTGAACTCATTACATGAGCCCGCCACTTGGTCATAGCGCTGTCTCGGCAACAGCGGCCTTGCGCAGCCGCTGCGACAGGAAGTCGATGCACAGCCGGACCTTCGCCGCCGCCAAGCGGCTGTGAGGGAAGACGACGTGGATCGGCGCTGCCGCGAGCCTCGCCTCCGGCAGCACGATTTCGAGTTTGCCGCTATCGATATCGTCGCGCACATCCCAGATCGATTTCAGCACCAGCCCGGCGCCGGCTAGTGCCCAGCGATGCGCGAGCTCGCCATTGTTCGTCGTCAGCTTGGACCGGACATTGGCGCTGCGCCCGTCGGCAAAGACCCAGTGCGTGTTGGGCGGCTCGCCGAAGGCGATCACGTCATGGCCGGGCAGGTCGTCGATCGCCGTGGGCCGCCCGCGGCGGTCGAGATAGGTGGGGGAGGCGCAGATGACGCGGCGGTTCGGGGCGATCTGCCGGGCGATCAGGCTGGAATCCGAAAGCGCCCCGAAGCGCACGGCAAGGTCGTAGCCTTCCTCGACGATATTGACGACGCCGTCATCGGTATCGAGATGCACCAGAAGCTCCGGATGCGCCTCCTGGAATTCCTGTAGGATCGGCGCCAGCCAGCGGCAGCCGAAGGCAAAGGTCGACGTGACCTTGAGAAGCCCGCTTGCCGTATCCCGTCCGCTCGACGCTTCCGTCTCGGCATCCTCGATCTCGGCGAGGATCTGCACGCAGCGTTCGTAGAAGCGCGCCCCTTCCTCCGTCAGCGCCAGCGAGCGCGTCGTCCGGTTGACCAGCCGCACGCCGAGCCTCTCCTCAAGCCGAGACAGCTTGCGGCTGACGACGGTCAGCGAGAAGTTCAGTTCGCGTGCCGCCGCGGAGAGGCTTCCCGCCTGCACGACGCGCACGAAGACCAGCATGTCGAGAAAATTGTCGCTCATATTCTTGCTAATATCGCAAGAGACAGTCGACGACAATCTCCGTTCCGGCAAGAGAGGCGCCGGACTATTGTCGCCTCATCGAAACGGCGGCACGGTTGCCGCAAAGAGGAGAGCAGCAGATGACATCCCTTGCAAATCAACGCGTTCTCGTGGTCGGCGGCAGTTCCGGTATCGGTCTGGCCGTTGCAGAGCAGGCGGCAGCCGCCGGTGCCGCAGTCACGATCGCATCCCGCTCGGCAGACAAGCTTGCCGAAGCCGCCAGCCGGATCGGGCAGGGCGTGCGCACCGCCGCCATCGACACCGCCGATGAGGCTGGGATCGACGCCTTCTTCACGGCAAACGAAGCATGGGACCACATCGTCATCTCCGCGGCGCAGACGCCCTCCGGCCCGGTGCGCAAGCTTTCGCTCGACGACGCCAAGCGCGCCATGGAGAGCAAGTTCTGGGGCGCCTATCGCATCGCCCGGGCAGCAAAGCTTGCCGAACGCGGCTCGCTGACCTTCATTTCCGGCTTCCTGAGCGAGCGCCCCTCGGCATCTTCTGTGCTCCAGGGCGCCATCAATGCGGCGCTGGAATCGCTGGCTCGGGGCCTCGCGCTCGAACTCTCCCCGGCGCGTGTCAACACCGTCTCGCCAGGTCTGATCGATACGCCGCTCTGGTCGAAGATGGACGAGATGAACCGCAACGCGATGTTCGAGCGTGTCGCGGGCTCATTGCCGGCAAAGACGGTGGGCAAGCCTTCCGATATCGCCAATGCCGTCTTGTTCCTGATGACGACGCCTTTCGCAACCGGCTCGACCGTCCGCGTCGATGGCGGTGGCGTGATCGGGTGATGCCATGCTCATCGATCACGTTACGCTACGCACTGCCGATCTGGAGGCGACCAGGCGTTTTCTCGAAGACCTGCTCGGCCTGACCACGGGAAGCCGACCCGATTTCGGCTTCCCCGGCTACTGGCTCTATAGCGGCGGCGAACCTGTCGTTCACCTGATCCCCGGCGGCGCCGCCGCCGTTGGCCGCAATGCGGAGACGATCGACCATGTCGGCTTCCGGCTGGAAGGCTATGACGCCTATCGCCGGAAGCTCGACACCGCAGCCATACCCTATTCCACCATGGATCTGCCGGATCTCGGCGAGCGCCGGCTCTTCGTCCGCACGCCGGGCGGCATCCTCCTTGAGCTCGTCTTCCGCGAAGGCGAAGCGGTCAACTGAATGGAGCAGGGCTTGCCGCAGCCTGCGGCCGGGTGTACATCATCCCGGTCGCGAAAAGCGGCTGCTTCCCTTGATCCGCCATCGGCGTGAGTAAACAGGTGGACGAATTGTCGTCCAGGCGGCCGAGTACAAGTCAGCCATGCCCGCTATGCGCATGGTTCGGCCAGCGTTTCCCAAACCTGTAATGCCTGACCTCGTCAGGCCCCAATCGCAAGCTCCCGGCGTGCGCGCCGCGCGTTTGCGTCGATAGGATCGCGCCATGAACAAACCGCTTGTTATCATACTCACTGCCATTGTCCTCGATGCCGTCGGCATTGGCCTCATCTTCCCCATTCTCCCCTCGCTGCTGCAGGAGGTCACCCATGCCGATAAGGTGGCCCAGTATATCGGCATCATGACCGCGCTTTATGCCGCCATGCAGTTCGTCTTTGCGCCCGTTCTCGGCGCGCTCAGCGACCGGCTCGGCCGCCGCCCCGTTCTGCTGATCTCGCTTGGCGGCGCGGCCATCAACTATCTGGTGCTCGCCTTCGCGCCCAATCTCTGGCTGCTGCTGATCGGCCGTGCCATTGCCGGGCTGACCAGCGCCAATGTTTCCGTCGCCACCGCCTACGTGACCGATATCTCGCCGCCCGAGATGCGCGCCAGACGCTTCGGCCTGCTGAACGCCATGTTCGGCATCGGTTTCATCATCGGCCCCGTCCTTGGCGGCGCGCTCGGGGACTATTGGCTGCGGCTGCCCTTCATCGCCGCGGCAGTGCTGAACGCTGCCAATCTCCTGCTGGCATTCGCCGTGCTGCCGGAAACGCGCAAGCCGAGCCGCGAGAGGATCGATCTTGCCGCGCTCAATCCGTTGCGGCCGCTGCGCTGGATCTTCTCGATGAAGAGCCTGTTGCCGGTGATCCTGATCTTCTTTGTCTTCAGCGGCACCGGCGAAGCCTACGGCACCTGCTGGGCGCTATGGGGCAGCGATGCCTTCCACTGGAACGGCCTCTGGATCGGGCTTTCGCTCGGCACCTTCGGCATCTGCCAGACCTTGTCGCAGGCTTTCCTGCCGGGGCCTGCCGTCAAACTGCTCGGCGAGCGCACGGCCATCCTCACCGGCGTCGGCGCCGTCTGCATCGCGCTTGCCATCATGGCCTTTGCGACCGAGGGCTGGATGATCTTTGCGATCATGCCGCTCTTTGCCCTCGGCGGCATCGGCGTTCCCGCGCTGCAGTCACTGGCGACCCGCCAGGTCGGCGAAGACCAGCAGGGCCAGTTCCAGGGCGTGCTCGCCTCGGTCGTCAGCCTTGCCTCGATCATCGCGCCGCTCGGCTTTTCGAGCTTCTATTTCGTGGTGCGCGATGCCTGGCCGGGCGCCATCTGGCTCTCGGTTGTCGCGCTCTATGCGATCGGCATTCCGCTGGTTCTCGGCCTGAAGCTCGCCAAGCGCGAGCCGATGCCCGCCTGACACGCCCGGCAGAAGGCGGACAGAGAGCCCGCCTTCTGCTAGGCTCCTTCACTGAAACGGAAGGAGGACACCGTTGGAGAAGCCGAAACTACTGGCGGGCGGCAACCCGCAGATACCGAAGGGGGAGGGCGACGCTCCGGTCCAGGCCAATATCGACGCCGTCCCAGGCTGGAAGCAGGAGGTCTGCCGCAATATCGATCGGCTGGTGCAGCAAGCCCTTCCCGGCGTGCGCAAGGCGGTCAAATGGAATTCGCCGCTTTATGGGGCAGGCGAGAAGACCTGGTTTCTGGGCCTCCACTGCTTCGAGAGATACGTGAAGGTCTCGTTCTTCCAGGGCGCCTTGCTCGATCCCATCCCGCCCGGACAATCGAAACAGGCCGAGGTCCGCTATCTCGATATCCGCGAGACAGACGCGATGGATGAGGTGCAGTTTGCCGCATGGATCAGGCAGGCGGCGGCATTGCCGGGCGTCAAGATGTGACGCCGCGCGATCACCGCCGCAGACCGCTTTTCCGCGTCCCGTCGTAGAAGCCCGGCGGCTTCTTGCGCACCCAGGCGACGAATTTCCGGATGGCAGGATGTTCCAGCAGCTGCGGGATCGTCGGATAGGACTTTTCCAGCTCCGCTTCTGAGAACAGCGCGTGGATTTGCCGGTGGCAGATGCGGTGCAGCACCTGCGTCTCGCGCCCGCCACGGCTCTTCGGCACCAGATGATGCTCGTCACGCTGATCTTCCGGCACGACGCGCCCGCAGAGCGGACAGACCGCCGGCGCCGGGGCCTCGTACCAGGACTTCACCTCGCGATCGCGCTTCCTTGCCATGAGGATACCCTTGAACCGGCGGGCAAAGTATCGCTGGGGAGGGGCTCTGTCATCACATAGATCGTGTGGAGATGCGGGTTCGATGCCGCTCGTTATCTGCATCCTAAGCCACAGTGTGTTGCCATTCAGCAATCGCTGACGCGCCCTCCGTCGCGCTTCTGATGCGCCAGACGCGCAAAGCGCTCGCGGCGGCGAGCTGAGCGGTGATATCACTTTGAAATCTGGTGCGATTTCGCAGGCTTCGTATCGCAAATCCGTATTGCTGCCACGGCCAATCGACATTGCCATCGGGAAGCTCCGGTCGCGTCTTTCCGAGATTGCGGAGAGGCCGTGCAAACAGGCGCCAGGCTCTTAGCCATTCAGGAGGATCTAGCCACATGACGCCGTCGGCGTATTTGATGGCTTGAGGCAGCAGGCTTGGGCCGCCTTCCAGAATCCAGCTGCGGCCCTGAATGACATCTGAAAGCGCTGCCGCGATTTCGGATTGCGGGCGGCGTTTCCACTCGCTGGTAAGTTTAATGGCATCATAGGAAATGAGGGGAATGTCAGGACGTGCCGCCGCCAGCCCTCTGGCAAAGTGGGTCTTGCCGGTCCCATTTGCACCGGTGACGATCAGCCTCTGCAACTTCATTGTCTTGACCAAGCAAAGAGCAATTTTCGCGGGATGTCCGCGCATCACTACGCGATTCCGGCGGCAGCGCAATGATATCGCCCAATACAAAAAGAAGCGCCCGGCCATGGCCGGACGCTCCCCGTTTTGCGAACCGGATCCGGCGCTTACTTGGCGTTCAGGAAGTCGCCGACTTCGAGCAGGCTGAACTCGTTGTTGTCGGCCTTATCGACGGCGCGGCCGGCCGAGAAGGGCAGGTTGTTGTCGTTACCGATGATGATATGTGTGGCATCGACGCGATCGACATTCTCGATCGTCACGAACGGCATGTCGTAGACGCCATCCTTGCTGCCGGCCTTCTTCTTGTTGTCGGGGTCCTTGATGTTGAGCAGGTCGATGTAGCCGATCTTGCGGACGGCCTTGCCTGCGTTGGCATCGTTGAACTCGATCTTGTAGACGCGCTTCAGCTCGGCCGGAGCCTCGAAGCAATCCGGCTTCGGCTGCTTCGGATCGGCGCAGGCCTTGTCCTTCGTGCCGGCGCCGTTGTCGCGTTCGATGACGAGCGCGGTCGTTTCGTCCAGCATGTTGAAGTCGCCGATCGAGGCGCCCTTGTCTTCGAACGGGTAGAACCAGCTACGGCCGGTCCACTTCTTCGAGGCGACGTCGAACTCGATGACGCGGATCGCCGTGTGGCCGTCAACCGTCTCCATCTTGCCGTCGTCCTGATAGAGCGCGCCTTCGAGCAGGCCGTAAAGCTTGCTGCCGTCCTTCGACATGGCGAGACCTTCGAAACCGCCGGAGCGCTTCAGGTTGAAGACCGGGTTCTTGCCGACCGGCGTGCCCGGCAGCTGGATCAGCGCGTTGTCGGGCGAGATGACCGGCTTGCCGTCGACGGTCGTCGGAATGACGTCGGTGAGCTGACCCTTGGTGTCGAACTTCAGGAGGTAAGGACCGAACTCGTCGCCGAGCCAGAAACCGTCGGCGACCGGCTGCACGGATTCGATGTCGAAATCGGCGCCGGTCAGGTACCGCTTGTCCGAGCCTTCCATCACGATCGGGAAGGGGGCGATCTTGTTCGGGTCGGAGAGGAACAGGTTCTCGACGACGTCAGCCTTGTTCGTCGCCCAGTCGAACTTCATCCGGTGCAGGAAGAGCATCGAGTCCGACGAGGTGAACTTTGAGCCGAAGCCGTTGTCCGAGAGGGTCCAGAAGGTGCCGTCGGGCATCGTCTTGATGCCGGAGAAGCCCTGGATCGGCTGGCCGTCGAACGGCAGCTTGATATCGGTCACGCGTGCGCCGTCCTTGCCCGGCACGGTGCCGAGCGCCTCGGTGCGCTTGCGGTCCGGCGTGGTGAACTTGCCGGAATGCTTGAGAAATTCAGGGGCATCGGCAGGAGCCGGTGTCATCGTGTTGGCAGGCAGGATCGCCTGTCCAGCAAGAGTGGCGGTAAATTCCTGCTGGTCGGCCGAAGCGGACGTCGCAATCAAAATAAACAAGGAAACGGAAGCGAAAAGAGCTTTTTTCATGGAGACCCCCAAAAAATGAAGTGGCGGTCCCGATTAGCAGCCGATCTATGTCGCCGAATTGACGGTTGAGTGAAGCTTTGGTGACTGTGCAGAAGCTGGAATGGCCTGGGCGAGCGCCATGACGCCAAGCCCCTGGCCGCGGCCCTTCAGCGCGTGCATGCCGAGATCCTCGGCATTGACGAAGTCGGGCAGCGTCATCCGGTTGGCGAGCTCGCTGGAAATGAGGATCGGCCGGTTCAGCGTCTTGCAGAGCGATTCAAGCCGCGAGGTCGTATTCACCGTGTCGCCGAAATAGGTGATCTTGTGGTGATCGACGCCGATTTCCGCAGTGATGACGAAACCGCCGTGGAGCGCTGCGCGCAGCCGCGGCACCTGCCCATACTGCTTCAGCCAGCTTGGCGCCTCTTTCTCGATCGCGTTCAGGATATCGAAGACGCAGCGCACGCAGCGGCCATTCTTCATGCCGCGGGCAAGCGGCCAGGTGATGATGGCGGAATCGCCGACGTAATCGTCGATCGTGCCCCTGTTGCGGCGCACCGGTTCGGCAAAGGCGGCAAACAGCGAATTCAACATCTGCTGGGCGCGCAGATCGCCATGCTTCTCGGCGAAGGGCGTGGAATCGACGAGATCGACGAACAGGAAGATGCGCTCCTCGCTGACCGGATTGCGGTAGCGGCTGGTCAGCATCGCCAGGAACACGTCTCGCCCAAGCAACTCGCGCACCCGCACGACGAAGATGATCGCCGCGCAGACGACGAGCGCATACATGAAGACGTTGAACGGCAGGATGGTGGCCTCGATCCACGAGGTCGGCTGGATGGCGCCAACGGCGCGCAGGAGAACGCCGGCAACGGCAAAGCCGGCGCTCATCAGCACTTCGTAGATGAAAAGCTGCGCCAGGAAATAGGTGAATGTCGGCAGCTTCTGGATGCGCCGCGACAGCCCGCGCAGGATCGCCTTGCGCTCGAAGGCGAGGATCGGCATGCCGATGAACAGGGCAAAGGTGGCGCCGATGAACGGCCGGCTGTCGCCGTAAAACAGGACGTCGTAGAGCACGCCGCTGCCAGCCATGACCAGCGTCAAAAGCAGCCAGTTCTGGACTGGAGAAATTTCTCGCATGCGCCATCGCCTTGATTTGCCTGATAGTGTCCGGCCATGTAGGCGTCGGTCAAGGCATTTCGAAGGCAGGTAAATTAGAGAAGGACGGTATCGACCTTCCGGCCTGCAAAGCGCAGCGCGATTTCGCCCTTGATGAGCTGCAGGGCAGGCTCGCCGAAGAGCTCCCGGCGCCAGCCATGCAGCGCCGAAACCTCGGCCTTCTCGCCTTCGGCGGCGATCTTGTCGAGATCCTCGCTATTGGCGATGACCTTCGGCGCGACGCCATGCTTTTCGGAGATCAGCTTCAGCAGAACCTTGAGCAGCTCGACAGCGGCAGCGGCCCCCTCGGGCGCCTGGGTGTGGCGCGGCACATGCGGCATGTCGGCCTTCGGCAGCGCCAGCGCTTCGTTGACGGCTTCAAGGACGGCCGCGCCGGAGGAGGAGCGCTCCCAGCCCTTCGGGATGGTGCGAAGGCGGCCAAGCGCCTCGGTATCCTTCGGCTGCTGCTGGGCGATCTCATAGATCGCATCGTCCTTCAGCACACGCGAGCGCGGCACGTTGCGGGCACGCGCCTCGCGCTCGCGCCAGGCGGCGACATATTTCAGGATCGCCAGTTCCTGCGGCTTGCGCAGGCGCATCTTCAGGCGCTGCCAGGCATCGTCAGGGTGGAGATCATAGGTTTCGCGCGCTTCGAGGATGTCCATTTCCTCGGAAAGCCAGGAGGAACGTCCTTCGCGGGCGAGCTCGTCCTTGAGATAGAGATAGACATCGCGCAGATGCGTGACGTCGGCCAGCGCATAATCGAGCTGCTTTTCGGAGAGCGGCCGACGGCTCCAGTCGGTGAAGCGCGACGACTTGTCGATCTGCACGCCCTTGGTGCGGCTGACCAGCTGGTCGTAGGAGACGCTGTCGCCGAAGCCGCAGACCATGGCGGCGACCTGCGTGTCAAAGATCGGATGCGGGATCAGCCCGCCACGGTTGAAGATGATTTCGATATCCTGCCGCGCGGCGTGAAAAACCTTGAGGACGGCGGTGTTCGCCATCAACTCGAAGAATGGCGTCAGATCGATGCCCTTCGCCAACGGATCGACGATGACTTCTGTCGTCGGGCTTGCCATCTGGATCAGGCAAAGCTCCGGCCAGAAGGTCGTTTCACGCAGAAACTCGGTGTCGATCGTGATGAAGTCAGACTTGGCCAGCTCTTTGCACGCGGCCGCCAAATCGGCGGTGGTTTCGATCATATCAATTCATTCACAAGGAAAAAGGTCGGTTAACCTTCCTTCTCCTTTCGAAGAGATATGTCAATACGTTGAACCGGTGCGTGTTGAGCAGAAGTGTCTATTCGCCGGGATGAAGGCGATGCTTGATACGATTGCTGCGCTCGTTCGCGAGCACGGCAATCCAGCCTCCGGCAGCGACGATGGCCGGCAGAATGATGAAAGCAAAGATTTCGATGCCGTTCATGATGGCAAACCTTTGAGTGCGCGTCTTCCGGCCAAATGTAATGCAACCGCCGCCAAAAGCCAACAGAATGCGCCGATCACGAAGGTTATGGTCGATGCGAGCGTGCCTGTCGCCGAGTATAGGGCGGCCGCAATCGGAGCGAACACGCCAACTGTGAGACAGGAGGTTGAGGCTCTATCTATTGCGTTCGCCAGGTATTTTGTTCGCTCGATTTCACGCAACGCCGATCCTCCCCTGCGTTGCATGCTATGGTTGCGAAAAAGACTGAAAAGGTCAATCGCCTCAGGCAACCCTGACGTAGCTCGTCATCCCCGTCTTCTGATGCTCGATGATATGGCAATGCAGCAGCCAGTCGCCGGGATTATCGGCGACGAAGGCGAGCTGGACCTTTTCGTCGGGCTGGATCAGGTAGGTGTCGGAGATCACGGGCATGACCTCGCGTGTCGAGGACGAGATCACCTTGAAACTCATGCCGTGCAGATGGATCGGGTGCAGGTGAGGGGTGACGTTCTCAAGCTGGAAGATGTAGCTCTTGCCCTGCTTGAGTTCGGCAAGCGGCGCCGTCGGATCGGCCGTGTCGCCCGGCCACGGTACCTTGTTGATCGCCCAGAAGCTGTAGCCCAGCGTGCCGCAGATGCTGTCGACGGGCGCATTCTCGGCGGTGGCGCTCAGTACCAGCGGGATTTTCTCCGCCGAGGAAAGATCGGCCTCCGGCACCGGATTGGCGGCGAGTGCTGCGAGATCGGCGACGTCGCGCTTCAGCGACTGGCCGGTGGCGCGCAGCTTCGCGAGCGTCTTCGGCGTCGTGCCGCGGATGTCTTCGAGCGTCGCGACCGCGCCTTCGCTGTCGGGCATGCGCACGGCGAGGTCCAGACGCTGGCCGGGGCCGAGCTGCAGCAGATCGAGCGGAAAGCGCTTCGGCACTGGGTTACCGTCGATGGCGATGACGGTGGCCGCGCCGCCTTCCATCTTCAAGGAATAGATGCGGGTGACATCGGTGATCGCAATGCGCAGCCGCACCAGCCCGCCGGCCGGGGCGTCATATTGCGGCTCCTGGTGCCAGTTGGCGGTGCGCACCGTGCCGTAGGTGCCGGTTTTCGCCGCATCGCGCGGCCGGAAGGGGGCGATGAACTGCCCGTCGCCGCCAAGCCGCCAGTCGCGCAGATTGAGCACCACTTCCGCATCGAAGAGAGGATCGGTCGCGTCCTCGACGACGATGACGCCGGTCATGCCGTGACCCATCTGCGTCAGCGTGTTGCAATGCGGGTGATACCAGAAGGTGCCGGCATCCGGCGGCGTGAAATTATAGTCGAAGCTGTCATTGGTGTAGACGTAGGGCTGCGTCATGAACGGCACGCCGTCCATCTTGTTGTCGATCCGCAGCCCGTGCCAGTGGATCGTCGTCGGTTCGTCGAGAGTGTTGGTCAGCCGCGCCGCATAGGGCTTGCCGCGCTGCATGCGCAATACCGGCGGCACGCCCTGGTCGCCCCACGTCATGATGTCCCTGGTCGAGCCGAACTCCGTCAGTACGGCCTCGGTCTTGACCGCCTTCAACAGCTGCGGCTCGGGTGCCGCTTCCGCAAAACCGAACTTCCCGGCAACACCGATCCCGACACCGTAAGCACCGGCGACGGCTGAGGCTTTGAGCAGATTTCGGCGGGTGAGGAGGGGCATGCGAGGCTCCGGCAGCTGATAGGTGCCATCTTTAAAGTTGACTGGCGGTTTCATCAATAAGCAAATGGCGGCCAAACTGCCGCAGTGGCGGCCGTAATAAACCGCCGTGAAACCGGCCCGCTCTCGCGCCAAGTCTTGACAAATCAGACCGTCCATGCGCTTGTCCGCCCGATTTTCTTGTCGGCGCTTGAGGGTGGAAATTTGCCCTTGCAGCCGTCTCAGCAGACATCGGGAATAGAGATTATGCATCGCTACCGCAGCCACACCTGTGCCGCCCTCCGCAAGTCGGACGTCGGCTCGACCGTCCGGATTTCCGGTTGGGTTCACCGCGTTCGTGACCATGGCGGCGTTCTCTTCATCGACCTTCGCGACCATTACGGCATCACTCAGGTCGTCGCCGATCCGGATTCTCCGGCCTTCAAGACCGCCGAAGCCGTTCGCGGCGAGTGGGTCATCCGTATCGATGGTCTCGTCAAGGCCCGTACGGAAGACACCGTCAACAAGAACATGGCGACCGGCGAGATCGAACTCTACGCCCAGGAAATCGAAGTTCTGGCCGCCGCCAAGGAGCTGCCGCTGCCGATCTTCGGCGAGCCCGATTATCCCGAAGACGTTCGCCTCAAGTACCGCTTCCTCGACCTGCGCCGCGAGACGCTGCACAAGAACATCGTCAAGCGCACGCAGATCATCTCGGATATCCGCAACCGCATGGCCTCGGCCGGCTTCGGCGAATACACGACGCCGATCCTGACGGCATCCTCGCCGGAAGGCGCGCGCGACTTCCTCGTCCCCAGCCGTATCCATCCCGGCACCTTCTTCGCGCTGCCGCAGGCGCCGCAGCAGTACAAGCAGCTGCTGATGGTTGCCGGTTTCGACCGCTACTTCCAGATCGCGCCGTGCTTCCGCGATGAAGATCCGCGTGCCGACCGCCTGCCGGGCGAATTCTACCAGCTCGACGTCGAAATGAGCTTCGTCACCCAGGAAGATGTCTGGGATACGATGGCCCCGATCATCACCAACGTCTTCGAGCAGTTTGCCGAAGGCAAGCCGGTCACCAAGGAATGGCCGCGCATCCCCTATGACGTTGCGATCCGCAAGTACGGCTCCGACAAGCCCGACCTGCGCAACCCGATCGAGATGCAGGCCGTCACCGAACATTTCGATGGCTCCGGCTTCAAGGTCTTCGCCGGCATGATCGCCGCAAACCCGAAGGTCGAAGTCTGGGCGATCCCGGCCAAGACCGGCGGTAGCCGCGCATTCTGCGACCGCATGAACGCCTGGGCGCAGTCTCTCGGTCAGCCCGGACTCGGCTACATCTTCTGGAAGGAAGAGGACGGCAAGGTCGCCGGTTCCGGCCCGCTCGCCAAGAATATCGGCGAAGAGCGCACCGAGGCGCTCCGCGTTCAGCTCGGTCTTGAAGCAGGCGACGCAGCCTTCTTCGTCGCCGGCGAACCGGCGAAGTTCTACAAGTTCGCAGGCGAAGCCCGCACCAAGGCCGGTGAAGACCTGAACCTTGTCGATCGCGACCGGTTCGAGCTGTGCTGGATCATCGACTTCCCGTTCTACGAATGGAGCGAGGAAGACAAGAAGGTCGACTTCGCGCACAACCCCTTCTCGATGCCGCAGGGCGGTCTCGAGGCGCTGCAGACCCAGGAACCGCTGTCGCTCAAAGCCTACCAGTACGACGCCGTCTGCAACGGCTTCGAAATCGCCTCGGGCTCGATCCGTAACCAGTCGCCGGAAGCCATGGTCAAGGCCTTCGAACTGGTCGGCCTCAGCCAGGCGGATGTCGAAGAGCGCTTCGGCGGCATGTACCGCGCCTTCCAGTACGGCGCGCCTCCGCACGGCGGTTGCGCATTCGGCATCGACCGCATCGTCATGCTGCTGCTCGGCGCCAAGAACCTGCGCGAAATCACGCTGTTCCCGATGAACCAGCAGGCGCAGGACCTCCTGATGAACGCGCCGTCGCCGGCAACGCCGAAGCAGCTCATGGAACTGTCGCTGCGCGTCATGCCGCAGCCGAAGAAGGACTGATCGATTTCAGAGAGGCCCGCCCAACGGCGGGCCTCTTGCCTTCAGCAAGTATCGACGCCGGCCGCAGCTTGCGGCCGGCGTTTTTCGTGGCTATAGCTTGCCTATTCGCCCCGGACCCGGTGAAACTCCGGGTGGCTCTTCTGGCCGCCGATCCGCCAGACAACGCACAACATCTTCCAATATGTTGAACCGGACTTGCGTCCGGTCGCGCTGAACCTTGTGAACAATCCGACATGAACAAACTCTCCGCTTACAAGCGCGAATGGTTTTCGAACATTCGTGGTGACATTCTTTCCGGCATCGTCGTGGCGCTCGCCCTGATCCCGGAGGCCATCGGCTTTTCGGTCATTGCCGGCGTCGATCCGAAGATCGGGCTTTTCGCCTCGGTTGCCATTGCCTGCGTCTCCGCCATCGCCGGCGGCCGGCCGGGCATGATCTCGGCGGCAACTGCCGCGACAGCGGTGCTGATGGGCTCGCTGGTGCGCGAGCATGGCCTGCAATATCTCTTCGCTGCCACGATCCTGATGGGCATCCTGCAGATGATTGCCGGCATGCTGAAGCTCGGGCGTCTCATGCGCTTCGTGTCGCGCTCCGTGATGACCGGCTTCGTGAACTCGCTGGCGATCCTGATCTTCATGGCGCAGCTGCCGGAGCTGATCGGCATGCCGCAGACGACCTATGTGATGATCGCCGCGGCCCTGCTGATCATTTACCTCTTCCCCTATGTCACCAAGGTCATCCCGTCGCCGCTGGTGGCGATCGCGGTGCTGACGGCGGCAACGGTCGGGCTGGGGCTCGATGTCCGCACGGTCAGCGATCTCGGCGAGTTGCCGACCAGCCTGCCTGTCTTTACCGTTCCGCAGGTGCCGCTGACATTCGAGACGCTGCAGATCATCTTCCCGTACTCGATTGGCCTCGCCGCGGTCGGTCTGCTGGAATCGCTGCTGACGGCGCAGATCGTCGATGACCTCACGGATACCCAGAGCAACAAGAACACCGAATGCTACGGGCAGGGGGCTGCAAACATCGCGTCGGCCCTGATCGGCGGCATGGGTGGTTGCGCGATGATCGGCCAGTCCGGCATCAATATCGCCTCCGGCGGCCGCGGCCGTCTGTCGACCTTTGTGGCCGGTGCCTTCCTTCTGATCCTGCTTCTGGTGCTCGACGATATCCTGCGCGTCGTGCCGATGGCGGCGCTGGTGGCGATCATGATCATGGTGTCGATCGGCACCTTCTCCTGGCGCTCGATCCTCGACATCCGCCGCAACCCGCCATCGTCGTCGCTGGTCATGCTGGCAACGGTCGTCACCGTCGTTGCGACCCATGATCTGTCGAAGGGCGTGCTGGTCGGCGTTCTCCTGTCGGGTGTGTTCTTCGCCGGCAAGGTCGCCAAGCTGTTCCATGTCCGCTCGTCGCTGGATGCGGAAGCCGGTATCCGGACCTATCTTGTCGATGGCCAGGTCTTCTTCGCCTCGGCGGAAAGCTTCTCCGCTGCCTTCGACTTCGAGGAGCAGGTGACGTCAGTCGTCATCGACGTCACCGACGCGCATTTCTGGGACATCACCGCCGTCGGCGCGCTCGACAAGGTGGTCCTGAAATATCGCCGCCGCGGTATAGGTGTCGATGTCCGCGGCCTGAACGAGGCGAGCGCCAACATGCTCGAACGCTTTGCCCTGCATGACAAGGGTGATGCAGCACTGGTCTCCACCGGCTCGCACTGACAAACAAAAAAGCCCGGCATCGCTGCCGGGCTTTTCGTTTCAGCGAGGCTGAACCTTACTGGTTTGCCGTGATCTTCACGCCGAGAACGTTCGGCAGCGTGTTCGGTGCGCCCATGGCAGCGCCCATGATCGTCGGGAACGGCACGGCCTGCGCCGGTGCAGCCGAGACAGCGAAGTTCTTCGGGTCGTCGAGATAGGTGTTGACGGCAGCCGAGATCGCGTTCTGCAGCTCGGGAACGTTGAGCTGTGCGACGGCGAGCGGCGCCATTGCCTTCAGCGCATCGCCCATCTGCTTGCCGGTCATGTTTTGCTTCGAACCGGCATATTCAAGCGCGCGCTTGGTGATCGAGGCGTCGTCGAAGCGGACTTCGGCGCTGTTGAACGAAAGCTGCTGCAGCAGGCCGAGCATTGCGAGGCCGAGAGCCTGCTGTGCTTCTTCCTTGTTCGGGTTGGCTTCCGAAGCCTTGGCGGCTTCCTGCAGCGACTTCATGAAGGCAGGCGTGTAGCCGGAGATCTTGAAGGCGAGGTTTAGGCGGCCGACATTGGTGACGTCGAAGGCGAATTCGGAAATGTCGATCGTGCCGGGGCCGAGATCCCAGGCGCCCTTCATGGTGATGTCGCCGTTGACATGTTCGAGCGCCAGCTTCTCGATCCCTTCCTTGTACTGCGGATCGGGAGCATCGGTCAGGTCGGCCTTCATGTTCTTGAAGGCGCCGTCGAAATCGAAGCCGGATTCGTCTTCGCGCAGCGTCAGGTTCATGTCGGTCTGGCCGAGCGAGAAGATGTCCTTGCCGTCCTTCGAAACCTTGAACGGGCCGGTATGGGCCGTCTCGTAGAGCAGCATGGAATCGACGCCGTCGCCGGTCGCATCGGCCGGGATCGAGATGCCGCCGAGTTTCATGTCGCTGGCGGAGATCGTCGTGCCTTCTTCGCTGACATTGATGTCGGGGAAGGCTGCTTCCTCGATGTAGTAGCCGCCGTCTTCGTCTTCCTCGACGCCGGTCATGGTGATGTCGCCGATCTTCAGCGCATCGCCGGCCGCAGGCTTGAAGCTTGCGTTCTTCAGCGTCACCGTCGTGTCGTCGACATCGACGCCGTCAGCGACGAGCGTGCCGCCCTGGGCGATATAGGCGGCGTTGAGCTTCTTCAGCAGATCCTGGCCATCAAGGGCGAATGCGCTGGTGGCGAGCGACAGGAATGCTGCGCCGGAAAGCATAAGCCGGGTGGTCCGGTAAAAGGTCATGACGAAATCCTCTAGTGGCGGTTAAGGCTAGTCTATTGCGAAGTCGACGCGCGTTATATTGATGCGAACTCTAAATTTTAGTTGATAGGCAAAGAAAACGAAGTCCAAATGACGTGCCGATGCTTGATGGCCACATGATGTCATTCTGGTACGTCATCCACAGGCGCAAGCCTCCCGATTCCTTGCCGTGGAGAGCCTTCTAGGCTAGTCAAGGCCTATGGGACAAGAGATTTTGCCGCCCTCTGGCGGAGACGATGACAGCATCCTTCCGGTCGACCTTAAGGCCGCGCTCGAAGAGCGTTACTTGGCATATGCACTGTCGACCATCATGCACCGCGCCCTTCCTGACGTGCGCGACGGCCTGAAGCCGGTCCACCGCCGCATCATCCACGCGATGAGCGAGATGGGCATCCGGCCGAACGCCGCCTTCAAGAAATGCGCCCGTATCGTCGGTGACGTCATCGGTAAATTCCACCCGCATGGCGACCAGTCTGTCTATGATGCGCTGGTGCGTCTGGCGCAGGATTTCTCGCAGCGTTATCCGCTGGTCGACGGGCAGGGGAACTTCGGCAATATCGACGGCGACAACGCCGCCGCCTATCGTTACACCGAAGCCCGCATGACCGAAGTCACTGCGCTGCTGCTCGACGGTATCGAGCAGGATGCCGTCGATTTCCGCCCGACCTATAACGAGGAAGACGAGGAGCCGGTGGTTCTGCCGGGCTCCTTCCCGAATCTTCTGGCGAACGGTTCTTCCGGCATCGCCGTCGGCATGGCGACCTCCATCCCGTCGCACAACGTCCACGAACTCTGCGATGCGGCCCTGCATCTCATCAAGCATCCGGACGCGACGGTCGAGACGCTGGTCGAATCCTTTATTCCCGGCCCGGATTTCCCGACCGGCGGTATCATCATCGACAGCCGCGCCAGCATCGTCGAGGCCTACAAGACCGGCCGCGGCGGCTTCCGCACCCGCGCCAAGTGGGAGACGGAAGACCTCGGCCGCGGCGGTTACCAGATCATCGTCACCGAAATTCCCTTCCAGGTGCAGAAATCGCGTCTGATCGAAAAGATTGCCGAGCTGCTGCTTGCCCGCAAGCTGCCGCTGCTCGAAGACGTGCGCGATGAATCCGCCGAGGACGTCCGCATCGTTCTGGTGCCGAAGAACCGCACCGTCGATCCGACGATCCTGATGGAATCGATGTTCAAGCTGACGGAGCTCGAAAGCCGCTTCCCGCTGAACATGAACGTTCTCTCCATGGGCCGCATTCCGCGCGTCATGGCGCTGAACGAGGTTCTCAAGGAATGGCTCGACCACCGCCGCGACGTGCTGCAGCGCCGCTCGCGCTTCCGCCTTGCCGCGATCGAGAGGCGTCTCGAAATTCTTGGCGGCCTGTTGATCGCCTACCTGAATATCGACGAAGTCATCCGCATCATCCGCGAGGAAGACGAGCCGAAGCCGGTGATGGTCGCCCGCTGGGATTTGACCGAAATCCAGGTCGAAGCCATCCTCAACATGCGCCTGCGCTCGCTGCGCAAGCTCGAGGAATTCGAAATCCGCAAGGAATTCGACGAACTCACCGCCGAAAAGGCCGGCATCGAGGCGCTGCTCGCTTCCGACGAGAAGCAGTGGCAAACCGTCGCCTGGGAAATCGGCGAAGTGAAGAAGAAGTTCGCGAAGGCGACCGAGCTCGGCCGCCGCCGCACCCAGTTTGCCGATGCGCCGGAAGCCGACGTAGAGGCGATCCAGCAGGCGATGATCGAAAAGGAACCGATCACCGTCGTGGTCTCCGAAAAGGGTTGGATCCGCGCGCTGAAGGGCCACATCTCCGACACGGCTTCGCTGACCTTCAAGGAAGGCGATGCGCTGAAGGTGGCATTCCCGGCCCAGACCACAGACAAGATCCTGATCGTCACCACCGGCGGCAAGGCCTTCACCCTCGGCGGCGACAAGCTGCCCGGCGGGCGCGGCCATGGCGAGCCGCTGCGCATCATGATCGATATGGACAACGATCAGGACGTGCTCACCGCCTTCGTCCACGATCCCCAGCGCAAGCAGCTGATCGTCTCGACCGCCGGCAACGGCTTCGTGGTGGCGGAAGGCGAGATGGCTGCCAATACCCGCAAGGGCAAGCAGATCATGAACGTCTCGATGCCGGATGAAACCAAGCTGATCGTTCCGGTCAGTGGCGATCACGTCGCCGTCGTCGGCGAGAACCGAAAGATGCTGGTATTCCCGCTGGCGCAGGTGCCGGAAATGGCCCGCGGCAAGGGCGTTCGCCTGCAGCGCTACAAGGATGGCGGGATCTCCGACGTCCGCTGCTTTGCGATCGATGCGGGCCTCTCATGGGAAGACAGCGCAGGCCGTATGTTCAACAAGAACAAGGACGAGCTGGCCGAATGGCTGGCCGACCGCGCAACGGCCGGACGCACCGTTCCGAAGGGTTTCCCGCGCAGCGGCAAGTTCGCCGGCTGACACCGGTAACAATTTGGCGATCCGCCCTTGGCGGGCGGCTCGCTTCCTCTATCTCAGTCCTGTCACCAAAAACTGGGAACGGCTCCATTCCGAAAGGCGGACGGAATGGCCCCGCAAGGCAATGCCTTGCGGTGTGCTCTGAGCCCAAAACACGGAGGAAAAAATCAATGTCTGCCGCCGAAAAGATCAAACTCACCGTTACGCATAGCTACAAGGCGCCGCCATCCGTCGTCTATGATGCCTGGCTGAATCCTGCGATCGCCAAGCGCTTCCTCTTCGCCACCGATGACGGCCATGTGATCCGCGCCGAGATCGACGCCCATGTCGGCGGCCGCTTCCTCGTCGTCGACCGCCGCCCGACCGGCGATGCCTGCCACAGCGGCATCTTCCTCGACCTCCACCGCCCGAAACGCATGGTCTTCAGCTTCTCCGTCGAAGATCACGACCACTGCACCGACCGCGTCCAGATCGACCTCGAACCGCTCGGCAGCGGCTGCCGCCTGACGCTGACGCACGAAATGTGCTCCGAATGGTCGGCTCACGAGGAAAAGACCCGCCAGGGCTGGGCGCATGTGATGGAAGGGTTGGAGCGGGAGGTCGACCAGGTCGATCGGCTAGCGAGCTAGCTTTTCGCCAAAGCTGGCGCGGCGTTGTCGTTATGCAGTGCCGCGCTGCTCACGCAGAGCAGGGGCCGCATTACTCCCCGCCGCTCTCTTCCAACACCGATGGATCGAAACGCTCCCATCCGCGTGGCGTCAGATGCTCCTGCGGCTGGTAGCGGGTCTTGTAGTCCATCTTTCGCGAACCCTGCACCCAGTAGCCGAGATAGACATGGGGGAGGCCGAGGGCCTTGGTGCGCTTGACGTGGTCGAGGATCATGAAGGTGCCGAGCGAGCGGCGGTCATATTCCGGATTGAAATAGGAATAGACCATGGAGAGGCCGTCGCTCATCGTATCGGTCAGCGCTGCCGCCACGAGTTCGCCGCGCGGCCGGGTTTCGAGGCCCAAGCCTTCCTCGCGCCGGCGGTATTCGATGATTCGGGTGTTGACGTGGGTGTCCTCGACCATGATCGCATAGTCGAGCACCGTCATGTCGGACATGCCGCCCTGCTGGTGGCGGTAGTCGAGATAGCTGCGGAACAGAGAATATTGCTCGCTCGAAGGCTGGGCCGGAAATTCGGTGGCGATCAGGTCGCTGTTATTGGCCAGCACCCGCTTCATCGATTTCGTCGGCTGGAATTCCTGCGCCAGGATGCGCACGGAAACGCAGGCGCGGCAGGCTTCGCAGGCGGGACGGTAGGCGATGTTCTGCGAGCGGCGGAAACCGCCCTGCGTCAGGATATCGTTCATTTCGGCGGCGCGGGGGCCGACGAGATGGGTAAAAACCTTGCGCTCCATCTCCTGCGGCAGATACGGGCATGCAGCCGGTGCCGTCAGATAAAACTGAGGGGATGGCGTGGACTGCGTATTCATCTGACGCGGATGGTTCCTTCGGTGACCGTCAATCTTGACAGCATGACTTAAGAATAAAAAACGTCAACAGCGCGGCCGGGTTCTCCGCGCTATCATTTTGTCGTAGCTTTTTGATATGGCGCCCCGAACCGGCCCGCAAAGGCCAGCCGGGGACTTTATTTCCGCGATCAGGCGGTGCGGACCGTGACGGTGCCGACCAGGAAGTCGTGGATCAGGCGGCTGCGCTCGGTAAACAGGCCGACCAGAAGAATCAGCGGCGTCAGCACCGAGTTCAGGATCCAGAACAGCGCCAGGTGAACGATTGCCGTCAGGAAATCGAGCGGGCGTCCGTCGACGCGCATCATCTGGATGCCCATGGCGCGCATGCCGAGCGAAGCCTGCGCCGGACCGCCGACCGTGAGGCCGAAATAGATGCCCGCCACCAGCACGAAGAGCGCCGGATAAAGGAAGAAGCCGAGGCCGAGCGTCACGATCGACAGGAAGAACAGCACCACCGCTGCCGGAATGCACAGCAGCAGGACGATGATGTAATCCAGGATGAACGCAAATACCCGCCGGCTGAGCGTCCCGCTATAGGCGCGCCAGTCTTCCGGTGCGGCATAGACAGGGTTGGGGTTCAGGCTCATCTAGGGTCTCCTTTGTGAAACGATGCCACTGATATGGTGTCGGCGGCCGGAGATGCAATGATGCGCGCTTTTCAGCGTTTGGCGAGCGCCCGGGCGACCTCGATCGCGAAATAGGTCAGGATGCCGTCGCAGCCCGCGCGCTTGAAGGCGAGCAGCGTTTCCATCATCGCGCGCTCGCCATCGATCCAGCCGTTCATCGCCGCAGCCTTGATCTGCGAATATTCGCCCGAGACCTGATAGGCGAAAGTCGGCAGGCCGAAAGCCTCTTTCATGCGCCAGCAGATATCCAGATAGGGCAGGCCGGGCTTGACCATCAGCATGTCGGCGCCTTCCTCGACGTCGAGTGCCGCATCGCGGATCGCCTCGGTGCCGTTGGCCGGGTCGATATAATAGGTCTTCTTGTCGCCCTTCAGCAGCCCGCCGGTCGAGATCGCCTCGCGGTAGGGGCCGTAGAAGGCGGAGGCGAATTTCGTCGCATAGCTCATGATGCCGACATTCTGGTGGCCCGCGGCATCGAGTGCCCGGCGGATGGCGCCGATGCGGCCATCCATCATTTCCGAAGGCGAGATGATATCGGAACCGGCATCGGCCTGCATGACGGCGGCGCGCGCCACCTGCTCGACGGTCTCGTCATTGACGATCTCGCCGCCGCGCAGGATCCCGTCATGCCCGTGGCTGGTGAAGGGGTCGAGCGCCACGTCGGTGATCACGCCGATAGTAGGCACATGCTTCTTCAGCGCCATCGTCGCCTGGTTGATCAGGTTATTGGCCTCGAGGCTGTTCGAACCCGTTTCGTCGCGCAGCTCCATCTCGATATTCGGGAAGGTGGCGATCGCGGGCACGCCGAGATCGGCGGCTTCCCTGGCGGCTTCGACGAGCTTGTCGACGCTCATCCTGACGACGCCGGGCATGGCCGGGATCGGATCGACGATGCCGCTGCCGGGCACGACGAAGACCGGCCAGATCAGGTCGTCGACCGTCAGCCGGTTTTCCTGCACCAGGCGGCGTGTCCAGTCGGCCTTGCGGTTGCGGCGCATGCGGCGGTGTCCGGTGATGTCGTCGACGAGGTGGGTCTTGTCCTGCATTGTCTTGTCCCTGGCCATTCCATTTGCTGGCGCGCTCATTATCATGCCATCTTCGAAAACCAAACCGGACGATTGGCCGCGCCGGCGCGCAACGTCTGGCGAATGACCGAACAGAACCATAAAGTCCGCCCCATGGAAAATGATTCTCCGGCCCTGCCGAAGCGTACGCTGACCGACCTGATGTTCATCCTCTTCCTGAGGCTGGTGGCGATCACCTGTTTCTGGTTCGGCCTGCAATATTGGGGCATGCTCGTCGGCTACTCGCTGTTCGGCGCCGGCCGCTTCGATCTCTTGAGCCTTCCCTGGAAAGTGGCGGCCACGACGCTCGCCGTCGTCTTCCCTGTCGCCTCGCTGGGGCTATGGCTCACGGTCTCCTGGGGACCGGTCGTCTGGGTGCTTGCGGCGGGGCTGCAGGTGTTGATGCACGGCTTCCTGCCGGAGACTTTCGGCTCCAATCATCTGATCGTCATCACCCATGTTCTGGTGGCCGTGATGTACCTTGCATTCCGCGTCGCGCTCTGGTTCGAGCGGCGCCGCCAGCGGCGTCAGGTAAGCGTTGATTTACCCTGATACAACGGGAGGTTTTCGGTAAGGTGCTGTTAAGCCTGCAGTTTAAGTAGAATTTTATTTGTATTCGATAGGGTCTGTCTCAAGGCGGGAAGAAAACCAACACCGCCAAACAAACAGTGAGGCAGTCATCATGAACACGAAAATCAAGCCGCAGGCGGTATCGAACTTCCGTGACCAGCAGGATCAGGACATCCGTGATCTTTACATGGAATCCCTTCATCTTGTTGAACGTCTTCACCGTCGTCTGCTCGACGTCATCAAGGACGAATTCGACCGTCAGGGCCGCAGCGACGTCAACGCCATCCAGGCGCTCCTGCTCTTCAATATCGGCAACTCGGAACTGACCGCCGGCGAGCTCCGCTCCCGCGGTTACTACCTGGGCTCCAACGTCTCCTACAACGTCAAGAAGCTCGTCGACCTCGGCTTCATCAACCACCAGCGCTCGCGCATCGACCGCCGCTCCGTCCGCATCAGCCTGACGGAAACCGGCACCGAGATCGCCGAGACGGTCGCCAAGCTCTACGAACGCCACATCACCTCGATCGACAAGGTCGGCGGCATCGGCACCGACGAGTTCACCCAGATGAACAAGCTCCTGCAGCGCCTCGACCGCTTCTGGAACGACTCGATCATGTACCGCCTCTAAGTTCCTGAGCCGTTATTCCCGATGGCTCGGTAACAATTCAAAGTGGCAAAACGGACGTAACGGGGCGAGAGAAGGCGCCCCGTTACGTCCGTTTTTGTGGTGCGACCTAACGCCGTTCTACATCCGGATGCTGTAGTAACAACTTGCCAATGCTATACGTTGGATACAGTTTGTCTCGCTCTGTTCCGAGCCGAATGGATGCGGAGATCAGGCGAGAAACGAAGTGGTCGAAATTCACGCGTCCATCTGGGAGCGCCTCGAGAAAGGCGACGACTTGGTTCAAAACCGAACGGAGTTCCACGACTGCTGCCATGGCTTCCGCGCTAGGAAGCTCTTTAATATCGAATGCTAAAAGCGCCTTTCCAATCTCATCTAAGTGAGGTTTGCGCGTAGCGATATCCCGAGGTTCCAGCACGCATGGATCGGGAATCTCTCCTATGTGGCCAGTTGGAACAGGTCGCATCAGTAGATTGGTAGCCTCGCCGCAAAGCTGAGCAACAAACGCGAGCATTCGCGCTCTTGTGCGGACGCGTTCTCTGGCCGTGCTGCGAAACTGGCTTATGGCAACAATGGCTCCCGACACGGCCACGAGAACCGTAATCGCGGTGTAGTCCTCCCGCGCGACAAATTGCGGCAGAAGGCCGATAATTTCTATCGCAAGGCTAAGGATGATTGCGGCTGAGATAACCCAGCCAGCTAGCTTCAGAGCTAATTCCTTCCATCCAGCAACGTTGTGCAGCATCATTTGCGCGAATTCCCCCGCTCCAAGTATCTCTACAACTTGGTGCTGCAAATGTTCCTGCTGGTCAATCACCCAGCGGGCACCAGAAACGTTCCTAGTACATGCGTCTGGTTCCCTTGCCACTCACCACCAGCGTGTCATCTTTGCAACGCATGCCTGCCAAGCGTAATCGCCTGTATTCAGGCCGTTTTTTAGCCGCTATTAACCAGCACCGTTTACGGATTGCTATGGTTTGATGCGTGCCGTCTCCTACCGCTGGTAGGTGCCCGGAAGGGCAGGCGACACGAATTGGCCATATTGGTATGGCAGCGGAAATGCACAGCAGACGGCGCCCTCGAACAGCAGTTCACGCATTCACGCTTCCGGCTCGCAATCTTGTGATGGCTGGACGCGGAAAATCGGTGATGCGCCGCAGAACGGAATGATAGTGGTCTGCGTTATCGCGCAGTGACTCGCAAAGCCCGCGGTTTTCCTCTCAGAGCTGCGGCATTCAGTGGTTGGGACTATGACGAAGAAAAACGGAATTGAAGCTCTCTCGCGCCGCGCATTTCTTGCCTCCGCGGCAACGTTCGGTGTCAGCGCACTGGCCGCCCCGGCATTGGCGCAGACGGCCGTCGATGCGCTGATCAATGCGCCTCAACGCGGCGACTGGGATGATCAGTTCGATGCCAAGGCCGCATCGCGCACCGCAAACGCCATCGTTTCCAATACCCCGATCCTCGGACCGCAGTCCGTTTCCAGCATGCAGCAGGCGATCGCCCAGTATCAGCAGATCGCCTCTGCCGGCGGCTGGCCGACCGTCAATCCGCCGGCCGATCAGCGCTTGCAGCTCGGTGTCACCGATCAGTCGGTCCAGGCGCTGCGCCAGCGTCTCTTTGCCACCGGCGATCTTCCGCAGGAAGCCGGCATGTCGTCCTCGTTCGACTCTTATGTCGACGGTGCGGTCAAGCGCTTCCAGGCCCGTCACGGCCTTCCGTCTGATGGCGTGATCGGCGAATTCACGCTGAAGGCGATGAACATCCCGGTCGATGTGCGCCTGCAGCAGCTGAACACCAACCTGATCCGCCTGCAGACCTTCCCCGAAGATCTCGGCCGCCGTCACGTCATGGTCAACATTCCGGCCGCTTACGTCGAAGCCGTCCAGGATGGCAGCGTCGCGACCCGCCACAACGCGATCGTCGGCCGCCTGAGCCGCCCGACGCACCTCGTCAATTCGAAGATCTACGAAGTCATCCTCAATCCATACTGGACGGCTCCGCGCTCGATCGTCGAAAAGGACATCGTGCCGCTGATGCGCAAGGACCCGACCTACCTGACGCGCAACAACATTCGCCTGATCGACGGCAAGGGCAGCGAAGTCGCGCCTGAAACCATTGACTGGAACGCCGAAAAGGCACCGAACCTGACCTTCCGCCAGGACCCGGGCAAGATCAACGCCATGGCGTCCACGAAGATCAACTTCTACAATAAGAACGGCGAGTACATGCACGACACGCCGCAGCAGGGCCTGTTCAACAAGCTCATGCGCTTCGAATCCTCGGGCTGCGTGCGCGTCCAGAACGTCCGCGACCTGACGACCTGGCTGCTCGGCGAAACCCCGGGCTGGCCGCGCCAGCAGATGGAGCAGGTCATCGCCAGCCGCGTCAACACGCCGATCAAGCTCGCCGAAGAAGTGCCGGTCTATTTCGTCTACATCTCCGCCTGGGGCATGCCCGACGGCATCGTCCAGTTCCGCGACGACATCTACCAGATGGACGGCAATGCCGAACTGGCGCTGGATACCACGGCGACGACGGAACAGCCGGTTCAGTAAGGGCTGGTTCTCTTTGAGTTTGGAAAGGCCGCGCGGATTGCGCGGCCTTTTTTGTTTGGCAAGACCTTTCCTCCCTCATCCCTGTGCTCGTCACAGGAATGAGGGAGGGAGGTCACCCCGCGCGTAGATTGCCCAGCAAATGTCGTTCTTCGTATTGCTCTGGCGCAAACGGAAGGCTAAAGCTGCGGCCATTCCAGTTGAGGAGCCCGCCCATGACCAATGCTTCCACTCAGACCTTCTTCAATCGCAATCTTGCCGATACCGATCCGGAGATCTTCGGCGCGATCGAAAAGGAGCTCGGCCGTCAGCGGCACGAGATCGAACTCATCGCCTCGGAAAACATCGTTTCGCGCGCGGTGCTGGAAGCCCAGGGCTCCATCATGACCAACAAGTACGCCGAAGGCTATCCGGGCAAGCGCTATTACGGCGGCTGCCAGTATGTCGATATCGCCGAGGAACTGGCGATCGAGCGTGCCAAGAAGCTGTTCGGCGTCAACTTCGCCAACGTTCAGCCGAACTCCGGTTCGCAGATGAACCAGGCCGTGTTCCTGGCGCTCCTGCAGCCGGGCGATACCTTCATGGGTCTCGACCTGAACTCGGGCGGTCACCTGACGCACGGTTCGCCGGTCAACATGTCCGGCAAGTGGTTCAACGTCGTCTCCTACGGCGTTCGCGAAGGCGACAACCTGCTCGATATGGACGACGTTGCCGAGAAGGCGCGCACCCACAAGCCGAAGCTGATCATTGCCGGCGGCACCGCTTACTCCCGTATCTGGGACTGGAAGCGCTTCCGCGAGATCGCCGATGAAGTCGGCGCCTACCTGATGGTCGACATGGCCCACATCGCCGGTCTCGTCGCCGGTGGCCAGCATCCGTCGCCGTTCCCGCACTGCCATGTCGCGACGACCACGACCCACAAGTCGCTCCGCGGCCCGCGCGGCGGCGTCATCCTGACGAACGAGGAAGATCTGGCGAAGAAGTTCAATTCGGCCGTCTTCCCGGGTCTCCAGGGCGGTCCGCTGATGCACATCATCGCTGCCAAGGCCGTTGCCTTCAAGGAAGCGCTGCAGCCGGAATTCAAGGAATACGCAGCCCAGATCGTCAAGAACGCCAAGGCGCTTGCCGAAACCCTGATCGCAGGCGGCCTCGACGTCGTCTCCGGCGGCACCGACAACCACCTGATGCTCGTCGACCTTCGCAAGAAGAACGCCACCGGCAAGCGTGCGGAAGCCGCCCTCGGCCGCGCCTACATCACCTGCAACAAGAACGGCATCCCGTTCGACCCTGAAAAGCCGTTCGTCACCTCGGGCGTCCGCCTCGGCGCGCCTGCCGGCACGACCCGTGGCTTCAAGGAAGCCGAGTTCAAGGAAATCGGCAACCTGATCGTCGAGGTTCTCGACGGCCTGAAGGCTGCCAATTCCGACGAAGGCAATGCCGCTGTCGAAGGCGCCGTGCGGGATAAGGTGGTGAACCTCACCAACCGCTTCCCAATGTACGACTACATCGGCTAAGGATAGCGCATGCGCTGCCCATTCTGCGGATCGGAAGACACACAGGTCAAGGATTCACGCCCGGCGGAGGACAATACGTCCATCCGCCGCAGGCGTATCTGTCCCGATTGCGGCGGCCGCTTCACGACCTTCGAGCGTGTGCAGCTGCGCGAGCTGATGGTCGTCAAGAAGACCGGCCGCAAGGTGCCCTTCGACCGTGACAAGCTGGTGCGCTCCTTCGAGATCGCGCTGCGCAAGCGCCCGGTTGATCGCGACCGCATCGAACGCGCCGTCTCCGGCATCGTCCGGCGTCTGGAAAGCTCCGGTGAGGTCGAGATCGGTTCGGAGGCCATCGGTCTTCAGGTTCTCGAAGCGCTGAAGAGCCTGGATGACGTCGGCTTCGTCCGCTACGCCTCCGTCTACCGCGATTTCTCGCATGCCGAGGATTTCGAGAAGGTCATTTCCGAGATCAACGCCAAGATTGGCCGCGATACTCTGGACAGTTGAGCGATGACATCAGCATCAGACGATGAACGTTACATGGCCGAGGCTGTCCGCCTCGGCCTTTTGCATCTTGGGCAAACTTCCACCAACCCATCCGTCGGCTGCGTGGTCGTCAAGAACGGCGAGATCGTCGGCCGCGGCACGACCGCTGTTGGCGGCCGCCCGCATGCCGAGCCGCAGGCGCTGGCCGAGGCCGGGTCGAGGGCGGAGGGCGCCACCGCCTATGTGACGCTTGAGCCATGCTCGCATTTCGGCAAGACGCCGCCCTGCGCCAATGCGCTGATCGCGTCCGGCGTCTCCCGCGTCGTCATCAGCGTCACCGATCCCGATGAGCGCGTCTCCGGCCGCGGCATCGGCATGCTTCGCGACGCCGGCATCGAGGTCGATACGGGCGTGCTGGAGGAAGAGGGCAGGCGCTCGCTCGCCGGCTATCTCACCCGGCAGACGAAGAGGCGGCCCTATGTGACTCTCAAACTTGCAGTTTCCGCCGACGGCATGATCGGCCGTGCAGGCGAGGGGCAGGTGGCGATCACCGGGCCTGCGGCGCGCGCCGAGGTGCAGAAGCTGCGCGCACAGTCGGATGCCATTCTCGTTGGTATCGGCACGGCGATTGCCGATGATCCGGAACTGACGGTGCGGATTGCGGGGCAGGAGGATCGCTCGCCGGTGCGGATCGTGCTCGATCCGGCGTTGTCGCTGCCGGTGACGGGCAAGCTGGCGCAAACGGCGCGGCAGGTGCCGGTGATCGTTGTGGCACGGGAAGAGGTTTCGGATTTGGCCGCCGTCGAGGGGTCACCCCCCTCTGCCCTGCCGGGCATCTCCCCCACAAGGGGGGAGATCGACTCGCGGACGGCGCCTCCCCAAGCAATCGATGTTGAAGCGAGCGGATCCCCCCAGCCAATCTCCCCCCCTGTGGGGGAGATGCCCGGCAGGGCAGAGGGGGGCATCCCACCCGCCAGCACTGAAGATGGCCTCGACTCCCGCCGCACCGCCCTCGAAGCCCTCGGCGTCGAAGTCCTCTATTGCAATCCCTATCACCCGGAAGTCCTGCTCCCGGCGCTCGCTTCCCGCGGCATTTCCTCGTTGATCGTCGAAGGGGGAGCCCGGACGGCGAAACTCTTCCTCGATGCCGGTCTCGTCGATCGCATCCAGCTCTATCAGGGCGATGTGGTGATCGGCGCCGATGGTATTGAATCGCCGGTCACGAAGACCGATATGCCATCCGGTTTCGCCCACAGGGGCACATTTTCATTCGGCCCCGACCGGATGGACGAATACGAAAGAGAGCTTTGATGTTCACCGGCATTGTCACTGATATGGGCACGATCGAATCCGTTTCCCCGATGAACGAGGGCGTCAAGCTGCGCGTTGCCACGAGCTACGATCCGGCGACCATCGATATGGGCGCCTCGATCTCGCATGCCGGCGTCTGCCTGACGGTCACCGGCCTGCCGGACGAAGGCAGCAACGGCCGCTGGTTCGAGGTCGAGGCCTGGGAAGAGGCGTTGCGGCTGACGACGATTGCCGGCTGGAAAGCCGGAAGCCGCATCAATCTCGAGCGTTCGCTGAAGATCGGCGACGAGCTCGGCGGCCATATCGTCTCCGGCCATGTCGACGGCAAGGCGGAAATCCTCTCGGTGACCGCCGAAGGCGACGCGACCCGATATCGCCTGCGCGCGCCGGAACATCTGGCAAAATTCGTGGCGCCGAAGGGCTCGGTCGCTCTCGACGGCACGTCGCTGACGGTCAATGCCGTCGAAGGCACGGATTTCGACGTGCTGCTGATCCGCCACACGCTCGAGGTGACGACCTGGGGCGAGCGCAAGGCAGGCGACTTCGTCAATTTCGAAGTCGATACCATGGCCCGCTACGCCGCTAGGCTTGCCGAGTTCCCTGCCGCGAAAACAGAATGATCTCGCCGTTGTAATCGGTGCGGGTGACCTCGCGGAAACCGAGCTTTCCCGCAAGGCGGATCGACGGCGCGTTTTCCGGCGAGATGATGCAGGTCATCTCCATGTCGGGAAAGCGCTGTTCGGCCCAGGCGATCATCGCTTGCAGCGCTTCGCTCGCATAGCCGCGGCCATGGAAAGACGGCGAGAGCGCCCAGCCGGTTTCCAGCGTGCCCTCGATCGACGGCGTCATTTCGCGGCGGGTTTCGAGAAAGCCGCATTCGCCGACGAAGCGGCCGGTTTCTTTTTCCTCGATGGCCAGGAAGCCGAAGCCCATATGATGCCACATGCCGGTGGCGCGCAGCAGCCGCGCCCAGGTCTGTTCGCGCGTGCTCGGAACGCCGGTGATATGGCGCACCACGTCTTCATCAGCCCAGAAGGTAACGTAGGCCTCGAAATCGGTTTTCCTGTGCGGGCGCAGGATCAGGCGCTCCGTCTCGATCGTCGGAATATTCAGCATTGAAAATCGCTTTCTGTCTTATGCGCCGGGTTCGTTGTGCCAGTAGTCGAGGCTCTCGTCCGAGCGCCCGATGACCCGGAAGCTCGGATAGCCGCCATCCTTGCGGGTCTTCGCCAGGAACTTGCCGGAATCGGGATATTCGACGATCTCCGTCGGCGACATCGTGGAGACGCCGATATAGATCAGCGGCTCGCTGCCCGTGTTGAGAATCTGATGCGCCGTTTCCGGGCCGCCCGCCGGCGCGCCGAGAACCGATCCCTTGGAAATCGCATGCCGTTCGCCGCCGAAGCGGTATTCGCCGCTGCCCGAAAGCACGATGAACAGCTCGTCTTCGACATGATGATTGTGGAAGGGACAGCCCGACTTGCCCGGAGGCACTTCATTATAGCTGACGCCGAGATTGGAAAGGCCGAGAAGCTTGCCGAAAGAAATGTCGGTGCCTTCGTAAAGCTTGCCCTGCGTCCAGTGCTCGAGTTCGAGCGTGGAGGGGTCAATCACCGGCTTGGTTGTTTCTGATGGCATGTCTCGTCTCCCTTTTGGGGCGCAACAGACCATCATTCGCATGCAATTTTCAAGAGTAGGGACGCGAGAAATGGACGGGCGGCGCGTGAGGAACGCGCCGCCCGTCTGCTGTTAATCGGTATAGATCGTGATGCTGCCATCCGCCGCCTGTTCGGCGTTGATGACATTGCTGACGCTGACGCCTTGATCCGCGAGCTTGCGGGTAAGGCTCTTGTTGGCGTCGATCGAGGCCTGGATCTGATGGACTTCCTGGGCGTCGCGTACCGGGGCCGAACGTGGGCCGAACTGGTCCATGCTGTCGATGTTGCGCCAGTCCTGATATTGCTGGACGGCGAAGTCGTTGCCCTGGAACGTACGCAAGGTGTGCTCGATCCCGGAGGCGGAGTTCATACTCAGGTTTTCCGCACGGCTGACGCCGACGAAGGCGAGAGAGGAGAAAGCGGAAACGATGGCAATCTTAGCAACGCGGTTCATGGTAGTGTCCTTTCATCTGCTCTGACGGTCGGCTGTCGTGCAGGGGATCGTCTGCGTTACGAGAAAGGAATTGGGGCGCAAAACCTCTCCCTTCAATGGGCTAAGTCACTGAAATCGCGTTAATTATTCTTCACGTTTGCTGCCTTCTTTTCGCCATGATCGAGGCGGCCGGAGGCCGTCCTTGATGCAGTGCAGCATAACCTGCCGCTATATGCTTGCAGCGATTTCAGGATTTGCATTTCAGCCATGATCGGAATTTGCTTGCCATTCGTGCGTAGGCGTGTTTTGACCGCGGCCTGCTGCACGGCTGAACTCTCTAAAACCGAAGGTGAACCATGGCCCGGGATGATGCTCCCCATATTTTGATCGTCGAAGCACGCTTCTACGATGACATGGCTGACGCCCTTCTCGATGGCGCGACCCACGCGCTGAAGGAAGCCGGTGCCACGTTCGACGTCGTCACCGTTCCCGGTGCGCTCGAAATTCCGCCGGCCATTGCCATGGCGCTCGACGGGGCAGACAATGGCGGCGTGCTGTATGACGGCTTTGTCGCCCTCGGCATGGTCATTCGCGGCGAGACCTATCATTTCGATATCGTCTCCAACGAATCCTCGCGTGCAATAATGGATCTGGCGGTCAGCGAGTCCCTTGCCATCGGCAACGGCATTCTGACGGTCGAAAATGACGAGCAGGCTTGGGCGCGCGCCCGCCGCTCGGACAAGGACAAGGGCGGCTTTGCTGCCCGCGCAGCTCTCACGATGATCGAGCTGAAGAAGAAACTGGGTGGGCTTGAATGACCAACGAAACTCCGGAGCGCCAGGTAAAGTCGGCAAATCAGCGGGGCGCTGCGCGTCTCGCTGCCGTACAGGCGCTCTATCAGATGGATATCGGCGGCACCGGCGTGCTGGAAATCGTCGCCGAATATGAGGCCCATCGCCTCGGCCAGGAAATTGACGGCGAGACCTATCTGAAGGCTGATCCGTCCTGGTTCCGCTCGATCGTATCGGGCGTCGTGCGCGAACAGCGCCGCCTCGATCCGCTGATCGCCTCTGCCCTGCAGGACGACTGGGCGCTGTCGCGTCTCGACAGCACGGTCCGCGCCATCCTGCGCGCCGGCGTCTTCGAACTGACCGATCGCAAGGACGTTCCCGTCGCCGTCATCGTCACGGAATATATGGAAATCGCCCAGGCCTTCTTCGAAGACGACGAGCCGAAGCTGGTGAATGCCGTTCTCGACCGCATTGCCAAGCAGGTACGCGGCGACACCAGGAAGTAAGCTTCCTCCGTCCTCCATCGGACCAAATCGCTCAATCCATTGTGCTGCAAGGGTTTTAGGCCCTTGCGGTCTTGACGTCGTGTTTTCCACCAAGCAATCTCCGCACGCAAAGCTAGAGCGTTTCTGAGGAGAGAAGACGATTCGGCTGCTTGCGTGGCCGGGCGGAGGAGTGTTCCGGCACTTTTGGAGGAAAGAGCGAAATGACCATTCTTTTATGCGTAATCGCATGCGGTCTGCTCTCGGTGGTCTATGCCATCTGGGCAACCCGTTCGGTGCTGGCCGCCGATCAGGGCAATAGCCGCATGCAGGAGATCGCGGGCTATATCCGCGAGGGCGCGCAGGCCTACCTCACGCGTCAGTACAAGACCATTGCCATTGTCGGCATCGTTGTTTTCATTGCAGCATGGCTGCTTCTCTCCGGCACGGCCGCGATCGGTTTCCTGATCGGCGCCGTACTTTCCGGTGCCGCCGGTTTCATCGGCATGCACGTTTCGGTCCGCGCCAATGTGCGCACGGCCCAGGCTGCTTCCCACAGCCTCTCCGCCGGTCTCGATATCGCCTTCAAGTCTGGCGCCATCACCGGCATGCTCGTTGCCGGTCTGGCGCTGCTCGGCGTCTCTATCTACTATTACATCCTGACCGGCGTGCTCGGTCATGACACCGGCTCGCGTGAAGTCATCGATGCGCTGGTCGCACTCGGCTTCGGCGCCTCGCTGATCTCGATCTTTGCCCGTCTCGGCGGCGGTATCTTCACCAAGGGCGCAGACGTCGGCGGCGACCTCGTCGGCAAGGTGGAAGCCGGTATTCCGGAAGACGATCCGCGCAACCCGGCAACCATCGCCGATAACGTCGGCGACAATGTCGGCGACTGCGCAGGCATGGCGGCCGACCTTTTCGAAACCTATGCGGTCTCGGTTGTCGCCACCATGGTTCTCGCGGCGATCTTCTTTGCCGGTGCACCGATCCTGCAATCGGCGATGATCTATCCGCTGGCGATCTGCGGCGTCTGCATCATCACCTCGATCATCGGTACCTTCTTCGTCAAGCTCGGCTCGAACGGCTCGATCATGGGCGCCCTCTACAAGGGCCTCATCGTCACCGGTCTGCTGTCGATCATCGGCCTTGGTGCGGCAACCTCGCTGACGGTCGGCTGGGGTTCGCTGGGCATGGTCGCCGGGCATGACATCACCGGCACGAACCTCTTCATCTGCGGTCTCGTCGGCCTCGTCGTCACCGCGCTGATCGTCGTCATCACCGAATACTATACCGGCACAGGCAAGCGCCCGGTCGTCTCGATCGCCCAGGCATCGGTCACCGGTCACGGCACCAATGTCATCCAGGGCCTCGCGGTCTCGCTGGAATCGACGGCGCTGCCGGCGGTCGTCATCGTCGGCGGTATTCTGGCTACCTTCCAGCTCGGCGGCCTGTTCGGCACCGGTATTGCGGTCACCGCAATGCTCGGCCTTGCCGGCATGATCGTCGCGCTCGATGCCTTCGGGCCGGTCACCGACAATGCCGGCGGTATTGCCGAAATGTCCCACCTGCCGCCGGAAGTGCGCAAGTCGACCGACGCGCTCGATGCCGTCGGCAATACGACGAAGGCCGTCACCAAGGGTTACGCGATCGGTTCGGCCGGTCTCGGCGCGCTGGTGCTCTTCGCCGCCTATTCGAACGACCTGCAGTATTTCGCGGCTCACGGCGACCAGTATCCGTACTTTGCGGGCATCGGCACGATCTCCTTCGATCTGTCGAACCCCTATGTCGTCGCCGGCCTGCTGTTCGGCGGTCTGATCCCGTATCTGTTCGGCGGTATCGCCATGACCGCCGTCGGCCGTGCGGCCGGCGCGATCGTCGAGGAAGTGCGCAAGCAGTTCCGCGAGAAGCCGGGCATCATGCAGGGAACCGAGAAGCCGGATTACGGCCGCGCCGTCGATCTGCTGACCAAGGCGGCGATCCGCGAGATGATCATCCCGTCGCTGCTGCCGGTCCTGGCGCCGATCGTCGTCTATTTCGGCGTGCTGCTGATCTCGGGCTCCAAGGCCTCGGCCTTCGCCGCCCTCGGCGCCTCGCTGCTCGGCGTGATCATCAACGGCCTCTTCGTCGCCATCTCGATGACCTCGGGCGGCGGCGCATGGGACAATGCCAAGAAGTCCTTCGAAGACGGCTTCGTCGATAAGGACGGCAATCGTCACATGAAGGGTTCGGAAGCCCACAAGGCATCCGTCACCGGCGATACCGTCGGCGATCCCTACAAGGATACAGCCGGTCCGGCGGTCAACCCGGCGATCAAGATCACCAATATCGTTGCTCTCCTGCTGCTCGCGGTTCTCGCCGGCATGTAAGGGAAGGGCAGGGCTGAAACGAAGAAACCCGCCGGATCGCTCCGGCGGGTTTCTTTATTGTCTGATGCGTTCCGTACTCACTGGATGCTGGCCGGGTTCTGCGGGTTGCCCTGCGGCGTGCCGAACAGGCTCTTTGCCGCGCTGCCCGCGCCGCCCTGGAGAACCTGCTGAAGGAAGGTCAGCTCGCGGCCGCCGGTCGGCGTTACGCGCGAGATCGTGTCGAACACCTTGCCGTCCTGCAGCGTGTAGTTGGCGCGGCGTGCCACGACGCCGTCCTTGTCGAAATAGATGGCGAGAACGCTCTGATCGACCACCCTGAGCTTTTGGTAGGCGATCGAGCGCGTGCGCTTCTGCGAGATGTAATAGAAGACTTCGTTGTCGAAGGTCGCCGTCGTCGAGGGCGTGCCGAGCGACAGGAGAACCTGTTCGCGGCTCGAACCTTCGGGTACGAGGTTCAGCGATTCCTGATCGACGACATAGCCGCCGTTCAGCACGGTGCCGGTCTGGCAACCGGTAAGTCCTGCTGAGGCAATCATGATGGCAATGGCCGCGCTGCTGAAGAACTTTACGTCAGACTTGAAATACCGTTTCTTCAACGACATCTACTCCCCTTGAGTATCGGTAGGCGGCTTTTGACCATGCGAAGCACCGCTGATGCAAAACCTTTGTGGCCTTTCCGGGGTCGAATTCTCCCAATTCGCCGCGTCGCTGCCCTGAAAGGGCGCTGTCCCGAAAGTGGCCACCTTCGGCATTGCAATTCGCGCCTGCTTCGGTAAACCAGCTTTCGAATTCATGCAACACGGCCCACGCAACTCCGCGTGAAGAATGAGGCATTTCCGGAAAAAACAATGATCTTCGGGCTCTTTCGTAAGAAAAACAACAATCAGGCGATCGTCGAGCGGCAGTATTCGACGCTGACGTCGGCCGCCCGCACGCCCGAGTTCTACGAAAGCATGGATGTGCCCGACACCGTCATGGGCCGCTTCGAGATGCTTTCGCTGGTGATGATCCTGTTCTTCCGCCGCACGCGGGCCTCCGGCACCAGCGGCCAGGAGATCGCCCAGGAGATCGTCGACGCCTTCTTTCAGGATATCGACTATTCGATCCGCGAGCTCGGTATCGGCGACAACAGCGTGCCGAAGCGCATGAAGAAGCTGGCGGGCATGTTCTACGGCCGCCTCGAAGCCTATTCCAAGGCGATGGATGCCGGTGACAGCGAAGCACTGTCCACGGCGCTGTCGCGCAACATTCACCCGAAGGCGGAAGCTCCGGCCGACATGAGCGCGCTCGCCGCCTGGATGTTCAAGGCCGAAGCGGCACTCTCGGAGCAGTCCGAAGATCAGATAGCGACCGGCTCGGCGACGCTGCCGGACGCGGCCTGAGGAGGAAGACATGAAACATCAGGACGACGCCATTCCCTTTTCCTATCTGGTAAAGGTCGGCCATATCTCGGCCAATCCCGTCGAGGTGCGCCTAGAAGCCGACGAGAAGGAGCGTAAGGCGCTCGCCGAGAGCTGGAACATTCTCTCCGTCGATGAGCTGCGCGCCGAGCTGCAGGTCAACCGCTGGAAGAAGGACGGTATCCGCGTCAAGGGCAGGGTGCATGCCCGCATCGTACAGGCCTGTGTCGTGACGCTCGAGCCCGTTATCTCGGATATCGACGAGCCCTTCGAGCAGATCTTCGTGCCGGAAAATTCCAAGCTTGCCCGCCGCCCGGCCAATGATGCCGGCGAGATGGTGCTCGATCCCGATGGTCCGGATCTGCCGGAACCCTTCACTGGCGACAGCATCGATGCCGGCGCCGTGGTGACCGAATTTGCCGCGATGGCGATCGATCCCTATCCGCGCAAGCCCGGCATCGAATTCAACGGGCATATCGAGGACGATGGCCAGAACGACAAGAAGCCGTCGCCATTCGCTGCGCTCAAGGACTGGAAGAAGGACTGAATACCCGTTGGGTATTTGACACAATTCAGTTGTAAGCGATGGGAAAACCGGTATTTTGGCCGAAATTTCGCCTCCCCCGGCGAAAAAGAAGGATCAGGGACGCGTGATCAGAATTTCTCTCGACCTCATGGGCGGCGACTTTGGTCCCCAGGTTGTCATCCCAGGTGCCGCCAAAGCGTTGGAGCGGCATCCGGATATTTCCTTCGTTTTCTACGGGTTGAAGGAAGAGTGCGAGCCCGTTCTCGCCAAGTTCCCGAAAGTCGCAGCCAAGTCGGTCTTCCATGACTGCGAGGTTGCCGTGCGCATGGACGAGAAGCCGAGCCAGGCGCTTCGCCGCGGCCGCTACGTCTCCAGCATGTGGCGCACCATCGAAGCCGTGAAGTCCGGCGATGCCGACGTTGCGGTGTCGGCGGGCAATACCGGCGCGCTGATGGCGATGTCGAAGTTCTGTCTGCGCACCATGGCCAATATCGAACGCCCGGCGATCGCCGGCATCTGGCCGACCCTGCGCGGCGAGAGCATCGTTCTCGATATCGGCGCGACGATCGGCGCGGATTCGCAGCAGCTGATGGATTTCGCCCTGATGGGCGGCGCCATGGCGCGCGCGCTTTTCGAGATCGAGCGCCCGACCATCGGCCTGCTCAATGTCGGCGTCGAAGAGATCAAGGGTCAGGAAGAGGTCAAGGAAGCAGGACGCCTGCTTCGCGAAGCCAATCTTGATTCGCTCGAATATTCCGGCTTCGTCGAAGGCGACGATATCGGCAAGGGTACGGTCGACGTCGTCGTCACCGAAGGTTTCTCCGGCAATATCGCACTGAAGGCCGCCGAAGGCACGGCAAAGCAGATCGGCACCTATCTGCGTGCCGCGATGTCGCGCACGCTGATGGCCAAGATCGGCTATCTGCTGGCGAAAAGCGCTTTCGACATGCTGCGCGAGAAGATGGACCCGAGCAAGGTCAATGGCGGCGTGTTCCTCGGCCTGAACGGCATCGTCATCAAGAGCCATGGCGGCGCCAATGCCGAAGGTATCGCAGCCGCGATCGAAGTCGGTTACGACATGGCCAAGAATGGCCTCAATCAGAAAATAGAAAACGATCTCAAGAAATATCATGCCAAGCGGCAGCCGCCCATCGGGCCGGAAGCTGCGTGAGCGACGGGGTTTAGCAAGAATGATCCGTTCAGTGGTTCGCGGGTTCGGAGCCGCACTTCCGAAACGCGTAATGACCAACCGCGACATGGAAGATGTCGTTGACACGTCGGACGAGTGGATCGTCCAGCGTACCGGCATCCGCCAGCGCTATGTCGCAGGCGAGGGCGAGACGACGTCGTCGCTCGGCGAGCAGGCCGCACGCGCAGCACTCGATAATGCCGGCCTGACGCCCGCCGATATCGACCTGATCATCTGTGCCACCTCGACGCCCGACAACACCTTCCCGGCGACGGCGGTCAATATCCAGAACCGTCTCGGCATGAGCCATGGCTTCGCCTTCGACGTTCAGGCCGTCTGCACCGGCTTCGTCTATGCCGTCACCACGGCTGACGCCTATATCCGCGGCGGCCTCGCCAAGCGCGTTCTCGTCATCGGTGCCGAGACCTTCTCGCGCATTCTCGACTGGAATGACCGAACCACCTGCGTGCTCTTCGGCGATGGCGCCGGCGCTCTCGTTCTCGAAGCTTCCGAAGGCGAGGGCAAGACCTCGGATCGCGGCGTTCTGACCGCGCATCTGCGCTCCGACGGCTCGCACAAGGACAAACTCTTCGTCGATGGCGGCCCGTCGAGCACCGGCACCGTCGGCAAGCTGCGCATGGAAGGCCGCGAAGTCTTCAAGTATGCGGTCGGCATGATCACGGACGTCATCCAGGCGGCATTCGACGCCACCGGTACGACGTCTGACGATCTCGATTGGCTGGTCCCCCACCAGGCAAATCGACGCATCATCGACGGTTCGGCCAAGAAGCTGAACATCGCCCCAGAAAAAGTCGTCATCACCGTCGATCTGCATGGCAACACCTCGGCGGCTTCCATTCCGCTGGCGCTTGCCGTTGCAGCCGGTGACGGACGCATCAAGAAGGGCGATCTCGTCATGCTCGAGGCCATGGGCGGCGGCTTCACCTGGGGCGCCGTGCTGCTGCGCTGGTAGTGCTGCAAATCGCAAAAAACTGACGACGAACAAGAGCTTGACCGTAAGGCGCAAGACAAATAGTCTTTGCTCGCTTTCATAAGATATTTTGCAGCTTGGGCGGGGAAACCATGACCGGAAAGACAGTGACGCGAGCAGACCTGGCGGAATCAGTTTTCCGGAAGGTTGGTCTCTCTCGAACAGAGTCCGCCGAACTCGTCGAAACCGTCATTGACGAAATCTGCAACGCCATCGTCCGTGGAGAGACGGTCAAGCTCTCCTCCTTCGCGACCTTCCAGGTGCGCGACAAGAACGAGCGTATCGGCCGCAACCCGAAGACCGGCGAAGAAGTGCCGATTTCGCCGCGCCGCGTCATGACCTTCAAGGCGTCGAACGTCCTGAAGACCCGGATTCTCAAGGCTCACACGCTGCGCAAGGTCAAGCAGAAGCCTGCAAATCCGGCCTCCTGAGCCCGTTCCATCGGCTCTGCCTAATCGATAAATCATTGATGTCATTGCCCGCGAACTGTGGGAACCCGAAGACGTGACTTGAATTCGGCGGTTCAAACCGTTGAAATATGATGAGTCGCGGATTGGACCGCCACCGAGGTCGCGTAGGGAGTAGGACGTTGGACAAGAGCCCTGATGCTTTTCGAACCATCAGCGAAGTTGCGGATGATCTTGATCTGCCGCAGCACGTCTTGCGCTTCTGGGAAACTCGTTTTCCGCAGATAAAGCCGATGAAGCGTGGCGGCGGACGCCGTTATTATCGCCCTGAAGATGTGGATCTGCTGAAGGGCATCCGTCATCTGCTCTATGATCACGGCTACACGATCAAGGGCGTGCAGAAGCTCCTGAAGACCAACGGCAACAAGTTTGTCGTCTCCGTCGCCCATGGCGATCTCGCCAGCGTCGAGGCGCTGGCGGCGAGTTCCAAGGATGGCGGCGGCTCTTCGTCCTCCGAACCCCGCGTCAGCATGGCCGATGAAGACCAGCTCGTCGGCCGCGCCAAGGCGCCGATCACCCGCCGCTTCTTCAATTTCGTCGCCGGCGAGGATGAGCAGGGCGAAGTCTCGATCGGCAAGTCGAGCGTCGGCAAGGAAGACCGCGCGCTGCTCCAGGAAGCGCTCTACGACCTCCTGGAATGCAAGCGCCTGCTCGACCAGGTACGCTGACTGAAATCGCTTTTGCCCTTGTTTCAATGGCCCTTGCTTCTAGCTAACTCCCCGTAAGCCATCCGGCACGGGGAATTCTGGATGATTATAGACGGCGCTGCCGGGGCATTTCCTTCATCTGACATATGCATCGTCGGTGCCGGTCCGGTCGGCCTTTCGCTGGCTTTCCGCTGCGCCGAACGCGGTCTTTCCGTAGCGATTGTCGAGGCGGGATCCACTGACGGCAGTGGTGGCGATATCGCACCCGGTCCCGTCAGTTTCACCAATGGTCATCATGTCGAAAGCGCGCTGTCGGTCGCAAGCGGCATCGGCGGCACGTCGCGGCTTTGGGGCGGCCGCTGCGTGGCACTCGATCCGCTGGATTTCGGCAGACGCGGCCACGTCCCGATGTCGGGCTGGCCGATCCCGGCTGACGCATTGCAATCCTACTATCCCGATGCCCTGAATTTTCTCGGCTGCGATCCCAGGGCTTCGGTGATGAGGTCGCGAGTCGAAGGTGACGTGCGGATGGATTCGCTGGAGCATTGGGCGCCGGAGCCTGATCTCGGCGGCAGATATCGCGAGCGTCTGGTCGCCGCCGCCGGTATCACGGTGATCACCAATGCGCGCGTCAGCGCCATGACGGTCTCCGGCGATGGAGATATCGAGGGGCTGGAGCTGCTGACATCGGAGGGCCGGAGGGACCTGCAGGCCGGCCGCTACGCACTGGCGGCAGGCGGTCTCGAAAACACCCGGCTTCTGCTGGCCGCGCAGGAGAGACATCCGGAGAAATTCGGCGGGCGGGGAGGACCGCTCGGCCGTTTCTATGCGGGACATCTGACTGGCTATCTCGGCGTCATCGAATTCAACAACGTCGAGACCGAGGACCTGCTCTGGTTTCGCAAGGCGCGTGACGGCGATATCGTTCGCCAGCGCCTGATGATCGATCCCCCGGTGCAGGTGGCGAACGGGTTGCTCAATGCCGCCTATTGGCTGGAGAGCCTTTCGATCGCCGATCCCAGCCATGGCAGCGGCGCGCTGTCGCTGGTCTATCTGATCTTCGCGCTGACCGGCCTCTATCCGCGCATTGCCCGTGGCCTGGCGCCTGCTACGTCGATCACGCCGCAACGCCTCTACCGCGCCCACTGGCGCAACATCCGCAATGATGTCGCCGTTATCCCGGGTGCGGCGCGGACGCTATTCGACATGCTGCTGCGGCGCTTCCGGCGGGCGGCGGGCGCAGTGCGCAATCCGCGGCGCCGCTATCTGCTGCGCTATCACGCCGAGCAGGCGCCGAATGCCGAAAGCATCGTCCGGCTACGGACGCAAGGCGAGGGGAAAGCGGCCGGTCTCGAAATAGACCTGCGGTTCGGCATGCAGGATTTCGATTCCATCGTCCGCTCCCACGAGATCATCGATCGGTGGCTGCGGCGCGAGAAGCTCGGTCATCTCGATTACATCCACCGCTGTGACGAGCGGCACGATGCCGTCAGGGATCAGGCACTCGACGGCTACCACCAGATCGGCTCGACCCGCATGTCGGATGATCCCGGCAGCGGCGTGGTGAACGCCGATTGTCGGGTGCACGATGTCGGCAATCTCTATGTCGCCGGCAGCAGCGTCTTTCCGACGGGTGGACAGGCCAATCCGACGCTGCCGGCCATCGCTCTGGCGCTGAGGCTTGCCGATCATTTGGCCAGTTTGGCGAGTGACGAAACGCCGCCGAGCGAGCGGAAGGTCGAGGAAACAGTGTCCTCATGAGCGAGGAAAGGGGCGGGACCTCCAGGTCTCGCCCCTTTCTCTCCGCGGTCTTGTGACGCGCGCCGGTCTACTCGAGAACCTGGATGACGCGGTGCGTCTGCGGTTCCACGATCACACGGCGGTCATTGACCACGGTATAGGCATAGCCATCCATATTGGGGACGGTATGGACTTCGACGGTATCGGGCAGTGTCGTGCCGACGACCACATCGCCGTCATAGACTACCGAAGGCGTCTGCTGCTCCATCACATAGGTGCGGACTTCGCCCGGAAGGACGATCGCACCGGTCGGAGCCGGATCGGTGACGATGACGGTGCTCTGCGCGAAGGCAGCAGAGCTAACCGTCAGCAGTGCGGCGGCCGTGGCCAGCATGATCTTGCGCATGGGATAAACTCCTTTTCCTACCCAGCCGTCATGGAAACGTGGCGGAAAGTTCGTTGTTCCCAAATCAGCCCGCCGATCTCAGCGGGCGGCGAGCTCCACGCGCATCATCGCGAGCAGCGTATCGTAGTCCTGGATGCCGTCGAAATAGAAGCGAATGACACTGCGGGCGACATCCAGCGCCTCCACACTCTGCTTGTGAACGCTGGCGCTCGGCCGCCACCGTATCGAAGACGGCCTGAAGCACATCGACCTCTTCGGGCGCGACCGGATCGTGTATCCCGCGTTCTGTCACCGCGTTCATTCACTCCTCCACTCTTCCTTCTGCCATATGTCAATGTGCGAGCGGCAGGGGCGCATTTCAACCGCCAAGCGCAATGATAGTAATTGAGTCCTTACTAAAACGGATGGCGTATCCGCGGCTTAGCCTTTCCCGAGGGTCGCTGTTGAGACTTTTTGCCCGCGATCTCTGCGTATCCCGTTAATAAGTGATTAACCATAAGCGGCGTTTATTCCATCCTGAATGCTGGCGGCTTGTTGATTCGAGAAACCGCTGGGCGAATTTTCCCGTTTTGGGGAACAGGAAAGACGATAACGGCGGCTCCCTGAATGCGTTTGCTGAATCTGATATCGATCGTTGCGGTGGCGGGCGTGATGGCCGGCTGCAGTACAACGAGCGGCAGCGTCAAGCAGCCGTCCGGCCCGGAAGCCATTGCCAGCGAAAAGGCGCTGGTCATGCCGCCGCCCGGCGGGCCGTCGATCGTCAGCGTCGTCGAGACCAAGCGCGGCAATGGCGTCGAGCAGACGCTGTCGCTCTTCACGTCGTCCTCGGTTCCCGGCCAGAATTTCATGAAGGTGCAGTTCCTGGGCGCCAGCGGCTCCAATCCGGATACCGGAAGCGCCGGCTACAGGATGTTCAGCGAAACCGGCATGTCGCGCGAAGCCTTCGCTTCCGTGCCCGGCGTTGCCATGGCGCGCAACACGACGTTCCTGCAGAACAGCTACGGCCCGTTCTCCTACGCTTCCGGCCGCAGCCGCGGCGGCGATACCTGCATCTATGGCTGGCAGCAAATCCGCTCCAGCCGCGCCGCGCATACGCAGACCCGCAATTTCGGCATGATCCAGGTGAAGCTCCGGCTTTGCGACGCCCGCGCCAGCGAGCGCCAGCTGCTCGCGGTCATGTACGGCTACACGATCACCGGCACGCTGAACGGCGAGATCTGGAATCCCTACGGCGACGTTCGCGGCGCCGACCCGACGCTCGGCCAGACCGGCACGCCGATCTATCCGGATGAGGGTGGCTATCGCCAGACGTCGATGCCGCTCGGTTATGAACCGGCGCCGCAGGCCGTCGGCCGCGTCACCGTGCGCCGCGCCGTCGTCACGCGGCCGCAGCCCGCCGCACCGCAGCCGGTCGTGCAGCAGGCGCCGCCCGTCGGGCCGCGCGTGCCGCTGCCGGATGCGCCGCAGCAGAGTTCGCAGATGGTTGCTCCGGGCAGTCCCGCGCAGCCGGCGGCTCCGGCACAACAATCCGCGCGGGCAGGCGGCGTCGCCGTGCCCTCGCCAGACTGCATAGGCGATGCGGCCATGACGGCCGCCTGCCGGAGATAGACTTGCATGCCCGGGCCTTCTGGCCCGGTTCTGTCATTTCGAAGGAACGTCGATGCATAAGGCCCGAAGCATCCTGATATGGGCGGTTGTCTCGCTCTGCACGATTGCGCTGATCACGCTGCCGGTGAACCTGCAGACCCAGCTCATCGCCAGCATCACCGTCGTCACCATCATGGCGATCATCAAGGTGATGAAGGGCGAGGGGACCTGGCGCCTGATCGCGCTCGCCTTCGGCACGGCGATCGTTCTGCGCTACGTCTACTGGCGCACGACCAACACGCTGCCGCCGGTCAACCAGCTGGAAAACTTCATCCCCGGCCTGCTGCTCTATCTCGCCGAAATGTATTCGGTGGCGATGCTGGCGCTCAGCCTTTTCATCGTCGCCACCCCGCTGCCGCCGCGCCCGTCGCGTGCCGCGCGCGAGGAGCGCTTCCCGCATGTCGACGTCTTCGTTCCCTCCTACAACGAAGACGCCCACCTGCTCGCCAACACGCTGGCCGCTGCGAAGGCGATGGACTATCCGAAAGAGAAGCTGCATGTCTGGCTGCTCGATGACGGCGGCACGCTGCAGAAGCGCAATTCCAACAAGCTCGTCGAGGCACAGGCCGCCGTTGCACGCCATGCCGAACTGAAGCAGCTCTGCGAAGATCTCGACGTCAAATACCTGACCCGCGACCGCAACGAGCATGCCAAGGCCGGTAACCTCAACAACGGCATGAAACACTCGACCGGCGAACTGATCGCCGTCTTCGACGCCGATCACGCGCCGGCCCGCGACTTCCTGCTGGAGACCGTCGGCTATTTCGACGACGACCCGAAGCTCTTCCTGGTGCAGACGCCGCACTTCTTCATCAATCCCGACCCGCTGGAGCGCAACCTGCGCACCTTCGACAACATGCCGAGCGAGAACGAGATGTTCTACGGCATCATCCAGCGCGGTCTCGATAAATGGAATGCGGCCTTCTTCTGCGGCTCCGCAGCCGTTCTCAGCCGCAAGGCGCTGGAAAGCCAGGGCGGCTTCTCCGGTATCAGCATCACCGAGGACTGCGAAACCGCGCTGGCGCTGCACGGCACCGGCTGGAACTCGATCTATGTCGACAAGCCGCTGATCGCCGGCCTGCAGCCCGCCACCTTCGCCAGCTTCATCGGCCAGCGCAGCCGCTGGGCGCAGGGCATGATGCAGATCCTGCGTTTCCGCTTCCCGCTCCTGAAGCGCGGCCTGACGATCCCGCAGCGTCTTTGCTACATGTCGTCGACGCTGTTCTGGCTGTTCCCGTTCCCGCGCACGATCTTCCTCTTCGCGCCGCTCTTCTACCTGTTCTTCGATCTCGAAATCTTCACCGCGTCGGGCGGCGAGTTCCTAGCCTATACGCTGGCCTACATGCTCGTGAACCTGATGATGCAGAATTACCTCTACGGTTCGTTCCGCTGGCCGTGGATCTCCGAGCTCTACGAATACGTGCAGACGGTCCACCTTCTGCCCGCCGTCGTCTCGGTCATGCTCAATCCGCGCAAGCCGACCTTCAAGGTGACCGCGAAGGACGAGTCGATCGCCGTCAGCCGCCTGTCGGAAATCAGCCGTCCGTTCTTCGTCATCTTCGCCGTGCAGATCATCGCCTTGATCATCACCATCTACCGCATCTATGCCGAGCCCTATAAGGCCGACGTGACGCTCGTCGTCGGCGGCTGGAACATCATCAACCTGATCATGGCCGGCTGTGCGCTGGGCGTGGTTTCCGAGCGCGGCGAGCGCTCCTCGTCGCGGCGTGTGCGCGTCAACCGCCGCTGCGAACTCGGGGTCAACGGCAAATGGTACACAGCCTCGATCGAGGACGTCTCCGTCCACGGCGCCCGCCTGCATGTCTTCAACAAGCAACTCGACCAGATGACGGTCGGGGCCGAGGGCGAAATCCGCTTCCGCCCCTATAGCGGTGCCGATCTCGAAACCCTGCCGCTCATCGTCCGCAACATGGAGCCTTCGGGCGACATCACCATGGTCGGCTGCCAGTATGTTCCGAAGAATGCTCTCGACCACCGTCTGATCGCCGACCTGATGTTTGCGAACTCGGACCAGTGGACGCAATTCCAGCAGAGCCGCCGCCGCAACCCGGGCCTCATCCGCGGCACCATCTGGTTTCTCGGCCTGTCCTTCTATCAGACCAGCCGCGGCCTGGTGTATTTCTTCCGCAGCATGCGGCCGGAGCGCGAGGCGCAACAACAGCAACAGCAACAGACGGCAAAGGCGAACGGCTGATGAAGAAGCTTGCCGCTGCCTCCGCTCTGCTTCTCAGTGCCTCGGCAATCGCCTATGCGCAGACCGCGCAGGCGCCCGCACCCTTCGACATGTCCGGCGAGCGCCCGGCCGGCCTGCAGCCGATGGTGCCGCGCATGACGGTTCCGGCCCAGCAGCCGGCGGCAGCTCCTGCGCAGCCGGCGCCGGTTCCCGCCGCACCTGTCCCGGCCGCACCCGTCGCTGCGCAGCCTGCACCCGTTCCTGCCGTTCCGGCAACGCCGCCGGTCCTGTCGCAGCCCGCGGCCGCTCCGGCACCTGTCCCGGCATCCCCGGTTCCCGCGTCGCCCATCGCCGCACAGCAGCCCGCAGCGCAGCCGCAACAGACGCCTGCGACGCCGGATGCGGCAGCCACGGCCCGTGCAGCCGGCAATGTCGTGCGCTATGTCGTGCCTGCCGCCAAGTTCGGCCTGGAAGGCGAGTATGACCGCAAGTCCTGGTCCGTCTATCTGACGCCCGAACAGGCGGCCGCACCGGCAAAGTTCAACTTCGCCTATCAGAACTCGATCGTCGTCGCCCCCGAGGCGTCGCAAATCACCGTGCTGATCAACAACCGGCCGGTCGGCCAGCAGCAGGTCGGCTCGCCCGACAGCCAGTCTTCCGTCAGCTTCGACGTGCCGCGCGGGCTGCTGCAGCCGGGCGCAAATCTGCTGACCTTCGAGACCAATCAGCGCCACCGCACCGATTGCAGCATCCAGTCCACCTATGAGCTGTGGTCGAATATCGATCCGTCGCAGACCTATTTTAGCTTTGCCGGGCAGGATGCTGCGCGCCTGTCGAGCACCGATGCGATCCGCGCAATCGGCGTCGATGGTGCAGGCAAAACCGAATTCGATCTACTGGTCCCGGCGCTCGAGCAGCCGGGTACGACGAAGCCGCTGCTGCGCCTGACGCAGGGCCTGTCCGTTCTCAGCGGCATGCCGAACCAGACCTTCTCCTTCAGCGCCGATCGCCTGCCGACCGGTGGTGCCGGCAAGCTCACCGTTCTCGTCGGCACACCGGCCGAGCTCGCGCCTTACTTCCCGGCGCTGCCTCCGGCCGTCCAGTCGGCCCCGCTCGCCACCTTCGCGACCGATCCGCGGACGGGCTCGACAGTGCTCTTGATCAGCGGCCCGTCCTGGCCGGCGATCTCGCAGGCGATCGATACGATCGTTCAGCCCACCGACCGTTCGCCCGACGTACGCCGTGACGTGCTGACGACGCAGCGTTGGACGGCGCCGGATGCGCCGCTGCTCTTCGAGGACACGCGCCTCAGCTTCCAGAAGCTCGGCGTCAAGACCACCGAATTCTCCGGCCGCCGCTTCCGCACCGATTTCAACGTCGCCGTTCCCGCCGATTTCTATGCCAATGCCTATGGCGAAGCGACCGTGCTGCTCGATGCCGCCTATACAGAGAACGTTCTCCCCGGCAGCCATATCGACATCTATGTCAACGGCAACATCGCCTCGACCGTACCGATCACTTCGACCGGCGGCGGTATCCTGCGCCATCTGCCGATCCGCGTCACGATGCGGCATTTCAAGCCGGGCCTGAACGAGCTGGCGCTGGAAGCGATCCTGCAGACCAAGGAAGACGCCGCCTGCGCGCCCGGTTCGACAGCCGGCGGCACGCCGCGTTTCGCGCTCTTCGATACGACCGAATTCCACATGCCGGATTTCGCCCGCGTCGGGCAGCGGCCGAACCTCGCGGCGATGGCCGGCACTGCCTATCCCTATGGCCGCCTGACCGCACCGATGCCGCTGTTCCTGGACCGCGCCGATGCCGACACGCTCTCCGCTGCGGCAACCCTGCTCGGCCAGATGGCGAGCATGGCCGGTCACCCGATCGATATCGAGACCTCGGCATCGCCGAGCACGATCGGCGACCGCGACGCGATGTTCATCGGCTCGATCTCGCAGCTTCCGGCAACCGCGCTGTCGCAGGTCAATGTCGCGACCGCCAGCCAGGCCTCCTGGCGTCCCGTGCCCGATACCGGCGCGGCGGCGCCAGACACCAACGCCGCCTTCGACGAATGGCGCTCGAAGGTCAGCGGCGGCGCTTGGAAGGGGCAGGTCACCGCCTTCCAGGAATGGATGCGCCGCAACTTCGATATTTCGCTGAGCTCGCTGCAGTTCGTGCCGGGTGCCGAAGAGGTCTTCGCCCCGTCGAATGTTGCAACGATGATGGTGGCGCAGGGCACGAGCCCTGAAGGCAACGGCACCTGGACGCTGGTCACCGCACCCTCGGCAAAGGATCTGCGCGAAGGCGCCGAAGCGCTGACCTCTCAGGCCAACTGGCCGCAGATATCAGGCCACATCACCACCTATTCGTCGAAGACGGGCAAGGTCGAAAGCGTCCCGGTGACGCGCTTCGATTTCGTCCCGTCGCAGACCTGGACGATCGCCAATTATCGCCTGATCGCCGCCAACTGGCTGTCGACCAACATTCTCTCCTATGCCTTCCTGCTGGTCGTCCTGTCGATGCTGATCGGCGTCGCGACATCGAGCATGCTCGGCAGACTGGGACGAGGAAAATGAGGGGCATCGCGACGCGGCTGATGGCGGGCGTCGTTGCCCTGAACCTGCTGTGGCAGCCAGCCGCGGCACAACAGGTTCTGGTCGCTCCTCAGGCCTGGGCGGCCTACAAGACACAGTTCCTCGATCAGACCGGCCGCGTCATCGACAATGGCAACGGCAATATCAGCCACAGCGAAGGGCAGGGCTATGGCCTGCTGCTTTCCTACCTCGCCAACAGCCCCTCCGATTTCGAGCAGATCTGGTACTTCACCCGCACCGAGCTCTTGCTGCGCAATGACGGGTTGGCGGTCTGGAAGTGGGATCCGAATTCGAAGCCGCACGTCACCGACATCAACAACGCCTCCGACGGCGACCTCTTGATCGCCTATGCGCTGGCGCTTGCCGGTGCTGCCTGGAAGAAGCCTGAATATATAGAGGCAGCCGCCAAGATGGCGCACTCGCTACTGACCGAGGCGGTCGTGCAATCGGGCGGCCGCACGCTGCTGATGCCCGGCGTCGAAGGTTTCATGCCGCCCGGCCGCAAGGATGGTCCCGTCATCAACCCATCCTACTGGATCTATGAGGCGCTGCCGGTCATGGCGCTTCTGGCGCCCTCCGACCAGTGGCAGAAGCTCAGCGACGATGGTCTTGCGCTGTTGCGCACCATGCAGTTCGGCCCTCGCAAGCTGCCGGCCGAATGGGTGAGCCTGGCACGCATGCCGGCACCGGCAGAGGGCTTCGATGCCGAGTTCGCCTATAATGCCATCCGCATCCCGCTCTATCTCGCGCGCGCCGGTGTGACCGATGCCCAGCTCTTCGGACGGCTGCAGCAAGGCATGACGGTGGACGGGGTTCCGGCCACAATCGATCTCACGACTGGTAAACCGAAGGCGGCACTTTCGGATGCTGGTTATCGAATTGTTAACGATGTTGTGGCCTGTGTGGTGCATGGTACGAAACTGCCAGAATCAGCTCTGCAGTTCTCGCCAGCGCTCTACTATCCGTCCACCCTCCAGCTGCTCGGGCTGGCATTCGTTGGGGAGAAACATCCGGAGTGTCTGTGAAGTCCTCTCTCGTTGCAATTTCCGCGGCAGTCGTCGTGGCTGGTGTCATTACCGGCCTGAAGGATCGCGCGGCGCTACAGCAGCGCTTCGGGATTGGTGAAGAAGACAACGCTCCGAACCTGATGCTGATGGAGCGCATCAAGGGTCCGGATGCGCCGGCTGACCCGAAGATCGACGTTCAGGCGATCACCGACCGTCTGCAGGCTGCAGCGCCCGTTCTGACTGCCCAGACGCAGGCACAAGGGCAGGGACAGGCGCCGATTTCGGCCGTTCCGCCGGTCACGGTGACACCGGCCGCACCGGTCAATGCCGATGCCGCTCCGGTCGAGACAGCACAGCAGACGCAGCCCGCACCGGCAACACCTGCTGCGCAGCCACAGAGCCAGAGCCAGGGACAGCCGAAGGTCGATGAAAGCGCGTTGCGCTATTTCGCCAGCCGCGGCGACAAGGTGCGTCTGCAGGCCGAAATCTCCCGTCTTCAGGCGCTCTATCCGAACTGGGTTCCCCCCGCAGATCCGCTGGCCGTACCGCAGAGTGGCGACAAGCAGCTCGAGACCATGTGGCAGCTCTATTCCGAGGGCCGCTATGCCGAGCTGCGTTCGGCGATCGCCAACCGGCAGACCGCCGAGCCCGCCTGGCAGCCGCCAGCCGACCTGCTCGACCGCCTGGATGTCGCCGAAGCCCGCGCGCGGCTGATCAACGCATCCGATCTCAAGCAATATGCGACCGTCGTCGATATCGGCGCCGCAACGCCGAGCCTCCTGACCTGCAGCGATATAGATGTCCTCTGGCGTGTCGCCGAAGCCTTCGTCGATACGGACCGCCAGCAGCGCGGCATCGACGCCTATACCTATATCCTGAAGAACTGCACCAATCCGCAGGAGCGCCTGGCGACCGTCCAGAAGGCCGCAGCCGTGCTGCCGTACCAGCCGATGCAGTCGCTGCTCGCGCTCGAACAGCCGGCCGTCAGCGGCGCGCGCGAATTCGACAGCATCCGCGACGATCTTGCCCGCCGTTTCCTCGCCGAAGGCAATGCCGACGACAAGCTGACGATCGCTGCCGATTACATTTCGCGCGTCGAGCGCCTTGCCGAAGCCCAGGGCGAACCGGCCGATGCGCTGCTGCTCGGCTGGTACCAGCTGCGCCGCCAGAATGCGACCGATGCCGAAAAGTGGTTCCGTGCCGCCCGCACCAAGGAAGACAGCGCCTCGGCCTCCGAAGGCCTCGCTCTGGCGCTGGTCGACCGCAAGGCGCCGCAGGAAGCCGAAGACGTCATGTTCAAGTGGCGCAACGATTCCAAGGACGCGATGGACACCTATCTGGCCGCCACCGCCAACCTGATGGCGCTGCAGCCCCCGGCCAACATCACCGAGGATGTGCTCGGCCGCATGGCGACCGAGATCATCGCCCAGAAATACGTGCCGACCGCCCAGCAATATGGCTGGTATGCCCGTTCGCTCAACCAGCCGCAGACGGCCGCGCGCTGGTTCGAAACGGCGCTGCGCTGGAAGCCCGATGACGAGCCTTCCGCCTATGGTCTGGCGATTACCCGCGAGCAACTGAACGACCGCAAGGGCGTAGCCGAAGTCCAGAGGCTCTGGGCCGGCCGCTCGCAGCGTATCGCCACGCTCGACGACACCTCGTCGCTGACGCCGAACGTCTCCGCGCCGCTGCCGGGCCCGACCCAGGCGCCGCAGACCAATGCACCCGTCGCCGTGGCGCCCACGCCGCAGCCGGTGCAGCAGCAACAGTACCAGCAGGCGCCGCAGCAATATCAGCCGGTGCAACAGCAGCAGGCCTACCAGCAGCCGGTTCAGCGCCAGCGCACGCAGGTTGCGAGCTACGATGCCGAGCCGTCCCGGCCCGCCGCCGTTCAGCAGACGGCACGCGCCCCCCGCGGCTGCGCCACGACGATCGATGCCAGCATGCTGAGCCCCGGCGATGCGCTGACCCGCGGCTGGTGCCTGATGGATCTCAACCGCCCGATGGAGGCGATTGCCGCCTTCGAGACGGCGCTGAAGAGCCCGGCACGGCAGAACCGCGAAGATGCCGCCTACGGCCAGAGCCTCGCCTATCTGCGCGCCGGCCTTTCTAACAACGCTGCCGTCTCCGCAACCCGCGCCCCACAGAACCGCCAGCGCGCTGCCGAGCTGCAGGTCGCGATCCTCGCCGACCGTGCGCTCTCCGCCTATGGCGCCAAGCGCTATCGCGAAACGCTGATCTATCTCGACCAGCGCGCCCAGCTGAAGCAGGAAACCATCGACCTGATGGTGCTGCGTGGCTACTGCTACCTGAACCTCAAGATGTATGGCGATGCCACCCGCGTTTTCGAGGCGGCCGCCGCGACCGGCAGCAAGGACGCTAATCGCGGCCTCGCCAATGTCCGCGAGGCGACCCACCCGGATGGCCGCTACTGACCTTGGCAAGCGCCGCTGCCACGGTTAGACAGGAGGCCTGAAGAGGAGTTGGGGGCGATGAGAACATCCAAGGTCATCCATGTCGTTACCTGCCACGCCGAAGGCGAGGTGGGCGATGTGATCGTCGGCGGTGTCGCGCCACCGCCCGGTGACACGGTCTGGGATCAGTCCCGCTTCATCGCCACGGATGAGACGCTGCGCAATTTCGTGCTCAACGAACCGCGCGGCGGCGTCTTCCGCCATGTAAACCTGCTGGTGCCGCCGAAGAACCCGAAGGCGCAGATGGGCTGGATCATCATGGAGCCCGCCGACACGCCGCCGATGTCCGGCTCCAACTCGATCTGCGTTTCGACCGTGCTCCTCGATACCGGCATCATCCCGATGCAGGAACCGGAAACGAAGATGACCCTCGAGCCGCCGGCCGGTCTCATCGAGGTCACCGCCACCTGCCGCAACGGCAAGGCCGAGCGCATCAGCGTCAAGAACGTCGCCTCCTTTGCAGACAAGCTGGATGCGAAACTGGAGGTCGAGGGGCTCGGCACGCTGACCGTCGATACCGCCTATGGCGGCGACAGCTTCGTCATCGTCGATGCCCATGCGCTCGGCTTCTCGATCGCCCCGCACGAGGCCCGCGATCTCGCCGAACTCGGCATGAAGATCACCAAAGCCGCCAATGAGCAGCTCGGCTTCGTCCACCCCGTCAACAGCGGCTGGGACCACATCTCCTTCTGCCAGTTCGCAGCCCCCGTCGCCGTCGAGAACGGCATCCTGACCGGCGCCAATGCCGTTGCCATCCGGCCGGGCAAGATCGACCGCTCGCCGACCGGCACCGGCTGCTCGGCGCGCATGGCCGTCCTGCATGCGAGGGGACAGATGAAGGTCGGCGACAAGTTCACCGGCCGCTCGATCATCGGCTCCGAGTTCCATTGCTCGATCGATTCCGAAGCCGATATCGGCGGCAAGCCGGGCATCGTGCCGATCATCTCCGGCCGCGCCTGGGTGACGGGAACGCAGCAGCTGATGCTCGACCCCTCCGACCCCTATCCCGCTGGCTACCGCCTCTCGGACACCTGGCCGATGGAAAAGCAGACCGGCTGAACCGGACCATCGCCCGCCAATCACCTAGCAGACAAGGAATACGCAGTGCCCAACTCCAATATCTTCGGCAAAGACTACGACGCTTTCCTCTTCGACATGGACGGCACGCTGGTGAACTCGATCGCCGTCGTGGAGCGCGTCTGGGGCGACTGGGCAAAGCGCCACGGCCTGGAGCCGGAGGTGTTCATGAAGACGGTGCACGGTGTTCGCGCCTCCGACACCGTCCGCAATCTCGGCCTGCCGGGCGTCGATCCCTTCCATGAGGCAAAGCTGCTGCTCGACGCCGAGATGGAGGATGTCGAGGGCATCATCGAAATCCCCGGCGCCATCGATTTCGTCAGGAGCCTGCCGGATGACCGTTGGGCGATCGTCACCTCTGCTCCTGCCGAACTCGCCTTCAAGCGCCTGAAGGCGGCCGGCATTCCGCTGCCGAAGGTCATGGTGACGGGCGAGGAAGTCTCGGCGGGCAAGCCGAGCCCGGAATGCTATATCCTCGGCGCCAAGCGCCTCGGCGTCGATCCGGCCCGTTGCCTCGTCTTCGAAGATGCCGTCGCCGGCATTCTCGCCGGTGAAGCCGCCGGCGCCGATGTCGTCGTCATCACCACGACCCACGCAACACCCTTCGAAACACCCCATGCCGAAACCGACGGCTACATGGATTTCCGCGTCGAAACCAAGCCCGGCGCCGTCTCGATCGCCAGGGCGTAATCAACTGTCGGCTTTTTGAGCGGATAGATCCTTTTTCCGCTTGCATTCAAGCCGTCGAAAAACTAAACGATGCAAGCCGTTTAGGCAGGTCGGGGCGTAGCGCAGCCCGGTAGCGCACTTGACTGGGGGTCAAGGGGTCGCAGGTTCGAGTCCTGTCGCCCCGACCATTTAAACCCTTGAACACCAAGGGTTTTCGTTCTCTCCCCCAAGGGCCGAGATGGCCTAGAGGAGAACGAAGCGTCGGAGAAATTCCACCAAATTCCCACCGGATGATTTTGCCTTCTCGCGCATGGCGCAGCCGCGCCTTTCGCAAACCCCACCAAAATTGGACGTGGCCTAATCCTGAATAGTCCTCGTCTTTTTGCCTCCCGCGCATCTATTCTATCGGCGCGCCAGATGGCGCAGCGGAGGGACAGCGATGACCGGTCGCAGGATGATGGACGGTTCGCGGGAGCGGCTTGTCGAGGCGTTTCAGGCGCTGACGGACGAGGCTGTCAGGGCCGGATGGGCAGAAGGCGATGTCGCGATAGCGCTGACGGAGCTTGCCGGGGAATATCTCATCGAACTCAGCGGCAGGGCGATCACCGAAGGTGCTCTGCATCCGCGGCTGGCCGAGGTCGTGCCGCTGCGCAAGCACTGACCGCCGCCTCGGCCGTTCAGGCAAGCAGCCCGGCGATGCGGGCGGCGGTGATGAAGGAGAGCCGCGCCTTGCTGGCGCTGATCAGGCCGTCGAGCGCGTCGAGGCAATGCTGCATGGCGATGCGGTATTCGCGGCCGCGGTTGCCCGGCCAGCGCTTCAGGAACTCGACAGCATCCCAGGCGGTGGAGATGATGAGGTCTGCGGTTGCGGATTTGACGCGAACGGGGGAGGGGAAACTTCTCTGACTCATGACACGGTCTTTGTACTGATTTGAACCTGGCATCGAACGCCGGGCATGTCCCTTTGTTCCCGCTAAATTTCAGAGAGTTGCAAAGCGTGAAATCCGCGCGCATAGTGCAGGTGTTCCCGATCTCATCTGCCGGTGCAGGTATCCTGTCCCAGGCTTTCAGGAAGTGCCGCCTCGATGCTCGACACGACTATCCATCCGCGCGACCTTCCGCTGTTTTCGGACGATCTCGACGTGATTTCCAATGTCCTGGATGAAGTCTGCGAGGACCGCGGCGTCGGCCGCCGCACGCAGGAGGCCGAGCGCCTGGGCGCGGTGATGATCCAGCTTTACCGGCAGGGTGTCAGAGACGGCGCAAAGCTCGCCGCCCTGACCAAGGCCTATCTCTGAAGATTACTTCTGCTCGACGGAAATGCCGTTCTGGCCGATGCTGAGCTCGACGCCTTCAGGCTTGCTTTCTTCACGATAAATATAGGCGCCGAGGCCGATGACGACGACTACGAGCGCGCCGATGACGAAATAAAGACTGCTGTTACGATTCAAGATGATTTTCCCTCAACGCATTGATTGCGCGCGGAAAACGCGTGAGGGCCGGTTTGGTTCCGGATTAATCGTCGTTGGTGGCGTTGAGCTCTTCGGGCCGCAGACCATCGTCGCCGTTGCCGCGTGCCTTGAGGCGCACGCCGGGACCGCCTTCGTCATGATTGCCGCTGGCGATGAAGATGATGCCGGCCGCCTCCAGCGCGTGCTTGGCCGCGAGAAAGGCCTGCGGCTCGCCGCTACCTTCGCCCTGTTCGAGCGCCGAAATGATTTTTGCGGAAAGGCCGGATGCAGCGGCCAGTTCCTCGATGCTCATGCCCGTCATGGCGCGGGCGCCGCGTATCTGTGTTCCCGTGATCATGAGGAGAAGTTTAGCGCGGACGGGCCGCTTCTCAAGTGGCGCTGACGCCGGTTTTGCGCGTCTCGGCGATCTGGTGGCGGTGCTCGAGTGCGGCGCAGCCCCAGACGATGCCGAACAGCAGGTAGACGTGGCGCCAGTGGTCGATATCGATGACGTTGCCGATCGTCGCATGGCCGATGACGCAGATCCAGGCGATCATCAGGAAGGGCTGCCAGGGGCGGTCCTTGAGCAGGTTCTTGAAGCCGAGATAGATGGTCCAGATCAGCATCGAGACATAGGTGATGAAGCCGAGCCAGCCGTAGGTCGTCAGGCATTTCAGCCAGATATTGTGCTCGTCCTCTGGGAAGATCGTGCCGAACACCATCGGGCCGATCCCGAGCGGCCGCTCCATCATCATCTGGAAGCCGATGCGGTGGCGGTCGAAGCGGCCGAGATACTCGCCGTCATATTGCTGCACCAGCTGGGCGCGGGTGCTGAAGAGATCGGCGACCTGCGGAATCTGCAGGGCGATGACTAGCGCCGCGACCATCAGGATCACCGCCGTCATCGACATCAGCAGGATCTTCAGGCGGAAGGCGCCGGTGCGTTCTTTCAGGAGCATGACGAAGATCAGGATGACGATCGTCAGCAGGAAGAGGCCCCAGGCGGCGCGCGAGAAGGACAGGAAGACGCCGAGCGCCAGGATCAGCAGCGCAAGGGCGCGGACCGGCGAGCTCAGCAGGCTGCGCGTCAGCATACCGTGCACGAGATAGAGCGAGGGGGCGACGAGGAACGGACCGAAGACGTTCGGATCCTGGAAGGCGCCCTTGGCGCGGTCGTAGAGCGTGAAGACTTCCGAGCCGGGGAAGGCGTGGAAGTAGCCGAGAATGCCGAGCAGCGAGGTGATGACGGCGGCAAACACCCACGCGTTGAAGATCAGCACGAGGCGCTTGGCATTGTCCTCGATAATCGCGGCATAGAAGACAGATGTCAGCGCCAGAAAGGTCGAGACGGCGATATACATCGGCCCGCCCGTCATGTCCTTCATCTGCGTCAGCGACAGCATGCCGCCGACATTGAAGGTGATGAGCAGGGCGAGCAGGATGCCGCTGTAGCGTGATATGCGCAGGCCGAGGATGAACCAGATGCCGGTAAGGGCGGCCATCCAGAGCTCGTAGGGCGCCGGCTCGTCGATGACGAAGCCGGAGAGGAACACGCCGAAGGCGACCAGCGCCGAGCCGATGATGCGCAGCGTGACGCGCTGCGGGTCGGCGACGCGCGGATATGTCGCCTCGATCGCGCTCAATAGGCATTTTCCGTATTGAGCAGCCGGATCGGTGTCAGGAACAGGATCTTCAGGTCGAACCAGAGCGACCAGTTCTCGATGTAATAGAGATCGTAGGCCGTTCGGAACTTGATCTTGTCGTCATTGTCGACTTCGCCGCGCCAGCCGTTGATCTGCGCCCAGCCGGTGACACCCGGTTTGACGCGATGGCGGGCGAAATAGCCCTCGACGACATCGCCAAAGGCACGGTTGTGGGCCTGGGCAGCGACGGCATGCGGACGCGGGCCGACCAGCGACAGCTCGCCGCGTAGCACGTTGAAGAGCTGCGGCAGCTCGTCGATCGACGATTTGCGGATGAAGCGGCCGACGGGGGTGACGCGCGGGTCGCCCTTGGTCACGGCCGCCTTCGCGCTCGGGTCGCTCATGTTCGTGTACATCGAGCGGAACTTGAAGACGTTGATGACTTCGTTGTTGAAGCCGTGGCGCTTCTGCATGAAGAAGACCGGGCCCTTCGAGGTCAGCTTGATCGCAACAGCCGTTGCGATCATCACCGGCCAGAGCAGGAGCAGGGCGAGTGTCGCGAAGAAGATGTCGAAGCCGCGCTTGGCAACCGAATCCCAGTCCTGGATCGGCTTCTTGAAGATATCGAGCATCGGCACGGTGCCGACATGCGAATAGGCGCGCGGGCGGAACCGCAGGCGGTTGGCATGGGCGGCAAGGCGGATATCGACCGGCAGCACCCAGAGCTTCTTCAGAAGCTGCAGGATGCGGGCTTCGGCGCTGAGCGGCAGGGCGATGATCAGCATGTCGATGCGTGTCAGGCGGACGAACTCGACGAGTTCGGCAACGGTGCCGAGCTTCGGATAGCCGGCGACCATGATCGGCGAGCGCTTCTCGCCGCGATCGTCGAAGATGCCGCAGATTCGGATGTCGTTGTCGGGCTGCAATTCGAGAAGACGGATCAGATCCTTGGCCGGATCGCCGCCGCCGACGATGACGGCGCGCCGCTCCATGACGCCGTTGCGCGCCCAGTTGCGGATGCCGTAGGCGACGAGGAAGCGGATGCCGATCAGGAACAGGCCGGCGACCGAGAACCAGGCAAGATGCAGGTTGATCTTCGCCCAAGAGGTCTCGTTGAAGAGCGCAAAGACCATTTCCGTCAGCAGGAAGGCGGCTGCCCAGGAGAGGAAGATCCGCGGCAACAGCCGCACGCGCGACCGTAGCGCCGGGATCGAATAGGTATCGCTGATCTGCAGGCTGACGACGGCGAAGGCTGCGATGAAGAAGGCGAGCGCGACGCGCGAGGCGAAGGTCTCGGTGCTGCCGTCGCCCGGCCAGATCAGGAAGGCAAGGAGGCCAATGACGAACTGCGAGGCGAATTCGAAGAGCCGGAACTGGCCGATGATGATGGCGGGCGAATGCGTGCCTTCGCGAAACTGTTCGGCGATCTGCAGGGCGTAGGGGTTGATCGACCCTGCCTCATCCGCTTTCTCGGCCGTATCGCCGCGCGCATGGATGTCCGAGACCTGCTTGCGCAGCGTTTCGACGTCGAACTGACCGCTCTTTTCTGCCTTGTTCATGAGGCTTCCGCCGCTCGTTGATACAAACGGCATAGCAGGAAGCCCCTAAGAAAGGTTTACAGGATCTTATATATTTGAAGATGTCGGCGTCTGGCCGATGAGCTCGTAGTATAGTTTCAGCACATCTTTCGCCATCACCGGCGCTGAAAACACCGCCTTCACCGCTTCCGTCGAAGGCATGGTCTGATGCCCCCATTCGGGCTTGGCAAGCGCCTCGGCCATAACCCGCGCAAGATCGGTCGCATCACCCGGCGTCACCAGTGCTGCGCTCTCCTTGCCGAGCGCTTCCGGAATGCCGCCGACGCGGCTGGCGATCACCGTCTTGCCGGCGCCGAGCGCTTCGAGAACGATATAGGGCATGGCCTCGGCACGGGAGGGAACCACGACATTCTGCGACATCGTGAACGCCTCCTGCACGCGCATTGCAGGCAGCATGCTGATGCGCTTGCCGAGACCGCGCTCGACCATCATGTCGCGGTACTTGTCGCGGTCCGGCCCGTCGCCGATCATCAGCGCGGAGAGGGGACGGCCGGCCAGCCGCTCGGTCTTGGCGAAGGCGTCCACAAAAAGATCGGGACCCTTAAGGTCCCGAAGCATGCCGATATAGATGAAATGGACCGCATCGGATCGGGTGGGAATGACCTGGAAATCCCGTTCCCCGATGCCGTTATAGATCAGCCGCGTCTTGGTTTTTGGCTTGCCGACCTTCTTGGCATAGGTGTCGCGCTCGTATTCGCAGATGAAGACGAGCGCATCGGTCAGATATTCCTGCAGCCGTTCCATCTTGAGCACGAACTGCCCGAGGAGCGAGGTGCGGGAATAATGCAGGCTTCCGCCATGCGCAGTATAGAGGCGGGCTACGCGATACCTGTTCACCCGCAGGGCTGAGCCAACGAGCCGCGCGAGCACACCGCCTTTGGCGCCGTGTCCGTGCAGCACATCAGGCCGCAAACTTTTGATTGTCTTGTATGTATCCCAGATCACCGGGATATCGGAGAGGCCAGGGGCGCGGCGGATTGGCACGCGCGTCAGCCCAAGCGACAGATAGGGACGGATATCGTCGAACAGCCGGTCCTCATGCTCGCCACCTGTCGAGCTGTCGCAGAGAATACCGATTTCGTGACCGGCCTTGCTGTGCTCCTCGACCAGATCGCGGACATGGCGGAAGATTCCGCCGATCGGCGACCTGAAGCAGTGAATGATGCGGAGAGGCCGTTGTTCGTCTGTCATGTCAGATCAGAACAGCCGTTCGCGTACATAGATCGTGTCGCCAGCGATGATGGCGGAAGAAATGTTGACGCGGCCGGTGATGACCTGGCCGTTGATCTTGCGCGTCACGTCGACGCTGGCCTGATTGGCGCGCGAGGTGTAACCGCCGGCAACGGCGATGGCATTCTGAACCGTCAGGCCGGGAACATAGGCGTATTGACCGGGCTGGCCGACTTCGCCCATGACGAAGATCGAGCGGTAGCGATCGACATCGATGGTGACATCGGGATCGCGAAGATAACCCTGGCGCAGCTTGCCAGCCAACTGGCCGGAAAGCTGTTGCAGGGTGCGGCCACGGGCAGGGACCTGGCCGACAAGCGGGAATGCGATATAGCCGGCCTGATCGACAGTGTAGCTGTTGGTCATGCTCGGCTGGTCGAAGACGGTGATGCGCAGGCGGTCGCCGCTATCCAGCGTATAGGGCTGGATCGTCGCCTGCTGGAAAGCCTTCGGCGCCGGCTTATAGGTGTTGCAGCCGCTCAGGACCGCAGTCATTGCGGCAAGGCCAAGGGCCAGAAACATCTTTGGCGTAGCGAGAGGCATCCGTGCAGGCTCACAGAAAACAAATTGGTCCCCGCCGTTATCGATCCGTTAGGGTTAATGGCTGGTAAAAATCCGCAGCTTTTTTTGTCCCCGGTGCATTCTCCCGCCTCTTACTTGAGGACGGGGCAATTAACGCTTGGGTTACTATAGTCGTTTACGCTTCGCGGCACCTTTGTTCTTGGAGTACGAGTATGTCCGGCGTATCGGGAAATCAGGATGTCGACATCGATCTTGGCCAGCTTGTCCGTGCCGTATGGGAACGGCGGCTGAAGGTCGTTGCGATCACGCTGATCGGGGCAGGGGTTGCCTTCGCCGGTGCCAAGATGATCGCGCCGAAATATCGCGGCGAGACGCGCCTGCTGATCGAGCAGCGCGCGCCGGCCTTCGCCAATACCCAGACATCCGACGCCACGGCAGGCCCGCTGCTCGACGAGCTGAATATCGCGAGCCAGGTGCAGCTCCTGCAGTCCGCCGACCTGATCAAGAAGGTCATCAACAGCGAGAAGCTCTACGAGCTCCCGGAATTCGACGAGGCAGCCAACGGCTCGGCGCTGACGGATATCCTCGTTGCCCTGCATCTGAAGAAGAACCCGGCTGAAAACCCGCCTGAAGAGCGCGTCATCGATGCCTTCACCGAGCGCCTGCAGGTCTTCCAGGTGCCGGGCTCGCGCGTCATCGGCATCAACTTCACCTCCAAGGATCCGAAGCTCGCCGCCCGCATTCCGAATGCGATGGCATCGGTCTATCTCGCTACCCAGAGCGGCGCCAAGCTCGCCTCCAATTCCGAAGCGACCCGCTGGCTGGAGCCTGAAATCGAAAGCCTGCGCCAGAAGGTCAATGACGCCGAGCAGAAGGTTGCCGAATACCGCGCTCAGCACGGCCTGCTGCCGACCAATGGCGGCAGCAACTTCCCGACGCAGCAGCTGAACGATATCTCCGCCGAACTGACCCGGGTGCGCGGCGAGAAGGCCAATGCCGAAGCCCGCGCCCAGGCCGTGCGTAACGCGCTGTCCTCCGGCGAAGCCTCCGATACGCTGCCCGACATCATGAATTCGCAGTCGATGCAGCGCCTGAAGGGTACCGAGTCCGGACTGCAGTCGCAGATCTCCGATCTCAGCACCTCGCTGCTCAACAACCATCCGCGCCTGCGCAGTCTCCGCGCCCAACTCGCCGACATCAAGACGCAGATCCGCGCCGAAACGCAGAAAATCCTGACCAGCATCGAGAACGAGTCCAAGGTTGCCGATCTGCGCGCCACCGAGCTCGAGCGCCAGTCCGGCGCCCTGCAGCAGAACAGCGCCAAGGCCGGCGAAGACGAAGTCGGCCTGAACGCCCTGCAGCGCGAAGCCAATGCCCAGCGCCAGCTTCTCGAAACTTATCTGGTGCGCTACCGCGAAGCCGCATCGCGTGCCGACAGCAATTCCAGCCCGGCCGATGCCCGCGTCGTCTCCAAGGCGATCCAGCCGGTCGATCCCTATTTCCCGAAGGTCGTCCCGATCGTCATCGTCGCCGCTTTCGCAACGCTGATCATCACCTCGATCGTCATCATGCTGGCCGAGCTCTTCAGCGGTCGTGCGTTGCGTCCTGTTGGTCCCGCCCTGCCGGTTGCCCGTATCGAGGAAGAGGAAACGGTTATCGTTGCCGCTCCCGCAAAGACGAAACGTGCGGTGGCCCCCAGCATGCTCTCTGCCCCGGCAGAAGAACCTGAAACCGAAGAGCCCGCCGTCGCCGTCGAAGCTGTCGAAGAGAACGAATTCTCGATCGGCTCCGTTGCCGATTATCTCACCGGCAGCCGTGCGCCGCTCGCAATCGCCATTTCACCGACTGGTGACGACGGCTCCGCAGCCACCGTTGCGCTTGCCCGCAGGCTCGCCGCCTCCGGCCAGCGCGCCATCCTCGTCGACATGACCGGCTCCGGCTATCCGACGGCAATGATGGCCGAAGACCTGGAAGCGCCAGGCGTTACCGACCTGCTCTGCGGCGAAGCTGCCTTCGGCGACACGATCCACGGCGACCGCTCGTCAGATGCGCATCTCATCCCGCAGGGCACTAGCGATGTGCGCAAGGCGATGCGCGGCGCCGACCGCCTGTCGCTGCTGCTCGATGCCCTGATGTCGGCTTACGATATCGTCGTCGTCGAATGCGGCGCGGCCGATGTCGCCGGCGTGTCGCGGCTGACGCGCAGCAAGGATGTCGAGATCATCCTCTCGATGCCGGAAGTGCTGGAAGACGAGTTCGTCACCGCCATGACCGAGTTCGAAAAGGCCGGTTACCAGCGCGTCGTGCTGATGTCGGGCGGCGAAAGCGCCGAGCCCGATCTTACCCGCCACGCCGCCTGAGGCGGTCAGATGCCGATCTTGGCGCGCAGGCGCTGGGCTGTTCTGTAAAAGCCCGGCCGCGCCTTGATATAGGCCTTGCTGCGGGTGATGGCGCGATGCGCCGTCCCTGCAATCCGGCCCTTCAGCGACAGCGGCAGAACCACGTCATGATGGTCGGTCTCGACGGGCGCCCAGGAGCGCTTGTAGGTCTGGTCGCCAAGGCCGAAATCAAAGAGCGCGACGCCCTTGTTCTGCAGGCCGGAGATCATCTGCCAGTAGAGGAATTCGCCGGGGCTGGCATCCGGAACGAGGTTCTCGTCGATCGCACCGAACTGGCAGATGACGTGATCGCCCTTGCGCGAGATGCCCGAGACGGCCGCAATCTTGCCGTCGAATTCACCCTTCAACCGCAGCGCATGCATTTCCAGGCCATAGTCGCTACCGTCGCGGATATCGATGAGCCCATGCAGGAACGCCTTCGTCGCGGCATCGGCAAAGACGTCGGGCAGACCGAGCGAACGGAAGCGCTCGGACTTCTGCCTGAAGAACAGGTCGAGCAGCGCATGCTGTTCGACGGGTGAGCCGCCGTCGATATAGTCGAAGCCGCCGATTGCCTCCAGCCGCTTGGACTGCACGCGGAATTTCTTGCGGCGGCTCTTGGCATTCAGCTGTTTCAACGTCGCCTCGAAATTTTCGAGCAGCGGCAGCTGGTAGGCGTGGTTCTGGTTCTGCACCATCGGCAGCAGCTTCAGCGGGTTTTCCCGCCCGCGCCATTCCAGCGGCATGTTCTGCAGCAGCAACAGATCGGCCTTGCCATGCAGCGCCTCTCTCAGGATCGCCGTGAAACGATCGGCATCGAGACCGCCTGCGCCTTCGAGGAAGGCGGCCGAGAACAGGCCGGTATTGATATTGCTGTGATCGGCGCCGATGAACTTGGCGATCCGCACGCCCTGGCGGCTTTCGATCTCGATCGGCAGGATGAAGGCGGCCTTGCCCTGCGCGGTGCCTTTGAGCACGGCAAGCGGCCTGTCATAGGCGCGCACCCAGGAGCGGCACCACTCATAGCCCTGATGCAGCGAGGCGAGGGGATCTTTCTCAAGCGCCCGCCAGTCGCTCTCCAACGGCTCCAGTTTTGTATGGACGGTGATGTCCAGATCGGCGATCGCCAGCTGCGCGCCGACCGATCTCAGCCGGGAAATACCGGCATCGGCCTTGCCTGCATCGTCAAGCGGCTGGTGGTCGGCATCGAGCTTCTGCGTCCGCACGGGAGATCTCCGGTCAAGATTGCGTGCCGGAAGATATAGCGGCCAAGGCCTAGAGAGGGTTTAAACGCAAGCGAAAGAGGCCGGTTTTCCGCAGATCAGGGTTATCTGCCTGTTAATGCCTATTGTTGCTTCGGGCCTGCCATCCACTTGATGATCAGCATTGCGGGCAGGATCCAGATCAGGCCGGTCAGCGCGAAATAGAGGAGATGGCCCCACCAGGGAGCTTCGCCGAGCGTCGCCACCGCGATCGTGTTCGCGATCAGCGCAGAGCCGAGCACGAGGATGATGATCAGGATCGTGCCGATGAATTTGCGCAGGCGAACGGGCATCAGTCTTGGCTTCCGGATTGCAGGATGGAACCAGCGCGACGGCATGCCGCAAAGGTTCGGGGCTTGTTTTGCATGAGCCGCTAGGGCAAATCAACTGCCGATAACAAGGAGCAATCATGGCCGTCGCAGATATCACCACCGAGCATGCAATCCGGGGCGAAGTCCGCAAGCAGGACCGCAACCGCCGCGCCATTCGCATCTGGCTGGGTTTCGTGCTGCTCGCGCTCTTCTGTCTGGTGCTTGTCGGCGGCGCGACGCGTCTCACCAATTCGGGCCTGTCGATCACCGAATGGAAGCCGATCCACGGCGTCATCCCGCCGCTGAACGCGGCCGAATGGGATGAGGAATTCAAGCTCTATCAGCGTATTCCCGAGTTCCAGCAGTTAAACAGCGACATGACGGTCGAACAGTTCAAGGGCATCTTCTGGTGGGAATGGGCTCACCGCCTGATCGCCCGCGGCATCGGTGTCATCTTCGCGCTGCCGCTCCTCTATTTCTGGATCACCGGCAAGGTCGAGCGCCGTTTGCGCTGGCCGCTGGCGGGTATTCTGGCGCTCGGCGGTCTCCAGGGCTTCATTGGCTGGTGGATGGTCTCCTCGGGTCTTGCGGTGCGCACCGATGTCAGCCAGTACCGCCTGGCGACCCACCTTGTCATGGCCTGCCTGATCTTCGCCTCGTGCATGTGGATCATGCGCGGTCTCTCGCCGCATTCCAATGAAGCGGCGCCGACCTCGAGCTCGAAGACGTGGGCCGCCGTGATCGCCATCTTCGCGCTGTTCCAGATCTATCTCGGCGCGCTCGTGGCCGGTCTCGATGCAGGTTTCACCTACAATACCTGGCCGTTGATGGATGGCTCTGTCGTTCCCGGCGACCTGCTGATCCAGCAGCCGGCCTGGATCAATTTCTTCGAGAACCCGAAGACCGTGCAGTTCATCCACCGCATCGGCGCTTATACGCTCTTCGCGCTGACGCTGATCAACATGATCATGGCGCTGCGCGCTGCGCCACAGACGACCCATGCCCGCCGCGCCGTCGTGCTCTTCGCGCTGGTAACCATCCAGGCGGCGATCGGCATCACCACGCTGCTGCTGCATGTGCCGCTGCACTGGGGCCTGCTGCACCAGGGCGGCGCGCTCGTCGTCTTCGGCTTCGCCGTCGCCAACTGGCGTGGCTATTACGGTGAGTTCACCCGTCAGACGGTGATTGCCGAGCGCAGCTGACGCGCCGATAGATTCCCGAACTCTTTAAGCCGCGGTGCCATGCGCCGCGGCTTTTTGATGCCGTGAGAAAAATATCGCGTCCCTGTCGGCAATGCTGTCTGCCACCCGTCCTTGTGGCATGGTTCCACAATGGCTGCGGCCACGAAAGAGGGTAGGACAATGGCAAAGACAACAGCAATTCTCGTCGCAAGGCTGATCTTCGGCGCAATGTTCCTGATGGCGACGAGCTTCAAGTTCATGGATATGGGCGCGACCGCGGGCTATATCGCCGCGGCAGGATTTCCGTTCCCTCTGTTCCTCGCCTGGGTCGCGGCCGTCTTCGAGGTTGGTCTCGCGATGGCCTTCCTCACCGGCGCCTTCTTCAGCGAAGCGGCGCTGCTTGCCGGCGTCTACGTGATCTTCCTCGCTTTCGCTTTCCACGGTCCGAACCGCTGGGAAGGTAATCAGGCCGAGTTCGGCTTCTTCGTCGATCACTTCACCTTCCTGGCTGGTCTGCTCTTCGCCTTCGCGCATGGCCCGGGCGAGAAGCTCAGCGTCAAGATGGGCCTGCTTCGCCAGCCCGCCTAGCGCAGGATACCGTCGAGGACGGGCAGACCGAATATCGCGGAGGCTCCGATCAGGAGATAGCAGATCAGGCGGAAGGTGCTTTCCTTCGCCAGCCCGAACAGCTTCGAGCCTCCGTAAAGTCCGACCGCATAGGCCGGAAGAATGACGATCGTCAGCGCGAAGACGGCCTGGACGAAAAGGCCGCCAAGATAATAGCTGATCGTGCTCAAGATCGTGGAGATCGAGAAGTAGAAGATGACATTGGCGCGCACGCGCTGAAAGTCGCTCTTGCCGCCGAGCCAATAGGCAACCACCGGCGGCCCACCGAGCTGGGCGGCCCCGCTGAAGAGCCCGGCCAGCAGGCCAACGCCTGAGCTCAGCGGCGCAGACGGCTCGCCGTGGTAGCGCCAGCCGGAAACCAGGAGCGCCAGCAGGCAGATCGCGACGGCACAGATCAGCCAGCGCAGCAGCAACGGGTCCATTAGCGTCAGCACTGCCGTTCCGGCGGGAACACCGAGTGCCGCCCCCGCAATCATCACGAAGACCTCACGCCGGTTCGAATTGCGCCAGGCATCCGGGATCATCCCGAGTGTCGCCAATCCATCGATGACCAGCAGCACCGGCGAGATCAGCTTCGGCCCGACGATCGCGCCGCCGAGCGGAATGAAGATCAGCGCGGCCCCGAAGCCCGAGAAGCCACGAGCGAGCCCGGCGATCAGCGCAAAGAAGATCAATGCGTAGACGCCGTGATCGGGAAGCGCTGACACCAGCCAGGACGAGAAACTGTCGAAGGAGAGGGAGGCGGACATGATTGCCTGCGGAAGTGGGCTGCCGGCGGCCGCATGGATGCAGCCACCGGAAATCAGGCGTGACGCTTAGGCACCGATCATCAAGTCCATGTTCTGGACGGCGGCACCCGAGGCACCCTTGCCGAGATTGTCGTAGACGGCGACCAGCAGGGCCTGCGCGTTCGCGTCGTTGGCGAAGACGTGCACGCGCATGCGGTTGGTGTCGTTGTAGATCTCGGGGTTGAGATCGGGCGTGCGCTCGGTGCTCTCAAACGGCGCGACTTCGACGACGCCCTTGATGCCGGCGAAATAGTCGGCGATCGCGGCATGGATTTCAGCACCGGTCGGCACCTTCGGCAGGTGCGACAGCTGCAGCGGCACGGTGACGACCATGCCCTGCGCGAAATTGCCGACGACGGGCTGGAAGAACGGCACGCGGCCGAGCTTGGCATAGCGCTGCAGCTCCGGCAGGTGCTTGTGCTTGAAGCCAAGGCCGTAGGGCATGTATTCCGGCGCATCCTCGCCCTTGGCGACATAATCCTCGATCATCGTCCGACCGCCGCCGCTATAGCCCGAGATGCCGTTGACGGTGACCGGGAAATCGGCAGGCAGCAGGCCGCCTTCGATCAGCGGGCGCAGCGTCGCGATCGGGCCCTGCGGCCAGCAGCCCGGATTGGCGACGCGCTTGGCCGAGGCGATGACGCCGGCCTGATCCTTGCTGAGTTCGGCAAAGCCATAGGCCCAGCCTTCGGCGACGCGATGCGCCGTCGAGGCGTCGATGACCTTGGTCGTGTCGTTCTCGATCAGGCTGACGCTTTCCTTGGCCGCATCGTCAGGCAGGCAGAGGATCGCGACGTCCGCTTTGTTCAGAAGTTCGGCGCGAACCGCCTTGTCCTTGCGGCTTTCGGTCGGGATCGACAGCAGCTCGATATCGCGGCGGCCAGCCAGGCGCTCACGGATCTGCAGACCCGTCGTACCAGCTTCGCCATCGATGAATATCTTCGCTGCCATGATAATCCTGCGCTTTCAATAGGTTCCGGGTTCTTTCGGAATCAGTTTGCCATGAAGTTGAATCAGTTTGATAACAGCCGTCATTTGGCGGCCGCGCGCCTTTCGGCGTGAAGGCCCAGCATATACATTGCGACCGTCGCCCCCGCAATGGCGGTGACGTCGGCGTGATCATAGGGCGGCGAGACCTCGACGACGTCGGCGCCCTTGATATCGAGCTGATGCAGCCGCTGCAGCACCGACAGGATCTTGGCGCTCGAAGGGCCGCCGGCAACCGGCGTGCCGGTGCCCGGCGCGAAGGCCGGATCAAGGCAGTCGATATCGAAGGTCAGGTAGGCGGGCGCCCCCTTCGTATGCGAGATGATCGTCGAGGCTATCTCGCCCGCACTCATCTCCTCGACCTGATGGCCATAGAGGATCTGGATGCCGCAATCGTCAGGCGCATGCGTGCGGATACCGATCTGGATCGAGCGATCCGGGTCGATGATGCCGTCGCGCGCCGCGCGGGCAACGAAGGAACCGTGATCGATGCGCCCGGCGTCGTCAAGCCAGGTATCCTGATGCGCGTCGAACTGCACCAGCGCCAGCGGGCCGTGCTTGGCGGCATGCGCCTTGAGGATCGGCCAGGTGACGTAGTGATCGCCGCCGAGCGTCAGCATGAAGGCGCCGCTGTCGAGGATTGTGGTCGCCTGCCGCTCGATCGCTGCAGGGGTCTCCTGGTGATCGCCGTAGTCGAGCAGGCAGTCGCCATAATCGATGACCGCCATATCGGCGAAGAGATCGCGGTTGAACGGATATTGCGGATCGTTGTCGAAGATCGCCGATGCCCGGCGGATCGCCTGCGGCCCGAACCGCGTGCCCGGCCGATTGGAGACCGCGGCATCGAAGGGCACGCCCCATACGGCAACATCGACGCCCTTCAGATCCTTGGTGAAGCGGCGGCGCATGAAGGAGAGCGCGCCCGCAAATGTCGGGTCGCTGGCGGCAGAGGTCAGGCTCGTGGCCGTGAAGGCGTGGTCGATGGTCTTATTGGCCAAGTTCGTCTCCCGTTGTCGCGGCATTCTTGTCGAAGCCATAGGCGCGCTGCACCAGCGCGACGCGAATTTCATAGCGTGAATACCAGTCTGACCGGCCGCGGCGCTGCGCCTCGACATGGTCGACGACCGCTTTCCAAGCGAGAATGCTCGCCTCGTCCTTCCAGTAGGAATTGATGATGCCGAAGCCGCTGGCGGTCCGCGCGCTTTCGAAACCGAGATAGCCGGGCTGCTGCTGCGCGAGTTCCACCATCGCGCCGCCCATTTCCAGATAGCCGCTTTCCTCGCCCGTGCGCTGGGACGAAAAGGTCACCACGTAATAAGGCGGTTCCGGAGTCTCTGCGAAGGGTGAGGGCTGGCTGGACATGGCAATTCCTCTTCGGAAGAAAGGCCTAGGCGAGGACGCCGCCGATTGCAAGCGAAGGCTCCGGGCGACGGCTGTCCGCCGATCTCAGGCTTACTCGCCGTCATCAGAGGCGGTGAATTCATAGGCCCGTTCCACGCGCGCAATGCGAACCTTGTATTGCTTGTACCAGCGGTCGCGGCCGATGCGCTGGGCGGCAAGATGGCTCGCGACCTGCTTCCAGGCCTTCAGGCTCTCCTCATCGGCCCAATAGGAATTGGTGATGCCGAAGCCGTCGGCGTCGCGGGCGCTCTCGGCGCCAAGACAACCCGGCTGCTGCAACGCCAGCTCGGCCATCCGGTCGGCCATGGCGCCGTAACCATGATCGCCCTCGGTTCGCGTCGACGAAAAGGTCACGACGTAGTAGGGCGGCTCTGGCGTTTCGGCGAAGGGTGAGGGCTGGCTGGACATGGCAATTCCTCTTCGGAAGACAGGCCTAGGCGAGGATGCTGCTGATTGCAAGCGATGGCGGCAGGTGGACCGCCGCCATCGCATCGTCTGTTATGTGAGGCGCCGGAGTGCGAGGAGAGTGACCGCAGCCGAGACGGTGCAGAAGCCCGCAAGCGGCCAGGCCGTATCGCCGCCGAGAACGAGCACGAATCCCGTCCCGGCGCAGGCAACGATCAGGCTCTGAATGCAGAAATAGAGCGCCACCGCCGTGCCCGCCCTGTCGCCGAAATCGGCCAGCGCCCCATTCGCCGTCACCGCCGTCGTCAGGACGATGCCGAGCGAGATGATCCACATCGGCAGGATGAAGCTGACGAAGGACGGCGCGAGAAAGAGTTCGCCGAAGCCGAGCAGCGCCGCGCCGAGAATGAGCAGCCCCATGCCCCGCGCCAGGTTGCCCGCCGTTCCCCAACGCCTGACGAAGCGCCCGGCAAAACGGGCGGCAACGATCATCACCATCGCCGATGTCGCAAACGAGAGGCTGAAAGCCATCTGCGAGAAACCGGCCCTTTCGATCAGCACGCGGGGCGCGGTGGAGAAGAACACGAAGAACGACCCCATCGCCGCGCTGAAGCCGATCGTATAGGTCCAGAAGGCACCGCTTCTGAGGATCGTACCGATGCCGATTGCCGCGCCAGCCGCCGTCTCCGGCCGGGTCTCGTGCCATCGTGCGAGGGCCGCGATCATCGCCGTCAGCATCAGCGCGCCAAGCAGGATGAAGATCGCCCGCCATCCGAAATGACCGGCGATCAGCGCACCGGCAATCGGCCCGAGAGCCGGGACGAAGGAGAGGATGGCGCCGAGCAGGCTATAAAATGACGGCGCCTTCAGGCCGCGCCGCATAGACGTCCCGCACAGTGGCGAATGTCGCGACCAGCGCCGCCGATGCTCCCGCCGCCTGCAGCAGCCTGAAGACGACGAAGAGCGGCGCGGAGGAGGTGGCGGCCAGTATCAGCGACGAACCGGCAAAGAGCAGCGCGCCGCCGAGCAGCACGGGCCGTCTGCCGATACGGTCCGAGAGCGGGCCGAACAGCAGCTGTCCGGCGCCGAGCATCAGCATGTAGAGGCTGAGCGTCAGCTGGATGACGGTGGCCGATGTGCCGAGCGCTGCCGGCATCTCCGGCACGACGGGCAGATAGATATCCATGGCAAGCGAAGCCAGGATATCGAAGGGCGCAAGCAGAAGCAGCGCCACGGGGAGAGGGTATGTCCAGTCTCTGTTTCGAAAAGGCATGTATCTTCATCCGTTCGAACGTTCATTCGACGGCGATCTGCCTTCTCATCGGTCTGGATTGACGGGACAGACGCCGCAACAACATCAAGGGTCGCTGCGGCCTATCTGTCTGCGGACGGGGTGGCTCCCATGTCAGGTCCTGTCTTGTCCGGTTGAAAACCTCATCCCGGTTTAACAGCCGGTCCCTTATCGGGCAAGCCAGGGCTGCCGAATGCCGCGTTGACTTCGGCAATCGCTTCCATGAAGTTTGCGGAAACGGACAAGGAGGCGCCCATGGGCATGTTCGATCACGTATCGATTGGGGTGAAGGATCTGGAGCGCTCGCGCCGCTTCTATGATGCGCTGCTTGCGCCGCTCGGCTATGAGCGACTGTCGAATTTCGACGGAACAGTCGGCTACGGTGCCGATGGCCCGGCCTTCTGGGTGAGCCAGGTCGAGCGCCCGGTCCCGGCCGACCGCCGATCTGGTCTGCACTTCTGCTTCACCGCGCCGAGCGAAGAATCCGTCAACGCCTTCCACGCCGCCGGCATTGCCAATGGCGGCGAAGACAACGGTCCTCCCGGCATCCGCCCGGATTACGGCCAGTTCTACTACGCCGCCTTCATCATCGACCCCGATGGCTACCGGCTAGAGACTTTCTTCCACAAAGAGGAATAGGCGTCAGGCGGCATCCGCATCAGCAGGCGAGATCGAGACTTTCAGGCCAAGGGCCTTGAGCACGCCGAAGAATGTCGAAAGCCGGGGATCTCCGGTTTCGCTCAGCGATTTGTAGAGCGCCTCGCGGGTGACGCCCGCCTCCTTGGCGACCGCGCTCATGCCTGCGGCGCGAGCGACGTCTCCGAGGGCGCGGGCAATGAGGGCCGGATCGCCGTCTTCGAACGCCGCTTCGAGATAGAGCATGCGCTCATCCTCCGTCTTCAGGTGATCCTGAACGTCGAAGCGCGTGGTTTCGAGAGGCATCTTAGATCTCCTTCGCCAATTGCTTGGCCTGGGCAATGTCTCGGCTTTGCGAGGATTTGTCCCCGCCGCACAAGAGAATGACGATCGCGTCGCCAACACGCGTGAAATAGACGCGGTATCCAGGTCCGTAGTCGATGCGTATCTCGCTGACGCCACCGCCGACCGGTTTGACATCACCGGGATTGCCGAGTTCCAGGCGACGGATGCGTGTGACGATGCGGATGCGGGCATGCGCGTCACGAAGCTCGCCGAGCCATTTCCCGAACAAGGCAGTCTGGCGAACTTCGATCATCTGTGAATTATAGTTCACAAATTCGGGATGTCAAAGCACGCGTCCCGCCAATAAGAAAAGGCCGGGTTTGCACCCGGCCTTTCCAAAAGCATATCCAGAAAGCGATTAGCGCTTCGAGAACTGGAACGAACGGCGGGCCTTGGCCTTACCGTACTTCTTACGCTCGACGACGCGGCTGTCGCGGGTCAGGAAGCCACCCTTCTTCAGGACCGAGCGCAGGCCCGGTTCGAAGTAGGTGAGAGCCTTGGACAGACCGTGACGAACGGCGCCGGCCTGGCCGGAAAGACCGCCGCCTGCAACCGTTGCGATGATGTCGAACTGGCCATCACGGGCAGCAGCGACGATCGGCTGACGCAGGATCATCTGCAGAACCGGACGGGCGAAGTATGCCGTGAAGTCCTTGCCGTTGACGATGATCTTGCCGGAGCCGGCCTTGACCCAAACACGGGCTACGGCGTCCTTGCGCTTGCCGGTCGCGTAGGAACGGCCAAGCGAGTCGACCTTGCGGACGTGAACCGGAGCAGCTGCTTCAGCGGACGTGCCGAGATCCTTCAGGGAGGAGAGGTCAGCCATTCTTAGGCGCTCCTTACGTTCTTCTTGTTCAGCTTGGAGACGTCGAGGACGGTCGGCTGCTGTGCTTCATGGGGATGGTTGGAACCAGCGTAAACGCGGAGGTTCTTCATCTGGCGACGGCCGAGCGGGCCACGCGGAACCATGCGCTCAACGGCCTTCTCGAGAACGCGCTCCGGGAAGCGGCCTTCGATGATCTGGCGAGCGGTACGCTCCTTGATGCCGCCGGCGTAACCCGTGTGCCAGTAGTAAACCTTGTCGGAATACTTCTTGCCGGTGAATACGACCTTGTCGGCATTGATGACGATGACGTTGTCGCCGTCGTCAACGTGGGGCGTGAAGGTTGCCTTGTGCTTGCCGCGCAGGCGCATAGCGATGATGGAAGCGAGACGGCCAACGACGAGCCCTTCGGCGTCGATGATGACCCACTTCTTCTCCACCTCTGCAGGCTTCTGGGAGAAAGTTGCCATAGTAGTTACTCTCTTTTGGATCCCTTGTGCCCGAAGGCGAAGGGCGTTTCTTGTTGCTTGGTTTAGTGGTCCTGGGACGCACCAAAAAGAAAGCAGCCCGGAAAGGCTGCGTTTCTGGCGGTGTGTATAGAGGCAATGCCTTCTGCGGTCAATATCGCGAAACCGGGCGCTCGAAAAAATAGATAAGCAAAATCAATGCGATAAGTATATGGTATTGTGATACCTCACATTTATCGCGGCGGAATCGAGTAGGTGGCGGTGGCCTGCGCGATCAATTCGCTCTCATCGCGCTGAAAGATCGAGGCGTCGATCACCGCCAGACGCTTGCCGAGCTTGAGAATCCGGCAGGTGCAGAAGGTCGGCTCCGGCTTCGGCAATCGGAGGAAATTGATGTTGAGATTTGTGGTCACTGCAAGCGCCACCGGGCCGATATGCGCGAGCACGGCGACATAGGCGGTGACATCCGCCAGCGTGAAAAGCGCCGGGCCGGAAACCGTGCCGCCCGGCCGCAGATGCCGTTCTGAGGGATCGAGCCGCATCGAGGCCTTGCCGGGCGCGATATCGATCACCTCCAGCACGCGTCCGTCGGTGTGGATCTGCGGAAAGTCCGTCTCCAGAAAACGGTGGACCTCGTCGATCGTCATGACCGGTTGCATCGCTTCTCCTCGAAATTGCCGGCTGGCTGTGGCAGAACATCTAGCACGAAAGACACATGCAGGGAGTTAGACCAATGGCCGAAGTCGTTTCCTTCCGGAAAGATCCAGACAAGGCGGGCGAGGGCGCGCTGGTGCTGCGCCAGCTGAATGACGGCGTTCTCAGGCTGACCTTGAACAATCCGCCAGCCAACGCGCTGTCGATCGCCGTCATGGAAACGCTGATGGGCGAACTCCAGGCCGCTGGCGAAGACTCTACCGTCCGCGTCGTCATTATCGCCTCGACCGGCAACGTCTTCTCTGCCGGGCATGACTTGAAGGAGCTGACCGCGCACCGCGCCGATGCCGACGATGGCGTGGCCTTTTTCGAAGAGAGCTTTGCGCTGGCGGCCGACCTGATGCTGGAGATCGCTCGTCTGCCGAAGCCCGTCATCGCCGAGATCGATGGCCTGGCGACGGCCGCAGGCTGCCAGCTGGTCGCTTCCTGCGATCTGGCGATCTGCACCGACACCGCGACCTTCTGCACGCCGGGCGTCAATATCGGGCTGTTCTGCTCGACGCCGATGGTCGCCGTATCGCGCGCCGCGCATCGCAAGCAGGCGATGGAAATGCTGTTGACCGGCGAAACCATCGACGCCTCGACCGCCAAGGATTTCGGCCTCGTCAACCGCATCGTGCCGAAGCAGTATCTGACGCAGGTGGTCACCAAATACGCCTCCGTCATCGCCTCGAAATCGCCGGAAGCGATCCGCATCGGCAAGGAAGCCTTCTATCGCCAGCTCGAAATGCCGATCGAGGAAGCCTACACCTTCGCCGCCGAAACCATGGTCGACAGCATGCTGACGGCTGATGCCGAAGAGGGGATCGGCGCATTCCTCGGCAAGCGCATGCCGGTCTGGCCGGAGGAGTGATCAGCCAAGCTTCAGGATCAACCCGCCGGCGGCGATGATGACGCCGGCGAGGTAGCGCCAGGGGCTGGCGCGTTCTTTCAGCACCAGCACCGAGATGATCAGCGCGAAGAGGATCGAGGTTTCGCGCAGCGCCGCGACGGTTGCGACCGGCGCCTTGGTCATCGCCCAGAGTGCGAAACCGTAGGAAGCGATCGAGCCTGCGCCGCCGATCAGCCCGCGCCACCAGTGCACCCGGACATGGATGGCGACGACGCGGGCGCCGCGGCGCGAGATCGCCCAGGCAAACAGCAGCACCGGCGGCAGCAGCGACATCCACAGCGTATAGGAAATCGCATTGCCGGAAAGCCGGGCGCCGATGCCGTCGACATAGGTATAGGTGGCAATGACGCAGGCATTGATCAGCGCCAGCATGATCGCGTGGCGGCTGCCGTGCCGGGCCTCGAAGGCGAGTGTCAGAATGCCGGCGCAGATCGTCATCGTGCCGATCAAGGCGCCACCGGTCAGCGTTTCGCCAAGCACGAAGCTGCTGGTCGCGGCAATCAGAAGCGGCGCGCAGCCGCGCATCAAGGGATAGACCAGCCCGATATCACCCGCCCTGTAGGCGCCGGCCACCAGCTGGAAATAGGCAAATTGCAGGATCGCCGAGCAGCCGATGAACGGCCATGCCGCCGCATTGGGCAGCGGCAGGAAGGCGAGGAAGGGAAGGGCCGAGACCGCGCCGCCCGCCGATACCAGCGCCGCATCCAGCGACTTGTCGACGCCGGCCTTGATGATGGCGTTCCATGTCGCGTGGAGAAGAGCGCCGAAGAGAACCAGAAGAATGACGTCGAGGGGCACGATCGAGACCGGAAACGGTGGGGCGAGACTGCTGCAGCGGTATGAGCCCCGGCCGGGCAAAAAGCAATGCGCCTGTCATATTTTGCAACCTGACGGCACGTTTATCGGTTGTTCGGGCCTCGCAAAATCGAAAGACGGTACTTTGCATGGACCCGTTTTGCGAGCACTCCTCATGCGTTTATTCCGATTCGCCGAACTCAACTGTGAGGTGTTTCTAATATATGCGTGAACGAAGCTGGCTTAAAGATGAAACGGAAGTGGAACATCTGTGCCCGGATCTATTCACCAACTGGTTATCCTGCTGAAATATAGAGATTATTCTATTACTCTGGCATCGTGAAAATTGTGCTCCCATAGGCTGCATTTCATCGCAATCGCCTCGCAAATGCGCGAAATGCAGCGCCCGGCATTCCCGGGTGAGAGCGGTTTCTCACACGCCACGATACGTCACAATGAATTGTCTGGAATCAGGAAATTCCCGTCCAGATTGTCTATGTTCTGGCAATTGAGTACCGGGCAGGAGCGATCGTCGCGAGTCGGTATGTTTTTCCACTCGGCATATTGGTTGGCGTCACAATAGCGGCTGTTGCGTACGAAGCGGTCGTAGAGCGGCAGGCCGCGCGGCGAGGTCCAGCGAAAGATCACTGCGCCCTGGTTATGCACCGCCGCCCGGGCACTGGCGCAGCTCATCGCCAGCGGGTTGAGACGGGAGATCGCGAAAGACGGAGATGCCACCAGAACGATGGCGAGCGTGAGCGCAAGTTTTTTCATGGGCCATTCCTCCTTGGGAACCCTATGGCTATATATACGCTCCAAATAACTGCAGGTTTCAACTGGGTGGAAAAATGCCGACGGGGGACGGGCCAATGGATCACGATCACTACAGCGACAGCTATATTGCCGACATTCTGAATTCGGTGCGGACGATCGCTCTCACCGGCGCCTCGCCAAACCCGGCGCGGCCAAGCAACGGCGTGATGGGATATCTGCTCTCGCGCGGCTATCAGGTGATCCCGGTCAATCCCGGCCAGGCGGGCAAGCAGATCCACGGCCAGCTGGTCTACGGCAAGCTGGAGGATATACCGGTGCCGGTCGATATGATCGATGTGTTCCGCGCTTCGGAATATCTGCAGGAAGTGGTGACCGAGACGCTGGCGCTCGCCGTTCGTCCGCGGGTCATCTGGGCGCAACTTGGCGTGCGTGATGACGATGCGGCCCGGCGCGCCGAAGCCGGCGGCATCAAGGTGGTCATGGACCGCTGCCCGGCAATCGAAATTCCGCGGCTTGCGGGATAGCGAACGGATTTTCCACGTTTCTTCCGTTGGTTGAAACGGCAGGCGATTAACATTTGCTGCGCCTTGGTTATGCTGCGGCCATCGACAACGATGGGAGGGCCTCATGGCAAGCAATAATCCTGGCTTCAATACACTGGCAGTTCACGCGGGTGCGCAGCCCGATCCGGCGACCGGCGCCCGCGCGACGCCGATCTACCAGACGACGGCTTACGTCTTCAACGACGCGGACCACGCCGCCTCGCTTTTCGGCCTGCAGGCCTTCGGCAATATCTACACCCGCATCATGAACCCGACGCAGGCCGTGCTCGAAGAGCGCGTTGCCGCGCTCGAAGGCGGCACGGCCGCCCTCGCCGTCGCCTCCGGCCACGCCGCGCAGATGATCGTCTTCCACACCATCATGCGCCCGGGCGACAATTTCGTCGCCGCCAAGCGCCTCTATGGCGGCTCGATCAACCAGTTCGGCCACGCCTTCGATAATTTTGGCTGGCAGGTGCGTTGGGGCGATGTCGCCGATCCCAAGAGCTTCGAGAGCCAGATCGACGGCAAAACCCGGGCGATCTTTATCGAAAGCCTCGCCAATCCGGGCGGCACCTTCGTCGATATCGCAGCGATCGCCGAGGTCGCCCACAAGCACGGCTTGCCGCTGATCGTCGATAACACGATGGCATCGCCCTATCTCATCCGCCCGATCGAGCATGGTGCCGATATCGTCATCCATTCGCTGACCAAGTTCCTCGGCGGCCACGGCAATTCGATGGGCGGCATCATCGTCGATGGCGGCACCTTCGACTGGTCGAAATCCGGCAATTACCCGATGCTGTCGAGCCCGCGCCCGGAATATAACGGCGTGGTGCTGCACTCGACTTTCGGCAACTTCGCCTTTGCGATCGCCTGCCGCGTTCTCGGCCTGCGCGACCTCGGCCCGGCAATCTCGCCCTTCAACGCCTTCCTGATCCTGACCGGCATCGAGACGCTGCCGCTGCGCATGCAGCGCCACAGCGAGAACTCCCTTGCCGTCGCCAAATGGCTGAAGGCGCACAGCAAGGTCGCCTGGGTCAACTATGCCGGCCTGGAAGACGATCCGAACCATGCGCTGCAGCAGCGCTATTCGCCGAAGGGCGCCGGCTCGGTCTTCACCTTCGGCGTCAAGGGCGGCTACGAGGCAGGCAAGACCTTCGTCGAAGGCCTCGAGCTCTTCTCGCACCTCGCCAATATCGGCGACACCCGCTCGCTGGTCATCCACCCGGCCTCGACGACGCACCGCCAGCTGACCGACGAGCAGCGCATCGCCGCCGGCGCCGGCCCCGACGTCGTGCGCCTGTCGATCGGCATCGAAGACGTCAAGGACATCATCGCCGACCTCGAGCAGTCGCTGGCGAAGATCTGATGCAGTTCGTCACATACCTCTGACATCGACGTCAGCAGGTTTTAATGATCCGGCCGCCGAGAACCCCTGAAAACAGGGCGTTTTCGGCGGCCGGGCCGCAGGCCGACATTCAACTCGGGACATTCGCCTTAAAGAAGTCGAGCAGGCTTTGGGGCGCGTCTGCTCCAAACAGCACGCCCATCATGCCGGTGGCATCCACTGCCGCAGCCGCGCTGCGAGCGAAGAGTTCCCGTTCATATACAGAAAGCGCTGTTTCGATATCGTCCTCATGGGCGGCGATCGCCTTTCCGAGTTCCGCGCCATCGTACATTGCCAGATTGGCCCCTTCGCCTGAGGGGATCATCAGATGCGCCGCGTCGCCGACAAGCGTCACGCCGGGAACGCGATCCCAACGATGGTCGGCGGGCAGAGTGTGCAGCATGCGCAGAACCGGCACCGTGTCGGCACGCGTGATCAGCGCAGTGAGTTCGGGAGCCCAACCTTCGAACTCTCCGGCGATAGCGGCGCATGCGGCCGCACGATCGGAGAAGTCAATGCGTTCGAACCATTCTTCCAGGCGCTTCAGGGCGATGTAGGCATGCAATACCTGGCCCGGTTCGCGGTGAGCCTGGATGCCCTTACCTGGAGCGACGGCGAACAGCGAACCGCCGCCGACGGCATCTGCGGTCGGCTTGTGATTGGCGTCGGCATCGTGAAGATAGGTCTCGATGAACGAAATACCGGAGTAAGCCGGCTTGGCGCTTGAAATGAGCGGGCGCACCTTCGACCACGCCCCATCTGCGCCCACGAGAAGATCGGCGGCCGCTGTCGTACTGTTCGCGAACTTCACCAGCTGTTGCCCGCTGCCCAGCGCGCTGATCGACGTCACCTTGTGATCCCAGCGGATCGCACCGTCAGGAAGTGACTCGATCAGAATACGGCGAAGCTCGCCTCTCGGAACTTCCGGCCGGCCGCCGGTGCCATCGTCCGGATGATCGAACAGGACCTTGCCGTGCATGTCGAGGACCCGGCTCTGCTGGCCGCCAGGGTGGACGAGCTTGGTGAACTCGTCGAACAACCCGGCGTCCTTGAGTGCCCGCTGTCCGTTCTCCTCGTGGATATCCAGCATGCCACCTTGGCCGCGTGCGGTTGGAGACGCCTCTGCTTCGTAGATGGTCGATGTGATGCCGTGGACGCGGAGGACCCTGGCGAGCATGAGCCCTCCAAGACCGGCGCCGATGATCGTTACTGATTTCTGCATGACAAACTGCCTCGCAATTTTAATGGAATGTCATTCCATGGTTGGAATGCCGTTCCATTCATGTCAAGGATGTTCCATGAAACAACGGAACGACACACGATCGAGGCGGCAGCGGTCCCTCACCAGAGAACAGATTATCGACGCCTCTATCCGGCTGTTGGATGAAGGCGGAGAAGGCGGCCTGACCTTCCAGGCCTTGTCGAAGCTGCTCGCGACGGGGCCGGGTGCCATCTATTGGCACGTCGCTGATAAAAGCGATCTTGTCACGGCAGCCTGTGACGAGATCATCGCCCGGACAATGGAAGCAAAGCCGGCGGGAGCATCGCCGGAGGAAACGATCCGCGCCCTGGCGCTGGATCTATTCGATGCCATCGACGCCCATCCATGGGTCGGCGCGGCGTTGATGTCGGCGCCCGGGCAGTTGCCGATGGTGCGCATTTTCGAGCGCATCGGTCAGCAGGTCCGCTCCCTCGGCGTTTCTGCCGAACACGAATGGTCTGCCGTTTCTGCCTTGCTCAATTACATTCTGGGCGTGGCGGGCCAAAACGCGGCAAACGCCAAGCTTGCAGCTGTCCAAGGGCTGGAGCGAGCAAGTTTTCTCGGGGAGGTCGCGGCAGCCTGGTCGGCACTCGATCCCGAGAGCTATCCGTTTACGCGCAGCGTGGCGGCGCAGCTGCCCGCCCACGACGACCGAAAGGACTATCTGGATGGCATCGACCTGCTCTTGCGCGGCATCGTCGCGTCGTCATGACGGCCGGCCCGTCAATCGTATGTGATGAGCCGCATCCGAGCGAACACCCGTGCCGCTATTTCGACTGGCAGATGCCGGTCAGGCAGATTGCGGCGCGGCTGTCGATCACCATGTCGAGCGTGCGCATCATGTCGGCCGCCATCAGCAGCGCCCGTGCGAGATCTCCGGGCGTCTGCCTTGTGGCCGATGTGGCGATCTTCAGGAGATCGAAGACGGCGTCGTGATTGCTGTTGGCCGGAATGCCGACCAGCGCGCGCATCGTGCGTATCTCGGTGACCGACCGGAGGATCAGATGGTGGGCCTCATCCTGTCCAAGCGTCTGGAGCTGATGGGCGGCCTTCGTCACCTCGGAGATGAATTCGTTCGTCTCGGACATGATATGCCTCGTGAAAATTGTCTCGCGACATGCAGCGGACGCTTCCGCCCGCTGCATGTCTGCGCCCCCTCTAGTGCCGTGTGATGACCACTTCGAGATAGTCGCTCGGCACCACGATCGTTCCGTCCTCGGCCCGGTTGAAACGGGTCATCAGGTCGGTCAGCTCGCCGGCAAGTGCCATCTGGCCAGCCGTGTCCAGCGCGCCGAAGGCTTTGAGCACCGGACCGTAGAAGGTCCGGAACACCTCCAGCCAATGCGCCGGCGACTTGTAGCGAAACACGAACTGGCGCGGCGTCGCGGCAATCGACGCGACATGGGCCGGAAACAGCTCCTCGAGCCTGGCGCGCGTGCCCCAGAGGGCCGGCGAGCGGGCGCCGGCCGGTGGCGGCACATGCTTGCCAATCGTCTTGAACAGCTGGCCGATGAAGCCATCCGGCGTCCAGTTCGACAAGCCGATCGAACCGCCACGCTTGCAGACGCGCATGAGTTCGGCGGCGGCGCGCTCCTGGTCGGGCGTGAACATCACGCCGAAGATCGACATGACATAGTCGAAGCTCTGATCCTTGAACGGCAGATTCTCGGCATCGGCCTCCATGAATTCCATTGCCAGCCGGTCGGCATTCGCCCGCTCCATCGCCTTGTCGAGAAGGGCAGGGACGTAATCGGTGGCAGTCACCTCGCACCAGCGGCGGGCGGCGGCGAGCGCGCCGTTGCCATTGCCGGCCGCAACATCGAGAACCTTCGAACCGGCACGCAGATCGAGCGCTTCGCAGAGGCTTTCGCCGACGATCTGCAGCGTCGTTCCGACGACGGCGTAATCGCCCGATGACCAAGCGCCCTGCTGGCGGGCCTTGAGGGCTGCGAGATCGGTTACAGGTTGAGCGGGCATGCCGGCAAGGGCCGCGGAAGTGGACATTTGGACCTCCCTGGGTCACATTGGTTGAGCGTGAAAGAGCGGCCGCCCGGTGAACAGGTGCTGCCGCTTCGAACGGCTCTGGTATAGGCGCAGGCCATGGGGGGCGCCGTGTCATCAGGCGTGGGAACGACCGTGGAAACGGCGGACCAGCAGCGGCCGCCGCTCGAAATCTGCCTCCTCGGGCCGATGGCCATCCGCCGTGAGGGAGCGGAACTGAAGCTGCCGGGATCACGCAAGGTGCGGGCGCTGCTCGCCTATCTGATCCTTGCTCCCTATCCGCAGGGCAGGGCGCAGCTCTGCGATCTCTTCTGGGACGTGGCCGACGATCCGCGCGGCGAATTGCGCTGGTGCCTCAGCCGGATCCGTTCGCTGATCGGCGAGCGCATCATCGCCCATGGCGATACCGTCGCACTCGATCTTGCCGGTTGTGCGATCGATGCCGTCGAGGCCGCTGCCGCCTACCGCGAGGGATTGGGCGGCCTGCCGCGGGAGCGGCTGCGTGAGCTTGCGGACCGGTCATCCGGCGAGCTCCTCGATGGCCTCGTCATCGAGCGCCATCCGGCCTTCGAGACATGGCTGGTTTCCCAACGCCGCCGCTTCCGTGAAATCCAGGCGGAAATCCTCGCAGCCATCGCCGATCGGCTCGATGCCAGCGAACGGCTGCCCTATCTCGACCGCTGGATCGAGATCGCCCCTTTCGATCTGAAGCCGCATGAGCTGCTGCTGGCGACACTCGCCTCGGAGGGCCGTCTCCGCGAGGCGGAGGAGCATATGAAGGCTGCGGCCAGAGCCTTCGCCGCAGAAGGGCTCGATGCCGGTTCGCTGCGCCGGACCTGGGAAGGCGCCCGAAATGCGAGAACTTCAGCAGCCGCAGCGGCAGAACCGCAACCGCCGGAGCCGGCCAAGAGCGGCGCCCGCCGCGCCTCGATCGCCGTCATGCCCTTCAACGACATGTCGGCCCTGGCGATCCCCGGCGGCACGGCGGATGCGCTGGTCTATGACATCATCACCCGGCTCTCGAAGCTGCGCACGCTGAGGGTGATCGCCCAGGGCACGATGTTTGCGCTGAGGGAGCGGCCGCGCTCTCCCGGCGAGATCGCCGCCGCGCTCGATGTCGATTACGTCGTCAACGGCACCTTCGAGCGCATCGCAACCCGCCTTATCGTCCGGCTGGAGCTGACCGAGGCGCGGACTAACACCATCGTCTGGGCCGACAGCCTCGATCAGAACGCGGCGGAAACGCTGACCTTGCTGGAAGAGATTGGCACCCGCGTCGTCGCCTCGATCGAGCGCGAGGTGGAGACGCTGGAACGCAACCGCGCCATCCTGAAGCCGCCTAATTCGCTGGATGCCTGGGAAGCGCATCACCGCGGCCTCTGGCACATGTTCCGCTTCACCAAGGGTGATAACGACCAGGCACGGAATTTCTTCGAAACGGCGATCAGCCTCGATCCGACTTTCGCACGCGCCTATGCCGGGCTGTCCTTCACGCATTTCCAGAGCGCCTTTCAGCATTGGGCGGATCGCGACACGGAAACCGAGCTCGCGTATAGCGCCGCCAATCAGGGGCTGATGGCCGATGACCGCGATCCGGCTGCCCATCTCTCCCTCGGCCGTGCACATTTCCTGCGCAAGCAGCATGATCAGTCGGTCGCCGAGCTGCAGCAGGCCGTCGATCTCAGCCCGAGCTTTGCGATCGCGCATTATTCGCTGGCCTTCGTTCAATGCCAGTCCGGCGATCCGCTGTCGGCGCTGGCCGCAGCCGATCAGTCGCAGTCGCTCAGCCCCTTCGATCCGATGCTCTTCGGCATATTGGCCAGCCGGGCGATCGCGCTGGTGCGCCTCGGCCGTTTCGACGAGGCAGCCGATTGGGCGGCGAGGGCGGCGGCCCGCCCGAATGCGCATGCCCATATCATGGCGATTGCGGCGCTCTGCCTTGCGATCGCCGGTCGGCTCGATGAGGGGCGGGCGCATGTCGCGGCGCTGAACCTGCGATATCCAGGCTATCGCATGGACGATTTCTTCATCGCCTTCCATCTGGCCCCGGCCGATCAGGCACCCTTTCGAGATGGAGCAAAGCGCGTCGGGCTGGAATAGCGCCGCCCACGGCCTTGGCCGCCGGATGCAAAGCCTCTAAGCTCGCGCTCGAAATCCATTCTCGCGAGTCCGCAGCCCCATGTTTCTTCTCTCCGTTGCCGCCATCTGGGCCGTTGCCGCCATCACGCCCGGCCCGAATTTCTTCCTCGTGGTGCGCACGGCGCTCGAAGGCTCTGCCCGCGCTGCGGTCGCGGTGATCGCTGGCGTCATTCTCGGCACCTTCTGTTGGGGACTGGCGGGCTGGCTCGGGATCAGCGCGCTATTTGCGGCCGCCCCCTTCGCCTATCTCTTCCTGAAGATCGCCGGTGGCGCCTATCTTCTCTGGCTCGGGGCCAAGCTGCTCTGGCGCACCTACCGCCACGCTGCGCTGCCGGGCGAACCCGTGCTGCGCCCCGCAATCAGCCCGAAGCAGGCTTTCTGGTCGGGTCTTGCCACCAATCTCGCCAATCCGAAATCCGCCTTCTTCGTCGCCAGTCTCTTCGCCGCGACGTTGCCGGCCGATCATTCCTGGATGCATGGCGCGCTTGCCGTCGCCACCATGGTCCTAGTCTCGTCGCTCTGGTACACGCTGGTGCTGACGATCCTGCGCAATCCGGCCGTTGCCGGTGCCTATGCCCGCGGCCGCCGGGTCATCGATGCCATGGCCGGCGTCATCTTCATGGGCTTCGGCATGAAGCTCCTCACATCCGCCCGCTAGGAGGCCCTATGCCGAACCAGTTCGTTTTCGATATCGACGCCGTCGAACCGGAGGCCGGCGCTCCCGATGCGGACCGCATCCTCTCCGGCGATCCCCAGTTCCGCACCTGGAATTTCGAGGAAGCCGAGGGCGGCCTCTACGCTGGCATCTGGGAAGCGACACCCGGCAAGTGGCGCATTTCCTACGACGAATGGGAATATTTCAACGTCCTCTCCGGCCACTCGATCGTTACCGAAGACGGCGGCGCCGCCGTTCACCTCAAAGCCGGCGACCGGATGATCCTCAGACCCGGCTTCAAGGGAACCTGGGAAGTCATTGAAACGACTCGCAAGGATTACGTGATCCGGCTGTAGCGGCGAGCCGCCTCAACGTCTGAAACTCTCCGCAAATTCCGCTGAGGAAATGCGGTTCAGCGTGTTGCGCAGCTCTGCCGCGGCTTCAGCGCCGAAGGCGTTTTCGAAGCGGTCGCGAGCTTCGGCCCAGAGGCGGTTGCCTTCCTCCCATTTGGCGATGCCGGCTGGCGTCAGCATGGCGCGCTTGACGCGCTTGTCCTTCGCATCCGGCTCAAGCTTCACCAGCCCATCCCGGATCAGCGGTTTCAGCGTGTGGCCGAGTGCCGAAAGGTCCATGACGAGCCCGTCGGCCAGGAATTTCAGCGAGGGCCTGCCGTTCATGTGGATCTGCGTCATCAGGCTGAATTGCGTGCCTCTCAGCCCGCTCGGCGCAAACACATCCTCGTAGAGCTGCCCGAGCTGTCGCGTTGCGCGGCGAAGCGCGCTGTTGCTGCAAACGGCCCAGCTTTCGTAAACCGGTACTTTCTCATCCATCGTCGATCTCCTGATCCCATCTCCCCGCATCGTGGGCGATCGTCAATCGCCTTTGATTATTTTTCTGCCGTGCGCTCTTGCGCAAAATCCAATCGATCTCAATATAGTGGCATATACCACTAATTACCAACGCATCGAAAAGGATTTAGCGATGTCACACTCGTCTCTTGGTGCTGCTCTCATCACCGGCGCCTCCGCCGGCATCGGCGCCACCTATGCCGATCGCCTTGCAAAACGTGGCTACGATCTGCTGCTGGTGGCCCGCGACGCCGCCCGCTTGAAGGCTCTGGCGGACAAGCTTTCGGCTGCTCATGGCATCAAGGCAGAGGTGTTTCAGGCCGACCTGACCAATCGCGACGAAGTGCGCAAGGTTGAGAAGCGGCTGCGGGAGGACGAGGCGATCACGCTTCTCGTCAACAATGCCGGCATCGGCTCGAAAACCACGATGCTCGAAGATGATATCGATTATCTCGAGACGATGATCGAAGTGAACGTCGTTGCCGTCAACCGCCTCGGCGTCGCTGCCGCCCAGACTTTTGCCAAGCGCGGCAAGGGTAGCATCATCAACATCGCCTCGGTCGTGGCCTTCCTCGCTGAGCGGTTCCACGGTACCTACAATGCCACCAAGGCATTCGTGCTCAACCTCACGCAGTCGATCCATGCCGAAGCGGGTCCGAAGGGCGTCAAGGTTCAGGCAGTTCTGCCGGGCCTCACCCGCACCGAAATCTTCGAGCGCGCCGGCAATTCCATCGATCAGCTGCCGCCGTCGATGGTCATGGAGGTCACTGATCTCGTCGATGCCGCACTCGCCGGTTTCGACCAGGGCGAAGTCGTTACCATTCCGTCGCTCCCGGATCCCGCCGACTACGAAGCCTTCACGACCGCGCGCCACGCACTCGGTCCGAACCTCTCTCATAACAAGCCGGCAAGCCGCTACGGCGTCGCTTAATCGGTAAGCCTGGGTGTCGAGCTGCGTCAAACCAACGCAGCTCGACATTAACATTTTGTAATCTTTCCAGAGCCTTACAAGTTAAATCCTTGATTTAGTGAATGAACACTTCTGCACGCATGTTCCGCCTTGAGGCACTGACTCCGAACTGTCGCAGGACTGTCATCAAACTGTAATGTGCAGCGCCTAGCCCGCCTTTGCGACGGGAAATTTCAGCGCCCTTGCCAATGGATACCCCCTCCATGGCGCCGGTCTCGTCGATTGTTCGTTCCATTCAGGGAAGAGACCATAATGCTCACCAAGAAACTTCTTTCGGCCTGCCTCGGCGCCGGCCTGGCTGCGGCTTTCGCAGTCTCCGCTTCCGCCGCCGACATTACCGGCGCTGGTTCGACCTTCGTCTATCCGGTCCTGTCCAAGTGGTCTGCGGACTACAACAAGCAGACCGGCGACAAGCTGAACTACCAGTCGATCGGCTCGGGCGGCGGTATCGCCCAGATCAAGGCTGCTACGGTCGATTTCGGCGCGTCCGACGCTCCGATGAAGCCTGAAGACCTTTCGGCCGGTGGCTTCGGCCAGTTCCCGGTCGTCGTCGGCGGCATCGTTCCCGTCATCAACGTCAAGGGCATCAAGTCGGGCGAACTCAAGCTCTCGGGCAAGGTTCTCGCCGACATCTACCTCGGCAACGTCACCAAGTGGAACGACAAGGCCATCGCCGACCTGAACCCGGGCCTCAAGCTGCCCGACAGCCAGATCGCCGTCGTTCACCGTTCGGACGGCTCGGGCACCTCGTTCAACTGGACGAACTTCTTCTCCAAGGTCAATCCGGACTGGAAGTCCAAGGTCGGTGAAGGCACCGCCGTCAACTGGCCGGTCGGTATCGGCGGCAAGGGCAACGAAGGCGTCGCTGCTTACGTCACCCGCGTCAAGGATTCGATCGGTTACGTCGAATACGCCTACGCCCTGCAGAACAAGCTGCCCTACGTTCTCGTCGAGAACGCTGCCGGCCAGTATCCGAAGCCGAATGCAGACAGCTTCTCGGCTGCCGCTGCCAGCGCCGAATGGGGCAAGGCTCAGGACTTCTACCTGATCATGACCAACGCTCCGGGCGAAAAGGCCTGGCCGATCACCGCGACCACCTGGGCGATCATGTACAAGCAGCCGAAGGACGCCGAGCGCTCCAAGGCCGCCTTCGCCTTCTTCAAGTGGGCGCTTGAGAACGGTCAGAAGGAAGCCTCTTCCCTCGACTACGTTCCGCTGCCGGCCAGCCTGGTCAAGCAGATCGAAGACTACTGGACGGCGTCCTTCAAGGGCTAAGTCCTCCGTGAATGCCGGGGCAGGGAGCGTTTCTCTCTGCCCCGATTGCTTTGAAGCCCCCTCAAAAGCAAGTCGAGTATAGATATGAGCGAAGCACTGGCATCGCTGCCGGCCGTTGGGCCGGAGGTGAAGCGCCGCGATGGCGCCACCGGCGACCGCATTTTCTTCTGGATCGTGATGGGCTGCGGCCTGTTCGTCCTCGCAGCGCTTCTGGCCGCTGCAATCTCCATGGCATGGGGCGGGCTTCTGGCCTTCCGCACCTTCGGCTTCGGTTTCATCACCGGCACCGAATGGGATCCCGTCGCCCAGCATTTTGCCGGTCTGGTACCGATCTACGGCACGCTGGTCACTTCTGCGCTGGCGATGCTGATCGGCGTTCCCATCAGCCTCGGCATTGCCGTCTTCGTCACGGAAGTCGCGCCGCGCTGGCTGCGCGGACCGATCGGCGGCGCCATCGAGCTGCTCGCCGGCATTCCCTCGATCATCTACGGCATGTGGGGCCTCTTCACCTTCGCCCCCTTCATGTCCGATTACGTTCAGCCGGCGCTGATCGACTGGCTGGGGCCGATCCCCGGCATCGGTCTGCTGTTCTCCGGCGCTCCGATGGGTATCGGCATGCTGACGTCGGGTATCGTGCTGGCGATCATGATCATTCCCTATATTTCTTCGGTCATGCGCGACGTCTTCCTCGTCGTTCCCGCGCAGCTGAAGGAATCGGCCTATGCGCTGGGTTCGACCCGCTGGGAAGTGGTGCGCGATATCGTCATCCCGCACACCCGCACCGCCGTCGTCGGCGGCATCTTTCTTGGCCTCGGCCGTGCGCTCGGCGAAACCATGGCCGTCACTTTCGTGCTCGGCAACACGCACAACATCGCGATCTCGCTGATGGAGCCCGGCAACTCGATTGCCGCCGCCATCGCCAACGAATTCACCGAAGCCGATACCGACATCTATCTGTCGTCGCTGATCGCCCTCGGCTTCATCCTCTTTGTCGTCACCTTCATCGTCCTTGCGGCCGCAAAGCTGATGCTGTTGCGCATGGCAAAGCAGAGAGGCGAGTAACATGAGCGTTTCCTCCTCCCTCTACCGCAGCCGCCAGATCAAGAGCGCAATCGCGCTGACGCTTTGCGTCGCCGCCACCGGCCTCGGCCTCATCTTCCTGATCTGGATCCTCTGGACGACGCTGATCAACGGCCTCTCGGCGCTGAGCCCGAAGCTCATCACCGAAATGACCCCGCCGCCGGGCGAAGACGGCGGTCTTGCCAATGCCTTCATGGGCAGCCTGATGATGGTGGTTCTCGCCGTCATCATCGGTACGCCGGTCGGCGTGCTGGCCGGCACATATCTCGCCGAATTCAGCCGCGGCAAGAAGATCGGCGATATCATCCGCTTCATGAACGACATCCTGCTGTCGGCGCCGTCGATCATCATCGGCCTGTTCGTCTACGAGCTCGTCGTGCGCCAGACCGGCCACTTTTCCGGCTATGCCGGCGGCATCGCGCTCGCCTTCATCTTCCTGCCGGTGGTCGTGCGTACCACCGACGAGATGCTGCGGCTGGTGCCAGACGTCATGCGCGAGGCTGCACTCTCGCTCGGCATTCCGCGCTGGAAGGTCACCGTCGCCGTGCTCTATCGCGCAGCGTCCGCCGGTATTCTGACCGGCATCCTGCTCGCTGTCGCCCGCATCTCCGGCGAGACGGCACCGCTGCTCTTCACCGCGCTCAACAACCAGTATTGGAGCACGGACATGTCCGAGCCGATGGCCAACATCCCGGTCGTCATCTTCCAATATGCGATGAGCCCCTATGACGAATGGCATGTGCTCGCCTGGGCCGGCGCCTTCGTCATGACCGCAATCGTGCTGCTGCTCAGCGTGGGCTCCCGCGCCGTTCTGAACCGCAAAGGTGGCAAATGATGCTGCAATCTTCCTCCACATTAGACACCCGCAGGACCGCGACGCCGATGGCTAACGACAAGCTCACCCTTGAAGACGTCAACTTCTACTACGGCGACGCCCATGCCATCCGTAGCGTCAGCCTCAATTTTCCCGAACGCCAGGTCTCGGCGCTGATCGGCCCCTCCGGCTGCGGCAAGTCCACGCTGCTGCGCATCCTCAACCGCATCTACATGCTCTATCCGAAGATGCGGGCGACCGGCACGGTGAAGCTCGACGGTCAGAACATCCTCGACCCGCGCTACTCGATGAACGAGCTGCGCGCCCGCGTCGGCATGGTGTTCCAGAAGCCGGTGCCGTTCCCGATGTCGATCTACGACAACATCGCCTACGGCATCCGCCACCACGAACGCCTTGGCAAGGCCGACATGGACGTCCGCGTCGAGCAGGCACTGCGCCAGGCGGCCCTCTGGGACGAAGTGAAGGACAAGCTGAAGGGCAGCGGCCTCGGCCTTTCCGGTGGCCAGCAGCAGCGTCTCTGCATCGCCCGCGCCGTAGCCCTTCGCCCCGAAGTCCTGCTGCTCGACGAACCGACCTCGGCGCTCGACCCGATCTCGACGGCCAAGGTGGAAGAGCTCGTCTCGCAGCTGAAGACCGATTTCACCATCGTGATCGTCACGCACAACATGCAGCAGGCGAGCCGCATCTCCGACAACACGGCCTTCATGTATCTCGGCGAGCTCGTCGAATACGGCCCGACCTCGCAGATATTCCAGGCACCGCAGAACAAGCGCACCGAGGACTATATCACCGGTCGTTACGGCTGACGCCGCAACTGCTCGGCTATATCCATACAGGTGTATCCCAATGTGCTAATGTACAGCCGATGGTGCTTTCGATAAGACGGCTGCATCGCTAGCGGCATGCCGCGCGGGGGGCACCATGGTTCGGACAATGATGCGCCGATGGCTTCTGCATGGAGCCGTCGCAGGAGTTCTGCTTTCGATCTGCATGACATCGGACGCCGCTGCCAGCGAAAGGATCGATCTGGCGCTGGTGATCGCCGCCGACGTCTCGACGTCGATGGATCCGCGCGAAAAGGCGATGCAGCAGGAGGGCTTCGTCGCCGCCTTCCGCCAGCCCGAGATCATCGACGCGATCGGCCGCGGGAAATACGGCCGTATCGCTGTTGCCTATTTCGAATGGGGCGGCGACCACGGCCAGCGCATGGTCATCCCCTGGACGCTGCTGAAGGACGAGGCCGATTGCTGGATGTTCTCGCTGCGGCTTGCGGAGAATTCTCCGACGAAACTGCGCCGCGGCACCTCGATCAGCGAGGCGCTCTCCTATTCGGCGTCTCTCCTGCGCCAGAGCGGCTACGCGCCCGAGCGCCTCGTCGTCAACATCTCCAGCGACGGCATCAACAGCATCGGCCGCGATGTCGAGCCGGTGCGAAGAGAACTGATCGCCGGCGGCATGACCATCAACGCCCTCGTCATCAGCGCCCGCGGCGAGCACGACGATGACGAGCCGCCGCTCTCGCCGGAAGCCCTGTTCTCCTATTTCCACCGCGAGGTCATAGGCGGCCCAGGCGCCTTCGCCATGCCGGTCCGCTCAGCCGCCGACTACCCGAGTGCCATCTATCGCAAGCTCCTGCGCGAAATCGGCGGATTTGGCGAGATTGCGGATAAGCGCTGAGCTCACCAAGCCAGATCGAGCCGCTCCAGCCCGTGGAAGTGATAGACGTCCTTGACCTCCGGCACCTTCGCCATCCTGAGCCCCGGCAGCCGCTTGAAGAGGATCGGCAGGACGATGTTGAGCTCGAGACGCGCCAGCGGTGCGCCGATGCAGAAATGGATTCCGGCGCCGAAGGAAAGGTTGGGGGCTTCGTTGCGATCCGGCTTGAAGGAGAGGGGATCGGTGAACTTGGCCGGGTCGAGATTGGCGGCCGCCAGGATGAGGCTCACCTTGTCGCCACGCTTGAAGGAGATGCCGTCGATCTCGACGGGCTCAAGCGCCCAGCGCTGGAAGATGTGAACGGGTGCGCAGATGCGCAGCGTCTCCTCGATGGTCCGCTCCGTCGTTGGCTCGTCCTTGAAGAGCAGGGCGGGATCGCAGCCGTTATCGAGGATGACGCGAACCGAATTGCCGATCTGGTGCACGGTCGCCTCGTGACCGGCATTGAGCAGCACGATGGTCGTCGAGATCAGCTCGTCCTCGGTCAGGAACTGACCCTTGTGCTCCGTATGGATCATGTGGCTGAGCAGATCGTCGCGCGGATTGGCGCGGCGCTCGGCGATCACCGTCTTCACGTAATCGGAAAATTCCTTGGCGGCCTTCTCGGCGCCGTCTTCGTCTTCGCGGGTGCGGCCGAAGAGATACATGCGGATATAGGCATGCGACCAGTCGAGAAGCTGCGGCCCCATCTCCTCGGGGATGCCGATCATCCGGGCGATCATCGTCACCGGGATGATGTCGGCGAAGGCCGAGAGCAGCTCGACTTCGCCCTTGTCCTGGAAGCCGTCGATCAGCCGGTTGGCGAGCTCTTCCAGCTCCGGCTTCATCCGCTCGACATGGCGGGAAACGAAAGCGCGGTTGACCAGCGTGCGCAGCCGCGTGTGCTCCGGCGGCTCGAGTTCGAGTAGCGAATAGCGCTCCGCCAGATCGAAATTAGCCACATGCTGGTCGGGCTCCGGCAGGCCAAGCTCTTCGCGGGTCGCGATATGCAGGATCTGGCGGCCGAAGCGGCGGTCGCGCAGCAGGCTGTTCACGTGGTCGTAACCGGTGAAGAACCACTGCTTCTGCTGTTCCCAGTAGAAGGTCGGACAATGCTGGTGGAGCGCCGAATAGACGGCGTTCGGATTGCTGTAGAAAGCAGGATTGCTGCTGTCGAGAGAGACGCGGCGGGTATCGGGATCGATCGAAAGGAAGGGTGCTATCATCATGCTTCGAGGCTTAGCGGATTTGCCAAGCCTCGAAAAGACGTGAGGGAAGCTCGCGCGTCAACCGGCGCGGGAAAGCGATCCCATGCGGCGCAGCGCCTCGACCTGGTCGTCGACGGTGGGAACGAGTTCGCCGGCATTCTGGTCCATCTGCGCCGGGGCAGGGGCTGCGGTTTCCTGTTCGCCGAAGATGACGCTGCAATTGCGCCCGGCGCCCTTGGCGGCATAGAGCGCCCGGTCGGCGGCGGAGATCATCTTGTCGACATTGGCTTCGATTGCCGAAGAAATGGCAACGCCGATGCTGACGGTTGCAGGCACGATCGCCTCGCCGGTGGCGATCGGCAGGCGGCAGAATTCGGCGCGGATCGATTCCGCCAGCGCTTCCGCTTCGGTCTGGTCGGCAACGGTCGCAAAGGCCGCGAACTCTTCGCCGCCCATGCGGCCGAAGACATTGTGCGGCACGAACTGGCGCGCCGTCAGCGCAAAGGCGGAGAGTACGGCGTCGCCCGCCTGATGGCCGAAGCGGTCGTTGACCCGCTTGAAATGGTCGAGGTCGAACAGCAGGACGGCGACCTGGCGCTTCTCGTCGAATGCCTTTTCCTGGATGGCATCGAAGCGGGCAAAGAGGCCGCGGCGGTTCCAGACGCCGGTCAGTGAATCCGTGAGGCTCAACACGCGCAAATGCCTTTCAGAGCGTTCCATGATCATGCGGCAGGTGAGCGCGAAGGCGATCGTCAGCAGGAAGGCGCTCGCCATGGCCGCCGCACCGCCGTAATTGGTCGCTTGCGCGTCGGTTGGCAAGGTCAGCGCCATCATCAGCGCCACGGAGAAACAGAGCACGCCCTGGACGACGAAGATCGCGGCAAGCTTGCTGCGCGTGCGCTCGCCCCTGACATTGCCTGTGGCAACCGCCATGGCAAGGCCGGTCGCGCCCGTTGCCGAGGCGAGGTTATAGAGAATGACGCGGTTGCCGTAGTCGGATGCGACCCAGGGCAGGAACACGCCGGCGAGCCAAACGGCCGGCGGCAGCAGCGCCCACCACTCGATCTTGCGGCGGTCGAGCACCATGAAACCGGCGACCCAGGCGCTCTGGCCGGCAAGCGCCACGGCATTTCCGGCTTCGATCGACAGAATGTTGGGGATTTGTCCGCGCAGCGCCACCATGGCAAAGCCCGCGCCGTTCAACAGGAAGCCGAGCGCCCAGATGAGATAGGCACGATTGCGCGTGTTGTGGCGCCAGGCCATGAACAGCAGCAACGCGAGCGTCATCGCTTCCGAGCACCAGATCGCCAATCCTGTAGCAATATTAAACACGGCAATACCCCATCAAAATCCGGGGCATAGTCATTCGCCAAAGCTCGCCAGTTGATTAATTCGATGCGGGCCTGCCGGCGATATTCTTGGTTAGCGTTTCCAAAGCGTGAACGTCCGAAAGCACCTGCGGATGGATTAAGCTTTGCTTCATCCTGTCGCCGAGAAAAGCTGTGCTGGCGGCCGACAGTCTCTCGCCGTTAAGAGGCAATTCGGAGATAGGAGCTACATCGCAGGGGAAAGCCTTATCCACCGCCCGCTTGCTTCTTAACGTTATCCTTATGCGTGTCTTGAAGTAGAGGGCAGGGACACTCTATGTAGGGGTAAGGCATTTTCTTTGATTCCCGGCCCTGCCGGCAAGACGTTGACAAAGGACGCACATGAGAAATCCAGTCGATACCGCTATGGCCCTCGTGCCGATGGTTGTAGAACAGACCAATCGCGGTGAACGCTCCTACGACATCTATTCCCGCCTGCTCAAGGAACGCATCATCTTCCTGACGGGCCCTGTCGAGGACCACATGGCGACGCTCGTCTGCGCCCAGCTTCTCTTCCTCGAGGCTGAAAACCCGAAGAAGGAAATCGCGCTTTACATCAATTCGCCGGGTGGCGTCGTCACCGCCGGCATGGCGATCTACGATACGATGCAGTTCATCAAGCCTGCCGTCTCGACGCTTTGCATCGGTCAGGCCGCTTCCATGGGCTCGCTGCTGCTCTGCGCCGGCGACAAGGATATGCGCTTCGCAACGCCGAATTCCCGCATCATGGTTCACCAGCCGTCCGGCGGCTTCCAGGGCCAGGCATCGGATATCGAGCGTCACGCCCGCGACATCCTGAAGATGAAGCGCCGCCTGAACGAGGTATACGTCAAGCATACCGGCCGTACCTACGACGAAGTTGAAAAGACCCTCGACCGTGACCATTTCATGACTGCCGACGAAGCCCGTGACTGGGGTGTCGTCGACAAGGTCCTGACCTCGCGCAGCGAGATGGAAGGCGATGCGGCCTAGTGAATAATTGGGATGGTGTTTTCGCTGCCACAGTTCTATCCCAATTGTGATTGAACAAGGGGTTTAATCGCGGAGCGAACACGCTAAGAATAAGTATTAATGCTATGTTGAATTTTTATGACATAGCATTCGGCATTCGAAGGGGAATTCGTTGCCGCCGGAACTTGAGCGTGTTGGGTTAGGTTCCGGTTCTTACCCCTTTAAAGCTTGGCCGGCTGACGCTCCGGTGGCGGAGCGGGCTGGCGGGCCATTGAGTGGACCGCGATTTCACCTTGAAATGCGGCGTGCTGGAAGGAAAGTGATATGAGCAAGGTCAGCGGCAGCAACGGCGGCGACTCTAAAAACACCCTGTACTGCTCCTTCTGCGGAAAGAGCCAGCACGAAGTCCGGAAGCTGATTGCCGGACCGACGGTTTTCATCTGCGATGAATGCGTCGAACTGTGCATGGACATCATTCGCGAAGAGAACAAGTCCTCGATGGTCAAGTCCCGTGACGGCGTTCCCACGCCCCAGGACATCATCAAGGTTCTCGACGAATACGTCATCGGCCAGCGTCAGGCGAAGAAGATCCTGTCGGTTGCCGTTCACAACCATTACAAGCGCCTCGCGCATGCGACCAAGAACGGCGAAATCGAGCTGGCGAAGTCGAACATCATGCTGGTCGGCCCGACCGGCTGCGGCAAGACCTATCTTGCCCAGACGCTCGCCCGCATCATCGACGTTCCCTTCACGATGGCCGATGCGACGACGCTGACGGAAGCCGGCTATGTCGGTGAAGACGTTGAAAACATCATCCTGAAGCTGCTGCAGGCTGCCGACTACAATGTCGAGCGCGCCCAGCGCGGCATCGTCTACATCGACGAAGTGGACAAGATCTCCCGCAAGTCCGACAACCCGTCCATCACCCGCGACGTGTCGGGCGAGGGCGTGCAGCAGGCCCTGCTGAAGATCATGGAAGGCACGGTTGCCTCGGTGCCGCCGCAGGGTGGCCGCAAGCATCCGCAGCAGGAATTCCTGCAGGTCGATACGACGAACATCCTGTTCATCTGCGGCGGCGCTTTCGCAGGCCTCGACAAGATCATCTCCGCCCGTGGCGAGAAGACCTCGATCGGCTTCGGCGCGACCGTCAAGGCTCCTGATGACCGTCGCGTCGGCGAAGTTCTGCGCGAACTCGAGCCGGAAGATCTGGTCAAGTTCGGCCTCATCCCGGAATTCATCGGCCGTCTGCCGGTTCTGGCGACGCTGGAAGATCTTGACGAGGACGCACTGATCCAGATCCTGTCTGAGCCGAAGAACGCGCTCAGCAAGCAGTATCAGCGCCTGTTCGAGATGGAAGACGTCGAACTGACCTTCCACGAGGACGCTCTTCGCGAAATCGCCCGCAAGGCGATTGTCCGCAAGACCGGCGCCCGCGGCCTTCGCTCGATCATGGAAAAGATCCTGCTCGACACGATGTTCGAACTGCCGGCGCTGGAAGGTGTCCGCGAAGTGGTCATCTCGGAAGAGGTTGCCCGCGGCTCTGCCCGTCCGCTCTACATCTACGCTGACCGTCAGGATGAGAAGGCCAACGCCTCTGCCTGATAGTCGTAGACAGCATGGTTAGATTTAGGGGCTTGCCGTCGGCAGGCCCCTTTCTATTTTGAGAACCGGGACCGGGCCTGTTAATTGTTGCAGAAGAAGCTTGAAAACGCTGTTCCTGACGTTGCGGAAAGCCACGTCCTTGGCAATGATGGAATGATTCCGTAGCGTGTTTTCCGGCCTTGTGTTTTAGCCGGTCCGGAATTGGTAAGCGCCACTACAGTTACGCGCGTCATAGTGTTGGCGTTCCATTGTAATAAGTCTGTCACAAGCAGGGAGCGCGGGCGTTAGCGTGGCTTGAAAAGCGTAAGAAGAACCTCCACTTGTATAGGCAAGTGAGAGTGCCGGCCGGGTCCCAAGCGGCCGCGCCAGAGAGCCCGGAAACGGGACGACGGAAAGGAATAAGAAATGACGAAGAAAACGTCTGTAGCGAGCAGTGTTGCCTATCCTGTTTTGCCCCTGCGCGACATCGTAGTCTTCCCTCACATGATCGTGCCGCTGTTCGTCGGCCGCGAAAAGTCGATCCGTGCGCTTGAAGAAGTCATGGGTTCCGACAAGCAGATCATGCTCGTTACCCAGATCAACGCCAGCGATGACGATCCGGATCCGTCCGCGATCCACAATGTCGGCACCGTGGCCAACGTCCTGCAGCTCCTGAAGCTGCCTGACGGCACCGTGAAGGTTCTGGTCGAAGGCCGCGCCCGCGCCGAGATCGACGCCTACACCAGCCGTGAAGATTTCTACGAAGCCCTCGGCCATGTGCTCGAAGAGCCGCATGACGATCCGGTCGAGCTGGAAGCGCTGTCGCGCTCCGTCGTCTCGGAATTCGAGAGCTACGTGAAGCTCAACAAGAAGATCTCTCCGGAAGTTGTCGGCGCTGCCAGCCAGATCGACGACTACTCGAAGCTCGCCGATACGGTCGCATCGCATCTGTCGATCAAGATCACCGAGAAGCAGGAAATGCTGGAAACCACCAGCGTCAAGGCTCGTCTCGAAAAGGCGCTCGGCTTCATGGAAGGCGAGATCTCGGTTCTGCAGGTCGAAAAGCGCATCCGCTCGCGCGTCAAGCGCCAGATGGAGAAGACCCAGCGCGAATACTACCTGAATGAGCAGATGAAGGCTATCCAGAAGGAGCTCGGCGACGGCGAGGAAGGCCGCGACGAGATGGCCGAACTGGAAGAGCGCATCTCCAAGACGAAGCTATCCAAGGAAGCCCGTGAAAAGGCCGATGCGGAGCTGAAGAAGCTGCGCCAGATGAGCCCGATGTCGGCTGAAGCCACCGTCGTCCGCAACTATCTGGACTGGCTGCTCGGCATTCCGTGGGGCAAGAAGTCCAAGATCAAGAGCGATCTCAACAATGCCGAGAAGATCCTCGAGGCCGATCACTTCGGTCTGGAGAAGGTCAAGGAACGCATCGTCGAGTATCTGGCCGTCCAGGCCCGCTCGACCAAGATCAAGGGCCCGATCCTGTGCCTCGTTGGCCCTCCGGGCGTCGGCAAGACCTCGCTGGCCCAGTCGATCGCCAAGGCGACCGGCCGTGAGTATGTCCGCATGGCTCTCGGCGGCGTTCGTGACGAAGCTGAAATCCGCGGTCACCGCCGTACTTATATCGGCTCGATGCCCGGCAAGGTCATCCAGTCGATGAAAAAGGCGAAGAAGTCCAACCCGCTCTTCCTGCTCGACGAAATCGACAAGATGGGCCAGGACTTCCGCGGCGATCCGTCTTCGGCTCTGCTCGAAGTGCTGGACCCGGCGCAGAACTCGACCTTCATGGACCACTACCTGGAAGTCGAATACGACCTGTCCGACGTCATGTTCATCACGACGGCGAATACGCTGAACATTCCGGCTCCGCTGATGGACCGCATGGAAGTCATCCGTATCGCCGGCTACACCGAAGATGAAAAGCGCGAGATCGCCAAGCGGCACCTGCTGCCGAAGGCCATCAAGGAACATGCGCTGCAGCCGAACGAGTTCTCGGTCAGCGACGATGCCCTGATGGCGATCAGCCAGCAGTACACCCGCGAAGCCGGTGTCCGTTCCTTCGAGCGCGAGCTGATGAAGCTCGCCCGCAAGGCGGTCACCGAGATCATCAAGGGCAAGACCAAGTCGGTTCATGTCACGGCCGAGAACATCGACACCTACCTGGGCGTTCCGCGCTTCCGCCACGGCGAAGCCGAGCGCGAGGATCAGGTCGGCGTTGTCACCGGTCTCGCATGGACGGAAGTCGGCGGCGAGCTGCTGACGATCGAAGGCGTGATGATGCCGGGCAAGGGCCGCATGACGGTCACCGGCAACCTGAAGGACGTGATGAAGGAGTCGATCTCGGCTGCTGCATCCTACGTTCGCTCGCGCGCCGTCGATTTCGGTATCGAGCCTCCGCGCTTCGACAAGTCCGACATCCACGTCCACGTGCCGGAAGGCGCGACGCCGAAGGATGGTCCGTCTGCTGGCGTGGCAATGGCAACCGCGATCGTCTCGATCATGACTGGTATTCCGGTCGACAAGAACGTGGCGATGACGGGTGAAATCACCCTGCGCGGCCGCGTGCTGCCGATCGGTGGTCTGAAGGAAAAGCTGCTTGCGGCGCTTCGCGGTGGCATCAAGAAGGTGCTGATCCCGGAAGAGAACGCCAAGGATCTGGCGGAGATTCCGGATAACGTGAAGAACAACATGGAGATCATCCCGGTATCCCGCATGGGCGAGGTGATCAAGCATGCTCTGATCCGCAGACCGGAGCCGATCGAATGGGATGGAACGGTTGAAACGCCGGTCATCGCAACGGTCGAAGGCCTTGATGACACGGGTGCCGGCATCGCTCACTGAGCGATATCCGCCGCATTTATGTCAAATTGCTGCAAATCCTGAAAAAGGCTGGCGTAAATCGCCAGCCTTTTTTGTGAAAACCTGCCGGAGGTGCTTGCTTTTCCTTGATTTGCAGGGCTTTTGGGTTGCGGCGGGCCTGATGAAACCTATTCTGTGCCTGGCTTACAGATTTGAGTCGTTTCAAACCATTGAAAGGGGTGGAAACATGAACAAGAATGAACTCGTGTCCGCAGTTGCCGAAAAGGCTGGCCTCACCAAGGCTGATGCCGCTTCTGCTGTCGACGCTGTTTTCGACGTTGTCCAGGGCGAACTGAAGAAGAAGGGCGACGTACGCCTCGCCGGTTTCGGCAGCTTCACCGTTTCTCATCGCGCAGCTACCAAGGGCCGTAACCCGTCCACCGGCGCTGAAGTCGATATTCCGGCTCGCAACGTGCCGAAGTTCACGCCCGGCAAGGGCCTGAAGGATGCCGTCAACGGCTAATCCGGTTTAACTTGGCCGCCGGATAACGAGACCGGCAGGTAAAGTTTCGAAGGGTTCGGCGAAAGCCGGACCCTTTGCGCATTTCAGGGCTTTGCTTCACCGCGCAAAAGCGCGCAGTTCTCTGGCAATAGCTGCCGTGCATCGTTCACATTCGATTAAATATTGATCCATACCATCCGCCCCCAACGGTCGTCCTTCATTGCTCTCCGATCGTATCCGGTCGGCATGACGCCGCTTTCTCCTTTTTCTGTTGCTTGATTTTGGCGCCGGTAGCGGCGTGTTTTTCATGAGGTCTTTCGATGAAGCGTCCTGATATTAAAACGGCAATGATCAGTATTTTCGCCGTTCTCACCATAATGTTCGGAGCCACCGGCTATATCGCCGTCACCGGACTGCGCGATTCCAACAAGAACAACGAGTTGTTCGCGACCAGCATGCATCCCGGCATTTCCAAGGCTAAGGATATCCAGCTTGCCCGCTATTCGCTGCGCGGCTCCTATGGCGATCTGGCGATGGGCCGCACCTCGGGCGACGAGGCGGCGCTGGAAAAGAAGATCGGCGAGCGCGAAGCCAAGCTCCGCAAGACGGTCCTCGCCTATCAGGACCTCGTCGATACCGATGTCGAGCGCGGCATCTATCAGGAGATGGACAGCTCCTCGCAGAAATATATCGAAGAGGGCCAGAAGATGATCGCGCTGGCGAAGGCCGGCAAGCAGCAGGACGCGATCAATGCCTTCGACGCAAACCTCGGCCCGGTCGCCGATATCCTGGCCGACAATGTCGACAAGCTCGTCGCCTTCAACGAGGACGCAGCTGCCGCCGGTCTCGCCGAAAGCCGCAGCCAGTATTCCACGACCCTGACGCTGATCTCCGCCGTTCTCGGCCTCAGCGCCTTGATCGTCTTCGCCGCGATCTATTTCGGCATTTCGGGCATCGCGAGCCCGATCGTCCGCATCACCAAGTCGATGCGCGGTCTGGCCGCCGGCGACACCGCATCGGAAATTCCGGGCAAGGGCAGGGAGGACGAAATCGGCCAGATGGCCAATGCCGTCGAGATCTTCCGTCTTGCCGCGATAGACAATCAGCGCCTGCAGGCCGACGCCGAGATGACCCGCGCCAAGACCGACGCCGACAGGGCTCGCCTTGCTTCCGAAGCGGAAGCCGCCGCCCAGCAGCGCCTCGAGCAGGCAACGGCCGGTCTTGCTGGTGGTCTGCGCCGCCTCGCAGCCGGCGAGCTCGACTTCCAGCTCAACGACGCCTTCGCCCCGGATTTCGAAGCACTCCGCCATGACCTGAACGGTGCGATCTCGCAGCTCGGCGGCACGCTCCGCGCCGTCGCCCAGTCGGCGGTCTCTATCACCGGGGGTACTCGCGAGATCAGCCAGGGCGCCGAGGATCTCTCGAAGCGCACCGAACAGCAGGCCGCTTCGCTCGAAGAGACCGCAGCCGCTCTCGATGAGATCACCGTCAATGTCTCGAACTCCTCCAAGCGCGCCGACGAGGCCCGCCAGGTGGCGATCCAGGCAAACCGCAGCGCCACGGCTTCCGGCACGGTTGTTGCCAATGCCGTCGATGCGATGGAGCGGATCGAGCAGTCGTCGAACCAGATCTCCAGCATCATCGGCGTCATCGACGAGATTGCCTTCCAGACCAACCTGCTGGCGCTGAACGCCGGTGTTGAGGCAGCGCGTGCCGGTGAAGCCGGCAAGGGCTTTGCCGTCGTTGCCCAGGAAGTCCGTGAACTGGCACAGCGTTCCGCCCAGGCCGCAAAGCAGATCAAGGACCTGATCCGCAACTCGTCGGTTGAAGTCGAAGGCGGCGTCAAGCTGGTGCGCGAAACCGGCGAGGCGCTGAAGACCATCGAGCAGCTGGTCGTCACCATCAACCAGCACATGGATGCCATCGCCACGTCGTCGCGCGAACAGTCGACCGGTCTTTCCGAAGTCAACAGCGCCGTCAACCAGATGGATCAGGTAACCCAGCAGAACGCCGCGATGGTGGAGGAGACCAACGCCGCCAGCGCCACGCTCGCCGCCGAGGCTGACCGCATGAACCAGCTGATCGGCCAGTTCCAGCTCGGCGGCAGCCGCACGGAGACCAATGCATCCGCCTTGCGCCAGACCGCAGCCGCCATGGCCCGCCCGCAGCGCAGTGCTCCACCGGCCCCGGTCTATGCCAGCCACGGCAATGCCGCGGTGAAGCAGGAATGGTCCGAGTTCTGAGACCGGCTGCCGGTAGAAGAGCATCACTTCGAAGGGTTCGGCGAAAGCCGGACCCTTTTCGCATTTCCGTGGCCTTGCGCAGCGCAGGCCTTTGATCTACGGATCGGCCGTTCTCAGGGCGGGGTGAAAGTCCCCACCGGCGGTAAAGGGTCTAGGCCCAAGCCCGCGAGCGCTTCGGCCGTCAAAGGCCGGGGGTCAGCAGATCCGGTGCAATTCCGGAGCCGACGGTATAGTCCGGATGAAAGAGAATGATCGCAAGCTGTGAGCGGGGCAGGGGTCTGTCCGGCTGCCGTCCTGCGCTCATGCGTCCTGATTTGTGTTGGTCCCTTTCTGGATGAAAGACATGAATCAGACTTCCCTTGCTTTTTCCTCGTCGCGTGCGATGGCCGGTGCCGCTTTCATGGTGCTGGCGGGTATCGCCTTTTCCGTTCTCAATGTCGTCACCCAATGGCTGACGATGAAGCTCGGCTTCGCAGCCGCTTCCGCCGCCTTCTGGCAATATGCCTTCGCGCTCCTCTTCTCGCTTCCCTTCCTGCGCCGCGCCGGCCTCTCGGCAATGCGCACCTCTTATCCCTGGCGCCATGTCGTTCGCGTGGCGCTCGCCGCCCTCGGGGTCGAAGCCTGGGTATCCGGTCTTGCCTCGGTGCCGATCTGGCAGGCGATCGCGCTGGTCATGACCTCGCCCTTCTTCATCATCCTCGGCGCCCGCCTTTTTCTCGGCGAGCGCGTCGGCCCGGCACGCTGGGCGGCGACGGCGGTCGGCTTTGCCGGCGCGATGATCATCCTGCAGCCATGGTCGGACGCCTTCACCTGGGCGGCACTCCTTCCGATTATCTCGGCGCTCTTCTGGGGCGCGTCGGCGCTGATCACCAAGAGCCTGACCGGCATCGAGAAACCGGAGACCATCACTGTCTGGCTGCTGGTGCTGCTGACGCCGATCAACGGCGTGCTCGCGGGTGTGGCCGGCTTCGAGGTGCCTCAGGGCATGACCCTGGCGCTCTTCGTCTTCGCCGGTCTGCTGACCGTCTTCGCGCAATACCTGCTGACGCTGGCCTACACCGTCGCCGATGCCGCCTATGTTCAGCCCTTCGACGATCTGAAGCTGCCGCTCAACGTTCTCGCCGGATGGCTGTTCTTCGGCTATGCGCCGGCGGGCTATCTCTGGCTCGGCGCCGCACTGATCCTGATGGCGTCGCTCTTCATCATGCGCAACGAGATGCGCCGAGAGAAAAATGCGGCCTGATGCAAAGCGGTGCAAAATTGCGCGCACTGTCATCTGCCTGTCATCCGTTTCCCTCAAAACCCCCATGTTTCGATTTTTCGACGCATGGGGGATTTCATGACTAATTCATCGCGCAAGGCAGCGCTCGCTGCCGTGCTCCTGGCTTCTGTTGCCTTTCCGGCAGTTGCCGAGCCTGTTTTCAATCGCATTGCATCTTTTCCGGTCGCTTCGAACCTGCCTGAAGGCAAGGACAAGCTTTCGACGACCTCTGCAGAAATCATCACCGCAACCGACGACGGCAATACGCTGATCTACAGCGACAGCCCGCTCGGCGCGATCGGCTTCGTCGACATCACCGACGCCAAGGCCCCGAAGGCTCTCGGCGCACTGATGATGGACGGTGAACCGACATCGGTCACCTCGACCTCGGGCAAGGCGCTCGTCGCCGTCAACACCAGCGAAAGCAAGGTCAAGCCGTCGGGCCGCCTCGCCATCGTCGATGTTGCCACCAAGAAGATCGAGAATACCTGCGATCTCGGCGGCCAGCCGGATTCGATCGCTCTCAACAAGGACAAGACGCTCGGCACGATCGCCATCGAGAACGAGCGTGACGAAGAGATCAACGACGGCAAGATCCCGCAGATGCCGGCTGGCGATCTCGTGCTCTTCCAGGTCAAGAACGGCGCCGTCGATTGCGGCACCATCAAGCACGTCACGCTGACGGGTCTCGCCGGAATCGCGCCTGAGGATCCGGAGCCCGAATTCGTCTCCTTCAATGGCCAGGACGAAATCGCCCTGACGCTGCAGGAAAACAACGAGATCGTCATCATCGACGGCAAGGCCGGCACGGTGAAGACGCATTTCACCGCTGGCAGCACCGATCTCTCCGGCATCGACACCAAGAAGGACGGCCAGCTGAAGTTCACCGGCGAAGCCAAGGGCGTTCTTCGCGAGCCCGACGCCGTGAAGTGGCTGGACGACAACCGTCTCGTCGTCGCCAACGAAGGCGATTATGAAGGCGGCTCGCGCGGCTTCACCGTCTTCGACAAGACCGGCAAGGTTCTCTACGAATCGGGCTCGTCCTTCGAGCGCGCCGTTGCCCATCTCGGCCACTATCCGGAAGGCCGCTCTTCCTCGAAGGGCGTCGAGCCCGAAGGCCTGGAAGCCGCCAAGTTCGGCGACGACCAGCTGTTCTTCCTGCTCGCAGAGCGCGCTTCGGTCGTCGGCGTCTTCAAGGACACCGGCGCGGATCCGGAATTGCTGCAGATCCTGCCGTCGGGCGTCTCGCCGGAAGGCGCGATCGCCATCCCGAGTCGCAATCTCTTCGCCACGGCCAACGAAGCCGATCTCGGCGAAGACGGCGGCCCGCGCTCGCATGTCATGATCTATGAGCGCGGCGAAGGCGAAAAGGCCTATCCGCAGATCGTCTCGGCAGAGAAGGACGGCAATCCGATCGGCTTCGCAGCGCTTTCGGGCCTTGCTGCCGTTCCTGAAGAGGCCGGCCAGCTCTTTGCCGTGTCCGACAGCGTTCTCGGCAATCAGCCGACGATCTACACGATCGACGCCACCAAGAAGCCTGCCGTCATCACCGACGCCATGACCGTCAAGCGCGATGGCGCCGCTGCCCAGAAGCTCGACATCGAAGGCATCGCCGTCGATGCTAAGGGCTGGTTCTGGCTGGCTTCGGAAGGCAATAGCGAAAAGCTGCTGCCGCACGCTCTCTACCACGTCAACCCGAAGGGCGAGATCAAGGAAGAGATCGCGCTGCCGAAGCAACTGACGGACAACGAGATCCGCTACGGCTTCGAAGGCGTGACGATCGTTGGCTCCGGCGACGATGCGACGCTGTGGATGGCTGTACAGCGCGAGTGGAAGGACGACGAGAAGGGCTTCGTCAAGCTCGCCTCCTACAACCCGAAGAGCAAGGAATGGGGCGCCGTGCGCTACCCGCTCGACAAGTCTGAAAACGGCTGGGTCGGTCTCTCGGAAATCTCCGCCCACGGCGACAGCGTCTACATCATCGAGCGCGACAACCTCGTCGGCGATGCTGCCAAGCTGAAGAAGCTCTACAAGGTCGCCATCTCCGACCTGAAGCCCGCCAAGCTCGGCGGCGAACTTCCGGTCGTCAAGAAGGCGGAAGCTCATGACTTCCTCGACGAACTGAAGACGGCAACCAACGGCTACGTCCTCGACAAGCTCGAAGGCTTCGCCTTCGACGCCTCGGGCAAGCCCTACGCCGTCCCCGACAACGACGGCGTCAGCGACTCCTCCGGCGAGACCCTGTTCTTCCCGGTCAACCTGGTCGGCACGAACTGAGGTCTGGCGGTAGCTGGATGAAATCGGAAGGCCGGGCGAGAGCCCGGCCTTTTTGTCTCGGTGGACGTTGGCGGAATGTGAGGCGCCCATTCCAACCACCTCCCTCATTCCTGTGCTTGTCACAGGAATCCAGCCTGCCCAAGTCCTTGGGCAGAAGAGACTCTTTCCCGCCGCGCAGACGCGCGGCGACTGGATTCCTGTGACAAGCACAGGAATGAGGGGAGAGGAGGAGAGGTCCTCGCAAATAGAAACGGCCGGGCAATACCCGGCCGTTCCTCACTAAACTCTCGCCAAATCCTACCAGCGATGATGCACATGCGGTGCGATCAGCCGCTCGTAGATCTCCCGCGTCGCCGCCATCACGTCCTGGGAAAGTGGTGCAAGGCTGGCGGCCGCGGCGTTGGCCTTCGCCTGCTCGGCATTGCGCGCGCCCGGGATGACCACGGTAACGGCCTCATGCATCAGGATCCAGCGCAGCGCGAAGGCGGCCATCGTGGCGCCCGCAGGCACCAGCTTGCGCACTTCCTCGACCGCCTGCAGGCCGACCTCGAAGGGAACGCCGGCAAAGGTTTCGCCGACATCGAAGGCTTCGCCGTTGCGGTTGAAGTTGCGGTGATCGTCGGCCGCGAATTTCGTGTCGCGGGTGATCTTGCCGGAGAGCAGGCCGCTGGCGAGCGGTACGCGGGCGATCACCGCGACGTTCTTGCGACGCGCTTCCTGGAAGAACAAGTGATCGGGGCGCTGGCGGAAGATGTTGTAGATGATCTGGATGCTCTCGACGCCCGGGAATTCGATCGCCTTCAGCGCTTCCTCGACCTTCTCGACGCTGACGCCATAGCCCTTGATCTTGCCGGCCTTCTGTAGCTCGTTCAGGCCTTCGAAGACCTCCGCGCGGTAAAGCACCTCCGTCGGCGGGCAGTGCAGCTGCACGAGGTCGAGGCTCTCGACCTCGAGATTCTTCAGGCTGCGGTCGATGAAGCCTTCGAGATTGGCCTTGGTGTAGCCGTCGGCGACATGCGGATTGAGACGGCGTCCGGCCTTGGTGGCGACCATCGGGCGCTTGCCGCCGCGGCTCTTCAGGACGTCGGCGACGATCTTTTCCGAGCGGCCGTCGCCATAGACGTCGGCGGTGTCGATGAAGGTCATGCCGGCATCGAGTGCTGCGTTGAGCGCGGCGCGGCCATCGGCCTCACTGACGTCACCCCAGGAGCCGCCGATCTGCCAGGCGCCGAAGCCGACATTGGTCACCGAAAACGGCATGCGGCCGAAACTATGCTCTTTCATGGAAAATCTCCCTCGTGATGAAACTGCATCGCACCTAGCAGCCGCCGCAAAGGGCGGCAAGCGCGCGACCGCAAGGGAGATAGGGCGGGGTCTCACTTCTTCGAGAAGACGACCCGCACGGTGGCGACCGGGAAGCCGAATTTGCTGACCCAAGCGGTATTCAGCAGGGTCCCATCAGGCTGGCGCCGGATCGTATCGTGGAAGCGCACGATATTCTGCTTGGGCTCGGGCGCGATATCGACGAGATAGCTGTAGCGCGCCACGTCGCCCTTGATCGTCACTTCCGCTGGGCCAACCACATCCTCGCGGGTGCCGCTGTAGCGGCCGGGCGCCGTCTTGATGAAGCGCCAGGTCTTCCGCTCGCGCTGCCCATCGGCATAGACGAAATCCTCACGAAGCGTCAGCTGCCTGCCGTTCCAGCGTCCAGTCAGCGCCACGCGAAACTTGCGGTCGACGCCGTTGATCGCCTTGAACTCCCCCTGAGCCACGCTGCGCCCGGCAAAGAAATCCTCGAGCGTGAAATCGCGCGCACTGGCCAGATGCGGCAGGGCGATGATGGCGAGAATCGCGGCGATGATGATGAGACCGGTGCGTCGCATGGTCTTCCTCCACTTCAAATCATCCTGTCACTGACCTACGTTTGCACGCACGCACCGGATCAATCGCAGGAGAATCACAATGGACATCAAGCAGGCCGGATCGCGGCCCTCGACTAGGCCATCCGCCGACTATTTCACCGGCACCGTCCGCCTCGACCCGATCGTCGAAGGTCCCGATCCGGCACGCGTCCGCGCCGCCACCGTCACCTTCGAACCCGGCGCCCGCACCGCCTGGCACACGCATCCCCTGGGTCAGACGCTGATCGTGACGTCAGGCAAGGGCCTCGTGCAGGTCTGGGGGCAGGACATCCGCGAGATCCGCCCCGGCGACGTCGTCTGGTTCGAGCCTGGCGAAAAGCACTGGCATGGTGCAGCGCCCGACACGGCAATGAGCCACATCGCCATCCAGGAAGCGCTGAACGGCTCCCCGGTCGACTGGATGGAGCATGTCAGTGACGATCAATATGCAGGAAAAAGCTGGAACGTTTCGCGTCAGGCGTAACCATCCGGCAGAGAAGGCGACCGGCATCCGTGCCGGCCGCCGCAGCGGCATCAGAGCCGCTTCAGGCAGTAGGAAAAATGCGCATGTGATTCGACCGTCAGGAACTCGAACTGCCAGCCGTAATCCTTGCAGAACTTGCTGACGGCCTCGACCACGCCATAGACGATCGGCTTCACCGTATTGCCGGTGCAGAAATCATGCCCGGCAATCCGCCCCGTCCGCTTCACCTTCCTGTCGCAGAGCAAGAGCTCCTGCCAAGTGAGCTCGAAGGAATGGTCGGTATCGATATAGGCCCAGTCGAGAAATCCGTCCTCGAACTCGTTGAGCTTCTCTAGAGACGTGCCCTGCATCAGCTTGACCTGTCCCGAAGCGATCTCCGCCTCGAACTTGGTCTGCACGTCATGCAGGCCGGAACTGTACCGGTCCATCCCCCAGGGATCGATAAGGAAGAGCTGCGAAGGGCGATTCTTCTCGATGATCTCGGCCGTATACTCGCCAAAGGCCACGCCGACCTCGACGCCCACGCCGCCGTTCGGAATGCGGTAGAGCAGCTCCCCTCTATCCGGCAGGAGCTTGGCATTCTCCATATGATGGGCCGAAAGCTGTGTCCGCGGCATCGCCGCGCGCTGCGCCTGCCGTTCTTCGCGTGTTTTCATCGTCGTCTGGTCTCGCTACCTGAGCGGCTAGCGGCCGCCCTTAAAGTTGTAGTATAAGCAGCTCAGGGTTCGCGCAATGGTGACCCGTCAGCCTCGCGCGCGGCATCGATGACGATGCCGCGGCGCCGGCAGGTGAATGGTAGGAATGCAGCAAGCGCAAGGCCATACCCCCGGATATTATCTCGGCTCACATTTGCGTGTCGTCGCCGCACTGCTGATTCGCGAAATGGCGACGCGTTTCGGCAGTAAGCCCGGCGGCTATGTCTGGGCCATTCTCGATCCGGCCGCCTATATCATCTTCCTGACCGTCATCTTTGGCGCCATTTCGCACAAACCGGCGCTCGGCACCAGTTTCCCGCTGTTCTTCGCCACCGGCTATATCTGTTTTCAGTTCTATACGGCTGTCGTCACCTATGTGAACGGCGCGGTCAAATCCAACAAGGCGCTGCTGAGCTACCCCAACGTCGCGCCTGTTGATCCGGTTTTCGCGCGGTTTCTGCTCCAGCTTGGAACCACGTCGGCCGTCGCCGTGCTGATTCTCGGCACGATCTCGCTGTTCCTGAAGACGCCGCTCGTGCTCGACTGGCTGGCGATTATCGAGGCGGCGGCGCTTGCCTGTCTAATCGGCCTTGGCGCGGCGTTGTTCAACAACGTGATCTTCCCGCGGCTGCCGATCTACGAGCAGATTTTCGGCATTCTCAATAGGCCGCTGTTCATGGTCTCCGGCGTCTTCTTTCTGCCGGAACTGATTCCGCCGCCCTATCGCGACATGCTGCTGATCAATCCTCTTTGCCACGCGCTGATGCGGTTCCGCTCCGGATTCTATTCCGAATATGACCCCGGTCTGCTGGATATGCGCTATCTCTATATCTTCACGGCCTGCTGGCTGTTCGTCGGCATGCTGACATTCACCGGCTACAAGCATTTTCTGAGAAAAGAATGATCAGACTGGAAGATGCCACCAAATACGCGCGGGCGAAGGGGATCAACAAGACGATTCTCGATCGGGTGAATCTCGTCATGCCGCGCGGCAAGAGCGTCGGACTGCTGGGACGCAACGGCGCCGGCAAGTCGACGCTGCTGCGCCTGATCGCCGGTACGATCCAGCTCGATGGCGGCCGTATTGTCAGGCGCGCCAAGGTCTCCTGGCCGCTCGGCTTTGCCGGAAGCTTCCAGGGCAGTATGACGGGCGAGCAGAATGTCCGTTTCGTCGCGCGCATCTATGGCGTCGATACAGAACAGCTTGTCGACTATGTCGCCGATTTTGCCGATCTCGGCCCGTTTTTCAGAGCGCCGACATCGACCTATTCCTCGGGCATGAAGGCCCGTCTGGCCTTCGGGCTATCGATGGGCGTCAATTTCGACTACTACTTGGTTGACGAGATTACCGCCGTCGGGGATGCGAATTTCAAGGCCAAGTGCAAGGCGGTCTTCGAGGATCGCCTCCAGGATTCCGATGTGGTCATGGTATCGCATTCGACATCGACCATTCGCGACTACTGCGACACAGGCATCGTGCTGGAAGACGGCAAACTGACTTATTACGAAGATGTCGAGCATGCGATCGAAGCGCATGACCGCAACATGAGAATGAAATGAGGGGCGAGGACAGGTGAGCGAAAATCCAGGACGTCCGGCTGCGGACAAGACACCTGCACGGATCGATGGCGCCGAGGGCCAACCGGTAAGGATCGATCCGCCTGTTGCCGCAAAGCCGAAGGCGCCCGCGAAGGCCCCCCCGAATCTGCATCTGCTGCTAGGCACGGATGACGGATTGGCACGCAAGGGCGTCAAGGGCAAGGCAAAGCCGGGTCTCATCAAACGTCTGCTCAAGCCCGTCAAATGGCGCCATGCGATCATTGCCGCCACCTTCGCGCTCTGCGTCGTCGTGCCGGCATCGACAGCCAGCTTCTACATGGCCTTCATCGCTGCCGACCAGTATCACAGCTCGGCCTCCTTCTCGGTGCGCAGCATCGAGGCGGCCTCGGCAGGCGACATTCTCGGTATCTTCTCGCAGGCTTCCGGATCGAGCACCGTCTCGGATGGCTTCATCCTGATCGACTACATCAGAAGCGAAGAGATGCTCGCCGACGTCTCGAAGAATTTCGATCTGGAAAAGATGTTCGCGCGGCGGGGAGGGGATTTCTTCTTCTCGCTGACGCCGGGCCTGCCGATCGAGGACAAGCTTGAATATTGGCGCAACATGGTTGCCGTGAGCTTCGATCACGCTTCCGGCATCATGACCCTCGACCTTCGGGCTTTCGATCCCAACGATGCCCAGAACCTTACCAATTTCATCATCGGCAGGAGCGAAGCGCTGATCAACACGCTATCCGACCGGGCTCGCGAAGAGATCATGCGCGGCGCCCAGCAGGAAGTGAAGTTCGCCGAGCACCGGCTGCTGAAGGCGCGCACCGAAGTGCGCCAGTACCGTGACGTCTCTCAGGAAGTCGATCCTGTCGAGGGCGCTAAGGTCGCCTCGCAGATCATCGGTGAACTCGAAGGCAAGCTTGCCAGCCTGAACACGACGCTGACCACGGCGCGGACCCAGATGGCGGAAGAATCACCGCGTATCAAAGTTTTGAAGGCGCAGATGAGCAGCATCCGCGAACAGATCGCGACCGAGAAGGAGCGGCTGGGCAGCGGCGCCGGCAACAACGTCGCATCGTCTGATGTCGCCGGACGTATCGAAAAATTCCAGAATCTCGCCACCGAAGAGGAATTCGCCGAGAAGGCCTACACAGCCGCCATGGCGAGCCTGGAGAAAGCGAGAATCGATGCGAATGGCAAGGAGCGCTATCTCGCGACCTTCATCCGTCCGACGCTGTCGGAGGAGGCGCAATACCCAAAGCGCTTTCTTGATTCGATTCTGGTCCTGCTTGGCTGCCTCTTCGCCTGGAGCGTCGGCGTGATGATCTATTACAACATCCGCGACCGCGCCTGAGCTCGTCAGGCAGCGGGAATCATCGAAAGCGCGGCAAATGCCGCGCTTTTTCGTTGTGCGCGTGGCCAAAGCCGCGAAATGCGCCTGAGGTGCAGATATCTGACAACATAAGGAAAAGAATGGTGGGCGATGAGAGACTCGAACTCCCGACATCCTCGGTGTAAACGAGGCGCTCTACCAACTGAGCTAATCGCCCTCGCGTCACGAAGCCTGTTCGGCCCGCCGCGTCGGTGGCCGTGATCTATGCGGATCGGGAAAAAACCGCAAGAGTGTTTGTGAAGATTTTTTGATTTTTTTGGAGGGCGGCAGCGGCAAGCCCGGATTTCCGCGGGTCGGTTGCCTGTGGAAAAAGGGGAGGGGAGGCGCGCTGCTCGGCGGTGGCGCTCTACCTCTCATGTGTGCGGGCGCGTGTGTGCCGGGGTGCCATTGGAGGCTGTCCCGGGGGTGGCCCAAAACAATTTCTGTGCTGTCATCGTTTTGTCTCCAAACCTGCTTGACACTCAAATGCGAACCCCTTAGTTAGCCGCTCATCGAAGCGGCCAGCCCGCCTCGGTGAAGGAAGCGAAAGCCTCCGGATTGCTTGAAATGAAGTGCGGGTGTAGCTCAGTCGGTTAGAGTGCCGGCCTGTCACGCCGGAGGTCGCGGGTTCGAGCCCCGTCACTCGCGCCATTTTCAAGAGGTGCCGAAAGGTGCTTGTCCGGTCTTTCCTTCGCAATGCGCGGGTGTAGCTCAGTCGGTTAGAGTGCCGGCCTGTCACGCCGGAGGTCGCGGGTTCGAGCCCCGTCACTCGCGCCATTTCTTCTCCAAGCCATGCAGATTTTGGTGGGCTGCCATGCAGCCTCTCGCAACTTACGCGGATTTGTCGCGACATCGTTGCAGCTGCTTGATAATGTCGCATCATCGCAGTTGGAATTGGTCTTCTAAAAGTCTTGCGCCGTGGCTCAGCCTGCGCTAACCACGGCTTGTTGCAACGCACGTTCGCTTGCCGGGCATTTGCCCATTGCGCCGCCCGGCGCAGCCGGCAAGCAGGGATGAACATGATGACTGAACTGCTCGGTAATTACATTCCGATCGCTATTTTCATTGGTATCGCTCTCGTTATCGGCCTGGCGCTTCTGATCGCGCCGTTTGCCGTTGCCTTCAAGGCGCCTGATTCGGAAAAGCTCTCCGCTTACGAATGCGGTTTCAACGCCTTCGACGATGCCCGTATGAAGTTCGATATCCGCTTCTATCTCGTGTCGATTCTCTTCATCATCTTCGACCTCGAAGTCGCCTTCCTCTTCCCCTGGGCCGTTTCCTTCGGTGCCATCGGCTGGTTCGGCTTCTGGTCCATGATGGTCTTCCTTGGTGTGCTGACCATCGGCTTTATCTATGAATGGAAGAAGGGAGCCCTGGAATGGGAGTGACCCCCGCCGGCAATCAGCCGCTCGTTTCGCAGGCTCCGAAGGGGATCATCGATCCCTCGACCGGCAAGCCGATCGGCGCCAACGACGCGTTCTTTGGTGAAATCAACAACGAGCTCGCCGACAAGGGCTTTTTGGTCACCTCGACCGACGAGCTGATCAACTGGGCCCGTACCGGCTCGCTGATGTGGATGACCTTCGGTCTCGCCTGCTGCGCCGTCGAAATGATGCAGCTGTCGATGCCGCGTTACGACGTCGAGCGCTTCGGCTTTGCGCCGCGCGCCTCGCCGCGCCAGTCCGACGTCATGATCGTCGCCGGCACGCTGACCAACAAGATGGCCCCCGCGCTCCGCAAGGTCTACGACCAGATGCCCGAGCCGCGCTACGTCATCTCGATGGGCTCCTGCGCCAATGGCGGCGGCTACTATCACTATTCATATTCGGTTGTTCGCGGCTGCGACCGCGTCGTGCCGATCGACATCTACGTGCCGGGCTGTCCCCCCACGGCGGAAGCGCTGCTTTACGGCGTGCTCCTGCTGCAGAAGAAGATCCGGCGCACCGGCACGATCGAGCGGTAAGGGTTAAGGACAAGACATATGAGCGAAGCCCTCACTGAGCTGTCGTCCTATATCTCGGAAGCGCGTGGCAACCTGATTGCCGCGTCGCAGATGAAGTTCGGCGAATTGACCCTGACGACGACGGGTGAAAACCTGATCGCGCTGCTGACGTTCCTGCGTGACGACGCCAAGTGCGGCTTCGTCAACATGATCGACATCTGCGGCGTCGACTGGCCGCAGCGCGAGCTGCGCTTCGATGTCGTCTATCATCTCCTGTCTCCGAAGCAGAACCTGCGCATCCGCATCAAGGTCGCGACCGACGAAGATACGCCGGTGCCGTCCGCCTGCGCCGTCTATCCGGGCGCCGACTGGTTCGAGCGCGAGACCTGGGACATGTACGGCGTCCTCTTCACCGGCCACCCGGATCTGCGCCGCATCCTCACCGACTACGGTTTCGAGGGGCACCCGCTGCGCAAGGACTTCCCGACGACCGGTTTCGTCGAAGTCCGCTACGACGACGCCGCCAAGCGCGTCGTCTACGAGCCGGTGGAACTGAAGCAGGAATTCCGCAACTTCGACTTCATGTCGCCCTGGGAAGGCACGGATTATGTGCTGCCTGGTGATGAGAAGGCGAAGCAGTAAAGCTTTATGGCGACTGGTGGGCTATTGCCCGCCATTCACTGATTATCTGAGAACGCGAGCCCGATCGCCATGACAGAACATAACGTCCGCAACTTCAACATCAATTTCGGACCGCAGCATCCGGCGGCGCACGGCGTTCTTCGTCTTGTCCTGGAGCTTGACGGCGAAATTGTGGAGCGTGTTGACCCGCATATCGGCCTGCTGCACCGCGGCACCGAGAAGCTCATCGAAACCAAGACCTATCTGCAGGCGGTCCCTTATTTCGACCGTCTCGATTACGTCGCACCGATGAACCAGGAGCATGCCTATGCCCTGGCCGTCGAAAAGCTGCTCGGCATCGACATCCCGATCCGCGGCCAGCTGATCCGCGTTCTCTATTCGGAAATCGGCCGTATCCTGTCGCATCTTCTGAACGTCACGACGCAGGCTATGGACGTCGGTGCGCTGACGCCGCCGCTCTGGGGCTTCGAAGAGCGCGAAAAGCTGATGGTGTTCTACGAGCGCGCCTGTGGCGCCCGTATGCATGCTGCCTATTTCCGTCCGGGTGGCGTCCACCAGGATCTGCCGGAAGAGCTGGTCCAGGATATCGGCAAGTGGTGCGACGAATTCCCATCCAAGCTCGACGATATCGACGACCTCTTGACCGGCAACCGCATCTTCAAGCAGCGTAACGTCGATATCGGCGTCGTCTCGCTGGAAGATTGCTGGGCCTGGGGCTTCTCGGGCGTCATGGTTCGCGGTTCGGGCGCTGCCTGGGACTTGCGCCGCTCGCAGCCTTACGAGTGCTACTCGGATCTCGAATTCGACATTCCGATCGGCAAGAATGGCGACTGCTACGACCGTTACCTGATCCGCATGATCGAGATGCGCGAATCCTGCAAGATCATGAAGCAGTGCGTCAACCGCCTGCTGTCGGATGCCAAGACAGGCCCGTTCTCTTCTGTTGACGGCAAGGTCGTTCCGCCGAAGCGTGGCCAGATGAAGCGCTCGATGGAAGCGCTGATCCACCACTTCAAGCTCTATACCGAAGGCTACCACGTTCCGGCCGGCGAAGTTTACGCCGCCGTCGAAGCGCCGAAGGGCGAATTCGGCGTCTACGTCGTGTCCGACGGCAGCAACAAGCCGTACCGCTGCAAGATCCGCGCCCCGGGCTATGCCCACCTTCAGGCGATGGATTTCATGTGCCGTGGTCACCAGCTGGCCGACGTCGCCGCCGTTCTCGGTTCGCTCGACATCGTCTTCGGTGAGGTTGATCGCTGATGAAGCTCACCGTGCTCTCGGCCGCTGCATTCCTCGTTGCCGCCTCGGCTTTCGCCCAGGACAACAACACGCAGGGATTTGGCCCTAAGCTCGGTTCTGATGAAGTAACGCCGCCAAGCGGTCGGGCCACGATGGGGGAGCTCTTGTCCAAGGGTTACCAGATCAAGGCCGCCGTACCGAATGGCAAGAAATTCGTAGTGTTTTTGCAGAAAGACCAGTCGGCCTACGCATGCGAGATGCAGTCATTGACAGCTTCGCAGTGTGGGACCCTAAACTGACAAGGCGTGAGGAAGAATGTCCGTTCGTCGACTAGCCGAAGATCAATTCCAGCCTGCCGCATTCGCCTTCAATGACGAAAACGCGGTCTGGGCGGATAAGACGATCCAGAAATATCCCGCAGGCCGTCAGCAGTCCGCGGTCATTCCGCTGCTGATGCGAGCGCAGGAGCAGGACGGTTGGGTCACGCGCGCCGCGATCGAAAAGGTCGCCGACATGCTGGATATGGCCTATATCCGCGTGCTCGAGGTCGCTACCTTCTACACCCAGTTCCAGCTCGGTCCGGTCGGCACGCGCGCCCACGTTCAGGTCTGCGGTACCACGCCCTGCATGCTGCGCGGTTCGGAAAAGCTGATGGGCGTCTGCCGCAGCAAGATCCACCAGCATCCGTTCGAGCGTAACGCCGAAGGCACGCTGTCCTGGGAAGAAGTCGAATGTCTCGGGGCTTGCGTCAACGCACCGATGATCATGATCGGCAAGGACACTTACGAGGATCTGACGCCTGAGCGTCTCGAAGAGATCATCGACACGTTCAACGCCGGCAACGGCGCCAGCATCACACCCGGCCCGCAGATCGACCGTCACTTCTCGTCGCCGGAAGGCGGCCCGACGTCGCTTCTGAGCGAAGAGCCGAAGGCGAAGGCCAAGACTTCCGCGAAGAAGGCTGAGGCGGACGCCGTCAGCGTTCCGCCGTCTGAGGCCGCTCGCCCGAAGAGCACGGATGCGGAAACCAATCCGACGCTGAAGACGCCGCAAACGGCGCCGAAGGCCGCTGCCAAGAACGCTGCTGCTGAAGCTGCTCCGGCCGTTGCCGAGAAGCCTGCCAAGGCTGCTGCCGCTCCCGCCGCTGCGAAGCCCTCGCTGGAGGACAAGAACCGTCCTGCAGGGATCGCAAAGCCGGCTGCACCCGACGATCTCAAGCTGATCTCCGGCGTCGGTCCGAAGATCGAAGGTATTTTGAACGAACTCGGCATCTTCACCTTCGCGCAAGTCGCGGCGTGGAAGAAGGCTGAACGCGAATGGGTCGATGGATACTTGAATTTCAAGGGCCGCATCGAACGCGACGACTGGGTCAAGCAGGCCAAGGCGCTCGCCAAGGGCGGTGAAGCGGAATATATCAAGGTCTTCGGCAAGAAGCCGCGGTAAGAGGTGAAGCATGTTACAAGATAAAGACCGCATCTTTACCAATATCTACGGCCTCAAGGACAAGTCCCTGAAGGGCGCGATGAGCCGCGGCCACTGGGATGGCACCAAGCAGATCCTCGAAAAGGGCCGTGACTGGATCATCAACGAGATGAAGGCTTCTGGCCTTCGCGGCCGCGGCGGGGCAGGCTTCCCGACCGGTCTCAAGTGGTCCTTCATGCCGAAGGAATCCGACGGCCGTCCGCACTACCTCGTCGTCAATGCCGACGAATCGGAACCGGGCACCTGCAAAGACCGCGACATCATGCGCCACGATCCGCATACGCTGATCGAAGGCTGCGTTATCGCGAGCTTCGCGATGGGTGCCAACGCTGCCTATATCTACGTCCGCGGCGAATATATCCGCGAGCGTGAAGCGCTGCAGGCGGCGATCGACGAGTGCTACGATTACGGCCTGCTCGGCAAGAGCAACAAGCTCGGCTACCCGATGGACATCTACGTCCACCACGGCGCCGGCGCCTACATCTGCGGCGAAGAAACCGCGCTGCTCGAAAGCCTTGAAGGCAAGAAGGGCCAGCCGCGCCTGAAGCCGCCGTTCCCGGCCAACATGGGTCTCTACGGCTGCCCGACGACCGTCAACAACGTCGAATCGATCGCTGTTGCGCCGACCATCCTGCGCCGCGGCGCCGGCTGGTTCTCGTCGATCGGCCGTCCGAACAATGTCGGCACCAAGCTGTTCATGCTGTCGGGTCACGTCAACAAGCCGTGCACCGTCGAAGAAGAGATGGGCATCACCTTCCGTGAGCTGGTCGACCGTCACGCCGGCGGTATCCGCGGCGGCTGGGACAACCTGCTCGCCGTCATTCCGGGCGGCGCATCGTGCCCGATCGTTCCGGCCAAGGACATCATCGATTGCCCGATGGACTTCGACGGCCTGCGCGCTGTCGGCTCGTCCTTCGGTACGGCCGCTGCGATCGTCATGGACAAGTCCACCGACGTCATCAAGGCGATCGCCCGTATCTCGGCCTTCTTCAAGCACGAGAGCTGCGGCCAGTGCACGCCGTGCCGCGAAGGCACCGGCTGGATGTGGCGCGTCATGGAGCGCATGGCCAAGGGCAACGCCCAGAAGCGCGAAATCGACATGCTGTTCCAGGTCACCAAGCAGATCGAGGGTCACACCATCTGTGCGCTCGGTGATGCTGCTGCATGGCCGGTCCAGGGTCTGATCCGCAATTTCCGTCCGGAAATCGAAGCGCGTATCGACCAGTACACCGCCAGCGCCATGGCTCATGGCGCGGTTCTGGAAGCTGCGGAGTAAGCGATGACGAAGGCGTCGGGCAGCAAGGACAAGCAGGGAGGGGCCGATTTCTCGGCTGACTTCGGCCGTCTTGCTGCCGAGATGCTGGAGAATGCCCGCTCGATGCCGATGCATCCGATGATGGCCCATCCGGCCGCAGCGATGGCAGCGGCAACCGCCGTCGGCATCGGTTTCTCGACGCAGATGGCCGGTGCTTTCTTCGGTGCGCTGCAAGGCGCCTTCGAAGCCACGAGCCGGATTGCCGAAGCGCTCGACGAGACGCCGCCGGCTGCTGCAAAGCCCGAGGTTCGCATCAAGCCGGAGAACATCCGGCCGGCTGCTGCCAAGAAGGCGGCCTTGTCGATCGTCGCAACGCCGGAGCCGAAGGCGGCTCCTGTCGCTGCGAAGAAGCCGGCGAGCCGTGCCAGAAAGGCCGACGACCTGAAGCTGATTTCCGGCATCGGTCCGAAGCTGGAGCAGGTGCTGAACGCCAAGGGCATTCGCACCTTCGCTGCGATCGCGGCCTGGAGCGATGCGGAAGCGGCAGGCATCGACGCCGATCTCGGCTTCGACGGCCGGATCGCCCGCGACGACTGGCGCGATCAGGCGACGGCTCTCGCGGCGAAGCGCCGCAAGCGGGTTTGAGTTTTTCCGGCTGACCCAAGCGGCCGGAGGGAATAAGGCAGGCATGACGGGGCAGGGGCCTCGCTCAGGCAAGCCGATCGGGTCTCGGGTTCCCCGGGGCCGGGGAAAGACAATTTGGGCGACACCGGTGCTTGCGGGGACGAAATCCCGCCTGGCAGCGGTCATGTTGCAGAATAAGGTTTGTTTGCCGCCATCCGGCGAACGGGAAACAGGACTGAGTGACGATGGCAAAACTGAAGATTGACGGTAACGAGATCGAGGTCCCGGATCACTACACGCTCATTCAGGCGTGTGAGGAAGCCGGCGCTGAAGTTCCGCGTTTCTGCTTCCATGAGCGGTTGTCGGTCGCCGGCAATTGCCGCATGTGCCTTGTCGAAGTGAAGGGTGGCCCGCCGAAGCCGCAGGCTTCCTGCGCCATGGGCGTGCGCGATATCCGCGGCGGCCCGAACGGCGAACTGCCCGAAGTCTTCACCAACACGCCGATGGTCAAGAAGGCCCGCGAAGGCGTGATGGAATTCCTGCTGATCAACCATCCGCTGGATTGCCCGATCTGCGACCAGGGTGGCGAGTGCGACCTGCAGGACCAGGCGATGACCTTCGGCATCGACACCTCGCGCTATCAGGAAGACAAGCGCGCCGTCGAGGACAAGTATATCGGACCGCTCGTCAAGACGGTCATGAACCGCTGCATTCACTGCACGCGCTGCGTCCGCTTCACCACCGAAGTGGCCGGTATCTCCGAGCTCGGCCTGATCGGCCGCGGCGAGGATGCCGAAATCACCACCTATCTCGAGCAGGCGATGACGTCGGAGCTGCAGGGCAACGTCGTTGACCTCTGCCCGGTTGGCGCGCTGACCTCCAAGCCTTTCGCCTTCACGGCCCGCCCGTGGGAACTGAACAAGACGGAATCGATCGACGTCATGGACGCCCTCGGCTCTGCGATCCGCGTCGATACGCGTGGCCGCGAAGTCATGCGCGTCATGCCGCGCGTCAACGAGCAGATCAATGAAGAGTGGATCTCCGACAAGAGCCGCTTCATCTGGGATGGCCTGAAGACGCAGCGTCTCGATCGTCCTTACGTCCGCAAGGGCGGCCGCCTGCAGCCGGCAACCTGGGCCGACGCCTTCGGCGCCATCAAGACGGCAGTTGCTGGCACGACGGGCGAGAAGATCGGCGCGATCGCCGGCGACCTTGCAACCGTCGAGGAAATGTACGCATTGCAGGAACTGGTAAAGTCGCTCGGTTCCGAGAACCTCGACTGTCGCCAGGATGGGACGGCACTTGATCCGTCGCTCGGCCGCGCAAGCTACCTCTTCAACCCGACGATCCAGGGCATCGAAGAAGCAGACGCGCTCCTCATCATCGGCGCCAACCCGCGCTTTGAAGCCGCCGTTCTCAACGCCCGCATCCGCAAGCGCTGGCGCCGCGGCGGTTTCCCGATCGGTGTGATCGGCGAAGCCGGCGAACTGCGCTACGACTACGAATATCTCGGCGCCGGTCCGGATACGCTGAAGGATCTCGTCGACGGCAACCATGCCTTCGCCAAGGTTCTCGCTGACGCCAAGAAGCCGCTGATCATCATCGGCCAGGGCGCCCTCTCGCGCGCTGATGGCGCAGGCGTCCTCGCCAGCGCCGCCAAGCTCGCAGGCGCAGTCGGCGCTGTTGCTGAAGGCTGGAACGGCTTTGCCGTCCTGCACACGGCAGCCGCGCGCGTCGGTGGCCTCGACCTCGGCTTCGTTCCGGGCGCCAAGGGCGTCGATGCCGCAGAGATGCTGTCCTCCATGGACGTGCTCTTCCTGCTCGGCGCCGACGAACTCGATTTCACCAAGAAGGCTGCGAAGTTCGTGGTCTATATCGGCTCGCACGGCGACCAGGGCGCGCATAACGCCGACGTCATCCTTCCGGCTGCTGCCTATACCGAAAAGTCCGGTACCTGGGTCAACACCGAAGGCCGCGTTCAGATGGGCAACCGCGCCGGCTTCGCACCGGGCGATGCCCGCGAAGACTGGGCGATCCTGCGTGCTCTCTCCGACGTGCTCGGCAAGAAGCTTCCCTTTGATTCGCTTGGCGAATTGCGCGGCAAGCTCTATGCGGCATTCCCGCATTTCGCAGCCATCGACGAGATCGCCGAAAGCGACAGCGCCAAAATTGCCGCAGTTGCGAAAAAAGCCGGGAAGATGAACAAATCCGGGTTTGCTTCACCGGTCAAAGACTTCTATTTGACGAACCCGATAGCGCGCGCCTCGGCTGTCATGGCCGAGTGCTCGGCATTGGCCCGCAACAACTTCAAAGTCGCGGCAGAGTAAGGGCAGGGGACTATGGAATCGTTTGTTTCAACTTATGTCTTGCCTGGCCTTCTAATGGTCGGTCAGTCGCTGCTGCTCCTGGTCTGCCTGCTGGTCTTCATCGCATACATTCTGCTTGCCGACCGTAAGATCTGGGCAGCCGTTCAGCTGCGCCGTGGACCCAATGTGGTTGGTCCCTTCGGCCTTTTCCAGTCGTTTGCCGACCTTTTGAAGTTCGTCTTCAAGGAACCGGTCATTCCGGCCGGCGCCAACAAGGTCGTCTTCCTGCTGGCACCGCTGGTGACCGTGCTTCTGGCACTGTCCACCTGGGCCGTAATCCCGTTCTCCAACGGCTGGGTGATCGCCAACATCAATGTCGGCATTCTCTACATCTTCGCGATCTCGTCGCTCGAAGTGTACGGCATCATCATGGGCGGCTGGGCTTCGAACTCGAAGTATCCGTTCCTCGGCGCGCTCCGCTCTGCTGCGCAGATGGTGTCCTACGAAGTCTCGATCGGCTTCGTCATCGTCACCGTTCTTCTCTGCGTGGGTTCGCTGAACCTGACGGATATCGTCATGGCGCAGCAGACCGGTCTCGGCACCAAGCTCGGCCTGCCCAGCTCGTTCCTCGACTGGCACTGGCTGTCGCTGTTCCCGATGTTCATCATCTTCTTCATCTCGGCGCTCGCTGAAACCAACCGTCCGCCCTTCGACCTTCCGGAAGCGGAATCGGAACTGGTTGCCGGCTTCATGGTCGAATACGGTTCCTCGCCGTACATGATGTTCATGCTCGGCGAATATGCGGCCGTCTGCCTGATGTGCTCGCTGACGACGATCCTCTTCCTCGGCGGCTGGCTGCCTCCGGTTGATTTCTGGCTCATCAATTGGGTCCCGGGCATCATCTGGTTCATGCTCAAGTCGTGCCTGGTGTTCTTCATGTTCGCGATGGTCAAGGCATTCGTGCCGCGCTACCGCTACGACCAGCTGATGCGCCTCGGCTGGAAGGTCTTCCTTCCGCTGTCGCTCGCCATGGTCATTATCGTTGCATTCGTGCTGAAACTGACGGGATGGGCATGATCATGACATCCCTCGTTTCCGGCAAATTTGGAGGTTGAAGATGGCAAGCTTGTCAAACACCGTCAGCTCGCTGTTCCTCAAGGAATTCGTCGGCGCATTCTTTCTGTCGATGCGCTACTTCTTCAAGCAGAAGGCGACGATCAACTACCCGTTCGAAAAGGGTCCGGTTTCTCCGCGCTTCCGCGGCGAACACGCGCTGCGCCGTTATCCGAACGGCGAAGAGCGCTGCATCGCCTGCAAGCTCTGCGAAGCGATCTGTCCCGCTCAGGCGATCACCATCGAAGCTGGCCCGCGACGCAATGACGGCACCCGCCGTACGGTGCGTTACGACATCGACATGGTGAAGTGCATCTACTGCGGCTTCTGCCAGGAAGCCTGCCCGGTCGATGCGATCGTCGAAGGCCCGAATTTCGAATTCGCCACGGAAACCCGCGAAGAGCTTTACTTCGACAAGCAGCGGCTTCTCGACAATGGCGACCGGTGGGAACGCGAAATCGCGCGCAATATCGCGATCGACGCGCCGTACCGCTGATTGAAATTTGAAATGCCGCAGGGCAGGCGACAGCCGCCCGCGGTCAACATGCACCGGAGCTTTGCCGGCCCTTCAGGGTAGACGGAGCTTCATCGGGCAGGGAAACTCCCGGCTGCCCGGGGGAAGATGAAAAAGGCACCAACATGGGTCTGCAGGCTCTATTTTTCTATCTTTTTGCCTTCGTCGCGGTCGCGTCGGCGTTCATGGTCATCTGGGCAAAGAACCCGGTTCACTCGGTTCTGTTCCTCATCCTGACCTTCTTCAATGCCGCGGGCCTCTTCCTGCTGCTTGGCGCCGAGTTCCTGGCGATGATCCTGCTGGTCGTTTATGTCGGCGCGGTCGCGGTTCTCTTCCTCTTCGTAGTCATGATGCTCGACATCGACTTCACGGAGCTGCGCGCAGGCGTTCTCGAATATGCGCCGATCGGCGCGCTGATCGGCATCATCCTAGCCGCTGAGCTGATCATCGTCATCGGCGGCAGCGTGATCTCGCCCGAGATCGCCAAGACCGTCGCCATGCCGATCCCGGCTCTGACGGAGCGCACCAACACGGCGGCGCTCGGTGACGTGCTCTATACGAACTACGTCTACTTCTTCCAGATCGCCGGTCTGGTCCTTCTCGTCGCGATGATCGGTGCGATCGTGCTGACGCTGAGGCACCGCACCAACATTCGCCGTCAGAATATTTCCCAGCAGGTTGCCCGTACGCCGGCGACCGCCGTCGAGGTGGTCACCGTCAAGCCGGGGCAGGGCCTCTAAGCGCAGGGACAAGGAACAAGAACATGGTCATCGGTCTTTCCCATTACCTGACGGTCAGCGCCATCCTCTTCACGCTCGGCGTCTTCGGCATCTTCCTGAACCGCAAGAACATCATCGTCATTCTCATGTCGATCGAGCTGATCCTGCTTGCGGTCAATATCAACATGGTCGCCTTCTCGTCGTTCCTCAACGACATCGTCGGCCAGGTCTTCGCACTTTTCATTCTGACCGTCGCGGCTGCGGAAGCGGCCATCGGTCTTGCAATTCTCGTTGTCTTCTACCGCAACCGCGGTTCGATCGCGGTCGAAGACGTCAATATGATGAAGGGCTGAGCGGCTCATGTTCCTCTATAAGGCTATCGTCTTTCTTCCCTTGATCGGCGCAATCATCGCCGGCCTTTTCGGCCGCGCGATCGGCGCCAAGGCATCGGAATATGTCACCAGCGGCCTGATGATCATCGCCGCCGCTCTCTCCTGGTACGTCTTCTTCACGGTGGCCCTCGGCCATCCGGAAGGCGCGATCAAGGTTGAAGTCCTGCGCTGGATCCAGTCCGGCGGCATCGACGTCTCCTGGTCCCTGCGCATCGACACGCTGACCTCGGTCATGCTGATCGTCGTCAACACGGTCTCGACGCTCGTGCACATCTACTCGATCGGGTACATGCACCACGACCCGCATCGTCCGCGCTTCTTCGCCTATCTGTCGCTCTTTACCTTCGCCATGCTGATGCTGGTGACCTCCGACAACCTGCTGCAGATGTTCTTCGGCTGGGAAGGCGTTGGTCTGGCGTCCTATCTGCTGATCGGCTTCTGGTTCAAGAAGCCGTCGGCTTCGGCTGCGGCGATGAAGGCCTTCATCGTCAACCGCGTCGGCGACTTCGGCTTCGTGCTCGGTATCGCAGGCGTCTTCGTTCTCTTCGGCGCCATCAACTTCGACACGATCTTCGCCAACGCTGCGAACTTCGCGCCGCATGAAGGTGCAGAAGCTGCCAGCGAAGTCGTTCTCAACCTCTTCGGCATGCAGCTCGACAAGACGCATGCGCTGACCGCCGTCTGCCTGCTGCTCTTCATGGGTGCCATGGGTAAGTCGGCTCAGTTCCTGCTGCACACCTGGCTGCCGGACGCCATGGAAGGCCCGACGCCGGTTTCGGCGCTCATTCATGCCGCGACCATGGTTACCGCCGGTGTCTTCCTCGTCGCCCGCATGTCGCCGCTCTTCGAACTGTCGCATGATGCGCTGACCTTCGTCACCATCATCGGCGCGATCACTGCCTTCTTCGCGGCAACGGTCGGTCTCGTTCAGAACGACATCAAGCGCGTCATCGCCTATTCCACCTGCTCGCAGCTCGGCTACATGTTCGTGGCGCTCGGAGTAGGGGCCTATGGTGCCGCGATCTTCCATCTCTTTACGCACGCCTTCTTCAAGGCACTGCTCTTCCTCTGCGCCGGTTCGGTTATCCACGCCGTCGATGGCGAGCAGGACATGCGTTACATGGGCGGCCTGCGTCCGCACATCAAGGTCACGTTCTGGATGATGATGATCGGTACGCTCGCCATCACTGGCGTCGGCATTCCGTTCACTCCGATCGGTTTTGCGGGCTTCTTCTCGAAGGACGTGATCATCGAGGCTACCTACGCGTCGCACTCGCCGGCTGCAGGCTTCGCCTTCACGCTGCTCGTCATCGCCGCTCTGTTCACCAGCTTCTATTCCTGGCGCCTGATCTTCCTGACCTTCTTCGGCAAGCCGCGCGCTTCCCACGAAGTCATGCATCACGTCCATGAATCGCCGCAGGTCATGCTGGTGCCGCTCTACATCCTGGCAATCGGCGCAGTCTTCGCCGGCTTCCTCTTCGAGGGCCGCTTCTATGGCGAAGAATATGCCGAATTCTGGAAGGGCGCGCTGTTTACCTCCAAGGAAAACGAACTGCTGGAGCACTTCCATCACGTTCCGGCCCTGGTCGCGCTCAGCCCGTTCATTGCGATGGTCATCGGCTTCGTGACCGCCTGGTACATGTACATCAAGTCGCCGTCGACGCCGCGCGTTCTCGCGCAGCAGCACCGCGTCCTCTACCAGTTCCTGCTCAACAAGTGGTACTTCGACGAACTCTACGACTTCCTCTTCGTCCGCTCCGCCAAGGCTCTTGGCAACTTCCTGTGGAAGAAGGGTGACGTCGGCGTCATCGATACCTACGGCCCGAACGGCATTGCCGCCCGCGTCGTCGATGTCACGAACCGCGTGGTCCGCCTGCAGACCGGTTACCTCTATCACTACGCCTTCGCGATGCTGATCGGCATTGCAGCGCTCGTTACCTGGATGATGCTCGGGAGTTCCTTCTGATGACCGATTGGCCTATTCTTACAACGGTCACCTTCCTGCCGCTCGTCGGCGTGGTGCTTCTGCTGCTGATGAATGAAAGCGGCCCGAACGGCCGCCGCAACGTGCTCAACATCTCGTTGATCACGACGATCGTCACGTTCCTGCTGTCGCTCCTCATCTGGACTGGCTTCGATAACGCCAATCCGGGCTTCCAGATGGTCGAGAAGCACGCCTGGCTCGGTACCGGCATCGGCTACCATGTCGGCGTCGACGGCATCTCGATGCTGTTCGTCATCCTGTCGACCTTCCTCATGCCCTTCTGCGTGCTGGCAAGCTGGCTCTCGATCGAGAAGCGCCTGAAGGAATACATGATCGCCTTCCTCATCCTCGAAGTGATGATGGTCGGTGTCTTCGTGTCGCTTGATATCGTGCTCTTCTACGTCTTCTTCGAAGCCGGCCTCATCCCGATGTTCCTGATCATCGGTGTCTGGGGAGGCGCGAACCGCGTCTATGCGAGCTACAAGTTCTTCCTCTACACGCTGCTCGGCTCGGTGCTGATGCTGCTCGCCATCATGGCGATGTACTGGCAGGCCGGCACGACCGATATCTCGGCGCTGCTCGCCTACAAGTTCCCGCCGCAGATGCAGACATGGCTATGGCTGGCCTTCTTCGCCTCCTTCGCTGTCAAGATGCCGATGTGGCCGGTTCACACCTGGCTTCCCGACGCGCACGTTCAGGCGCCGACGGCCGGGTCCGTCATCCTGGCAGGCGTGCTCCTGAAGCTCGGCGGCTACGGCCTGATCCGCTTTTCGCTCGGCATGTTCCCTGTTGCCTCCGACTTCTTTGCGCCGATGGTCTTCGCACTGTCCGTCATCGCCATCATCTACACCTCGCTGGTGGCGATGATGCAGGACGACATCAAGAAGCTGATCGCCTACTCGTCGGTAGCGCACATGGGCTACGTGACCATGGGCATCTTCGCCGCCAACATGCAGGGCGTTCAAGGCTCGATCTTCCAGATGCTGTCGCACGGCATCGTCTCTGGCGCGCTCTTCCTCTGCGTCGGCGTCGTTTACGACCGAACCCATACCCGCGAGATCGCGGCTTACGGTGGTCTGGTCAACAACATGCCGAAATACGCAGTGGCGATGATGGTGTTCACCATGGCCAATGTCGGTCTGCCGGGCACCTCGGGCTTCATCGGCGAATTCCTGACCCTGATCGGCGTCTTCCGCGCCAATACCTGGGTTGCACTCTTCGCTGCCACCGGCGTCATCCTGTCGGCTGCCTATGCTCTGTGGCTCTATCGCCGCGTGATCTTCGGTGCGCTTGAAAAGGAAAAGCTGAAGGCTCTGCTCGATCTTTCGCCGCGTGAGCAGATGCTGCTCTACCCGCTGATCGCGCTGACCATCTTCTTCGGTGTCTATCCGGCTCCGGTCTTCGATGCGACGGCCGCTTCGGTTGACATGCTGGTGAACAATTATACGGCCGCCGTACACGCAGCGCAGAACGTTGCGCTGTCGATGAACTGATGACGGGACTTTTTGGACATGACCGCTGAAACCATTCTTGCAAGCCTGCATCTCACCGCGCCGGAGCTGATCCTCGCGGTAGGCGCCCTTGTCCTGCTGATGATCGGTGTCTTCACGGGCGAGCGGTCCGGGCGTCTGGTGAGCGTGCTCGCCATGATCCTGTTCGCGGCTGCGGCTCTCTGGCTGATCTTCATCCCGTCCAACGGCCTCGCCTTTGGCGGCGTCTACAAGGCGGACGGCTTCTCCCGCTTCATGAAGGTGACGGCGCTGACCGGCTCCTTCGTGGCGCTCTTCATGTCGCTCGGCCACGCCAAGGAAAACCAGCTCGACAAGTTCGAGTTCCCGGTTCTCCTCGTGCTCTGCACCCTCGGCATCATGCTGATGATCTCGGCAAACGACCTGATCGCGCTCTATCTCGGCCTCGAGCTGCAGTCGTTGGCGATCTACGTCGTCGCTGCGATCAACCGCGATAGCGTCAAGTCGACGGAAGCCGGCCTGAAGTATTTCGTGCTCGGCGCGCTGTCCTCGGGCATGCTGCTTTACGGCATGTCGCTGGTCTATGGCTTCACCGGCCATACGCACTTCGCCGATATCGCCCAGGCGCTCAATGTCGAAGGCGCGCGTTCGCTCGGCCTGATCTTCGGCCTGGTCTTCATCCTCGCCGGTATCGCCTTCAAGATCTCGGCCGTGCCGTTCCACATGTGGACGCCCGACGTTTACGAAGGTGCGCCGACCCCGGTCACCGCCTTCCTGGCGAGCGCTCCGAAGGTTGCCGCCATGGCCATGATGACCCGTATCGTCATCACCGCCTTCCAGCCGATCATGGCTGACTGGCAGCAGGTCGTGGTCTTCATCTCGATCGCCTCGATGCTGCTCGGCTCCTTCGCCGCTATCGGCCAGAAGAACATCAAGCGACTGATGGCCTATTCGTCGATCGGTCACATGGGTTATGCGCTGGTCGGTCTTGCAGCCGGCAACCAGACGGGCGTCTCCGGCGTCATGCTCTACATGGTCATCTACATGGTCATGACACTCGGCTCCTTCGCGATCATCATGTCGATGCGCCGCAAGGATGGCACCGTCGTCGAAGCGATCGACGATTTGGCTGGTCTCTCGAGCACCAACCCATTCATGGCGACGGTTCTCACCATCCTGATGTTCTCGCTTGCCGGTATCCCGCCGCTCGCTGGCTTCTTCGCGAAGTACTTCGTCTTCGTCGCAGCCATCGAAGCCAAGCTCTATGCGCTCGCCATCATCGGCGTTCTCGCATCGGTCGTCGGTGCTTACTACTACCTGCGCGTCATCAAGCTGATGTGGTTCGATGAAGCCAAGGGCGAGTTTGCCCGCGTCTCCGGCGCCCTCAAGCTGGTGTACGGTCTCTCCGGCCTGTTCGTTCTCGCCTATGTTCTCATCGGCGGTCCGATCGGCGGTGCGGCTGAGCTGGCGGCAGCGACGCTGTTCTGATGATGTCTCCAGCGCGGCGCCGGATATCGCTCGGCGATATCAGGCACGAAGCCCTGACGGAGACACCTTCGACCAACACAGAATGCCTTGCCCGAGCCCGGGCAGGGGACCCCGGCCTCCTCTGGGTGACCGCGGTCAGGCAGACCGGCGGCCGCGGCCGCCGCGGACGCCCCTGGGTCTCCGAACCCGGCAATCTCTATTCTTCCCTTCTCCTGATCGATCCTGCTCCGATGGAGCGCATGGGCTCCCTGCCGCTGGCGATTGCTGTCGCCGTCCATCAGGCGATCCGCCAGGTCCTGCCGCCGGGCGCCGAGCCGCTCGAGGTCAAGTGGCCGAACGACATCCTGATCGGACGCAAGAAGACCTGCGGCATTCTCGTCGAGGGCGAGCAGCTGCCGGACGGGCGCTATGCGCTGGTGATCGGCATCGGCATCAATGTCTCGGTCATGCCTGACAACCCGATGTATCCGGTGACATGTCTGCGCGAGCAGGGCAGCTCGGCCTCGCCCGAGGAGCTCTTCGCCCATCTCTTTGCTTCCATGGCCGAAGTGCTGGATGTCTGGAACGCCGGGCGCGGCATCAAGGAGATCACCGCGCGCTGGCGCGAGGTCGCCTGTGGCGTCGGCGAGAAGATTACCGTGAATTTACCGGACAGGTCGATTTCCGGCCATTTCGCTGGAATTGATGATAATGGGCTGTTGATGCTCGATACCGGCGCAGGCAGGATGATGCAGATCGCCGCCGGCGACGTTTTCTTTGGATAGTAGGACCTAATGGCGAAACAAGACGAACTGGTATTTCTTCCGCTGGGCGGCGTCGGCGAGATCGGCATGAATCTCGCTCTGTACGGCTATGGCCCCGCGGATCACCGCCAGTGGATCATGGTCGATTGCGGCGTGACCTTCCCGGGTCCAGACCTGCCGGGCGTCGATCTCGTGCTGCCCGATATCCGCTATCTCGCCACCGAGCGCAAAAGCCTGAAGGCGATCATCATCACCCACGCGCATGAAGATCATTACGGCGCGCTGGCCGATCTCTGGCCGGGCCTCAATGTTCCCGTCTATGCCTCGCCCTTTACCGCGGGCCTGCTCGAAGCCAAGCGCAATTTCGAGAAGGACGCGATCGGCGAAGTGCCGGTCACGATCTTCAAGGCAGGCGACACGATCAATGTCGGCCCCTTCAGCATCGAAGGCGTCGCCGTGAACCACTCGATTCCCGAGCCGATGTCGCTGATGATCCGCACGCCGCTCGGCAATGTCATTCACACCGGCGACTGGAAGATCGACCACGAGCCGTCGCTCGGGCCGCTGACCGACGAGAACCGCTTTCGCCAGCTCGGAGACGAAGGCGTTCTGGCGTTGATGTGCGATTCTACCAACGCCCTGCGCGACGGCGTCTCGCCCTCGGAGAAGGACGTCTCGGAAAGCCTGCGCAAGATCATCGAGAATGCCGAGGGGCGTGTGGCGATCACCACCTTCTCCTCGAATGTCGGCCGTATCCGTACCGTCGCCGAGGCTGCCGAAGCCGCCGGCCGCGAAGTGCTGCTGCTCGGCAGCTCGCTGAAGCGCGTCGTCGACGTCTCGCGCGACATCGGCATCATGGAAGGCATCAAGCCCTTCATATCCGAAGACGAATACGGCTACATCCCGCGTGACAAGGTCGTGGTGATCCTGACCGGCAGCCAGGGCGAACCGCGCGCCGCACTCGCCAAGCTCTCGCGCGACGAGATGCGCAATGTGGCGCTCGCCGCCGGCGATATCGTCGTCTTCTCCTCGCGCGCCATCCCGGGCAACGAGAAGGCGATCCAGGACATCAAGAACGGCCTCGTCGAGCAGGGTGTCCACATCATCACCGACGGTGAAGCGCTGGTCCACGTTTCCGGACACCCGCGCCGCAACGAGCTGCAGAGGATGTACCAGCTGGTTCGCCCGAAGATCGTCGTGCCGGTCCACGGCGAGGCGACGCATCTGACGGCGCACAAGGAACTGGCGGAGCAGTCGGGCATCGCAAGCGTGCCGCGCGTGCGCAACGGCGACATCCTGCGTTTGGCACCTGGTCCGGCCGAAGTCATCGACGAAGCCCCGCATGGCCGCATCTACAAGGACGGCTCCCTGATCGGCGATTTCGACGAGATGGGTATCGGCGAGCGCAAGAAGCTCGCCTATGTCGGTCATGTCGCCGTCAACGTTGTCCTCGACAGCCGCTACGACATCATCGGCGAGCCGGATCTCGTCGCTATCGGTCTGCCGGTCTATGACGATGAGGGCGACGAGATGGAAGACACGCTGTTCGACGCCGTCATCGGCGCCGTCGAGAGCATTCCGCGCGCCCGCCGCAAGGATCTCGACATGGTGCAGGAAGCGATCCGCCGCGCCGTGCGCGCCGCCGCCAACCATGCCTGGGGCAAGAAACCCGTCGTCACCGCCTTCCTGACCAAGGTCTGATCATGCTCGGCCGCGTCAATCACATCGCGATTGCCGTCCCCGATCTCGCCGCTGCGACGGCCAGCTACCGCGATACGCTCGGCGCCAGGGTATCGGCGCCGCAGCCCCTACCGGAGCACGGCGTCACCGTCGTCTTCGTCGAGCTCGACAATACCAAGGTCGAGCTCTTGGAACCACTCGGCGAAAACTCGCCGATCGCCGCCTTCCTCGAAAAGAGCCCGTCCGGCGGCATGCACCACATCTGCTACGAAGTCGCCGACATCATCGCCGCCCGCGATCATCTGATTACCTCAGGGGCGAGGGTGCTTGGCAATGGCGAGCCGAAGACCGGCGCCCATGGCAAGCCGGTGCTCTTCCTGCATCCCAAGGATTTCTTCGGCACGCTGATCGAGCTCGAGCAGGTCTGACCACTGCCTCTGCGGCAGAGTGACCTAGTCCCCAGCATTGGTCGCGGCGTGATTTGAGATTTGCGCCATTCCACTCTATAAGCGCGGCGTTGCGATGGTCGTAACGCGATTTGGGACCCGCCATGCTGCAGATTTTCCTACAGGGCTTCGCCGTCTATTTCATCGTCTGGTGGCTCACGCTATTCGCCGTTCTGCCGATCGGTCTGCGCACCCAGGCGGAAGACAATGAGGTGGTGCTCGGCACGGTTCCGAGCGCTCCGGCGCGCTTCCGGCCGCTCTTCGTCTTCTCGCTGACGACGGTGATTTCGGCGATCATCTATGGCACCTGGTACGTGTCTTCGACCTATTTCGGCTGGGGCTTCGATGCCCTGCCGCAGATCGGCCCGAGCTTCAATATCGAATAGGGCTTTTGCTCAATCTTTGAGCATATGTGTTAGCGCCAGCGAAAATGCCGTCATACGGCTGTCATCAACATGATGCAAAGAGCTCACGCGGCGGCAGCGATGTCTGCCGTTACGTCAATTCTCTTATGTTCACGTTAGGGAAAGGGCCGAAAAACCAAAAAAAAACAAGGCTAAAAGCCTTGTTTTAAGTATCGCGTGATCTGTAACCGTTGCCGGGGCTGCGACGAGCGCGCCTAAGATCTGATCCTCCCAAGACTTGACCGCGAATTGGCAAGAATTTATCTCCTTGCCTGTTTTGTGAGCTGAAACTAGCTCAAAGATTGGGCTTTGTCACCAGCTTTTTTTGCATTTTTGCTACAGTCGGGCAAAAAATTCCTGTTGACAAGATTTTGATGCAAGCCCTTATAAACGCGCGATTTTTTCTGCATTTGCGTTTTCCGGACGCCAACTTGCGTCTGCGGAAGGCTGCTTGCGCTGCTCGCGGGTTTCTTTCCGGCTGCGAAGCAGCTATGAACGCTCCCACCATTAACGAATGCCGTCGATTCCGCCATTGAAGTGGAATCCCAACTGCTCTGGAATCCGCCATGCGTCTGTCCCGCTACTTCCTGCCCATCCTGAAGGAAAACCCCAAGGAGGCGGAAATCGTCTCCCACCGGCTGATGCTGCGCGCCGGCATGATCCGCCAGCAGTCGCAGGGCATCTATTCCTGGCTGCCGCTCGGCAAGCGTGTTCTCGACAAGGTGAACAACATCATCCGCGAAGAGCAGAACCGCGCCGGCGCCATCGAGCTGTCGATGCCGACGCTGCAGTCCGCCGAGCTCTGGCAGGAAAGCGGCCGCTATGATGCCTACGGCAAAGAAATGCTGCGCATCAAGGACCGCCAGGACCGTCCGATGCTCTACGGCCCGACCAACGAGGAAATGGTCACCGACATCTTCAGGGCCTACGTCAAGTCCTACAAGGACCTGCCGCTCAACCTCTACCACATCCAGCTGAAGTTCCGCGACGAGATCCGTCCGCGCTTCGGCACCATGCGCTCGCGCGAGTTCATGATGAAGGATGCCTATTCCTTCGATCTGACGAAGGAGGGGGCGATCCACTCCTATAACAAGATGTTCGTGGCCTACCTGCGCACCTTCGACCGTCTCGGCCTGCGCGCCATCCCGATGCGCGCCGATACCGGACCGATCGGCGGCAACCACAGCCACGAATTCATCATCCTTGCCGACACCGGCGAGTCTGAAGTGTTCTGCCACAAGGATTTCGTCAATTTCGACATCCCGGAAGCCGACACCGATTTCGACAGCGTCAAGGGTCTGGAAAGCGTCTTCGACAAGTGGACGTCGCTCTATGCCGCGACCTCCGAAATGCACGATGAGGCCGCATTCGACGCGATCCCCGAAGGCGAACGCCTGTCGGCCCGCGGTATCGAAGTCGGCCACATTTTCTATTTCGGCACGAAATATTCCGAGCCGATGGGCGCTAAGGTTCAGGGTCCCGACGGCAAGGAACACAATGTTCACATGGGTTCCTACGGCATCGGCCCGACACGCCTTGTTCCCGCCATCATCGAAGCATCGCATGATGAGAACGGAATCATCTGGCCGGCCTCCGTCGCGCCGTTCGATGCGATCGTGATCAACATGAAGGCCGGCGACGCCGCCTGCGACAGTGCCTGCGAGAAGATCTACGCAGCGCTCTCCAAGGGTGGCAAGGACGTCCTCTATGACGACACCGACGATCGCGCCGGAACGAAGTTTGCGACGGCTGACCTGATCGGCGTTCCCGTTCAGATCATTGCCGGCCCGCGCGCGGTCGCGAACGGCGAAGTGGAAGTCAAGGACCGCAAGACGGGCGCCCGCGAGACGATGACCATCGACGCGGCAATCAATAAGCTCTTGGGCTGATAACGGAGGCGAAATGGCAGAGGCAGCAGTGGACAAGCGGGGTTCGAAATCCGGCTTCGGTCCGGCGAGCAAGCCATTTTCCACCTTCGAACGCATGGTCGCCTGGCGCTATCTGCGCGCCCGGCGCAAGGAAGCCTTCATTTCGGTCATCGCCGGCTTCTCCTTCGTCGGCATCATGCTCGGCGTTGCGACGCTGATCATCGTCATGGCGGTGATGAACGGCTTCCGCACCGAGCTGATCTCGCGCATCCTCGGCATCAACGGCCACATGATCGTTCAGCCGGTCGATGCGCCCTTCACCGATTATGCGGCGCTGACGGAAAAGTTCGCCGCCGTTCCCGGCATCCGCATGGCCCTGCCGCTTGTCGAGGGCCAGACGCTGGCCTCCGGTCAGGGCGGTGCGGGCACCGGCGCGCTGGTGCGCGGCATTCGACCGGAAGATCTGACCAAGCTGAAGACCGTCTCCGACAACATCAAGTCGGGCGACCTCGTCGGTTTCATGTCCGGGCAGGGCGTGCTGATCGGCTCCGGCATGGCCAACCAGCTCGGCCTGCAGGCGGGCGATACGATCACGCTGATCTCGCCCGAAGGTGACGTCACGCCGATGGGCATCAATCCGCGGGTGAAGTCCTATACGGTCTCCGGCATCTTCGAGATCGGCATGTCGGAGTATGATTCCGCCATCATCTACATGCCGCTCGAGGAATCGCAGCTCTATTTCAATTCCGAAGGGCTGGTGCAATCGATCGAGCTCTTCGCCAGCAATCCAGATGATATCGACAATCTGAGGCCGAAGGTCGAGGCTGCCGCGGGCCGCCAGATCGCCATCACCGACTGGCGCCAGCGCAACCAGACCTTCTTCTCGGCGCTGCAGGTCGAGCGCAACGTCATGTTCATGATCCTGACGCTGATCGTTCTCGTCGCTGCGCTGAACATCATCTCGGGTCTCATCATGCTGGTGAAGGACAAGGGCAGCGACATCGCCATCCTGAGAACCATGGGGGCGAGCTCCGGCGCCATCATGCGCATCTTCTTCATGACCGGGGCTGCGATCGGCATAGTCGGGACGCTTGCCGGCGTGCTGCTCGGCGTCGTCGTCTGCATCAATATTGAGTCGATCCGCCAGTTCTTCTCCTGGGTCACCGGAACGATACTCTTCAATCCGCAGCTCTACTTCCTGAGCCAGCTGCCGGCGCAGATGAGCGTCAGCGAGACGACTTCGGTCGTCATCATGGCTCTGACGCTGTCTTTTCTTGCGACCATCTTCCCGGCCTGGAGGGCTTCACGGCTCGATCCGGTGCAGGCGCTGCGCTACGAATAAGGAATGCTGAACTCCATGAAACGCAATGTCGTTCTCAAGCTTTCCGGCGTCGAGCGTCACTACGGGCAGGGCGATACGGTGCTCTCCATCCTGAAGGGGGCCGACTTCACGCTGCATAGCGGCGAGATCGTCGCTCTGGTTGCGCCGTCGGGCACCGGCAAGTCGACGCTGCTCCATCTGGCGGGTCTCCTGGAACATCCTGATGACGGTGAGGTCAGCATCAACGGTCATGCCTGCAACGGACTGTCCGACGATAAGCGCACGGCGATCCGCCGTAGCGAGATCGGCTTCGTCTATCAGTTTCATCACCTGCTGCCCGAGTTCTCCGCGCAGGAAAACATCATGATGCCGCAGATGATCTCGGGCCTGCCGCGCAAGGAAGCTGCCGAGCGTGCCAAGCAGCTGCTCGACTACATGCGCATCGGCCACCGCGGCGCTCATCGTCCTGGCGAACTCTCCGGCGGCGAGCAGCAGCGTGTGGCGATTGCGCGCGCTGTTGCCAATGCGCCAAGCCTGCTGCTCGCCGACGAACCGACCGGCAATCTCGATCCGGAGACGGCCAACTATGTCTTCGATGCTCTGGAGGCGCTGGTGCGCCAGTCCGGTTTGGCGGCCCTGATCGCCACGCATAATCACGAGCTCGCCAGCCGCATGGACCGACGTGTCACGATCAGCGACGGCAAGGTCGTCGACTTCTGAGCCTCAGAGCCGGATCAGGCCGCCGCGGTAGTCAAGTTCATAGGCGCGCCTTTCCTCGACGATGATCATTTCCACGCCGCGGAAATGCGCGCAGTCGCCCTCGCTGCTGTCGATATAGAGGCCGAAGGCGTGGTCGAATTTCATGCCGCCGAGGAAGCGCTTCTTTTCCGAATACATCGACGACAGGGCCGCCTTGATGACGGCGCCGGCGCGGCTGCCGTCGATCAAACCGGGCTCGAGGATGTGGCCGAAATAGTTCATCGCCCAGATGGGCTCGCCATTCAGCCAGACCGTTTCCTGGCCGCAAAAATCCGTTCCGCCGAAATAGCTGTCGAGATAGCGCCATTCGCCACGCTCGTAGCCGATGTCATGCGAACCCGGACGGCAGGATGGGCGGGGACTGCCGCCACCCACGTAGGTCCTCGATTTCGCCTCGACGATGAAGTCATTGAGCAGGGTGAGATACATGGCGCGCCTCCTGCGGGCGTTGTCGCAGATGCGTGACCTTCTGTAAAGAACAAATAGAGAACAGAGCGATTGCCGCCGGCTGGGATAGGTGGGCGAACGCCCCCGGACGCGCGTTAACCAAACGGAAAAGATTCCTGTTGACGAAAGAACAAGAGTGGAACAAACTAAAAACATAACGAGTAAAGGAGAGCCAAATGACTGACATGATCCGTGACGTCGCAGCATTCACCTCCATCGCAATGTTCGTTGCCAGCTTCTCGCTGATCCTGATGGCAATGTAATTTTTCAGGGGACCGCATGGCTGCCATGCGGTTCAAGACGGGGTCTTCTTCTGGACATCTCCACGGCCACGACCGACAATGGCGCCGATTCATACGGGCGATTGAAGGGACGTGTCATGGCGGAAGCAGAGAGCGGATTTATCGGCGGGACGCCGGGCTTCGTTCATCTGCGCGTGCACTCGGCCTATTCACTGCTCGAGGGCGCGCTGCCGCTGAAGAAGGTTCTCTACAAGGCTGCGGGCGATAGCCAGCCGGCGATCGCCATCACCGATACGAACAACCTGTTCGTCGCGCTGGAATTCTCGCAAAAAGCCATGGACGAGGGCCTGCAGCCGATCATCGGCTGCCAGCTGTCGATCGACATGGAAGACGGCCTGGAGATCGAGAAGCGCGGCGGCCAGCAGATGATGGGCAAGCTCCCGTCGATCGTCGTCCTTGCCGCCAGCGATGACGGCTACGAGCGTCTCGTCGATCTCGTCAGCCGCGCCTATCTCGGCGGCGAGGACGGACAGGCGATCCACATCCGCTCGTCCTGGCTGGAAGAGGCGGGCACCGAAGGCCTGATCGCGCTGACGGGTTCGCTCAGCGGCCCGGTCGATATGGCCCTCAAGCAGGGACACCTGGCGCCGGCCGTATCGCGGCTGCTGACGCTGAAGTCACTGTTCGGTGACCGGCTCTATGTCGAGCTGCAGCGCCACGGCACTTACGACAAGCGCCATGAACAGAAGATCATCGGTCTCGCCTATGAGCACGACCTGCCGTTGGTCGCCACCAACGAGGCCTTCTTCCCGACGCGCGACGACTACGACGCGCATGACGCGCTGATGGCGGTTGCCCATAACGCCATCGTTTCCGACGACAGCCGCTTCCGCCTGACGCCGGACCATTACCTGAAGAGCCGCGCCGAAATGGCGAAGCTCTTTGCCGATTTGCCGGAGGCGCTTGAGAATACGATCGAGATCGCCCGGCGCTGCTCCTTCGTCCTGAAGACCCGCAAGCCGATCCTGCCGCGCTTCACCGGCGCCACCGCCGATCCCGAGGAAGCCGAGCGCGCCGAGGCGCTGGAGCTTCGCCGCCAGGCGGAGGAGGGGCTCGACATGCGCCTCGCGACACTCGGCATGTCGGCTGGCTACGAAGAGAAGGATTACCGCGAGCGGCTGGAATTCGAGCTCAGTGTCATCGAGCGCATGAAGTTCCCCGGCTACTTCCTGATCGTTGCGGACTTCATCAAATGGGCCAAGCAGCATGACATCCCCGTCGGCCCCGGCCGCGGTTCGGGTGCGGGCTCGCTCGTCGCTTATGCGCTGACGATCACCGACGTTGATCCCCTGCGCTTCTCGCTGCTCTTCGAACGCTTCCTCAATCCGGAACGCGTTTCGATGCCCGACTTCGATATCGACTTCTGCCAGGATCGCCGCGAAGAGGTGATCCGCTACGTGCAGAAGAAATACGGCCGCGAGCAGGTGGCACAGATCATCACCTTCGGTTCGCTGCAGGCCCGCGCTGCACTGCGCGACGTCGGCCGCGTGCTCGAGATGCCCTATGGCCAGGTCGACAAGATCTGCAAGATGGTGCCCAACAACCCGGCCAACCCGACCCCCTTGCACAAGGCGATCGAGGAAGATCCGAAATTCCAGGAAGAGGCCGACAAGGAGCCCGTCGTCGCCCGCCTGCTCGATATCGCCCAGAAGATCGAGGGTCTCTACCGCCACGCCTCCACGCACGCCGCCGGTATCGTCATCGGCGACCGTCCGCTGTCGAAGCTGGTGCCGATGTATCGAGACCCGCGTTCCGACATGCCGGTCACCCAGTTCAACATGAAATGGGTCGAGCAGGCCGGCCTCGTCAAGTTCGACTTCCTCGGCCTGAAGACGCTGACGGTGCTCAAGGTCGCGGTCGATTTCTGCAAGAAGCGCGGCATCGAAGTCGATCTCGCCTCCATCCCGCTCGACGACAAGCTGACTTACGAGATGCTGTCGCGCGGCGAAACGGTCGGTGTGTTCCAGGTGGAAAGTGCCGGCATGCGCAAGGCGCTGATCGGCATGAAGCCCGACTGCATCGAGGACATCATTGCGCTGGTAGCGCTGTACCGTCCGGGCCCGATGGAAAACATCCCGACCTACAATGCCCGCAAGCATGGCGAGGAAGAGGTCGAGTCGATCCATCCGACGATCGACTATCTGCTGAAGGAAACCCAGGGCGTTATCGTCTACCAGGAGCAGGTCATGCAGATCGCTCAGGTTCTCTCGGGCTATTCGCTCGGCGAGGCCGACCTGCTGCGCCGCGCCATGGGTAAGAAGATCAAGGCTGAGATGGACCAGCAGCGCGAGCGCTTCGTCGACGGCGCCGTCAAGAACGGCGTATCGAAGCCGCAGGCCGATAACATCTTCGAACTGCTGGCGAAGTTCGCGAACTACGGCTTCAACAAGTCGCACGCCGCCGCCTACGCCATTGTCTCCTACCAGACCGCCTATATGAAGGCGCATTATCCGGTCGAGTTCCTGGCCGCCTCGATGACGCTCGATATGTCGAATACCGACAAGGTCAACGACTTCCGCCAGGATTCCAAGCGTCTCGGCATCGAGGTCATCGCGCCCTCGGTGCAGACCTCCTTCCGCCATTTCGAAACCGGCGACCAGCGGATCTACTACGCGCTGGCGGCGATCAAGGGCGTCGGTGAAAACGCCGTCGAGCACATCGTCAACGTGCGTGGCGACAAGCCCTTCGCCAGCATCGAGGATTTCTGCCTGCGCATCGATCCGCGCCAGGTGAACCGCCGCGTGCTGGAAAGCCTGATCTATGCTGGCGCTTTCGATTGCTTCAATATCGATCGTGCCCAGCTTTCGGCCGGTCTCGACCGTGTTCTCGGCTATGCGCAGCGCGCCCAGGAAAACAAGCTGAGCGGCCAGTCGGACATTTTTGGCGGCGCTCTGTCGTCAGGACCGGAGAAGATCGCGCTGCCGCCATTCTCGCCCTGGCTGGCCTCGGAGCGGCTGCTCAAGGAATTCCAGGTCCTCGGCTTCTACCTGACGGCTCATCCGCTCGACACCTACAACAGCCTGCTGCAGAAGATGCGCGTCCAGACCTTCGCGGATTTCTCGGCGGCGGTGAAACAGGGTGCCGCCAACGGGCGTCTCGCCGGCACCGTCATCTCCAAGCAGGAGCGCAAGACGAAGACCGGCAACAAGATGGGCATCATCGTCTTCTCGGATTCATCCGGCCAGTTCGAATCCGTGCTGTTCTCGGAAATGCTGAACCAGTATCGCGATATCCTGGAGCCCGGAAAATCCTTCGTGATCACGGCAACCGGCGAAGAGCGCCCGGAAGGCGTCAGCCTGCGCCTGCAGACCGTCCAGTCGCTGGAAGAGAAATCGCTTCAGATGCAGAAGGCGCTGCGCGTCTATGTCCGTGATTCCGGTCCGCTGAAGGCGGTCGCTGCGCACCTGAATGCCAAGGGCGACGGCCTGGTGTCCTTCATCGTCATCAAGGAAGACGGCAAGCGCGAGGTCGAGGTGGCGCTGCCGCAGAAATACCGGATCACGCCCGAAATCGCGGCCGCCTTGCGGGCCGCGCCGGGGATTATCGATGTCGAGCTTGTCTAGCGCGTCACGGTGATGAAATCGGTGCCGGCGCCGGTTTCCGGGCCAATGCCGGTATCGGATATGGTCATCGTCGAACCGGCGGCAAGCAGCGCGTCGACGCGCTTGCGCGTCTCGTCCGGGATCTGGATGCGCGACAGCGCGTTACTGATCGGGCTGCCCATGATGATCGAGCCCTCCTGCGTCTTGATGCCGAGCCGCTTCATCGTCTGCGAAGGCAGATTGTTGTCGAGCGTCAGGCCCAGCCAGTCGGCGGTGCCGTTCTCCTGATCCACCTTATGCAGCGTGAAGAAATGCGTGCCGAGCGCCAGCTGCGGATTGTCGATGATCACAGGCGCCTCGAACAGCGGTTTGAAATCCTGGCGGATCATCAACACGCCGTTCGGCGGTTCGCCCTTGCCGACAGCGGCGTAAACTTCCCTTAGGAGAGTATCGCTGGTCAGCGTACGGTCGCCCTTGAACTGCGCGGGGCGCAATGCCTTGAAAGCGTTGATCGCCTGCACCGTCGATGGGCCTAGCAGGCCATCGGGATTGCCGGCGTTGAAGCCCAGCTGATTGAGATAGGTCTGGATGTCGATGATCGCCTCGCGCTGGGCGCGCCGCGTGATCAGGATGCGGATCGGTTCGACATTTTCAGGCGCTGCCGCAGCCGGCGGGATCAGCGAGGCTGAGACCGTATTCATCGCCAGCTGCACCGCCTCGCCATCGCTGCTGCCGATTGCCGGGCGCAGCTGCACGTCGGAAAGCAGGAGCGCCGGTTCCGGCGCATTCGGGCGGAACAGCGAAGGATGATCGATCGGCTCGGGCACCACGGCCGCATTGCTGATGATGACGGGAACGCTGAGGTCCGTCATCTTGTAAAGTTCCCTGGCGAAGGCGGCGGGCATGCGCACGCAGCCATGCGAGGCCGGATAGCGCGGCACGGAATTCGACTCGTGCAGCGCAATACCGGACCATGTCAGCCGCTGCATCCAGGGCATGGGGGCAGCCGAATAGAGATTGGATTCGTGATATTTCTTCTTCTCGAGCACCGAGAAGATGCCGCTCGGCGTCGTATGGCCGGGCTTGCCGGTCGAGACTTTCGAGGTCGCCACGACCTCCGTGCCGTCATAGACGGCAAGCGACTGCTTGTCCTTGGAGACGATGATTTGCAGCGTCCGGGCGTCTGCCGCAAGAGCAGGGTTCACCAAGGCGGTCGCCGACAGCAAGCCGAGGCCGAAAACAATACGCGAGAACATGTTACCCAACCAATACGCAATACTTGGCTGGGACAATATTCAACGAAGTTTAAGGAAGGCTTGACCCGCGCCGTCCGGCTTCGCGTCTCACGCATTAGTGATCAAGCGGCCGCTTATTGTAGGGTGATCGAATATATGCAAATCTGCCGGGGCTAAGCGGTTGGGAGACCCGCCATGTACGTCGATATTGTATCCGCGTTCGACGAGCTCGACAGACTGCGCCCGGATTGGGAGGCCGTCTACGATGCCGATCCGGAATCGCATTATTTCATGTCCTGGAACTGGATGCGGCGCTATCTGGAAACGCGCGGCAACTGGCATGTTCTCGCGGCGAGACCTGCCGAGGGCGCGCCCTATGTCGCCTTCCTGCCGCTGCAGATCCGCCTGGATTTCGAGCCCGGCCACGGCTTCTACAATGCCATTCACATGGCGGGCATGCCGTTCTCGGTCTATAGCGGCATCCTCTCGCTGCCGGAGCAGATGAGCCATGCGATGGCCGCCTTCGCCGCCAGCCTGCAGACCTTCAACTGGCGCCGCTTCAATCTCGATGAAATCTATCTCTCGGACGAGCGCCTGCAGGCGCTGATCGGCAGCTTTCCGCGCGCCGATTTCGTCCCGGCAAAGGTGGTCCGCGCCAGCCATATCACCGATGCCGGCGAAGACATCGATCACGACGCCTATGTCTATATTCCGCTGGAGGATGATTTCGAGACCTTCCTCAGCACCCGTCTCAGCCCCAAGACGCGCCGTAATGCGCGATGGGCGCTGCGCGACCTTGCGAACGGCAAGCACGGGATGCACATCACCCACACGACATCAGAGACATTCGAGCAGAACCTCGAAACCTTCTACGCCATGTGGAATGCGCAATGGGGTGCGCGCCAGCCGGAATATGCGGCGGGGATCATCGATGGTTGCCGCAAGATGCTGCGCGGCTCCTTCGATGACGGATCGCTCTTCGTGCCGGTTCTCTGGGAGGAGGACAGGGCGGTTGCCGCGCAGATCCTCTATCTCGACCATAAGAAGAAGACGATGCACTGCTTTATCGGCGGTCGGGATAGCGAGGCGCAGTCTCACAGTCCGGGTTTTGCGCTGCATTGCTACTGCCTGCGCTGGGCGATCGAAAACGGCTTCCGTGTCTATGACTTCGGCACCGGGGATTACTCCTACAAGTTCACTTTCGGTGCTGAGCAGCACCAGGTCGAGCGCCGTCGGGTGATGACGGTCTCGGAGCGCAATATCGGCGATCGCCTCGATCCGCGATCGCTGGATGCCGTCTGCACCCGTGCCTCGCATATGGCGGCGAAGGGCGATCTGGAAAATGCCGCGCTCTGCTGCCGGCAGATCCTCGCGGTCGATCCGGATCATGCGCGCGGCCGCGCCCTTTGGGCCAATCTCGAAGCCGCCCGCCGCCGCCCGGCCAATGCGGGCGAGCTCGACACATTGATGCAGACCGCGGTCAACGATCACCGCCAGGGCGCGCTCGATCGGGCCGCGTCAGGCTATCGCCGCGTCATCGAGGCGGAGCCCGCTCATTTCGCCGCCCATCATCAGCTGGCGCTGGTCCTGCTGCAGCAGGGCAGGTTCGAGGCGGCGCAGACAGAGGTGGCCGAGGCACTGGCGCTACGGCCGGAAGATGCCGCCGCCCATTGCACTTGCGGCAACATCCTTGCGGCCCTGAAGCGCGATGAGGCGGCGCTGGCGAGCTATGACCGGGCGATCGCCCTGTCGCCCGGCTATGCCACGGCCTTCAACAATCGCGGCAATGTCCTGCGCCGGATGGGCCGTCTCGACGAGGCCGTCGAGAGCTATTCGCATGCTCTTGAAAAGACACCGGATTACGCTCAGGCGGCCTTGAACAAGGCGGCCGTTCTTGCCGAACTGCACGCGGTCGAACCGGTCTAGCGCTCGCGCTTGCCGCCGCCGAATGTATAGCCGGTCTCGACCGTGCCCTTGCCGAACTTGTCGCGCAGCTTGTCCATCGCCGCTTCCGCCGCCGCCCGCCGTGTCGATTGCTGGTCGATAAGATCGGGCGGATCGGCGCGGCCGGGATCGCAGAGATCGCTGACGCCGATGCCGATCAGGCGGAATTTCGTGCCGTCGGTCTCCTTCTCCAGAAGCTCGATGCCGGTGCGAAATATGCGGTCGGCAAGCTGGGTCGGGTCTTCGAGGCGCCGGTTGCGCGTCCGGAGCTTGAAGTCCGCGGTCTTCATCTTCAGCACCACGGTATGCCCGGCGATATCATCCTTCTTCAGCCGCCAGGAGACCTTCTCGGAGAGATTGCGCAGGATCGGCACCAGATCGTCGTGCCGCGAGATATCCTCGAAGAATGTCGTCTCCGCCGAGACGCTCTTTGCCGCCTCGTTCAGATGCACCTCGCGGTCGTCGATGCCGCGAGAGAGACGGGCGAGGCGCTGGCCCATGCTGCCGTAGCGGCGCATCAGGTCGGTCTCTTCCATCTGCTGCAGCTGCCCGATCGTGCGGATGCCGTCGGATTCAAGCGTGGCGGCAAATGCCTTGCCGACGCCCCAGATCGTGGTGACGGGGCGAGGCGCCAGAAACTCGACCGCTTCCTCGCGGCCGATCACCGAAAATCCCCGCGGCTTCTGCAGGTCGGAGGCGACCTTCGCCAAGAATTTGCAATAGGAGAGACCGACGGAAACGGTGATGCCGACCTCCTTTTCGACGCGCCGGGCGAATTTCGCCAGCGTGCGAGCAGGGGGATCGTGGTGCAGGCGCTCAGTGCCGCCAAGCTCCAGGAAGGCCTCGTCGATTGACAGCGGCTGCACCAGTGGTGTCAGCTCCTGCATCATGCTGCGAACTTCACGGCCGACCCTGCCGTATTTTTCCATGTCGGGCCGGATGACGACCGCCTGCGGGCAAGCCTCGAGCGCCTTGAACATCGGCATGGCCGAACGCACCCCATGGATGCGGGCGATATAGCAGGCGGTGGAGACGACGCCGCGCTTGCCGCCGCCGATGATCACGGGCTTGTCCGCAAGCTCCGGATTGTCGCGTTTCTCGACAGCCGCATAGAAGGCGTCGCAGTCGATATGCGCCAGCGTCAGTCCGTAGAGTTCCTTGTGTCGCACCACGCGCGGGCTGCCGCAGGCCGTGCAACGGCGCGCTTCGCCCTTCTGCTCGGCAAGGCAGTCGCGACAGAAGCCGTGTGTCTTGTCAGGCGCAGGGTGAGTCATCGCTGGAACAAATGTTGAACATGGCGACTTTACGCTCTAAGCTTTCGAGTCTCAAGACAAGAGGAGCAGCCAGGCATTGGATATCAGACGGCATTTTGAGGCCGTTTCATCGATGGGGGTAGACAGTCAGTCGCGGGCAGGGGCCGGCGGCAGCGACAGATGTTCGCCGATATGGGCGGCGGCCTCTTCCCATCCCGCAACCTTGGCAATGCCATCCATGGCGGAGGGCGCGAAGCGATGAATCTCCGATACCGGCATCAGATGCAGCAGCAGGCAGCTATCGACATGCTCTTGCACGGAATGCAGGTTGCGCACCATGTCGTCGATGAAGACGACGGGCAAGTCGCGGGCGCCATGCAGGGCCTTGACGATCGGCCCCTTCGGCCGCAGCGAGGCGAGCAACGGATAGTCGAGCTCGAACCGGTCGAGCAGCCGACGGCGCTGGTCGCGGTAGACGGGCGGCATGGCCGTGAGCAGAACGATATCGGCTGTCGCAGACAGCGCGGCGAGGCTCTCCCCCGCAAGCGCCAACGGCGCCTGCCAGTCTTCCTGCCGCTCGAAAAAGGTCTCGATCAAGCGGCTGACTGTCACGTCATCGGCTGGCGCGCCATCCGCCGTCTCGATATTCCCATGCAGCTTGAAGGAGCGCGGCACCAGCCGGTAGCCCTCGCTGACCAGAAAGCGCTCGAACGGCACGATGAATTGCAACACGACGTCGTCGACATCGCAGACGATCAGCGGCCTGTCGCCGAGGCGTACATGGGATGTGTCGAGACCGTCGATCAGCATCGGTTTCAATACTGCCCGGAATCGAGGCCTGGCGACGAGAAGTGCTGCCAGGCAGCCGTCAGCGCTTCCGGCGGTGTCTCGGTGGCCTGGCAGAATGCCATGGCTGTCGGCTCGTGCTGCATGACGAAATCGAGCATGCCGGAGAGGAAGCCCGGATCGTTGATGGCGTTGCGCACCTGCACCGGCTCGACGCCTGTCAGCGCCAGGAATCGCGAGAACATGTCGGGTTCGTTGGCGAGCCAGCCAAGTACGGCAATCGCCGTTTCATGCGGATCTCTGGCGAGTTGTTTCGAAGTCTTGAAGTTGCTTTGCATTTCGCTGGGTAAGTTACCTTTTTTTCAACCAAATACCGGTAGCTTGCCGCTATCGGTTTCGTCGAGCCGCGCGTTCGCATGTCGCTTCACGTCAGGCGGACATTTGCAGGGACGGAACATAGGAACGAGCTTGCCATGCCCAAACAGGTGATGATTGTAGAAGATAACGAGCTCAACATGAAGCTCTTTCGCGACCTGATCGAGGCATCCGGATATACCACGATCCAGACCCGAAATGGCATGGAAGCGCTTGATCTTGCTCGCAAACATCGTCCGGACCTGATCCTGATGGACATCCAGCTGCCGGAGGTTTCCGGGCTTGAGGTGACCAAGTGGCTGAAGGAAGACGACGAGCTGCACGTCATTCCCGTCATCGCCGTCACCGCCTTTGCGATGAAGGGCGATGAGGAGCGTATCCGCCAGGGCGGTTGCGAGGCCTATGTCTCAAAACCGATCTCCGTCCCGAAATTCATCGAAACGATCAAGACCTATCTCGGCGATGCCTAGCGCATCGGAAAGAAGCCTATGACTGCGCGCATTCTGGTTGTTGACGATATTCCGGCAAACGTGAAGCTGCTCGAAGCGCGGCTGGTCGCGGAGTATTTCGATGTCCTGACGGCCGCCGACGGCTATGAGGCGCTGGCGATCTGCGAGCGCAATCAGGTCGATATCATTCTTCTCGACGTGATGATGCCGGGCCTCAACGGCTTCGAGGTCTGCGAGCGGCTGAAGGCCAACCAGAAGACCTCGCATATCCCCGTCGTCATGGTCACCGCGCTCGATCAGCCGGCCGACCGCGTGCGCGGCCTGAAGGCCGGTGCCGACGACTTCCTGACCAAGCCGGTCAACGACCTGCAGCTGATCTCGCGGGTGAAGAGCCTGCTGCGCCTGAAGACGCTGAGCGACGAACTGCGCATCCGCGCCGAGACGGCGCAGACCATGGGGATCGACGATCTCTTGCGGACAGGCGAGGGGCGCGCCGAGGATGCAGGGCAGGTCCTCCTCGTCGATGGCCGCGCCAATTCCCAGGAACGCATCATCAGGACGCTGAAGCCGATCGCCGACATCACGGCAATCTCGGATCCGCAGGCGGCCCTCTTCGAAGCTGCGGAAAACGCCTTCGAACTCGTCATCGTCAATACCAACTTCGACGACTACGATCCGCTTCGTCTTTGCTCGCAGTTCCGTTCGCTGGAGCGCACGCGCTTCCTGCCTATCCTGATCGTCACCGATCAGGGCGATGACGAGATGGTCATCCGGGCGCTCGATCTCGGGGTCAACGATTATATCGTCCGCCCGCTGGACCCGAACGAGCTGGTCGCCCGCAGCCTGACGCAGATCCGCCGCAAGCGCTTTAACGACCGCCTGCGCGCCAGCGTCAAGCAGACGATCGAGCTCGCCGTCACCGATGCGCTGACCGGCCTCAACAATCGCCGCTATCTCGATAATCACCTGAACGTGCTGTTCAACCGCTCGATGGCGCGCGGCAAGCCGCTCTCTGTGCTGATCACCGATATCGACCGCTTCAAGCAGGTGAACGACACCTACGGTCACGATGCCGGCGACGAGGTGCTCAAGGAATTCGCCAACCGCATCCGCTCGACGGTGCGCGGCGCCGATCTCGCCTGCCGCTACGGCGGCGAGGAATTTGTCATCATCATGCCCGATACCTCGCCGGAGGTGGCTGCCGCCGTTGCCGAGCGCCTGCGTGCATCGGTCGAGACCAGCGGCTTCACGCTGAAGTCAACCGGCGAAGAGTTGAAAGTCACCGCGTCTTTCGGTATCGCCTCTCGTCTGTCGAGCGTACTGACGCCCGATCAGCTGATGAAGCAGGCTGATCTCGCGCTTTATGAAGCGAAGAATACTGGCCGCAACCGAGTCGTTGCTGCTGCGGCCTGACGCCGGAGCGCCTTTGCCGGGTAGGTTATCCTCAGTTTCCACTGGTGGCGGCGAAAGATTAACAAATTTTAATGATGCGGCCGCCAAAGCGCCGGGCGTTTTTCAACCAAATACCCCAAAAATGGAGAGGACGCCGGATCGTCCAATTTGAGGGTAATTTGTGCTCATTTTCACGAATAGAATCAATCTAAGTATCGCGTGTAAAGCATAGCTGCCGCAATTTATAGAGTTATCGTGGTATTACTATTCGGCGAGATGTAACGTGTTCGCCTGACGTAACGGAAGATCGCCATAATTGTACTGATGTATATTTATGGTTATATTCAATCGCGTTTTTCTTCATCAAGTAAAGAAACGTGATTCGTTGTTTTCGGGCCTGCCCCAAAATTGGACTTTTAACCATAGAAGCAAGCTAAGAAATCTAATCATTAAGAATTTGTTGATTTTCTTTCATTTTCGGGCAAATTATCGAGCCATAAGAAAAGCGCTCCCGGAACCGGGAGGCCGAGATACCCCATGATGCTCAGGTCCGCCGCATCTCCTGGGTCGTGGGGTCGGTCGGCTAGTTCGCAACCTTAAGCGGTTCCTCGTGCCGCGTTGCTTGCTGGCCGACCCCCTTTCGTAAAAACGCCGCCCTTGCCGATAGATCGGTAGGGCGGCGTTTTTGTTTGCGCTAACATTTCCCGCGATGAGAGACCTTAAAACGAAAAAGGCGCGCAGCCGTTGGGCGCGCGCCTTTTTAAAACCCAGGGATCAAGGATTACTTGATCTTGGTTTCCTTGAACTCGACGTGCTTCTTAGCAATCGGGTCGTACTTGGTCTTCGTCATCTTGTCCGTCATCGTACGGCTGTTCTTCGTCGTGACGTAGAAGAAACCGGTGTCGGCCGTCGACAGCAGCTTGATCTTGATTGTGGTAGCCTTGGCCATGGTCGTCCTGCCTTTAATAAAATGAAAGCCGTGGCAAGCCGGATGGGCTCCACGGCAAATTCTGGCGCGAAACTACGAATCCCGCCCGAAAAGTCAACCCCGCTTTCTAATGAAAAGCAGTCTTATGCTTGAAAGCACCGCATATATCCCGAAGAAACCGGCAATTGCCCAGGCAAAGCCGTTATTCCCGGCGACATCGATGGCCGCGCCGATAACCTGTGGACCCGCAACGGTGCCGACGGCGTAACAGAAGACGAAGGCGGCATTGGCAGCCGCTAGGTCCGAACCCGTCAGGCGCGAGCCCAGGTGGCTGAGACCAACCGTATAGAGACCGGCCACACAGCCGCCCCAGAAGAGCAGCACGCCCGCCATCATCGCCCAGCTATGGACGAGCAGGGGCAGCATCAGCGAGCCTATCAGGCCCATTGTGGCCATGGCCGCCAGCAGCGGCCGCTTGTCCTTCATGCGATCGGAAAGAAGCCCGACGGGGATCTGGAAGATGACGTTGCCGATTCCCATCACGGTCAGCAGCAGGGCGGCCTGCGATTCGGTAAAGGCGGCGCGCGTCGCATAGATCGGGAAAAGCGCCAGACCGCCAGCCTCGACCGCGCCGAAGATGAAGACGGCAGCCGTCGCGCTCGGCACCAGGAAGACGTAGCGCATGAAATGCAGCTCCGGCTTCTCTTCGAGCACCGGGCTCTCGTTGCGGGCGACGAAGATCGGGATGGCGGCAAGCAGGATGGCCACGGCCCCAACGGCAAAGGGCAAGACGCCGTCGCTGCCGAGGATCGAGAAGAGTAGTGGCCCGGCGGCAAACCCAAGCGATAGCACGGTCGCGTAGATACCGAGCACGAAGCCGCGTTTCGTCGGCGGCGAGGCGGCGTTAATCCAGAATTCGGAGAGGATGAACAGCGTCGTCGTCGCGCCATGGAAGGCAAAGCGCAGCGGGAACCACATCCAGAATTCCTGGGCATAGTAGAAGCCGATGGCGCTGAGCGCCGAGATCACCACCGCCCAGAGCATGGTGGAGGCGACGCCGTATTTATGGGCGAGCTTGGTGGTCACCGGTGCCGCAGCCATGGCGGCCACGCCGGCCATCGCCGTGTTGAGCCCGATAAGAGTGGAGGCAACGCCGCGCTTCTCGAGAATGATGGAGAGCAGCGGCAGTCCGAGTCCGATCGCTATGCCGACAGCAGAGATCGACGAGACGGCGGCAACCAGCGACGGCCAATGGATTTCTTCAACATCGCCCGGCGTGCCGTTTCTCGGCTGAGACATATATCCATCCTTGAATGACTGAAACGAATCGCCCGTCTCGTGCCACATAGAAGGGCACAGAGATGCCAAAACCAGGTGACGGGCAGAGCTTTACGGGAAGTCCGGCGCAGAATGCAATAGATCGAATACTCGAACGTCAGATCGGTCAAGAAAACGCGCACCATTTTATTCGCCGGAGAACATATGCGCGCAGCAAAAGCCGCCCGCACAGTTCGTGAGCGTTGCCCAATACAAGCGAATTATGTCTGGACGGTGAAGGTCGCCGCGATGCCGCTTACGGCTGGTCGCGGCCGGGGATCTCGTAGACGTCGTGATCGTCGCTATGGCCGCCGAAACCATGCAGGCGCAGCGCCCATTGCAGGCCGATGACGCCGCCCTTGATCGGCTGGATGATCAGGAGGGCGGAAAGCAGCGTCACCGGCGCCCAGATGGCGAAGGTGAGCCACATCGGCAGCGGCCAGACGAGATCGGTCAGCATGTAGCCGCCAAGAACGACGTGGCCGATCACGAAGATCGTCAGATAGGGCGGCAGGTCGTCGGAGCGGTGATGATGCATCGCTTCGCCGCAGGCTGCGCAATTGTCGACCGGCTTCAGAAAGGCGCGGAACAGCTTGCCGCTGCCGCAATGCGGGCACTTGTTCAGCATGCCGCGCATGATGGAGCGGCCAAGCGGGCGTTCGGAAGCGTCGCTTCCGCCATATTGGATCGGCTGTTCCTGTGCAGGCGTCGTCATCGCTCTTTCCTCTGGCGTTTCTAGCGCCGGCCTCTCGGCGGTCTCGTGCCGACCTTCTTGCGGGCGGCCATGCGGTTGTCGCGGCGGCCGGCCTTGTGGAAGGAGCGCACTGCCGTCGGCATGGCGCGGCCTTCGCTGACCATCTCGAAGCGCAGCGCGCCTGCAAGCGGAATGGCTTCCGCAAGCTTCACCGTCACGCTGTCGCCAAGCCGGTAACCGAGCCCGGTCTTCTCACCCGACAAGGCCTGATGCGCCTCGTCATAGATGAAATAGTCCTGGCCCAGGGTAGATATAGGGATGAAGCCGTCTGCTCCATACTCCGGCAGGGCGACAAATAGTCCCGACTTGGTCACGCCGGAAACGCGGCCCTCGAATTCCTCGCCGACGCGGCCGGCAAGGTGATGGGCGATCAGGCGGTCGACGGTCTCGCGCTCGGCGGCCATGGCGCGGCGCTCGAAGGTCGAGATTTCGGCGGCGATATCGTCGAGAGAGGCTTCTTCCTCGGGCGTGATGCCGCCTTCGCCGAGCCCCAGCGAACCCACCAGCGCGCGATGCACGATCAGGTCGGCATAGCGGCGGATCGGCGAGGTGAAATGCGCGTATTTCATCAGGTTCAGGCCGAAATGCCCGATATTCTCGGGACTGTAGATCGCCTGGCTCTGCGAGCGCAGCACCATCTCGTTGACCATCGTCTGATGCGGCGTGCCGTCTGCCTTCGCAAGAATGCCGTTGAAATTGTTGGCACGCATGTTGCCGCCCTTGGCAAGCGAGATGCCGAGCGTCGCCAGGAACTCGCGCAGGATTTCCTGCTTGGCCAGCGTCGGGCCGTCGTGCACGCGGTAGATCAGCACCTGCCGCTTCTTCTCCAGCGTCTCGGCAGCCGAGACGTTGGCCTGGATCATCATTTCTTCGATGAGCTTGTGCGCATCGAGCCGAGGCGGGACGACGACGCGATCGACGGTGCCGTCGCCCTTCAGCAGGATCTTGCGCTCGGGCATGTCGAGCTCGAGAGGCTGGCGCCGGTCGCGGCCGCGCGTCATCACGGCATAGGCGTTCCACAGCGGCTTCAGGATCGGCTCCAGCATCGGCCCGGTCTTGTCGTCGGGCTTGCCGTCGATCGCCGCCTGCGCCTGTTGGTAGGAGAGCTTTGCAGCACTCTTCATCATGATGCGGTGGAAGGTGTGGCCGATCTTGCGGCCTTCCTTCGAGAACACCATGCGCACGGCCAGCGCCGGCCGGTCGACGCCTTCGCGCAGCGAGCAGAGGTCGTTGGAAATCCGCTCCGGCAGCATCGGCACGACGCGATCCGGGAAATATACGGAGTTGCCGCGCTTCAGCGCTTCACGATCGAGCTGCGATTTCGGCCGGACGTAATAGGAGACGTCGGCAATCGCCACGGTGACGATCACGCCGTCGGCATTGTCAGGCGAGGGGTCGGCTTCGGCGTAGACGGCGTCGTCATGGTCCTTGGCATCCGCCGGATCGATGGTGATCAGCGGCACGTCGCGCCAGTCCTCGCGATGCGACATCGAGGCGGGCTTGGCAGCCTCGGCCTCGTCGATGACAGCCTGCGGGAAGACATTCGGGATGCCATGGGCATGGATCGCGATCATCGAGATCGCCTTTTCGGAACCGACCGAACCGACGACCGAGAGCACCTTGGCGCGCGGCAGGCCGAAACGGCCGAGCCTTGCGATCTCGACCTCGACCAGGTCGCCGTCCTTGGCGCCGCCGGTATAATCAGGGTCGATCACCATCTCCTCGCCGCGCCGTTCGATCGGCAGCAGGCGGCCGGCGCCACCGGGGGCCGTGCGGAACACGCCCATGCTGGCGCCGCGGCGCTTGTCGAGAACCTTGATGATGCGGGCGGTATAGGCCGGGCCGCCGCGGTCGGCAGCCGGAAAGATCTTCGCAAGAACCCGGTCGCCCATCCCGGCCACGGGCGCCTTGCCCTTGCCCTGGCGTCCCGCAGGCGAAGTCTGGCGGATCGCGACGGCAGGCGCCACGCCCTGATCGTCAGGCCATTCGGCCGGGCGGCCGATCAGCTCGCCGTCCTTGTCGCGGGTGGTGATGTCGAGCACGGTGACCGGGGGCAGGGCGCCCGGCCGGATCAGCGACTTGCGGGTCTTCTGCAGCATGCCCTCTTGCTCGAGGTCGCGCAGCAGATGCTTGAGCTCGACGCGCGTATCGCCCTTCAGGCCGAATGCCTTGGCGATCTCGCGCTTCGATGCCTTCTGCGGATGGTCGGCGATGAAGCGCAGGATGACCTCGCGCGACGGCATAGCGCCGGGCGTGATCTTCGCCTCCTCGGCGGGGGCATCGTTGCCCGCGCGGCCGATCTTGCCCGGACGCTTGCCCGGGACCCTAGTCTTCTCGCGCGGTATCTTGCTCACACTCAGCTCTTTTTCGGTTTCGCCGGCGCCTTGGCCTTCGTTGTCTTGGCGGCAGCCTTCGGCTTTGCCGCGGCCTTGGGCTTCGCAGCAGCCTTCGGTTTGGCGGCGGTCTTGGTCGCCTTGCCCTCGGCGGCGGCCGTCTTCGCCTTGGCCTTGCCCTTCGCGGCCGGCGCCTTTCCGGCCTTGGCCGTGATCAGCTCCAGGGCTTCCTCGACGGTGATCGCCTGCGGATCCTTGCCCTTCGGCAGCGTCGCGTTGACCTTGCCCCAGTTGACGTAGGGACCATACTTGCCGTCGCGAACCGTGATCGGGCCACCATCCGGGTGATCGCCGAGTTCCTTCAGTGCTGCCGGTGTCCCACGCGTGCGCCCGCCCGGACCCTTGCTCGCCTTCTCGGCGATCACGGTGACGGCGCGGTTGAGGCCGACCGAGAACACGTCCTCGACCGTCTCGAGATTGGCGTAGCTGCCGTCATGCAGCAGGAACGGTCCGTAACGGCCGATGCCGGAAGAGATCATCTTGCCGGTCTCGGGATGCTTGCCGATATCGCGCGGCAGCGAGATCAGCGCCATGGCCTTCTCGTAATCGATATCCTCAGGCTTCCAGCCCTTCGGCAGCGAGGAGCGCTTGGCATCCTTGCCGTCGCCGCGTTGGATATAGGGTCCGAAACGGCCCGAACGCAGCGTCAGCTCTTCGCCCGTCGTCGGGTCCGTGCCGAGGTTCTTCGGTTCGTTCAGTGCGGTGCCTTCGCCCTCACCATTGTTCTCCGAGGAGAGCTGGCGGGTATAGTTGCACTCCGGATAGTTCGAGCAGCCGACGAAGGCGCCGTACTTTCCGAGCTTCAGCGACAGGTTGCCCGTGCCGCAAACCTGGCAGATGCGCGGATCGCTGCCGTCCTCGCGCTTCGGGAACACCAGCGGCGCCAGCGATTCATTCAGCGAGTCCAGCACGTTGGTAACGCGCAGTTCCTTGGTGTCTTCGATCTGCGAGAAGAAGTCCTGCCAGAAATCGCGCAGAACCTGCTTCCAGTTCAGTTCGCCCGCCGAGATCCGGTCGAGCTTCTCTTCGAGATCGGCGGTGAAGTCGTATTCGACATACTTGGTGAAGAAGCTTTCGAGGAAAGCGGTCACCAGCCGGCCCTTGGAATGCGGGATCAGCTTGCGCTTGTCGATCGTCACATATTCGCGGTCGCGAAGGGTGGCGAGCGTCGCTGCATAGGTGGACGGACGGCCGATGCCGAGCTCTTCCATCTTCTTGATCAGCGAGGCTTCCGAATAACGCGGCGGCGGCTCGGTGAAATGCTGGGTCGAGTTGATCTTCTGCTTCGCGAGGTTTTCGCGGGCATTGATCTCCGGCAGGCGGCCATCTTCGTCGTCGTTGTCGTCGCTCTGTTCGCCGTCTTCCTTCTGATCGGTATAAGCAGCGATGAAGCCGTCGAAACGGATGACGGAGCCGACAGCGCGCAGACCGGCCCTCTGGCCGCCGTTTTCTGCGGTGATTTCGGCGGTGGTACGCTCGATTTCGGCCGAGGCCATCTGGCTGGCGATGCCGCGCTTCCAGATCAGGTCGTAAAGACGGATCTGGTCAGCATCCAGATACTTGCGCACTTGGTCGGGCGAGCGGTTGAAGTCGGTCGGGCGGATCGCTTCGTGGGCTTCCTGGGCGTTTTTCGCCTTGGTGGAATAGAAGCGGGCCTTGTCGGGAACGTAACGGCCGCCGAACTGGTCGAGGATCGCGGCGCGTGCCGCATCGATCGCCTCGGGCGCCATCTGCACGCCGTCGGTACGCATATAGGTAATGAGACCGACGGTCTCGCCGCCGATATCGACACCTTCATAGAGCTTCTGCGCCACCTGCATGGTGCGCGATGCCGAGAAGCCGAGCTTCGAGGATGCGGCCTGCTGCAGGGTCGAGGTTGTGAAAGGTGGTGACGGGTTGCGCTTGACGGGCTTCGCTTCGACGCTGTCGACGACATAGGAGGCGCCGTCGAGCAGGGCCTTCAGCCTGCCGGCTTCTTCGCCGTTGCCGATCGAGCGGGCCTGCAGGCGCTTGCCGTCGGCAGCGACCAGCCTGGCTTCGAATTCGTCGCCGCGCGGCGTCTTCAGGAGCGCCGAGATGTTCCAGTATTCTTCCGAGATGAAGCGTTCGATCTCGGATTCACGATCGCAGACGAGGCGGAGCGCAACCGACTGCACGCGGCCGGCCGAACGGGCGCCCGGCAGCTTGCGCCACAGCACCGGCGACAGGTTGAAGCCGACGAGATAGTCGAGAGCGCGGCGCGCCAGATAGGCGTCGACCAGCGGCACGTCGATATCGCGCGGCTCGGCCATCGCATCGAGAACGGCCTTCTTGGTGATGGCGTTGAAGACCACGCGCTTGACGGTCTTGCCGCCGAGCACCTTCTTCTTGTTGAGCATATCGAGGACATGCCAGGAAATCGCTTCGCCTTCGCGATCAGGGTCGGTCGCCAGGAACAGGCCGTCGGAGGATTTCACCGCATCGGCAATATCCTTCATACGCTTGGCCGAGGCCCCGTCGACCTCCCACAGCATTTCGAAATCCTGATCGGGCAAAACCGATCCGTCCTTTGCCGGCAGGTCGCGAACATGACCGAAGGAGGCGAGCACCTTGTATCCGGAGCCCAGATACTTGTTGATCGTCTTTGCCTTCGCAGGCGATTCTACCACGACTACATTCATGATGATTCTCTAAAAACTACCGCGCCCGGCGGGAGGATGAGCGCAATACTTGCCGCTTGCAGATTGCCGGTTCTCCGACATGGACAGGGAAATCGCTTCGGTCAAGGGGTTTGCTTCAATTTTACGCTTTGCAACGCGATACAACCTTAGGGGGATTATAAACGTATTGCAATTTAAGATAATTGCGTTATCGTTTTTGAAGTGTGGTCAAGGCCCCTCCCAAGCAGCCGTCCGTCATTCAGAGACTGTCCATGTCGCCCAAGGGTTTCAACAAGAGAACCGACAGATCGGCTTCGCGCGAAAACATCGCCTTCATCCGGCAGATGCTGGCGGAGCTGCGTCAGGTTGCCGAGAAAGAGGACGCCAGCATGCTCTGCTATCTGATCGAGATGGCCTATGTTGAGGCGGGCGAGCTTCACAACCGCATGTAGTGCACTCAGTCTCCCATCGCAAGGGAGACCATGCCGCCGGGATGCCGGTGCAGTCGCCCGGCAATATCCAGCTCCAAGAGAACGAGATAGACGGACGCCGCCGGAAGGCCGGTATGCCGGATGATGTCGTCGATCTCGACAGGCGTCGGCCCGAGCGCATCGGCAATCCGCGCGCGATCGGAATCATCAGGTGGCGCAAGGTCGCTGCCGTTGCCCGCAGGCTCCTCGGCAACCGGTGCCGAAAACAGGTCGAGCTGCGAGAGCGGCGCCAGCGCCTCGATGACGTCCTCGGGAGAGGTGATGATCATCGCCCCGTCCTTCAATAATCCGTTGGTACCCTGGCAGCGCGGATCGAGCGGCGAGCCGGGAACGGCAAAGACCAGCCGTCCGAATTCGGCGGCAAGGCGTGCGGTGATCAGCGATCCCGAGCGCGTGGCCGCCTCGACGACGGCAACGCCAAGCGACATGCCGGCGATCAGTCGGTTGCGGCGCGGGAAATCACGGGCGCGGGGCTCCCAACCGAACGGCATTTCGCTGATCGCCAGTCCGCGCCCTTCGCAGATTTCCTCCAGCAGCGGCACGTTCTCGGGCGGGTAGGGTTGATCGAGACCGCCTGCGAGCGCGGCGACGGTGCCGGTATCGAGGCTGGCGCGATGGGCGGCCGTATCGATGCCGCGCGCCAGGCCGGAGACCACGGCATATCCGGCCCGTCCGCAATCCCTGGCGATCATCGCCGCAAACTTCGCACCGCTGATCGAGGCATTGCGGGAGCCGACGACGCCGACGGCCGGGCGATGGAGAATGGAGACATCGCCCTTGACCGCAATCAGCGGCGGCGCGCCATCGATCTGGCGCAGTGCCTGGGGATAATCGGGTTCCCCGATGCCGATGAACCGGGCGCCGAAACGGCGGGCGATCTCGAGTTCGCGATGGGCTTCATGTTCGGTTGCAATTTTGATGGCGCGCGTTGCGCCGCCGCGGGCCGAGAGCTCGGGGAGGGCGGCCAGTGCCGCCTCGGCGGAACCGAAATGATTGATGAGATCGCGGAAGGTGGCAGGGCCGACATTGTCGGAGCGAATGAGCCGCAGCCAGGCGATCCGTTGCCGGTCTGAAAGCGCAATTCCCTTTGGCCTTGCGCTTTCGGCGCTCATCTTATCCCTTCGCCCCGATCTTGCTTTCCGTCCCGCTGATGAGCCGGGAGATGTTGGCCTTGTGCTTGTAATAGGAGATGACCGACATGATCGCCATGACGGCTGCAACCTTTTCGGCTCCAAATATCCACAATGCAACCGGAATGACAAGCATCGCCGTCAGCGCCGCCAGCGACGAGTAACGGAAGATGAAGGCGACCGCGAGCCAGATGGCCGCGAAGACGAGGACGAAGAGCGGCGCGATGCCGAGCAGCGTGCCGATATAGGTAGCGACGCCCTTGCCGCCCTTGAAGCCGAGCCAGACCGGGAAGAGATGGCCGAGGAAGGCGAAGAGACCTGCGATCGCGCTGGCTTCCGGACCTGCCACATAGGCCATGATCCAGGCGGCGACCGTTGCCTTCAGCGCATCGAGCAGCAGTGTTGCGGCTGCAAGCTTCTTGTTGCCGGTGCGCAGCACGTTGGTGGCGCCGATATTGCCGGAGCCGATATTGCGCACGTCACCGAGACCGGCCGCCCGCGTCAGGATCAGGCCGAAGGGGATCGAGCCCAGCAGGTAGCCGACGACGGCTGCCACAAGCGCCATCGGCAAGGCGATCTGCCAGTTGGTGAGTTCCGAAATCATGCCCCTCTACCTTTTCCTTCGCAGCATTGTCCCGATGCCGCTTGCCTTAGCCGTTCTCGATCATCCAGATTTCCGCGCCGCCGAGCAGGGTGGCGATCAGCGTGCAGAGCGCCACGAACACCGTGCCGAGCACGACAGTCGACGAGTAGCGCCGCGACGCCTGCTTCTTCGAAAGCACGGGGAAGGCGTTCTTGTGTGCCTCCGCCATGTCCTTGTCGAGATTGCGCTGCTGGAAATGCCGTTCGGTTTCGTTCTGATTCATGCGCGGCCTCCTCAGTCCAGCGAATGTACCTTCGTTCCACCCACGTAAGTCGCGACCGCCCGGCCCGAGAAACGGGCGTCCTCGAAAGGCGTGTTCTTCGAGCGCGACAGAAGCATGTCCTTGGCGACAAGCCAAGGCTCTTCGAGATCGATCAGCGCAATGTCCGCCTTGGCGCCGGGCTTCAGCGTTCCGGCATCGAGGCCGAAGATCTGCGCCGGGCGGGTCGACATCGCATCGATCAGCCGCATCAGGCTGACCTGGCCGCTGTGATGCAGCCGAAGGGCCGCCGCAAGCAGGGTCTCGAGGCCGACGGCGCCATCGGCCGCTTCGCCGAAGGGCAGGCGCTTGGTGTCGACGTCCTGCGGATCGTGCGAGGAAACGATGATGTCGATCTCGCCCTTGGCCAGCGCCTCGACCATCGCCACGCGATCGTCTTCGGTGCGCAGCGGCGGGTAGAGCTTGAAGAAGGTGCGGTACTCGCCGATGTCGTTTTCGTTGAGCGCCAGATTGTTGATCGAGATGCCGCAGGTCACCTTGGCGCCGCGGCTCCTGGCGAGCTTGATCGCGTCGACCGATTCCGGCACCGAGATCATCGCGGCGTGATAGTTGCCGCGCGTCAGCTGCGCGACGCGCAGATCACGCTCCAGCGGAATCAGTTCGGCTTCCTTCGGAATGCCGCCGAGACCGAGCCAGCTGGCAAACAGCCCTTCGTTCATGACGCCGGTGGCGCCGAGGTATTTGTCGCGGGTCTCGCAGGAGATGACGGCGCCGAATTCGCGCGCATAGGTCATCACCCGGCGCAGCACCTGCGTGTCATGGATGCTCGAACGGCCATCGGTAAAGGCAACCGCGCCGGCTTCCATCAGCAGGCCGATCTCGGTCATTTCCTCGCCGGCCAGATGCTTGGTGATCGCCGCTGCCGGATAGACATTGACGAGCGCCTTGTCCTTGGCGGTCTTCTTGACGAATTCGACGAGCGCGATGTCGTCGATCACAGGATCGGTATCCGGCATCATGATGATCGAGGTCACGCCGCCCGCTGCCGCAGCACGGCTGGCGGATGCGATGGTCTCGCGGTGCTCGGCACCGGGTTCGCCGATATGCACGCGGGCATCGACGAGGCCGGGGACCGCGACGAGGCCGTTGCAATCGCGCACTTCGGCGCCATCGGGCACGCCCTGGTTCTGCGCATCCTTGCCCGATGCGACGATCACGCCGTCCTTGACGACAATGGTGCCTGTTTCATCGAGATTGCGCGAGGGATCGATGATGCGGACGTTCTTGAGGACGAGGTTGCTCATGCGCCCACTCCTTCAGTGCGAGGTCCCTGGTTCTGGGAAACAAGCAGCGTCTCCATCACCGCCATGCGCACCGCAACACCCATCTCGACCTGCTCGGCGATCACGCTCTGCGGACCGTCGGCCACTTCGGATGCAATTTCGACGCCGCGGTTCATCGGACCCGGATGCATGACCAGCGCATCTTCCTTCGCCGCCTTCAGCGTTTCGGCATCGAGGCCGTAGAAGTGGTAATATTCACGCACCGACGGCACGAAGGCGCCGGACATGCGTTCGCGCTGCAGACGCAGCATCATCACGACATCGGCGTCCTTCAGGCCTTCCTTCATCGAATGGAAGACTTCGACGCCCATGTCGGCGATCCCGGCAGGCAACAGCGTCGCAGGAGCGACGACGCGCACCCGGGCGCCCATGGCATTCAAAAGCAGGATGTTGGAGCGCGCGACACGCGAATGCAGCACGTCGCCGCAGATCGCCACAATGATGCGCGAGAGCTTGCCCTTGGCACGGCGGATCGTCAGCGCGTCGAGCAGCGCCTGGGTCGGATGTTCATGCTGTCCGTCGCCGGCATTGACGACCGAGCAGGAGACTTTCTGTGCGAGGAGGGCGGCCGCACCGGCGCTCGAATGGCGGATAACCAGCACATCGGGGCGCATCGCATTCAGCGTCATCGCCGTATCGATCAGCGTCTCGCCCTTCTTTACCGAAGAGTTGCCGACCGACATGTTCATGACGTCGGCGCCGAGCCGCTTTCCGGCGAGTTCGAAGGATGCCTGCGTGCGCGTCGATGCTTCGAAGAAGAGGTTGATCTGTGTCAGCCCTCTGAGCGTCGACGTCTTCTTTTCTCTCTGACGGCTGATCTTGACGGCCTCGTCGGCCTTGTCGAGGAGATAGGTAATATCCTGCTCGGTGAGACCCTTGATGCCGATGAGGTGGCGGTGGGGAAAAAAGACCATGGACCTGCCTCTTGCTATACCGGTGGGGTCTATAATGAGTGCTGCCCGCCGCCGCAAGCTTGCGCTGTGGGCAAAGGCTTATGTCCCCATGCAATTTTGCCGCAAATCCGCTAGAGCTGAGGTTGAAATCGTCAAGTTCCGGTTTCCCTTTGTCTGGCTCATGCAATAGAAGCGACTCATGACTCCCGCTGAAGAAAAACTCGCCGAGCTGAACCAGCCAAGCCTCTGGTCAGGTATCAATGCCTACCGCTCCGATCCGCTGATCGTCGACCTGACGGCAGGGTTGCCGCGCGGCACGCGTGAAGACCTGGAAAACATGGGTCGCTACGTCACCTCTCCGGAGGCGCAGGAGCTGGCGCGCATGGCAAACCAGGGTACGCCGCAGCTGCGCACCCACGGCCCGCGCGGCGAGCGCCTCGATGTCGTCGAGTTCCATCCGGCCTGGCACGCGCTGATGCGCCGCTCGATGTCCGTCGGCCTGCATTCGTCGGTCTGGGATCCGCAGGCCGATGCCGATGCCAAGGACCAGTCGCACAAGATCCGCGCCGCCCGTTTCTACCTGACGGCGCAGCTCGAATCTGGCCATCTCTGCCCGCTGACGATGACGAGCGCCTCGGTCGCTGCTCTCTCTGCTTCGCCCGCCGTCCAGAAGGATTGGGCGCCGAAGATCCTGTCGCGCAAATACGATTCGTCGAACAAGCCGGCCATGCAGAAGACTGCCGTGACGATCGGCATGGGCATGACCGAGAAGCAGGGCGGCACTGACGTCCGCTCCAACAAGAGCACCGCCGAAAAGGTCAGCGAAGGCATCTATCGTCTCTCGGGCCACAAGTGGTTCATGTCGGCGCCGATGAGCGACGCTTTCATCATGCTGGCGCAGACGAAGGAGGGCATGGGCTGCTTCCTCGTTCCGCGCCTGCTCGAAGACGGTTCCGCCAACGGCCTGCAGTTCCAGCGCCTGAAGGACAAGATCGGCAACCGCTCGAATGCTTCCTCGGAAGTCGAGTTCAACGACACGTTCGGCTTCCTGCTCGGCGGTCCCGATGCCGGCATCCGCACCATTCTCGATATGGTGACGCTGACGCGGCTCGATTGCGCGCTGGCCTCGTCGGGCATCATGCGCGCGTCGCTCGCCGAAGCCGTTCATCACACCCGCGGCCGCAGCGTCTTCGGCAAGATGCTCGTCCATCAGCCGATCATGACCCGCGTGCTCGCCGACATGGCGCTCGACGTCGCTGCTGCAACGGCGCTGTCGTTCCGTCTTGCCGAAGCCTTCGACAAGGCCCGCAACAATGCCGAAGAGGCGGCCTACGCCCGCGTCATGACGCCGGTTGCCAAATACTGGTGCTGCAAGATCGCGCCGGCGCTGATCTATGAGGCGATGGAATGCATCGGCGGCAGCGGCTACATCGAGGAGCGCCCGATCGCCCGTCATTATAGAGAGGCCCCGGTCAACGCGATCTGGGAGGGCTCCGGCAATGTCATGGCGCTCGATCTTCTGCGGGTTCTCTCGCGCGGCAAGGATCTGTTCGAAACGGTCTTTGCCGGTCTCGCCCGCGATCTCGGCCCTGCCGGCAAGAAGACCATCGACGTGCTGCGCGCCGCCATGGCGCTCTGCGAGCGCGACGAGGGCGCTGCCCGCCTGCTGATCGAGCAGCTGGCGCTCGCCGCCGGTGCCGCCGAGCTCTACCGCCTTGGTGCCGGACGCATCGCCGATGCCTTCATCGAAACCCGTCTCGCCGGCGGCTGGCGCGCCACCTACGGCATGCTCGATGCCCGGTTCGATGCCAGCTACATCGTCGATCTTCTCTACCCGCCGGCCAGCTGACGCATGAGCGAAATCCGCAAGGCCCGTCTTGGCGATCTCGACCAGATCTACGCCATCTCTTTGCTGACAGGCGATGCCGGCAAGGATGCCACCCGTCTTTACAAGGACGGCCAGCTCATCGGCCACATCTACTCGGCGCCTTACATCGTGCTGAGCCCCGACACCTCATTCGTCGTCGAGGATGACGAAGGCGTCGCCGGCTATATCGTCGGCCCCCATGATACGGCGGCTTTCGAAGCGAGACTCGAGCGTGAATGGTGGCCGGCCCTGCGCGCCCGCTATGAGGAGCCGCAAGGCGATCCCGCGGCATGGAATGCCGACGAACGCCGCATCCACACGATCCATCATCCCGAAGCCGCTTTCGCACCGAGGGTGGCGGCCTTTCCCGCCCATATCCACATGAACCTGCTGCCGCGCCTGCAGGGGCGGGGGCTCGGCACCAGGCTTCTCGATCTCTGGATATCGACGGCGCGCGAGGCCGGGGTGAAGGGCGTCTATCTCGGCGCCAATGCCGAGAATGTCAGCGGCCAGCGCTTCTGGGCCTCCCGCGGCTTCGAGCGTCTGGCGCCGCCGCTGGTGGCACCGGCAGACCGCTCCGTCTGGTTCGGCCAGTATCTCTAGGTGTCTCCGGAAGGAGACATCTGTGGAGCGCGCCGTCTATCCACAAGCTTTCAAGGGCTTGAACGTTGCCGGGCCGAAACCCCGTTGTTACTCACCTTGTAGTGACACGAACGGAATCGGCCTCGATATGCTGAACGACACCATGGTTTTGGCGCCTGTCGCCCCCGGCGAGCCGGAAAAGCGCATCCGCGACCGCAGCGCCACCGAGAAGGCGATCCTGAACGCCGCCAAGGCGCTGCTCGCCGAGGAAGGCTTCCAGAATTTCGGCATCAACGCGGTGGCCCGCCGCGCCGGTTGCGACAAGCAGCTGATCTACCGCTATTACGGGGGTCTCAACGGTCTGGTCGAGGCGATCGGCGCCGATCTCGGCACCTGGGTCAAGGACCGTATCCCGGAAGATACCGGCGGCATGTTCCTGCTGACTTATGGCGACCTGATGGAGCGGCTGTCGCTGCTCTTCCTCGAGGCGCTGCGCGACGATCCGCTGATGCGCCGCATCGTTGCCTGGGAAGTCTCGGAAAATACCGAGCAGGTGAGGCGGCTCTCCGAGGCGCGCTCGAAGGCGCTGTCGGTATGGCTGGACCGAATGCGCGGCTCCCTGACGCCGCCGAAGGGCGTCGATACCGCTGCCGTCAATGCGATTCTCTTCGCCGCCATCCAGCATCTGGTGCTCTCGGCCGCTGCCGGCGGCCAATGCGCCGGGCTGCCGCTGAAGAATGCCAAGGACTGGGAGAAGGCGGCGCTGGCCGTCAAGCGCATCGTTCGCGGCGTCTACGGCTGATCGCCCGTCCGGTCATCCACAGGCGCCCGCCCGGCTGTTAACCTTAACAAATGGTTTACGTTGCGCCGTCGGCGTTAAGGCGACAGGGTACCGGCAGTTAAATTCTTAGCTGTCAGGACCCATGATGGGAACCAGAGCCGCCAAAGCTGCGTTGCTTGTCGCCGCGATGATGTTTTTCGCGGTGCTCGCCCTCGATATCACCGTCCCGGCGGTCGTCCTGAGCGTCATGGCATTGTCGACCTGGGTTGTCGGTCTCGAAAGTCCGGCCGCCTGGCGTTATAGAAACACCTGGCGTCACCGAGGGGAGGCCGCATGAAGTGGTTCCTGATCTTCTGGTTGGGCCCGATCGTTTTCCTGAGCGGCTGGTACTGGCTTTCCTATTACGACATCAATTTCGGCATCTTCATGCTGAGCCGCCAGGTTCATGACCTGACATTTGAGGTCTATGGCAAGATCCTCGGCGTTCCGCCGGAAACCATTCCGCCGCTCGTCGCCCGTGCCATCGCCGTCGACAGCCTCGTCGTCATCGCCATCATCGCCTTCCGCCGCCGCAAGAAGATCGCGGCCTGGTGGGCGGCGCGTCAGTCGTCGAAATCGGCTGATCTCGAAAGCGCCGACAGCCTGTCCAGAGCGCCCTGAAGAATGAAGCTTGCCGCAGCGGAATCGATCCGCTCAGCCCGCTTGGCGCGCGACACATCCATCTCAAGCAAGGCCCGTTCGGCCGCCACGGTCGAAAGCCGCTCGTCCCAATAGACGAAGGGCAGGGCGGTCTTCTGCTCCATGTTGCGCACGAAGGCGCGCGTCGCCTGAACGCGGGGACCGGCAGAGCCGTCCATATTCATCGGCAGTCCGATCACGAAACCCGCGACCTTTTCCTTCTCCGCGAAAGCCAGCAGCGCCTCGGCGTCGAGCGTGAACTTTTCGCGCTTCAGAACCGGCCGGGGTGTGGCGAAGCGGCGGCCGAGATCGGACATCGCAAGGCCGATCGTCTTGGTGCCGAGATCGAGGCCCGCGATCGCCTGTCCGGGCTGCAGGGCGGCAGCCATCTCCTCGATCGTCATCACTGTCATCGGCGTTTCATCCCGTCAAAACAAATTGAAGCTTGCGGCGCTTTTCTTTGCGGCCATATCGGCTATGTCCATAACAAGCGAAATCCGCTTTTGCATCTGATAATAAGGGACCCATTTCATGAAGATCACCTGGCTCGGTCATTCCGCCTTCCGCATCGAAACCGGCAAGGCAACCATCCTCCTTGACCCCTTCCTGACCTATAACTCTTCCTTCGAGGGACAGGACATCAAGGATGTATCGGCGGGCGTCACCCATATTCTCCTCACCCACGGCCATGGCGACCATGTCGGCGACACCATTGCACTTGCCAAGGAGACCGGCGCCACCGTTCTCGCCAATGCCGATCTTGCTTCCTGGCTTGCCGCCAAGGGCGTGTCGAAGATCGAAATGGGCAATACCGGCGGCACGATCTCGCTCGGCAGCTTCTCGGCGACCTTTACGAATGCGCTGCATTCCTCCGCACAGGTCACCGAAGACGGCATCGCCCACGCGCTCGGCAACGCAAACGGCCTGATGCTGCACTTCGACGACGAAGCCTCGATCCTCGCCATGGGCGACACCGACATCTTCTCCGATATGGCGCTGATCAACGAGCTGCACCAGCCCGATATCGGCCTCGTTCCCGTCGGCGACCGCTTCACCATGGGCGGCGCGGTGGCAGCTCTCGCCTGCCAGCGCTACTTCAACTTCAAGACCGCGATCCCCTGCCACTACGGCACCTTCCCGATCATCGACCAGACCGCCGACAAGTTCGTCTCGGGCATGGAAGGTTCGAAGACGGAAGTGAAGGCAATCAAGCCTTCCGAGAGCGTCTCGATCTAACGAAAGCCCGTTGCACAAGGCGGACATGGTCTTTATAGCGAGTGGGAAATTTCCCTTTCGGAGTATGCCATGTCCGTCGATCTTGCCACCGTTAAGCGCGTCGCGCGCCTTGCCCGTATTGCCGTCTCCGAAGACGAGGCAAATCGCATGGTGGGTGAGCTCAATGGCATTCTCGGCTTCGTCGAACAGCTTTCCGAAGTGAATGTCGAAGGCGTCGAGGCCATGACCTCGGTCACGCCGATGGCGATGAAGAAGCGGACCGATCAGGTGACCGACGGCAACAAGGCCGACGACGTCGTCGCCAACGCCCCTGTCACCGACCACAATTTCTTCCTGGTGCCGAAAGTCGTCGAATAAGCGCTGCCGCTTTTTCCGACACCCGTTACCAACAGAGATATCCGAGTAGAGACCATGAGCGAACTCACCAGCCTGACCATTGCCGAAGCCCGCGAGAAGCTGCGCGCCAGAGAGATCACCGCGACCGAACTGACCGAAGCCTATATCTCGGCGATCGACGCGGCCAATGGCCAGCTGAACGCCTATATCAAGACCACCCCCGATCTCGCCCGCGTCATGGCGAAGAAGTCGGATGAGCGTATCGCTGCCGGCAAGGCTGGCGACCTCGAAGGCATTCCGCTCGGCATCAAGGATTTGTTCGCGACCGTCGGCGTCCACACCCAGGCCTGCAGCCACATCCTCGACGGCTTCGAGCCGCGCTACGAATCGACCGTCACCCAGAACCTCTGGGACGATGGCGCCGTCATGCTCGGCAAGCTGAACATGGACGAATTCGCCATGGGCTCGTCGAACGAGACCTCACACTACGGCGCGGTCATCAACCCGTGGCGCGCGTCGGGCTCCAACCAGCAGCTCGTTCCGGGCGGCTCGTCGGGCGGTTCGGCCGCTGCCGTTGCGGCCCATCTCTGCGCCGGCGCTACCGCGACCGATACCGGCGGTTCGATCCGCCAGCCCGCAGCCTTCACCGGCACCGTCGGCATCAAGCCCACCTATGGCCGCTGCTCGCGCTGGGGCACGGTTGCCTTCGCATCCTCGCTCGACCAGGCCGGCCCGATCGCCCGCGATGTGCGCGACGCCGCAATCCTCCTGAGGTCGATGGCATCCGTCGATGCCAAGGACACGACTTCGGTCGATCTGCCCGTTCCGGATTATGAAGCCGCACTCGGCAAGTCGCTGAAGGGCATGAAGATCGGCATCCCGAACGAATACCGCGTCGATGGCATGCCGGAGGAGATCGAAACCCTCTGGCAGCAGGGTATCGCCTGGCTGAAGGATGCTGGCGCCGAGATCGTCAACATCTCGCTGCCGCACACGAAATACGCCCTTCCGGCCTATTACATCGTGGCGCCCGCCGAAGCGTCCTCGAACCTTGCCCGTTACGACGGCGTTCGCTACGGGTTGCGCGTCGACGGCAAGGACATTGCCGACATGTATGAGAAGACCCGCGCCGCGGGCTTCGGCAAGGAAGTCAAGCGCCGCATCATGATCGGCACCTACGTTCTTTCGGCCGGTTACTACGACGCTTACTACATCAAGGCCCAGAAGGTCCGTACGCTGATCAAGCGCGACTTCGAAATCGCTTTCGATGCCGGTGTCGACGCCATCCTGACGCCCGCCACGCCGTCCTCGGCCTTCGGCGTCGCCGACGAAAATCTGGCTGCCGATCCTGTTGCCATGTACCTGAACGACATCTTCACGGTGACCGTCAACATGGCCGGTCTCCCGGGCATCGCCGTTCCCGCCGGTCTCGACCACAAGGGCCTGCCGCTCGGTCTCCAGCTGATCGGCAAGCCGTTCGACGAGGAAACCCTCTTCAAGACCGCGCATGTCATCGAACAGGCCGCCGGCAAGTTCTCGCCTGCCAAGTGGTGGTAAGCGGACTGACAATTCGGAAAATGACCGTCGCCGACCACATCGTGGTCGGCGAAGTCAATTCTACTGCCGGAGTGTCGAGGGAGAGGTGGAGTTTTCCGATGCCGGCGCGAGCCTCGGAATAGACCTTGAAAAGGTGAACCTCGAAATGCATCTGGGGTAGGCAACGCTGGGAGGTGGCCATGTCCAAAACTGATCTCGAAAATCTGATAGCGTCCCTCGACCGCCTCGCGGCCGCCGGTTTCGTCATGGGCGCCGAGTGGGCCGCGGTTCACGATATCTGCCAGGCGCACGAAGGGCAGCGCCCCTTCGACTGGGGCCACGCCCTTTGCCACCGCATCGAAGGCGACGACTGGAACGCCGATTATTGGTATCGCCGCGCTGGACGCTCTCGTGGAGCTGGGACGCTCGCTGAGGAATGGGTGGCGATGAAGGCTGAGCTATCCAGCCGTGCATGACCTCAATCCTGCTGAGGCGGATAAAGTTTGCGTTGGTGGACGATGGTCAGGATGTCGAGATCGCCGGCGGAGATGATGCGATAGACGATCGTATAGGGCAGTCCGGAAATCGCGAACTCGCGCGTGCCATTGATGCTGCCCTCCCGGCCGAGCAGCGGGAAATTTTCGAATATCTCGATGACTTGCCGGATGCGCGACAGAATCCGATCGGCGGCACTCGGGTCGAATTCCCTGATATAGCTATGAATTTCACTGAGGTCGGCGATGGCTTGTGGCGTGAAACTAACGTTCAAACCCGAAACGCTCCCAGACCTTTTTTGCCGGGACCATTGAGGAGCGATCATCCGCCTGCTTCAGTGCGGCTCGGATCTTCTTTTCCTTCCATGCATCATAGCCCGCGTCGGCAGCCGCAGTGGGCTGCACTTCGGTCAGGTCTTCGACAGGGATGGTGTCTCGCAGATCGCTCATAACGCTAAGATAGCGCGAAGAAGGTTTTGCGCCAACCCTGTCGATTTAGAGGTGGGCCAGCTCATCAGCGAGCTGACCCACAATCGTCACCTGTTATCCTGCTCCGCCCGCACCAGCACCAACCCCCGCTCGGTGATCCGGTAGGGCCTGCCGCCCTGTGAGCGGATCGCCCGTTTCTGCTTGAGCTTGCGGAAGGTCAGGATGTCGAGGCCGGAGAAGACCCAGCCTTCTCTCGTGAAGAGTTGCAGCTTCTCGATCGTGCGGTTTTCGCCGCGGGTGAGTTCGATCCTGCCGCCCTGGGCGAGCAGGTGCAGGATGCGCTGTTCGGCGCGTGAAATGTCCATTGTTGTGTTGATCCGGTCGCAGCGCTCGAAAGCGCAAAAAAACGATCCGTCGTTCAAGGCGAACGGCGGGGCTTCGTTTTTTTCTGGCCCATGCGCGCAAAGAGATTTGCGGGCAGGGCCCTTAGCGGGTCTCAGACGAATTCAACATAAGGTTTGCCTAACCCACGCACAGGTTGCCGTCAAGCGCGCCGGATTCGCCGCGGGCCTGCAAAAACGGTGCGCAAGCCGCGCAAATCGATGGAAAAGCTGGCGATTCGGTGTTCTACTTTGATCATTGAACGGGGGTTCCATGATCCACATTCGCAATGCCCGCGAGGGCGAGGCGGACCTTTTGAGTGAGATCGGCCTCAGAGCCTGGCAAAAGGCGATGGCGGCCATGGGCGAGACGGACGCGCTGCTCGATGCCGCGCGCAGTGCCTTTTCGAACTTCACCCATAACAGCTGGCTGACGATCACCGTTGCCGAACTCAACGGCCAGATTGTCGGCTGGGGCGCGCGGGAAAAATTCGACGAGACGATCTCGGATTTCTGGATCGACCCTTCTTTCACCCGTCAGGGCGTCGGCACCGCGCTGCTTTCGCAGATCGAGGCGGACATCGCCGATCAGGGCTTTTCCAGCGCCGGCATGCAGACGCATTCGGGAAACAACGAGGCGATCAACTTCTTCCAGAAACATGGCTATGCCATCCACTGGCTGTCGATCGTCTATAATCCGAAGCTCGACCGTGACGTGCCATCCGTCGGCCTGACCAAGCCGCTGGAGACGGCTGGCGACGGAACATACGGCCCGGATTTCTAGACGAGCCCCAATCGGCGTGCGGCGAAAAACGCAACAGCGCCGCCAATCAGCAGGACATGAAGTGCGGCGATTCCCATGAGAAGCGTGCGGAACGGCTCCTTCTGCGTCTTGTGACGCAGCAGACGCTGTGCGGTGATGGCGCCCGGGCTGCCGGCGAACAATGCCAGCATCAGCAAGGTCCGCTCGCTGACGCGCCGATGTCCCAGCCGCGCGGCGCGCTTGTCGATGAAATAGGTTGCGAAGACGAAGAGATTGTAGCCGAGAAGCAGGGCGGCGAGTTGAGGCAGATGGGAGGCGATCATGGATCCATGCTAGCGCGCCGCTGTTAACAGCCCGAAAACGGGAGCCGATAGCTCAAGCGCGCCGAAAGCCTTGCACCCGCAAGCCATTTCCTTTACCTCACCAGATGAAAAGAACAGCCTTCCAAAGAGCATCAAATGACCCTTGTCGACGTTCGCACGCCTGATCCGAAACGCTTCATTCCCGGCGCCACTGGCGATTGGGAAGTCATCATCGGCATGGAAGTCCATGCACAGGTGCTGTCGAATTCGAAGCTGTTCTCCGGCGCTTCGACCGAATTCGGCAAGCCGCAGAATTCCAACGTCTCGCTCGTCGATGCGGCCATGCCCGGCATGCTGCCCGTCATCAACGAGGAATGCGTCAAGCAGGCGGTGCGCACCGGTCTCGGCCTGAAGGCGCAGATCAACAAGCGCTCGCTCTTCGACCGTAAGAACTATTTCTATCCCGACCTGCCGCAGGGCTATCAGATCTCGCAGTTCAAGGATCCGATCGTCGGCGAAGGCCAGATCGTCATCTCTCTCGGTCCTGATCGCCAGGGCCAGTTCGAGGATATCGAGATCGGCATCGAACGCCTTCACCTGGAACAGGACGCCGGCAAGTCGCTGCACGACCAGCATGCGACCATGTCCTATGTCGACCTGAACCGTTCGGGCGTCGCCCTGATGGAAATCGTCTCGAAGCCCGACATGCGCTCGTCCGATGAGGCCAAGGCCTACATGACGAAGCTACGCTCGATCGTCCGCTACCTCGGCACCTGCGACGGCAACATGGACGAAGGCTCGATGCGCGCCGACGTCAACGTCTCCGTTCGCCGCCCCGGCGAAGGCTTCGGCACGCGCTGCGAAATCAAGAACGTCAACTCGATCCGCTTCATCGGCCAGGCGATCGAATACGAGGCACGCCGCCAGATCGGCATTCTCGAAGACGGCGGTTCGATCGATCAGGAAACCCGCCTCTTCGATCCGAACAAGGGCGAGACGCGCTCCATGCGCTCCAAGGAAGATGCGCATGACTATCGCTACTTCCCCGATCCGGACCTGCTGCCGCTCGAATTCGACGACGCCTTCATCAAGGCGCTAGAAGCCGATCTGCCGGAACTCCCGGATGACAAGAAAGAGCGCTTCGTGCGCGAGCTCGGCCTGTCGATCTACGACGCCTCGGTTCTCGTTTCGGAAAAGGCGATTGCCGATTATTTCGAAGCCGTTGCCGAAGGCCGCGATGGCAAGATGGCCGCAAACTGGGTCATCAACGACCTGCTGGGTGCCTTGAACAAACTCGGCAAAGACATTGAATCGACTCCGGTTTCCCCGGCCCAGCTCGGCGGCATCATCGACCTGATCAAGGCCGAGACCATCTCCGGCAAGATTGCCAAGGACCTCTTCGAGATCATTCTCAATGAGGGTGGCGATCCGGCCAAGATCGTCGAAAGCCGCGGCATGAAGCAGGTGACCGACACCGGCGCCATCGAAAAGGCCGTCGACGAGATCATCGCCGCCAACCCGGATCAGGTCGCCAAGGTTCTCGCCAAGCCGACGCTGGCCGGCTGGTTCGTCGGTCAGGTCATGAAGGCAACCGGCGGCAAGGCCAATCCGCAGGCCGTCCAGGCGCTGGTCAAGGCCAAGCTCGGCATCGTCGAGGAATAACCTCGGCGGGCGGGCGGCAGTACGCTGCCGCCGCGCCACAGGAAAGCGACAATGGTCTATTTCGTCCGCACCGCCGGTGAGCGTGATCTGGAGAAGGTCCGCACACTCCTGGTCGAGAGCTTTCACGCCGCCTACGATCGCTTCTATGGCGAGCCGAAGGTCAACGAACTCATCGCCCACCTGTTTTCTCCGGCGGCTCTGAAAGAGCGGCTGGCGAAGAAGAACGCCGAATTCGTCGTTGCCGATAGCGGCAAGGATATCGGCGGCGTCGGCTATGCCGTGATGTCCACGGACATGGCGAAGACGGCGGTTCTGCATCTTCTCTATGTTCGTCCGGCGCTGCAGCGACAAGGCATCGGCCGCGACATGTTCGCCGAGCTCGAAACCTGCTTCCCCGACGCCGAGATTATGCGCCTCGAGGTGGAGCCGAAGAACGCCGAAGCGATCAGCTTCTACACCAGGCTCGGCTTCGCCGAAGTCGGCCGCAACGAGAATGTCGGTCCCGGCCAGTCGGGCATCGCCACGCTCGTGCTCGAAAAGCATCTCCCCACCCATTGAGAGCCTCATGACCGGCCAGCTCATCATCCGTGAAGCCCGGGAAGCCGACCTTGCCGCCTTGATCGCGCTGTTTGCCGCCGACGATATCGGCGGCCATGGCGATACGACTGACGAGGCTGCCTTTCCCGACTATTTGCGGGCCTTCTCCGCGATTGCCGCATCACCGGATCAGACGCTCTATGTTGCCGAACTGTCCGGCGAAGTTGCCGGCACGTTTCAGACCTCGATAGCGACGACGCTGACCGGCCGCGGCGCCTCCTTCATGATCATCGAAGCGGTGCAGACGCGCGATGATTTGCGCGGGCAGGGCATCGGCAGGCAGATGATCGAGTTCTGCATCGCAGAGGCAAAAAGCCGCGGTTTCTCCCGTGTTCAGTTGATCTCCAATGGCAAGCGCAAGGATGCACACCGCTTCTACGAGCGCCTGGGCTTTGAGCCGTGGCATCTCGGCTTCAAGATGGCCCTGAAATGAGCCTTTGCCGATCTGGAATCACTGGACAATCAGGTCTTCCGGCGGCATAAGCGAGTGAACGAATTCCAGTCCCGCTTGACCTCCCTCAAGCACAAGGAACAGACATGAAGAACTTCCTGCTGCACATTTTCACCTGGTGGAACCACTACACGCTGGGAACACTGTTTGCGCTTCGCGGCTTCAAGCGTGTTGGCGAAGATGAGCTCGGCAATGTCTATTACGAAGGCGGCCTGTCTTCCTACGGCCTGCCGAAGCGTTGGGTGATCTACAGCGGCTATGCCGAAGCCTCCGCCATTCCTCCGGGCTGGCACGGCTGGATGCATCACCGCACCGACACACCGCCGTCCAAGGAAAACTACGCCGCCAAGGAATGGGAAAAGGCGCACCGCGCCAACCCGACCGGTTCGCCGCAGGCTTACCGTCCGCCGGGTTCGCTGGCCGCAACCGGCGAGCGTCCGCGCGTCACCGGCGACTACGACGCCTGGACGCCGGGCAACTGAGTTTCTCGACCGCGAAGCGGGCCATCCGGCCCCGCTTTTGGCCACAATTGACCTTTACCCGCAGGTTGGCCGCAGAAGCTGCGGCCATTATCTTGAGATGCGGTGGAGACGGGTAGATATGCAGCTTTTCACGCGGAACCATGTCCTGCGTGCCGCCGGGATCGCCCTGGCGCTTGGCTCCTCTTTCCTGCCGCAGGCGGCCTCCGCCGCGCGCATCGAAAACCCTGTCGCCGTCTTCTCCGGCCTCGACAAGATCACCGGCCGCATCACCACTTTCGACGTCTATGTCAACGAGACCGTCCAGTTCGGCGCCCTGCAGGTCACGCCGAAGGCCTGTTATTCGCGCGACCAGTCGGAAGCGCAGAAGATCGACGGTTTCGTCGAGGTCGACGAGATCACCCTCGACCGCAAGATCCGCCGCATCTTCACCGGCTGGATGTTCGCCGACAGCCCGGGTCTGAATGCCGTCGAGCATCCGATCTATGACGTCTGGCTGAAGGACTGCAAGGCGCAGTCCGACGTGCCGGCGCCGGATGGCGCGGCGAAGGCCAAGTGAATTTCTGATTGGTTTGGTGTCGTGCCCCCGGTGGCCGACCCTCGTCCTTCGAGGCCCTTCGGGCACCTCAGGATGAGGGCGGAGCATATGTCGTCGTGTGGGAAGCTGCATTCAAGATAGAGAAGCCCTCACCCTGAGGTGGGAGCAAAGCGACCCTCGAAGGGCGAGGGCGGGCGCACCGATAGCCGCCCTAAAACTGCAGATGAGGCGAATCCATCACCGCATCAAGCATCACGGCATATTCTTCCTTCGGAACGTCGATCGCCCCGAACGTCTTCAGGTGCTCGGTGGTAAACTGCGTGTCGAGCAGCTTGAATTCCTTCTCCCGAAGCCGCTCGACCAGATGCACGAGGCAGATCTTCGAGGCATCGGTGCGTCGCGAGAACATGCTCTCGCCGAAGAACGCCGCTCCCAGCGAAACGCCATAGAGGCCGCCGACCAGCTCATCGCCGTCCCAGGCTTCGACCGAATGCGCGTGGCCGATGCGATGGAGCGTCGAATAGAGTTGCCTGATCGTGCCGTTGATCCAGGTGCTCGGCCGCCCGGACGTCTCCTCGGCGCAGGCCGAGATCACCGCGTCGAAATCCGAGTTGAAGCGGATGTCGAACGGCTTTCGGCGAATGGTCTTCGCCAGGCTTTTCGAAATGTGGAAGTCGTCGAGGGGGATCACCCCGCGAAGCTCCGGCTCGACCCAGAAGATTTCCGGATCGTCAGCCGATTCGGCCATCGGGAAGAGGCCGATGGAGTAGGCGCGCAGGAGGATCTCCGGGGTAATACCTGGGGACTTCCTGCGCGACCCTGCCATTCCGGATCAGGCCGGTTTGGTGCTGGCCAGATATTGCTCCAGCCAGTGAATGTCGTAGTCGCCATTCGCGATGTCCTGGTTGGAAACCAGGTCCTGGAACAGCGGCAGCGTGGTCTTGATGCCATCGACGACGAATTCGTCCAGCGCGCGGCGTAGGCGCATCATGCATTCGACGCGGGTGCGGCCGTGCACGATGAGCTTGCCGATGAGGCTGTCGTAATAGGGCGGGATCTTGTAGCCCTGATACGCGCCGCTATCGATGCGCACGCCGAGACCGCCGGGCGCATGGAAATGCGTGATCGTGCCGGGCGAGGGCACGAAGGTGCGCGCGTCCTCGGCATTGATGCGGCATTCGATGGCATGGCCTTCGAAGGTGATCTGGTCCTGCGTAACCGAGAGACCGCCGCCAGAGGCAACGCGGATCTGTTCGTGCACGAGGTCGATACCGGTGATCGCTTCGGTGACCGGATGCTCGACCTGAAGACGGGTGTTCATTTCGATGAAATAGAACTCGCCGTTCTCGTAGAGGAACTCGATTGTACCGGCGCCGCGATACTTCAGCTTCTTCATGGCGTCGGCGCAGACCTGGCCGATCTTCATGCGCTGCTCGACGTTGAGGGCGGGGGAATTGGCTTCTTCCCAGACCTTCTGGTGACGGCGCTGCAGCGAGCAGTCGCGTTCGCCGAGATGGATCGCATTGCCTTCGCCGTCACCGAACACCTGAACTTCGATGTGGCGCGGCTTGCCGAGATACTTTTCCATGTAGACGGCTTCGTTGCCGAAAGCGGCAGCCGCTTCGGTACGGGCCGTCGACCATGCCTCGATCAGGTCGGCTTCGGACTTGGCAACCTTCATGCCGCGTCCGCCGCCGCCAGCGGTTGCCTTGATCAGAACGGGGTAGCCGATTTCGGCCGCCGTCTTCAGCGCATCTTCTTCGGTCTTCACTTCGCCGTCGGAGCCGGGAACAACGGGGATGCCGAGTTCCTGCGCCGTCGTCTTGGCGGTGATCTTGTCGCCCATGATGCGGATATGCTCCGCCGTCGGGCCGATGAAGGTGATGCCGTGGGCTTCGAGGATTTCCGCAAACTTGGCGTTCTCGGAGAGGAAGCCGTAGCCCGGGTGAACCGCGTCGGCGCCGGTGATTTCGCAGGCGGCAACGATCTGATGAATGTTCAGATAGCTGTCGCGTGATGGCGGCGGGCCGATGCAGACGCTTTCGTCGGCAAGGCGCACATGCATGGCGTCGGCGTCTGCCGTGGAGTGAACCACGACGCAGGGAATGCCGAGCTCTTTGCAGGCGCGCAAGACGCGCAGCGCAATTTCACCGCGGTTTGCAATGAGGATTTTGGAGACCATGACGCCCGCCTTATTCGATGACGACCAGGGCCTGGCCGTATTCGACGGGACTTCCGTCCTCGACGAGGATTTCCGTGACCTTGCCCGACTTCGGAGACGGGATCTGGTTCATGGTCTTCATCGCTTCGATGATGAGCAGCGTCTGGCCTTCCTTGACGGTCGAGCCGACTTCGATGAAGGCGCGCGCGCCCGGAGCCGGTGCCATATAGGCAGTGCCGACCATCGGAGCGCTGACGGTGTTGGCCGGGTTGCGCGCCGGAGCGGCTGCTGCGGCCGGTGCCGCGGCAGCGGCGGGTGCTGCAGCTGCCGGAGCAGCAGCGTAAGCCGGAGCCGCCATCGGCGCCTGGACGTACTGCATGTTGCCGCCGCGCGAAACGCGGATGCGCAGATCGTCCTGCTCGACTTCGATTTCCGTCAGGTCCGTGTCGTTGAGGATGTTCGCGAGGTCACGGATCAGTGCCTGGTCGATACCGGATTTCTTTTCAGCCATGAGTGTTTGCCCTGTCTTCTTCTTATGCCGTGAGGTTCTTCAGCGCCTGGAGCGCCAGAATGTAGCTGTGGGGGCCGAAGCCGGCGATTACACCCTTGCAGGCAGGGGCAATCATCGACTTGTGCCTGAATTCTTCGCGTGCATGCACGTTCGAGATATGGAGCTCGATCACCGGAATGGAAATAGCCTTGATCGCATCATGCAGTGCAATGGATGTATGCGTGTAGGCGCCGGCATTGATGGCAACGCCTGCCGCCTTGTCGTTGGCTTCATGGAACCAGTCGATCAACGTGCCTTCGTGGTTGCTCTGGCGGAAGTCGATCTCGAAACCGAGTTCCTTGCCCGCAGCCCGGCAATCCGCCTCGATGTCCTGAAGCGTCTTGCCACCGTAGATGCCGGGTTCTCTTTTGCCCAGCATGTTCAGGTTTGGCCCGTTCAGGACGAAAATCGTTTGCGTCATCGAGTGTTCCATTGAATGCACGAGGGCAACCTATAGACTCCCCATGGCCTTAATGAAAGCCCTTTGGGATAGGCATCCCGAATCGTGCCATATTTGTCCACATGGCTGAAACGCTTGGATTTTGGCGATTTGATGGGCGAGAGCCTCAGCAGCTCGTCTTGCCGCAGGTCCGCATGTTCTTCACCTTGGCTTCAAGGTCGTCGAAGCCGACTGCGCCCTGCACCAGCTCGTTGCCGATCACATAGGACGGCGTGCCTGAAATGCCGAGTTTCTGCGCCAGGTCATAGGCGTTCTGCACCGAGCCGGTATCCGGGCTCTTCGCCATTTCGTCGCGGATCTGCTTTTCGTTGACGCCGAGCGAGGAGGCGACTTCCATGGCGCTGTCTTCATCCGCACGGCCTTCGCCGCCGAGCAGCGCCAGGTGGAACTGCTCGTATTTCTCCGGCGCCAGCTTGCGGAAAGCGTCCGAAACCTTGTGGGCGGCAACCGATTCCGGTCCGAGGATCGGGAATTCCTTCAGCACGAAGCGGACACTCTTGTCCTTCTTCAGCATCGTCTGCATGTCGGAGAGCGCGTGGCGGCAATAGCCGCAGTTATAGTCGAAGAACTCGACGATGGTGACGTCGCCCTTCGGGTTGCCGATCGAGATATCGTCCTTGGCGTCGAAGATGCTCTTGCTGTTCTCGCTGATCACCTGATTGGCTTTGACGAGACGGGCTTCTTCCTGCTTCTTCTGCAGGGCATCCTGAACGTCGAGCATGATCTCCGGGTTCTGGATCAGGTATTCCTTGATGAACTCGCCGAATTCTTTCTTCTGCGCATCGTCGAGTGCAAGCGCTGGAAGCGGCATGGCAAAGCTGGCAGCGAGCGCAAGGGCGGTGAAGGTTTTCGGAAAGAGAGCCATTGTGTCCTCGTCGGCTGATCGAATGCGATGCCGCTTCATAACATCGCCCGGTTAATGGGCTTGAATGCGAAGCATCAAATTACGGTGTGCGGCCCGGCCATCAAACAGGATTTTTCTGGATCGCCGCGCAATCGCGGGATTGTGATGAACCTGATAATGCGGCAATTGTCTGGCCGCAATTGAATATCCGGAGTTATCAGACCTTGTTTTCCGTATCGAAGCGCAGCGAAGTCGAGCCTTTCCACGCCATGGATGTTCTGGCCGAGGCGACCAAACGGCGCGCCGCCGGCCACCCGGTTATCTCGATGGCGGTCGGCCAGCCCTCCCATCCGGCCCCGCAGGGAGCGCTCGAGGCAGCCCGCGCAGCCCTTGCGCAAGGCAAGATCGGCTATACCGATGCGCTGGGGACAGCGCGGCTGAAACATGCGCTTGCCTGGCACTACCGCGACCGTCATGGCTTGGAGATCGATCCGGCGCGGATCGCCATCACCACGGGCTCGTCTGCCGGTTTCAATCTCGCTTTCCTGTCGCTCTTCGATGCCGGTGACGCCGTGGCGATCGCTCGGCCCGGCTATCCGGCCTATCGCAACATCCTCGGCGCCCTCGGACTGAAGGTGATCGAAGTTGCCGTGACGGCCGAGACGCATTTTACGCTGACGCCGGAAAGCCTGGAAGCCGCACAGCGCGAGAATGGCGTGAAGCTGAAGGGCATCCTGCTCGCAAGCCCGGCAAACCCGACCGGAACGGTGACGGGCAGGGCGGCGCTGCAGGCGCTTGCGGACTATTGCGCCGCCAATTCGATCGCCTTCATCTCCGACGAAATCTATCACGGCCTGACCTTTGCCGGTGAGGAGACCAGCGCGCTGGAGCTGACGGACGAGGCAATCGTCATCAACTCCTTCTCGAAATACTATTGCATGACCGGCTGGCGGATCGGCTGGATGGTGCTGCCGGAGCGCCTGGTGCGCCCGATCGAGCGCGTCGCCCAGAGCCTCTACATCTCGCCGCCGGAGCTCTCGCAGATCGCCGCGACGGCAGCGCTTGGCGCTGCTGCCGAGCTCGACGTCTACAAGGCGAGCTATGCCGCAAACCGCGATTTCCTGCTTCGGCGCTTACCCGAAATCGGTCTGCCGGTGGCATCGCCGATGGACGGCGCCTTCTACGCCTATGTCGACGTCACACGCTTCAGCAATGACAGCATGGCCTTTGCCAAGCGCATGCTGGCGGAGATCAATGTCGCGGCCACGCCGGGTCTCGACTTCGATCCGCTGGAGGGCAACAGGACGATGCGCATGTCCTATGCGGGATCCGAATCGGAGATCGCTGAGGCCATCGAGCGCATGGCCGGCTGGCTGAAATAGAGTCTGTTTTCCTGCGCTTGCGCCGGTTTCCTGAATCAATTCCGCAGGCGCTTGAATCAATTTGTGAGCGGGCGAAGCGACAGGCGCCCGCGCTCCGCCAGCTCATCGGCCCGCTCATTGCCGCCGATGCCGGCATGGCCCTTGCACCAGGCGACGGTCAAAGCGGCGTTGCGCGATAGCGCGCCGTCGATCGCCTGCCAGATGTCCTTGTTGGCGATCGCCCGGTTCCTCAGATTGGCGTTTGCACCGATCTTCTTCCAGCCGTTGTTCCGCCAGATCGGCCGCCAGAGCGTGCAGCCCTTCATGGCATAGGCCGAGTCCGTCCAGATGATTGCGGTCTCGCCGGATGCGTTGGCATCGACCCACCGCGCCGCTTCCAGGATAGCCAGCAGTTCCATACCGTTATTCTCTGCGTTGCCGATGCCGCCGGATGCCGCAGCGATTTCGGCGCCGTCGCGATAGGCCGCGAAAGCCCAGCCGCCGTGGCCGGACTTCGGATCGAAGGAGCCATCGGTGAACAGGTGCAGGCCGCGGCGCATGTCCGGCGCGTCTGAGATCTCGGTCATGCCGGCGGAGGGCCCTTCTGCTGGAATCATTGCTTTTAGGGTAGCGACAAGGTGAAGGCCTGTCTGCGTTCGAGCAGAGCCCGTTCACAAGCCTCTTGACTAATCCATACCCGCATGGCTATGAATAAAACCATAGCCAATGAGGTATGAATTGGAAACACAAAGCACCCAGGACCTGCTTTTCCGGTCGCTCGCCGATCCGACCCGCCGCGCGCTTTTCGAGCGCCTGTGCCTGGAGGGCGAGAAGACGGTCGGCGTGCTGACGTCAGGAGCAGGGGTCTCGCAACCGGTCGTCTCGAAGCATCTCGCCGTCCTCAAGCAGGCTGGCCTGGTGCGCGACCGGCATGAGGGACGCCAGACGCATTACAGCGCCCGCATCGAGGCTCTGGCCCCGCTGGCGGATTGGACGACGAAGATGGCCGGCTTCTGGGAGAGCCGGTTCGATGATCTCGAAGAGCTTTTGAAGAGGATGGATCAATGAGCGACGCAACCCACGAACGGCGCACCGTGATCGTCGAGCGGGAGATCGCCTTTCCGCCGGAAAAGATATGGCGCGCGCTGACGCAGCCGCATCTCTTGCAGGATTGGCTGATGCGGAACGATTTCAAGCCGGTGGTCGACCACCGCTTCAAGTTCAGCGGCGACTGGGGCTCGGTCGATTGCGCGGTCCGCGAAGTCGAGCCGAACAGGACGCTCTCCTACAGCTGGGACGCCCATGGCCTCGAAAGCGTCGTGACATGGACCCTGACGCCGACGGCGAAGGGCACGCATTTGCGCATGGAGCAATCCGGATTCCGCCCCGACCAGCAGCAGGCCTTCATGGGCGCACGCGCAGGCTGGCACAAATTCTTCGAGAACCTCGAGCAGCTGCTGGCGCGCGCTTGAATCTCGGCCATATCTTCAGGGAGGAAACATTGGCTTTCAGCAGATTTATCCGGCAGGCGCACCGCTGGATCTCGATCATCTTCACGGTGACCGTCGCCGCCAATTTCGCAACCATGGCCTTCGGCACGCCACCGGCAGGGGTCGTCTATTCACCGCTTCTGCCGCTGTTCCTGCTGCTTTTCAGCGGCCTCTATCTCTTCGCCCTGCCGTATCTGGCAGGACGGAATTGACGGCAAGCGGCCTCTTCAACCCGGCGCGTTTCGGCTAACGTCGAGGCGACAAATGGATTCGGGAGGGTTCGTAGCGTGCGTCAGGTTCCGGCAGCCAATTGGGCGGAGAGCTATCACTACAGCTTCAGGGAGTGCCTCAGCCCCACCTCGGTGGATGAGCTTTGCAGCATCGTCGCGCGATCGGGATCGCTGAAGGCAGTCGGCTCCGGCCACTCCTTCAACGGCATTGCCGATGGCAGCACCGCGATCCGGCTGACGGATATGCCTGCCAATCCGGTGGTCGAGAGCAACGGCACGGAGGTCAGCGTCGGCGGTCACTGGACCTATGGCGATCTCGCCCAGTTTCTCCACGGTCAGCGGCTGGCGATCCACAATCTCGCCTCGCTGCCGCATATCTCGATTGCCGGCGCGATCGCCACGGCCACCCATGGATCGGGCGACGGCAACGGCAATCTGGCGACCGCGGTATCCGCTCTGGAATTCGTCGCCGCTGACGGCGGCCTCGTCAAGGTCAAGCGCGGCGAGCCCGGCTTCGACGGCATGGTCGTCCATCTCGGCGCGCTCGGCATTGTGACGCGGGTCAGCCTCGATATCCGGCCGGAATTCGAAATCGCGCAAAGCGTCTATGAGAATCTCGCCTGGGATCAGCTGCTTGCCAATCTCGATCAGATCATGGCCGGCGGCTACAGCGTCAGCGTCTTCACGCAATGGGCGGAGAAGGCGGGGGCGATCTGGCTGAAACGCACGGCATCGGACGCTGACTGGCCTGCCGCACTGCATGGCGCGGTGCGCGCTACGGTAAACCGTCACCCGATCATCGGGCTCGATGCCGGCAACTCGACGGAGCAACTCGGCCGTTACGGACGCTGGTCCGACCGGCTGCCGCATTTCAAGATGGGATTCACCCCGAGCAGCGGCGTGGAGATACAGTCGGAATTCCACGTGCCCCGGCAGCATGGGGCAGCCGCAATCGAGGCCTTGCTGAAGATTCGCGAGCGTTTCGCGCCGCTGATCCAGGCCGGCGAGTTCCGCACCGTCGCCGCCGACACGCTGTGGCTCAGCCCGCAATATCAGCGCGATACGCTATCGATGCACTTCACCTGGCAGCGGGATCAGGATGCCGTCAACGGGGCGGTGCGCCATATCGAGGAGGCGCTACAGCCGTTCAACGCGCTGCCGCATTGGGGCAAGGTCTTCAACGAGCGCGGCATCGGTGCCCGTTATGAGAAGTTTGGCGATTTCGTCAATCTTCGCAACAGGATGGACCCGGAACGCAAGTTCTCGAATCCCTGGCTGGACGCGGTCGTCTTCGGCGCCGGCGAGGCCTGAAAATCGACATGCCGCTACATCCGTACTTCCGGCTTTACTCATGAAAATGTCTTTCCGGTAGCAGGAAAGCGGGCTCTTCCGATGCCTTTGATAACTGCCGGTGGTGTCACGCTCAGGTCACGCTGGAGGGTGATATGACGTCTGCTTCTTGTTCAGGAGCAGGCAGTGAACCGCTTTATCATATACCTTCCGGACGACCGCGACTGGGTCAAGATACTGACCTCTTTGCAGAAGCTCGGAAGCCTCGAAACCGACCGCTCGCATATGGTGACGCTGGTCAGCCCCTTCGATACCGATCACATCGATGCCAAGCTGAAGGAAGGCCGCAAATCCTACGTCCTCGTCAAGGTCGAGGGCGAGTTGCGCTATAACGTCCGTGACCACGCCGCGACCGCCGTCCTGGCGATCCATGTCGAAGTCTGAGCCTTCGCCGAAAATCAATCCTCGAGCCATAAAAAAATCCGGCCGCGTCTCCACGGCCGGATTTTTGTTTTGAACTGTCAGGCTTCTTAGAAGAAGCCGCGGCGCTGCCACCAGCCGGCCTTCTTCGGCTTGCCATCGCCTTCGGCCTCGGCAGCCTCACGGGTCGACTTCACGGTCGGAGCAGACGAGGAGATGTTCGATTCGCGGTTGGCGCGGACCGGCTTTGCCTCTTCGGCCGCAGCGGCTTCAGCAGCAGGAGCGGCGAGATCGGCGGATGCTTCGACCGTCTCGGCTTCCGGCTCCGCAGCGGCTGCAGGCGCTTCTTCGACGACAACAGGCTCTTCGACCGGCGATGCAGCTGCCTTGCGGCGGCCACGGCCGCGGCCCTTGGCAGGCTTGACCTCTTCGGTGACGAATGCACCGGTTTCGACGGCTGCCATGGCGCTTTCGCCCTCGGCTGCATCAGTTGCAACGGCTTCGATCACTTCGGCCTGGGTTTCGACCGCGACGGTCTCGCCGGCTTCGGCTTCCGACTCGGCGTCGCCTTCACCTTCACCGTCGGCGGCATCGGCACTCAGTTCGCCGTTTTCGTCACGGTTGCGGCGTCCGCCACGCTTGCCACGGCGGCGGCGCTTGCGGCGCTGCTCGTTGTCGCTATCGCCTTCGGCGCGGGCTTCGGTTGCAGCGGCTTCATCGCCCTCTGCCTCGTCCTCATCGCCTTCCGTTTCGTCGGCGCCGTCTTCAGCGGAGGCTTCGAGGCCTGAAGCCTGGTCGCCATTGCCACCACGGCCACCACGACGGCGGCGGCGGCGCTTGCGCTTGCGGTTACCGCCTTCGCTGTCGCTTTCCGAACGCTGCTGGGCAGGGCGCTCGGCGCTGGCTGCCTTTTCTTCGAGCTCTTCGTCTTCTTCCTCGTCCATCTCGATCACGACATCGTCGTCGTCATCGTCGGGGATAGCCGCGAAGTTGAAGAGCGTTTCGATCTTGACCGGGTTCTCGACCGGCTCGCCACGATCGATCGCGAAATGCTGCGAACCGATGCTGTTGTCGGCACCGATGACGATCGCCACGCCGAAGCGGGTTTCGTAATCGACGATCGACTGGCGCTTGTGGTTGAGCAGGTAGAGCGCGATGTCAGGCGTGGTGCGGACGGTGATGTCGTGCGTCGTGTTCTTGAGCAGATATTCCTCGATGCCGCGCAGGACGTGCAGGGCAACGGAGGACTGCGAACGGACGTGGCCGGTGCCGCCGCAATGCGAGCAGACCTGCGTCGTCGATTCCAGAACCGAAGCGCGGATGCGCTGGCGCGACATTTCCAGAAGGCCGAAATGCGAGATGCGGCCGACCTGGATGCGGGCGCGGTCGTTCTTCAGGCATTCCTTCAGACGCTTCTCGACAGCGCGGTTGTTGCGCTTTTCTTCCATGTCGATGAAGTCGATGACGATCAGGCCGGCAAGGTCGCGAAGGCGAAGCTGGCGCGCCACTTCGTCGGCGGCTTCGAGGTTCGTCTGCAGCGCCGTGTCTTCGATCGAGTGCTCGCGCGTCGAACGGCCGGAGTTGACGTCGATCGAAACCAGCGCTTCCGTCTGGTTCATGATCAGGTAGCCGCCGGACTTCAGCGTCACCTGCGGCTGCAGCATGCGGTCGAGCTGTGCCTCGATGCCGGAGCGCGAGAAGATCGGGTGGATGTCGCGGTAGGGCTGAACCACCTTGGCATGGCTCGGCATCAGCATCTTCATGAAGTCTTTCGCTTCACGATAGCCTTCTTCGCCGGCAACGATGATCTCGCCGATATCCTTGTTGTAGAGGTCGCGGATCGAGCGCTTGATCAGCGATCCCTCTTCGTAAACCAGGCAGGGAGCCGTCGAGGCGAGCGTCAGCGTGCGGACGTTCTCCCACAGGCGCATCAGATATTCGAAGTCGCGCTTGACCTCGACCTTGGTGCGGTTGGCACCGGCGGTACGGAGGATCACGCCCATGCCCTGCGGCACTTCCAGCATGCGGGCGATTTCCTTCAGCCGCTTGCGGTCCTGCGGGTTGGTGATCTTGCGCGAAATGCCGCCGCCACGCGCCGTGTTCGGCATCAGAACCGAGTAACGGCCTGCGAGCGACAGATAGGTGGTGAGAGCCGCGCCCTTGTTGCCGCGCTCTTCCTTGGCGACCTGCACGAGCAGGATCTGGCGGCGCTTGATGACTTCCTGGATGCGGTACTGCTTGCGCGGACGGCGGGCTGCGCGATCCGGCACTTCTTCCATCGCGTCTTCGGCGCCGACGGATTCGATCACTTCTTCTTCATGGTCGTGATCGTCGTCGTCATCGTCGTCGTGGCCGCGGCGGCGGGAATCGACTTCTTCCGAGATCGAGTCGCTTTCGACCATTGCAGCCATCGAGCCGCCGTTCGAATCGTCGTCGCTGTCGACGGAAGCAACCGGTGCTTCGACATCGGTCGGAACGGCGTCTTCGGTCGCGGTGGTTTCGACAGCCTTCTTGCGGCTGCGGCGCGGCTTGGCCGCGGCCTTCTTCTTGGCCGGAGCGGCTTCTTCGGCAACCGGAGCCTCTGCCTCGGCCGGAGCCTCGGCTGCGGCTTCCTCGGCAGGCTCGTCCTTGGCGACGATGCCGATATCGGGCTGCTCCTGGTTCGCCGGATCGTTCATCGGCGCGGTCTCGACATGCTCGACGTCGTCGTCGCGGCGATGCTCTTCGGCCTCGGCGCGCAGCAGCGCCTGACGGTCGGCCAGCGGGATCTGGTAGTAATCGGGATGGATTTCGGCAAAGGCCAGGAAGCCGTGCCGGTTGCCGCCGTAATCAACGAAAGCGGCCTGCAGCGAGGGGTTCTACCCGCGTTACCTTAGCAAGATAGATGTTGCCGCGGATTTGCTTCTTGTGCTGCGACTCGAAGTCAAATTCTTCTATGCGGTTCCCGCGAACGACAACGACGCGCGTCTCTTCCTCGTGAGACGCGTCGATAAGCATTTTGTCTGCCATGTAAGCTGTGCTCCTCGGCGCAGCCCGATACGCGCATTCCCGCCGGTGTCTAGGACAGGCAGGGAACGGTTATGAGCGGTTGCGCCGGATAATGAAAGTCGCGATTGGTTCGGGAGGGTAGGCAGCAGCCAGGCAACAGCGGGGAAGATATTCTCCCGGGGCCTGTAGACTTTGGATAAAACCTGCTGCGACACCATTATGACCAAGCGAGATCGACAATACTAAGACCCGTAGGTCCGATGGGTTTGCTCCTCAGAGCGTTTGGTGGCTATCCACCGATGAAGTTTCCGCATACGCCGGAAAATTCAGAATCCAGTTCACTCGGCTAGAAACACATATGACGGCGGACGATTGCCGGTTGCGGCGCCAGGTCCTCGTGGGGTTGGCAGCCTTCGCGGCGACTCTATCCCGTCAGCACTTCTAACCTAAATTCGTTGTATGGTTTCTCTGTCACAATAGCAAGGGAAAAGCCAAATGTGCCATAATATTGATGGATTTCGGCACGCATAGAAAATCGGGGATAAACGGTCCTGATTCGGCATGCGCTGTGTTACAAGGCTCGGGGGAGCCTGACGGCGCTGGCGGGCGTCCGGGACCGATATGCAATGACAGATAGGGTGTGGCGGTCGATTGGTTAAGAGGGAGCGGCCCGCTAAAGGGCAATCCGGCAGGCGGATGAATATTTTGGCGGGCGCGCTCGTTGCCGCCGCGCTGTGTCTTCATGTGGGACCTGCTTCGGCTGCCGATGGCGGCAAGCCAGAACCGCTGCTTGCCTATGGCGCCCGCATCATCGGCGATGACGCCCGCACCCGCATCGTCGTCGATTTCGACCGCGAACCGGCTTTCTCCGTTCACTACATCGCCAGTCCCGAGCGTATCGTCATCGACCTGCCGGCGACCGCCTTCGGCTTCGATGCCAAGCAGCTCGGTGCCCGCGGTCTCTTCAAGGATATCCGCTACGGCGCGATGGGCGAGGGCAGTGCCCGCATCGTGCTGACGGCGATCAAACCGGTGAAGCTGGCGATCGCCAAGGTGCAGAAGGATGAGGACGGCAAGGGCCACCGCCTGGTGCTCGATGCCGAGATGACGACCAAGGAGGAATTCGCGGCCCTCGTCAAAGGCCAGTCCTGGAGCGATCCGGCCGACCAGCAGGTGACGAGCGCGATACCGGCCGGAGAGGCGCCGAAGCCCGGCGACTTCATCATTGCCGTCGATGCCGGTCACGGCGGCATCGATACCGGCGCGATCGGCGTCGACACCAAGACCGAGGAAAAGCAGGTGACGCTTGCCTTTGCCAAGGCGCTGGCTGACCGGCTGAACCGCGAGCCCGGCATCAAGGCCTTCCTCACCCGCGATAGCGACGAATTCCTGTCGCTCTCCGAGCGCGTGCAGCTCGCCCGCCAGCACCATGCCGGCCTGTTCATCTCGCTTCATGCCGATACGCTGAAACAGAAGGATATCAGGGGCGCCACCGTCTACACGATCTCCGACAAGGCATCCGACAAGCTCGCCGCCGATCTCGCCGAGCGCGAAAACCTCTCCGATCAGATCGCCGGCAAGGAAACCGTTGCCGAGCCGCCTGAAGTCGCCGACATCCTGCTCGACCTGACGCGGCGCGAGACCCAGGCCTTCTCGATCTCGCTTGCCGAGAATGTGCTCGGCTCCTTCAAGGATCAGATCGGCACGATCAACAATCCGCACCGGCATGCCGGTTTCCAGGTCCTGCGCGCACCCGACGTGCCCTCTATCCTGCTGGAACTCGGCTTCCTCTCGAATGTCGAGGATGAGAAGCTTCTCCTCGACGACCAGTGGCGGCTGAAGATGGCCGATCTGCTGACCGATGCCGTAAAGCGATACCATTCGTCGGTTGCCGCCAATGGCGGCTAATGCCGTGGCGAAGATGTGACAGTTTGAGCGAAAGCTGAGGATGGCAGTGGAATGGGGCAGGGGAGCCCTATTTTGCTCACATTCAGGCCGTTACTCCCGGCTATGTTTCTGACCCGAGAGGCGGAATCGGCTTGTCGCAGTGCCGCGCATGGAGTAAGCCGCGCGCAACGTGTAAATTGCGCGATCTGATGCGATGATACCGCCTGCGCCGATTGAAGATTTGGAATACCGGTAGCCCAACATGATCAGACTTCTAGGATATTTCTTCGGCATTGCTTGCGTCATGTTTCTTGGCGCAGCAGCTGTCGTGGCCGTTTATCTGGCCAACGTCGCGAAGGATCTCCCCGATTACGCCGTGCTGAACAGCTATGCGCCGCCCGTGACCACCCGCGTTCACGCCGGAAACGGCGCGCTGATGGCCGAATATGCCAAGGAAAAGCGCCTGTTCCTGCCGATCCAGGCAATCCCGGACCGCGTTAAGGCTGCCTTCCTTTCGGCTGAAGACAAGAATTTCTACAACCATCCGGGCGTCGACCTCACCGGTCTCGGCCGTGCTATCCTCGTCAACGTCCAGAATTTCGGCTCCGGCCGACGCCCGGTCGGCGCCTCGACGATCACCCAGCAGGTCGCCAAGAACTTCCTTCTGACCTCGGACCAGACGATCGACCGCAAGATCAAGGAAGCGATCCTCTCCTTCCGCATCGAGCAGGCCTACAGCAAGGACAAGATCCTTGAGCTTTATCTGAACGAGATCTTCTTCGGCCTGAACTCCTACGGTATCGGCAGCGCGGCACTCACCTATTTCAACAAGTCGGTCACCGAACTGACGATCGCCGAATCCGCCTATCTGGCATCGCTGCCGAAGGGCCCGGCAAACTACCATCCGTTCCGCCACCCGGAAGCAGCGCTTGAGCGCCGCAACTGGGTCATCGATCGCATGGTCGAAAACGGCTATGTCAGCAAGGAAGACGGCGAAGAAGCCAAAAAGCAGCCGCTCGGCGTCACCGCCCGCAGCACCGGCCCGTCGCTCTTCGCTTCCGATTATTTCGCCGAAGCCGTCCGCCGTCAGCTGATCGACCAGTTCGGTGAGAAGGCGCTTTATGAAGGCGGTCTCTCGGTCCGCACCTCGCTCGATCCGCAGATGCAGCTGGCGGCCCGCCGCGCCCTGCAGGATGGTCTGACGACCTATGACGAGCGCCGCGGTTTCCATGGCCCGATCAAGACGATCGACACGACTGCCGACTGGGGCAAGGCCCTCGCCGACATTCCGGCCCTGTCGGACGTTCCCGAATGGCGCCTTGCCGTCGTTCTCGCCGTCTCCGACGACAGCGTCGATATCGGCCTGCAGCCGCCGAAGGACGGTGGCGGCAAGATCGGCCCGGATCGCGAGCGCGGCACCATCCAGGCAAAGAACATGCAGTGGGCCTATCGCTCGTCGACCGGCGACCGCAAGACGGCGAAGTCGCCTGAGGGCGTTCTGTCGCCAGGCGACGTCGTCTATGTCGCGCGCCAGGGCGGTGAGACATCGACATCATACCGGCTGCAGCAGCCACCGAAGGTTCAGGGTGGCCTCGTTGCCATGGACCCGAAAACCGGCCGCGTTCTCGCCATGGCTGGCGGCTTCTCCTACGGCCAGTCGGAATTCAACCGCGCGACGCAGGCGATGCGCCAGCCGGGTTCCTCCTTCAAGCCTTTCGTCTACGCAGCCGCGATGGACAATGGCTATACGCCGGCCTCCGTCATCATGGACGCCCCGATCGAGATCGTCTCCGGCGGTCAGGTCTGGAAGCCTGAGAACTACGGCGGCGAAGTCGGCGGCCCCTCGACGCTGCGTTCGGGCATCGAGCATTCGCGCAACCTGATGACGGTCCGCCTCGCCAACGACCTTGGCATGAACATCGTTGCCGAATATGCGGAGCGCTTCGGCATCTACGACAAGATGCCGCCGCTGCTCGCCATGTCGCTCGGCTCCGGCGAAACCACCGTTCTGCGCATGGTCTCGGCCTACTCGGTCATTGCCAATGGCGGCAAGCAGATCAAGCCGACGCTGATCGACCGCATCCAGGACCGCTACGGCAAGACCATCTTCAAGCATGAAGAGCGCGTCTGCGACGGCTGCAATGCCGGCGACTGGCAGAACCAGGAAGAGCCGAACATCGTCGACAACCGCGAACAGGTTCTCGACCCGATGACCGCCTACCAGATCACCTCGATGATGCAGGGCGTCATCACCCGCGGTACCGCCGCAGGCAAGATCGATCTCGGCGGCCGCGATGTCGCCGGCAAGACCGGTACCACCAACGATGAAAAGGACGCCTGGTTCGTCGGCTTCACGCCGGATCTGGTCGCCGGTCTCTACATGGGCTTCGATACGCCGGCGCCGCTTGGCCGCGGCGGTACGGGTGGCGGCCTTTCGGCGCCGATCTTCAACGAGTTCATGCAGGCCGCCGTCAAGGACATGCCGCCGTCCAAATTCGTGATCCCGCAGGGCATGAACCTCGTCGCCATCGACCGCAAGACCGGCATGGCGGCGCAGGAAGGCGATCCGAACACGATCATCGAAGCCTTCAAGCCCGGCACCGGCCCCGCCGATAGCTTCTCGGTCATCGGCATGGACAGCACCATGTCTCCGGAAGAGATCCTGAAGACCTCGCCGCAGGCCAATCAGGCCGTTCAGTCGAACAGCGGCGGCCTCTACTAATCACCTTCGTCGAACGCCATGCGGCGGCCGCGGGCTTTACATCCGCTGCCGCCGCAACTATTTGACGGGCCATCTCGAGACCAACGCAGAGAAGCAGGAAAATGCGCGCGGAGATCATAAACGTAGTCGATGAAACCAAGCAGGCTATCACCCTGCTGAGGAGGCATCTTTGACTGGGACCAGGCGATAAGACGGCTGGACTGGTTGAACAACAAGGCAGAGGACCCGAACCTCTGGAACGATGCCCAGGAAGCACAGAAGCTGATGCGCGAGCGCCAGCAGCTGGATGACGGCATCAACGGCGTGCGGCAGCTCGAGCAGCAGCTGAACGACAATATCGAGCTCATCGAGATGGGCGAGGAAGAGGGCGATGCGAGCATCGTCACCGAGGCCGAGGAAGCGCTGAAGGGCTTGAAGGCCGAAGCGGCGCGCCGCCAGGTGGAGGCGATGCTGTCAGGCGAGGCCGACAGCAACGATACCTATCTCGAAGTCCATTCCGGCGCCGGCGGCACGGAAAGCCAGGACTGGGCGAACATGCTTCTGCGCATGTACACCCGCTGGGCTGAGCGTTCGAAATTCAAGGTCGAGCTTCTGGAAGTCCATGACGGCGAAGAAGCGGGCATCAAGTCCGCGACCTTACTCGTCAAGGGCCACAATGCCTATGGCTGGCTGAAGACGGAATCGGGCGTTCACCGCCTGGTGCGTATCTCGCCTTATGACAGCAACGCGCGCCGTCACACGTCCTTCTCGTCGATCTGGGTCTATCCCGTCGTCGATGACTCGATCAACATCGAGATCAACGAGAGCGACTGCCGCATCGATACCTACCGCTCCTCGGGCGCCGGCGGCCAGCACGTCAACACGACCGACTCGGCCGTGCGTATCACCCATATCCCGACCGGCATCGTGGTCGCCTGCCAGCAGGAACGCTCGCAGCACAAGAACCGCGCCAAGGCCTGGGACATGCTGCGTGCCCGCATGTACGAAGCGGAACTGAAGAAGCGGGAAGACGCCGCCAGCGCCGAAGCCGCATCGAAGACCGATATCGGCTGGGGCCACCAGATCCGCTCCTACGTCCTGCAGCCCTACCAGCTGGTCAAGGACCTGCGCACCGGCGTGGCCAGCACCGCTCCGGGCGATGTTCTCGACGGCGAACTCAACGAGTTCATGGAAGCGGCGCTCGCGCATCGCATCAGCGGCAAGCCCGACGCCGTCGTCGACGATATCGATTGATCGCTGCAGGCATGTGAATAAAGAAAGCCCCGGTCTCCCGGGGCTTTTTCATTCTAGAGGTTCAGGCGGAAATAGACGCCGTTGCGATGCGGCCGGTAGTAACGGTCGTGGTATCGCCAGTAGCGATGCTCCCGCCAGCGCCGCTCGGCGCGCCAGTCGCGATAGTGGTGCCGATTATAGCGCCAGCCATGGCGATAATAGTAACGATGGTTGTTCCGGTAGTGACGGTGCCGGACCTGAACGACATCGCTCTTTTCCACAGCCGCAACCGGCGCCTGCGACCGCGGCATGGCCGAGACAGGCTCCGCCGCAACGAAGGCCGAGCCGATCGAAAGAACGGCCGCAATGGCAAAATGGGCGATTTTCATAACGCATCTCCTTGGTAGTTCATGCCCAAGGTTGGCCCCCGCGGCCTGAACTCGCTCTGAAGACGGGCTTCATGTTAGGTTCATGCGGAGGGAGGCGCGAAGATCGATCACGAAATCGCGCCAAAAAGGTTTTCTCCTTTACACAAGGGCAGAATCTGCTACTTGGCACGCATTGCCCTTGTAGCTCAGTTGGTAGAGCACCTGATTTGTAATCAGGGGGTCGCGGGTTCGAACCCTGCCGGGGGCACCACTAATTTGTGAACGAAATCAGTTCCTTAATGATCAACCCGCCCTCAGTTGGCGGGTTTTTCATGCGCCGTTGATTTGACGAGAATTACCATGGTTTCCGGGCTTTTCCCTGCGTTAGCGGGGATTACGTGGAACATGGATGGCGCATGGCGGCGCATGAAAAAGCCGCCCTAACCCCGTCGGACTAGAGCGGCCCCATTTTGCCGGTACCTGCGAGCACCGGCACCGGCAGAATCACGCTGGCCGACGCTTGTCTTGAAGCACCCATCCGAAATCTTGGTGCGTCTGCTGCAGATGGCGCGCCGTGTCGAGCATCTGATAAATCATGTAGGTCAGTTCATTCCACCCAGGCGGCAGGCGTTCGGCTAGCTCGTCGTGGACGCGGTCGGCGAGGCTGCAGAGGATATTCGCCCGGCTTAGAGCATCATGGGCGATGTCGCACATGCTTGGCTGTCTGATGACGGGTATTTCGATCGCTTCAACGTGGATCATGTTTGTGCTCGCGGTTACTTCCGTCCCCGGCGCTTCTGAAGGCGGCACGGATGACGGGCAAACCAGTGTGCGGCACTGGCGCCGGGAAGTTCAGAACATGCCCGCGAAGACATGCGCCACGGCCTTCACCCTTTCGGGTTTATTCCGGTCAAGATTGCTCTTGACGCACCGTGGCCTTCCCGGCAATAGTCTGCCGGTCGCGACAACGGTGTTGTCTCGTCAGTTTCAGCGTCCTGAGGCCGGCAAGCCGCAGCGCACGCCTATCGCGGTCTGAAGCGCAAGCCCCGGCAAGGGCCCGCTTCGGGAGTTCTGAAGCTCCGCGCACAATTTCACACGATTTGCACGTTGAAGCAAGCATTCCCCACGCCGGGGAACCCGCGTCCACATCCCCAGATATTGGGATGCAGTGCGATTGACTTGCGACTCGCGGTGACAGATTTTTTCTTTCATGCGCGCGAGAGGCCGGGTGGACGGAATTATGGTCGTAGTGAATCTGCAATCTGGACTTCCGCGAACCTCCCGGAATGAGGTTGAGGCAGTTATGAATCTGCTTTCGACAGTCGTCGACAATGCCGAATTCAGAGCGATGATTGAGCGAGAGTTCGCGAACACACCCGATTGGGGTCACAAGCAGCACTTCCTAAAGGCAGGACTGTTCTCGGGCTTAGACTTCACCATCATGGTGCACGCGTCGGGGCAGTCACAAAGCACCCAAATCCAACCATTGCAGTTCATGCTTAGCAAGCTCGTTGAGTGGGGGCTGGTGACGGACTCGGAGCTACTTCGGACAGACGCCTACCGCTATACTTGGCAATCCAATAGGATCGACGGCTTTCTGAAACTTGGCATCGCGGACAATATCCTTCTTGGACCATCATATATCGCTGAGAAGTACAAGAAGAGTGTGCCCGCCATCTACGTCCGAAAGGGCGATCAAGAATACACTGGCACTGCGTTTCTGACGAGTTTAGGCGACGAGAAAAGGTATGTCGTCACCGCTGCGCATAATTTAATGGACGACCGAGATCCAGTGGATTTCCTTGGCTTCGGGGGCGAGTTCAGCGGGTCCTATAAGGCGCTTTCGTCAGACTGGATATTTGACGCTGATCTGGACGCCGCCTTCATCCCGGTCGCGGGCCCGGATGACGCGGTGCCTGTGCACCTACTCGGAGAAGCACGAACTCTCGCTCAGACTATCTCTTTGGGCTATCCCACCATCGCAACCACTGTCACTAGCCACCTGCTGGCGCATCGCGGTGAATTAAATGCAGTTGTAAAAGACCGCCTGGGCGGCAGAAAGTTGATCGTTTCAAATCTCGTGTCTCCAGGCAGTAGTGGCGGCCCAATCTTGGATGAATGCGGGCTTTGCATTGGAATGGTGATCCGCTCGCTTGAGTTCAGGCACGAGACAGGCATAAATTCTGTCAATGCTGGTGTGCCCGCCCTGGAAGTGGTCGACTTCATGACGCGCGCACTAAGATAAATCCAGAGCCCGGCATTCTCACCGCCCCAACACCCAAAAAAAGTCGGTGGGTTGTTTACCGCGCCGCTAAACACGTCCTCAAGTTGCTGCTAGATCAAAAGCAGGAACTGGGGAACATCATGAAGAAACTGATTGTAATAGCGGCAAGCCTTGCCGTCCTTTCGGGCTGCCAAACGAACTACGCCTATGAGCCGATCGTGCCGAATGCTCCGAACCTTGAAATGGCGCAGGCGCGGTGCGAAATGATGTCATCGAGCACACAGCAAGGAATGATCGCTTTCGGCAGTGCCAGCTATGTCGCCGGCGCCCAGCTCGGCAACGCTATCGACAATGCGATCCGGGCCGACCAGTTCGTAAAGCAGTGCATGACCATGAGCGGATGGCGCCGTGTTCCGGCTAAGCCGAAAACGTCCAAGCCTGCCGCAGTACAACAGCCAAAGTATTCACCGCTAACAGGGAAGCCATACAAGGGCGCCGGGGCATTCCCGAAGGCGCCAGGGAAGTCTTAAACAGCTCGAATGATCCGGAGCATCAATATGAGCCAAGCAGACGACGATCTACTCATGCGCGAGATCAACAATCAGGCAGATCTCGCCGAAAAAGCATTGCCCGACCACGCTAGTATTTCAACAATAGCTGCTGTTCTAGCGGCCCACTTCGACCACCGGACGGAAGAAGATATAGCGGAGCAGCTGCGGACCGTATGGCGCTCACGAGGATTGTATTGGAATGAGTGATCAACAGCCGTCGGATACCTCCTCCAATCTTCCAGCGGCGCCGGAACCCAATAAATCTAACCTTCCTGCTTGGACAGAGGGTTGGCCGGCAGCAGCAGTCGCGCGGATGAAGAAAGCGAAGGATTTCCTCGTCGGCGAAGGCGGCTACTATTTCGACACCTGGTCGGAGAAGAAGACCACCAACAAAGGCCGGGAAATCATTTCCAATGCGGTGGCGGCCAAAGCCGCAAAGATGATTGCCGAGGAGGATCCGCGCGCTGCAACGCTGTTTGATCAGGGACTGAAGCGCCTTGTTGGCGAGCAGGCCACAGTTGAAGAGATATTCGCGGATGCGATAGTGGACGCTTCGGGCGCCGGCACAGCGGGTATAGGAGACGGCGATATCTCCGACGATTGGCTCAACAAATTTCGGCGGCTCGCTTCCGAGGCGTCATCGGAGCGAATGAAGGCAGGTTTTGCGAAGATACTCTCGGGGGAAATCCAAAAGCCAGGATCGTTTTCTCCGCTCGCGATGCAGGCTTTCAGCGTTCTGAGCCCTGAGGCCGTCGCTGTCCTACAGAAGTTTACAGCCTGTGCGATATCCGGCGGCCCCCTGTTCGGGCCCATGCTTTGCTCGCTTGGAAAGGCTCCTGGAGCTAACGATCTTGATGTTTACGGCCTCAACTACCACGCGCTCACCGTGCTGCAGGAGCACGGCCTTCTGACCCACTCGTTCACGCCCTATCAGACGGTGAATGAACTGATCTTCGCGGCAGGCGCGTTTTGTATTGGAGGGAAGTTCTACTCCGCGACAAAGAATGGTGAACCACTATGGATGATGGGGTTTAAGGACGGCGTCGTGGACCAAGAAGGACTGAAGCAAGCAAGGATGTTGCAATTCACCGGCCCTGCGCTGACTAAGGCGGGCGCAGAACTCTTTGGCATTGTCGAGGTCGAGCAGAACGAGCAATACCTCGCTGAGTTTCAAGTATGGCTGAAAAACGAGTATCAGCTCGATCTGGTTCCAACTCAGACCCGCCAGAGCCCGCCGGCAAACACCGGCGAGCCCACCGATGGCTAAGCCGCGAGAGGCGCCGCCGCCTTATCGAGCCACGCGGCGACATCTTCGCCAGCTTGGCCGAGGTCATCAGCTCGGGTCGCCTTCGCAATGTCACTCAAGAGTTGGGAGCCCTGTTTCCCGGTGAGCACGCCCCTGACGACAAGACTGTGGATGATGGCGTTTGTGGCGTTGAGCGCGACGGCCGCTGCTACTGCTGAATGGTTCATGGCCAAATGACCTCCGGAAGTTCGAGAAGAAAGGCTTCGACGCTCGGCTGCTCGCGTTCCCCGGCCTGCACCTTTGCAAGCTCGGCGTACGCATATTGCCAGACATTGTCGCGCCATGACACGAAGGCTTGCGCCTGTGCCGCCCACGGCTGCACTGTGGAGGCAACGTAGGACGCTAGCGTCACGCCGTCATTGAATTGCTCGGCCTGTGCTGTTTGGTCGACAAGCTCTTGGATTGCACCCTGGTAGTCGCTCAGGCTGGGGGGCAAGGGTGGCGGCGATGTGAAAGAGCCATCAACCTGCCTTATGAAGCCTGCGAAAACGCTGTCTGGCACCGGCACCCACGAGGGGCTGACCTCGCCGTCTTCCATGTCGGGTTCAAACGAAATGACGTCTACGACGTCGTCACTGAGGATTGCGTACTTCGACTTCGTCACTAGATCGTCTCCAGCTTAAGCTGCAGGTAGGTTTCCGCTATGCCCGCAAGGTTTTGCGCGACACCGGCAGGGGCTGCTGAGCTATGGTACGTTTCAATCCGGTAGTTCTTTCCGGCATCAAGCTTGATGCCATCGAACGCCATGACAACAGCGCTTGCGCCAGAACCGTTGATCGACATATAGGCCGAATAGCCGACCGGCGCGGCATCTGTGACGCAATATACTCGGCTCCGCATGGCTGCTTGGTTGTTGGTAGACGCACACCAACCAGAAAGCATGCAGTCTTTAGTGACGGTGAAAGTGTTGCCGGAAATCGAAACAATGCTATCCGGGTCGTAAACTTCCGTGTTCAGGTTTCGTTGCGTCCAAGCTGCTGCCGTAAGTGTCTGCGGTGCCGTTCCCTGAGCTTTCACATCCGCGACCACAGCAATAGAACGATTAGCTTGGATTGCTGCCTTCAGTTGCGCAGGCGTCGGCATGCCGGGCTTCGTACTGGTGCCAGTCGTCCAGTCCGCCGTGGTAAGCGCGCCGCGATACCAGATGACACGCCAAACACCGGAGCCTTCATAGCGCGCCAACATGAAGTCGTTGGCAGCGGTAGTGATGTTGGCGCCGGTTGGCAGAATGATGTTTGCATTGTTCGTCAGCGTGAGAGACGCCGCAAACTGCACCAGCCGCAAGGTCCCCACCTGGATTCCGACTGCGCTCCCGAGAGAGGTGATCGCAGTCGTACCGGTAACGCTGATGAAGAAGCTTGATGCAGAACCGATATCTGCCGTCGCTGCGCTCGCAACCGTAGCGGCAGCCTGCACGAAGACGCCCAGCCTGACCGCCAACCAAGTGAGCTTTTTGAGCGCCCAGCTTGCCGCACTGTCGACAAGACCGAGTTCATCTGCATCAACCGGAACGCTCTTCGCTGTAGCGGCATGAATGGCCGCCGCGATATTGCCCGTCACAACAGAAGCGGCCTGCTCAGCGCTGTCTGCTGCATCCTGGGCAGACTGTGCCGCGGCCTCCATTGAGTCATTTGCCGCGCTAGCCGCAGCCTCCGCTGCCGCAACAACTGCGCTCGAAACCTGATCGCTGACCAGCCGGAACACGGAGCCCGATACGACTCCGAGCAACTGCATACCGGCCACCAGGCCGCCAGCAGAGACGTCGTTACCAGTGTTGGTCTTGACCGTCAGGACAGTGCCGCCATTGAAGGCAACGGTTACCGGCGAGGCCGTGTTGGCCTCGAACACGTTCATGATGACGAGCGCAGAGGTGCTGATTGGCAAAGTGCTCGTGGCTACGATCGCATTCGGAGTGCCGGCACCAGCGTCCACAGCGGTGATAAAGCTGTAGGGCAGATCAGCGATCTTGGCCCACGCCCCCACCCCCGATGCGCCCGACTTCTGATAGATGCCGTTGTAAGCCGCAGTGGAATCATTCACGACCCACGCCATGCTGTTCGCAACATGAGCAAGATCGGCATAAAGGGCGGCGCGCGTCGCGAAGACGGATCCACTGTTGGCGCCGATTGCCGTGATAAACGATTCCAGCCATGTGCCCCACTCGCGGACGTCGGCTTTATTAGGTTGGGTAGGTGAGCCGCCCGGGCCGTCTGCCCAGATGGTGTTTGCCAGTTGTGGCATGTGTTCTCCCATGTGGAAGCGCCCCGGCGAGCCGCCAGGGCGAAGGATTGAACTGTTGAAGGCGATGGTGGCGCTAGGCGCGAAGAGCCCGGCGCTGTGCTCGGTTGAGCAGCGGCCTGCCAGGCACGATCATTTCGCCGACCTTATCTTCCCGCCACGCGCGTGGCCTCGCTCGCCCGGCTGGGCGTTCGTTTTTGTCATTGATTGTGCTTTCTAATTAGCGGCGGCGCTTTCCGCGCGGCCTGGGATCGCCGAATGTTTCTAGACCTGCACCGAACGCGCGCCATGCTGCTCAGTTCAGCGATATCGGGTCGCCCGACGGCGGACTTTTTCCAGTGCCCGCGAGAAGGCTTGGTAATTCGATTGGTGGCCATCCCCTTTCGGAGATGGCCTTGAAACGCAAACGACCTATTGCACGTGGCTGTCACTTGCAGGAGATCATACGGCGCTGCCGGGTGGCACGCCTTTCACTAGAACGCGGACAAAACGGCTAGTAGCTACATAGTGCAATGCACAGTCTTCGATGCGGCCTGTTTCGTCACCACGGGTGGAGCGGCGGCTAGGATCGTTTGCGTCGCATGCTGCGACTAGGTCACCGGCGCGGGGGTATAATCTTTGCTTCCGGTCAGTAGCGCCCAGATGATCCGGGCAAGTTTGTTGGCGGCAGCTACCGCGGCAACCTTCATCGGTTTGTTCGTAGCTAGTCGGGCCAACCAGGGGTCGGCCTCAGGTTTTGCCTTGGCAATACGAACGAGTGTCAAGCCGCCAAGATAAAGAAGCGATCTCAATGTCACATTTCCCCGTTTTGAAATTCGCCCAGGTCGGCTTTTTCCGCCAGAATCATGCGAGCGCGGTGTTAATCCTAGCCAGGACGCAAAATGGCGACTGGATCGGAAGACCGCAATGTCGGGCACATAGGCTTTGATCGCCGAAGCTGTCACAGGGCCAATGCCAGGTATTGCAAGCAGACGACGGACGTCGCCATCAGCCCGCGACAGTCGAGCAACATCGGCTTCAAGGCGCTCGATTCGTACATTCAAGGCTTCTACTTCAGCTAGGACGTCTGCCACCGCCTGCCTTGCGAGCTCCGGAATCTCTGGAATCCTACCGGCACAGACGTCTTCAGTTATCTTTGTTAGCCTGGCCACTCCAGTTCCCGTAATAAAGCCGAACTCGGCGAGGTGGCCCCGCAGCGCTAGGAGTGTGTTTGTTCTCTGCCGGATGAACAGCGCGCGTGTTTTGATGATAACTGTCAGCGCCTGTTGCTCGACCGTTTTCACGGCCACCCGCTGCATCCCGTCCTGGAGCGCAGCAACAGCTATGGCCTGCGCGTCTAGCGCATCGGTTTTATTCCTTTTGACGAAAGGCTTCACATGCTGCGCGGGTATGATCATTATCTCATGGCCAAAGCGAGCGATTTCGCGACCCCAAAAGTGGCACGCCGATCCGGCTTCCATCGCAACGAGGCATGGGTCTAGCCCGGCGAAAAACGGCTTCACCTGCTCGCGCTTAAGCCGGACGTTAAAAGTTTTCTTCCCTGAAGAGTCGATACCATGTGCTTGCAGAACGTTCTTTGCGAGATCCAAGCCAACTACCTTCACCTCATTCATGCGACCCCTCCTTTGCGAGTGTAGAGGAGTCGACGGTTTATCGTAGTTCGCTCATCAAACAAGCCGATGCAACCTCACGATGCACGAAAGTTGCCTGCCGCTTGAGGTGGCACTAGGGTCATCCCCGCCCGCATGCTGGTGTTCCCGTGAGCTGCAGTCGGTCACCCGGCGGCGCTGCCTCCGCTCACCACCCGACCACCCGTTTAATGCCGAATTCCGGCGTCCACACATGGCCGCCATCGTCGTCGACAATCTTGTAGGTGCGGTAGTAGTCTTCCCGCCCGTCGCGGCTCTCGCACACCGACATGAGCACGATCTTGCCGACTTCGCCGCGGCGCGTCTCGACGAGATCGCCCAGCTGGTATTTGAAATGTACGTCCATGATGTTCCTAGGTGGTTGAAATGCCGCGCCGACGCATTGCGGCCTCGGCCTTGCTGGCGGCTGTGGATCGGCCGACAAGCTCGGCGCTCGTCGACTGCCCGTAGGCGCCCCACAAAACGATGCTGATTTCGCCAAGAAACGCTTTGGTGATGGTGCGCTTCGGAATGCGGCCGCTGTCGTTCCACTCTTCCTCGATCGACGAAAAGCCAACTGACACCTCGTTGACCAGGCCGGAGCCGACGCTTGCCAGCGCTTCCTGCCCGAGAGGCGATTTGTCATCGGGCTGGAACGAGTACCAAAGGCCGATGCTGTCGGACCTGATAGTCAGGCTCTTGTTCGAGACGCGAGCCAGCGGGCGGCTCGGGTCGTGCGCCCAGAGGACCACGACGTCCGGATGATCAAGCAGGCTTTGGTTGAACGCGCCGCGGGCGAAGCTCTCCTCGAAGAGGCCGGCGATGACTGCCGGCTGCCCCCATTGAATGGCATAGCCGCTGATTTCAGCCACCTGTGCGCTCCCTCAGATCGCGCTCGCGCTTCGAGATCGCCAGGCGGCGTGCGATAGCCTCTGCTGGCTCAGCACGCTCGACGTGACGCTGTTCGCCTGGCAGCTTAATGGATCGGACGCCCTTGCGTCCCGTGCCCGCTGGCCGGGCCTCATATTCGCGGCGGTTAGACATTCGCATTCCCCCACGCTTCAGAAACAAACCGCGTCGCGCCGTTCTCGGTGCCTGCGAAGAAGGGCGACCGCGCCGGCGGCATGTAGCCGATCTGCACGCCCTCGCGCTCCAAAGCGTCAAGCACTTCCTCGGCTGCGTCGTACGCCGCCTTGGCGGCCTGCAGCGCGTCGACGAACTTGCCGATCCGGCGCGCATATTCGGCCTTCGTGGCCTTGCAGGCAGCGAGGCTGGCGGCGCTCAGACGGTCGTCACGACGGCGGCGGATGATCTCTGCGGCCTGCTCAAGATCACCGGCGCGCTGGCGAAGCTCCCGCAGGCGCCGTGGGCGTTCCAGCAGCGTAAGATCGACGGCCTCGCCGATCAGCTCGGCAACACCCGGGCGAATGGATGGAGCTCGACGAGCACGCATATCCGCTTCAAGCTCGTCAGCCTCGCGGGAGATCTCCGCAAGCTCGTTGGTCAGGGCGGTGTAGCGTTCGGACAGTGTGCCGTATTCGGAATCGGCCTCGCTGAGTGTCGGAACGGCGAATGATGCTTTAGCCATGGGTGGTGGCCTCCTTGATGAAACTGGCGAAGTCGTCGCCGGCGATCCGCGTCGCAACGCGGCTCTTGTTGGTCGGCTGGGTGTTGGCTACCGATCCGGCTGCCTGGAAGCGCTGGACCTTGCCGTCGGCCCAGATCAGCGCGACTTCCGGCCAGCCGTGCACCACTTCGATCGTCAGGCCTTCGAGGCTGTCACCGGTAAGAGACATGCTAGCGAGGACGGCCAGCTGGATCTCCGCATTCCTGGGAATGCAGAGCGGCGCAGAGCGGACGTCGGCGCCGCCTGGCGTAGCCGCTAGAAGCGCGCGTGTCGCAGATGCGACCGCTTCAAGCTTGGCACCGGTGGCAACGCCAGCCAGGAGGGCAACAGCGTCGTCGCGGCTGAATTCCGGCGCTTGGCCCGGTCCGCCCTTCGAAAGGGCTCCAGCGGCCTGCAGCGCCCGCGCTACGCTCGTTACACGGCTGCGCTTGATGCCAAGATGACGCTCAACGATTTCTGCAAGTTCGGGAATGGTCATGCTGCGCTCCATGCGACTTTGTCGCCAGGCTCGGCGAAGACGTCGTAATCAGTCCCAGCCGGCACAAGGATGCGCGGGCTGGCGGCAGCGTTTGGGGTCGGGCCGATACTGACATAGACGTCGGCAGAAGATCGAAACCGGAAGACCGGCTGGCCGAAGACATCGGAAATGGCCGGCGCGACGTTGGTGGTCGCAGCGCCGGATGCCGGTGCTTCGGACCAGATGATTTTACCCAGGATCGGCTGCGACTTATCGCGCCGGTACGATCCGGCGTAGCCGGCTGTGACATGCAACCCATTCAGGGCCATGGTGGTGTCCTTTTCCAGAGTTTGAAACTAGTAGAGCCAAAAAAAGGGCGCCCAGCGGGCGCATGAATTGGGCAGCGAGCAGCGCCCGCAGGCGCGCTCCAGCCGATCGTCCGTCAGACTCGCCATCCAACGAACAATTACCTGTCGCTGGTACATCCGCAGATCGACAGAATTGACGGTGACCGACCGCGCGCGGCCAGCCACCTCAGCCCGGTGCGACGAGCTGAAACGAAAAAGGGCGACATCGCTGCCGCCCTTCTCTTCAACTATACCCTTCGGGGTTGGGAAATGGGGTACCCCTACGCGGCAGCGGGAAAAATCATGTCCGGATGAACCCGCGATTGGTAGTACCCAGAGGGCACTGGCATGCCAGGCTGCCACCAGGACGAAGCGTACGTCGCTTCCTCCCGCTTCCTCGCCGTTCGAAGCTTCCGCTGCCAGAACCGATCGACAATGGTGAAGCCATCGAAGATCCGCGCGCGGGCCTCGCCTTTGCCGCCTTTGCTGCCGGCACCCAATCGCTTCCCAATCTCATCCAGGGTGAGGCTGTTCACGACCGACCACTCGAAAGCGTCAAGGATCTTGGGAACGAATGCTAGCTGAGCGCGAAGGATAGCAAGCTCTCGCTTCGCATCTATCGCGGAAAGGATCGGCCAGTCGCCCGTCCATTTCTTCGGTACAGCCGCGGCGCGCTTCTTCGAGTCTGACGTGAGCAAGCTCGCCCGCCTGGGCGGGGTGTCGACGACGGCCTTCTTTCCGGTCACCACCTTGGTGCCTTTCGACTTTCCTTCCCCATCCTCGTTCTGAACGAGATACAGATTATCGGTCTCTCGGCCGATCAGCTGTGTCGGGCGGGTGGAGGCGTCATGCAGGTCGCGGTATCGTTCCGCGAGGGCGAGACAATGGTCATTGCCCTCTGTCCTCAGCAGCTTCTCAAGCGGCCAATCTTTATTATCGTTATCCGCCTGACCGCTATACGGATGGGACGAGTACCAGGCCACGCCAGCGCGGATGCGGTGATCCGGTGACGGGCCGTCGTTCGGAAGCGTGACTTTGACGCCGCCGCCCTTGATGAGGGTCCGGGCGGGCGCCCATTCAAGGTCTTGGTCGATTAGATCTGGAAGAGAGTGGCGCCGGTCAAAAACCGGTACTTCGATATCTTTCAAGGTCGCACCCTATGAAGGAGTCTTGTTCTGGCCGGTGGCCGGCTCTTAGTTGGTGAGGTCGGACGCGTTGGTCCTAAATCTATAGTATTTGGCGCAGCTTCATCGTCAGCCACACAGCTCACGTTGATGTAAACAATGTCTGTTGCCAACTGCCTGCCGGCTCAAACGTTAAGTTTGGTCACCGACGAACCGTCAAGAGGGATTGGAAACAAAATGACGGCAGCCAGCAGCTTCTTCGGGGAAAAAACGTAATGATTTCTCGCGCGCGCTTGCGCACGCGGGAGGCGCATTGCGACCCCCTCAACATTTGAATCGGAAAAATGCGGACAAATGGCCATCGCCGTTTCCCGATTTCGGAGCAATCCAGAGACATCGATGCCCCCGGTCGGGAGGCAATTTCCTGTATTAGCACTAACGCTATGGGACCGCGCCGATCCTCAAAGTTGCGGCGGCAAGGATCTGGGGTGCCCCCTACCTGGGGCTGTCGAACTTTAACCGCTGTCCGCCTCGTATTGCATCAGGCCGAGCTCGATTACGTCTCGGAGGTTGAAATCACTATTGGCCTCTTGCAGTTTTTGAAACCTGATGTAGTGGTCCTCCGCTACATGGCAGATCATCAGGCCATTTGTTTGCCGATAGATTTGCTTTTGCAGGTGCCGCGACAGCCCGGTCTTCATTGAGCAATCGGTTGCCGCACACTGCGAAACGTATTCATCGGCCGCAATGGATACGGAAGCGTAAAGGCAAGCGCCTGCCTTGGTCGGACGGATTTCGTAGTCGTTGTAACTCGACGGCTGAATGTTGTGGTTGGGATCAAGTAAAACGACCTGAAAAACGCCAACCTCATCGAAGAACCCCACAACGCGCCCAAGCGCCCTCGATACGTGGAATTGGTATATAGGGTAGTCATCTGGGTTATCCCGGTAGACCTCGGGAACCCAATCAAAATCCTTCCTCCGCAGAGGAACATTCTTTCCCTGCCAATTTATCGCGTGAAAACGAACGCTTGCCTGCAGGACGGTATCCCGAAAAAAGTCCTCAAGGGTCATCGCGCAAAGCGAACTAATCCGCTCGAACAAGGATACAAACCAACCGGCCTCTTCTCCTCCAATCCCGAAATTGTCGACCTGCCGCCAATAGCGCATTGAGAACGCCCAATGGGCAGTTTCGGAGACGCGTCCAGGGTCCGGCCTCTCCGCTTTCTGCGGTATAATTTCCGGATCAAGTACAGGCTTCATCATGCGCCGGCTGCAGCGTTCCCTGTGTTTAATCGCTGTGCATAGAAGCTGCGCATTGTTTCTTCAGATATGGGAGTTTCACTCCGAGCTGAGGCCGGAACATTCACGCGTGCTGCTAGCCAAGGAGTTTCGCGATGCGTCATTTCCTCAAGCTGATCGCCAGTAAAGACCGCATACACTTCAAGAACCGCATCTATATGCGCACGCTCAGCATCATTCAAACGCGTCGGTGTGAAAAGCGGGCTTACATCTGTTATGTCGACCGTAGAGTACATCGACTTAGTATCTCGATATCGATCATAAAGTTCGCGACTCACCGGGCCGTGCACCCACGCCTGGAAGCGTCCATCAAAAAGGCGGCCGCGACCGAACGCAAGATGCCACGCCTGAACGTAGTACATAAGCTTGTGAAGCTTGAGTACGTTCAAGAAAACGCCGCCCTCGCGGAGTTTAACAACGATGTAGTCCGATACGTCGAAAATAGCTGCCATTATTCTAGTCTTCCTAGAGGAGATTCGATCTTCTCCTCTTCCGGTAAATACCACGTGTACAAGAGGGGAACAATGCTGTTAGCGATTTGTTCCGACATCGCCAGAGGCGTCGACAGCCTTAGCGTTATCATTCGCCGCCAGCTTCGCATAATCCGGCTTCGGCCGCCCTGTCAGCACGGTGAATTCGCGCCAAGATAGGCGCCGGCCTCGCAGCGGGCGATCGGGGTTGATGTCGGTGTTGGTCAAACAGCACTCCTGTTCGGGCGATTGTCGTTTGCGGCTTCAATCGGCCGCTTTCCGTTCGATTGAGCCAGCCGCCGCAGCTGGCCGACCAGTTCGCTCTTGTCCTCATGGAAGCGGTTCGGATCTCGGTGGCTGGGCGCCAACCGGGTGAGCCGGTCGGCGATCTCGTGGAGCTGGGTGGCGAGGCTGGTCATACTGCCATCCTCCAGGGCTGGACGCTTCTCGCCGGGCGCGGCGGCTTTTCAGGTAGAGGCTCGTAGCTTACCTCGACGTCGGCGCTGGACCGGAACAACGGTTCGAAGCGGTGGTTGCTATCTGCGTCCACCACCAGCACGGCCGGCCTTCCAATTGAGTGGTCTTCGTCGCCCGGCCGCATGATCTTAATGCCAACCGCCGCCATCAGCTGACGGAAGGTGTCGACGTCATATTTCTGCGTGATGGTCTCAACGTCATCGTCTGGCTCGCAATCCCTGAAGCGTAGCTGTGCCTCATAGGCATAGTCACCGTTCCGTAGCGGCGTGACACGCTCGATCACCACATGCCTATAGACATCATTCGCGGGTGCCGGCGCCTCGGCTTTTAGCGGGGCATTCGCCTTCGCCTTCGAGATCGCAGCGCCCTTCGCGTCGAGATGGACCAGGGGCAGATCTTCGCGCCAACGCTCGCCGCGCAGCCAGTTGGCGGGCTCCGGTATCCATTTGCGGTCGGTGCCGTTCTTGGCATAGTGCTCGGCCCAGGTGGTTGCCGCCTCAATGATCATATCAACGTCATGCTCGATCTTCGCCCACTCTGCACGGGCCTTCTTCAAGCCATGCTTTCGCGGCCATGCTTTCCAGAACTCTTCGAATCCATCTCCCGATGGCGGAACCGCCGCGGTGGCCTTCAGGCCATCCGGGGGCGGGGGCGAAGCCGCGTCATCGAACCTACTATCACCTACATGTAAGCTCGCCTGTAGGCGGCTTTCAGTAGGTGGGGACTCCGTGAATGCGTCTTCACCACTGCGGGGGTCTAGTGGTGAACCGGGCTTCACTACTGTGGTGAAGGCGTCTTCACCACTAGCGTTTTCACCCTTAGTGGTGCAGCGGTCTTCACCTCTAGCGAAATGAAGGCCATATTTTGTGCCCGCGGTTCCGGAGCCCAGTTCGATGACAAACACATATCCTGCATCGATGAGGCGCCGGGTGGAATCGATGGTCGCACGGCGGGAAAGGCCCGACATGGAGGCAAGCAAGGCGTGGCCAGCCTTTGCCGGGGCGTCTTTATCGTACTTGCTGCCGTAGCGGTCGCAGATGGCAATCAGCACGGAAATGTCGCCCATACTCAGATTGGCCCGGTCTTTCCCCGCGGCCCTAACAAGCTTCCATTTTTCGAGAAATCGGCTGTCGTCTTTCACGCTGCCACCTCATACGCATCGAGCGCAAGGTCGGTCAGGCGGGTGGACAGGGCCTCCGAGAACGTTGCCACCTTCCGCGAGCCAGCTGCCTGGGGGGCGTAGATGAAATGGCGGCCGTCGGCCTTCCTCATGAGCCGCAAGCCGTAAATGCGGATATGCTCATTCAGCTCGAAGTCGACAGCGGCGATGCATTCGCTGCCGCGTGGATCACTGATCTTCCGGCAATATAGAACTTTCATGGGGTCTCCCGTTTTGGGCGCAGAAGCGCGGCCCGCCGACGGATGCCGGCAGGCTGGTTGTCACTGACTGGTGATTTGGGGCGTTACGTAACGCGCTCGGCTATCGTCTTGGCATGCTTCCGCCAGGACATTTCCCGCACGGGCACGCCAACGTTGCCGCATTCGTAATGATCATTGATGCGGCCGTAGGCCTGTTCCATGACCATAAGCATGATGTCGGCGAACCCGATTTCTTCGCTTAGGAACGCCTCGATTGCCTCGCGGGCCCTTTCGCCGGCCCTGGCGAAGTATTGCTCGGCAACGCTGTAATATGCGTTACGTAACATCTCATCGGCTTCCGCCAATCCGCTTTCGCGAGTGCCGGAACCGTTACGTAACTCCGGCGCGTTACGTAACTTGTCTTTGATCCTCTCACGATGCCGGGCTTGCCGCTCCGCATTGGTCAACGGCATGTCGCAAACCCCGTTACGTAACGCGTCACGCTGCCGCCCTCGCTTCAGCTTCATCCATCCATCGGGATAGAGAAGAGCGGCGCGCGGCGACTGTGCCGCCCAGCTTTAGGAAGGGAATGATGCGGTCGGTGGTGAGGCGGTAGGCTTGCCTCTGAGTGACACCGAGGAATTCAGCTATGGCCTTTGCTCCGACGAGCAGATCGCCCTCAATGATGTTGTCGTTACCGGCGTTCATTTTTCTCCTTCCTAAGATGATGACGGCAGGACGGTGGTGTAAACATTGCGGTTTGACAAGATTTACCTCTTGTACAATTCCGTGCGCCATGATTTCATGCGCCATCTAAATCAGGAGGTCATTAGTTTGGCAACAATCACGAAACGGCGGTGGTCGAACAAAAGCGGTGAGCACGAAGCCTGGGTGCTCGCCTGGACCGACGCGACCGGCAAGCGGCATAAACGGCAGTTTGACAAGAAACGGGACGCCGAGGCTCACCGAACTGAAGTCACGCACCAGGTCGCCGTCGGGACATTCCGCGCTGATGCATCGAGCACTACCGTTGATGACGCCGTTACCAGCTACCTCAAGCTTCTTACCGAGCGCCGCGACCGGGGCGAGCACGTCACTGAGCATTACCTGCGCACCGTGGAAGGCCAGTTGCGCAACTACGTGGCGCCGACTGAAGAACATCGTGCCAAGCAGCCCGAGAAGACGCGCATCATCTTCGATGGCCACATTGGACCGGTGAAGCTCTCCCAATGCACCGCGAAGGTCGTCAGCGACTTCCGCGACCGCCTCCGCACGGCAGGTGTAGGCGTTGTGACCACCCGGCGCATATTGGGCAGCCTCTCGCGGGCGCTGCAGAATGCGGTTGAAGCCGACCTGATGGCGGTAAATCCAGCCGCAAACATTCGCGTCACCGGCAAGCGCGGTGAAGGGTCTAAGAAGGTGGTGCCGCCGTCTAAGCTTGATCTCGCTCGCACGCTGGCCGAAGCCAAGGGCGGCTTGGCGGTTCGCATGCGCCTGTCAGCCTCAGCCGGGGTGCGAGCCTCAGAGCTTTACTTCCTCCGGTGGAAGCACGTTTCATTCAACACAGGCGAGCTCACGGTCGACGGCCGCGTCGACGCCTATAAGAATGCGGACACCACCAAATCGGTGGCTGGCATTCGCACCGTCCCGCTTTCCTCTGCCATGCTCAATGATCTTCGAGCTTGGCGAGCAGCCGCCAAGAACAAGGAGGCGGATGACCTGATCTTCCCGAATTCCCGCGGCGGGTTCATGGATCACAAGAACATCCTCACCCGTGAATATCGGCCGCTGATCAAGGCTGTGTCCGCGAAGGCTAAAGAGGAAGGCAAGCTATATAAGGCGTTCAACTGGCACGCCTTGCGCCACTTCGCCATTTCCACCTGGATCGAAGCGGGCTTGCAGCCGAAGACCGTGCAAACCTTCGCCGGTCATTCCTCTCTTGCAGTGACCATGAGCCGCTACGGCCACCTTTTCCCGAGCGATTCACACCGCAATGTCATGGACCAAATCTCATCGTCCATTTTTGGCGATGGCGCACAGATGGCGCATGATGAGCAAGATGCTGTATAATGCAAGGCTTTCGAACCTGATTTGTAATCAGGGGGTCGCGGGTTCGAACCCTGCCGGGGGCACCATTCTTCCCATATCTGGTCGTTTATGAAGACGCGTTCTCAGGCGGTGGCGAAGGCTGGTGGATGCCTAGCTGCGACTGCCGATCCGCATTTGATAGCGGAAGTAATCATCTCGCCTATTGCCGCGGACGGAGCATATTTCATGAAATATCGAGCTGAGATTGACGGACTGCGAGCGATCGCGGTTGTTCCAGTTATTCTCTACCACGCGGGAATGGCAAATATTCGGGGCGGGTTTGCTGGCGTCGATGTCTTCTTCGTGATCAGCGGCTTCTTAATTACTTCCATCATTATGGACGAGGTCAGCAAAGGCAGTTTCACATTTCTTTCTTTCTATGAGCGTCGAGCAAGACGCATTGCACCTGCTCTGTTGGTTGTGTGTGCCGCCTGCCTGCCGTTTGCCTGGCTGTGGATGCTCCCAAAGGAACTCAATGACTTCGGGAAGAGCCTCTATCATGTTTGCCTGTCGATCTCGAATTTTCTCTTCTGGCAAGAGACGCGTTACTTCGGCGGCGCAGGCGATCTGAAACCGCTTTTGCATACGTGGTCGCTCGCAGTTGAAGAGCAATTCTATCTTCTCTTTCCTGTCCTTTTGGTTCTTAGTCGCGGTGCTTGGAGCAAGGCGCTGCGCTGGGTTGTTTTCCTCTCGGTGGTTAGCTTCCTGCTGACCCAAATTATACCGCGCTTCAGTGCGTCGATGAATTTCTATCTCTTGCCAAGTCGTTTCTGGGAATTGGGAGCCGGTGCCGCCGTTGCCCTGGTCGTCAATGATGGTAGGGCCATACAACATCGATATGCCGGCGTTATTGCCACGCTCGGGCTCATAGCCATTTGCTTCTCTTACTTTATGGTTTCCGAGACGGCGATTTATCCGGGTTTGCAAACGCTTCCGGTCGTATGCGGCACAGTTGCCGTGATCGCCTTTGCTTCACAACGGAATTTTGCGGGCCGCCTCCTCGGTAGCCCGCCTCTCGTCGTCATCGGTTTGGGCAGCTACAGCCTTTATTTATGGCATCAGCCGATTTTTGCTTTCGCCCGGATCCGTTCTTTTGGAAACCTTTCGTCGTGGGATTATGCCGGCCTGATTGGCCTTTGCGGCGCCCTTGCGTTCGTTACATACAGATATGTGGAGCAGCCATTCCGTCGACGCTCTTTCCTATCACGCCGAACTGCATTCGCTGCCTTTGGGGCAGTGGGCACTGCTTTTATCTCCGTGGGTTTGATCGCCGACAAGACTGAGGGCTTGGAATCTCATTTCGAGCAAATCACCCAGGCGAATGCCGAGAGTTTTGGCCTGGATCATGATTGCAACGGCCGAATATTGGCCAAGTGCCAGACGGCTGAAGCGCCAGACATTGCTGTCTGGGGCGATTCTTACGCCATGCATCTGGTTGACGGCATCATGGCGTCTAATCCCCAGGCTAAGCTCGTCCAATTCAATATGAGCAATTGTGGGCCCTTTATCGATTTGACTCCGGTTCCGGCAAATGCCGCCACGACCTGGCCCGAGACATGCCTCGATCACAATGATAAGGTATTCCAGTATTTCAAGCGTCACCCATCGGTAAAGACGGTGGTCGTTTCGTCGCCGTTCTATCCCTATATTCGGCGTGATCACGTCTTTTTGCGGGGAAGCGGCCTTGTGCAGCCAAGCCTAGGGCTGGCAGTTTCCGAATTCAAGAAGACGTTGGACCTGCTGTCTTCCATGGGGATTAAACCCGTCGTTTTCGCGCCTCCGCCCCAGGACGGCGTCAGTAACATGGGCCTGTGCATCGCGCGCGCGCGAAAATGGGGTATCCCGAACAATGCCTGTAGCCTGAGCGCAGCCAAATCTGCGGATTTCAATCGTGACACCGTTGCGTTTCTCAAGCAGGTGTCCGCTACATATATCCGGTATTGGATTTCACGCATTATTTATGCGGGGATAGGCCTGCCTGCACCATTGAGGAGAACGGTACATCGATCTATCAAGATACAGGGCACTTCTCTCGCGCTGGATCAACCTATCTTGGAAAGAAGCTCGATTTCTACGATGCAATTGAAAGAGCTGCTGGAGCTCATTGCAGCGGGGCTGAGGTCGATGGTGAGCGAAGGGAGCAAGGCGTTTGCGCGCTTACCCCGGCGAGCGCCAGTTAGAAAATGCGGTGCTTCCTGAAAACTAACTTCGCACTCCCGACAGGTTGCCTGGCGCTGGCGGTTAGCATCGCCGCGCAAAACACCTTGTCGCACAAGCCCTTTATCCTTTAGCTAGGCGAGCATCATAAAGGGCATTGCATGGGCCGGTCATTTCAGACGCTTGGTTTTCTGGCATCTTCCGCCACCGAGGCGCTGGCGGCGCGTGAGGAATTGATTCGCATCTATGGCGATGTGCCGGCCGAGGAGGCCGATGTCATTGTCGCACTTGGCGGCGATGGCTTCATGCTGCAGACGCTGCATGGCACGATGAACAGTGGCAAGCTTGTCTATGGCATGAACCGCGGTTCCGTCGGCTTCCTGATGAATGATTATAGAACGGAGGATCTGCAGGATCGTATCTGCGCTGCCGTCGAGAATGTCTTCCGGCCGCTGCAGATGACGACAGCCAATGCCGATGGCACCAATTCGACAGCACTTGCGATCAACGAGGTCTCGCTGTTTCGCCAGTCCTATCAGGCGGCCAAGCTGCGGGTTGAGGTTGATGGCCATGTCCGGCTCGAAGAGCTGATTTGCGATGGCCTGATGGTGGCAACGCCGGCGGGCTCGACGGCCTATAATCTCTCGGCTCATGGTCCGATCCTGCCGCTGGAGGCGCCGCTTCTGGCGATGACGCCGGTGAGCGCCTTCCGTCCGCGGCGCTGGCGCGGCGCGCTGCTGCCGAACAAGGTGACGGTCGATATCCATATTCTGGAAGCGGAGAAGCGGCCGGTGAATGCCGTTGCCGATAATTCCGAGGTCAAGTCGGTGCTGCATGTGCGCATCGCCCAGTCGGAACATATGACGGCACGCATCCTCTCCGATCCGGACCGTTCCTGGTCCGACCGCATTCTGGCAGAACAATTCGAGGATTGAGATGAGAGCCGCAAACTTACTTCTGGCCGCCGCTCTTTTCTCGGGCGCGGGGATGGCGGCCGCAGCACCGGCCGCCGACACGATCCTGCCGTCGTCGATCACCTTTGCGACGAGCACCGGCTACTGGGAAGAGGCGAAGGGCGAGATCGCCATCGAGCGCGCGCCAGGTGCAGCCCAGCCGGCTGCCATCAGCGCGGAACCACGGCACGGCTATTACAAGATCTTCGCCGTCCGCCAGCCGAACCGCACGTCCAAGGTCTATCTGCAGCAGATTGCCCAGGCCGACGCAGGCCCCGAGGTCGTTTCCACTCTCGAGCTGCATGAGTTCACCGACATCAAGCCCTATGTGACCGACATCCGTCCGGAGAATTCCACCGGCATCATCAAGCAGCCGGGCCTCTTCGCCACGGTCTACCTGAAGACCGATCCGGATGCCGAGCCCGATGGCTGGACCGTGATGATCGACGAATTCGGCGAGATCACCGTCGAGAAGGCCAGCAACTGACAGCATAAAGCCCCGGTCATGTCGGGGCTTTGCACATCGCTGGATGGATTTCAGCTCTACTGTTGCACAGGCTCGTTGATGCTAGCCTCGATCTTGGCGCCGTTGCCGGTCTGTCCGGCACCGGATGGCGTCATCATCACGATGCTGAGCACCGAGCCGACCATCAGAACTACGACCACGATCATGATTCGCATGCGGTTTTCCTTGCGTTAATCTGCGAGGCAAACGCGCGGTGCGGTTTGTGGTTCCAGGCGCCTACTGTGCAGGAGCAGGCGCTGTGGGGTCGGTAACGGCAGGTGGCGAGGGCGCCAACGGGTCGGATTGCCGTGTCGGCTGGGAGGGATCGACCCAGACCAGACTGAGGATGATGCCGACGAAAACTGCGATGAACAGAATGCCGAACAGGAGGGGCCGGATTGCCATGCCGGAGTGCTTCCTTCTCGCTTGCCGTTTCGGTCCGGCGGCTTCTAGCCGCCGCATGCGTTCATTTTGAGTCCGCCGGCCTATCTCACCTATTTCGCCAGATAAAGCCGCGCCGCATAGAGCGCGATCGCTGCCGCGTTCGAGACGTTGAGCGATTTGATCGCGCCGGGCATGTCGAGCCGCGCCAGCGCATTGACCGTCTCGCGCGTCTTCTGCCGCAGGCCCTTGCCCTCGGAGCCGAGAACGAGTGCCACTTTCTCTCCGGTAAAGGTCCCTTCGAGCGGCGCCGGTCCTTCCGAATCGAGCCCGATCGTCACGAAGCCGAGCTTGTGCAGCTCGCCCACCGCATCGGCGAGATTGGTGATCTGTATATAAGGAATGAGTTCGAGGGCGCCGGAGGCCGATTTTGCCATCACGCCCGATTCGGTCGGGCTGTGCCGCTGCGTGGTGATCACGGCACCGGCATTGAAGGCGACGGCCGAGCGCATGATGGCGCCGACATTATGCGGATCGGTCACCTGGTCGAGAACCAGAAGCAGCGGGCTGTCCTTCAGCGCTTCCAGCCGGCGTACGGGCAGGGGCCGCGTTTCCAGCATGACGCCCTGGTGGATGGCGTCGGGGCCAAGCATCTTGTCGATATCATGCGGCGCCACCATCTCGACCGGAATGCCGAGCGTCTCGGGATCGATCTCCAGGCGGACGAGCGCATTCTGCGTCACCGAAAGCTTGATGTTGCGTCGCTCTTTATTGTCGAGCGCGGCGCGCACCGTGTGCAGGCCATAGAGATAGACCTGTTCGGGCGCCAGAACCGGCGGCTTCCAGTCGTCGCCGCCGCGCTTGCGTTTTTGCGGGGCAGGGGTGGGGATCTCGCCGCGCTCGCGTTTTGCATCGCGGTGCTGGCGGCGCAGCGTTGCATAATGCGTGTCGCGCGGGGTTTTTTCGGTTGCGGGCTTGCCGCCGGATTTGTTGTCTTTGCTCATGCGGCTTTATAGCGGCGCGATCTCGCTGCGCATAGGTCTCATTCGTCTCCGGGCCTTTCAACAGGCAATGAATTTTTTCACATTTTTTCTTTTGTCTTCGTGTTGACATGTGAAAACGCACCGGTCATATACGCGGCGCAGATCGAGGGCGGCGACGCCAAACGATCGCAAGCTTGGTCTTCCGATCCAGACGAAAAGTTATGGAGAGATGCCCGAGTGGTTAAAGGGGACGGACTGTAAATCCGTTGGCTCAGCCTACGTTGGTTCAAATCCAACTCTCTCCACCATTCGTCTCGATCGGACCAATCCCGCGGGTATAGCTCAATGGTAGAGCAGCAGCCTTCCAAGCTGAATACGCGGGTTCGATTCCCGCTACCCGCTCCAGGTTTTCTTTTCATTTTCAAATAATTCTGCAGTCTTGAGCGGCATCGATCTTGTGCGCTGAAGATTGTCTCCCATATGGGCAGCAAAGCCCGGAAGACCGTTCGCAATTAGGTCTTGCGCAATCCCGCCGAAAGCCTTAAACGGCGGCACTAAACCGGTTCGCCGGGGTCACCCATTTCGTTCACAGGAAGCATTCAAATGGCAAAGAGTAAGTTTGAGCGCAACAAGCCGCACGTAAACATCGGCACGATCGGCCACGTTGACCACGGCAAGACGTCTCTGACGGCAGCGATCACGAAGTATTTCGGCGAGTTCAAGGCGTATGACCAGATCGACGCTGCTCCGGAAGAAAAGGCACGCGGCATCACCATCTCGACGGCCCACGTCGAGTATGAGACCCCGAACCGCCACTACGCGCACGTCGACTGCCCCGGCCACGCCGATTACGTCAAGAACATGATCACCGGTGCCGCACAGATGGACGGCGCGATCCTGGTTTGCTCCGCTGCTGACGGCCCGATGCCGCAGACCCGCGAGCACATCCTGCTCGCTCGCCAGGTTGGCGTTCCGGCTATCGTCGTGTTCCTCAACAAGGTCGACCAGGTTGACGACGCCGAGCTTCTCGAACTCGTCGAGCTCGAAGTTCGCGAACTGCTGTCGTCCTACGACTTCCCGGGCGACGACATCCCGGTCGTCAAGGGTTCGGCTCTGGCCGCTCTCGAAGATTCCGACAAGAAGATCGGCGAAGACGCGATCCGCGAGCTGATGGCTCAGGTCGACGCCTACATCCCGACGCCTGAGCGTCCGGTTGACCAGCCGTTCCTGATGCCGATCGAAGACGTGTTCTCGATCTCGGGCCGTGGTACGGTTGTTACGGGCCGCGTCGAGCGTGGTATCGTCAAGGTTGGCGAAGAAGTCGAAATCGTCGGCATCCGCGCGACCTCGAAGACGACGGTTACCGGCGTTGAAATGTTCCGCAAGCTGCTCGATCAGGGCCAGGCCGGCGACAACATCGGCGCTCTGGTTCGCGGTGTTAACCGTGACGGCGTCGAGCGTGGTCAGATCCTGTGCAAGCCGGGTTCGGTCAAGCCGCACAAGAAGTTCAAGGCAGAAGCCTACATCCTGACGAAGGAAGAAGGCGGCCGTCATACGCCGTTCTTCACCAACTACCGTCCGCAGTTCTACTTCCGCACGACGGACGTGACGGGCATCGTCACGCTGCCGGAAGGCACGGAAATGGTTATGCCGGGCGACAACGTCACGGTTGACGTCGAGCTGATCGTTCCGATCGCGATGGAAGAAAAGCTGCGCTTCGCTATCCGCGAAGGCGGCCGTACCGTCGGCGCCGGCATCGTTGCCTCGATCGTCGAGTAATCGGCTGTCGCATTGAATAAAGAAGGCCTCGCTGGAAACAGCGGGGCCTTTTTCGTTTTTGTTGACTTCGATTAGTATCATCGTATGATACCAATGCGAGGCGCCCGGTGATCCGATCATATAAGGACAAGCTCAGCCAATCGATTGCCGATGGATCGATCCGAAAGGGCTTTCCTGCTGATCTTGTTCGCAGGACGCAGCTGATGCTGGCAGTGCTGAATGCCGCGGCCGATCTCAACGACCTTCGATCCCCGCCGGGAAATCGCTTGGAGAAATTGGCGGGAGACCGGGAAGGGCAGCATTCCGTCCGCATCAACAAGCAATGGCGCATCTGTTTCGTCTGGACGGAAAGCGGACCGGGCGATGTCGAAATCACGGACTATCATTAGAATGAATGGAGCTATGGACCATGGTTGAGAATATTCTGCCGGCGATCCATCCCGGTGAAATCCTGCGGGAGCTCTATCTCGAGCCATTGGAAATCTCGCCCTATATGCTGGCAAAGAAGCTCGGCGTTCCCCGGACCCGCATCGAGCGTATCGCGGGTGGGAAGGTGGGCATCACGACTGATACCGCGCTGCGGCTCGCCAAATTCTTCCGCACGACGCCCGAGTTCTGGATGAACCTGCAGGTGAGCTACGACATCAAGGTCCAAAAGGACGCTATGGCGACGGCGCTTGCCGCCATCCCCGAGGTCGAGGCAGCCTGACGCAGCAGCGCCACCCTTGCGCTGCGTTGCAAAGCCTTTATCTATCCCTGCGATTTTCATGACGCGGAGGATATTTCATGAAGAAGCGTATTCTTTTCACCGGTGGTTCGGGCAAGGCAGGGCGGCACACCGTGCCGTGGCTGGTCGCCAAGGGCTATGAGGTCCACAATATCGATCTCGTGCCGCTGGAAAGCCCCGGCGTCACCAATCTGATCGCCGACATCACCGATAGCGGCCAGGTCTTTAACGCGCTGTCGATGCATCGTGACTTTCCCGATCTCGAGAGCGGGAAGGGCGTCCAGCCGTTCGACGCGGTCATTCATTTTGCCGCCGTGCCGCGCATCCTCATCAAGCCTGATAACGAGACCTTCCGCATCAATACGATGGGCACCTATAATGTCATCGAAGCGGCAGTGAAGCTCGGCATCCGCAAGATCATCGTCGCCTCAAGCGAGACGACCTATGGTGTCTGCTTCGCCGAGGGACATCGCGATTTCCACCAGTTTCCGCTGGATGAGGATTACGACGTCAATCCGATGGATTCCTATGGCTTGTCGAAGGTGATCAACGAGAAGACGGCAAGGGCCTTCGCCGAACGCACCGGCGCCGACATCTATGCGCTGCGCATCGGCAATGTCATCGAGCCGCATGAATACGAGAAGTTCCCGGCCTTCTTCGCCGATCCGGAGATTCGCAAGCGCATTGCCTGGAGCTATATCGATGCTCGCGATCTTGGCCAGATCTGCCATCTCTGCATCGAAAAGGATGGTCTCGGCTACCAGGTCTTCAATGCCGCGAACGACACTGTCTCGGCCAATACGCCGTCGAAGGAGCTCGCCAGACGGTTTTTCCCCAACGTTCCCTTCACCCGCGAGATCGGCGAATATGAGGGGCTTCTCTCCAACCGCAAGATCCGCGAAGTGCTGGGCTTCAAGGAAGAACACAACTGGCGCAACTACGTGAAGGTCTGACGGAAACGTCTTGAAGCGGCAGAGGATTGGGAAAAATCGAAAACGGGACTTGCCAATCCTTTGCCGCCGTCTTAAAGGGAGCGCCATGCTTTGCGGAAGCGCTTCGGCCGAATGGCCAAGGAGCTGAAACGAAAGCGTAAAGGGGTATAGCTCAGTTGGTAGAGCGGCGGTCTCCAAAACCGCAGGTCGGGGGTTCGAGCCCCTCTGCCCCTGCCATTTTCCTCGAACGGGAAGCGCGGACGTTCTCGCGGCGTTCCGGCCGGGGAGGCGCAATGGCTAATTTCGTTAAACTTCGGTTTCCCTCTTGTCGAATTGGGAATCGGTGTTTATGTAGGGTTCAACAGACACGCGGTGCGTGGGGCTGATATGTTCAGCTTTACGCGCCGTAATTGCGTGGGCAGTCGATGGCATCCAAATCCAATCCACTAGCGTTTCTCCAGCAGGTTCGCTCCGAGACGGCGAAGATCACTTGGCCGTCGCGCCGTGAGACGATGATCTCGACGATCATGGTTCTGGTAATGGTGGTTTTTGCCGCGCTGTTTTTCTTTGCTGCCGACCAGCTGATCAGCTGGCTTTTGAGCTTCGTGCTCAACGTCAGCAACTGATCGGGTGGAGATAAAAGATGGCGGCACGTTGGTACATCGTCCACGCGTATTCGAATTTTGAAAAGAAGGTTGCCGAGGACATCGAGAACAAGGCTCGCCAGAAAGGGCTTGAGCACCTGTTCGAAAAGATTCTCGTGCCGACCGAGAAGGTGGTTGAAGTGCGCCGCGGCCGCAAGGTCGACAGCGAGCGCAAGTTCTTCCCGGGCTACGTCATGGTTCGTGCGAACCTGACCGACGAAGCCTACCACCTGATCAAGAACACGCCGAAGGTCACGGGCTTCCTTGGTTCCGACAACAAGCCGGTTCCGATCCCGGACTCCGAAGCCGAGCGCATTCTCGGCCAGGTTCAGGAGGGTGTCGAGCGTCCGAAGGCCTCGGTCAGCTTCGAGATCGGCGAGCAGGTTCGGGTTTCCGATGGTCCGTTCGCCTCGTTCAACGGCACGGTTCAGGATGTGGACGAAGAGCGTTCGCGCCTGAAGGTAGAAGTGTCGATCTTCGGCCGCGCGACGCCGGTCGAGCTCGAATACGGTCAGGTCGAGAAGGTCTGATTTCAAGAATCGGAGGCTGGTCCTTGAGGCTGGCCTTCGGGCGGCGAAAGCCGCAGCGCGTGGAAGGTGAGGGGCCTTAGCCGGGTCGCAATTATCCGAACCACGCAACCGCAGCCGCCGGAGCAATCCGGCATCAAGGGCCGGGCAACCGGCCGTCAGTGAAAGGCAGAGAGATATGGCTAAGAAAGTTGCAGGCCAGCTCAAGCTTCAGGTCAAGGCAGGATCGGCTAACCCGTCCCCGCCGATCGGCCCGGCGCTTGGTCAGCGTGGCATTAACATCATGGAATTCTGCAAGTCGTTCAACGCGGCTACGCAGGAAATGGAAAAGGGTATGCCGATCCCGGTCGTCATCACCTATTACCAGGACAAGTCCTTCACCTTCATCATGAAGCAGCCGCCGGTCAGCTACTTCCTGAAGAAGGAAGCGAAGATCCAGTCCGGTTCGAAGACGCCCGGCAAGGGCGCCAACGCCGGCAAGCTCACCAAGGCTCAGATCAAGTCGATCGCCGAAGCCAAGATGAAGGATCTGAACGCAGCAGATATCGAAGGTGCAATGGCGATGATTGAGGGCTCTGCCCGCGCCATGGGCCTGGAAGTGGTAGGTTAAGACCATGTCAGGCAAGCGCACCAAGAAGATCAACGAAGGTGTTGATCCCACGAAGCTCTACGCACTCGGCCTCGCTATCGGCATGGTCAAGGAGCGTGCTGTCGCCAAGTTCGACGAGACCATCGAAATCTCGATGAACCTCGGCGTTGACCCGCGCCACGCCGACCAGATGGTCCGCGGCGTCGTCAACCTGCCGAACGGCACCGGCCGCGACGTTCGCGTCGCTGTTTTCGCCCGCGGCGCCAAGGCTGACGAAGCCAAGGCTGCAGGCGCAGACATCGTCGGCGCCGAAGACCTGGTCGATATCGTCCAGGGCGGCAAGATCGATTTCGACCGCGTCATCGCGACCCCCGACATGATGCCGCTCGTCGGCCGTCTCGGTAAGGTTCTCGGCCCGCGCGGCATGATGCCGAACCCGAAGGTTGGCACGGTAACGATGGACGTCACGGGTGCCGTCAAGGCTTCCAAGGGCGGCGCCGTTGAATTCCGCGTCGAAAAGGCCGGTATCGTACACGCCGGCATCGGCAAGGCATCCTTCGATGCCAAGGCTCTGGAAGAAAACATCCGCGCCTTCGCTGACGCCGTCATCAAGGCAAAGCCGGCTGGCGCCAAGGGTAACTACGTCAAGCGCGTAGCGATCTCTTCGACCATGGGCCCGGGCGTCAAGATCGAGGTTGGCTCGGTCACGGCTCCGGCCGCCTAATGAATTTGCCGGGCTTTTGCCCGGCAGCAAGAATTCCGGCCTCGCAAGGGGCCGGGATATTCCGGAGAAATCCGGAATCCTGTCCGAGATTGCAGGTGGTTCTCCCTTAATCACTTGGCCTGCATGAGACGGGTAAGACCCGAATTTCTGAAGTTCGCTTCATTGATCCGGTTCGAGCCTTGGATGCCTTGTGCCTTCGGCCTTTTCTGGCGCGAAGCGCGAGGGGACAGGATCCTCAAGCGTCGCTTGGGATCGCAATTGATCCCGGGAGGCAAAAGGCAACCCGGTAGGGCCTTACAGGTCCTGCCAACTGGAGATAGGCAGTGGAAAGAGCGGAAAAACGCGAATTCGTCACGGAACTGAACGAAGTCTTCAAGGCTTCGGGCTCGGTTGTCGTGGCCCACTATGCTGGTGCTACAGTCGCGCAGATGAACGACTTCCGTTCGAAGATGCGCGCAGCTGGCGGTACCGTCAAAGTCGCGAAGAACCGCCTGGCCAAGATCGCCCTTCAGGGTACGGAAGCGGAAGGGATTTCCAATCTCTTCACCGGTCAGACGCTCATTGCATACAGCAATGACCCGATCACCGCTCCGAAAGTCGTCGTGGATTTCGCCAAGACCAACGATAAGATCGTTGTTTTGGGCGGCGCCATGGGAACAACCACGCTCAACGCCGATGCAGTCAAGTCGCTTGCGACCCTGCCGTCGTTGGACGAACTGCGTGCAAAGCTGGTCGGTATGATTCAGACCCCGGCTACCCGCATCGCAGGCGTTGTTGCAGCACCGGCAAGCCAGCTTGCTCGCGTGTTCTCGGCTTACGCCAAGAAGGACGAAGCCGCATAAGGCGGTTTTTTGCTGTTTATAAAACACCGGTTCGAACCGAACAAAAGGAACTGATAACATGGCTGATCTCGTAAAGATCGTTGAAGACCTCTCTGCTCTGACCGTCCTGGAAGCTGCTGAGCTTTCCAAGATGCTCGAAGAAAAGTGGGGCGTTTCTGCTGCTGCTCCGGTAGCAGTTGCTGCTGCTGGTGGCGCTGGTGGCGCTGCAGCTCCGGCTGAAGAAGAAAAGACCGAGTTCGACGTTATCCTGGTTGACGCTGGCGCCAACAAGATCAACGTCATCAAGGAAGTCCGCGGCATCACCGGCCTCGGCCTGAAGGAAGCCAAGGACCTCGTCGAAGGCGCTCCGAAGGCTGTCAAGGAAGGCGTTTCCAAGGCTGAAGCTGCCGACATCAAGAAGAAGCTTGAAGACGCTGGCGCAAAGGCCGACGTCAAGTAATCTTGAACTGCATCTGGGAGGCGGTATGTTTACCGTCTCCCATTTGCCGTTTTCCTGAACAAATTACCCAAAAGCCGCGTGAAAACGGCTTTTGGGTAATGGGTTCTTCAAGAGGATGGTCTCGAACCGCAGCATGAAGGCAATCCGGCCTCTTGTTTCGGGAAGTGAGACGAGATTGAACCAACCCATTGGTTGACGGGGTCGACTGGCCATCGGTTCCCGTCCGTTGCAGGCCCGGATGCAATTTTTGAAGGAGCGACGATGGCTCAGACCCTTTCGTTCAACGGTCGTAGGCGCGTACGCAAGTTTTTTGGTAAAATCCCCGAAGTCGCAGAGATGCCGAACCTCATCGAGGTTCAGAAGGCGTCCTACGACCAGTTCCTGATGGTTGAAGAGCCCAAGGGCGGCCGCCCTGACGAAGGCCTTCAGGCCGTCTTCAAGTCTGTTTTCCCGATCACGGATTTCTCCGGCGCTTCGATGCTGGAATTCGTTTCCTACGAATTCGAGCCGCCGAAGTTCGACGTCGATGAATGCCGTCAGCGCGACCTGACCTACGCAGCGCCCCTCAAGGTGACGCTGCGCCTCATCGTGTTCGATATCGACGAGGATACCGGCGCGAAGTCCATCAAGGACATCAAGGAACAGTCCGTCTACATGGGCGACATGCCGCTCATGACCAACAACGGTACGTTCATCGTCAACGGCACCGAGCGCGTCATCGTTTCGCAGATGCACCGTTCGCCGGGCGTGTTCTTCGATCACGACAAGGGCAAGAGCCATTCTTCCGGCAAGCTGCTCTTTGCTGCCCGCGTGATCCCGTATCGTGGTTCCTGGCTCGATATCGAATTCGACGCCAAGGACATTGTCTATGCCCGTATCGACCGCCGCCGCAAGATTCCGGTGTCGTCGCTGCTGATGGCCCTCGGCATGGACGGTGAGGAAATCCTCGACACCTTCTACACGAAGTCGCTCTACAAGCGCGACGGCGAAGGCTGGCGCATTCCCTTCAAGCCGGAAACGCTGCGTGGCGCCAAGGCGATCACCGAGATGGTCGACGCCGACACCGGCGAAGTCGTTGTCGAAGCCGGCAAGAAGCTGACCCCGCGTCTGCTCCGCCAGCTCTCCGAAAAGGGTCTCAAGGCCCTGAAGGCGTCTGACGACGACCTGTACGGCAACTTCCTGGCCGAAGACATCGTCAACTACTCGACCGGTGAGATCTATCTCGAAGCCGGCGACGAAATCGACGAGAAGACCCTGCCGGTCATCCTGTCGAACGGTTTCGACGAGATCCCGGTTCTCGGTATCGACCACATCAATGTCGGCGCCTACATCCGCAACACGCTGCACGCAGACAAGAACGAGAACCGTCAGGACGCTCTGTTCGACATCTACCGCGTCATGCGTCCGGGTGAACCGCCGACCATGGAATCGGCCGAAGCCATGTTCAACTCGCTGTTCTTCGATGCGGAGCGTTACGACCTCTCCGCCGTCGGCCGCGTAAAGATGAACATGCGTCTCGACCTCCAGGTCGACGACACCGTCCGCATCCTGCGCAAGGACGACATCCTGGCCGTGGTCAAGATGCTCGTCGAACTGCGCGACGGTAAGGGCGAAATCGACGACATCGACAACCTCGGCAACCGTCGCGTTCGCTCCGTCGGCGAACTGATGGAAAACCAGTACCGTCTCGGCCTGCTCCGCATGGAGCGCGCGATCAAGGAACGCATGTCCTCGATCGAAATCGACACGGTCATGCCGCAGGATCTGATCAACGCCAAGCCGGCAGCAGCTGCTGTCCGCGAATTCTTCGGCTCCTCGCAGCTGTCGCAGTTCATGGACCAGGTGAACCCGCTTTCGGAAATCACCCATAAGCGCCGTCTCTCGGCACTTGGCCCGGGCGGTCTGACCCGCGAGCGCGCAGGCTTCGAAGTCCGCGACGTTCATCCGACCCACTACGGCCGTATTTGCCCGATCGAAACGCCGGAAGGTCCGAACATCGGTCTCATCAACTCGCTGGCGACCTTTGCGCGCGTCAACAAGTACGGCTTCATCGAAAGCCCGTACCGCCGCATCGTCGATGGCAAGGTGACGAACGACGTTCTCTACCTGTCGGCCATGGAAGAAGCGAAGTACTACGTCGCACAGGCCAACGCCGCGCTCGAGAAGGACGGTTCCTTCGTTGACGAGTTCGTCGTCTGCCGTCACGCCGGCGAAGTTATGCTTGCTCCGCGCGACAGCATGAACCTGATGGACGTCTCGCCGAAGCAGGTCGTTTCGGTCGCAGCCGCTCTCATCCCGTTCCTGGAAAACGACGACGCCAACCGCGCTCTCATGGGCTCGAACATGCAGCGTCAGGCCGTTCCGCTGCTGCGTGCCGAAGCTCCGTTCGTCGGCACCGGCATGGAGCCGGTCGTTGCCCGCGACTCCGGCGCTGCTATCGGCGCCCGCCGCGGCGGCGTTGTCGACCAGGTCGACGCGACGCGTATCGTTATCCGTGCGACGGAAGACCTCGAAGCTGGCAAGTCCGGCGTCGATATCTACCGCCTGCAGAAGTTCCAGCGTTCGAACCAGAACACCTGCGTCAACCAGCGTCCGCTGGTCACCGTCGGTGACGTTGTCAACCGCGGCGACATCCTCGCCGACGGCCCGTCGACGGACCTGGGCGATCTCGCACTCGGCCGCAACGCGCTCGTCGCGTTCATGCCGTGGAACGGCTACAACTACGAAGACTCGATCCTGCTCTCCGAGCGTATCGTTGCTGACGACGTGTTCACCTCCATCCACATCGAAGAATTCGAAGTGATGGCCCGTGACACCAAGCTTGGTCCGGAAGAAATCACGCGCGACATTCCGAACGTTTCGGAAGAAGCGCTGAAGAACCTCGACGAAGCCGGTATCGTCTACATCGGCGCCGAAGTTCAGCCAGGCGATATCCTCGTCGGCAAGATCACGCCGAAGGGCGAAAGCCCGATGACGCCGGAAGAAAAGCTTCTGCGCGCCATCTTCGGTGAAAAGGCATCCGACGTGCGCGACACGTCCATGCGCATGCCGCCCGGCACCTACGGCACGATCGTCGAAGTGCGCGTCTTCAATCGCCACGGCGTTGAGAAGGACGAGCGCGCGATGGCAATCGAGCGCGAAGAGATCGAGCGTCTTGCAAAGGACCGCGACGACGAGCAGGCGATCCTCGACCGTAACGTCTACGGCCGTCTGATCGACATGCTCCGCGGCCAGATGTCCATCGCGGGCCCGAAGGGCTTCAAGAAGGGCACCGAGCTGTCGAACGCCGTCGTCTCCGAATATCCCCGCTCGCAGTGGTGGATGTTCGCCGTCGAAGACGAAAAGGTCCAGAGCGAACTCGAAGCTCTGCGTGGCCAGTACGACGAATCCAAGTCGCGCCTTGAACAGCGCTTCATGGACAAGGTCGAGAAGGTCCAGCGCGGCGACGAAATGCCTCCGGGTGTCATGAAGATGGTCAAGGTCTTCGTCGCTGTTAAGCGCAAGATCCAGCCAGGCGACAAGATGGCCGGCCGTCACGGCAACAAGGGTGTCGTGTCGCGTATCGTGCCGGTCGAAGACATGCCGTTCCTCGAAGACGGTACGCATGTCGACGTCGTTCTGAACCCGCTCGGCGTGCCGTCGCGTATGAACGTCGGTCAGATTCTCGAAACGCATCTCGGCTGGGCTTGCGCCGGCATGGGTCGCCAGATCGGCGACATGCTGGAAGCCTACAAGGCGAGCGGCAACATCGAGCCTCTGCGCAAGACGATCGGCGACGTTGTCGGCGAAGGTCCGAAGGCCGAGCAGGTCAAGGATTTCGACGACGAGTCGGTCCTGCGTCTTGCCGACCAGTGGAAGCGCGGCGTTTCGATCGCGACGCCGGTTTTCGACGGCGCGCACGAAGGTGACGTCAACGAGATGCTGGCTCTCGCCGGTCTGAAGGAAAGCGGTCAGTCGACCCTTTACGATGGCCGTACGGGCGAGCAGTTCGACCGCCAGGTCACGGTTGGCTACATCTACATGCTGAAGCTGAACCACCTTGTCGACGACAAGATCCACGCCCGTTCGATCGGTCCTTACTCGCTCGTTACCCAGCAGCCGCTGGGCGGCAAGGCGCAGTTCGGCGGTCAGCGCTTCGGCGAAATGGAAGTCTGGGCACTGGAAGCATACGGTGCGGCTTACACGCTGCAGGAAATGCTCACGGTCAAGTCGGACGACGTCGCCGGCCGTACCAAGGTCTACGAAGCCATCGTCCGTGGCGACGATACGTTCGAAGCGGGTATCCCCGAAAGCTTCAACGTTCTCGTCAAGGAAATGCGCTCGCTCGGTCTGTCCGTCGAACTGGAGAACTCCAAGGTCGATGAACAGCAGGCGAGCCAGCTGCCGGACGCAGCCGAGTAACCATCTGATAGGGTGTGCGCTGTAAATCAGCGCACACCGTTCCCGCTCTGGCCCCGTAACGTGTTGGCCGGGCAGGGACGATTTCGCCGCATTCTGCGGTTATTGTCGTTTTGAGCGTTGGCGCGGCTCCCGGGATTTGCCGCCGTCGATCGCAAGCTAAGGGCGCATCCGCCCATGAAGGAGACAGGCATGAACCAAGAGGTCATGAATCTTTTCAATCCGCAGGTGCCTGCACAGAATTTCGATAGCATTCGAATTTCTATCGCATCGCCGGAGAAGATCCTCTCCTGGTCCTACGGCGAGATCAAGAAGCCGGAAACCATCAACTACCGTACGTTCAAGCCGGAACGCGACGGTCTCTTCTGCGCGCGCATTTTCGGACCGATCAAGGACTACGAATGCCTGTGCGGCAAGTACAAGCGCATGAAGTACAAGGGCATCATCTGCGAAAAGTGCGGCGTCGAAGTCACGCTGTCGCGCGTTCGCCGTGAGCGCATGGGCCATATCGAGCTCGCCGCTCCCGTTGCCCATATCTGGTTCTTGAAGTCGCTTCCGTCGCGCATCTCGACCCTGCTCGACATGACGCTGAAGGATGTAGAGCGCGTTCTCTACTTCGAAAACTACATCGTCACCGAGCCGGGCCTCACGGCGCTCAAGGAGCACCAGCTCCTGACGGAAGAAGAGTACATGCTGGCCGTCGACGAATACGGCGAAGACCAGTTCACCGCCATGATCGGTGCTGAAGCCATCTACGAGATGCTGGCATCGATGAACCTCGAGAAGATCGCTGGCGATCTGCGCTCCGAGCTTGCCGACACCACGTCGGATCTCAAGCAGAAGAAGCTGATGAAGCGCCTGAAGATCGTCGAGAACTTCATGGAATCGGGCAACCGTCCGGAATGGATGATCATGAAGGTCGTCCCGGTCATCCCGCCGGACCTGCGCCCGCTCGTTCCGCTCGATGGCGGCCGTTTCGCGACGTCGGATCTGAACGATCTGTACCGCCGCGTCATCAACCGTAACAACCGTCTGAAGCGCCTGATCGAACTGCGCGCTCCGGGCATCATCATCCGCAACGAAAAGCGCATGCTGCAAGAATCTGTGGACGCGCTGTTCGACAACGGCCGCCGTGGCCGCGTCATCACCGGCGCCAACAAGCGTCCGCTGAAGTCGCTGTCTGACATGCTCAAGGGCAAGCAGGGCCGCTTCCGTCAGAACCTGCTCGGCAAGCGCGTCGACTATTCCGGCCGTTCGGTCATCGTGACCGGTCCGGAACTGAAGCTGCACCAGTGCGGTCTTCCGAAGAAGATGGCGCTCGAGCTCTTCAAGCCGTTCATCTACGCCCGCCTCGACGCCAAGGGTTATTCCTCGACCGTCAAGCAGGCCAAGAAGCTGGTTGAAAAGGAAAAGCCGGAAGTCTGGGATATCCTCGACGAGGTCATCCGCGAGCATCCGGTTCTCCTGAACCGCGCACCGACGCTGCACCGCCTGGGTATCCAGGCCTTCGAACCCACCCTGGTCGAAGGCAAGGCGATCCAGCTGCACCCGCTCGTCTGCACGGCCTTCAACGCCGACTTCGACGGTGACCAGATGGCCGTTCACGTGCCGCTGTCGCTCGAAGCCCAGCTCGAAGCCCGCGTTCTGATGATGTCGACGAACAACATCCTGCATCCGGCAAACGGTGCACCGATTATCGTTCCGTCGCAGGACATGGTTCTCGGCCTGTACTACCTCGCGATCATGAACCAGAACGAGCCGGGCGAAGGCATGGCCTTCTCCGATCTCGGCGAGCTGCATCACGCGCTTGAAAACAAGGTCGTGACGCTGCACACCAAGATCCGCGGCCGCTTCAAGTCGATCGGCGAAGACGGCAAGCCGTACTCGAAGATCTATGAAACGACTCCGGGCCGTCTGCTCATCGGCGAACTCCTGCCGAAGAACGGCAAGGTGACCTTCGACGTCTGCAACCAGGAAATGACCAAGAAGAACATCTCCAAGATGATCGACACGGTCTACCGTCACTGCGGCCAGAAGGACACGGTCATCTTCTGCGACCGCATCATGCAGCTCGGCTTCGCCCATGCCTGCCGCGCCGGCATTTCGTTCGGCAAGGACGACATGGTCATTCCGGAAACCAAGGCAAAGATCGTTGGCGACACCGAAAACCTGGTCAAGGAATACGAGCAGCAGTACAACGACGGCCTGATCACTCAGGGCGAGAAGTACAACAAGGTCGTTGACGCCTGGGGTAAGGCTACCGAAAAGGTCGCTGAAGACATGATGGCCCGCATTAAGGCTGTCGAGTTCGATCCGAACACCGGCCGCCAGAAGCCGATGAACGCCATCTACATGATGTCGCACTCGGGTGCCCGTGGTTCTCCGAACCAGATGCGCCAGCTGGGCGGCATGCGCGGCCTCATGGCCAAGCCGTCGGGCGAAATCATCGAAACGCCGATCACGTCGAACTTCAAGGAAGGTCTGACCGTCAACGAGTACTTCAACTCGACCCACGGCGCCCGTAAGGGTCTCGCAGACACCGCTCTGAAGACGGCTAACTCCGGTTACCTGACCCGCCGTCTCGTCGACGTCGCGCAGGATTGCATCGTCAACCTCGTGGATTGCGGTACCGACAAGGGCCTCACCATGACCGCCATCGTCGATGCCGGTCAGGTCGTTGCTTCGCTCGGCGCTCGTATCCTCGGCCGTACGGCTCTTGACGATATCGATCATCCGATCACCGGCGAGCGTCTTGTCGACGCTGGCAAGATGATCCTTGAGCCCGATGTCATCGAGATCGAAAAGGCTGGTATCCAGTCGATCCGCATCCGTTCGGCTCTGACCTGCGAAGTTCAGACGGGCGTCTGCTCGGTCTGCTACGGCCGCGACCTTGCTCGCGGTACGCCTGTCAACATGGGCGAAGCAGTCGGCGTCATCGCGGCTCAGTCGATCGGCGAGCCGGGCACGCAGCTCACCATGCGTACGTTCCACCTTGGTGGTACGGCAAACGTGGTCGACCAGTCGTTCTTGGAAGCCTCGTACGAAGGTACGATCCAGATCAAGAACCGCAACGTTCTGCGCAACTCGGAAGGTAACCTCGTTGCCATGGGCCGCAACATGACCGTCCAGATCCTGGACGAGCGTGGCGTCGAGCGCTCCTCGCAGCGCGTCGCCTACGGTTCGAAGCTGCATGTCGACGAAGGCGACAAGGTCAAGCGCGGTCAGCGTCTGGCAGAGTGGGACCCCTACACCCGTCCGATGATGACGGAAGTAGCCGGTACCGTTCAGTTCGAAGACCTGGTCGACGGTCTCTCCGTTCTCGAAGCGACCGACGAATCCACCGGCATCACCAAGCGTCAGGTTATCGACTGGCGCTCGACGCCGCGCGGTTCCGACCTGAAGCCGGCAATCGTCATCAAGGACGCCAGCGGCAATGTCATGAAGCTGTCGCGTGGTGGTGACGCCCGCTTCCTGCTCTCGGTCGACGCCATTCTGTCGGTCGAGCCGGGCACGAAGGTCTCCCAGGGTGACGTTCTCGCACGTTCGCCGCTGGAAAGCGCCAAGACCAAGGACATCACCGGTGGTCTGCCGCGCGTTGCCGAACTGTTCGAAGCCCGTCGTCCGAAGGACCACGCCATCATCGCTGAGATCGATGGTACGATCCGCCTCGGCCGCGACTACAAGAACAAGCGCCGCGTCATCATCGAGCCGGCGGAAGACGGTGTCGAGCCGGTCGAATACCTGATCCCGAAGGGCAAGCCCTTCCACCTTCAGGAAGGCGACTATATCGAAAAGGGTGACTACATCCTCGACGGTAACCCGGCTCCGCACGACATCCTGGCGATCAAGGGCGTCGAGGCACTCGCTTCGTACCTGGTCAACGAAATCCAGGAAGTCTACCGCTTGCAGGGCGTTGTCATCAACGACAAGCACATCGAAGTGATTGTCCGTCAGATGCTGCAGAAGGTGGAAATCACCGATGCAGGCGACTCGACCTATATCGTCGGCGACAACGTCGATCGTATCGAGCTCGAGGACGTCAACGACGGCCTGATCGAACAGGGCAAGAAGCCTGCTTACGGCGATCCGGTTCTGCTCGGCATCACCAAGGCGTCGCTGCAGACCCCGTCCTTCATCTCCGCTGCGTCCTTCCAGGAAACGACGAAGGTGCTCACGGAAGCTGCGATCGCCGGCAAGACCGACGGCCTGCAGGGTCTGAAGGAAAACGTCATCGTCGGCCGCCTCATCCCGGCTGGTACCGGCGGTACGATGACCCAGATCCGCCGCATCGCCACGTCGCGCGACGAGATGATCCTCGAAGAGCGCCGCAAGGGCAGCGGCGCAGAATCGGCCACGCCGATGCTGCAGGACATGGCTGCCGAAAACGCTCCGGCCGCCGAATAAGCGACCAGCGTCTTGGAAATCGAAAACCGCCCGGAGCAATCCGGGCGGTTTTTCTTCTAGGGCTTAGGAAAAGTGCGGGATCGTCCCGCGCATGGCTGCATCGCGCAGTAGAAGCAGCAGCATGAAGACGGCGGTGATGCCGATGACGACGGAGATCCGCCTCATCCGCCGCTTTCGCTCCTCATCGCCCGGCGGCCGCCGCCCGCATTGTGGGCAGATCAGCAGGCCCGGCGGGATCTCCCGCTCGCAATATTCGCATTGAGCCATCGGTGCCTCCCCAGGACAGTGCAAATGTCTCCGGTGAACGGCAAGGGCGCCGAAAAGTTCAGCTCGTCAGATTTCAGCAAAGCAAAAGGCCGCAGCTCTCGCCGCGGCCTTCAGATCATATGCTGGCGATATCACATGCCGAGAACGGTCCGCAGCTCGGTGCGGGCGGCTTCGTATTCCGCCTTGTAGTCATCGTGCTGCATGATCGTCTGTGCCGTCGCGATACCGGCAATGCGGCCAGCTTCGATATCGGTCGGGTAGTGGATGCCGCCGATTACGCGGTTCCAGCCGTACTCCCAGGCGCGCGCCATGATCGCGTCCTTCTTCTCCGGAACCATGTTGGAGAGAACGACGCCCATCAGCGTGCCGAGCGTCGTGTGGCCCGACGGATAGGAACCGGACTTGGAGAGCGGAACGACCGGCTTGACGAGATCCGGATAGAGGAGGTGAGGGCGGGTGCGCTTCCAGACGTCCTTGGCCGGGTCGACGACGGCGGCTTCGGTCTCGACGATGCGGTCGAAGAAGGCGGAGAACTTAGGCAGGTTCTCCTTGGTGAACTTCGGATTGTCGATCACGTCGGCATAGCGCCAGACATTCTCTTCGGCATCGGCAACGGCGCGGGCTTCCATCTCGGGCGTGCGCGTCACCTGGATCTTCAGGAGCTCGCCGATCTCGGCCTTGGTCTTGGCGGAATCATTGGCCGGCGGCGGCGGCAGCAGGTTCAAAAGGTTGACTTCGGTATTGTCGGTAAAGGGCTTGGCCTTCTCTTCGGCAAAGGCCGGGGCCGAAAAGGCAATCGCGGCCGCGAGGCCGAAAGCAACGAATTTGGAAATGGAACGCATCGGGAGACTCCTTGGGGGCAATAATGCATCCCGCGGGTAACCGAGGATTGTTTGGCGAAGATGACAGAACGGTGTCAGAGGCTGCGGCATATTGGCCGCGGACCGTTGGCACGCATGCAAGCCGGACTTGCCAAAGAACAAGACCGGTCCGATAATAGTTATCGGAGGCTGCTATGGCTCAAAGCGTTGAACTTGGAAATCTGGAAGCGGTGGTAAAGCGGCTCGTCGAAAGCGGCCGCTACAACTCGAAGAGCGAGGTGCTGCGCGAAGGCGTGCGCCTGGTCGAGGAGCGCGAGAAGCAGCTCGCTCTCATGGATGCGGCGCTGGCACGGGGCAGGGCGGATATCGAAGCGGGCCGCGTCCATGCCGCAGAGGATGTCTTTGCCGAGATGAAGGAGCGCTACAAGCGCATGGCGGATGGCGAATGAAACTGGTCTTTGCGGAAGAAGCCCGCCGGGACCTGTTCGCCATAGGCGACTACATCGCCAAGGATAATCCGCGCCGCGCCCTGTCTTTCGTCGAGGAGATCGAATGGCACTGCAAGCGGATAGCCGATCATCCGCTTGCCTATGCTCTGGTGCCGAGGCACGAGGCGTCCGGCATTCGCCGCGCCGTGCATGGCCGCTACAATATATTCTATACGGCGGCTGAGGGCACCGTTCACATCCTGCACATAGTCAGCGGCGCGATGAATTATGAAGCGGTGCTGTTTCCGGGCCGCGATTAGGCAGCCGCTTGTCAGCTGAAGCGGATGATCGAGACTTCGCCCTCGAGGGCGCCCTGATAGGCCGAGGCATGCGGCTCTTCTTCCGGCACTTCGGTCAGCATGCCGATCTGGTCGAGGTCGGCTTCGATGAAGCCTTCTTCGGCGAGCGCGTTGAGCGCCTCGCGCACCGCGCTGTCGTCGTCGGCGGCCTTCAGCATGACGTGCAGGTCGACGCCTTCGCTGCCATCCGTCTCGTAGCCCTTGCCGATGATGATGAAGATCATCGGGCCTTCGGAATTGTTGTCATTGTCTGGGCTCGCGATCATGCTCATGTCCTTCGGGTACGTGACGATTCGAAAATACGAATCCGCTCTCAGCGGATTTCGCTTGCAATCGCCGATTCCTTAGCGGCTTTTCATGTCGGCCCCAAGTTGAACTTGGCCGGGTGCTTCAAAATTCCGCTGGAACCCCTGCAAAGAGGGCGATAGCCCGGCATTTCAAGGCATTCCGTTAAAGATTATTTCCGGCGCGGCCTTGACGTAGGTGAGGGAAACCAGTAGTACCCGCGCCATCGGAACCCATGTGAGGCATGGCTTTCTGGGGCGCCTTGCCCTGGAGTTCTCCTCAAACAAGGTTCGAAACGCACGTTGAAGATATGATGCCTGCACGCATGACGCATGTCTTTTGCGTCCTCTGCCCTCGGTGGTCCATCTGCGAAAGCGGATCGGGCCACGTTTTGCGCATTGAGACTAGCGTGTGATCTTGCCGGAGACGGCGCGATTTACGCCCGAAAGGGTACAGATTAACGTAAGGGATGGTTGAATGCCTACCGTAAACCAGCTTATCCGCAAGCCGCGTCAGGCGAACGTAAAGCGCAATAAGGTTCCTGCTCTGCAGGAAAACCCGCAGAAGCGCGGCGTCTGCACCCGCGTCTACACCACGACCCCGAAGAAGCCGAACTCGGCTCTCCGTAAGGTCGCCAAGATCCGCCTGACCAATGGCTTCGAAGTCATCGGCTATATCCCGGGCGAAGGTCACAACCTGCAGGAACACTCTGTCGTCATGATCCGTGGCGGCCGCGTCAAGGACTTGCCGGGCGTTCGTTACCACATCATCCGCGGCGTTCTCGATACCCAGGGTGTCAAGAACCGCAAGCAGCGCCGTTCGAAGTACGGTGCGAAGCGTCCGAAGTAATTTCGGTTTTGAAATCCCCGGCGCTGCGCGAGGTTCTCCGCGTGGTTGAGCGCCCTAACAATTAAGAGACGAGAAGTATGTCCAGACGTCACAGAGCAGAAAAGCGTGAAATCAACCCGGATCCCAAGTTTGGCGATCTGGTTGTCACGAAGTTCATGAATGCCATCATGCTCGATGGTAAGAAGTCCGTTGCTGAAAGCATCGTTTACGGCGCATTTGACTCCGTACAGGGCAAGTCCAAGCAGGAGCCGCTGGTCGTTTTCCATGCCGCCCTCGACAACATTGCCCCGCACGTCGAAGTCCGTTCGCGCCGCGTCGGTGGTGCGACCTATCAGGTTCCGGTTGATGTCCGCCCTGAGCGCCGCCAGGCCCTTGCTATTCGCTGGCTGATTACCGCTGCGCGCAAGCGCAACGAAACGACCATGATCGATCGTCTGTCGGGCGAGCTTCTCGACGCATCCAACAACCGTGGTTCCGCGGTCAAGAAGCGCGAAGACACGCACAAGATGGCTGACGCCAACCGTGCGTTCTCGCATTATCGCTGGTAATCCCGAACGGTATCGAAAGGCAGTCCATTATGGCTCGCGAATATAAAATCGAAGACTACCGTAATTTCGGTATCATGGCGCACATCGACGCCGGCAAGACGACGACGACCGAGCGTATCCTTTACTACACCGGCAAGTCGCACAAGATCGGCGAAGTGCACGACGGCGCAGCCACCATGGACTGGATGGAGCAGGAGCAGGAGCGTGGCATCACGATCACCTCGGCTGCCACCACGACCTTCTGGAAGGGCCGTGACGGCAAGATGCGCCGCTTCAACATCATCGACACCCCCGGCCACGTCGACTTCACCATCGAAGTCGAGCGTTCGCTGCGCGTTCTCGACGGTGCTATTGCTCTTCTCGATGCCAACGCCGGCGTTGAGCCGCAGACGGAAACCGTCTGGCGTCAGGCTGAGAAGTACAATGTTCCGCGCATGATCTTCTGCAACAAGATGGACAAGACCGGTGCGGACTTCTACCGCTCCGTCGAGATGATCAAGACCCGTCTCGGCGCAACGGCTGTCGTCATGCAGCTGCCGATCGGCGCAGAAAGCGACTTCAAGGGCGTCGTCGACCTGATCGAGATGAACGCTCTCGTCTGGCGCGATGAATCGCTCGGCGCCCAGTGGGACGTCGTCGAGATCCCGGATGACCTGAAGGCCAAGGCTGAAGAATATCGCGAAAAGCTGATCGAGACCGTTGTCGAGATCGACGAAGAAGCGATGGAAGCTTACCTGAACGGCGACATGCCGGACAACGACAAGATCCGCGCCCTGGTTCGCCGCGGCACGATCGACGTCAAGTTCCACCCGATGTTCTGCGGCACCGCCTTCAAGAACAAGGGCGTTCAGCCGCTCCTCGACGCCGTCGTCGACTACCTGCCGTCGCCGCTCGACATCCCGGCCATCAAGGGCATCGACTTCAAGACCGAAGCCGAAATCGAGCGTCACGCTGACGACGCCGAGCCGCTCGCGATGCTGGCGTTCAAGATCATGAACGACCCCTTCGTCGGTTCGCTGACCTTCGCTCGTATCTACTCGGGCAAGCTCGAAAAGGGCGTATCCGTCATCAACACGGTCAAGGACAAGCGCGAGCGTGTCGGCCGTATGCTGCAGATGCACTCCAACTCGCGTGAAGACATCGAAGAAGCCTTCGCAGGCGACATCGTTGCTCTCGCCGGCCTCAAGGAAACCACCACTGGCGATACGCTCTGCGATCCGCTGAAGCCGGTTATCCTCGAGCGTATGGAATTCCCGGAGCCGGTCATCCAGATCGCGATCGAGCCGAAGTCCAAGGGCGACCAGGAAAAGATGGGCCTCGCGCTCAATCGCCTCGCTGCTGAAGACCCGTCCTTCCGCGTCAAGACCGACCAGGAATCCGGCCAGACGATCATCGCCGGCATGGGCGAACTTCACCTCGACATTCTCGTCGACCGTATGCGTCGCGAGTTCAAGGTTGAAGCCAACGTCGGTGCTCCGCAGGTTGCTTACCGTGAAACGATCACGCGTCAGCACGAAGAAGACTACACGCACAAGAAGCAGTCCGGTGGTACCGGTCAGTTCGCACGCGTCAAGATCATCTTCGAACCGAACCCGGAAGGCGACGACTTCAAGTTCGAATCCAAGATCGTCGGTGGTGCCGTTCCGAAGGAATACATCCCGGGCGTTCAGAAGGGTATCGAAAGCGTTCTGTCCTCCGGTCCGCTGGCTGGCTTCCCGATGCTCGGCGTCAAGGCGACGCTCGTTGACGGTGCCTTCCACGACGTTGACTCGTCGGTCCTGGCGTTCGAAATCGCTTCGCGTGCCTGCTTCCGTGAAGCAGCCAAGAAGGCCGGCGCTCAGCTCCTCGAGCCGATGATGAAGGTCGAAGTCGTAACGCCGGAAGATTACGTCGGCGACGTCATCGGTGACCTGAACTCCCGCCGTGGCCAGATTCAGGGCCAGGAACAGCGCGGTATTGCGATCGTCATCAGCGCCAACGTTCCGCTGGCGAACATGTTCAAGTACGTCGATAACCTGCGCTCCATGTCGCAGGGCCGTGCTCAGTACACGATGACCTTCGATCACTACGCGCCGGTCCCGTCGAACGTCGCAACTGAAATCCAGGCAAAGTATTCCGGTCAGAAGTGACCGGAATACCAATTGACCGATAACAAGAATTAGCGCCCTTCGGGGCCTAGCAAAATGGAGAGCCGAAAATGGCAAAGAGTAAGTTTGAGCGCAACAAGCCGCACGTAAACATCGGCACGATCGGCCACGTTGACCACGGCAAGACGTCTCTGACGGCAGCGATCACGAAGTACTTCGGCGAGTTCAAGGCGTACGACCAGATCGACGCCGCTCCGGAAGAAAAGGCACGCGGCATCACCATCTCGACGGCACACGTCGAGTATGAGACCCCGAACCGCCACTACGCGCACGTCGACTGCCCCGGCCACGCCGATTACGTCAAGAACATGATCACCGGTGCCGCACAGATGGACGGCGCGATCCTGGTTTGCTCCGCTGCTGACGGCCCGATGCCGCAGACCCGCGAGCACATCCTGCTCGCTCGCCAGGTTGGCGTTCCGGCTATCGTCGTGTTCCTCAACAAGGTCGACCAGGTTGACGACGCCGAGCTTCTCGAACTCGTCGAGCTCGAAGTTCGCGAACTGCTGTCGTCCTACGACTTCCCGGGCGACGACATCCCGGTCGTCAAGGGTTCGGCTCTGGCCGCTCTCGAAGATTCCGACAAGAAGATCGGCGAAGACGCGATCCGCGAGCTGATGGCTCAGGTCGACGCCTACATCCCGACGCCTGAGCGTCCGGTTGACCAGCCGTTCCTGATGCCGATCGAAGACGTGTTCTCGATCTCGGGCCGCGGTACGGTTGTTACGGGCCGCGTCGAGCGTGGTATCGTCAAGGTTGGCGAAGAAGTCGAAATCGTCGGCATTCGCGCGACCTCGAAGACGACGGTTACCGGCGTTGAAATGTTCCGCAAGCTGCTCGATCAGGGCCAGGCCGGCGACAACATCGGCGCTCTGGTTCGCGGTGTTAACCGTGACGGCGTCGAGCGTGGTCAGATCCTGTGCAAGCCGGGTTCGGTCAAGCCGCACAAGAAGTTCAAGGCAGAAGCCTACATCCTGACGAAGGAAGAAGGCGGCCGTCATACGCCGTTCTTCACCAACTATCGTCCGCAGTTCTACTTCCGCACGACGGACGTGACGGGCATCGTCACGCTGCCGGAAGGCACGGAAATGGTTATGCCGGGCGACAACGTCACGGTTGACGTCGAGCTGATCGTTCCGATCGCGATGGAAGAAAAGCTGCGCTTCGCTATCCGCGAAGGCGGCCGTACCGTCGGCGCTGGCATCGTTGCCTCGATCGTCGAGTAATCAGAGAAACGGCCGCCTCCAAGAGGGGCGGCCGATTCGATGACATTATTATGATGTGAGCGGCTCTAGCCGCTTGCTTATTACACAGAAATGTTGCACATGGCGCGCGAGCGCTGTTTGCGTGCTGCTTCGGTTTTCGAAGCGGCGAACAAAACTAACAATAAGGTGGGCTGAAAAGGCCCGAAGAGTGGATAGGGATGCCGTTCCGCGGTGTCCTTCTCGATCTTTGAAACCGGTGGTCCGCCTTAGCGAAAACAAAAAACGCGTCTTGAGAAAGGCGCGCGAAAAACAGAACACAAGGATAATGTCGAATGAACGGCCAAAATATCCGCATTCGCCTGAAGGCGTTCGATCACCGAATTCTCGATGCTTCCACGCGCGAGATTGTGTCGACGGCGAAGCGCACCGGCGCAAGCGTCCGGGGCCCCGTTCCGCTTCCGACTCGCATCGAGAAGTTTACGGTTAACCGGTCCCCACACATCGACAAGAAGAGCCGCGAGCAGTTCGAGATGCGCACGCATAAGCGCCTCCTCGACATCGTAGATCCGACCCCGCAGACGGTAGACGCGCTGATGAAGCTCGATCTCGCCGCCGGTGTCGATGTTGAGATCAAGCTCTGAGCCTGGCTCGAGCGGATTTGGAAGGATTGAACCGATGCGTTCAGGTGTGATTGCACAGAAGGTGGGCATGACCCGCGTCTACAACGACGCTGGCGAACATGTTCCGGTAACGGTACTGCGTATGGACGGCTGCCAGGTCGTCGCAACGCGCACTGTAGAAAAGAATGGCTATACCGCAGTTCAGCTCGGTGCTGGCCAGGCGAAGGTTAAGAACACGTCCAAGGCGATGCGCGGCAACTTTGCTGTCGCCAACGTCGAGCCGAAGGCCAAGCTCCAGGAATTCCGCGTTTCGGAAGACAACCTGCTGGAGATCGGTACCGAGCTCAAGGCTGGTCACTTCGCAGCAGGTCAGCTCGTCGACGTGACGGGCACGACCATTGGTAAGGGCTTTGCCGGCGCCATGAAGCGCCACGGCTTCGGCGGTCTCCGCGCCACGCACGGTGTGTCGGTTTCGCACCGCTCGCACGGTTCGACGGGCTCGCGCCAGGATCCGGGCAAGGTTTTCAAGAACAAGAAGATGGCTGGTCACATGGGCCAGACGCGCGTAACGACTCAGAACCTTGAAGTGGTTTCGACCGACGAAGATCGTGGTCTGATCCTGATCAAGGGTGCAGTACCCGGTTCCAAGGGTGCCTGGATCATCGTGCGCGACGCCGTCAAGTCGGCCGCGAAGTAAGGGAGCCAGACCAATGGAATTCAACGTCAAGACCCTCGAGGGAAAAGACGCAGGGAAGGTTTCTCTCTCTGACGCGATCTTCGGTCTCGAGCCCCGCGAAGACATTCTTGCCCGCGTCATCCGCTGGCAGCTTGCCAAGAAGCAGCAGGGCACGCACCAGGCAAAGGGCCGCGCGGACGTTTCGCGCACCGGCGCCAAGATGTACAAGCAGAAGGGTACGGGCCGCGCTCGTCACCATTCCGCTCGTGCTCCGCAGTTCCGCGGCGGTGGTAAGGCTCACGGCCCGGTTGCTCGCAGCCACGAACACGACCTTCCCAAGAAGGTTCGCGCTCTCGGCCTGCGTCTCGCTCTCTCGGCAAAGCTGAAGTCGGATGATGTCATCATCATCGACAACCTCGTTGCTGCTGAAGCCAAGACCAAGGCTCTGGCCGCTACCTTTGAGACGCTCGGCCTGACCAACGCGCTCTTCATCGGTGGTGCTGAGCTCGACGGCAACTTCAAGCTCGCTGCCCAGAACATCCCGAACATCGATGTTCTCCCGATCCAGGGCATCAACGTTTATGACATCGTGCGCCGTGGCAAGCTCGTGCTTTCCAAGGCTGCCGTTGAAGCTCTAGAGGAGCGTTTCAAGTGACCGATCTTCGCCACTACGATGTGATCGTCTCGCCGGCGATCACCGAAAAGTCCACTCTGGTATCGGAAAACAACCAGGTTGTTTTCAATGTCGCCAAGACGGCGTCGAAGCCGGAAATCAAGGCTGCAGTCGAGGCGCTCTTCGGCGTCAAGGTCACGGCCGTCAACACGCTGCTCCGCAAGGGCAAGACCAAGCGTTTCCGCGGTTTTGCCGGCAAGCAGCAGGACGTGAAGAAGGCTGTCGTAACGCTGGCTGAAGGCCAGACGATCGACGTCTCCACCGGTCTCTGAGGAATAAAACAATGGCATTGAAAACATTCAATCCTACGACCCCGAGCCAGCGTCAGCTGGTCATCGTCGACCGTTCTGGCCTCTGGAAGGGCAAGCCGGTCAAGGCGCTGACGGAAGGTCTGACCAAGAGCGGCGGTCGTAACAACCTCGGCCGTATCACTGCCCGCTTCATCGGCGGCGGTCACAAGCGTACGTACCGTATCGTTGATTTCAAGCGTCGCAAGTTCGACGTCGAAGGCACCGTTCAGCGTATCGAATACGACCCGAACCGTACTGCATTCATCGCGCTCGTCAGCTACACGGACGGCGAACAGGCCTACATCCTCGCTCCGCAGCGCCTCGCTGCCGGCGACAAGGTCATCGCTTCTGAAAAGGCTGTCGACGTAAAGCCCGGCAACACCATGCCGCTGCAGTACATCCCGGTCGGCTCCATCATCCACAACGTGGAAATGAAGCCGGGCAAGGGCGGTCAGATCGCTCGTTCGGCTGGCGGTTACGCACAGCTCGTCGGCCGTGATGCCGGCATGGCGATCCTTCGCCTGAACTCTGGCGAACAGCGCCTCGTCCACGGCTCGTGCCTGGCGACGATCGGTGCCGTTTCCAACCCGGATCACGCCAACATCAACGACGGCAAGGCCGGTCGTACGGTTTGGCGCGGCAAGCGTCCGCATAACCGCGGTGTTGTCATGAACCCGGTCGACCACCCGCACGGTGGTGGTGAAGGCCGCACCTCTGGTGGCCGTCACCCGGTTACCCCGTGGGGCAAGCCGACCAAGGGCAAGCGCACCCGGTCGAACAAGTCGACCGACAAGTTCATCATGCGCTCGCGTCATCAGCGTAAGAAGTAAGAGAGGAAGTCTCCAATGGCTCGTTCAGTATGGAAAGGTCCGTTCGTTGACGGCTATCTTCTCAAGAAGGCTGAGAAGGTTCGTGAAGGCGGACGTGCAGAAGTAATCAAGATCTGGAGCCGCCGCTCCACGATCCTGCCGCAGTTCGTCGGTCTCACCTTCGGCGTCTACAACGGCAGCAAGCATGTACCGGTCAGCGTCAACGAAGACATGGTCGGTCACAAGTTCGGTGAATTCTCTCCGACGCGGACCTACTACGGTCACGGCGCGGACAAGAAGGCAAAGAGGAAGTAACAATGGGCAAGGCAAAAGCCGAACGCCGGCTGAAGGACAACGAGGCGCAAGCAGTCGCCCGCACGCTCCGCGTCAGCCCACAGAAGCTCAACCTGGTTGCTGCGGCTATCCGCGGCAAGAAGGTCGACCGTGCACTCGCTGAGCTGGAGTTCTCCCGCAAGCGCATCGCAGGCGCCGTCAAGAAGACGCTCGAATCTGCGATCGCCAACGCTGAGAACAACCACGATCTCGACGTTGACACGCTTGTCGTAGCAGAAGCCTACGTCGGCAAGTCGATCGTCATGAAGCGTTTCCACGCTCGTGGCCGCGGCCGTGCATCTCGCATCGAGAAGCCGTTCGCGCACCTCACGATCGTGGTCCGCGAAGTGCAGGCACAAGAGGAGGCCGCATAATGGGTCAGAAAATCAATCCAATCGGTTTCCGTCTTGGCATCAACCGTACCTGGGATAGCCGCTGGTTTGCGGACAATGCCGAATACGGTCAGCTGCTGCACGAAGACCTGAAGATGCGCAAGTTCGTCATGAGCGAACTGAAGCAGGCTGGTATCGCCAAGGTCGTCATCGAGCGTCCGCACAAGAAGTGCCGCGTCACGATCCACTCGGCTCGCCCGGGTCTGATCATCGGCAAGAAGGGTGCAGACATCGACAAGCTCCGCAAGAAGCTGTCGGACATGACGAACTCCGAAACGCACCTCAACATCGTTGAAGTGCGCAAGCCGGAAGTCGACGCAACGCTCGTTGCTCAGTCGATCGCCCAGCAGCTCGAGCGTCGCGTGGCTTTCCGCCGCGCCATGAAGCGCGCTGTTCAGTCTGCAATGCGTCTTGGCGCCGAAGGCATCAAGATCACCTGCGCAGGCCGTCTCGGCGGTGCTGAAATCGCTCGTACCGAATGGTACCGCGAAGGTCGCGTTCCGCTGCACACGCTGCGCGCTGACATCGACTACGGCACAGCTGAAGCGGAAACCGCTTTCGGCATCTGCGGCATCAAGGTTTGGATCTTCAAGGGCGAAATCCTTGAGCATGATCCGATGGCCTCCGAGCGCCGCGCACTCGAGGGTGACGCTCAGGGTCCGGCAAGCCGTGACCGCGATCGTCGCCGCGACAACGCTTGATAGCGTTGGTGGCAAAGAAGTTCGGAGAATAAGAAAATGTTGCAGCCAAAGCGTACCAAGTACCGCAAGCAATTCAAGGGCCGCATCAAGGGCGTCGCCAAGGGTGGTTCCGACCTCGCCTTCGGTGAATTCGGCCTTAAGGCTCAGGAGCCGAACCGCGTGAATGCACGCGAGATCGAAGCGGCACGCCGCGCGATCACGCGTTACATGAAGCGCGCCGGCCGTGTATGGATCCGCGTGTTCCCGGATGTTCCGGTAACCGCGAAGCCGACCGAAGTCCGTATGGGTAAGGGTAAGGGCTCCGTTGAATACTGGGCATGCAAGGTCAAGCCCGGCCGTATGATGTTCGAGATCGACGGCGTCAGCGAAGAAATCGCCCGTGAGGCGCTTCGTCTCGGCTCTGCCAAGCTCTCGGTCAAGACGCGCTTCGTACAGCGCATTGCAGAGTAAGGAGAGGCAGATGAAAGCCGAAGAAGTCCGCGGCCTCACGGCCGATCAGCTCAAGGACAAGCTCGCCGACCTCAAGAAGGAGCAGTTCAACCTGCGCTTCCAGAAGGCAACCGGCCAGCTCGAGAAGTCCTCGCGCATCAACGAAGTCCGTAAGGACATCGCCCGCGTGAAAACCATTGCCCGCCAGAAGGCGGCAGAAGCAAAGGCGTAAAGGAAGAATAACATGCCGAAGCGCATTCTGCAGGGCGTCGTCGTTGGCGACAAGAACGAGAAGACTGTAGTAGTCCGCGTCGAGCGCCGTTTCGCTCACCCGCTGCTTCAGAAGACCGTTCGTCGTTCCAAGAAGTACAAGGCCCACGACGAAAACAACCAGTACAAGATCGGCGACACCGTTTCCATCGAGGAATGCGCTCCGATCTCCAAGGACAAGCGCTGGACGGTTATCGCCGCCCAGGGCAAGTAAGAATTTCTCGCGAGGCCTTGCGTCTCGCGGAAATATCTGTATGAAGCAGCGTCAGAACGCTCGAAAGCCGGGCGTTCTTTTGCTTTGAGCGCACGGAAGGTCCCACCGGGAAACCACCTTGGCACGATTTTTCCCGCGCTATTCAAGCTATTGCCGTTTCTGTGCCCGTTTTGCGGGCTCGGTCGGCTGACAAATTTTCATAAGCCGGGGTAGGGGGCGAAAGCCCAACCAGTCCGGTAAACCAAAAAGGCGACCTGATATGATTCAGATGCAAACAAACCTCGACGTCGCGGATAATTCCGGCGCGCGTCGTGTCATGTGCATCAAGGTGCTGGGCGGCTCGAAGCGCAAGTATGCCTCGATCGGCGACGTCATCGTCGTTTCGATCAAGGAAGCGATCCCGCGCGGCCGCGTGAAGAAGGGTGACGTTATGAAGGCGGTTGTTGTTCGCACCGCCAAGGACATCCGCCGTGCGGATGGTTCCGTCATTCGCTTCGACACGAACGCAGCAGTTCTCATCGACAACAAGAAAGAGCCGATCGGCACCCGTATCTTCGGACCGGTTCCGCGCGAACTTCGCGCCAAGAACCACATGAAGATCATCTCGCTGGCTCCCGAAGTACTGTAAGGAGCGAGACCGATGCAGAAGATTCGTAAAGGCGACAAGGTCGTCATGCTCACGGGCAAGGACAAGGGCCGTACCGGCGAAGTCCTCCAGGTTCTGCCGAAGGAAGATCGCGCGGTTGTCCGTGGCGTCAACGTCGTAAAGCGCCATCAGCGCCAGACGCAGACCCAGGAAGCCGGCATCATCAACAAGGAAGCCTCGGTTCACCTGTCCAACGTTGCAATCGTCGACAAGGACGGCAAGCCGACCCGCGTTGGCTTCAAGGTCGTTGACGGCAAGAAGGTCCGTGTGGCCAAGCGTTCCGGTGAGGTGATCTAATGGCTCAGGCAAAGTACGAGCCGCGGCTCAAGAAGGAATACGTTGAGCGCATTCGCAATGCGATGCAGGAGAAGTTCTCCTACGCCAACGAAATGATGATCCCGAAGATCGACAAGATCGTCATCAACATGGGTGTTGGCGAAGCAACGGCTGATTCGAAGAAGCCGACTGTTGCTGCAGCTGACCTGGCCGCTATTGCTGGTCAGAAGCCGGTTATCACCCGTGCACGCAACTCTATCGCTGGCTTCAAGGTCCGCGAACAGATGCCGATCGGCGCGAAGGTTACCCTCCGCGGCGCCCGCATGTACGAGTTCCTGGACCGTCTCGTGAACATCGCGCTCCCGCGCGTTCGCGACTTCCGCGGCCTGAACCCGAAGAGCTTTGACGGCCGTGGCAACTTCGCCATGGGCATCAAGGAGCACATTGTGTTCCCTGAGATCAACTACGATAAGGTTGATCAGATGTGGGGCATGGACATCATCGTTTGCACGACGGCAACGAAGGACGACGAAGCACGCGCTCTGCTCACAGAGTTCAGCTTCCCGTTCCGTCAGTAACCGTAACGACGAGCGTAGAAAAGGAACCTGACATGGCGAAGACCAGCGCAGTTGAAAAGAACAAGCGCCGCCGTAATACGGTCGCAAATCAGGCTGCCAAGCGCGCAGCTCTGAAGGCGATCATCATGAACCAGTCTCTTCCGATCGAAGAGCGGTTCAAGGCCTCGATCAAGTTGGCATCCCTGCCGCGCGATGGATCGAAGACCCGCATTCGCAACCGTTGCGAAGTATCGGGCCGTCCGCGCGCATACTACCGCAAACTGCGCATGTCGCGTATCGCGCTGCGTGAACTCGGCAATCTCGGCAAGGTGCCGGGCATCGTCAAGTCCAGCTGGTAAGGAGCAGGTTAGATGACAATGACTGATCCGTTGGGCGATATGCTCACCCGTATCCGTAACGGCGCTTCCCGCCGCAAGTCGTCGGTCTCGACGCCTGCTTCGAAGCTCCGTGCACGTGTTCTCGATGTTCTGCAGTCCGAAGGCTACATCCGTGGCTATTCCGTTGTCGATTTCGGCAATGGCAAGTCGGAGCTCAGCATCGAACTCAAGTACTATGAAGGCGCATCGGTGATCCGTGAGATCGGCCGTGTGTCCAAGCCGGGCCGCCGGGTTTATGTCTCGGTCAAGTCCATTCCGCAGGTCGCGAACGGCCTCGGCATCACCATCCTTTCGACCCCGAAGGGCGTGATGGCCGATCACCAGGCTCGCGAACAGAACGTAGGCGGCGAGGTTCTCTGCTCGGTCTTCTAAGATCAGAGCAGGGGAACTCCATAACGAACAGACAGGATTGAAACATGTCTCGTATCGGTAAAAAAGCCGTCCCGGTTCCAGCAGGTGTGACGGCATCGGTTGACGGCCAGAAGGTCACCGCAAAGGGTCCGAAGGGCGAGCTCTTCTTCGTCGCCAACGACGAAATCAAGCTCGAGTTCAAGGACAACGCGGTATCGGTTGCTCCGATCAACCAGTCCAAGGATGCTCGTTCGAAGTGGGGCATGTCCCGCACGATGATCGAGAACATCTTCAAGGGTGTTAAGGACGGCTTCGAGCGCAAGCTCGAAATCAACGGCGTTGGTTACCGCGCATCGCTTCAGGGCAAGAACCTGCAGCTGGCTCTCGGTTTCAGCCACGACGTAGTTTACGAGCCGCCGCAGGGCATCACGATCGCTGTGCCGAAGCCGACGGAAATCGTCGTCACCGGCATCAACAAGCAGCAGGTCGGCCAGGTTGCCGCTGAAATCCGCGAATATCGCGGTCCTGAGCCTTACAAGGGCAAGGGCGTTAAGTATGCCGAAGAGCGGATTGTCCGCAAAGAAGGCAAGAAGAAGTAAGGATCACGCGAAATGGCTAGCAGGAAAGAAGCACTTGCACGTCGTGCCAACCGCGTGCGCCGTCATCTCAAGTCGGTGGCCAATGGCCGTCCGCGCCTGTCGGTTCATCGCTCCTCGAAGAACATCTATGTTCAGGTCATCGACGATGTTGCCGGCAAGACCCTCGCGGCTGCCTCGACTCTCGATAAGGATCTGCGCGGTTCTCTGAAGACCGGTGCTGACACCGCAGCAGCTGCCCTCGTAGGCAAGCTTGTTGCAGAGCGCGCAACGAAGGCAGGCGTCAAGGAGGTCGTATTCGACCGTGGCGCCTTCATCTACCACGGCCGCATCAAGGCCCTGGCAGACGCAGCCCGCGAAGGCGGTCTGTCCTTCTAATAAAGTTTCCGGCCGGAAGCCTCAAAAGCTCCGGCCGGATCTCACCGGACCGCAGGCGTCTCCGAAGGGGAGGCCGGGGCGGTCCTCATTTTGTTTGCCGATTGCACCCGGAAAAGAAAAAGGAAGAGGACAATGGCACAGGAAAGAAGGCCGCAGCGGGAAGACCGCCAGGCCCGTGAAGAGCGCGATAGCGAATTCGTCGACAAGCTGGTCGCGATCAACCGCGTTGCTAAGGTTGTTAAGGGTGGCCGCCGTTTCGGTTTCGCCGCTCTCGTCGTTGTTGGTGACCAGAAGGGCCGCGTTGGCTTCGGTCATGGCAAGGCACGCGAAGTGCCGGAAGCTATCCGCAAGGCAACCGAAGCTGCCAAGCGCGAGCTGATCTTCGTGCCGCTGCGCGAAGGCCGTACCCTGCATCACGACGTTCACGGCCGCCACGGCGCCGGCAAGGTTCTGCTGCGTTCGGCTAAGGTCGGTACCGGTATCATCGCCGGTGGTCCGATGCGCGCCGTTTTCGAAACGCTCGGCGTTCACGACGTTGTCGCCAAGTCGACCGGTTCCTCGAACCCGTACAACATGGTTCGCGCAACCTTCGACGCTCTGAAGCATCAGGTTCACCCGAAGGACATCGCAGCTCAGCGCGGCATCAAGTATGCTACGCTCCAGGCTCGCCGTGCCGCCTCCGGCAACGCCTCTGAAGAATAAGAGGAGTCTGACCTATGGCCAAGGCTACCAAGAAGACCGAAGCAAAGACGATCACCGTCGAGCAGATCGGCAGCCCCATCCGCCGTCCTGACGTTCAGCAGCGCACGCTGATCGGTCTGGGCCTCAACAAGATGCACCGCCGCCGCACGCTGGAAGATACCCCTTCCGTTCGTGGCATGATCCGTGCTGTGCAGCATCTCGTTCGCATCGTCGACGAGAAGTAAGCCAGAGGATACGATCATGAAACTGAACGAAATCAAGGACAACGAAGGCTCTACGCACAGCCGCAAGCGTCTCGGACGCGGCATCGGCTCGGGCTCCGGCAAGACCGGCGGCCGCGGTGTCAAGGGTCAGAAGTCCCGTTCCGGCGTTGCCATCAATGGCTTCGAAGGCGGTCAGATGCCAATCTACCGTCGTCTGCCGAAGCGCGGCTTCAACAACATCTTCAAGGCCGACTTCGTTGTCGTGTCGCTTGAGCGTATCCAGGCTGCCGTCGATGCCGGCAAGCTCGATGCCAAGCAGACCGTCGATGCAGCTGCCCTGAAGGCTGCTGGCGTTATCCGCCGCACCAAGGATGGCGTTCGCGTCCTCTCCGGCGGCGAACTCAAGGCCAAGATCAAGCTCGAAGTTGCAGGCGCTTCCAAGTCTGCCGTCGAGAAGATCGAAAAGGCTGGCGGTTCCATCACGCTTCTTTCTGCCGCAGCGGCAGAATAATAATCTTATGATATGTCGCCCGGGGTGCTTCACACCGGGCGATTTTGCTCCCATATGTGGGCCTCACAAAACCTGAAACGTTGCACCCCGCAACGGTCAGGTTTCGACGAAATCAAGGGTGAGGCATCGATTGCGCCAGCAATCCGTCCGAAGCCCGGCTTTAAATAATAGACAGCCTTTTCCGGATCCGGCCCAATTCGCGAAGCGCCGGAAGAGGTAGCGCGGAGAATCGCATGGCTTCTGCAGCGGAACAGTTGGCTTCCAACCTCAATTTTTCGACCTTCGCCAAAGCCGAGGATCTCAAGAAGCGCCTGTGGTTCACACTGGCAGCTCTCCTCGTCTACCGGCTTGGTACGCACATTCCGCTTCCGGGTCTGAACCCCGAAGCTTATGCCCAGGCCTTCCGCGGCCAGGCAGGCGGCATTCTCGGCCTCTTCAACATGTTCTCGGGCGGCGCCGTACAGCGCATGGCGATCTTCGCGCTCGGCATCATGCCCTACATCTCCGCTTCGATTATCGTGCAGCTGATGACCTCGGTCGTCCCGGCGCTCGAAAACCTGAAGAAGGAAGGCGAGCAGGGCCGTAAGATCATCAACCAGTACACCCGCTATGGCACGGTGCTGCTCGGCACGCTGCAGGCCTATGGCATCGCGGTCGGCCTCGAAAGCGGCAACGGCCTCGTGGTCGATCCGGGCTGGTTCTTCAAGATTTCCACCGTCATCACGCTGCTCGGCGGCACGATGTTCCTGATGTGGCTCGGTGAGCAGATCACCTCGCGCGGCATCGGCAACGGCATCTCGCTGATCATCTTCGCAGGTATCGCCGCCGGTCTTCCGAGCGCGCTTGCCGGCACCCTCGAGCTCGGCCGTACCGGCGCTCTGTCGACGACGCTGATTCTCGCAGTCATCGTCATCGCGATCGCCGTCATCGCCATCATCGTCTTCGTCGAACGTGCCCAGCGCCGCCTTCTGATCCAGTATCCGAAGCGTCAGGTCGGCAACCGGATGTTCCAGGGCGATACGTCGCACCTGCCGCTGAAGCTCAACACTTCGGGCGTCATCCCGGCGATCTTCTCGTCGTCGCTGCTGCTCTTGCCGGCAACCGTTGCAGGCTTTGCCAACACGACCGCTCTGCCGTCCTGGGCAACCTCGATCGTCGCAGCGCTCGGCCACGGCCAGCCGCTCTACATGCTGCTCTACGGCGCACTTATCGCATTCTTCGCCTTCTTCTATACGGCTATCGTCTTCAATCCGAAGGACACGGCCGACAATCTCAAGAAGCATGGCGGCTTCATTCCGGGCATCCGTCCGGGTGAGCGTACCGCCGAATATATCGATTACGTCCTGACCCGAATCACGGTCATCGGCGCAATCTACCTCGTGTTCGTCTGCATCCTGCCTGAGATCCTGGTGTCGCAAACCGGCATCCCATTATCCCTTGGTGGGACTTCGCTTTTGATCGTGGTTAGCGTAACTCTTGATACGGTTGCGCAGATTCAGGGTCACCTGATTGCACAGCAGTACGAAGGTCTGATCAAGAAATCGAAGTTGCGTGGAGGAAAGAGGGGGCGATGAGACTCATACTTTTGGGGCCGCCGGGCGCGGGTAAGGGGACCCAGGCCCAGCGGATCGTGGAGAAGCACGGCATTCCGCAGCTCTCCACCGGTGACATGCTCCGTGCAGCCGTTCAGGCCGGCACGGAGGTGGGCAAGCGGGCAAAGGCCGTCATGGACGCCGGCAAGCTTGTTTCTGACGAGATCGTCAATGCCATCGTCTCCGAGCGTCTCGATGCCCCGGATTGCGCCAATGGCTTCATTCTCGACGGTTTCCCGCGCACGCTCGTGCAGGCGGATGCCACCGAGGTGATGCTGAAGGGCAAGGGCATAGAGCTTTCGGCCGTCATCGAGATCGAAGTCGACGACAAGATTCTCGCTGATCGCGTCTCCGGCCGTTACACCTGCGCCAACTGCGGCGCCGGCTATCACGACACCAACGTCAAGCCGAAGGTGGAAGGGGTCTGCGACCGCTGCGGTTCGACCCACTTCAAGCGCCGCCCCGACGATAACCGCGAGACCGTGGTGACCCGTCTGGCCGCTTACTACAAGGAAACCTCGCCACTGATCGGTTATTACCATGCCAAGGGTAAGCTGAAGGTGGTCGATGGAATGGCCGACATCGATCATGTCACGACGGAGATCGACGCCATTCTTTCGAAGCTCTAGTGCCTCGAAAATAAACTTGGCGGAAGCGGTTGCGTTTCAGCACTGATTCCGTTAAACACCGCGCCAACTCGCGACATTTGATGCGATCGGCGCGGATTTCCTACGAAGTCCGGGTTCGGTCGTTTTGACATGTTACGAACCCCAATATGAACGAGCGGCCCCTTGAGGGCGGCATAACGAAGCCCTCTTGCCGGATGGCAACAGGAATGCAAGGAGAACAGGCGTGGCACGTATCGCTGGCGTCAACATCCCGACTGCAAAGCGCGTTGTTATCGCGCTGACCTACATTCACGGGATCGGTCCGAAATTCGCACAGGAAATCATGGAGAAGGTCGGTCTTCCGGCTGACAAGCGCGTCCATCAGCTGACGGACTCCGAAGTGCTCCAGATCCGCGAAACCATCGACCGCGATTACCAGGTCGAAGGTGATCTTCGTCGCGACACCGCGATGAACATCAAGCGCCTTATGGACCTCGGCTGCTACCGCGGCCTGCGTCATCGCCGCGGCCTGCCGGTTCGCGGTCAGCGCACGCACACCAATGCCCGCACCCGCAAGGGCCCGGCAAAGGCGATCGCTGGTAAGAAGAAGTAATTTCCGGGAAACCGGGAAGGGGAGGCTGGCGGTCCGCCGGCCTCTTTTGAGTTTGGAGCGTTGCCTCAAGGCATCGCTCCGGTGGAGCCGCTGGTATTACGGCGGTGACGATATCCAAGAAAGGGATAAGAATGGCCAAGGAAGCCGTACGCGTTCGCCGTCGCGAACGTAAAAACATCTCGTCGGGCGTGGCGCACGTCAACTCGACCTTCAACAACACGATGATCACCATCACCGACGCACAGGGCAACGCTATTGCCTGGTCGTCCGCTGGTGCCAAGGGCTTCAAGGGTTCGCGCAAGTCGACCCCGTTCGCTGCCCAGATCGCTGCTGAAGACTGCGCCAAGAAGGCTCAGGAACATGGCATGAAGTCGCTGGAAGTCGAAGTTTGCGGCCCGGGCTCCGGCCGTGAATCCGCTCTGCGCGCGCTCCAGGCTGCTGGTTTCATGATCACGTCCATCCGCGATGTGACGCCGATCCCGCACAATGGCTGCCGCCCGCGCAAGAAGCGCCGCGTCTGATCATCGCCACTCACAACACCGGTGAGCGCTAGCGCGCTCCCGGTGTTTCTCAAGCTCGGTTACCACGATTGGATGGTGGTAACGAACGGAAGGCAAAGACATGATTCAGAAGAACTGGCAGGAATTGATCAAGCCGAACAAGGTCGAGTTCTCTTCGAGCTCGCGCACCAAGGCGACGCTCGTAGCAGAGCCGCTGGAGCGCGGTTTCGGCCTCACCCTCGGCAACGCGCTTCGCCGCGTTCTGCTGTCGTCGCTGCGCGGTGCCGCTGTTACGGCCGTGCAGATCGATGGCGTGCTGCATGAATTCTCCTCGATCCCGGGCGTCCGCGAAGACGTTACGGACATCGTGCTCAACATCAAGGAAATCGCCATCAAGATGGATGGCGACGACGCAAAGCGCATGGTCGTGCGTAAGCAGGGCCCGGGCGTTGTAACGGCTGGCGACATCCAGACGGTCGGCGATATCGAAATCCTCAACCCCGAGCATGTGATCTGCACGCTCGACGAGGGCGCCGAAATCCGTATGGAATTCACCGTCAACAACGGCAAGGGCTACGTTCCGGCCGAGCGCAATCGTGCGGAAGATGCTCCGATCGGTCTCATCCCGGTCGACAGCCTGTATTCGCCGGTCAAGAAGGTGTCCTACAAGGTTGAAAATACCCGCGAAGGACAGGTTCTCGACTACGACAAGCTGAACATGACCATCGAGACCGATGGCTCGATCTCCGGTGAAGATGCCGTCGCTTTCGCGGCTCGTATCCTCCAGGATCAGCTTGGCGTGTTCGTCAACTTCGACGAGCCGCAGAAGGAAACCGAGGAAGAAGCCGTCACCGAACTGGCTTTCAACCCGGCGCTCCTGAAGAAGGTAGACGAACTCGAACTGTCTGTTCGCTCGGCAAACTGCCTGAAGAACGACAACATCGTCTACATCGGCGACCTCATTCAGAAGACCGAAGCAGAAATGCTCCGCACCCCGAACTTTGGTCGCAAGTCGCTGAACGAAATCAAGGAAGTTCTCGCTTCCATGGGCCTGCACCTCGGCATGGAAGTGCCGGCATGGCCGCCCGAGAACATCGAAGATCTCGCCAAGCGTTACGAAGACCAGTATTAAGAACCAAAAAGGCAGGCTCTGAGGCTGCCTTTCCCAGTCAAACAGCAGGCAGATCGCCTGTATGTGCCAGGAAACGGCAGGCCCGCTAGAAGCGAAGAGCCCTGCATCAAAGGAGAATAGCAATGCGCCACGCAAAAGCCGGCCGCAAGCTGAACAGAACTGCCAGCCACCGCAAGGCAATGTTTGCCAACATGGCGGCTTCGCTCATCACCCATGAGCAGATCGTGACCACTCTGCCGAAGGCAAAGGAAATCCGTCCGATCGTTGAAAAGCTCGTCACCCTCGGCAAGCGCGGCGACCTGCACGCTCGCCGTCAGGCGATCTCGCAGATCCGCGACGCCGCTGTCGTTGCCAAGCTCTTCGACGCCATCGCTTCGCGCTACGCAACCCGCAACGGCGGCTACCTGCGTATCATGAAGGCTGGCTTCCGCCAGGGCGACAACGCTGCTCTCGCAGTCGTCGAGTTCGTTGACCGCGACGTCAATGCCAAGGGCGCAGCCGACAAGGCCCGCGTCGAAGCCGAAGCCGCTGCGGCCGAAGCTGCTTAATTCTTTCCGGTTCTCCGGAAGCAAAACAGCCGGGCTGCAAAGCCCGGCTGTTTTCGTTTGTGGTGGTGAGCACTTCTCACTCGGGCACGTGAATGCGTTCCTTGATGTGCTTGAGATTGGCGACGATCGTGAAGGTCATCACCACGACCAGTGACCACGAGCTCCAGATGCCGATATGGACGACAGACCAGCCGCCGATCTGGTTCGGATATTGCCAGAGGCCGAGGAAGCTGTGGACGTTTTCGGCAAGCCAGATGAAGAAACCGATCAGCACGAAGGCGATGAGCAGCGGCATGCGCCTGTCGCGGTCATAGGGCCGGAAGATGACGGTCGTGCGGGCATAGAGGCCAAGGGTGCAGGCCGCGATATACCAGCGATAGTCGCCGATATAATGGTGGGTGTAGAAATTCGCATAGATCGCTGTGGCGGCCAGCGTCGCCATCCAGTAAGGCGGGTGGTGGCGCACTCGGAGGTCCAGCACGCGCCAGGCCTGGATCACGTAGCTGCCGATCGCTGCATACATGAAGCCTGAAAACAGCGGCACGCCGAAGAGCTTGGTATAGCCGAAATCGGGATAGGACCAGGACTGGATGCTGCTGGAGGTCTTGAAGACCTCGAGAGCAAAGCCGATCAGGTGAAACAGCGTGATCGCCTTCAGTTCATCCAGCGTCTCGAGCTTGGCGAGCACCATCGCGGCCTGGATCGCCATAGCGATCACCAAGAGCAGGTCATAGCGCGCGAGACCGAATAGACCGGCGCGGGGGACGGCAAAGACCGCGAGAAAGAACAACCCCGCAAACAGCGAAGCCCGCGCCTCCTTGATCCCGAAATAGAGGAATTCGACGGCGAAGCGTCTGATGCCTCGCAATCCCTGCGCCTCGGGTATGGCGGTCAGGTGCTCGTCGAGAGCCGGCAGGAGCATGCGGAGAGCAAGAGGCTTTGACATCGGAGGACCGGGGGAGCAGGAGTGGGCAAGCTGATCCGGACGGACTCGAACCAAACCGCCGGATCGACCTGCAGCTAGTATCGAGGAAGTGGCTAAGATTGTGACCGAGCCTGTGATGTTCAAAAATGGTCTCGGCTCGAGGGCAGGATATGCCGTCGCTACGCTTTTGGTCATCGCGGCGGGACTGTTATTGCGCCGGTTCGGCTATCCCTTCGGCTTGCCGTTTATCATCGTCAATTATGGCGCAGCGGCCCTCTGGGGCGGGATGGTGTTTCTCATCCTGAGCCTGCTGTTCGCTCCGCGCGTCCGGTCCCTGAACCTTGCAGTTCTCGCCGTCGTTCTTTCGGCCGCGGTCGAGCTCTTCCGGCTTTATCACACGCCCTGGCTCGACGCCTTCAGGTTGACGCTGACAGGAGCGCTGTTGATCGGCCGCATCTTCTCGATCTGGAACATCGTCTCCTACACGCTCGGCATAGCGGTGGCTTGCTTCATCGATGCGAAGCTGTCGCAGGCCGCCCGCTAGGAGACCGTCGCCGCAGCCCGCCCGCGCTGGCGCCCCTGCGCCGCCCGCTTGCGGCTTTTCGCGATCGGGCGCCAGGAACGGTAGAGGATCATTAGGATGATCAGGCCGACATAGATATATTGCTCAAGGTCGAGGATCTTCGTCGACAGCGCGAAATGCAGGGCACCGGCGGCGGCGATGATGTAGATCAGCTTGTGCAGCCAGATCCATTTCATGCCCATCTTGCGGATCGAGAAATTGTTCGATGTGACGGCGAGCGGGACGAGCAGGGCGAGGCCTGCCATGCCGAACATGATGAAGGGCCGCTTCAGGACGTCGTCGATGACGGCGGAAAGGTCCATCGCCTGATCGAGCACCATGTAAACGGTGAAATGCATCAGTGCGTAATAGAAGGTCAGCAGGCCGAACGCCCGGCGATAGCGCAGGTAGTTCCAGCCCAGCAGATCGCGGGCAGGCGAGACGGCGAGTGTCAGGATCAGGAAGCGGATGGTCCAGAGGCCGAGAAACAGCTCGAAGGTCTTGACCGGATCGGCGCCGAGCTCGTCGGTGGCGCCAAGATAGAAGGTCCAGGCCGCCGGCAGCAGGCCGACGGCATAAAGTGCCCAGACCGAAGCCGGCTGCCAGCGCTTCGGCAGGCTGAACGAGAAACCCGCCATCAGAAATTCGCCCTGAGATCCATGCCGGAATAGAGGCTCGCCACGTCATCGGCATAGCCGTTGAAGGGCAGCGTCGGGTGACGGCTGGCGCCGAAGAAGCCGCTTTCGCCGATCCGGCGTTCGGTGGCCTGGCTCCAACGCGGATGGTCGACTGCCGGGTTCACATTGGCATAGAAGCCGTATTCCTGCGGATTGGTGACCTGCCAGGTGTTCTTCGGCTCCTTGTCGGTCAGCGAGATGCGGACGATCGACTTGATGCCCTTGAAGCCATATTTCCACGGCACGACGAGGCGGATCGGCGCGCCGTTCTGGTTCGGCAGCGTCTGGCCGTAGAGACCGACGGCAAGCAGCGTCAGCGGATGCATGGCCTCATCGAGGCGCAGGCCCTCGACATAGGGCCATTCCAGCGACTGGAAGATGCCCTTCTGGCCCGGCATTTCTTCCGGGCGGACGACCGTCTCGAAGGCCACGTACTTGGCGCTTCCCTGCGGCTCGACCTTGTTCAATAGTGCTGCCAGCGGAAAGCCATCCCAGGGGATGACCATCGACCACGCCTCGACGCAGCGCATCCGGTAGGTGCGGCTCTCGACCGGGAATTCTTTCATTAGCGCATCGAGATCGAAAGTGCCCGGCTTGTTGACCATGCCGTCGACCTTGATGGTCCAGGGCAGGGGCTTGAAGTCGCCCGAAAGCGCTGCTGGGTCACCCTTGTCGAGGCCGAACTCGTAGAAATTGTTGTAGGTGGTGACGTCCTTCAGCGGCGTCGTCTTCTCGTCGACGGTATATTTGCTGTCGACGGCGTTGAGGGCGGCAGCGCTCGCCTTTCCGGCGCCGTAGAGCGCCATGGCGCCAAGCGTTGCAGCGCCGAGAAATTCGCGGCGGCGCAGATAGACCTGATGCGGCGTGATCTCCGACGAGCGGATCTTCGGGGGGCGGTAGGTCGGCATTTCAAACCTCCTGGGCTGGGGGCGGCCCAAATATCTCTTTAAACGCATGATCGGCGTTTTCAGATTAGTGTCTAGGCCTTGAACCGGCCTGACGGAAAGCCAATTTTTTGTGTTCGGATGTGAAGGAATAGCCTGTAACAAAAGGCTCCTCCGCTCCGTATATGCCCGATGGACGCCGCGCGCGCCGTACCGGATTTGCCCTTGCCGGTAGTGACAGCCCCTGCCGATTGGATTAGGACAATTCAAAAATACGGCGATCGCCGGCCAGCAAACAGCTTCGCCGCCCTATATCGCAGATAAATCCGGCACTTTGAGGAAGACACCGATGCCAGCCTATCGTTCGAGAACCACGACCCACGGCCGCAACATGGCGGGTGCGCGCGGCCTTTGGCGCGCCACGGGCATGAAGGACAGCGATTTCGGCAAGCCGATCATTGCGGTGGTGAACTCGTTCACGCAGTTCGTGCCCGGCCACGTCCACCTGAAGGATCTCGGCCAGCTCGTCGCCCGCGAAATCGAAGCGGCCGGCGGCGTCGCCAAGGAATTCAATACAATCGCCGTCGACGACGGCATCGCCATGGGCCATGACGGCATGCTCTATTCGCTGCCGTCGCGCGAATTGATCGCCGACAGCGTCGAATACATGGTCAACGCTCATTGCGCCGACGCCATGGTCTGCATCTCCAACTGCGACAAGATCACCCCCGGCATGCTGATGGCGTCGCTGCGCCTCAATATCCCGACGATCTTCGTCTCCGGCGGTCCGATGGAGGCCGGCAAGGTCGTGCTCAACGGCAAGACCCACGCCCTCGACCTCGTCGATGCCATGGTTGCGGCTGCCGACGACAAGGTTTCGGACGAAGACGTCAAGGTCATCGAGCGCTCGGCCTGTCCGACCTGCGGTTCATGCTCCGGCATGTTCACCGCCAACTCGATGAATTGCCTGACCGAGGCGCTCGGCCTGTCGCTGCCCGGCAACGGCTCGACGCTCGCCACGCATTCCGACCGCAAGGAACTCTTCCTCGAGGCCGGCCGCCGCGTCGTGGCACTCGCCAAGCGCTATTACGAGCAGGACGATGCAACGGCACTGCCGCGCACCATCGCCAGCAAGGGCGCCTTCGAAAATGCCATGGCGCTCGATATCGCCATGGGTGGATCGACCAATACCGTTCTTCACATTCTGGCAGCCGCCCACGAGGGCGAAATCGACTTCACCATGGAAGACATCGACCGCCTGTCGCGCCGTGTCCCGTGCCTGTCGAAGGTCGCACCGGCGAAGTCCGACGTCCATATGGAAGATGTCCACCGTGCAGGCGGCATCATGGCGATCCTCGGGGAGTTGAACCGCGCCGGGCTGATCAATGCCGGCCTGCCGACCGTCCATTCGCCGACGCTTGGCGACGCACTGGCGCAGTGGGATATCTCGGTCACGGACAATCCCGTCGCCCTGAAGCTCTTCAGCGCAGCGCCCGGCGGCGTACCGACACAGGTTGCCTTCAGCCAGAGCGCCCGCTGGGACGAGCTCGATCTCGACCGCGAAAACGGCGTCATCCGCGATGCCCAGCATCCGTTCTCGAAGGATGGCGGTCTCGCTGTTCTCAAGGGCAATCTGGCGCTCGACGGCTGCATCGTTAAGACCGCAGGCGTCGATGAATCGATCCTGAAATTCTCCGGTCCGGCCAAGGTCTATGAGAGCCAGGACGCCGCCGTGAAGGCCATTCTCGGCAACGAAGTCGTCGCCGGCGATGTTGTCGTCATCCGCTACGAAGGCCCCAAGGGCGGCCCGGGCATGCAGGAAATGCTCTATCCGACCAGCTATCTGAAGTCGAAGGGCCTCGGCAAGGCCTGCGCCCTGATCACCGACGGCCGCTTCTCGGGCGGTACCTCGGGTCTGTCAATCGGCCACGCTTCGCCGGAAGCCGCAAACGGCGGCACGATCGGCCTCGTCCAGCCGGGCGACATGATCGACATCGACATCCCGAACCGCACCATTAGCCTGCGTGTCAGCGACGCCGAATTGGCGACACGCCGCGCCGAACAGGAAGCCAAGGGCTGGCGCCCGGCCGAAGTCCGCAAGCGCAACGTCACGACGGCACTAAAGGCCTACGCGGCCTTCGCCACCAGTGCCGATCGCGGCGCAGTCCGGATCCTGCCGGAATAAGCTGAAAAGCTTCGATCTGATCAGAAGACCGGCTGTCTCCTAGGCAGCGGGTCTTTTCGTTTTCAGAGGTTCCGGGTCTCGGCACGGTTTGCTTATCCGCCGTTGTCATCGGTAAGGAATTTCCTTACATTCCATTCCGAGGTGAATGATGATCACAAGCAAGATGACCAGCAAGGCTCAAACGACGATCCCGCAGGCCGTGCGCTCCGCGTTGCACCTGAAGGAAGGGGATTCCATCGTCTATACGCTGGAGGCTGACAATCGCGTGGTGATATCGCGGGCTGCCGAACCGATGTCCGACGATCCTTTTGCGACCTTCTCGGAATGGGATAGCGAAGCCGATCGGAAAGCCTATGCCGACCTTTGAGCAGGGTGACATCATACGGGTGCCCTTTCCCTATACCGATCGCGATACGCGCCAGCGGCGTCCGGCGCTCGTTGTTTCCGCCGGTTCGCTCGGCGAGAATGATGCTCTCGTCTGGGCCGTCATGATAACCTCGGCCGAAAATCGGCCATGGCTCGGAGATGTTGCGATCCCTGATCATCAGACGGCAGGCCTGCCGGCGCCTTCGGTCGTTCGACCGGCGAAGATCGCCACCGTCGAGACATCGCAGATCGACCGGATCGGACGGCTACCGGATGCCGCGCTTGCGGTGGTGATATCGGCAATCCGAGCTCAACTTGGCGGCTAAACGCTAAAGCGGCCGATTGATATTCTTATACGTCTCGTCGAGCTGCTTCATCCGCTCGTCATAGGCCGCCTTGATGCAGGCGGCGTCCGCCTGGCAATCCTGTCGTTTCTTAAGCCAGGCCGTCTGTTCGTCCTGCAGGGTGCCGCGCGTGCCCATGGCGAGCAGGCCGGAGAGCAGGTCGAAGGTGGTGACCATCTTCACGTCGGCGTCGTTGAGTGCCCGGTTGTCGCAGATCGCCTTTTCGTCGGGCTTCAGCTCCTTGGCATCGCAGTCGAAGCTCGCGGCATGTGCGAGGGGGGCGAGCAATGAGACGGTCGAGAAGGCGAGGGCGGCGATGGCTGCTTTCATGCGGGCTATGATCCTGTTTCCTGGCAGGCGCTTATAGGAACGCCCGGACCAGAAAGATGATGCAGCAGGCCCATACGGCAAGGATGAAAATCAATCCGGCCCGGCTGACAGGCCGCCCCGTGCGCTCTGCAGCCCGCTGGCGCAGCTCCGCCATGACTGGCTGCGGGATGAGCCTGATCGCCAGCATGATGCCGAGCGGTACGATAATCAGATCGTCGAGATAGCCGAGCACCGGGATGAAGTCCGGAATGAGGTCGACGGGCGACAGTGCATAGGCGGCGACGGCCGCGGCGACCGCCTTCGCATACCATGGCACCCTGGGATCGCGGGCCGCGAGCCACAGCGCCGTGACGTCACGCTTCAGTGACTTCGCCCAGGCTTTTGCCTTTCCGATCAATTCCATATGCGCATTTCCTGAATCAAGATCGCAGGTGGGCGTTGCCTTCAGCGATGCCTCGATCGGAATATGAAGGATTCGCTAAATGCAATATATCCGATTTGTTCACCAATATATGGGATGCATCGCTATATCGGTCGGTTGAGGAGCAATGCGGCAATGGTCGTTGCACGTGCATTCGGTAAGTCTTCCGCAGACGCACGGAAGCGGGAAATGGAGCGTCTTGCGGCGCTGGAGCAGCTCGATCTTCTCGACGCGCCGAGAGACGAGGGCTTCGATCGCATCGTCCGGCTGATCAAGCAGATCTTTGCGATCGATATCGGCCTCGTCTCGCTCATCGATGCGCATCGGCAATGGTATCAGGCCTGCTCCGGCCTCACCGCCGATGAAGTGCCGCGGGAAGATACGTTCTGCCGTTATGTCGTCGATTACGAAGAGCCCGTCATCGTCCAGGATGCCACCAAGGATCCACGCTTCGCGCAGCATCCGGCAGTCACCGGCGACAGCCATATCCGCTTCTATGCCGGCGTGCCGCTGACGACCAAGGCCGGGCATATCATCGGTACGGTCTGCGCCATCGACCGGATGGCGCGATCCTTCGGCGCGCGCGATCTCGCGATCCTGCAAGAGCTTGCCGGTGCGGCGATGGACCGTATCGAACTCCTGCAATCAGCGGCGACCGACAGCCTGACGGAAGCCTTGACCCGGCGCGCCTTCAAGCAGGAAGCCGACCAGCTGATCTCGCTGGCGATCCGCCATCAGCACAATCTCTCCACTATCGTGCTGGATATCGACCGCTTCAAGAGTGTCAACGATACCCATGGCCATGCCGCGGGTGATCAGGTGCTGCGCGCGGTGGCCGCGACCTGCAAGGCCAATCTCCGGGCCGGCGATCTGTTCGGTCGCCTCGGCGGCGAGGAATTCTGCATCGTGCTGCCGCATATCGACCGCGAGGGTGCCGCAGCCGTGGCCGAAAAGATGCGGGCGGCAATCTCGGCCCAGCCGATCCAGGGCGACTTTGGCTCGCTGACGGTAACCGCGAGCTTCGGCATCTCCTCCATGTCGATCATCACCAAGGATATAGAAACGTTGCTCGCCCAGGCCGATGCCGCGATGTACCACGCCAAGAACAGCGGGCGCGATCGCTGCGTATCGTGGAGCTCCATCCGGTCCGAAGGTTCGGCAGGCGCCCGCCGCCGCGTCCTGAAGGCAGGCTCTATCCTGTTCAACGACCGCCGCTCGACCATCGACTGCACCATCAAGTCGCTCGGCGCCGATAGCGCCGGCCTCTCGGTTTCGAACTCCGCCGGGATCCCGCCGGAATTCATTCTGGCGATCAAGGGCGAGGGCTTCGAGACCACTTGCCGGGTCATCGCCCAGGACCGCCAGAACCTCGAGGTTGCCTTCTAGCATCTCTCTTCGAGGCGGCTCTCACACAGCGGTGACCAGGTGAGGTCTTTTGCCTTGCCGATCAATTCCATATCCGGCTTTGCTGAAACAAACTCGCAGGCCGGAAGCATCATCAGGCGGGCGGAAGCTTCCATGCTTCCGCCCTCTTTCCTTTCTAGCGTCCGGCGCTACAACACTGATCCGGAAGCATTTCAGAAGGGATTCCAATGCAAGGCCTGTTGAAACGTTCGTTTGTTCCGCTTTTTGCGCTCGCGGTTCTCCTGCCGCTTGGCGCGCATGCCGAGGACGCGAAAACCGTACCGCAGAGCCAGATGCAAATGCAGCTGTCCTTCGCCCCGCTGGTCAAGCAGACCTCGGGCGCGGTTGTGAACGTCTATGCCGAAAAGACCGTGCAGCGGCAGTCGCCCTTTGCCGGCGATCCCTTCTTCGAGCAGTTCTTCGGCCAGCAGATGCCGAACCGGTCGGAGAAGCAGTCGTCGCTCGGCTCCGGCGTCATTGTTGAGGCGAACGGCACCGTGGTCACCAACAACCACGTCATCGAAGGCGCCGACGATATCAAGGTGGCGCTCTCCGATGGCCGCGAGTTCCCGTGCAAGGTCGTGCTGCGTGACGATCGCCTCGATCTCGCAGTGCTGAAGATCGATACCAAGGCGAATTTTCCGACGCTGCCGATCGGCAATTCAGATGCCGTCGAGGTCGGCGATCTCGTTCTCGCCATCGGTAACCCCTTCGGCGTCGGCCAGACGGTGACCTCGGGCATCGTTTCCGCGCTCGCCCGCAACCAGGTGGTCAAGAACGAGTTCGGCTTCTTCATCCAGACCGATGCCTCGATCAACCCCGGCAATTCGGGCGGCGCGCTGATGAACATGAAGGGCGAGCTGATCGGCATCAACACGGCGATCTTCTCCCGCGGCGGCGGCTCGAACGGTATCGGCTTTGCGATCCCTGCCAATCTCGTCAAAGTGTTCCTGACATCGGCCGATGCCGGCGTGAAGTCCTTCGAGCGTCCCTATGTCGGCGCCACCTTCGATGCGGTGACCTCGGAGGTTGCGGAGGCGCTCGGCCTCGACAAGGCCCGCGGCGCACTGATCGTCAAGGTGACCGACGGTAGCCCGGCGCAGAAGGCTGGCCTGAAGGCCGGCGAGATCGTCACCTCGGTCAACGGCATCCCGGTCGAGCATCCGGATGCGCTCCTCTATCGTCTGACGACGGCCGGCCTCGGCAATACGGTCAAGCTCGGCGTCGTCGAGAATGGCGGCGAACAGCAGGTTGCGCTGAAGCTCGATCGCGCCCCCGAAACCTCGCCGCGCGACCAGCGCACCATCGGCGGCCGCACGCCCTTCACCGGCACTGTCGTCGAAAACCTCTCGCCGCGCGTTGCCGACGAGCTGCGCATGCCGACGGAATCGACCGGCGTCGTCGTTGCTGAGGTCAAGGATGACTCGCCGGCCGCGCGCCTCGGCTTCGAACCGAAGGATATCATCGTCGCGATCAACGGAACGCCGGTGCAGACCACCGAGCAGCTGTCGCAGATCGCCTCGGACGATGCCGGTCTCTGGCGCGTCGAAATCGAGCGCGACGGCCAGAGGATCAGGCAGTTCTTCCGATGAGTGATGATCTCTTCGCACCGCGCATTCCAGATGAGGTCGCCAGCCGGCGGCCTCTTGCCGATCGGTTGAGGCCACAGACGCTGTCGGAAGTCGCGGGGCAGGGCCACCTGACCGGCGAGGATGGTGTTCTCCGGCGGATGATCGAGAGCGGATCGCTCGGTTCGATGATCTTCTGGGGACCGCCCGGAACCGGCAAGACGACGGTGGCGCGCCTGCTTTCGGGCGAGGCAGGCCTCGCCTTCGAGCAGATCTCCGCGATCTTCTCGGGCGTCGCCGATCTGAAGAAGGTCTTCGAGGCCGCGCGGCTGCGCCGTATGGATGGCCGCCAGACGCTGCTCTTCGTCGACGAGATCCATCGCTTCAACCGCGCCCAGCAGGATAGCTTCCTGCCGGTGATGGAAGACGGCACCGTCATCCTCGTCGGCGCCACCACCGAAAACCCGTCCTTCGAGCTCAACGCCGCTCTTCTGTCGCGCGCCCGGGTGCTGACCTTCAAGTCGCATGACGAGGAGAGCCTGAGCGAACTGCTCAAGCGCGCCGAAGAGGTCGAGCAGAAGCCATTGCCGTTGACCGAGGACGCCCGCGCCAGCCTGCTGCGCATGGCCGATGGCGATGGCCGCGCCGTGCTGACGCTCGCCGAGGAGGTCTGGCGCGCCGCGCGCCCCGGAGAAATTTTCGACACCGAGGGCCTGACGCGCATCGTTCAACGCCGGGCCCCTGTCTACGACAAGGCGCAGGACGGTCACTACAATCTGATTTCGGCGCTTCACAAATCGGTCCGCGGTTCGGATCCGGATGCGGCGCTCTACTATCTGGCGCGCATGTTCGATGCCGGAGAAGACCCGCTCTATCTCGGCCGCCGTCTGGTGCGGATGGCCGTCGAGGATATCGGCCTTGCCGACCCGCAGGCGCTCGTCATCTGCAACGCCGCCAAGGACGCTTACGACTATCTCGGCTCACCCGAAGGCGAGCTGGCGCTGGCGCAGGCCTGCGTCTATCTGGCGACGGCGCCGAAATCCAACGCCGTCTACACCGCCTTCAAGGCGGCGACCATGGCGGCCAAGCAGAACGGCTCGCTGCTGCCGCCCAAGCACATCCTCAATGCGCCGACCAAGCTGATGAAGGATGAAGGCTATAACGAGGGCTATCGTTACGATCACGACGAGCCCGATGCCTTTTCAGGCCAGGATTATTTCCCGGAAAAGATGGGTCGCAAGACCTTCTACGATCCGCCGGAGCGCGGTTTCGAGCGCGAGATCCGCAAGCGGCTTGAATGGTGGTCAAAGCTCAGGAAAGAGCGCAATCCGCGCTGATATCGCCTTAGGCGATCTCAGGAGGCCTTCTTCTGGGCGCCCGGTGCCGCGATCACCTTGACGGCGGATTCCGCCAGTCCGTGATGGCCTTCCATATCGACGATCAGGTGCCAGTGGCCGCCTTCCGGGATCACCAGCTTGACCGGCGATTTCTTGGCGACGCCGCCGATATATTTGAAATCGAGAACCTCAGTGAAGCGCTGGAACTGCGGTGCCGTCATCAGGCGAACGTTGTTCACCGCATTGAGCGCCACTTCGACGATGGTGCCGGCGCGCTGCTCATGAAGGTCGTAGTGCTTGAAGCGGAAGTTCGGCTTGCTCATCGGTCCCGAAAACTGGCTGCTATTTGACCGGTGATCTTAAGGCTGCGCGGTTAAGGAAAGGTTTGGCAGCCTGGCGGCGAAGGCTCCCGGTTTGGCACAACGGGAGCCTGTAGGCGCCTAGTGCAGCCGCATGCCGCTGCCGTCGGAGACGCCGAATTCCATCAGCGTTCCGTCTACCGCGCGGCAGATATCGGCCGGGTTGTGATTGCACTCCGCAGCGGCGAAATGCAGGGCGGCGGCCTCGTTGATGAAGAGGCCGCCGACCAGTCCGTCGCGGTCGGCAACGATCCACTGTCCGCGCCTGTTCCTGCCGATGGTGAAGCGGGCGGGCGCGTTGTTGCGTTGAAGCGGATCGGCGGACGCGCCGGAAGAAAGTCGTGACATCGATATGTCCTTTCGAAGTTTTCCCGCATTTGCCTTTGGGCGCTGCGGGCTAGCACTGGAAATCTATGGTAAGTGCGGTTGGCGTTCCATTCGCGGCCACGGCTGAAACTATAAAAATCTCATAGGGATAGCGCATGGTGCACCGGGGAGGTGCAGCTCTGCAGAGCCGCACAGATTGCCTCCTGCACGGTTTGCTCAGCAGGAACCAGCGGCAGGCGCACATCAGCGGGGATGCCCGGGAAAGCGCCGAGCGCGAACTTGATATTGGCAGGCTCGCCATCGCCGATCGCTGTGGCAAGCGGCGCAAGGCGGTCGGCAAGCACCAGCGCTCCCGGAAGGTTGCCGCAGGCAGACGCATGCTGCAGCGAGGTGACGAGCTTCGGCAGCACATTGGCAGCCGGTGCGATAATGCCGTCTCCGCCGCAGGCGATGAACGCCGGTGCCGTCACCGCGTTGCCGGTGAACAGGTGGAACCGGTCGCGGTAAGGCGCCAGTGTGCCGATGTCGCCGCCGGCATCGAGCAGGCCGAAGATCGTGCCGGTCTGCGACAGTTCATCGAGGGTCGATGGCAGCAACGGCGAGGCGGTGCGGCCGGGATCGCTTGAAATGATCAAGGGCAGGCTGCATGCCGCGGCAAGTTCGCTGAAATGCCGCAGAATGCCCTTCTGTCCCGGCTTCGAATAATAGGGAACGGTGACGAGGGCTGCGCTGGCGCCGAGCGCTTCGGCGCGTCTGGTCAGCGCGATCGTGCTCGCCGTGCCGTTCGTACCCGTCGCGGCAATGACGGGCACACGATCATCGGCAGCGAGCAGCACTGTCGAGAGAACAAGGTCGCGCTCCCTATCGGAGAGAGCAGGGCCTTCACCGGTGACGGTCGAGACCGCCAGGCCGCCGATGCCGCTGGCGATCTGCCATTCGGTTAACCGCTCCAAGCTGGCGATATCGACGGCGCCGTGACGGAAAGGCGTGACGAGCGGGGTGATCGCGCCGGAAAGGCGCGGCCAAACATTGCGTCGCATCGGGGCCTCACATCCAGCCGAGGATGACGTAGAGCTCGACGCAGGCGAGGATAATGCCGAATACCGTCAGCACCTGCGCCGTGCGGCGTTCGCGCATCACGCGCGGAGTAGCACCGCGGCGCGGGCGGTGCGGAAGCGGATTGGCAGGCATGACGTCTCGCATGGGATTACCTCTGCATTCCCGGCAAAGGCTAATCCCGCGGGCCGTAGGAAATCCATTCCGGGCCGTCACGCGCCATATATGAAAAGCATAAAAGGCCGGGCGCTAGGCGCCGCGGCGGTTCTCGATGTCGAGTTGCGAGACAAGCGCCAGCACCGTCTCGGATACGGGCGTCGGCACCGAGGCAAGGCGGCCGAGCGCCACGACCATGCCGCTCAGAGGCACGATCTCCAGCGCTTTGCCGGCCAGAAGATCCTGCAGCATTGATGTTCTGACGGCGCCGATATGGCGGGATTGCTCGAGGCGCTCCTCGATGGTGATCGAAAATTTCGCGCCGAGCGCTGTGCCGACGGCGCGCACCTCGTTCATGATCTTGCCGACCATGTCGTAGAGTGCCGGGTCGGCCATGATGTCGGTCATCAGGGCTCGTGTCAGCGCGCTGAGCGGATTGAAGGCGGCGTTGCCGGTCAGCTTGTTCCAGATCTCGTCGCGGATGCGCGGCGTCGTCGAGACGTTGAGCCCGGCAGCCGTCAGCAGCGCCTTGATGCCTTCGAGATCATCGCTCATCTCGCCCGAGGGCTCGCCGAGGATATAGCGGCCGTTGTTGGAAAGCTGGATCTCGCCGGGATTGACGACTTCGGCGCCCTGCATCGCAACACAGCCGATCACGCGCTCCGGTCCGATCAGCCGCCACAGGCGTCCCGCCGGGTCGAGCTCTTCGAACTGCAGTTCGGCATGCGGGCTCTGGCTGTCGCGGTGGAAATACCACCAGGGAATGCCATTCAGGATCATCATCACCCGCGTGCCGTCCTTCAGGAGCGCAGCAATGCCCTCGGCCGCATCGCCAAGCTGGTGACCCTTGAGACCGGTGATGATCAGGTCCTGTTTCGGCAGGCTGTAGGGATCGTCGGTCGCGGTGATCTCCACCTTGATCGGCTTTTCGGCGCCGGCTTCGTAAAGCTTCAAGCCGTTTTCGCGGATGCTCTTGAGATGGGCACCGCGGGCGACGGCGGAGACGGTGACGCCGTTACCGGCGACGGCAAGCTTTGCCGCAATGGCGCCACCGAGCGCACCGGCGCCGTAAACGCAGATCGATTTGAAGGACATGGGGAGGCTCCGCGAACATGAAGTGTCGCGCTAGACTTAGGTCATTCGCGCGCGATGGCGAATGACAATTTTTCGCGGGCCATCAAATTAATGCGTGGCCGGAGGGTCGACGAGTTCGTTGCGGCGCAGCTCGTCGATGGCGGCCACCGCGTCTTCGGCTGACCAGCCGGCGCGAAGGGCTGCGGCCACCATCTTGACCTCGACTTCCTGTTCGAGCGCCAGGAACAGCGGCTCGAGCGCCTCCTGGACTGTCAGGACGTGATCATGCGGCGGGGCGACGGTCTGGCGTGCGGCAATGCTAGGCATTTCAGCTTTTCTCCTCTCCGTTAGATGGTGACATGAATCCGTCACAATGCACGACAGTGGAAAAGGTTCCGTATTTTATTTCGGATGGTCTCCATCTTGTTCTTTCGCCCTGCCTCTGCCTTCTTGCAGCCATAACCTGACGCTCGATTCGCTGTTCCGCAACGAGGGCGGGGCATACACTTTGCATCAAAGGAGAATGGGATGACGGACGCCAAGAGCGGCATTTCGGGACTGCGGCCGCGTATTACGGTAATCGGCGTCGGCGGCGGCGGCGGCAATGCGATCAACAACATGATCGCGGAAAATCTTGAGGGCGTCGATTTCATCGCCGCCAATACCGATGCCCAGGTGCTCGCCACCTCCAAGGCCTCGCGCCGCATCCAGCTCGGTGCCCATGTCACCGAAGGTCTCGGCGCCGGTTCGCTCCCGGAGGTCGGTCATGCGGCCGCTGAGGAATCGATCGACGAGATCATGGATCACCTGGCCGGTTCGCACATGTGCTTCGTCACCGCCGGCATGGGCGGCGGCACCGGAACGGGTGCAGCGCCGGTGATCGCTCACGCCGCGCGCCAGGCCGGCATCCTGACCGTCGGCGTCGTCACCAAGCCCTTCACCTTCGAAGGCAACCGCCGCATGAAGATGGCCGAGATCGGCATCGAGGCCCTGCGTCAGGCCGCCGATACCGTCATCGTCATCCCGAACCAGAACCTGTTCCGCATCGCCGACGCGAAGACCACCTTCGCCGATGCCTTTATGACCGCCGACCGCGTTCTCTACGCCGGTGTCGGCTGCATCACCGATCTCATCGTCAAGGAAGGTCTGATCAACCTCGACTTCGCCGACGTCAAATCCGTCATGCGCGGCATGGGCCGGGCGATGATGGGTACGGGCGAGGCGGCCGGTGAGAGCCGTGCGATGAAGGCCGCCGAAGCGGCAATCGCCAACCCGCTGCTCGACGATATCTCGATGAAGGGCGCCAAGGGCGTGCTGATTTCGATCTCCGGCGGCTCCGATATGACGCTGTTCGAAGTCGACGAAGCCGCAAGCCGCATCCGCGACGAGGTTCAGGACGATGCCGACATCGTCGTCGGTGCGATCTTCGACCGCAATCTCGATGGCAAGTTCCGGGTCTCCGTCGTGGCGACCGGCCTCGATGGCAACGGCGTTCCGGCTGCTGCTCCGGGCGTTGCCGCGCAGGCGATCCCGACACGCACCCTGCAGTAAGTCACTGTCCAGCGATCAGCCGGCCGGAGTGAGCCGGCTGATCACCACATCCATGAATGCCCGCAGCCGCGGTAGCCGCTTCAGATCGCGGTGATAGCCGAGGAACGTATCGCGCCCCGGCGGCGCTTCGGGCACGTCGACGCGCTCCAATCCCGGAAAATGATCGCCGAGCGGCCGCGGCAAAACGGCCATTCCCGCACCGCGGGCGCAAAGGGCCGCCTGCACATCGCGATTGTTGCTGCGCATGGTGATCGTCGCGTTGGGGAAGGTCCGCGTCACCCAATGCACATCGGGCATTTCGGCAAAGGCCTCGTCCATGGTGACGATGGTAAAGCCGCTGCCGTCTCCCGCCGTTGGGTGAGGCGTGCCTTTCGCAACGTAGAGCCCATAGCCGATATGCATCAGCTTGCGTGAGATCACCTCAGGTTCGGTGAACGGCCGGATGCGGAAGACCAGATCGGCCTCGCGCCGTGAGAGGTTGAGGAGCCGCGCATCGGTGAGCAATTCGACCGAAACCTTCGGATGTGCCTGCGAGAATTCCGCCAGAACCGGCGTCAGCATGTGAAGGCCGAACCAGTCAGAGCACGAGATCCGCAGCATGCCCTCGAGCGATCGCGTGCTGCCTTGCAGTTGCCGCTCCAGCGCAACGGCTTCTTCCTCCATCCGCAATGCATGCTGCAGAACGATGCTGCCCTCGTCGGTCAGCACGAAGCCGTCGGCTGTTCGCTGGAACAGCATGTGGCCGGTCGCCGCCTCCAGCGCCTTCAGCCGCCGCCCCATGGTCGGCTGCGTCTGCCCGAGCTTTCGGGCGGCAGCGCCGAGCGTGCCTTCGCGGGCAATCGCGAGAAAGATCCTGACATCGCTCCATTCCATGATCGCCTCATTCAATAATGAATGGAGATCATGCGATATCTTTGATTTTCATTCAATCGTGTTGGGGAGATCATCCGGCCATCGAAACCGGAGTGACCGACATGAGCACGATGAAAGCCCTGATCCTTGAAAACCACAATGCACCGTTCCGGCTGGCCGAGATCGCCCGCCCGAAGCCTGCTGCCGGCGAAGTCCTCGTCCGCATCAAGGCGAGCGGCGTCAACCCGCTCGATACCAAGATCCGCGCCGGTGCCGCAGAACATGCCCGCCAGCCGCTGCCTGCCATTCTCGGCATCGACATGGCCGGTGTCGTCGAAGAGGTCGGCCAGGGCGTTTCCGGCTTTCGCCCCGGCGACGAGGTCTACGGCATGACCGGCGGCGTCGGCGGCGTGCAGGGCTCGCTGGCGGAATTCGCCGCTGTCGATGCCCGCCTGCTGGCGATCAAGCCCGCGAACCTGACGATGCGCGAGGCGGCAGCCCTGCCGCTGGTCTTCATCACCGCCTGGGAAGGCCTTGTCGATCGCGCTGCCGTGAAATCAGGTCAGAGCGTTCTGGTCCTTGGCGGAGCCGGTGGCGTCGGCCATGTCGCGGTTCAGATCGCCAAGGCATTTGGCGCCGACGTCTACGCTGCCGATGGCGCCTCGAAGGCCGATTACATCCGCAGCCTCGGCGCGACCCCCATCGACCACACTGTCGAAAGCGTCGAGGACTATGTCGCCAGATATACCGACGGCAAGGGCTTCGATCTCGTCTATGACACGGTCGGCGGGGCAGGGCTCGATGCCGCCTTCAAGGCCGTCAAGCGTTTCGGCCATGTGGTGACCAGCCTCGGCTGGGGTACGCATGCGCTGGCGCCGCTCTCCTTCAAGGCTGCGAGCTATTCCGGCGTCTTCACGCTGCTGCCGCTCCTGACCGGCGAGGGCCGCGAGCACCACGGCGAAATCATGCAGGAAGCAACCAGGCTTGCGGAAGCGGGGAAGCTCGTCCCGCGCCTCGATGCCCGCCGCTTCACGCTTGAAGAAACCGCCGAAGCACACCGCCTGATCGAGGAGCGCCAGGCCAAGGGCAAGCTGGTGATCGACATCGCCTGAGACATGAAAACGCCGTCCGCAATCCGCGGGCGGCGTTTTGGCGATGAGGTCTGCCCTCAGGCCGCGAAGTCGGTCGAGATAGCAAGCGCCCGCCAGGCCGAAAGCTCCTGCTCGACGAAGGCATTCTTCTCGCCGAGCTTGGCAACCGTATCGCTGCCGAAGGGCATGCGCAGCGGCGGGTTCTCGGCATTGACAAGCGTCACGATGCCGGCCGCAAACTTTGCGGGATCGCCGGGCTGCGCATGATGGGCGCTGGCCGCAAAGTCCCGCATGTCGCCGGCCGGCGTTCCCACATAGTCGGGGATCGAGGCGGGGCTGATCGACAGCGAATTGTCGGCCAGGAAATCCGTGCGGAAGAAGCCGGGCTCGACGATCGTGACCTTGATGCCGAACGGCTCGACTTCGGTGGCGAGCGATTCCGACAGGCCCTCTACCGCAAACTTCGTCGAGCCATAGACGCCCCAGCCGGGATAGCCGGCATAGCCGCCGATCGACGAGAAGTTCAGGATGCGGCCCGAGCGCTGGCGGCGCATATGGGGGAGCACGGCGCGGGTGACCTTCAGCAGCCCGAAGACATTGGTCGCATAGATTTTCTCGATCTCCTCGGCCGTGGCCTCCTCGACGGCGCCGAGCAGCCCGTAGCCGGCATTGTTGACCAGAATGTCGATGCGGCCGAAGCGCTGGACGGCTGCTGCTGCGGCTTCCTGCGCCTGTCGCTCATCGGTGACATCGAGGGCTGTCGCAAGCAGATTGGGATGCTCGCCGATGGCATCGACGACGGTCTTCGGATTGCGGGCGGTGGCAACGACGGCATCGCCTGCGGCCAGGGCTTCCTTGGTCATCAGCGCGCCAAAACCGCGCGATGCACCAGTGATGAACCAGACTTTCATGACACGTTCCTTTCAGATCTCTCTTCGTTGTGTGCCGGTCTCTCTGTGCCGGTGAGGGGAATTTGACCTGAAAGCCGCTCCTGCATAAGATTCGTTATTTTCCAAATTATGCTGAGTGAGATTCATCAATGCGTGCGACCGATCTCTCCGAAATGGCAGCCTTCGCTGCCGTTGCCCGGCATCTCAGTTTCCGCAAGGCAGGCGAGGAGCGGGGCGTGACCGCTTCCGCGATCAGCCATGCCGTCCTCAATCTCGAGGAACGGATCGGCATCCGCCTGCTCAACCGCACCACCCGCAGCGTCTCGCTGACCCAGGCCGGCGAGCTCCTGAAATCCCACCTCGATCCCGCCTTCGGCGAGATCAGCTCGGCGCTCGATGCCCTGAACCAGTTCCGCGACACGCCCTTCGGCAAGGTGCGCCTCAACGTCGCCAATTCGATCGCACCCTTCGTTGTCGGCCATATCATCGGCCCGTTGCTGTCGAAGAACCCCAATCTGCAGCTGGAAATCAGCGCCACGGACCGGCTGGTCGATATCGTCGAGGAAGGCTTCGATGCCGGCATCCGCTTCGGCGAGCGCGTCACCGAGGGTATGATTGCCTTGCGCATCCGCCCGCGCCTGCGCCTCGTCGTCGTCGGCTCGCCCGCCTATTTCGAGCATCGCCCGAAGCCGCTGACACCACACGATCTGAAGCGCCATCTCTGTATCCAGAACATGTATCCCTCGGGCGTGCGCTATCCCTGGGATTTCGCGCGCGACGGCCAGCCGGTCACCTTCCATCCAAACGGGCCGCTGTCGCTCGACGATCACGAACTGATGACCCAGGCTGCGCTGGGCGGCGTCGCGCTCGCCTATGTCTGGGAAAACCGCGTCGCCGAGCATGTCGCCGCCGGCAGGTTGATCAAGGTGCTGGACGACTGGTGCCAGCCCGAGGAGCCGCTCTACCTCTATTATCCGAGCCGCCGCCACATGTCGGCCGGCTTCCGGGCGCTCATCGAGGCGATCCGGGCGGAGTAGGCTGGTCTGGAAATCCGGCCGTTTCGCCCTACATCAGTCTTGTTACCTCTTGCCTTCCGAGGCACCTCCCAAAAGATCAGGAAAATACCATGTCCCAAGACAACGCCCCCGTCTGGTTCATCACCGGCTGCTCGACAGGCTTTGGCCGCGAGCTTGCCAAGCTCACCATTGCCCGCGGCTGGCCGACCATCGTCACTGCCCGCGACAAGGCGCGCGTCGCCGATCTCGCCGAAGGTCATGACAATGCGCTGGCCATCGCACTTGATGTCACCGACAAGGGACAGATCGCCTCGGCCGTCAAGGAAGCCGAGGAGCGCTTCGGCCGCATCGACGTTCTCGTCAACAATGCCGGCTACGGCTACCAGTCCTCGATCGAGGAAGGCGACGATCAGGAAATCCGCGATCAGTTCGAAGCCAATGTCTTCGGCCTCTTTGCCATGACCCGCGCCGTGCTGCCCGGCATGCGTACCCGCCGCCGCGGCCATGTCATCAACATCACCTCCGTCGCCGGTTTCATTGGCTTCCCGGCATCCGGCTATTATTCGGCCAGCAAGCACGCCGTCGAAGGCTTCTCGGATTCGCTGGCGGCCGAGACGGCTGCCCTCGGCATCCAGGTTACCTGCGTCGAACCCGGCCCGTTCCGCACCGATTGGGCCGGCCGTTCGCTGCGCCAGACGGAGAGCAAGATCGCCGACTATGCCGAGACCGCTGCCGGGCGCATGAAGCAGACGTCGGGCTATAGCGGCCAGCAACCGGGCGATCCCGTGCGTGCTGCCGAGGCGATGATCAAGATCACCGAGGTCGAGAAGGCGCCCCGCCATCTCGTGCTCGGCGCCTTCGGCTATGAGGCGGTGACCAAGAAGCTTGCCGAGCGGCTGGCGCTCGTCGAAGCCTGGAAGGATACCAGCATCGGCGCCGACTTCCCGAAAAGCTGAGGGCAATCCCGAGCAACCCTTTGACTTCTGCGGCCGTCCTGTCCGATGATCGGGCAGGGCGGCCGCGGTTTTCGGAGGGTTGGATGCGTGACCGGTTAATATCTCAGGCGAGGGCGATGAGGACGGCCGTTCTGGCGCTTGCGCTGCTGCCTGCTTTGGCCGGGCTCGCGATCGCCGCCGATGTGCCGCCGCAGAGCGCCAAGTCGAAGACCGAGGTCGAGACGCTGGGCTCCCGCTGGACCAAGCATTTCTCCGAGGCCGCAACGCCGGAAAAGCGGGCCGCCGCCTTCCGCAGCTTCATGGCCGACAATCCCGAACCGACCCGTGTGCAGATCCGCCATATGGATGCCGATGGCGTTGAGGCCGATCTCATCTGGCCGGCCCGCCTTCACCATCCGCTCGGCCGCCGCGGCATTCTCTATGTCCATGGCGGCGGTTTTCACGGTGGCTCGCCGCGCACGCACCGGCTGCTGGCCGGATCGCTCGCCAAGGCAGCCTCCTCGGATGTGCTGCTGATCGACTACCGTCTCGTACCGGAGGGGCGTTATCCGGCGCAGATCGACGACATCAGGACCGCCTATCGCTGGATGCTCGAAAACGGCTACGAGAGCGGCAATATCGTCGTCGCCGGTGATGGCACCGGCGCCAATCTGGCGCTCGAAGCGGTATTGCGGCAGAAGGCGGCGGGCCGCCAGCTTCCCGCAGCCTTCGTCGCCATCAGCCCGGTTTCCGATCTGTCCGCCAGCGGCGCCTCGATGCAAGCCAATGCCGCGACCGATCCGGTGATCAGCAAGGCGGTGATCGATGCGCTCGCCAAGCCCTATCTCGGCGCCACCGCGCCGCAAGATCCGGCCGTCTCGCCGCTTTTCGCCGATCTTTCCGGCCTGCCGCCGATGCTGCTGCAGGTCTCCGGTAGCGAAGCGCTGCTCGACGACAGCCTGCGCCTTGCCGACAAGGCGCGCCAGGCCGGTGTCGACGTGACGCTCGAAGTCTGGCCCGGCCTGATCCACGGCTGGCAGCTCTTCCCGCATCTGCTCGAGGATGCTGACAAATCCAACCAGCGCATCGCCGAATTCGCCATGCGCCATTTCGCCGACAGCCCGCAGCAGTGACGCAGGCAGGAGACCGCCAATGACCAAGGCCGCCTATGTGCTCGGAATACTCTTGATCCTCGTCGGCCTCGTCTGGATGGGGCAGGGCAGCGGCTACTTCCCCTATCCCGCCGAGAGCTTCATGATCGACCAGACGCCCTGGATCTATTGGGGCGCGCTGGCCGCCATCGTCGGCGTCGCGGTGATCGCGCTCGCCAGACGGCGGGTCTGAAACCGCCGCCTCCCTCATTCCAGTGCTCGTCACAGGAATCCATTCACCGCGCGTCGGTGCCGTGGATGACTCATGCAATTACAACAGCTTCCGCTAGAGCAGACCTCTCATACCGGATTGCAAGTCATCCCACTACGCCGCGCGTTGGCGATGCAATCGCTCTTGTTGACGTAGGATTCCGTCGATGCCGCAACGATCTTGCCGTTGGAGGCTGTTCGCCGCCAACGCCATCCGTCGCTCTGATAGATATCCCAGGTATCGCCGTTCGCTTCTTTGCAGCTTGCCATCATTCCCTCCCGTCAGCGTTGAGTGACGCAAGGAACCTAAGCGAGAAAAGCCGCATGCTCCACGAACCAACCACAGCCGGAAGGTGGTGGACGGGGAGAGGCCGATTGCAGCGTCAGACGAGCCCGTCGATCGGCCGGCCGATGGCGAGCGATTTGCGTAGATTGGGATCGAGCCGTTCGGCATAGGCATGGTCCGGTGCCGCGCCGAGACCATCGAGCATCTTCGAGAAGAAACAGCGAACGGCGGCCGCTGCCGTGACGTCGAAGATCTCCGCATCCGAGAGCCCGTGCTTCTTCAGCGCGTCGACATCCTGCTGGGTGATACTGGTGGCGTCGCGCACCACCTTGGCGGCAAACGCCATGATCGCCCGCTCGCCCGCATCGACAGGCGCCTTCTCGCCGCCATCGGCGGTTGCCGCCAGCCCGTCATTGGTAAAGCCTTCGCGCAGCAGCACGGAACCGTGCGCCAGCATGCAATAGGAGGATTTGAGCTCCTTGGCGGCAGCCAGCGTCACCAGCTCGTAGCGCCTGAGCGTCATATGGCTGCGGATGCTCGACAGCAGAGCGCCCCAGTGCTCCATCACCTCCGGCCGGTGCCCGAAGGCGCGGTACATGTTCGGCAGATAACCGTAACTCGCCTCCGCCGCGGCATACATCGATGCCGTCTTGTCATTTGTGGATGCATCGGGAGTGTGAATGAAGGCCATGGCGCGATCCTCCGTTTCTGGTCCGATCAGGATATTCCAGAATGGCCTTTTCGCCTATGCGCTTCGCGCGCCGCCGGTCACCGCAAGCGCTCAATCATGCGTATTCTTGGAAATCTGCCATTCGCCGTTTTCATCGACTTCGACGCGCTTGTTGCCGCGATAAAAGATCGGCTTCTTGGTCTTCTTGTCCATCGAGAACCGGCTCGGCGTAAACTTCTGGTCCTCACGGCCCTCATTCGCCAGCGCCAGCGCTTCCTTGAACTGCCCGTTCTTGCAAAGTGCGAGGAATTGTTTTTCGTCCATGATCCTATCCAACTGAGCCGGCTATCGGGGCGCTTGCTTCGCGAGGAGGCTGGCGCTGTGTGCATATGGCATGAGGCTGCGGGGTGTTTCTAGGGGAAACGATAGGGTAACAGCCACGTCATGCCGTTGGCCCCTAGGGGCTCAGGCGTCTCCTACTTGACAGCCAAAGCTTTGGACCGAATGTCCCGCCTGTGTAAGCCTTCATGGTGACGGACCTCTGTGCAAACTGTTTGGTACAGACCTGCTTTTGACGGTATCAGCAGTAAATTGACGCCTTACTGCGGCGAGAATATATCGAGGAGAATTTTTCGTCCTTCTTCCAAAAGAATTATATTTTTGATGTCTCCGTTGTGGTCAATAGTGCCGTCGACTATGTTCATCGCCTTCAATGAAAACATCAGCTTCTCTTTGCTTTCTCTCGTAAGGCGATGCTTTGTCTTTCCTGAAGAAATTCCGTGATCGTATCCTGGAATTATCTTGTCTATTGTAATTGTTGGCCGCTGTGCGATTAGCTCGGTATTAATTTTCTCTAGAATCGATTTTATTGAAATGGAGAATTGACGCTTAGGTAGCGCGTTATTCGACCCGTAGTTCAATCCTATCGAGTTCAGGAGGGTTCCTGGCTCGTATTCGAGTTGCAACGTTCGGTCGATCGACGAGGTCGCTGTGTCGGGCCGACTTTCAATTTGTGACAAAGCGCTCTTCAATCGGCTGTTCTCGTTTCTGAGGCTCGCTAGTTCATGGACTACCTCCGGCGAAATCTGCGTATCGCCACGTACCCAGCCCCGACCAGGATTCACGTTGATCTCTTGAGTCACCGCGATTGCGACCTTTCCAGGAAGCTCTCGAGCATCGGTCCAAAAATCGACAATTCGATTCTCTGAGACTTGATCTCGAAAATCGCTCAGTAACTGAAATCGTTCGGGGTCCGTTTCTACTTTCGCCGACGGCATGGCGCGCAGGTCTCCGTGTAGAAACGCAAGGACTGGGATGCCCTTCGAGACGGCATATCGATATTCTTCTTCTGTGAACGATAACCCTGAAGTCGATAGAGAGCCATACATGCCCGCAATTAACAGTACATAATAATCGCATCGATCAATTATGCGTTTTATATACTGAAATTGCTGCTGGCTCGACGCCGGAAAATACTCCATTCCTGCAGGAATTTGTCCTGACTTTGAGATGGCCTCGGCGACGGAGCGACGCTCGTCGACAAGGTCTTTGAAGGTCGAGCTAATGAAGACTTGATATATCTTATTATCCATCGGTTACCTCGAATACCCGCGGCAAAATTAATCGCCGCGGGTATGCTCTACACGTGTTGCTCACTTGACCGTAGAATGAGTGGCTGGCTACCGGAACTCAGCTGCAGCCGCTTGTCGCTCCGCACGTGTCGCACTTCTCGCAGGTGCCGTTGCGGACCATCGTGAAGTTCTGGCACTCGGAGCACATATTGCCCGTGTAGCCCTGCATGATGGAGCGGGCGCGGCGTTCGGCTTCGACCTTCTTGGCTTCCGTCTTGGCGGTCGCAGCATCGGCGGCGGCCTTGTCGGAGAAGAGGGCGGTGGCCTGCTGCTGGGCTTCGGAAGCGAGCTCTTCGTTCACTTCCTCGGCGATCTCTTCGGCCAGTTCCTTGGCGCGCTCCTCGTAATCGCGCTTGAAGGCGACGATTTCGGAGGTGGCGACGGCGGTTGCCGGTTCGAGCTTGCGGGCAGCAGAGCCAGCAAAGGCGGTGACCGTGCCGGCCGAGGAGGCGCGGGCAGGCGTTGCTGCCGATGCGCCCTTCGGTTCGCCGACCAGGCGGTCGCCGGTGCCGGGAACGAGCGTCGGCTTGTAGCCGCGGGTCCAGCCGGTCGAGACGAGGTTGGTCTTGCCTTCCTGGATGCCCTTGCCGAGTGCCGTGTTCGAGAAGTCGGACGTATCGACATGCGCCAGGTCATGACGGCCGAGATAGGAGACGGCGAGTTCGCGGAACACGTAGTCGAGGATCGACGTGGCATTCTTGATCGCGTCGTTGCCGATGACCATGCCGGCCGGCTCGAACTTGGTGAAGGTGAAGGCCTCAACATATTCCTCGAGCGGCACGCCGTACTGCAGGCCGAGCGAGATGGCGATCGCGAAGTTGTTCATCATCGCACGGAAAGCAGCGCCTTCCTTGTGCATGTCGATGAAGATTTCGCCGAGGCGGCCGTCACCGAATTCGCCGGTGCGCAGATAAACCTTATGTCCGCCGACCGCTGCCTTCTGGGTGTAGCCCTGGCGGCGGTTCGGCAGCTTCTCGCGTTCGCGGGTCACACGCTCGATGACGCGCTCGATGATCTTCTCGGTGACGGTAACGGCCTGGGCCGCGACCGGCTGCTGCAGCAGTTCCTCGAGTGCATCCTCGTCGCTCTCGTCTTCGATCAGCGAAGCGTTCAGCGGCTGCGACAGCTTGGAGCCGTCACGGTAGAGGGCGTTTGCCTTCAGGCCGAGCTTCCAGGAGAGCATGTAGGCGCTCTTGCAATCCTCAACGGTGGCGTCGTTCGGCATGTTGATCGTCTTGGAGATCGCACCCGAGATGAACGGCTGGGCAGCCGCCATCATGCGGATGTGGCTCTCGACCGAGAGATAACGCTTGCCGATCTTGCCGCAGGGATTGGCGCAATCGAAGACCGGCAGGTGCTCGTTCTTCAGGAACGGTGCGCCTTCCAGGGTCATCGCGCCGCAGACGTGAACGTTGGCGGCCTCGATGTCCTTCTTCGAAAAGCCCATGTGGTCGAGCAGGTTGAAGCTCATGTCGGCGAGCTGCTCGTCGGAAACCTTCAGGGTGTCCTTGAGGAAATCTGTGCCGAGCGTCCACTGGTTGAAGACGAACTTTATGTCGAAGGCGTTCTTGAGCGCGGCGTTGACGGCTTCCACTTTCTCGTCGGTGAAGCCCTTGGTCTTCAGGGTCGAGGGGTTGACGCCGGGCGCCTGGTTCAGGTTGCCGTGGCCGACAGCGTAGGCCTCGATCTCGGCGATCTGCGCTTCGGAATAGCCGAGCGAACGCAGCGCATCCGGAACGGCGCGGTTGATGATCTTGAAGTAGCCGCCGCCGGCGAGCTTCTTGAACTTGACGAGTGCGAAGTCAGGCTCGATGCCGGTCGTGTCGCAGTCCATGACGAGGCCGATCGTGCCGGTCGGAGCGATGACCGAGACCTGCGCGTTGCGGTAGCCATGCTTTTCGCCGAGTTCGATCGCCTTGTCCCAGGCGCTCTTGGCGTGAGCGGCGAGGTCCTGATCCGGGTTTTCCGAGTGGATCAGCGCGACCGGGTTGACCGACAGGGCTTCGTAGCCCGAGGTCTCGCCGTAAGCGGCGCGGCGATGGTTGCGCATGACGCGCAGCATGCTCTCGCGGTTTGGCGCAAAGTTCGGGAACGGGCCGAGCTCGGAGGCCATTTCAGCCGAGGTTGCGTAGCAGATGCCGGTCATGATCGCCGTCAGCGAGCCGGCAATGGCGCGGCCTTCTGCCGAGTCATAGGGGATGCCGGAAGACATCAGCAGCCCGCCGATATTGGCGTAGCCGAGGCCGAGCGTACGGTATTCGTAGGAGAGTTCAGCGATCCGCTTCGACGGGAACTGTGCCATCATGACCGAAACTTCGAGAACGACGGTCCAGAGGCGGACGGCGTGTTCGTAGTCGGCGATGTCGATGCGCTTCGTTGCCTTGTCCTTGAACTGCAAGAGGTTCAGCGAAGCAAGATTGCAGGCGGTGTCGTCGAGGAACATGTATTCCGAGCACGGGTTCGAGCCGCGGATCTGGCCGCCGGCCGGCGAGGTGTGCCAGTCGTTCATCGTCGTGTTGAAGTGCAGGCCCGGATCGGCCGATGCCCAGGCGGCGTAGGAGATCGACTCCCAGAGGTCGCGGGCCTTCAGCGTCTTCATGACCTTGCCGTCCTTGCGGGCGGTCAGGTGCCAGTCGCCGTCGTTTTCGACAGCGCGCAGGAAGTCGTCCTTGATCGAGACTGAGTTGTTGGAGTTCTGGCCCGAAACGGTGAGATAGGCTTCGCTATCCCAGTCCGTGTCATAAGTCTTGAATTCCATGTCCGTGTAGCCCTGGCGGGCGAACTGGATGACGCGGCCGATATAGTTTTCCGGAACCTGGTCCTTCTTGGCAGCGCGGATTTCGCGCTTCAGGGCCGGGTTCTTGGCCGGGTCGAAGCACTCGCCGTCATCGCCGCCGTCGCAATTGACGCAGGCCTTCATGATCGCCTTCAGATGCTTTGCGACGACCTTCGAGCCGGTGACGAGAGCGGCAACCTTCTGCTCTTCCTTGACCTTCCAGTTGATGTATTCCTCGATATCCGGATGGTCGATGTCGACCACGACCATCTTGGCCGCACGGCGGGTGGTGCCGCCCGATTTGATGGCGCCGGCAGCGCGGTCGCCGATCTTCAGGAAGCTCATCAGGCCGGAGGAGCGGCCGCCGCCGGAAAGCCTTTCGCCTTCGCCGCGCAGCATGGAGAAGTTGGAGCCGGTGCCGGAGCCGTACTTGAAGAGGCGCGCTTCGCGCACCCAGAGGTCCATGATGCCGCCTTCGTTGACGAGATCGTCTTCAACCGACTGGATGAAGCAGGCATGCGGCTGCGGATGTTTGTAGGCGGACTTCGACTTGGTCAGCTTGCCGGTGAACGGATCGACGTAATAGTGGCCCTGGCCCGGGCCGTCGATGCCGTATGCCCAATGCATGCCGGTGTTGAACCACTGCGGCGAGTTCGGGGCAACGCGCTGCGTGGCGAGCATGTAGGCGAGCTCGTCCTTGAAGGCCGACGCATCTTCTTCCGACGAGAAGTAGCCACCCTTCCAGCCCCAGTAGGTCCAGGTGCCGGCGAGGCGGTCGAAGACCTGACGGGCGTCGGTTTCCGAGCCGTACTGCTGGTCCTTCGGCAGATCCTTTAGCGCTGCTTCATCGGCAACCGAGCGCCACAGAAACGACGGAACGTCGTTTTCCTCGACCTTCTTCAGGCGGGCGGGAACGCCGGCCTTGCGGAAATACTTCTGCGCCAGGATATCGGCGGCGACCTGCGAAAACTGCGCGGGAACGTCGATGTTCTCGAGGCGGAAGACGATCGAACCGTCGGGGTTCTTGATCTCGCTGGTCGCCTTGCGGAATTCGATTTCCCCATAGGCACCTTGTTCCGCTTTCGTGAAACGCCGTTCAATGCGCATGTCGCCAACCTCTAATCTGCGCGCCCGTCCCCGATGACCAAGGCGCAAGTTTCCTCATCCGGCAGCGCGCCAGGAAGGGCGCAGCCAGTTCTCGTATCCGTATTGTGACAGGGGTGTCATCCGGAGATGTCCTTTCTGTATATTGTGGTGATGATGGCTGCTAGCACTAAATATAGTATTAACAGCTATTTTTCGCCAGCCCCAATGTCACTGCCGGGCGGTCAAAAATTTGCGCAGGGAATGCCACGCAGCGGTCATCCGTCATAGATGCAACGCCCTGATTCCACGCTTGAATTTTGAAGAGAACCGGCCTCGTTAATTCCGGTCCAGTTGCCGCCGCAACATCGGATCCCATTAAGTTTGAAACACGCGATTCCGTCAAGGGGTGGTTTTTAACGAAGCGTTCACCACAACATATTGTGGATGGGGCTGTGGACACTGGGGAAAAGCCTGGAGGCCTTGTTTTTCAAGGGCTTGGCGCGGTCAAGCCGGGAAATGATACCGATGTCATCAAAAAAACACGAAATTTTAAATCTAGCGATGGTGTTTCGTCGGCAAATCGGTCTAGCGATTCGAAACGCGAAGAAGCTTCAGATTGCGTCCAGCGCGATCGTCACGGTGGCGATGCCGATGGCCTTGCCGGTCTCGTCCCGGATCGTGAAACTCGCTTGTGTTTCAAGGATTTGCGTCACGTCATCGCGCTCGGCGCGGTCGATGAAGGTCTCATCCGAATCACGCGCGAAGGTTCGGAGATATTTGTTCTCGTCGCCCTGCCAGTAATCCATCGTCGTGCGGCTCTCGCCGACATTCAATCCGTTCTTGTCGGTGACGAAGAACTCGATGATGACGCCCTGGGAATTGTCCTGCTTCGATTTCAGATAGCGGGAGACCGGGTTCATCATCAGCTTCGAGATCATCTGGAACTGGCCGGTCTCGACCTCGGAGCGGTAGGTGCCGTCCAGCACCTGGATATCGGTCTTGCTGACATCGCCGAAGCGGACGTTCTGGTCCTTGATGGCTTTCAGCACGACGGGATTGTTGACCATCGGCCGGACCACGGTATCCACATATTCGCGCACGACGGAGATATAGGCAGGTTCGGCATAGGACGGCGCGGGCAGCGCAAATGGCGAGATCGAAAGCCCTGAAGCCACGACCGCAATGACCCAACCCCCGTAGCGCATTGCCCTTCCTTGCTGCGCGCCTGACGGCACGCGGTTGCCCATATAGTCTATGCAGCGGGGGGCATGTTTTCCGGCGCGCCCTGATGCCGGTAAACTGTGGATGCCCTTGCCGAGCACCCACTATACATTCGCAATATTACTAAGATAACAATCAATACCCGCAGCGGCTGCTGCTTCGGATATTATCATCTTTAGGTTTATTTCGGGCCTTTTGCAATCGGCTCCTGATAGGTGAAGCCCATATCCCACGGGAAATAGATCCACGTATCCTGGCTGACTTCCGTGACAAAGGTATCAACGGTCGGCACGCCCTGGGGCTTGGCGTAGACGCAGGCGAAATGCGCCTTCGGCAGCATGCCGCGCACCTGGGCCGCCGTCTTGCCGGTGTCGGTCAGGTCGTCGATGACGAGAATGCCTTCGCCGCCATTTTCCTGCAGCTCGGGCGCGATGCCCTTCAAGACGACCATGTCACCCTGGTTCACATAGTCGTGGTAGGAGGCGACGCAAACCGTCTCGATCAGGCGGATGTTGAGCTCGCGGCAGATGATCGCTGCCGGAACCAGGCCGCCGCGGGTGATGCAGACGATGCCTGTGAATTCCTTGTTCAATCCTGCGATCCGCCAGGCGAGCGCGCGCGCATCGCGGTGAAACTGGTCCCAGGAAACGGGAAAGGCTTTATCGGGAAGGGACATGGGACTGCTCCGCGGCATGATGGAAACCGCCGGCGACCTCAGGGCGACCACAAACGCAAATCGCGCAGCCGGAGCTGCGCGAATGATTGCCGGGGCCCGTCACCGGTCGCCTGAAATAGCGGCATTTGCGGCCGGAACGCAAGTCCCGGCACGCAATCATCAACGGGATAGCAGCGTCAGCGCCGTCATCGATTGCAAGAGAGACTTGGTCGTGCCGCCAAAGATCGTCTGCCAGAGCCATGAATGCGTGTAGGCGCCCATCACCAGAAGATCGATGCTGTTGTCGGAAAGCCGGTTCTCTATGACCGACGACGCGCTCTTGCTGGCGCTCTCGGCAGTCGCAAGCGTCGCGTTGACGCCATGGCGGGCGAGGGTGGCGGCGATATCGGCGCCGGCGAGACCGGCACTCTGCGTTGCGCTATCGACCGGATCGACGGAGAAGATCTCCACCGCATCGGCACCCTTGAGGATCGGCAGCGCGTCGAATGTGGCGCGCGCCGCTTCCTTCGAGCCGTTCCAGGCGATCAGCACCCGCTTGATCGGCTTGGGGTTGCGGATGATGTAGGGGATCATCAGCACCGGGCGGCCGCTTTCGAACAGGAAGTTGTCGACATCGACATGGCTGTCGGAGGGCCGCGCCGGATCGGCCTGCGAGGCGATCAGCAGATCGGCGCTGCGGGCGGTTTCGATCAGCGGCGCCGAGCCGTAGCCGGTGGAGGTGGCGAAGCTGCGCCACTCGAAGGAGACGCCGCTCGCCGCCGCCTTCTGTTTGAAGATCCGCTCGACCTCTATGGTCTCCGAATGCGCCATGTCCTGCAGCGCCTGCACCGCGACGGGATCGGGAATCTCCATCGGCGCCACCAGCGGCACGGCCGAGATCGTCTCGGCATGCAGCCCGATCACATGCGCGCCGTGGGCAGCAGCAAGCGTCATCGCAAAATCGGCGACGGCACCGCTGTTATCGGCAGTATCGAGAATGGCGAGTATGGTTTTGTAGGACATATCAAATTCTCCTTGGGCGGCTGAAATGAACTTCCGCATGAAAAGAATGCGTTGGCCTGCGTTGCGGTTCCTTGACTGAGATCAATGGTTTGAGAGGAGAGGGGCTGGGGCTTACGCTTCCGCCGAATGGTTCTCGGCAATTTCCTTGGCCTTGCGGATATCCTCGATCATCGCCTCGACATCCTTGCCGGCAGCCTCGATGACATCCTGCGAGCGGCCGCGCACGACGATCTCGGTGGAGAACTTCTGGCCGACATAGCGCGGATAGGAGCCGATGCTGGTGTCCGGATGCGCCTTCTGGATAGCCGCGAGCGGCGTGCCGATATCGCCTTCGCCGTAAGGGCAGGCGATCGCCAGCGACAGAACCTTGGCGCCGGTCTTCAGCGTCGGCAGCACATTGCCGATCATCGCCTGGAACACCTGCGGCACCCCGGCCATCACATAGACATTGCCGATGATGAAGCCGGGCGCCGTCGAGACCGGGTTCTCGATATGGGCGGCACCGCGCGGCATCCGCGCCATGCGCTGGCGCGCCTCGGTGAACTCCAGTTCGCGTCGCTTGTACATGTCTCCGAGCAGGGACATCGCTTTCGCGTCATGCTCGCAGGGCAGGCCGAAAGCCTTTGAAACCGCGTCCGCGGTGATGTCGTCATGGGTCGGGCCGATGCCGCCGGAGGTGAAGACATATTCGTAGCGGGCGCGCAGCGCATTCAGCGCCTCGACGATCGCATCCTCCTCGTCGGCAACGATGCGGACTTCCTTGAGGTCGATGCCCGACAGCGTCAGCAGATCGGCGAGGTAGCCGATATTCTTGTCCTTGGTGCGGCCCGAAAGCAGTTCGTCGCCGATGGCGAGCATGGCGGCGGTAACGATGGTCTGATTGGTCATGGAAAACGTCCGGAATGAAATGGGTCCGCTATAGGTAGCGCCGATTTCCCCGCTTGCAAATGCGGCTGAACGGCAAAGCAATATCACAAAAATAAGACAGCAAGCACTTTCGCGTCTCCGCTGAGTGAACAGTGAGTTCTTGCCGGAAGGGATGCGCCATCACCGTCGCGCTGATAGAACCATCGCCGGTTTAAATGCACATCAACCCAGACGGAGCTTGAAAATGGCAAAAGTCCTCGTTCTCTACTATTCGGCTTACGGCCACATCGAAACCATGGCCTATGCCGTTGCTGAAGGCGCGAAGTCGGCTGGTGCCGACGTAACCGTCAAGCGCGTTCCGGAACTCGTGTCGGAAGAAGTCGCCAAGGCTTCCTACTACAAGCTCGACCAGAAGGCTCCGATCGCAACGGTAGACGAACTCACAGAATATGACGCGATCATCGTCGGCGCCGGCACCCGCTTCGGCACTGTTGCCTCGCAGATGCGCAATTTCTGGGATCAGACCGGCGGTCTGTGGTTTGGCGGCAAGCTCGTCGGCAAGGTCGGCTCGATGTTCACCTCGTCCGCTACGCAGCACGGTGGCCAGGAATCGACGATCCTCGGCTTCGTGCCGACCTTCCTGCATCACGGCATGGCCTATGTCGGCCTTCCCTACGCCTTCCAGGGCCAGATGGGCACTGAAGAAGTCAAGGGTGGCTCGCCCTACGGCGCGTCGACGATCACCAACGGTGACGGCTCGCGCCAGCCTTCCGAGATCGAACTCGAAGGTGCACGCTTCCAGGGCGCCCATGTCGCCAAGATCGCTGCGAAGCTCGCCTAAGCTTCATACGGCCTGAAAAATTGAAAACGGCGCGGCCCGAGGCTGCGCCGTTTTCACGTCTTCGTGCGGGCGGCGTTTTGGCGCATTCCATGCGTATATGATAAAATCATAAGGAGACGCGTAAGGAGGCCCTGATGGACCGCTATATGATGAAACTGCTGGCTTGCGTGATCGCCGGGCTGGTGTGCCTTTCGGTGATCCTTCTCGCGCTCACTATCGATTTCGACGGTAAGGACGATGAAAGCGCCAAGCTGAAGGCGGGTTCACCCGCCGAGATTGTGAAGTTGCGAAGCTAACGCGAAGAACGAAACCGCGACAACCGCCGTTGCAAACAGGCAGGCCATCGTCGTCTTATAGAATTTCAAACGCTTCGTTCTGACGCCATCCCAATCGTAAACCACCGTCTTACTCCCACAAGACTAGCTTTACCCATACGCCGCATCGTCATTCTTGCATGCTGAACCCGGCATTCAACCGCCCGGGCCTCGTTTTCCCCGGTATACAAGCACATTCGAACAGCATGATAAAGCCTTCGGCAAATCACCCGCTTGCTCAAAAATGGGGCAATCGCCGCTGACACCCTGCGCGAAGCTCCTATATGGCTGAATGAAAAGGAGATTCGCCGATGCGCGCCATTGTCTCGCTGATGCTTTTGCTGGCTCTTGCGAGCTGCAACACCACCATGCCGCCGCCCGAACCCATGCGCGGCAGCCTGACTTATGGCGGCCGGGTGGTCTATTATGGGGCGGCGCCCGGCCATGTCGTCGACCACGAATTCCCCGATAAATTCGGCTATCGCGTCTTCGAGAAATATGTCGTCCAGCCCGATGGCACGCTGAAACTGATCTCGCGCCGCACCGGTTCCGACTACTGGAAGATCCGCCACTGGTGAGATCGGCGGTTTGACTTCACCGCCATCCGCGCCAGCTTTCGGGCAGATCCCGCCCACGGAGTTTCGCGCCATGGTGACAAGAATTGCCAAATGCACCTGCGGCCAGCTGCAGATCACGGTCGAGGGCGAGCCTCTCGGCGTCGGCGTCTGCCACTGCTTCGCCTGCCAGAGCCGCACCGGCAGCGTCTTCGCCGCCCTCGCAGCCTTCGGCCCCGGCTACAAGGTAACCGGCCGCGCCACCGATTATGTCCGCACCGGCGATCAGGGCGCCAAATTCCGCTTCCGCTTCTGCCCGGTCTGCGGCAGCAATCTCTTTCATACGGAAGAAGGCGGGGATCACCGCTCGGTCGCAGTCGCCATCGGTGCCTTCGCCGATCCGGATTTCCCGCCGCCCCAGGATTCCGTCTACGACTGCCGCAGGCACCGCTGGGTGCAGCTGCCCGAAGGCATCACCGTCTACGACAAGGATCCGGAATGAACGCTTGGTGCGGGCGGCGGGGATCGAACCCGCATAGCCTAAGGCCGAGGGATTTTAAGTCCCTTGCGTCTACCAGTTTCGCCACGCCCGCATTCAATGTTCCCAATAGCTTAGCGCTTTTGATTTGGGAAGCGTTGCTCGGTGGGATTTTCGTTTCGACGATTTTGTGCATGAAGTTTTGGAGGATTAAAACTACTTCACCATTCTTTTGGCAACCTAGACGTGACGTCTCACATTGTACATTATATGCGGCATAAATCCGAGCTCGGTAAGCTGATCCGGGTCAATGAATTCGGTTGACCGGTCATATCGGAGATCAAGATATCCGATCTTATCGATGGCGTCCGCCATGGCCGCGTAGTGCTTTGCGCCGTTATAATGCTGCCTACCGGCGGCTGCCTCCTGAATTTTATCGCGGTAGTTTACATAAAACTTAAAGTGCAGGAGCACACCCCAGGTCGAAGAGAAGTTTTCTGCTGTAGGGCAACGGGCGGTGAATGCTGCTCCCAAATTGGCACGCGGTGTCCCAATAGATAACGGGATATTTTATAAGCTGAGGAACGTCGCCAAAGACGCGCGCGCGTGGCCCGCCAACAACACTGATGCCTCTTTTTTCGAGGAGCACTTCGTAGCCCTCGGGATCAAAATACTTGGCCGTCTTCCAAGGCTTAAGGTTATCTTCGCCCGAGATTTGAATTTCAGCGCCATCGCCATAGAAGTCTATCATAGGTGCCGGCATGCGAGTTTCGCCCAATTGCTCCAGTCGCCTGGTGAGATCCTTTAAGCTATATTTTGTACACTGATCGTAGACCAATAGTTCATCAGCATCGACATTGATATACCAGCGACCAACGCCATAGATTTCGAAAAGTTGTTCACGCCACAGCCTTCCGCGTCGAGCTTCAACAAATCGAACTCCCGACGTCCACACGTCGACATCTGGTTGTGACATCAGAAATTCTGAAGTTCCATCTGTGGACTGATCGTCGACGCAAATGAACCGCGTGACACCCAACAACCGATAATGATTCAGAAATGCGGGTAGGATTGTAAGTTCGTTTCGCGTGACGAAAACAAGAGGCAGCTCATTGTGAACAAGCGGCTCGCGCTTTGGCGAGAGCTGCCGTAGATCGACGCGTTTGCGATTTCTCCGCTCCCGTCGCCCTACACGAAAATCTTCCCACATAGTCAGCAACTTATCGACTATTCCGCGCGTCGGGAAAACGAAATTGGAACGGAGTGGGTAGCGCATTCAGAATATCCAAAACAGTTTATAGCGAGTTTTACGGCGCGCGTAATTTCAATACATGCGAAAAAATCTCGCCTTCATTAGCAACGATGACTGAGGACGTTCGCGATGAATATTCAAGCATCCAAGTGTATATCGCAGCTGCTTTAGGAGGTTATCTCGGAAACGCTTTGCATCGTATTTTCGTTCGGAGCCAGATCCTTCCGTGAAGTCGTAGGCCGGTCCATTTGCATATACGACTATGTCGCGCATGACAAAGGCGGCCACGACATAGGACGCGAACGCCCACGGTTTACCCAGCTCAAACCGCTTTCTCAAGCATAAATTGCGCTCCCGACCGGTGTAGATGTAGATCCACTTAGCAGAAAACGTCAAATCTCTAGATGTTTTGCTGTTAACGCAATTTTCATGAAGATTCACGCCGGAAGGCGTCGGTCGCTTTAATCGAGTGATTTTCTGTCCGCATGCTTTGGTGTCGGATGCTGCAACGAGCTTTTCGGGGTGGCGGTCCAAAGTGTCCGAAAGCTTTTCCAGGAAATCTGATGAGGAGTAGTCGTCGCACGCCCTTGGGCAAAAATACTCGCCTGGTTGCACGCGAATGGTGACCTCTTTCGCAAAATTTCCTGAGTCTACAGCAATTTTGCTCTTCTTTGCCATTCTCGATGCCTACCTCACGACAAGGTCGCATTCAACGGCTTCCAACGAGATATGAACTGGTTCCTCAGCACTAACGATTGTAGCCCAATATCGGGCATGAACCCGCGCGGCCAAAAATTAGCGTTTGCCTGTGGCTTCCTCGAATCTCGATCCACTCCGCACTCGTCCGCCCGATTTTGGCACCTGGGAACCTCTGCGCTTTTGCAATTCTCAAAGCGCGTTCTGGCGTGCAAACCCGTCGTTGCTCGCGATAGTCATCTCCCCTCCATCCTCCTCGCCACGCATTGTAGCCGTTATCATCATAGTAGCTGCGTGTTTGGGCCGTTGCCGCGGCGGGTGTCAAAAGACCAAGTGCAATGACAAACAGAACCGTTGTCTTCATCGGGATGTCCTCCTTCGTTGCAACCATTTTTATTGAAGCGAATATGAACCTAAGCCGAACGCGGAGTTTTCCAAGCGCATGCCGCGGCGCGCAACAGGCAACTCTCCTAGTTGTATCATTTCAGATTTCGCCCGACCTGTCATACCCGCCAAGCGGAATTCTCCTCTTTGGCAGGTCGAAAATAAAAATGTGGACGTGAGATCGATGGCTCCGTGTCTTGGCGGTTGTTCCTGTAGTCCTGCATCAGCGGTGGCTACGAGAGAGTGGGTGTCTGTTGTAGTAATTTGGTTCTTGATCACCAAAATAATCAAGGATGAGATTGATCAGGGGGGGGCTCTACGCCTCTTTCTTTTAAGGGAAATATGTGGGAATTGCTGGGGAGGCGGCCGCTAGTATTTATCTCGCTGGAAAGCTGCAACTTCTATCTTTGGCATCGGCCAGTCTTTGCGTTGGCGCGAACAAGGTACCCCGGTATACTGGAAATGTAGCACTGTCCTCTGCTGATCACGCTCTTTTCAATCGTTGCTTTCCGGTACCTATAATTTCGTTGAAAAGCCGTTTCGCAAGCGCGACTTAAGGTATCTGCGGAAGCAGGGGAGGCACCATTGGGGAAAGCGGCCTCTTGATTTATCTAGATATGGGCCGTTTTTCTCGGGTAGGGTAAAAATCTTGGAAAAAAGCTTGTTTTTACAAGGCGATAACGCTGCGCGCAAACAGAGGTCGTCTGAACCTTGTAGGAAAGCGTCGCCGCAGGTTTGCGAATTACACGCCTCTGAGCCCAATGAATTGATATCCTCACGAGGCGTTTCCTATTGATCGTTAGGCAGCCATTCGCTTGAAAAGTACCCCGCCCGCAGCGCGCGCTTCTCAATCAACGACATCGGCGATTCAGTCAAGGGCGGCGCTGGAGGAGGCGGGTTCGGCGGGGGCTTTGGGCGCGGCCTTGCGGGCGCGGATTTTCAGGAGGCCGTGGGCGGCCATGGCGCCGATGGCCGCACCCATGCCCTTGATGATGCCGTCATGCAGGCGGGCGTGGCGGGTCGGCGAGAAATATTGCAGCGCTTCGATGGCGATCGCGCCGACGGCCAGCAGCAGCACGATCAGCTTCCACTGCTTGGGATAGCCGAGCACGAAGATGAAGCCGGTCACGGCGTAGGTGAGCGCCCGGTCGAAATCGACGGTGGTCACGGTGTGCGGGCGCAGGCCGATCGGGGAGATCGTGACGAAGACGATGCCGGCCAGCACCAGCCAGGCCAGCGGCCTCATGAATTTCGGTGTTATCATCCTGTCATATTAGCAGGGCGCGCCGCGTGGTGCACTGCAAAAAGCCGTGTCCACCGCGTGTTCGGCGGCTGAGCTTAAGAAGTGCTTTCGCGAAGGGCGAACCGGCTTGCCCGGTTTGAGGCTTTCTTTCGGGCGCCGCTCTGTGCCATAGCGGGCGGGCGAAATGAGGAATGGACCGATGACCGTCAACCGTCAGGATGTTGAAAACGCCGAGGAAGCGCTGCGCAGCCTTTTCCCGGCTACGCCGCTGCAGCTCAATGATCATCTTTCGGCACGCTATGGCGCCGATATCTGGCTGAAGCGCGAAGACCTTTCTCCGGTCCGTTCCTACAAGATCCGCGGCGCCTTCAATTTCTTCCGCAAGGCGATCGCTGAAGGCGGCGAGGGGCGCACCTTCGTCTGCGCCTCGGCCGGCAATCACGCCCAGGGCTTCGCCTTCGTATGCCGTCATTTCGGCGTGCCGGGCGTCGTCTTCATGCCGGTGACGACGCCGCAGCAGAAGATCGACAAGACCCGCATGTTCGGCGCCGAATTCATCACCATCAAGCTCTACGGCGACTTCTTCGACCAGTGCTACCAGGCAGCGCGCGATCATGCGGAGCAGGCGGGTGGCGTCATGGTGCCGCCCTTCGATCATGAAGATATCATCGAGGGGCAGGCGACTGTTGCCGCCGAGGTCATGCAGCAGCTTCCGGATGGCAAGGTGCCTGACATGATCGTCATGCCTGTCGGCGGCGGTGGTCTGGCAGCCGGCATCACAGGCTATCTCGACGGCATCGTCGCAAAGTCGGGCTTCGTCTTCACCGAGCCCGCGGGTGCCGCGAGCCTGAAGCGCAGCATCGAGGCCGGCGAACCGGTGACGCTCGCCAAGGTCGACAATTTCGTCGACGGCGCCGCGGTTGCCCGTATCGGCGATCTGAACTTCGCGGCGCTCAAGGATTTCCCGGCGGATCAGGTGATGCTGATGCCGGAGAACGCGATCTGCGTGACGATCTCCGAAATGCTGAATGTCGAGGGCGTCGTGCTCGAGCCGGCAGGCGCCCTGTCGCTGACTGCGCTGGCGTCGATGAACCCGGACGATATCCGCGGCAAGACCATCGTTGCCGTCGTCTCCGGCGGCAATTTCGATTTCGAGCGCCTGCCTGATGTCAAGGAGCGCGCCATGCGCTATGCGGGCCTGAAGAAATACTTCATCCTGCGGCTTGCCCAGCGCCCCGGCGCACTGCGCGATTTCCTCAATCTGCTCGGCCCCGACGACGATATCGCCCGCTTCGAATACCTGAAGAAGACCGCCCGCAACTTCGGCTCGATCCTGATCGGCATCGAGACCAAGGCCCCGGAGAATTTCGCCACACTGGTCGAAAATTTCGAGAAGTCGGGCATGGGCTTCGAGGACATTACCGAAAACGAGATCCTGGCAAACCTCATCATTTGACTTTGCGGCAGCAAGTCCCGCGTGTTAAAGGCGAAAACATGGCTTCGATATTCTCCAGCATTGTCTCGATATTCTCAGGTGGCGCAAAGCCCAGCGAAGGCGGCGGCAGCAGCGCCAAGTCGGTAGAGCCGCAGCTCTACGGAGACTGCGCGATCTATGCCGAACCGCAGAAGGAAGGCGGCCAGTATCGCCTTGCCGGCCGCATCGAAAAGACATCCGGCGATGAGGTGCTTGTGCGCACTTTCATCCGTGCCGACATGTTCTCCTCGCTCGACGATGCCAACGAATGCACGGTGCGCAAGGCCCAGCAGATCATCGATCAGCACGGCGCCTCGCTGTTCGGCGATGGTGTCAAGCAGCGTCAGGTGTAAGTCCACAAGCGGCTGCTTTGTCACTTAATTTTAAGTGATTGCCGTCAAAGGTGCTGCGAAAGGAATCGCAGGATCATTTCGTGGTTGTTGCAGCCCGTCCCAAGACCGGAATGAAGCGCCGCTGGCAGTTCTGCCAGGGCAGGGTTTCCGGCGCATGATAGAGGCCACCAATCTCGGTCTCTTCGTTCTTGAAGCTATCGGCTACTTCGGGCTGATGGTGACACTCCTGCATTTCCGTAATCGCCTCGGCCTCGGTGTGTTCGTCACCGCGCTCGGCGTCATGCATTTCATGGAAACCTATCTGGCGGCGGTCTTCTACGTGAACCTGCCGTTCGGCGTCGCGTCACCGGGTTCGTCGGTCTTCTTCGCCGGCAAGCTGATGATGATCCTGATGCTCTATCTGCAGGAGGATGCCTCGACAGTCCGCCAGCCGATCTACGGCCTGTTCATCGGCAACCTGCTGACGGTGGCGATCGCCTGGATCCTGCAGCTGCATCACACGATCGAGATGTCGCCGGGGAACGAGGCGGATTTCGGTTTCCTCAAGGAAATGGGATGGCTGATGATCTGGGGTACCGCCATCCTCTATCTCGATTCCATCGGCATCATCCTGCTCTATGAGAGACTCGGCCGCTACATCAAGCGCAAGGTCATCCTGCGCTTCATGATCTGCGGCTTCGTGCTGCTGACGTTTGACCAGGTCGGCTTCTTCGGCGGCCTGCATTATTTCCTCGGCGTGCCGCTGTCGGCCTTCTGGGATGGCTGGAAGGCGAAGATGTTCGCCGTCTGCGTCTACACCGTGCTGTTTGCGCTCTACGAGATCTACGTCCGCCGCGACGGCGTGCCGGCCGCCGCCCGCTCGATCAGCGACGTCTTCGGCGACCTGACCTTCCGCGAGCGCTACAACGATCTCCTCGACCGCACCGGCCGCGATATCCTGACCGGCGTCTATGACCGCAGCCGCATGGAGCTGGAAGCGCCGGTGATGATCCGCGAGGCGCAGCGCCAGGGTCTCTACGGCACCGTGATCATCATCGATGCCGACCACTTCAAGGATATGAACGACAATTTCGGCCACCTGCAGGGTGACGAGGTGCTCAAGGCGATCGCCGGGCGGCTCGGCACCATCCTGCGTTCAGCCGACCGCGTCTTCCGCTTCGGCGGCGAGGAATTCGTCGCCGTCTGCCCAGGGACGGATCACGAGGAAGGCCTGATTGTCGCTGAGCGGTTGCGCTGGACGATCGCGACGAGCGTCAAGACCCCCGATGGCAAGCCCGTCACCGTCAGCATCGGCGTCGCCACTGCCGACGAGGACGGCGTCAGCTTCACCACCGTTCTCGCTGCCGCCGACGACCGGCTCTACCAGGCAAAGAAAAGCGGCCGCAACTGCGTTGTCGGCCGCTCCGGTCTCGTCAAGGTCGGCTGATATCAGCCTTCACGGAACAGTTTCGCGCCTGAAGGCGCATTGGTCATGCCGCCATCGACGGTGATCTCGATCGCCGTGACATTCGCCGCATCGTCAGACGCCAGATAGAGCGCCGCCTTGGCGATCTCCTCGGCTTCGCTCATCCGGCCGAGCGCGCTGAGGCTGCCGAGCTTTTCTTCGAGAGCAGCACTCGCATCCGCCGTCGGCGCAAAGGGCGACCAGATCGGCGTCTTCGTGCCGCCGGGTGTCACCTGGTTGACGCGGATGCCGCGCGGGGCGAGTTCCGAGGCCATGGTGCGCGTCATGGCGCGGATCGCGCCCTTTGTGGCTGCATAGGCCGTCCAGCCCGGAGCGCCGAGCACGGCGTGAACCGAGCCGTTGAGAATGATCGAAGCGCCGTCATTGAGATGCGGCAGGGCGGACTGAACCGTGAAGAACACTGAGGTCAGGTTGGTACTGACGAAGCGCTCGAACTGTTCGAGCGACGTCTGGCCGAGCGGCGTGACGCCGCCGATGCCGGCATTGGCGAAGACGATATCGAACTTGCCGAACTTGGCGGCGGCTTCCTCGAAAGCCTTGTCGATCGCGGCAACATCGGTGAGCTCGAGCGAAATGGCGAGCACGCCATCGCCGAGCGTCTTGACGGCGGCGGCGAGCGTATCGGGGTTGCGGCCGGTGATGATCACCTTGGCGCCTTCGGCGAGAAAGACCTTGGCCGTTGCAAGGCCGATGCCGCTATTGCCGCCGGTGATCAGGGCGACCTTGTTCTTGAGACGCATGGGAGCACTCCTCTTGGAATTGACTGCGTTCTGGATTATGATTGAAATCCACAAATAGGATTATGAGTGTAATCCAGAATTGTCAAGCAGCATTGCGGGAGCGTCGCATGGGTCATTCGCAGGTCGAAAAACAGAAGACGCACGAGAAGATCGTCGAGATCGCTTCCCGCCGTCTCCGGGAAAAGGGTCTCGAAGGCATCGGCGTCGCCGACCTTATGAAGGAAGCGGGGCTGACGGTCGGCGGCTTCTACAAGCACTTCGAATCACGCGACCAGCTGGTTCGTGAGGCGATGCAGCTGGCCTTCGGCTCCTGGGAGGCGAAGGTTCGGGCCGAAGGCGTCGACCCGGCCGATATTCCCGTCAGCGCTTATGCGGCAACCTATCTCGGCGGGGATCATCGCGAGGGTGTTGGCGAAGGATGCCCGTTTGCGGCGCTGACGGCCGATCTCGCGCGCTCCGGCGACGAATGCCGGACGCTGGCGACCGATCAGTTGAAGACCAATGTCGGACGGATGACGGCGCGCATTTCCGGCGGTGACGAGGGGGATGCCGATGCACGCCGCAAGGCAATCATCCTCAGCGCGCTGATGACCGGTGCGGTCGGCCTGGCGCGGGTCGCCAATGACGAGGCATTCGCCGCCGAGATCTTGAAAACCGCCGAAAGCTTCGTCAACGACTTCGCCGGGAAATGAAAAAAGGCCGGTAATGAACCGGCCGTTTTCCTCGAATATGCGTTGCGCCGATTAGGCTGCGAGCGCGATCTCTTCGGCGCGAGCCTTGGCCGCACCGATTGCCTTTTCGGCAGCTTCCGGACCGAAGGCCAGGCCTTCGACATAGATGGTCTCGACATCGGCGATGCCCAGGAAGCCGAGAACCGACTTCAGGTACGGGACGGCGTGGTTCATGCCGGCGGCCGGACCCTGCGAATAGACGCCGCCCGAAGCCAGAACGACATAAACCTTCTTGCCGGTAGCGAGGCCGACCGGGCCGCTTTCCGTGTACTTGAAGGTACGGCCGGCGCGGGCAACGTTGTCGATCCAGGTCTTCAGCGACGAGTAGATGTTGAAGTTGATGAGGCCGGTGCCGATGACGACGGTGTCGGCGGCGAGCAGCTCGTCAACCAGCGCGTCGGAGGTCTTGACGGCTTCGGCTTCCTGCGCGGTGCGCTGGTCTGCCGGCTTGCGGATCGCGGCGGTGAAGAGGTCGTCGATATGCGGCAGCGGGTTGGCGGCGAGGTCGCGGCGAACCACGACGCTGCCTGCGTTCTGGGCGGCGATCTTGTTGGCGAGATCGGCAGCGATCGTCGTCGACAGCGATTCAGCACGCGGGCTGGAGGTCAGAAGAAGGATGGAAGACATGGCAGGCTCCTCATTTCGAATTGGGTTTGCCGCGGCTGTCGGGGGAGGTTCGCCGTGGCTTCGAGGAGAGAAATAGGACTGGCCTGCTATCGAAAAAACTGGGATAATATAGATCGAAACTATCGATGGATTAGATATGCTCCCGAACCCGACACTCGACCAGCTGCAGGTGTTTCTGACGGTCGCCGATACCGGCAGCTTCTCCGCCGCATCGCGCGTTCTCAACCGCGCGCAGTCCGTCATCAGCTACACGATCGCCAATCTGGAGGCGCAGCTGGAGGTCGAGCTTTTCGAGCGTTCCGGCGCCCGCCAGCCGAAGCTGACCAAGGCCGGCCACGCCATGCTGGCCGATGCGCGCCGGCTTGTCGCCGATCTCGAAGTCATGCGTGCCCGCGTGAAAAACCTGAAAGAGGGGCTGGAAGCCGAACTCTCGATCGCCATCAGCGTCATGGTGCCGTCGCAGGCCGTCGTGATGGTGCTGCGCGAGTTCCGCACCAAATTCCCGTCGGTGACTGTCAACCTGATGGTCGGCGAGCTCGGCGAAGTCATGAACATGGTGGCAACCGGGGAAGCGACCGTCGGCATCGGCGGCGCGCTTATGAAGCAGGACGATACGCTGGTTGCCGAGCGGATCGGCCATTCCTTCATGATTCCCGTCGCCGCACCCTTTCACCCGCTTGCCAAGCTCCGGAGGCCGTTGACGCTTTCGGATGTGCGCGAAGAGGTTCAGATGGTCGTGCGTGATACCTCTGGCATCACCAACGGGCGCGATTTCAACGTGCTCTCTTACCGCACCTGGCGGGTCAGCGACATCGCCATCAAGCACCAGCTGATTGCCGGCGGCCTCGGCTGGGGCGGTCTGCCTGCTTCGGTCTCACGCGACGATCTGAATTCCGGCAAGCTGGTGCAGCTCGATCTTCCGGCCTACGAGCAGGGCGAATATCCGATCTACAGCCTGCACAAGATCGCCAATCCCCCGGGACCAGCGACGGCCTGGCTGATCGACCGCTTCCGCAATCTCCTCTCCATGTGCCCGAGCCACAGTGAATTCCAGGAGCAGCTTGCCGCGCTGACCTCGATGCAGGAAGCGGCGGAATAGGCCGGCGTCGCCGCCGGCCCCGTTGTCGATCAAATCTCAGAGCACCAGCCGGAACTTGGCAAAGCCTTCAGCAGCGTCGCCGGCTTCCTCGATCTTGGCGCCCTTGACGTCGGCCATGAACTGTTTGGCCTTCTGTCCGCTTTCGAAGACGGCCGTGGTGCCGGGCAGGGACTTGAAGGTCCAGTTGCCGTCGGCAGACGGGTTGATCGTGCCCTGGTCGTGGATGAAGCGGACAATGACGTCGCGGTTCGTATCCGGCGCCTGGAACACCACCTTGTCGGCAGCGATGTCAGGGAAATGCCCTCCGCCGCCGGCGCGGTAATTGTTGGTCACCACCACGAACTTCTGCTGCGGATCAATCGGCTTGCCCTCGAATTGCAGGTTCTGGATCCGGTTCGAGCTCTCGTTGATCGCCTTACCGTCATTGTCGTATTTGCGCGGCTGCGAAAGGTCGATCTGGTAGGTGACGCCATCGATGACATCGAAATTGTAGGACGGGAATTCGTTGTTCAGCAGCGGAGCGTCCTTGGAGCCCGGCTTCACCTCGTTGAACATCCCGGCCGACATTTCGAGCCAGTTTTTCACCTGCTCGCCATTGATGACGACGGCCTGCACGGTGTTCGGATAGAGGTAGAGGTCGGCGACATTCTTGATTGCCACGTCGCCCGCGGGAACGTCGGTATAGTAGTCGGCACCGTTGCGGCCGCCCGCCTTGAAGGGGGCTGCTGCAGAGAGCACCGGCAGATCCTTGAACTCGGTATCGGCGAGCATCTGCTTGATGTACCAGGTCTGTGCCTGGCTGACGATCTGTACCGAGGGGTCATCGGCGACGAGTGAGAAGTAGGAATAGAGCGGTGCCGATGTCTTGCCGACGGGGGTGCGGACATAGGCGAGCGTCGCCTCATGCTCGGCCTTGGCCGCTTCCACCACTTCCTTCTTGTCGGCAACGTCGGCAATCACCTTCTTCTTGTCGTCGCGATGATAGATTGGCCGCGCCTCGGCGGTGAAATCGACGATCTTCCAGCTCTTGCCGTCCTTTTCGAGCAGCAGGTCGATCAGGCCGAGATGCGAGCCCCAGAAGCCGGCCATCACCGTCGGCTTGCCGTGCAGCGTGCCCTTGACCGGATCGGCATTGGCAATGCCGTCCCAAGTCTTCGGGCCGGGGAAGACCAGATGCTGGTGGCCGGTGAAGATCGCATCGATGCCGTCGACCGCGGCGAGATAGAGCGAGGCGTTCTCCATCTTCTCGGATGGTGCTGCCCCGTCGATACCGGAATGGGAAAGCGCGATGACGATATCGGCACCTTCCTCCTTCATGACAGGCACCCAGGCCTTGGCAGCCTCGACGATATCGCGCGTCTGCGCCTTGCCTTCGAGGTTCTTGATATCCCAGAGCATGATCTGCGGCGGCACGAAGCCGATGAAGCCGATCTTGACCGGGCTCTCGTTGCCGGCGCCGTCCTTGATCTGCTTTTCGACGATCATGTAGGGCTTGAAGAACAGGTCGTCCTTCTTGGGATCGGCGGCAAGCTGCCCCTTCGTCAGGTTGGCGCAGACGAACGGGAAGTTCGCGCCGCCGAGCACCTTGAACATGAAATCGAGGCCGTAGTTGAACTCGTGATTCCCGAGCGTGCCGACCGTGTAGCCGAGCGTGTTCATCGCCTTGATGACAGGGTGGACGTCGCCATCCTTCATACCGTGCTGATAGGCCATGTAATCGCCCATCGGGTTGCCCTGCAGCACATCGCCATTATCGATCAGCAGCGAATTGGCGGCTTCGGTGCGGATCGAATCGATGATCGTCGCGGTGCGCGAGAGGCCCATCGTGTCGTTCGGCTTGTCGGCGTAATAGTCGTAAGGGAAGACGTTGACGTGGATATCCGTCGTTTCCATCAGCCGGAGATGCGCCTGGTTGGCGGCAGCGCGGGCGGTGAAGGGATGGAGCAGGACGAGGGCCGAGGTGGCAGCGATTCCGCTCAGCAGAGACCTGCGGCTGATCGGGTGCAAATCGAGAATGGAAGACATCAAAACACTCCTTCAAAATCACGCAACGCCCAGCCCGTGGTCGAACGTAGAATGATTTGCACGGGAGTGCATCCGTAAAATGACAGTGGGCGCGCCCGTTCTGTCGAGCGCGCCCACTGCCGTTCAACTCTCTGTGTCGTCTAGCGCGCCAGCACCGGCTTCACGTCTCTGTGGAAGAAACGGAAGTAGGAGGCGACCTGGGCGCGGGCGTTGGAATTCGGGTCGAAGTGGATGCCGAGGCGGCCGTTGTGGCTCCAGCGGATGATGCCTTCGAGCGAACCGAGATCCTCGGCTTCGATGCGAACCCGGCTGCCGGATGCGGCGGCAACCGGTGTCCTGAGGTCGACGGCGATGCCTGTCGTCGACAGGTTGACGATACGGGCGTCGATCTCCTGGTTCAGGTAACGCAGCTTGCCGAAGAGACGGCAATACTTGCGCTCCGACTTGCGGGTGATGATGTTGAGATTGCGTTGCATGCAGGGTCTCCGAAAATATACTGCAGAGACCGTAGCAACGAAAAATTGAAATCCGTTTAGACTGTTCGATAAAATTGCGCGAAAATCTAATGCGCTTTTGCCGCCTGCCGCGAGACCACGTGTTCGCGCCAGATGGTGAAAATCCCGGCCGCCACGACGATGACGGAGCCGATCACCGTATTGAGGCTGATGCTCTCGCCGAAGATGGTGACGCCGAGGATCGAGGCATAGACGAGCTGCAGGTAGGTGAGCGGCTGAACGGCTGCTGCATCCAGCATGTCATAGGCGCGGATCAGGCAATAATGGCTGGAGATGCTGGTCATGCAAACCAGCGCCATCCAGCCCCAGTCGCCGGGCGACATCCATGTCCAGTAGAACGGCCCGATCAGGGTCATGGTGACGCCGCCGACGACGCCGGTATAGAAGAAGCTGGTCATAGATGAATCGTCGCGGGACACGAGGCGCGTGGCGATCACATAGAAGGCGAAGATGAAGCAGGAGACGATGGCGAGCAGCAGCTTCAGATCGAAGAATTCGCCTTCGGGCTTCAGGATCAGCAGCACGCCGAACAGCCCGGCGCCGATCGCCGTCCAGCGCCGCCATCCCACACGCTCGCCGAGGATCGGCATCGACAGCAGCGCAATGACGATCGGCGTTGCCGCAAAGATCGCCTGCGAATGCGCGAGCCCGATGACCGCGAAACAGGTGATGGCGAGCACCACCTGAACGGCGAGCAACACGCCGCGCGTCACCTGCAGCAGCGGGCGCTTGGTTTTTGCCGTCTGCCGGATGCCGCCGCGCATCTTCGACGCGAGAAGAATGCTGAACAGAGCAAAGGCCCAGTAGCGGATCATCGTCACGAAGATCGGCGGATAGAGGCCGCCGAGATGCTTGGAGATCGCATCCTGCGTCGAGAAGATCGTCAGCGCCAGGAGGACGAAGATATAGCCTTGCGTCTTGGATTTCATGTCTTGCCGTCAGGCGGAGGGAGCATCCGCATCGGCAAAACTTGGTCAGGATTCCCGATCCTTTGCAAGGTCTCAAAAGCCAACATTGGGTCGATCGAAGATTTCGCGCAGCGCAAAGCTGGAATTGATCTTCACCACATGCGGCAGCGCCGAAAGCCAGTCGCGATGAATGCGCTCGTAGTCTTCCAGATCGCGGGCGGCGACCCGCAGGATGTAGTCATACTCGCCCGACATCAGGTAGCAGACCAGCACGTTCGGGCAGCGCTTCACCGCCGCCTCGAATTCCGAGAGCGTCTTGGCGAACTGCCCTGAAAGCGAGATGTGGACGATGGCGATCATCTTGTATTCGAGCACCTTGTTGGAAAGGCGCGCGTGATAGCCGGCAATTGCGCCGTTCTTCTCCAGGATGTCGAGACGCCGCGAGCAGGCCGAAGCCGAGAGGCCGACCTTGCTGGCGAGTTCGGCGTTGGTGATCCGGGCGTTTGCTTGAAGTGCTCTCAGAATCGCAAGATCGATACTGTCGAGTTCTGACATTCGAAGAACCTTCGATTTGGTTTGATCAAACCGCACAATCTTCGAAAAATAGCTTTCAGGCAATGCCTCTTTGCAAGGACATTTCGTGGCGGCGGTGGTTGGATTTGTCCATTGAAAACGTCCCGCGCCAAGCGGGCATATATGAGAGGAACGCAGTATGCGTGTCGGTTGCCCGAAGGAAATCAAGAACCATGAATATCGTGTCGGTCTGACACCCGCTTCAGTTCGTGAATATGTCGCCCATGGCCACGAGGTCTGGGTCGAAACCAAGGCAGGCGCCGGCATTGGTGCCGATGACGCCGCCTATGTTGCCGCTGGCGCAAAGATTGCCGCCTCCGCCAAGGATATCTTCGAGAAGTGCGATATGATCGTGAAGGTCAAGGAGCCGCAACCCTCCGAATGGGCGCAGCTTCGCGATGGCCAGCTTCTCTACACCTATCTCCACCTCGCTCCGGATCCGGAGCAGACCAAGGGCCTGCTCGCCTCCGGCGTCACCGCGATCGCCTATGAAACCGTCACCGACGAGCGCGGCGGCCTGCCGCTGCTGGCGCCGATGTCGGAAGTTGCCGGCCGCCTGTCGATCCAGGCCGGTGCGACTGCGCTGCAGAAGGCCAATGGCGGCCTCGGCATCCTGCTCGGCGGCGTCCCCGGCGTTCTGCCGGCCAAGGTCGCGATCATCGGCGGCGGCGTCGTCGGTCTGCATGCTGCGAAGATGGCGGCCGGTCTCGGCGCCGATGTCAGCATCCTCGATCGGTCGCTGCCGCGCCTGCGCCAGCTTGACGATATCTTCGGCGGCCGCGTCCACACCCGCTATTCCAGCATCCAGGCGCTGGAAGAAGAAGTCTTCACTGCCGATCTCGTCATCGGCGCCGTGCTGATCCCGGGCGCTGCAGCACCGAAGCTCGTCACCCGCGAAATGCTCTCGGGCATGAAGAAGGGCGCCGTCATCGTCGACGTCGCGATCGACCAGGGCGGCTGCTTCGAGACGTCGCATGCGACGACGCATTCCGAGCCCACCTATGAAGTCGATGGCATTGTCCACTATTGCGTTGCCAACATGCCGGGCGCCGTTCCGGTTACTTCGGCCCATGCGCTGAATAACGCCACGCTCGTCCACGGCCTGGCGCTCGCCGATCGCGGCCTGCGCGCCATTGCCGAAGACAAGCACCTGCGCAACGGCCTGAACGTCCACAAGGGCCGCGTTACCTACAAGCCGGTCGCCGAGGCGCTGGGCTACGAAGCCTTCGCACCGGAAAGTGTACTTAACGTAGCGTAATTCCCATCGCGTTACGTTAGATGAAGGCGCCGGATTCCTTGTAATCCGGCGCCTTTTCTATGCGGCACTGGAAGCAGTTGTTGCGTGCCGAGCGAACATGCACATAGGCAATGTCGGCCCTTGCGAGCAGGCCACCGGCGTAAGCGGCAATCTCCCGCGTCGGCGTGACGGCGCCCGTTCCATAGACGATGCGGTTGTTCTCGCCATAGCCGCGCACGATATAGTCGCTGCTGCTCAGCGCCGGCGGCGCAATCTCTTCGGCGGCATAGCGCGCGCAGCGCTGCTTGTGCAGGAAGATCGGCCCGGTCTCGGCATAGGGCTGCATCTCCGGGAAGGGACGATAGGCAAAGACTAGCAGCTCTTCGCCCGCATCGATATTCCCAAGGCAGTGACGGCAGGGATGGCCCGGCCCATCGGAGACCATGGTCTCCGGCAGAAAGCCATAGGAATCGCTGCCGCCATTCCAGAGATGATCGGCGTCGGCAGTCGGCATTGCGGAAAAACGGATATCGGTCATGGCGGTCTCCTCTTGGGTTCCACCATGAAATGCGCCGATCGGGCGGCCGAAACCACCCGATTCCTGCGGGCTCAGCTTTTACGCGCGATCTCCAGCAATTCCTTGTCGCTCAGCGGCCGGACGATGCCGGTGCCGGTCGAAACCGGCGAGAAGCCGAACATCTGGTAGAGCTGCAGGGCGCGCGGATGGTCGAGATTGTTGGTGGTGGTCAGCACGCGCTTCGGGTTCAGCGTCCAGATCGCGTAGAGCGCCTGCAGCAGGAACCATTTGCCGATGCCGAGGCCGAGCGCATGCTCGATCAGGCCGAAATGCGACAGCTCGATCGTGTCCTCGTCCTGACAGAAATACTCGTAGAACCCGGCCGGCGCGCCGTTGACGTAGAGCACGCTGATATTGTTGCGCTTGTCGTGCAGCGCCGCTGTCAGTTCCTCGTCGCTCATCCGCAGGCGGTCGACCCATTGCCAGCGCGCGCCCACCTGCCGGTAGAGATGGCGGTAGAAGGACAGCGGGATCTCGCTGGTGCGCATGATTGCCGTCTGGATATTGACCGGCATTGGCAGGCTGCTCTTCGGCCGCGCCGTCATTTCAAGGCGGGTGATGTGGGCCGTCAGCGACGCTGGAGATTTCGCCATGCCACTCAAACCTTGATCGGATCAGCAGGGCCGGTGACGACGGGCGTGTCGTCTCGGCTGCCCCACTCGCTCCAGGAGCCGTCATAGAGCTTGTTGTCGCTATGGCCGAGTGATTCCAGCGCCAGCGTGATGATCGCTGCGGTGATGCCGGAACCGCAGGACGTGACGACGGGCTTCGACAGGTCGATACCGGCGTCCTCGATGGTCTGCTTCAGCTCGGGCAAAGACTTGAAACGGCCCTGCGTGGCGAAGGAGCCCGACGGCAGGCTGCGGGCGCCCGGCATATGGCCGGAGCGCATGCCGGCGCGGGGCTCGGGTTCGGTTGCCGCGAAACGGCCGGCGCTGCGGGCATCGGCGATCTGCAGTGCGCCGCTGGAAACGATGTCGCGCATCCGCTCGAGCGTTACGACACGGGCTTCGTCATAATTCGTCTTGAAGGTCGCGGCCGGGTAGGCGGGCATAACCGTTTCCAGCGCACGGCCCTCGGCCTTCCAGCCATCCAGGCCGCCGTCGAGCACTAAGACGTTCCTGGCGCCCATCACCCGGAACAGCCACCAGACCCGCGGCGAGGCGAACATGCCGATGCCGTCATAGACGACGATCCGGTCGTTTTCGCTGATGCCGAGCTTACCCACTTCGGTGGCGAACTGATCGGCCGAGGGAATGGTGTGCGGCAGGTTGGTGGAGTGGTCGGCGATCTTGTCCTGATCGAAACGGATCGCGCCCGGGATATGCCCAGCGGCATATTCGGCGTCGGCATCGCGCTTCTGCGCCGGGAGATAGAAGGAGGCGTCGAGGACGCGCAGATCCGGCTTTCCGAGTTCGCCCTGCAGCCAGTCGGCCGAAACCACGAAGCGGCTTTTCTCGTCACTCATTCCAATCTCCCTAGAATACACGGTCGCAGTCGCGGGGACTGCCTTACGCCTCGTCGCCGGGAGCGCCGAAGCGAATGCGGAAGCGGCGGTTTTCCTTGCCCTTCTTCTCGATCTTGGCGATGTGAATTCTGACCGACTTCCTGCGTTTCGGACACATGTGTGCCGCCGCAGGGCTGGCTGTCAATTGAAGAGTTCTCGCCGATGCAGACGAGGCTGACGCGCCCGAGGCCCATTGGCGGGCGGACGTTCTTCGACTTGACGATACCGGGGTTGGCCGCAAGCTCTTCGTCCGTGATCCATTGCAGGTAGACGGGATGGTTCTGGCTCACCAGTTCCATCATCTTCGCCGTCACCTCGTCCTTGTCGATCGTCTCGCTCATGTCGAAATCGACGCGGCTTTCGTCCTCGCCGACGGCGGCACCGGTGATCGGGTAGGAGCAGACGACGGAGAGCAGGTGGCAGGCGGTGTGCATGCGCATCAGCTTGTAGCGGCGCGGCCAGTCGACGTGCAGCACCAGCTTCTCACCGATATCGGGACGCTGCTCACCCTCGAGCGCCACGTGGATGACGATATCCTTGGTGGCGCCGTGCTTCGTCTGCCCCAGCGCTATCTTCGAGCCATCGGCGCGTTCCAGGAAGCCGGTATCGCCCGGCTGCCCGCCCGATGTTGCATAGAAGCAGGTCTGATCCAGCTCGATGCCCCCGTCTTCGTGAACGGCGGTGACGACCGCCTCGCATGTCGAAAGGTAGAAGTCGTCACGATAGAGGGCATTGACTGGCATCGGGTCTCACGCTGCAGGTTCGTAGGGTATCTTGAGGTCGCTCGACGATTTGATGAAGGAGGGGACCGGCAGGCCCTTGGACTTCAGGAAATCGGCGTTGAAAAGCTTCGACTGGTAGCGGTTGCCATAATCGCAGAGGATCGTCACCACGGTGTGACCCGGGCCGAGATCTTTCGCGAGATGCACCGCGCCGGCAATGTTGATGGCGCTGGAGCCGCCGAGGCAGAGGCCTTCGTGCTCGACCATGTCGAAGACGTAGGGCAGGGCTTCCGCATCGCTGATCTGATAGGCGAAGTCGGGCGCAAAGCCTTCGAGATTGGCGGTGATGCGGCCCTGGCCGATGCCTTCGGTGATCGAGTTGCCGGAGGATTTCAGTTCGCCGTTCTTATAGAATTCGTAGAGGGCTGCACCTTCAGGATCGGCAAGTCCGATCTTGATATCCTTGCTGAAGCCCTTGAGGCCGGCCGCTACACCGGCGAGCGTCCCGCCGGAGCCGACGGCGCAGATGAAGCCGTCGATCTTGCCGTCGGTATCGCGCCAGATTTCCTTGGCGGTGGTCTCGATATGCGCCTGGCGGTTGGCGACATTGTCGAACTGGTTGGCCCAGACCGCGCCGTTCGGCTCGCTCTTCGCCAGCTGTTCGGCCAGACGCCCGGAGACCTTGATGTAATTGTTCGGGTTCTTGTAGGGCACGGCAGGCACTTCGACGAGCTCGGCGCCGAGTAGCTTCAGCGCGTCCTTCTTTTCCTGGCTCTGCGTCTCAGGAATGACGATGACGGTGCGGTAGCCGAGCGCCTTGGCAACGACGGTGAGGCCGATGCCGGTATTGCCGGCGGTGCCTTCGACGATGACGCCGCCCGGCTTCAGCAGGCCCTTCTTTTCCGCATCGCGGATGATGTAGAGCGCGGCGCGATCCTTCACCGACTGGCCGGGATTGAGGAATTCCGCCTTGCCGAGAATGGTGCAGCCGGTCGCTTCGGAAGCGCCCTTGAGCTTGATGAGCGGGGTGTTGCCGATCGCCTCGATCACGGAGGGGTAGAAGGTCATGGAATCTGCCTCTTTGGAGCTCTTACTGTAAGAACGGTCTTTTCCCTTCACAAGGCAGGGTTGGCAAGAAATGCTATTCCACGCCTTCGCCCGCGCCGGTAAAATTAGTCTTCGTCTTGAGGAAGTCCCGCAGTCCGCCCAAAAGTGGCAGGTGATCCGAAGATTGACTTTCGGCGTATGCACGACGACAAAGCAAACGCGGAACGCAGGAAAAAGGCGTGGCCGAACCCGACATGGTTCACGAGCATATCGACACGGTCGATGCATTGATGGCGCATTATGTCGCCGGTTCTTTACCTGAACCGGCGCGGGTTCTCGTGCAATCTCATCTTGAAATTAAGCCGGATAACCGTGCCCTGGTTCAGGATCTGGAACTGCTGGCAGGTGAAGCGCTCGAGGATACGGCGGGCACGCCGATAACCGGCCGCGACGAACGCCTCGCCGCGATCTTCGCTTCAAGCGCGCCGGCAGGCGCGACAAAGGATAAGCAACAGGGCGTCTTTCCGCGCCCGATCCGCGATCTCGTCGGCTTCGATGCCGATACGGTGCCGTGGAAGACGAAGCTGCCGGGCTTCAAGGAATATTCCGTCGATATCGACGGCTGCGAGGTCAGCCTGATGTGGATCCGGCCGGGCCGCGCGCTTCCCGCGCATACCCACAAGGGCATGGAGCTGATACTCATCCTCGACGGCGCCTTCGTCGACGAACGCGGCCGTTTCGGCCCGGGTGACATTTCCGTCGCCGACGAGACCCTCAACCACCGCCCGGTCGCCGAAAAGGACCGTCCCTGCATCGCTTTCTCGGTGCTTGATGCGCCGATCAAGCTCACCGGTTCCTTCCGCCAGCTGATCGGCGACCTGATCGGCTGAAAGCAGCCACATTAGCGTGATAGAGGCTTGAATCCGGGAGGCAGTGAGGAACTTCCGGACATGGTTTCGTGTTGAATCTGAAGTTCCGGAGGATTGCATCATGCGCGATTTCATTGCCCGCCCCGAACACGGCATCGTCTGGATTACCGGTGCAAGCTCGGGAATCGGGCGCGCGCTGGCACTGAAGCTCGCAGGCGAGGGCTACAAGGTCGCCGTGACCGCCCGGGATCATGAAAAACTCGCCGATCTCCAGGCCGAGGTGAACGGTCTTTCCGGCAGCATCATCGTGCTCGACGGCGATGTGACCGACCCCGAAGACATGGAACATGCCTTTGCCTCGATCGAATACGAGCACGGCGCTCTCGCCATGGCGATCTTCAATGCCGGCGTCTACCTGCCCGTCCATGCCGAAGATCTCAATCGCGACGATTTCGAGAAGACCTTTGCCGTCAACCTGTCGGGCGTCGTCAACTGCCTGGTCCCCGCCGTCCGGCACATGAAGGCAAAGGGGCAGGGCCAGATCGCCATCGTCTCCTCGGTCACCGGATATGGTGGCCTGCCGACGAGTGCAGCCTACGGTGCCAGCAAGGCGGCGTTGATCAATATGGCCGAGAGCCTGAAATTCGATCTCGACAAGATGGGCATCCGCATCCAGGTCATCTGCCCCGGCTTCGTCGATACGCCGGCGACACAGAAGAACGAATTCCCGATGCCGTCGCTGATTTCGGTCGATGAAGCCGCCAGCGAAATCGCCGCCGGGCTCAAGTCGCAATCCTTTGAGATCAGCTTCCCGAAGCGCTTCACCTATCAGCTGAAGCTGCTGGGTATGCTGCCCTACAGCCTGTATTTCTGGCTGCTGAACCGCTCGACGGGATGGCGCGAACGGCCGCTCGTCAAGCATGGTCACCATCCGGCGACACCGCATCCTGCGGAGTGATCAGCGGTTCTCGATCCGCTGGCGCAGTTCTCGATGCTTCGCCTCGTCGAGCGGGAAATTCCACATCAGGGCGACGGCCGCGAGTTTCAGCGCAATCGGTAGCCAGGCATAGATGATGGCAAGCGCCGTCAATGCGTCTGGCGCATTTGCCATGCCTTTGGAAGCGTCGAAGCCGAAACCGGCGAGCGCCGGAAAGACCAGCCCGACCCCGGCCGCAAGCGACGCCTTGGTCGCGAGCCCCCAGGCCGCGAAATAGAGGCCGCTGCGCTGCTCACCGGAATTGGCGGTATCCTCATCGATGACATCGGCCTGCATTGCCGGCGGCAGCGACAGGTCGAAACCGAGCATCAATCCTGTGAGCACGCAGATAGAGGCGAAGGCATAGATCGCGCCGGGCTGCAGAAGCGGTGCGGCGGCGAAGACCGCGCAGGCGGCAATCATCGCCATGCACCATGCGCGGTGCTTGCCAAGGCGTCTTGCGGTCAGCGTTGCCAGCGGCACGCCAGCAATACCGGAGAGAAAATAGAGAAACAGCAGCGGCCCGCGCGCTTCGGGCATCCCGAGCCGGTCGGAAACGAAATACAGGAACAGCGTTGCCGGTATGCCGTTGGCAAAGCCATTCAGGAAATAGGCGGCGAGCAGGCGGATGAACGGCCGGTTCGCCGCGAGATAGCCAAGCCCTTTGCGTAGTCCGACGATCGCGGCCGTATGCTCCGCCGGTTCAGATACCTTGGCGACCGCTAGTGCGCCCGTGAGCGGCAGAGCGATGGCAACGATGATGCCGAGCACGGCAAGCCCCGAAAGCCTGCCCGGCGGATCAAGCCCGATCGCGAAGGGCACGACGATGGCGATCAGCGTGCCCACCAGCGTCGTTCCCTCCCGAAGTGCGGCCAGCGAGGTGCGTCCGGTATAGTCGCTGACGAGTTCCGCACCCCAGGCGGAATAGGGAACGGTCGCGAGCGTAAAGCCGAGGGAGAGAACGCAGCCCCAGAGGCCAAGCCAGAGGACGCCCGCGCCCGCAGGCGGCGCATAGAGCGCCAGCGCCGATATAGCGGCCACCGGCAATGCCAGCGCAAACAAGAAGCGTCTGCGCCCCATTGGCGGCCGGTAGCGATCGGCAATCACGCCGATCACGGGATCGCAGACGGCATCGAAAATCCTGACCAGCAGCAGCGTCAAACCGACAGCCGCCAGCGGCAGGCCGAGCGTCTCGGTGTAATAGGTGGGCACGACGGCATAGAGCGGCAGGCCCAGGGCTGCGAGCGGGGCGGCGGGAAGAGCGTAGGCGAGGCGCGTGCCGGGTGTCACATTCTCGCTCTGCCGCGGCTTTCCCATCCGTAGCCGTCAGCTGCGCGAGAAGACGACCTGGCGGACGTCGATATTCTTCGCCCGGAAACCCGCCTCGCAATAGAAGAGATAGAATTCCCAGAGCCGCTTGAAGCGATCGTCGAAGCCGAGCGGCCGCACGCGCTCCCAGACGTTCCAGAAGCGCTCGCGCCATTCGGCGAGTGTACGGGCATAGTCGAGCCCGAAGCCGAAATCCTTGACTATCGACAGTTCGACCTTGCGCCCGAGTTCGGCGAGATGATCCGGCGTCGGCAGCATGCCGCCGGGGAAGACGTATTTCTGGATGAAATCAGGATTGCTGCGATACTGGTCGAAAGCCTCGGGCTTGATGGTGATGATCTGCAGCCCGGCCTTGCCGCCCGGCTTCAGGCATTCGCGCAGCTTGGAGAAATAGGCCGGCCAGTATTTCTCGCCGACCGCCTCGAACATCTCGATCGAGACGATCCGGTCGTAGAGGCCCTTCTCGTCGCGGTAATCCTGGAAGCGCAGATCGACGCGATCGGAAAGACCGGCCTTTCGGATGCGCTCCTGCGCGAAAGCCAGCTGCTCGCGGCTGATCGTCAGCCCGGTCACCTTGCAGCGCATTTCGCTCGCAGCAAACTCGGCAAACCCGCCCCAGCCGCAGCCGATCTCCAGCACGTGATCGCCCGGCCGGATGCCGGTCGCTTCGGCAAGCGCCCGGTATTTGGCATTCTGCGCCGACTGCAGATCGTTGGCGCCGGTGGAATAGAGTGCCGACGAATAGGTCATCGTCGGATCGAGCCACTGCTTGTAGAAGTCGTTGCCGAGATCGTAATGCGCCGAGATATTGCGCTTCGAGCCCTTGCGGGTATTGGCGTTCATCCAGTGCCGGACGCGCTCGACGACGCGCATGATGCCCTGCTTGCCGTTGAAATGCCTGTCCGCCGATTCACTGTTGATCAGGAAAAGCTCGAGGAAAGCCGTGATATCGGGGCTCTGCCAGTCGCCATCCATATAGGTTTCGGCAACGCCGATCGTTCCGCTGTTCATCGCCCGGCTGGCGAGGTTCCAGTTGTTCAGCCTCACGGCCGCCTGCGGTCCCTCGACGCTGCCCCTGATCAGGGCCTTGCGTCCATCCGGAAGTTCGATCGCCAGCGCGCCGTGCTGCATCTGTAGAAGACCGCGGAGCGCCAGCTTCGCCTTGAGCGGCAACCCCTTCGTGAAGCGCCCGACATTCTCGGCCGTCAGCGCCACCGCGCCGCGGGCAAAGGAATTCCAGTCTTCTGCAGTCATGATCGGCTCCTCCAGCCTCTTAGCCGGTTAAGGACAGCGATTGCATGAGCCAGCCCCCCCGGCATTTGTAGAGAACGCTAATGTCATTCAGCAGCTTCTGCAATATGCCGCGGACGGCGCACACTCACCGGTGGCGGGGGAGCCGGGCGGGAGATGTATTTGGCACCCTTGATCCAGAGTTTCAGCGCCTCCCAATGGATGCCGGCAACGATCTTGAAGGTCAGGAACGGGATGCGCGCCGTCAGCCGCGCCAGCGCCCGGCTGGTAAGCAGCACCTTCTTCCCCGAGAAGGTGGCAGCGAGAAGCGGCCCTTCCGCATCGGTCTCCAGAATACGCCAGCGGAGCTCGTTGCCGGGCGGCAGCATGCGGAAGTGATAGTCCATATCCATGCCGATGAAGGGCGAGACATGGAAAAGCTTGCCGCAGCTCTGGCGCAGGCCGCTGTCAGTCAACTCGCCTGGTATCACCGGGCAGACATAGGTGTGCCGCTCGCCGAAGGTATTGCGCACTTCGTAGATGAGAGCGATCAGATCATCGGCTCCGTCATAGGCGTAATAGACGGAGAGCGGGTTGAAGACGTAGCCGAGGATGCGCGGATAGCAGACGAGCAGGATGCGTGCCGCGCGTTCCGCAACTCCGGCATCCGCGAGCAGCCCGTCGGCATAGGTCCGCAACGCGACAGCAGCATCGCCGGTGTGATCGGCCTCATGAAAGGAAATGAGGTTGCGGCCATTGACCGAGAAGAGCGGCGAGAGACCGTCAGCCTCATCGAGACGGTCGAGATCAACCATCAGCGAGAAGACGCTGTAGCGGAACCGGTGGCCGAACGGCTTCATCCGCTGGTGCATGACATGGCCGCAATAGAGCACGGCAGGCGCGTCGGGTGGCGGACCGTTCCGCTCCATGCTGGCACCAGAACTCTGCGGCCGCATCGTCACGCAACGGCCTCCAGGAGAGGGGCGCGGGAGGAGGCTCCGGTAGTCCGCCAGGGAATGACCCCGCCCAGAGCCTCTGCCGCCGCCAGGCCGGATACGAGCCCGTCCTCATGGAACCCGTAGCCGGTCCAGGCGCCCGCGAAATAGCAATTGTTCTTGCCCTGGATCGCCCCGATCTCCTGCTGCGCCTTCATGCCATCGGCGGAGAATTGCGGGTGCTCGTAGCTGAACTCGGCAAAGACCTTGGAAGGATCGGGCTCGCGGTCCGGGTTGAGCGTCACGAACAGCGGCAGTTTTTGGTCGATCCCTTGTAGACGGTTCATCCAGTAGCTAACGGCGACATCGGCCCGGCCATCCTCCTGGCTGGAGCGCAGGTAGTTCCAGGAGGCCCAGACCTTCTGCCGCTTCGGCATCAATGCCGTGTCGCGATGCAGCACGACCCGGTTCGGCTGGTAGGGAACCGCGGCGAGCAGCCGCTTTTCGCGGTCGCTGGCATCGACGAGCATCCGCGCCGTCTGGTCGCTATGCGAGGCGAAGATCACCTTGTCGAAATGCTGCTCGTTGCCGCTCTCGTCGATGACGGTCGCGCCATTGGCATGCCGCATCACCCCGCGCACGCCGCAGGAAAGCTTCAGGCGGCTGCCGAGCGGCGCCAGCAGCTTTTCGAGATAGTTGCGGCTGCCGCCAGTCACCGTGCGCCACTGATGCTGCTTGCTGTAGATCAGCCGGTGATTGTCGAAGAAATTGACGAAATGCTCGGCCGGGAACTGCAGCATCCGCTGCGACGGCGTCGACCAGATCGCTGCCGCCATCGGCACCAGATAATTGTTGGTGAACCCCGGCGAGAAACCGCGCCAGTCGAGATAGTCGCCGATCGAGCGCGAGGCGAGGTGGCCGGCCGCCCGGTCTTCGAGGCAGGTCCGGTTGAAGCGCAGGATCTCGCGGATCATCAGCAGGAAGGAGGGACGCAGCAGGTTGCGCTTCTGGGCGAATAGCGAGGAGAGCCCGCAGCCGCTCCATTCGAGGCGGCCCTGATCCAGCGACAGCGAGAAGCTCATGTCGCTGGCATGCGTGGCGACGCCGAGTTCGGCAAACAGCGCGGTCAGATTGGGATAGCAATGTTCATTATAGACGATGAAGCCCGTGTCGACTGAAACAGGCTGTCCATCATAGTCGATATCGACCGTTGCCGTGTGCCCGCCGGGCCGGTTGCTCTTTTCGAACAGCGTGACGTCATGCACCGGGTTCAGCGCCCAGGCAGCCGATGCCCCGGATATTCCCGAGCCGATGACGGCGATCTTCAAGCGGCTTTCGGGCGGCCGGGCGAGATGAAAATGCGCGTTCATGCAGCGTCCTTTATGGCGTTATAGGCCTTCAGCGCCCGGTCGCGGGCCTTGGCGTGATCGACGATCGGTTTCGGGTAGGTCTCGCCGAGCACGATGCCGGCCTTTTCAAGCACGGCCGCCGGCGCCTCGAAGGGGCGGTGGATATATTTGTTGTCGAGCTTTGCGAGCTCCGGGACGAACTCCCGCACATAATCTCCATCGGGATCGAATTTCTCGCCCTGGAGGATCGGATTGAATATCCGGAAGAACGGCGAGGCATCAGCGCCCGATCCCGCCACCCATTGCCAGTTGGCGGCATTGCTTGCCGGATCGGCATCGACGAGCGTGTCGCGGAACCATTTCTCGCCGCGCCGCCAGTCGATCATCAGGTCCTTGATCAGGAACGAGCCGGTGATCATTCTGACGCGATTGTGCATGATCCCGTGACGCCAGAGCTGGCGCATGCCGGCATCGACGATCGGGTAGCCGGTCAGGCCACGCGTCCAGGCTTTGAAATGTCCCTTGTCATTATGCCATTCGAAGCCGTCGAAACGGTCGTTCCAGTTGGCATAGGGAAGCTTCGGGAAATGGAAGAGCAGGTGGTAGCAGAACTCGCGCCAGGCAAGCTCCTTGCGGAAATGCACGAGATCGTCTGACGGTACCCGCTTGGAGAGACCGCGCGTCGCCTCCCAGATTCGCGCCGGCGAGATTTCGCCGAGTGCAAGATGCGGCGAGAGCATCGAGGTCGCGGCAACCGACGGGAAATCGCGATCCCTCTTGTAGCCGTTCAGCCGCTCGTCGACGAAATCCTGCAGCTTCTCCAGCGCCGCATCTTCGCCCGGCGTCCAGATATCGCTGAATTCCGATGCCCAGTCGGGCTTGAGCGGCAGCAGCTTCCAGGAGGCGAGGGGCTCCGAATGCGGCCAATGGCTGGGGAAAGAGAATTTCTTCGGTGCATCGAGCGGATGCGGCGGCTCGCCCGAGCCTTCGAGTGCCCGCCAGAACGGCGTGTAGACGCGATAGGGCGTACCGCCGCCGGTCTTCAGCTTCGAAGGCTCATGCAGCAGCTGCCCGGCAAAGCTGCGCGCCTCGACGGCCTGCCGCTCCAGCTCGTGCTTGATCCTCATATCGACGGCAATGCCCGGCGGATCGTAGCGCCGGTTCCAGAGCACCGTCTCCGCGCCGGTGGATTTGACCAGCGCCTGGAGCACCTCCAGCGCATTTCCTGTGATCAGCACCAACCTGCCGTGGTGCTTGTGCAGCGAGGTCTCCAGCGCCTCCAGCGAATGGTGCAGCCACCATGCCTGGGCCGAACCCAAAGGCCCGTTGCCCGACGTTTCAGGCTCGCGGATATAAAGGGGGATAATCGGGCGGCCGGAGGCGCAGGCTTCGTGCAGCGCGTGATTGTCGTCGAGACGCAAATCCTTGCGAAACCAGAGAATAACCGGTTTTTCCGCTGCCTTCGCCAATGCTTTCGTTCCCTGTCCCGTTCTTTTGGTCTGCTACGTATCTACGGTAGGCTTGGATCAAAAGTTTCAGTTGGGAAGACAGTTTTATTCGCCTTGCCGCGCACATGAAAAAGGCCGGTGAGAACCGGCCTTTTCGCTTGGCTGATCCGGAGATCAGTTGTCGTATTCGCGGCAGCGCTCGCTGATCGAAGCGCCGCCCTGGCCGGCGCGACTATCCACACCCTGGCCCTGACGCGGCATGTTCGGGCATTCCAGAACGCCGCGGGGCTCCGCAATGCTCTGTGTCGTTGTCGGATCGACGCGCTCGATGCGGACAGGATGGGAGCCGTTGCTGTCGTTGCTCGCGTCAGAAGAATAGAGCGGCGCATCGGGCGCCGTGGTGTCGTAAGCCGGTGCCGACTGGGCGAAGGCCGGAGCGGCAAGGCCGAGGGCGAGCAGCGAGGCTGCGGCAAATGTCTTACGCATGGAGAAACTCCTCCTTGGTCTGCTTTTTCTCTAGGGGTGACAGAAACGGAACCCGCGGGCCGCGTCATTGTTCCGAACTTTCCCGCAGAGGTTTCAGGCGCCGCAGGGCAGCGTGGTTACGCGTAAACCTTAACAGGCAAAGCCGCTGGCAGACGCGTCTGGGCGCCGCTAGGAAGCCCTCAGCCGCATGATGCAGTGCCGGGGTCTCCAATGGTCATTTCTTTTTTCGAAGCAGCGGATATGTCGTTCAAGGCAGCCCTGTCGGTCGCCGTGACGATCGGCGGCATGATGGCCGCCACCGCGATGCTGAAGACCGAGGCGACGGAGACCACCCGCCTCGACCTTTCCCGGCCGGTCCTCTGGCCGTCCGAGCCGACACGGGTGCCCGCACCCTTCCGCTTCGCCGCCAATGATCCGGCGCAGGTCGCCGCCGATGCCGGAGCCGCCTGCGTCAGCAATATCGGCCTCAGAATCGATTGCGACCTGATCGGCGCCTCGGCGCTCTGATCACAGGTTGCCGCCATCCTTGTAATAGCTTGGGTATTGCACGAATTCAGGATCGCGGCCGTCCGCGCGCTCTTGCGTGCCGTCAGCCTCATCTGCGGGCTTCGTATAGCCGTGGCTGATCAGCCAGTCCTTGACGATATGGCGCATCGCCCGGTCGCGGTCGGTGATACCGAACTCCCGCATGAAGGCGTGGAGCGCCTGCTCGCAACGTTCTGAAAAGTCATCTGCCATAAAGCTCTAAGAGGCGAGGCGGATGATTGTTCCGAGTTTCGATGTCGTGGAAAAAAGAAGAGCCGGTTCGTGGTCGAACCGGCTCATTCAATCTGTCAGCTTATCGCTGACGAAACTGGCTCCCCGGGCCGGATTCGAACCGGCGACCTGTCGATTAACAGTCGAATGCTCTACCGCTGAGCTACCAGGGATCACCGCTTGCCGCGGTGTGAGTGGGCTAATACAAATGCTTGTTCGATTTGCCAAGCGGTTTTTTCAAAAAAATGACATCTCCTTGCAATTATTGGACTTATCCCCATCTCCTGTGGATGACTGACGGGAAAAACAACACGGATAAAAAGCGCGAAAAGCGTTTCGGCATCGATCACGCGACCGGAGAACTCATTCTTGGGTCATGGCGCATACCGCTGCCGCGCTCGCGCATCGCACGCATGGCCATCGGCCTGTTGCTGATCATCTGCGGTTTGCTGGGATTTTTGCCCATCCTCGGCTTCTGGATGCTGCCGCTGGGCTTCATCGTGCTGTCGCACGACCTGCCGATCGCCCGGCGCTGGCGCCGCAGGCTGTCGGTCTGGTGGCACCGGCGGGGCAAGCCCGCCGGTAACTGAGGCCTCACATCAGGCGAAGAGGCTGGCGGCCCAATAGAACAGCGCCGAGATCAGCGCTGCCGCGGGCAGGGTGACGACCCAGGCAACGACGATATTGCCGGCAAGCCCCCAGCGGACGGCCGAGACGCGCTTGGCAGCACCGACACCGATGATCGCGCCGGTGATCGTGTGCGTCGTCGAGACCGGAATGCCGAGCCATGTGGCGCCGAACAGCGTCAACGCGCCGCCGGTCTCGGCGCAGAAGCCCTGCATCGGATTGAGCTTGGTGATCTTCGAGCCCATCGTATGGACGATTCGCCAGCCGCCGAAGAGCGTGCCCAGCGCCATCGCCGCCTGACAGGACAGCACCACCCATAGCGGCACATGGAAGCTGCCGCCGAGATAGCCCTGCGAATAGAGCAGCACGGCGATGATGCCCATCGTCTTCTGCGCATCATTGCCGCCATGGCCGAGCGAATAGAGCGAGGCCGAGACAAATTGCAGGATGCGGAAGGTGCTGTCGACGGCAAAGGGCGTCTGGCGCACGAAGATCCAGGAGACCGCGAGCACCAGGAACAGTGCCAGCAGGAAGCCGATCATCGGCGACAGCACGATGGCGCCGGCCGTCTTCAACAGGCCGCCCCAGACGATCGAGCTGAAACCAACCTTGGCAAGCCCGGCGCCGACGAGGCCGCCGACCAGCGCATGCGAAGAGCTTGACGGTATGCCGAAGACCCAGGTGACGATGTTCCAGATGATCGCGCCCATCAGCGCCGCAAAGATCACCATCGGACTGACGATCTCAGGATTGATGATGCCGGTGCCGAGTGTCTCGGCGACATGCAGGCCGAAGAACAGGAAGGCGATGAAATTGAAGAACGCCGCCCACATCACCGCATATTGCGGCCTGAGAACGCGTGTCGAGACGATCGTGGCGATCGAGTTCGCCGCGTCATGCAGTCCATTCAGGAAGTCGAAGAACAGCGCGACGGCGATCAGCCCGGCAAGCAGCGGAAAGGCGAGGGTGGCATCCATCAGACGTTCTCGATCACGATGCCGCTGATTTCATTGGCGACGTCCTCGAAACGGTCGACGACCTTCTCGAGCTCGGCATAGATCTCGCTGCCGATGATATAGGCCATCGGGTTCGAGGCGCCGTGGCGGCGGAAGAGATCCTTGAGGCCGAGGTCGTAGAGCTCGTCGGACCGGCCCTCGACGCGCGTCACCTCTTCGGCGATCGCCGTCAGCCGCGGCGCGTTGGCGCCCATCCGGTCGAGCAGCGGGACGGCCTCGGCGATCAGATGCGCCGCCTTGACGATTTCCTTGCCCATCTCCTGCATGCCCGGATCGAAGCTCTTCTGCTCGAACAGCCGGATGGTCTTGACCGTCTTGTGCATCATGTCGATCGCATCGTCGAGCGACTGGATCAGATCCTTGATGTCGCCGCGGTCGAAGGGCGTGATGAAGCTGCGGCGGACCGCGAGCAGAACGTCGCGGGTAATATCGTCCGCCTCGTTTTCGAGCGCGACGATGCGCTCGCAATGGCGCTCCGGATCATTCCCGGCCAGAAGTTCGTTCAGCGCTTCTGCGGCGCCGACGACGGTGCGGGAATGCTGAGCGAAGAGATCGAAGAATCGGTCTTCGCGCGGAAGAAGTTTGCGAAACCAGCTTAACATGGTGACCCCGTGGATGCTTGAGTTGTCACGCAACTGTCACAAATGGGGTCCTGTTGCAATAAAAGCTGGCCGGGAAGGGCTGCAGCCTCGGGCTTTTCCACGCGTTTGCGGCTGAGATCACACAGGCGGCCGCAGCTGTCACAGTCTCAGTGAAGATCGAGCGTCAGCTGCCTGTTCTTGATCTGTGGCAGTGGCAGGCCGATCTCGATCTTGCCGAAAACCCGCCTGCGGCGTTCCTCGTCCTTCTCCCGTTCCGCCCGGCTGGCGGCGACGGTCGCGAGGGCATTTGCGATAACCTGCTCGGCATGCGTCATAGGAACCTCCGTCGCTTGTTCCTATTTTGTTCTCATGAATGCAAATGTCAAGAGCTTCACTCACCGAAGTAGAAAACCGGATCGCGCGTTAATTCGCCATTGCCGAGATGGCCGTACAAATCCTTGCCGAGAATCCAGTAGGTGATCTTCTGCGTCGCAAGAGAAAAGACATAGTCGCCATCCACCCAATGCTCGGCCTTGCTGCCGCCGATCGGGAAGAGAAACTTGCCGGCTTGATAGAGAACGGCCTTTTCGGATCGATGATCGAAAATATATCGTGTTTTCGCCATGTGTTATCCTGCCGCTATACGCAAGATACAACGTCACATGGGATCTTATATCTGTCTATATTATCAGAAGTTGAGGATTGGTCTATTCACAAATAAGATAAGCCTAAAACAGCATTATCCCAAAAATGGGCAATACGATCCCGCGCGATGAAATCATCGCGATTATATTCGGAATCATTCAAGCGGGGATTGTTTGAAGTTGGAGGCCTCGCCCGGAATTGAACCGGGGTACAAGGATTTGCAGTCCTCTGCGTCACCACTCCGCCACGAGGCCATCCGTGAACGACTTGTTCAGTGGTGGCGCGGATTTAGAATGATCCAAAGGAAACCGCAAGAGGTGTTTTCCGAAAAAAATCGGGCCGTCATCAGGCCGTCGCATTCAATGCGCTTGATCATTCGGCGAATCCGCTCATTATCCTTATATGAGGAATATCTCAAAACCCTTTGTCACCAGGGATGATCCGGACCGGCACATACGCTGTCAGGATGCGCTTCAATATGCGTTCCGCGATCTGATCGAGGCCGCGGTTGAGGCGGGGTGGAGCGAGCAGGAATCCGTGGATGCCGTCGGCGAACTGGTCGAGGGCCATATCCAGGACCTTATGGCGCGCGCCGATTCCGCCGCTCTCATGGCGCTTCTGAAGACGATGCGCTGATTCTGCCGCCCGTAGGCGAGGGCAGGTTTTCAATTCACGCTTCTGAGCGAGGGCAGGGGCGAGATGCCGCCGGTGATCACACCGGGCGCGCTCGACGCAATCAGCGGAATGCAGAGAATGATGACGATGAGCCCGCCGATGAAGCAGGCGCCGAGCATCAGGGATCTGTTCATGCGGGCTCCGTCTCTGCCTTTGTTTTTTAGCTTATGCTGTACAAAGCTGACGGATTCCTGAAGGCTGCATCAGCGCTTCGGGCCGGATTTCAGGTAGAGATAGCTGCCGACGGCGAAAAAGATCAGCGTAAAGCCCGGCCAGGCCACGAACACGGTCGTGTAGCCGCAAGCGCCTTCGAAGCAATCTCCGAGCGTTCCCGCCACGGATAGCCGCAAGGACAGCACGCCCGCGAGGATGACGCTCGCGGCGGCGATCAGCAGCAGAATGAAAATCGTAAAACCCGTGCTTCGCATTCAAACCTAAAGAGCGGGCCGTCTGATTCCTGCCTGCTGCGCTGTGTTTATCTTCAACTCGTCCGGCTGTTGACGAGCCCGCAGCAAAGTACGCCGACGAGCGCCACAGCGATGAAAAGGTCGAAGAACGTCAAATGTACGAAAAAGGCAGACATGGCCTGCTCCTCCTCATTTCCTCCGGTTGCAATAATACCACAGGGGAAAGCTTTGTTCCACTTCGGAGTTCAGAAAGCGCTCCTGCACCGCAAAGGCGGTCGATATGCCGCAAGGATTCTTGCCGCAGGCGCGAACGGAGCCTTGAAAGCATCCGAACCCGGGATTAAGAGACGGAACACATGGCCGCGGTAGCCGGGCGAGAGGATACGATGGATTTCGAAGCAGCACGCGTAAAGATGGTCGACAACCAGATCCGTACGACGGACGTGACGTCCCATTCCGTGTTGAGCGCGTTCCTCACGGTTCCGCGCGAAGCGTTCGTTCCCGAGAAGGCCAAGGTTCTGGCCTATATCGATAACGATGTCGAAATCTGTCCCGGCCGCTTCCTGATGGAAGCTTCGCCGCTCGCCAAGCTGCTGCAGCTTGCTGCGATCACCAAGGAAGACACGGTTCTCGAAGTCGGCTGCGGCACGGGTTACACCTCGGCGCTGCTGTCGCTGACCGCAGGCTCCGTCGTCGCGCTCGAATCCGACGCAACGCTTGCCGAGCAGGCCAAGGCCAATCTCTCCGGCTATGCGAATGTCTCGGTCGTTGCAGGCGATCTCGCCAAGGGCCACACGGCCGGCGCCCCCTACGATCTGATCTTCGTCAACGGTTCCGTCGAGGAAGTTCCGGCTTCGCTTCTCGGCCAGCTCGCCGAAGGCGGCCGTCTCGTCACCGTCGAAGGTTACGGCAATGCGGCCCGCGCCAAGGTCTTCGTTTCGGAGCGCGGTGCCGTTTCCGAAAACGTCTTCTTCAACGCTTCAGTCAAGCCGCTTCCGGGCTTTGCCAAGCTTCGCGAATTCGTATTCTGAGCCTTTCCTAAAGGGCTTTTTCGATGCGGGCGCCACGGGCGCCCGTTTCTGTTTTCAAGCCGCATTTGCTGCCCGCCAGTTCATCCAACAAAACTGTGCATGGACGCATTCATTTGATTCGCGATGATTTTTTTCGCGTCTGGGGTATTCTACTGTCTGGGTGATTCGGATGCCCACTCCATGCAATCCGATCGTTGCTTTAAGCTTAACGGGGATAGATATGGCTCAGCCAAGCGTAGCGCGTGAACCGTCCATGGAAGAGATCCTGGCGTCGATCCGCCAGATCATCGAGAGCAATGAGCCGGGCGCCGGCAAGGCCATTTCCCCGTCTCTGCCTCCGGTTTACGGTGACGATGCCGAGGATGAAGGCCACGATTCCAACATCCACCTGACGGTCGATGACACCTACGCCAATGTCGAATTCCCCGAGCCGGTGCTGACGCAGGATCCGCGCTTCGTTGCCGCCAATTCGGCTGGCACCCGCGAGGCCGAGCAGCCGGCGCGCGCCATGTCGCTCGCCGATGTCGCCGCCCGCGTCCGCGCCGCTTCCGAGCGCCTGCCGGCCCAGCCGCCCCGCGAACTGCCGCCGGTCTTCCGTCAGCCGGAACCCGTTGCCGCACCTGTTGCCGAGGAAATCCGCCGTCCGGTCGAGCCGGTTGCCGCTGCACCGGTTGTCGCGCCGCTGCCGGCGCCGAAGCCTGCTCCGGTTGTTGCCGAAGTTCCGCCTGTCGAGCCCGAACCTCAGCCGCTGCCGCAGGCCGTGGAATCCGAGATCGAGCCGGTTGCCGAGCCGCAGGCGACGATGGCGCCTGAAGCCCCGGTTGCTCCGGCACCCGTTGCGCAAGCACCGGTTCCGTCCTTCCTGCCGCAGGTTCTCGAAGAAGCCCAGGCGCTGATCTCTCAGGATGCCAGCCTTCAGGTTGCGCGCTCCTTCGAAGAGCTGGCGCTGGCGATCGACGGTGCTGAGCGCCGCTCGCTGGACGAGATCGCCGAGGACATGCTGCGACCGATGCTGCGCGAGTGGCTGGACGACAATCTGCCGACGCTGGTCGAGCGCCTCGTGCGCGAGGAAATCGAGCGCGTGGCGCGCGGTCCGCGCCGCTAACCGGAAACGCCTTTTGCCGAATGCGCCGCTCCGGTCTCCGGGGCGGCTTTTTTATTGACTTGCCTGCAGCCATCCTATTTACAAACCCGCATCCTAAAACCCCGAAGTTTGGTCATAAAATGCTCGACAAGACCTATGATTCCGCCGCAGTCGAACCGAAAATCGCTGCGAAATGGGACGAAGCCGATGCCTTCCGTGCCGGTGCCAACAAGAAGCCTGGCGCCGAAACGTTCACGATCGTGATCCCGCCGCCGAACGTGACGGGCTCCCTGCACATGGGCCACGCGCTCAACAACACGCTGCAGGATGTCATGATCCGCTTCGAGCGCATGCGCGGCAAGGACGTGCTCTGGCAGCCAGGCATGGACCATGCCGGCATCGCGACGCAGATGGTCGTCGAGCGCAAGCTGATGGAACAGCAGCTTCCCGGCCGCCGCGAAATGGGCCGCGACGCCTTCATCGACAAGGTCTGGGAGTGGAAGGCTGAATCGGGCGGCCTGATCTTCAACCAGCTGAAGCGCCTTGGCGCTTCCTGCGACTGGTCGCGCGAGCGCTTCACCATGGACGAGGGCCTTTCGGCAGCCGTTCTCGAAGTCTTTGTAACGCTTTACAAGCAGGGCCTGATCTACAAGGACAAGCGCCTGGTCAACTGGGATCCGAAGCTGCTGACGGCGATTTCCGACATGGAAGTCGAGCAGATCGAAGTGAAGGGCAATCTCTGGCACCTGCGCTATCCGCTGGAAGAGGGCGTCACCTACCAACATCCGGTTGCTTTCGATGAAGAAGGCAAGCCGACAGAATTCGAAACGCGCGACTATCTCGTCGTAGCCACGACCCGCCCGGAAACCATGCTCGGCGACACCGGCGTTGCCGTCAATCCTGACGATGACCGCTACAAGTCGATCGTCGGCAAGCATGTCATCCTGCCGATCGTCGGCCGCAAGATCCCGATCGTTGCTGACAGCTACGCCGATCCGACGGCGGGCACCGGTGCGGTCAAGCTGACGCCGGCGCATGACTTCAACGACTTCGACGTCGCCAAGCGCACCGGCCTGCGCGCCATCAACGTACTCAACATCGACGGATCGGTCACCATCAAGGAAAACGAGGACTTCCTCGAAGGCCTTGATCATCCGGCGGCACTTCATGGCGCATGGGACCGTCTCGAAGGCCAGGACCGTTTCACTGCCCGCAAGATCATCGTCGAAATCTTCGAGGAAGCCGGCCTGCTCGACAAGATCGAGCCGCACACGCACATGGTGCCCCATGGCGACCGTGGCGGCGTGCCGATCGAGCCGCGCCTGACGGAACAGTGGTGGGTCGATAACAAGACGCTCGCCAAGCCGGCGATCGCCTCGGTTCGCGAGGGCCGCACCAAGTTCGTGCCGAAGAACTGGGAAAACACCTATTTCCAGTGGATGGAAAACATTCAGCCCTGGTGCATCTCGCGCCAGCTCTGGTGGGGTCACCAGATTCCGGCTTGGTATGGCCCGGATGGTCAGGTCTTCGTCGAGAAGACCGAGGAAGAGGCGCTCGAGGCGGCGATCCAGCATTACCTTGCCCATGAAGGCCCGTGGAAGGCCTGGGTGCAGGACAAGATCGAGAACTTCCAGCCGGGTGAAATCCTGACGCGCGACGAAGACGTGCTCGACACCTGGTTCTCGTCGGCGCTCTGGCCGTTCTCGACGCTCGGCTGGCCGGAAAAGACCCCGGAACTCGCCCGCTACTATCCGACCAACGTACTGGTCACCGGCTTCGACATCATTCCCTTCTGGGTCGTCCGCATGATGCAGATGGGTCTGCATTTCATGAAGGACGCCGATGGCAACCCGGTCGAGCCGTTCCACACGGTCTATATCCACGCTCTGGTTCGCGACAAGAACGGCCAGAAGATGTCGAAGTCGAAGGGCAACGTCATCGATCCGCTGGAGCTGATTGACGAATACGGCGCCGACGCGCTGCGCTTCACGCTCGCCATCATGGCGGCGCAGGGCCGCGACGTGAAACTCGATCCCGCGCGCATCGCCGGCTATCGCAACTTTGGTACCAAGCTCTGGAACGCCACGCGCTTTGCCGAGATGAACGGTGCAAAGAGCGATCCGAACTTTGCGCCTGAAGGCGTCAAGCTGACGATCAACCGCTGGATCCTGACGGAACTTGCCCGTGCGGAACGTGACGTAACGGAAGCCATCGAAGCCTACCGCTTCAATGATGCCGCGGGCGCGCTATACCGCTTCGTCTGGAACCAGGTCTGCGACTGGTATCTCGAACTGCTGAAGCCGGTCTTCAGCGGCGAAGACGAGGCCGCCAAGAAGGAAGCTCAGGCCTGCAGCGCCTATATTCTCGAAGAGATCTACAAGCTGCTGCATCCCTTCATGCCCTTCATGACCGAAGAACTCTGGGCCCATACGGCCGGCGAAGGCGCGGAGCGCGATACGCTCGTCTGCCATGCCGACTGGCCGTCGCCCTCCTTCTCGGATGATGCCGCAGCCGATGAGATCAACTGGCTGATCGATCTCGTCTCCGGTATCCGCTCGGTGCGCGCGGAGATGAACGTTCCACCGTCGGCAACCGCACCGCTGGTCTTTGTTAGCGCCAATGCCGAGACCAAGGAGCGTCTGTCGCGTCACGACGCAGCGATCAAGCGTCTGGCGCGTGTCGAGAGCGTCGCGCTCGCCGACGCCGCCCCGAAGGGCGCAGCCCAGATCGTCATCGGCGAGGCAACGGCCTGCCTGCCGCTCGGCTCGCTGATCGATCTCTCCGCGGAAAAGGCCCGCCTCGAAAAGGCGATTGCCAAGACCGAGGGCGAGATGTCCCGCGTCAAGGGCAAGCTCTCCAACGAGAAGTTCGTCGCCAACGCCAATCCTGAAGTGGTGGAGGCCGAGCGCGAGCGTCTCGCGGAATTCGAGAGCCAGATGGCCAGCCTGAAAGTAGCGCTTGCAAGGGTGATCGAGGCCTAATCCACTCTTGGTAGCAAACTATTCCAAAACGGCGTCCGGAACTCTCCGGGCGCCGTTTTCTATTTCCGGCATCATGAGTCGAAAACGCATGCCTTAATTAGCGTTTCCACCCTGTGGAGTTTGACGAATCTGCGAAATTTTCAGTGGAAGAGGCCGAAAAGACCGACTGTTGTCAGATTGATACAGGGGCTAGGTGGCTTGGAACGATCGTTTAAAAATAATCCGAAATGATTAGTTTGTTAGGATAAAATTTTACCATACCCAAATTTTTGACGTGCTCGTCAATTTCTTACGTCAATTTAACTTCTTGCATGCATTGTGGCGGCATGAAGGCGCGCATTGTCATCCGCGCCATTCCTTTGCAAGGTGCAGCCATCTGCATTGCTTGAGTGGGGGAGACACAATGGCATCTCGTATGTTTTCCAAGGGCGTAGCGTCGCTCGTTATCCTTTCGTCCTTCGCATCGCCGTCATTTGCCGGCGGCCTGGAACGCGGCGGCTACAATATCGACCAGCTCTTTGATACGGGGCCATTTTCGTTCAGCAGTGGTGTCACTTACGTCATGCCGCAGCGCAAGCTGAAGAATGTCAACGATATTGATCCTTCAGACGGCAGCCTGAACTCCCGTCCCAGGACCGCTGATGAGACGGAAAACTATGCAATACCTTACGTCGGCATGAAAGGTGGAATTGGACCGGTCGATTGCTTGATCGACTATTCCGAACCATTCGGCGCGTATAGCAATCCTGGCGCTAATTGGGCTGGTGCTAACAGCAATATCAAGACGAAGGTCACCAGCCATAACTACGGCGCGACGTGTTCCTACAAGTTTGATGCGGGTCCAGGGCAGTTTCGCTTGATTGGCGGCGCCTTCTATCAAGAGATTGAAGGCTTCAAGTCGCGCTTGGTTGCGCCGCCGAATGTCGTCGGTAGTCTTGAAATGAGCGATCAGTCGTGGGGCTGGCGCGCCGGTGTGGCGTACGAAATCCCCGAGTACGCGATGAGAGCGAGCCTGGTCTATAACAGCAGGGTGGATTATGACCACCTAGATGGCACAGTGGATTTAACAGCTGCTGGTCTCGGCATCATCCCTGTGACGGGTGCGGCCCAAGCCCCAGATTCGCTTGAACTCAAGGTTCAGACCGGTATCGCACCCGACTGGCTGGCGTTCGGCAATGTAAAGTGGACGAACTGGAGTCTTCTCCAGTCCATTGAATTCTGCCCGACTTCCGGTTTGTGTCCCGCTGGAGGCCTGACGTCTCTGGACCTAGCCTACCGTGATGGCTGGACGATCGGTGGTGGTATCGGCCACAAATTCAACGATAAGTGGGCGGGCGCTGTCAGCCTGACCTGGGACCGAGGCACCAGCGACGGCTACGGTTCGCAGACCGATACCTGGATGCTCGGCCTCGGCGCTGCCTACACCCCGACCGAAAACATCGAATGGCGTTTTGCTGGTGCCATTGGCCTGATGACCAGCGGCGAATCCGGGACCTTTACCCGCGATGGCGTGACTTACGGCGACGATGTGACGTATTCGTTCGGCAACGATCTGGTCACGGCACTTTCGACCAGCATCAAGATTAAGTTCTGACGCTGATCACTTTAATACAAAGCCCGGCCCAGTGCCGGGCTTTTCTTTGCTTGATGCCATATTAATCATGCCTTTTGGACATCCCGTTTTGTGACGAATCCGCAACAGTTTTTTACGACAGTTGGCGTAAGCTATCTCCAGGGCGAATTTGTCCATTTCCCGCCACAAACAGAGCGCAGCGGTATTTGCGGGCAAGGGAATGGCAGGCGTAGGGTGCGTTTGAAAAGTAAGATGGGTCGAGTTTTTTCAGGGACAGGCGAGAGCCGATCGGAGACCGGATTTCATTCCGCTCCATTTGCGATTCAGCTTTTCCCGCAAGGCGATTCCGCCGGAAAATTTCGCTCTCAAGTCGTGTCTTCCATCTGTCCATTCTCCGATGTTTCCGCGTCCATGACGGGCGCTGACGAGCACCGCGATCACGCCGATACCGGTTTGGTCACATTTGGTGTTTACGGATATTGGGAAGGCGGAAAGACAGACGTTTCTTCCGCGAAAATGACGCCGCAGGCATTGCAGGCGGGCCAGGCCGGAACCCGGGTGGTCTATCGCGATGCGCAGGAAATTCAGGCCCTCGAAGAAGGGCGGAAGGCTGGATGCGACGCGGGCAAAGGAGCCAGAGAGCTCGCCGCGGGATCGCTCGCCTGGAGGAGATACGCCGGGACGCGTGGCAGCGGAGTTTTTGCTGCCGGGCTGGTCTGCGATGGAAGCGAAAGAAACTGAGTGAAATGCTGACATCCGAGTTCAGACTTTTCAGATTTGCTCTCATGGGGCTGTCGATCGCGCTTTCAGCAGCGGTTGCCTCCCCAGCCGGCGCTTTTGATATCAATGCCGGCGTCACCAAGGAATCCGGTCCCTTCGATCTCTTCAAGTTCGGTTTCAAGGCTTACAAGAGCGGCCAGAAGGAAGAGGCTGTCGAAGCTTACAAATACGCCGCCGAAAAGGGCCATACCGGCTCGCGCTGGGCGCTGGCCAACATGTATGCCGACGGCGACGGCGTGACCCAGGACGATTTCGAAGCCTTCAAGATCTATAGCGAGATTGCCCAGCAGGGCGTGGAGCCGGGTTCCGAAGATACCGGCTTCTTCATCAATGCGCTGCTGTCGCTCGCGAGCTATTACAAACACGGCATTGCCGGTAGTCCGGTAAAGGTCGATCTAAACCAGGCCCGCCAGCTCTATTTCCAGGTGGCGTCGACCTTCGGCGTGCCGGAAGCGCAGTTCCAGCTGGCGCAGATGATGCTTTCGGGCGAGGGCGGCAGCCCCAATCCGCTGCAGGCAAAGAAGTGGCTGAACCAGGCCCGCAAGAGCGGCCATCCGGGCGCCATGTCGGTCTTCGGCAACATCCTCTTCCAGGAAGGCCAGTCGGCCCGTGGTCTGGCGATGATGACGGCGGCGCTCGACCGCTGCAAGCCGAAGGACTGTGGCTGGATGGAATCGCTGCAGGAGCAGGCGTTCTCGGTCGCGACCGAAGGAGACCGCCGTGCAGCGGTCTCGCTCTCCCACAATATCGCCACCAGCGGCGACTGATCTCCGCTTAAGCCGCGAAGTCGAAATAGGCGACGACGGGAACGTGGTCGGACGGTTTTTCCCAGGCGCGGACGTGTTTCTCGATGGCCGTCGAGGTCATCCGGTCTGCCGCTTCAGGCGACAGCATCAGATGGTCGATGCGGATGCCGTTGTTCTTCGGCCAGGCGCCGGCCTGATAATCCCAGAATGAATAGAGCTGAACCGCATCCGTCGTGGCGCGCACAGCATCGGTGAAGCCGAGGCTTTCGAGCCTGCGGAAGGCTTCACGGGTCTGCGGCAGGAAGAGCGCGTCATTCGCCCAGACCTTCGGGTCGAAGCAATCATGCGGCTCGGGAATGACGTTATAGTCGCCAGCCAGAATGAGCGGCTCCTCATAGCTCAGCCGCTGCGCCGCAAACTGCTGCAGGCGCTCCATCCAGGCGAGCTTGTAGGTGTATTTCTCGGTTTCGACGGGATTGCCGTTCGGCAGATAGAGGCAGCAGACGCGCAGCGCCTTGTTGCCGGGCAGCGAGAACACCGCCTCGATGAAGCGCGCCTGCTCGTCCAGCGGATCGCCGGGCAGCCCGCGGCTCACTTCGTCCGGCTTGCTCTTGGAGAGGATCGCGACGCCGTTGAAACCCTTCTGGCCGTGCGTCTCGACATGATAGCCCATGGCCTCGATCTCGAGGCGCGGAAAGCCTTCGTCGACGGTCTTGATTTCCTGCAGGCAGACGATGTCGGGATTGGAATCCTTGAGCCACTGCGTCAGGTTGTCGATACGCGCCTTGACGCCGTTGATGTTCCAGGTCGCGATCTTCATCCATCACCTCTTGCTTCGTGCCGATCTTGTATCGTGATGGGTAGCAACCGGACAAGACGATAAACCGGCCGGAAGAGATTTCTTCGGCCGGTCGGGTCTGAGATCGGTGGAAAGCTTAGACCGAGAAGCTCGTTCCGCAGCCACAGCTGGCAACAGCGTTCGGATTCTTGATCTGGAAGGATTGGCCGAGCAGGTTGTCGACGAAGTCGATCTCGGAACCGGCCATATAGACCAGCGAGAGGCTGTCGATCAGCACCTTGGCGTCGTTCTTCTCGACGATCACGTCATCGTCCTGAACGCCGTCGGCAAGGTCGAACTTGTAGGAAAAACCCGAACAGCCGCCGCCTTCGACGGAAACGCGCAGCGCGCTCTTTCCGGCCTCGGCACCGACGATCGCGGCGATTCGCTTTGCGGCCGCATCTGAGAGGGTTACTGAAGTCTCTGTCATGTTTCCTCCTGCCGGGGTCAAGATCCGGAGAGAATTGATAAAAGCCGCTGAGCGTTCAAGCGGCTGATATCAAAAGAATTTATCACGGGCGCTCACGGAGCGCATTATTGCGGAAAGCGGTTAAGAAAGCGCCGCTTTGCCTGATATACTGACTATAGGTATGAAGAGCGTGAAGCGGCGTCAATGGGGCGATCCGGCCGCGCGGTTCGAATGACGGTGAAGAATGACGATTGACAGGCGTGCATTGGGTTTCGGCAACAGCGAACGGGCAGTCTATGCGGCTGATCCCTGGACGACCCGCGGGCGGCTCTATCAGGAGAGCTCCAGCCCGACGCGATCCGACTTCCAGCGCGACCGCGACCGCATCGTCCACACCACCGCCTTCCGCCGCCTGAAGCACAAGACGCAGGTCTTTATCGCCCAGGATGGCGATCACTACCGCACGCGCCTGACCCACACGATCGAGGTGGCGCAGATCGCCCGTGCTCTGGCGCGTGCCCTGAAGCTCGACGAGGATCTCGCAGAGGGCGTGGCGCTCGTCCACGATTTCGGCCACACACCTTTCGGCCATACCGGCGAGGATGCGCTGCACGAGGTTCTGCTGCCCTATGGCGGCTTCGATCACAACGCCCAGTCGCTGCGCATCGTCACCAAACTGGAGCGCCGCTATGCCGAATTCGACGGCATCAACCTGACCTGGGAGAGCCTCGAAGGCCTCGTCAAGCACAATGGCCCGCTGCTGACGCCGGACGGGCAGGGCACGCGCGGCCCGGTTCCCCAGCCCATCCTCGACTATTGCGAGCTCCACGACCTGCAGCTCGCGACCTATGCCAGCCTGGAGGCCCAGGTGGCGGCGATCGCCGACGATATCGCCTACAACACCCACGACATCGATGATGGCCTGCGCTCCGGCTACCTGACCTTCGACATGCTGGAGGAAATTCCGTTCCTCGCCGGGCTGATGGCGGAAGTTCGCGATCGCTATCCGAACCTCGAAGCCAGCCGCTTCACCCATGAAATCATGCGCCGGCAGATCACCCGCATGGTCGAGGATGTGATTTCGGTCTCGCAGGAACGCCTTGCACAGGTCAATCCGAAGAGCGCTGACGATATCCGCCATGCCGATCGCGTCATAGCCACCTTTTCGCCGGCGATGGCCGAAACCGACAGGCTGATCAAGCAGATGCTCTTCAAGCGCATCTACCGCCACCCGGAGATCATGCGCATCCGCGCCGGTGCCGCACAGATCGTCACCGACCTCTTCGGCGCCTATATGGCGAACCCCAAGGAGATGCAGAGCCACTACTGGGTGGATCACATCGCCGGCCTTGCCGATGCCCCGAAAGCCCGCCATGTCGGCGACTATCTGGCGGGGATGACGGACACCTATGCCATCAGCGCCCACAGGCGATTGTTTGACCACACTCCCGATTTGCGATAGGCAGCACGCGCCCGGCGAGAGCGCCGGTCGATGCCTTGTGGCACAGCCTATGCATGGAAGAGTGCGATGAACCTTTTTACCGATTTCGAAGCCAGGATTAAAACCGCCCTTGAACAGATCGATCTGGTCAAGGAAAAGCGATCCGAGCTCGATTTCGGCCGCATCGCCGTCGAGCCGCCGCGCGATGTGACGCATGGCGACGTCGCGACCAACGCCGCGATGGTGCTGGCCAAGCCGCTCGGCACCAACCCGCGCGCCTTCGCCGAAATCATCCTTGGCAAGCTGAAGGAAGATCCTGATGTCGCCGAGGTTTCGGTGGCCGGTCCGGGCTTCATCAATATCAAGCTGTCCGTCGGATACTGGCAGCGGCTGCTCGGCTCGATGATCGAAGCCGGCACCGATTACGGCCGCTCGACGCTTGGCGGCGGCCGTAAGGTGAATGTCGAATATGTCTCGGCAAACCCGACCGGCCCGATGCATGTCGGCCATTGCCGCGGCGCCGTTGTCGGCGACGCGCTGTCGAACCTCCTGGCCTTTGCCGGCTATGCCGTCACCAAGGAATATTACATCAACGATGCCGGCTCGCAGATCGATGTGCTGGCGCGCTCGGTCTTCCTGCGCTACCGCGAAGCCCTCGGCGAGAATATTGGCGAGATCCCAGCCGGCCTTTATCCGGGCGATTACCTCGTTCCTGTCGGTCAGTCACTGGCCGGTGAATACGGCGTGCGGCTGCACAACATGCCGGAAGAGCAGTGGATGCCGATCGTCAAGGACAAGGCGATCACCGCGATGATGGCGATGATCCGCGAAGATCTCGAGGTCCTGAACGTCCATCACGATGTCTTCTTCTCCGAGCGCACGCTGCATGACGGCGGCGCCGCCGGTATCCGCACCGCCATCAACGACCTGACCTTCAAGGGCTATGTCTACAAGGGCGCGCTGCCGCCGCCGAAGGGCCAGCTGCCGGAGGATTGGGAAGATCGCGAGCAGACGCTGTTCCGCTCGACCGAAGTCGGAGACGATGTCGATCGCCCGCTGATCAAGTCCGACGGGTCCTATACTTACTTCGCTGCCGACGTTGCTTACTTCAAGAACAAGTTCGATCGCGGCTTCAACGAGATGATCTACGTGCTCGGCGCCGACCATGGCGGCTACGTCAAGCGCCTGGAAGCGGTCGCCCGTGCGGTCTCTGAGGGCAACTCGAAGCTGACGGTCCTGCTCTGCCAGCTGGTAAAGCTGTTCCGCAACGGTGAGCCGGTGAAGATGTCGAAGCGCTCCGGCGACTTCGTGACGCTGCGCGACGTGGTAGAGGAAGTCGGCCGCGATTCGGTGCGTTTCATGATGCTCTACCGGAAGAGCTCCGAGCCGCTGGACTTCGATTTCGCCAAAGTAACGGAACAATCGAAAGATAATCCGGTCTTTTACGTGCAATATGCGCATGCCCGTTGCATGTCGGTTTTCCGGCAGGCGAAGGAGGCTTTTCCGGACCTCAATGTCAGCCCTGCAGACCTCGCAAAAGCGGTGTCCGGAATCTCGGATCCCGCGGAATTGCAGCTGATTGCGAAGGCCGCGGAGTTCCCGCGCGTCGTCGAATCTGCAGCCCAGGCGCAGGAGCCTCACAGGGTCGCTTTCTACCTCTACGACCTCGCCAGTTCGTTCCATGCACACTGGAACAAAGGTAAAGACCAGACTGAATTACGATTTGTTAACGATAAGAGCCGAGAATCGAGTATTGCCAGACTAGGGCTGGTGTACGCTGTCGCTTCGGTTTTGAAGTCGGGTCTTGCCATTACTGGTACCGCCGCACCGGATGAAATGCGATAAACGTCACCAAATCCCCACATTGCGCTGGCATTGACCGCGTTGGCTTTTGAGTGGGATGGGTATGGCAGACAAACAACTTGCGTATGACGCGCGACAGAAGACGGAGCTGTTCGATGAAAACGATCCGCTCGCGGAACTCGCGCGCATCGTTGGCTTCGAGCCGCGGGTAGCGGCCAATACTGTCTCAGAGCCAGTCCGGCAGGAGCCGGCCTTCGATCTCGAAGACGAATTGCTGCGGGAATTCGAGCGCTACGACGCGCCGCGCCCGCTGGGTGCACTCGACCATCCGGCCGAGCAGCCCGTTGAGGAAGCCGCAAGCTATGAGCCCGTTGCCTACGAGCACGCTGCCGCTCCGCAGGAGCCCGTAGAGGCTCCTGTCTACGTCGAGCCGGAAGCCTACGAGGCTGAGCCGGTCGCAGCGGCCTATGAGCCCGAGGAAACGCAGGCCTGGACCGGTGGTCAGGTTGCTGCCGCCGAATGGGCGGTCCAGCCCTCCGAACCAGTCTCCAACGGCGGCGCCCGCGATCTGATCGAAGAACTCGAAATGTCGATCGGTGCCGCATCGGTTGCCCAGCCGGTTGCTCCGGTTGCCAAGGCGCCGCAGTGGTCTGCCGCCAGCATCAAGCTGCCGCTCGCCAATTTCCATACGGCCCGCCGCGAAGAGCCGGCCCGTCCGGTTGCGGTCGAGCCCGTGCCTGTCGTTGCCGCTGCGCCTGCGCCGCAGCCGGTTGCCGAAGTGGCATCCGCAGAAACCCTGCAGGAACTTGCTGCACTCGACGTTGCCGAGGAATTCGCTCCCGTCGCTTCCGGCTTCCCGGCCGAAATCGATCGCCACGAAGAGCCCGAAGTCGTCGAGCAGGCGCCGGTTGCCGAAGCTGTCTACGCTGAGCCGGTATCGCACGAGGCCTTCGATCTCGCCGCTGCCGCCAAGGATGGCATCGTTGCTTCCGACGCAGCGCTGACCGAGGCGCTGCCCCAGGATGAAGCAACCGCCTTCGATATCGACAACCTTCTGGCTGATGTTTCCCGTTACCCGGTGCCGCAGCGCGCTCCGGAGCCGGTTCGCGAAGAGCCAGTGCAGTTTCACCAGCCGGAACCGGTAAAGCCGGTGGCACCTGTCGTGGCGGCAAAGCCTGCTCCGGCCGAAGAGGAAGATCCCTTCGCAGGTCATGACTTCGAACTCGATCTCGAAGGCATCGAACTGGAACTCGCCGATCTCGATTTCGCAGAGCCCGTCAAGGAAGAGCCGGTCGCAGTGGCTCCGGCTCCTGTTCGCGCTCAGCCCGCACCTGTTGCCGTCGCTCCGGCACCGGTTGTCGCTCCGCGCCCGATCGCGCCTGCGCCTGTCGTTGCAGAAGCGCCGCGTCCGGTTCAGCCGGCCTATACGCCTGCACCGGTTTCCTATTCGCCGGCAGCCGTCTTCACGCCTGCGCCGCAGCCTGCGGCTCCTGTCCGTGCAACTGTTGTCGAGCCCGTCGAAGAACTTCCCTTCGATCCGTCGATGATCACCGACGCCGACGGTCATCCGGAAGCAGTTGGCGAAATGCACGTTCCGGCGCTGCCGCCTGTCGAGCAGCACAAGCCTGCCGCTCCGGTCAACGATTTCGATTTCGACGTCGATGCCGAGATCGCCAGCCTGTTCGACCCGATCAAGTCCAAGGAAGCCGTTCCGGCTGCTGCGCCCGCCTGGGCATCGCAGGCCTCCGCTCCCGCGGCTCAGAAGCCTGCAGCACCCGCTGTTGCCGGTCTCGATGATCTCGAGCGCGCTCTGGAAGAAGATCTGCGCCGCAGCATGCGCGAACCGGTCCAGCGGACCGAGCAGCTTGCCGAGGTTCACATCCAGTCTGCCGGTGCTGCCGAAGACATGCATCGCGCCCGCTCGATGAAGCGGATGCTGGCTGCCGCTGCCATGGTCGTCGTCTTCGCAGGCGGCGCCTATGGCCTCTACACCGTCGTTGCCGCTACCGGCATTGCCGGCGGTTCCGGCGAGCCGCGCATCATCGCTGCCGACAAGGAGCCGGTGAAGGTCGTTCCGGATAATCCGGGCGGCAAGACCGTTCCGAACCAGGACAAGGCCGTCTACGACCGCGTTGCCGGCGCCACCGAGACGCCGAAGCAGACTGCACTGGTGTCGTCCGACGAACAGCCTGTCGACGTCGTTCAGCGCACGCTGACGCCTGAGGTCGCACCTGAGGATAACGACGGCGACATCACCGACCAGGCCGTCAGCACGCCGGTCAGCGATACCGAGGATCCGCGCCTGCTGCCAGGCCAGGAGCAGCAGGAAGCCGCTGCCAACAACGATGCAGACCGCGTTCCGGCCGTTTCGCCGCGCAAGGTCCGCACGATGATCGTCAAGCCTGATGGCACGCTGGTTGCCCGTGAAGATGAGGCACCCGTTGACGCGCCCGCCGTCAATCAGGTCAAGACCACGACCATCAAGCCGAACGGCTCTGCTGCGAACTTCCCGGCAAGCACGGAAGTGGCCTCTGCCGATATCCGCTCGACCCCGGTCGAGAATACGCCGGCTCAGCCTGCCGCTTCGGAATCGGTCCTTGCCAAGGTTGCCGCAAGCAACCCGGCCAATGTCGAGCCTCCGGTCCGTCAGGTCCAGTCGACGCCGGTTCAGCCGCAGGCCGCCGCAAAGCCGGCCGACACGGCGCCGGTCCCGGCTGCCCGCCCGGCCGCAAAGCCTGCTGCCGCAGCCGCTGCACCAGAACAGCCGAAGCCGACCGAGGTCGCCTCCGTCGCCCCGGCTGCCACCCAGCCGCAGGCCGCTGCACCGTCGGGTGCCTATGGCGTCCAGATCGCATCGCTGCCATCGGAAGCTGAAGCCAACAAGTCCTACGCAAGCCTCTCCAAGAAGTTTGCCAGCGTTCTTTCCGGCCGCAGCTACGAGATCCGCAAGGCCGACATCGCCGGCAAGGGCACCTTCTACCGCGTCCGCATCCCGGCATCCTCGAAGGATGAAGCCGCTGCGATCTGCGAGAAGTATCGCGCCGCTGGTGGTAGCTGCCTGATCTCGAAGTAATCGGCTTCACACTGCATCGAAACGGCGGGCTCAGGCCCGCCGTTTTCGTTTTTGCACTGCCTTTCCTGTGAATGCCGCTTGACCGGCCTATCGCAATTCGGGCGCACACCTCTATGATTCGGGTATGACCGAATCAAAAGCGATGATCCTGGGCTGTAGCGGCCTGTCCCTGACCCCGGAAGAAAAGGCCTTCTACAAGGCGGAACGCCCCTGGGGCTTCATTCTTTTCGGACGCAACATTTCCGAGCCGCAGCAGATCGCCGATCTCGTCGCCGAAATGCGCGAGAGCGTCGGCTGGCATGCGCCGGTCCTGATCGATCAGGAAGGCGGACGCGTCCAGCGCATCCGCCCACCGATCCTGCAGCACTATCCATCCGGTCAGGCGCTCGGCGATATCTATCGCCAGGACCGCGAGCAGGGGCTTCGCGCCGCCTGGCTGATGTCGCGCCTGCACGCCTTCGACCTCCTGAAATTCGGCATCAATGTCGATTGCCTCCCGGTTCTCGACGTGCCGGTCGAAGGCAGCAGCAATGTCATCGGCAACCGCGCCTATGGCGGCGATCCGAAGACGGTGACCGAGATGGGCCGTGCGGCGAGCGAGGGCTTGAAGGCCGGCGGCGTTCTGCCGGTGATGAAGCATATGCCGGGGCACGGCCGCGGCTTTGCCGATTCCCATCACGAGCTGCCTGTCGTCACCGTTTCGCGCGCCGAGCTCGAAGCGCATGACTTCCCGCCCTTCATCGCCATGAAGGACGAACTGGCCGCCATGACCTGCCATGTCGTCTTCACGGCGATCGACGACAGCAATCCGGCCACGACGTCCCGCAAGGTGATCGACGGCGTCATCCGCCAGCATATCGGCTTCAACGGCCTGTTGCTTTCCGATGATACATCGATGAACGCGCTGGCCGGGACGATCGGCGAGCGCGCCGCGAATATCATTGCAGGCGGATGCGATATCGTGCTGCATTGCAATGGCCACATGGACGAGATGCAGCAGGTGGTCGCCAATGTGCCGGCGCTCGCGGGCGCGTCCCTCGAGCGCGCCAACGCGGTTCTGGCCGGCATGCCAAAGGCCGATCAGTCGGACGAGGCCGCGATCCGCAGCGAATTCGACGCGATGTTTGCAGCCGTCTGAGAAACGGAAGAGAGGCAGAGTTGAACATAGTCAAGACTCCGGAGCGGTCGCAGTCGGCAACGCCGATGGACAAGCTTTGGCAGGACAGCGGCACCGAGCGCGGTTCGCATGAACCGGCGCTGGTCATCGATGTCGCCGGCTTCGAAGGCCCGCTTGACCTGTTGCTCTATCTCGCCCGCAATCAGAAGGTCGACCTGTCGCGTATTTCGGTCCTGGCGCTTGCCGAGCAATACCTGCAGTTCGTCGAGAGCGCCCGCCGTATCCGCATCGAGCTTGCCGCCGACTACCTCGTCATGGCGGCCTGGCTTGCCTACCTGAAATCGCGCCTGCTGATCCCGCAGCAGATCAAGGATGACGGCCCCTCCGGCGAGGAGATGGCGGCAACGCTCGCCTTCCGCCTGAAGCGCCTGGAAGCGATGCGCGAGGCCGCGAGCGGGCTCGTCAACCGCAACCGTCTCGGCCGGGATATCTTCGCGCGTGGCGCACCGGAACATATCCCCGATCGCCACCAGTCCGCCTATGAAGCCAGCCTCTACGATCTGCTGACCGCCTATGCGACGCTGCGCCAGCGCCAGGCCGTGACCCAGGTGACGATCGCCCGGCGCACCGTCTGGTCGCTCACCGAGGCGCGCGAGCTGCTGACCCGGATGATCGGCGATGTCTCCGACTGGACGGCGTTGGAGCACTATCTGCTGCGCTACATGACTTCGCCGGAAGAGTGCGTCACGGCGATCGCCAGCGCCTTTGCCGCCTCGCTTGAGCTGGTGCGCGAGGGCAAGCTCGAAATCCGCCAGGACGGCGCCTTCGAGCCGCTCTACATGCGCCGCGGGCCGAAGCATGCCACGCTGCAGGTCATCGAGCAGGAGACGCCGCTGTGATCGATCCTGAGGACGATATCGGCGCGGAGCAAGGCGAGGGCGCCGAGAGTCAGGACTTTCAGGCCGAGCTTGAGGCCGAACGCATCGCCGAGGCACTGGTCTTCGCCTCGGCGCAGCCGGTCTCCGAAGCCTTCATTGCCGATCGCATCGCCAAGCATTTCAATGTCCGCGCCATCATGCTCCGGTTGAAGGAGCAATATGCGCCCCGCGGCGTCAATCTGGTGCAGGTGGACGACGCCTGGGCCTTCCGCACGGCCGCCGATCTCTCATTTGTGATCCGCCGTGATGAGAACGAAACGAAGAAGCTTTCGCGCGCTGCTCTCGAAGTGCTGGCGATCATCGCTTATCACCAGCCGGTGACGCGCGCCGAGATCGAAGACATCAGAGGCGTGCAGACCTCGCGCGGCACGCTCGACGTTCTCATGGAGGCCGGATGGGTGCGTTTCCGCGGCCGCCGCCGCACGCCCGGCCGCCCCGTAACACTCGGCACCACCCGTGATTTCCTCGACCATTTCGGCCTTGAGGAACTGCGCGATCTGCCTGGTATTGAAGAGCTCAAGGGAGCAGGGCTGCTCTCCGGCCGCATCCCGGCCAATTTCAATATCCCGTCGCCCTCGATGAACGATGAGCTGACCGAGGACGAAGATCCGATCACCCATATGGATCTTGAGGAATTGGGGCTTCTTGCGCCGGGTGGCGCATCGGAAGATTAGCACCGGCTTGTCTTTGTTTTGCCACTGAGGGCGAAAACAATACTCATCACCACAATTCGATGGCGCAGTGGCTTGTCACAAAGGTCAAAGCCGTGACATTAAGCGTCAATATAAGGGGAATTTTGATGTTGGAAACGATGTCGGAAACTCTTACATCGAAGAGACATCGCAACAGGGAGTATGCGTAATGGGTTCTTTTAGCATGTGGCACTGGCTGATCGTCCTGGTCATCGTGCTGTTGTTGTTCGGCCGCGGAAAGATTCCGGAGCTGATGGGCGACGTTGCCAAGGGCATCAAGAGCTTCAAGAAGGGCATGAACGACGAAGACGCGCCGGAAACGGCGTCGAAGACCGTCGATCACAAGGCCGACGAAACGAAGTAATTAGTCCGGGGACGGGTGGCTTGCCCCGCTTCCCCTCCAGGAGCCTTGAATGTTCGATATTGGCTGGACCGAGCTGCTTGTCATCGCGGTCGTGTTGATTGTGGTGGTAGGTCCGAAGGATCTGCCGCCGATGTTGCGTGCGTTCGGTAAGATGACGCAGCGCGCCAAGAAGGTTGCCGGTGAATTCCGTGCGCAATTCGACGAGGCGCTGCGTGAGGCCGATCTCGACGAGGTGCGCCAGACGCTCGCCGACGCCCAGCGTCTCAACCCCGCCAATACGCTGCGCGACGCGATGAACCCGCTGCGCCAGATGGGCAACGACATCAAGGCCGACCTTCAGAATGCAACCAAGGTCGACAACAAGACCGAGGTGCCGGTAAGCGTGCCGGCTCCCTCGATGAGCCTGCCGGAGACGCCTCCGGTGGTTACGCCGGCACCCGCAGCCGAACCGGTTGCTGCGCCTGTCGTTGCTGAAAAGCCGAAGGCCGTGCGCAAGCCGCGCGCCGCCGCTGAGGCAAAGGCCGAGCCTGTGGCTGCCGCTCCCGCGGCCAAGGCAAAGCGTGCGCCCGCAGCAAAGGCCGTAGCGGCTGCGCCTGCAGCCAAGGCTGCCCCGGCTAAGGCACCGGCTAAGACGGCAGCAGCCAAGACGGCTGCGCCTGCAAAGAAGGTCGCAGCTGCCCCGAAGAAGGCAGCAGCAAAGAAAAAGGATGAGGCATGAGCGGTGATATTGAAGACAAGCCGCAGCCGTTGATCGAGCACCTGATGGAGCTGCGCAGGCGGCTGATGTGGTCGATCGGCGCGTTCTTCATCGCCTTCATCGTCTGCTTCTTTTTCGCCAAGCATCTCTTCAACTACCTCGTCTACCCCTACAAGCTCGCCGTCACCTGGGCGGGCATGGATGTCGACAAGGCGCAGCTGATCTACACCGCCCCGCAGGAGTTCTTCTTCACGCAGGTGAAGGTGGCGATGTTCGGCGGCGTGGTGATCGCTTTCCCGATCATCGCGGCACAGATCTACAAGTTCGTGGCCCCCGGCCTCTACAAGAACGAGCGCGCTGCCTTCCTGCCGTTCCTGATCGCATCGCCGATCCTGTTCCTGCTTGGCGCGGCTCTCGTCTATTTCTTCTTCACGCCGATGGTCATGTGGTTCTTCCTGGCCATGCAGCAGACGCCGGGTCATGGCGATGTCGCCATCTCGCTGCTGCCGAAGGTCTCGGAATATCTGAGCCTGATCATGACGCTGGTGCTGTCCTTTGGCCTGGTCTTCCAGCTTCCCGTCATCACCACGCTGCTCGCCCGTGTCGGCCTGCTGACGTCCGCATGGCTTGCCGAGAAGCGCAAGTTCGCCATTGTCATGGCCTTCATCGTCGCCGCGGTGCTGACGCCGCCCGATCCGATGTCCCAGATCGGTCTTGCACTGCCGACGATCCTTCTCTACGAGATTGCCATCCACGCGGCTCGACTCGTCGAGCGCCAGCGTGCGCGGCAGGCGGTCGAAGAGGCGGAACGATCCGCGGACGTTGCCAACACGGACAGCGTCTGAGCGGCTTCGCAATCTCTTCCCATACGCTTCCGTATCTTCCGGCCGCAGCCAGGTCAGGCTTCGGCCGGTTCCTGTTTTGCAACGACCCGGAACGACAATGCTTGATATCAAATGGATCCGTGAGAACCCCGAGGCGCTCGACGCCGCGCTTGCAAAGCGTGGTGCGGAGGCTTTGGCCCAGTCCCTCGTCGCCCTCGATGAAAAGCGCCGCTCCGCCGTGCAGAAGGCGCAGGACCTGCTGTCGCGCCGGAACGCTGCCTCCAAGGAAATTGGCGCGGCGATGGCGCAGAAGAACAGCGAGCTCGCTGAGAAGCTGAAGGCCGAAGTCGCCGACATCAAGGTGACGCTGCCCGCCGCCGAAGAGGAGGAGCGCCAGCTTAGCGCCGAACTCAACGACGTGCTGTCGCGCGTGCCGAACGTGCCGTTCGACGACGTTCCTGTCGGCGCCGACGAGAGCGGCAATGTCGTCACCCGCACGATCGGCGAAAAGCCGCGCTGGAACCATGCGCCGAAAGAGCATTTCGAAATCGGCGAATCCCTCGGCTACATGGATTTCGATCGCGCCACCAAGCTGTCGGGTTCGCGCTTCACTGTCCTGACCGGTCCGCTCGCCCGTCTCGAACGTGCGCTCGGCCAGTTCATGATCGACTTGCACACCGGCGAGCACGGCTACACCGAAGTCTCGTCGCCGCTGATGGTGCGCGACGAAGCGATGTTCGGCACCGGCCAGCTGCCGAAATTCGCCGACGACCTCTTCAAGACCACGGATGGCCGCTGGCTGATCCCGACCGCCGAAGTGACGCTGACCAATCTGGTTTCGGCCGAAATCCTCGAGCAGGAAAAGCTGCCGCTACGCTTCACCGCGCTGACCCCGTCCTTCCGCTCGGAAGCCGGTTCTGCTGGTCGCGATACCCGCGGCATGCTGCGCCAGCACCAGTTCTGGAAGTGCGAGCTCGTCTCGATCACCGATGCCGAAAGCGCGGTCGCCGAGCATGAGCGGATGACGGCCTGTGCGGAAGAGGTGCTGAAGCGCCTCGGCCTGCATTTCCGCACCATGACGCTCTGCACTGGCGATATGGGCTTCGGCGCCCGCAAGACCTACGATCTGGAAGTCTGGCTCCCTGGCCAGAACACCTTCCGCGAAATCTCGTCCTGCTCGGTCTGTGGCGATTTCCAGGGCCGCCGTATGGATGCCCGCTACCGCGCCAAGGGCGAGAAGGGCACGAAGTTCGTTCACACGCTGAACGGCTCTGGCACCGCCGTCGGCCGTTGCCTGATCGCCGTTCTGGAGAACTACCTGAACGAAGACGGCTCGGTGACTATTCCGGACGTGCTGCTGCCCTATATGGGCGGTTTGAAGAAGATCGAACGGGCGGCTTGAAGAGATGCGCATTCTGCTCACCAATGACGATGGCATTCATGCCGAAGGCCTCGCAGCGCTTGAGCGGATTGCGCGCACTCTGTCCGACGACGTCTGGATCGTTGCACCCGAAACGGACCAGAGCGGCCTGGCGCATTCGCTGAGCCTCTCCGAGCCGCTGCGGCTGCGCAAGGTCTCCGACAAACATTTCGCCCTGCGCGGCACCCCGACCGATTGCGTCATCATGGGCGTCAAGCAGGTCATGGACATCAAGCCTGATCTGATCCTGTCAGGCGTCAATTCCGGCTCGAATGTCGCCGACGATGTGACTTATTCCGGCACCATCGCCGGCGCCATCGAAGGCACGATGCAGGGCGTGCGCTCCTTCGCGTTGAGCCAGGCCTATGTCTATGCCGATGGCGCGCGGATCGTCCCTTGGGAAGTCTGCGAGGCGCATGCGCCGGCACTTCTCGAAAAGCTGATGAAGGTCGATCTGCCCGAAGGCACGTTCCTGAACCTCAACTTCCCGAACTGCCGTCCGGATGAAGTCGATGGCGTCGAGGTCACCGCTCAGGGCAAGCTCGCCTTCAACCTGCAGGTCGATGCGCGCTCGGATGGCCGCGGTTTTCCCTATTACTGGCTGAAGTTCGGCGAGCGCGCCGGCGCCTTTGCCGCAGGCACCGATATCCACGCTTTGAAGCATAATAAGATTTCGGTAACGCCTTTGAAACTGGATTTGACCGATTATTCCGTGAAGGACCGCGTGGAGCGGGCGCTTTCAGGTACGGAGTAATCAGGCATTGTCAGCACGGCTGGTCGAGAAGGAAGGTTTTGCGGCCCTCGTATTGCGGCTGCGCGCCGAAGGTATTTCCGACATCGAGCTGCTGACCGCAGTCGAGCAGACGCCGCGCTCGCTCTTCGTACCGCCTCAATTTGCCGAGGATGCCTATTCGACGCGGACGATCCCGATCGAATGCGGTTCGTTCGTTGAAGGTGTCGATACAGCCGTCCGCATCCTGCATCACCTGAAGGTCAAGCCGGGCCAGCGCGTGCTCGAAGTTGGCACGGGCAGCGGCTTCATGGCCGCCGTCATGGGCCGCATGGCCGAGCGCGTTCTGACGATCGACCGCTACAAGACGCTGGTTGTCAACGCGCAGAAGCGCATGGACCAGCTCAGCCTGCGCAACATCATTGTGCGCCAAGCCGATGGCAGCAACGGCCTGCAGGGCGAGGGCACCTTCGACCGTATTCTCGTCACCGCCGCTTTCGCCTCCATGCCGCGATTCTATACCGACCAGCTGGTCTCCGGCGGCTCCATGATCGCGCCGCTGATGATCTCGGATGACGAGTGCCGGATGGTGCGTCTGACGAAGACCGGCAGCCGCTTCGAGCGCGAAGAGCTCTTCACCGTTCCCTACCTGCCCATCGTTCCGCGGCTCGCTTCGCAGCTCTGATCTCAGGCGCCACGCGCCGGTGCCTGCGGGCTGCGATTTCTCACCCGCAAAACTATGGTTATCAATTCCTCTAAAAAAACGCTCCAATTCCAGCGCTTTAACCGCGTGGTAATACTAACGCGCTTTAATACTCCCACAAATGGTTGCGTTGTGAGTGGGTCGTGTCATGAGTTTTTGTGTTTCGCCAAAGTTCGGAAGGTCGGCCTTCAATCTTCTGGCCGTCGCCTTGCTGGCGAGTGCGGCGACAGGCTGCAGTTCCGATGTGTCGCGCTTCAGCGGCGGTCTTTTCAGTTCCGGTCAGGATCAGATGACGACGGGTTCGGTCCCGCGCCGCAGCATGAGCGGTCTGCAGGGCGATCCGGTTCCGCAGGCTGATATGCAGGGCGGCGGCGCGATGCAGCCATCCTACGGCAACAACAATCAGGCCTATAACAACCAATCCTACAATCAGCCTTACCCGGCTTCGACCGGTGCGATCCGCTCCAATGCCCGCATGGCATCGGCTCCGGTCACCGTTCAGCGTTCCGAGCTCTCGGCTCCGACGGGCGCTGCACCGTCCGCTTCCCGCGAACGTCAGGAAGCGCTTGCTCAGCCGTTCCCGGCATCACCCTCGGCTTCCGCTCCGCGCAAGATGCAGGCTGCACCGAAGCTCGCGGCTCCGGACAATCTGACGACCGGCTCCACGCCAAAGGCAAGCGGCTGGTCCTCGTCCAACGCTCCGTCGGTCACGGTTCGTCCGGGCGAAAGCCTCGCCGTTCTCGCCCGCCGCTACGGCGTTCCGGAAAAGGAAATCCTCCGCGTCAACAACATGAAGTCTGCCTCGGCCATCCAGCCCGGTCAGACGATCCTGATCCCGACCTTCAACGGCGGCAGCAATGCTGCGAAGTCGGCGGCGCAGACGGCAGACCTTTCCAAGCAGGGCAAGGCTCCCGAGCCCTACAAGGCACCGGAACAGAACGTTGCCGTTCTGCCGGGCGCGAACACGGTCCGCGACAAGTCGCAGGTCACCGCCGACGGTTCCATGGGCAAGGTCGCGGCAGCTGGTGGCAAGGCTCCAGCCGGCAGCGGCAGCTACACGGTCAAGCAGGGTGACTCGCTTGCCAAGATCGCCAAGTCGACCGGTGCCAGCGTCGACGCCATCAAGTCTGCAAACAACCTGCAGGCAAGCTCGATCCGCATCGGTCAGACGCTGACCATTCCGGGCGGCTCTGCCGGTACCGACCAGATGAAGACGGCTTCGATCCCGGCTAAGGCCGCCGAGCCGAAGGCTGCTGCTCCGGCCGCAACCGAAACCGCATCGAACCAGCCTGCCGCCTACAAGGCACCGGCTGCGACGCAGACCGTCGACGAAGTCGAGAAGAAGTCCGATGTCGCCTCCGCGGCTCCGGAAGCAACGGGTATCGGCAAGTATCGCTGGCCGGTTCGCGGTGCGGTCATCGCCGCCTACGGCGCCAACGTCAACGGCAGCCGCAACGACGGTATCGACATCTCGGTTCCGCAGGGCACGCCGATCAAGGCCGCCGAAAACGGCGTCGTCATCTATGCCGGCAACGGCCTGAAGGAACTGGGCAACACGGTTCTCGTCCGCCACGACGACGGCACCGTCACCGTCTACGGCAATGCCGATACGCTGAGCGTCACCCGTGGCCAGAAGATCCAGCGCGGCCAGACCGTCGCCGTCTCCGGCATGAGCGGCAACGTCAAGCAGCCGCAGGTCCATTTCGAAGTCCGCAAGGATGCTTCGCCGGTCAATCCGATCACGTTCCCTCGAATAGTTAGCGCGTACGAGGAAATGCGAAAGCCCGGCTTCGAGCCGGGCTTTTTGCGTTCTGGCGATTTGTCTTATCTCAGTCGCGGGCGAGCGCGATGCGCATGCGTCCGGCGAGGTCCTGCACGTATTGCCAGGCAACGCGGCCGGAGCGCGCGCCGCGGGTCGTCGCCCATTCCAGCGCCTCGGCATGCAGCTTCTCGCGCTCGAGCGGCAGCTTGAAGTGATCGGCATAGCCGTCGATCATCGTCAGGTAATCTTCCTGGCTGCACTTGTGGAAGCCGAGCCAGAGGCCGAAGCGATCGGACAGCGACACCTTCTCCTCGACAGCCTCTGACGGGTTGATCGCCGTCGACTGCTCGTTCTCCATCATATGGCGCGGCAGAAGGTGGCGGCGGTTCGACGTTGCGTAGAACAGCACGTTGTCCGGGCGTCCCTCGACGCCGCCGTCGAGCGCTGCCTTCAGCGACTTGTAGGCGGTGTCGTCATGATCGAAGGAGAGGTCGTCGCAGAACACGATGATCCGGTGCGGCACATCCTTCATCAGGTCGAGCAGGGCGGGCAGGCTGGCAATATCTTCGCGGTGAACCTCGACGAGCTTCAGCGATACGCCGCTCTCACGCCGCACATCCTCATGCACGGCCTTGACCAGCGACGACTTGCCCATGCCGCGCGCCCCCCAGAGCAGGACGTTGTTGGCGGCAAACCCTTCGGCGAAGCGCACGGTGTTCTCGTGGAGAATATCGCGGACATGATCGACGCCGCGGATCAGCTTCAGCGCCACCCGGTTCGGCCGCGCCACCGGCTGCAGATGCTGGCGGGCAGGGGACCAGACGAAACAGTCTGCCGCCGTCCAGTCATTGACCGCCGGTGGCGGACCGGCCAGCCGTTCGACGGCCGCCGTCAGCCTCTTGAGCTCCTGCAGAATGACGCTGTTGATCTCGTCAGTCATGCGATGTCCTCCTGAATTTCGTGCGGCAGGACGCCGCCTGCCGTCTTTCGTGGCGGGGTAGCATGGCCTTTCCACAGCCGAAAGGTTATCAGGCAGCGGATTCGGTACGCCTCACGGCTGTTTTTGTTGCATTCGTTCTTACCGCAACTATAGTCCGGCCACTGAAAAGAGAGGCGGAATTTCGCCGCCCGCAGCTGAGGAGTTTATCAATGTTCATCACCCCGGCATTTGCCCAGGCCGCAACGGATACTGCCGCGTCGCCATTCGGCTCCGGCTTCGAAATGATCATCCTGTTCGTGCCGCTGATGGTCGTCTGGTATTTCCTGCTGATCCGTCCGCAGCGCGCCCAGGCCAAGAAGCGCGCCGACACGCTTTCCGCAATCCGCCGCGGCGACCAGGTCGTTACCGCCGGTGGTCTCGTCGGCAAGGTCACGAAGGTCGTTGACGACAAGGAAGTTGAAGTGGAAATTGCTGAAGGCGTACGCGTTCGCGTCGTCCGCAGCGGTATTGCCGATGTTCGCGTCAAGGGCGAGCCGGTCAAGGCCGACGCTGCATAACATTGCTTTCGGCAGCCAGATCGGAAAGGCAGAATGCGTCAATTTTCCCTTTGGAAAACTCTTCTGATCTGGTTTGCCATCGTCGCGGCGGCACTGGCCGCCGCGCCAAATCTTTTCTCCCCCAATACACTTGCTTCCCTGCCGCAATGGCTGCCGCACAAGGCACTGACGCCAGGCCTCGATCTCAGGGGCGGCGCCTATCTCGTCGTCAAGATCGACCGTGCCGATATCGTCCAGAGCCGGCTTGAGAGCACCGTTGCCAGCGTCCGCACGCGGCTGCGCGATGCCAATATCCGCTATACCGGACTTGCCGGAAACGCCCAGACGGTCGAGGTCCGCATTACCGACGCCGCCCAGATCGATCGCGCGCTGTCTCTGCTTGCACCGCTCGCCGTACCGGCCGGCGGCGTTCCCGATGCCGATATCGCGATCACCAAGGCGAATGACGGCCAGATCAACCTGCAGATCAGCGACAAGGCGATCGATCGTACGCTCGCCTCGGCGCTAGAGCGCTCGGTCGCGATCGTTGCCCACCGCGCCATCGAAGCCGGCGGCATCGATCCCATCATAACGCCCACGGGCCGCGACCGGCTGGTCGTCCAGATCCCGGGTCTCGGCGATCCGCAGCGTTTCAAGGACCTGCTGAGCCAGCCGGGCAAGCTGACGTTCCGCCTCGTCGATTCGAGCGTCAGCGCACAGGATGCGATGGCCGGCAGCGTGCCGCCCGGATCCGAGATCGTCTATTCGCAGGATGACCCGCCGATCGCCTATCTCGTTGAGCGGGCCGAAGTGCTGCATGCGTCCGATCTCGGCGATTTCGCCATCGAACCAGGCCCGACGCCGGATACGTCCTTCTTGACCTTCAATTTCAATCTCGACGGCTCGCGCCGCTTTACCGATCTGGTCGAGAAGAATGCCGGGCGCACGCTGGCGATCCTGCTTGACGATCAGGTGCTGACCGCACCCGAGCTCAGCAAGCTGCCGGTCGGTGACAGCAGCCGCATTCCGCTGAACTATTCGCCCGACGAAAGCGAAGACCTCGCCGCCATGCTGCGCTCCGGCCCGCTGCCGGCGGCGCTGACCATCGTCGAGGAGCGGACGATCGATCCGGGCCTCAGCGGTGATGCGATCTATGCCGGCCTGATTGCCGGCATCATCGGCGCCGTGCTGGTGGCCGGGCTGATGATCGGCCTCTACGGCATGCTCGGCGTCATCGCCAGCGTTGCCCTGCTGGTCAACCTTTTGATGATCGTCGCCGTGCTGACCGTCTTCGGGGCGCCGCTGACGCTGCCCGGCCTTGCCGGCATGGTCCTGATGATTGGCATCGCCGTCGATGCCTGCGTGCTGATCTATGAGCGTATCCGCGAGGAGCTGAAGGCCGGCCTGCATCTGGATCAGGCGATTTCCGCCGGCTATTCGCGCGCCTTCATGACCGTGGTCGATGCCAGCATCACCATGCTGGTGGCCGCCGCCATCCTCTTCTACCTCGGCAGCGACGCGATCCGCGGCTTTGCCGTGACGCTGGCGGCCGGGATCATCACCACGGCCTTCACCGCCTTCCTTTTCACCCGTCCACTGGTCGAGGCATGGGTGCGCCGCCGCCGCTTGAGGCACCTGCCGAAGAGCGTCCATACCGACGTCTTCGACGGTACCGCAGTCCGGTTCATCGGCATCCGCCGCTACACTTTCACGGCGCTCGCAGCCCTTTCGCTCGTCTGCATGCTGGGTGTCGCGACCGCAGGCATGCATCTCGGCGTCGATTTCACCGGCGGCTCGCTGATCGAGGCCCGCTCGAAGGACGGTACTGCCGACGCAGACGATATCCGTTCGCGCCTCAGCGAGCTCAATCTCGGCGATGTCGAGGTCAAGCGGCTGCGCGATCCGGCCAGTGCCATGATCCGCCTGCAGTCGCAGGGCGGCGGCGACAACGCCGAACAGTCGGCGATCTCGCTGGTGCGCAGCGAATTGCAGGACGAATACGATTTTCGCCGTTTGGAAGTGGTCGGCCCGGCCGTGTCGGGCGAGCTTGCCCGCACTGCGACGCTCGGCGTTCTCGCGTCGCTGTTGGCAATCCTGATCTATATCTGGATCCGCTTCGAGTGGCAGTTCGCGATCGGCGCGATCATCGCCACGCTGCACGATGTCATCCTGACGCTCGGCTTCTTCGTGGTCACGGGCATCGAGTTCAACCTGACGAGTATCGCGGCGCTGCTCGTCATCGTCGGCTATTCGCTGAATGATACCGTCGTCGTGTATGACCGCATGCGCGAAAACCTGAAACGCTATACGCGCATGCCGTTGCCGATCCTGATCGACGCCTCGATCAACCAGACGCTGTCGCGCACCATCCTGACGGCCGCAACGACGCTGCTCGCGCTGCTGGCGCTGACGCTGTTCGGCGGCGAGGTGATCCGGCCCTTCGCGCTGGTGATGCTCTTTGGCGTTGCCGTCGGCACCTTCTCCTCCATCTATATTGCTGCGCCGGTCCTGATTCTCTTCAGGCTTCGCCCGAAATCCTACGACGACGAGGATGAGAACGAGACGGCAGGCGGCACACCTGGAAAGGCCACAGTCTAAAATCATGGCAAAAGGCATCGAAATCCGCGAGGCCCATTTCCCGGGCCGCGCGCCCATCGACACCTATGGCAATGGCGGCTTCCGCTTCGCCGACATGTCGCATCGCGGCTCCATCCTGTGCCTGCCCTCGGGCATCCACGGCTGGGATATGGATATGACCAAGCCGCTGTCGGTGGAGAATTTCACGAAGGTTCTCGATGAAGCCGGCGATATCGAAGTGCTGCTGGTCGGCACCGGTACGGAGCTCCGGCGCCTGCCGCCGGAATTGAAGCAGGCGCTGAAGGCGCGAGGCATCTCGTCGGATCCGATGAGCACCGGCGCTGCGGTTCGCACCTACAACATCATGCTTGCCGAATCCCGCGCAGTCGCAGCGGCATTGATCGCGGTCTGACCATGTCCGAGACGAAGCCTGGAAACCAGGAGATCTGCCTGGCGATGCTGCGCGACAATGATCGCGACCGCTATCTCGCGAGCCTGCTGTCGCCGGACGACAAGCGCGCCGCACTCGTTGCCCTCTATGCCTTCAATGCCGAACTCGCCAAGGTCCGCGATCTCGTCCATGAGCCGCTGCCAGGCGAAGTGCGCATGCAATATTGGCGCGACCTCCTGGAAGGCAGCGCCCATGGCTCGACCGAAGCCAATCCGGTTGCAGCCGAATTGCTGACCGCCATCGAGGCGCACCGCCTGCCGCGCCAGACGCTGGTCAACATGATCGAGGCGCGCATCTTCGATCTCTATGACGATCCGATGGAAAGCCGCAGTGCGCTGGAAGGCTATGCAGGCGAAACCGCCTCGGCGCTGATCCAGCTCGCAAGCCTCGTCCTGTCGCCCGAGGATGCCGCGAAGTCTGCCGATGCGGCGGGCCATGCAGGTGTCGCGCAGGCGATCGCCGGCATGCTGCTGTTGATGCCGCTGCACCGCCACCGCGGGCAGGTCTATATCCCGCTTGAAATCCTGAGCGCCACCGGCCTCGACCGCGACAGCTTCCTGGCGGGCGAGGACAAGGTGAGGATTTCGGCGGCCATCGAGGCCTTCGCCGGTCTCGGCCGCGATCATCTGGCTAAGGCACGGGCGGCAATGCTTCCGGCAAGCGTCTTCCCGGCCTTCCTGCCGGCGACGATCGCCGAGCCGGTGCTGAAGAAGGCGCAGAAGGCAGGGGCAGGGCTCTTCGACCAGCCGCTTCAATCCGCCCAGTGGCGCCGTCAATTCGCCATGACCATGGCGATGATGCGCAAGAAAATCTGAGCCGAGTTCAAACTCGCGCAAGGCTCAGGCATTATAAGGCGGCAACCGCAAGTCCTTTTGGAGAACGGCGTTGAGCATTATCGTCTGGATCGTCATTTTCGCAGCCCTGTTCCTGCTCGCCTTCGTGGCAACGCGGATGGCATCGCAGAACCGCGATGAAGAGGGTTTGCGCGACATGGGTCTGGCGATCCTCGAGTTCAATCGCGCCTTCCCGCATGAGGCGATCCGCCAGCTCCAGGCAACGGCCGATGGCCAGGTGGTCTTCGTGCGCCTGCATGACAACAAGGCTGGTTTCATGCGCAGCATGCACCGCCACTTCTCCTGCCACGTGCTTCAGCCGGGCAGGGTGCGGGTCGCAAGCTCGGAAACGGGCAAGGGACTGGTGATCGATTTTCTCGACCATCCGCATCAGAACGGCACCTTCGAATTCGTCTCGGCCAAGGAGGCGTCCGAAGTCTCGCTCTGGCTGCTCGGCAATTATGTCGCCGATGCCGATCTGGTGCTGCGGCCGGCCGAAAAGCCGGCAGCCAACAATCATTGATCTCTGATCAGGCGCTTTCGGCGAGCGGTACGCTCTGGCCGAGCCACGCGGCGCAATCGGCAAGCGCCCGCTTGGCGATCAGCTGACGCTTCATGATCGTCTTGTCCTTGCCGCGGAAGCGCTTGACGCCCTCCGGCTTGACGATCGAACCTGGCTGCAGCTCTGGGAACAGTCCGAAATTGATGTTCATCGGCTGGAAGGAGCGCTTGCCCGGTTCCTCGTCAGTCACCAGATGGCCGCCGGTGATATGGCCAAGCAGAGAGCCAAGCGCCGTCGTGACAGGCGGTAGCGATACCGCTTCGCCCTTGCGCTCAGCAGCCGCGAAGCGTCCGGCCAGAAGACCGACGCTGGCGCTTTCGACATAGCCCTCGCAGCCGGTGATCTGACCGGCAAAGCGCAGACCGGGGCGCGACTTCAGCGTCAGCGAATGATCGAGCAGCGTCGGCGAGTTGATGTAGGTGTTGCGGTGCAGGCCGCCGAGGCGGGCAAATTCCGCATTTTCGAGACCGGGGATCATCCGGAAGATATCCGCCTGCGCGCCGTATTTCAGCTTCGTCTGGAAGCCGACCATATTGTAGAGCGTGCCCAGCGCATTGTCCTGTCGCAGCTGCACGACGGCATAGGCCTTCACCGTTGGATTATGGGAGTTGGTGAGACCCATCGGCTTCATCGGCCCGTGGCGCAGCGTTTCGCGGCCGCGCTCGGCCATGATCTCGATCGGCAGGCAGCCGTCGAAATAGGGCGTGCCTTCCCATTCCTTGAAGCCGACGGTGTCGCCGGCGATCAGCGCATCGACGAAGGCATTGTACTGCTCTTCGGTCATCGGGCAGTTGATGTAGTCCTTGCCGGTGCCGCCGGGGCCGACCTTGTCGTAGCGCGACTGATACCAGCAGATATCCATGTCGATGCTCTCACGATAGACGATCGGCGCGATGGCATCGAAGAAGGCGAGCGCATCGGCGCCGGTCTCGGCCTGGATGGCTTCGGCAAGCGACGGTGCCGTCAGCGGGCCGGTGGCGATGATCGCCTGATCCCATTCCTTCGGCGGCAGGCCGGCGACTTCTTCGCGCACGACGGTGACGAGCGGATGCTCCTCGATCGCCCTGGTCACGGCTTCCGCGAAGCCGTCGCGGTCGACGGCAAGCGCGCCGCCCGCGGGCACCTGATGCTTGTCGGCGCAGGCCATGATCAGCGATCCGGCCATGCGCATCTCCGCATGGATGACGCCGACCGCATTGCTGGTCGCATCATCGGAGCGGAAGGAGTTGGAGCAGACGAGCTCGGCAAGGCTATCCGTCTTGTGCGCATCGGTGCCGCGAACGCCGCGCATCTCGTGCAGGATGACGGGGACGCCGGCATTGGCGATCTGCCAGGCGGCTTCGGAGCCTGCGAGGCCGCCGCCGATGACATGGATGGGGGAGTGGGAAGAGGTCTTGGTCATGGGCGGCTGATTATCACGCCTCGTCAGCGCAGGAAACTCCCGCGTTCAAAAAGGCAGGGCTTCGCACCACGATCAGGAGAAGGCCGGCTCCCGCTCGAATTTCGGCCGTGACGGTAGCGGCAGCACCCGCTTCGCCTGCTTGGCTTTCTTCGCCCGTACCTTCGGCTCCGGCCCCTGCTCGGTGACGATCCGGCGCAGGGCATCGCGCGCCTTCTCGGCATAGGCCTGCTGCTTTGGGTCGTCGTAGTTGAATTGCTCGATCATCGAGAAGGAGCGGGCGGCCTCGTCCTTCCGCCCGGCGCCGGCCAGCGCCACGCCCTGCTTGTAATAGGCCTGTGCATCATAGGGCGCGATCTGGATGATCTTGCCGAAGGTCTTGGCCGCCTGGTCATAGGTGCCGAGCGCCAGCTGTGTCTCGCCGAGCTTCAGATAGACGGGGGCGGGATCCTTGACGCGGCCGATCAGCGCTGTGAAAGCGGCTTCGGCCTCCGGTAGCATGCCGCGGTCGAAGGTCAGGCTCGCGAGCCCGAATTCGGCGCCGATATGGCCGGGCACGGTGGCGAGCAGCTGCTTGAAGGCGGCCTCCGCATAGGCCTTGTCGCCGCGCCGGTACATGTCGAGCGCCCGCTCATAGATGAAATCGACGCTGCGCCGATTGATGACCTCGCCGAGATTGCGGCCGGTGCGGCTGCGGAAGATGGTGCAGGAGAGCTGCCGCTCCTGTGGCCCGAACATGTACTTATAGGGCTCGGTGCCGCGCAGGAAGTCGTAGGTCTTGAAACCCTCGGCGATCGCCTTGCGGATGCAGTGGGCATGCAGGATGAGACCGGGAGAGGGCGTCTTCCACTCCTCGTCTCGGCCCGTGATATAGAATAGGACCGACTTCTTCTGCCGGTCGATCATGTTGGCCAGCACGCCGAGCGGCCGGTCGCCATACCAGAGGACGGGAACATCGAGATTGCCCGTCGCAAAGCTGTCCATCAGCAGGGTCCGCGTCCCGGCGATCAGCCGGTCGGTCCGTTCCTCGCCCTTCTTGGCAAGCCACTTGATCCGCCAGAACCTGAAGAGAATGTCGAGATCGCGCTCGATCGTCTGCGGCGTTGCCATGGTGATCCGGTAGTTCTCGTCGGCCTCGACCTTGCGCATGAAGCGGCGCAGCTTCTGCCGCGTCTGGCTGCTCATGCTGGTGTCGAGATAGGAGTCGAAACTGTCGGGCAGATGGACGACCGGGCAGATGCAATTGTCGATATTCTCGGCATTCTTCGGCGAGCTGTCGCGAAACATCACGTCAGGCCCCTCCAGCGCCCGCAGGAATGCGTCGCGGCGCTCCTGCGGCCCGTAGAAGAACTCGACCTTCAGATGCGTCCAGTTCTGCTGCTTGAGATATTGAGAGAAGCCTTCGATGGCGTTCTGCTCATAGGCAGGTTCGGCGAGGAAGCCGGTATAATCGGCCGAGCAGTTGCCGGCCATGATGATCTCGTCGATGAACTGGCCGGTCTTCTCGTCGTGCTGTGTGACCACCCGTAACGGGAAGAAGGCGACGTAGGGTGAACCTTCCGGCTTTTCGCGTAGCGCCAGCACGAACCAGCGGTTTCGCCGCGCGAGATAGGGCTTCAGCCAGATCCAGGAGAGGAAGTGCTGGGCGTAGGGATCGTTTCCATAGACCCGCTCCCACTGTTCGCGGAGCCCGTCGAAACCGGCCTCCGTGTCGATCACGTCAATGCGCATCATCCCCCTCCCAACACCCCTTACACAGTTCGGGAACCTGCATTCTATGGGGAAACGGCAGGCATCAAATATGCCGTTCGGATAAAAACCGGCATCAAATCGGGCTAGCCTTGCGGGTTAGGGAATGGCTGCTCAGCTAGGCGCAATCACCTGGGTATCCGGCCAGGCAATCCGCCGGCCATCGGCGGCGCGGAGTTCCAGCCGGGAAACCGGCGCGCCGCTCTCGGTATCGACGAGAACCGAGCGGCGCTCCTGCGGTCTGTAGCGATGCGCCTCGCCCCATTGGCGCAGGGCGACGATGACATGGAAGAGGTCGCGCCCTGCTGCGCTCAGCACATATTCCTGATAGGCGCTGCCATCGGAGGCAGGCACGAGGTCGAGAACGCCGGCTTCCACCAGGTCGCGAAGCCGGGTTGCCAGCATGCCCTTGGCAATCCCGAGATTCTGCTGGAAGGCGGTGAAGCGGGTGATGCCGTCGAAAGCGTCGCGAATGATCAGCAGCGACCACCAGTCGCCAATCGCATCGAGGCTACGTGCAACCGGGCACTCGGCCTCGCGAAAGCTCTTCCGCTTCATTATCGGTCCTCCATTCTGGTTCTAAAATAGAACTAGAACGTTCGCACCTCAAGTGGTCTCATCATTGAACTGGATTCAATCGGGATCACGCTTATGGACTTCCTCAAGGACACCCCATCGTCTGCCGGGGTAAAATCGAAACTCGGCTCCTGGACGCTGCTTCTCTTCGCGGTGACCTGCGGCGCAAGCGTCGCCAATGTCTATTATGCCCAACCGCTGCTCGGCTCGATTGCCTCGGATTTCGGCCTCGAGACTGCCGATATCGGTATCGTCGTGACGCTGACGCAGATTGGCTATGCCGCGGGTCTGCTGCTGATCGTGCCGCTCGCCGATATCGCCAACCGACGCCGGCTGGTGATTACACAGACGATGCTGCTTTCGGCCGCCGCCGCTGCCGTCGGCCTGGCGCCATCAACATTCATGCTGTTAGTCGCGATGATTGCTCTCGGGCTGCTGTCCGTCGTCGTTCAGGTGGTGGTCGCACTGACCGCGTCGCTGACAGGACCCGAGGAGCGGGGCCGGGCCGTGGGGCTGGTGACGAGTGGTGTCGTTATCGGCATCCTCGCCGCACGCCTCTGGGCCGGGCTGCTCGCCGATCTCGGTGGATGGCGGACCGTCTATCTGGCATCGGCAATGCTGATGCTGATCATTGGCGCGCTCCTAGCCAAGACCTTGCCGCATGAAATGCCATCCGGTTCGAAGGAAGGCTATGGCGCGATCCTCCGGTCCGTCCCGCAGCTCTTCCTGCGCGATCCTCTGTTACGCGCAAGGGCCGTGCTGGCTTTCCTGATCTTCGCAAGCTTCAGCACGCTCTGGACGGCAATGGTCCTGCCGTTGAGCGCTTCGCCCTATCTCATGTCGCATACGGCTATCGGCCTGTTTGGCTTGGCGGGCGTTGCCGGTGCCCTGGCGGCAAGCGGCGCCGGTCGGCTTGCGGATCGAGGCCTAGCGCAACCCGCCACCGGCGCCTCGCTGGCACTGCTGGCAATCTCCTGGGCGGCAATCCTCTGCCTGCCGGCTTCCCTGCCGGTCTTCCTGCTTGGCGTCGTCGCGCTCGATTTCGCGGTTCAGGCCGTGCATGTCACCAACCAGACGCTGATCTTCGCCGCCCGCCCGGAAGCACGAAGCCGCCTGGTCGGCGGCTATATGGTCTTCTATTCCGCGGACAGCGCGCTGGGCGCCATCACCTCGACGATGATCTACGCACATGCCGGTTGGCCGGGCGTCTGTGCGCTCGGCTGTTCATTCAGCGTGATAGCGCTGGTTTTCTGGTGGATCACGCGGCCGATGCCGAGGGCCTAGATATGCGCCGAGGCATGCTCGCTGGCATGGATGAACTCCCAGAGCGAATTGCTGATCGCCACGATCTCGCCGATCGAGCGCTCAAGCGCATCGAGCTCCCGCTGGTCGAGCTGCTCCACCTTGCCGTAGCGGATTTCCTTGTCGTCCTCGACGAGCCGCATCAGCTGCGTGGAGGAGATCTGCCCCTTGTCGTCGAAGGAATAGATGCAGTGATTGTATTTGTTGCGCATCTTCGATTCCTTCTTCAGCCGCATCATCATGTGAAGGATGGTCTTGCGGTCGGAAGCAGGGGTCGAGTGCAGCTTGGCGAGACGCTCGACAAGGTCGATGCGCGCCCGTGTGGTGTTCAGCGTCAGGAAAACCACGATCGCCGCATCCTTCTCCACCCTGAGAAGATGGGCGATGACATAGATCAGCAGGCTCTCGGTATTGGTCCAGACATAGTTCAGCCGCCCAACCCGCAAGAGCACGTCAGACATGGCCGCCATAGAAGCCTCCACCAACCGATCCTGCAAGCGAGAATACTGCAGATCGGCGGCGGAAGCTCCTAGTCTCTTTGTATTATAAATCTCAGCGCTCCTTGAAGGCACGCGACATGCTGTCGGTGATCGGCTTGGTGATATATTCGAAGAAGGTGCGCTCCGAGGTCTGGATCAACACGTCGGCCGGCATGCCGGGAACCGGGTGGAAATTATGCACTTTGGCGATCTCCGAATCCGGGATTTCGACGCGGACGATATAGACGTCCTTGGTCTGCAACCCGGCATTCTCTTCGATCGAGTCCGCCGAGACATAGAAGACCTTGCCATTGAGTACCGGCGTCGTGCGCCGGTTCAGCGCCGAAAGCCGGATCGCCGCCGTCTGACCTTCATGCAGCTGGTCGATAGAGGTGCGCAGCACCTGCGCTTCGATGATCAGCGGTACATGGGCCGGCAGGATTTCCATGATCGGCTTGCCGGTGGTGATGACGCCGCCGGCGGTATGATAATAGGCGCGCACGACCGTGCCGTTGACCGGCGAGCGGATGACGGTGCGCTCAAGCACGCCCTGTGCCTCGCGCACCTGCTCGCGCACGCTGTCGAGATCCGATTCAGCGGTTTCCAGCGCATCGAGCGCCGCCTGCTTGTTGGAGTTGACGGCAATGATCGCTTCCTGGCGGAACTTGGCGATCTCAGCCTCGCTCTCGTTGAGCTCGCCCTGCAGGCGCGAGATATCGCCCATCGCATCCGCCATGGCGCGCTCGATCGCCAGGAGGTCGGTCCTGCGCATATAGCCGACCTTGACGAGGCGGGCCTTGGAATCGCGCTCCTCGGTCAAAAGCGCCAGCTGCCGGTCGAAGGAGTCCTTCTGGCCGCTATAGCCCTTGTAGCGGTATTCGAGCGAAGCGATGTTCTTCTCTATCAGGTTCAGCTGTTCCTCGAGCTTCACCTGCTTGCTGTGAAAGACGATGTTCTGGCTCTGGATGATCGAGCCGATGTCGGGGTCGCTGGCTTCGGCCATGACGATGTCGGGGATCTTGAAATCCCGGTCGCCGGCGGCCTCGGCATGCAGGCGGGCAACGACGGCTTCCAGACGCAGACGCCGCAGTTTCAGCATGCGGTCGTTGGAGAGCGCTGCAGTCGGATCGAGCGTCAGCAGCACGTCGCCTTCCTTGACGACGTCGCCTTCGCTGACCCGCATGTCCTTGATGATGCCGCCTTCGAGATGCTGGACGATCTTGTTGTTGCCGGTTGCGACGAAGCTCCCCTGGGCGATGATCGCCGAGGCAAGCGGCGCGGTGCCGGCCCAAAAGCCGAAGCTGCCGAAGGATATGATCAGCACGGCAAGGCCGATCATCGTGTGATAGCGGATCGAGCGCGGAACCTCGCTATACCATTCGACCGGATTGTTGACCGTCTGCAGACTGGTCTGAGCCATTTCGATTACCCTTCGATACGCGGCTGAGGACGATTGTTGCCGTTGCCCTGCAGCGCCTGCAGAACTTCCATGCGCTCGCCGAACATGCCGACCGAGCCGTCCTTAAGCAGTAGGATCTTGTCGACGCATTGGAGAAGGGCAGGGCGCTGGGTGATGGTCACCGTGGTGATGCCCTGCTTCTTGGCATGGATCAGCGCGCGGGCAAGCGCAGCCTCGCCCTGCGTGTCGAGGTTGGAATTCGGCTCGTCGAGAACGACGAACTTCGGATTGCCGAAGAAGGCGCGGGCAAGCGCGATTCGCTGCTTCTGGCCGCCGGAAAGCGGTGCGCCATCGGCCGCGACGATCGTCTCGTAGCCCTGCGGGAAGCTGGCGATCAGCTCGTGCACGTCGGCCAGAACAGCAGCCTCGTAGATCTGGTGATCGTCGATATCGTCGCGCATGCGGGAGATATTCGCCTTGATCGTCCCGGGGAAGAGCTGCACGTCCTGCGGCAGATAGCCGATGCTTTCGCCGAACTGCCGCTGATCCCAGTTGCGCAGGTCCATCAGGTCGAGACGCACATTGCCCGATGTCGGCAGGATCGAACCGACCAGCATCTTGCCGAGCGTCGTCTTGCCGGAACCGGAATTGCCGATTACGGCAAGGGATTCGCCCTTCCTCAACGAGAAGGAAATGCCGTTGAGGATGACCTTCTTCTGCGGCGGCGGCACGAACAGGATGCGCTCGACATCGAGACGGCCTTCCGGATTGGGCAGGCGCAGCCGCGGGAAGTTGAGCGGCGAGTTGATCAGCAGCTGCTTGATGCGGCCATAGGCGGCAGCCGAGCGGTTGAACTGATGCCAGCCTTCAATCGCGCCCTCGATCGGCGCCAGCGCGCGTCCCGAAACGATGGAGGCGGCGATGACCATGCCGCCGGTCAATTCACCGGAGAGTGACAAATGCGCGCCCCAGCCGAGCAGTGCGACCTGCGTGATCATTCGGCAGGCCTTGGAGATGCCGGAGAAGATGATGTTGCGGTCCTGGGCGGCCACATGGCTCTTCAACGATCCGGCCGTCTCCCGGCCCCACATCTTCACCGCTTCCGGGATCATGGCGAGCGCATTGATGATCTGCGAGTTGCGCGCCATGGAATCGAGGTGGAAGTTGGCGCGGCTGAGATAGGTGTTTGCGTCGGCGAACTGCCGCGCCGTGAATTTCTGGTTCAGGTAGGCGATGAAGAACAGCACCGCGCAGCAGGCCATGATGATCAGGCCGAGATGCGGATGCACGAGATAGACCACGACGATGAACAGCGGCATCAGCGGCGCGTCGAGGAAGGCGATCAGCGTCCCTGACGTCAGGAAGCCGCGCAGCTGCTGCAGGTCCTGGAGGATCTGGTAGTCCTTGCCGGTGCCATGAAGCGAGGCGCGGGCGGCGGCGCTGAGGATCGGCGCCCCCAGCTGCACTTCGAGCTCGACGGCGGTGCGCATCAGGATGAAGCGGCGGATCGAATCGAGGAAGGCCTGGATCAGCACCGCACCCAGCACCGCGATCGTCAGCATGACCAGCGTATCAATCGAGCGGCTGGTCAGCACGCGGTCGGAGATCTGGAAGAGGTAGAGCGGAATCGCCAGCAGCAGAATGTTGATGGCGATGGTGAAGGCCATGACGATCACCATGTTGCGGCGGACTGCAGCAATGCCCTTGGCGAGGCTGGCCGCGAAATTCACCGGCTCGCTGCGCTTGTGGAAGTTCGCGCCGTTGCCGCCGCCACCGCCTCCGCCACCACCGGAATCCGGATCCTTGCCATTGCCGCCCCCGCCGGTCTTCAGCCGCCGGTCGTTTTCCTGCAGCGGGCCGGTATTGCCCTCGATCGTCTTGCCGAACGGGATCGTCGGGCTCTGCTTCAGCTCCGAAGGCTCCTGCGGAATGGCTTCCGGCATCTCCGGCGTTTGCGGTGTGCGGCGAGCGACTGTCTCTTCGGCTTCGGCCGCTGCCGGAGCGCTTACGGGTTCTGCCTGCACGGCCGGAGGCTCGACCACCGCTGTCGCGATTTCGACCGGTGCGGGAGGCGTTTCTACCTCTACGGCCTTGGGCTCTTCCAGAACCTCGGCCTGCTGAACGGTTGCGATTTCCGCCGTTGCTTCGATTACTGTCGGAGCCGCGACCTCCACTTCCGCCTGCGTCTCTGTTTCTTCATGCTCAACCGGTGCCGGCTCTTCGGCCTGGATCTCCGGTTCAACCAGAGCCGCAGCTTCGGGCACAGCGGCAATCTCGACTGCAGCAACCTCTTCCTCAGCCTCGACGGCTTCCGGCACCTCAGCCGTCCGTGCAAGATCCTCGGCGGCAGCGGCCCGGAAGGCAGCAGCTTCGGCGGCGCGCGCTGCGGCGCGCTTCTCGGTCAGCAGGCGAAGATTGGCGACAGCGTCGTCGATCGCCGACATGCAGGCATCGGTCATATCCTCGTCGAACGCGCTGCCGCGCCGGCCGAGTCCCAAAGTGCGGCTTCCGGTGAAGGTGTTCTTTGGAATGTGATTCATGGGAGCGCTTCCCTCTACTCAAAACTATGCGGTGACGCCTTGCATCACATCCGGGTGGGTCAGGTGCCATGCGTAGTCGTGGCCGCCATTGATCGTCACGTCGTCGGAGCCGCTGGCGTGCTGGTCGCTGTCGTTGCCGAGGAAGGCGATGGCTTCATTGGCAAGCGGCGCCTGCTGCGGCTGCGTCGTGTCGTGTTCGACAAGGCCACTCTGGATCAGAATCGCATCGGAATAGAGCTGGCCATTCAGGTAGGTCGTATGGCCAATCGTATCGTAATCCATGATCTGGGCGATGTTGACGACGGCATTGCTGCCGGTATCGACATGGATCGTGGCGTTCTGATTGTTCTGGGCGATCGACGAGATGACATGGGTGACGTCGTCGGAATCGCCGAGAATGCTCACCTGCTTGATGACGTTGACGTCATAGAGGTTGCCGGTGATGTAGAGGACGTTCAGCCCCGCATAGCCGGCAAAGTTGGCGTCATGGGCAAGCCCTTCCGGCATCGAGGGATCGCGCTCCTCGATCGCCTTCTGGGTGGCCGCCATGTAGTCGGGCATCGCCTGGAAGCGGTCGTTGGCGCCGACATTGTGGATTTCGGCAAGGTTCCAGATCAGGTTGTTGCCGCCCTGGATCGTGGCGCCGGGGGCACCGTCCTGGCCGCGGGCCCAATCATTGTCGTAGAGCACCGAGATCTGCGAGATGACGTTCATGTCGAGAACGTTGCCGCCGACGATCACCAGATCGTACTGCATGCCGATGCCGAACATCGACGCGAAATTGACGGCCGAGTTGCCACCCGTCAGCACGGTCGCATCCGTGCCGGTGGCGGTGATCGTCATCGTGTCGTTGTCGTTGATGAAGTGATACTGCTCGATCCAGTTGACGAAGGACACGTCGCCATTGACGACGCTGACGCGCCAGGCGGTCGGGAAGGTCGGATCGTGTCCGTCGTCGGTGGAGGCAGAATGCTGCGAGCCACCGTCGTCATAGACGCTGCGCTGGAAGCTGGCGATATTGTTGGCGACGGTCGCAGCACTCTGTGACTTGTTGAAGACGCCGCCGAAATCGTCGTGGTCGCTATAGATATAGCTCTGGGTGATCGCGTCGATCTGATGGTAGTTGCCCATCACGGCGGTCACGGACGAGATCACCGAGGTATCGGTAATCTGCACGATATTGGCGAGCACATTGGCGCCGGCGGCGATGTCCAGCGTATTGCCCGGGCCGCCATGCTCTTCCTGCGGCGTGTCGCTCTTGCTGTCTTCAAGGTCGGCCGGCGGCTTGGCGATGCCGCGGTCCGGCATCATGTCGTCGAGCACCGGTGCCGTCGTGGTGGCGACGCCGTTGACGATATAGGACGGACTGCTCAGATCGTCGCCGGCACTCTTATAGAGATAGGTCGGGCTGTCGGCATCGCCGTCGCTCACGAAGGTCGGCTGCGGTTGACCGTCAGGCGTCTGGTCGGACGCCTCCGGCATCGAGCGGATATAGTCGTGCATGCTGTCGGCGATTTTGGTCAGTGCCTCGGCATTGTCGGTCCGGTGGATCTCCTGCAACGGCGACAGCGCCTCGGCCTTTTCCTCATACTCGATCAGCTTCATCGTCACGAAACTGGTGTCGCGAGGATCGACCTGCTGATCCGACAGGTTCAGGAAGTCGTCGTCATAGAGGATGTTGATCTGCGAGACATGCGCGATCATCGAGCCCGGACCGGCATAGATCGGCAGCAGCGGATCTTCGCCCGGAACGGTGATCTGCGGGGTGAAATGCAGCCCCGTCAGGTCGCGATGCGCCAGCTCGTTCAGCTTGGCGATACTTTCCTCGAAGGCATGGCCGAGGAAGCGCGGATGCGCGAAATTGATGTCATAGGCGAGTGACCGGTAAGGCGCGCTCGGATCGTAGTCTTTCAGTTCGAGATCCGAGGCAAATTTCTGCGCGGCCGCTTCTTCGTCATGCGGCAGCGCGCTGTCTTCGGTCGGCCGAGAACCCTCGGCATAGGCATTGCGCATTTTCGCTTCTTCGGTCGCCGTATCGAATAGGCCGATGAAGTGCGCAATGATTTCTGAAAGCTTCTCTGTATGCATGGTGGCCCCTCCCGTTTGCCACGGTGCCCGGCCTCTCAACAGCATACCCGCCCGTCACGGATACTCTCGTGTGCTGCATCAAGCCGCCAAACTGCACCGGCGGGACCGCCGGTGCAGGATGTCTTGGACAGTCCTGGAGGTTATGCGCCGTCGTGCGAGTCCTGGCCCACGGTATTGGAGTCGTGGCCGATCGCGTCGAACGTATTGCTGAGCATGTTCGCGCCTTGCACGAGTTCCATGTGGATACCCGAATTTGCAAGGATCGAGGACGCATCCGCAACGCTCGAGCCGTTGACGTCGTCACCGGCACCGCCGGTCCAGCCGCCATGGTGGCCGAGATCGATACCTTCCGCACCGGTCGCGGTGTTGCCCGCGGTGGAGACGGAGTTGCTGGCGTGGGCGGCATCCATCTTCATGCTCCAGACCGAATCCTGGTCCGCAAGATGGTTCGCCTGGATGGCATTGAAGGCATTGCCGCCACCGAGGCTGCCGTTCAGGATGTTGTCGACATCCAGGGTGAAGGAGAAGTTGTCACCGAGGTTGAAGTTCACGTCACCCGCCGGCGATGCCGAGGTTGTCGAAGTCCTTGACGTCATGAACCGTCGCGAAGTCGTCGTCCGACTTGTTGAAGCTGTCCGCCGTATTCGTGGTGTCGTTGTCGGTCTTGTTGAAGCTGTCAGCCGTATTGAAGCTGTCGCTCGTCGTGGTCGTCTTGACGTCGGTATCGGTGACCGTCTTGATGTCGGTGTCGGTCTTCGTGTTGATATCGTTGTCGCTGTACGACTTGCTGTCGTAGCTCCAGTCATAGTCCGACTTCACATCCGTATCGGTGATGGTGGTCGTCTTGGTGTCCGCATCATTGATATTGGTGTTGGTCGTCTTGCTGTCGTAGTCCCAATCGTAGCTGTTGTCGCGATTGTTGCCGTTCAGCAGATCGAGCGTAGCGTCGACAGTGATATCCGAACTGTTGTCGCTGTTATCGCTGTTGTTGCTATTGTCGCTGTTATCACTGTTGTCGGTATTCGTGGTGTTGTCGCGGTTGTCGCCATTGGCAAGGCCGCCGATATAGGCGGTCGAGCCGTTCGAGGTGTCCGGATCATTGATTGCGGTATTGCCCAGGAAACCGTCGGCAAGCGCACCGATGTTGTTGGTTTCGGTGTCGCCACCGGGCTGATAATTAGACATTTCGCTTCCTCCAAAGGAATTCGGAGCAGTGTGCGAAATCCCTCTCATCTCAAATGGGATTTACTCGCGCTTACTCCGATACTGTTACTGGTATGCAGATGTATGCATTACCTGATCATCTGCGGTTCAATTTTCGGTTTGTTGGCCAAACCTGACGTATTGGATTGCGCGTAACTCAGTACAAGGACGCACAGATCTAGTTCCGCAATCATGTGATTGAAGACTTCATGCTTTCAGTTGTTTGAGTTGCCCCAATAGAAAAGCAGAGATATCGCAGTCGTGAGGGGATATTCCGCGTTTCGGGTGCCGCCAGTCAGCGACCCTAGAACTTTGGGGGAGAAATACTGAACTTCCTAGATACCAATTCGGGCTAGCGCTTCGGAGCCTTGTGCTCTTCGCCCGGACTGATCAAGCGCGCTCTCCGATCATCCCCAAGGTTAAACCGGAACGCGCCGGAGGTCGCCCCCATTTGCGGGCGATCAAGCTGCTTCGCTTTGGCTCAAGTCTACGTCAAAAGACTTGCACAAGTAACATTCCGGTTAATTGGCGCTGGCCGAAAGAGTGAAAAAGACCGCCTGTCTATTATTGATGCGAAAATACCATCGAACCCAAAAAATAATCGGCAATATACCCCATAAGTTATCTAGGAAGGGTGCAATACAACCGCTGCAATAGGAAATGTCATTGTATATTTACAAAAACTAACCCGTTTGGGCCATTTCCTTCAATGCAACTTCGTATTACCATAATTAAGAAATGGCTAACTAATGAAGACGGGAATTATCAGGGGCGCCCGTCCGGGCGGCCCGAAGTATCACTCAAAGCATTTGTAACGTGTAACGCTATGGGGAGGCGTAAATGTTCATGACTGCGTCGAAGACTGGTGATGCCGAGCAGGGCCGAAAGTTCGGTCCGGCCGGGGACACGATACTTGTAATTGCCAATGCAGACTTGTTTTCCGAATGCCTCGTCGAGGCTCTCGCGAAAAAGTTTCCTACCTGTGAGGTCATCAGCAAGGGCTACTCCAAGGCCATGCTGGAAAACGATGCGAATGATGCCACGCTCGTTCTCTTCTACCACATAACCGGAGCCGAGCTCAGCGAGGCGCTGGCGGCCGTCAGGGAAAACCATCCCGCGACGTCGATTGCGCTCGTGGTCGAAGCCATCGATATGATGGAGCCCTATGTCAACCGTCTGGTCGAGGCACGGGTGATCGACGGCGTCCTGCCGCTCAATCTGCGGCTCGACGTGTTCATGGCGGCGGTCGATCTCTTGATGAAGGGCGGCGAACACTTCCCGTCCGCATTGCTGAACCGGCTGACGAACCAGGCGGTGCAGCCTGAACGGTCGCTCTACGAGACCCGTTCGGTCGCAGCTGCCGGGGCAGGGGCGCTGCGTCTGCGCCAGGGGGACATGTCCGCCCTGACCACCCGCGAAGTCCAGATCCTCGATCTCATCTGCAAGGGCACGCAGAACAAGATCATCGCCGATGAGCTCCATCTCTCGGAGAACACGGTGAAGGTTCACGTTCGCAACATCTACAAGAAGATGAATGTCCGCAATCGCACCGAGGCCGCATCCCGCTTCTTCAGCAGCGAAGCGAATTCTTCCGGAAGATGGCGGAACTGATCGTTTCCCGACCACCTGAAACAGCAGGCCGCGCCTGGAGCGCGGCTTCTGCCTTTCTGGCGTAGAGCCAACGGCGCATGGCGAGCGCAGTCAAACGCCATATCTCTCAGGACAATCGGAAATCAGTCACGGGCATCGCCTGGCATCATGCCGTGCCGCCTATCGATGGAACGCGCCCTGGCGGCGCTGACGGATGCCCAAAAACGAAAACGGCGCCTAACGGCGCCGTTTTGGGTGTATCGCATTCGCCGCTGATTAGCGGAACGAACGGGATGCAATGTTGCGGATCTCGTAACGGTTGATACCGATATCGGAGAGGGTCTGGTTGGACAGGTTGCCGAGTTCGTTGAGAGTGCGGCGGTAGCTAATCCAGCTCTTTGCAATGCGGATCGGGTTCATTTCTATCATCCTTGAAGGTGTCTCGCGGTCGGCGTCATCGCCGTCTCTGCGCTTGCACATTCATATAGTGGATCGCTGTCATATTGTGCAGTGCAAAGAAAAGGCATCTGCTATGCGTTTGTGCAATGATTTGCCCGCTAAATACGCAGGTGTGAATTTTTGAGCGGTAAAAGTGAGCTCTTTTTGCCTGCAACTCTTACGAAAGTGTAAATTCCAGACAAAAGAAAACGCCCGTTGCGTGAGCACCGGGCGTTTTGGGGAGGAGATCAGCTTGGGAGGACGCTGATCGCCTGGATTAGCGGGCAGCTGCCTCGCGAGCGACGCGATGGATGTCCGAACGGTCGATGCCGAGGTCATGCAATTCGCGGTTGGTCATCCGGCCAAGTTCAGAAACCGTCTGACGGTACTTGCGCCAGTTGTTGAAAGAGCGGCTGAAGTTCATGTTGGTCCCCTTTCCTAGGGCTTGCGATCTGCCAGCTGCAGCCTTTCCGCGCTGGCCTCTATTTGATGAGCTGAATATATGTTGCGCCGCGAAGAACTAACAGAGACAAGAATTCAAGCCACCCATGCATGAAATGCAGATCTCGGGCGGTGAATTACAAGTTTTCGCCGCTTTGTGGTCAACGAATAGGCAGAATGATTTTCTCTTGGTCACTTTGCCCGCCAAGATGTCGCCATTTGCGGCCAGAAGGTGAAAAGCCAGTCGAGGGATGGCGGAGAGAGGCTTTCCAGGCGCGATTCAGGTGAAGGGTAGGGCCGTCTGCTCGCGGCGCTCGACTTGGCGCTCCGGCATGCATTCTGCATGGGCGCGGGCGCCTGCGGACGCTTTGCGGCTTTATCCGGATTTGCTGATGTTTAATCGTTTAACCTGCCGTTAAACAAAACGCCCACCGGGGGAGGATCCGGCGGGCGTCATGTAGGTGACTGACACCTGGGAGGAGGAGTGTTGTCAGTCTATCGGAGGGCGCTGGGAGGAGGAGTGCGCTGCTCCGAATTCTTTTTACGAACATCATGTCCGCAGGCGTCCGGTAAACCGGGCCGGGCTGCCATGCCCGTGCTTCTTGATCATTTAAATAGTATGACTTTTGATTATTTTGCAGTGCAATATTTTCATGGTGGCTATGCGGCTCATGCATGCCTTGCTGCAATATCCACATATTAGCAATGCCTCGTTAATCGGCGGTTAATAAGTGCCCCAACTTCGCACAGTGAGATTCCTGCATTGCAGCCCGGGATTGCCTAACGGCTTGGCCGCCTATAACGCTAGGCAATGCCATCACCGGGGCGGAGGCTGGAATGTATCGAGGCAGGTTGGAGCGCGACCTTTCTATCTGGGTCGACAAGGGGCTGATCACGGAGGTCGCTGCCGAGCAGATGCTCGGCGAATACGACGCCCGTCCCGCAAGCTTCAGCCTTGGCCGGGTGCTGATGGTACTCGCCGCCGTCCTGCTCGGCGCCGCGGTCCTGCTGCTGATCGCCTCCAACTGGGAGGCCATTCCGAGGCTCGTGCGTGTCGGCGCCATCCTGATCGTCATCTGGGCGGCCTATCTCGGCGCCGCGGCGCTGTTCGCCCGCGGCGCGCAGGCGGCCGGCAACGCGCTTCTGGTGATCGCCGTTCTTGGCTTCGGCGGCGCCATCTCGCTGATCGGCCAGATGTATCATCTCTCTGGCGACGAGCAGGTGGTGATGTATCTGTGGTTCGCGATCGCCGTCATTTCGGCCGCGCTCTTTCGTTCCGCGCCGGCCGTCGCGATCGGCGGCTTCCTCTCCTGGGCATCGTTTGCAGTCTATCTCAACAATAATGACGGCCGCTGGATCGGCATCGGCGCCTGGCTGCCGATCGTCATGAGCGCGGTGACGGTGGCTCTGGTGCGCTACACCGATGCGGGCAGGGTGCGTCATCTCGCCTATCTGCTCGCCGTCGCCTGGCTTGCCTGGATCTATACGCTGAACGAGGATCTGTGGCTCGCCATGGTCTATGTCGTCTGTGGCATGGCCGTCTTCCTTGCCGTCAGCCTGCCGCCGCTGCGCGTCACCGAGTTCATCCTGACGGCCGGAGCCGCTCCCGCCTTCTACGCCTTCCTGGTCGCCGCCGTTGGCCTGCTGCTTCTCAATATACAATTGGAGCAGGGCGGAGCGCTGATCCTGCTCAGCCTGGCGACGCTCGGCGTCTCCGTGCTGGCGATCGCGCTGCAGGGCAGGGACAACGGCGCGGTGCGCTATCTCGCCTATCTGATGTTTGCCGGAGAGATCCTTTATCTGGCGTCCGAGACCGTCGGCTCGATCTTGGGCACGTCAGGTCTCTTCCTGCTGTCGGGTCTCTTCGTCGCTGTCGTCGCCTGGCTGGTGATCCGCCTGGAGAGACGCTTCGGCGGCAAGCGCCAGGAGGTCGCCCGATGAGCGCCGTCCTCTCGAGCCCGCGTTCGGGCCGCGGCTATCTGGTTGCCGGCATCATCGCAGCCGTGCTGCAGACGGCGATCCTCGGCTATATAATAGAGAGCCGCGCTGCGATCCTGCGCAGCGGCGCCGACGTCGTCTTGAAGACCGCGCCGGTCGATCCGCGCGATTTCCTGCGCGGCGACTATGTCATCCTGAATTACGACATCTCCTCGGTGCCGGTCAGCACCGTCAAGGGCGGCCTTCCCAAGGATGCGGGCGAGCAGGTGCTGTGGGTGCGGCTCAGGCCGCAGCCGGACGGCTTCTGGGCGATCGCCGAATCGTCCTTCACCGCGCTGATGCCCGAGACCGGCAGCGTCGTCATCAAAAGCCAGCCGTTCTATAGCTACGGCGCGTCGAGCGGTGACATGATCCGCGTCGAATATGGCATCGAGCGCTATTATGTTCCGGAAGGCGAGGGCAAGCCGCTGGAGGAGGCCCGCCAGGATGGAAACGTCTCCATCGCCGTGCGTGTTTCGGCCGATGGAACGGCACAGATCCGCAGCCTGCTGGTCGATGGAAAGCCCGCCTATGAAGAGCCGGTTTACTGAGGCGCCGATTGCCCTGTGGATTGCCGCCCGCCGGGTGGAAACTCCCTGTCATCCGGTCTTCATTTTTCCTTTGCCTCTACCAAATCGGGTGATATAGAGACGCCGCGCTCCGGAAGGCCTCATGCGCAGGCATATGCATGCGGTTTTGCGAACGCGGGTATGGTGAAATTGGTAGACACGCCAGATTTAGGTTCTGGTGCCGCAAGGCGTGGGAGTTCAAGTCTCTCTACCCGCACCAAAGCTGGCTTGCAGGCGGGAGATCCCGATTACCCGGCAGGATGGCGCCGTCCCCCTTAACGGCGGGATGCATTGGAATTTGAACAACAAGCCACGCGCGGCCAAGTTTGTCCGGCGTCGTGCTCATCGAAACGAAGGCGTCTGGGCACGGCCGCCAACGAAATGAAGGTAGGAAGACATGCAGGTTATCGAAACGCTCGCTGAAGGGCTGAAGCGCGAAATCAAGGTCGTTATCCCGGCCAAGGACATGGAAAGCAAGCTGAACGAGCGTCTTGCCGACGTTAAGGACAAGGTCCGCATCAACGGCTTCCGTCCGGGCAAGGTACCGCCGGCTCACCTGAAGAAGGTCTACGGCAAGTCCATCATGGCCGACCTCGTCAACGAGATCGTTCGCGAACAGCCGACCCAGATCCTCTCCAGCCGTGGCGAAAAGTCCGCCACCCAGCCGGAAGTCGCCATGACCGAGGACAAGGACGAGGCCGAACAGATCCTTTCCGCTGAGAAGGACTTCGAATTCACGCTGTCCTACGAAGTTCTGCCGCCGATCGAACTGAAGTCCACCAAGGGCATCAAGATCACCCGCGAAGTCGTCGACATCTCCGATGACGAAGTCAACGAGCAGGTCCTCAAGGTCGCTGAAAGCGCCCGTTCCTACGAAACCAAGAAGGGCAAGGCTGCCGACGGCGACCGCGTCACGATGGATTACGTCGGTAAGGTCGACGGCGTTGCCTTCGACGGCGGCACCGATCAGGGCGCTGAACTCGTTCTCGGCTCCGGCCGTTTCATCCCGGGCTTCGAAGACCAGCTGGTCGGCGTCAAGGCTGGCGACGAAAAGACCATCACTGTGACGTTCCCGGCCGATTACCCGGCCAAGAACCTCGCTGGCGCTGAAGCCACCTTCGACGTCACCGTCAAGGACGTTGCTGCTCCGGGCGAAACCGAGATCAACGACGAACTCGCAAAGAAGCTCGGCCTGGAATCGGCTGACCGCCTGCGCGAAATCGTCCGCGGCCAGATCGAATCGCAGTACGGCTCGCTGACCCGCCAGAAGGTGAAGCGTCAGATCCTCGACCAGCTCGACGAGATGTACAAGTTCGAGACCCCGAAGTCGCTGGTTGACGCCGAGTACAACGGCATCTGGAGCCAGGTGAACAATGATCTGGCCCAGTCGGGCCGCACCTTCGAAGACGAAGGCACGACCGAAGACAAGGCACAGGAAGAGTACAAGACGCTCGCTGAACGCCGCGTCCGCCTCGGCCTCGTTCTCTCCGAAATCGGCGAAAAGGCCGGCGTCGAAGTGTCCGAAGACGAAATGCAGCGCGCTATCTATGAGCAGCTGCGCCAGTACCCGGGCCAGGAGAAGCAGATTCTCGACTTCTTCCGCAGCCAGCCGGGTGCAGCCGCTTCGATCCGCGCTCCGATCTTCGAAGAGAAGGTCATCGACCATCTGCTGACCGAGATCGACGTCACCGACAAGAAGGTCACCAAGGAAGAGCTGCTCGCCGACGAAGAAGGCGAAGGCTCGGACAAGGACGCCAAGAAGGCCCCGAAGAAGAAGGCAGCTGCCAAGGCTGAAGCTTCCGAAGGCGAAGAAGCAGCTCCGAAGAAGAAGGCTGCTCCGAAGAAGAAGGCTTCCGAAGGCGACGCCGAATAATCGGCTGATCCGATCAGGATTTCGAAAGGCCTCGCCTCGCGGCGGGGCCTTTTTCTTTGTCGGCAAGCGTACTGACTTACAGGCTGTGAAGAAGTTTCATATTTGCTAATCAGTGTCTTGCGGTGTGAGGCCTATCCTCTACACTTCAGGATTGCGTCGATATGCAGAGGGGAAAATCGTGGCCTTCCAGAACAGCGCCATCGAAGGCGAGGCCGATAGCGGCCTGGCTGCAGAATCCGGTTTCTTCACCTGGGATATAGCCTCCAACCTGCTTTATGCAGATGGCGCGGTGGCCGATCTCTTCGGGCTCGACTATCACACCGCCGAGCGTGGGCTGCCGCTCGAGAATTATATCGAGCGCATTCACCCGGAAGACCGCCCGGGCGTCGCCGCCACGATCCACCAGACGATCACCACCGGCGAGCCCGAGCAGCAGAGCTACCGGACACGCCAGGTCGACGGCACCTATTCCTATGTCATGGTGTTCGGCCGCTGCTTCCGCGACCGCAGCGGCGTTCCGCATCTCTATGCCGGGATCGTCTGTCCGGTGTCGGAAGAGCCGATGCTGACAAGGCCCTTGGTGAAATATTGCCTGACCGCCTACGACATCGCGGTGCGCGAGGGCAATAAGGCCGTCGCGCAGCATCTCTTGGCGGCTCTGGGCGAGCTCGACTGGATGAAACCCGACAATATGCTGGCGAACTGAGCCGGCTCAGAGTTCCGACTTGATGTCGCCCATGCGATTCCAGGCGTCGAGGCCAGCAATTTTGTAGGCTTCGGCGAGCGTCGGATAGTTGAAGGTGTTCTCGACGAAATATTCGACGGTGCCCTTCAGGTTCAAGACGGCCTGGCCGATATGCACGAGCTCGGTCGCGCCTTCGCCGACGATGTGAACGCCGAGCAGACGGCGCGTCTTCAGCGAGAAGATCAGCTTCAGAAGGCCGGTATCGAGACCCATGATGTGGCCGCGCGATGTCTCGCGGAAACGGGCAATACCGCATTCATAGGGAATGCCGCGCTCCTTCATTTCCTCCTCGGTCAGGCCGCAGGTGGAGATTTCCGGAACGGCATAGATGCCGTAGGGGAAGTATTTGGGCGGCTCCTTGGCGACGGCGCCGACAGCAACGCGCGCTGCAATGCGGCCCTGTTCCATCGAGGTGGAGGCCAGGCTCGGGAAGCCGACGACGTCACCGGCCGCATAGATGCCGGGAACGGAGGTCTCGAAGGTTTCCGGATTGACCTTCAGGCGGCCGCGATTGTCGGCTTCCAGGCCGATCGCCGGCAGGTTCAGCGTGTCGGTGGCGCCCATGCGGCCGGCAGCGAAAAGCACCATGTCGGTCGTCAGGTGGCGGCCGTTGTCGAGCGTCAGCTGCACCTTACCGTTATCGAGCTTCTCCACCTTGTCGGCCTTCTGGCCGAGCAGCAGCTTCATGTTGCGGTCGCGCAGCTGGTAGGTGAAGTCCTCGACGATCTCCTTGTCGATGAAATCGAGCATCGTGGACTTCGGATCGATTACCGTCACTGCAGTGTCGAGCGCGCTGAAGATCGTCGCATATTCGATGCCGATAACGCCGGCGCCGATGACGACCATCGAGCGCGGCAGTTCCTCGATGTCGAGAAGCTCGTCGCTGTCGATGATGGTCTTGCCGTCGAAGGGCATATAATCAGGGCGGAATGGCTTGGTGCCGACGGCGAGCAGAACGCTGTTGGCTGCCACCTGAATGGTCTCGCCGTCGTCCTTGACGACCTGCAGCGTCGAGGCATCGACGAAGCTTGCCTTGCCGCGCATGTGCTGCACGCGGTTGCGGGCGAACTGGTGTTCGAGAACTTCGACTTCGTGGTCGAGGGTGATCAGCAGGCGGCGGCGCAGGTCCTCGGCGCTGATCTCGTCCTTGACGCGGTAGGCGCGGCCGTAGAAGCCGCGTTCGCGCCAGCCGGAGAGATTGAGCGCCGTCTCGCGCAGCGTCTTCGAGGGGATGGTACCGGTGTGGACTGAGACGCCGCCGACGCGTTTGCCCTGTTCGATGACCAGAACCTTCTTGCCGAGTTTGGCAGCCTGAATGGCGCCACGGCGGCCTGCGGGGCCGCTGCCCACAACAACGAGATCGTACTGGAACATGGCTCAGCCCCGGCTTGGAAGAGGAATCAGATATTGCGCCGCAAAATGTCGCGCATTCACCGGTATCTGGTCAATGTTACAGATGCTTTAAGGGGCAGGTATCAGGAATCACCGAAGCCAAGCAGGGGTTCCATTTTCTCGAATGTTATGTCCATCGGAAAAGCATGCGAGAAAGAGTAGGGGATGTGGCCGTAGCGCAGCGACAGCTGACCCTCGGCAACCTTCTCGCTCTTGCGGGCGATGGCGGCGAGATAGAGCGCCGAGGCAAGGCCCGTCCGGTCGGCACCAGCCTGGCAATGGATCAGCAGCGGCTTCGGCGCATCGCGCATGATGGCGATCAGCTGCATTGCCTGGTCGGGCGTCAGCTCCGTCGACGAGTTCATCCGGAAATCGATATGCTTGATGCCGAGCGCGTTCGACTGGGCGACCTCGCTGTCATACCAGCCGTGCTTCTCGTTCTCGCCGCGCAGATTGAGGATCGTCTTGATTCCGTACTTGCCTTCGAAGCGAGCGATCGCTGAGGCTGACGGCTGCGAGGAGCGGTAGACCTCACCGGCAACGACGGCATGGAAATTGTCGGTCGCCAGCAGATAGAGATAGTAGCCGCCGATCAGGACGGCGAGCAGGCCGAAGACGTTGAGGATGCGTTTGGTAATCGGAGAAACGGTCAGACGCGGAAATGCCAGTGCCATCGAAATCTCTAGCTCGAATCGCGCTGCGGAATATGCAGCACGCACTCTCTGCGAGCCGAAACTGACACTTACCTGAAAGGGATCAGATCAGGCGCAAGCCCTTGAGGCTGGCATGCCCGTCCTTGCCGATAATGATGTGGTCGTGAACGGTGATGCCGAGCGGCTTCGCCGTATCGATGATCATCTTCGTCATGTCGATATCGGCGCGCGAGGGCGTCGGATCGCCGGAAGGGTGGTTGTGGACGAGGATCAGCGCTGTGGCGGAGAGCTCCAGGGCCCGCTTCACCACCTCGCGCGGATAGACCGGCGTGTGATCCACCGTGCCGCGCCCCTGCACCTCGTCGGCGATCAGCGCGTTGCGCTTGTCGAGAAAGAGAATGCGGAACTGCTCGCGTGCTTCATGGGCCATCGCCGCATGGCAATATTGGATCACCGAAGACCAGGAGCCGAGCACCTGCTTGTTGCGCAGCTCGCTCTTCAGCGTGCGCTGCGCTACCGCCGAGACGAGCTTCAGATCGAGCGCCACCGCTTCGCCGACACCCTTTACCTCCTGCAGGAGCGCCGTGGGCGCGCCGAAGACGGCAGCGAGTGTTCCGAACCGGTCGAGAAGCGCTTTGGCGATCGGCTTGGTGTCGCGGCGCGGGATCAGCCGGAAGAGCAGCAGCTCGAGGATTTCATAATCGGCCAGCGCGCCGTCGCCATTCTCGCGGAAGCGGTTGCGTAATCTCTCGCGATGACCGTGGTAATGCTGCTCGCCACCGATCGATGGCGGCGCGGTCTTTGCGACCGGCGCCGGCTTGGCAGGCTGTTCTGCGAAGAAGAGGCGTTCGTCGACGGGAAGATCGTCGAAAGGCAGTTCATCATCGGAATTCAGAACGGGGCCTTTCGCCATCTTTGTCTCACCCGTTGAGCGGCGCCAGGCCGGGGCGGTCGAGACCGCCGGGCGACAGCGTGAAGATCTCGCAGCCGGTGGCCGTTACGCCGACCGTATGCTCGTACTGCGCCGAGAGCGACCGGTCGCGCGTCACCGCCGTCCAGCCGTCGGCCAGCACCTTCACATGCGGCCGTCCGAGATTGATCATCGGCTCGATGGTGAAGATCATGCCTTCGCGCAGCTCAGGGCCTTCGTTGGCCCGGCCGTAATGCAGGATATTCGGCGAATCGTGGAACAGGCGGCCGACGCCATGTCCGCAAAAGTCGCGCACGACGGAGCAGCGCTCGGCTTCCGCATAGGTCTGGATCGCCTCGCCGATCGCGCCGGTGCGCGCACCCGGGCGTACGGCAGCGATACCGCGCATCAGCGATTCATGCGTCACTTCGAGAAGGCGCTCCGCGGCGCGCTTGATCTGCCCGACCGGATACATGCGGCTTGAATCGCCGTGCCAGCCATCGACGACGAAGGTGACGTCGATATTGACGATATCGCCCTCACGCAACGGCTTGGCATCGGGAATACCATGACAGACGACATGGTTGATCGAGGTGCAGGTCGATTTCGTATAGCCGCGATAATTCAGCGTCGCCGGATGGGCGCCGTTGTCCATGCCGTATTCGAACACGAAACGGTCGATCGCATCCGTCGGCAGGCCGGGCTTGACGATGGATGCCAGCTCGTCGAGGCAGCGTGCCGTCAGCTGACAGGCCTTGCGCATGCCTTCGAAAGCGTCGGGGCCATAGAGCCTGATTGCGCCGGTATTTTTCGGCGGCGCCGTGGCGGCTTCGATATAATTCACCATTGCAGGGCCTTAGCGGAAATTGTCCTTGTCGTACATAATGCAGCTATGCCGGGTTCGTCCATCGCGATCAATGGGCGCGTCGGCGATTTGTGTCATCTCAACGCAGAAGAGGCGGCCGGTGGCGCGGCCGCCTCTTCTGTCTTGCATCGAAATTTCGATCAGGAGCGGCGCGAGAAGAGCGACGCCAGCGTCGACTTCGGCGAACCGGCAGAGGTGCCGCTATATTTCGGAACGACGACCAGCTGCTTGATCTCACCGCGCTTGAAGGCAGCCAGGAAGCGCTTGTAATCCTTGAAGGAAACGCAACCGTTGGAGTCGCCGCGCTTGCCGAGCATGTAGGTGTGGGCAAGCAGGCCGACGCGATTGTGGATGGCGCCGGCGCCGCCGACCGGATGCAGGCGGATCGCCTCGACACCATGGAACAGCGCTTCGCGCATCTGAAGGTTATAGGTATGCGGCGGCGTCGGGCCGCGCATCTTCTGATCGACGAAGCGCGGGTTGTCGCGCATGTTGCCGAGGCCCGAATGCGCCTCAAGGCGATCGCCGTTCGGCATGTAAACGGTACCGGCCGAAATGTCGTAGACGGCAACACCGGCGCGGGCGATCGGCGTCAGCGTCGGCTTGCCGACCTTCGGCATGTCGTCTTCGATATCTTCGTCGTCGACCTTGGCATAGGCAAGCGCCGTCTCCGGTGCATTGGCTGCCGTCTTTGGACGGTTCGGGCGGGCCATCGGCAGCGGTACTTCGCCGCCGTCGGAGAGAACGAGGCCGAAAGGTTCGTCGGAGGCGGCGACACCATCGGCGAGCGCGGTCTCGATCGGGGAAGCGGCGGGCGTCGGGCGCGGCTGCGGCATTGCTTCGGCTGCGGCCATGGTCGTTGCGGGCTCAGGCGCCTTGACGGCTGCGACCTGAACCTGAACCGGAGCGGGCAGGGCGGACGGCGTCGTCACGGCCGGGATCGGCGCGGCGCTGGCGAGTGTCTCTGCCTGCTGCCTCAGCGCCAAAGCGATCTCGCTGCCATTGTTGCGCATGGCAAGCAGCGAAAGTCCGCGGCGCTGCATCAGCGCTACCATGTCCTTGGAGGATTTCGCGGGAACATCCGCCGTCATGCGGTCGGAAACGGTCGTTTGGCCGGGAAGCCGGGAAAACTTGCTGACGTGAACGAGGGCCTGCGCGGCGCCGGCATTGTGATGCGCATGCGCCTTCGGCGCGATGGCGATATCGGCAAACAGGCTCTTGTCTTCGTTGGTAGGCATTGCCGACGAATGCATCGTGGCAACCGATGCCAGTGTCCAGGTCGATACAGCGGCCCCCAGGCCGATGGCAGCAATAACCGGAAGAGCCCGGAAAAGCTTGGCAGAGCCGAAAATTGCCCAGCCGAAAGGGTTAGCGCTTTCACGCGCCTCGACAGCAAACGCCATATTACTCGGTTTCCCAACGCGTCACTAATACCGGCAGCTTACGCAGGACGCTTTAGCCGGAGCCGATAATGAAGCAACAGGGCCTAAATGAGGCACAGCGCAACTAATCCGCTGTTAGTAACTATGGGCGATTATGGTTTCCAATTCCTTTATGCGGCAAAGGAAATGGACGGCGCCGTTTCAAAAAAAGCCTAGGCCCGTTCCATCACGTAGCTGCCCGGTGCTTCCTCGATGGCATTGAGCGATGCGCCGCCGGGCTTGCGGGCGGGAACACGCTTGCCGTCCTTGGCCTCGATCCAGGCATGCCAATGCGGCCACCAGGAGCCCGGTGCTTCCTCGGCCTTGGTCAGCCAGACATCGTAATCGCCCTTGGCCGGGCCGCCGGTCCAGTACTGGTATTTCTTCTTGTCGGGCGGATTGACGACGCCGGCGATATGGCCGGAGCCGGCAAGCACGAAATCGACCTTGCCCCCGAAGAACTGGCTGCCGAGGAAAACCGACTTTGCCGGAGCGATATGGTCCTCGCGGGTCGCCAGATTGTAGATCGGGATCTTCACGTCCTTCAGCGACAGGGTCTTGCCGTCGAGCACCATCTCGTCTGCCGTCAGCGCATTGCGGAGATAGCAGTTGCGCAGATAGAAGGCGTGATTGGCCGCGGCCATGCGGGTCGAATCGGCATTCCAGAACAACAGGTCGAAGGGCATCGGCATTTCGCCCTTCAGGTAGTTGTTGACGAAATAGGGCCAGATCAGCTCGGAAGCGCGCAGCATGTTGAAGGCCGTCGCCATCTTCGAGCCGTCGAGATAACCAACCGCCTGCATATGCGCTTCAAGCGCCTGCAACTGCTCTTCGTCGACGAAGACCTTCAGGTCTCCTGCATGGGTGAAATCCACCTGGGTCGTGAACAGTGTCGCCGAGCGGATGCGCTTGTTCTTTTCCTTGGCATGCAGGGCAAGCGTCGCCGCAAGCAGGGTGCCGCCGACACAATAGCCGATGGCGTTCACATCGGTCTCGCCGGTCGCCTTCTCGATGGTCTCCAGCGCGAAATCCACGCCTTCGCGGGCATAGGCGGTCCAGTCCTTCTGCGCATGGCGCGAATCGGGGTTGACCCAGGAGATCACGAAAACCGTATGGCCATGGTCGACGCACCACTTGATGAAGGATTTCTGCGGGTTGAGGTCGAGGATGTAGAACTTGTTGATCCACGGCGGGCAGATCAGGAGAGGGCGCTTCAGCACCGTCTCTGTCGTCGCCTCATACTGGATGATCTGGCAGATGTCGTTCTGGGCGATCACTTTGCCCGGCGTCAGCGCCATGTCGCGGCCGACGGCGAATTTCGTCATGTCGGTATGGCGAAGCTTCAGGTCGCCATGGCCCGCCACGATATCCTCGGCCAGCATCTTCATGCCGCGTACCAGGTTCTCGCCGCTGCTGGCGATGGTCTCTCGGTAGAGCTGCGGGTTGGTGGCGACGAAATTGGTCGGCGAGAGCGCGGCGGTGATCTGCTTCACATAGAAGCCGGCCTTGTGCTTGGTGTGCTCGTCCAGCCCCTCGGTCTGCGTCACCATCTTCTCCGCCCAGTCGGCGGTGATGAAATAAACCTGCCGCAGGAAGTCGAAGAACGGGTTCTTCTCCCAGTCCTGATCCGAAAAGCGCTTGTCCTTGCGGTCGGGCTCCGGCTCGGCGGCCTCGCCCTGCATGCGCTGCATCGAGCGCATCCAGACGCCGAAATAGCTGCTCATCAGCTGCGTCTGCGCCTCGAAAGTGCGGCGCGGATCGGACATCCAGTATTCGGTGATCTTGGACAGCGTCTTGACCATGTCGGTCATCGGCTCGGCGATCTTGTCGTTGACATCGCCGCGTTCGCGCGGTGCCAGCCATGCAGAAGCGGCCTTGCCGAGATTTTCGAGCGCGCGGGCGAAGTTCACCGCCATCGCCTCGGGATCCTTCATCATATAGGGATCGAGGTTGGTCGTATCGAAGCCTTGCGGCTTGCCCGTCTCGCCTTCCTTGCTGTCGGTCACGCATGTCCTCCGGCGGCAGCAATCATCTGAAATCAATTTGTACATCGTGCCGGAACGAGAAAACAAGTTCAACACAACGCCGCTCATGCTATTGCTTTGTTGCTGCGACAAATTTAACAGTCGCAGTGGCTTCAGGATTTGGAAGATCTGGCATGACGAAGAACGGCAACTCTGGCATCGCAATCGCAACCCGCATGGCAATTATTGCCGCGGCCGCGGCGATGACGCTTGCCGGCTGCACGTCGACGCCGGAAGAGAAGGCAGCCCTTGCCGCCAGGCGAGCGGCCCCCACGGCGGTCGTGATGACCGCCACCAAGGGCGAAGCGCCGGCCGAAAGCGGGCTTTCGCATTCGCCCGACGGCTATCCGTCCTTCGGCGCGCCGCTGACAGCCGCCAACGTTCAGATGAACGATGACGAAGCCAAGAGCCTGCAGGCCAAGCTGACTTCGCTGGGCGCGCAGCGCAAGGCGGGTACGATTTCCGAGGCCGAGTATCAGCGGCGTGTTGCGGAATACCGCAAGCTTGCCGCCGATCATGGTGCCGACACACTCTCGGAAATCACCAAGTAGGCCTTGCCTTTCAGGCAATTTGCACGCAAAGCCTTCCGCAGCTGGCGGGAGACATGAATTTTCCCGATAATGCTTCGCAGCTGCGGCATCCGTCAAAGAATCGCCGCCTGCAGACAGTCTGATGAATACGGCGCATGCGATTCTGAAGTTCGTATCGCAAGCAGCCGGGAACAGGACGAACTTCGAGCGCGGCCACGGTGGCCGCATTTCCATGGGGAATGAAATGGAAGAGTTTCACAAAGTCCGGCGTTTGCCGCCTTATGTTTTCGAACAGGTCAACCGTTTGAAAGCAAGCGCGCGAGCGGGCGGCGCCGATATCATCGATCTCGGCATGGGAAACCCTGACCTGCCGACCCCGAAAGCGATCGTCGACAAGCTCTGCGAAGTGGTCCAGGACCCGCGCACGCATCGCTATTCGTCCTCCAAGGGCATTCCCGGCCTTCGCCGCGCGCAGGCCGCCTATTACGCCCGCCGCTTCGGCGTGAAGCTCAATCCGGATACGCAGGTCGTTGCGACCCTCGGCTCCAAGGAAGGCTTCGCCAACATGGCGCAGGCGATCACGGCGCCGGGCGATGTCATCCTCTGCCCGAACCCGACCTATCCGATCCATGCCTTCGGCTTCCTGATGGCAGGCGGCGTGATCCGTTCGATCCCGGTCGAGCCGGACGAGAACTTCTTCGCTCCGCTCGAGCGCGCCGTGCGCCACTCGATCCCGAAGCCGCTGGCGCTGATCCTGAACTACCCGTCGAACCCGACGGCCTTCGTCGCAACGCTCGACTTCTACAAGGACGTCATCGCCTTCGCGAAGAAGCACGACATCATCGTCCTCTCGGATCTGGCCTATTCGGAAATCTATTTCGACGGCGAGCCGCCGCCCTCCGTTCTGCAGGTTCCGGGCGCCATCGACGTCACCGTCGAATTCACATCGATGTCGAAGACCTTCTCCATGCCCGGCTGGCGCATGGGCTTTGCCGTCGGCAACGAGCGCCTGATCGCGGCGCTGACGCGCGTCAAGTCCTACCTCGATTACGGCGCCTTCACGCCGATCCAGGTGGCGGCGACCCACGCGCTGAACGGCGACGGCTCCGACATCGCTGAGGTGCGCAACGTCTACAAGCGCCGCCGTGACGTCATGGTCGAGAGCTTCGGCAAGGCCGGCTTCGAAGTGCCGCCGCCGGCAGCGACGATGTTCGCCTGGGCGAAGATCCCGGAAAAATTCCGCCATCTCGGCTCGCTCGAATTCTCCAAGCTGCTCGTCGAAAAGGCCGATGTGGCCGTTGCGCCGGGCATCGGCTTCGGCGAAATGGGCGACGACTACGTTCGCCTCGCCCTCGTCGAGAACGAACACCGCATCCGCCAGGCTGCGCGCAGCATCAAGAAATTCCTGTCGACGGCTGACGAGACGATGCACAACGTCATCTCGCTCAACGCACACCGCTGATAGAAACCTCCCAATCGGCAGCCGCGGTCCGCGGCTGCCACTCATGAACATTCAGGATCGCTTCATGGCAGACGCCCTCAAAATCGGCATTGCGGGTCTCGGTACCGTTGGTGCCTCGCTCGTCCGTATCATCCAGCAGAAGAGCAACGAGCTTGCCGCAACGTGCGGGCGTCCGATCCACATCACGGCAGTCACGGCCCGTGACAAGAACAAGGACCGCGGCATCAATCTCGGCGGCATCACCTGGTACGATACGCCGGAAGAGCTGGCTGCCAAGGCCGATATCGACGTTTTCGTCGAGCTCGTCGGCGGCTCCGAAGGCGCGGCCAAGGCTTCTGTCAAGGCAGCACTCGACCGTGGTCTCCATGTGGTGACCGCCAACAAGGCGCTGCTTGCCTATCACGGCGTCGAATTCGCCAAGATCGCCGAGGAGAAGGGCTCGCTGCTCAACTTCGAAGCGGCTGTCGCCGGCGGTATCCCAGTTATCAAGGCGCTGCGTGAATCGCTGACCGGCAATTCGATCTCCCGAATCTACGGGATCATGAACGGCACCTGCAATTACATCCTCACCAAGATGGAGAAGGAAGGCCTCTCCTTCGCCGATTGCCTGGCGGAAGCCCAGCGCCTCGGCTATGCCGAAGCCGACCCGGCTTTCGACATCGAGGGCAACGACACCGCGCACAAGCTGTCGATCCTGACGACGCTCGCCTTCGGCAACCAGATCGCGGCCGACGACATCTATCTCGAAGGCATCACCAATATCTCCATCGAGGATATCCGCGCCGCCTCCGATCTCGGCTACCGCATCAAGCTCCTCGGTGTCGCCCAGCGCACCGATACCGGCATCGAGCAGCGTGTTCACCCGACGATGGTGCCCGTCGATTCCGTCATCGCCCAGGTCGATGGCGTCACCAATGCCGTGGCGATCGAATCCGACATTCTCGGCGAACTGCTGATGGTTGGCCCGGGTGCGGGCGGCAACGCAACGGCATCGTCGGTTCTCGGCGACATCGCCGATATCGCCAAGAGCCAGCCAGGCGCCCAGCGCGTGCCGGTTCTCGGCCACCCGGCCAAGTCGCTCGAGCCTTACCGCAAGGCGCAGATGCAGAGCCATGAAGGTGGCTATTTCATCCGTCTGACGGTTCTCGACCGCACCGGCGTCTTCGCCAGCGTCGCGACCCGCATGGCCGAAAACCAGATCTCGCTGGAATCGATCGTGCAGCGCTCGCAGCAGCATCTTTCGCCCTCGCATCACCAGACGATCATCCTCGTCACCCATGCGACGACCGAGGATTCCGTCCGCAAGGCCGTCGCCGCCATCAAGGGCGAGGGTTACCTCGTGGGCGAACCGCAGGTCATCCGCATCGAGCGCCCCAAGGAAGACTGAGGGTAACGGCAACCCGGGCGTTGCCAGCCGCTTCCAGCCTGCATAAATGTGCTCGTAGAATTATTGCTGCCCCGTCACGGGGCGGTGACATGATGGGGCACAGGCAGAATGGTGGATATCCCCGCCGATCCGATACAGCGCGCATTCCTCGGGGTGGAGAAATCCATCCTCGACAATCGCTGGATTTCACGGCTCGATCAGGCCGGGCAGAACCGTGCGCTCGCCATGTCGCAGGTCCACGGCCTGCCGGATCTGATTGCCCGGGTGCTCGCTGGGCGCGGCGTTTCCGTCGATGAAGCCGTCGAGTTCCTCGATCCGACGATCCGCAGCCTGATGCCGGATCCCTACACGCTGACCGATTGCGAGAAGGCGGCCAGGCGCCTCGCCGAAGCGATCCGCCGCGGTGAGAACGTTGCGATCTTCGGCGACTACGATGTCGACGGCGCCGCGTCCTCGGCGCTGATGTACCGCTTTCTGGCGCATTTCGGCGTGAAGGCCGAGATCTATATCCCCGACCGCATCTTCGAAGGCTACGGCCCCAACGCGGGCGCCATCAACCAGCTGATCGACAATGGCGCGCAACTGATCGTCACCGTCGACTGCGGATCGACCAGCCATGAGGCACTGGATGCGGCCAAGGCGCGCAATATCGACGTCGTCGTCATCGATCACCACCAGGTGACACACGCGCTGCCGCACTGTTATGCGCTGGTCAATCCGAACCGCGAGGACGATCTGTCGGGGCAGGGGCACCTCTGCGCCGCCGGCGTCGTCTTCCTTGTGCTGGTCGCGACGCTGCGGCTGCTGCGCGAGGCGGGCGACAAGCGCATTCTGGCAATCGACCTTCTGCAATGGCTGGATATCGTGGCGCTCGCGACCGTCTGTGACGTCGTGCCGCTCAAGGGGCTGAACCGCGCCTATGTCGTGAAGGGCCTTGTCGCTGCGCGCCATCAGGGCAATGCGGGCCTTGCGGCGCTGTTTCGCAAGGCCGGTCTCTCCGGCCCGGTCACGCCCTATCATTTCGGCTTTCTCGTCGGCCCCCGCATCAATGCCGGCGGCCGTATCGGCGATGCGGCACTCGGCAGCCGCCTCTTGACGCTGGACGACGCCGGTGAGGCCGAAACGATCGCCCAGAAACTCGACGAGCTGAACCGCGACCGTCAGGCGATGGAAGCGGCCATGCTGCAGGAGGCGGAAGCCGAGGCCTTTGCTGAATACGGCGACGGGCAGGGCGCGTCGGTCATCGTCACGGCGCGCGACAAATGGCATCCCGGCATCGTCGGCTTGCTGGCGGCGCGGCTGAAGGAAAAGTTCAAGCGCCCGGCCTTCGCCATCGCCTTCGACCCGTCCGGACGCGGTACCGGCTCCGGCCGCTCGATCAACGGTTTCGATATGGGCCGGATGGTCCGCGCGGCTGTCGATGAGGGCCTCCTCGTCAAGGGCGGCGGACACGCGATGGCTGCTGGCCTGACTGTCGAACGCGAGAAGCTTGGCGCGCTGCGCAGCTTCTTCACCGAACGGGCCGAGAAGACGGTCGCCAATCTGGTGGCCAACGAAACCCTGAAGATCGACGGCGCGATTGGTGCGAGCGGCGCGACGCTCGACCTGATCGACCGGCTGGAGACGGCAGGACCCTACGGTTCCGGCCATTCGCAGCCGGTATTCGCAATCCCCGCCCATCGCCTGCGCGATGTCAGGACTGTCGGCGAAAAACACGTTAAGGTGACGCTGGAAGCCATGGACGGCGCCCGACTGGACGGCATCGCCTTCCGCGCTGCCGATACGGCGCTCGGCAATCTCCTGCTCAATTCGCGCGGCGCCAACCTGCATGTCGCGGGCTCGATCGGCGCCGACCACTATCAGGGCTCGCGCCGCATCCAGCTGCGCGTCTCCGACGCCGCTCCCGCGAAGTGAATTACCAGTCGGCCGAAAGCTTGGTCAGATATTGCCCGTAAGCGCTTTTGCCGAGCGCCTCGGCAAGCTTGGCGAGCTGGTCCTGATCGATATAGCCCATGCGCCATGCCACTTCCTCGGGGCAGGCAATCTTGAAGCCCTGGCGCTTTTCCAGCGTGCTGACAAAGGCCGCCGCGTCGAGCAGGCTGTCCGGCGTTCCCGTATCGAGCCACGCATAACCGCGGCCCATCAGCTCGACGAAGAGTTCGCCGCGTTCGAGATAGGTGCGGTTGACATCAGTGATTTCCAATTCACCGCGCGGTGACGGCTTAAGATTGGCGGCGATATCGACCACCTGCTGGTCGTAGAAATAGAGGCCGGTCACCGCCCACTGCGACTTCGGCTGCTTCGGCTTTTCCTCGATCGACAGCGCGTTCATCTTGCCGTCGAACTCGACGACGCCGTAACGCTCGGGATCGGTGACGTGATAGGCGAAGACCGTGGCGCCCTTGGTGCGCGCCGTTCCCGACTTCATGATCTCGGGCAGGCCGTGGCCGAAATAGATGTTGTCGCCGAGAACCAGCGCCGAGTTCTGGCCGTTGATGAAATCGGCGCCGATGATGAAGGCCTGTGCCAGACCATCCGGGCTCGGCTGCACAGCGTAGGTCAGCGAAATGCCCCATTGCGAGCCGTCGCCGAGCAGCCGCTTGAAGGCCTCGACGTCGTGCGGCGTGGTGATGATCAGGATGTCGTTGATCCCCGCGAGCATCAGCGTCGTCAGCGGGTAATAGATCATCGGCTTGTCGTAGACGGGCATCAGCTGCTTCGACACGGCCTGCGTGATCGGATGAAGCCTGGTGCCGGTGCCGCCCGCAAGAATGATCCCCTTCATGCCAGTCTCCTCAAATCGCATTCTTCAAAATGGCTTGCATCACAACGTCGGTCGAGCGCTTCCAGTCCGGCAGCCGGATGCCATAGGTCTCCGCGAGCTTGTCACCCGACAGACGGGAATTAGCCGGGCGTCTCGCCGGCGTCGGATATTCCGCCGTGGTGATCGGCACAACATTGGCAGATTTGCCGCCGAGCGCCTTCAACCGTGCAAAGATTTCCTGCGCGAATTCCGCCCAGGTGGCTTCGCCGCTGCCGGTCAGGTGAAAGGTGCCGCGCAGGGCAGGGTCAGCATCCGCGGAGAGCCGCGTAGCGATCGCAATCAGCGCCTCGGCAATATCGAGTGCCGACGTCGGGCAGCCGCGCTGGTCGGCGACCACGCGCAGTTCGTCACGGCTTTCGGCAAGCCGGAGCATCGTCTTGACGAAATTCGCGCCGAACGGCGAATAGACCCAGGCTGTGCGCAGAATGACATGATTGGCATTGCCCGCCGCGACGCGCAACTCGCCCTCGAGCTTGGTATTGCCGTAGACCGAAATCGGCCCCGTCGGATTCGTCTCGACATAAGGCGACGGCTTATCGCCGCTGAATACATAGTCGGTCGAAAGATGGATCACCGGAATGCCAAGTGCCGAGGCGGCCTCGGCAACGGCGCCCGCACCAATGGCATTGACCGCATGAGCAAGCTCCGCTTCGCTCTCGGCCTTGTCCACCGCCGTATAGGCCGCCGCCGAGACGATCACGTCAGGCTGTGCTGCCGTTAGAGCCGGCAGCACGCTGGCGGGATCGGTAAGGTCGAGGTCCGGACGGCCGATGGCGATCAGTTCAACCCCGTGGGCTGGAGCCATTGCCAGAAGCGACTGGACGACCTGTCCCTGTTTGCCCGTGACGGCGATGCGCATCGTCATCGCCCCTTGAAAGTGCCGAGGCGTTCGCCGGAATAGACATTGTCGCGCAGCGGCCGCCACCACCATTCATTGTCGAGATACCAGCGAACGGTCTTTTCGATGCCGCTGTCGAAATTCTCTTCCGCCTTCCAGCCGAGCTCTGTCTCGAGCTTGGTGGCATCGATGGCATAGCGGGCGTCGTGCCCCGGCCGGTCGGTGACATTGGTGATCAGCCGTGAATGCGCCTCCTTCCCCGGAAATACGCCATCGAGAATCGCGCAGATGCGCTCGACCACCTCGATGTTGCGCCGCTCGTTGCGGCCGCCGACATTGTATTTCTCGCCCGGCCGCCCGCGCGAGGCAATGGTGAACAGCGCCCGCGCATGATCCTCGACATAGAGCCAGTCGCGGATATTGGCGCCGTTGCCGTAAACCGGCAGCGGTTTGCCCTCCAGCGCATTGAGGATCATCAGTGGGATCAGCTTTTCCGGGAAATGGAACGGGCCGTAATTGTTGGAGCAGTTCGACACCACGACCGGCAGCCCATAGGTCCGGTGCCAGGCGACCGCCAGATGGTCGCTCGCCGCCTTCGAGGCCGAATAGGGCGAGGACGGGTCGTAAGCGGTCACTTCCTCGAAGAGCCCGTCATCGCCGAGCGAGCCATAGACCTCATCGGTCGAGACATGCAGAAAGCGGAAAGCGCTCTTGGTCTCGGCCTCAAGACCATCCCAATAGCCGCGCGCCGCATCGAGCAGGCTGAAGGTGCCGACGATATTGGTCTGGATGAAATCGCCGGCACCCGAAATCGAGCGATCGACATGGCTCTCGGCGGCGAGATGCATGACGATCTCCGGCCGGAAGGAGGCAAACGCCTCATGCATCGCTGCGCGGTCGCAGATATCGGCGCGCAGGAACCGGTAGTTGGCGGCGTTCTCGACCGAAGAAAGCGATGCCAGATTGCCGGCATAGGTCAGCTTGTCGATATTGAGAACGTCAGCTCCCACCGCGTCCACCAGATGGCGCACCAGCGCCGAACCAATGAAACCCGCTCCCCCCGTTACCATCACCCGCATTGCCGGAACGCCCCCTTCAATCACTGCGCAGAATATTGGAAATAACCTGGAATGTCGGCGAGCTTCGGAAGCTTCCTGTCCTTGTCCGAGAGAACAGCGTCGGCCTCCGCAACCGGCCAGGCAATGCCGATATGAGGATCGCTCCACAAAATGCCGCTGTCATTCGCCGGGCTATAAGGTGCGGTCACCTTGTAGCTGATGACGGTATCAGGCTCCAAGGTCGCAAAGCCATGCCCAAAGCCTGCCGGGACCCACAGCTGAACGCCGTTCTCAGGCGTCAGTTCTTCGCCGAGCCATTGCCCGAACGTCGGAGATCCGGCGCGGATATCGACGGCCACGTCGAAGATCCGGCCCCGCAGGCAGCGCACCAGCTTCCCCTGTGCGAAGGGCGCTGTCTGGAAGTGCAGCCCGCGCAAAGTGCCGGCCTGCGCCGAAAGCGATTCGTTATCCTGAACGAAGGACACATCGGCGACGTTCTCACGGAACCAGCCGTCCTTGAACACCTCGGAGAAATAGCCGCGGTGATCGCCATGGCGCGCCGGGATGATCTTCAGCACGCCGTCAATTTTCGTGGTCTCGATGCGCATCGTCAGTCTCTATTCCGTACCCTGCATCACGCTCATCAGCATAGCCGCCTGGGAGCGTGCCCGCATGGCATTATAGCCGTTCTCGGCGATCTGTTCGCGTTCCGCCTGGTCGGCGAGCAATTCCTTGCAGCGCTCGACGAGATCGTCATAGGGCTCGACGGCGAGCCCGCCGATGAACGGATCGAGATCCGGATCCTCGATATCGCCCTCGGTCAACACGCAGACGCGATTGGCGAGCAGATAGGAGATGCGGACGATCTCGAAAACGCCGCTGGCATAGTGATGGATATTGATGACGATCTTGGCGCGCGCGATCGCCGCATCGCGTTCGGCACCATAGACGTTGAAGAGATGCACGACCTTCAGGCCGGCCTCATGCAACGAAATGAGAATTTCGCGGCGGCGATCGTTCATCGAGCCATAGAACAGGACGTCGATATCCTTCACCGGCGTGTGCCGGATCTGCGACAGACATTCGCTGTAGCCAATCTCCAGCACGCCGGCATGCTCGATGCCCTTGGCCGCAAGGTTGCGCCGGTTACGCGGGCTGTAATCCAGCACCGGGAAAGCCTTGAGAACGGCGCTGTAGCGCTCGTTCATCCAGGTGCTCTCGTCCGAGACCTGTTCGAGATTGATGACGACGCTGTCTTTCGGCAGTTTCTGGATAATCTCGAGAGACAGCAGGTTGCCCCCGTAGATGATCGGCGAGCGCCCGGCGAACTCGTGCATCTCGCGAACGATCGGAGCCGAACCACCAAGCTCCTGGAATGAGCCCTGCAGCGCGAGCGCCACCTCGTCGAATGCGTGGCTGTGATTGTAGCCTCGCGGCGTGACGATCCAGATGCAGTGCTTGTCCTTATGGGCCTCCCAGCCGCCCTCGAAGGCCTGCAGCATCTTCGCGGCCGGTGCCGCAGCCGACAGCGGCGCAAGCGGCTGCGTCAGGGCTGCGAGTGCGGCCGGATTGACCGGCGGCAGCGACGTGTCGTTGACGCTGGAGGCGCGGGGCGCAAGTTCGCTCTTCGGGAAGGCGCCGCGCGGCGCCCAGGCCGGCGGATCGTCGGCATTCCAGATCAGATGCGGCTCCTTGGCGACAGGCATGCGGCCCTCCTGCCAGGCTTCCAGCCTGGACGGCTCACGGGTCTGCAGGAAGGCTTCCTTGCGCTCGAAGAGATCGTGAAGCAGGCGGCCGGTGCGGGCGCCGAACTTCCATTCGAAATCCGCAGCCGACGGCGAGAAAGCCGAAACCTTCATGCCGCTCGCGACCGCATGCGGAATGTAGAGGCCAAGCAGCCGCTCGATGACGAAGGGCCGCATGGCGGCGTTGCCATCGCGGCTGTAGTTCGCGGTGCCGCTATAGGCGCGTCCGGCCGCGGTGCCACGCAAGGCTTCCTGTTCGAGTGCGTTCAGCACATGTTCGCAGAAGGCGAAATAGCCGGACCAGAATTTCCGGTTACCGGCGAAATAGTTGCAGAAGAAGAAGGTCGTCTGCCCCTGCGGAAGCGCGATTGCAAAGCCGCTATCCCTCAGGAAGGTGAAGATCGGTTCCATGCCCGGATGTCCGCCCATCAGGGCATGTTCCCAGACATTGCTGTAGATCGCCGCGTGGCCGATCAAGGGATTGTAGAGATAGGCATCGGCGCCATCGGCGCGCGCCTTCGTCGCTTCGGAAATGAAGGACTGCAGGCTGGAGACCGATTTCGTCTCGAACTTGCTGGACAGCAGCCCCCAGAACATGTCGTCCGGCAGGCCCGCCTGCAGATGATGCTCGTGAAGGATCCGGAACAGCTCGTATTCGCGGGTCGTCGATTGCGTATTGAAGGAAATGTCGAAGGGCAGTGCTGCCGGATCGAGTTGGGCGAGCTGCCCGGCGTCGAGGTACGGCTGGTAGACGATCACCGATCCGGATTGCGCCGCCTTGCCGCTCAGGCTTTCCAGGCTCGGCAGGCCGACGGGCAGTGTGGTTGGAATTGGCTGGTTGATCGTCAAAGTCCGGTCCTTCGAATGCCGTCCGCCGCGGAAACGGAGGTTCCGCAAGCCCAATCCGGCGTTATCGGTCGGACTATCGGCATCGAAGCTTGCGCCACCCTGTTGGAAGAATGGCCTGCCAAGGCCGGGATTCCCGCTGTCATCTCGCCATAGCAAACCGATGCGAATCTCCTGTACAAGAGTCGCTGCCGCCCGCCGCCGCGGCTTCATTCAACCCTATTTGCTATCTGGGCACATATTTCAGGCCCTGGCTGTTCCGACGAAAGAGGTCCCTCATGACCGACAATAATACCGAGAACGTTTTCGCCTCGCGTGAGGACGATCTCCGCCGCTGGTTGGAAACCATGGTTTCCCGGAACCGGAAGGAGATCGAGGCCCGCGCCGTGTTGCTGCAATATGCAGTGCCTGAAAGGCTGACCTATCACCAGACGCAGCCACGCCCGGTGCCGGCCTCGTTCGAAGGCCCGGTCTGGCTATACTGGGCGCAGGGCCGCGACAATGCTCCGCCGATCGTCCAGAGCTGCCTGAGATCGGTCGAACGCCATCTTCCGGATCGTGAGATCATCATTCTCGATGACAATGCGATCGGCCGCTATATCAAGCCGCATCCCGTTGCATCCGAGCGGGTCAAGGCAAAATCGAAGACGCATTTTTCGGATATGCTGCGCGTCGAGCTGCTGCACAAATACGGCGGCACCTGGATGGATGCGACGGTGTTTCTGACGGACGCGCCGCGGCCCGATATGATGAACTCGGAATTCTTCGCTTTCACGCGCGACGCCGATCCATATCTGCTGTCCAACTGGTTCATGACCGCGCGGCCCGAACATCCGCTCGTCAGCGCCCTAAGGGAAATGCTGATCAGCTACTGGCTCGAAAACGACCAGCTGATCAACTACTTCATCTTCCATCACCTGTTCGAATGCGCGGTGACCATCAACGCGGATCTGAACGCAGAATGGCAGAAGGCGCCGCGCTATAGCTCGTACCACGCCCACGAGATGCAGCACCGCCTGATGTATCCGTTCGACGAATCGACCTTCAAGGCGATCGAGAACCTGATGCCGGTGCACAAGCTGACTTACAAGGTGAGCCCACCGGCGGCCGGCTCGTTCTTCGACATGATCGCTCGCGAAGACCCGGTGATCTTCCGATAGGGGGACGCTCCCCGCCGCAGGACATCACGTCTTGCGGCGGCACCGCATCAACTGACGCAACCAGCCCAGCACGCCGCGAGGCGAAGCGGAATTGTTCAGGAATAACAATTTCTGGAAGATCCAGAAGTGGCACGCCCTAGGGGAGTCGAACCCCTCTTCCCAGAATGAAAATCTGGTGTCCTAACCGATAGACGAAGGGCGCTTCCTTCGTGGTGGCGCCCTTATAGTCAGCACCTTTCTGACCCGCAAGCGGTAAAATGCGAAATTCTGTAGATTTTTTCACAGCTTGTGGAAATGCCCCCGAGAAAGCGCTGAAGCCCCTGGAGAGCAGGGGATCGCGCCATGCGCTCTTTCCTCGATCTGCCGCGTCTACGCGTTGCCGCCCGGAAAAGTTTGAAACGAATCTGGCCGTCACCGGTTGTTCAGATGTCACCACCTCAACAATGGAGACACTTATGAGCAAGACTGACGTCAAGGAAATCCAGAAGCGCGCCGAGCGCCAGGTCGAGCACACCAGCGGTGGCGGCCATCTCGGCGGGACCTATTTCGGGCAGCAGCCCGATGGCAAGACCGCCTCGGTCACCTCCAAGGAAGGACCGAAGGCGAGAGCCAACGACGGATAGTGGAGAGGGGCCTCGCTTCGGCGGGGCCTTTTTCTGGCACGCCCTAGGGGAATCTTCTTCCCTATTCCGAAATCTGTACTGACCCCACGAGAAACTTATCCGCCGACTAGGCGGATTCCGCTTTGGTGATATTCGAATGCAAGCCGGGGCAAGCAGCGCCTCATCACGCAAGCGAGCCCGGCTTGCTTTCATTCGAATGAACAAAAGACTCCGGGCGCAGCCCGACAAGTTTTGCCCACAAGGTGGGCATTCGGCTTTAGCTTGGTCATGCCGGCGAGAGGCCGGGGCGCTGACAGCCAAGCGCCGGGAACCCCGCTGACTATTCCGTTGGGGAGTTTTTGTCGCCGTAGTCAAAGTCCAGGAATGTAGCCCGCAGTCCCCAGCCTTCTTCCCCTTCACGACCGATGAAGGTGACGCCATTAGCAGTGTAATAGCGTAACAGTTTCTCTACGCTTGCAATGCCTGCCGCCCCAGTGGTCTCCGCCGTATGTATGGTTTTCCGGCTAATTCCAGAAGCCTTCGACACCTCGGTCTGTGATTGACCAAGGAGCAGCCGTGCGGCGGCAAGGATTCGAGGCGGCGGTCTCATAAAGGATTGAGTGTCATCAATTTCCTCATCACGCAAATAATAGTTGACAATTACTCACTGTGAGCAAATAAGGAGTCACCATGAGTAAAAAATGATGCATGGTGAGTTGCGCATGATCACCTGGAACGCGAATCGATGAGGCACGCTTGACCTACGAATGGCTGGATGACGCGACAGTACGGCGCTTGTTGGAGGATCTCCAACGAGCGGACGCAGGAGATTTTGAACACTTACCCATCGCCAACGCTCCGGTGCTCGCAAACTACAAACCAGTTCTTGGAAACGTGTTCGCGTTGAGCGGGACTGTCACCGGTCATCCTCGCCTAAGGGACGGGAAGGAGATAGTGACCAGCCAACTCTTCTATCTCAATCCTGAGGTCGGTGTCGCCCGGACCATGAACCGCTGGTATCGGCTCTCCACGGGTGTCATGAGGATAGGACACGGCGATGGAGTTCACTAATCGAACCAAACTCTTGACCAGGCATGCGAATGATCCTGGCAAGCTGCTGGCGGGGTTCGGCATGGTTCGATCCTTGAGAGGTGCGGGTCTGCTCCGGTATGGAGCCAGCGGCTTCATCATTTTCGTGATCCCCGAAGGTTTCCGCACCGAAGAATTCGAGGAAGCTGCGTTCACCCTTTTGGATGGCACGAAAGAAAGCTGGGGTCGCGTCGAGCAGAACATTAGAGTCCGGCTTGCGAAGCCGCTTTTTAAGAAGGGCGGAGATAAGATCCCAATATCGATTTTTGATGTCGGTGGTCTCGACATCCTGATCGCGCGTAATGTCGATGAAGTCCCTGCTGACGTGCGCTACGCCGCTACAGCTGTTCTGGTTGTCGAGCCGCCGACGCCCTACCATATCGCTGCAGTTCGGCGGCTGTGCAAAAGACCACCTCTGTCTATCGAGGCAGCGGCTGCCGTTGCCCGGATGCCCCAGAACCTCCTATTGGCAGCCGTCCTTAAGCCAAATTTGAATGAAGACGAGCTAGCTGATGTCAACGACGTCGATCGTGTCAGAGCCACTGGGCCCAGCCTCTTCGATCTCCCCGGCTATGACGAGATCAAGCCGTGGGCTTTGGATGTCGCTAAGGACGTCGAACGTTGGCGCCAACGGAAGTTGGCTTGGAGGCTGATCGGCAAAGGAGCGATCGTTTCCGGAGTGCCGGGCACCGGAAAGACACATTTCGCTTCAGCCCTTGCCAATGCTCTGGGATTGAGGTTGGTCACCGCAACAGTTGGGGCATGGCAGGCGCAAGGTGCGCTCGACGATATGCTGAGGGCAATGCGGACGACTTTCGCCGACGCGGCTGACGGCAAGGGTGCGCTATTGTTTATCGATGAAGTTGACTCGATCGGAACCAGGAATGCTCGGCCCACGGGATATCACGGTGACCAATATTGGCAAACCGTCGTCAACGAGGCGCTCTATCTTCTTTCTACTCTGGGCGATGGGGTAATCGTCGTGGGAGCTACAAACTTCCCAGATTGGATCGATCCAGCGCTTCTCCGGGCCGGACGTCTGGAAAAGCACTTCGATCTGCCACTTCCGGATTCAACTACCCGCGCGGAGATCCTTGCTCACCATTGCGGAGGCGTTCTGCCATTTGAATCCTTGCGAGAGCTTGCCGATGAACTCGAAGAGAAGTCGGGAGCAGACTGTTGATTTCCACTGAGAACTGACCCGGCGCGGCCTTATATTTCCATTGAGAATTGACCCATGTTTGAACCGTCCCTCGCATGTTTTCAGCGGGGGCTCTGGAGTGATCGACATGGCATTACTGAGCGTGATCCGGCGCTGGCATTTCCGAGAGCATCTATCGATCCGGGAGATTTGCCGCAGGACCGGCCTATCCCGGAATACCATCCGCAAATACCTGCGCGCCAACGGCGTGGAGCCGAAGTTCAACGTCCCGGAGCGGCCGAGCAAGCTTGACCCGTTTGCGGATCGGTTATCGGCCTGGCTGAAGACAGAATCCAAGAAGGGCCGCAAGCAGAAGCGGACGATGAAGCAGTTGCATGCCGATCTGGTGAGCCTCGGCTATGAGGGCTCCTATAACCGCGTTGCGGCATTCGCTCGGGAATGGCGTGATGATCGGCAGAGAGAATTGCAAACGACGGGCCGTGGGACATTTGTGCCGCTGGCATTCGAGCCGGGTGAGGCTTTCCAGTTCGACTGGTCGGAAGACTGGGCGATCATCGGCAATGAGCGCACCAAGCTGCAGGTGGCGCATACGAAGCTGAGCTACAGCCGCGCCTTTATCGTCAGGGCCTATCTGCTGCAGACACATGAGATGCTGTTCGATGCCCACAATCACGCGTTCCGCGTCTTCGGCGGCATCCCCGGCCGCGGCATCTACGACAACATGCGCACGGCGATCGACAAGGTCGGCCGCGCGCAAGGAGCGCGACGTCAACGTGCGCTTCATGGCGATGGCCAGCCATTACGTGTTCGAGCCCGAGTTCTGCAATCCAGCGTCCGGATGGGAGAAGGGACAGGTCGAGAAGAACGTGCAGGATGCCCGTCATCGGCTCTTTCAACCCATCCCGCGCTTTCCGTCGCTGGAGGCCCTGAATGATTGGCTTGAGCTTCAATGCAAGGAGTTCTGGGCAAAGACCCCGCACGGACAGATGCGCGGCACCATCGCCGACATCTGGGCTGAGGAAGCCCCAGCTCTCATGCCCGTTTCGAGACCGTTCGACGGATTTGTCGAATACACGAAGCGGGTCACACCAACCTGCCTCGTGCATCTGGAGCGCAATCGCTACAGCGTCCCGGCATCCTTCGCCAACCGACCAGTGAGCTTGCGCGTCTACCCTGATCGGGTCGTAGTCGCCGCGGAAGGTCAGATCGTCTGCGAGCATCATCGCGTCATTGATCGTTCCCATGACCGGCCGGGACAGACCATTTACGATTGGCGGCATTATCTGGCGGTCGTTCAGCGCAAGCCCGGCGCTCTACGCAACGGCGCCCCCTTCATCGAGCTGCCGGAGGCATTCAAGAGCTTGCAGCAATATCTGCTCAAAAAGCCGGGCGGCGATCGCGAGATGGTCGACATCCTGGCCCTTGTTCTCCAGCACGACGAACAAGCAGTGCTCTCGGCCGTCGAGATGGCGCTGAAGTCCGGCGTTCCGACCAAAACGCATGTGCTGAACCTGCTGCATCGCCTCGTCGATGGCAAATCCTCCACACCGCCGACCCTCGACGCACCTCAGGCGCTGACGCTCACCAATGAGCCGAAGGCCAATGTCGAGCGATACGATACCTTGAGAAAGACGGAGGTTCGCCATGCGTCATAACCCGGCAAGCGGCGCGATCGTCATCATGCTACGGCAATTGAAGATGCATGGGATGGCCCACGCCGTCGGTGATCTGACCGAACAGGGATCGCCGGCGTTCGAGGCTGCCATTCCGATCCTGTCCCAGCTTCTCAAGGCCGAAACAGCCGAACGAGAGGTCCGATCGACCGCATATCAGCTCAAGACGGCACGCTTCCCCGCCTACCGTGATCTGAACGGCTTCGACTTCGCCAGCAGCGAGATCAACGAGGCCCTCGTGCAGCAGCTTCATCGCTGCGACTTCCTCGACGATGCCAACAACATCGTCCTGGTCGGCGGTCCCGGCACGGGCAAGACGCATATCGCCACGGCAATCGGCGTCCAGGCCATCCAGCAACATCACAAACGGGTCCGGTTCTTCTCCACCGTCGAGTTGGTCAATGCGCTGGAGCAGGAGAAGGCCCAAGGTCGTTCGGGACAGATCGCCAATCGCCTCGTTCACTCCGATCTCGTGATCCTCGACGAGCTGGGATACCTGCCGTTCAGCGCTTCAGGTGGCGCGCTGCTCTTCCATCTGTTGAGCAAACTATACGAGCGCACCAGCGTCATCATCACCACCAACCTGAGCTTCAGCGAATGGGCCAGCGTCTTTGGCGATGCCAAGATGACAACCGCGCTGCTCGACCGGCTCACTCATCATTGCCACATCCTCGAGACCGGAAACGACAGCTTCCGCTTCAAGAACAGCTCTGCTCATGAATCCAAAATGACAAAGGAGAAACGACGGAACTTGACCACCACGACCAACACAACCGATACCTAAAGGCGGGTCACTTCTCGGTGGAAATGCCGGGTCAGCTCTCAGTGGAAATCAACAGCCTTAGCTTCTCCAAACCTGTTCAGGCAGTTTCTCAACGCTTCCAGGTACGCAACGACAGAACTTCCGCGCGCGTCGGTAAAACTGATATCATGCGGGTTAATCATCCGCGCGCGCAAATGCTCAATGTAGTGGGCGAACGATTCTGGCGACACTGGCTTCGAGGTTGATAACGCTTTGAAAACGGCGCGAGCGTGTTGATCCGCGCACGTTGTGAGGTCTCGAAGTAGTCTCTTGAACACACGGAATTCGTTATGGGTGGTCTCAGGGTTTGCATATCGATAAATGTCTTCCCAATACCCGGCGAGCCGAGCACAGCATTTATAGCCGTAGGCGAAAACAAATTCAGTGAAGGAGTATGATCGTCGATGGCCTCGTATTAGGGCTTTGCATTCTGGAGGCAGAGCTCGTACTTCGTCCAGTTCTTCCCCTTGCAATCTTCTGGGCATAAAATGTTCTCGCCTGCTGTTGAAATCAAGCAAGATCGTCCCCGAGAAATAAATTCGCGAAGTCAATCGAAGGATTCAATAATAAGTTTTCTATTGCCTCAGGAAGGATTCATGTGTAAAACATCAATTGTTGACATCACGATCAAATAATATTTGTTTGCAGCATTAGTTTTGCTGTTACATTAAGGCTGCGAGCGCATGCTAGTGGCGTTTTTTGTTTTTAGCAAGCCTATCCATTGGGAAATGTACTTTGGATTCCTCGAGACCCCAAGGCCATGGGCTTGTATCAGTCACGCTTTGTCGTTGCGACCAGCCAGAGCTTGAGATGGCAGCATAATTCCCGCCTCGTCTTTTTTGAAAAGATTGCTTCTGGAAGCTCGTCGGAAAAGTCACGAGTATCGTGTACTAGCCCCGCAATCCCTGCGAACAGCTTGCAAGCTGGGCCCAACGAGGATCCGTACACGTTTTGAATAGGGGGGACGGATTCGAACCCCTCTTTGCAGAATGAGAATCTGCCGTCCTGACCGATAGACGAAGGGCGCCGGCGATAACGAATAAATGGGGAGAGAGTGCTTGCTGTACAAGCGTCAAAACAGCGATGTTTTGAAGAGAGAAGTGGCACGCCCTAGGGGAGTCGAACCCCTCTTCCCAGAATGAAAATCTGGTGTCCTAACCGATAGACGAAGGGCGCTTCCTTCGTGGTGGCGCCCTTATAGTCAGGGTCTTGGAATCCCGCAAGCGGGAAAATCGCAATTCTATCAAAAAAATGACAAGGCTATGTTTGTGCAGGGAGATTCAAATTTACCCTGCTAAATCAATGCCCTGTGAATGGGTGTTTGATGAGGGCCGCGCGGTTGACGTTAAGGCACGGCAACCGCGCTCTTCGTTCAGATCGCGCGAGCGCTTGGCGGGCTGCCGCGCCGGGCGCCGCAGCCCCAGTTCCAGTCGCGGTTGTTGCCGGTGTCGAGATGGACGGAGTCGGTATGGCAATAGGTGCCGACGCCGCCGCGGCCCGGCAGCGAGCGGATGTAGCTCGCGATATCCCATTTCGAAACGCCGTCGATCTTGATGTCGGCGGCGTCGCAGCTCTTGTGCATCGATTCCTCGGCGCCGCCGACCATGCGGTTATGCTCGGGATCGCGGTAGCCCGAGGTGACGACGACGGGTTTGCCGAAATGCGTCTCAACGGTCTTGATGACGTTCAGCAGATTCGGCTTGAAACAGCTGACTTCGACGCTGGCATTCTGCACATGCACGCCGTTCGGCGCGACGCGGGTCATGCCGGGCAGGGAGGCCTTCTGCAGGAGGCCGGAGAGGCTGCCCATCAGGTTCTGCTTCGGCGCGGCATAGAGCGCATTGCTGGAGCCGCCGGGCAGGCTGCCGGTTGCAAGCGATGCGGTCTGGTAGGACGGCGCGATCTGCGTGCTGGTATTCTGTGACGATTGCTGCGGCGGCAGGATTTCGCCCTGCGCATTCGACTGCACCTGCTGGCCGGGCTGCGTGCCGAACACGCCGGCGCGCGAGCCCGTCAGCCCGCCCTGAACCGGCGCATAGGCATTGGCATCGGCCGGTTGGATGATCGTCGATGTCCGGTTGTTTTGCGGCATCACCGGCTGCGACGAGAAGATGCTCATCGAATTGGCGTTGATGCGGGTCGACTGCATCGCCATGCCGCCGATATTGGCGGGCTGCATCTGAGTCGAGCCCGGCGCCATGTTTGCCGCGGCATTGGCATCGGCCGCCGTTGTCTGCTGCTGGCCGACATTGCTGACCATCGGGTCACGATAGCCAGGTGTCTTCTGGGTCTGCTGGCCGGGTGCGCCCGGCGCCATGGCGGTCTGCTGCTGCGCGGCGGCTGCCGCCGGAGCGGGCGTCGCCTCGGCAGAATCAAGCGCCTTCTGGCTGGAGACGCAGCCGGTCAGCGCCAGGGCCGAAACGGCGGTCAGAAAGAGGAACGGTCGCGTTCGAAGATGGGGCAAGCGAAAGCTCTCCGGACAAATACGGGAGCAGCTGCGGATGGGCCGGGCTGCCTGATTTGGCCGGAGGGTGCATGCGGGCCGTGGCTGCGGCAAGAGCGAAGACGTGGCCGGAGCCCGAAATCGCCAAAGCCGCAAGCCTCGCTAAAGCCCCGGCTTACCAGGCGCCGGTATTGCCCATGGAAAGCCACGGTTCGGCCGCCGGCAGGCTGCCGTTCTTCTGCAGAATCTCGATCGAGATTCCATCCGGCGAGCGCACGAATGCCATGCGCCCGTCGCGCGGCGGACGGTTGATGGTGATTCCCTGGTCCATCAGCTGCTGGCAGGTCTGATAAATATCGTCGACCTCATAGGCGAGGTGGCCGAAATTGCGTCCGCCCGTATAATCCTCGCTATCCCAATTGTAGGTGAGCTCGAGGCAGGGCGCGCCCTTCTGCTGTGCTTCGGCGATATCATCCGTGGCAGCAAGGAAAACGAGTGTGAAACGGCCTTTTTCATTCTCGGAACGGCGGATTTCCTTCAGTCCGAACAATGTGCAGTAGAAATGCAACGAGGCGTCGAGGTCCTTCACGCGAACCATGGTATGAAGATAACGCATTCTATTTCCTTTCGAATGTTGGAGCCTAGCCCGGATAGGTGACGCATGGTCAGCTTCGGGCAAGACATGCCGCTAAAATCAGCAACTGGGAATAACCAAAAACAGGACTTGCGCTTATCCGTTACCAAGATGTTAATCTTGATTTCAAGAATCAGTTAACCGTAACAGTGTGACGCGTAATGAGGGGCTGGCGACATGGCTGATAGGATTTCATCGAAGGAGTTCAGTGATCTCGACGAGCTATCGGGGGATGCCGTCGATCTCATTGAAATCACCGGTGTCGTCAAATGGTTTGATGTTGCCAAGGGTTTCGGTTTCATCGTTCCAGACAACGGCATGCAGGACGTACTTCTTCACGTCACGTGCCTGCGCCGCGATGGCTACCAGACGATCCTCGAAGGTACCCGCATCGTCGCGCTGATCCAGCGCCGCGAACGTGGCTACCAGGCCTTCAAGATCCTCTCCATGGACCAGTCCACAGCGGTTCATCCCTCGCAGCTGCCGCCGGTTCGCACCCACGTCCAGGTTACCGCCACGAGCGGCCTTGAGCGTGCCCTGGTCAAGTGGTTCAACCGCACCAAGGGCTTCGGCTTCCTGACGCGCGGCGAGGGCACAGAGGATATCTTCGTTCACATGGAAACGCTGCGCCGTTTCGGCCTTACCGAGCTGCGCCCGGGCCAGGTTGTGCTGGTGCGCTTCGGGCCCGGTGACAAGGGTCTGATGGCTGCCGAGATCCACCCGGATATGCCGAGCCCGGCAAGCCGCGCCCACTGATGTTCAGGATGAGGACAATGCATAGAATCAAAGGCGCCTTCTTGGCGCTTTTTTTCATTGTGGCGACGGCAGCCCCCATGCCCGGCTTCGCGCAGCAGGAACAGCAGATGGTCTTCGCCAAGGAGCCGCTGGTCGTCCAGACGGCATCCGGCAAGCTGCTGAACTTCACCGTCGAGATCGCCTCGACCAATGAGCAGCGGCAATACGGCCTGATGTACCGCAAGGAAATGGCCGAAAATGCCGGCATGCTGTTCGATTTCGGCCAATCGCGCCGAGTGACGATGTGGATGGAAAACACCATCCTGCCGCTCGACATGCTGTTCATCGACAGCACCGGCGTCATCCGCCACATCAAGGAAAATGCCGTTCCCTATTCGGAAGACATCATCGATTCGATGGGATCGGTGAAATATGTCGTCGAGCTCAACGCCGGCATCGTCAAGAAGCTCGGCATCAAGGTCGGCGACAAGGCCGCCAGCCCGACGATCACCAAGAAATAGAAGAGAAGAAGAAGCCTACTGCTTCTTGCGGGCAGCCTGCGCCTGGGCGACGGCTTCCTGGCGCACGCGTTCCATGAACCGCGCCATCTTCGCCTTCACCGAGCCATAGGTCCCCAGCTCGAAATTGCAGCTGTAGCAGGTGATGATGTCGTCATCGAGCGGCTGCGGACGCGGGAAGTTCATTCGTGTCTTGCCGCATTTGGGGCAGGGGATTTCGACTTGCATGACCGGCTCCTGCTCGGGCGGGTCACCGCCTGCGGAAGATAGAGATTTAAGGGAAATGGTCGGAGTGGAGAGATTCGAACTCCCGACCCTCTGGTCCCAAACCAGATGCGCTACCAGACTGCGCTACACTCCGAATGAGGGGGCAATACACGCTTCACCGTGACCCCGCAATATCAAAAACGCGCTTGTCCCGTGCTTCGTTGCGGCTTTTGCGTTCAGGATAGTGTCAGGAAGCACCGCCATGGTCGCCCCGATTTTGAGATTGCGGTACTGGCGCGAGTCGTAAGGTGCCGCTGCGCCGGAGCGAACCTGATAGCATGGCAACAGAACAGAAGACGGCGTCGTGGCGCCCGGCGATCGGCAGCATCACGCTCGCCGTCATCGTTTCCCTCTACATCCTCATCGTCGCCAATTACACCTTCTGGAGCCGGGCCTATGTCTATTTCGACGGCCACCGGCCGGCCTTCGTCGGCTTCGTTGCCGGAATGATCGCGCTGACGGTGGCGATCGCCGTCACGTTTTCGGTGAAATATCTGATGAAGCCGGTGCTGATCGTGCTGCTGCTCGCGGCCGTCGCCGCCGCATGGTTCACCGATCGATTCGGCACGATCATCGACCGCGAGATGATCCGTAACGCCGCGGTGACCACCTCGTCGGAAGCCGGGCACCTGATCACCGGCAAATTCATGCTCTACATGCTCCTGTTGGGCGTCGTGCCGTCGCTGCTGATTGCCGCCGTGCGCATCATCCACCGGCCGTTCCCGAGCAAATTCCTGCACAACATGGCGGTCATCATCCCCTGCATCGCGCTGATCGCGATCGTCGGCATGGGCTTCTATCCGACTTATGCTGCCGTCGGGCGCATTCACCGCGACATGATGATGACGATCAATCCGCATTTCCCGATCGGCAGCGCGATCTATTACACCGCCACCTATGGCGATAACCTGAACCTCGTGCGCCAGCCGATCGGCACCGATGCGCATCAGCTGCCGCCTGCAGCACCCGGCAAGCCGCGCGTGCTGTTGATCGTTGCCGGCGAGACGGCGCGCGGCAAGGAATTCTCGCTGGCCGGCTACGGCCGCGACACCAATCCCGAGATGAAGGCCCGTGGCGTCACCTTCTTCCCGGACGTGACGAGCTGCGGCACGGAGACGGCCGTCTCCATCCCCTGCATGTTCTCGGTCTATCCACGCGGCGTCTATAATTACCGCAAGGGCCTGACGACCGACAATCTGACCGACGTGCTCGGCCACGCCAAGGTCGATGTCGAGTGGTGGGACAACGATACCGGCACCTACGGCGTCGCCGACCGCATCAAGTACAAGTATCTGCCCGACACCCGCGATCCGCGCTTCTGCAAGGATGGCGAATGCCTGGACACGATCCTGCTCGACAAGCTGGACGACTGGCTGGCCAACGTGAAGGGCGACAGCGTGCTGGTACTGCATCAGCTTGGCAGCCACGGCCCGGCCTATTACCTGCGCTATCCCGATTCGGCCCGCCGCTTCACGCCGGATTGCCGCGCCGCCGATTTCGCCACCTGCAGGCCCGAGGAAGTCACCAACGCCTATGACAACACGATCGTCATGACCGACCAGGTGATCGCTGCCGTCATCGACAAGCTGAAGGCCCATCAGGGCGAGCTTGCCGGCTCGATGCTCTATCTCTCGGATCACGGCGAATCGCTGGGTGAAAACGGCATCTATCTGCATGGCGCTCCCTATTTCATCGCGCCCGCCGAGCAGACGCATGTGCCGATGGCGCTGTGGCTGTCGGATGAATTCGCCAGCGAGACGCGGCTCGACACCGCCTGCATCGCCGAGCGCGCCAAGCACCCGGCCTCGCACGACAACATGTTCCACAGCGTGCTCGGATTGATGGAAGTCGAGACCAGCGTTCGCGACGCTTCGCTCGACCTCGTTTCGCCCTGCCGCAAGCCAGCGGACAAGCTTGCCTCCAATTGAACTGCGGCAGTTCGCTTTGCCTCGGCTTTTTTCTTGAAACCCGGCGGATTCGCGGATAAGCAAAATTCATCTCTTTGCGCTATCACTGGCGCAGAGAACCGTGCCGCATCAGGCGCGGAAGGTTGAAATATCCGCGGGTGAAACCGCTTATCCGGAGGCGAATGCCGCGATGTCTGCCAAGATCTACCGTCCAGCCAAGACCGCCATGCAGTCCGGCAAGGCCAAGACGCATCTCTGGGTGCTCGAATTCGATCAGGAGCAGCCGCGCAAGATCGATCCGGTCATGGGCTACACCTCGTCCGGCGACATGCGCCAGCAGGTCAAGCTGACCTTCGAGACGCAGGAACTGGCCGAGGCCTATGCCAAGCGCAACGGCATCGAATACCGCGTGCTGCAGCCGAAGGACCCGATCCGCCAGACTGTCGCCTATCCGGATAATTTCCGCTATACCCGCACGCAGCCCTGGACGCACTGATTTCAGGCATACCGCGTTCGCCGCCATCGCAATGGCGGCCGGCCGGCCCCTTAGCTCAACTGGATAGAGCAGCTGCCTTCTAAGCAGCAGGTCGCAGGTTCGAGTCCTGCAGGGGTCGCCATTTGATTTCAGGTGCCACTCCGGGCCCCATACAGCGCTTCAAACATATCAGTTCTTCGCAAAGCCGGTGCCTAGCCAGTCTGTAGCTATGAGACCAGGGTAGCAGAGCTGGCAGCTCGCCAGTAGTTGATAGCATCTTGCGGAAGAATGGTGCCCCTGCCGAGGAGTTGAACCTGGATCGGCTGCTGACAACGCAGCTGCTCTGGCGGTTGAGCTACAAGGGGCGTGAGGCATTCGATAGACCCGGCCGGGCGGGCGGGCAATGCGTTCTTTTCATCAGGGTTAGCGGGTAAGCTTAACGGGCTTGCACCGTATTAAGGAAGAAGGCCCGGTGCGAACACCGGGCCTTCGATCAGATTACTGCTGCGTGGCGCCACCACCCGGTGCCGGCGGGGTTGCCGGGGCAGGGGCGGCATTGTTGTCGGCCGGGGCCATCGGCGTTGCCGGTGCGGGAGCCGGAGCTGCCGGTTCGCTCTTGGTCGAAGCCGTCGTCTGCGGGTCGGTATCGGGCGTGCCGTTCCATTCCATATAGGCGAAGGCGGCAACGGCGATCACCGCGATGGCTGCGACCCAGCCGACCCAGGAGCTGGATTTGCGGGCGCCCACGGGCGTGGTGCGGAAGTCCGGACCGTTCGTCGGATTGAGCGGGCGATTCGGATCATTCAGGTTGTTCGGATCGTATGTCATTGTCTCTACTCCTCTTCTCGTGGAAAGGAGAATGGCTTTCACGCTTATTTGTTCCAGCAGGGCATCTAGAGCGCGCGACGCGCCTGCCTGTTGACGGCGAGCATGGCGTAGCCGAGCAGCAGCAGGCCGGCACCCATCGCCAGCGCGTGGAGGAGCACGCCGCCCCAGCCGATGCTGTGGATATCTAGGAAGGGGTAGGCATAGATCCCCTCGATCCGCCCGCGGATCATCGCATAGGGAAAATAGACGAGCGGCGGCAGTGTCCAGAGCAGCGGGGCGGCGGAGGGCAGGGCGCGCTTGCGCACCGCAATCAGCCAATAGACGGTCATCAGCAGCGGCGTGACGCGGTGATTGAGGGCATCGGCCACGGCCGCCCCGCCGCTGAGCTCCACCATGCCGCGCAGCAGCAGCGCAAACACCACGCCGACAAGGATGATGCTCGTCGTGACGCCGCCGAGAGCGAGCGGCGTGGCGATCCGTTTGAGATCGAAGGCTGCGGCCGTCATGACAAGCGCGACGGCGAGATTGGTCAGGATCGTGAAGTAACGCACCATCACCCATATGGCTTCAGTTGCCGAACCGGAAACCGCGATACTGGCATCGAGCTGGATGGCAAGGCCAGTCCAGGCGGTCAGAGCAATGATGGCAGCTGCAAGCCGCTCCATGTGGGCGGATCAATCGTTCCAGCGGAAGATCGGCCGGTAGACGCGGTTGGCGATCATCAGGCTGCGATCCGGGCGGATGATATAGGTTTCCTCGACCTCGCGGCCGCGCGCATCCACGAATGTATGCGGGAAGTAGGAGCCGATCGGCGACTTCGTCAGCTTCGTGCGCGGCTGGCCGTTGTAGGTGATGCTTCCCGGGATCGGCGCCAGGCCGGGGCCGGAGATATCGCCGCCCGCGGTATTGCATCCGGAGAGCAGTGCTGCAGCAATCAGAACTGAGGCAAGGGTAAGTTTCATCGGAGTGCTCCATCAACGGCAAGGCTGCATCTTAGAACTAGGATTTCGCAGTCTTTTTTCTATGGCCCGGAAGCGCGCCGATTCGCAAACGGCCCGCTGATGACGAGAAAGTGTCCCGTTTCGGAGCGGCCGGCTTCGATCTTTTCTTCGCGCTAACCTAGAGGTTTGGTTGCGTGAAACAATTCTAATATTCTTACGTTCGCTGTCCATGGGCTTGGCTGCAATGGCCGGGTCCACTCGATCGATGGTTCGCGCGTTCCCTCGATTTTCGGCTGCCGGCCAAATCCGGCATTTGGAAAACGGAGGAGTACAATGACTTACGCTTATTCCAGGACCCGGCTTGCCGTTCTCGCAACCGCCTGCTCGATTTTCGTCATGCCGCTCGGCGCTGCTCACGCGCTTGATATCTCGATCGGCGGCAGCAATGGTGTGAATGCCAGCGTCGGCGTGTCATCAGGCAGTTCCGGCGGCCTCGGCGCCAATGTCGGAGCATCCGTCGGCGGTTCGAAGGGCATCAACGCCAATACGAATGCCACGGTCGGCGGCTCGAAAGGCCTCGTCGATGCCGATGTCGACGCAACGGTCGGCGGCAGCGATGGCGTCAAGGCCAAGGTCGGCGCCAATGCGCTGAGCAGCAGCAAGCTCGCCGATATCAATGCAGATGTCTCTGCCGGTGGCAGCAACGGCGTCAATGCCAAGGTGGGTGCAACGGCAGGCGGCAGCCAGCTGCTCGATGCCGATGTCACTGCTTCCGTCGGTGGCCGCAGCGGCATCAACGCCAATGTCGGCGCCGACGTCGGCAACAGCAACAGCGTCGGAGCCACCCTCGGTCTCGGGATCGGCGGCAGCGCCACCGGCAGCAACGGCAATGGTGCCAATATCACGCCCGGTGCCGTGGCGCGCGAGTTCAGCAGGATGGATCCGAGCGACCAGAAGAAGATGCTGGTGCGCTGCCGCGACGTGGCAGCGGGCGGTTATGACTCGGGTCTCGCCGGTCTCTGCAAGATGCTGCGCACGCTGGCATCCCGCTGACGGATATCCCGCTCAAACAAAAAAAGCCGCCGGAGCGATCCGGCGGCTTTTCCTGGAATTGGCTGAGCCTCAGTGCAGGATCTGGCTGAGGAAGAGCTTGGTGCGCTCGTGCTGGGGATTGTCGAAGAATTCGGCGGGCGAATTCTGTTCGACGATCTGGCCCTGGTCCATGAAGATGACTCGGTTGGCGACCTGGCGGGCGAAGCCCATTTCGTGGGTGACGCAGAGCATAGTCATGCCTTCTTCGGCGAGACCGACCATGGTGTCGAGCACTTCCTTGATCATTTCAGGGTCGAGAGCCGAGGTCGGCTCATCGAACAGCATGATCTTGGGGTTCATGCACAGCGAGCGGGCAATTGCCACGCGCTGCTGCTGACCGCCGGAGAGCTGGCCCGGATACTTGTTGGCCTGTTCCGGGATCTTGACGCGCTTGAGGAAGTGCATGGCGACTTCCTCGGCCTGCTTCTTCGGCATCTTGCGCACCCAGATCGGCGCCAGCGTGCAGTTTTCCAGGATGGTCAGGTGCGGGAAGAGGTTGAAGTGCTGGAACACCATGCCGACTTCGCGGCGCACTTCGTCGATCTTTTTCAGGTCGTTGGTGAGCTCGGTACCGTCGACGACGATCTGGCCCTTCTGATGCTCTTCCAGACGGTTGATGCAGCGGATCATCGTCGACTTGCCGGAGCCCGACGGGCCGGCGATGACGATGCGCTCGCCCTTCATGACCTTCAGATTGATGTCGCGCAGAACGTGGAAGTCGCCATACCACTTGTTCATGTTGGTGATTTCGACGGCGACCTCGGTCGCGGAGACGGTGAGCTTTTTAGCTTCAGCCATAGTTGTTACCCTCAATTCTTATCGTTTGTGGCCGGTGTCGAGATGGCGTTCCATGAACACCGAATAGCGCGACATGCCGAAGCAGAAAATCCAGAAGACGAAGCCAGCAAAGATCAATCCTGTCAACGGTGTGACCGCCGAGGCCCAGTTGCCGTCGGAGAAGTTCAGGCGAACGATGCCGAGCAGGTCGAACATGCTGATGATCGACACCAGCGACGTGTCCTTGAACATACCAATGAACGTGTTGACGATGCCAGGGATGACGAGCTTGATCGCCTGCGGCAAAATGATCAGCCGCATCTTCTGCCAATAGCCGAGGCCGAGTGAATCGGCGCCCTCATATTGACCCTTCGCAATGGCCTGCAGGCCGCCGCGGATGACTTCGGCCATATAGGCGGACGCGAAGATCGATACGCCGATGACGGCGCGGATCAGCTTGTCGACATTCCAGCCCTGCGGCAGGAACAGCGGCAGCATGACGCTCGCCATGAACAGAACGGTGATCAGCGGAATGCCGCGGATGACCTCGATGAAGATGACGCAGACCATCTTGACGACCGGCATCTGCGAACGCCGTCCGAGCGCCAGGATGATGCCGAAGGGCAGCGACACGGCGATACCGACGAAGGAGACGACGAGCGTCACCAAGAGGCCGCCCCAGAGCGGCGTCTCGACGATCTCGAGACCGAAGCCGCCGTAAAGCAGCCAGATCGACACGAGCGGCAAGGCAACGAACAGCAGCAGCGCGTTCAGGCCCTTGCGCGGCATCGACGGGATCAGCATCGGCGTCAGCAGCGCTGCGAACATGATGAACACCAGCGTCGGGCGCCAGCGCTCGTCGAGCGTATAGCGGCCATAGACGAACTGATCGAGCTTGGCGTTGACGAAGGCCCAGCAGGCGCCGCTCCATCCATCCGGCTGCGTGCCGCCCTGGACTGTCGTGGCGCAGAAGGTGCGGTCGGTGCCGGTCCAGACGGCCTGGATGAACAGCCAGTTGATCATGTGTGGCAGCACCCAGGCGAGTGCTGCGATCGCAATTACCGTCAGCACGATGTCTTTCGGTGTTGCGAGCAGGTTGCGCCTGATCCAGGCGATTGCGCCGCGCTGGCTTGCCGGAGCCGGTTCTGGCTCCAGCATGGCATTGCGGACGAAAGAAATGTTCGAGCCGGACATCTTATCTCTCCACCAGTGCCATCTTGGCGTTGAACCAGTTCATGAACAGCGAGGTGAGCACGCTGAGCCCGAGATAGACGACGATCCAGACGACGACGACCTCGATCGACTGGCCGGTCTGGTTGAGCGTCGTCCCTCCGACGGCAACGAGATCCGAGAAGCCGACGGCGATTGCCAGCGACGAATTCTTGGTCAGGTTCAGATACTGGCTGGTGAGCGGCGGAATGATGATGCGGAAGGCCTGCGGCACGACGACGAGGCGGGTGACCGAGGACGGATGCAGGCCGAGTGCACCGGCTGCCTCCGACTGGCCCTTCGGCACGCCGCGGATACCGGCACGCACGATCTCGGCGATGAAGGCGGCGGTGTAGAAGGACAATGCCAAAAACAGCGACATGAATTCCGGGCCGACGACGGAGCCGCCGGTCAGGTTGAACTTGCCGGCCACTGGCACGTCGAAGGAGATCGGCAGGCCGGTCACCAGGAATGCGAGGATCGGTAGGCCGGCGATCAGCGCGATCGATACCCAGATCGTGTGAAACTGCTTGCCGGTCGCGGCCTGACGCTTGTGCGCCCAGCGTGCCGTGATCACGGTCGCGATGATGCCGATGACGAGGGCGGCGAGCACCACCCACATGCCCGCCTCGAACATCGGCTTCGGGAAGGCGAGGCCGCGGTTGTTCAGGAACATGCTGAAGGGCAGGTGCAGAGATTCGCGCGGCTGCGGCAGCACGGCGAGAACGCCGGAATACCAGAAGAAGATGACGAGCAGCGGCGGGATGTTGCGGAACACCTCGACATAGACGGTGCAAAGCTTGGCGATCAGCCAGTTATGAGACAGGCGCCCGATGCCGACGATGAAGCCGATGATCGTCGCAGTGATGATGCCGGTGATGGCAACGAGAATGGTGTTCAGGATGCCGACGACGAGCGCCCGGCCGTAGGTCGAATCGCTCGAATAGGAGATCAGCGACTGGCCGATTTCGAAGCCTGCGCGCCCATTGAGAAATGCGAAGCCAGATGCCGTGTTGCTGCGTTGCAGGTTGATCGCCGTATTGTGAGCGACCCACGCTATGAAACCAACGAGCAGAACTACGGTCAGAACCTGGAAAAAGATGCCCCTTAACTTGGGGTCGTAAAGTGCCGACTGGAGCGTCCAGCGGCTCTCCGGCAAAGGTGTCGTGTGCACAGCCTCTTGCGTCATGCCGAGCCTAATCCCCTATGTGCCCGTTTTTGGGCTTTTTTCTTGGAAGATGGAAAGGCGGTTTCCCGCCTTTCCGGCATTCATGTCAAAAGCTTAGCGAACCGGCGGTGCGTACTGGATGCCGCCCTTGTTCCACAGAGCGTTGAGGCCACGCGCGATCTTCAGCGGGCTGCCCTGACCGACGTTGCGCTCGAAGACTTCGCTGTAGTTGCCGACGCCCTTGATGACGTTGTAGGCCCACTCGTTGGTCAGGCCGAGGTCGGTACCGATCTTGGTATCGGCTTCGGTGCCGAGGAAGCGCTTGATATCCGGGTTCGGCGAGTTCTTCATCTCGTCGACGTTGGCCTGGGTGATGCCGAACTCTTCAGCATTCACGAGCGCGTAAGCAGTCCAGGAAACGATGTCGAACCACTGGTCGTCACCCTGGCGAACTGCCGGGCCGAGCGGCTCCTTGGAGATGATCTCCGGAAGGATCATGTGCTCGTCGGGGTTCTTCAGCGTCAGACGCAGCGAGTAGAGGCCCGACTGGTCGGTCGTGTAGACGTCGCAACGGCCGGAGTCGTAAGCAGCGTTGACTTCTTCGAGCTTTTCGAAAACGACCGGGTTGTACTGAAGGTTGTTGGCCTTGAAGTAGTCGGCGAGGTTCAGCTCGGTGGTCGTGCCGGACTGTACGCAGACAGCAGCGCCGGAGAGTTCGAGAGCCGACTTCACGTTCAGGCTCTTGCGAACCATGAAGCCCTGACCGTCGTAGTAGGTGACCGGACGGAAGTTGAAGCCGAGAGCGGTGTCGCGGTTGATCGTCCAGGTGGTGTTACGCGAGAGAACGTCGACTTCGCCCGACTGCAGGGCCGGGAAGCGGTCCTTCGCGGAGAGGGGCGTGTACTTGACCTTGGTCGGGTCGCCGAAGACGGCGGAAGCGACGGCCTTGCAGAAATCAACGTCGAAGCCGGCCCAGTTGCCGGAAGCGTCAGGCTGCGCGAAGCCGAGCAGGCCCGAGTTGACGCCGCACTGAACGAAACCCTTTGCCTTTACGTCTTCAAGAGTGGTTGCCGAGGCCGCATGGGCGCCAAGAGCGAAAACTGCTGCGCCGACGGCGGCGGACAGGAGCTTAATCTTCATTTTTCCCAACCTTTTATCTGTTGTCTTATGTTCTTTGTGGAGGAGACGGCCGAAGAAAACCTTCCCCCCAATTCTCGACACCCTCCCGGCGCGAGTGGTTCTATCACAGTCGCAAATGCCAAGACGGTCAAGTGTCGCAGACAATAAATGCGGCAAAATTCGGCATTTTGGCAAAATGCGCCGTTCTCATAGGCAGTTGGATAGTATTTGGGCAGTGTTTTGCGGAAAAATACCGCGCAATTCACTGATATATCTGCGAAAGTAACGATGCGGGTAATTTTCGGGCAGTTCCGGCTACGGGGTTGACCCGCCTTTGCCCGAGGTCCAAAACTCGCCCATTGCATCCCTCGCCAAAGGCTATTTCAGACTATGAAAGACAAAGACGGTCTCCTGCAGAATGCAGGCATCAACACCCGCCTCTCGCATCTCGGCAACGATCCCTCGGAATATCACGGCTTCGTCAATCCGCCTGTCGTGCATGCATCGACCGTGCTGTTCCCGAATGCCAAGGCGATGGAAACGCGGGCGCAGAAATACACCTATGGAACCCGCGGCACGCCGACGACGGATGCGCTTTGCGAGGCGATCGACGCACTGGAGGGGTCTGCCGGAACGATCCTGGTGCCGTCGGGCCTTGCCGCCGTCACTGTGCCTTTCCTTGCCTTCCTCTCCGCAGGCGATCATGCGCTGATCGTTGATTCCGTCTACACGCCGACCCGCCATTTCTGCGATACGATGCTGACGCGCCTCGGCGTTGAGGTGGAGTACTACGACCCGGCGATCGGCGCGGGAATCGAGCAGCTGTTCAAGCCGAATACCAAGCTGGTGCACACCGAGGCGCCGGGCTCGAACACCTTCGAGATGCAGGACATCCCGGCCATCGCCGCAATCGCCCACAAGCACGGCGCCGTCGTTGCCATGGACAACACCTGGGCGACCCCGGTCTATTTCCGCCCGCTCGATTTCGGCGTCGATATCTCGATCCACGCCGCGACCAAGTATCCGGCCGGTCATTCCGATATCCTGATGGGCACTGTTTCGGCCAATGCCAAGCATTGGGAGCAGCTGAAGGAAGCCAACATCACGCTCGGTATCTGCGGCGCGCCCGACGACGCTTACCAGGTGTTGCGCGGACTGCGCACCATGGGGATCCGCCTGGAGCGCCATTATGAAAGCGCGCTTGAAATCGCCAAGTGGCTGGAAAGCCGCGAGGAGGTTGCCAAGGTTCTCCATCCGGCCCTGCCGAGCTTCAAGGGGCACGACATCTGGAAGCGTGACTTCAAGGGCGCCAGCGGTATCTTCTCCTTCGTGCTGAAGGCAGGCGCGGCCGAGCAGTTCAAGCCGAAGGCGCATGCCTTCCTCGATGCGCTCAGCATCTTCGGCCTCGGCTGGTCCTGGGGTGGTTTCGAGTGCCTTGCGGTTCACGTCAACCTGAACGACCGCCGTATCGCCAAGGCGCCGGAAGGCGGCCCGCTGATCCGTCTGCAGATCGGTCTCGAAGATGTTGCCGACATCAAGGCCGACATCGAGCGCGGCTTTGCCGCATCGAACGCCGTCTGATCAGGCCTGCGGCCGGTAGCCGTAGATCCAGTCGAGATCCGCCGCGAGGCTTTGCGTCGGCTTCATCGACAGGACGATATCACGCCCGATCCTGATGGGACCGCGGGCGTGATAGGCAAAGCGGTTGAACGCACCGCGCTTGCGTATCCTGGCGATCCGCGCCGTCCTCAGCGCTTCGAAGCGGGGCAGGGCCTGTTCGGCACTTTCCCGAGACAGCATCGCCCCAAGCTCGAAGGCATCCTCGATCGCCATCGCCGCGCCCTGCGCCGCAAAGGGCATCATCGCATGCGCGGCATCGCCGACCAGCACGCGGTCACGGCCGTTCTGCCAGCGCCCCTCGGTCGCCTCGTAGAGCGGCCAGAAGGTCGGCGCGATGTCTCCGAAGAGTGACGTGATGCCCGGGTGCCAGCCCTTGAAGCGCGATCGCAATATCTCCAGCTGGTGACGTTCCGCTCCGCCGTCCCAGAGGTGCCGGTCATCCGTGCCGCCGGTGATCGCCACTAGATTGAAGCTCGCGGTCTCTTTCAGCGGATAGCAGACGAGATGTGCGGCCGGGCCGAGATAGGCCGCGACATTGTCGCGATCGAGAAAATCAGGCGCCGACGCCTGAGAAATCGTGAAGCGATAGGCGATATTGCCGGAGAACCGCGGCGAGGGCGCACCGGGAATATGCTGGCGCATCTTCGACCAGACGCCATCGGCGCCGATCACCAACCCGGCAGGCAGGCTAGCGGATTCGAACGGTGTTCCAAGATGCAGGCGGCAGAGCGGGTTGCTGCGCACGGCTTCGAGCAGAACCCGTTGCAAGGTCGCACGATGCAGCACGCCATACGGCGCGTCCCACCGGTCGCGCGCAAAACGTCCGGCCGGAACGGCGGCGAGAGGCCGCAGCGTATCGCCGGCGACGAGCCGGATCATCTCGGGCTCAAGCCAGTGCTTCTCGATCTCGGAGAGAACGCCGAGTTCACGCAGGATTCGCGATGCATTGGGGGAGAGCTGCAGTCCGGCGCCGACTTCGGCAAGCTCGCTTGCCTGCTCGAAAATGTCGGAGCCGATACCGTGCCTGGCAAGCGCCAGCGCGGCCGTCAGCCCCGCAATTCCAGCGCCCGCAATGGCGGCATGTTCGACCGGCATCTGTTATCCGATCCCGGAAGAAATGATCAGGCGGCCTTGACGTGGAAAACGCAGCCGGCCGGGTTCGTCTGGTTGGACTTCAGCGCGCCGTTGAAGCGGTAGAGCGTCGAGCAGTAGGAGCAGACCTTCTCGTTGTCGTCGCCCATGTCGATGAAGATATGCGGATGGTCGAACGGCACGGATGCGCCGGTGCACATGAATTCCTTCACGCCGACTTCGATCACGCGGTGTCCGCCGTCGTTCTGGAAGTGGGGAATGCTGTGGCCGGCCATGTCTGTCTCCGAATGCTTTGAAATTTGGCCGGACATTATCTTTCTTCGCCGCAAATGTGTAGAGCCAAAGCGCCGCAAGCGGCATGGTTTTTTGCCCGCCGGGGTTCACCTCGCGGCAGCGATAAAATATGGTCCGCCGCAAACAGGAACCTGCCTTTATGAACTTGAATACGCCCGCATTCTCCAGCTTCACGCATGATGGCCTCAACCTCGCCTATTTCGACGAAGGCGATCCGAATGGTGCGCCGGTCCTGCTGATCCATGGCTTTGCCTCGACGGCGAGCGTCAACTGGGTGCATCCGGGCTGGCTGAAGACGCTGGGCGATGCCGGTTATCGCGTCATTGCCATGGACAACCGCGGTCACGGCGCAAGCGACAAGCCGCATGATGCCGAGGCCTACCGCCCCTGGATCATGGCGGCTGACTCGATGGCCCTTCTCGATCATCTCGGCATTCCCGAAGCCAATGTCATGGGCTACTCGATGGGTGCCCGCATCTCCGTCTTCGCAGCACTTGCCAATCCGCACCGCGTCCGCTCGCTGGTGCTCGGCGGTCTCGGCATCGGCATGACCGATGGCGTCGGCGACTGGGACCCGATCGCCGATGCACTGCTGGCGCCCTCGGTCGATACCGTCACGCATGATCGCGGCCGCATGTTCCGCATGTTTGCCGAGCAGACCAAGAGCGATCGCCAGGCGCTTGCCATGTGCATCCGCGGATCGCGCGATCTCGTCGCACGGGCCGACATGGGCAAGATCGAGGCAGCGACGCTCATCGGCGTCGGAACAAAGGACGACATCGCGGGTTCGCCTCAGGAGCTTGCCGCCCTGATGCCGAATGCCGAAGCGCTTGATATCCCGGGCCGCGACCACATGCTGGCGGTTGGCGACAGGGTGTTCAAGAAGGCCGTTCTGGAATTTTACGAGAAAGTCGCCTGACGGTGACATGCCGCTTTTGAGCGGATCTTCACGGAAAAATCATCCTAAAAAGGTCTGGCGGCTGCACCCATTTATGTTACAGCCGTTTTGCTTTATACAATGACCTTCCCAAGGGAAATGAGGAGACCGGTAATGGTCGCGAAGACAGACATTCGTCCTCTTGAAGCTGCAAGCTCGCTCAAGGTGATGGATCCGATCTGGGACAGCCTGCGCGAAGAAGCGCGCGTTGCTGCCGAGAAGGATCCGGTCCTGGCGGCTTTCCTTTATTCGACGGTGATCAATCACCGCTCGCTGGAAGAATGCGTCATCCACCGTATCTGCGAACGCCTCGACCATCCCGATATGCAGGCGACGCTGCTGCGTCAGGCTTTTGACGAGATGTTGTCCGACTGGCCGGAATGGAGCGACATCCTGCGTGTCGACATCCAGGCGATCTACGACCGCGATCCCGCATGCCTGCGCTTCATGGAAGCCGTGCTCTATTTCAAGGGTTTTCACGCGCTGCAGACCCATCGTCTGGCTCATTGGCTCCTCAACCGTGGACGCCGCGATCTGGCGCTCTATCTGCAGAGCCGTTCGTCCAGCGTATTTCAGACGGATATCAATCCGGCGGCGCGGATCGGGAAGGGCATCTTCCTCGATCACGCAACCGGTCTGGTGGTCGGCGAAACGGCTGTGATCGGTGACAACGTCTCGATCCTGCATGGCGTGACGCTCGGCGGTACCGGCAAGGAAGGCGCAGACCGCCATCCGAAGATCGGTAGCGGCGTGCTGATCGGTGCGGGTGCCAAGATCCTCGGCAATATCGAGATCGGCTATTGCTCGCGCGTCGCCGCAGGCTCGGTGGTGCTGAAGGCCGTTCCCCCGAAGACGACCGTTGCCGGCGTGCCGGCGAAGGTGGTCGGAGAAGCCGGGTGTTCGGAGCCGTCGCGGATAATGGACCAGGTGATCGGCGCCGATATCTGAGCCGCTCATATCAGAAACGGCTGAAAAAGCGGGCCGCAAACGCAAGGGGAAAGCCGGTGCACTTGCGTGCCGGCAGCCTTTACAGCGCCGCTTTTCCTGTGCAAGAAGCGGCCAACTGAGACCGCTAGGAGATCAAGTGTGAAGCCTGAAGAACTCAAGAAGCTCGACGCCTATTTCAAGAAAACGCTCAATCCGGAAATCGTCGTGAAGGCGCGTCCGCGCAAGAACGACTCGGCTGAAGTTTACCTCGGCGAGGAGTTCCTGGGTGTCGTCTATATCGATGACGAAGACGGCGACCGCTCCTATAACTTCTCGATGGCGATCCTCGACGTCGATCTCTGATCAGCGCCGCCATTCGCTGAATATCACGGGCCGCTCTGCGGCCCGTTTGTTTTTGCCGAAACAATCCGGGCGGTATCGCTGGATGAACCGGCCCTCTGCTCCATTTTAGGGATTGCGAATGCGATCAACCAAAATGGAGGCTGAGGACATGGGTATTTTCGACAAGATCAAGCATGCGATCTTCGGTGAGGCCAAGGCGGCACCGGTAACGGCCGCTGCGCCGCCGAAGGCCGAGCCCGCTGCGGCGGCTCCCGCTTCGCCTTCGGCCGCCCCTGCGGCTGCAGCGCCCGCAGCATCTCCGGCGCCTTCCGCACCCGCGCCAAGCGCGGCAGCTCCTGTCGATATCGTACCCATCCTCGATGCTGCCGTGAAGAAGAGCGGCCAGAAGCTCGACTGGCGCCGCTCGATCGTCGATTTGATGAAGGCGGTCGGCATGGATGCCAGCCTTGCCGAGCGCAAGGAGCTGGCAGCCGAGCTTGGTTATTCCGGTGATACCGGCGACTCCGCCAAGATGAACATGTTCCTGCACAAGGCGCTGATGAAGCGGCTGTCCGAGAATGGCGGCAAGGTACCGGCCGATCTGCTCGACTAGGAGGCAAACGCAAATGTGTTTTCGAGGCTTCGCTGGCTAATGGCGAAGCCTCAGGTTGCGACTTGCTGATATATGTCTGCAAAATCAATGATGGATGTACGTCCCTCTTTTTTGCTGGAGTATTTCTGAACGCGAATGCACGCATGAGTCGTTTTGCATTGCACAAAATCGCTTGACTCCTGAAGCTTTGCAGCTACCTTTTTTGCTGCAGAGCCGAAGAGGAGGATGTGCATGTTCAACTTTGACGAGACGAACCGCAAGAGCAAGGAAGCCATGGACACGATGCTCAAGAGCTATTCGGATAGCGCCAAGGGCTTCCAGGCGATCGCCACCGAAGCGGTGGAATATTCCAAGAAATCCTTTGAAGACGCAGTCAAGCATTTCGAGGCGCTGACGGGCGTTCGCAGCATCGAAGCTGCCTTCGACCTTCAGAGCAGCTATGTGAAATCGTCCTACGAAAGCTTCGTTGCCGAAGCCACCAAGATGGGCGACATGTATTCCGACCTCGCCAAGGGCGCCTACAAGCCCTACGAAGCGCAGGTTCCAGCACCGATCGTGAAGGCCGCCAAGGCCGCAGCGCAGGCGACACCCGCCGCGGCCTGATTTCATGCGCCTGATGGGCGCACCCCTTGAAAAACGAAGACCGGCTACGCACTTGCGGCCGGTCTTTTTTGTTTTCTGCCGCATTCAAGAAATAGTCCGGGACTTTTTTCGCGTTTGCGTCAAGTCCTGCGGAATTGTGATTGCAGTCGGGAACAAGGGGCTTAAAATCGCAGCATTATGAACTAAGTTAGTGTTTCAGATATTCGGTGGGTAAAGCATCCTCCCATGCACCATCGGACTGATCGAGGAATGAATGAAAATGATCGCAAAGCCGATCCGGATGCAAAACGATGGCGAAAGGAACGGGGACAACGGAAATCGCGGAACCTCGGTCATTACACGTACCAAGCCAAAGACCAAGAAGCCCAATCTCTACCGCGTGCTCATCCTGAATGACGACTACACTCCCATGGAATTCGTCATCCACATCCTGGAGCGGTTTTTCCAGAAAGATCGCGAAAGTGCTACCCGCATCATGCTGCATGTCCATAACCACGGCGTCGGCGAGTGCGGGATATTTACATACGAGGTAGCGGAGACCAAGGTGAGCCAGGTGATGGACTTTGCCCGGCAGCATCAGCATCCGCTGCAATGCGTCATGGAAAAGAAGTGAGGATCACAACGTGCCAACATTTTCGCCTAGCTTAGAAAAGGCGCTCCATCAGGCACTGACCTTTGCCAACGAGCGGCATCACGAATATGCCACGCTCGAGCATCTGCTGCTCGCCCTTGTAGACGACTCCGATGCGGCCGCGGTCATGGGTGCCTGCAACGTCGATCTCGACGCGCTCCGCAAGACACTGATCGAGTACATCGACAACGAACTCTCCAACCTGGTCACCGGATATGACGAGGACTCCAAGCCGACCTCCGGCTTCCAGCGCGTCATCCAGCGTGCCGTCATCCATGTCCAATCCTCCGGCCGCGAGGAAGTGACCGGCGCCAACGTGCTCGTCGCCATCTTCGCCGAGCGCGAAAGCCATGCCGCATACTTCCTGCAGGAACAGGAAATGACCCGCTACGACGCGGTCAACTACATCTCGCACGGGATCGGCAAGCGGCCGGGCTCGTCGGAAAGCCGCACCCCGCGCGGTGCCGAGGACGAATCCGAAAGCAAGCCGAGCGCATCGCGCGGCGGCGAGGACGATGCGGCCGGCAAGAAGCAGCAGGATGCGCTGAAGGCTTACTGCGTCAATCTCAACGAGAAGGCCAAGACCGGCAAGATCGACCCGCTGATCGGCCGCCACGCCGAAGTCAGCCGGACGATCCAGGTCCTGTGCCGCCGTTCGAAGAACAATCCGCTCTATGTCGGTGATCCCGGCGTGGGCAAGACGGCGATTGCCGAAGGCCTCGCCAAGCGCATCGTCGAAGGCAAGGTTCCGGAAGCGCTCGCTGACGCCACCATTTTCTCGCTCGACATGGGCACGCTGCTCGCTGGCACCCGCTACCGCGGTGACTTCGAAGAGCGCCTGAAGCAGGTCGTCAAGGAGCTTGAAGAGTATCCGGGCGCCGTTCTGTTCATCGACGAGATCCATACGGTGATCGGCGCCGGCGCCACCTCGGGCGGCGCGATGGATGCATCGAACCTCCTGAAGCCTGCTCTGTCTTCGGGTGCGATCCGCTGCATCGGTTCGACCACCTACAAGGAATACCGCCAGTTCTTCGAAAAGGACCGGGCTCTGGTTCGCCGCTTCCAGAAGATCGACGTCAACGAGCCGTCGATCGACGATGCGATCGAAATCATGAAGGGCCTGAAGCCTTACTTCGAAGAGTATCACCACCTGCGTTATTCGAATGACGCCATCAAGTCGGCTGTCGAGCTGTCGGCCCGCTATATCTCCGACCGCAAGCTGCCGGACAAGGCGATCGATGTCATCGACGAAACCGGTGCGGCCCAGATGCTGTTGCCGCCGTCGCGGCGCCGCAAGCTGATCACCGAAAAGGAGATCGAAGCGACCATCGCGACCATGGCCCGCATTCCGCCGAAGACCGTGTCGAAGGATGACGAAGCCGTTCTTGCCAATCTCGAGCAGGAACTACGCTCGGTGGTCTACGGCCAGGATACGGCGATCGAAGCCCTGTCGACGGCGATCAAGCTGGCCCGTGCCGGTCTGCGCGAACCGAACAAGCCGATCGGCTCCTACGTTTTTTCCGGCCCGACGGGCGTCGGCAAGACGGAAGTCGCCAAGCAGCTTGCTTCCTCGCTTGGCGTCGAGATGCTGCGCTTCGACATGTCTGAGTATATGGAGCGTCACACGGTTTCGCGTCTGCTCGGTGCACCTCCCGGCTATGTCGGCTTCGACCAGGGCGGTCTCCTGACCGATGGCGTCGATCAGCATCCGCATTGCGTCGTTCTGCTCGACGAAATCGAGAAGGCGCATCCTGATATCTACAACATCCTGTTGCAGGTGATGGACCACGGCACGCTGACCGACCATAACGGCAAGAAGATCGACTTCCGCAACGTCATCCTGATCATGACGACCAATGCGGGCGCGTCCGAAATGGCCAAGGCCGCCTTCGGCTTCGGTTCGTCGAAGCGCAGCGGTGAGGATGAAGAGGCGTTGAACCGCCTGTTCACGCCGGAGTTCCGCAACCGTCTCGATGCGATCATTCCGTTCGCCTCGCTGCCGACCGCCGTCATCCACAAGGTCGTCCAGAAGTTCATCATGCAGCTGGAAGCACAGCTTTCCGAACGCAACGTGACCTTCGACCTGCACGAGGATGCGATCGCCTGGCTGGCCGAAAAGGGTTACGACGAGAAGATGGGTGCCCGCCCGCTCGCTCGCGTCATCCAGGATGTTATCAAGAAGCCGCTGGCCAACGAAATCCTGTTCGGCAAGCTGAAGAAGGGTGGCGTCGTCACCGTCAGCGTCGGTCCGAAGGAAGACGGCAAACCCGGCATCGTGCTCAATTCCGTTTCGGAACTGGCGCCGATCAAGCCGAAGCCCGAAGCAGAGGCCATCCATCCGGAAGCCGATCATGACGACGATGGCGAGCTGAAGACCAAGGCCAAGAAGGTCACGGCGAAGAAGGCCAAAGCCTCGGCCGAGCCCGAAGTCAAGTCCGCGCCCAAGAAGGGCAGCGCCGTACCGAAAGTGCCGCGCAAGAACTGAATGTCACCGGCAGGTGAATAACGAAAAGGCCGCAGCAATGCGGCCTTTTTTGCTTTCAAGTGGTCGCCGGCCTCAGAGAGGCTGGTAGTCGATTTCGAGGAAATCCTCGACCTCGGGCACCCACCGGTCCCGCACGAAGGCGACATGGGCGGGATGCACATTATAGGCGTCGTAGCCGGCCTGGTTTTCGAACTCCATGGAAAAGCCGAACGCGAAGGCGTTCTTCGGGCTGGTCTGACGGAGTTGCTCGAAGTTGCGTACGCTCGGGATCTGCGCCAGATCGAGTGCGGCGCTGAGAAACGCCTTCTCTTCAGGCGAACCGGCGGAATGCTTGAGGCGGAACGCCACGGTATGACGGATCATCGATAGTCCTCCCGACGATTGCTGGCTCAGCCGAGCTCGGCCTTGATCTTCTCGGCATTGGCGGCAAGCACGGCGCCGTCTTCCATCTTGCCGGAATGCGGCTTCAGCGCCACGCCCTCGTGGCGCGGGATGACGTGAAAGTGCAGGTGGAACACCGTCTGGCCGGCCGCCGGCTCGTTGAACTGGCAGACGAAGACGCCGTCGGCGTCGAAGGCATCCTGCACGGCATTGGCGATCTTCTGGACAACGGTGATCGAATACGAAAGCGCTGCCGGATCGGCATCGAGGAGGTTGCGCGAAGGCGCCTTGGGAACGACGAGCACATGGCCCGGCGCCTGCGGCATCACGTCCATGAAGGCAACGGTCTGCTCGTCTTCGTAGACGCGATGCGAGGGGATTTCGCCGCGCAGGATCTTGGCGAAAATGTTGTTGTCGTCATAGGCGGCGCTGGTCATCGAAAATCTCCTCATGTGTGCTGATCGGGTAGCGCGGCGGAGGCGAGGGCGTCAATCCTCCTGCTGCCGTTCACCTTTGCGGAAGGGGCTGTGGTCGGTGAGGATCTCGTTCATATGCTCGACATCCTCCCGCTCACGCTCGAGATAATCCGAAATTGCCCGGCGAAGCCCCGCATGAGCGACATAATGCGCCGAATGCGTCGTGACCGGCAGGTAGCCGCGGGCAAGTTTGTGCTCGCCCTGTGCCCCGGCCTCGACGCGCTTCAGGCCCTTGGCAAGCGCAAAGTCGATCGCCTGGTGATAGCAGACCTCGAAATGCAGGTAGGGGTGATCCTCGATACAGCCCCAGTGGCGGCCGTAAAGCGTATCGCCGCCGATGAAATTGATGGCGCCCGCCACATAGCGCCCGTCACGCTTCGCCATCACCAGCAGGATATCGTCGGGCATGCGTTCGCCGATCAGCGAGTAGAATTTCCGGGTGAGATAAGGGCGGCCCCATTTGCGGCTGCCGGTATCCATGTAGAAAGAAAAGAACTGGTCCCAGATTCGCTCCGTCAGATCGGCGCCGGTCAGCCAGTCGATTCTGATGCCGTTCCCAAGCGCCGCGCGCCGCTCCTTCTTCAGCGCCTTGCGCTTGCGCGATGCCAGCGTCTCAAGGAAAGCGTCGTGATCGGCATAGCCGTCATTGATGAAATGGAACTGCTGGTCGGTGCGATGCAGATAGCCGTCCGTCTCGAAAACCGAGATCTCGTCTTCGGGAACGAAGGTCACATGCGCCGAGGAGACGCCGAGGCGGCGCACCACTTCCTTGAGGCTTTCGGCAATCGCACTCTGGATCGGCCGCCGCTCGAAACCTTCGGCGACGAGGAGGCGCGGCCCGGTCGCGGGCGTGAAGGGGATCGAGCATTGCAGCTTCGGATAATAGTGCCCGCCGGCGCGCTCGAAGGCGTCGGCCCAGCCGTGATCGAAGACATACTCGCCCTGGCTGTGGTTCTTCAGATAGCCGGGCAGGGCGCCGATCAGCTCTCCCTTGTCAGTCTCCAGCAGAAGATGATGCCCGAGCCAGCCGGTATCGGCCGTCGCCGAGCCTGATTCTTCAAGAGAAGACAGGAACGCGTGGGAGAGGAATGGATTGTAGGGAACGGTGTCCGCCGCTTTCGATGTTCCGGAGAGCCGTGACCAGCTCTCCGGGGAAATGGCGGTAAAAGACCGTTCGACGCGGATCGAGATTTCATCAGTCATGGAGCAAAAGACGAAGCCTTCGGGGGAGGAGTGTGGCTCCCTTTCAGTCTGCGCACGATCTTGTCCAAAAAGCGAGCATCAAACCGAAACGCGCGGATCAAATCCCTCGAAGGTCATCTGATCGGCGTTTTCGAAGGTATGCTTGCGGGCCTTCTCGTCGCGGACCGTCCAGGTGATCACCGGAATGCCCTTGGCGCGCTGGCCCGAGATGAACGGGTTCGGCAGGTCGGCGAAGAAATAGGAGATGAAGTCGAGGCCGAGTGCCATCGCCTTCTCGTGTACCTCGAATTCCTCCGGCTTGTTGCCACCCGCAGTCAGGCCGACCGGGTAGGGTGCGTTCAGCGCCTTCAGGTCGCGCAGCAGCCAGTGATCGAAGCTCATCAGCGCCACCTTGCCCTGGTATCCTTCGAGCACTTCAAGCACTGTTTCGGCAAAGCCTTCGTCATCGGCCTCACGGCCCTTGAGTTCGAGCACCAGCGGCACCTTGCCCTGGACGAGATCGAGCAGCTGCTTCAGCGTAGGGATCTTGTCGGCAGTGCCACCGACCGAGAGCAGGCCCAGTTCCTGCGAGGTCCGGGCGCGGATATCGCCCGGCATGTTGCAGAGGCGCTCGAGGTTCTCGTCGTGGAAGATGATCGGCACGCCATCGGAGGCGTAGTGCAGGTCGCATTCGATCGCAAAACCGGCTTCGACAGCGCGCGAAAACGCCGTAAGCGTGTTTTCCCACACGAGCTTGTTGGTGTCGTGGTAGCCGCGATGGGCGACCGGGAGTTCCTTGATCCAGGCTGCGGAGGTCATGTTATGCGATTTCCATGATGGCATCGATTTCGACGGCGGCGTTGAACGGCAGGGCGGCCATGCCGACGGCGGCGCGCGCATGCTTGCCGGCTTCGCCGAGAACGTTGGCGATCAGGTTGGACGCGCCGTTGATGACGAGGTGCTGCTCGACGAATTCAGGCGCGGAAGCGACGAAGCCGTTCAGCTTGATGACGCGCGTGATGCGGCCGAGATTGCCGCCGAGCGCGGCATTGGCCTGCGCCAGGATGTTGATGGCGCAGAGTTCGGCAGCACGCTGGCCGGCAGCAACGTCGACATTCTTGCCGAGATGGCCGCTGACGGCGACCTTGCCGCCTTCGAGCGGCAGCTGGCCCGAGATGTAGAGAAGTCCGCCGCTGATCACATAGGGAACATAGTTCGCCGCAGGAGCAGCCGCTTCCGGCAGAGTTATCCCCATTTCCTTGAGTTTTGCGGCAATCTGGTCGGACATTTTCGCCTCCACTTTCATTGTCAATGCTTCAAAAATTATGCATCAAGACTAGAATATTGCGTATGACAGCTTCCAGCCTCGATTTGGCCGAAAGCGTTCTTATAACATCGCGGCCGAGTCCAACAGGAGATAATGGATGTTCCGATCGAGTCTTGCCGCTCTGCTGCTTGCAAGCGTTTCCGTAAATGCATGGGCTGCGGCGCCCGCTGCCGGAGCGGCGATCGCTTCTGGCCTTGTCGCGCATCGGGCAATTTACGATCTGGAGCTCAAGGACGCCTCGGAACGCTCGGGCATCGCCGGCATGTCGGGCCGCATGGTCTACGAATTCAACGGCAATTACTGTGAAGGCTTCACAACCAATTTCCGTTTCGTGACGCAGATCGATACCGGCGACAACACCCGCGTCAGCGACCAGCAGACCAAGACCTTCGAGAATATCAAGGACCGCAAGTTCACCTTCGAGACGAAGTCCTTCACGGACGATCAGCTCGACAAGGAAGTGAACGGCGAAGCGAGCGACAAGGCCGATGGCGTCACCGTCGATTTGACGAGCCCGCAGGCGAAAGAGCTGCAGCTCGCCGAGAGCCGTTTCCCCACCGAGCACATGCTCGACGTGATCGAGAACGCCAAGTCGGGCAAGCGCTTCTTCGAAGCCCGCGTCTTCGACGGTTCCGACGATGGCGACAAGGCCCTGGCGACCACGACCGTTGTCGGCAAGCTCGTCAGCCCCAAGGCCGGCGATGAGGCTGATGCCGGCAATGCCGGGGCCTTCGCCAAGACCGCTTTCTGGCCGGTGACGATTTCCTACTTCAACGAGAACAGCAAGACCGACGCCTTGCCAGTCTACCGCATGTCGTTCAAGCTCTATGAGAACGGCATCACCCGTGATCTGACGATGGACTATGGCGACTTCGTTCTGACGGGGAAGCTCGCCAAGCTTGAAATGCTCGACAAGAAGCCCGAGACCTGCAAGTAACCTCTTGAAGCCGCATCGAATCGGCAGGTCTTCTTCCGGGAGGTTGGCATGGCACACATGCCGGTAAAATTGCTTGCGACATCCTTGATCGCGCTCGGTGCCGTCTGCGCCGCGCTGCCCGCGCTGGCGGCCGATTGCAGCGATACGCCTTATTCCGGCGTCGATTGGAGCAATTGCAACAAGAAGAACCTGATGCTGGAGTCGAGCGACTTCGAGGGCGCCAATCTCTCGGATGCCGACCTGTCGCAGACCAGCCTGAAAGGCGCCAATCTCACTTCGGCGAATTTCGAGAAGGCGACGCTGGTGCGCGCCTGGCTCGAGGGTGCCAAGGCTGACGGCGCCAAGTTCGACAAGATCGAAGCCTACCGCTCGGTTTTCCAGAATGCCTCGGCGCAGAAGGCCTCCTTCGTTGCTGCTGAGCTGCAGCGCGCCGACTTCACCGGCGCACAGCTTTCGGGCTCCAGCTTCGAGAAGGCCGAGCTCGGCCGTACCAATTTCAGCAAGGCGACGCTCAGCGAATCCAAGTTTTCGCTCGCGAACTTGTCGCGCGCCAACATGGTCGGCGCGACCTTTGGCGGTCAGGTCAGCTTCGACCGTGCCTTCATGTATCTGACGCGCATCGAAGGCGTCGATCTGTCTTCGGCGCAGGGACTGGAGCAGACCCAGATCGAGTTGGCCTGCGGCGACGCCTCGACGAAGCTGCCGTCGGGCCTCAAGGCGCCGGCCGGTTGGCCGTGCCCGGCTGAAACCGACAATTGACGCTGGCGGCGCCCGCGGATCCCTGCAATCAGGCAGTTTTTTTCCGCGCAAGCCTTGCATTTGCAGTGAATCGACTGTAAGGGCACCCGCATTCCACACGCAAGGCATGGGATGGTCCGGGAGAAATCCGGATTGTTCCGCCCGGTGGCATCTCGAAAGGATGCTGTTCGTCTTGCGGGGGTTCAACCGGAAAAGGATGACTAGGCATGGCATTGCCCGATTTTTCTATGCGCCAGCTTCTTGAAGCAGGCGTCCACTTCGGCCACCAGACGCACCGCTGGAACCCGAAGATGAAGCCGTACATTTTCGGCGATCGTAACAACATTCACATCATCGACCTCGCTCAGACGGTTCCGATGCTGTCGCGCGCCCTCCAGGTCGTGTCCGACACCGTTGCCCGTGGCGGCCGCGTTCTGTTCGTCGGCACCAAGCGTCAGGCTTCCGAGCTCATCGCTGACTCGGCCAAGCGTTCCGCTCAGTACTACGTCAACTCGCGTTGGCTCGGCGGCATGATGACCAACTGGAAGACGATCTCCAACTCGATCCAGCGCCTGCGCAAGCTCGACGAGATCCTGAGCTCGGAAGGCTCCGGCTACTCCAAGAAGGAACGCCTGAACCTTGAGCGCGAGCGCGAAAAGCTCGACAAGGCCCTCGGTGGTATCAAGGACATGGGCGGCACGCCGGACCTGATGTTCATCATCGACACCAACAAGGAAAAGATCGCGATCGACGAAGCCAAGCGCCTCGGCATTCCGGTCGTTGCCATCATCGACTCGAACTGCGATCCGGACCTGATCGACTATCCGATCCCGGGTAACGACGACGCTTCGCGCGCCATCGCTCTCTACTGCGACCTGATCGCACGCGCTGCCATCGACGGCATCGCTCGTCAGCAGGGCGCATCGGGCCGCGATCTCGGTGCAGCGATCGACGCACCGGTTGAGCCGGCGCTCGACGAAACCGGCGCCTGATAAAGAAGCAGGCGGGCAGTATCGCCCGTCATGCTTTCCAGAGATTGGGGAAGGCCGCTCGCGACTCTCAGAAGTTCGGCGGCCTTGACCATTTCAGGCGAGGGCGATCTGCCCCTTGCCGCCACAGTTTCGATATGACGCGTCATTCATCACGCTGTCATACATACAGGTACATTTCGTGCCTCAATCCGGTGCAGCACCGCGTTTCGCGGGCCACCGTTTGAACCGACAAAGAGGAAGCTTATGACCGAGATTACGGCTGCACTGGTAAAGGAACTGCGCGAGAAGTCCGGCGCAGGCATGATGGACTGCAAGAAGGCGCTGCTGGAAACCAACGGCGACATCGAAGCAGCGATCGACTGGCTCCGTGCCAAGGGCATCTCGAAGGCCGACAAGAAGGCCGGCCGCGCTGCTGCCGAAGGTCTGGTTGCCATCGCTGGCGCCGGCCACAAGGCTGTTGTCGTTGAGCTGAACTCCGAAACCGACTTCGTTGCCCGTAACGACGCCTTCCAGGACCTCGTCCGCGGCATCGCCAACGTTGCTCTCGGCACCGACGGTTCGGTTGAAGCCATCGCCGCTGCGACCTACCCCGGCATCCGGCAAGCCGGTCGCCGACACTATCAAGGACGCGATCGCAACCATCGGCGAAAACATGACGCTCCGTCGCGCTGCCAAGCTCGAAGTTGAGCACGGCGTTGTTGCGACCTACATCCACAACGCTGCTGGCGACGGCATCGGCAAGCTCGGCGTTCTCGTCGCTCTGAAGTCGGAAGGCGACAAGGCTGTCCTGACCTCGATCGGCCGCCAGGTTGCCATGCACATCGCTGCGACCAACCCGCTCGCGATCCGCGCTGAAGAAGTCGACGCTGCCGTTGCCGAGCGCGAACGCAACGTCTTCATCGAGCAGGCCCGCGAATCCGGCAAGCCGGAAGCCATCATCGAAAAGATGGTTGAAGGCCGTATGCGCAAGTTCTTCGAAGAAGTCGCTCTGCTCTCGCAGGCTTTCGTCATCAACCCCGACCTGACGGTCGGCGCTGCTGTCAAGGAAGCTGAAAAGGAAGCCGGCGCGAAGATCGAAGTCGTCGGCATGGCACGCCTCCTCCTCGGCGAAGGCGTCGAGAAGGAAGAGAGCGACTTCGCTGCTGAAGTTGCTGCTGTCGCCAAGGGCTGATAGCGCCTCATACATGTGAAAACGCAAGGGCATCGCGTGACAACGCGGTGCCCTTCGTGTATCCGGCAGTCAGCGGTGATTAACGAGGAGCCAAGATGTCGCGAGAGCCTGTCTACAAACGTGTTCTACTCAAGGCTTCCGGCGAAGCCCTCATGGGCAGCCAGGGCTTCGGTATCGACGTAGCGGTGGCGGACCGCATTGCGTCCGATATCGCTGAAGCCCGCCAGATGGGCGTCGAAGTCGGCGTCGTCGTCGGCGGCGGCAACATTTTCCGCGGCGTTGCAGTCGCTTCCAAGGGCGGCGACCGCGTCACCGGCGACCACATGGGGATGCTCGCAACCGTCATCAACGCGCTGGCGCTCGCAACCTCGCTGCGCAAGCTGAATATCGATACGGTCGTCCTGTCGGCCATCGCCATGCCGGAGATCTGTGAGAGCTTCTCCCAGCGCGCGACGCTCTACCACCTGTCGCTTGGCCGCGTGGTGATCTTCGCCGGCGGTACCGGCAATCCCTTCTTCACGACCGACTCCGCTGCTGCGCTGCGCGCCGCCGAAATGGGCGCCGAGGCGATCTTCAAGGGCACTCAGGTCGACGGCATCTATTCGGCCGATCCGAAGAAGGTTCCGGACGCGACGCGCTTCGACCGGCTGACGCACAAGGAAGTGCTCGACAAGGGCCTCGCCGTCATGGACGTCGCAGCCGTTGCGCTTGCCCGCGAAAACTCCATTCCGATCATCGTCTTCTCGATCCACGAGAAGGGTGGTTTTGCTGAAATCTTGACGGGCGGTGGCCTCAAGACCATCGTATCCGACAACTGACGATAGACTGCGCCGCGTGAGACGGCGCGATTGCGACTGAGACGGGAGCATTGCTATGAGTGAAGGCATCGACATCAAGGAAATCAAGCGCCGCATGGATGGCGCGGTTTCCGCATTCAAGAGCGATATCGCATCGCTGCGCACCGGCCGTGCCTCGGCCAACATTCTGGATCCGGTGACGGTCGAAGCCTACGGTTCGCGCGTGCCGCTCAACCAAGTCGCCAACATCACCGTGCCGGAGCCGCGCATGTTGTCGGTATCGGTCTGGGACAAGTCGATGGTTTCCGCCACCGAGCGCGCCATCCGCGAATCGAGCCTCGGCCTGAACCCGATCGTCGATGGCCAGAATCTGCGCATTCCGCTGCCGGAACTCAACGAAGAGCGCCGCAAGTCGCTGGTCAAGGTTGCCCACGACTACGCCGAAAAGAGCAAGGTGGCGATTCGCCATGTTCGCCGTGACGGCATGGACGGCCTTAAGAAAGCCGAAAAGGACGGTGTCATTGGCCAGGATGAAAGCCGCGCCCAGTCCGATCGTGTGCAGAAGATGACGGATGAGACGATTTCCGAAATCGATCGCTTGCTTGCGGATAAGGAAAAGGAAATCATGCAGGTCTAAGGCTTTCGCCTGCGCCCCCAAGAAACCGGACGGGAAATGTCGAAACCAGCATTCGCAAGCATGCCAGAACACGTTGCCATCATCATGGATGGCAACGGCCGTTGGGCCAAGCAGCGCGGCCTGCCGCGCGCCATGGGCCACCGCAAGGGTGTCGAAGCCGTACGCGAAACCGTGCGCGCTGCCGGCGACGCTGGCGTCAAGTATCTGACGCTGTTCGCATTCTCTTCGGAGAACTGGCGCCGGCCCGAAGCCGAAGTGTCGGATCTGATGGGCCTGCTCAAGGCGTTCATCCGCCGCGATCTTGCCGAACTGCATTCCGAAAATGTCCGCATCCGGATCATCGGTGATCGCTACACGCTGCGCAGCGATATTCTCGATCTGCTGCTGGAAGCTGAGGAGACGACGCGCAACAACACTGCGCTGACGCTCGTGATCGCCTTCAACTATGGCTCGCGCGACGAGATCGCCCGGGCCATGGTGAGCCTGGCCAAGGACGTCGAGGCCGGCGTGCTGCGGGCGCAGGACGTGACACCGGCGCTGATCAATGCCCGGCTGGATACGGCTGGCATTCCCGACCCCGACCTCATCATCCGCACCAGCGGCGAGGAGCGACTGTCGAACTTCCTGCTCTGGCAGGCCGCCTATTCCGAATTCATCTTCGTGCCGGAATACTGGCCGGACTTCGGGCGCGAACTCTTCTATTCCGCCCTCGAAAAATTCGCCGCCCGCGACCGCCGTTTCGGTGGTTTGTCGTCGCAGGCCGCAGCAGTGGGTACTTGATGCAGCAGGAACTGAAGCTCCGTATCATCTCAGGAATCATTCTGGCCGCGATCGTTCTCGCGGCGACTTGGTACGGAGGTCTGGCGTTTCGCGCGCTGTCGTCGCTGATCGGGCTGCTGATCTATTACGAGTGGTCGGCGATCACAGGCCTGCAGCGCGAGCAGCCGGCGGCCAATGTCGTCGGTTGGGCCTGGCAGGGCGCCATAGCCCTCGCAATCCTGCTGGAGCGCTTCGACTGGGCGCTCGGGGCTCTCCTGGCACTCTTTCTGGTCGCGATCGGTTTCGTCGTCTTGCGTGGCGTCAGCCGCTGGTTTCCGGCAGGCGTTGTCTATGCCGGGCTGACGGGGATCGCGCTCGCCGAAATCCGCGGCGCCGACCTTTCCGGCCTTCATGCCATGCTCTTCGTCTTCGCCGTCGTCTGGGCGACCGATATTCTCGCCTATTTCGTCGGCCGCGCCATCGGCGGCCCGAAGCTGGCGCCGAAGATCTCTCCCGGAAAGACACAATCGGGCGCCATGGGCGGTGCCGTCTCGGCGGTGATTGCAGGCAGCCTGATCGCCTACATCTTCGTGCCGGGCGCCGATTGGGTCGTCGCCGCGGCGGTCGCCTTCATCCTGTCGGTCTGCAGCCAGGCGGGCGATCTCTTCGAATCCTTCATCAAGCGCCGTTTCGGCGTGAAGGATTCGAGCCATCTGATTCCCGGACATGGCGGGGTCATGGACCGCGTCGACGGTCTGATTTTTGCCTGCTTTGCGGCTTTCTTGCTTGCGACAGGTTTTTCCTTAATAAAGGGCGGAGCAGCAGCGCCGCTCGGTGCGGCACTGTTCGGACTTTGAAAGCGGCGAAAGGCGGCGGAAGAAACTTATGGAAGGCTTGACCGGTATATTCGGCTTCCTGACGGGATATATTATCCCCTTTGTATTGGTGCTCTCACTGCTCGTTTTCGTGCATGAGATGGGCCACTATCTCGTTGGCCGCTGGAGCGGCATCCGCATTCTGGCCTTTTCCGTCGGCTTCGGTCCCGAAATCATCGGATTCAGCGACCGCCACGGCACGCGCTGGAAAATTTCCGCCATCCCGCTCGGCGGCTATGTGCGATTCTTCGGCGACGAGGATGCATCGAGCAAGCCGGATACCAGTGTTCTCGACGCAATGTCCGACGAGGATCGGGCGCGCTCGTTTGCCGGCGCCAAGCTCTGGAAGCGGGCGGCGACGGTAGCGGCCGGTCCGATTGCCAATTTCATTCTGGCAATCGCCATCTTCACTGTTTTGTTTTCGATCTACGGCCGCTCTGTCGCTGATCCTGTCGTCGCTGAGGTTAAGCCCGAGAGCGCTGCGGCGGAGGCCGGCATTCTTCCGGGCGACCTGCTGATCGCGATCGACGGCGGAAAGGTCGAGACGTTCGACGATGTCCGCCGCTATGTCAGCATCCGTCCCGAGCAGAAGATCGTCGTCAGCATCGAACGCAACGGCGAGAAGATGGATCTGCCGATGGTGCCGAAGCGCACCGACATGACCGACCAGTTCGGCAACAAGATCGAGATCGGTCTGATCGGCATCGTCACCAACCAGGAAGTCGGCCATTTCCGGATCCAGACCTACACGCCGGTCCAGGCGCTCCAGGAAGGCACGGTCCAGACCTGGCATATCGTCACTGGCACCTTCAAATATATCGGCAATCTCTTTGCCGGATATATGAAGCCGGACCAGCTCGGCGGACCGATCCGCGTTGCGCAGGCATCCGGTCAGATGGCGACGCTTGGTGTTGCCGCGGTGCTGCAACTGGCAGCGGTATTGTCGGTCTCTATTGGATTGCTTAACCTCATGCCCGTCCCGGTACTTGATGGCGGGCATCTGATGTTCTATGCGATTGAAGCCGTGAGGGGAAAACCTTTGGGGTCATCGGCTCAGGAAATTGCATTTCGCATTGGTCTGGCTATGGTGCTCTCGCTAATGGTTTTTGCTACTTGGAATGACATAAGCGCGCTCATTGGATAAGGGCGTCTGGCGAGGGAAAATTACCGTTTATTTACGATGTTTCAAAGCTGTAGTGGCGAATGGGTCACGCTTCGAAATGAAGTAAACAGAAATTAACTTGCTACCTTGCTTGTATGTCAAAAGCGGGTAAAACGACACACGTGGCCGGAATCGGGGTTATCCCGGCGACGGGGACGAGAAAAAAGGTAATGGGTGAAATGAAGGCTGGTTCAAGATTTTTGAACGCAGTATCGGCGGTTGCGCTGTCTGCAAGTGTTGTGGCTTCGGGCGCAGGTGTCATTACAATCGTCTCTGCGAGTGCGGCTGAAGCCGCAGTCATTCAGCGCATCGATGTACGCGGGGCAAGCCGCGTCGGTGCGGAGGCCGTGCGTTCCAACCTCACCATTCAGCCGGGCAAGAGCTTCTCGAACACCGATATCGATGACTCGGTGAAGCAGCTCTACGGCACCGGTTACTTCTCCGACGTGAAGATCTCCGTCTCCGGCGGTACGCTCGTCGTGCAGGTCCAGGAAGCGCAGCTGGTCAACCAGGTCGTCTTCAACGGCAACCGCAAGGTCAAGGACGACAAGCTGGCGTCCGTCGTTGGTACGCACGCCTCTGGCCCGTACAACGATGCGCAGATCCAGGCCGACATCGCCGCCATCAAGGAAGCCTACGCCGCCACCGGCCGTAGCGAAGTCAACGTCACGACGCAGGTCGTTCCGCTCGGCGAAGGCCGCGTGAACCTTGCCTTCGTGATCGACGAAGGTGATCGCACCAAGATCGCCGCCATCAATTTCGTAGGCAACAATGCCTACAGTGCCGGCCGCCTCGCTGCCGTCATTCAGACGAAGCGCTCGAACTTCCTGTCGTTCTTGACGCGCAAGGACGTTTACAACGAAGACAAGCTGCGCGCCGACGAAGAAGCGCTGCGCCAGTTCTACTTCAACCGCGGCTATGCCGACTTCAAGATCGTCTCGTCCGACGCCCAGTTCGACGAAACCACGAACAAGTACACGTTGACCTTCAATATCGAAGAAGGCCCGCGCTACAACTTCGGCGCGGTCACCGTTCAGTCGACCGTCGATGGCGTCAGCGGCGAGCAGCTTCAGGGTCTCGTCAAGACGCATGAAGGCGAAGTCTACAGCGCCAAGAGCGTTCAGCAGTCCATGGAAGCGATCTCCGATCAGGTTGCTTCGGCAGGTTATCCGTTCGCCCGTGTCACGCCGCGCGGCAACCGCGACCTCGGCAACAACACGATCGGCGTCGAATACCTCGTCGACCAGGGCGAGCGCGCTTACATCGAGCGCATCGAAATCCGCGGCAACAGCCGCACGCGTGACTACGTCATCCGCCGCGAATTCGACGTCTCTGAAGGCGACGCATTCAATCAGCAGATGATCACCAAGGCGAAGCGGCGCCTGGAAGCTCTCGGCTTCTTCTCGTCGGTCAACATCAGCACGCAGCCGGGCAGCGCTCCGGACCGCGTCGTCGTTGTCGTCGACGTCCAGGATCAGTCGACCGGTTCGTTCGGTATTGGCGCCGGCTACGCTGCTGGTGGCGACGGCCTCATCCTCGAAGCTTCGATCGAAGAGAAGAACTTCCTCGGCCGCGGCCAGTACATCAAGGTTACGGCCGGTGGTGGTCTCGAAGGATCGCAGAGCTACGGTCTGAGCTTCACCGAGCCCTACTTCCTCGGCTATCGTCTGGCGACCGGTTTTGACCTGAACCACAGCGAAACCTCGAGCAACGATAACTACGACTATACGGAAGACAGCGTCGTGCTCCGCGCGACCGCGCCGATCACCGAAGATCTGGCTTCGACCTTCCGTTATAACTTCAAGCGTATGGACTACGATCCGAGCGGTTCGCTGAGCAGCCTGTCGACGCCTTACCAGGATCTCGTCAACAACGGCCCGTGGATCAAGTCGTCGGTCTCGCAGACCTTCACTTACAACACGCTCGACGACATGACGTTGCCGCGTGAAGGTATCTACGCCACGCTGACCAATGAAATCGCCGGCCTCGGTGGCGATTCGCAGTTCTACAAGGTCTACGGTAAGGCCCGCTACTATCACCTGCTCGCTGACGACGCCGACATCATCGGTTCGCTGTCCGCTGGTGCTGGTTATGTTGTCGGCCTCGGCAAGGATCTGAACATCTTCGATCAGTTCACGCTGGGTAACAACGATATCCGCGGCTTCGAGAACAAGGGTATCGGTCCTCGCGTTGGCGGCGGTCCGGATGATCCGCTCGGCGGCACGACCTACTTCACCGTTTCGGCGGAAGCATCCTTCCCGATGCCGGGCTTCCCGCGTGACTTCGGTCTGCGTGGCGCTGTCTTCGCCGACGCTGGTACGCTGTTCGGCAACGACGTGCAGCCGACCGGCGGCGAGTATGTCAACGGTGACGATGCAGCCCTGCGTGCGTCGGTTGGTCTTGGCCTGATCTGGCAGTCGCCCTTCGGCGCTCTCCGCGTCGATTACGCGATCCCGGTCGTCAAGAAGGACTACGACAAGACGCAGTACTTCAAGTTTGGCATCAACAACCAATTCTGATATCGGCAGTCCGGAACCATACTGGAATTCCGTTCTGGAGCATTGCCGATGGAGCAAAATTCGTTCTTCAAGCCTCGGGATGGGGTGACGCTCTCTGAGCTCGCCCAATATCTCGGGGCAGAATTTCCCGATGCATCAAAGGCAGATGTGATCATTCGCTCTGTGGCTCCGGTTAACCGGGCCCAGGCGGGTGACCTTTGCTATGTGATCTCGCGGAAGAGCAAAGCCGAGCTTGAGACCTGCGAGGCATCCGCCGTGCTGTGCGATCCCGCGCTGCTGTCGGCGATCCCGCCGCATATCCCGGCTCTCATATCGAAAAACCCGCATGCGGCTTTCGCCATGGCGGGCGGCTACCTTCACCCGTCGGCCCTGCAGCCGCTTCCGGCCATGTCGGACGACGCGACTGTTGGTACCGGCGCCGTCATCGATCCGACTGCCAAGCTGGAAGCCGGCGTCGTCGTTGAGCCTCTCGCGATCATCGGTGCCAATGTCGAGATCGGCGCTGGCACGCGCATCGGCGCAGGCGCGATCATCGGGCAGGGCGTCAAGATCGGCCGGAACTGCTCGATTGCGAGCGGCGCCAGCGTTCTCTGTGCCTTCCTCGGCAATCACGTGATCATCCACAACGGTGCCCGTATCGGCCAGGATGGCTTCGGCTATGCGCCGGGACCGCGCGGCATGATCAAGATCGTTCAGATCGGCCGCGTCATCATCCAGGACAATGTCGAGATCGGCGCCAACGCGACGATCGATCGCGGCACCATGGACGATACGGTGATCGGCGAAGGCACCAAGATCGATAACCAGGTGCAGATCGGCCATAACGTCAAGATCGGCCGCCATTGCGCCATCGTCTCGCAGGTCGGCATTGCCGGCAGTACGGTGATCGGCGACGGCGTGCAGATCGGTGGTCAGGCGGGCCTCAACGGCCATATCACCATTGGCAGCGGCGTGCAGATCGCCGCCAAGAGTGGCGTCGTGCAGAGTATCCCTGCAGGCGAGCGCTATGGCGGCATCCCGGCACGTCCGATCAAGGATTTCCTGCGCGAGTCCGCGGAAATAATGATACGCTCCGGTGCGCGGGCGAGTAAAACGGGAGACAAGGAATGACTGAAGAAGCAAAGGCTTCTCTTTCGTCGGCTGACATCATCGAGATCATGAAGCTCCTGCCGCATCGCTATCCATTCCTGATGGTCGACAAGATCATCGAGATCGACGGCGACGATTCTGCGATCGGCATCAAGAACGTCACCGCCAACGAGCCGCAGTTCACCGGTCATTTCCCGGAATCGCCGATCATGCCTGGCGTGCTCCTGATCGAGGGCATGGCACAGACGGCTGGTGCGATCTGTGCCCGCAAGGACGGCTCGAACGGCAATCTCGTCTACTTCATGACGATCGACAATGCCCGTTTCCGCAAGCCGGTTACCCCGGGCGACCGCGTCGAATTCCACGTCAAGAAACTGAAGCAGCGCGGCAATATCTGGAAGTTCCATTGCGACGCCAAGGTTGATGGCAACCTTGCGGCGGAAGCCGATATCGGCGCGATGATCCTGCGTAAGGACCAGGCATGAGCACGGTTGCTGCCAGCGCACGTATTCACCCGATGGCCGTCGTCGAAGACGGCGCCGTCATCGGCGAGAACGTGACGATCGGCCCCTTCGCCTATGTCGGACCGAAGGTGACGCTTCATGATGACGTGCATCTGCATCCGCATTCGATCGTGACGGGCCGCACCGAGCTCGGCAAGGGTTCGAAGGTCTTCCCGATGGCCGTGATCGGCGGCGATCCACAGAGCGTCCATCACGCCGGCGAAGAGACGACCTTGACCATCGGCGAAAACTGCACGATGCGCGAAGGCGTGACGATCAACACCGGCACGTCGGATTTCGGCGGCAAAACGATCGTCGGCAACAACAATCTCTTCCTCGCCAATTCGCATGTGGCGCATGATTGCCGCGTCGGCAACAACGTCATCATGTCGAACAATGTCATGCTGGCCGGCCACGTCACGATCGAGGATCGCGTCATTCTCGGCGGCGGCTGTGCGGTCCATCAGTTCACCCGCGTCGGCCGCCAGGCTTTCGTCGGTGGTCTGTCCGCCGTCAGCTACGATGTGATTCCCTATGGCATGCTGAACGGCAATCCGGGCCTTCTCGGTGGCCTCAACGTCGTGGGCATGACGCGTGCAGGCATCGACCGCGCCGTCATCCACATCGTTCGCCGTGCCTACAAGGCAATCTTCGAAGGTGCCAATTCGGTGCGCGACAATGCTGCTGCGATCCGCGCCGAATATGCCGATTGCCCGCAGGTGGTCGAGATCCTCGATTTCATCGCTGCTGAAAGCGACCGGGCGCTGTCTTCGCCGACGCGGGGACAGAAAGGCTGAGCGTGTCTCTGGCTGGTGACACTGCAAAGGGCCGTCTGGCGATCATCGCCGGCAACGGCCTTTTGCCGGCTTATGTCGCCGAGGCTGCCCGAGCCGCCGGCGATGAACCTTTCATCATTTCCCTGAAGGGCGAGCTCGACCGCTCCTGGCAGGACTACGACCACGCCGTGATCGGCGTCGCCGATTTCGCAGCGCTCGAAGGCATTTTCAGTAAGAATGACATCCGCCGCGTCGTCATGTCCGGTGGCGTTCGCCGCCGCCCGGAATGGCGTGAGATACGACCCAGCTGGAAGACGATCGGCAAGGTGCCCTCGGTCATACGGACGCTGCTCTCTGGCGGCGATGACACGGTGCTGCAAATGGTCATCAAGCTTATCGAAACTGATGGCCGCCGCGTCATCGGCGCCCAGGAGATCGCACCTGATCTGCTGGCATCGGTGGGGCCGGCCGGTGTGGTCGCACCAGGCAAGGATGACATCACCGATATCCTGAAGGCAGCGGAAGCGGCCAATGCGCTTGGCTTGCTCGATGTCGGGCAGGGCGCGGTTTCGGTCGGCGGCCGCGTTGTTGCACTCGAAGGCCCCGAGGGTACCGACGGCATGCTGGAGCGTGTCGCCTCGTTGCGCACAGCAGGTCGCATTTCAGCCCGCCGCAAGGGCGTGCTTGTCAAGCTCTGCAAGCCGCAACAGGACCTGCGCGCCGATCTGCCCTCGATCGGGCCGTCGACTGTCGAAAATGCCAGAAGCGCCGGTTTGGCGGGCATTGCCGTCGAGGCGGGCAGGGCGCTGGTGCTGGAGCGCGAAGCGCTGATCGCTGCTGCCAATGCCTCCGGCCTTTTCGTCGTCGGCCTGGATCGCGGCCTGCCATCCTGGGGGCTCGCATGAGCCGCAGCCTGAAGATCGGCATCATTGCCGGCGAAGTATCCGGCGATCTGCTCGGCGGCGATCTCATCGCTGCCCTGAAGCGCATCCATGACGGCCCCGTCGAACTCGTTGGCGTCGGCGGAGAGGCGCTCGAAGCGCAGGGCCTCAAATCGCTGTTCGACTATTCCGAACTGTCGATCATGGGCATCAGTCAGGTGCTCGCCAAGCTTCCAACGCTCTACAGGCTGATCCGCCAGACGACGGCCGCGCTGATTGCCGCCAAGCCCGACATCCTGATCATCATAGACAGCCCCGATTTCACTCATCGCGTTGCCAAGCGCGTGCGCACGGCGCTGCCTGATCTGCCGGTCGTCAACTACGTCTGTCCGAGTGTCTGGGCCTGGAAGGAATACCGCGCCCAGCGCATGCTCGGCTACGTCGATCATGTGCTCGCCGTTCTGCCTTTCGAGCCTGAAGTCATGCAGCGCCTTGGCGGCCCGGCGACCACCTATGTCGGACACAGGCTGACTGCGGACGCAAATCTGCTGGCTGCGCGAAGCAGCCGCGCTGCTCGAGCCATCTCGCCGGAGCAAGGCAAGACGATCATGCTGCTGCCGGGCTCGCGCTCGACCGAGATATCCAAGCTGATGCCCTTCTTCGAGGATGCGGCAAATGATCTCCTGGCGCGCGATGGCAGCGTCCGCTTCGTCATGCCCACGGTCAGCCGCCGCGAGGCTCTGGTGCGCGAGCTGGTATCGCAGTGGAAAGTGCAGCCCGAAATCTTGATCGGCAGCGATGCCAAATGGCGGGCCTTCGGCGAGGCCGATGCGGCGCTTGCTGCCTCCGGAACGGTGATCCTCGAGCTGGCGCTCGCCGGCGTGCCGACGGTCTCGACCTACAAGACCGACTGGATCATCTCGCTGATGACCTCGCGCATCAAGACCTGGACGGCGGCGATCCCGAACCTGATTGCCGATTACGCCGTGGTGCCCGAATATTTCAACGACAGCGTCCGTGGCGGAGCGCTTGCCCGCTGGATGGAGCGGCTGTCCGGCGATACCGCGCAGCGGCGCACCATGTTGGAAGGCTACGATCTCGTCTGGCAACGCATGCAGACGGAAAAGCCACCCGGAGAGAAGGCGGCGGAGATCGTTCTCGACGTTCTGGACAAGAAAAAACCCGGCCATCGCTGACCGGGTTTTTTGTTTTCGGATTGTCCGGGCGCTTAGCGCTTGGAAACCGGAACGTAATCGCGCTGTGCTTCACCGATATAGAGCTGGCGCGGGCGGCCGATGCGCTGCTGCGGATCCTCGATCATTTCGTTCCACTGAGCGATCCAGCCGACGGTGCGGGCGAGAGCGAAGAGAACGGTGAACATGGTCGTGGGGAAGCCGAGCGCCTTCAGCGTGATACCCGGAGTAGAAGTCGATGTTCGGGTAGAGCTTCTTCTCGATGAAATACTCGTCGGTGAGCGCGATGCGCTCAAGTTCCATCGCCACTTCGAGAAGCGGATCGTCTTTGATGCCGAGTTCGCCGAGAACTTCATGCGTCGTCTTCTGCATGATCTTGGCGCGCGGATCGTAGTTCTTGTAGACGCGGTGACCAAAGCCCATCAGGCGGAACGGATCGTTCTTGTCCTTGGCGCGTGCGACATATTCGGGGATACGATCGACGGAGCCGATTTCCGACAGCATGTTGAGCGCTGCTTCGTTGGCGCCGCCGTGAGCAGGGCCCCAGAGGCAGGCAATGCCGGCCGCGATGCAGGCGAACGGGTTTGCACCCGAAGAGCCGGCGAGACGAACGGTCGAGGTCGAAGCGTTCTGCTCGTGGTCCGCATGCAGGATGAAGATACGGTCCATGGCGCGGGAGAGAACCGGATTGACCGTGTACTCTTCGCAGGGAACGGCAAAGCACATGCGCAGGAAGTTCGACGCGTAATCGAGGTCGTTCTTCGGGTAAACGAAGGGCTGGCCGATGTGGTACTTGTAGGCCATTGCGGCCAGCGTCGGCATCTTGGCGATCATGCGCAGCGAAGCGACCATGCGCTGGTGCGGATCGGTGATGTCGGTCGAGTCGTGGTAGAAGGCCGAGAGAGCGCCGACACAGCCGCACATGACGGCCATCGGATGCGCATCACGGCGGAAGCCGGTGAAGAAGCGGCTCATCTGTTCGTGCACCATCGTGTGGTGCGTCACGCGGTGGTCGAAGTCCTTCTTCTGAGCTGCCGTCGGCAGTTCGCCGTAAAGCAGGAGATAGCAGACTTCCAGGAAGTCGCCGTGCTCGGCCAGCTGCTCGATCGGATAGCCGCGGTGCAAGAGAACGCCCTCATCGCCATCGATGTAGGTGATCTTCGATTCACAGGATGCGGTCGAGGTGAAACCAGGATCGTACGTGAAGGAGCCGGTGTTTTTGTAGAGTGCGCCGATATCGATGACATCTGGCCCAATCGTTCCGCTCTTTACGGAAAGATTGGCGGACTTGTCGCCGATTTTGATTGTTGCGCTTTGATCCGTCATTCTGATCCTCCAAATTGGCGGCGGCGCCATAAAAGCGCCATAGGGTTAAGCGTCCGCTCAGATTGCTATATGATAGCGCGCCTAATGCCAAGTTACCGTGACGCCATTTTGTGCATCGCAGTATCAACTTTTAGGCACTCCTGCGATGCTGTAAACGCATAGCGGAAGCCGATGATTTATTTAGGCTTTTTGCACTCACGATTTTTTGCGTTTTTTCAATCGATTATTGTTGCTGAAACGCGCGCAGGGTTGCATCTTGGTTGTATTTTAATGGGTCGCAAGGCTCTTTACATGCCGGGGTTGAAAAGCAGCGAGATCAGCCTGAAGCTTTCGGACGATGCGGCCAAATTGCCGCATCTTGAACCAGCGCGCGCCTATTCTGGCCTCGTGCCCGTGCCGATGCGGCACGTACCGGCCGCGCTCAGCGCCTACCGGCTCCGATCATCCATCAGGCGCGCGATAGGCGACATCCCGAAATGCGCCGACGAAGAGCTCGCCTACGGTGCGCGAATGCTCTTCGCGCCAGTTGCTCTCGGCTTTGGTGCTGTCGCGTGGTTTGCGGCCGGCACCGGCGTTTCGCCAATTATACCGCTCTTCTTCATCGCGGTGCTGTTCACTCTCATGATCGTGACCGATCGGGCGCGGGAGGGGATGCGCGTCGTGATCGCCGCATTGACGTTGGTCGCGGCAGGCGTGGCGACTGCGCAATTCGAAACGTGGAGAGCCGAGACCATCCTCCTTGATTCCGCCGTGACGACGACGGTCACGGGACGGGTCGAGCGCCGGGAAAGCGACGGCCGCGGCGGCTGGCGCTACCTGCTGTCATTGCGCGCAACCGAAAACCCGGTGGTGAAACGCCCGCCCGCCCGGGTGACTGTCATCGCCCGCGGCGCCAAGTCCGAGTTCGAGACGGGAACCTGGGTGAAGGGCAGGGCGCGGCTGACGCCACCCTCCGGTCCGGCACTCCCCGGTCTCAACGACTTCTCGTTCTCATCCTATTTCGATCGCGTTGGCGCCAATGGGTTTTTCTATGGGGCGCCAACGACGGTGACGCCGGGAGCCGCAGACGAGCATTCGCTGACCGACAGCGCCTTCGAGTGGCTCTACCGGCTGAGAAGCGGCATCGGTGATCGCATCAGGGGCATTTTGCCCGGCGATACCGGCGCTTTCGCCGCCGCCCTCGTGACCGACGAGCGGCGGGCGATTTCGGCAGAGACCACCGAAGCGCTCCGCCAATCCGGTCTTGCCCATATCATCGCCATATCCGGCCTCAACATGGCGCTGTCCGCCGGCATCTTCTTCGTCGGGTTCCGCACGCTGCTCAGCCTGTTTCCGTCCGTCGCCCAGGCCTATCCGGTCAAGAAGATCGCGGCCGCCGGAGCGCTTGCAGCCGTCACCGCCTATTTCCTGATTTCCGGCTTCGCAGTTTCCGCCGAGCGCGCCTTCATCATGATGGCGATCATGCTGACGGCGGTGTTCTTCGACCGGCCGTCGATCAGTTTGCGCAACGTGGCGCTCTCGGCGCTGATCATCATCGCCATCTCGCCCTCAGAAATCATGGGGCCGAGCTTTCAGATGTCCTTTGCCGCGACGCTGGCGCTGGTCGCCGGCTATGCGCTCTGGAAGGAGCGGCCGGCCCGCGACAAGCCCTTTGCGAAATTGCGCCTCGTCAGGCTCATGTCATCGGCGGCCGGCTTCTTCGGCGGCATCCTGCTCACCTCCGTCATCGGCGGTTTCTCGACGGCGCTGTTCTCGATCGAGCATTTTCACCGGCTGACGGCCTATGGCCTGCCTGCCAATCTCGCCGCCATGCCCGTCATCTCCTTCGTCATCATGCCGGCCGGGCTGCTTGCAATGCTTTTGATGCCGTTTGGGCTGGATGCCTGGGCCTGGCAGGTGGTCGGCTTCGGTCTCGATCTGGTGATCGCGATCGCCAAGACCGTCTCGTCCTGGGGCGGTGATATCGGCGTCGGCCGGTTGCCTGCCTGGTATTTCCCGGCTGCGGTCGCGGGCTTCCTGCTATTGACCCTGCTGCGCACCCGGCTGAGGCACATCGGCACGGCAATCATGGCCCTGTCGACGCTTGTGGTCGTCATGCTTCCCGAAAAGCCGCCGCCGAAGATCGTCATTGCTGAGGACGGCAGCATGGCGGGGATCATCGGTTCAAGCGCAATCGCCACCAATCGCCAGCGCCCGCCGGGTTTCATCTTCGATCAGTGGAAACGGGCTCTGGTGCTGGACAGCCATCGCGAGCCGATCTTCATCACATCGGCACTGGTCCCCACCGCGCCGCCGGGCGAAAGATTGAGGCTGACACCAGCGCAACAGCAGGAAGCGCAGAGCGCCATTGCGGTGAACGCCAGGGAAGAGCGGTTTTCCTGCGTCAAGAAAGCCTGGTGCACGGCAAAGCTGGAGAACGGCTCGGTGCTGACGGTCATCGACAATGCCGCTTACCTCGGCCCCGCCTGCGATGCATCCGATATCGTTGTCACACCGGTGCGCCTGCGGCTTGAAAGCTGCCGCTCTGGCGCGCTGCTCTTCACCGGCGCTACTTTAAGAAGGACAGGCTCTGTCGAGTTGAGCTTCGATGGAGGTGCTGCAGCGGTCACCGCATCCTTCGAGGATCTCGACCGCCCCTGGACCCGCCACCGCGCCTATGATTGGCGTAGCGGCACTTTTGACGGTGATGAGATCACCGTTAGTGATAGCGGCGGATAAGGCCGACAAGCTTGCCCTGAACCTTGACGCGGTCAGGCCCGAAGATACGCGTTTCGTAGGCCGGGTTGGCAGCTTCGAGTGCGATCGATGCGCCCTTGCGGCGGAAGCGCTTCAGCGTCGCTTCTTCATCGTCGACGAGGGCGACGACGATATCACCGGCATTGGCGGTATTGGTGTTGCGGATGATGACGGTGTCGCCGTCGTAGATGCCGGCCTCGATCATCGAGTCGCCCTTGACCTCAAGCGCATAGTGCTCACCGTTTCCGAGCATATCGGCGGGAACGGTGATGTCATGGGTGTTCTGCTGGATTGCCGAAATCGGCACACCGGCGGCGATGCGGCCCATGACCGGAACCGAGATCGAGCTGCTATTGTCTTCGTTCGCCGGCTTCGGCGGCGCGACGGGCTGCGGCTTGCCGAGGCTGCCTTCGATGACGCTTGGCGAGAAGCCGCGGCGCGGCTGGATGCTGGGGCTGTAGGCCTCGGGCAGCTTGATGACTTCCAATGCGCGGGCGCGGTTCGGTAGGCGGCGAATGAAGCCGCGCTCTTCGAGCGCTGTGATCAGGCGATGAATGCCCGACTTAGAGGCGAGGTCGAGCGCATCCTTCATTTCGTCGAAGGACGGCGGTACGCCGGACTCCTTCATCCGCTCGTGAATGAAGAGGAGAAGCTCCTGTTGTTTGCGCGTCAGCATCGAAGTCTTTCCCCAGATTCGTGAAACAAAGCCAGAACGGACACTATATGTTCCATATGTGTTCCGCAAGTGCCTAAATATTGGTAAAACTTCCCATCATTTTTCGTCATTTTTGAAAGTTTCTTTGCCGGATTGGTTATCCGCGCTTGCGCTTTGCCCGGCGCGGCGTGCAAATCTCTGCCGGCTTCACCGGAGGGAACCGCCATGACGCATCCGCTCGATCATCTGGTACTGCCCGTCACCCATATCGATGTCGCCCGCGAGCGACTCGGCCGTCTCGGTTTCACCGTCGCCGCCAATGGCCGTCATCCGTTCGGAACGGAGAATGCCTGCGTCTTCCTCGCCGACAAGACCTATCTCGAGCCGCTCGGCATCGCGAGCCAGGCGGAGTGCGATGCGGCCGCCGCCAAGGGCAACAGCTTTATCGCCCGCGACCAGGCCTTCCGCTTCCGCTGCGGCGATGATGGCTTCTCGGCGGTCGTCTTCGGCACCGACGATGCCGATGCGGACAAGGCCGCCTATGATGGCGCGCAGCTGAGCGGCGGTGACATGGTGGAGTTCTCGCGCCCGATCGTCATGCCCGATGGAACGCAGGCGACCGGCGCCTTCAAGCTCGCCTTTGCCGCCGATCTGAGGGCGCCCGATGTGTTCTTTTTCGCCTGCCAGCGGATCAACGCCTTTCCGGCCGATCGCAAGGCGCTGGAGACTCATGCCAACGGCGTTCTCGGCATTGTCGAGATTGCCCTCAGCGCGGAGGAACCCGACGCCTTCGCGTCGCTGTTGCAGACGGCAAGTGGCGGCGTTGCGCCCGGTGAGGCCGCCTTCGGCCTTTCCTTCGCCCTCAGTAATGTCCGGATCGCCATCTATTCCGAAGAAGGGATGGAGGCCTATTTCGATGTCGAGCCGCTTGGCACCGATAACGGCCTGCGGGCGCGGGCAATCGTCTTTGCGGTCGCTGATCTGGCCGTGACAGCGGCGCATTTGGCTGCTAACGGGATCACCTACTTGAATATGAACAATCGTCTATTGGTGAAGCCGGCGCCGGGACAAGGCGCGATCTTCGCCTTCGAGGAGACCCAATGAGCAACACCAATGCAGAAGTCGCCGTCGGCGAAGGCGCTGGCCGCGTTACCTTTTCCAATGCCGGCAAGCTGTCGATCATCGCTGGCCCCTGTCAGATGGAAAGCCGCGAACATGCCTTCATGATCGCCGGTGTTCTGAGCGAACTCTGCAAGAAGCTCGGCATCGGCCTCGTCTACAAGTCTTCCTTCGACAAGGCCAACCGCACTTCGCTTTCGGCGCAGCGCGGCATCGGCCTCGACAAGTCGCTCGAAGTCTTCTCTGATCTGAAGAAGGAATTTGGCTTCCCGGTTCTGACCGATATCCATACCGAGGAGCAGTGTGCAGAGGTCGCAACCGTCGTCGACATCCTGCAGATCCCGGCTTTCCTCTCGCGCCAGACCGACCTTCTCGTTGCTGCGGCCAAGACCGGCCGCGCCGTCAACGTCAAGAAGGGCCAGTTCTTGGCTCCGTGGGATATGAAGAACGTTCTTGCCAAGCTGAATGAGACGGGCAACCCGAACATCCTGCTCTGCGAGCGCGGTGCTTCCTTTGGTTACAACACGCTGGTCTCCGACATGCGCTCGCTGCCGATCATGGCGGCCATGGGCGCGCCTGTGATCTTCGACGCCACGCATTCGGTGCAGCAGCCGGGCGGGCAGGGCGGATCGAGCGGCGGTCAGCGCGAATTCGTCGAGACGCTGGCGCGTGCAGCCGTCGCCGTCGGCGTCGCCGGCGTCTTCGTCGAGACGCATGAAGATCCTGACAATGCGCCGTCGGATGGCCCGAACATGATCTATCTGAAGGATATGCCGCGGCTGCTCGAGAAGCTTCTGGCCTTCGATGCGATCGCAAAGTCGGCCTGACGTTCAAAAGGCTGACATGATCTTGTAATAGGCCACGCAGGTGGCCTGAAATGAAGGCATGTTAGGCGGCTCAAAAACGGCTGTGAAAACGCCATTGCAATCTGCGTGCCTTCGATTAAGACGATTTCAAACGATTTATCCACCCACCGAGCAGGAAGAAACCCATGACTGCAATTACCGATATCATCGCCCGCGAGATCCTCGATAGCCGTGGCAACCCCACCGTCGAAGTCGACGTCTATCTCGAAGATGGCAGCATGGGCCGTGCGGCTGTTCCGTCGGGCGCTTCGACCGGCGCGCATGAAGCCGTTGAAGTTCGCGATGGCGGCAAGCGCTATCTCGGCAAGGGTGTCGAAAAGGCTGTCGAAGCCGCCAACACGGAAATCTTCGACGCCATCGGCGGCATCGATGCCGAAAACCAGATCCAGATCGACAACATCATGATCGAGCTGGATGGCACGCCGAACAAGTCGCGTCTCGGCGCCAACGCCATCCTCGGCGTTTCGCTCGCTGTCGCCAAGGCTGCCGCTCAGGCCGCCGGCCTGCCGCTTTACCGCTACGTCGGTGGCGCTTCCGCTCACCTCCTGCCGGTTCCGATGATGAACATCATCAACGGCGGGGCGCATGCCGACAACCCGATCGACTTCCAGGAATTCATGATCCTGCCGGTTGGCGCCGACTCGATCCGCGAAGCCGTCCGCATGGGCTCGGAAGTCTTCCACGTCCTCAAGAAGGAACTGTCGGCTCAGGGCCACAACACCAACGTTGGCGACGAAGGCGGTTTCGCACCGGGCCTGAAGAGCGCCCCTGAAGCCCTCGACTTCATCATGAAGTCGATCGAAAAGGCTGGCTACAAGCCGGGCGAAGACATCCATCTCGGCCTCGACTGCGCCGCGACCGAATTCTTCAAGGACGGCAAGTACGTTCTCGAAGGCGAGGGACGCACGCTGGAATCGGGCGCCATGGCCGAATACCTCGCACAGCTCGCTGCCCAGTACCCGATCATCTCGATCGAAGACGGCATGGCTGAAGACGATTGGGACGGCTGGAAGGCCCTGACCGATCTCGCCGGCAAGAAGGTTCAGCTGGTCGGCGACGACCTGTTCGTCACCAACTCGGCACGCCTGCGCGACGGCATCAAGATGGGCGTTGCCAACTCGATCCTCGTCAAGGTCAACCAGATCGGCTCGCTGACCGAGACGCTGGACGCCGTAAACACCGCACACAAGGCAGCCTACACCGCCGTCATGTCGCACCGTTCGGGCGAAACCGAAGACTCCACGATCGCCGATCTCGCAGTTGCCACCAACTGCGGTCAGATCAAGACCGGCTCGCTGTCGCGCTCGGATCGTCTGGCAAAGTACAACCAGCTGATCCGCATCGAAGAGGGCCTTGGCCCGCAGGCCCGCTATGCCGGCCGTTCGATCATCCGCGGCTGATAGCCCTTAAAGCTCAATGCCTTGAAACCCGCGCTCCACCGGCGCGGGTTTTTTCTTGCCCGCAAGAATTCATAGTCAACGGACGGTTAATCTCTGAGCGCTACTCTCTTCGCATAGGTAATGCGTTTTAGAGCATGTGTGCGTATGTGGACAAAGCATCATAAGAAAAAGAAGATCGGCCGGTTCGTGGTCCCGGCCATGACGGTCGCCTTTCTCTCCTATTTCGGCTATCATTGCATCCATGGCGATTACGGCCTGCGTACCACCGAAGTCTTCGAGCAGCGGCGCATTGCCCGCGAAAAGGAACTGGCGACGTTGAAGGCCAAGCGCGAGCATATCGAGCAGCAGGTCGCGCTTCTGAGCGACGGCTCTCTCGATAAGGATATGCTGGACGAAAAAGCCCGTTACCAGCTGAATATGTCACGCGCCGACGAGGTCGTCATATTCAATTCATATTCAAATTAACCGAATACTGGTTAATCGATAATTCGATAGAATTATCAGTGGCTTAATCCTGAATACGTGCCATGCATTTATGGCATTGCTGTGGCCATCTTTCTTCCCTATGGTACGCGCCACTCGAAGAACGACAAACCCATAGGGAGGGTTGTATGGCGCCTCGCAAGAACGCGACCGTTTCCAGCCGCAAAACCAGCACGAAATCCGCAGCCAAGGCCTCCAATGGTGGTCCGGTTGCCGATTTTACGCGCGATGAGGAGCTCAAGGCCTATCGCGAGATGCTTCTGATCCGCCGCTTCGAAGAGAAGGCCGGTCAGCTTTACGGCATGGGCTTCATCGGTGGTTTCTGTCATCTTTATATCGGCCAGGAAGCTGTCGTTGTCGGCATGCAGATGGCGCAGAAGGAAGGCGACCAGGTCATCACGGCTTACCGCGACCACGGTCACATGCTGGCAACCGGCATGAGCGCCCGCGGCGTCATGGCGGAACTGACCGGACGCAAGGGCGGCTATTCCCACGGGAAGGGCGGCTCCATGCACATGTTCTCCAAGGAAAAGCACTTCTACGGCGGCCACGGCATCGTCGGCGCCCAGGTGTCGCTCGGCACCGGCCTGGCTTTCGCCAACCGCTACCGCGGCAACGACTCGGTCAGCGTCGCCTATTTCGGTGATGGCGCTGCCAACCAGGGCCAGGTCTACGAAAGCTTCAACATGGCGGCGCTCTGGAAGCTGCCGATCATCTACATCGTCGAAAACAACCGTTACGCCATGGGCACCTCGACCGCCCGCGCGACGGCGCAGTCGAACTACTCGCTGCGCGGTTCGGGCTTCGGCATTCCGGGCGTCCAGGTGGACGGCATGGATGTGCGCGCCGTCAAGGCTGCCGCAGACGAAGCGCTCGAGCATTGCCGCTCCGGCAAGGGCCCGATCATCCTGGAAATGCTGACCTATCGCTATCGCGGCCACTCGATGTCCGACCCGGCGAAGTATCGCACCAAGGAAGAAGTGCAGAAGATGCGTTCCGAGCAGGATCCGATCGAGCAGGTCAAGGCTCGCCTCGTCGAAAAGGGCTGGGCTTCCGAAGACGATCTGAAGACGATCGACAAGGATGTCCGCGACATCGTCGCCGACAGCGCCGATTTTGCCCAGAACGATCCGGAGCCGGATGCATCCGAGCTCTACACCGACATTCTGCTCTAATCGGGGAGGGAACCAATGCCTATCGATATCCTCATGCCCGCCCTCTCTCCGACGATGGAAGAAGGCACGCTGTCCAAGTGGCTCAAGAATGAAGGCGACAAGGTCACCTCGGGTGACGTGATTGCCGAAATCGAAACCGACAAGGCGACGATGGAAGTCGAAGCCGTCGATGAAGGCGTGATCGGCAAGCTGCTGGTCCCGGCCGGCACCGAGAACGTCAAGGTCAACGCCAAGATTGCGATCCTGCTGCAGGACGGCGAATCGGCTGCCGATATTTCGTCGGCTGCCCCTGCTGCTGAGCCGGCTCCGGCCGCTGCTGCTCCGGCGCCGGCCGCAACCGAACAGAAGTCGGCTGCCGCTCCGGTCCCGGCCGAGCCCAAGGCATCCGTGCCGAACGATCCGGAAATCCCGGCCGGCACTGAAATGGTCTCCATGACCGTTCGCGAAGCACTGCGTGACGCGATGGCCGAAGAAATGCGCGCTGACGACAGCGTCTTCGTCATGGGCGAAGAAGTTGCCGAATATCAGGGCGCCTACAAGGTCACCCAGGGTCTCCTGCAGGAATTCGGCGCACGCCGCGTCATCGACACCCCGATCACCGAACACGGCTTTGCCGGCGTCGGCGTCGGCGCTGCCATGGCCGGCCTGAAGCCGATCGTCGAGTTCATGACCTTCAACTTCGCCATGCAGGCGATCGACCAGATCATCAACTCCGCTGCCAAGACGCTTTACATGTCGGGCGGCCAGATGGGCGCTCCGATCGTCTTCCGCGGCCCGAACGGCGCTGCAGCCCGCGTTGGCGCTCAGCACAGCCAGGATTACGCATCCTGGTACAGCCAGATCCCCGGCCTCAAGGTCGTCATGCCCTACACGGCAGCTGACGCCAAGGGTCTGCTCAAGGCTGCGATCCGCGATCCGAACCCGGTCGTCTTCCTCGAAAACGAAATTCTCTACGGTCAGCACTTCGACGTGCCGAAGCTCGACAATTTCGTTCTGCCGATCGGCAAGGCGCGCATCCACCGCCAGGGCAAGGACGTCACCATCGTCTCCTTCGGCATCGGCATGACCTATGCGGTCAAGGCTGTTGCCGAGCTCGAGAAGATCGGCATCGACGCCGAACTGATCGACCTGCGCACGCTGCGTCCGATGGATCTCCCGACGGTCATCGAATCCGTCAAGAAGACCGGCCGCCTCGTCACCGTCGAGGAAGGCTACCCGCAGAACTCGGTCGGCACCGAAATAGCCACCCGCGTCATGCAGCAGGCCTTCGATTACCTCGATGCACCGGTTCTGACGATCGCCGGCAAGGACGTTCCGATGCCCTACGCCGCAAACCTCGAAAAGCTGGCGCTGCCGAATGTCGACGAAGTCGTCCAGGCAGTGAAAACCGTCTGCTACAAGTAAGGGATTGCGCGTGGCTAACGTCGAGTCGCTGATGCCGATTACTTGGTCGGTATATTGGAAGCATCTTCTTTCGACGGCATTGGTTGTTGTCGTTTGGACGTTTGTTTCGGGCTTCTTCATCGCCTTGCTCGGAGGGCTTTTTCAGCTGTCCGAGCAAGCGTTGGGGGTGATCCGTATGGCGGTACAGCTTGTCGTGGTTCTAGGCGCTTCCTTTTTTACGCTAAACTATTTCCTCTTCGCGAGTATCGGTAGAACTATTCGTGGGAAGAGACTTGAACTGGTAAGTGAGATGCCGGGAGAGAGAGACAATGCCCATTAATATTACGATGCCTGCCCTGTCTCCGACCATGGAAGAGGGCAACCTGGCCAAGTGGCTCGTCAAGGAAGGCGACACGGTCAAGTCGGGTGACGTCATCGCCGAGATCGAGACCGACAAGGCGACGATGGAAGTCGAAGCCGTCGATGAAGGCACTGTTGCCAAGATCGTCGTTCCCGCTGGTACCGAAGGCGTCAAGGTTAACGCGCTGATCGCGGTTCTGGCCGCCGAAGGCGAAGACGTGAAGGCTGCCGCAAGCGGTGCAGGCTCTGCACCGAAGGCCGAAGCTGCACCGGCACCGAAGGCGGAAGCCGCACCCGCTGCTGCCCAGCCGGCTGCGGCCGCCGCTGCTCCGGCTCCGGCCGCAGCACCTGCTGCAGCTGCATCGTCCGGCAACCGCACCTTCTCGTCGCCGCTCGCTCGCCGTCTTGCCAAGGAAGCCGGTATCGACCTTTCGGCGATCTCCGGTTCCGGTCCGCACGGCCGCGTCGTCAAGAGCGACATCGAAGCTGCCGTCGCCGGCGGTGGTGCCAAGGCTCCGGCCGCAGCAGCGCCGCAGGCCGCCGCACCGGCACCTGCCGCAGCCCCGAAGGGCGCTTCCGACGAGGCCGTTCTCAAGCTGTTCGAAGCCGGTTCCTATGAACTCGTGCCGCATGACGGCATGCGCAAAGTCATTGCCAAGCGTCTGGTCGAATCCAAGCAGACCGTTCCGCACTTCTACGTCACCGTCGATTGCGAGCTCGACGCGCTTCTGGCGCTCCGTGCCCAGCTCAACGATGCCGCACCGAAGTCCAAGGACGGCGTTCCGGCCTACAAGCTGTCGGTCAACGACATGGTCATCAAGGCGATGGCGCTCGCTCTCCGCGACGTGCCGGATGCAAACGTTTCCTGGACCGAGAATGCGATGGTCAAGCACAAGAACGCCGATGTCGGCGTTGCTGTCTCCATCCCGGGTGGCCTGATCACCCCGATCGTCCGCAAGGCGGAGCTGAAGACGCTCTCGGCCATCTCCAACGAGATGAAGGATCTCGGCAAGCGCGCCAAGGACCGCAAGCTGAAGCCCGAGGAATACCAGGGCGGTACCACGTCGGTGTCGAACATGGGCATGATGGGTGTCAAGCAGTTTGCCGCCGTCATCAACCCGCCGCATGCAACGATCCTCGCGGTCGGCGCAGGCGAGCAGCGTGTCATCGTCAAGAAGGGCGAGATGGCGATCGCCACCGTGATGAGCGTCACGCTCTCGACCGACCACCGTTGCGTCGATGGCGCGCTCGGAGCCGAGGTGCTGCAGGCGTTCAAGGGCTACATCGAAAACCCGATGGGCATGCTGGTCTGATCAAAGGGCGGAGGCGGAAATGACGAAGACCGTTCTTTGCTATGGCGACTCGCTGACCTGGGGCTACAGCGCCGAGACGATCGGCCGCCACGCCTATGAAGATCGCTGGCCGAGCGCGCTACAAGCCGCTCTCGGCAGCGATGTCCGCGTCATCGCCGAAGGTCTGAACGGCCGGACCACCGCCTTCGACGACCATCTTGCCGATTGCGATCGCAACGGCGCACGCATCCTGCCGACCATTCTGCAGACGCATGCGCCGCTCGATCTCATCATCATCCTGCTCGGCACCAACGACATGAAGCCTGTCGTGGCGGGTTCGGCTTTTGCCGCCTGCCAGGGCATCGCCCGGCTGGTGCGGCTGATCCGCAATCACGCCTGGCCCTTCGAGTTCGACGGTCCGGATATCCTGATCGTGGCGCCGCCGGTCCTTTGCGAGACGGCTAACGTACCGTTCGCCGCGTCGTTTACTGGCGGCATCGAAGAGTCTGCGAAGCTCGCAACGCTCTACCGCGATCTCGCCGACGAACTCGGCTGCGGCTTCTTCGACGGCAATTCCGTCGCCAAGACCACGCCGCTCGATGGCATCCATCTCGATGCCGAAAATACCCGCGCTCTAGGGCGCGGCATGGAATCGATCGTCCGGATGATGCTGGGGCTGTGACCATGGGCGGCGCTTTCGCAGCGCTTAGAGCGGCGGAACGGAAGGATGCGGCCGAGCTAGCGATCCTCGTCGATATCGGCTCGCATGGCTTTGCCTCCTGGCTGTGGTTTTCGGAAGTTGCCAACGGCAAGACCGATACGCCGCTGGAGCATGGCCGGCTGAAGATGAGCCGGGACGGCGAATGGGGCAGCTGGCAGAACGCAGTCGTTGCCGAAGCTTACGGTGAGGTCGCAGGCGCTGCAGTCGGATACGAGTTGGGCGAGGGGATCCACGCCCTCAAGACGGACCGTCCGGCACTGGCGCCCGTCATCGCCATGCAGAAGACGGTCGCCGGTGGCTGGTTCATCGGCACGCTGGCAGTCTACCGCCATCTGCGCGGTATCGGCATTGGAATGAAGCTGCTCGGTGACCAGATCGACAGGGCAAACGGATTGCCGGTCAGCCTGATCACCGCAAGCGACAATGACGCAGCGCTCGCGCTGTACAAGAAGAATGGATTTTCGGAAGCGGCGCGCGCTGACGCCGTACCGCTTTTCGAAAGCAGCAAGAAACACGAGTGGGTGCTTTTGACCCGCCTCGCCGGATAAAAAGGCAGGAAACATGGCTGAGAATTACGACGTCATCATCATCGGTTCTGGACCTGGCGGCTATGTCGCGGCAGTGCGTGCTGGCCAGCTCGGCCTGAAGGTCGCGATCGTCGAGCGCGAACACCTGGGCGGCATCTGCCTCAACTGGGGCTGCATCCCGACCAAGGCGCTGCTGCGCTCCGCCGAAATTCTCGACCATTCGAACCACCTGAAGGATTATGGCCTCGTTCTCGAAGGTTCGGTCAAGGCCGATACCAAGGCCGTCGTCGCCCGCTCGCGCGCCGTCTCCGGCCGCCTGAATGCCGGCGTCGGCTTCCTGATGAAGAAGAACAAGGTCGATGTCATCTGGGGCGAGGCGAAAATCACCAAGCCCGGCGAGATCACCGTTTCCAAGTCCTCGAAGCCCGTCGTCGAGCCGCAGCATCCGCTGCCAAAGAACATCAAGAGCGAAGCCGGCACCTACACGGCCAAGCACATCATCATCGCCACCGGCGCCCGTCCGCGCGCTTTGCCGGGCATCGAGCCGGATGGCAAGCTGATCTGGACCTATTTCGAAGCGCTGAAGCCGGATGTCCTGCCGAAGTCGCTGATCGTCATGGGCTCGGGCGCCATCGGCATCGAATTCGCGAGCTTCTACCGCTCGATGGGCGTCGACGTCACCGTCGTCGAAGTCATGCCGACGATCATGCCGGTCGAAGACGCTGAGATCACCGCGATCGCCCGCAAGCAGCTCGAAAAGCGTGGGCTGAAGATCTTCACCAGCGCCAAGATCACCAAGGTCGAAAAGGGCGCGGACAGCGTCACCGCGACCGTCGAGACAGCCGATGGCAAGTCGCAGCAGATCACCGCTGACCGGATGATCTCTGCTGTCGGCGTCCAGGGCAACATTGAAAACCTCGGCCTCGAGGCCGTCGGCGTGAAGACCGACCGCGGCTGCGTCGTCATCGACGGCTACGGCAAGACGAATGTCCCCGGCATTTACGCCATCGGCGACGTTGCCGGCCCGCCGATGCTCGCCCACAAGGCCGAGCATGAAGGCGTCGTCTGCATCGAGAAGATCGCCGGCCTGCCGAACGTCCACCCGACCGACAAGAGCAAGGTTCCGGGCTGCACCTACTGCAACCCGCAGGTCGCATCGGTCGGTCTGACCGAAGCCAAGGCCAAGGAAGCCGGTCGCGATATCCGCGTCGGCCGCTTCTCCTTCGTCGCCAACGGCAAGGCGATCGCGCTCGGCGAAGATCAAGGCATGGTCAAGGTCATCTTCGACAAGAAGACTGGCGAACTTCTCGGCGCCCACATGGTCGGCGCCGAAGTCACCGAGCTCATCCAGGGCTTCGTCGTCGCCATGAACCTGGAAACGACGGAAGAAGAACTGATGCACACGATCTTCCCGCATCCGACCGTTTCGGAATCGATGAAGGAAGCCGTGCTCGACGCTTACGGCCGCGTGCTGAACGCTTGATAATTTCCGTTTCCGCCCTCTCTATCAGGATGGTGTGAACTGTCCTGACGGGGCGGAAAAACGAAAGGAAATCATCATGTCAATGGGTACGCAGGCACTGCTCATCTTCCTGCTGATCGGGCTCGTCGCCGGGTTTCTGGCAAGCCTCGTGGTCGGCGGCGGCGGTTTGATCCGGTGCTTGCTGAGCGGCATCGTCGGCGCCTTCGTCGGCGGCTTTCTGTTCAATGCGCTGGGCATCTCGCTTGGCATTGAAAATGCATTGGTTGTGCAGATCATTCACGCCACGGTCGGCGCCATCATCGTGGTGCTGATCGCCAGGGCGATAGCGTAGGAAAAGGGCTCACATGGAAGGCGTAGGCTGGCTGGCGGCAATCATCATCGGCGGTTTTGCGGGCTGGCTCGCGGGCAAACTGATGGATGCGCGATATGGCATTCTGCTGAATATCGTGCTCGGTATCGTCGGCTCGGTCGTCGCCACCGCCATCCTGGCGCAGTTCCATATCGAAGTGGCCGGCGGGCGGCTTGGCTACTTCGTCACCGGATTTCTCGGCGCTTGCCTGCTGATATTCTTCGCCCGGCTCGTCCGGCGTTGATGCACATGACCGGCCGATTGTAACGGACGGCTAAAAGACTTATGTGCAGACTGGTGAAGCCGCATTGGGGCGGCGGAAAGTTGACACGGTAATGGTAACCATTCTCGACACGATCAATCCCGACGTAAAGCGCGTGCGCCATCCGGAAAAGGCCCACCGGCCGGACCAGGAAGTTCTGCGCAAGCCGGAGTGGATCCGTGTAAAGGCGCCGACCTCCAAGGGCTACGCCGAAACCCGCTCGATCGTGAAGGAGCACAAGCTCGTCACCGTCTGCGAGGAAGCCGGCTGCCCGAATATCGGCGAGTGCTGGGACAAGAAGCACGCCACCTTCATGATCATGGGCGAGATCTGTACCCGCGCCTGCGCCTTCTGCAACGTCTCGACCGGCAAGCCGAATGCGCTGGACATGGCCGAGCCCGAGAACGTCGCCAAGGCCGTCAAGCAGATGGGCCTCAGCCACGTCGTCATCACCTCCGTTGACCGCGACGATCTGGAAGATGGTGGCGCCGAGCATTTCGAAAAGGTCATCTGGGCGATCCGTGAAGCGTCGCCGATGACGACGATTGAAATCCTGACCCCTGACTTCCTGAAGAAGCCCGGTGCCCTGGAGCGCGTCGTCGCTGCCAAGCCCGACGTCTTCAACCACAATATGGAAACTGTCGCCGGCAACTACCTGACCGTCCGTCCCGGCGCCCGTTATTTCCACTCCATCCGCCTATTGCAGCGCGTGAAGGAACTGGACCCGACCATGTTCACCAAATCAGGCATCATGGTTGGCCTCGGCGAAGAGCGCAACGAAGTGCTGCAGCTGATGGACGACCTGCGTACCGCCGATGTCGACTTCCTGACGATCGGCCAATATCTGCAGCCGACCCGCAAGCACCATAAGGTCGAAAGCTTCGTGACGCCGGAGGAATTCAAGTCCTACGAGACCGTCGCTTACACCAAGGGCTTCCTGATGGTCGCCTCCAGCCCGCTGACCCGCTCCTCGCATCACGCCGGCGACGACTTCGCCCGTTTGAAAGCGGCGCGCGAAAAGAAGCTGCTGATCGCCGCAGAATAAAATCCCTGCTTGCATTTTCGAGAAGCCGCGGCGATTTTCGCCGCGGCTTTTTGTTTGCCGAAATGCGGAGCGATGCGATGCCGGCCTATATCGACGACCTCGACCAAGCCGTCAGCCTGATCCGCGGGGCAGGGCGCATCATGGTCGTCGGCTGCTCCGGCGGCGGCAAGAGCACGCTGTCGCGAAAACTCTCCGGTCTCCTCAGCCTCCGGCATGTCTCGATGGACAGGGAGTTCTTCTGGCTGCCCGGCTGGGTCAAGCGGGCGAAGGCCGAGGAGCGGGCGCTGATCACCGAGGTTGTCAACGGGGAAGGCTGGCTGATGGACGGCACCGGCCCCTCGACCTTCGATATCCGCGTGCCGCGCACGCAGTTCATCATCTGGGTTCGCATGCCGCGCTGGATCTGCCTGTGGGGCATCTGCAAGCGGGCGTTCTTCCACCTCGGCAAGACACGGCCGGACATGGCGCCCGGTTGCCGGGAGCAGCTGCCGGACCGCGAATTCCTCACCTATATCTGGACTTTCGAGCAGCGGTTCGCGCCGCTCGTAATTGCCGGTATCGACCGTTACGGCCCTGATATCCCGGTTTTGCAGCTGAAAAGCCGGCGAGACGTCAGCCGCCTTCTTGATCTTCTCGGCGCGCCCGCTTAACTGCGCTTCATGCCGCAATTCGAAACGCATCGTCCCGTTCCCCATACAGCCGAGCAGATGTTCGACCTCGTTGCCGATGTCGAGCGCTATCCGGAATTCCTGCCGCTGTGCGAGGCGCTGACGATCCGTAGCCGCAAGGAACGCGACGGCAAGATCCTGCTCGTCGCCGACATGACGGTTGGCTACAAGGCGATCCGCGAGACATTCACGACGCAGGTGCTGCTCAACAAGGCAGAGCGCGTCATTGACGTGAAATATATCGACGGCCCGTTCAAGTATCTCGACAATCGCTGGAGCTTCACCGAAGCCACGCCGGGCTCGATGGTCAATTTCTTCATCGACTACGAGTTCAAGAGCCGCATTCTCGGCGCGCTCATGGGCACGATGTTCGACAGGGCCTTCCGCATGTTCACGGAAGCCTTCGAAAAGCGCGCATCGGCGATCTACGGCGGCTGACGCCTACCTGTCCAGGAAGTGGTCGAAGACCTGGTTTGCCGGATAGGCGTAGTAGCCCCGATCCACAAAACTGCGCCGGTAGAGGCAGTTCCGCAGAGCCACGTTGTAGATCATGCTGTGCGTATCCGGCGAGCCGCGATGAGACATCGCTTCCGGCTGGCAATAGGACAGCGCTCGATCGTAGCGGGCGAGCAGCACCGGGTCGGAATCGACACGAATGCCTGAATAGGTCTGATAGTTGGACGGTGCTTCCGCGGCAGAAATGCAGCCGAGGCTCAATGCAACGCCGATGGCAGCCAAATATCTCATGGGAACATCCTTCAAAACCGGCGGCGGCCGGCAACGCGGCAGAAACGGTGGCAGAAGACTTTTGTTCCCGGATGCTACTTCAGCGCCAGCAGCATTTCCAGCGCCGTCTTGACGGTCGCAAGCCGCACCTTGTCGCGGCCGATATCGCCATAGAGCATCTTGTGATGCATGAGCGCACCCTGCCGCGACTTTGCTGCGAGATGCACGAGGCCGACAGGCTTTTCCGCCGAGCCGCCGCCGGGCCCGGCAATGCCTGTCACCGCCACCGCAAAAGCAGCGCGTGAGCGGAAGAGGGCGCCATGCACCATCTGCCGCGCGGTTTCCTCGGATACGGCGCCGAAGCGGGCAAGCGTCTGCTCCTGGACGCCGAGCATCTCCATCTTTGCCGTGTTCGTATAGGTGACGAAGCCGCGGTCGACGACGGCGGAGGATCCCGAGATTTCCGTCAAGGCGCCGGCGATCAGTCCGCCCGTGCAGCTCTCCGCCGTCGAGACCATCAACTCCTCTGCCGAGAAATCCCGGATGATCTTTTCAGCAAGCGCCAGGATCTCGGCCGTGAACATCGTCAATCCCTCGCGCCGCGGAAAACGACGGTCGCGGTGGCGATGGCAGCAATGCCCTCGCGGCGGCCGACGAAGCCGATCGTCTCGTTGGTCGTCGCCTTCACCGAGCAGCGGCCGATCGAAATGCCGAGGAACTCGGCAATATTGGCGCGCATCTCGTCGCGATGCGGCCCGACCTTGGGTGCTTCTGCGATCAGCGAGACGTCGGCATTCATGATCGTCCCGCCGCAGTCGCGCACGATCTTGGCGGCATGCTCGAGGAAGATGCGGGATGCCGCGCCCTTCCATTGCGGATCGGATGGCGGAAAATGGTCGCCGATATCGCCGGCGCCGCAGGTAGCGAGCAGCGCATCGGTCAGCGCGTGCAGCGCCACGTCGGCATCCGAATGTCCCTTCAGCTTCTGATCGTGTGGAATGAACAGGCCGCAGAGCGTCACGCCGTCGCCGGGCTCAAGCTGGTGCACGTCGTAGCCGTTGCCGGTGCGCACGTCGGGCAGGGCCGATGACGACAGGCGGTTGTCGGCAAGGGCGATATCGCGCTTCACGGTCAGCTTCATATTGTCGGCAGCTCCTTCAACGATGGTCACGGGAATGCCCGCCCATTCGGCAATCGAGGCGTCGTCGGTGAAATCACTCCGGCCGGATTGATGCGCATCTTCATGCGCGGCCAGAATGGTGTCGAAAGCGAAGGATTGCGGCGTCTGCGCCGCAAAGAGATGTTCGCGCGACACGGTCTCCAGCACGGTTCCCGTCTTGTCGGCGCGTTTCAGCGTGTCGGCGACCGGCGTGGCAGGAAGGACTGCGGGCGCTCCGGCAATCAGCGCATCGGCGACGCGGTCGAGCAGCACATGGTCGAAGAACGGCCGCACGGCATCGTGAATGAGAACGTGGCTGATGCCCTTGTCCTTGAGATGACGCAGGCCGGCCAGCACCGATTGCTGGCGCGTCGCGCCGCCATGCACCGCCTCGATCGGCGTCGCCGAAAGGATATGGCGCAGCGCCTTGTCGAACAGCGCCTCGTCGTCGGGGTGGATGACCACGACGATATGGGCGGCGTGCTCCCATGTCATGAAGTTTTCAAGCGTATGGGCAATAACCGGCTTGCCGCCGACCATGCGATACTGCTTCGGCCCTTCGACGGAGGCACCAGCACGCTCGCCGCGCCCCGCGGCGACGACGACAATCCCGGCCGATAGTGGTTGCTTCGAATGCATTTGCGGCATAAATCCCTAAAATATGCAGAAAGCGACGTAAGTGCTCTATAGCCTTGGTCATCGGCTTTCCAGCATCTGCCCAAAAAATATCAATTCCAACCAAAGCCTCTTGGCAAGCCATTCGTCTATGGCTAAAAATAGTGCAGCAATATTGTGTGCCTGAAAGATAATCAATTGCATCCAGTGAACCTAGCAGCGCCATTGCAGATCGGAAACGTCTCCGTGCGCAACCGCGTCGCGCTGGCGCCAATGTCCGGCGTCACGGATATGCCGTTCCGGCAGCTGGCCTGGCGTTATGGCGCTGGCCTCGTCGTCACTGAGATGGTGGCGAGCCGCGAGCTGGTCAATAACACCGCCGAATCCTGGTCGCGCCTGAAGGCTGCCGGCTTCAAGCCGCATATGGTGCAGCTTGCCGGGCGCGAAGCCTATTGGATGGGCGAGGCGGCCAAGGTCGCCGCCGATGCCGGAGCCGATATCATCGACATCAACATGGGCTGCCCGGCCAAGAAGGTGATCGGCGGCTATTCCGGCTCGGCGCTGATGCGCGATCCCGATCACGCCTTGACGCTGATCGAGGCGACCGTGAAGGCTGTCGATATCCCTGTTACGCTGAAGATGCGCCTCGGCTGGGACGAGAATTCGCTGAACGCGCCTCATATCGCCAAGCGTGCCGAGGAGGCCGGCATCCAGCTGATCACCATCCACGGCCGCACCCGCATGCAGTTCTACGAGGGCAAGGCGGATTGGGACGCAATCCGCGCCGTCCGCGATGTCGTCTCGGTGCCGCTGATCGCCAACGGCGATGTCAACACGCCCGAAGATGCCCAAGAAATTCTCCGCCGCTCGGGCGCCGATGCGGTGATGATCGGCCGCGGCTGCCAGGGCCGTCCGTGGCATGCCGGTGTGCTGGCCGGTGCTGCCGGGCCGGAAAGCGCGGAGATCGCCGATATTGCCGTCGAGCACTACCGGATGATGCTGGAGTTCTACGGCGAGCATGTCGCCATCCGCCATTCCCGCAAGCATCTCGGCTGGTATCTCGAACAATACGCCCCCGGCCTTTCCGGGGAAGACAGGGCGGCGATCATGACTTCGAACCAGCCGCTGGAGGTGGAGCGGCGGCTTCACGATGCGCTCTCTGCAGGTGCAGAGGCAGTTCAGAGCCGGGAGGCGGCATGACGGACAAGACGCAGGCCGATCAGACGAGTGGCGTAGCGATGGCGGTGCTGAACGCCATCCAGAACCCCGTCATCATGGTGGACGAGCAGGGCCTCGTCGCCTTCGCCAATTGGGAGGCCGAGGCCTTCTTCGGCGCCAGTGCCTCGCATCTGGCGCGCTACAGGATCTCGACCTTCATTCCTTTCGGCAGCCCGCTGCTGGCGCTGATCGATCAGGTCCGAGAGCGTCGCGCTCCCGTCAACGAGTATCGCGTCGATCTGAGCTCGCCGCGGCTTGGTCAGGACAAACTGGTCGATCTCTATGTCGCCCCTGTCATCAGTGCCCCGGGCTCCGTCGTCGTCGTCTTCCAGGAGCGCTCGATGGCCGACAAGATCGACCGTCAGCTGACCCATCGCGCTGCGGCGCGCTCCGTCACCGGGCTGGCCTCGATGCTGGCGCATGAAATCAAGAACCCGCTCTCCGGCATCCGTGGCGCGGCACAGCTTCTCGAACAGTCGGCCGTCGATGAGGACCGGGCGCTAACCCGGCTCATCTGCGACGAGACCGACCGTATCGTCTCGCTTGTCGACCGTATGGAAGTCTTCTCCGACGAGCGCCCCGTCGATCGCGTTCCGGTCAACATCCATTCGGTCCTCGATCATGTGAAGGCGGTGGCCAAGGCAGGATTTGCCCGCCAGATCCGCATCACCGAGAATTACGACCCGTCGCTGCCGGCCGTTTACGCCAATCGCGACCAGCTGGTGCAGGTCTTCCTCAATCTGGTGAAGAACGCCGCCGAAGCTGTGGGCGAACGGCAGGATGGCGAAATCCTGCTGACCACCGCCTACCGCCCGGGTATCCGCCTTTCTGTTGCCGGTACGCGCGAGAAGATCTCGCTGCCGCTGGAGTTCTGCGTGCAGGACAATGGTCCGGGCGTTCCCTCCGACCTGCTGCCGCACCTCTTCGATCCCTTCATCACCACCAAGACCAATGGCAGCGGCCTTGGCCTTGCGCTGGTCGCCAAGATCATCGGCGACCATGGCGGCATCATCGAATGCGACAGCCAGAACAACAAGACCACCTTCCGTGTCCTGATGCCGGCATCCAAGGATGCCTCATCTGACGACGCGGCAATTGCAAACCCCACAGGAACTTCTCGATGACAGCAACGATTCTCGTCGCAGATGACGATGCGGCAATTCGTACGGTGCTCAATCAGGCGCTCAGCCGCGCAGGCTACGATGTCCGCATCACCTCGAACGCCGCCACGCTCTGGCGCTGGGTTTCGGCGGGCGAGGGCGATCTTGTGGTGACCGACGTCATCATGCCCGACGAGAACGCCTTCGATCTGCTGCCGCGCATCAAGAAGGCGCGGCCGGATCTGCCGGTGCTGGTCATGAGCGCGCAGAACACCTTCATGACGGCGATCAAGGCCTCCGAGAAGGGCGCCTACGATTACCTGCCGAAACCCTTCGATCTGACGGAGCTGATCGGCATCATCGGCCGGGCGCTGGCCGAGCCGAAAAAGAAGCCCGCCAAGCTCGACGAGGATATGCAGGACGGTATGCCGCTGGTCGGCCGCTCCGCCGCGATGCAGGAAATCTACCGCGTTCTGGCGCGCCTGATGCAGACCGACCTGACGCTGATGATCACCGGCGAGTCCGGTACCGGCAAGGAACTCGTCGCCCGTGCGCTCCACGACTACGGCAAGCGCCGCAACGGTCCCTTCGTCGCCATCAACATGGCCGCCATCCCGCGCGATCTGATCGAATCCGAGCTCTTCGGCCACGAGAAGGGCGCCTTCACCGGCGCGCAGAACCGCTCGACCGGCCGTTTCGAACAGGCCGAGGGCGGCACGCTCTTCCTCGACGAAATCGGCGACATGCCGATGGATGCGCAGACGCGCCTTCTCCGCGTGCTGCAGCAAGGCGAGTACACCACCGTTGGCGGCCGCACGCCGATCCGCACCGACGTGCGCATCGTCGCCGCCACCAACAAGGACCTGAAGCAGGCGATCAATCAGGGTCTTTTCCGCGAAGACCTCTACTATCGCCTCAACGTCGTGCCGTTGCGCCTGCCGCCGCTGCGCGACCGCGCTGAGGATATCCCCGATCTCGTCCGCCACTTCATCCAGCAGGCGGAAAAGGAAGGTCTCGGCACCAAGCGATTCGACCAGGAAGCGCTGGAGCTGATGAAGGCCTATGCTTGGCCGGGTAATGTTCGCGAGCTCGAGAACCTGATCCGCCGCCTGATGGCACTTTATCCACAGGATGTGATCACCCGCGAAATCATCGAGAGCGAGCTGCGCTCCGACGTGCCGGATAGCCCGATCGACAAGGGGCCGATCCGCTCGGGTTCGATGACGATCGCCCAGGCCGTCGAAGAGAATATGCGCACCTATTTCGCCAGCTTCGGCGAGAATCTGCCGCCGCCCGGCCTCTATGACCGTGTTCTCACGGAATTGGAGTATCCGCTGATCCTGGCAGCGCTAACAGCGACCCGCGGCAACCAGATCAAGGCGGCCGATCTTCTCGGTCTGAACCGCAATACGCTGCGCAAGAAGATCCGTGAGCTCGGCGTTTCGGTCTACCGGAGCTCCCGCACAGCTTGACAATGTGGCGGGATGCGTTGCATTTTCGCCACAATGCGTTGCTTAAAGGTCACGCATGGGGTTTGGACAATCGTAACCATAACAGATGGTCTGTGCCGCTGATCTCTTCATTCAGGGATTGAGCGAACGCTTTCGATTTCCGGTCCGTTGGTTGCAGATGTGGCGTGGCGGCGATTTGCTGCCAGGAGAATGACCTGATGAAGCAGGATGCGGCATCGCCTGCGGCGGGTGAAGAGGGAGTTGCGATCGTTACCGATCGCCGCGCGCTTTTCGCATTGCCGGGCCTCATGCTGGCGGGCGGTGCGCTGCTCTGCGCCACTGCAACGCTCTTCGTGCTGCTCGGCTTCACGCCGATCGAGCCGACCTCGCGCGTCGTCATCACCTCCGTCGTCGTCAATTCCTTCTTCGTCCTTGGTCTGATGGCGCTGATCGGCCGTGAGGTTGCGCGGCTGATGAAGGCACGGACTCGCGGAAGGGCCGCAGCGCGGCTTCACATCCGCATCGTCGTGCTTTTCTCGCTGGTGGCGATCACCCCGGCGATCCTTGTCGCCCTCTTTGCCAGTATCACGCTGAACGCTGGTCTCGACCGGTGGTTCTCGCTGCGCACTCAGTCGATCGTCAGCTCGTCGCGCAATGTCGGCCAGGCCTACATGATGGAGAATGCCAGCTATCTCCAGGGCCAGACGGTCTCGATGGCGAACGACCTGGAGCGCAACCGCACGCTCTACAATCTCGACCGTACCGGCTTTGCCGACCTGATGACCCGCCAGGCGCGCGGACGCGGCCTGCTCGGCGCCTTCCTGGTCGAAAGTAACGGCGCGGTGATCACGCAGGCAGACATCAAGACCGAGAAGCCGCTGCCGGCCATTCCGCAGGATGCGCTGACCAAGGCCGCCGCCGGCCAGCCGACGCTGATTCCGCCGGGTGTGACCAACTTGGTCGGCGCCATCATCAAACTCGAATCCATTCCTGATGCCTTCCTCTACACGGTCCGTGCCGTCGATCCGAAGGTCATGGGCGCGATGCGCCTGATGCAGGAAAATGCCAGCGAATATCAGTCGATGGAGGCGGGGCGCGTCTCGCTGCAGATCGCCTTTGCGGTTCTCTATATCGGTTTCGCGTTGATCGTTCTGCTCGCCGCCATCTGGACCGCGATTGCTGTCGCCGACCGTATCGTCCGCCCGATCCGCCTACTGATCACCGCTGCCGATAGCGTCGCATCCGGCAACATGGATATCGTCGTCCCGGTTCACGCCGTCGATGGCGACGTCGCCAACCTGTCGCGCACCTTCAATAAGATGATCTCGGAAATCCGCACCCAGCGTGACGAAATCCTCGAGGCGAAGGACGAAGTGGACGACCGCCGCCGTTTCATCGAGGCCGTGCTGTCGGGCGTTACCGCTGCCGTGATCGGCGTCGAGAGCGACCGCCGCATCACCATCGTCAACAGCTCGGCCGAAACGCTTATGGCGCTCGAAGCGCCTGATATGCTCGGCAAGCAGCTTTCCGATATCGCTCCCGAGGTCGACCAGGTCCTCACAGAGGCCGCACAGCGCTACCGCGGCGATTTCCGCAAGCAGATCGCTCTGGTGCGCGGCGGCACGGTCCGTACGCTAAGCGTCCAGGTTACGCGTGAAGAGGTGAGGGAGAGTGGCGAATCCTACGTCATCACCCTCGACGACATCACCGATCTCGTCATCGCCCAGCGTTCGACCGCCTGGGGCGACGTTGCCCGCCGCATCGCCCACGAGATCAAGAACCCGCTGACGCCGATCCAGCTGTCGGCCGAGCGCATCCAGCGCCGCTACGGCAAGCAGATCAATCAGGACGACAAGACCGTCTTCGACCAGTGCACGGACACGATCATCCGTCAGGTCGGCGATATCGGCCGCATGGTGGACGAATTCTCGGCGTTCGCCCGCATGCCGAAGCCGACCAAGGAACCGAGCGATCTGCGCGACATCCTGCGCGATGCGATGTTCCTGCGCGAGATGGGCAACACCCATGTCAGCTTCCTGCAGGAGCTCGGCGAACGGCCGCTCGAAGGCATGTTCGACAGCCGCATGCTCGGTCAGGCATTCGGCAACCTGATCAAGAACGCCGTCGAGGCGATCGAGGCCGTACCGAGCGAAGAGCGCGACGAGCGCAAGGTGCTGGTGCGGGCAGCGATGGACGAGGGCCGTGACCGCTTCACCGTCGATGTCATCGATAACGGCCGCGGTCTGCCGGTGGAAAACCGGCACAGCATTCTAGAGCCTTACATGACGATGCGGGAGAAGGGCACAGGCCTGGGCCTCGCCATCGTCAAGAAGATCATTGAAGAGCATGGCGGGCAGCTTGAGCTGCATGATGCGCCCGCAGAATTTGACCAGGGAAGAGGAGCCATGATCCGCGTGCATCTGCCGCGTCTCGAGCCGGCATCTTCCGCCCCTGCTGAAAGCGACAAGGAAAGCGTTTATGGCCTCTGATATTCTCGTCGTCGACGATGAACATGACATTCGCGAGATCGTGTCCGGGATCCTGTCCGACGAGGGCCACGAAACGCGGACCGCTCACGATAGCGATAGTGCGCTGGCGGCGATCTCCGATCGCGCCCCGCGGCTGATCTTCCTCGATATCTGGATGCAGGGTAGCAAGCTCGACGGCCTCTCGTTGCTCGACGAGATCAAGACGCGCCATCCCGATATTCCGGTGGTGATGATCTCGGGTCATGGCAATATCGAAACGGCCGTATCCGCCATCAAGCGCGGCGCTTTCGATTTCATCGAAAAGCCCTTCAAGGCCGACCGCCTGATCCTGATCGCCGAGCGCGCGCTGGAAAACTCCAAGCTGAAGCGCGAAGTCTCCGAGCTCAAGAAGCGGGCAGGCGATGCCGTCGAGCTGATCGGCACCTCGGTTGCTGTATCACAGCTGCGCCAGACGATCGAGAAGGTCTCGCCGACCAACAGCCGCATCATGATCTTCGGTGCATCCGGTTCCGGCAAGGAACTGGTGGCGCGCATGATCCACAAGAAGTCGACGCGCGCCAACGGCCCGTTCGTGGCGCTCAACGCCGCCAACATCACCCCCGACCGGATGGAAATCGCGCTCTTCGGCACTGAGGGTTCGCCCGGCCAGGCCCGCAAGATCGGCGCTCTGGAAGAGGCCCATCGCGGCATTCTCTATCTCGACGAAGTCGGCGAGATGCCGCGCGAGACGCAGAACAAGATCCTGCGCGTGCTCGTCGATCAGCAGTTCGAGCGCGTCGGCGGTTCCAAGCGTGTCAAGGTCGATGTCCGCATCATCTCCTCAACCGCCTACAATCTCGAAAGCCGCATTGCCGAAGGCTGGTTCCGCGAAGACCTTTATCATCGTCTGGCCGTTGTGCCGGTCCGGGTTCCGGCGCTGGCCGAGCGCCGCGAGGACATTCCGTTCCTCGTTGACCAGCTGATGCGCCAGATTTCCGAACAGGCCGGCATTCGCCAGCGCCGCATCGGTGATGACGCGATGGCCGTTCTGCAGGCCCATGACTGGCCGGGCAATATCCGCCAGCTGCGCAACAATATCGAGCGGCTGATGATCCTTGCCCGTTCCGACGGCCCGGACGCGCCGATCACCGCCGACATGTTGCCGACCGATCTCGGCGACATGCTGCCGAAGGTCTCGGCCAAGAACGACTATCACATTATGACGCTGCCGCTGCGTGAAGCGCGCGAGATGTTCGAGAAGGACTATCTCATCGCCCAGATCAACCGCTTCGGCGGCAATATCTCGCGCACAGCCGAATTCGTGGGGATGGAGCGCTCCGCGCTTCACCGCAAGCTGAAGTCGCTCGGAGTCTAAGCTTCTGCCGGCGCAGGCCATGCGCCGGTTCATGTCATTGCCCCAGCATCAGGTTTCCCATGCCCAGAATTTCCTACGTCAACGGCCAGTACGTCACGCATTCGGAAGCAGCCGTTCATATCGAGGATCGCGGCTATCAGTTCGCCGATGGCGTCTATGAGGTCTGCGAAATCCGCCACGGCTATATCGTCGATATCACCCGCCATCTGGACCGCCTGCACCGCTCGCTGAGCGAGCTGCGCATCGCCGCGCCGATGAGCCGGGCAGCGATGGTGCATGTGATTCGCGAGACGGTTCGGCGCAACAAGGTGAAGAACGGCCTGTTCTACATGCAGGTCACCCGCGGCGTCGCCCGCCGCGACCATGTGTTCCCGACCGAAGGCACCAAGCCGTCGATCGTCATCACCGCGAAGAGCACCGATGCATCGGTCATCGCCAAGAAGAATGCCAATGGCATCAAGGCCGTGACCGTGTCCGACAATCGCTGGGACCGCGTCGATATCAAGACCGTCGGTTTGCTGCCGAACGTCATGGCCCGCCAGCAGGCGAAGGAAGCCGGCGCCCAGGAAGCGATCTATGTCGACCGTGACGGCTTCGTTACCGAGGGTGCCGCAACCAATGTCTGGTTCGTGGATGCCGACGGTACGCTCGTCACCCGTCCGGCAGAGCATGGCATCCTCAAAGGGATTACCCGCACCACCTTGCTCGATGTCGGCGCCAAACTGGGCCTCAAGGTCGCGGAACGTAAGTTCACCGTTGCCGAAATGCTGGCTGCACGCGAGGTTTTCATCACGGCGGCGACAAGCATTTGTTTTCCCGTGGTTTCCATCGATGGACAGCCGATCGCCAATGGCCATCCCGGAAGCGTGTCGCAGAATATTCGGGAAGCCTTTTTCGACGTTGCGGAAAAGATTGCGATTTGATACCAAGATTTGCTGGACGCAGGGGTGAGGGTTACCTGCCGACGGCCTGGAGAGGTTGATTAGTATTCTACCGGCTGAAACACGCCGGCAATAAAGAAAGAAGCGGCGCGATGGCGGAACGTTCTCAGAATCTGCAGGACTTATTTCTCAATACTGTTCGCAAGCAAAAGATTTCCCTTACAATTTTTCTGATTAACGGCGTTAAGCTCACGGGCGTTGTCACGTCTTTCGACAATTTCTGCGTTCTTCTTCGCCGTGACGGTCATTCGCAACTCGTGTATAAGCACGCGATCTCGACGATCATGCCGGGCCAGCCCATGCAGATGTTCGAGAGCGAAGAAGCCGCTTCCTGATAGGATCAGAAGTCATTTCGACACGCGATACGAAGAACGATTCCATCATCCCGGAAGCCGAAAAGCTCCGGGACGATATGCGCGCGACCGTCGTCGTGCCCGTGCTCAAGCAGGGCCGGGGACGTGGCGCCGCATCCGATGGTGCAATCTCCACGACACGTTCGCCGGAAAGCCGGCTTGAAGAAGCAAGCGGTCTCGCCGAAGCGATCGACCTCGATGTCGTCTATGGCGCCGTCGTCCCGATCAATGATCCCCGGCCTGCAACGCTGCTCGGCACCGGCAAGATCGAAGAGATCAAGGCCAAGCTCGACGAGCATGATTCGGGTCTTGTCATCGTCGATCACCCGCTGACCCCGGTTCAGCAGCGCAATCTCGAGAAGGCTTGGAACGTCAAGGTCATCGACCGCACGGGCCTCATCCTCGAAATCTTCGGCCGCCGCGCCTCCACCAAGGAAGGCACGCTGCAGGTCGATCTCGCGCACCTGAATTACCAGAAGGGCCGCCTGGTCCGCAGCTGGACCCACCTTGAGCGCCAGCGCGGCGGTGGTGGCTTCATGGGTGGTCCGGGTGAAACCCAGATCGAAGCCGACCGGCGCATGCTGCAGGATCGCATCATCAAGCTGGAGCGCGAGCTGGAGCAGGTCGTGCGGACCCGCCAGCTGCACCGCGCCAAGCGCAAGAAGGTGCCGCATCCGATCGTCGCCCTGGTCGGCTATACTAACGCCGGCAAATCGACGCTGTTCAACCGCATCACCGGTGCCGGCGTTCTCGCCGAAGACATGCTGTTTGCGACGCTCGATCCGACGCTGCGCCGCATGAAACTGCCGCATGGCCGCACCGTCATCCTTTCCGATACCGTCGGTTTCATCTCCGACCTGCCGACCCATCTGGTGGCCGCTTTCCGCGCGACGCTGGAAGAGGTGCTGGAAGCCGATCTCATCCTGCATGTCCGCGACATGGCGGATGACGATAATCCGGCCCAGAGTGCCGACGTGCTGCGCATCCTGAACGATCTCGGCATCGATGAAGCTGAGGGCCAGAAGCGCATCATCGAGGTTTGGAACAAGATCGACCGGCTGGAGCCGGAAACGCACGACGCTATCGTCCAGAAGGCATCCGGCGCCGAGAATGTCGTCGCCGTATCGGCCGTCAGTGGCGAGGGCGTCGACCGGCTGATAGACGAGATCAGCCGCCGCCTTTCCGGCGTCATGACGGAGACCTCGATTACCGTGCCGGTTTCGAAACTGGCGCTGCTGTCGTGGATCTATGAGCACGCCATCGTCGATGCCCGCGAGGACAACGAGGACGGCTCGGTGACGCTCGACGTGCGCATGGCCGAGGCTGAAGCGTCGGCACTCGAAGGCCGGCTCGGCACGCAGAAGACGGCGAAGGAAGATTGGGAGCGCTGAGCGCTCGCATTCTCGCATTGCATCAGATCACTGGAGAGGACGGCATGGCTGGTATCAAGGCTCGGGCAGGCGGTCTGTTGCTGATCGCTATCGGATGCGCTCTTGCCTGGTTTTTCCTGCTGCAGCCGCTGAAGGAAGCGCAGGCCGGTGTTCCCGAGGTCCATTATCAGCTGAGAGCCTTCCTCGCCGTGCCCGCCTGCCTGGTCTTCGGCATGGGCTTTCTGTTCGCCGGCGCGGGCCTGAACTATCGCAATGCCGCCGAGAAGAAGCTGACGGTCACCGGCTGGGTTCTCTTCGCGATCGTCGCATTGCTGACACTGGCGGGCTACTGGTGGTTCCAGCAGCAGTTCTCGGCGCTCGGCTATACCAGCGCCGTCTGATCGCTTCCGGCCGGTTCGCTATCGGAAGCAAGCCACTCCAGACCAATCCGCCCGACAGGATCGAGAAGCTCGCCTGTCACCAGCGTGGTGATCAGGCTGCGCAGGAACGGCAGTTTCGTCGCCGGGCCGATCATCAGGTCGCGGCTCATCGGCAGGATCTTGCTATCCGACTGATAGAACGGCGTCAGCACGCGGCTCAGCAGCTGGTAGAAGCGGATATGGATCTGGCGCTGGCGCAGATGCCGTGAAATGGCATCGCCGACCGTTGCCTCGCGGATCATCGCCGTGCAGAGCGAGGCGGCGTCCAGCAGTGCCATATTGGCGCCCTGGCCGAGCTGCGGGCTCGTCGCATGCCAGGCATCACCGATCTTCACCATATTCTGCCCGGCGACCGGGACGCGCGTATGATGCCGGTAGCGTGCATGAACGGGCTCGGCCGATGCGGCGAAATGGGCAGCCTCCGGCCAGAAGCGATGCACGGCATCGATCCACGCCTCACGTCCGGCATCGCGCCAGGCTGCCACATCCTTGTTGCGGATGCTCCAGAAGAAGGTCGCCATCGGCGCCGCGCCATCCTTGGCCGTACCGACAGGCAGCACGCCCGCCATCTGGCTCGCCCGTTGATAGCGCTGCTCCAGTTCGTCGGAACGGAAGACGCCCGATGCATCCCAGGGAACGGTGGCCCAGAACGCGCCGTAATCGAGCTCGGTCGAGGACTTGTAGCCGATCGGCGAGCTGGCACCCATCGCATCGATGACGAGATCGGAAGCGGCGGATGCTTTGCCATTGCCGAGCTTCAGCCGCGGCCTTGCGCCCGGTTCGAACGCCGTCACCCGCGAAGCCGTTTCGAAACTGACGCCGGCTGCGACAGCGGCATCGAGCAGCAGATCGAAAAGTGCCACCCGCTGGATGGCGATGCCCGACGCACCATTGCGGTAACCGACATCGAGCACGGTGCGGCCCGTCGCCGAGAGCTTGCCATGCATCCGCCGGATCCGCGCGCCGCGTTGTTCCACCTGGTCGAGCAGCCCCATCGCCGCGAGAACCGCGGATCCCGTCGGCTGCAACACGAAGCCGGATCCGACCGGCTGCGGCGCTGCCATCTGATCGTAGATGGTGACGTTTGCGCCGTGGCGCGCCAGCAGCGCGGCCAGTGACAATCCACCGATACCGGCACCTGCAATCGCGATCTCAAGGCCGGAGAGCTTCATGGCGGGTCAGCCGAGTTGCCGTTCGATGGCTTTCGCCGCCTGCCAGATCTCTTCCATCCGCTCCAGGCTTGCGGCCTCCAACGTTTCGCCTTCTTTCTCAAGAACGGTTTCTATATGATTGAAACGGCGCCTGAATTTCGTGTTCGTTCCGCGCAGGGATTGCTCCGGATCGGCATCGACATGGCGGCCGATATTGACGACGGCGAAGATGAGATCGCCGAGCTCGTCGCTGACCTTGGCCCGGTCGCCATGCACCAAAGCCTCGCGCAGTTCGCCGATCTCTTCCTCGATCTTGTCGAGGATCGGCTCGGGTGCCGACCAGTCGAAGCCGACCTTCGCCGCACGCTCCTGCAGCTTCAGCGCCTCCGTCAGGGCTGGAAAGCTGCGCTGCACAGAGCCCAGAAACCCGGCCGTGGGGTCCTCGGTCACCCCGCGCCTGACGCGCCGCTCGGCACGCTCGCGCTTTTCCGCCTGCTTGATCTCGTCCCACTGCTTCTTCACGCGATCGGGCGTATCGGCATCGGAGCGGGCGAAGACATGCGGATGCCTGCGGATCATCTTGCGGGTGATGGCCTGGACGACATCGCCGAAGGCGAACTCACCGGCTTCCTCCGCCATCCGCGCGTGAAAGACCACCTGCAGCAGAAGATCGCCAAGCTCGTCGCAGAGATCGTCCATATCGTTGCGCTCGATCGCATCGGAAACCTCATAGGCCTCCTCGATCGTATAGGGCTTGATGGTCTCGAAGGTCTGGACGATGTCCCAGGGGCATCCCGTTTCCGGGTTGCGCAGCGCTGCCATGATCTCGATGAGGCGCGAAATGTCTTTGGAGGCTTCCATGATCGCTCAATTCAGGGGGATGTCGTTCTCGCTCTTGGAGGCCTGATAGGCGCCGGAGAGAGCGTCGTAGCGGGACTTGATGCGGGCAGTCTGCGCCTTCAGCTCGCTCTTTAGCGCATCCGCCTCGGTCTCGACCAGATCAGCGATCGCAAAGCTGTTCCAGAAAGCGTTGCTGCGGCGGTAGCCGCCGGGCTCCAGGCCGAAGACCTCTTTGAGGATTTTCAGATCGTGCGGAATGGCGAAGCTGTCTCGGGAATCTTCGTGGCTGAAGAAATAATAGAAGTTATCGAAACCCGCCCAGGTGATTGCCGACATGCACATGGTGCAGGGTTCGTGAGTCGACAGGAAGATCAGGTCCTTGGTCGCCGGTTTCTCGCCGAGTTCGTAGAAGCGTTTCAGCGTGTGCACTTCGCCATGCCAGAGCGGATTTTCGAGCTCGTTATTGGTCTCTGCGACCACCAGCGAGAGATCGGACTTGCGCAGGATTGCCGCGCCGAACACCTTGTTGCCGGCAGAAACGCCGCGCTCGGTCATCGGCAGGATATCGCGCTCCATCACCTCGAGCAGGCGTGGAGCAATCGTCTTTGAAGCCATGACTTTCTCCTTGTCGCAGCAAGTCTATCCCGCCCGGGCAAGAAGAAAAATGCCGAATTGCCCGATGGACGTTTTTGATCACAGGCTTTACATTGCACTGCAGCGACAACGGCGTCGCTCGGGCGACTTTTCTCAAATCAGTGGCATGCAGGCAAAAGATTACGCGGACCGCGTAGGCTTTCGAATTTCTGTTTCTTCAACGCCTTGCCGGTTAAAGGCATATTGGCGCAACTTCGAAGTGGAATGATAATGCCTTCCAAGAGCGAACAGCTATCGGTTTTCCCCGCCTTCTTCCGTATGGAAGGGCGGATCGCAGCCGTCTTCGGCAACGGAGACGAGGCCTATGCGAAGGTGCGCCTGCTGCTGAATACGCAAGCGCGGGTCATTGCCTATACCGATCATCCGGAAGCCAGCTACCACGCCTTCCTGATCGCCAATCGCATCGAGACCGTCCGCGCATCCTTCGCTGCCGAACAGGTCGAGGGCGCGGTGCTTGTCTTCGCCGCAACCGGCGAACCTGCCGCAGACCGCACCATCGTGGATGCAGCGCGTGCCGCAAAAATCCCGGCCAATGCCGTCGACCAGCCCGATTATTGCGATTTCTTCACGCCGGCGCTTGTCAATCGCGCGCCCGTCGCCGTCGCGATCGGAACGGAGGGCGCCGGTCCGGTCCTGGCCCAGATGATCCGCGCGCAGATCGACCAGCTGCTTTCGCCGTCGCTTGGGCGCCTCGCGACCTTGGCCACCAGCTACCGCAAGACGGTCGAGCACCTCATTCCGCGCGGCGTTTCCCGCCGTGTCTTCTGGCGCGGCTTCTTCTCCGGTCCCGTCGCCGATGCCGTGGCCAATGGCAATCTGCCGGAAGCCGAGCGCGCCGCACATGCGCTGCTGCAGGAAACCGGCAAGGCGAAGGGTCGTATCTGGCTCGTCGGCGCCGGTCCCGGTGCCGAAGACCTGCTGACGCTGCGTGCCCAGCGTGTCATGATGGAAGCCGATGTGCTCGTCTTCGACGCGCTCGTGCCGCAGGCGATCGTCGACATGGGCCGCCGCGACGCCGAGCGCATCTCTGTCGGCAAGCGCAAGGGCTGCCATTCCAAGTCTCAGGAAGAAATCAACGACCTGCTCGTCCAGCTTGGCCGCGAAGGCAAGCGTGTCGTGCGCCTTAAGTCCGGCGACCCCTTGGTTTATGGCCGGGCGGGGGAAGAGATGGCTGCCCTGCGCGCCGCCGGTGTCGCCTATGAAGTGGTGCCCGGCATCACATCGGCCTTCGCCGCCGCTGCCGATTTCGAACTGCCGCTGACGCTTCGCGGCGTCGCCTCGTCGCTGGTCTTCACCACCGGTCATGATCTGACCGGCGACGTGCTGCCGGACTGGGCGAGCCTCGCCGTCTCAGGTGCCACCATCGCCGTCTATATGGGCCGCACCGTTGCCGCCTCCGTCGCCGAGCGCCTGATGGCTGCCGGCATACCCGCCGAGACGACGGTTGCCGTCATCGAGAATGCCAGCCGCGCCGAGCGCCGCCTCATGCATGGCATTCTGCGCGATCTTCCCGACCTGCAGCATCGTGACGAATTGACGGGTCCCGTCATGGTCATTATCGGCGATGCAGTGGCAGGCGCCAATTTCGAACTGTCCGAGCCGCTGGTTCGCCGGGAGGCGAGCGTGCCGGAACTTGCAAGGAGCTGATCATGGTAGACAAGGTACTGACCGCCAACCGGTTGACGGACGGCATTGCCGTCTGGCTCGACGCCAATGGCGCGTGGGTCACCTCGTTGCAGGATGCGCTGGTCGCCCGCCATGCGGAAGCGGTCGCCGCACTCGAGGACATCGGCAAGAAAGCCTATGCCGACAACAAGGTCGTTGACGTCAATGTCATCGAGGTTCAGGAAACCAACGGCGTATTGTGGCCGCTGCGCCTGCGTGAGCGCATTCGCGCGCAAGGCCCGACCATGGAATATGCTCCGGGATATGCGATTGCCGATCCCAAGTTCATTGATGTCTGAGGAAGCTGATGTACCGTTACGACGAATTTGACCACGCCTTTGTCGCCGAGCGCGTTGCGCAGTTCAGCGATCAGGTCCAGCGCCGTCTCGCCGGCGAGCTTTCCGAAGATGCCTTCAAGCCGCTGCGCCTGATGAACGGCGTTTACCTGCAGCTGCATGCCTACATGCTGCGCATCGCCATTCCCTATGGCACGCTGAGCTCCAAGCAGATGCGCATGCTGGCCCATGTCGCCCGCACCTATGACCGCGGCTATGGCCACTTCACCACCCGCCAGAACCTGCAGTTCAACTGGCCGAAGCTCTCGGACATGCCGGCCGTTCTCTCCGAACTGGCAACGGTCGAAATGCACGCGCTGCAGACATCCGGCAACTGCATCCGCAACGTCACGGCCGACCATTTCGCCGGCGCTGCTGCCGATGAAGTGGCTGATCCCAGACCCTATGCGGAAATCCTGCGCCAGTGGTCGTCGGTCCATCCGGAATTCTCCTTCCTGCCGCGCAAGTTCAAGATCGCCGTCACCGGCGCCGAGCGCGACCGCGCCGCGATCCAGGTCCATGATATCGGCCTGCATCTGAAGAAGAACGATAAGGGCGAGATCGGCTTTGCCGTTTACGTCGGCGGTGGCCAGGGCCGCACGCCAATGGTCGCCAAGCTGATCCGCGATTTCCTGCCGGAAGAGGACTTGCTGTCCTACACGACCGCCGTCATGCGCGTGTACAATCTACACGGCCGCCGCGACAATAAGTACAAGGCCCGCATCAAGATCCTCGTTCATGAGACCGGTGCCGAAGAGCTCGCGCGCCAGGTCGAGGTCGAGTTCGCGCAGCTGAAGGACACCGAGCTGAAGCTGCCGGAACAGGACGTCGAGGCGATCACCGCCTATTTCGCGCCGCCCGCCCTGCCGCAGCGCGCCGAAGGCTGGGAAAACCTTGCCCGCTGGAAGAAGGCCGATCCGGCGTTCGCCCGCTGGGTCCAGCAGAACGTCCAGCCGCACAAGAACCCCGATTACGGCATGGTGACGATCTCCTTGAAGCCGATCGGCGGCATTCCGGGCGACGCCTCCGACAGCCAGATGGATGCGATCGCCGATATCGCCGAGGAATATGCCTTCGACGAAATCCGCGTCAGCCACGAACAGAACCTGATCCTGCCGCATGTCGCGCTGGCTGATCTTGAAGCCGTCTATCGCGGCCTCGTGGCGATCGATCTCGCCGAAGCCAATGCCGGCCTGATTACCGACATCATTGCCTGTCCGGGCCTGGACTACTGTGCTCTCGCCAACGCGCGCTCGATCCCGGTGGCCCAGGAAATCTCCCGCCGCTTCGGCAATCCCGAGCGTCAGGCCGAAATCGGCGAGCTGAAGATCAAGATCTCCGGCTGCATCAATGCCTGCGGCCATCACCATGTCGGCCATATCGGTCTGCTTGGTGTCGAGAAGAAGGGTGCCGAGCTCTATCAGATCACGCTTGGCGGCTCCGGCGACGAGCACACCTCGATCGGCGAAATCATCGGCCGCGGCTTCGAGCCCGAGAAGGTGACGGACGCCATCGAGACGATCGTCGATACCTATCTGAAGATCCGCAAGGATCAGTCGGAAATCTTCCTCGAAGCCTATCGCCGTGTCGGGCCGCAGCCGTTCAAGGACGCGCTTTACGGCTCTGCCGCCGAAGCTGCGTAAGGAGGGGATGATGACGAAGATCTGGAGAGAGACCGGTTTTGTCGAAAACGATCCCTGGGTCATCGAGACCGAGGAAGTCAAGGCAACCGAAAATCAGAAGCCGCTGCTTGGCCTCGACGAGCTCATCGCCAAGGCGGACGAAAGCAACGATGTCGGCCTCGGTGTGCTGGTCAAGCCGGCCGACGATGTCCGCAAGCTCGAGCCCTATCTCGACCGCCTGGCGATCATTGCCGTTGCCTTCCCGGCATTCAACGATGGCCGCGCCTTCAGCCACGCCTCGCTGCTGCGCGATCGCCTCGACTACAAGAGCGAATTGCGCGCCGTCGGCGACGTGCTGATCGACCAGGTGCCGCTGATGCTGCGCGTCGGCATCGACAGCTTCGCGGTGAGCAACGAGACGGCGCTCAAGCGTCTCTCGGAAAATCGTCTGCCGGGAATTCAGCATCATTATCAGCCGGCTGTGCGTGACGCGGACAGCGGCAGGGGCTATAGTTGGCGCCGTCAGGCGAAGCCGGCGGCATAAGGCCGGCTCGCCGTCATCTGATGACGGAAGCAATGCGATGAAGAATTTCGAAGTGGCGGTGATCGGTGGCGGTCTCGCCGGCATGGTTGCCGCGGTAGCGATTGCCCGCGGCGGCCGCAACGTGGCGCTAATCGCGCCGCCTGCAGCCAAGGAAGACCGGCGCACGACGGCGCTGATGGATCAATCGATCCGCTTCCTTGATCGCCTGACCCTCTGGGGCAAGCTGAAGCCTTCGACCGCGCCGCTCACCAGCATGCGCATAATCGACGGCACGAATCGCCTGCTGCGGGCACCGGCAACGACCTTCCGCGCCGCCGAAGTCGGCCTCGATGCTTTCGGCTACAATTTCCCGAACAGGGCGCTGACCGATGTGCTCGAAACGGCCATCGCAGGCGAGGGCAATATCACGCGCTTCGACGCCTTCGCCGAGACGATCGAGATCGGCGCCGAGAGCGTCACGCTGACGCTTGCCGGCGGCGAGCAGCTGACGGCCGATTTCGCCGTCGGCGCTGACGGGCGCAAATCGAAGCTCCGCGAAACTGCCGGCGTCGACGTCCGCAACTGGTCCTACCCGCAATCGGCCATGGTGCTGAATTTCAGCCATTCGGTGCCACACCAGAACATCTCCACCGAATTCCACACTGAGCATGGCCCTTTCACCCAGGTCCCGCTCTCGGGAAGCCGCTCCAGCCTCGTCTGGGTCCAGAACCCGGCGGAAGCCGCTCAGAATGCGGAGCTCTCCCTTGAGGATCTGAGCCGTCTCGTCGAGGAACGCATGCAGTCGATGCTCGGCAAAGTCACCGTCGAAGAGGGCGTCCAGGTCTGGCCGCTGTCCGGCATGATGGCGCATCGCTTCGGCAAGGGCCGGATCGCGCTGATCGGCGAGGCAGCCCACGTCTTCCCGCCGATCGGGGCTCAGGGCCTGAACCTCAGCCTGCGCGATATCATGACGCTGACCGACATTCTCTGCACCGGCGCCGAATTGCCGGTCGCGGCCGATGCAGGCGACCAGTTCGACCGCAAGCGCCGCGCCGATATCATGACGCGCACCGCCAGCGTCGACCTTCTGAACCGCTCGCTGCTTTCGGATTTCCTGCCGGTGCAGATGCTGCGCGCTGCCGGCCTGCACATCCTCTCGGCCATCCCGCCGCTGCGCAATGTCGTCATGCGCGAAGGCATCGAGCCCGGCCGCGGTCTTCGCGGCATTCCGGATGCTCTGAAGGAAAGGCTAGGCCGGAAGAAAGCCTGATTTGATCGCGATCAGGAACATCGACACGGTGACGACAGACAGCGCGGTGGTAATCAGGATGGTCGCCGACGCGCGCTCCTGCCAGACGTGATAGAGCTGGCCGAGGACGAAGACATTCGTCGCGGTCGGTAGTGCCGCGAGCAGCACCGCGGCATAGACCCAGACCGGCTCGAAGCCACCGACCAGCGTCAGCGCCGCATAGACGACGAGCGGATGGACGATGAGCTTCGCCGGAACGATGTAGCTGATTTCAACAGGCACCCGCTTGAGCGGCCGCAGCGCCAGCGTGACGCCCATCGCAAACAGCGCGCAGGGCGCGGCCGCCTGAGCGAGATAGTCGATGAACTGCCTGAGCGCCGATGGCTGCTCGAACTGCAGCCCCGCCGCAAGAAAGCCGGCCGCCGTCGACAGGATGAACGGATGCAGCGCGACCTTGCGCACGATATCGGCGGCAATCTGCCCCCGTGAGCGCCGGTCGTCGCCGGCAGCCGCCATCATCGCCGGTGCCACGATGAAATGCAGCGCGTTCTCGAGGCAGACGATCAGCGCGACCGGAACCGCAGCCCTGTCACCGAAGGCGATCAGCGCTAGCCCGGGACCCATGTAGCCGATATTGCCATAGGCACCGGCAAAAGCCTGGATCGTCGATTCGTCCATCCGGCTCTTGCGGATGAAACGGCCGATGACGAAAATCGCGATGAAGATCGAATAGGTGGCGGCCAGATCTGTGACGATAAAATCGATCCGCGCCAGATCCTCGACCGGCGTGCGCGATACCAGCTTGAAGAACAGCGCGGGCAGGGCGGCATAGACGATGAATGTGTTCAGCCAGCCGAGCGCCTCGGCCGGCTGTTTCGTCACTTTCGCGGCGATATAGCCGATCAGGATCAGGCCGAAGAAGGGCAGGAGCAGGCTGATGATGTCGGCCACTGGACCGTCCGGGGCAAGTTGCAGAGCGGGCGAATGCTTACCGCTTAGCCGATCTGCATCAAGATTGGAAAGGTCTGCTGGAACCAGATCGCGGCTTGACTAATAAAGCCGAACATGAAGGCGAGGCCGGTGAGCACCAGAAGCCCGCCGAGAACCTTCTCGACGGTGCCGAGATGGCGACGAAAGCGCACCAGGAACCGCATGAAGGCGCCCGAGAAACCGGCTGCGATCCAGAAGGGAATGGCAAGGCCCAGCGAATAGATGGCAAGCAGCCCGGCGCCGGAACCGACCGTATCGCGCGACGCGGCGACGCCGAGGATCGCGCCGAGTACGGGGCCGATACAGGGCGTCCAGCCGAAGGCGAAGGCAAGACCCATGACATAGGCGCCGGTCAGCGTCGCCGGCTTGCCGCCATTCTGGAAGCGGGCCTCGCGCGCCAGCAATCCGATTCGGAACACGCCGAGGAAATTCAGGCCCATGATGATGATGATCAGGCCGCCGATCTTCGAGAGAATATCGAGATGCTGGCGGAGAGCCATGCCGATGCTGGAGGCACCCGCACCCAGCGCCACGAATACGGTCGCGAATCCGAGCGTGAAGAACAGCGCCGAGAAGAACACGCCGCGGCGCACATCGGGAGCCACGGCAACAGCCGTCCCGCCACGGAACTGATCGACGGAGATCCCGGCCATATAGCAGAGATAGGGCGGAACGAGCGGCAGAACGCAGGGGGAGAGGAAGGACAGAGCACCGGCGATCAGGGCGCTCCACAGGGAAATATCGGCAATCGACACGCATCTTCTCCGGCTGCAATCAGGCCGTTCTCTAGCGCTGCGGCCACGCGATTGCCAATCACCTTTTTGCGCTCCGGCAAGAAATGTGCCGAACGCCTGTGAAAGGCATGATTTTTCGGTTGACCGCAATGGGTCGCCTGCATATGTTCCGCGCACTTCCAGCCGGGGCGGCAAATCGCTGCCCATGGCACCGTGGGAGAGCGTAGCTCAGCCGGTAGAGCAACTGACTTTTAATCAGTAGGTCTCGGGTTCGAACCCCGACGCTCTCACCACTTTCTCCCAGTGATTTTCCGATTTGAGCAACCGGCAAAGACTGTTCCCGTTGCCTCTCTCTGCCAACTCGAATCGGCATTCTCCCGCTTTTTCCAAGGCTTAGCGCCCGCCGCATTCAGTCTTTTGCGGAACAATCACATTTCCCCCGCGTTAGCTGGCATCGACTGAATGATGCCATGCCCGGATCAGTATCCGGCTCAATATGCGGAGAATATCGTGAAGAAGCTTCTTGTTGCCTGTTTCATCGGTCTCGCCTCGATCACCGCGAGTGCCACGCCCTCCATGGCCGACAGTGTCACGGTGACGATCGGGGATAGTCATCATGGGGATCGCTGGAATCGCAGTCACCATAACGACTGGCGCCGCCATCACTACCGCTCGCGCCATCACGCGCGCCGCCACTGCAGTGTAAGGACGGTGCGCTACCATCGCCATGGCCGTGTGGTCTTCGCCAAGAAGCGCGTCTGCAGCTATTCACGCTGGTAATCGCCCGTGACTGAGGAAGAGCCCCGGTTCGCGCCGGGGCTTTGTCATGTCTGCGGGACGGCGTCGTTAATGCGGGATTAATCGCAATGATGCCATTGTTTCGATGTTTGAGTGCCACAGCGCGAAGCGCGGAAGCTCGACTGGAGAGACGATGAAGAAGATAACGAGTTCGATCTTGGCGGCGGTGATTGGTGCGAGCTGCCTGATTGCAGTGACGGACAACGCAGCCGCGGACGACTGGCGCCATCGGCGCCACTATGATCGCCACTATCACGACAATACCGGCGCAGCCATTGCCGGCGGCCTCGCTGCCGGCGTGATCGGTGGCATGATCGGCGGAGCCCTTGTCAACAACGGCCCACGTTATGTCGAGCCGCCGCCGCCCCCGCCGCCGCGTTGCTGGTTCGAGGACCGCCAGGTGGCCAACGCCTATGATGGCGGCTGGCATATGGAAAGTGTTCGCGTCTGCCGCTAAGGCCGGACGAAACCGGAAATGAAAAAGCGCGCCGTTGAGCGCGCTTTTTGTTTGCCGTCGATTATCGCGGTTCAGCGCCGCGGAAAGTCGTTCCAGTTGGATGCCCGTGCCTTGGCGACAACGGTCTGGGCCTCGCGGCCAAGGAACAATACGCTGAAGATTGCGACGATGGTGATGATATCCCACATGGCCTGACCCCTCGTTGGACGAGCCGTTCATCGGCAGCCGTCATGTTCCGGGTGCGACCGCCATCGCACTTGCGGATGGCCTTAATATGATCGAAGCCTAAGCTATCGCATATCGCGAGATTTCGGGATGCCCCGCCGCTAGCTTCGGCGAGGCACCGGCTCCTGGTCCCCCATCAACCCTTGAGCTTGGCATTGCAGAGGCTGTAATAGCCGCCGCCCTTCTGGATCCACTTCAGGCCGCCAAGCGAATTGTTGGCCTTGTCTTCGTTGTATGCATCGACGCAGGTATGCATGCGGGCCTTGCCGGGCTTTTCGCTGGCATATTTCGTCGAGATTGCGGTCGGGAACTTCACGCCCGAGGGGGCAGCCACTGTCGGTTTTTCGGGCTCTTCATTGGTGTTGAGAGAAACGTCGGGCTCGGCGGTTGCGTCAGCGCCGCATTGAGCCTTGCGGAAGTCGTTCCACTTCACGCCTTTTGCCGAGCCGTCCGCCTGCGCGGACTTATACTTGGCGCTGCATTCTTTCATTGTCAGCGCCGAGGCCGGTGTTGCCATGAAGGCCGTGGCGCCGAGAAAAGCAAGCGAGGTAAGCAGAAGTGCACGATTGAGCATTGGTCCATCCTCCGATTGTACCGTGTGCCCGTAAACTATCGGACCGGATGAAATTCTCAGTCAACGCGGCAATTTATCTCACCAACTATAAGTATAGTTCCATGATTACTTTCAGGTTGCATTCTGTTTCACGTTTTTCCGGTGGCCTTTCCATGATCGGTCGCCGCCCTAGATTGTAAATGCAGCGCGCAGGAGGGCTCTTTCGATGACCGGACATACGACTGACAGCAAGACCTCATCCCACAAGGTGATCCGTGGACGGCCCTACAGCATCGGCGAATTCGCGCGCAAATACCGCCTAGACGACGACGAGGCGAAGCGGCTGTTCGACAAGTTCGGTCCCTCAGCCACGGAGCTCGACTTGCTGATGGCGGCAAAGCGCAGGCCGCCGCAGCCGACGCCCGGCCTCGGCATGTGAGCGCGCTGCGTAGCGGCGGCTGTCTCTGCGGCGCCGTCCGCTACGAGATCAGAGGCGAGCCTCTGCAATCCGGTCTCTGCCATTGCGCCGATTGCCGCAAGGAAAGCGGCTCGCTGTTCTCCGCCTATGCGATATGGCCGCGCGCCGCCCTGACTTGTGCCGGTACCGTCTCCGTCTTTGCCGGGCGCAGCTTCTGTCCGCATTGCGGTGGTCGGCTGTTTTGCCTGACGGAAGAGAAAGCCGAGCTGCGGCTCGGCTCGCTCGATGGTCCTCCTGTTGGTATCGAGCCGGCACAGGAGGTCTGGATCATCAGGCGTGAGCGCTGGCTGCATCCCGTTGCCGGCGCGGCGCAATTTCCGGGCGATCCGGTTTGAAAAGCGGAGTTTTATTACCAAGATTTAATTGCACAATGCCCGCTTTCCGTGCCAATGCGGCGCTATCGCTAATCTCCGGTTCATCTACCCTGTGACTATCTAGGGATGAACGGAGCAGGTGCTCCCATATCTCTGTTTGAGGATTTTATGAGCGATTCCGAAACTGGAACCGGCCCGAAGACATCGCCCGCCAAGCATGCCGAAAACGATCTCGCGGCCGTTCTCGCCGCATCCGGCAAGCGCCGCAAATCCGGCCGCTGGCGGGGGAGACTGCTGGCCGCCGCCGCGATCGTCATCATCGGTGTCGGTGTCGCCTATTACTATTCCGGCCGCGGCGGCAACGAATACAGCTACACGACCCAGCCGGTGAAGCGCGGCGACCTGACGGTTCTCGTCACCGCCACCGGTTCGGTGCAGCCGACGGAGCAGGTCGATATTTCGAGCGAGCTTTCCGGCACGGTGCGCGACGTTAATGTCGACTATAACAGCACTGTAAAGGCGGGCGACGTGCTTGCCGTACTCGACACCAACAAGCTGGAAGCCGACGTCAAGAGCTCGCGCGCCAAGCTCGCTTCCGCGAAAGCCAATGTCACCAAGGCCGGTGCCGATCTCGAATCGGCTCGCACCTCGCTGGATCGCGTCAAAAACCTTGTCCAAAGCAACGTCACGACGCGCCAGAGCCTCGACGACGCGAGCTACAAGTTCGATTCCGCCGTCGCCACCAAAGAGATCAACGAAGCCGATGTTCTGTCGTCGGAAGCCGATCTGCAGCTTGCGGAAGTCAATCTCGCCAAGGCGAAAATCGTCTCGCCGATCGATGGCGTCATCCTGACGCGTTCGGTCGATCCGGGCGCAACCGTTGCAGCATCGCTCTCCGCACCTGTTCTCTTCGTCATCGGCGGCGACCTGAAGAAGATGGAGCTGCAGGTGGATGTCGATGAGGCCGATGTCGGCCAGATCGCGGTCGGCCAGAAGGCGACCTTCACCGTCGATGCCTATCCGGACCGGACGTTCCCCGCCGAGATCGAGCAGATCCGCTTCGCCTCGGAGACGACCAACAACGTCGTCACCTACAAGGCTGTGCTCTCTGTCGATAACGCCGACCTGCTGCTGCGCCCGGGCATGACGGCGACAGCCGACGTCACCGTCGAGGCCGTTAAGGACACGCTGATGGTGCCGAATGCCGCGCTGCGCTATGCCCCGCCGGAAACAGGCGCCGGCCGCAACCGCGGTATTTTCGGTCTCTTCCGTCCGCCCCGCATGGGACCGCGATCGGGCGCCGGTGGCGAAGCACTGACCGGCAACAAGCGCCGTGTCTGGGTACTGCGCGGCGAACGCCAGGTTCCACTCGTCATCCAGGTGGGCTCGTCGGATGGCCAGTTCACGCAGGTGACTTCGGGTGAGATCAAGGACGGCGATGCGCTCGTGACAGACGCCTCCGCCAGGACACGATAGGCGGGCGGATGATGAGCACTCCGCCGCTTTTGGAATTCCGGCAGGTGTCGAAGATCTACGGCGAGGGCGAAGCCGCGATCCGCGCCCTCGATCACGTCGATATGGCGATCGCCACCCATGAATTCGTCGCGATCATGGGTCCCTCGGGTTCCGGCAAGTCGACGGCGATGAACATTCTCGGCTGCCTCGATGTGCCGACTTCGGGCGACTATGTCTTCCAGGGCATCTCGACGACCGGGTTCGATCGCAGCCAGCTGACACTGCTACGCCGCCACATGCTGGGCTTCGTCTTCCAGGGCTTCAATCTTCTGTCGCGCACCTCGGCGCTCGAAAATGTCGAGCTGCCGCTGATCTATCGCGGCATGCATGCCGCGGAGCGTCACAAGCGCGCCCGCGAAGCGCTGAAGCTCGTCGGCCTCTCGGGCCGCGAACATCACAAGACGCAGGAGCTCTCCGGTGGCCAGCAGCAGCGCGTCGCAATCGCCCGCGCCATCGTCACCGAGCCGGCACTGTTGCTCGCTGACGAGCCGACGGGCAATCTCGATACCAAGACCAGCATTGAGATCATGGATCTGATGACGCGTCTGAACCGGGAACAGGGCATCACCATCGTCATGGTCACCCACGAGCCCGATATTGCCGGGTATGCCCAGCGCCTGCTGCGCTTCGTCGATGGCAAGCTGGAAGCCGAAGTGGCGCATAGGCAGGAGGCCAGCCATGTTTCTTGAGACGCTGAAGCTCGCGCTGCGTGCCATCACCCGCAACATGCTGCGATCCTTCCTGACCGTGCTCGGCGTCGTCATCGGCGTTGCCGCCGTCATCGCGCTGGTGACGATCGGCAATGGCACGACGGCGCAGGTATCGGCCGAGCTCTCGCGGCTCGGCACCAACATGCTCTTTGCCCGGCCAGGCCAGTTCGGCCCCGGCCGCGCCAGCACCGAGGCCCGGCGCTTCACGGTCAAGGATGTCGATGCGATCCGTGATCAGGTGAGTGGCCTGCGCGCCGTCGCGCCGCTCAACCAGACGACCGCGACGGTCATCTACGGCGGCCAGAGCCATTCGACGAGCGTCATGGGCACGACCAACGACTATTTCATCGCCCAGGATTGGGACATGGCGCTCGGCCGCACCTTCGATGCCGCCGAGGAAAGGGGCAGGGCGCGCTGTATCCTTGGCGAGACCGTGCGTTCGCAGCTCTTCGGCGCAGCCGATCCGACCGGCCAGCAGATCCGCGTCGGCAAGGTTTCCTGCAGCGTCATCGGCGTTCTCGCCAAGCGCGGTCAGTCGGGCATGGGTAATGACCAGGACGACGTGGTGATCATGCCGGTGAAGGTCTATCAGCGCCGGATCGGCGGCAAGGCCAATGCGAATGTGCAGATGATCGTCATCTCGGCGCGCGATGGTGTCGAGACCTCCAAGATCCAGGACGAGACCGAAAACCTGCTGCGCGAGCGCCGCAAGATCATTCCAGGCCGCGAGGACGATTTCAACGTCAACGACATGACGCAGATCGCCGAAGCGATGACCGGAACGACGACGCTGCTGACCGGCCTGCTCGGCGCCGTTGCCGCCATCAGTCTGCTGGTCGGCGGCATCGGCATCATGAACATCATGCTGGTATCGGTGACGGAGCGAACCCGCGAGATCGGCATACGTCTCGCGATCGGCGCGCTGGAGACGCAGGTTCTCATGCAGTTCCTTGTCGAGGCCGTTGCGCTGTCCTTGTTCGGCGGCATTACCGGTATCGTGCTCGGCATGGGCATCGGCTTCGTTTCGGTGACGCTGCTGAAGGTGCCCTTCGTCGTCAGCCCGCTGATGATCGGCGTCGCCTTCGCCTTCTCGGCTGCGATCGGCATGATCTTCGGCTATTTTCCGGCCCGGCGTGCTGCCCAGCTGAACCCGATTGAGGCACTGCGTCACGAGTGACCTGAAGTCACCGCTCTTTGATATGTCATCCCCACACCCAACCTTGCCATTGCGCCGGATGCGTGTAAGGGATGATATATCAGTAAGTTGCGGCGGATCACCGAATGCAGAACTCGCAAAGTCACCAATCCTACCTGGCGCTTGAACATGCGATCGTGACGCTCGCTGTGAAGCCCGGTGCCATGGTGACGGAGCGCCAGCTGATCGACATGACCGGCCACGGCCGCACGCCGGTGCGCGAGGCGATCCAGAAGCTCGCCTGGCAGGGCCTGATCATCGTGCGCCCGCGCGTCGGCCTGCAGATTGCCGAGATCGGCCCTGACGACCACGCCAGCGTCATGCAGGTGCGCCGCGAGCTGGAGCCGATTGCCGCGGCCCTCGTTGCCGAACACGCGAACGAGGATCAGCGCGAGGCGCTGGCCGGCTGCGAGAACGCCATGCGGGCCTGCGCCGACAGCGGCGATCTCGCCGCCTTCTTCGCCGCCGACAAGGCGTTCGACGAAGTGCTGGAAGAGGCCTGCCCGAACCAGTTCATCACGGCGGCGCTCGGCCCGGTACAGACCCATTCGCGCCGCATCTGGTACTCGACCGCAAACCCGTCCCGCATGGAGCGCTCGATCGCGCTGCATGTCGCAACGATCGAGGCGATCCGCGAGGGACGCACTGACGCCGCCCGTGACACGATGACCGTACTCATCGACTATCTCAGCCAGAAATGAAAACGGCCCCGTTTCCGGAGCCGTTTGCAATCGGATTGTCTGGAACGATCAGCCGACAAAGGCGCGTTCGATGACGAACTCGGCCGGCTTGCTGTTGGCGCCTTCTTCCAGGCCCGCCTTTTCGAGCAGTTCCTTGGTGTCCTTCAGCATGGCCGAGGAGCCGCAGATCATGCCGCGGTCGATCGCCGGATCGATCGGCGGGATGCCGAGATCGGTGAACAGCTTGCCGGACTCGATAAGGTCGGTGATGCGGCCGGTGCGCTCGAAATCCTCGCGGGTCACGGTCGCATAGTGGCGCAGCTTGTCGCCGACGATTTCGCTCAGCAGTTCGTCGTTGCGGATTTCATCGATAAGGTCGAAGCCGTATTTCAGCTCCGCGACGTCGCGGGTCGTATGCGTGAGGATGACTTCCTCGAACTTCTCATAGGTCTCGGGATCGCGGATCAGGCTCGCGAAGGGTGCAATGCCGGTGCCGGTCGAAAACATGTAGAGGCGTTTGCCGGGGGTCAGCGCGTCGAGGACCAGCGTGCCGGTCGGCTTCTTGCGCATCAGCACCTGATCGCCCGGCTTGATGCCCTGCAGATGTGAGGTCAGCGGGCCATCGGGAACCTTGATCGAGAAGAATTCGAGCTCTTCGGCCCAGGCCGGGCTTGCGATCGAATAGGCGCGGAATACCGGCTTGCCCTCGACCATCAGGCCGATCATCGCGAACTCGCCCGAGCGGAAACGGAAGCCCTGCGGCCGGGTCATCGTGAAGCGGAAGAGCCGGTCGGTATAATGGGTCACGCTCAGCACCGTTTCGGCATAGACGTTTGCCGGAATGGAGGAGGCGAAATCTTCGGTCTTTGCAGGGGCGTTCATTTCGGTATCGGATCCCGTATTCATCGCACGAAAGTTCTATTGCGAGGCTGATATTACAAAACCACCGCAAATTAAAGGCAATCCATTCTCTGCCGCGTGCCAGCTGCGAAATATGCATGTCATTCTCATGATTCAATGCTCTGTGGGCTGTTTTCGCTTTTGATCTGGCGGAGCGGGGCAAAGGATGCATATTAGGGCCAAAACGCGCCCGGGAGTATCAGGGGGCGGCAGGCGCTACGGGGAAACATGAAGATTTTCAATTACAAGCGCGTACCCTACGCGGAGATGCGCGCCTTTTCCGTCCATATTCTGACGGCTTCCGGCTCCTTTCTGGCCTTCCTCGGCGTTGTGGCCGCCGCCGAGCATCGTTTCATCGACATGTTCTGGTGGCTGGGCCTGGCGCTCCTCGTCGACGGCATCGACGGCCCGATCGCCCGCAAGGTGCGGGTCAAGGAAGTGCTGCCGAACTGGTCGGGCGACACGCTCGACAACATCATCGACTATGTCACCTACGTGCTGCTACCAGCCTTCGCGCTCTATCAGAGTGGCATGATCGGCGAGCCCTGGTCTTTTGCCGCCGCCGGCATGATCGTCGTCTCGAGCGCCATCTATTATGCCGATATGGGTATGAAGACCGAGGAATACTTCTTCTCGGGCTTCCCCGTCGTTTGGAACATGATCGTCTTCACGCTCTTCGTCATGGATGCGAGCGCCATGACCGCGATGATCGTCGTCACGGTCTCGGTATTCCTGACGTTCCTGCCGATCAATTTCCTGCATCCGGTCCGCGTCAAGCGCCTGCGGCCGCTCAATCTCGGCGTCTTCTTTCTCTGGTCGGCGCTCGGCATCTATTCGCTACTGATGCATTTCGACATGCCGCATTGGGCGGTTGTCCTCTTCATCATCAGCGGTATCTATCTCTACTGCATCGGCGCCGTGCTGCAGTTCTTCCCGGCGCTTGGAAAGAGCGAATAGGACAGGCGCAATGGCAAAGACGCAGGCAGTCGCATTCACCCGCAATGGCGGCCCGGAGGTTCTTGACTATGTGGATGTCGATCTGCCGCCGCCCGGCGCCGGCGAGGTGCAGCTGAAGCATGCTGCGATCGGCCTGAACTTCATCGACGTCTATTTCCGCGACGGCACCTACAAGGCGCCGCATCTGCCCTTCGTCACCGGCAAGGAAGCCTCCGGCACCATCATCGCTGTCGGCCCGGGCGTGACCGGCTTTGCCGTCGGTGACCGGGTTGCCTATGCCAGCGCCGATGGCGCCTATAGCGTCGAGCGCAACATCGACACCAAGCATCTGGTCAAGGTGCCCGACGGCATCAGCCTCGAGACTGCAGCGGCGATGATGCTCAAGGGCATGACGGCCGAGTATCTGCTGAACCGCACCTTGAAGGTCGGGCCGGAAACCGTTCTGCTGTTCCACGCCGCTGCCGGCGGCGTCGGCCTGATCGCCGGTCAGTGGGCGAGGGCGCTCGGCGCTACCGTCATCGGTACGGCGGGATCGGACGACAAGGTCAAGCTGGCGCTCGAGCACGGTTACGATCACGTCATCAACTACAGGACCGAAAACTTCGTCGACAGGGTGAAGGAAATCACCGGCGGCAAGGGCGTCGATGTCGTCTACGACTCCATCGGCCGCGACACCTTCCCGCACTCGCTCGACTGCCTGAAGCCGCGCGGTCTCTTTGCCTCCTTCGGTCAATCCTCTGGCGGCATTGAGAATTTCACGCTTGCCGCACTCGCCCAGCGCGGCTCGCTCTTTGCCACCCGGCCGAAGCTCTTCAGCTACATTGCGACACCGCAAGAGCTTAAGGATTGTGCAAACGCGCTATTTGCTGTTGTGCTGAGCAACAAAGTGCGTATCAATATCAATCAAACATATCCGCTACGTGAGGTGGGACGGGCTCACACGGATCTGGAAGCAAGAAAAACGACTGGAACTACGCTGCTGATCCCATAGAGATTCCGTGAAAAAGGACGGATCGGCAGAGAGAAATGAGGGGAACGTGTCGTCATCCAATGCGCCGTCGTCGGGTGCGTTACTGTCGGTCCAGAAGCTGACCAAGCATTTCGGCAGCTTTGCTGCCTGCAATGAAATCGACCTCGATATAGCCCCCGGCGAAATCCATGCTCTGCTTGGAGAAAACGGTGCGGGAAAATCGACCCTGGTGAAAATGCTGTTCGGCGTGCTGGAGCCGACGGCTGGTCACATCCTCTGGGAAGGCAAGCCCGTCACCATCGGCTCCCCCGGCGAGGCCCGCAATCTCGGCGTCGGCATGGTCTTCCAGCACTTCTCGCTGTTCGAAGCGCTGACCGTTGCCGAAAATATCGCTCTCTCGCTCGCTGACACCATTCCGATCGGCAAGATCGCCGAAGAGGCACGCACGCTGTCGCGCGCCTACGGTCTGCCGCTCGACCCGCATGCGCATGTGGCCGACCTTTCGGTCGGCGAACGCCAGCGCATCGAGATCGTCCGCGCCCTGCTGCAGAACCCGAAGCTGATCATCCTCGACGAGCCGACTTCGGTGCTGACGCCGCAGGAAGCCGACAAGCTGTTCGAGACACTCTTCAAGCTGAAGGCCGAGGGCCGCTCCGTTCTCTATATCAGCCACCGACTCGAGGAGGTGCAGCGCATCTGCGACCGCGCCACCGTTCTTCGCCACGGCAAGGTGACCGGCGCCTGCGATCCGAAGCAGGAAACCCCGGCGTCGCTGGCCCGCATGATGGTCGGCAGCGATGTCGCGGCCGTCACCCATCCCGACCGCGGCAACAAGGGTGAAGTCCAGCTCGCGGTAACCGGCCTTTCGGTCTCTGCGCGTACTCCCTTCGCCATGCCGCTCAAGGACGTCTCGTTGGCTGTCCGCTCAGGCGAAATCCTGGCGATCGCCGGCGTCGCCGGCAATGGCCAAAGCGAACTCTTCGATGCGCTCTCCGGCGAATATCCCGTTGCCGAGCCGAACGCGGTGATGATCCGCGCAAAACCGGTCGGTACGCTCGGCATCACCGCTCGCCGTCTTCTCGGCGCCGGTTTCGTCCCGGAAGAACGCCACGGCCACGCCGCCGTCTCGGCCATGAAGCTCTCTGACAATCTGGTGCTGGCGCGCAGCCAGTCGGATCGCAAGTCCTTCCTTGGCGGCGGCTTCCTCGGTGTCATCAAGCACGGCGCGGTCAAGGCCGCCGCGCGGCGCATCTCCGAAGCCATGGATGTCCGCAAGAGCGGCGACGATCCGACAGCCGGATCGCTGTCGGGCGGTAACCTGCAGAAGTTCATCGTCGGCCGCGAACTCGATCGCCAGCCGGCCGTCCTCGTCGTCAACCAGCCGACCTGGGGTGTCGATGCCGGTGCGGCAAGCCGCATCCGTCAGGCGCTCGTCGATCTGGCCCGCTCCGGTTCCGCCGTCGTCGTCATCAGCCAGGATCTCGACGAGATCTTCGAAGTCGCGACCGAGATCGCCGTCATCTCCGAAGGGCGTCTGTCGCCGCCATTCCCGTCGGGCGAGCTGACCCGCGAAAAGATCGGCCTGCTCATGGGCGGCCTGCATGAAAGCAAGCCCGCTGCGGAGGCCGGACATGCGCATTGAACTCGAAAAGCGTCCGCAGGTCTCGAAGCTCTATGCCTTCGTCTCGCCGCTGCTCGCGCTGGCCCTGACGCTGATTGCCGGCGCCATCATGTTCGTCATTCTCGGCAAGGACCCGATCGAGGCGCTCGACGCCTTCTTCATCGAGCCGCTGCTCGAAGTCTGGTCGCTGCACGAGCTGGCGATCAAGGCCGCACCGCTGATCCTGATCGCCGTCGGTCTTTCGGTCTGTTACCGCTCCAACAACTGGAACATCGGCGCCGAAGGCCAGTTCACGGTTGGCGCGATCACCGGTTCGATCCTGCCGATCGTCTTCACCGAATGGCATTCGCCGATGGTGCTGCCGCTGATGCTGATCATGGGCGCGATCGGCGGGGCGCTGTTTGCAGCAATCCCGGCGCTGCTCAAGGCGCATTTCAACACCAACGAGATCCTGACGTCGCTGATGCTGGTCTATATCGCCCAGCTCTTTCTCGACTGGTTGATCCGCGGCCGTTGGCGCAATCCGCAGGGCTTCAATTTCCCTGAAAGCGTCGGCTTTCCGCCTGACGCGACGCTTCCGGCGATCTGGGAAGAGTCCGGCCGCGCGCATTGGGCCTTCATCTTCGCGATCGTTGCCGCGATCCTCGTCTGGTTCATGATGAAATACACGCTGAAGGGCTTCGAGATTGTCGTCCTCGGCCAGTCGGAGCGGGCAGGGCGCTTCGCCGGCTTCTCCTCGAAGCGGATGATCTGGTTCGGCTTCCTGTTTTCGGGCGCTCTGGCAGGTCTCGCGGGCATTTCCGAAGTCTCCGGTTCGATCGGCCACCTGCAGCCGGCGATCTCGCCGGGCTACGGCTTTACGGCGATCATCGTCGCCTTCCTCGGTCGCCTCAATCCGCTCGGCATCGTCCTCTCCGGCCTGGTGCTGGCGCTGACCTATCTCGGCGGCGAGGCAGCGCAGCTGTCGATCGGCGTCTCGGACAAGGTTACGCGCGTCTTCCAGGGCCTGCTGCTGTTCTTCGTGCTCTCCTGCGACACGCTCATCTACTACAAGATCCGCATCATCTGGTCGCGGGTTCGGGGAGGCGCGGCATGAGCATCTTCGAAGCAATCCTGCTGACGGTCATCACCGCCTCCACGCCGCTCGTCATCGCCGCACTGGGCGAACTCGTGGCCGAGCGTTCTGGCGTCCTCAACCTCGGTGTCGAGGGCATGATGATCATGGGCGCCGTCGCTGCCTTCGCCGGTGCGCAGATGAGCGGCTCTCCCTATGTCGGCCTGATCTGCGGTATCGCAGCGGGCGCGCTGTTTTCGCTGCTCTTCGGCTTCCTGACGCTGACGCTGGTCGCAAACCAGGTGGCGACGGGGCTGGCGCTCACCATTCTCGGCCTCGGCGTGTCAGGCATGCTCGGCGAATCCTTCGTCAGCGTTCCCGGCATTCGGCTGAGCCCGATCGTCTTCCCGTTCCTGTCGGATATTCCGGTGATCGGCTCGGTGCTGTTCCGCCAGGACCTGACCTTCTACCTGTCGATCGCGCTCTTGGTCGGCGTCAGCTGGTTCCTGTTCCGCAGCCGCGCCGGGCTCAAGCTGCGCGCCATCGGCGACAATCACGCCTCGGCCCATGCGCTCGGCATCAACGTTATCCGCACGCGCTACCTCGCCGTCATCTTCGGCGGCGCCTGCGCCGGTCTTGCCGGCGCGCAGCTGTCGCTCGTCTATACGCCGCAATGGGTGGAGAACATGTCGTCGGGCCGCGGCTGGATCACGCTGGCACTCGTCGTCTTCGCCTCCTGGCGTCCGCTGCGTGTCTTCGCCGGCGGCTATCTGTTCGGCGCCGTCACCATCCTGCAGCTGCATGCCCAGGCCTTCGGCATCGGCATTCCTGCACAGTTCCTGTCGATGCTGCCCTATGCGGCCACTATTGTGGTTCTCATCATCATTTCTCATAATCGGCGCACGACGTTGATCAATACGCCCGCGTCGCTTGGAAAAGCCTTCGTACCGGAGCGATAGAAGAAAAAATCAGACGGGTTTCCGGAAATCTCTTCAAAACCAACAGGGGTCACCATGAAGAAAATAGCACTCGCACTCGCCGCATCGGCTGCCGCGCTGATCAGCGTCGGTTCCGCTCAGGCGGCGGACAAGACCAAGATCTGCTTCGTCTATGTCGGTTCGCACACCGACGGCGGCTACTCGCAGGCACACGATCTCGGCCGCCAGCAGATCCAGAAGGAATTCGGCGACAAGATCGAAACGCCTTACCTCGAAAACGTGCCGGAAGGCCCGGACGCCGAGCGCGCCATCGAGCGTCTCGCCCGCTCCGGCTGCAAGCTGATCTTCACCACCTCCTTCGGCTTCATGGATGCGACCGTCAAGGTTGCCGCCAAGTTCCCGAACGTGAAGTTCGAGCATGGCACCGGCTACAAGACCGGCCCGAATCTCGCGACCTACAACTCGCGCTTCTACGAAGGCCGCTACATCCTCGGCCAGATCGCTGCCAAGACCTCGAAGAACCACGGTGCTGCCTACATCGCCTCCTTCCCGATTCCTGAAGTCGTGATGGGCATCAACTCCTTCGAGCAGGGCGCCAAGTCCGTCGACCCGAGCTTCAAGCTGAAGGTCATCTGGGTCAACACCTGGTTCGACCCGGGCAAGGAAGCCGATGCCGCCAAGGCGATGATCGACCAGGGCGTCGACGTCCTGACGCAGCACACCGACACGACCGCGCCGATGCAGGTTGCCGAAGAGCGCGGCATTCACGCTTTCGGTCAGGCCTCCGACATGATCGCAGCCGGCCCGAAGGCACAGCTGACGGCGATCGTCGACACCTGGGGCAACTACTACTCCAAGCGCGTTCACGCGCTGCTCGACGGCACCTGGAAGTCCGAGCAGAGCTGGGATGGCCTGAAGGACGGCATCTTGAAGATGGCCGACTACACCAACATGCCTGACGACGTGAAGAAGATGGCGCAGGATACCGAAGCCAAGATCAAGTCCGGCGAACTGCATCCCTTCACCGGCCCGATCAACAAGCAGGACGGTACGCCCTGGCTGAAGGCCGGCGAGAAGGCTGATGACGGCACGCTGCTCGGCATGAACTTCTACGTCGAAGGCGTCGACGACAAGCTGCCGCAATAATATCCGGCCGCAACTTTTGCGATTGCGAAAGGCGCTCCGAAGGGGGCGCCTTTTTTGCTGCACTGCATGCTAGAATTACGATTTACAAAAGTAATACTATATGATTTTTTGACTCTCGTGCCGCGAGGAGGCGGCCTTTTGGGAGAGACAATCATGAAACTGAAAACTGCACTCTTGAGTGCCACGATTCTGGCTGCCTGCATGTTCGGTTCGGCCCAGGCCGCCGGTCTCGTTGTCGGCTTTTCGCAGATCGGCTCGGAATCGGGCTGGCGCGCTGCCGAAACGACCGTGACCAAGCAGCAGGCCGAGAAGCGCGGCATCGATCTCAAGTTCTCCGATGCTCAGCAGAAGCAGGAAAACCAGATCAAGGCGATCCGCTCCTTCATCGCCCAGGGCGTCAATGCCATCCTGCTCGCACCTGTTGTCGAAACCGGCTGGGATGCCGTCCTGAAGGAAGCCAAGGAAGCCGATATCCCGGTCATCCTGCTCGACCGCACGATCAAGGCGCCTGAAGATCTCTATCTCACCGCCGTGACCTCGGATCAGGTCCATGAAGGCAAGGTTGCCGGCGACTGGCTGGTCAAGACCGTCGGCGACAAGAAGTGCAACATCGTCGAGCTTCAGGGCACGACGGGTTCTTCGCCGGCCATCGCCCGCAAGAAGGGCTTCGAGGAAGCCATCAAGGGCCATGACAACTTGAAGATCGTCCGCAGCCAGACCGGCGACTTCACCCGCGCCAAGGGCAAGGAAGTCATGGAAAGCTTCCTGAAGGCGGAGAACGGCGGCAAGGATATCTGCGCCCTCTACGCCCATAACGACGACATGGCCGTCGGCGCCATCCAGGCGATCAAGGAAGCCGGCTTGAAGCCGGGCAAGGACATCCTGACGATCTCGATCGACTCCGTTCCCGATCTCTTCAAGGCGATGGCTGACGGCGAGGCGAACGCCACAGTCGAGCTGACGCCGAACATGGCCGGTCCGGCCTTCGATGCGCTCGATGCGTATCTGAAGGACAAGAAGGCACCGCCGAAGTGGATCCAGACGGAATCCAAGCTCTACACGCAGGCCGACGATCCGATGAAGGTCTACGAGGAGAAGAAGGGTCAGGGCTACTGATTTGACGCTGGAACCGCACCGGCCCATCATGGACCGGTGCGGGACTGCCTCTGCGTGCGGGACGTCATGTCCCGCATTTGCAACGGCATGACGGGGTGCATATCAGGAAACGGCCGGACCATGATTCACGATTTCGAGAACGTCCTCGTCGCATCAGGCATATCGAAATTCTTCCCCGGCGCAGTCGCGCTGGACAAGGTGGATTTCACTCTGCGCAAGGGCGAAGTGCATGCGCTGCTCGGCGAAAACGGAGCAGGCAAATCGACACTCATCAAATGCATGACGGGCGCCTATCGCCGTGACGGCGGCGGCCTGACGCTCGATGGCGGTGACATCGATCCGAACGATACGCTCGCCGCCCAGCGGCTTGGCATCGGCACCGTGTACCAGGAGGTCAACCTCCTTCCCAATCTCAGCGTTGCCGAGAACCTGTTCCTTGGCCGCCAGCCGCGGCGCTTCGGCGTGGTCGACATCCGCACCATGAACCGGCAGGCGCGCGAGCTGCTCGCCCAATATGGGCTGACGATAGATGTGACCGCACAGCTCGACCGCTTCTCGGTCGCCGTGCAGCAGGTCATCGCCATCGCCCGGGCCGTGGATCTCTCCGGCAAGGTCCTGATCCTCGACGAGCCCACCGCCAGCCTCGATACGCAGGAAGTGGCGATGCTCTTCGGTATCATCAAAAGCTTGAAAGAGAGGGGGCTAGGCATTGTTTTCATTACACACTTCCTTGAGCAGGTCTATGAGATCAGCGACCGCATAACGGTGCTGCGCAACGGCCGCCTTGTCGGCACGCGCGACACCGCCGAGCTGCCGCGACAGGGCCTTATTGCCATGATGCTCGGCCGCGAGCTCGCCCATGCCGAGGAAGCGGCCAAGGAACGCAGCACCGAGGCCGGCGTGGTGAAGTACCGCTTCGAAGGCTATGGCAAGCGCGGCAAGGTGAAGCCCTTCGATCTCGAAGTCCGCGTCGGCGAAGTCGTCGGTGTCGCCGGCCTCCTGGGTTCCGGGCGCACGGAGACGGCCGAACTGCTCTTCGGCATCGAGAATGCCGATAGCGGCAAGGCGGAGATCGACGGCAAGCCCGTTGCGCTCAACAGCCCGCGGGCCGCAATCCGCCAGGGCTTCGGCTTCTGCCCGGAGGACCGCAAGACCGACGGTATCATCGGCGATCTCTCGATCCGCGAGAATATCGCGCTGGCGCTGCAGGCCCGCCGCGGCTGGGCAAGGCCGCTCTCCCGCAGCGAACAGAACGCCCTGGCCGACCAGTACATCAAGGCGCTGGATATCCGCACCACCGACCGCGAGAAGCCGATCCGGCTCTTATCGGGCGGCAATCAGCAGAAGGCCATCCTGGCCCGCTGGCTCGCCACCAATCCAGACTTCCTGATCCTTGATGAACCGACCCGCGGCATCGATGTCGGGGCGCATGCCGAGATCATCCGGCTGATCGAGGAGCTCTGTGCCAAGGGCATGTCGCTGGTGGTGATTTCGTCGGAATTAGAAGAGCTTGTCGCCTATAGTTCACGTGTCATCGTACTTCGTGACCGCGAGCATATCGCTGAGCTTTCAGGCAATAGCATTACCGCCTCGGGCATCGTCGATGCCATCGCCGCGGCCGAGAAGAAGACGGAGGATGCATGAGTTCCTCTCTTAAGGCGCTCGCCATCCGCCTGGCGCCGCAATTGATTGCGCTTGTTGTCATTCTTTCATTGAATTTCATCATGTTCCCGCAATTTTTTAACGTCGTTGTTCAAAATGACCGGCTCTACGGCAGCCTCATTGACGTGCTGAACCGCGGCGCGCCCGTGGCGCTGCTGGCGATCGGCATGACGCTCGTCATCGCCACGAAGGGCATCGACCTCTCGGTCGGCGCCGTCATTGCCATCTGCGGCGCGGTCGCGGCCTCGTCGATCGTTTCGGGCAATTCGCTAGCCTACACGCTTGTCGTCACGCTTGCGGTCGGTTTGCTCTGTGGTGTCTGGAACGGCTTCCTCGTCGCCATCCTCAACATCCAGCCGATCATCGCCACGCTGGTGCTGATGGTCGCCGGGCGCGGCATCGCGCAGCTGATCACCGAAGGCGTGATCATGACCTTCAACGATCCAGGCCTGATCTTCTTCGGCAGCGGCTCCTTCGCCTATCTGCCGATGCCGGTCGTCATCTGGCTGCTCGTCGGCGCGATCGTCATCCTGCTGGTGCGCCGAACAGCGCTTGGCATGCTGGTCGAGGCCGTCGGCATCAACAGACGCGCCAGCACGCTCTCGGGGGTTCGTACCCCCGTGCTTTTGATGGCCGTCTATATGCTGAGCGCGCTATGCGCCGCGATCGCCGGCATCATCGTCGCCGCCGACATCAAGGGCGCCGATGCCAACAATGCCGGTCTGTGGCTGGAGCTCGACGCCATTCTGGCGGTGGTCGTCGGCGGCAATTCGCTGCTCGGCGGCCGCTTCAGCATCCTGGGGTCGCTGATCGGCGCGATGATCATTCAGGCGGTCAATACAGGTATCCTGCTTTCCGGCTTTCCGCCGGAGTTCAACCTGATCATCAAGGCGATCATCATTCTCGTCATTCTCATCATCCAGTCGCCGGCGCTGCAATCGGCAGCTGCCTTCTTCAGCCGCAAGCCGGCGGAGAGTGCGGGCGTGCGCGTGGAGCAGCCGAAATGAATTCCCGTTACCTGCCTCTGCTCGCCACGATCGTCATCTTCATCCTGTCCTATGCGGCCTGCGCGCTGCAATATCCGAACATGCTGTCGACCCGCGTCGCCGGTAATCTTCTGACCGACAACGCTTTCCTCGGCATCGCCGCCGTCGGCATGACCTTCGTCATCATCTCGGGCGGCATCGATCTATCGATCGGTTCGGTGATCGCCTTCACCGGCGTCTTCCTCGCCGTCGTCCTGCGTGACACGACCGTTCATCCGCTCGTTGCCTTCGCCATGGTGCTCGTCATCACCACCGCCTTTGGCGGCCTGATGGGCGCGGTCATCCATTACCTGAAGATGCCGCCCTTCATCGTCACGCTCGCTGGCATGTTCCTGGCCCGCGGCATGTCCTACGTGCTGTCGATCGACAGCATTCCGATCGAGCACGAATACTACACGACGCTGACCGGCATCTATTACCGCCTGCCGGGCGGCGGGCGTTTGACGCTGATCGGCGCCATTATGCTGATCGTCTTTGCGGCAGGCATCTTCCTCGCCCACCGCACCCGCTTCGGCACCAACGTCTACGCGCTTGGCGGCGGGGTTCAAACGGCAGAGTTGATGGGCGTTCCGGTGGCCAAGACCACCATCCAGATCTATGCGCTTTCGGGCTTTCTGGCGGGCCTATCCGGAATCGTTTTTTCTCTCTATACGTCGGCCGGTTATTCCCTTGCAGCGGTGGGCGTCGAGCTCGACGCCATCGCAGCGGTCGTCATCGGAGGGACGCTGCTGACTGGGGGTGCAGGATTCGTAGCGGGAACCTTTATCGGTCTCCTGATACAGGGGCTCATTCAGACATACATCACCTTCGACGGGACCCTGTCGAGCTGGTGGACGAAGATCTTGATCGGGCTTCTGCTCTTCGCATTCATCCTGATGCAGAAGGCCATTCTGTTCCTTTCCAGCCTGAACAAGAGGTATGCCTGACGGAGGACGTGTTGCTTGCGCAGCAGAATGCTTGATACCCGCAAGGCGGGACGGAAAACGCGGACGAGCCACGCACAGGTCGTGGACGAGCTTGGCAGGGCCATGGTCGCCGGAACCTATCCGGTCGGCTCCATTCTGCCCGGCGACGCGGAGCTCGCCCAGCGGTTCAAGGTCTCGCGCACCGTTCTTCGCGAAACGATGAAGACGCTGGCCGCCAAGGGCATGGTCGTCGCCAAGGCCCGCGTCGGCACGCGTGTGACGGAGAAGAACCTCTGGAACATGTTCGACAGCGAGATCATCGCCTGGCATTTCGACAATGGCGTCACCGAAGAGTTCCTGCTGCAGCTCTACGATATCCGCCTGGCGTTCGAGCCCTTCGCCGCTGGCCTCGTTGCCGAGCGCGCCACTGGTGACGACATCGCTCACCTGCGTGAACTGGCGCTTGTCATGGCCGAGCCTGGGCACACGACAGAAAGCCTGGCGCTCGCCGACCTTCGCTTTCACCTGGCGGTCGCCGATGCCTCGCACAATCCCTTCATGAGGACGCTCGGCAGCCTGATCGAGGCCGCACTTGTCGGCATGTTCCGCATCAGCACGCCACCATCTCAGAATGGTTTTTCCAATATCGCCGACACCCATATGCGCATCGTCGATATGATCGCCGCCGGTGATGTCGCCGCTACCCGCAAGGCGATGGAAGACGTGATCATCGACGGGCGCGACCACGTCCATGAAGCCTTCCTGACGATCAGCCGCGTCTCGGCCTAGCGGCGTAAGCCGATTTTTCATCTTTGTCGCCGCTTCGCCTTGCTGCTATGTCACAGCAAAGCGTCGAATAATGGATTCCCGGAGCCTGTACATGGAACGCACCTGCCTTGCCGTCATTCTCGCCGCCGGCGACAGCACCCGCATGAAGTCTTCGAAGTCGAAGGTTCTGCATCCGGTCGCCAACCGGCCAATGATCGCGCATGTAGTCGATGCGGTCTCGAAGGCGGGTATTTCGTCGGTTGCGCTCGTCGTCGGCCGTGATGCCGATGAGGTCGCAAAGGCAGCCGCGATCGGCGGCGTCGCCGTCGAGACGCATCTGCAGAATGAGCGGCTTGGCACCGGCCATGCGGTGCTCGCCGCCCGCGAGGCGATCGCCCGCGGCTATGACGACATCCTCGTCACCTATGGTGATGTGCCGCTGCAGACCGATGGGCCGCTGAAGGCAGCGCGTCAGGGGTTGGCCGACGGCAGCGACATCGTCGTGATCGGCTTCCATACCGAAAAGCCCACCGGCTACGGCCGTCTGCTCGTCAAGGATGGCGAGCTGATCGCCATCCGCGAGGAGAAGGATGCGACGGATGCCGAGCGCGCCGTCAAATGGTGTAACAGCGGCCTGATGGCGATCAACGGCCGCAAGGCGCTCGATCTGCTCGCCCGCATCGGCAACAGCAATGCCAAGGGCGAATATTATCTGACCGATCTCGTCGAGATCGCCCGCTCGCTCGGCGGCCTTGTCACGGCGGTCGATGCGCCGGAGGTCGAAATGACCGGCTGCAACAACCGCGCCGAGCTCGCCAATATCGAACGCCTCTGGCAGGAGCGCCGCCGCCACGAGCTGATGATCTCTGGCGTTTCGATGGTCGCGCCGGAAACGGTGTTCCTGTCGCACGACACCGTCATCGGCCAGGATGCGCTGATCGAGCCGAATGTCGTCTTCGGCCCCGGCGTGACGATCGACCGCGGCGCCGTCATCCATGCCTTCTCGCATATCGAGGGCGCCCATGTCAGCGCCGGCGCCACCGTCGGCCCGTTCGCCCGCCTGCGCCCCGGTGCCGATCTCGGCGCGGGATCTAAGGTCGGCAATTTCTGCGAGGTGAAGAACGGCAAGATCGCGGAGGGCGCCAAGGTCAACCATCTGACCTATATCGGCGACGCCGTGGTCGGTGCGCACACCAATATCGGGGCAGGGACGATCACCTGCAATTACGACGGGGTGAACAAGCACGAGACCAGAATCGGTGCCAACGCCTTCATTGGGTCGAACAGTTCGCTGGTCGCTCCTGTCCAGATTGGGGATGGCGCATACATTGCGTCCGGCAGCGTCATCACCGATGATGTTCCCGGCGATGCCCTCGCATTCGGCCGCGCGCGACAGGAAATAAAGCCTGACCGTGCCAAGCTGCTGCGCGAGCGCGCCCTGGCAATCAAGGCTCAGAAGAAGGCCAAGGGCTGAGTTACGGCCCGAAATCCAAAGTGACCGCCTGGCCGATTGAGAAATAAGAATAAATTGCTAGGAGTGGCGTCACTATTTCGAAGCGGTTGGGGATTATTTCATGTGTGGTATCGTTGGGATCGTCGGTAGCAAGCCGGTTGCCGGGCGTTTGGTCGATGCGCTGAAGCGCCTGGAATACCGGGGTTATGATTCCGCCGGTGTCGCGACCGTCCATGACGGCGTCATGGATCGCCGCCGCGCCGAGGGGAAGCTCTTCAATCTCGAGAAGCGCCTTGATTCGGAGCCGCTGCCGGGCACGACCGGTATCGCCCACACTCGTTGGGCAACGCATGGCGTTCCGAACGAAACCAACGCCCACCCGCATTTCGTCGAAGGCGTCGCCGTCGTCCATAACGGCATCATCGAAAACTTCTCGGAAATCCGCGATCACCTGACCGCCGAAGGCTCGGTCTTCGAAAGCCAGACCGATACCGAAGTCATCGCCCACCTGATGGCGAAGTATCTGCGCGAAGGCCTGCAGCCGCAGGCGGCGATGCTGAAAATGCTGAACCGCGTCACCGGCGCCTACGCGCTGGCGGTGATGCTGAAGGATCATCCGGGCACGATCATGGCCGCGCGCTCCGGCCCGCCGCTCGCCATCGGCTACGGCAAACACGAGATGTTCCTCGGCTCGGATGCCATTGCGCTCTCGCCCTTCACCAACGAAATCACCTATCTCGTCGACGGCGACTGCGCGATCATCACCCGCGAAGGCGCGACGATCGTCGATTTCAACGGCAATGTCGTGAAGCGCCAGAAGCAGATTTCCCAGGCGACGGCCTATGTCGTCGACAAGGGCAATCATCGCCACTTCATGGAAAAGGAAATCTACGAGCAGCCGGAGGTCATCTCCCATGCGCTCAGCCACTATGTGAACTTCGCCGAGAACACGATCGGCGCCAATGCCGCCGGGATCGATTTCAAGTCGGTCAGCAGCCTGGCGATCTCCGCCTGCGGCACGGCCTATCTTGCCGGTCTCGTCGGCAAGTACTGGTTCGAGCGCTATGCGCGCCTGCCCGTCGAAATCGACGTCGCCTCCGAGTTCCGCTACCGCGAGATGCCGCTGCAGCCGACGCAGGCCGCGCTCTTCATCTCTCAATCAGGCGAAACCGCCGATACGCTGGCCTCACTGCGCTACTGCAAGGACAACGGCCTGAAGATCGGCGCCGTCGTCAATGTGCGCGAGTCGACCATCGCCCGCGAATCCGATGCCGTCTTCCCGATCATGGCCGGTCCCGAGATCGGCGTTGCCTCCACCAAGGCCTTCACCTGCCAGCTCGCCGTGCTGGCTTCTCTGGCGCTCGGTGCCGCCAAGGCCCGCGGCGTGCTGAGTGCCAAGGACGAGAAGGTTCTGGTCAAGCATCTCTCGGAAATGCCGCGCATCATGAGCCGCGTGCTGAATCTCATCCAGCCGCAGATGGAAAGCCTGTCGCGCGAGCTGTCCAAGTGCCGCGATGTCCTGTATCTCGGCCGCGGTACCAGCTTCCCGCTTGCCATGGAAGGCGCGCTGAAGCTCAAGGAAATCTCCTATATCCACGCCGAAGGCTATGCTGCCGGCGAGCTGAAGCACGGCCCGATCGCGCTGATCGACGAGAACATGCCTGTCATCGTCATCGCGCCCTATGACCGCTTCTTCGAAAAGACCGTTTCCAACATGCAGGAAGTCGCTGCCCGCGGCGGCCGCATCATCTTCATCACCGACGAAGCGGGTGCCGGCGCCTCCAAGCTGCCGACCATGGCGACGATCACGCTGCCGAATGTCGATGAAATCATCGCCCCGATGATCTTCTCGCTGCCGATCCAGCTGCTCGCCTATCACACGGCCGTCTTCATGGGCACGGATGTCGACCAGCCGCGCAATCTCGCCAAGTCGGTCACGGTGGAGTGAAGCCTGAAATCCCCGGACAAGGCTTGTCCGGGGAACCGAATTCTGGCAGCTTCGTTACGAAGGTACGGGGGAGCGCCTGATCACGAAGGCTGATAGACTCAAGGGAGTTCATCGCGAGCGATGACCAACAAGCTTCCCCGCCTACCGATTGCCACGCGCATCAGAAACAACTTCCTTGCGGGCCTCATCATCTGCGCCCCGATCGCCATTACGCTATGGCTGACATGGTCGGTCGTTCGCTGGGCGGACAGCTGGGTGAAGCCCTATATCCCGGCGCGCTATGATCCCGACAGCTACCTGAATTTCGCCGTTCCCGGCTCCGGCCTGCTGATCGCGATGATCTTCATCACCATCATTGGCTTCCTCGGCAAGAACCTTATCGGTCAGACGATAGTGCAGTTCAGCGAGTCGCTGGTGCGCAGGGTTCCGCTGGTGCGCAGCATCTACAAGAGCCTGAAGCAGATCTTCGAGACGGTGCTCAAGGAGCGTAGCGATTCCTTCAAGAAGGTCGGTCTGATCGAGTATCCAAGCGCCGGCCTCTGGTCGCTGGTCTTCATCGCCACCGACGCCAAGGGCGAGATCGCCTCGAAGTTCAATGCGATGGGCAAGGACATGGTCAGCGTCTTCCTGCCGCCGACGCCGGTGCCGACGGCGGGCTTCCTGATCTTCGTGCCGCGCGAGAAGATCGTCGTGCTCGACATGACGGCGGAAGACGGCGCCAAGCTTCTGGTTTCGGGCGGCCTTGTCACTCCGGAATATCTGCCGGTCGTACCGGGCGCCGAGCCTGCGGCGCTGAAGCCCAAGGTCTCAGCCCGCATGAAGAAAGCGGATCGCCTCATCGCGCCGGAATAGATAGAGCAGGGTGCGCACTGCCTCTCCACGCTCGCTTGTCAGTTCCGGATCGCGCTCGATCAGATAGGCGGCATCCTTGCGGGCGATCTCCAGGAGATCGGCATGATCCTCAAGGCTGGCAATCCTGAACCCGGGCGTGCCCGACTGCCGGGTGCCCAGAAGCTCGCCTTCGCCGCGCAGCTTCAGGTCCTCTTCCGCAATACGGAAACCGTCTTCGGTTTCACGCATGATCGAAAGCCGCGCATGGCCGGTCTCACCGAGCGGTCCCTTGTAGAGCAGGATGCAGGTCGAGGCCTCGTCGCCACGGCCGACGCGGCCGCGAAGCTGATGGAGCTGCGCCAGGCCGAAACGCTCCGCATGCTCGATCACCATGATCGTCGCGTCCGGTACGTCGACACCGACTTCGACGACGGTCGTCGCCACCAGCAGCCGGATTTCGCCGCTCTTGAAAGCCAGCATGACGGCATCCTTCTCCGGTCCGCTCATGCGGCCGTGGATAAGGCCTATGCCGGGCCCGAGCGCGGAGGTCAGCGTCGCATGACGCTCCTCCGCCGACATCAGGTCGCTCTCTTCGGACTCTTCGACGAGCGGGCAGATCCAATAGGCCTTCTTGCCTTCGGCAAGCGCACCCTTCAGCCGCTGGACGATCTCGCCGGTGCGCTCGTTCGGGATGGTGATCGTCTGGATCGGCTTGCGCCCTGCGGGCTTCTCGGTGAGCTTGGAGACGTCCATGTCGCCGAAAGCGGCGAGAACCAGCGTGCGTGGGATCGGTGTCGCGGTCATGACCAGCATATGCGGCGAGATGCCCTTCGCCGTCAGCCGCAGGCGCTGGTGAACGCCGAAGCGATGCTGCTCGTCGACGACCGCGAGCATCAGGTTCTTGTAGCTGACGCTGTCCTGAAAGAGGGCGTGCGTGCCGGTGATGATCTGTGCCTGGCCCGAGGCGATGCGTTCGAGGATATCCTCGCGCTCCCGGCCCTTGGTCCGCCCGGTCAGCACTTCGATGCCGAGACCGGCGGATGCGGCGAATTTCGAGATCGTCGCATAGTGCTGGCGCGCCAGAATTTCGGTCGGCGCCATCAGCACCGCCTGGCCGCCGCTCTCGATGACCGCAGCCATCGTCATCAGCGCCACCAGCGTCTTGCCGGAGCCGACATCGCCCTGCAGGAGCCGTAGCATCCGATCTTCGCCCGCCATGTCGGCAAGCGACTCGCGGATCGCTTCCGTCTGGCTGTTGGTTGGCGAAAAGGGAAGGGATTGCAATATTTTGGAGCTGATTTCTCCAGTAGCATGTACGGGCTGACCAGCGACCTTGCGCAGCCTCTGACGCACAAGGCTGAGCGACAGCTGACCGGCCAGAAACTCATCATAGGCAAGGCGGCGGCGGGCCGGCGTCTGCGGATCGATATCTTCAGGTTCGCGCGGCTCGTGCAGCATCAGGAAGCTGTCGCGGATCGACGGCAGGCCTTGCTTCTGTACCACCGGGAAGTCGATCCATTCAGGCAGCTCGGGCATCCGCGGCAGTGCCGCATCGATGATCTTGCGCAGCGTCTTCGGCGAGAGGCCGGCCGTCAACGGATAGATCGGCTCCACCAGCGGCAGGTTCTCCGCCTCGCTGGCCTTCACGATGTAGTCGGGATGCACCATCGTCGCACGGCCGTTGAACCAGTCGACCTTGCCACTGACGGTGACTTCCTCGTCGAGCGGCAGCTGCTTTTCCAGCCAGGCCGCCTGGCCGCGGAAGAACACGAGGCTGAGCTCACCGGTCTCATCATGCAGGAAGACGCGGTAGGGAATGTTGCTCTTGCCGCGCGGCGGCGCCTGATGCCGGTCGACGCGTGCGGTGATCGTCACGATCGCGCCCTGCGGCGCCCGCGCGATCCCCGGCTGGTTGCGGCGGTCCACTAACGAATGAGGCGCGTGAAAGAGGAGGTCGATGATGCGGGTGTCATCGGGCGTCTCGCGGTCGAGCAGCTTGACGAGCAACTCGGCGATCTTCGGGCCGACGCCTGCGAGAGCCGAAACGGGGGAAAACAGCGGATCGAGAATGGTCGGGCGCATGGCCGCAAAATGCGATGAAGAATGGGGCCTTGGCAAGGCTGACAAGCCGCTTTCCAGGGTCTATAGAGGCGCATCAACAGGAAGGTATTGCCATGACAGGTGTAACGCTCTCGAGTGCCGGGCTGGACCCGCGCCGCCGCCGGATCTTGTTCCGTTGCTGGCACCGAGGCCTGCGCGAGATGGATCTGGTTTTCGGGCAGTTTGCCGAATCCGAGCTTCCGACTCTTTCAGACGCCGAACTTGACGAGCTCGAAACCATCATGAACGAAGAGGACAACGATCTTCTGCGCTGGGTGATGGGAACATGGCCGGTGCCGGAGCGTTTTCAGACGCCGATGTTCGAACGGATCGTGTCTTTCAGGCCAGACTTTCCCTATCCGGCCGATGATCTTCCCAGGAAACCGGAATGATTTCAGGATTTGATGCAAAGAAGCTCGCAGCCGCTTCCGAGCCGCTGACGATCGGCAACGTGCCCGCGGGCATGGAGCCGCTGCTGCTCGCCGAACTGGCGCGCGCCGGAAAGCCGGTCGCCTATATTCTCTCCGACGGTCAGCGAATGGCCGATCTGGAGCAGATGCTTGCTTTCGTCGCTCCCGAAATCCCGGTCCTGACGCTGCCCGCCTGGGACTGTCTGCCCTATGACCGCGTCTCGCCGAGCGCGGATACCTCGGCACGCCGTCTGGCAGCGCTGAGCGGCCTGATCGCCCACCAGAAGAAGCCGCATGCGGCGATCGTTCTGGTGACGGTCAATGCTATGCTGCAGAAGGTGGCGCCGCAGGAGGTCATCGAAAGCCTGGCCTTCTCCGCCCGTCCCGGCAATCAGGTGCGCATGGACGACATTGCCGGGCGCCTGGAGCGCAACGGCTTCGACCGCGTCGCGACGGTGCGCGAAGTCGGCGAATATGCGGTGCGCGGCGGCATTCTCGATGTCTTCGTGCCGGGCTCGGAAGAGCCGGTGCGCCTCGATTTCTTCGGCGATACGCTGGAAAGCATCCGCAGCTTCGATCCGGCCAGCCAGCGCACCACGGGGCAGGTCCGTTCGCTCGATCTGAACCCGATGAGCGAAGTGACGCTGACGCCGGATACGATCAGCCGCTTCCGCAAGAACTATCTCTCGGCCTTCGGCGCGGCGACCCGCGACGATGCGCTCTATCTCGCCGTTTCCGAAGGCCGCCGCTATGCCGGCATGGAACACTGGCTGCCGCTCTTCTACGAGCGGCTGGAAACGGTCTTCGACTATCTCAAGGGCTTCCAGCTGGTCACCGATCACACGGTCCGCGAAGCCGCCGAGGAGCGCTCCAAGCTGGTCCTCGATTATTATGACGCGCGCCTGAGCTCCGGCCAGCCCAGCAAGGGCCAGATGGCGCAGGGCACGCCTTATAAGCCGGTCACCCCAGGCCAGCTCTATCTCGACAGCAAGAGTTTCGCCGGCACGCTGGATGCCCTCAACGCCATCCGCATGACGCCGTTCAACGAGCATGAGGGCGAGGCGCGCCGCGTCGTCAATATCGACGCCCGCCAGGGCGAGCGCTGGGCGCGGTCGAATGCCGAAGGTGGCGGCAATGCCGAGCGCGTCAACGTCTTCGACGCCGTCGTCAAGTTCATCGCCGACAAGCGGGCAGGCGGCGCCAAGGTGCTGATCACCGCTTGGACCGAAGGCTCGCTCGACCGCCTGCTGCAGGTCTTGAACGAACACGGCCTCGAGCGCGTTAAGCCGATCGAGGCTCTGAAGGACGTCGTGTCGCTCGCAAAGGGCGAGGCGGCATCGGCCGTCTTCAGCCTCGAATCCGGTTTCGAAACCGGCGACCTCATCGTCATCGGCGAGCAGGATATCCTCGGCGACCGCATGGTGCGCCGCTCGAAGCGGCGGAAGCGCGCCGCTGACTTCATCTCGGAAGTGGCAGGCCTCGACGAGGGCTCGATCGTCGTTCACGCCGAACACGGTATCGGCCGTTTCATCGGCCTGCGGACCATCGAGGCCGCGGGCGCCCCGCATGCCTGCCTCGAGCTGCAATATGCCGACGAGGCCAAGCTCTTCCTGCCGGTCGAAAACATCGATCTGCTCTCGCGCTATGGCGGCGAGGGCACCGAGGCGATGCTCGACAAGCTGGGCGGCGGCGCCTGGCAGATGCGCAAGGCCAAGCTCAAGAAGCGCCTGCTCGACATGGCCGATGCGCTGATCCGCATCGCCGCCGAGCGCCTGACGCGCCACGCGCCGGTACTGACAACGCCTGAAGGCCTCTACGACGAATTCGCCGCGCGTTTCCCCTATGACGAAACCGAGGATCAGGACACAGCCATTGAGGCAGTCCGCGGCGATCTTGCCGCCGGCCGTCCGATGGATCGCCTCGTCTGTGGCGACGTCGGCTTCGGCAAGACCGAGGTGGCGCTGCGCGCCGCCTTCGTCGCCGCCATGAACGGTGTCCAGGTTGCCGTGGTCGTCCCGACGACGCTCTTGTCGCGCCAGCATTTCAAGACCTTCTCCGAACGTTTCCGCGGCCTGCCGGTTCGCGTCCAGCAGGCCTCGCGTCTCGTCGGCTCCAAGGATCTGGCGCTGACCAAGAAGGAAGTCGCCGACGGCAAGACCGACATCGTTGTCGGCACGCATGCGCTGCTCGGCGCGGGCATCAATTTCGCCAATCTCGGCCTGCTGATCATCGACGAAGAGCAGCATTTCGGCGTCAAGCACAAGGAACGCCTGAAGGAGCTGAAGAGCGACGTCCACGTCCTGACGCTCTCCGCAACGCCGATCCCGCGCACGCTGCAGCTGGCGATGACCGGCGTGCGCGAGCTGTCGCTGATCACCACGCCGCCCGTCGACCGCATGGCGGTGCGCACCTTTATCTCGCCCTTCGACAGCCTCGTCATCCGCGAGACGCTGATGCGCGAGCATTACCGCGGTGGCCAGAGCTTCTACGTCTGCCCGCGTCTTGCCGATCTCGAAGACGTTCACGCCTTCCTGCAGTCCGACGTCCCGGAGCTGAAGGTCGCGGTCGCCCACGGCCAGATGCCGGCAGGCGAGCTCGAAGACATCATGAACGCCTTCTATGAAGGCCGCTACGATGTGCTGCTGTCGACGACCATCGTCGAATCCGGTCTCGACGTGCCGACCGCCAATACGCTGATCGTCCACCGCGCCGATATGTTCGGCCTCGCCCAGCTCTACCAGCTGCGCGGCCGCGTCGGCCGGTCGAAGGTGCGCGCCTTCGCGCTCTTCACGCTGCCGGTCAACAAGGTGCTGACGGCAACTGCCGAGCGGCGCCTGAAGGTGCTGCAGTCGCTGGATACGCTGGGCGCCGGCTTCCAGCTCGCCAGCCACGACCTCGACATCCGAGGCGCCGGCAATCTTCTCGGCGAGGAGCAGTCCGGCCATATCAAGGAAGTCGGCTTCGAGCTCTATCAGCAGATGCTCGAAGAAGCCGTCGCCGAAGTGAAGGGCGTCGACGAGATCGCCGATACCGGCTGGTCGCCGCAGATTTCCGTCGGCACGCCGGTGATGATCCCGGACAATTACGTCCCGGACCTGCACCTGCGCATGGCGCTCTACCGCCGCCTCGGCGAGATCACCGAACTCAAGGAGATCGACGGCTTCGGCGCCGAGATGATCGACCGCTTCGGCCCGATGCCGATCGAGGTTCAGCATCTGCTGAAGATCGTCTATGTGAAATCGCTCTGCCGCATCGCCAATGTCGAGAAGCTGGACGCCGGCCCGAAGGGGATCGTCGTGCAGTTCCGGAACAAGGAATTCCCGAACCCGGCAAATCTCGTCGGCTATATCGGCAAGCAGGGCGCGATGGCAAAGATCCGCCCGGATCACAGCCTGTTCCTGACCCGAGATCTGCCCACGCCGGAAAAGCGGCTGCAGGGCGCAGCCGTCATCATGACGCAATTGGCGGAGCTGGCGAAGGGCTAGTTCATCCCGGCGCGGGCTTCGGCCTTCGCCTTGGCGATATCGCGCAGCGCGCCGGCCAGAATGTCGGGCGTCTGTGCGCCGCTGACGGCATATTGCTGGTCGAAGATGAAGAACGGCACGCCGTTGACGCCCATCTTCCGCGCCGATTCGATTTCCTCGACGACGAGAACCTTGTCGGCATCCGACGAAAGCAGCGAAGCGGTCACGGCGCGGTCGAGGCCGGCCTTCTCGGCGACATCCAGCAGGACAGCGTGATCGCCGACATTACGGCCTTCTTCGAAATTCGCCTTGAACAGGCCGTTGACGACCTTGTCGGCCTTGTCGCGATCCTCGATCATCGCCCAGTGGATCAGCCGGTGGGCATCGAGCGTATTCGGGCCGATCTTGATCGCCTCGAAATTGAAGTTGATGCCGACTTCCTTGCCAAAATCGGTGAGCATCTGGTGGGCCTGCGCCACGCGCTCGGCGCCGCCGAGCTTTTCTTCCAGGCTCTTCTTCTGGTCGACGCCTTCAGGCGGGTAATCGGGGTTCAGCCGGTAGGGGCGCCAGTTGATATCGACACCAACCTCGTCCTGCACTTCGGCAATGGCGAGCTCCAGCCGCGCCTTGCCGAGGTAGCACCACGGGCAGACGACATCCGAGACGACGTCGATGGTAATGCGTTCCATGGTGTTTTCCTTTTCTGGCTTCGGTGCTTCACGCCATCTATGCGTTCATGCCGCCGACTTCAACCAGGCAGGAAAAAGGAACCGCCTACTGGGCGCTTTGGTCCCACCAGGCCGGCAGCTGGTATCCGTAGAGCGGAACCTTGTCCGGATGACCGATGCGCTTGCTTCGGGCGATCCATTGCTGGTCGATATGATAGAGCGGCAGCACATAGTGGCCTGACAGGAGCAGCCGGTCGTGAGAGCGCACGGCCGCGGTAAAGTCCTCGTCGGAGCGGGCCGTCAGCAGATGGTTGATCGCCGTATCGACATCGGGATCGGCAACGCCTGCGAAATTCGAGCTGCCCTCGCGGTCGCGGCTCGCCGAGGCCCAATAGGAAAGCTGTTCGTTTCCGGGCGAGAGCGACGAAACATAGGATTTGACGATGACGTCATAGTCGAAGCTGTTGGTCCGGCTCTGATACTGCGAATCATCGACCGTGCGGATCGAAGTGGTAATGCCGAGCGTCTGCAGCGAGCGCTGATAGGCAATCGCCAGCTTTTCCTGGTCGGCGTTCTGCGTCATGATCTCGAAGGCGAGCGCCTTGCCCTTGGCATCGGTCATCTTGCCGTTCTTGATCGAATAACCGGCTTCCTTGAGAACATCGACGGCCTGCTTCAGCACCTTGCGGTCACGGCCTGAGCCGTCGGTAACCGGCAGCTTGTAGGTGCCGTCGAGGATTTCAGGATCGATCTTGTCCTTCAGCGGTCCAAGCATTGCAAGCTCATGCGCGTCAGCCGGGACGCCGAAGCTTGAGAGCTCGGAGTTCTGCCAGAAGCTTTCCGTGCGCTTGTACGCACCCGAGAACAGGTTCTTGTTCGCCCATTCGAAATCGAAGACCAGCGACAGCCCCTCGCGCAGCTTGACGTTCTGGAACATCGGCCGGCGGGTATTGAAGACGAAGCCGAACATGCCGCTCGGCAGCTGCGGCTGGAACGTGTCCTTGATGACGGCGCCGGAACTGACCGCCGGGAAATTATAGGCGGTCGCCCAATGACCGGGGCTTCCATCCGGATAGACGTCGACATCGCCCTTCTTGAAGGCTTCGAACAGCGTCGTGTCCTGCAGGAAATACTGAACGGTGATCCGGTCGTAGTTGTCCATCCCGACCTTGGAGGGGATATCCTTGCCCCAGTAATTCGGGTCGCGCTCGAAGGTGATGCTCTCGCCGGGCTTCACCGTCTTGATCTTGTACGGCCCAGAACCGACGGGGGGTGTCAGCGAGCTGCGGTCGAAGGTTTCCGGATCGATCAGGTGCTTCGGCAGGACAGGCATCAGCCCGAAGACCATCGGCGTTTCGCGATCGGCCTTGTCGTTGAAGGTGAAGCGCACACTTCGCTCGCCGACCTTCTCCATCTTCGAGACCAGGCTGAGGCGCGAGGCGAAGGGAATTCGGCCCTTGTCGCGCAGCAGTTCGAAGGTGAACATCACGTCTTCGGCCGTCACCGGCTGGCCGTCCGCCCATTTCGCCTTCGGATTGAGGTTGAACTGGATGAAGGTCCGGTTATCGTCCCACTCGACGCTTTCGGCGAGCAGGCCATAGAGCGTGAAGGGCTCGTCGCGCGAGCGCTGCAGCAGCGATTCGTAGACGAGATTGCCGTAATCAGGGTCCCACATGCCGCGCGCCGTCGTGCGCATGCTCTTCAGGATGAACGGATTGAGATTATCGAAGGTGCCGACCACGCCATAGGTGATATGGCCGCCCTTCTTCACATCCGGATTGACGTAAGGGAAGCTCTTGTAATCAGCGGGCAGCGCCGGCTGGCCATGCATTGCAATGCCGTGAAGCGGCTCGGCGGCAGCGGCGGTGCAGATGAGGGCGAAGACGGCGGGCAGGGCGATCCGGAGCATCTCTGAATTTCCTTTCCGGCAGGGCTCGATTCGCGCGAAGACTATCACGGAGCGCGAAAAATCGAACATTCACGCCCTCAAATCTTTACGAGCATCCAGAAATTGCCAAAGAAATACTGGATATCTGGAGCGCCTCAATGTAACAGGTGTTCCCGAAGTTCGGGGTCATGCATTTGCCTCATTGTTTTATGAGGTGGAGTGCCGAATGACCCGGTTGGAGAGGGCTGCAGGTCGCGGTCCCGAATGGGTATCAGGAGACGGAATCCGTTATGATCTTCAAGTCTGAAAAGAAAATGCGGGCAGCCCTGTCCGTTCTCGCAGTTGCCTTCGGCGCCGCCTCGGCACCGGTGTCCTCCTTCGCTCAGGACGCCGCCAATGCCCCGCAGCAGGCTGCCGGCGCACCGCGGCTCGGCTGGTACAAGACCTGCAGCAAGCAGGAAGACAACGACATCTGCGTCGTTCAGAACCTGATCCTCGCCAATGGCGGCCAGCTGGTCACGGCTGTCGGCCTCATCAGCGTTTCCGGCAAGGTCAACCGCAAGATCCTCCAGGTCTCGGTCCCGACCGCCCGCCTGATCCCGCCCGGCATCATGATGCAGATCGACAACAACAAGGGCCAGAAGCTCGACTACGCAGTCTGCCTGCCCGACAAGTGCACGGCTGAACTGCCGCTGACCGACGCGATGATCGCCAGCCTCAAGAAGGGCAGCGACGTGATCTTCACCTCGATCAACTTCCGCCGCGCTCCGAACCCGATCAAGATCTCGCTCGAAGGATTCACCGGCGCTTATGATGGCGAAGCAGTTTCCGAATCGAAGCTTGCCGAAAGCCAGAAGAGCCTGCAGGACAGCATGCAGAAGAAGGCTGAAGAAGCTCGCAAGAAGCTCGAAGACGCCCAGAACGCTGCCAAGACCGCTCAGTAAGCGTCTGACCATATCGCATTGAAAAAAACCCGGCCTTCGCGCCGGGTTTTTTGTTGCCGCAGACAAAGAAAAACCCCGCCGGAGCGGGGTTTCCTTAGATTGGTACTTGATGCGCTTAGTTGGCCAGGCTCATCTTGGGCTTGAACTGGCCGGTCGGCGCCATGTCGAAGATCTGGTAGACCTGCTCATTGCGAAGCGGAATGCCGCTTTCGTCATTCACCAGGTTCTGCTCCGAGACGTAGGCGACGTATTCGTTCTCGTCATTTTCGGCGAGCAGATGATAGAACGGCTGGTCCTTGCTGGGGCGAACTTCGGCGGGAATGGAGTTCCACCACTCCTCCGTATTCGCGAATTCCGGATCGACGTCGAAGATCACGCCGCGAAACGGAAATACCTTGTGCCGGACCACTTCACCGATACCGAACTTTGCAACTCTTTCTTTCATGGTACGACTTCCTTTCATCACCAGATTTGGTGATTGGGCCTGCTCAAATCAAGATTTGTGCAGGATTTCGTCACATGAGTGTCATGTCGCCATCAGCCTCAGTGACATCGAGAAAAGCCCCGGCTTTCGCCAGGGCTTTTCGGTATTCGCTTATGCCGAGTAGTACATGTCGTATTCGACAGGATGCGGCGTCATTTCGAAGCGCATCACTTCGGCCATCTTCAGCTCGATGAACGAGTCGATCTGGTCGTCGTCGAAAACGCCGCCGGCGGTCAGGAACTTGCGATCCTTGTCGAGGCTCTCAAGCGCTTCACGCAGCGAGCCGCAGACCGTCGGGATCTTCTTCAGTTCCTTCGGCGGCAGGTCGTACAGATCCTTGTCCATGGCCTTGCCCGGATGGATCTTGTTCTTGATGCCGTCGAGGCCGGCCATCAGCATCGCTGCGAAGGCGAGGTAGGGGTTCGCCATCGGATCCGGGAAGCGGACTTCGACGCGCTTTGCCTTCGGGTTGCTGCCGAACGGAATGCGGCAGGAAGCGGAGCGGTTGCGGGCCGAGTAGGCCAGCAGAACCGGCGCTTCATAACCCGGGACGAGACGCTTGTAGGAGTTCGTCGACGGGTTGGTGAAGGCGTTCAGCGCCTTGGCATGCTTGATGATGCCGCCGATGAAGTAGAGGCAGGATTCGGAAAGGCCTGCATATTCGTCGCCTGCGAAGCCCGGCTTGCCGCCCTTCCATATCGACAGGTGGACGTGCATGCCCGAGCCGTTGTCGCCGAAGATCGGCTTCGGCATGAAGGTTGCCGTCTTGCCATAGGCATTAGCGACCTGGTGCACGACATACTTGTAGATCTGCATCTTGTCGGCGTTGCGAACCAGCGTGTCGAACTTGATGCCGAGCTCGTGCTGGGCGGCAGCCACTTCGTGGTGGTGCTTTTCGACGACGACGCCCATTTCGCTGAGAACCGTCAGCATCTCGGAACGCATGTCCTGGGCGCTGTCGATCGGCGGAACCGGGAAGTAGCCGCCCTTGACGCGCGGACGGTGGCCGAGGTTGCCGGTTTCATATTCGGTGTCGTCGTTCGCCGGCAGTTCGGTCGAGTCGAGCTTGAAGCCGGTGTTGTACGGGTCGGCCTTGTACTTGACGTCGTCGAAGACGAAGAATTCGGCTTCCGGGCCGACGAATACGGTGTCGCCGATACCGGATGCCTTCAGATAGGCTTCGGCCTTCTTGGCGGTGCCGCGCGGGTCGCGGTTATAGGCTTCGCCCGAGACCGGATCGAGAATGTCGCAGATGATGACCATCGTCGACTGCGCGAAGAACGGGTCCATGTGAACCGTGTCGGTATCCGGCATGAGAACCATGTCGGACTCGTTGATGGCCTTCCAGCCGCCGATCGAGGAACCGTCGAACATGACGCCGTCGGCAAACATGTCTTCGTCCACGCAGACGACGTCCATCGTCACGTGCTGCAGCTTGCCCTTGGGGTCGGTGAAGCGCAGATCCACGAACTTGACGTCGTTCTCCTTGATCTGCTTCAGAATTTCGCTTGCACTCGCCATGAAACACTCCCTTTGATTTGCTATGACGACTTGGCTTTGCCTCTTGGGGGCAAGGCCTGCTTAAATAGCGTCGATACCGGTTTCGCCAGTACGAATGCGGATGACTTCCTCGACATTCGACACGAAAATCTTGCCATCGCCGATGCGGCCGGTCTGGGCGGCCTTGCGGATCGCGTCGATGACGGCTTCGGCGTTCTCGTCGGCGAGAACCACTTCGACCTTCACCTTCGGCAGGAAATCGACAACATATTCGGCGCCACGGTAAAGCTCCGTGTGGCCCTTCTGGCGACCGAAGCCCTTTGCTTCCGTAACCGTAATGCCCTGCAGGCCGACTTCCTGAAGGGCTTCCTTCACTTCGTCGAGCTTGAAAGGCTTAATGATCGCTTCGATCTTTTTCATGAGAAAATGACTCTCCGCTTCTCCCGTTAAAGCGTGCGTATGCCGCTCGCGAAACATGATGCAGGTATCATGCCAGTTCGCAACGGGCCAGATCGAAAAAATGCGGCAAATGCACCCAAAACCGCGCCAAGGCTCCTGTTTAGCTGCGATTTTTCGTAAGAAGATGACAATTTCGATCGGAAAAAATCGAAAATACCACGGAAATCGCAGATTTTTCTGTGGAAGTGAGTTTCGGTTCGCTGAATGTCGATGGATTAAAAATAGGCAATTGCACAAATAATGATCGTGTCTCCGTCGCCCGAAACCGGTTGTTTTTTAGGCGTTTTTTGACTTCAATGAGGTCATGACCGATCGATTGAGTGAATTGCTTCTGACGCCCGCCGAAATGGCGGCTGTCGACAAGGCGGCGGCCGAAAGCGGCATCGACAGCTTTGCGCTGATGAGCAGCGCAGGCGCGGCTGTGGCTGCGGCCGCGATGCGGCTTTATCCCGGCGCACTTCGCTTCGCCGTCCTCTGCGGACCCGGCAACAATGGCGGTGACGGCTATGTGGCAGCCCGCTTCCTGGCCGAGAGCGGCGCAGCGGTCGCTCTCTTCCAGCTCGGCGATCCCGAACGGCTGAAGGGCGACGCCGGGCGGGCCTATACGGAATGGAGTGGCGATGTCGAACCGCTCGAAGAGTACCGGCCAAAAGACGGCGACGTCGTCATCGATGCGTTGTTCGGCGCCGGGCTGAGCCGCGATGTGCCCGGCGAGGTCGAGGACGTCATCTCGGCCGTGCGTTGGGTGGATTTGCCCGTGATCGCCGTCGATCTGCCATCCGGCATCGACGGTGCGACGGGCGAGGTGCTCGGCGCGGCCTTTTCAGCCACGCAGACGATCACTTTCATGACCCGCAAGCCGGGCCATCTCTTGATGCCGGGCAGGGAGCTTTGCGGGGCACTCGATGTCATCGATATCGGCATTCCCGCCCGGATCGTCCGCGCGCATGCCGGTTCGGAGGTCGCCGAAAACACCCCGGCCCAATGGGCGCATCTGACGCCGTCGGCGCGGCTGGAGACCCACAAATACAAGCGCGGCCATCTCGTCGTCTTCTCCGGTTCGGCGGGAAAGACCGGCGCGGCGCGGATGTCGGCGATATCGGGCCTGAAGGCCGGTGCAGGTCTGGTGACGATCGCAGCGTCGGCGGAAGCGCTTGCGGAAAACAGCGCGCATCTGACGGCGGTCATGTTGCGCGAGATCGGCGACACGGAACAGCTGGAAGAATGGCTGGAGGACGACCGCCTGCACACTTTCGTGCTCGGTCCGGGCTTCGGGATCGGCGAGCAGGCGAGGGACTATGCCGCGACACTGAGCGACCGCCGCCTGGTGCTCGATGCTGACGGCATCACTTCGTTCCGCCAGGAGCCGAAGCGCCTGTTCGACCTGTTCTCCGGTGGCGAACCGCGTCTGGTCCTGACGCCGCATGACGGCGAATTCGCCCGTCTCTTCCCCGATATCGCCGCCGATACCGGGCTCGGCAAGACCGCCAAGGCACAGATGGCCGCGAAGCGCGCCAACGCGGCGATCGTCTTCAAGGGTGCCGATACCGTTATTGCGGCGCCGGATGGACGCGCGCTGATCAACACCAACGCGCCGGTCTGGCTGGCAACGGCAGGGTCCGGCGACGTGCTTGCCGGCATCATCGGCGCCTATCTGGCGCAGGGCCTTCCGGCCTTCGAGGCGGCGGCGATCGGCGTCTACCTGCACAGCCTCGCCGGACAGCGCGCCGGCAAGGGGCTGACGGCGGAAGATCTCGCCGCCCACGTCCTGCCGTTCTGACCGCCGGCCGGCTGATTACTTGCCGACCTCTTCCTGCAGCGCGATGGCGCCGAAGGGGGCATTCACCTTGCCCTCATGGATCATGAAGGCGAAGACGTCGCGTGGCTCGGCCTTCACCTTGCGATCCGCGTCGATGAGAGGCAGATCGTCGGGCACCTTGCCTTCGGCCCAGGTCTCCAGCCGCTTTGCCCAGGCCTTCAAGTCCTTGGGCGGATAGCAGGTCCGGATCTCGTCCGAACCCTTCTGCAGCCGCGCATAGACGAAATCCGCAGTGACGTCTGCGATCATCGGATAATCGAAATGTTCGGCGACAACGGGCGCCACGCCATATTTCGCCAGCAGCGCCACGAAATCCGGCGCCTTGAAACTGTCGTGGCGGACCTCGACGACATGGCGCAAGGGCAGGCCATCCTGCTTGTCGGGCAGCAGCTTCAGGAACGCTTCGAAATCGTCGGGCTCGAACTTCTTGGTCGGCGCGAACTGCCAGAGGATCGGCCCGAGACGGTCGCCGAGCTCCGTCAGTCCCTGTGTCAGGAACCGCTGCATGGATTCGCCGGCCTCGCCCAAAACCTTGCGGTTGGTAACGAAGCGGCTGGCCTTCAGCGAGAAGATGAAACCATCGGGCACATCCGCGCCCCATTTTGCGAAGGTCTCAGGCTTCTGCGAGCTGTAATAGGTGCCGTTGACCTCGATGACCTTCAGCTGGCGGCTGGCATAATTGAGCTCGTCCTTCTGCTTCAGGTCGGAGGGGAAGAAATGATTGCGCCAAGGCTCGAATGTCCAGCCGCCGATACCGACGCGGATAGTGCCGGATTTGCTCATTCTCTTCCTCCCTTTGCCCGTTCAGGCGATTTGCTTTGCCATGTCGACGATCACCCATCCTGGCCGGTAGGGGTTCGGCCGTCGACCCGTTTCCTGAAAGCCGAAGGCGCGGTAGATCGCGATATTCCTCTCCATTCGCGCATTGGTGTAGAGCCTGACTTCCGGCAGCTCCCATTCGCGCGTCTTGTCTTCCACCCAGCCGAGGATCGTACGGCCGATCCCGCGGCTGTGATGATCAGGCGAAACGGCGATGCTGAACAGCATCGTGTGATCCGCATGGCGTTCAAGAACAGCGAGCCCGCCAGGCTCGCCATCGATATCGAGCAGCCACACCTCGCCGTTGGCGATCCGCGGCGCATAATCCTCACGCATCGGCAGCGGCTCGCCGCCGAACTCCGCGACATAGGGGCCGTAAGCCGCCATGGTCAGGCGGCGCACGACTTCGAGATCGTCAGCGGCCGCCTGTCTCAGCATCTCACTCGGCCGCCGCGACCGTCTTTTTCACCGGGCGGCGCTCAAGCAGCTCCTTGAGGAACTGGCCGGTATAGGAGCGCTTCTCCTTGACAATCGCCTCGGGCGTGCCGGTCGCGACGATCTCGCCGCCGCCATCGCCGCCCTCGGGGCCGAAGTCGAGCACCCAGTCGGCCGTCTTGATGACTTCGAGATTGTGCTCGATGACGACGACGGAATTGCCCTGGTTGACGAGCTCGTGCAGCATTTCCAGGAGCTTGGCGACGTCGTGGAAGTGCAGGCCGGTGGTCGGTTCGTCGAGAATGTAGAGCGTGCGGCCGGTCGAGCGCTTCGACAGTTCCTTGGCGAGCTTGACGCGCTGCGCCTCACCGCCCGAAAGCGTATTCGCCTGCTGGCCGACTTTGATATAGCCGAGGCCGACATCGAAGAGCGACTGCAGCTTGTCGCGCACCGCGGGAACGGCAGCGAAGAACTCGACGCCTTCCTCGACCGTCATGTCGAGCACGTCGGAGATCGACTTGCCCTTGAAAGTGACGTCGAGCGTCTCGCGATTGTAGCGCTTGCCGTGGCAGACGTCGCAGGTGACGTAGACATCCGGCAGGAAGTGCATCTCGATCTTGATGACGCCGTCGCCCTGGCAGGCCTCGCAGCGGCCACCCTTGACGTTGAACGAGAAGCGGCCCGGCTGATAGCCGCGCGCCTTGGCTTCCGGCAGTCCGGCAAACCAGTCGCGGATCGGCGTGAAGGCACCGGTATAGGTCGCCGGGTTCGAGCGCGGCGTGCGGCCGATCGGGGACTGGTCGATATCGATCACCTTGTCGATATGCTCGAAGCCATCGATACGATCGTGATCGGCCGGGATTTCGCGCGCGCCCATGACACGGCGCGCCGCCGACTTGTAGAGCGTCTCGATCAGGAATGTGGACTTGCCGCCGCCGGAAACGCCGGTGACTGCCGTGAAGACGCCGAGCGGGATCGAGGCGGTGACGTTCTTGAGGTTGTTGCCCCTCGCGCCGACGACCTTGATCTCCTTGCCCTTCTTCGGCTTGCGCCGCTCATCGGGCACGGGAACGCCGAGTTCGCCGGATAGATACTTGCCGGTCAGCGACTTCGGGTTCGCCATGATGTCCTGAGGCGTGCCGTGGGCGATGACCTGGCCGCCGTGAATGCCCGCAGCCGGGCCGATATCGACCACGTCGTCTGCGGTCAGGATCGCGTCCTCGTCATGCTCGACGACGATCACGGTATTGCCGATGTCGCGCAGGTGTTTCAGCGTGTCGAGCAGGCGGGCATTGTCGCGCTGGTGCAGGCCGATCGACGGTTCGTCGAGAACGTAGAGCACACCCGTCAGGCCCGAGCCGATCTGCGATGCCAGACGAATGCGCTGGCTTTCGCCACCCGATAGCGTGCCCGAATTGCGTGACAGGCTCAGATATTCGAGGCCGACATCGTTCAGGAAGCGCAGGCGGTCGCGGATCTCCTTGAGAATGCGCACGGCGATCTCGTTCTGCTTCGCCGTAAAATGCGACGGCAGCACTTCGAACCAGTCGCGGGCGACGCGGATCGACATCTGCGTGACTTCGCCGATATGCAGCTTGTCGATTTTGACGGCCAGCGCTTCCGGCTTCAGCCGGTACCCGGCGCAGGACGGGCAGGGGGCGGCCGACATGAAGCGCTCGATCTCCTCGCGCGCCCAAGCGGAATCCGTTTCCTTCCAGCGGCGCTCGAGATTGGTGATGATGCCTTCGAAGGTCTTGTGCGTCGTGTAGGAGCGCGCGCCATCGGCATAGTGGAATTCGATCTTCTCTTCCGTGCCGTTCAGGATCACATCCTGCGCCTTGGCGGAAAGATCGCTCCAGCGGTTGCCGAGCTTGAAGCCGAAATGCTTGCCGAGCGCTTCCAGCGTCTGATTGTAATAAGGAGAAGACGACTTCGCCCAGGGCGCGATCGCGCCGTCGCGCAGCGTCCGCTCCGGTTCCGGGATGATCAGGTTGGCGTCGATTTTCTGCTGTGCGCCGAGACCGTCGCAGGTCGGGCAGGCGCCGGCCGGGTTGTTGAACGAGAAGAGCCGCGGCTCGATCTCCGGAATGGTGAAGCCGGAAACCGGGCAGGCGAACTTTTCAGAGAACAGCACGCGCTCATGCGTCTCGTTCAGCGACTTGTTGGCCGAACCGCCGGCAGCGGTTTCCTCCGGCGGCAGCGGCTTGTCGGCGAACTCGGCGACCGCCAGGCCATCGGCGAGCTTCAGCGACGTCTCAAGGCTGTCGGCGAGGCGCGAGGACATATCGGCGCGCACGACGATACGGTCGACGACGACGTCGATGTCATGCTTGTACTTCTTGTCGAGGGCGGGAACGTCGGCGATCTCGTAGAACTGACCGTCCACCTTGACGCGCTGGAAGCCCTTCTTCATGAGCTCAGCGAGTTCCTTCTTGTACTCGCCCTTGCGGCCACGCACGAGCGGCGCCAGAATATAAAGACGCGTGCCCTCCTCGAAGGCGAGCACGCGGTCGACCATCTGGCTGACCGTCTGGCTCTCGATCGGCAGGCCGGTGGCCGGGGAGTAGGGAACGCCGACGCGCGCAAACAGCAGGCGCATATAGTCGTAGATCTCGGTGACCGTGCCGACCGTCGAGCGCGGGTTGCGCGATGTCGTCTTCTGCTCGATCGAGATGGCAGGCGAGAGGCCGTCGATCTGGTCGACATCAGGCTTCTGCATCATTTCCAGGAACTGGCGTGCATAGGCCGACAGGCTTTCGACATAGCGCCGCTGCCCCTCGGCATAGATCGTATCGAATGCCAGCGAGGATTTGCCGGACCCTGAAAGGCCCGTCATCACGATAAGCTTGTTGCGCGGCAGATCGAGGTCGATGCCCTTCAAGTTATGCTCACGCGCGCCGCGGATGGAAATCGTCTTCAGTTCGCTCATCGTCTTCTGCTTTGGTCTCTTGGATGAAGCCCCTTATTTAGTGATGCTCGCGGGCGAGTCGAGGCTCAAATCCGGGGTAGGAGAAGGTTTTCGATTCTGTTGACAGGATCATAGTGAATAAATAGAACAAAGAAAGAACAAAATTCCTTGTGGATGACGGCCCGATGGACGCGCCTCGCAAGGGCTCTATAGTTTAAGGTACACCGATTGTTTCAAGCGCCGCCGGGCAGGGCGGCAGGTAAGGTGAAAAGCATGGCTGGTAGCGTAAACAAGGTAATTCTGATCGGAAACGTGGGCGCCGACCCCGAAATCCGCAGGACCCAGGACGGCCGTCCGATCGCCAACCTGCGTATCGCGACCTCTGAGCAGTGGCGCGACCGCAATTCCGGCGAACGCCGCGAAAAGACCGAATGGCACACTGTCGTCGTCTTCAACGAAGGCCTCTGCAAGGTTGTCGAGCAATACGTCAAGAAGGGCGCCAAGCTCTATATCGAAGGCGCGCTGCAGACCCGCAAGTGGCAGGACCAGCAGGGTCAGGACCGCTACTCGACGGAAGTCGTGCTGCAGGGTTTCAACTCGACGCTGACGATGCTCGATGGCCGTGGTGACGGCGGCGGCGCAAGCTCCGGCTTCGGCGGTGGCGGCGGCCGTGGCAACAACAACGACTATGGTGGCGGCGGTGGCGGCTACGGCGACGATTACGGCGCGCCCTCGCAGTCCTCCGGCGGCGGCCGTGGGCGGCAGCAGCAGTGGCGGCGGTAGCGGCGGCAACTTCTCGCGGGATCTCGACGACGACATCCCGTTCTGAGAACCGGACGGATCAAATGAAAACGGCGCCCCTTGAGGCGCCGTTTTTGTTAGGCCGGTGTGGCGCTGATCAGATTGAGCGCCGCCTTGGCGCCATCGACAACGAACTGCACCGCCAGGGCCGCCAGGATGACGCCGAGAAGCCGCGTCAGGATCGCCCGGCCGGTGGCGCCGAGGAAACGGTCGAGCCTGTCGGCGACGAGCAGGGCGCCCAGCGTGATCAGCAGGTTGGCGGCAATGACGATGATCAGCTGCGCGCGCTCGATCGACGAGGCGAAGGCACCAGAGAGCAGGATCGTCGCCGAGATCGCGCCCGGACCGGCAACCAGCGGGATTGCCAGCGGGAAGACGGCGATATTCTGGATGTGGTCCTTGGTGATGGCGACTTCGCTGGTCTTCTCCTTGCGGTCCTGACGCTTCTCAAAGACCATTTCAAAGGCGATCCAGAAGAGCAGCAGGCCACCAGCGAGGCGGAAGGCTCCCATCGATATGCCGAGCACGCCGAGGACGCCTGCGCCGAACAGCGCGAAGACCGCGAGGATGATGAAGGCGATCATCGAGCCGCGCAGCGCCACCTGCTTGCGCTGGGGCCGGCTCATGCCAGCGGTCAGCCCTAGAAAGATTGGCGCCAGCCCCGGTGGATCGATGGTCACGAGCAGGGTGGTGAAGGCATTGATCAGTTGGTCGGTGCTTGCCATTCGGTCTCCAAAACACCATATGAGGGCGAGGTTTTCGCGATTGTGGAGCGACTGCCCGCGTTTGGCAAACCGCCTGTTTTCGCGTAGGCCTCCTCCCGGCGCAAAAACGCCAGAATTGCCGCCTTTCCGCCGTAAAAGCCTGTTCAAAACTCCCGCTCAAATTGGCGCGGAACGGGGCTTTCCGCTATAAATCTTTCAGTGATTCTACAAAGAGATCGTGATCTGTTTTGACTGAACAAACACCCCCAGGCGGCGGGAAGCTCCCGCCAGGCATCGAGCCCATCTCCATCATGGAGGAAATGCAGCGGTCCTATCTCGATTACGCGATGAGCGTTATCGTCAGCCGCGCGCTTCCTGACGTGCGCGACGGCCTGAAGCCCGTCCACCGGCGCATCCTTTACGGCATGTCCGAGCTCGGCATCGACTGGAACAAGAAATACGTCAAATGCGCCCGCGTAACCGGTGACGTGATGGGTAAATACCATCCGCACGGCAACTCGGCGATCTACGATGCGCTCGCCCGTATGGCGCAGGATTGGTCTCTTCGCCTGCCGCTGATCGACGGCCAGGGCAACTTCGGCTCTGTCGACGGTGACCCGCCGGCGGCCGAACGCTACACCGAGTGCCGCCTGGAAAAGGCCGCGCATTCGCTGCTCGACGACCTCGACAAGGAAACGGTCGATTTCCGCGACAACTACGATGGCACGCTCTCCGAGCCGTCGGTGGTGCCGGCGAAGTTCCCGAACCTGCTGGTCAACGGCGCAGGCGGCATCGCCGTCGGCATGGCGACCAACATCCCGCCGCACAATCTCGTCGAAGTCATCGACGGCTGTATTGCGCTGATCGACAATCCGGCGATCGAGCTGCCGGATCTGATGCAGATCATCCCGGGTCCGGACTTCCCGACCGGCGCCAAGATCCTCGGCCGTTCCGGCATCCGCTCGGCCTATGAGACGGGCCGCGGTTCCGTCGTCATGCGCGGCGTTGCCACGATCGAGCCGATGCGCGGCGATCGCGAACAGATCATCATCACCGAAATCCCCTATCAGGTGAACAAGGCGACGATGATCGAGAAGATGGCCGAGCTGGTGCGCGAAAAGCGCATCGAGGGCATCTCCGACCTGCGCGACGAATCTGACCGCCAGGGCTACCGCGTCGTCGTCGAGCTGAAGCGCGACGCCAATGCCGACGTCATCCTCAATCAGCTCTACCGCTACACGCCGCTGCAGACCTCTTTCGGCTGCAACATGGTGGCGCTGAACGGCGGCAAGCCGGAACAGCTCAACCTGCTCGACATGCTCCGCGCCTTCGTCGCCTTCCGCGAAGAGGTCGTTAGCCGGAGAACGAAATTCCTGCTCCGCAAGGCGCGTGAGCGCGCCCACGTCTTGGTCGGTCTGGCGATCTCGGTTGCCAATATCGACGAAGTCATCCGCGTCATCCGCCAGGCGCCGGATCCTGCGACCGCACGCGAACAGCTGATGACGCGCCGCTGGCCGGCAGCGGATGTCGAAAGCCTGATCCGTTTGATCGACGATCCGCGTCACCGGATCAACGAGGACATGACGTATAACCTCTCGGAAGAGCAGGCCCGCGCCATCCTCGAACTGCGTCTCGCCCGCCTGACGGCGCTTGGCCGCGACGAAATCGGCGACGAACTCAACAAGATCGGCGAAGAAATCAAGGATTACCTCGATATTCTGTCGTCGCGCATTCGCATCATGACCATCGTCAAGGAAGAGCTGGGCGCAGTTCGCGACGAGTTCGGCACACCGCGCCGCACCGAGATCATCGATGGCGGTCTCGAAATGGACGATGAAGACCTCATCGCCCGCGAAGACATGGTCGTGACCGTCTCGCATCTCGGCTACATCAAGCGCGTGCCGCTGACGACCTACCGTGCGCAGCGCCGCGGCGGCAAGGGCCGCTCCGGCATGACCACCCGCGACGAAGATTTTGTTAGCCGGCTATTTGTGGTCAATACGCATACGCCCGTTCTGTTCTTCTCCTCGCGCGGTATCGTCTACAAGGAAAAGGTCTGGCGCCTGCCGATCGGCACGCCGACCTCGCGCGGCAAGGCGCTCATCAACATGCTGCCGCTGGCACCCGGCGAACGCATCACCACGATCCTGCCGCTGCCCGAGGATGAGGACAGCTGGGAAAGCCTCGACGTGATGTTCTCGACGACGCGCGGCACGGTTCGCCGCAACAAGTTGTCGGATTTCGTCCAGGTGAACCGCAACGGCAAGATCGCCATGAAGCTGGAAGAGGAGGGCGATGAAATCCTCTCCGTCGAGACCTGCACCGAGCACGACGACGTGCTTCTGACCACGGCGCTCGGCCAGTGCATCCGCTTCCCGGTCGATGACGTCCGCGTCTTTGCCGGCCGCAACTCGATCGGTGTGCGCGGTATCAACCTCGGCGATGGCGACAGCATCATCTCGATGACGATCGTCGGCCATGTCGATGCCGAGCCGTGGGAACGTGCTGCCTATCTGAAGCGTTCCGCTGCAGAGCGTCGCGCAACCGGCGTCGACGAAGAGGATATCGCTCTCGTCGGCGAGGAAGTCACCGAAGAGGGACAGCTTAACGACGAGCGCTATGAAGAGCTGAAGGCACGCGAGCAGTTCGTGCTGACGGTCTCCGAAAAGGGCTACGGCAAGCGTTCATCGTCTTACGACTTCCGTATCTCCGGCCGCGGCGGCAAGGGTATCCGCGCCACCGACACGTCGAAGACGGGCGAAATCGGCGCACTCGTCGCTGCCTTCCCGGTTGATGACGGCGACCAGATCATGCTCGTCTCCGATGGTGGCCAGTTGATCCGTGTTCCGGTCGGCGGCATCCGCATCGCCAGCCGTGCGACGAAGGGCGTCACGATCTTCTCGACCGCCAAGGATGAGAAGGTGGTTTCGGTCGAGCGCATCAGCGAACCGGAAGACGACAGCGAAGACGTTGGTGAGATCACCAACGAAACGCCGATCGAAGCCGGCGCAGTGCCTCCGGCAACCGAAGGCGACGAACCTTCATCTTCCACGGAAGAATAATTTAACCGGCTTTGGCTGGAAAACCGGGCGGCCCCTGCCGCCCGGTTTTTTTATGCGCTAAAGAGATTCCTGCTAGTCTGAGTTGATTTTAGGGCGAGGGAATCATGGGGAATTGGACGCGGCGCGGCGTTCTCGTTGCGGGCTCGGCGATCGCTGGCGCCGTTGCAGGGCAGTATCTTCTGACGCCGGCGAGCGATCCTGGTCCGGCTTTCCCGCCAGAAGACGATGTTTCCTCAAGCGCCACCATCCTCAACGACGCGGGCGAGCTTTCACCGACCCCGGTCGCCCAGCATCTGACCTTTAACGAGCCGCCGCAGGACGTGTTGATCGGCAAGCTCCGTGCGGCGCTTGCCGACGCCCGCAGCAACGGTCAATCGTTCGCCGCCAGCGCCGCGCGTCATTCCATGGGTGGTCATAGCCTGCCGCTGAACGGAACGGCGCTGACCCTCGATCAGGATTGGCTGGAGGCCGATACCTCGGCCAAGACCTATCGCGTTGCAGCCGGTGCCCGCTGGTCGACGATCATCCGCAAGCTCGATGCGATCGGCTTTTCGCCCGCCGTCATGCAATCGAACAACGACTTCGGCGTCGCCAGCACTTTTTCCGTCAATGCGCACGGCTGGCCCGTACCCTTCAGCGGCTGTGGCAGCACCGTGCGCTCGATGAAGATGATGACGGCCGATGGCAATCTGCTGACCTGCTCGCGCACTGAAAATACCGAGCTCTTCAATCACGCGATGGGCGGCTACGGCCTGTTCGGCGTCATTACAGAACTTGAGCTCGACATGGTGCCGAATACCTTGCTGGACCCGAGTTTCGAGCATCTGGCCGGCGAGGATATCGGCCGCCGCTTTGCCGAGGTCCTTGCGTCCGATCCCACAATCCAGATGGCCTATGGCCGCATGGATATCTCGCTCGACCGCTTCTTCGAAGATGCGTTGCTGATCACCTATCGCCCCTCGGCCGATCAGTCGAATATCCCGGCGGCGACGGGCTCCGGTCTTATCAGCCACGTCTCGCGCGAAATCTTCCGCCGCCAGCTCGGCTCGGACGGCGTCAAGCATATGCGCTGGTGGACGGAGGCGGTGCTGAACCCGCAGATCGCTGCCGCATCGACCCGCAACAGCCTGATGAACGAACCCGTCATCACCCTCGACGACCGCGATCCGACACGCACCGATATCCTGCACGAATATTTCGTCTCGCCATCGCGCTTTGCCGATTTTGTCACGGCCTGCCAGGAGGTTATCCCGGCCTCTTATCAGCAGCTGCTGAATATCACGCTACGTTATGTGAATACGGATAGCGACAGTGTCCTCGCCTATGCAACAGAGCCGCGCATTGCCGCCGTCATGCTGTTTTCGCAGGAAAAGACCGTGCGCGGTGAAGCCGATATGGCGCGAATGACCGAGGCGCTGATCGAACGCGTCATCGCCATCGGCGGCAGCTATTATCTGCCGTACCGGCCTCATGCGCGCCTCGACCAGCTGCAGCGAGCCTATGTCCGGGCAGGTGATTTCGCTGCGGTGAAACGCAAGGCCGATCCCGGTCTGCTGTTCCGCAACCGCTTCTGGGATAACTATCTGGGCAAGATCTGAGGGGGAATGATGAGCAAGCTTCGACTGATTGCCGGGCTTTACACCGTGGCGCTGCTGTTTGCCGCAGCGCTGAATTACATTCCCGGCCTGACGGATGCCGAGGGCAGGGCCTTCGGCATCTTCGCGCTCGATATCTATGACGACAGCCTGCATCTGGCTTCTGCGCTCTGGGCTGCGATCGCTGCCTATCTCTCGGTGCGAGCCTCGCGCTTCTTCCTCTTCTATTTCGGCCTGCTCTATTTCACCGATGGCCTGCTCGGCCTGATCACCGGCTCCGGCTATCTCGATCTCGGCATCGTCAATTACGGCATCCAGGACCTGCCGTTCGGCTTCAAGATCCTCGCAAACCTGCCGCATCTCTTCCTTGGCGGCGCAGCGATCGCATCGAGCTACATCTTCCGCAGTGAGGCGCGCTGATGCGCCGGGCTTTCAAGATCCTTGCATTGTTCGTCGCCGCCATCGTCGTGGTTGTGCTCCTCCTTCTGAGCCCTGCCGCCTATGTCGAGACCTTCTGCCATGCCGATCCGCAGGCAGATAGCTACAGCCCGCTGATCCGCGATCCGGCCATGCGCCGCGAGGAGGCCAATACCTTCCTGACCTATCCCGAATGGCATATCGTCTATGCCTATGACGGTCTCGCCGAGGTCCTGAAGACGGGCGACGAATACCGCTTCGATTATCTCGCCAGCGTCAAGGATTTCTGGAAGGCCGATTGTGCACTGACGGCGATCGCCGACCGCCACGGCGGCGCCGACACGCAGACGCGCATGATGGTCGCGACGATCGGTGTCTCCTTCACCCTCGAAATGGGCCTGAAGGCTGCCTATGAAGAAACGCTGGGGCGGCTGACCGCCTATTGGCGTGGCGATCAGAAGACGCCGCAGGATAGTGTCGCCCGCGACATGGCGATCGATTACGCCGCCTTCCTGCGCCAAACGCCCTGGTACAAATATCCCTTCCAGCCGCAGATCGACAAGCTCTGGGCGGCACCCGTCGATGAGCCCGTGCGCGGTTGGGAACGTCGCCTGGCGCTCGGCGGTGAATGGAAGGCGAAGATCGCCTATGCCGGAGTGATCGCCGATGCGGTGGCAGCCACCGGCGAGGCCAAGCTGACGATCTTCTCTGTTGTTTCAGGCATGTCGGCCGAGGCACTGTCGGCAATGCCCGATGTCCGCGTCGTTTCCGAGAGTGCCAATGGCATCCTCATAGAAACACCGCGCTACGACCGTTTCACCCATATTGTCTCCGACATCGCCAAGGCGGGCGGAAATGTCCGGGAGATTGCCGGAAATGACCAGATCATGGTGTCGCTGACCGCACCGGCGAGCGATCAGGCGCCGCCGCCCGGCGAGCTGATCGCCCGTTTCCCGCGCGCCGGCTTCGATAGCGACCGCCTGCTGGTTCTGGTCAGGATCACCGATCTCGCCCAGCTGCTGCGCGACCGGCCGATTGCGGATCCCGGCATCGAGCATATATTCGACTTCTGAAAGGGAGTGCGGTGATGGAATGGACACGGCGGATCGCAAGAACGGGTGTGACGGCTCTCATCATCCTCTGCGCCGTCTTCATGCTGTTTGCCGGCATCTTCGCCGCAACCGGGGAGGCGCCTGCCGCCATGGTCTTCCGCCCGCCCGGCAGCCCGGCGAGCCTTCCTGATGGCGTCAAGCTGCTGCGCTGGGGATCGGTCTTTGCTGTGGTGCGTGGTGAAAGCCCCGATTACGTCCGCAAGCTCTATGCATCGGGAGCAATCCTCGTGCTGCCTTACCGCAAGAGCGGCTGCCTCGCCTATCGCCCGGCATAAGGACAAAGAAAAAGCCGGACGCGGGGAAGGCGTCCGGCTTTTTGAATTGCCCGAGCGCGGAGGGGAATGCGCTCAGGGCAGGGGAACTGGCTTTAGAAAGTGATGCGCTTTTCGTTGTAAGCCTTCACCTCTTCGCTTTCACGGCGAAGGGCGGAAATCGTTGACGCCACGGACACGATGAACATTACGCTGATGAGGGCGGTCAGAACGGTCAAAATCGTGAACATGGGCAATCCTTTCCGAAGTTGCGTTCACGTTCCTCAGTACTGGCTTACGATTGCCGTGCGGGCAGCGGCGTAAGGGCCATATACCTTGGACGTATCAGGCTTCTGGTCATAGAGTGCGACAGTTGCAGTAAGCATTCCCGTAATCATTGCCATCCAGAAAACGTTAATGACGGTAATCTTATCGGGCATCTTCTTTTCCTTCTTGCGCGTATCGCATCTACGCTTCGGTGTTTAAATGCATCCGCCTGGAAATGGTTCCGCGGGATGTTGACGTGTCGTTTACTAAGCTTGGTCTGAAGCGACCTTGAATGCCTCGTTCATCTGGCGTTCAGATTCGAGGCCCGTTTTCACCGCAGCCGGCCGAGCTGGCGCATCAGTGCATAGTGCTCGCTGACCTCCGGGCGTACCCAGCGTACCTCGTACTTCTCCTTGAGAAGCCCATAGGCCACTTCGCCGATAAGGGAGATGATGACGGCAAGGGCGATCAGGAGCATGAGCATCGAAGTGACTTCCGGGGAGAGCCGGATGCCGGAATGGCATCGGCTGCGTTGATGATTTTGATTATGCAGATCGCATCTGAAACGGCCTTGAACGACCCATTCATCAGCCGTTCACGCACCCGGCATCGGCATGCCAAATGACTTGCGGTAAAGGGGTATCCATGACAAAAGGCAACGAACGAAACGGCCGGGTCCCATGACGCTTGCTTTTTATCCGGGGTCCTTCGACCCGATCACCAACGGACATATGGATGTACTTGTTCAGGCGCTGAACGTCGCCGAAAAAGTCATCGTTGCGATCGGTATTCATCCGGGCAAGGCGCCGCTGTTTTCCTTCGAGGAGCGCGCCGATCTCATCCGCCAGTCGCTCACCGAAATCCTGCCGCAGAGGGCTGCCGGCATCGAGGTCGTCTCTTTCGATAATCTCGTCGTCGATGCGGCGCGCAAGCATAAGGCATCGCTGCTGATCCGCGGGCTGCGCGACGGCACCGATCTCGACTATGAAATGCAGATGGCCGGCATGAACCGGCAGATGGCGCCGGATATCCAGACCATCTTTCTGCCGGCCGGAACGGCATCGCGGCCCATAACCGCCACATTGGTCCGCCAAATCGCCGCCATGGGTGGAGATGTCAGCGCCTTCGTACCGGCCGCAGTTCTTAAAGCCCTTCAATCCAAGCGCAAATCTTGAGGCGGTTTTCCGCCGCACCGGAGCTACAATGAAACTCTTTTATGTTGCCTTTGCCGCCGTGCTCTATGTCGCGTCCTTCGTTGGCGACGCCCTTGCAGCCGACACGCTCACCATCCAGCTGAAGGACGGCCCCGTCGTCATCCAGCTCGCTCCCGACGTTGCGCCGAAGCACGTTGCCCAGATCGAAGCGCTGGCCAAGAAGGGCGCCTATGACAACGTCGCCTTCCACCGCGTCATCGACGGTTTCATGGCCCAGACTGGCGACGTCCAGTATGGCAACATGTCGAAGGGCTTCGACCCGAGCCTCGCAGGCACCGGCGGTTCCGATCTTCCGAACATCCCGGCCGAGTTCTCCAAGACGCCTTTCGTGCGCGGCACGGTCGGCATGGCCCGCTCGCAGGATCCGGATTCGGCCAACTCGCAGTTTTTCATCATGTTCGCTGACGGCTCCTTCCTGAACGGCCAGTACACGGTCGTCGGCAAGGTCGTTTCCGGCATGGAATTCGTCGACAAGATCAAGAAGGGCGAAGGCCAGAACGGCGAAGTCAGCAATCCCGACCGCATGGTCAAGGTAACTGTCGGCAAGTGACCGGCAGCCACATCATTCCACAAGAAGAACGAGGAGAATAACAATGGCCGAGATCAAGGATCCCGAAAACACCATCATCCTGGAAACCACCAAGGGCAAGGTCGTTATCGCGCTCCTGCCGCAGGTGGCACCTGAGCATGTTGCCCGCATCAAGGAACTCGCTCGCGAGAAGGCCTATGACGGCGTCGTCTTCCACCGCGTCATCAACGACTTCATGGCCCAGACCGGCGACGTGAAGTTCGGCAAGAAGGGCAGCGAGAGCTTCAACCCGGGCCGTGCAGGCATGGGCGGTTCCGAGAAGCCGGACCTGAAGGCAGAATTCTCCGCCACCCCGCATATTCGCGGCGTTTGCTCGATGGCCCGCTCGCAGAACCCGAACTCGGCCAACAGCCAGTTCTTCATCTGCCTTGCGGATTCTCCGTGGCTCAACAAGCAGTATTCCGTCTGGGGCCAGGTCATCGAAGGCATGGACAACGTCGACAAGATCAAGAAGGGCGAGCCGGTCGTAGACCCGGATTCGATCGTCTCGATGCGGGTTGCCGCCGACGTCTGATTGTGATTTCTGACGGAACCCGCCCTTGCGTGAGAACGTGGGGCGGGTTTCGCTTTGCCTGAAAGTACCCCGATGCGCGTAGACCTTTTCGATTTCGACCTGCCGGATGAGCGGATTGCCCTGAGGCCCGCCGAGCCGCGCGACAGCGCGCGCCTGCTGGTCGTCGATGCGTCCGCGGGTGAGGTGCTGAGCGACCATATTGTTCGCGATCTCCCGAATTTTCTGAAGCCCGGCGATGCGCTGGTTTTCAACGACACCAAGGTCATTCCCGCGCAGCTCGAGGGCATCCGCCATCGCGAAGGAGCGGGCGGCCAGCAGGTTTCGGCGACGCTGCACATGCGTGTCGGCGCCAACCGCTGGAAGGCCTTCGCAAAGCCCGGCAAGCGCATCAAGGAAGGCGATCGCATCGCCTTCGGTCATAGCGGCGAAAGCTGCTCTCTCGGCCAGCTCGATTGCACCGTCGTCGAGAAGGGGGATGCCGGCGAGGTGACACTCGCATTCGATCTCTCGGGTCCGGCGCTCGACGAAGCGATCGCGTCGGTCGGCCATATCCCGCTGCCGCCCTACATCGCTGCCAAACGCCCGGAAGATGACCGCGACCGCGCCGACTACCAGACGATCTACGCCCGCGAAGAAGGCGCTGTCGCCGCACCAACGGCCGGCCTACATTTCACGCCGGAGCTCTTTGCCGCTCTCGACAAGGCCGGCATCGAACGCCATTTCGTGACGCTGCATGTCGGCGCCGGAACCTTTCTGCCGGTGAAGGCCGATGACACCGACGATCACAAGATGCATCTCGAAAGCGGTTATGTGACCGAGGAGATTGCGGCCAAGCTCAACGCCGTCAGGGCGAGGGGCGGGCGCATCGTCTGCGTCGGCACCACGTCGCTGCGCCTGATCGAGAGTGCGGCGGCCGACAGCGGCGAAATCCTGCCCTGGGCCGGTGCCACCGGCATCTTCATCACACCGGGCTACCGCTTCAAGGCGGTCGATATGCTGATGACCAATTTCCACCTACCGCGCTCGACGCTGTTCATGCTTGTCTCCGCCTTTGCCGGTTTCGAGACCATGCACGCGGCTTACGAACACGCCATTTCGACAGGCTATCGCTTCTATTCCTACGGCGACTCGAGCCTTCTTTTCCGGAACGACAGATGACCGAGAACTTCCAGTTCACCCTCAAGAAAACCGATGGCGGCGCCCGCCTTGGTGAAATCTCCATGCCGCGCGGCACGATCCGCACGCCGGCCTTCATGCCCGTCGGTACCGTCGGCACCGTCAAGGCGATGTATCTCGACCAGGTGCGTGACACCGGCGCCGATATCATTCTCGGCAACACCTATCACCTGATGCTGCGCCCGGGCGCCGAGCGCGTCGCCCGCCTCGGCGGCCTGCACAAGCTGATCCGCTGGGAACACCCGATCCTGACGGACTCCGGTGGCTTCCAGGTCATGTCGCTTTCCGGTCTGCGCAAGCTCGACGAACAGGGCGTGACCTTCAAGTCGCATGTCGACGGCAGCCTGCATCATATGTCGCCGGAGCGCTCGATCGAGATCCAGGGCCTGCTCGGTTCCGATATCCAGATGCAGCTCGACGAATGCGTGGCGCTTCCCGCCGAACCGCGCGAGATCGAGCGTGCCATGGAGCTCTCGCTGCGCTGGGCCGAGCGCTGCAAGGTGGCTTTCGGCAACCAGCCGGGCAAGGCGATGTTCGGCATCGTCCAGGGCGGTGACCAGCCGAACCTGCGTATCCGCTCAGCCGAAGCGCTGGCCCAGCTCGACCTCAAGGGATATGCCGTCGGTGGCCTCGCCGTCGGCGAGCCGCAGGACGTCATGCTGCGCATGCTCGACACGACGCTCCCCGTTCTGCCGACCGAAAAGCCGCGCTATCTGATGGGCGTCGGCACGCCGGATGACATGCTGAAGTCGGTCGCCCGCGGCATCGACATGTTCGACTGCGTGATGCCGACCCGTTCCGGCCGTCACGGTCTCGCCTTCACCCGCCGCGGCAAGGTCAATATCCGCAATGCCCGCCACGCCGAGGATATGCGCCCGCTCGACGACCAGTCGACCTGCCCGGCGACGCGTGATTACTCCCGCGCCTACCTGCACCACCTCGTCCGCGCCAACGAGGCGCTCGGCGGCATGCTGCTCTCCTGGCATAACCTGAACTACTATCAGGAACTGATGCAGGGCATCCGCAAGGCAATCGCCGAAGGCCGCTTCGCCGATTTCATGGCCGAGACGATGGACGAGTGGGCGAGGGGCGATCTCGATCCCGTTTAAGATCAGATACCCTTGCTGTCGGTGTTCGGAACGATCTGGACGCCGTTGATCTTGTATTGCCCATCAGGCTGGCGCGCCATCTGGTAGATGGCCGTCCAGTCCTTGCCGTCGCGGCCAGAAATCAGCACTTCCTGATAGATCATCGCGCCGTCATCGACCGACTTGCTGCGGCCGAAGGCGTAATTGCCGGGATGATAGACCGGCTCATAGCTCTTCTTCACCATCGCGAAGAACACGTTCTTGTCCGGAAACAGCGCCTTGATTCCAGGCGCGGCATAGGAATAGGCCGTATCCGGATCATCCTTCAGGAAAGCACTAATCTGCCGTTCGATAACCTGCTGTGTCGTCTCCAGCGGGTCTTCCGCTCGCGCGGGCAGAGAAGCGGCGATGAATGCGGCACACAGGACGAGAATTGCCGATAGAGCACGCATGCGGGAGCCTCCAGCCATATAGACAGGAGTGTAGGGCATCTGCGGCAATTTGAAAGTGGCGGGCTCTGAGCCCGCCATCGCGTTTAATGCCAGCGGCGGAAGAGGGCGCTCGCATTGACGCCGCCAAAGCCGAAGCCGTTGCTGATCGCGTATTCCATCTCGACCTTGCGCGCCGTTTTTCCGACGATATCGAGGCCTTCTGCCACCGGATCGGCTTCCTCAAGATTGCGCGTTGGCGGCACGATCTGATCGCGCAGCGCCAGGATCGTGAAGATCGCCTCCAGCCCGCCGGCCGCACCCAGCAGATGGCCGGTCGCCGATTTCGTCGAGCTGATGGCGATCTCGCGATTGCGGCCGAAAACCGTTGCGATCGCCGCCATCTCGCCGCGGTCGCCGACCGGGGTGGAGGTCGCGTGAGCGTTGAGATGCTTGATCTCGGAGGGAGCGATCTTCGCCTGGCGGATGGCGGCTTCCATCGCCCGTCGTGCGCCGTCGCCATCCTCTGGTCCGGCCGTCATATGATAGGCATCGGCCGCCGTGCCATAGCCGACGAGTTCGGCAAGCGGCGTCGCGCCGCGCGCCAGCGCATGTTCGAGCGTCTCGATAACCAGAATGCCCGCACCTTCGCCCATGACGAAACCGTCACGCTGGGTATCGAACGGCCGCGAAGCAAGTTCCGGTGTCTCGTTGAACCCCGTCGACAGCGCCCGGGCGGCCGCAAAGCCGCCGAGGCTGACGCGGTCGATACAGGCTTCCGCGCCGCCGCAGATTGCCACGTCGGCCTCGCCGGAGCGGATCAGCCGCGCTGCGTCGCCGATTGCCTGGACGCTGGCGGCACAGGCCGTGACCGGCGCACCGAGCGGCCCCTTGAAGCCGTATTTGATGCTGACCTGGCCGGCTGCCAGATTGACGAGGAAGGAGGGGACGATAAAGGGCGACAGACGCCGCGGCCCGCGCGTCTCGACCGTCCGCACGGCATCGGTGATCGCGGGAAAGCCGCCGACGCCCGAGGCGATGATCGTTGCCGTGCGCTCCCGCGAGGCGGTATCCTCCGGCATCCATCCAGCCTGGCGGACGGCCTCATCGGCCGCCGCCATCGCGAAATGGATGAAGCGGTCCATCTTCTTCTGGTCTTTCGGCACGATATAGCGGTCGGGATCGAAGCCGCCTTCGGCATCCTCGGCAATGTCGGGCACGACACCGCCGACCTTGGCCGGCAGATCGCCGACGACATCCTCTCCCAGCACGCGCAGCCCCGAGCCGCCCGCAAGCAGGCGCTTCCAGGCAGTCTCGACGCCCGTTCCAAGCGGCGAGACGAGCCCCATGCCGGTAACGACGATCCGATCCATATTCTTGTCCTTTCTAGGCATCAAAACCCAGATACCAGGCCTTCATCCGCGCAATGCGCTCATGCGCCGCCTCATCGGCCGCAGGACCGGGCAGCAGGCAGGTATTCCGGGGGGTGAGTTCTTCGCCGTTCCTGGCATCGACCAGCTTGGCATCAAGCTTTTCGCCGGATGCATTGCCGAGAAGATAGGCGAGATCTTCCTGCGGAGCGTGGCGTCCGCCCCATGTCGACAGCGCCATGAGCACCGGGAAGAAATCCTGTCCCTTAGCGGTCAGCACATATTCGTAGCGGGCAGGGCGCTTGCTGTAGAGCCGCTTCTCGAAAATGCCCTCCTCGACCAGGTGGGCGAGGCGCCGCGTCAGGATATTCGGCGCGATCCCGAGGCTCTTCTGGAAATCGTCGAAGCGCGTCAGGCCCTGAAAGGCGTCGCGCAGGATCATGATGCTCCAGGAATCGCCGACGCTGTTCAGCGCGCGGGCGGCAGGGCATGGAAAGATGGCAAAGCTGGTCCGTTGCATGAAGCAAGTCACTATCGCAGTCACTTGCTTTTAGCAAGTCACTCTTCAGCGCGCGTCGGAACTGAAGATCCGGGCGAGAATGACGCCCATCACCAGCATGCCCGCGGCAACGAAGATCGTATCTCCGGGCGTGCCGATATAGAGCGGCCCGATATTGGCGAAGAGCAGAAAGGCGATAAGGAAATTCAGCCAGCCCCAGATGACGTTGACCTCGGGCGAGCTCAGCTTGCTGCCGCTCATCCTCACGAAAGGCGTCCTGAAAGCGCGCCCGCTGACGCCGTTGACGAAATGCGGAATGCCGTTGGTCAGAAACGCGGCGGCGATGAAATGAACGATATAGGCAATCCAGGGCAAGGGAACCTCCAGCTGAGACAGGATCCCCTGTGAGATTGGCATCATCGGCGGGAAGGCAAGGGCAGGCGCTGCCCTCCAGCACAGTTCGGCCTCCCGAAATTTGCTCCCATTATCAGCAGATTAGCATATAATCGTTTATATCCTGGACGAAGGCCCGTACGAGGATTGACCTTCCGGCCCGATTGCAATTTCTATGCGCGCGAGGTGGAGTGACGGGTGGATAATGCGAGTTTTCTCTGACATCGGCGAACTGCGCGCGGCGCTCGAGGCCCTGCGCCGGCAATCGCGAACCATCGGCCTGGTTCCGACCATGGGCTATCTGCATGCCGGCCATATGGAGCTGGTATCGCGGGCGAGGGTGGAGAACGACATCGTTGTCGCCTCGATCTTCGTCAATCCGCTGCAGTTCGGTGCCAACGAAGACCTCAGCAAATATCCCCGCGATCTCGACCGCGACACGGCCATGCTCCGCCAGGGCGGCGTCAACATCCTGTTTGCGCCCGGTGTCGCCGACATGTATCCGAAGCCGATGATGACGGTTGTCGATGTGCCCGAGATCGGCCGCGAACTCGAAGGCGCGGTGAGGCCCGGGCATTTCGCCGGCGTCGCCACCGTCGTCTGCAAGCTCTTCAATATCGTCCAGCCGCAGCGCGCCTATTTCGGCGAGAAGGATTATCAGCAGGTCGTCGTCATCAGGCGCATGGTCGATGATCTCGCGCTGCCGGTGCGCATCGTGCCCGTGCCGACGGTACGTGATCACGACGGTCTCGCGCTGTCGTCGCGCAATGTCTATCTGAGCGCCGGCGAGCGCAAGGCAGCAGTCATCGTGCCGCAGACGCTCGCCGAGGCTGAGCGGCTGGTCGCCGCCGGCCTGACCGATCCCGCCGAGCTCGAACATCTGCTGAAAGCATTCCTTGGCCGTGAGCCGCTCGCCAATCCCGAAGTCGTCGCCGTGCGCGACGCCGAGACGCTGAAGCCGGTCGAGGTCATCAGCGATCCCGTTGTCGTCGCGCTCTTCGTCAGGATCGGCACGACGCGGCTACTGGATAACAGGGTTATCGGCGGGCAGGGCGTGGCAAGGATAGGAGCGGTGCGATGAGTGCATCCGGAACAAGCAAGCGCCTGACCCCATCCCGCATCACCGCCATGAAGGGCGGCACGCCGATCGTCTGCCTGACAGCCTATACGACGCCGATGGCGCGTCTCCTCGATGCCCATTGCGATCTTCTCCTCGTCGGGGATTCGCTCGGCATGGTGCTTTACGGCATGGAGACCACGACGGCCGTGACGCTCGAAATGATGATCGCCCATGGCAAGGCCGTGATGCGCGGCGTCGAGAAGGCCTGCGTCGTCGTCGACATGCCGTTCGGCACCTACCAGGAATCGAAGGAAGTGGCCTTCCGCAACGCCGTCCGCATCCTGCAGGAAACCGGCTGCGACTCCGTCAAGCTCGAGGGCGGCGAGGAGATGGTGGAGACGATCGCGTTCCTGACGGCTCGCGGCATTCCGGTCCTCGGCCATATCGGCCTGATGCCGCAACTCGTCCACACCGCCGGCGGCTACCGCTCGGTTGGCCACACGGAACACGAAACGTCGAAGATCCGCCGCGACGCCCACGCGATCGGCGGCTCCGGCGCTTTTGCCGTCGTCGTCGAAGGCACCGTCGAGCCGCTGGCCCGCGAAGTGACATCGGCCATCCATATCCCGACAATCGGCATCGGCGCATCCTCGGCCTGCGACGGCCAGATCCTCGTCTCCGACGACATGCTCGGTCTCTTCAACGATTTCACGCCACGCTTCGTCAAACGCTACGACGAACTCGGCAAACGCGCCGCGTCCGCTGCGGAGGAATATGCGAAGGACGTCCGCTCACGAGCGTTTCCGGCAGTGGAGCACACGTTCAAGCGGAGGACGTGACGGCAGCCAAACAGGGAAGCGGGCGGCTTTATCAGACCCTCGGAAACGTCTATCCAATGTGGCGGGAGAGTTGGAATGTCCGCCGGTTTGCAAAGTAGAAATGTCCGCGTGGTCATCACACGGCACAACGGTCAGCCCCGATCTGAGCGGCTGATCCCGGTTGCAAGATCAGATCGGGGCGGGTGGTAAATACACCTCTTCGGCTTTAGCTTTGACACGCCTCACTCCGCAGCCTGCTGTCGCGACAGTGCTTTCTGGCGCCGTGCGATCACTGCCGGATCGTTCATGAAATCCTTCCGCCGGCCAGGTCCGCGAGCCCGTTTGACGTAGCCATTCTTGTCACTGCTGCTCTTCACCTTCGGCTTGTCCTGCTGCTCCTGGCGCTCCTTGATATAGGCCAGAACATCACCCAACCGCTTGTTCTCGGTGATCGCGGCATGCGTCACCCGCTGGTCCTTGTCGAACACCGTGTAGGGCAGGGAGTAGCCTTTCCACCGCACATCCAGACGACCGTCGGCATAGGCATAGGTCTCGACATAGCGCCCCACCAGCCCACGCGTCACATCGGTCTCCTCCAGCATGATCCGCTGGCGCTCGAACGAAAACGTCAGCTGCGATCCAACATAGCGCTGCTCGCGTTTGCACAGGATCTCCGTCAACCGATCTGGCGCCAGATTCAGCGGCCGATGCAGATCATCAGACCGGGCAGGGGTAACCGCAAAACGCGCATTGTAGTCCTCCATGAAGTCCGGCAAAAACGCGTTGCCGGCCTCCATGCTGTCGATGCCGCAAAGCCTGAGCTCCTTGACCAGGCGGTCCTGCAGCGTCCGGTTCATGCGTTCGACACGACCCTTGGCCTGGCTCGAATTTGCGCATAGAATCTCGATGTTTAACTCGCAAAGTGCACGCCCGAACTGGGTCATGCCCTGGCCACCTTTGGCATCCTTCTTCGCCACCCGGAACACCGAATGCTTGTCCGAATAAAAGGCAATCGGCGCGCCGTGACGCTGGAGATAGAGTTCCAGCGCCTCGAAATAGGTGAAGGCACTTTCCGAGCGCACGAAACGCAGTTGCATCAGCCTGCCGGTCGCATCGTCGACAAACACCAGCAGCGAGCAAGGCGGCCCGCGATCCTCGAACCAGCGATGCTCCGATCCGTCGATCTGCACCAACTCGCCATAAGCCTCGCGTCGAAGCCGTGGCTGATGAAACGTCCGCCGCTGCTTGCGTGATAACCACAGTCCGGCCTCCGACATCCAACCGCGCACCGTCTCGCGCGACACCCGCAAGCCATCGCGCTCAGCCAACTTCTCCGTCGCCAAGGTCGGACCGAAATCCGCATAACGTTCGCGAACCAGCGTCATCGCATAGTCCCGAACGCCGTCGCTGATCCGGTTGTTCGATGGCCGGCCAATCGCCTTGTGGCGGATCGATGCCGCGCCGCCAATCCGTATCCGTTCCAGAAGTCGGCGCACCTGGCGCTCGCTCAGGTCAAGCACATGCGCCGCTGACACCGTCGTCATCCGGCCAGCGGCCACCTTCGATAAAATCTCAATTCGCTGCAGATCGCGCTCGCTCATCGCTATCAATCCCATCTGCAATCTCCCACGCATCCTTCAGACCCGGGGAGTGTGACATTCCAACTTTGCAGAAACAGGACATTCTAACTTTGCGGCTACATCCAAAGATCGCATAAGATAGATTATGGAACCAAATGATATAACCAGATTACCTGAGAACCCCGGAAAACCGGCATTCTGGCGCGCCTAGCGCTCTTCCAGCTCGCTGAGTTCGATCTCGAACTGCATCTGGTCGTAAGCCGGTTCGACGTGATCCGGCGTCTCGCCCATCACCGTGTCGTAGTCCAGCGGTGTATGCATATGCGTCAGGATCGCGCGCTTCGGCTGCAGTCTTGCGATCCAGTCGAGCGACTGTTCCAGCGACAGATGGCTCGGATGGTACCGGTATTGCAGCGCGTCGATGATCAGCACGTCCAGATTTTCAAGCCTCACTGCAGTTTCCGGCGGAAAGTCGCTGATATCGCTGCAATAAGCGACATCACCGATGCGGAAGCCGAGCGAGATGATATCGCCGTGCTGCTGCTCGTGCGGCAGAAACGAAATGGTGCCGCCGGCGCCGGATATGCGGATTGGCGCGTCGAGCGTCTCGATCAGCCTGGGCTCGACGATCGGCGGATAATTGCTGCCTGGCGGCGTTTCGATGCAATAGCCGAAACCTTGGCGGATACGCTCCATCGTGAAGGCATTGGCGTAGATCGGCACACGCTGTTGGGCATTGTGATAGTAGCCGCGCAAATCGTCGATGCCGTGGATATGGTCGGCATGCGGATGCGTGTAGAGCACCGCATCGATGTGACCGACCTTGGCGGCGATCATCTGCTCGCGGAAATCGGATCCGGTATCGACGACGACCGTGGTGACGCCGCCATTGGCGTCGAACTGCTCGACCATGAAGGATGCGCGCGTGCGCCGGTTCTTCGGATTGTCCGGGTTGCAGGCGCCCCAGTCACCGGTGATGCGCGGCACGCCTGGCGACGACGAACAGCCGAGAATGGTGAAACGCCGCCGGTAGCCCACGCCGCTAGATCCTCGGCATCTTGGTGAACAGCCGGAAGGCGTTGTCGGTGGTGATGCGCGCCATGTCGCCATAGCTGAGGTCGAGCGTCTCGGCGAGCACCTCGGCGGTGTTCACGACGTAGGATGGCTCGTTTCGCTTGCCGCGCCAGCGCTTCGGCGCCAGGTACGGCGCGTCGGTTTCGACCAGCAGCCGGTCATGCGGGATCGTCTTGGCGATCGCCCGCAGTTCTTCCGACTTGGGGAAGGTCAGGATTCCCGAGAACGAGATATAGCCGCCGAGCTCGACGCCGGTCTTCGCAAGCTCGGGGCCGGCCGAGAAGCAATGCAGGATGAAAGGGAAGGCCCCCTTCCCTGTTTCCTCGGTCAGGATCGCCGCCATGTCCTCATCGGCGCTGCGGCTGTGAATGACCAGTGGCAGCTGCGTTTCGCGCGCGGCTGCGATGTGACGGCGAAAGCCGGTCTGCTGGTCCTCGGGCGTCTGCGTGTCATAAAAATAGTCGAGACCGGCTTCGCCGATCGCAACAATCTTCTCATGGGCGTTCGCCAGACGGACGAGATCTTCCGTCTGGATATCGAGTTCTTCATTGGCGCTGTTCGGATGCGTGCCGACCGAGCAGAAGACCGACGGATAGCGCTCGGTGATCGCCAGCAGCCCGTCGAGCTTCCTGACGCGCGTCGAGATCGTCACCATCTGCTTGACGCCGGACTGGTGGGCCCGTGCAACGATCTCGTCGCGCTCGGCGTCGAAATCGGCAAAGTCCAGATGGCAATGCGTATCGATCAGCATCTGCAGTCCTTACGCCTCGGGCGCGACGTAACGCGGGAAGACCGGTGCGGGTGCCTCGAGCTGCGTGCCCGGCACCAGACGGCCGGCCTCGCCGAGCGCTGCGAAATCACGCTTGTCCGCAGGCGCGGCAACGAGATCGAGCAGCTTCCCGGCCGATTCAGGAACGATCGGCTGCAGCAGGATGGCGATCTGGCGCACGACTTCGGCCGTGACGTAGAGCACGGTGGCCATACGGTCCGGATCGGTCTTCTTCAGCGCCCACGGCGCCTGGCCGGCGAAATAGCGGTCGGTCTCGGAGACCACGCCGATGATCGCGGCGACAGCCTTGTGGATCATCTGCTTGCCCATGTCTTCGCGGTTGGAATCCAGCAGCGCGTCGGCAGCAGCCAGCATCGCCTTGTCCTCATCCGTCAGCGGACCGGGTTCCGGGATCTTGCCGTCGCAATTCTTGACGATCATCGACAGCGAGCGGCTGGCAAGGTTGCCGATACCGTTTGCAAGGTCGGCGTTGATGCGCTGGCCGATCGCCTCTTCGCTATAGCTGCCGTCCTGGCCGAAGGAGACTTCGCGCAGGAAGAAGTAGCGCACCTGGTCGAGACCGAAGTGATTGACGAGATTGACGGGGTCGACGACGTTGCCGAGCGACTTCGACATCTTCTCGCCCTTGTTGAGCAGGAAGCCGTGGGCGAAGACGCGCTTCGGCAGCGGCAGGCCCGCCGACATCAGGAAAGCCGGCCAGTAGACGGCGTGGAAGCGGATGATGTCCTTACCGATGATATGCACATCGGCCGGCCAGTATTTCGCCCGCGGGCCATTGCGGTCTTCGATATAGCCGGTCGCGGTGATGTAATTGGTCAGCGCGTCGACCCAGACATACATGACATGCTCGGGATCGTTTGGAACCTTGATGCCCCAGTCGAAGGTCGTGCGCGAGACCGAGAGGTCCTTCAGGCCCGACTTGACGAAGGAGATGACCTCGTTGCGGCGCTCGGACGGGCCGATGAAATCGGGGTTCTCTTCGTAGTGCTTCAGCAGCTTGTCCTGGTATTCGGACAGCTTGAAGAAGTAGCTGGCTTCCTCCACCCATTCGACCGGCGTGCCCTGGGGGCCGTAGCGGACGCCGTCGGCGCGCACTTCGGTCTCGTCTTCCTGGTAATAGGCTTCGTCACGCACCGAATACCAGCCAGCATAAGAATCCTTGTAGATGTCGCCGTTGTCGGCCATCAGGTTCCAGATGTTGCGCGAAGTCTCGTGGTGACGCTCCTGCGTCGTGCGGATGAAGTCGTCGTTCGACGCATTCAACAGCTTCGCCATCGCCTGGAATTCACCGGAATTGCGGTCGGCAAGCTCCTGGGGCGTGATGCCCTCGTTGCGCGCCGTCTGCTGCATCTTCTGGCCGTGCTCGTCGGTACCCGTCAGGAAGAAAACATCACGGCCGTCGAGGCGCTGGAAGCGCGCCATGGCGTCGGTGGCGATCAGTTCGTAGGCATGGCCGATATGCGGCTTGCCATTCGGATAGGAAATCGCGGTGGTGATGTAGAAGGGCTTCTTGTCTGTCATGGCGGCCATCTTGTCCGGCTTACTCTATAAAAATTGTCAGCCGCTCTTAGCGCATGTCATGGCGAAGAGAAACACTAAGTTTCGAAAGCGGCAGCCTTTTGGCCGTCTGCGCGGCAAGCTGAGCTTGACTCGTTTTTGCCCGCATCCTACCCCTTTGCCATCATCAGGGGCGAGGCAGAGTAGACCGTGAAAATTGAGCTGATCGCCGCACGCGCATCGGGGAATGCCGCTTGAGCCTTCCCGAAACCTTCCAGCCTCTCTATTCGCTCTCCGGCTTCTTTGTCGGCATGCTCGTCGGCATTACAGGCGTCGGCGGCGGCTCGCTGATGACGCCGCTGCTGGTGCTGCTCTTCGGCGTCCATCCGGCAACTGCCGTCGGCACCGACCTTCTCTATGCCGCGATCACCAAATCAGCGGGTACCGCGGTCCACGGCATACATGGCCGCATCAACTGGCGCATCGTCGGCTCGCTCGCCGCCGGAAGCGTCCCGGCCGCCCTGCTAATGCTCTGGCTGATGTCCGGCGTCGACCGCAAGAGCGTCGAGGTCGCCCATACGATCACCATCGCGCTTGGCTGGCTGCTGGTCATGACCGCCTTCATGCTGATTTTCCGCTCCCAAGTGCTCGCCTTTGCCAAGAGCGCCATCGGCGAGCGCTCGCCGCCGAAGCCCGCGACGATCGCCATCTTCACCGTCATCCTCGGGCTGGCGCTCGGCGTTCTCGTCACGCTGACCTCGGTCGGCGCTGGTGCGCTTGGCGTCACCATTCTCCTGGTTCTGTATCCGAACCTCGATGTGCGCGAGATCGTCGGTTCCGATATCGTCCACGCAGTGCCGCTGACGCTGATCGGCGGCATGGGCTACTGGTTCATCGGCGAGATCGACTGGCTGATGCTGGTTGCCTTGCTCATCGGTTCGATCCCGGGGATCATCGCAGGTAGCCTCCTGGCGCCGAAGCTGCACGAGCGCACCATCCGCATCGTGCTGGCGCTGACGCTTGCCGTCGTCGCCTGGAAGCTGCTGACGGCTTGATTACGGCCCGGGTTGCTTGATATCGGCGAGAATGCCGAGGATCGTCTGCTTGCGGTCGAGATTATAGGCGCCCGACACCGTCAGCCGCTCGTTCACATCCGATTGCAGCCGCGCCATCCGCTCGGCACCGGCAATATCCCCTGCCCGCGCCGCCTGACGCGCCCGGTCCATCAGGTCTTCGCCGACATGGCTCACGAAGAACTCGAAGATCGTATCGCTTTCCTTGCCGGAGAGAGCATCGGCCAGCCGGTGCATCGCGCGCCGCGCCGCCGGTCCCTGTGCCGAAAGCACGTCCTGATAGGCATTGATGATTTCGCCGCCACCATAGTTCATCAGCTTCAAAGCCTCGCCGACGCTGCCCTTGGCGGCCGCAAGCAGCGACGGGTCGTCGGTCGCAGCACCCAGATTGCCGAGCGCCGCCGCGAGATCGCCTTCGCCAAGCGGCGAAAGCTTCAGCGGCAGGCATCGCGAGCGGATGGTCGGCAGCAGTTTTCCCGGCGCATGAGAGAGAACCAGGAACAGCGCCCGCTTCGGTGGCTCCTCGAGGATCTTCAGGATCGCATTGGCGGCATTCCGGTTCATGTCGTCGGCCGGATCGATGATGACGATGCGCCAGTTGCCGGTGCCTGATGTCTGCGAGAAGAATTTCCCGGCGCGGCGCACCTCGTCGACGGTGATCGCCGACTTGACCTTGCCGGTCTTCTCGTCGACCGGCCGCGCCAGATGCAGGAGATTGTGCGAGGCGCCCGACGAGATCTGCCGGCTGACGGGAGAATTCGGATCCGGATCGGGAATGATTTCAGGCGCAGTCGCGGGATCGGAATGCGAAAGCACGTAATTGGCAAAGCGGAAGGCCAGCGTCGCCTTGCCGATGCCTTCCGGTCCCTCGATCAGGACCGCATGATGCCCCTTGCCGGAGCGGTAGGACTGCGAGAGGAAGGCTTCCGCATCCTCGTGACCAAAGAGCTTGGGATTTTCCGCCGGCCAGATCGCCCCGTCCAGCAAGCCGGGCCGGTCCTCACTCATGAACGGCTTCCGGTGTCTTTTCGGCTGCGTCCGTGCTCGTCAGCTGCGTGATGATCTCAAGGATTTCGGCGGCGATGGCGGCCTCGTCCTGCATGGCATTGACGACGTGGCAGCGCTCCGGCTCGCGGGCAGCGATATCGAGATAGGCCTCGCGGCGCTTCTCGTGCGTTTCCAGCTCTTCCTTTTCGAAGCGATCGGGACCATCCGCATTGCGCTTCTGCACCCGGGCAAGACCGGCGCTTGCGGGAATATCGAGGATGACGGTGCAATCCGGCACCACGCCATTGACGGCGATGCGCTGCAGCGTCTCGATGAAATCGGGCTCCAAATTGCCGGTTACGCCCTGATAGACGCGCGAGGAATCCATGAAACGGTCGCAGAGGACGATCTTGCCCTGCAGCAGCGCCGGCCGGATGATTTCCTCGACGTGATCGTTACGCGCCGCGGCAAACAGGATCGCTTCCATCCGCGTGCCGAAAGCTTCGGCCGCGCCTGACAGCAGCACATGGCGAACGGCTTCCGCACCTGGCGAACCGCCGGGCTCGCGCGTCAGCAGCACCTGATGTCCGCGCTCGCGCAAAGCTTCGGCAAGGCGGCGGATCTGGGTCGATTTTCCAGCCCCCTCACCGCCTTCGAATGTAACGAACAATCCCGTACCGGACGACACGCGCACTTTCCCGTCTTCTCGCCATCCTGCGAAAGAATTGACGCAGGGCTCCTGACCTATCTAGCCGAAGACGCCGCCAAGTGAAACCTTGCAATGAGCCGGGCAAGCGCCCTTCCCCGCCAATTTCAAGTGCCGTCCGGGTCGTCAGGCGCCTTCGGCCTTGTCCCAAAGCCAGGAGAAGAACACGGATTCGCCGAGTTCCAGCAGCGCATCGACCGCCCGGCTGGTCAGCGAGCCCTCGGCCACGCCCTGCGCGGTAAAGAGCGGCACTTCGCGCAACACGCGCCCGCCGGAGGAAATCACCAGCGTCCCCGCCTCCGCATCGGCCGCAACCGGCGCTGTCAGCGGCCAGCGATAGATGATTCGCGCCGCCAGCCGATCGGGATTGCTGACCGGGATATAGACGCTGACCGGCGTCTTGGCGACGAGGTTGACGCTGCCCGACTGCCCGCCATAGACGCTCGCCGACCCGACAACTTCCTTCTCGGCAAAGATCTGCCGCGTTTCGAAGGAGGTCAGCCCCCATTCGAGAATGCGCTTGGCCTCGTCTGTGCGCTCCTTGTCGGAGGCGATGCCGCCGAGCGCCAGGAACAGCCGCTTGCCGTCACGCTGCACCGAGGCGACGATCGAATAGCCCTCGCCTTCGGCAAAGCCGGTCGCAAGGCCATCTGCGCCTAGCCCGAGACCAAGCAGCGGATTGCGATTGCGCTGGAAGATCTTGTTCCACTCGAAATCGGCCTGCGCGAAGTAGGGATAATAGGCCGGATAGGTCTGCTGCAGATCGGCGGCCAGCGTCACCATATCCCGCGCCGTCGTCTTGCTCTTGCCGCCGTCGGGCAGGCCCGTCGAATTGCCGAAGATGCTCTTGGTCATCCCGAGCGTCTGGGCACGGCGCGTCATGGCGGCAGCGAAATTCTCCTCGGTGCCGCTCATGCCTTCGGCAAGAATGATGCAGCTGTCATTGGCGCCCTGGATGGCAACGCCCTTGACCAGATCTTCGACGCGCACCCGGCTCTTCAGCGAAGCAAACATCGTTGCCGTCCGTGACGGTGCGCCGCCGGTGCGCCAGGCGAATTCGGAGACCGGATAATCGGTATCGAGGGTGATCTCGCCGCCCTTCAGCGAGGCAAAGACGATATCCATCGTCATCAGCTTGGCGAGCGAGGCCGGCGAAAATGACTGGTCCTCGTTTTTCGCGAGAAGCACAGTGCCGGTGGAAGCCTCGATCATATAGGCCTGCGCCGCCTTGGTGACGAAACCGGCAGGTGCCGGATCGGCTGCCGCTGCCGGCGAAGCGGCAGAAAGCAGGCAAACGCAATAACCGATGAGACGCTTCAGCATCGCAAGTCCCCAAGCGCGAAATTCGATTCTGGAGGTTAGTGAACCCGGTGCGCGCCTGCAATCGGCGTCTTAGCGCACCGGCTGCTTTGCCTGCTGGCGCTTGTAGGAGGCTAGGATCGATTCCTGTGTCAGGCCGTCGTTGCGGACCATGACGGCGTCGAAAGCGATCGGAACCGTGACGGTTTCGGTTTCCTGATAGCCCATGGCCAGCGAGCTGCCCCAGCCATAGGGACGCTCATACGGGATCGGTCCGATCTCCGGCAGAACCACCATCTCGCCAAATCCCTGCGGCGCACCCATCGTGCCGAAAGGCTGCGCCGGTGCGGGCGTTGGGACCGGAGCGGCATTATAGCGGGCGCTTGGCGTCGAACCGCCGTAAGCCGTGGCCGACATCGGAACCGGAACCTTGGAGGTCTGCGGCACGGTCAGCGTGCCCAGGCTGCGCAGCTGGTCGCTGGTGATGCGGCGATCGTTGGAAGCGACCATCACGCCGCTTGCAATCTGGCCGCCCGGATCGACGGCCGGGATGCGGCTGCCCTTCGGCGTGTAGGAGGCCATCAGATAGGGCATGTCATGCCCATCCATCCGCGCCTTGCCGACATACTGAACGCGAACGCGGCCGGTGCCGCTATGCTTCATGTCGAGGAGATCGGCGGTCTTGTTGGACAGGTCGATGATTCGTCCCTCGTGATAAGGGCCGCGATCATTGACGCGCACGATGATCGACGAGCCGTTCTCGACATTGGTGACGCGCGCATAGCTCGGCAGCGGGAATGTCGGATGCGCCGCCGAGATCGACAGCTGATCATAGACCTCGCCATTCGCCGTCAGGCGGCCGTGGAAGGCCGAGCCGTACCAGGAGGCGATGCCGACCTTGCTATAGGAGAAATCTTCCTGCGGATAATACCACTTGCCCTTCACCTGGTAGGGATTGCCGACGATATAGCGACCGCCGCCCTTCGGGATCGGTCCGCCCTCGACGACACGCGGGCTGGCTTTGACGCCATATTCTTTTTCGGAAAAGTATTCTTTGCCGTGAGCGCGCTTCTTCGGCGCCTGAGATGTTGTACCGCACGCCGTGACCGCAGCGCACATCGCCGCCAATGCCAGCCACCGCACACCCGTTGCGAAAGACGCCGCCCCGTATTCCAACTTCATTTGTCCCACGCCGCCAAAGATCGTTATGGTTAAGCAAGTGCCCTAAATCGGACCAACCCTGCCTACGCCCCTGCACCTAACGAGACTTTAATTGTGTGGCCAATGTGCCGAATTTGCGAACAATATCGCAGTCATAGCGGCAATTTTAATGGTTATGGTTTATGAATGGTTAAATTAAAGGTGTTTCACGCCGTGAAACAGATGGCGGAAGAGGTGGGATTCGAACCCACGGTACGGTTTCCCGCACGCCGGTTTTCAAGACCGGTTCCTTAAACCACTCGGACACTCTTCCGTTCCGCGCCTTATGACGCAAAGGCGCGCGTCAATGCAAGGGCTGGACCCAAAAAACTCTGCAGCGGCGGGATCGCTCGTACCGGAAAAATGGGAACATAGGACGCGGCAGGCGGTTGGGTCTTCTTCAACACTGATGAAGGAGGAAATCATGTTTGTGAAAATAGCTGCCGTATCCGTGCTGTCTATCGGGCTGGCAACATCCGCCCTCGCCCAGTCATCCAGCGGCGGTTCTTCGGGTGGTAGTGCAGCGGGAAGCGGATCGGGGACCGGGACGATGTCGGGGGGCGGCAGCATGAGCGGCAATGGAAGCGGCGGCACGAACGGGACGACCAACAGCAATCCCGGGATCGTCGATCCGAACACGACGAACAGCACGATCAATAGCGGAAATTCCGGCTCGAACGGTGATTCAAACGACTGCCGCCGTGAGCCGCCGGCAAATGCAAGCGGCAATACCGGTCCATCAGGCAATGTCGTGAGCCCGGACAATTCGGCCGCGTGCGCACAGTAAAGCCGTTGCGCGCGTCTGGGTGCCTGTCACGTGACCGCAGTTGGCATCCAAGTCGCTCTCGGCTGCGGCCCGCTATGGTTGTCGCGCAACACAAGGCCGAGGCGCCGTGATAGTCCTAAACGGAGCGAAAACCACTCTAACGATGGACTATGGCGGCCAATTTTCCGATTGGCCGTCAGAATGTCGCGCGTTGAGGCTGAAAAGCCGTCCGGGTCTTAGGCGGCGACGGCTTCCTTGGGCTTTACGCCCTTATCCTGCTTGCGCACAGCCTCTTTCGCCATCTTGATCAGGTAGGCGACGAACAGTTCGTTGTCGGCCTCGGCGATTTTGCGGGCTGCTTCCAGGTGTTCCATAAGGTGTGAATGACGCATCTGAGTCTCCCGTCGGTTGCCGTGTATCGATGATCACTAATATGCTTTAATGGCACGTTAATTTTGCAACCTGGAATAATTTACGTGGCGAAGTAAAAACTGGTTTCTTCTCAGCCGTTTCATTCAAATTTTATGCTTAACCATCCGTTAATATTTGGCTTGCCGTGCTTACCCGATGATTTATTCTCGAACGTCAAATGGGAGAGAGTAAAAATGTCCGGTAAGAGTTTGATCATGCCGCTGGGTTTTGCGGCGCTTGCCCTGTCGGGCCTGCTGTTTCAGCTGGTCAGCCATGCGATGCATATGCCGGTGACATTGCTTCAGCCCTGAGAATCGGGGGAACCTTTCTGCAGTTTCCGCGTTCATTTCGTTGTTTTTCTCGGAGGGAAATCACTATGGAAGATCAGGGCGTAGGCTGGATTGCGGCAATCATCATAGGCGGCTTTGCCGGCTGGCTGGCCGAAAAGTTCATGAGCAGCAACATGGGCGTGTTCATGAACATCATTCTGGGCATTGTCGGCGCTATCGTCGCCAACTTCATTCTGGGGCTTCTGCATGTGCAGCCGCTGTCGGGCTGGCTCGGCTATCTCATCACCGGTTTCGTCGGCGCCTGCCTGCTGATCGCCATCGGCCGGATGGTCCGGCGCTGATCCCAAGAAAAATGCGCATGAAAAAAGCCGGGATTTCACTCCCGGCTTTTTTGTTGGATGGCGGCAATCAGCGACGGCTCATCAGCCCGAAGACATAGGCGATGCCGGCCGTGACGGCGAGAGCGAAGATCGGCTCCTCGCGCACCTTGTCGCGCACCTTTTCCGTCATCACAGAAGCTTCGTCGGCAACGGCGGTCTTTGCTCCCTGCCCCAGCGCCACGACGCTTTCGGAAAGGCGGGCCAGATCCTCGCGCAACGCGGCTACCTGTGCGGACAGGTCATCGGCGGCGACTTCCGCCTTGACGCGCGCAGCTGTGGATTGGGCGGAGGCGGTTTTCAGTTCGGCCATTGTCTGCTCCTATTTTTCCGGATGCCGCAACAACGAATGGAGGCGGCGAAAGGTTCCCGGCAATGCGCGCTTTTGTTGCCGGCGGCGGCCCAGCAAAATCCATTCCGGACACTGTCATGTTTTCGTCCGATAACGCTTCAATTCCGCCGTGCTTTGCTCTAAGGAACGTCGAAAGCTTTGCCCGTGAATGGGCGGAATATAATGCGAGGTTTGCGTTTCGATGTTCCATATCCTGAGAAGAGCTGCCCAGACCTGGGTCGCCAAGCTCCTCATGCTTCTTCTGGTCGCCTCCTTCGGCATTTGGGGCATATCCCGCGAGCTGATCAGCGGCGGTTCCAGCACGACGGTCGTCACCGTTGGTGATCAGAAGGTGGACGTCAACGAGTTCCGCCTCGCCTACCAGCGCCAGGTGGCAAGCCTCAGCCAGCAGTTCGGCATGCGCCTGACGCCGGATCAGGCCAAGGCCTTCGGTGTCGAGCAGCAGACGATCGCCCAGCTCGTTGCCGGCGCTTCGCTCGACCAGCTCGCCGAAGATATGAATCTCGGCCTCTCCGAAGATCGCCTCGCCCAGCTGATTGGTGACGATCCGGCGTTCAAGGATGTCAGCGGCAAGTTCGACCGCACGCTCTTCACCTCGCGCCTGCGCAATGCCGGTATCCGTGAAGCCGATTATATCAACGAGCGCAGCAAGGTCGCGGTCCGCAGCCAGATCGTCGACGCCGTCTCGAATGGCTTCACCGCCCCGAAGACGCTGGTCGACGCGCTCAAGGTCTACCGCCAGGAAAGCCGCGACATCGATTACCTGCTGCTCACCAACGCCAATATCGAGCCGATCAAGGCGCCCGCCGATGACGTTCTGTCGAAGTGGTTCGATGGCGTAAAGACCCGCTACCGCGCGCCGGAATACCGCAAGGTCGCCTATCTCAAGCTCGAGTCTGCCGACATTGCCGATGTCTCGACGGTCACCGATGAGCAGATCCGCGAAGATTTCGACAAGCGCAAGGAAACCTTCCGCACGCCCGAGACCCGCACGATCGAACAGCTGACCTTCGCCAACAAAGATCTGGCCGCCGCCGCTCTCGCCGCGCTGAAGACCGGCACGACGTTCGACCAGCTGGTCACCGACCAGGGCAAGACGGCGACCGACGTGCTGCTCGGCGATTTCACCAAGGACAAGGTTCCGGATCAGTCCGTTGCCGACGCAGCCTTTACCGTTGCCAAGAGCGGCGGCACGACGCCTGTCGTCGACGGCGCCTTCGGCCCGGTCATCCTGCGCATCACCAATATCAAGCCGGAGACCACCAAGACCCTCGACGAGGTCAAGGAAGACATCCGCAAGCAGCTGGCGCTCGTCAACGCTTCGCAGGAAGTCATCAATGTCCACGATCATATCGAGGACATGCGCAGCGCCGGCCAATCGCTCGAAGACATCGCCAAGGAGCTGAAGCTCAAGGCTGTCGTCATCGACGCGATCGACGCCACGGGCGCTGACAAGGATGGCAACGAGGTCAAGGATATCCCGGCCAAGCAGCAGCTGCTCGGCGAAGCCTTCAAGACCGAAGTCGGCACCCAGCCGGTGGCCCTCTCGCTCGGCAATGACGGCTATGTCTGGTTCGATGTTCGCGAAGTGACGCCGGAGCGCGAGCGCCCGCTCGCCGAAGTACGAGACAAGGCCGTCGCCGACTGGACGGCAGAGCAGCAGAAGCTCGAGCTTGCCAAGAAGGCCGACGAGCTGAAGCAGGAAGCACAGAAGGGCAAGTCGCTGGCCGATATCGCTGCCCCGCTCGGCATCGCGGTCGAAAGCAAGGCCGGTATCACCCGCAGCACCGATGACGCTGTCCTCGGCCGCGCCGTCAACGCTGCCTTCAGCGGTCCGGCCGACACCGTCGCCAGCGCCGTCGGCGCCGATCCGAGCACGCAGATCCTGCTCAAGGTCACCAATGTCAACGACGACCCGACGACCGATGCGCTGACCAACCAGGATGCGCAGATCGCCGCCGTCGCCAATGCCGCCGGTGACGATATCCTCGACCAGATGGTGACCCTGCTGCAGACGCAGTACGGCGCCTCGATCAACCAGACGCTCGCCGATCAGGCAGCCGTTCGCTAGCAGGAGCTTGAGCTGATGACCGATCTGAAGCCGCTTCTGGCCAAGGCCGCGAGCCGCGAGCCTCTGACGCGTGAGGAGGCCCAGGCGGCCTTCGACATCCTGATGTCGGGCCAGGCGACGCCTTCACAGATCGGCGGCTTCCTGATGGCCCTCAGGGTGCGTGGCGAAACCGTCGACGAGATCGTCGGCGCCGCCACCACGATGCGCTCCAAGATGCTGCGCGTCGTCGCCCCCGATGATGCGATCGACATCGTCGGCACCGGCGGTGACGGCAGCGGCACCTACAATATCTCGACGCTGGCGGCGCTGATCGTCGCCGGTGCCGGTGTCCCGGTCGCCAAGCACGGCAACCGCGCTCTGAGCTCGAAATCCGGAGCGTCGGACAGCCTGTCGGCACTCGGCGTCAAGCTGGAGATCAGCCCCGAAGTGATCAGCCGCTGCATCGCGGAAGCCGGTGTCGGCTTCATGTTCGCGCAGCAGCATCACTCGGCGATGCGCCATGTCGGCCCGTCGCGCGTCGAGCTCGGTACGCGCACGATCTTCAATCTGCTGGGACCGCTGACCAACCCCGCCGGCGTCCGCCGCCAGTTGCTCGGCGTCTTCGCCCCGCAATGGGTCGAGCCGCTGGCCGAAGTCATGCGCGATCTCGGTTCCGAGAGCGTCTGGGTCGTCCATGGCGACGGTCTTGATGAAATCACCACGACCGGCAAGACCAGCGTTGCCGCGCTCGAGAACGGCAAGATCCGCACCTTCGAGCTATCGCCGGCCGATTTCGGCGTATCGCCCTGCACGCTTTCGGCGCTGAAGGGCGGCGACGGTGTCGTCAATGCCGCGGCCCTGCGCGAAGTCCTCGGTGGCGCCAAAAATGCCTATCGCGACATTGCACTTGCTAATGCCGCCGCCTCGCTCGTCGTTGCCGGCAAGGCCGAGACGATCGCCAAGGGCATGACGCTGGCCACCCAGTCGCTGGATAGCGGCGCGACGGCCGCAGCGCTCGACAAACTCATCGCCGTTTCCAACGATATCGACTAGGATCCACCGATGACCGATATCCTGAAGAAAATCGAAACCTACAAGCGCGAAGAGATCGCCGCCGCCAAGGCCAAGGTCTCGCTTGCCGACCTGAAGGCGATGCAGGCCGGCCAATCGGCGCCGCGCGGCTTTCACCAAGCGCTCGTCGCCAAACGTGATGCCGGCGAGTTCGGCCTGATTGCCGAAATCAAGAAGGCCAGCCCGTCCAAGGGCCTGATCCGCCCGGATTTCGATCCGCCGGCGCTTGCCAAGGCCTATGAGAACGGCAGCGCCGCCTGTCTTTCGGTTCTGACCGATACGCCGAGCTTCCAGGGCGCGCCGGAATTCCTGACCGCTGCCCGCGCCGCCTGCTCGCTGCCGGCGCTGCGCAAGGATTTCATGTTCGAGACCTACCAGGTCCATGAAGCCCGCGCATGGGGCGCAGACTGCATCCTGCTGATCATGGCATCGCTGAGCGATAGCGACGCCGAGCGCCTGCAGGACGAAGCCTTCGGGCTCGGCATGGATGTTCTGGTCGAAGTCCACGATGCCGAGGAAATGGAGCGGGCGCTGAAGCTCTCCTCACCGCTCGTCGGCATCAACAACCGCAATCTGCGCACCTTCGAAGTCAGCCTGACGGTCAGCGAACAGCTATCGGCCATGGTGCCCGACGATCGTCTGCTGGTCGGCGAAAGCGGCATCTTCACCAATGCCGATTGCAAGCGCCTGCAGGCCTTCGGCATCAACACCTTCCTCGTCGGCGAGAGCCTGATGCGCAAGGACGATGTCGCAGCCGCCACCCGCGCGCTGCTGTTCGGCGAAGCCGCAATCGCGGCTGAATGACATGAGCGGCGACGAGCCCCGCCTGACCCATATCGGCGCCTCCGGTGAGGCGAACATGGTCGATGTCGGCGACAAGGCCGAAACGACCCGCATTGCCACCGCTGAAGGTCACGTGCGGATGGCGCCTGAGACGCTGGCGCTGATCCGCGATGGCAACGCCAAGAAGGGCGATGTCATCGGCACCGCCCGTCTGGCCGGCATCATGGCTGCCAAGCAGACCTCCAGTCTCATTCCGCTCTGCCATCCGCTGATGCTGACCAAGGTCAGCGTCGAGATCGACGAACACGCCGCCCTGCCCGGCCTTCGGGTGACTGCGACGGCCAAACTCACCGGCAAGACCGGCGTCGAGATGGAAGCGTTGACCGCGGTCTCCGTCGCCTGCCTGACGATCTACGACATGGCAAAGGCGGCAGACAAGGCGATGGAAATCGGCGGCATCCGCCTGCTGGAAAAGTCCGGCGGCAAGTCCGGCGACTTCCGTCATCCGGAGGCCGGCCGATGAGCAGCCTGTTGCCGGTAGCCGAAGCCCAGGCCCGCCTGCTCGGCAGTGCATCGCCCGTTTCGGAGCATGAGACCGTGGCACTGGCTGAGGCCGATGGCCGCGTCCTGGCAGCCGATCTCGTTGCCCGGCTAACCCAGCCGCCCTTCAATGCTTCCGCTATGGATGGCTACGCGCTGCGACGTGACGATGCGCCGGAGCCGGGCGCAGAGCTTCGCGTCACCGGTACCTCTTCCGCCGGTCACGCCTTCGAGGGCACGGTCGGCAAGGGCGAAGCCGTCCGCATCTTCACCGGCGCACCGGTGCCTGAGGGCGCCGACAGCGTGCTGTTGCAGGAAGATGCCGAAAAGATCGACGGCGGCGTGCGTACAAAATTCCCGGTGCGCCAGGGCCAGCATATCCGCCCGCGCGGCCAGGATTTTCTGGAAGGCCAACCGGTGCTGCTTGCCGGCACGGTGATGGATTTCAGCAGGCTGACGGTCGCTGCCGGGATGAACCAACCGGACATGCCAGTCCTGCGCAAGCCGCGCGTCGCGATCCTTGCGACCGGAGACGAGCTGGTGACACCGGGGAGCAAGCCCGGCCCATCGCAGATCATCGCGTCGAGCACCTTTGGCGTTGCCGCTCTCGTGCGCAATGCCGGTGGTCAGGTGCTCGATCTCGGGATCGTTCCTGACGACAAGGCCGCCATCACCGCCGCGATCCGCAAGGCCGAAGTGGCAGGTGCCGATGTCATCGTGACGCTCGGCGGCGCATCCGTCGGCGACCACGATCTCGTTCAGTCGACCCTGGTTGCCGCAGGCATGAAACTCGATTTCTGGCGGATCGCCATGCGGCCCGGAAAGCCACTGATGGTCGGCAGCCTCGGCAAGGTTCATGTTCTCGGCCTGCCGGGAAACCCTGTTTCGACGCTGGTCTGCGCGCTGCTCTTCCTCGAGCCGCTGGTCCGCAAGCTTGCTTCGCTGCCGCCGGTCAAGCGTGAGATCGTTGCTGAAGCGGCCGTCGAGCTCGCAGCCAACGACCAGCGCCAGGATTATGTCCGCGCCACACTCGCAAAATCGCCATCCGGCGCATGGCAGGCAAAGCCGTTCGGCAAGCAGGATTCGTCGATGATGAAGATCTTCGCGGCCGCCGATTGCCTGATCGTCCGTCCGCCGCATGCGCCCGCACTTTCCGCCGGTGCGCCCTGCCCTGTCATGCTGCTGCGCCCCGGCCTGCTGCCGTAGCGTCGGTCGCCTTCACGCCGATCCAGAAGCAGCTCTGCGCCAGTATGCTGGCGCCGACGAGAACGCTTGCCGCCGCCAGGCCCGGATCGCCGCCGATGCCTGCCAGCGCCGTGCAGACGGCTCCAACAGCCATCTGCGTTGCGCCATAGAGGCCGGAAGCCGAGCCGGTGACCTTCGGATTGACGCTGACGGCAAGCGTCAGCGCATTCGGCGAAGCCACGCCCGCACCGATCGTATAGACCATGATCGCCGCCATCATCGGCAGCAGCTGGAGTTCGCCGCTCGCCGCCAGCGCCAGGAACGCGAGTGCAGCACCGATGCTGACGAGGTTGGAGATCACCATCAGCCGCTTCATCGCAAAGCGCCCGATCAGCCGTGTCGCGATCATGCTGCCGATCCAGTAGCCGAAGATCAGCAAAGCAAGGCAGATGCCCACCTCGGTTGCCGGCCGGTGCAGCTCGTTCATGACGATGAAGGGCGCCGATGCGGTAAAGGCATACATCGACGTCGTCGCGCATCCCCCGCCGATCGCGTAGCCAACGAAGGCCGGTGAGCGAAGCAGGCCGAGATAGTCGCGGCTCAGCGATTTGACCGAGGTCTCGGCATTGCGCCGTCCGGTCTCCGGCACCAGCTTCCAGGTCATCAGCATGTTGAGAATGCCGAGCGCACAGAGCGCCACGAAGATCGAGCGCCAGCCAAGCGTTGCCGCAAGCGCCCCACCTGCAATCGGCGCAAGTCCGGGGCCGACCGTTACCATCAGGTTCATCACCGCAAGCCGCTTGGCGGTATCGTCAGCCGTCGAGGTGTCGCGGACAATGGCTCTTGCGATGACGAGGCCAGCGCAGCCGCCGAGCGCCTGAAAAAGCCGCGCGGCGATCAGCGCATGGACGCTCGGCGAAACGAGTGCCGCGAGCCCCGCAAGCGTATAGAGCACCAGCCCGCTCATCAGCACCGGACGGCGCCCGTAGCGATCCGAAAGCGGTCCATAGACCAGCTGCCCGACGGCAAGGCCGAAAATATAGAGGCTGACCGTCATCTGCATTTCACCGATGCTGGCGCCGAGATCGGTTGCGGCCGACGGCAGAGCCGGGACGAAGATGTGCATGGCAAGCGTGCCGCTGAAGGTCACGAGCGCCAGCAGCCAGACGGGAACGCTCTTCGGCGATATCAACGGCGCGGCATCGGCCAGCCGGCCAGGATGGGAATTCACGATACTTGCTCCTCGCTGGGGCGGGAAAAGACGGTGGAGATATGTTCGAGCACACGGAATGCCGTCTCGACATCTTCGCGCTTCAATCCGGCGAGCGCCTCTTCGCGCACGCTCTGCGCCACACGCTCGACGTCAATGACGGTGCGACGTCCTACCTCGGTGAGCACGATCGCCTTGGCGCGCCGGTCCTCCCCTTCCTGCCGTTCGACGAGACCCGCTGCCTCCAGATTGTCGATCAGCCGCACGACCGAGGAATTATCGAGCGACAGCGAGGCCGCCAGCGCCTTCTGGTGCATCGGTGTCGCCGACCGCGAGATGCGCAGCAGCGGCAGCCAGGTGGCTTCGGTGAGGCCGAACGGCTGCAGCTTCTGATCGGCGGCGCGGCGCCAAAGGCGCCCGGCCTGACCGACAAGCGTGCCGAAGGTGGCGAGAATTCTATCGTGCTCGGGAGGCATGAGACATATCCGTTGATATCGCAATAGATGACATATCATCTAATTTGGCGCAAGAACGCGCTGACATGAAATATTCTCGTCCTGCGATGGAGAAATGCGCCGCCGCCGGCGTGAAATGCTGTAGCCCTAGAAGGCTCCCGACGTGACATAGAAGACCGCTGCCCAGGCGAGGATCGCCAGTATTCCCAATCCGATAATCAGTAGGCGCATGAAACATTCCCGTATTTGCGGCACGAACTACGCAAGGTGGAATGTTTCGGATCAGTCGCAGGCAAGTAAAACACGCTAATTCGCGCAAAGGTCGTGTCACGGCGACGTCACGCGACACCAACGGCGTCTTATGGTTACCTGATCGTGAGGCGTCCGACCCGCCTCCGAACCTCCAATTCAATGCCCGTTGCACTTCGGCGGGCGGCCTGATGCAAGTCGGCGGACCTGCGAGGGCAATAGGGCTCGCCTGTGTTTCGCGTGGCGAGCCCATTTTTTCTTTCGTCATCCGTTGTCTCAAGGGATTTCAGAGTAAAGCCATGCGTTCGATCAAAGATTCAGACCCCGATCTTGCCGTGTTCCTGAAGCTTCGCATGCAGGAGATCTTCCTGCGGCTGAAGAGCCAGGGATGGAGCGATGCCGATATCGGCGTGGCGCTCGACGAACTCATCGTCCGCTTCGAGCGGAACCGGGAGCCGGAGGATATGCGCCTTCGCCTCGCGATGTAGCCGGCCACGTTTACCGCTCTCGCCTTCCCGGCACCGGAATGATATCACGGCACCCGTTATTTGGACGCGGCGCCGGGTTCCGGCGCGCATAGGCAATGGAGGCGAGTATGGCGGTTGAAAAGGTAGCATTGGTCACGGCAGGTGGCAGCGGCATGGGTGCTGCGGCGGCGAAACGCCTGGCAGCCGACGGCTACAAGGTCGCGATCCTGTCCTCCTCGGGCAAGGGCGAAGAGCTCGCCAAGGAACTTGGCGGCTTCGGCGTCACCGGCTCCAACCAGTCGAACGACGACCTGCGCAAGCTGACCGATCGTGCCCTTTCCGAATGGGGCCGCATCGACGTGCTCGTCAATAGCGCCGGTCATGGCCCGCGCGCGCCGATCCTCGAGATCACCGACGAAGACTGGCATCGCGGCATGGACGTCTACCTGATGAACGTCATCCGCCCGACGCGGCTTGTGACACCGCAGATGCAGAAGCAGAAATCAGGCGTGATCATCAACATCTCCACCGCCTGGGCCTTCGAGCCGAGCGCGATGTTCCCGACCTCGGCGGTCTTCCGCGCCGGTCTGGCGTCCTTCACCAAGGTCTTCGCCGAGACCTATGCGGGCGACAATATCCGCATGAACAACGTTCTGCCCGGCTGGATCGACAGCCTTCCGGCAACCGAGGAACGCCGCGACAGTGTGCCGATGAAGCGCTACGGCACCAGCGAGGAAATCGCCGCCACCATCGCCTTCCTGGCCTCTGATGGCGCCGGTTACATCACTGGCCAGAACCTGCGCGTCGATGGCGGCCTGACCCGCTCCGTCTGACAAATGCTGGCGCCCGTTCGCGTCGTGCGGCGGGCGTCACTTCAAGCGAGCGTATAGACGCCGCTTTCCGTTTCCCCTTCACCGAAATCTGCGACGGCGTAACTCGCCAGCAACTTCAGCTTGGCGCGCGGCAGCGGCTTGCGCCCGGGATCGCCGATCAGCACCTCGATACCGGCATCCCGGCAGTGGCGTAGGAATGCGAGGCTGCGTTTAGCAAGCGCCCGGTTGTAGAAGAGATCGCCGGCAAGGATGACGTCGGCCGCAGGCGGCGGACCATCCAGCAGATCGGATTGCAGCACCGCCAGCGTCACGCCATTGGCGGCCGCATTGAGCCGCGTTGCCATGACCGCATAGGCATCCGTGTCGATCGCCATAACACGCGCCCCACCCATGGCCGCAGCAATTGCGACGATGCCGGAACCGCAGCCGAGGTCGATGACGTCGCGGCCGCGCACGCATTCGGGATGAGAAAGTAGATGGCGGGCCAGCGCGCTGCCGCCGGCCCAGTGATAGGCCCAGTAAGGCGGCTCGCCGCCTCCACCGGGGAGACGGCCAAGCCGGCTTGCGGAATGCGCCGCATAAAGCCTGATCTCCGGCACCGATGGTGCCGGACGAAGCTCGAGATTTCTGATGATGAAGGCTTCGGCGTCTTCAGGGGTGACCGGCATCAACGCCTCACACTGGCAATGTGCCGGCTACCACTGTTGTCAGCCCTGCTTCTTCTTGGGGAACTTGCCCTTCGGCGCAAAGCCACCCTTGCCCTCGGGCTTGCCCTTGCCCTCGAATTTCGGCCTGCCTTCAAACTTCGGCTTGTCGCCGAACTTGGGCTTGTCGCCGAATTTCGCCTGGCCCTCGAACTTGCCCTTGCCGGGCTTCTTGCTCCAGGGCTTGTCGCTGCGCTCGGGCGCACCTTCGGTCTGGAAATCCTTCTTGAACTTGGCCTTCGGCCGGTCCTCGCGGAAATCGTCGTCGCGGCGGGCCTCGTAGGCCTTCTTGCCCTGCGGCTTGCCGGCGGCCGGCTTGCTGAAATCGGGCATGCCGTTCAGGCGATTGACGCGGATGCCGCGTTCCATCGTCTTGTTCGGGCCGAGCGCCTTCAGGAAGGCTTCGGCATTGTCCGCTGCGATCTCCACGAAAGTCTCTTCCGGCTGCATCTTGATCGCGCCGATTTCGCGCTTCGTCAGATTGCCGTTGCGGCAGATCATCGGGATCAGCCAGCGCGGCTCGGCATTCTGCTTGCGGCCGACCGAGAGCGAGAACCAGACGCTCGGGCCGAAATCGTCGCGCGGACCCTTCTGGCTCGGTTCGCGCGGACCATCGGCATTGTCGCGGCGCTTGCGCGCACCGCCATCGAGCGACACTTCGGTAATGTCCTCGGGTGCCGACTGGTTGGAGCGGTAGAGCCGCACGAAGGCCGCCGCCAGCTTCTCGGGGCCATAGTTGGCGATCAGCTGGTTGACGAGGATTTCGTCGTCCTGCACGTCTGCATCGCTAAGGATCGGATCGGCCAGCAGCCGCTCGTCGTCGCGGCGCATGACCTCCTCGGCAGACGGCGGGCGTGCCCAGGTCGGCGAGATGCCGGCGCCGTCGAGAATACGCTCGGCCTTGCGGCGGGCATTGAGCGGCACGATCAGCGCGCTGACGCCCTTGCGCCCTGCGCGGCCGGTACGGCCGCTGCGGTGAAGCAGGGTTTCCGGGTTGGTCGGCAGGTCGGCATGGATGACGAGGTCGAGGCCCGGAAGGTCGATGCCGCGAGCGGCGACGTCGGTGGCAATGCAGACCCGCGCCCGGCCGTCGCGCATCGCCTGCAGCGCATGCGTACGTTCGTTCTGGGTGAGTTCGCCGGAGAGTGCGACGACGGAGAAATTGCGGTTGTTGAACCGCGCCGTCAGGTGATTGACGGCCGCACGCGTCGAGCAGAACACAATGGCGTTCTTCGCATCGTAATAGCGCAACACATTGATGATGGCGTTTTCGCGGTCCGAAGGCGCCACGGCCAGCGCGCGATATTCGATATCGACATGCTGCTTTTCTTCCGACTGCGTCGAGATGCGCACGGCGTCGCGCTGGTAGCTCTTGGCAAGCTTGGCGATCGCTGCCGGTACCGTCGCCGAGAACATCAGCGTGCGGCGGTCATCAGGTGCTGCTTCGAGAATGAATTCGAGATCTTCGCGGAAGCCGAGATCGAGCATCTCGTCGGCTTCATCGAGCACCACGGCCTTCAGCGCCGACATGTCGAGCGCCTTGCGGCGGATATGATCGCAGAGACGGCCAGGCGTGCCGACGACGATATGGGCGCCGCGCTCCAGCGCCCGGCGCTCGCTGCGGATATCCATGCCGCCGACGCAGCTGACGATCAGCGCACCGGTCATTTCATAAAGCCATTCCAGCTCGCGCTTCACCTGCAGGGCAAGTTCGCGGGTCGGCGCGATAACAAGCGCCAGCGGCTCGGCGGCCGGCTCGAAGCGGTCATTGTCTTCAAGCAGCGTCGGAGCGAGCGCCAGACCGAAGGCAACGGTCTTGCCGGAGCCGGTCTGGGCGGAAACAAGTGCGTCGGAAGCGGCCAGCGCCGGGTCGAGCATCGCCTGCTGAACCGGGGTCAACGTCGTATAGCCGCGCTTCGACAACGCCTTGGCGATCGCCGGAACGACGCCGTTAATCTCTGTCATGTGATCTGTCTTTCGGAATTTTCAGGCGCACCTGCGCCTTGGCCGGGATCAGCCCGGCCGGACGGTTGCGCGTTCCTATCTCTTCGCGCGCAAAAAGTCAAAGTGCGAGATCATGCCGCCTGCTGGCGCCGTAACCAGACCTCGATGCCACCGGCCCGGCCGCGGATGCGCGTCTCGAACGGTCCCTCCAGCACACCGCCAGCCGGTGGCGTTCCACCGGCAGAAGCTGCGTGAACCAATGCGGCACTGAAGGCGATCTCCGAGCCGCGGCTCGCAGCCACTTCCATCAGCCTGCTCGCGACATTGACGGTATCGCCCGTCGCCGTGATCTGCTGGCGGCTGCCCGTGCCGAGACGCGACGCCACGACTGGCCCGCAGTGGACGCCGATCTTGAAGCCGATCTTGCGGCCATCGGGAATGGCGGGATTGAGTGCAAGCCAGCTGCGGGTGCGCTCGGCAAGCGCCAGCGCGCAGGCGGCCGCCCGCGTCGCGTCATCGGCCTGCGGCTCAGGCAATCCGAACAGGATCATCGCGCCGTCGCCCATGAAGCTGGTGATCGCCCCGCCATGTGCACGCGCTTCCTCATCGACGAGCTCGAAGAAGCCGCTCAGGATTTCGCGCACGGCGACCGCGCCGACCGCTTCGCTCATGCCGGTAAAGCCCGAGAGGTCGATGAAGATCACGGCCGCGTTCTGCCGGACGGGTTGAGAGAGGAATGAGGGATCGCGCGCCAGCCATTCGCCAAGACCGGGCGCTTCGATCCGCTGCAACAGCTCGCTCTGCGCCGCAAAATGGCGGGCACTGCTGCGGTCGGCGAAAAGCTGTACGGCGCCGAAGATCAGCGCCGGAGGAAGCGCCGCAGCAATCGGCAGCGCTGCGCTCAGCCAGTATCCCTGCCGGAAGGCTGCGACATTGATCATCGCCCAGGTGACAAACAAGAGCGCAATCAGCACGAAGCCGATCAGACTGCGGCGCCAGGCAAGCAAACCGATGACCGCCAGCGGCAGCAGCACGGCGATGGTCGCATCGAGCCGCCGGATATTGTGATCGCGGATGATGCTGTCGCCCGCCACGAGATGCGTGATCGCCGTCGACATCACCTCGACACCCGGCAGAACCGGATCGAACGGCGTCGGGAACACATCGCCGCCGCCGGTAACGGTCGCGCCGATCACTACCACCTTGTCGGTGATTTCCTGCCCGCTGAGCTTGCCGTCCAGCGCATCGGCGATGCTGACCGTCGGGATCGTGCCGCGCGGGCCATAGAAGGTCAGCGGCAGGCGCTGGCCTGTGTCGGTCGGGATTCGGGTCTCGGTGAAGGAAATGGCACCCGGCTGGAAAGCCGGGTCGTGCCCGACGGCCAGGGATGCAGTCCTGAGGGGGAAGGACGCATCGACTCGCCCCTCGCCGCGCGACAGCAGCGGAATGAAGCGCGGCACGCCGGTCTGGTCGGTCGCGACGTTGACGATCCCTGTCGCCGCCACATCCGCAAAGCGCTTCTGCGGCAGAAGCAGGCTTTGGGCCACCGGTATCGCCGCCAGCGGATCATTGGCCTCGCTGACCACAGTCTGCGCGCTCTGCGGAAAGACCGCGGCGCCGGCGATGACCGAGGGCACCAGACGCAGCGCCGTGGTCAGCGCGCTGTCACCCGCCTCGCTGCCGGGATCGACGAACAGCAGATCGAGCGCGATGACCTTCGGTTTCAGCGCCGCGATCTCGGTCACTGCCTGCGCCAGCGTCGCGCGGTCGAGCGGATAGCCGTGCTCGGCGGCGGTCCGGTCGTCGATCGCCGCGATCGTTGCGACCGGCGGCGGCTTTCGCGCTCCGATCAGCGTGCTCTTCAGATCGGTGAGGGTCGCTTCTGGGCGATCGAGAAACGAGGCGCCGCCGGAAAGCTGCAGCGACCCGAGGAACGCTCCCCAGAGTGCCGCGGCAAGCAGTGCGGCGGTGACGATAACAGACTGGCGCGGCATCGGTTGCTACTGACCGAGGCGGGCAAGGAGTGCGGCAGCGCGAGGACCCGGCCAGCGGCGCACCTCGAGCGGCGCCGTGCCGCTGCGGACATCGACGCCCTCGCCCGGCCGCAGCACCACGGGATCACCCTGCGGGCGGCGCACGCCGACGGCGCCGCGAACGACGAGCACCGAAGTCTGCCCGCCACCGACATCGACCGCCCATTGCGTGCCGCGCACGGCGGCGATCGCCTGCGGTGTCACCACCTGGAAACCACCGCTATGCCGGCTGCTGTCGACATCGACGAGAATCGCCTTGCGGCGCAACGACACGCTATCGGGGCTGCCGTCGCCATTGCGGTCGTGGAGCGTGAAGCTGGCACCGGCCTCTGCGGTCACGGTAACGCCGCCCGGGCAGCGCAGGATGCGGCGGCCGCCATCACCGTTCTGCAGCGCGCAGCCATTGGTCTGCGCCATCACCGCGCCCGGCAGAGCAAGCAGGATGCACGCCGCGGCGGAACCGCGAAGGATTGCTGAAACCACGCCCATGATCCGTCCCCACATCGCTGAGACCTGCCGCCGCTGCGCCATACAGAGGCGTCGTACGGCCAGTCCGTTTCCCGGTTCGCCATCATAAAACAAAAGCTTGATCCCGTATGCAGAAAAGCGGCTGCGCTGGCAAGCGTCAGCCGATGACGGCAAGCGGCGGGCCGCAATAACGCGCCCGGGGGCGGATGAGATGGCCTCCCTCGACCTGCTCCATCGCATGCGCAAGCCAGCCGCAGGTGCGCGCCAGCGCAAAGATCACCATCGGCGCATCCTGCGGCAGGCCGAAGCTCGCCGCCATTGCCGTCAGCGCGAAGTCGACATTGGCCTGCTCGCCGGTCATCGCCTCACCGGCCTGGCGCAATTCCCGGAACACCGGCGGCAGTTCGAAATGCGCAAAGAGCTCGGAAGCGCGAATGTCACCATCCGGGTACAGCGGATGCCCGAAGGCGGGAAGCGCATGCCCCTGAGACAAGGTCCGGCGCACGGCCGCCTCGGCACCGATGGTTGTCGCCAGCGCCGCGAGCCCGGCAACACCCTGCCAGGCGCCGCCGTGCAGCGGACCCGTAAGTGCCGAAAGACCGGAGAGAACTGCCGCGGAAAGCGCCGCACCCGACGAGGCTGCGACACGGGCGGCAAAGGTCGACGCGTTCAATTCGTGATCGGCAAGCAGCACCATGGCGCGCCGCAGGCAATCTGTGGCGTCTGGATTGCCCCAGGCGTCGGCGAGTTTCTCGTGGGTGAAATCGCCTCTACCGGGCGCCAGCGCGGCGCTGACTGTTGCAAAGACCGAGATAGCCTCATTGCGCAATACAGCCCGCGAGCGGCCAAGGCTCGGCAGATCATGCGTCACCCGCGCGGCAAGCGTGCCGAATGCATCACCGATCGAGGGTGTCCTCTCCATGGCAGCTGCCTCCGGGAGCGTCACGCCCGGCATGTCCCAGAGAAGTGCCGCCACCGTCTCCAGCGTCGCCAACGCCGAAAGTGCTGCGGCATCGCGGCCGCGATAGTAGAGCCTCCCGTCGGCAATCGTCGAGACTGCCGAGGGCAGAACCGGATCGCCCCATTGGATCGCCTCGGCGGCGACAGCCTCGCTCTTGCGCCGCCCGGCATGCCGCTCGGCGAGCCGGGCAACGTCGGCGGTGTGATAGAGGCTGCGGCGCGGATCGGCGGGATCCGGCTTGGCGCGAATACGGCCACGGCTGACATTGGCATAAAGCGTCTGCGGCTTGGTGCCGAGACGCGCCAGCGCCTCGTCGGCGGAGAGCCAGGACATGGAGGCCTCGCATTGATCAATTACGTCAAGATTGACGTCAACTAATCTAGGCTCGATCTTTACTCCGGTAAAGGAGAAACACCGATGAAGAATGGTCTTGAAGACGTCATTGCCGCCGAAACCCAGCTGTCGGATGTCGATGGCGAAGCTGGCCGGCTGATCATCCGCGGCGTATCGCTGGATGACCTCGTGGCGAACAGCACCTATGAGAGCACGGCGACGCTGCTGCTCGATGGCATGATGCCGGAGGCGCTCACCGAGGAAGAGCTGCGGCAGCGCCTTGGTCTGGCCCGTCAGGAGGTTTTCGCGCATGTCGCTGCTGCCGACGGCCAGATCCTCGCTTTGCCGCCCGTCGACGCCGTGAGAGCCCTCCTCGCCCGCCTGCCGGATGGCGAGGACGTCGATACCGCTATCCGCCTGATGGCCGCCCCCGCCGTCTTCCTGCCTGCCGTGTTGCGGCTCCAGCAGGGAAAGCAGGCGATCGAGCCTGACGCCGCCCTGTCGCAATCGGCAGACAGTCTGAAGATGCTGACGGGACGCCAGCCGAGCCGCGAGCAGACCGCGGCTCTCGACGCCTATCTCGTGACGATTTCCGATCACGGCCTGAATGCATCCACCTTCGCAGCCCGCGTCATCGCCTCCACCCAGGCCGGACTGACGTCATCGGTGCTGGCCGCAGTCAGCGCCCTCAAGGGCCCGCTGCATGGCGGCGCGCCCGGCCCTGTTCTGGATATGCTGGATGCGATCGGTACGCCCGCCAAGGCTGAGACATGGCTTGGCGATGCGCTCGATCGCGGCGAGCGGCTGATGGGCTTCGGCCACCGCATCTATCGCGTCCGCGATCCGCGCGCCGACGCCTTGAAGGGCGCCCTGAAGCCGCTGACAGCGACGGGTCAGGTGGATGCCAACCGTATCGCGCTTGCCGAGGCCGTCGAGGCTGCGGCGATCTCGATCCTGAGAGAGCGCAAGCCCGACCGGCCGCTCGATGTGAATGTCGAGTTCTACACGGCGCTTCTGCTGGAAGCGCTGGGCTTCCCGCGCGAGTCCTTCACCGGCGTCTTCGCCATCGGCCGCACAGTGGGCTGGATCGCCCATGCCCGCGAACAGGCGCTGCGCGGCCGGCTGATCCGCCCGCGCTCGGTCTATGTCGGCCCACTGCCGAAAGCCGCCTGACGCAAAAGCCCGGCGCTCCGGCGCTGGGCCTTTTCTCAATCTCCGGAATCGACCCCGAGAAAGCCGCCGGACTGGCGCGACCAGAGCCGGTGATAGATGCCGGCTCGCGCCAGCAGGTCCTGATGACGGCCCTCCTCGGCAATCCTGCCCCTATCTAGGACGACGATCCGGTCCATGCGGGCGATCGTCGATAGCCGGTGCGCGATGGCGATCACCGTCTTGCCCTCCATGAAATCGTAGAGCGTGTCCTGGATTGCCGCCTCGACTTCGGAATCGAGCGCCGAAGTCGCTTCGTCCAGTATAAGGATCGGAGCATTCTTCAGGATGGCGCGGGCGAGCGCGATGCGCTGGCGTTGGCCGCCCGAAAGTTTCACCCCACGCTCACCGACATGGGCATCATAGCCGCTGCGGCCCTGCTGATCGCGCAGGCCGGGAATGAAACCGTCGGCATGCGCCTTTACGGCAGCCGCCTCGATCATCGCCTGCGGCAGGTCCTCGCGTCCGTAGGCGATGTTGTCGCGCACCGAACGGTGCAGCAGCGCCGCATTCTGCGCCACCATGCTGAAGCACCCGCGCAGGCTCTCCTGTGTCACCGAGCGGATATCCTGGCCATCGACGGTGATCAGCCCGCTCTCCGCCTCGAAGAAGCGCAGTGCCAGATTGACGAGCGTCGATTTTCCCGCACCCGAGCGGCCGACAAGCCCAACCTTCTCTCCGGCGGCGACATGCAGGCTGACGCGGTCGAGACCGCCCTGCCCCTTGCCATAGTGATGGCTGACGTTTTCGAAGCGCAGCGTCCCGCCATCGAGCCGCAACTCCTTGGCATCAGGTGCATCGGGAATGTCGACAGGCTGAGCGATGGTGCTGAGCTGGTCGCGCGCCGCGCCCATATGGTTGAACAGCGAAGCAACAGCATCCAACAGCCATTCGGCCATGGCGGTGATGCGGAAGCCGAGAGCAATGGCCGCCGCGACCATGCCGAGCGGCGCGCTTCCTGCCTGCCACAGCAGGATCGAATAGCCGATCAGGCTGACCATCAGCAGGCTGCTCAGAAACACCATGCTGCTGTTGACGGTGACCTCAAGCACCTGCGACCGGATGAAGGCGCGCCGGGTGATGTCTAGATGGCGCCTGCTGTCCCGGTCCTCGTCCTGATCCCGCGAAAAGAGCTTGATCGTATCGATATTCGAGAATGTGTCGACCAGCATGCCAGACAGTGCCGAATCGGCCTCCTGGAAGCGCTGCGATGCTTCCCTGATGCGCGGGATGATATAGGCCATCAGCGCGAAATAGAGCGCGACCCAGATGAGCATCGGGATGACCAGCCTGAGATCGACCGAAGCCATCAGCAGGAACGACCCGGCGATATAGATCGCGACATAGGTGATCGTGTGGATGACGGAATAGGCCACACCCGTGGCGCTATTCCCCAGTTCCTGAACGCGCCAGGCGATGCGCCCGGAGAAATCGTTCTGGAACCATCCGACCGACTGGCGTTTGACATGCCGGAGCGCATGCCAGTGGATCATCGCCACCGCGTTCGGCCGGAAGACGATATCGTCGAGCCCCTCGTTGAGCACTGCCGTGCCCGGGCGGACCACGAGCAGCAGAAAGGCGGCGAACATCAGTTCGCTGCCATGGCGCTCCCAGAGTTCGTCTGGGCGGATGGCCGCCAGCGTATCGACCAGACGGCCGGAATAGCCGATCAGCCAGACTTCGAGGACGGCGCCGATCGCCGTCAGCGCCAGGCTTGCGGCGACAGTGCCGCGCAGCGGCTTTAGCGTTGAGAAGATGAACGGCCAGACGCGGCCGGGCGGCGTATCATCGGCATGGGATTGGAAAGGATCGGTCAGCTCTTCGAAGCGACGAAACATGAAGGCCCTCCATGGGGCAGGATGATGTCATTTGATGATGGACCGAACAGGCAGCCCAAACGGCAACGCTGTTCAGCGGTTGTTTCCGGTGCCGTTGGTTTTCATCAAACGATCTCCCCATGGGTCGCTTCGTGCCGGGAAAGCCCGGCGGATAGCTAAATTTCTACCATCTCCGGCTGCGCCTGTGAACCCCTCTACGCCCGCAGGCGGGAATCCTCCCGTCAGCCGCCGAGATAGTTGGCGAGCTGCTGCAGCGTTTCCCGGCAGCCCATCTCGTTATCTTCGAGACGGATACCCGGCGGAATGTTCTCCGTCACCATCGTTACTTCCGTGCCAGCGCTGATGGCAAGCAAATGTGTGCTGACGATCATCTCACCGGTGAAATCGGCATCGGCACTGTCGAAGGTCGTCGCCCACACGACGAGCGTATCCGGAATGAGCTTGGCGAACCGACCGGAGAAACGGTCCGTCTTATCCGACGTCTTGCCGGTCATCTCGCTCTCATCGTCGGCATAGATCAGCGACATGCTGAACGCCCCGCCTTCCCGTCCCTCGAAGGCATGGACGACGCCACGCATATCACCGGGAGGCAACCAGGCCGCAACGGCATCAGCGTCGAGAAACGCCGCAAAGATCGCGGCCGGAGGCGCGTGGATGATGCGGGAGACGGTCGTGGTGCGGGGAGAGTTCATGCGAGGCAAACTAGCGCGACAGGACCTGCCGCCCAGTCATGCAATGCCGAGAAACAATGCAAGGGACCGGGTGACCGATATCATCGCCTCGTCGCTCAACCGGCCGAAATGCAGGCCGACGCGATCGCGTCTGACGGTCATCGCCTTGTCAATCATGATCTGCGACGGCTTCCGCAGGCCATTTTCCGCATCCGGATCGATCGTCAGCCTCAGGAGCGGTGCGTCGACAAGCGTTCCCGAAATCAGCACCAGCGTCACGGTATCGGTCACGTCGAAATTGTCGGATTGGATGATAAGTGCCGGGCGCGGTTTGCCGAAGTCGCCTGAGAGTGCGACGGTTACCAGATCGCCACGTCTCATTCTTCGGCGGGATCCAGGTCTGCCAGCGCCTCTTCCATGAACCCATGGAGGCCGGCGTCATCGGCATCAGCCTTGGCAACGACCGCCGATTGACGGCGGCATTCGTCGAGAAAACCCGGGCGGCGGGTATCGGGCACCCAGATCTGCACCGGCCTTAGGCCAGCAGCCCTGAGGCTGTCCCGTCTCTTCTTCACGCGAGCGCTGACATTAGACGACATTGCCGCCTCCTTGTTACATGTAACATGGGGGCGGCAATTGATATTGTCAAATTGGGTGATCGATCAGACCAGGCGGCTCTGCTCGGTTGCCGCCTCAATGAAGCTGGCGAAGAGCGGATGCGGGTCGAGCGGGCGGGACTTCAGTTCCGGATGGTACTGAACGCCGATGAACCAGGGATGGTCAGGATATTCGATCGTCTCCGGCAGCACGCCATCAGGCGACATGCCAGAGAAGACGAGGCCGCAGTTTTCCAGCCGGTCCTTGTAGTCGATATTGACTTCGTAGCGGTGGCGGTGACGCTCGGAAATATCGGTCGAGCCATAGATGTCGGCGATCTTGGTACCCTTCTTCAGGGCCGCCTTGTAGGCGCCGAGACGCATCGTGCCGCCGAGGTCGCCCGAAGCGTTGCGCTTCTGCAGCTCGTTGCCCTTGACCCATTCGGTCATCAGGCCGACGACCGGTTCCTTGGCAGGACCGAATTCGGTCGAGGACGCATCTTCGACGCCGGCAAGGCTGCGGGCCGCTTCGATGACGGCCATCTGCATGCCGAAGCAGATGCCGAAATACGGCACCTTGCGCTCGCGGGCAAAGCGCGCCGCCAGGATCTTGCCCTCGGAGCCGCGTTCGCCGAAGCCGCCGGGAACGAGAATGCCGTGGACCTTCTCGAGATACGGCGCCGGATCTTCCTTTTCGAAGACTTCGGATTCGATCCACTCGAGCTTGACCTTGACGCGATTGGCGATGCCGCCGTGATGCAGTGCCTCGATCAGCGACTTGTAGGCGTCCTTGAGACCCGTGTACTTGCCGACGATCGCGATCGTCACCTCGCCCTCAGGCGTGCGGATACGGTTGCAGACTTCTTCCCACTGGTCGAGACGCGGCTTCGGAGCCGGTTCGATGCCGAAGGCGGCGAGCACTTCGTTGTCGAGGCCTTCCTTGTGGTAGGCCATCGGCACGTCGTAGATATTGGCGACGTCGAGCGCCTGGATAACGGCCGACGGGCGGACGTTGCAGAACAGCGAGAGCTTGCGGCGTTCCGCTTCCGGGATTTCCCGGTCGGCGCGAACAAGCAGGATATCGGGGTGAATACCGAGCGCCTGCAGTTCCTTGACGGAATGCTGCGTCGGTTTGGTCTTCAGTTCGCCCGCTGCCGGAATATACGGCATAAGCGTCAGGTGCAGATAGATCGCCGTGCCGCGCGGCAGGTCGTTGCCGAGCTGGCGGATCGCTTCCATGAACGGCATCGCCTCGATGTCGCCGACCGTGCCGCCGATTTCGCAGATGACGAAGTCATAGTCGTCATTGCCTTCGATGACGAAATCCTTGATCTCGTTCGTGACGTGCGGAATGACCTGGACGGTGGCGCCGAGATAGTCGCCGCGGCGTTCCTTGTCGATGATGTTCTTGTAGATGCGGCCGGTGGTGATGTTGTCGGTCTTGGTCGCCGAACGCCCGGTGAAGCGCTCGTAGTGGCCGAGATCGAGATCGGTTTCCGCGCCGTCGTCAGTGACGAAGACTTCGCCGTGCTGGGTCGGGCTCATAGTGCCCGGGTCCACGTTCAGATAGGGGTCGAGCTTGCGAAGCCGCACCCGATAACCACGGGCCTGCAGCAACGCTCCGAGAGCCGCGGCCGCAATTCCTTTACCGAGAGAGGAAACCACGCCGCCAGTGATGAATACGTATCGCGCCATGGGAGTCACCGGATACCTTCTCAAAAACGATTCCACCAGCCCAAAAATTCTTTTCCAGAACTTTTGGTGCCAGCGTGAAATCTGAACAAAAGAAAACCGGCAGACCCTTGGGCCTGCCGGCGGTTTATTTCGCTGACCGGTTTATTGTCCGGTCGGTACGCCACCCGGCTGGGCCGGAGCGGCAGGAGTAGCGGGCGTTGCCGGCGCCGGCGTTGCAGCCGGAGCGTCTGCGGCAGGAGCCGTAGCAGCCGGTGCCTGGGCAGAGGGAGCGGCCGGAGCCGATGCAGCCGGTGCCTGAGCGGTCGGTGCAGGTGCTGCATGAGCCGGAGCAGCTGCGCCGCTGTTCGGAACGCCGTTATTGGCCGGCTGATTTGCCGGAGGCTTTGCGCCGCCGCCCAGCGAATCGAGAATGCCGTTGCCCTGACCGCTCGTTGCCGGAATACGGTTCAGAATGTCGGTCGGGTTGCCCTGGTAGCGCGTCAGAATGCCGAGGCCGAGCGACGTCAGGAAGAACAGGGTCGCCAGGATCGCCGTCGTGCGGGTCAGGGCATTGGCCGTGCCGCGCGCCGACATGAAGCCGGAACCGCCGCCGATGCCGAGGCCGCCGCCTTCCGAACGCTGGATGAGCACCACGCCGACAAGCGCCAGCACGATCATGAGGTGGATGACAATCAATACGGTCTGCATGGGTCCAGTCCTGCCCGCAAACGGCGGGCATCGAATAAAAATCTGGCGCTCTTTACATGAGGCGTTCGCCTATTCCAAGCCCTTAGCTCAGATTTAGGCAGTGAGTTCCTTGTATGCGCCGTAGATGGCGAGGAAGTCGGCCGCTTTCAAGCTCGCGCCGCCGATCAATGCGCCGTCGACATTGGCAACGCCCATTAGCTCCTTCGCGTTCGAAGGCTTGACAGAGCCGCCGTAGAGAATGCGCACCTTCTTGCCTTCGGCGCCGAAGCGCGCCGTCAGTTCGGCGCGCATGAAGGCATGCGCCTTCTCTACGTCCTCGACAGTCGGCGTCAGGCCGGTGCCGATCGCCCAGACGGGTTCATAGGCAATCACGGTATTCTCGGCATTCGCCGCTTCAGGAACCGAGGCCGAAAGCTGGCGCTTGATGATATCGAGCGTCTGGCCGGCCTTGCGTTCGTCGGCGGTCTCGCCGATGCAGATGATCGCCGTCAGTTCGGCCGCAAAAGCAGCTTCAGCCTTGGCGCGCACCAGATGGTCGGTCTCGGCATGATCTGTGCGGCGCTCGGAATGGCCGACGATGACATAGGTGCCAAAGCAATCGGCAATCATCTCGGCGGAAATATCACCCGTATGGGCGCCCGACGGCTTCTGGTGGCAATCCTGCGCGCCGATCGCCAGCGGGCTGTCGGTGCAGAGCGCCGTCGCCACGTAGAGCAGCGTCGCCGGCGGGCAGATCAGCGCTTCGACCTTCGACGAGAGCGGGCCTTTGACACCTTCTGCGATCGCCTTGATCTGATCGAGGGAGTCGCGGGTACCGTTCATTTTCCAGTTCCCCGCCACGAGCGGACGCACGTCAGGTGTCATGCCAAGCCTTCCACATTTTTCCGGTATGCTGCGGCCTTAGCAAAAGCAGCAGCGAATGAAAAGCTTTCCGCCCCTTACGTAAGGGAAAAAGACGGTTTCGCGTGCAGAATGCTTAAAATCGGCTCGCCGATTTGCCTAAGAAGCGAGAATCCAGTTCAGCACCTTGCGCCAGTCGATCATCCGGATCGGCGTTCCGTGGTTGCCGGTATCGAACAGCGTGAAGCGCGTCGGATACTTGGACTTGTAGAGCGCCTCGAACAGTCCCTGCTGGTCGGTCGCTGCATAGACCGGGTCGCGGCTGCCATGGGCGAAATACATCGGCAGCTTGGCCTTGTAGAAGGCGCTCTTGGTGAAATCGGGATCGGTCACGCCGCTCATGATCAGCATGCCCTTCAGCCGCTTGACGCTCGCCGCATCGCGGGTGACGCCCCAGCAGATCTGGCTGCCCATCGAGGCGCAGGACAGTATGACGGGCCGCCCGCCCGACTTTTCGCTGGCATAGCGGATCAGTTCGACGATGTTGGCAACGCCGTCGCTGTCGAAAGTCCTGACCGTCGGCGAATAATAGGTGCCGCCATTTCCGGCGACGAGGTTCTTCACCCGGTTGAAGTTGCCGCCGAAGGTGAAGTCGTTGGCGCCGAGCCTGCGCGTGCCGTCGCGGCCGTGAATGAAGATCACGGTGAAGGCCGCATTGTCGATCGGTCCCACCCTGGTGACATCCAACCTGTGGCCGTTGAGCGACAAGGTTTCGTCCTGCTGCAGCTTGCGGATGCCGAGCGACACGTATTTCTGCTGGACGCGCTGTTCCGGGATCTGGTCGCGGCCGTTGATATCGCGCATTTCGTCGTAATTGATGGTTTCGAAGGCGCCGTTATCGGACGTCTGCATCACAGTCTGCGCCGAAAACAGCTCGTCCTTGTAGGGCGGAAGCGCGTCCGCCGAAGCACTGCTTATGGTGCCGGACAGCAAAAAGGCCGCAATTGCGGTGATAATCATGCAATGACTTGTGGACATTTTCATGCGAGCGGTTTCCTCAGAGATAAGTCCGCTTGCCATTCCGCGCCCGGCAACGCAAACCAATTCTAGAGAATTCCGCCAAATCGGGCGGCGTCGCGTAACGAGGCGCTTTCTGGCAAAATCTGCCTGATTCGCAAACGTGACATCAAATGCGGTGATTTTGGGTCACGCCCCGGCGGACGTGCCGCCCGAACAGGATTGAAGATCTGAACGACTCCATGGAAGACAGCAACGACCTCTTCTCCGGAATGCCTCTCGCGCCCAAGCAGGAAGAGGCACCCAAGCCAGCTCCCGCCCCTGCCGCGGCCCCCGCGGCAACGGCACGCCCTGCCCCGGCAACATCGAATGGCGACGATTACGGCGCCTCGTCGATCCGTGTCCTCGAGGGCCTTGAACCGGTGCGCATGCGCCCCGGCATGTATATCGGCGGCACCGACGAAAAGGCGCTGCACCACCTCTTCGCCGAAGTCATCGACAACGCGATGGACGAAGCGGTTGCTGGTCACGCCAATTTCATCGAGGTTCATCTCGATCTCCAGGGTTACCTGACCGTCACCGATAACGGCCGCGGCATCCCGGTCGAGAACCATCCGCAGGTTCCCGGCAAGTCGACGCTCGAAGTCATCATGACCAAGCTCCATGCCGGCGGTAAGTTCGACGGCAAGGCCTACGAGACATCGGGCGGTCTGCACGGCGTCGGCGTTTCGGTCGTCAACGCGCTGTCGGATGATCTGGAAGTCGAGGTTGCCCGCAATCGCAAACTCTACCGCCAGCGCTTCTCGCGCGGCCTGCCGCAGGGCGGGCTCGAGGACCTCGGCGATGTTCACAACCGCCGCGGCACCCGCGTGCGCTTCCATCCCGATCCGCAGATCTTCGGCGATCATGCGAAATTCGATGGCGCCCGCGTCTTCCGTATGGCGCGCTCGAAGGCCTATCTTTTCGGCGGCGTCGAAATCCGCTGGAGCTGCGATGAGGGCGTCCTGCCTGAAGGCTCGGATGTTCCGAACAAGGCGGTCTTCCACTTCCCCGGCGGCCTGAAGGACTATCTCCAGGCGACGATGGGCAAGGAATTCACCGTCACCCGCGAGATCTTCGCCGGCAAGTCGGAGAAGGCAAGCGGCCATGGTTCGCTCGAATGGGCGATCACCTGGTACGGCGGCGACCCGCAGGTCCATTCCTACTGTAACACCATCCCGACGCCCGAAGGCGGCACGCATGAGGCGGGTCTCCGTATCGCGCTCACCAAGGGCCTCAAGGCCTATGCCGACCTGACGCAGAACAAGCGCGCCGCGCAGATCACCACCGATGACGTGATGATCTCGGCCGTCGGCATGCTCTCGGTCTTCATCCGCGAGCCGGAATTCGTCGGCCAGACAAAAGACAAGCTGGCGACCGTCGAGGCCCAGCGCATCGTCGAAAACGCGCTCCGCGACCCCTTCGATCACTATCTTGCCGACAACCCGAACGAGGCGGCCAAGCTGCTCGACTGGGTCATCGAGCGCGCCGAAGAGCGCCTGCGCCGCCGCAAGGAAAAGGAAGTCAACCGCAAGACTGCCGTGCGCAAGCTGCGCCTGCCCGGCAAGCTTGCCGATTGCTCGCAGAACACCGCCCAGGGGGCCGAGCTCTTCATCGTCCGAGGGTGACTCGGCAGGTGGCTCCGCCAAGCAGGCGCGCAACCGCGCCAATCAGGCGATCCTGCCGCTGCGCGGCAAGATCCTCAACGTCGCCAGCGCCGGCCGTGAAAAGCTCGGCGCCAACCAGCAGCTCTCGGACCTCGTCCAGGCGCTCGGCTGCGGCACCCGCTCGAAATACCGTGAGGAAGATCTCCGCTACGAGCGCGTCATCGTCATGACCGATGCCGACGTCGATGGCGCGCATATCGCTTCGCTGCTGATCACCTTCTTCTACCAGGAAATGCCGGAGCTCGTGCGCGGCGGTCACCTGTTCCTCGCCGTTCCGCCGCTCTACAAGATCAGCCAGGGCGCCAAGTCGGCCTATGCCCGCGACGACGCCCATCGCGCCGAACTGATCGCCACGGAGTTCAAGGGCAAGAAGGTCGAGATCAGCCGCTTCAAAGGTCTCGGCGAAATGCTGCCGGCACAGCTCAAGGAAACGACGATGGATCCGAGCAAGCGCACGATGCTGCGCGTGCTGATCGACGAAGTCGATTTCGAGGGTACACGCACGGCCGTCGACGATCTCATGGGTACGAAGCCGGAAGCCCGCTTCCGCTTCATCCAGGATCGCGCCGCCTTCGCCGATAATCTCGACATCTGAGACATAGCCTTCAGGGCTCTCGAAACGGCGCGACGGTTCTGTCCGTCGCGCTGTTTTCGTTTGGCGTTTCCATGCCGTTGCGATTTCTCGTTGCATGGCCTGCATGATCTTTTGTCCGGCGATCAACACTCTGGCAGGAAATTGCCGTCACACTGCCTTCAGCACGAAGCGCTATGCCAACCGCGGCATGTTCCTTGGCGCGACCGGACCAACGGGTATTTCCTGGCCGAAATGCTTGCGTCCGGTGGCACGATGGCCCATATCCGTGGTTGAGAAGAAAAGCAGGGAACGACGTGAGCCTCTCGAATAAAAACAAACTGCCAGGCGAGCCGCGGTGGCTTGGTCCGTCCGCGCCTGCCCGCACGCCTCTCATTCCCTCGATTTCGGCTGCCCGCTGGCTTCTGATTCTGATCGTCGCGGCCGGCGTCTATTTCTTCTACGGCTTCGTCGTCCCGGTTCTCGCCGCGCTGGTCATCGGCTTTGCCAGCTGGCCGCTCTATCGCAAGCTGCTGGCGCGCGTCGGCGGCAATACCACTGTTGCGGCGACGGTGGCGATCATCCTGATCGTCACGTTCCTGGTCATCCCGATCGTCTTTGCCGTCACCTATACGACCGGCGAAGTGCGCGAATGGGTCGCCTGGGCGATCCGCGCCAACCGTATGGGCGCCCCGACCCCGCAATGGATCCTCGCCCTGCCCTTCGCCGGTCCCTACATCGACGAGCTCTGGACGAAATATATCGGCAGCCCCGGCTCCATGGGTGAAGTCATCCAGGCCGTCAGCGGCGCTAATATCGGCAATATCTACCGCGCGGTCCTCGCCGCCGGCGGCGCCTCGTTCCACCTGCTGCTGACGCTGCTCTTCATGCTGATCGCGCTGTTCTTCGTATATCGCGATGGCGCGTCCTTCTCGAAACAGATCGACATGCTCGGCGAGCGCATTCTGCCGAACCGCTGGGAGCGCATTTCCCGCGTCGTGCCGGCGACGATCAGCTCGACCGTCATGGGCATGACGCTGATCGCCATCGGCGAAGGCATCGTGCTTGGCATCGCCTATTGGATCGCCGGCGTCCCCTCGCCCGTCACGCTCGGCGTTCTCACCGGCATCATGGCGCTGATCCCGGGCGGCGCGCCGCTCTCCTTCACGCTGGTCTCGGTCTATCTCGTCGCCAGCGGCTCGCATTTCGCCGGCGCCGGCCTCTTCATCTGGGGCAGCGTCGAGCTCTTCATCGTCGACAAGACGCTCCGCCCCAAGCTTGTCGGCGGTCCGATCAAGCTGCCGTTCCTGCCAACCTTCTTCGGCCTGGTCGGCGGCGTGAAGACCATGGGCTTCCTCGGGCTCTTCATCGGCCCGGTGCTGATGGCGCTTCTGGTCGCCATCTGGCGTGAATGGATGCACGAGGTCCGCACCTCGGATCAGAGCGGCACCGGCCCCGAAATCATCATCGACGAACAGGCGCCGCCTTCGCAGCGGGCTGCCGACGGCTGATCAGCCGAGCCGCTTTTCCATGAAAAGGCTGAGCGGGTCCGGCTGGTAGGACCCGAACGGTTCGATCTCGACATAGCCATACTTGCGGTAAAGGCCGATCGCTTCGGGCTGGCGGATGCCGGTCTCGAGCCGGATTGCGCCGAGCCCGCGCCTCCTTGCCTGTGTCTCGAGTTCATCCATCAGCCGGCTCGCCACGCGCAGCCCGCGCGCTTGCGGATCGACGAACATTCGCTTGATCTCGGCGGTGCCGTCACCCGCCTCGACGAGCGCCACGCAGCCGACGACAGCGCCGTCATGGCGCGCCACGAAGAAGCTCACCGAAGGCTTCTCCAGCGTCGAGAGATCGACGAGATGGTTGCTCTCTGCCGGATAAAGCGAGGCCGCATAGGCATCCGAAAGGTCGAGCAGGCGCACGACCTCAGGCTGGCGCGGCGATTCGAGGGCGATGCTAACGGTCATGCTGCTCCTGCTTTCCCGGCTGGCTTGCATGACGAAATGGTAATGCAGCCGCCTTTATTCCGTTGGAATTGGAACGTCTAAGATCATCACTTTCAATAGCCAGGGATCCCGGATATGCAAGCCGTCCTCATCGCCATGACCATCTTCGGGTGCAACGATTCCGTCACCCAGTGCAATTACGTGGCGACGGTCGACAAGCATTGGCAGACGGTGGCGATGTGCGATGCCGAGTCGGAACGGCAGCTGAAGGGCTTCACCAACGCCAAGTATCCGACGGTCATTGCCGTCTGCGAGGAACCCAAGCCCGTAACCGCTCCCGAGACGGCAAAGCTTGAAGCGCAGGCAACGGCCGCGGCTTCAGCCGCCGAACAGCCGCAGCCCACCGGCCTTCGCGCCTACGCTATAAGGGTTGCCGAGCGCGTCCGCGCTGGCCTGCCGACAGGAGAAGGCATCAAGGCGACACTCGCCAAGCCCGTTCATTTCGTTTCGAATGGATATTCCTGGGTCGCCCAGCGGCTGACCGACTAGGCGGCGACAAGCGCTGCCTGCGAGGCATAGGCGCGCGCCGACTGGCGCTGTTCGGCGATGTGCAGCTTCTCGACCATGTCGAGCAGTTCCTTGACGGCGTCATGGGCGCCGTGATGGCGGAAGCGTTCGAGCAGCCGTCCGCAGATCGTAGAAAGCATCGTACCCGAAGCCTTGCGCGACGCCTCGCGCCAGAGCAGCGTCGCCTCGACGAAAATGGTGCTGATCTCGCGGGTTAGCCCCGCGGTCTCGTAGAGAGCCCGGACCGCATGCATACGGCCGGTCGCCAGGATCGAGCGGACCCGCTTCTCACTGCAGCCCGTCAGGTTGACGACGGCGCCCGCGAAGAAATCGACCTTCCCCGAGCACAACGCATGCATCAGGAAGGAAGGCGTCAGATGGCCGTGGACGCGCAGATGCTCGACAAGATCGTCAATCTCACGCGGCTGGATCTCTCCGGCGATCGACACGACGGCCGACTGCGTCGCCTCGCGGCTGATCCGCTGCAGGCGGTTGATGCCGATGGCGGCCTGCGCGAGCGGCAGCGCCACAAGCGCATCGCTGACATGCTGCGTCAGAAGCTGGCGGGCGTCAGCCGGCAGGCTGTCGCGATCGAGAAGCAGGTTGCGGATATCGCAGCAGTCGCCGAGCCGTTCGGCAATACGCTTCAGGGAAAGAGGCGCAATTGCAGCGCCCTCGTTTTCCAGAAGGCAGAGAACGTCCTCCTCCCCGCCGACTTCGGCAAGGGCGGCGCAGACCGCCCGCGACACCGCGCTGCGTGCAGCGATCAGCATACGCGTCACGTCGCTGCCACGGCCGGCCAGGTCGACAAGATCGGCATCGGTCAGCAGCGGCGAGCAGGTAACGGCATGGCAGGCAATTTCAGGCTGGTCTTCGGCAAGCGCCAGGATCAGCGACCGCGGCGCCTCGCCGGACCAGGCGATCGCTTCGGCAAGGGCAAGGCGAACTTTCGGCGAGGGATCGTCGAGCAGGAAGGTCATCGCCATCTCGGCGGCCTTGCGCTCTTCAGGCTGCATCTCGGACTGGAGATAGGCCCGGCCAAGGGCGCTGGCCGCTCGTGCCCGGTCTCCGGACTTGGCGGTTTCGACCCAGCGAAGGAATGCCTCTACAATCACCATTACGCCCCAGTCTGCGGAACGTGATTCCTTCACGTCCCTCTTGTTCTGAGAACGCTACCGGCAAATGGTTTATGATTGGTTCACCATATTCATTAACCCTTGCGCGGGCCGCGTCAGGGCGTCTTGGGGCGGATGAGTTCGAAGACGTCGCTGCCTTCGGCATAGTCCATATAGCCCATGCGCGCCACCGGCCGGGCGATCGCCATGTCGAGACGGCCCTCGCGGATGATTGCCTCATCGATGTGGATGCCGACGACTTCACCGATCACCATGACATTCTCGGAGGGCTCACCGGACAGGCCCCTCGGCTCGATGATCTCGGTGACCTTGCACTCCAGCACGGCAAATGCCTCGGCGACATAGGGCGCATCGACGATCTCCCCCTGCCCGGCCGTCAGGCCGGAGAATTCGAACTCGTTGACGCCATAAGGTACGGTCGCGGACGACAGGTTCATCTGGTCGACGAGATTGCGGCTGACGAAGCTGCAGGTGAAGACGCCGGTCTCGCGCGCGTTCTGCTGGCTGTGCTTGCGGCCGCTCGATGAAAACATCACCAGCTTCGGGCGATCTGAGATCGCGTTGAAGAAGGAGTACGGGCCGAGGTTCAGCGAGCCATCGGTGCCCTTGGTGCCGATCCAGCCGATCGGCCGCGGCGCGACGATCGCCTTGAAGGGATCGTGCGCCAGCCCATGCTTGTTGGTATCGGTCGGGTAGAACATCACGTGTCTCCGCCGACCCAGGTAACGGTCTCGGTCAGTTCCGGACGCGGCCGCTCGACCGGCGGAAACTCGGACGAGCCCATATGAATGAAGCCGGCGATCTTCTCGCCCGGCTGGACGCCGAGCAGCGGATAGGCGCGCTCGTCGAAGGCAAACCATTCCGTCAGCCAGTTCGCCACCCAGCCATGCGCATTGGCGGCGAAGATGACGTTGAGGCAAAGTGCGCCCGCCGACATCACCTGTTCCCATTCAGGGATCTTGAAATGCGGGCCTGCCTTGCTGACGATCGCGACGACAACAGGAGCGCGCGTGAAGCGCGTCCGCTCGACCTGGATCATTTCGTCGGAGAGATCAGGCTTGGCTTCGAGCGCGAGCTTCAGAAGCTCCTCGCCGATCCGCACGCGCTCTTCGCCGCGATAGACGATGAAGCGCCAGGGGGCGAGCTTGCCGTGATCGGGAACGCGCGACGACAGGCGGAGGATTTCCTCGATCTCGGCCTTCTCCGGACCCGGCTCGCACATCTGGAACGCGGGGATGGAGCGGCGCACGTTGAGGTAATCGATCAGCTTGATATCGGATTTCATGCGGGAGAAACTTTCAATTTCGGGACAGCGAGGGGGATGGGTCTTGAATTTGCCATCGGGTTGGTCTTGAAGTGGCCCCTGTGATTTCTAAAGTCAATCTGTCCAGGAAACACATGACCGGCATTTTGCCCTTCGCGCGGCTCGCCCTTGCGCTTGCACTGGTGATCGCCTTGCCGTTTTCGGCAGGCGCGCAGGAAGCGTTCAAGGACTTCAAGCAGCTCGACACGACGTCCAAGATGCCGAAGCTCAACGCCTTCATCGCGCCGGGCACAACGCCTCCGGGCGCCCTGCTGCATGAAGTGCCCATGGAAGCCAAACTGACCGCCGACGGCCAGCCGGTCGAGGACGGCCTTTCCTGGTATGTCTTCAGTCCGATTGCCGGTGCCGACGGCAAGCTGCCGCTGATCGCCAGCGCCAAGGGCGGTTCCGCCGCCTTCCAGCTCGCCCCCGGCGACTATTTCGTCAACGTTTCTTTCGGCCGCGCGGGTGTGACCAAGAAGGTCAACGTTCCCGATAGCGGCGCCGTCGACAAGCAGGTCATGGTGCTCGATGCCGGCGGCCTGCTGCTCAATGCCGTCTCCGGTTCCGATGTCCGTATCCGGCCGGACCAGCTGAGTTTCTCGATCTATTCCTCGGAAGTGCGCGACGACGGCGAACGCGGTCTCGTCATGGCCGATGTCTCGCCGAACACCGTCGTGCGCCTCAATGCCGGCACCTATCACGTCGTCTCCGAATATGGCGACGTCAACGCCGTCATCCGCGCCGATATCCAGGTCGAGGCCGGCAAGCTGACGGAAGCGACAATCCAGCACCGCGCAGCGCAGATCACCTTCAAGCTTGTCTCGGAAGCCGGTGGCGAGGCGATCGCCGATACGGCCTGGTCGATCCTGACGGCGGCCGGCGACAGCGTCGGCGAAAGCGTCAGCGCCTTCCCGACTATGGTTCTGGCCGAAGGCGAATATTCCGCCGTCGCCCGTAACAAGGACAAGATCTACCAGCGCGACTTCAAGGTCGCCGCCGGCAAGAATACCGATGTCGAAGTTCTCATGAAGGACGTTCAGCCGCAGGAGCCGGACAGCGCTGCGACCACCGTGCAGCCCGAGCCGCAGCCGGCAGCAGCGGGCGAACCGCCGCAGAACTCCGCCCAGGCACCGCTCCCGTCCTACGACCAGCTCGTTCCGAGCAGCGGATCGGACGGCGCAGACGCCGATTGACCGGCCGTTCGCCTCGTCTGAACGGAGCATTCCCTTCGCCCATCCCGATGATCAGCGCATAGCCCGCGCCCCGCGTCGCCGCATCCGATTAGGCGAATGGAAGCCTGTATCCGGACATGCGATGGTTGCGCGTACGGAGGGGTTCCGTATCGAGAAGTCATGCCGAACGAAGGAGGTGTCCCATGCGGACCATCTGCGCGGCATTGACGATGTGTATCGCGCTCGCGCTCTGCGCGCCGAGTGTCAAGTACGTCAGTTTGCCCGGATATGCCTTCAAGACCGACCCGAAATGCATGCGGACGGTATCGAAGGCCAAGTTTGACCGCAAATGCGATTGGCCGAAGTTGGGGATCAAGGATTTCACGCCGCCAAGCGTCACCGTTCTCGGAATATGAAAATCAAAAGGGGCGGCCCTCTCGCGAGCGCCGCCCCTTAGTGTGTTTTGTTTCAACCGGAAGCGATCAGGCAGCCTTGGCCTTCTTCGCTTCGATCTTGCGGCGCACATCCGGCGGCGTCGCTTCCCAGGTCAGGCTTTCGATCGCCGCATCGAGCGTCATCGAGGTCTGTTCCTGGCTGCCGAGACGGCGGATGTTGACGGTGCGCTCTTCCGCTTCCTTCTTGCCGCAGACGATGATCACAGGAACCTTCGTAACGGAATGTTCGCGGACCTTGTAGTTGATCTTCTCGTTACGGAAGTCGGTCGATACGTTCAGACCGGCGTCACGCAGCGCATCGGCAACTTCCTGGCCGTAGCCGTCGGCTTCCGAGGTGATCGTCGCCACGACGATCTGCTGCGGCGCGATCCAGAGCGGCATGTGACCGGCGAAGTTCTCGATCAGGATGCCGAGGAAGCGCTCCATCGAGCCGCAGATGGCGCGATGGATCATGACCGGCTGGGTCTTCTCCGAATTGCTGTCGATGTAGAAGGCACCGAAGCGTTCCGGCAGGTTGAAGTCGACCTGCGTCGTGCCGCACTGCCATTCACGGCCGATGGCGTCCTTCAGGGTATATTCGAACTTCGGACCGTAGAAGGCGCCCTCGCCCGGCAGGATGCCGGTCTTGATGCGTCCCTCGGACTGCGCCTCGATCGTCTTCAGCACGTCCATCATCACGCTTTCGGCGCGATCCCAGAGGGCATCGGTGCCGACGCGCTTTTCCGGGCGGGTGGAGAGCTTGACGACGATCTCCTTGAAGCCGAAGTCCTCGTAGACCGAGAGGATCAGGTCGTTGATGCGCAGGCATTCCGCCGCCATCTGCTCGTCGGTGCAGAACACATGCGCGTCGTCCTGCGTGAAGCCGCGCACGCGCATCAGGCCATGCAGAGCGCCCGAGGCCTCGTAACGGTGCACGTTGCCGAACTCGGCAAGGCGGATCGGCAGCTCGCGGTAGGACTTCAGGCCGTGCTTGAAGATCTGCACGTGACCCGGGCAGTTCATAGGCTTCAGCGCGAAGATGCGGTTATCCGCTTCCTTGTCTTCCGGATGCGTGAAGGCATAGGCCGACTTCACCGCAAACATGTTCTCCTGGTACCAGCCCCAGTGACCGGAAGTCTCCCAGAGCGAGGCGTCGAGAACCTGCGGCGCGTTGACCTCTTCATAGGTGCCGGCCAGGCGGCGGCGCATATAGGCGGTCAGCGACTGGAACATCCGCCAGCCCTTGCCATGCCAGAAAACCACGCCCGGACCCTCTTCCTGGAAATGGAACAGGTCCATTTCGCGGCCGAGCTTGCGGTGGTCGCGCTTCTCGGCTTCGGCGAGGATATGCAGGTAGTTGTCGAGTTCCGACTGCTCGGCAAAGGCCGTGCCGTAGATGCGCGACAGCATGGCGTTGTTGCTGTCGCCACGCCAATAAGCGCCGGCAACCTTCATCAGCTTGAAGGCCGTGCCGATCTGACCGGTCGACGCCATATGCGGGCCGCGGCAGAGGTCGAACCAGTCGCCCTGATAGTAGATCTTCAGATCCTGTCCTTCGGGGATCGCATCGACGAGTTCGACCTTGTACTGCTCGCCCTTGGCGGCAAATACTTCCTTGGCCTTCTCGCGCGACCAGACCTGCTTGGTGAAAGGCGCGTTGCGGGCGATGATTTCCTTCATCTTCTTTTCGATCTTCGGCAGATCGTCAGGCGTGAAGGGCTCGTTCTTGGCGAAGTCGTAATAGAAGCCGTTCTCGATCACCGGACCGATGGTGACCTGCGTGCCGGGCCAGAGTTCCTGCACGGCTTCGGCCATGACGTGGGCAGCATCGTGACGGATCAGCTCCAGCGCGCGCTCGTCGCTGCGCGTGATGATCTCGATCTTGCCGTCGACGACGGGATCGGACAGGTCGCGCACAACGCCGTCGATCGCGATCGCGACGGACTTCTTGGCCAGCGACTTGGAAATGGATTCGGCAACGTCCTTACCGGTCGTACCGGCCGCGAACTCGCGCACATTGCCATCAGGGAAAGTCAGGGAAACGGATTGGGACATATCGATATTCTCCTTGTCCAGTCCCGCCAACGAATGCGGGTGGTTGCAAATGAAGCGGCTGCGTCCGTACGCAAGCGCTGCCGCGTGATAGTCGGATTTGCTCTTTTAGTAAAGGATGAGCGGGCTGCTAGATAAGATCGGCAATGCCCCGAACGGTGTTCCAGTTGCGCAGCGTCCCGACGCCCATCCGCTTGGTCGTCAGTGCGGAAAGCAGCTTCCACTCGCTCGGTTTTCCGGCAAAATCGATCCAGAGATCGCCATCGACGAGCGCCAGCCGCTGGGTCGGATCGGCATAGGGTTTCAGCTTCTCGAACGCCGGCCGTTCGAGTGCTGCGCGCATCACGCGGATGATCACCTGACTGCCCTCGCCGTCAGGAAACGGATTCGATCGCGCCAGCCGCTGCCAGCTCGTGCCGGTCCGTGCAATGATATCGACCGGTTTGCCGTACCGTTCGCGGAAGGCAGCCTCGATCTTGGCTTCTATCTCACCAAGCGGTGACTCCGGCGTTTCGAAGATAATATTGCCGGTCGAAACCAGCGTGCGTGGATTGCGGTAGCCGAGCGAGGATGCCATGTCGCGCAAATCCGCCATCACCACCCGCTTGCCGGGCGCAATAACGATGCTGTGCAGCAGCGCAACATAAGTCGTCATGCCGCCTTCCGACCAAATGCCAGATAGCGCCACGGCGTCCACCAATGGAACCGCGTCTCAAGCGCCTCGGGCACCGGGTCCAGCCCGCTCGTGCCGCCTGGACCACAACGCCCGACACGAAACAGCGTCATCCAGCCCCCGGCCCACAGGCCATGCCGGGCGATCGCCTCGTAGCCGTACTCTGAGCAGGTCGGAATATGCCGGCAGGAATTGCCGATGAAGCCTGAAAGCGTCAGCTGGTAGAGGCGGATGAAACCCATGCCGAACAGCCGGCCGGGCGTCTTCGAAAAGCGGCCCGAATAGTTTCGCGAAAAGCGCTTGGCCTTCGGCGGGGGAGCCGCGGCACCGCCTTCGTCTTCATCATCATGCTGAAGGGCGCAGAATTCGCACATCGGCTCAGGCGTCCGCCATCTCGGCGCGCTTCGCTTCGATCTGGCCGATCGCATCGACGACGGCATCGAAGGTCAGCATGGTGGAGGCGTGGCGGGCCTTGTAATCCTTGACGGGACGCAGGTAGCGCATCTCCTCGAAACGGCCCTCCGGCCCCTCGCCGTCAGCCTTCAACATGGCGAGCATGTCCTCGCGCGCCTTGCGCAACTCGGCGGCAGTGGCGCCGACGACATGGCGCGCCATCACCGATGAGGATGCCTGGCCAAGGGCGCAGGCTTTGACGTCATGGGCGAAGTCGCTGACGGTATCGCCATCCATCTTCAGCCAGATCTTCACCTTGGAACCACAGAGCTTCGAATGCGCCTGAGCGCTGGCATCGGCATCATCGAGACTACCGATGCGCGGAATATTGCCTGCGAATTCGAGGATTTTGCTGTTGTAGATCTCGTCCATGATCAATTCCGCTCCAGGGTTCCGCGGACCGGCTCGCTTGGTGGCCATTGTATCTTAAACAAAAAACACACCGTGTCGTGTTAGGATACTTACATGAAGACGCTGTCTTCCTATATGTATGTCGTTCGAGGGCCATGAAAATGCAATGGCCCCCGGTAAGTTTGATTGGGAAACCGTGCCGGAAGGGCCATCGCCCCGAAAGCCCCGGAGCCTGCCAAAGGTGCAAAAATTCCTGAAGGGAATACCAGTGGCGAGTCCGAAGACGGGTCCGCATGACAGCGGATCAGGAGACTTGAACAGTATGGACGCCATCGTAAAGAATTTTCCGAACAACAGCCGCGATTCCAACCGCCCCACCCAAAAGGAAGCCGAAGAGGCCGTCCGCACCCTGCTCCGCTGGGCGGGCGACGATCCGGCGCGCGAAGGTCTGCTGGACACCCCCTCGCGTGTCGCCAAGGCCTATCGTGAGCTCTTCGCCGGCTATGACATGGATGCCGAAGACGTTCTCGGCCGCACCTTCGAGGAGGTTGCCGGCTATGATGACATGGTGCTGGTGAAGGACATTCCGTTCTTCTCGCATTGCGAACATCACATGGTGCCGATCATCGGCAAGGCGCATGTGGCCTACCTGCCCGATGGCAAGGTGCTTGGTCTCTCGAAGATCGCCCGCACCGTCGAGATCTTCGGCCGCCGCCTGCAGACCCAGGAAACCATGACGGCGCAGATATCGAAAGCGATCGACGAAACGCTCCGTCCGCGCGGTGTCGCGGTCATGATCGAAGCCGAACATATGTGCATGGCGATGCGCGGTGTGCAGAAGCAGGGTTCGACCACATTGACGACAACCTTTACTGGGACCTTCAAGTCCGAGCCCGCCGAACAGGCGCGATTCATGTCCATGGTACGGGGCCGCTGATCCGGCTCCATAGAGAGAGCCGATCGATGACGCCCTTCGCCTTCAACGCGCCTTCAGACGACAAATCCGAACTCGAGGACGCGGGAGACTTCACCCCGCGCTTCGATGATCGCGGCCTGATCACCGCCATCGTCACGGATATCAACGACGGCGAGCTGCTGATGGTGGCGCATATGAACGCCCAGGCGCTGGCGCTGACCATCCAGACCGGCAAGGCCCACTATTTCAGCCGCTCGCGCGGCAAGCTCTGGCTGAAAGGTGAAACGTCGGGCAATGTCCAGACGGTCAGGGAGATCCGTACCGATTGTGATCAGGATGCCATCTGGCTGAAAGTAGAGGTCGCCGGTCACGACGCGACATGCCATACTGGCCGCCGTTCCTGTTTTTACCGCACCGTATCGCTGCAGGATGGAAAGCCGATGCTCGACATCGTCGATGACGAGCGCCATTTCGACCCGGCTGACGTCTACAAGAAATAGCGCAAAACTGGGGCATTTTGCCTCTTATTGGGTCAGTTTCGCCCGCTATATACGATTTGGAAAGGGAAGAGGGACACAGTTAGAAGACCACAGTGTTCTGCCGGGAGGAGGCACGCCATGCTGAACTGGAGTTTGCACCGTCAAGGCTCTGAGGCTGGCACATCCGACTCCGGTGCATCTTCCACATTGCCCGACATGACCGTTCCGCCTATCTCGCCCCTGCCCCAGAAGAAAGCCAAGATCGCTCTCGCGCTCGGCGGCGGTGCTGCGCGCGGCTGGGCCCATATCGGCGTGCTGCGCGCGCTCGATGAAGCCGGCATCGAGATCGGCATGATCGCCGGCACCTCGATCGGCGCCCTTGTCGGCGGCTGCTATCTCGCCGGAAAGCTCGACGAACTTGAAGAATTCGCCCGCTCGCTGACCATGCGCCGCATCGCCAGCCTGCTCGATCTGACGATCGGCGGCAGCGGCCTGTTCGGCGGCATGCGGCTGACGAAGCGCATGGCCGAGCACCTGGAAGGGCTGAATATCGAGGATCTCGACCGTCCCTTCGTCGCGGTCGCGGCAGAGGTCAATACCGGCCACGAGGTCTGGATTTCGAACGGTTCGCTGATCACGGCGCTGCGCGCTTCCTACGCCCTGCCCGGCATCTTCGAGCCGATCCGCAGCAACAACCGAACGCTGGTCGACGGCGCGCTCGTCAATCCTGTCCCGGTCTCCGTCTGCCGCAGCTACGAGCAGCCGCTGGTCTGCGCCGTGAACCTGAATTACGACCTCTTCGGCCGCTCGGCCGTCGTCAAGCACAATGCCGGGCTGACGGCACAGGAAGTGCAGAAGCGCGAGGAAACGCCCTATACGCGCCTCGGCATGACCGGCGTCATGGTCCAGGCTTTCAACATCATCCAGGACAGGATTTCGCGCGCCCGCCTCGCCGGCGATCCGCCGGACATTTCGCTCCATCCGCGGCTCAGCGATATCGGGCTGTCCGAGTTCCATCGCGCCGGCGAAGCAATCGAGCGCGGCTACGAGGAAGCCTCGATCAGGCTTCCCGAACTCAAGAGAATGCAGGAAGTGTTCGCCGGCCACGGCTGATGGCGGCCGGCAACCTCTTTACCCTGCAATATAGGCTTTGATCTCCTCGGCCTCGCGCTCGACTTCCGCAATGCGGGTCTTCACCACGTCACCGATCGAAATGATCCCGGCAAGCTTGCCGTTGGTTTCGACGGGAACATGGCGGAAGCGCTTGCTGGTCATCAGCTCCATCAGTTCGTTGACCGTCGATTCTTCATGGCAGCGGAAAACCTTCGATGTCATCAGCGAAGCCACCGGCTGATCGAGACAGTCCTTGCCGGACTTGGCAATCGCATTGACGACGTCACGTTCGGTGAAGATGCCGGAAATCTTTCCCTGCACCCCGACCACGACGATCGCGCCGATTTTCTTCTGGCTGAGCACCTTGGCAGCCTCCGCGACGGTCGTGTTCGGACCGGCCGTGACGACGTCGCGGCCCTTCAGATCGAGGATGGCCTTTACGGTATTGGACATTCACAACCTCCTATGTCGTAAGTGGAAACACTATACTGTTCACAGGCATCCGCGGCGGTCTCTCCTCCCAGCGCGGATCAGTTGGAATGGTGCACTTCAACGCTCAAGATTGCAATACGGCCGGTTCCTCGGGCTCCTCGTCCGAAGGCGGTAGAACCCGGTCGAAAAGCGGAAACAGGAAGAATCCGAAGACGAAGCCGCCAATATGCGCATCCCAGGCGATCGCCTGGCTGCCGTCACCGATCAGCGGCACGCCGACGGCGATCAGCGCATTGCCGAACAGCCAGAACAACGTGAAGACGATGACGGTGCGGCTGCGGAAAGTCTCGGCGATCGACAGCCGCGGATTGAGATGCGCCGGAACGCCGGCGCGCGCCTGAGCCGGGAATGCAAAGCGGCAGGCCGCGCCCATCAGACCGGAAATCACCCCCGACGCGCCGATCAGCAAGGTCGGATCGCCCCAGTTCAAGGCGGCATGAAGTGCAGCCGAGGCGATGGACGACAGAACCCAGAAAGCCAGATAGCGGGCGACACCGATTCGCCGGATCACCGGCGCACCGAAGGCCATCAGCCACAGGCCGTTGAAGAGGATATGTTCGATGCTGCCGTGGAGCAGCGAATAGGTCACCGGGCTCCAGAGCCACTCCAGCCCCTGCTCCGTAAGCGGCATGACATAGCGGGCGGGGATGAAGCCGAAGGTGACGAGCAGCCATTCGACAGCCTGATCGGAAAGAACCAGCGTCTGGACGGCATAGATGATGGCGAGCAGCGCGAGCGTCGCGACGAGAATGCCCGGCAGATTGAAGATCGGCTCTCGCTTTGGAATCCGTTCTTCCTCGTTGACCTGCCGTCCCGCCGATTGATCGTCCATCTTTGCCCTCGCCTTTGAAGGCCAAAGCCTTACAGGAGCGCCGGGCAAAAAAAAAGCCGTCCGGAAGAACCGGACGGCGGCCGAGCGTCCCCTGGGGATGACCCCGTGCCCGATGAGCTTGTGTGCTGAACTTCGTTGCCGAAGTGATGAGCGACAGTCCCATGAAGCCTGCGCCAGCACAATCGAAACCCTTCTTTAACCTTAACGGCTCCGAACTGGCATGAAACCCGCAGGGTAACCCTCAGATGGGCCATGAAGGCCCGTTTCTGGACTGTAATGAAACAGATTGGGTGTCCCGTGCGTCATCAGACCGTCATCGATGTTTACGACTACTGGAACCGCTTGCGCGGCGCCGGCGAAGCGCCGTTGAAGTCGCAGATCGAGCCGTCCAGTTTGGGTCACTTCCTGCCGAGCCTTTTCATCCTCGAAAAGAGCGGCGACGACATCATCACTTTCCGCCTCGCGGGAGCCAAGATTTCTGACCTGTTCGGCCGCGATCTGCGCGACGAAAGCTTCTCGGATCTCTTCGGCGATGGCTATAGCGCGACGATCGAAGCCACCATTGCCGGCGCCATGCGCCACACGATGCCTGCCCTGATCAATGTCACCGGTTATAGCACCGCCGGCCATCGCGCGGCTTTCGAGATCGCGATCATGCCGCTGCGCTCGGAAGATGGTCACTGCGAGCGGATGCTTGGCGTCATTGCCGCGATGACCGTTGCAACCTGGCTTGAAGTCGTGCCGCTCGACTTCCTGGTTCTCGATCGCTGCCGGGCGTTGCGCAGCTTCCAGGGGGCACCCGACGGTGTCTGGCCCGCCGCTCCGCGCACGCCGCGCCAGCAGGGTTTGGCCGGAATTCTCGGCCGCGTCGTCTCTTCGTTCCGTCCTGGTTCAAGCGCCCGCTGACTGTCCCGGAACGATACAACCGGAACCCATTCCGGAAGCTGTAATCAGGGGCAGTCAGACAACCTTCTGTTAATGTGTTGCGGGTAATGATCCCAGCATATCATTTTATAAAGAAGCGCTTTCATGCACTCGTTCCAGCAAGCCCAGACGCAGAGAGCGCCGCGCCCTGAACAGGGTGTTTTTCAGCGCGTGCCCATCAATATGCAGGGCCGCCTGATGCTTGCGAATTACGAAGAGTACGAATGCATGGTCATCGACATGTCGCCGGGCGATATGTACGTCACCTGCATCGGACGCCCCCGCTCCAATGAACGCGTCGTCGCCTATATCGATCATCTCGGCCGAGTCGAAGGCCATGTGATGACGGTCGATGCCCGCGGCTTCACGATGTCGATCAATGCGACCGAGCGTAAGCGCGAAAAGCTTGCCGCGCAGCTGACCTGGCTTGCCAACAAGCACGAGCTCGGCCTGCCGGAAGACCGCCGCCACGACCGTCTGACGCCGCGCGAGACGAAGAGCGAACTGACGCTCGAAGACGGCACGCGTTATGTCTGCCGCATAATGGACCTTTCGCTGTCCGGCGCTGCCGTCGATGTCGAAGCACGTCCGCCGCTCGGCTCTGCCGTCCGCCTCGGCAATATGCGCGGCCGTGTGGTTCGCCACTTCTCCGAAGGCGTGGCGCTGGAATTCCTGTCGCTCCAGTCCCGAGAGACGCTGCGCGAGTTTCTCTGAGACGTCATCCTCCCGTCACCGTCGTCGACGAATGCGGACCCGGATCCGGCTGCTCGACGGGAGCGCGCCGCTATTTCGGTCCATCGGCCTATCGCATCATTCTCTTCGATCAGCGCAACTGCGGCCGCAGCCTGCCGAATGCGGCTGATCAGGATTGCGACCTCTTCGGCAACACGACCTGGCATCTGGTCGCCGACATCGAGCGGCTGCGTGCCTATCTCGGCGTCGACCGATTCGGGCTATTCGGAAATTCTTGGGGCACGACGCTCGCGCTCGCCTATGCGGAATCGCAGCCCCGCAACGTCGCCGCCATGGTGCTTGCCGGTATCACGACCACCCGGCGCTCCGAGATCGACTGGCTCTGCACCGGAATGGCGCGGTTCTTCCCATGCGAATACGCCGATTTCACGCAGTCGATCCCGGACGATCTCGACCCTCTCGCCTATTATCACGGCCTGCTCAATAGCACCGATCCGGCCGAACGGCAGGCTGCCGCCGTCGCGTGGCATCGTTGGGAGGCGGCCTCGATCCTGCTTGCCGACCCGAACGGCTTGCCGCGCCGCTGGGCGGACGCCCGCTACCTGCTGACCCGTGCGCGGATCGTCACACATTATTTCCACCACGATGCATGGCTTTCCGACCGGCAGCTGCTGCAGGGTGCCGCAGCGCTTGCCGGCATACCGGGAATCCTGATCCAGGGGCGCTTCGATCTCGAGGCACCACTGGTTACGGCTTGGGAATTGCACCAATCCTGGCCAGGCAGCGAGCTTGTCATCGTCGAAAATGCCGCCCATTCGACTGACGACGCTGGCATTTCCGCCGAAATCGTCGCGGCCACCGCAAAAATTCTGCATTTTCTCAAAAAATAATTTTGGCGCTGCAACGTCTGAAATCGCTGTTTTCAGCCGTTTTCACCGCTCTATCTGAGCGATTCCGCATCTTCGGACACCTCAGCAGGCACCTCCCGAAACAACTCAATTCGTAACGAAATCGTAAATCCGGCCTGCGTCGCGTTAAGACTTTCGCCGGAATAGCGCCATTTCGGCACAGAAGACCTATCTCGGAATGGAACAATTTTACTCAAATTCGCCTCGAATTTTCTGCGTCTTTTATGCGCATTCGAGTCAAATATTCTTCAAGTTTTCCGCGCTTTTGAATCAACTAAGCACTTAATTTTACTGCGTAATTTTGCGTGAGATAAAATCGTGCGTGTCATTGTCCTCCCAACAAACGGGGAGACTACAACGACAATGTTCAACGCAATCAAGGGCGCCTTTATCGCCACTGTAATGATGATCACGATGACGGGCCCAGGACAGGCGGCGCCCGGCAGCATGACACTCGCAGGCAACGCCAGCCCGCCGATCGGCGCCTACCAGTTCTGCAAGGAGAACCCGGCAGACTGCAGCAATCCCGCCGGCGACGCCGGTCCGCTGCTTCTGACCGAAGATCGCTGGAAGCAGGTCCTCAAGATCAACTACCAGGTCAATTCCTCGATCCAGCCGATGACCGACATGGAAATCTACGGCGTCGAAGAGCGCTGGGCCTATCCGCGCACCGTCGGCGACTGTGAGGACTATGCGCTGCTGAAGCGCAAGCTGCTGATCGATGCCGGCGTATCGCCCTCCGACCTGCTGATGACCGTCGTGCTGCAACCGAATGGTGAAGGCCACGCCGTGCTCACCGTCCGCACCGATCATGGCGACTTCATTCTCGATAACATGCGCAACAAGGTCATGCTCTGGGCCGACACCGAATACACCTACCTCAAGCGTCAGTCTTCGGATGATCCGAATCGCTGGATGAAGCTTCAGGATGGCCGTGCGGTCGCCGTCGGTAGCGTTCGCTAACACCTGAAATACCCCGCCGGCCAGTCCGGCGGGCCAAGGCTAGGCTCCGGTCAGTCCCCCGCATCCCCGTCCCCGACCGGCGCCCCAGAGCCGCTCCCGCTGTCCCGGGAGCGGCTCGCCTCTTTTGTAGGGCAGAGCCGCCCTTTGGTTAACGCAACGTTAACCACCCTCGCCCGATCATGCCCGTAGATTCATCACTGACACCGGCGGCTCACGTTTCTCTTGCGGCGGTCAACGACTGAAGATCCGCCATGAGCCATCCCGCTTCCAATGTTGCCGCGGAAGAGACGCCGCTTCTCTCCAATGGTTTTCTGATCAAGCTCACAGCTGTCGTCGCCGTCCTGGCGCTGCTGACGGTGGCGATCAGCGTCGGTGGACGCTGGTTCGGCCGCCACATCACGCTTGCCGGCAATAGCGACAGCACCGCAGCTGTCAGCATCACCATCGGCCGCGACACCCTGAACCTTTCGGAAAACACTCTGCGATTCCCGAGCCAGCGTCACGGCGGCGTCGCCGAGCGCGCCGATCTCTATCTCACCTGGCCGGAAATGCAGGGCTACACCAAGGAACAGCGCGCCCGCTTCGATGACGTCGCGCAGTCCTCTGGCCTGATCTTCCTGCAGATCACCCAGAGCACCATGTCGCGCGACATGTCGGGGCGCATCGAGCCGATCTATACGCATCTGATGGATGGCGCGGCCGCTCCCTATGCCGACGGCCTGATGCTGCACCGCCTGCGCGCCGACGCCGGCTATAGCGGCGAGGTGCTGCTGACGGCAGCGCGCGAGAACGCCCCCGATTACGCCGTGCGCTGCGTCCTGCCCGACTCATCCGAGGCCGCCACCAGCGGCGACTGCCAGCGCGATATCAAGGTCGGCAAGGATCTGAGCGTGCTCTACCGATTCTCCAGCCGTCATTTGAACGACTGGGACCATATTGATGCCGCTATTCGCACCTTTGTGGAGGCGCGCCTTGCGACCCGTTCTGCAACAAGCCGCTAAAATGCAGCTTGGTGGCGAAAGAAACGATTAATCATAAACGGATTGGTAACTCAGCCCCGGTAACTTCCGAAGACAACGGTCGGCGCGGAGGGGCGCGCGATCCGGTTCAAAACTGTCAGAAATGCAAGCGAAGAGTGAAATAGTGTCAAGGTCAGCCTCCTCCGTTGTTCCGTCCCGGTCCGGCCATTTTCTGCTGAAGATGATTACGGCGCTCGCAATCGCCACTGCGGCCTTCCTGGCCGAGTCGGTCACTGCCGAAGCCGAGGCTGCCAATCCGAAATATGCCGGCATCGTCGTCGACGCCAAGACCGGCAACGTCCTCTACAGCGAGAACGCCGATCGCCTTCAGTATCCGGCATCGCTGACGAAGATGATGACGCTGTACATGACCTTCGAGGCGCTCGAACAGGGCCGCATCGCACTCGATACCCGCGTCCCCTTCTCCCCGCATGCATCGGCCCAGGCGCCGACCAAGCTCGGTGTTCGCGCTGGCGGTTCGATCACCGTTGAACAGGGCATTCTCGGCCTCGTGACGCTCTCTGCCAATGACGCGGCAACCGCGCTCGGCGAGCTTCTTGGCGGCGGCAGCGAAGACCGCTTCGCGCAGATGATGACGGCAAAGGCTCATGCGCTCGGCATGACGCGCACCACCTATCGCAACGCCAACGGCCTGCCGAATACCGCGCAGATGACGACGGCCCGTGATCAGGCCCGCCTCGGCATCGCGCTTCGCCAGCACTTCCCGCAATATTACGGCTACTTCGCCACGCAGAGCTTCAAGTTCGGCACGCGCACCATCCGCAGCCACAACCGCCTCGTTGGCTCTGTCCGCGGCGTCGATGGCATCAAGACCGGCTATACCCGCGCTGCTGGCTTCAATCTCGTCAGCTCGGTGCAGGACGAAGGCCGCTCGATCGTCGGCGTTGTCATGGGTGGTGCTTCGACCCCTGCCCGCGACAACCAGATGCGCAAGCTTATCGCGGCCTACCTGCCGAAGGCCTCAACCCGAGGCGGTTCCAAGCTGATCGCCGAGCCGGCTCCAACCCGCGCTCCCGAGATCCCGGTCGCAGCAGCATCCGAAATCGATCTGCCGCATACCGCTCCGGCACCGGCCGTCCGTTACGAAGTTGCCGCCGCGCAGACCGCCTACACCGATACGCCTGCCGTCAAGTCCGAGAACCCGCTGGTCGCAGCACAGCCGGCAGAGATGCCGCAGCCAACCAAGGTCAAGACCGTCGCGATCAAGGGCAATGTCGCGGTTCCCACGCCTGCTCCCGCCTATATGCCGGAACAGCCTGAAGAGAATTCCGTTGATCAGCTGACGACCGCTTCGGTTCCCGCTGCCAAGGCCGCTGCAACGCCTGCTGCCGTCACCGAGAAGGGTCCGGCTGGCTGGGTTGTCCAGATCGGCGTTTCCTCCAGCAAGGATGCCGCTATGGACCTTCTGGAAAATGCCAAGACCAAGGGCGGCAAGGCTCTGCGCTCGGCCAAGCCCTTCGCCGTCGCCTATGCCAATGACGGCGAACAGATTTACCGCGCTCGCTTCGGTGGTTTCGACGACCAGCGCGATGCGGTCAATGCCTGCAAGGCGCTGAAGCGCGCAGGCGTCAAGTGCTGGGCAGCCGCCCAATGATCTCTCCGGTGCCGGCAGTTCTGTTTCTGACGGCACCGTTCACGGCAGGGCCGGTGTATGCGGCTCCCGCCGAAATTCGTGACCTCGATTGTTAGTGCGTACGGGGAATATTATGGCGATCAATGGAAATGTACCGGGCTTTCCGCCCGAAGCACGCGCAGCAGGAAAGCCTGCCCGCATCGGCCTGCATCCGCTTCATGAGGCAGCTCTGCGCCTCGCCGAAATCGGCCTGCAGAAGCCGCGCGCCAAGTCTGCCAAGACCAAGGATCTGATCAATCTGCTGCTCTGCCATGGCGCGCGCGCCTGGCGCTATTCGCAGCCGGAAGCCCGCATCCATCTGCATGTGACATGCCCGGGCGGCAAATCGCCCGTGATGCTGCGCTTGCGCTGACCGCTTAAAGCAATCCAAGCTCCGAAAGCTCGCGGCGCAAGTCCGCGGGCATTTCTGCGACACCGGCGCCAAGGCTCATCATGTCGCGCGGGATATCTTCTTCCGGGTAGTAGCGCCATCCCTGAAAGGCCCGCTTCGGCTGAACGGCGGTTTCGATGACCTCCGGGCCGAGAACGAGATGGCAGCGGCCGATCCCCTCGCCATCCGTGAATGTCTCGATCCTCAGCAGCTTCTGCCGCGCCTGAACCTGACCCTTGATCACCCAATAGAGCGAGCCGCCGTCGAGCAGCTCGTCGACGCGCTTCGGGACCATGCGGGTGGTGTGGACGGAATGCGGTTCTAGGCCCGCGGCGATCGCCCGGAGCGAACGCTCGGCGACCCATTCGCGCAGATCCTCGATCGAGTCTGCGCCGACGCATAATTTGATGAGATGCAATGCCATGCTGGTGTTGAAATCCTTTTGACCGGCAGCGTCAAGCGCTACCGGCCGCAAGTCCACAAACTCAGCATTCCACGACGTTGACGGCCAAACCTCCGGTGGAGGTTTCCTTGTACTTCTCGCTCATGTCGTATCCGGTCTGGCGCATCGTCTCGATGCAGGCATCGAGCGGCACGAAATGCTGGCCGTCACCTTTGATCGCCAGCGATGCCGCCGTGACCGCCTTGACGGCGCCGAGCGCGTTGCGCTCGATGCAGGGAACCTGCACGAGACCGGCGACTGGATCGCAGGTCATGCCGAGGTGGTGTTCTAGCGCGATTTCAGCAGCATTCTCGATCTGGGCGGGCGTCGCCCCCATGACCGCGGCAAGCCCCGCAGCCGCCATCGCAGCCGCCGAACCCACCTCGCCCTGACAGCCGACTTCGGCGCCGGAGATCGAGGCATTGTGCTTGATGATGCCGCCGACGGCGGCCGCCGTCAGCAGATAGTCGCGAATGCCGTTCTGGTCCCAGTCGTCATGGAAATGCTCGTAGTAGCGGATCGTCGCCGGAATGACGCCGGCCGCACCATTGGTCGGCGCGGTCACGACGCGGCCACCGGCGGCATTCTCTTCGTTGACGGCCATCGCATAGACGCTCAGCCAGTCGTTGGCGAGCAGCGGATTGATCCGGTTACTGCGCCATTCCTCCTGCAGCTTGTCATGGATCTGCCGCGCACGGCGGCGAACCTTCAGGCCACCCGGCATGATACCGTCGACCTTCAGCCCGCGCTCGATACAGGAGCGCATCGCTTCCCAGATCTTGTCGAGACCGGCGTCGAGCTCTTCGCGGCTGCGCTGGCTCTCTTCGTTGGCACGCTTCATCTGCGCGATGGTGAGACCGGAGCGATCAGCCATCTCGAGCATCTGCGCTGCCGTCGCGAAGGGATAGGGAACCTTGGTGGCACCGGCGACCGCCTTCTTCTTCGCGCGCATCTGCTCGAGCTCGGTATCGGTGACGACGAAGCCGCCGCCGACCGAATAGTAGATCCGCTTCAGCAGCAGGCGGTCGTCCTTGTCGAAGGCCGAGAAGATCATGCCGTTGGCGTGACCCGGCAGCGTCTGCTTCTTGTCGAAGATCAGGTCGTTCTTCGGCAGGAAGAAATAGGCGGGATGGCCGGGCGGCGTGATCCGGCCGGAGCGCTCCACCTGGTCGATGATGCCATCCATCTTGTCGGGATCGACGCTATCGGGCGCCTCGCCCATCAGGCCGAGGATAACCGCCCTGCCCGTTCCATGTCCGATACCGGTATAGGCGAGCGAGCCGTGCAGGCTGGCCTTGATCGAAGCAACCTGCGCGCCCGACGAAGGCCGCGGCCATTCGTTCGACAGGATGAGGTCGAGGAAGCGGTTGGCCGCCGACATCGGCCCCATCGTGTGCGAACTCGAAGGCCCGACGCCGATCTTGAATACATCGAATACCGAAAGGAACATGCCTGCTTCCCAATAATGAAATTCTGCCGAGACTAACCCCGGTCACGATCTGCCGCATGCGGCGGACCGACATCGCGTTTGACCGGCGCGACACCACCGATCACATGGATTTAATGCCTGCGGCCCGCTTGCGAAAGCCCGTCCATGCGGAAATCGCCGCCAAGCAGCCCTAGTGGCGATTGCAGCACCCTGAAGCATCTGTAGAGTGGCGCCGCAGATCAGGGACTGAATCACCGATGCTTACCACCGCCGACTACATCTCGCTCGCCTTCTTCGCTGTCTCCTGGCTCGGCTATTCCTGGCTGCTGCGCGGCCGCACCTTCTTCGGCCGCACCAGCTTGACCCATGCGATGGGTGAGCGCCGCCGCGAATGGATCTACAATTCGCTGCGCCGTGACCTCAAGATGATCGATACCCAGATCATGGCCGGCCTGCAGAACGGCACCGCCTTCTTCGCTTCTACCTCTATCTTCGCGATCGGCAGCTGCTTCGCGCTTCTCGGAGCGACGGACAAGGTCAGCGCCATCTTCGCCGATCTGCCCTATGTCTTCGGCGGCAGCCATGCGAGCTTCGAGATCAAGGTCGGTGGCCTCGCCGCGCTCTTTGCCTATTCTTTCTTCAAGTTCGGCTGGTCCTACCGGCTCTTCAATTACTGCACCATCCTGTTCGGCTCGATCCCGATGATGCGCGACACGGAGGCCGACATCTATGCCGCCGAGCGCGCCGCCGAACGCGTCATCCGCATGAACATCATCGCCGGCAGCCACTTTAACGAAGGCCTGAGGGCAATCTTCCTGTCGATCGGCTATCTCGGCTGGTTCGTGAACCCTTATGTTTTCATGGCAACGACAGCGACCGTCGTCTTCGTCCTCACCCGCCGCCAGTTCTTCTCTGAGGCACGCTTGGCGATCCTGGATGGCGGCCCGCCATCAAATCTCCACCTTTCTCCTATTCCCCGCGATCCCAAGCCTGATGGCGATGGTGATTTGTCCGGGGGACTGTGAATGACTGTTTTGGCGACTGATAGCGGCGTGGTCGCGCGTCCTCCGCGTATTGGCCTGCTGGACACGGTGCGTGGCGCCGCGCTCATTGCCATGGCCACCTACCATTTCAGCTGGGACCTGGAGTTCATGGGCTACCTGACGCCCGGGACCGCGGAGACCGGCTGGCTGAAGCTCTACGCCCGCGCCATCGCCACGACTTTCCTGTTCATCGCCGGCATCAGCATGGCGCTGTCGAGCCAGGGTGGCATTCGCTGGCGTCCGTTCTGGAAGCGCTTCGCGATGATCGCTGGTGCTGCGCTGCTGATCTCGGTCGCAACGCGCATCGCCATGCCCGGTGAATGGATCTTTTTCGGCATTCTCCACTGCATGGCGGCGATGACGCTGATCGGCGTCGTCTTCGTCCGCCTGCCGCTTCCGGTGACACTCGTTGTCACTGTCGCACTGGTCGCCGCCTGGATCGCCGACACTTTCGTCGCGCCAGGCATCCTCAGGTCCGCGACCTTCAATCATCCGCTGCTCTGGTGGATCGGCCTGACCGACATGCCGCCGCGCTCAAACGACTATGTGCCGCTATTCCCCTGGGCCGCCGCCTATATGTCCGGCCTGTCGCTGTCGCTGATCGCACTGCGCACCAGCCTGCCGCAGAAGCTTGCAGCCATCGGCACCGGCAGCTCGCTGCTTGCCCGCGCCGGCAAGCACAGCCTTGCCTTCTATCTGATCCATCAACCGGTGCTGATTGCCATCGCTTATGGGCTAACCTTCGTCATGCCGCCAGCGAAGCCCGATCTCGCAGAGATCCACATGCGCCAGTGCAATCCCGGCTGGTGCCAGGGCATGGATCCCAAGTCATGCCAGATTTATTGCGAATGCACGCTGACCGAAATGCAGGACCAGAAGCTGCTCGAGCCCTTCCACACGGGTGTCGTCAAGGCTGATGACGACCGCGTGCAGGCGATCGCCAATCAGTGCAGCATCAAGGCGCTTCCGCCAGAGCAGCAGTGATCCCTCAGGTGCCGACGCCGATTTCGGCCAGGCGGCCGAGGCAGGCTTCCTCGATATTGTCGAGTTCCGTCAGCGTGTCGTCGATATCCTTGCGCTTCTGGCGCAGGTCCTCGCGCTTCTCGTCGACACGCTTCATCAACAGCTTCAGCTGCCCGAGCTCGCCCGGCGGCTCCTTGTAGACGGTAATGATTTCGCGGATCTCGGCGATCGTGAAACCGATACGCCTGCCGCGCAGGATTTCCTGAATGAGCCTGCGGTCTGCCGGGCGGAACAGGCGCGTGCGGCCACGGCGTTCCGGATGGATCAAACCTTCGTCTTCGTAGAAGCGAAGCGTCCGCGTCGAAACACCAAATTCGCGCGTCAGCTCCGTTATGCTATAGTATTTGTTCACAGGCATCGGATTCCCACTCTCTCCCGGCAATAATATTGACTTTTACGTAATAGTCAATTTGAGCGGGTTGGCGTGGTTAAATCCCGAACCACCAGGTGGCAATCCCCAGAAACGCGAAGAAGCCCGTACAGTCAGTTACGGTCGTCACGAATACCGACGATGCGATGGCTGGATCGGCCCCGACCTTGTCCAGGAGCAGCGGCAGCAGGATGCCGGCAAGCGCTGCCGCGATCAGGTTGATGATCATCGCCGCGCCGATCACCATGCCGAGCTGGTAGTCGTGAAACCAGGTTCCGGCAATCGCCCCCATGATCATGGCGAAGATGACACCGTTCATGATGCCGACGCTCGCCTCCCTGCGGATGATGCGCCCGGCATTGTAGATATCGAGATCGCGGGTCGCGAGCGCCCGCACGGTGACCGTCATCGTCTGAGTCCCGGCATTGCCGCCCATAGAGGCGACGATTGGCATCAGCACCGCGAGCGCAATCATCTTCTCGATCGATCCGTCAAACAGCCCGATGACGCTCGCCGACAGCATCGCCGTGCCGAGATTGATGAGCAGCCACAAAAAGCGCGAACGCACAGTCGAGATGACATTGTCCGACAGTTCTTCGTCACCGACACCGCCGAGGCGCTTGATGTCCTCATCGGCTTCTTCGTGAATGACGTCGACGACGTCATCGATGGTCAGCACGCCGACCAGACGTTCGTTCTCGTCGACGACCGCGGCCGAGAGAAGGTCGTACTGCTCGAAAAGCTGCGCCGCCTCTTCCTGGTCCATCTCCGCGGGGATCGGATGATTCATCTCCCGCATGATCTGTTCGATCTTCGTCTGCCGCTTGGTGCGCAGGATCTTGTCGAGATCGACGGCGCCCAAGAGCTTGAAGGTCGGATCGATGACGAAGATCTGCGTGAAGGAGTAAGGTAGATCCTCCTCCTCGCGCATGTAGTCGATCGTCTGCCCGACGGTCCAGAACGGCGGCACGGCGACGAATTCCGTCTGCATGCGGCGGCCGGCCGAGCTTTCGGGATAGTCGAGCGCCCGTCGCAGGCGAACCCGCTCGGTAAACGGCAGCTGCGCCAGGATCTCTTCGCGGTCTTCCTGGTCGAGGTCTTCCAGAATGTAGACGGCATCGTCCGAATCGAGGTCGCCGATCGCTGCTGCGATCTGCTCGTTCGGCATCTGGTCGACGATCTCGCGGCGGATCGCCTCGTCGACCTCCGTCAGCGCCGTCATGTCGAAGTCGTCACCGAGCAGGCGCACCAGCGCCAGACGCTGTTCCGGCTGGATCGCCTCCAAGAGGTCGCCGATTTCCGATTCGTGCAGGCGCGCCACGTTCTGGCGCAGGAAGATCGTATCACGATCGGCAATCGCGGCGCCGACGAGCGTCAGGAAATCGCTGCGGACGTTGCCATCCTCGTCATAGATATCGGCGTCTTCGTCATCTGGACGCTTGCGGATGCGTTCGTCTTCTTCGCTTGCCGTCATCTGCGCCCTCGCATCCAATTTCATAACAGTTACGGCTTTCCTGCCGCGTTCGAGAATGGCGGCGGAAAAGGTATTGTCAACAAGCGGATAAACGAATCCCGCCCGCCCGGGCAGCGGCAGGAACTCAAGCCCCTGCTAACTGAAACGCCCTCTCCCGTCTAGCGTCAAAAACCCTCTCTGGAGATGACAATGCGCGGGCCGGAGGATAGTTTCCCGGCAATTGATCAGGAGCCTAAGCCCGCATGACGATCCGCCCCATCCTCCGCTATCCGCATCCCGGCCTGAAGACAGTCTGCACTCCCGTGACCGCCTTCGACGACGATCTGAAAACGCTCGCCGGCGACCTGCTTGAAACGATGTGGGCAGCCCCCGGCGTCGGCATCACGGCGGCTCATATCGGCGTCTTCAAGCGCCTGTTCGTTCTCGAACTCAGCAAGGCTGATGGCGTCAGAAACTACGTCAACGCCGAGATCATCTCCTCGTCGCCCACGCTGGTGCGCCAGACGGAAGGAAGCGTCTCGATGCCGGGCGCGACCGAGGACGTGGAGCGGCCGGCCTCCATCAGGCTCCGCTATCAGACCTTGTCTGGCGAGATGAAGGAAGAGGATGCGGACGGTTTCCTCGCGATCTGCATCCAGCACGAGATCGACCAGCTCGATGGCATCTTCTGGCTCCAGCGCCTGTCGAAGCTGAAGCGCGACCGGCTGGTCCGCAAATGGGAGAAGGCAGGCCGGTAATTTCATAATCCGGCGCCGAACCATTCCGGTCTGCAGGCGTTGTTCGAGCATGAGCCTTCAAGGAGGAAGACATGCCGAAGACCGACGACAAGAAGACGCTTTCGCGCGAAGACGACTACCGCGACTACGAGGAACGTAACCTCGACGATGGCTGGCCCTATGCCGACGCCTCCGGCGCATCGGATGGAAAGCCCGGAAACGGCGCCTATGGAGAGACCGCAGCCAATTTCGACCGCGACCGCAACAGCGGCTTCCGCATCGACGGGACCGACGAGGACGGCAACGAGAACCGGCTCAGGGACACGCTAGGGGCCGACAGCATCAATCGTGACGACAGCGACGACCTCGAGGTGCGCGTCTTCGAAAATCTTGAAAACATCGAAGGCCTCGACCCCGACAGCATCGACATCCATGTCGACGGCCACACGGTGACGCTCGAAGGCTCGGTCGAGACGATCGGCATGGCGCGCAAGGTCGAACTCGGCGCCCTCTCGGTCGATGGTGTGCGCCACATCCGCAATCGCCTGGAGACGACAGGCGTCGACTCCCATATCCCGAATGAAGATTAGGTGGCTAAAATTGTAGCGCTTATTAATAATTCCAAGGGTTGTATTTATACTGGCGCCCGGCTTTGCGAAAGGCCGGGTAAAATGCTTTTGATAGCGCACTAACGTTCGTCACGGATTGGTGAGAAAAGCCCACGGTTTCGTGAATTACATGGACAATTCGTAACCCAATCCGCCTGCAACCTCCCACAATTTCGCCCCAATTGGGGAGCGAACTCGTAGTTGCCGAGGGTTATCGTTTCGTTGCTGATTACAACAACTGATTGAGGAGATATAACCATGAGCATCAAGCTCGCCGCAACCGCCTCCCTCTTCGCCATCAGCATGGCGTCGTCCGTTTTCGCCGCTCCGATGTATGATGACAGCTATGTCAAGCCGGTCCTGATCAGCCCGCCGAAGGCAGTGCACTACACGCAGCATGCAGCGCCCGCCTATTCAAACGACTACACCAATGACAGCGATGGCTGGTACCAGTCGAAGATGCCGGCACCGAGCAAGATCAACTACAACAAGCTCGAAGCCAAACTGCAGGCTGAGCATCTTCCGCCTTGCCAGACGCCGGATGAGCTGAAGGGTCCGCAGACGAGGGCCGGTGACGGTGGCGCAACCCACACCGACGCTTGCCGCGACATGGGCGATCACTGACCACCTGCTGATCTGAAAATGAGCCGGGGCCGCATCTGCGGCCCTTCTCTTGTTTAAGGCCTCACCGTCAGAAACTCGACCGGCCCACCTGGCACTTCGTCATCGAATACCGCGCAAGCAAGCTTGCCGCCGAACACACAGGCGCCGTCGACATTGGTCCGGTTGCCCCAAATACGCGGATTGGAGGCCGAGGGAGTGTGGCCGTGCACCAGATGCTTGCCCCAATATTCGCCGGAGACGCCATCCGCAAAGCGGATCCACATCAGATCATGCGGCGTCTGCTCCTCGAGATAGCGCCCTTCCCGCACGCCGGCGTGAACGAAAATGCGGTGCTGGTCGGTATGAATGAAGGGCCGCGATTCCATCCAGCGCAGATGTTCGGGCGGCAGAGCGCCGCCATAAGACTCCAAGGTCTCCATCCCACCATTCTCCAGCCACCACGATTCGGCATGCCGGCCGTCATGGGCGCCGGTCAGCATGTCCTCGTGATTGCCCTTCAGCGTGATCCACTGCCAGTCCGGTGAACTCGGTCCGGCGATCAGCCTCTCGATCACGGAGCGGCTATCCGGACCGCGATCGACATAGTCTCCGAGAAACACGATCTTGCCCGCCGGAGCGTAAGCTTCCACCCGTTCGATCATCCGCATCATCGGATCGATGCAGCCATGTATGTCGCCGATTGCGAAGGTCAGGCTCAATGCTGCGGCTCCTTATCTACCTTGAAAGCTAGAGCACGAAGCGGCCGTATCGATAGCCGGCCGCCGGAACGGTCTTGAGATACGAGATAAAGAAAACAACGTAATGAACTGTAGAAAAACAAAAAACCCGGCCTAAGCCGGGTTCTTGGTGCGGTCGAGAAGACTCGAACTTCCACGGGTTGCCCCACAGCGACCTCAACGCTGCGCGTCTACCAATTCCGCCACGACCGCATCGTGGTAGGGCCGATTTGCGTCGGCGAGGCAGCATGTAGCAAAAGCATTTTGGGCGCACAAGAGCGATATGACAGTTTTTTTCAAAACAAATCACAGCATTTGAATTGGGCATCAAACGGGGCCATATAGCGCTCTGCCGCTTCCCCTGTGCGGCAAGGGAAAAGTCCATGCTGCGCACCGATTTGCAATTCTCCATGTTTCCTCGCGAGGGCAATAATCCTGTCCGCTGGCGGATCGCCGATGGCCTGGTGCCTTATGAGCAGGCTGTGGAAACAATGGAACGCGAGGTCGCGGCGATTGCCGATGGCGGCGACGAGCTCGTCTGGCTCGTCGAACATCCACCGCTTTATACGGCGGGCACCAGCGCCGATGCCAAGGATCTGGTGCAGCCCGATCGATTCCCTGTCTTCGCCACCGGCCGCGGCGGCGAATACACCTATCACGGACCCGGCCAGCGCGTTGCCTATGTGATGCTCGACCTCAAGCGCCGCCGCCAGGACGTCCGCGCTTTCGTTGCCGCCCTCGAAGACGTCGTCATTCGCACGCTCGATTCGATGAATGTCCGCGGCGAACGGCGCGAGGACCGGGTTGGTGTCTGGGTGCGCCGTCCCGAAAAACCGCTGCTGCCGGATGGATCAGTCAGCGAAGACAAGATCGCCGCTCTCGGCATCCGCCTGCGCCGCTGGGTCACCTTCCATGGGCTCTCTTTGAACGTTGAGCCGGACCTCGATCATTTCAGCGGCATCGTCCCCTGCGGCATCTCTGCCTATGGTGTTACCAGCCTCGTCGATCTCGGCCTGCCGGTGATGATGGCGGATGTCGACATGCGCCTGCGCGAATCCTTCGAAGCCGTCTTCGGAGAGACCGTCAACGAGGCTTGAGCCGCGCCTTGCCTGCGGGCCGGTCCTGTGGTTGATGGTCATGTTTCCGGAAGCCGAGCATGTCCCAGCCACAATCCCAGCAGAATCCCCTCCAGGGCATGGCCATCATGGCCGGTGCCATGATCGTCCTTCCCGCCATGGATGCGATCGCCAAATATATGGCGACCTTCGAATCGATGTCGCCGGGCCAGGTGACCTTCTATCGATTCTTCTTCCAGCTGGTCTGCACGCTGCCGCTGCTGTTCGTGCTCTTCCGCTGGAAGGCGCTGCACGCCAAGCGCCCCTGGATGAACCTCCTGCGCGGTGTCCTCCATGGCGCGGCAAGCCTGCTGTTCTTCGTCGCCGTCAAATACATGCCGCTCGCCGATGTCTTCGCCATCTACTTCGTCGAGCCCTTCATGCTGACGGCGATGTCGGCGCTCTTCCTCGGAGACAAGGTCGGCTCGCGGCGCTGGACGGCGATCGTTGTCGGCTTCGGCGGCGCGATGATCGTCATCCAGCCGAGCTACGAAATCTTCGGTCTCAAGGCGCTGCTGCCGGTCTTCTGCGCTTTCCTCTATTCGCTCTACCTGTTCCTCAATCGCGCGATCGGCGAGGCCGATTCGCCGCTGACCATGCAGACCATGGCCGGAATCGGCGGAACGCTGTTCATGGCCGTCGCGCTCTTCGGCGGAAACGCCGCGGGTATCGCGGATTTCGAGATCTCCCTGCCCTCGTCTCTCCTCGGTCTGGTGTTGCTGCTGATTCTCGGTTCGCTCTCCGGCTATGCGCATTTGCTCGTCGTTCGGGCTTTTCGCCTGGCCCCGCTCTCGCTGCTTGCCCCATTTCAGTACTTCGAGATTATCTCGGCCACGGTTCTCGGCTACGCGCTGTTCAATGATTTCCCCACTGTTTCCAAGTGGATAGGCATCGCCATCATCGTCGCATCCGGGCTTTTCATCATCTGGCGCGAACGGCTCCAGTCGCAGTCCGTCAATTCGGCCTGAATGAAACGGCAATTCGTTAACTGTCGTTATTGAGGGATCCTCAATCCGCGCGCGATAGAAGCGTCTCCGGCCTCATGATGAGGTTCTGGAGATAAAAAATGAGCGAATTCCGACTCGCTTTCCCGGCATGCGTGATCGCCGGAAAGCACCGGTTGGCCGCCGACGACATCGGCCTTCTGCGCAAGCATAGCTTCCCGGACGGCGTCCGGACTGCCGACGACGTTGTCGTCATGCTCGCACTCAACAATTCCTGCCCCGAAAAATGCCCGGAATGGAACGCTTTCTTCGTCGAAAGCCTCGCCGGTTTCATCGTCAATTACAGCTATCCGCAGGGATCGCTCGACGAGATCAACGCCGCCTGGATCATGCGCATGTTCGCGACCGATGGCGTCGTGAACTCGGCGCTCGAGCTGGAGCTGGTGCTGCACATCATGGAAATCTCGTCCTATGTACCGGATGAGCTGCGCGCCTTCGCCCTCGACCAGCTCCGCCTGGCGATCACCGACAATGTCGGCGGCTACAAGCTGACGCGCGCCGTCGAGCGCAAGGGAATCACCCGCCAGGACGTCGATTACGTCATGCGCGTGCTGCGCAATGTCTGCGAAGGCGGCGTCATCCCCGTTTCGCCGGTTACCCACGGCGTCCTTCGCCGCATCGAGACGGAAACGCTTCCCGCCGCCAACCATCCCCGATGGACCGAAATCATGCGGGCGCTCGAGCTACGCGATTATCACCAGCCGCGCACCAGCCGCTGGCTGAGGATCGTCGACGACGAGCAGGCCGTCGCCTGATCCCTGCGCCGTAAAGCTGAATAGCTGCAAGGCTTTCGTACGATTGTGCGTCCTGAAGTTTCTGCGTAGAACTTCAGGACGCATTTCTCGGGTGGAGTCTTCATGTTCAAGAAAATCCTGATCGCGAATCGCGGCGAAATCGCTTGCCGCGTGATCAAGACTGCGCGGCGCATGGGTATTTTGACCGTCGCGGTCTATTCCGACGCGGATCGGGACGCGCTGCATGTCGAAATGGCCGATGAGGCCGTTCATATCGGTGCAGCGCCTGCTGCGGAAAGCTATCTCGTCGCCGAAAAGATCATCGCCGCCTGCAAGGAAACAGGCGCCGAGGCAGTCCACCCCGGCTACGGCTTCCTCTCCGAACGCGCCTCCTTCTGCGAGGCGCTAGAGAAGGAAGGTATCGTCTTTATCGGACCGAAGCCCAAGGCGATCCTTGCCATGGGCGACAAGATCGAATCGAAGAAATTCGCCAACGCCGCCAAGGTCTCGACCGTGCCGGGCTATCTCGGCGTCATCGAGGACGCTGTACAGGCGGAAAAGATCGCCGGCGAGATCGGCTATCCCGTCATGATCAAGGCCTCGGCCGGCGGTGGCGGCAAGGGCATGCGCATCGCCTGGAACGAAGCGGAAGTGCACGACGGCTTCGATCGCGCCCGTTCTGAAGCCAAGAGCTCCTTCGGCGACGACCGCGTCTTCATCGAGAAATATGTCGTCGATCCCCGTCATATCGAAATCCAGGTGCTTGCTGACGGGCATGGCAATGCGGTCTATCTCGGCGAGCGCGAATGCTCGATCCAGCGCCGCAACCAGAAGGTTGCCGAAGAGGCGCCCTCGCCCTTTCTCGACGAAAAGACCCGCAAGGCGATGGGCGAGCAGTCCATCGCGCTTGCCAAGGCCGTCGACTATCAGAGCGCCGGCACCGTCGAGTTCATCGTCGATCGCGACCGCAATTTCTATTTCCTGGAAATGAACACCCGCCTGCAGGTCGAGCATCCGGTGACGGAACTCGTCACCGGCATCGATCTCGTCGAGCAGATGATCCGCGTTGCGGCCGGCGAAAAGCTGCCCTTCGCGCAGAAGGACATCAAGCTCAACGGCTGGGCGATCGAAAGCCGCCTCTATGCCGAGGACCCCTACCGCAATTTCCTGCCGTCGATCGGCCGCCTCACCCGTTACCGCCCGCCTGCCGAAGGCAGGCACGGCGATATCATCATCCGCAACGATACCGGCGTTTATGAAGGCGCCGAGATCTCGATGTATTACGATCCGATGATCGCCAAGCTCTGCACCTGGGCGCCGGACCGGCTGACCGCAGTAGATGCGATGGCCGAGGCGCTCGATGCCTTCGTGGTCGACGGGATCGAACACAATGTTCCGTTCCTCTCGGCCTTGATGAAACATCCCCGTTGGCGCGAAGGCCGGCTTTCGACGGGTTTCATTGCCGAGGAATATCCCGATGGCTTCGCACCGGTGGAGCCCGATGCGTCGCAGAAGGCCGCGCTGGCCGCAATCGCCCTCTCGGCCTCGCTGATCGAGACCAACCGCCGCGAACGCCATGGCGACCGCCTCCGTGCAGCGACGGGCGATCTGCGCAGCGACTGGGTGGTGAAGGTCGGCGGCGATTACGTCGCTGCGAGCCTCCTCGAAGGTCATGTCACCATCCCCTTCGAGATGGGAATGAAGGCCGATGGCCGCGAGCTGCACGTTGTCACCAATTGGAGACCCGGCGAGCCCGTCTGGTCCGGCACGATCGATGGCGTCAAGGTCATCGCCCAGATCCGGCCTGTTCTGAACGGTCTGCGCATCAACTGGCAAGGTCTCTCCGTTCGCGCCAAGGTCTTCACGCCGCGCCATGCCGAGCTCGACCGCCTGATGCCGGTCAAGCTCCCGCCGGATACGTCGAAACTTCTGCTCTGCCCAATGCCCGGTCTCGTCGTGTCGATTGCGGTTGCCGAGGGCCAGGAGGTCAAGGCTGGCGAGACGCTTGCCGTTGTCGAGGCCATGAAGATGGAAAACGTGCTGCGCGCCGAGCGCGACCTCGTCGTCGGCAAAGTGAAGGCAAAGCCGGGCGAAAGCCTCGCCGTCGATGCGGTCATCATGGAGTTCGCCTGACCCGTTCCGGCACAGCGGCGAGGTGCTCACCCATCGGTGACAACGGCATTTGTTAAGTGGCTCGCGCTATGATGAGCCGTTTTCGCCCTGTGGCTGGGGCCGGAGTCCTCTATGTCGGCGCTTCAATCAGCGGCCATCCTGCTGTTCATCAATCTCGGTCTGCTCTGGCTTCTGATGCGCATTCCGCTCGGCCTGCGCACGATCAGCGTGACGAGAACCTTCCGCTGTCCGCCCGAAACACTGTGGAAGGCGATCAATCCCGCCGGCGAGTCTGCCGACTGGCACCACGCCGTCATTAGCAGCGCGGCCATCGCCCACCGGCCGGGTTTCGTCGAGCAGGTCTACAGCCATCTCGACCGCAATGGCGAGCCGCTGCGCCGCGTCCTGGCGCTCGATCCGCTTCCTGCCGGCGGCGCGCATGCCTTCCGGTCGCGGATCGCCGACGACAGCACGCTCGATCCGGCCTTCTGGCAGCATTACAGCGAAAGCCGCATCATCAGGTCCACGCCGCAAGGCTCTGCGCTGGAGATCAGTCAGACCGACCACTATCGCGGCCTCGCCTTCCTCATCTTCCGCTATTTCGTGCTCCAGCGCGAAATCCGCTCGCTGCAGGGATGGCTGGAAACCGGCGTGTCGAGGCCGCAAGGCCATTTCGAAAGGCCTCTGGTTCAAACCTTCCTGGCCGTGCTTTCCACTCTGCTGCTCTGGCCGTTCTTCGGGCTCACCGCCGGCGGCCTGATGATCTCGACCTTTCTGACCATGGTCATCGCCCTTCACGAGCTCGGCCACATGGCGGCCTACCGCGCCTTCGGGCACAGATCGGTGCGGATGATCTTCATCCCGCTGCTCGGCGGCATCGCGATTGGCGGGCGCCCCTACAAAAACCTTTTCGAGGTCGCAGCCTGCGCTCTGATGGGGGCTGGGATGTCGACATTCGTCGTGCCGATCATCATCGCTGCCATCCAGGGTATCGGCCACGGCGTCGTGCCGGCGAGTGTCGGCCGGCCGCTGCTCGTCCTGCTGCTGATCCTCGGCGCCTTCAATCTCCTCAACCTGCTGCCGATGCACCGCTTCGACGGCGGTCAGGTGCTGCGCCAGATCTTCCGCACCCGGCACTCGCTGATCATCGCAAGCTTCACCGTCACCGCCTGCATTATCGGCGTCGGCTGGGCGATCGGCCTGTCGAACAATCTGCTGATCGCCGGGCTGGCCGTCTTTATCCTCATGAGCATGATCGGCTCCGGCTCGGTCAAGCCGCGCCAGAAGCTTGATGAGATGAATGATGGTGAAAGGATGCTCGTTGCATTCGGCTTCTACGCGGCGATCGCCATGCACGGCTATGCCATTATTTTCGCGAGCGAAAAGCTTTTCTGACGTTGGCGGCAAACTGGCTGCCGCATCCCGGACAAAGTGTCTTTTGATCAAGCTTTTCGCTTGAGCGCCCCTCTGCCGCCGTGCGATTGTCCGCCCAGCAAATCAGATAGGGAGATCAGACGATGGACGTTCGTGCCGCAGTCGCCGTTCAGGCAGGCAAGCCTTTGGAAGTCATGACAGTTCAGCTCGATGGGCCGAAAGCCGGCGAAGTGCTGATCGAGGTGAAGGCAACGGGCATCTGCCATACCGACGACTTCACCCTCTCAGGTGCCGATCCGGAAGGCCTGTTTCCGGCCATTCTCGGCCACGAAGGCGCTGGCATCGTCGTCGATGTCGGCCCCGGCGTCACCTCGGTGAAGAAGGGCGACCACGTCATCCCGCTCTACACGCCTGAATGCCGCGAGTGCTATTCCTGCCTGTCGCGCAAGACCAATCTCTGCACGGCGATCCGCTCGACGCAGGGCCAGGGTCTGATGCCCGACGGCACCTCGCGCTTCTCGATCGGCAAGGACAAGATCCACCATTACATGGGCTGCTCGACCTTCGCCAATTTCACGGTTCTGCCCGAGATTGCCGTCGCCAAGGTCAATCCGGACGCACCCTTCGACAAGATCTGCTACATCGGCTGCGGCGTGACGACAGGCATCGGCGCCGTCATCAACACCGCCAAGGTGGAAATCGGCTCGACGGCGATCGTCTTCGGTCTCGGCGGCATTGGCCTCAATGTTCTCCAGGGCCTGCGCCTTGCCGGCGCCGACATGATCATCGGCGTCGACATCAACAACGACCGCAAGGAGTGGGGCGAGAAATTCGGCATGACGCATTTCGTCAATCCGAAGGATGTCGGCGACGATATCGTGCCCTACCTCGTCAACCTGACGAAGCGCAACGGCGACCTGATCGGCGGCGCCGACTACACCTTCGACTGCACCGGCAACACCAAGGTGATGCGCCAGGCGCTTGAATCCTCGCATCGCGGCTGGGGCAAGTCCGTCATCATCGGCGTTGCCGGCGCCGGCCAGGAAATCTCCACCCGTCCGTTCCAGCTGGTCACCGGCCGCAACTGGATGGGCACGGCCTTCGGCGGCGCCCGCGGCCGCACCGACGTCCCGAAGATCGTCGACTGGTACATGCAGGGCAAAATCCAGATCGACCCGATGATCACCCACACGATGCCCCTCGAAGACATCAACAAGGGCTTCGACATGATGCACAAGGGTGAAAGCATCCGCGGCGTGGTGGTATATTAAGCAGAGCGGCCTGCATTTCCATCGATCTGGAAATGCAGGCCTCGCCTTGCTAGATTGATGGAATAGCAAACCGATGGGAGCCAGTGTGGCGCAATCGTCCTCGATATCTCTTACGTCAGAGCAGCAGGCTCTTGTCGATGAGCTGGTGCGGACGGGACGCTTCGCGGGAGCGAACGACGTCGTGGCGACTGGGCTGCGCCTGCTCGAAGATCGTGAGAACCAGGCTGCCGCGTTTGTCAGCGCTCTGGAAGATGAAGTCGAGCTCGGCCTGCGTAGCGGCGAGGCTGCACCCATGGAGCCCGCAAGTACGCTTCTCGCATCATTCCGGGCGCGGACCTGACTAGGTGGCGGTTATCCTTCGCAGACCACAATTCGTCGAGGATCTCTACGATATCTGGCGCTTCATCGCCCGCGACAGCGAAGCCCGGGCAGATGATTTCATTTTGGAACTGGAGATGCGCTACGAGATACTGGCGAATAACCCGTTGCTTGGTGTTCAGCGGTTCCGCCGCTATCCCAGGCTTCGGATGTTCCCATACCGCAGCTACATCATCTACGATCCGATCCCTGACGGCAGTGGCATTGAATTGATCCGTATCCTCAACGCCGCACGCGACTATCACCGCTATTTCGACGAATAGAAACAAAGAAACATGCCGCAAATCTACGTCGATGCAGACGCCTGTCCGGTCAAGCCGGAGATCCTGAAAGTGGCCGAGCGGCTCGGGATGGAGGTGACCTTCGTCGCCAATTCCGGGCTGCGGCCGTCGCGGGATCCGATGGTGCGCAACGTCATCGTCTCGAACGCCTTCGATGCCGCCGACAACTGGATCGCCGAGCATGCGGCAATAGCCGATGTCGTCGTCACCGCAGACGTGCCGCTTGCCGTGCGCTGTGTGGCTGCCGGTGCATTGGTGTGCGGCCCCACAGGCCGGGTCTTCGACGACACCAATATCGGCATGGCGAGCGCCATGCGGGATCTCGGCGCGCATCTGCGCGAGACCGGCGAAAGCAAGGGCTACAACGCCGCTTTCGGCCCCAAGGATCGCTCGCGCTTCCTCGAAACCTTCGACCGGCTCTGCCGCCGTGCCAAGAACATTTCCGAACAGACTGGAGACTGACATGAAGATCATTTCGCAGGCGACCGCATTTGGCGGCATGCAGGGCGTATTCAGCCACGAATCCGAGGCCTGCAAATGCGAGATGACCTTTGCCGTCTTCGTGCCGCCGAAGGCGATCAAGGAATCCTGCCCGGTACTCTGGTATCTCTCCGGCCTGACCTGCACCCATGCCAACGTCATGGAAAAGGGCGAATATCGCCGCCTCGCCGCCGAGCTCGGCATGATCATTGTCTGCCCGGACACCAGCCCGCGCGGCAACGACGTCGCCGATGAGCTGACCAACTGGCAGATGGGCAAGGGCGCCGGCTTTTACCTCGATGCGACCGAGGCGCCTTGGGCCGAGCACTTCCAGATGTACACCTACATCACCGAAGAGCTCCCTGCCCTGATCGCCGAACAGTTTCGTGCCGACATGAGCCGTCAGGGCATCTTCGGCCACTCGATGGGCGGTCATGGTGCCATGACGATCGCGCTGAAGAACCCCGGCCGTTTCAAGAGCTGCTCGGCTTTCGCACCGATCGTCGAACCCTCGACCGCGGACTGGTCCGCCCCGGCCCTCGAAAAATATCTCGGCGCCGACCGTAAGGCCTGGCGGCAATATGATGCCTGCGCTCTGGTAAGCGACGGCGCACGTTTCCCGGAATTCCTGATCGACCAGGGCAAGGCCGATGGCTTCCTCGAAAACGGCCTGCGCCCCTGGCTTTTCGAGGATGCGATCAAGGGCACGGACATCGCGCTGACGCTGCGCATGCACGAGCGCTACGATCACTCCTACTATTTCATCTCCACCTTCATGGACGACCACCTGCGCTGGCACGCCGAACGCCTCGGCTGAGAGCAGGAAACGGGTGGCATGGCAGCTATGCCAAATCCTAGCTTGAACTTCGCCGCCCCGCGTCGCATATGACTGACAACGCAGACGACTGCGGCGCCCGAGCCTTCGGGCGCAAAAGTCGCGGGGACGGCCTCGCTCTTAACAAGGAGAGTAAGATGGCCTGGTTCCTGCTGTTTCTCGCGGGTCTTTTCGAATGTGGTTGGGCGATCGGTCTGAAATATACCGATGGCTTCACACGCCCCATGCCGACCGTTCTGACGGTCGTCTCGATGGTGATCAGCGTGGTTCTCTTGGGGCTGGCGGTAAAGACGCTGCCGATCGGCACGGCTTACGCGATATGGACCGGTATCGGCACCGTCGGCACGGTGCTGCTCGGCATCTGGCTGCTCGGTGATCCCGCAAACGCTGCGCGCCTCGCCTGTATCGGCCTGATCGTTGCCGGCATCGCCGGACTGAAACTCACCGCATAAAGTGGAAATGCCGCGGATCAAACCGCGGCATTTCTCATTTCAGACCGTCTTGCGGCTATCGACCGAAAGCGCGCCGGCGCCGGCAAAGACCAGGAACAGGAAGATGAAGCAGAACAGGATGGCTTCGCCGCCGCCATTGACCGCCGGATAGAAGCCACGCGGGAAATGCGCCATGAAATAGGCGATCGCCATTTCGCCGGACAGCAGGAAAGCAACCGGACGCGTCAGGAAGCCGACGAGAACAAGCAGGCCGCCGATAACTTCCAGCAGTGCGGCGACGAGGAACAGCGGCGGCAGCGAGCCACCGTCACCCTGCGGGATCGGGAAGGCGAAAAGTTTCATCGTGCCGTGTTCGATGAACAGCAGAGCGGCAAAAATTCTGAGCGCAGCCAGTGCATAGGGCTGATAGGCGCTCAAACGATCAAAAGCAGACATAAAGACTCTCCTTCTAGGGGCAGGAAGAGCGTTAGCCTGTCCGCGATGCCGAGAAAAATCACGGAATCACGGCTGGCGTTCACATCTTCGACAGTGCCTAAACACCGGAAAGCACAGTTTTATTCGGTCAGAGCGGAATGTTGTCATGCTTCTTCCAGGGATTGGAGAGATCCTTGTTGCGCAGCATCTTCAATCCCCGCGCCAGACGGCGGCGCGTCGAGTGCGGCATGATCACCTCGTCGATATAGCCGCGCTCGGCGGCGACGAAGGGTGACAGGAACCGGTCCTCGTACATTTTCGTATGCGCCGCGATCTTCTCGGGATCGGCGATATCCTTGCGGAAGATGATCTCGACGGCGCCCTTGGCGCCCATCACGGCGATCTGCGCCGTCGGCCAGGCATAGTTCAGGTCGCCGCGCAGATGCTTGGATGCCATCACGTCATAGGCGCCGCCGAAGGCCTTGCGGGTAATCACCGTCAGCTTCGGCACCGTCGCTTCCGCATAGGCAAACAGCAGCTTGGCGCCATGTTTGATCAGCCCGCCATATTCCTGCGCCGTTCCCGGCAGGAACCCCGGCACGTCGACGAAGGTGACGAGAGGAATGTTGAAACAGTCGCAGAAACGTACGAAGCGCGCCGCCTTGCGCGAGGCGTCACTGTCGAGCACCCCGGCAAGCACCATCGGCTGATTGGCAACGAAACCCACCGTCGAGCCCTCTATGCGCCCGAAGCCGCAGACGATGTTCTTGCCAAAGCTCGCTTGGATCTCGAAGAAATCCCCCTCGTCGGCGACCTTCAGGATCAGTTCCTTGATGTCGTAAGGCTTGTTCGCATTGGCCGGAACCAGCGTATCCAGCGACTCGTCCGACTCTGTCACCGGCTGGTAACATTCGATTTCGGGGATCGGCGAGGTATTGGACTGCGGCAGGAAATCGATGAGGCGGCGCACCTGCAGCAGCGTATCGACATCGTTGTCATAAGCGCCATCGGCAATCGACGACCGCGTCGTATGCACCGAGGCGCCGCCGAGCTCTTCCGCCGTCACGGTCTCGTTGGTCACGGTCTTCACGACATCAGGGCCGGTCACGAACATGTAGGACGTGTCGCGCACCATGAAGATGAAATCGGTCATGGCGGGCGAATAGACGTCACCGCCGGCGCAAGGACCCATGATGACGGAAATCTGCGGGATGACGCCCGAGGCGAGTACATTGCGCTGGAACACCTCGGCATAGCCGCCGAGCGCGGCGACACCTTCTTGGATGCGGGCGCCGCCGGCGTCATAGATGCCGATGATGGGCGCGCGGTTCTTCAGCGCCATATCCTGCACCTTCATGATCTTCTCGGCATGCGCTTCCGAAAGCGAGCCGCCGAAGACGGTAAAGTCCTTGGCAAAGACGAAGACCGTGCGGCCATTGACGGTTCCCCAGCCGGTGACAACGCCGTCGCCGGCGATCCGGCTCTTCTCCATGCCGAAATCGGTCGAACGATGCTCGACAAACATGTCGAATTCTTCGAAGGAATCCTCATCGAGGATGAGATCGATGCGCTCGCGCGCCGTCAGCTTGCCGCGCTTGTGCTGCGCTTCGATGCGCGCCTCGCCGCCGCCAAGCCGGGCCGCATCGCGCCGGCGCTCGAGCTCTTCGAGAATTTCCTTCATGAAATCTCCTCCCGCCGCGCGAGCGGCTCGTCGTCAGCCGCGCCCGGCCGTCAGCTGGAACGCCGAGCGGATGCGCGCTGAGATATCCTCTGCAAGAATCTGGTCGGCCATAGCCGGATCGTTGGCGAAGCTCGAAACGTCGAAGGCCGAGACACCGATGACCGAGCCGTCATCGACCGAGGCCGCGTCGGCCGTGATCTTGGCCACGTTGCGGTTCTTGTCGAACCCCTGCCCCTTGGTGACGGAAACGATGCGGATCGTCAGAACGACGCGCGGATAGACGTCGGTGCGGACCGTGGCGTTGATAGCCGCATTGACGCGGTCGCTGATCCCCGACAATACCGCCGGCGGAACGCCGACGCCGCCGAGAACGACCGCGCTGCGGACGTCATAGATCGGCGCAGGCGGCTCCTTCGAGCCCATGCTGCAGGCGCTCAAGGCCACGCAAATCACCGCCAATTGGCAAAAACATAACCGCAGCCACTTCATTGCAAAACCTGCACCTATCCCCCGTCAGGAGTCGCAGATTTCGCCATTCTGGCTGTCAAAGCAATATGTTTCAGGCCCTTAGCGCCAAAAAAACATCCGCGGCGGCCTTGAAGTCTTCGAAGCGCTTGGCGCGGCGCGCCTCGGCTTCCTCGTCGCTGCCCCAATGCTCGATCGTCCAGTCTTCATCGAGATGCGCCAGCGACCAGACTTCGTCCATAGTGAGGTGCCGCTCGGCAAAAGCGAGCGCCAGGATGGCCGAACCTGTCAGCGTCGTGATCGTATGCAAGGCGGCAAGCGTCAGTGCATCGTCGTGGCGGCGCAGCGTGACACCGAAGGCGGCGATCGCGTCGCGCGGCTGCTCGTGGTGCATGACACCCTCGATCAGGATGAAGCGCGCGCCAAGATCGTCGGCCGCCCAGTCCAGCACCGGATCCCAGCGATCGGCCTGCCGCTTGACCAGCATTTCCGGGCCGTCGGCGCGGTAGCAGAGAAGATCGCTGGACGAAAAGCGCAAGAGATCCTCGATGACCGCCTGCGTATCGGTGGCAACACCATCGAGCGCCGTATTGACCAGACGGGTCACCGGCATGGTCGAGGGATCGATCATCTCGGCCTGCGCATCCCATTCGGCCGCAAGCAGATCGCCAAGCGCCTTGGCGGGAACGGCCAGGATCTGCTTGGCAGGCGTGCGAACCGCCTTGCCGTCGAGCAGAATGGCGAAGCCGCCGTCTTCCTGTTCGGCAACGGTCACATCCTTGTAGAAGCGCTTCGGCAGCGGCTTCTTCATCTGGATCTGCGCGCGGCGGATCGGATCGGGATGGCTGAGACCTTCGGAAAGGTCGTTCAACAGGTCGCGCATGGCGTCACCTCAAAAATGCTCGAGCAGGTCTTTCGGATGGCGGACGATGGCATCGGCCCCGGCGGCAACAAGGTCTTCAACACTTGCATAACCCCAGGATACGCCGATCGCCTTGGCGCCGGCCGCCTTTGCCATCTGCATATCGTAAATCGCATCGCCGATGACAATGGCATCGGCCGGATTCATGCCGGTTTCGTCACAGCATTCGGTGACCATCGCCGGATGCGGCTTCGACGGGCAGTCGTCGGCGGTGCGCGAGACGATGAAATCCGGCGCAAAGCCGTGCGTTTCGAGAACGTTCACAAGGCCGCGCCGCGACTTGCCGGTGACGGCGCCGATCAGGATGTCGTCACGCGCGGCAAGCGCTGCAATCACCGGCTTGATGCCGTCGAACAGCGGCACGTCCATGCCCGGCTCGCTGCGCACGTCCATATAGATCTTCTTGTAATGCGCGGTCATCGCCACCGCCTCGTCATCGACATGCGGCTTGCCCTGCATCCGGGCAATGGCGATATCGAGCGTCAGGCCGATGATCGACTTGGTTGCCGAGATATCCGGCCGCGGATAGCCGAAATCCACGAAGGTGCGCGCCATGACCTCGTGGATCAGCGCAGCGCTGTCGACGAGCGTGCCGTCGCAATCGAAAAGCGCCAGTTTCATTCCTCGTCGTCCCTTTCGGCACCGGCGAGATCGAGACCGAGCAGGTTCCAGGTCTGAACCATGTGCGGCGGCAGCGGCGCGGTCACCTTCAGGCGGCCGCCGTCCGGATGCGGAATATCGATCTTGCGGGCATGCAGATGCAGCCGCTTCTGGATGCCGCCCGGAAATGCCCAGTTCGGATCCTCGATGAAATATTTGGGATCGCCGATGATCGGGTGTCCGATATGGAGCGCATGAACGCGCAGCTGGTGTGTACGTCCCGTATAGGGCTCCATCTCAAGCCAGGCGAGGTTCTGAGCGGCGGTCTCAAGGACGCGGTAGTAGGAAATGGCGTGATCGGCGCCGTCCTCGCCATGCTTGGCGATCCGCATGCGGTCTCCGTCCTCGGTCGCTTCCTTCACGAGCCAGGTCGAAATCTTGTCCTCATGCTTGCGCGGCACGCCGCGTACCAGCGACCAGTAGGTCTTCTTCGTATCGCGCTCGCGGAAGGCGGCCGTCAGCTTCTGCGCCGCGCCGCGGGTCCGGGCGATGACCAGAACCCCCGACGTGTCGCGGTCGAGGCGATGGACGAGCCGCGGTTTCTCGCCCTTCTTGTTGGTCCAGGCTTCCAGCATCTTGTCGATGTTGCGGGTGACGCCCGATCCGCCCTGCACGGCAAGCCCGGCAGGCTTGTTGAGCACGATCACCTTGTCGTCTTCGTGCAGCACCATGCGCTGCAGGAGATCGTAATCGTCACCGTGCTTCAGGTCATGAGAGGCTATCGGCCCGGTCTTCTTTGCATCGACGTCAAGCGGCGGCACGCGGACGACCTGTCCCGGCTGGATGCGCGCATCGGTCTTCACCCGGCCGCCATCGACACGGACCTGGCCGGAGCGCAGCAGTTTCTGCAAGGGGCCGAAACCGAGCCCCGGATAATGAATCTTGAACCAGCGATCGAGGCGCATGCCCGCTTCGTCGGCTTCAACAGTGATATGTTCGATACCGGCCATTGTTCTTGTCTTTCCGGAAATGATTGCCTGCGCCTGGCGCGGCGGTTGCCGCTGGCTTTAGAGCATTTTTGCCCGCGCGGGAACCGCCTTTCAGAGCAAAGCGCGCATCAGGGCGAGACCAGCGATGACGGCGGCCATCGAGAGACCGACGCTGGCAGCGATATAGACGCCGCCCATCACCGCCTCGCCGCGCTCGAAGAGCGAGATGGCATCGAGCGAAAAGGCCGAAAACGTCGTGAAGCCGCCGAGAAAGCCGGTGATCAGCAGCAGCCGGAGATCTGCCGACGCATTGAAGCGGCGCGCGATCATCTCGGCAAACACGCCGATGATGAAGCAGCCGACGATATTGACGATCAGCGTGCCCCACGGAAAGTTCGGCCCCCATAATCTGAGGGACCACTGACCGACGAAATAGCGCAGCAGAGACCCGGCAGCACCGCCGCCGGCAACGAGAAGAGCTTGAAACATGGGCGTTGTGTAGCGCAGCAGCCGACCGATTCCAACAGTTTCCGGCCCATCGCTAAAATGCGAGCGATTTCCTTAGCGGCGCAAGAACGCGGACTGTCTATCCTGAAGCGGATGACACAGGTCGTAACCATATCCGCGAGCACCGCGGCCGCCGCTTTCGAGTCGCTGAGGATCGCTCAGCGCGTGCCGCCGAACATGGCCGCCAAGGAAACGCGCCGGATGGCCGAGCGCCAGCTGCGCGGCGTGGCAGCCGCCGACGAGCTCGAAGATTCGCCCAACATCATTCAATCGACCGAAGTGGCCCTTGACCTGATGACCAAGGGCAATAAGCAGCCGCAGGCCGGCCTGCAGCAGGCGCTCAGGTCTTACGAGGAAGTCTGATTTTATCCCCCAGGAAGCGAAAAGGCCCGCGGTGAAAGCTGCGGGCCTTTTGCTGTTTACTTGCCCTGGGCGGACAGGACCTTGAGCGTCACATCCACCTTGCCGGCCTTCTCGAAGGTCAGCGTTACCGGAACGCTGTCGCCCTGCTTGAACGGCGCCGTCACCTTCTGGAACATCAGATGCAACGCGCCCGGCTCCAGCTTGACCGTCTCGCCGGCCGGAACCTTGATGCCGCCCTTGAGCTCGCGCATCTTCATCACGTTGTTCTCGGTCTTCATCTCGTGCATCTGCACTTCGCCGGCATTCGGCGAAGAAACGGCGATCAGCGTATCGTCGGTCTTGCCACCGTTCTTGATGGTGAAGAAACCGCCGCCGACAGGCTGGCCCGGCAGCATCGCCTTTGCGAAGGCGCCGGAGATTTCGAGATCGCCGAGCTTGGCTTCGTCACCAGCCGTTGCCGCCATCGCCATTCCGGCCATGCCGCTCATGTCCATGCCCGCCATGTCGTCGTGGCCGTGGCCGTGATCGCTGCCCGCGACAACGGTCAGCACCGGCGCCGGGCTCTTCAGCTTGTGCGGATCGCTGCCTTCGGCGGCAACCTGATCCCAGGCCTCGACGATATCGCCGCAAAGCTGCATCACCGGGAAAGCCAGCGACGTCCCGGCATCGACGCCGGAGACCTTACCCTGGATGACGAAGGTGTCGTAGAAATCGTCGGAGAGATTGCCGCCCTTCCAGCGGATCTCGATCGCGCCTGACGTCACCGGCGTGCCGTGATTGTCGTAACTCTTCTTGTAGTCGCCCTTGATGACCTCGAGTTCCCAGCCGGCCTTCGGCTGCGGCTTGGCGAAAACGAAACCTTCCGGCAGCTTCACCTGCACCTCATTGGTCGGCTTTCCATCGCAGCCATGCGGCACCTGAAGCGTCGCGAGAATTGTCGCTTCCTGCGGCGCCTCGGCGTCGAGGAAGGTCACATGGGCGCTGGCGGCCGTTGCGGCAAAGGAAAGAGCGGCAGCAAGGCCAAGGGTGTGAACGGCTTTCATCTGGTGTCTCCTCGCCGGCATCCGCATCGTCTTGGCGGGCTCCGGCATCATGTTGCATTTCGGTTCGGGCTGGAGATCAGGCCAGAACCGGCGGCCCCCGCGATTTCGGCTGCGCGACCGCCCGCACCGGCAGGGCGGCAATATTGCTGGTCAGCGCATTCTCGAAAGAGGCAAAGTCGAGCTTCAGCCATGCGGCCGCATCCGGCGCAGGCAGGATGATCGAGGCAGCGAGACGGCAGACCTCGCAATTCGGCCCCATCGGCAGGTGCTTGCCATCGTCGTCCTTGACGGTGACGCAAAGCGAGGCGAAGGAGCCATCAGGCAGGGTATATTCGGCGCTGGTATAGCGGGGTTCGGCGGCAGGCTGTGGCGCCTGATGCGCAAGGCCGAGCACAAGCAGGCCCAGCGCGCAGATCATGCGCATCAGCATCCCAGCTTTCCGGCCCGTGTTCGCCATCAAATCCCCTTCCGCGGCTGTCGCGATTAATCACTTTATTGACGAAAAGCAAAAGCCGATTTGACGCAGATCACAATTTGCACCGTGATGCCGCGACAAAAATTTGTTCGGCGGCGACATTCCCCCTTGCCAACAACCCGTTCCGCCCGATAATTGCCGCGACCTTGTTGGGAGAAGCCGGTTCGCAAGTTGCCGGTGCCGAAGGAGCAACCGCCCCGGAAACTCTCAGGCAAAAGGACCACAAGGGGCAGACGGAACTCTGGAGAGAGGCGTTCTCGAAACGCTCGCCGAAGGGATAACAATCTCAGGCGCAAGGACAGAGGGGGCTCGATAACGAGGCGCAGCCGCGCCTTCATTTTGAGCCCGCGCATGGAATTCCACGCGCAACGACCGGAGGCGTCATTGGACGATACTGCTGCCCTCAAGAAAACCCCGCTTCATGCGCTGCATCTGTCGCTCGGCGCCCGCATGGTTCCCTTCGCTGGATACGACATGCCGGTGCAGTATCCGGCCGGCGTCATGAAGGAACATCTGCAGACCCGCCAGGCCGCCGGTGTCTTCGACGTCTCGCATATGGGCCAGGTCATCGTGAAGGCGAAGACCGGCAAGTATGAGGATGCAGCCCTTGCGCTCGAAAGCCTCGTGCCCGTCGATATCCTCGGCCTCGCCGAGGGACGCCAGCGCTACGGTTTCTTCACCAATGACAACGGCGGTATCCTCGACGACCTGATGATCACCCATCTCGACGATCACCTCTTCGTCGTCGTCAACGCCGCCTGCAAGGAAGAAGACGTCGCGCATATGCGCAAGCACATCGGCGACCGCTGCGACATCACCGTGCTCGACCGCGCGCTCATCGCCCTGCAGGGACCGCGCGCCGTCGATGTGCTCGCCGAACTCTGGGCCGACGTCGCCGCCATGAAGTTCATGGACGTGCGCCACTGCCGCCTGCATGACGTTTCCTGTCTCGTCTCCCGCTCCGGCTATTCCGGCGAAGACGGCTTCGAAATCTCCATTCCCGCCGACAAGGCCGAGGATGTCACCAAGCGGTTACTTGAGCATCCGGATGTCGAGGCGACTGGCCTCGGCGCCCGCGATTCGCTGCGCCTCGAAGCCGGCCTCTGCCTCTATGGCAACGATATCGACACGACGACGACGCCAGTCGAAGCAGCCCTCGAATGGGGCATGCAGAAGGCCCGCAAGACGGGCGGCGTCCGCGCCGGCGGTTTCCCGGGTGCCGGCCGCATCCTCTCCGAGCTCGACAACGGCGCCACGCGCCGCCGCGTCGGCCTGAAGCCGGATGGCAAGGCGCCGGTGCGCGGCCATGCCAAGCTCTATGCCGATGCCGAAGGCAAGACCGAGCTCGGCGAGGTCACGTCCGGCGGCTTCGGCCCGAGCGTCGAAGGCCCTGTCGCCATGGGTTACGTGCCGCTGTCGCATGCGGCTGCCGGAACGGTCATTTTCGCTGAAGTGCGCGGCAAGTACCTGCCCGTCACCGTCAGCGCCCTGCCCTTTATTACGCCGACCTACAAACGCTGAAACTTTTCCCAGAGAGGACAAACAATGCTCAAGTTTACCGAAGAACATGAATGGCTGAAGATCGAAGGCGGCGTTGCAACGGTCGGTATTACCAATTACGCCGTCGATCAGCTCGGCGACCTCGTATTCGTCGAACTGCCGGAAATCGGCGCGACCTTCGCCAAGAACGACAATGCGTCCACCGTCGAATCCGTCAAGGCGGCCTCAGACGTCTATTGTCCGCTGGATGGCGAGATCACCGAAGTCAACGAAGCCATCGTTGCCGACCCGTCGCTGGTCAATTCCGATCCGCAGGGCGCCGGCTGGTTCTTCAAGCTGAAGCTTGCAAATGCGGCTGATGCCGATGGCCTGCTCGATGAAGCGGCCTACAAGGAGCTCACCGCGTAATGACGACGCCGACCGAATTCCAGTTCACCGACTACCAGCCCTACGACTTTGCCAATCGCCGCCATATCGGTCCGTCTCCGGCCGAAATGACCGATATGCTCAAGGTCATTGGCTATAACAGCCTCGACGGGCTGATCGACGCGACCGTCCCGCCCTCCATCCGCCAGAAGGCGCCGCTCCTCTGGGGCGCGCCGATGACGGAACGTGAAGCGCTCGACAAGCTGCGCGAGACCGCCAACAAGAACAAGGTTCTGACCTCGCTGATCGGCCAGGGCTATTACGGCACGATCACGCCGCCGGTCATCCAGCGCAACATCCTCGAAAACCCCGCCTGGTACACGGCCTATACGCCCTACCAGCCGGAGATCTCGCAGGGCCGCCTCGAAGCGCTCCTGAACTACCAGACGATGATCTGCGACCTCACGGGTCTCGACGTCGCCAACGCCTCGCTTCTCGACGAAGCAACGGCTGCCGCTGAAGGCATGGCGATGGCCGAACGCGTCTCGAAGTCGAAGGCCAAGGCCTTCTTCGTCGACGCCGCCTGCCACCCGCAGACGATAGAGCTGATCAAGACCCGCGCCGAGCCGCTCGGTTGGAGCGTGATCGTCGGCAACCCGTTCACGGATCTCGATCCGGTCGACGTCTTCGGCGCGATCTTCCAGTATCCGGGCACGCACGGCCACATCCACGACTTCACCGGCCTGATCTCCCGCCTGCACCAGACGGGCGCGATCGCCATCGTCGCTGCCGACATTCTGGCCCTGACGCTGCTGAAGTCGCCGGGCGAAATGGGTGCCGATATCGCTATCGGTTCGTCGCAGCGTTTCGGCGTTCCTGTCGGTTACGGCGGTCCGCATGCGGCCTACATGTCCGTCAAGGACGCGCACAAGCGCTCGATGCCGGGCCGTCTCGTCGGCGTCTCCGTCGATGCCCGCGGTAACCGCGCCTACCGCCTGTCGCTGCAGACCCGCGAACAGCATATCCGCCGCGAAAAGGCGACGTCGAACATCTGCACAGCGCAGGTCCTGCTCGCCGTCATGGCCTCCATGTACACCGTCTTCCATGGTCCGAAGGGCATCAAGGCGATCGCCCAGCAGGTCCACCAGAAGGCCGTGCTGATGGCCAAGGGCCTCGAAAAGCTCGGCTACAAGGTCGAGCCGGAAACCTTCTTCGACACGATCACTGTCGATGTCGGCCACATGCAGGGCCTGATCCTGCGCGCAGCCGTCGCCGAAGGCGTCAACCTGCGCAAGGTCGGCGGCACCAAGATCGGCATGAGCCTTGACGAGCGCACCCGCCCGGCAACGCTGGAAGCCGTCTGGCGCGCATTCGGCGGCAACTTCGCCGTCGGCGATTTCGAGCCGTCCTATCGCCTGCCGAAGGATCTGTTGCGCACCAGCGAATACCTGACGCATCCGATCTTCCACATGAACCGCGCCGAAAGCGAAATGACCCGCTACATCCGCCGGCTCTCCGACCGCGATCTGGCGCTCGACCGCTCGATGATCCCGCTCGGCTCCTGCACGATGAAGCTGAACGCCACGGCTGAAATGCTGCCGATCACCTGGCCCGAATTCTCGGATATCCATCCGTTCGTTCCGGCCGACCAGGCGCTCGGCTACCGCGAGATGATCGACGACCTGACGGAAAAGCTCTGCGCTGTCACCGGCTACGATGCCTTCTCCATGCAGCCGAACTCCGGTGCGCAGGGCGAATATGCAGGCCTGCTGACGATCCGCAACTACCATATCGCCAACGGCAATGGTCACCGCGACGTCTGCCTGATCCCGACCTCCGCACACGGCACCAACCCGGCCTCTGCACAGATGGTCGGCATGAAGGTCGTGGTCGTCAAGGTTCGCGAGAACGGCGACATCGACCTCGACGATTTCCGCGCCAAGGCCGAGCAGTATTCGGAGAACCTCTCCTGCTGCATGATCACCTACCCCTCGACGCATGGCGTGTTCGAGGAAACGGTGAAGGAAATCTGCGAACTCGTGCACAAGCACGGCGGCCAGGTCTATCTCGACGGTGCCAACATGAACGCCATGGTCGGTCTGTCCCGTCCCGGTGACATCGGCTCCGACGTCAGCCACCTCAACCTGCACAAGACCTTTTGCATCCCGCATGGCGGCGGCGGTCCCGGCATGGGCCCGATCGGCGTCAAGTCGCATCTGGCACCGCACCTGCCCGGTCACTCGGAAACCGACGGCCGCCCTGGCGCCGTTTCGGCTGCAGCCTTCGGTTCGGCCTCGATCCTGCCGATCTCCTGGAGCTACTGCCTGATGATGGGCGGCGAAGGCCTGACGCAGGCTACCAAGGTGGCGATCCTCAACGCCAACTATATCGCTGCCCGCCTCAAGGGTGCCTATGACGTGCTCTACAAGTCCGAAGCTGGCCGCGTGGCGCATGAATGCATCATCGACACCCGCCCGCTGGTCGACAGCTGCGGTGTGACGGTCGATGACGTCGCCAAGCGCCTGATCGACTGCGGCTTCCACGCACCGACCATGAGCTGGCCGGTTGCAGGCACGCTGATGATCGAGCCGACGGAATCCGAAACCAAGGCCGAACTCGACCGCTTCTGCGAAGCCATGCTGGCGATCCGCCAGGAAGCCCGCGACATCGAGGAAGGCCGCTCAGACAAGCAGAACAACCCGCTGAAGAACGCCCCGCACACGGTCGAAGACCTGGTCGGCGAATGGGATCGCCCCTATTCGCGCGAGCAGGCCTGCTTCCCGCCCGGCGCCTTCCGCGTCGACAAGTACTGGTCGCCGGTCAACCGCGTCGACAACGTCTACGGTGACCGCAACCTGATCTGCACCTGCCCGCCGTTGGAAGACTATGCCGAAGCGGCCGAATAAGCTTTGAACAACGAAACGCCCGGCCTCGCCCGGGCGTTTTCATTTCTCGAAGATCGTGACCAGACAATGCCTGACCTGCAGGGCCTCCACTACATCGCCATGGCAGGCGATCTCCGCTTGCCGCCACTGCTGCTGATGCATGGCAGCAGCATGGACGAGACGGAACTGCTGCCGCTCGCCGCGGAGGCTGCACCGGATCACCCGGTCATATCACTGCGCGGTGGCATCGCCTGGGAAGGCGGCTATGCCTTCTTCCGGCGCAATAGCGACCGGACGCTGGATAACGCAGATCTTGCGGTTCAGACCGGACGAATCCATTTGTTCCTCGCCACAGCCATCGAAACCCAACTCATATCAGCACCACCCATCCTGCTTGGCTTCTCGAACGGCGCGATTATGGCCGCATCGCTGCTCATGCACGATCCGGCCTGCGCGCTCGGCGCAGTCCTCATCCGTCCGCTATCTCCCGCACCTGACGCAGCCCTGCCACCGATGGCGGCAAAGCCGATCCTGATCCTCGGCGGTGAATACGATGATCGTCGCCAGCCCGAAGATGCCGCGAAATCCGCGCAGCAACTCCAGGCTGCCGGCGCGAAAGTCGAATTTCAGATTTCGCCAACGGGCCATGGCCTCCACGAGAACGAACCCGGCATCATCAAGCGATGGCTGGAGACCGAGACCTTTTCCCTTGTCGCAGAAGACCCGCACCGCTAAGGACATCGGACTTTCGATAAAGGCAGGTTTGAACCCATGGCAAAATCCGACAACGATCTCACTCAGGTGCCTTGGGCAACCCCCGTGCTGCTGGCGCTCGAAGAGCCCGGCCAATATGTGACGATCGGCACCACGCAGGCCGCTTCCTGGGCGATGATTGAGGACTGGCCGACCGAAGATGGTCCGGCGCTCGACAAGGCGCTGCTGATCTGCGCCGACGTCATCAAGGGCAAGGCCAGCAACGAACAGGCCCGCAACGCCTTCATCGCTGCGGCTGTCGAAGCGGGCATCGATATCAAGAAGTAAGCCGCCTCAGGGCACCCGGCCCCGGCAGGCCCAGGCCACATTGGCAAAGGATCGCGGACCGTCGGGCCGCCCGGCTTCGTAGGCATCGCGTACCGCAGCATCGACCTGCGCCCTCTCCGCGCCGTCGAGCTTGCCCACAAATGCGCCGAGCGGCCCTTCCCCCGCTGCAATCGGCCCCCAGTAGTCGTCGAAACTTTCATAATTCATACGGATCATGAGCTGCGTCTCCTCGACATCGAGGAGCCCGCTTTCGATGAAAGCCCGCTTCATCTCGCCCGGCTGCATCATCGGCTGGAAGCAATAGCGGCTGCGAAGCTGGCGTCCGGCCTCGCTGAGTGCCGCGACCGTATCGATCATCATCCGCATGCCCGCCATGCCGCCGAGATGATCCCAGACGACGGCCGCAACGGTACCACCGGGCCGCGTGACGCGGCGCATCTCGCCGATCGCCTTCTTTGCCTCGGGAATGAAATGCAGGACGAGCAATGCCAGTGCGCGATCGAAGCTCGCGGGCTCGAAAGGCAATGCGCAGGCATCGGCCTGCCGGATGGTGATCCGCGGATCATTGTTCCGCCGCAGCGCCTCCTCGACGAAGACGGATGAGAAATCGATCGCCTCTATCGCCTGGATACGCCGGGAATGGGCAAGTGCGAAGGTCAGACTGCCGGTGCCGCAACCGACATCGACGATCCGCTCACCATCCTCAACACCGGCAAAATCGATGAATGGCAGCGCGAGCTTCTGGCTCCAGCGTCCCATCAGCTGTTCGTATCCGGATGCCTTGTGGACATTGAAACTCGAGGACATCGGCGCCTCCGTCAGCTGCCAGCATGGTAGTCCCCGACCCCGCCCTTGCCAAGCACGGACCACGCCGCCCGCCTTCACGAAGCTGCACCAGTTCGAAACAGATCGTGCTTTGGAGCGCCAATGCCGTTAACGAAACCCGTTCAGCATTCGCTAAGCGCCAGCTGCTATAGCAAGCCTACGGAAGTGTGGGGAATACCGGCTGATGAACATCTCGAGCATCATGAATACCGCGTCGTCGGGCATGCGCGCGCAGACCAACCGTTTCGCCGCCACCGCCAACAATGTCGCGAACCTCAACACGCCGGGCTACAGCCGAATCGATCCCTCGACGATGACGACGGATGAAGGCCAGCCGGCCGATCTCGCCACCGAGATGACGGACATGATGCAGTCGGCACAGGGCTACAAGGCGAATGCGATCGTCTTCGAAACCGGCGCCGATCTCTGGCAATTGCTCGCCACCATCAAGCGCGACTGATTTCAGCCGAACAGATTGACCGCGGCATAGCCGAGAATGGCGCCGCCGAAGCCGATGATCAGCCATCCTGATATGCGGCGGATCAGCAGCGTCACGTCACGTGAAATCCGGTCCCGCGCCAGATTGACGGCAGCGCTGAGCAGCGTCCACCACACCATCGCACCCGCAAAGACGCCAACGACGATCGCCGCCGTTTCCATCGGCGTATTGCCATCCACTAGTCCGAGACCGGCAAACAAACCGCCGAATGAGAGCAGCGCGCCGGGATTGGAGATTGCCAGCAGGAAGGTTGAGGCGATCGTGCGGAAAAGGTTCCCTGCCCCCATTTCGCGCGCAGCCGCCGGCGGCGTCACGAGATCGCGGATGCCGAGAAAGATCAGCAGCAGGCCGCCAACCGCCGCGATCGGCAGCGAATAGGCATCGACGACATTGGACACCATCGCCAGACCCGCCGCAGCGACCAGCGCGTAGACGGAATCCCCGAGCGCCGCCCCGATGCCGATTGCAGCACCCGAAGCGAATCCGCGGTTCAAGCTGCGGTCGATGCAAAGCGTCGCAATCGGCCCCGGCGGTATCGTGATGACGAGACCGAGCAGAGCGCCTTTGGCAAACAGCAGAAGCAGCGTTTCGATGATCATGCCTGAGAGATGTTACGCCGCCGCGATCGGACAACTGCAAAAAGAAAAAGCCGCCATCGCTGGCGGCCTGTTGGTGGCCATGAGACCGTGCATCAATGCGAAGCGGTCACCACGGGATTACCCTGAGCGGCAAGAGCCGCGAGATCGGCAGGCTTCAGTTCGACGGATTCGCCACAGCCGCAGGCCGATGTCTGGTTCGGGTTGGTGAAGGTGAAGCCGGAGCGCAGCGTCGTCTGCTCGAAGCCGAGCTGGGTGCCGAGCAGATAGAGCACGGCCGATGGCTCGATCCAGACGCTCGCGCCATCGCGCTCGATCAGATCGTCCTTCGGGTTGGGCTCGGTCACCATATCGATGGTATATTCCATCCCGGCGCAGCCGCCCTTCTTGATGCCGACGCGAATGCCCTTGGCGTCCGGTCCAGCACCGCCGACGATCGCCTTCACGCGATCGGCCGCTTCCTGCGTCATGCTCATCACTGCAAAGCCCATCGGCTCATTCTCCTTACGCACACGGATTGAAGGTCCGGTGTTTCATGAATCAAATGTAGTGCCAGTGGCTTAACCGATCAATACCAGCCGCCAATTAGTACCAGCCGACAGCGACCTGCGCCTCTTCCGACATGCGGTCCGGCGTCCACGGCGGATCGAAGGTCATTTCGACTTCGACGCCCGACACGCCTTCGACGGCGCCCACGGCATTCTCGACCCAGCCGGGCATCTCGCCGGCCACGGGGCAACCGGGTGCGGTCAGCGTCATCATGATCTTGACCATGCGGTCGTCTTCGATGTCGATCTTGTAGATCAGACCGAGCTCGAAGATATCGGCCGGAATTTCCGGGTCGTAGACCGTCTTCAGCGCGCCGATCACGTCGTCGCTGAGACGCGCCAGCTCTTCCGCCGGAATGCTCGAATGCACGATACCCTCGCGCACGTCGGTCTTCTGTTCGCTGTCATCAAGGCTCATTACGGTATCCTCAAGCAAAGAACTTGCGCGCATATTCCAGCGCATCGGCCAAGGCATCGACCTCGGCACAGGTATTATACATCGCGAATGACGCACGGCATGTGGAGGTCACGCCGAAGCGTTTCAAGAGCGGCATGGCGCAATGCGTGCCGGCGCGAACCGCAACACCACGGCGGTCGATCACCATTGAGACGTCGTGGGCATGGATGCCGGCGAGCTCGAAGGAGAAAATGCCGCCCTTGCCCGGCGCATTGCCGATCACGCGCAGCGAATTGACTTCGCGTAGCCGCTCGGTCGCATAGGCCGTCAGATCCGCCTCATGACGGGAGATAGCCTCCCGGCCGATCTTGTCCATATAATCCAGCGCATAGCCGAGACCGATCGCCTGAACGATCGGCGGCGTGCCGGCCTCGAAACGGTGCGGCGGCTCGTTATAGGTGACGTTGTCTTCGGTGACTTCGAAGATCATTTCGCCGCCGCCCTGGAACGGGCGCATCTCGCGAAGACGGTCCTTTTTGCCGTAGAGCACGCCGATCCCCGAGGGACCATAGAGCTTGTGGCCGGTCATCACATACCAGTCGCAGTCGATATCCTGCACATCAACAGGCATGTGGACGGCGCTCTGCGATCCGTCGAGCAGTACCGGAATACCGCGCTCATGGGCGATACGGCAGATTTCCTTGACCGGAACGATGGTGCCGAGCGCATTCGACATATGGGTGATGGCAACGAGCTTGGTGCGCTCCGTCAGGCTCTTTTCGAAAGCCTCGATATGGAAGGCGCCTTCGTCATCGACATCAACCCAGACCAGCTTGGCGCCCTGGCGCTCTCGGATGAAGTGCCAGGGAACGATGTTGGAGTGATGCTCCATGATCGAAACGACGATCTCGTCGCCCTCGCCGATCTTCGGCATGCCCCAGCCGTAAGCGACCGTATTGATCGCTTCGGTAGACGACTTGGTGAAGACGATATCATCAACCGAAGGCGCATTCAGGAAGCGCCGCACCTTTTCGCGCGCAGCTTCATAGGCCTCGGTTGCGGCATTCGACAGGAAATGCAGACCGCGATGCACATTGGCATATTCGTTCGAATAGGCATGCGTCACCGCGTCGATGACGGCCTGCGGCTTCTGAGCCGACGCGCCGTTGTCGAGATAGACCAGCGGCTTGCCATACACTTCCTTCGCCAGGATCGGGAAATCCCTGCGAATGGCTTCGACGTCATAGGCGGTTACGGGCGTTGTCTGGTCCATTTTCAGACCCTTTCATGTCGCTCCTTGAAGGAGCTACCGCAGAAGGTTTTGGTTTCGCAGCCGTTACCGCCTGCTCTACGTCATCCTCGGGCCTGTCCCGAGGATCTATCCACGTCTACGTTCCTGAACCGGCTTAGATCCTCGGGGCAAGCCCGAGGATGACGGAGGAGATTACCCCTCCGTCGGCGCGTTCAGGCGTGCTTTTCGAGCCAGGCGGAAATGATGCCTTCCAGCGCGTCCACCAGAGTCTCGTCTTCCAGCTCCTCGACGATTTCGGCGACGAAGGCGTTGACGAGCATCGCCCGCGCCTTGTTCTCCGGAATGCCGCGAGCCATCAGGTAGTAGAGGTGGTTGCTGTCGATATCGGCAACCGTCGCACCGTGGCCGCACTGCACGTCGTCGGCGAAGATTTCGAGCTCCGGCTTGACGGAGAACTCGGCGTCATCGGACATCAACAGCGTGTTGCAGGCCATCTTGGCGTCGGTCTTCTGGGCATCCGGGGCAACCCGGATCATGCCCTGGAACACGCCCCTGGCGCGATCGAAGACGACGTTGCGGATGATTTCCGTCGAACCGGTATTCGGCACGTTATGGCCGAGAACCATCGTGACGTCCGTATGGGTTTCGCCGCCGAGCAGGTTGATGCCGCGCAGCGTCAGATCCGAACCCTCGCCCGTCGCCTTGATATGCAGCTCTTGGCGCACCAGCTTGCCGCCGGCATTGATGACGAAGAGCTTCAGCTTCGCGTCAGCGCCGAGATCGATGCGGATCTGGCCAAGATGCGTGTCGTCGCCACCCTGCTGCTGCAGGATGATCCAGGTCAGTTCCGAGCCGTCACCGATCGTGATGTCACTGACATGGGACACGAGCGCCGCATCAGGGGTCACCGACAGGTGACGCTCGATGACGGTGCCCTTGACGCCGGCGCCGAAGGTGACCGGAAGACGCGTATGGATCTGGCCGCCGGCATGGACGATATCGATCTCGAGCGGCTGCTCGAGTTCGGTTTCGGTCGGAATGTCGATCACATAGCCGTCACGCACGAAGCTGCCGTTGATCCGGCCAACCGCATCGTCGGCGCCAAGCGCACCGAGAGAAGTTACAGCCGAGCCATCGAGCAGGCTCTGGGCATAGCTCGAAATCTCGATACCGCCGACCGAAGCCTTGGCATCGACATGGCCCTGGACGATCGAAAGCACCGAAGAGCCCTCGACGAGCGGCTTCACCGTCTTCGAGGCAGCGTCACCGGCAACGGCCGGGATGGCGCGCAGCAGGTTCTTGAGGTCGGTATAGTGCCAGGCCTCGACGCGGCGCGTCGGCAGGCCGGACTTCTTGATGTCGTCGAGCAGGCGGTCGCGCGTCGCGGTGACCGCGCCGTCGCCCGGCAGTTCGCCGAACTGGTTGTTGAAAGCCTCGATGAGCGCAGCTTCCGCGGCGGTCAGGCGGCTCGTGGTCTGCATGTTCATGGAAACGTCCTTTCCGCCTTAATCAGGCTGCCGCTCCGATGATGTCGGCATAACCGTTGGCTTCCAGCTCATGTGCCAGCGTCTTGTCGCCCGACTTGATCACCTGGCCCTTGTAGAGAACGTGAACGGTGTCGGGAACGATGTAGTCGAGCAGGCGCTGGTAGTGGGTGATGACGATCACGGCGCGATCAGGCGAACGCAGCGCGTTGACGCCGTCGGCAACGATCTTCAAGGCGTCGATGTCGAGACCGGAGTCGGTTTCGTCGAGCACGCAGAGCTGCGGCTGCAGCAGCGCCATCTGCAGGATCTCGGCGCGCTTCTTTTCACCGCCGGAGAAACCGACGTTCAGCGGGCGCTTCAGCATGTCAGGGTTGATCTGCAGCTTGGCGGCAGCGTCCTTGACGAGGCGCATGAAGTCAGGCGTCTTCAGTTCTTCTTCGCCGCGAGCCTTGCGCTGCTCGTTCATCGCCACCTTGAGGAACTGCATCGTGGCAACGCCGGGGATTTCGACCGGATACTGGAAGGCCAGGAAAATGCCCTTGGAAGCACGCTCGGCAGCGTCGAGCTCGAGAATGCTCTCGCCGTTATAGAGGATGTCACCCTCGGTGACTTCATAGTCTTCGCGGCCCGACAGGATGTAGGAGAGCGTCGACTTGCCCGAGCCGTTCGGACCCATGATCGCGGCAATCTCGCCAGCCTTCACCGTCAGGTTCAGGCCACGGATGATCTCGGTGCCGTCTTCGGCGATACGGGCGTGCAGGTTTCTGATTTCAAGCATGTTCTTGTTCCATAAAAGCGTTCGGAAACGGGCGCGCCCAACCGCGCCCTCGAATAATCAATGCAGAGACGGCGTCAGCCGACAGACCCCTCAAGCGAGATGCTGATCAGCTTTTGCGCTTCGACGGCGAATTCCATCGGCAGTTCCTGCAGGACTTCCTTGACGAAGCCGTTGACGATCAGGGCGATCGCCGCTTCGGTTGGGATGCCGCGCTGCAGGCAGTAGAAGAGCTGGTCTTCGGAGATCTTCGAGGTGGTCGCCTCGTGCTCGAACTGCGCGGTCGAGTTCTTCGCCTCGATATAAGGCACCGTATGGGCGCCGCACTTGTCGCCGATCAGGAGCGAGTCGCACTGCGTGAAGTTGCGGGCGTTCGAAGCCTTGCGGTGGGCCGAGACCTGGCCGCGATAGGTGTTCTGCGAAACGCCGGCGGCAATACCCTTCGAGACGATGCGGCTCGACGTGTTCTTGCCGAGATGGATCATCTTGGTGCCGGAATCGATCTGCTGATGACCGTTGGAAACGGCGATCGAGTAGAATTCGCCTCTAGAGTCATCGCCGCGCAGGATGCACGAAGGATACTTCCAGGTGATCGCCGAACCGGTTTCGACCTGCGTCCACGAAATCTTCGAACGGTCGCCGCGGCAATCGCCACGCTTGGTCACGAAGTTGTAGATGCCGCCCTTGCCCTGGGCGTCGCCCGGGTACCAGTTCTGAACGGTCGAATACTTGATTTCGGCATCATCGAGAGCAATGAGCTCGACGACAGCAGCATGCAGCTGGTTTTCGTCGCGCTGCGGCGCCGTGCAGCCTTCGAGGTAAGACACGTAGGCGCCTTCCTCGGCGATGATCAGCGTGCGCTCGAACTGGCCGGTATTCTTCTCGTTGATGCGGAAGTAGGTCGACAGTTCCATCGGGCAACGAACGCCCTTCGGCACGAAGACGAACGAACCGTCGGTGAAGACGGCCGAGTTCAGCGTCGCATAATAGTTGTCGGAGGTCGGAACGACCGAGCCCAGATATTTCTGAACCAGTTCCGAATGCTCGCGGATCGCTTCGGAGATCGACATGAAGATCACGCCGGCCTTCTTCAGCTCTTCCTTGAAGGTGGTGACGACGGAGACGCTGTCGAAGACCGCATCGACGGCAATCCGCGGCTTCTCGACGCCGGCCAGGATTTCCTGTTCCTTCAGGGGAATGCCGAGCTTCTCGTAGACCTTGAGGATTTCAGGATCGACTTCGTCGAGCGACTTCGGACCCGGCGTGCTCTTCGGCGCGGCGTAATAGTGAATGTCGTTGAAATCGATCTTCGGGTAATCGACGCGCGCCCAATTCGGCTCTTCCATCGTCAGCCAGCGCTTGTAGGCTTCCAGGCGCCATTCGAGCATCCATTCCGGCTCCTGCTTCTTGGCAGAGATGAAGCGGATGATGTCTTCGGACAGGCCCTTGGGCGCCTTGTCCATTTCGATGATGGTCTCGAAACCGTATTTGTACTGATCGACGTCGATCTCGCGGACGCGATCAACCGTTTCCTGTACGGCTGGCATGTCGTTCTCCAATCTCGCCGGCTAAAGGTCCGGCAGGCTGTCGTGCGGGCAATTTTCTGATTGCCCCTTATGTAGTGGGCCAAAAGGGCCTTTTCAGCCCTGATGGCAAGCGGAAATTTCCGTTTCCGCAATTTTGTGAGACGGTCAGGCCGCCTCCCCGGCCGGCCTGCGCCGTCCGGCAATTTTTCCGAAGGCGGCCAGCGCCCGGTCGATATCCTCGTCGCTGGTCGCAAAGCCGAGCGAAATGCGCAGCGCGCCGAGCTTCGGGTCGTGGCCCATGGCAACGAGAACATGGCTCTCGCCGACCTTGCCGGACGAACAGGCAGAGCCCGCCGAAAGCGCCACACCTTCGAGATCGAAGGCGATCTGGCCGGTCTCGGCCTTCAGGCCCGGCAGCGTGAAGAACGTCGTGTTCGACACACGCGGACCATCGGCGCCGTAGATCACCACATCGGGTGCCGCTGCCCGCATGCCGCTTTCCAGCCGCGCCTGCAAGGCCGCAATCCGGCCGTTCCGTTCGCTGAAATCCGATCGCGCCTGTGCGGCAGCCGTGCCGAAGCCGATGACGGCGAGCGAATTCTCGGTCCCCGACCGGTGACCCTTTTCCTGCCCGCCGCCATGGATCAGCGGCTTCGGCATCAGGATCTCGCCGCGCGACACCAGAGCGCCGGCGCCCTTGGGCCCGCCGAGCTTGTGCGACGACAGGATCAGAAAGTCGGCGCCGAGCGCATTGATATCGATCTCGATCCGTCCCGCGGCCTGCACGGCATCGACGACGAGAAGGCCGCGATGCGCCTTGACGATCTCGGCTGCCTCGCGAACCGGCTGGACGATCCCAGTCTCGTTATTGACGAGCATGATCGCCACCATCGGCAGACCGGATGAGGCATCGTGACCGGCAAGCAGGCCCTGAAGCGCCGCAAGATCGACGGTACCATCCGACGTCACCGGAATCTCGGTGGTCTTGTCCTTCGGGAAGCGCCCACCCTCGCGAACAGCGGGATGCTCGACGGCACTGTAATAGAGATGACCGACCGCGAGCGGCGTGCGCCCCATGCGGAATTCCGGCGTCAGCACCATATTGGCCGCCTCGGTCGCACCGCTCGTCAGAATGACATGCGCGGGCTCGGCCCCGACAAGGGAGGCAACCTCGCGACGCGCGCCTTCGATTGCGGCGCGAACGGCACGTCCCTCGCCATGCACGGAATTGGGGTTGCCGAACAGATCCATGGCGCGCAAAACTGCTTCGCGCACTGCGGGATGCAGCGGCGATGTCGCGTTCCAGTCAAGATAAAGGCGGGGCGGCGCCATGATCTCAAGTCCTGCGCTTGGTTTCTGCTTCGGTGGTCCGGCTCATTTTTCTTGAAATTTCCGCCGGGCTTGCCTTATGACACTTTCACACTGCGTGGCGTGCCATGCAAAGTTTCGAATTGTTCTAAACTGCGTTTTAGAAAAGCTGACAACGTCCGTCAAGTCTGCGCAGTCCGAACGCGAAAATAAAACCCGGAGTACCGATGCCCGAAGTCATTTTCAACGGCCCTGCCGGCCGTCTTGAAGGCCGCTACCAGCCCTCCAAGGAAAAAAGCGCACCGATTGCCCTCATCCTGCACCCGCACCCGCAGTTCGGCGGCACGATGAACAACCAGATCGTCTACCAGCTCTTCTACATGTTCCAGAAGCGCGGGTTCACGACACTGCGCTTCAATTTCCGTGGGATCGGCCGCAGCCAAGGTGAATTCGACCACGGCGCCGGCGAGCTCTCGGATGCCGCCTCGGCACTCGACTGGGTGCAGAGCCTGCATCCCGATTCGAAGACCTGCTGGGTCGCCGGCTATTCCTTCGGTTCGTGGATCGGCATGCAGCTTCTTATGCGCCGCCCGGAGATCGAAGGCTTCATGTCGATCGCTCCGCAGCCGAATACCTACGACTTCTCGTTCCTGGCGCCCTGCCCGTCCTCCGGCCTGATCATCAACGGCGAGCAGGACAAGGTCGCACCCGAGAAGGACGTCAACGGCCTAGTCGAAAAGCTGAAGACGCAAAAGGGTATTCTGATCACCCACCGCACCGTTCCGGGCGCCAACCACTTCTTCAACGGCCAGGTCGAGCCGCTGATGGCCGAGTGCGAGGATTACCTCGACCGCCGCCTGAACGGCGAACTGGTGCCGGAACCGGCTGCCAAGCGCATTCGCTAAGCCTTGATATCGCTGGCGCCGATCTCGAAGGTCGGCGCCACGAAGCCATCGATCAGCCTCGGCTCGATCTCCCGCATGCCGGCTTTGCGCAGCACGTGCTGGGAAGCAAAATTCTCCGGATGCGTGAAGGCGATCAAGCGATCGCTGAAGCCCTTGCCCAGGAACCAGGCGATCAGTCCCCGCGCCGCCTCCGTCGCATAGCCCTTTCCCCATTCGTCCTCATGGAATGCGTAGCCGAGCTCGAACTCGCGAGCGCCCTCATCGTGCAGAGATATCCCGGCACGGCCGACAAAGCGCCCGTCGCTCTTGGCCACGACCTTGTATTTCGTCGTGCCGTCATCGTCCTGCTCGTCGATCCACTGCTCGATGCGCGACTGGCAGCGTTCCATCGTCCAAGGCAAGCCACCCGACATGAAGCGGCTCGTCGCCAGCGTCGAATGCAGGGCATGAACCAACGGCGCTTCGTCCGGCTGCCACATAAGGAACGTCAGCCGCTCTGTCTCAAGGATCGTCTGCATCGATAGCCTCCTCCAGCACACCGCCGCTCACCGCTTCCCGGACACCCGTCGTGCCCGGATAGGTCAACGGCAGCCCCTCGAGCGAGCGCACGGCCAGATAAGCCCAAGCCTCCGCCTCCATCGCGTCGCCGTTGAAACCAGCTTCTTCCGCCGAAATCACCGTCGCCCGATGCTCCTCAGCCAGCTGCGCAAGATCGCGCATGATCACCTTGTTCAGGCGCCCGCCACCGCAAATCACATAAAGCGCCGGCGTCACCGGCAGGTGACCGGCCGATTTGATGATCGATGCCGCCGCCACATAGGCAAGCGTGCGCGCGCCATCGGCAAGCTCCGCATCCCGTCCCAGCGGCGGCAGGAAATCGTTGCGGTCGAGCGATCGCCGCTTTGCCGCGGTAAAGAACGGGCTCGCGAGATAGCGTTCGGCCAGCTCGCTGACGACATGGCCCTCGGAAGCGATCATGCCGCCCTGATCGAAGGGTATCCCGGCATGGGCCTCCACCCACTGATCGATCAGCGTGTTGCCCGGGCCGCTGTCATAGGCAATCATCGTACCATCGGCACCGACATAGGTCAGGTTGGAGATACCGCCGATATTGACGAAACAGACCGGCATCTTCGCATTGCCGATATTGGCGGCCAGCGCAGCGTGATAGGCAGGCACGAGCGGCGCGCCCTGGCCGCCATGCACCATGTCGTTCGCCCGCATGTCGTAAACCGTCGCAATACCGGTCTCGCGGGCGAGAAGACCGCCGTCGCCGATCTGGACGGTCAAGGCGTCGTCCGGCCGGTGCAGGATGGTCTGGCCGTGAAAGCCGAGAACGTCGATAGCGCCGGCCTCCATTGCATTCTGTTGCAAAAACTCCCTAACGGCAGCTGCGTGGCGCTGCGTAAGCTCCCGTTCGATGGCCGCGAGATCGCCCGGCCGTTCCTGCCGGTTCTTGATCGCCTTCGCCTGCTCGAGTGCCGTTTTCAGCCGTTCGCGAAAAGCCGGATCATAGGAAACGCCGAGAAACGGACCGCGCTCGACGAAGCCGTCGCCATCGGTCCGCAGCAACGCCACATCGATCCCATCCATCGACGTGCCGCTCATCAGGCCGATCGCGGTTCTCACTCCAGGCATGCTTCCTCCAAAAACTGTGCCGCCGAATAGTGCACTTTCGGCAAAACAGTGCTAAACGCGCCGCGGCGCTTCAACAAGTGCCGATCTCAATTCCCTCCGAAGCCTCAAGAGACGAAGTCATGTCCGAGTTCAAATCCGATTTCCTGCGCACTCTGAAAGAGCGCGGCTTCATTCATCAGGTCTCCGATGAATCCGGCCTCGACGATCTGCTCGCCAAGGAAACCGTGACGGCCTATATCGGCTTCGATCCGACGGCGCCGAGCCTTCATGCCGGCTCGCTGATCCAGATCATGATGCTGCACTGGTTCCAGGCAACCGGCCACCGCGCCATCTCGCTGATGGGCGGCGGTACCGGCATGGTCGGCGATCCCTCCTTCAAGGAAGAGTCGCGCCAGTTGATGACGGTCGACACGATCGAGAGCAACATCGCCTCCATCAAGCGCGTGTTCTCGAACTACCTCACGTATGGCGAAGGTCTGAAGGACGCCCTGATGATCAACAATGCCGAATGGCTGCGTTCGATCAACTACCTCGAATTCCTGCGCGATGTCGGCCGCCATTTCTCGGTCAACCGCATGCTGTCCTTCGACAGCGTCAAGACGCGCCTGGATCGCGAGCAGTCGCTGTCCTTCCTCGAATTCAACTACATGATCCTGCAGGCCTACGACTTCGTCGAACTGGCGAAGCGCTACGACTGCCGTCTGCAGATGGGCGGTTCGGATCAGTGGGGCAACATCGTCAACGGTATCGACCTCGGTCACCGCATGGGGACGCAGCAGCTTTACGCGCTGACCTCGCCGCTTCTGACGACCGCATCCGGTGCCAAGATGGGCAAGTCGGCGACCGGCGCTGTCTGGCTGAACGCCGACATGCTCTCGGCCTACGATTTCTGGCAGTACTGGCGCAACACCGAAGACGCCGACGTATCGCGCTTCCTCAAGCTCTACACGACGCTGCCGATGGACGAGATCGCCCGCCTCTCGGCGCTGGCAGGTTCGGAGATCAACGAGGTCAAGAAGATCCTCGCGACGGAAGTCACCGCCATTCTGCACGGCCGCGCCGCCGCAGAACAGGCAGCCGAAACGGCTCGCAAGACCTTCGAGGAAGGCGCTCTCTCCGACAACCTTCCCTCCGTCGAAATTCCGGCTGCGGAACTCGATGCCGGTCTCGGCCTGCTGTCGCTCATCGTCCGCGCCGGCCTCGCCGCGTCGAACGGCGAAGCACGTCGTCACGTTCAGGGTGGTGCCGTGCGCATCAACGATCAGGCGATCAGCGACGAACGCACGGTGATCGGCAGCAGCGAGATTACCGCTGATGGCGTCATCAAGCTGTCGCTCGGCAAGAAGAAGCACATCCTGATCCGCCCCGCCGCTTAAACGGTCCGGAAAAATCTGACTGAAAGGAAGCCGGCCGCGGGCCGGCTTTTTTATTGGAATTCGAAGATGTTGCGGAAGACGCCCGGCGCGATGATCGACAGCGGGTTGATCTGCAGGTTCGGCTTGTCGAACTTGCCGGTCAGCTTGAAGGTGATGCCAATCAGGCCGCGGTCGGTACCGTTACCGAGAATGATGCCGATGACCGGCAGTTCGGCAAATAGCCGGTTTAGACCGTAAGCCGGCATGAAGGTGCCGGTCATGTCCATATTGCCCTTGGCATCGCGGATCACGCCCTGGAAGGTCGCGCCGATCTGCTCGCCGCGCACCACGCCGTTCTCGATGGTGACGGTACCGCCCTGCGAGACGATACGGGCAAAGCCGCGCTGGAAGCGCTGCGCCGACGTATCGATCTCGCGCTTGACGGCGGCATTCAGGCTTCGCTGATCCTTGCCGACGGGGGTTGCCACGATCGATCGAAGCCGGTCTTCGTTGACGATCTGGAAGCGGCGCACATCCGCCGAGCCGTCCCAGCCGCGCGGGCCGAAACGCACCGTCATGTTGAGCAGACCGCCGCGCATATGCTTGTAGAAATCGGCAAAGCGCGACACCGATCCCGCGTCACCGGTGGTGATGTTGAGCACGCGCCCGTCCTTCATCTGCGTCACGACGGCCTCGCCGCTGTCGGTAACACCGGAGAGGTTCAGCACCTGCAATTCGCCGTCGCGCATCATGTAGAGCGCATCGAGGCCGCGCACGCGTTCGTCGTTGAAGCCGACGATCTGGCCGAGCTTGGCGCGCACGGTGATATCACCGCCCTTGCTGTTGCTGCCGCCATCGTCGCCGCTGCCGTTCTGCCCGTTTTTGAGCCGCGCCAGGATCGGCCGTGCATCGGCCGTATCGCCGGAGACGGAAACGTCGAAAACGCCCTTGCTGCGGCGGATCGAAATGGCGAAATCGTCGAGCGATGAGAGTTTGACGCTATCGAAATCGGCCGATGTCAGCCCGCCCTTCGCGACGTTCAGCGATCCGCTGGCGCCAAAGCCGTCGCCCTTGAGCTTGAAATTCTTGACCTGCGTATTCTCTGCAGGACCGGAGACCTCGAACGTCGCCTCGGCCGGGATGCCGCTGCCTTTCGCCCAGCCGACCCAGGGCAACTGCAGGGCGGCGCGCGACAGGTCTAGATCGACGGACTGCCGCTCTTCGTCGATCCGCGTCAGCTCGACCTTGATGCTGCCGTCGATGATATCCGACAGGCCCGGCAGCAGCTTTTCGCGCTGGTCGTTGGTCAGAGTCGCCGTGATGACGCGCTGCGGGGTGATGCCCGAATTCTTCTCGACCGGTTCCAGCAGCGAAATCTCCGCCGGCACGCCATCGATCTGCCCCTTGCCGTCGAGCGTCACCTGCTTCGGATCGGCATTCAGCGTCCCGTCCAGATTGGTGATCTTGCGCCCGGAGATCGGCTTGCCGACATCGACGCCGGAAAGCTGCATCGAAGCCTTCCAGTCCGGCGGCGGTGGATTCTGTGCGCTGACCAGCCCGAAGCGAGCCTGCACGGTGGCATTGATCTTGCCGCTCAGGTCCTGTGGCGCGAGACCGGCGCGCTGCAGCACCTGGATCGGCTTGTAGGTGAGAAGCTCACCCACGGCGTCAGCTGAGCCCGATATGCCGAGCTGCATCTCCGCCATCAGCGGCTTGTCATAGGTCGACGGTAGCACGAAGCTGCCAGCACCGAGATTGACCGAACGCCCAGAGGCAAAGAACGACGTGCCGCTCTTGATCGAGATCGTCGCCCGCGGCCCCTTCAGGTCGAAATGCGCCGAAGTATCGCGGATCGGCGGAATTTCGCCGGCGACATTCATCCGGGCATTGGCAATATCGAAGGCGATCTTGATCTGGTTCTCGTCGAGCTTCAGCCCCTTGCCGACGGCCTCGTCGAGACGCCCGAAGGGAATGAAAACGGAAATCGAGGCGTCGGAGACCGTGCCGCCGAACAGGTTCTTCAGCACCCAGTCACGGGCCTTCGGCGCCATCCAGAACGGCCAGAGCTGCTTGATCGCCGCCGTCTGCAATTGCTGCGACTGGCCGACGAAGCTGATCTCCGGCGAGACGTCGCCGAATTTCGCATGCAGCGACCCATAGAGCTGTCCGAGCGGTGTCGATACCGTGATACCGGGGAACTGCAGCTCCTTGGTCGCGACCATGAAGCGGCCGCTTGTCTGGATATCGAACGGCACCGGCTGCTCGCCGGATCCGACGGGAGAGGCGCTGCCGCCGCTGACCAGGAGATCGATGCCGAAGCCCTTGCCGGCTGTCGGATCCAGCCGGTCGAGGTCGATCAGGCCGCCGTTGAAGGGGACGGTTGTCGCGCCGAATTGCCCCTGCGACCGGGCTATCTCGATCGTTTCCTTCTTGAAATCGTAGTTCAGATTGATCTGGCCGCCACTCAACTGCTGCTGGTCGCCATCGACATAGATCAGCCCCGGCGCCAGCGTCACGCCGGTCGTCAAAGACGGATCGGTGCCCTCGCCGTCCCTGACAGCCGAAATGTTGATGTCGGCGAAAGCGTTGATGCCCTGGCGGATCTCACCCAGCACGTTTCGCTTGATGGCAAACGGCGTCAGGTCGGCATGGCTGAGCTTGGCGGTGAAGCGCTGGGTCTTGTCGCCCAGCCTTTCCGCTTGAACGTCGAGCGTCGCCGGCTGGCCGTTGATGGCGATTTCGCCGGTCAACTGCAGCGAATGATCGGTCGGCCGGGCAAAGACGAGATCGTCGATGACGAGCGACACCGGTCCGTTCGCCGTATCCGCCAGCTTGACGTTGATTCCCGAGATGCGAACGCTGTCCGTACCGCCGCGCTGCGCGAAACTGTCGAACAGGTCGAGATGCGAGAATGCCGATTCGAGCGCTTGGGGCACTTCGTCGACGCGAAGATTGTCGAGCTTGATGGGATTGCCGGCAGGAAGCAGCGCCGTATCGAGCGCGATATCCTCCGCCTCGACATCGGTGATGGCGATCCGCCCGCGGAACAGCGCCAGCGGATCGAGCGCCATGCGCATCGCTTCGACCGTCGACAGATGTTCGCCGCTCTGCTGATCGATCAGGTTGACGTTGCGGGCCTCCAGCGCCAGCCGCAGGCCGGAGGTGAAGCGCACCACCGTCGAGCCGACTTCGGCCTTGTAGCGCGGCCCCATCGCGTTGTTCAGCGCCATCTGCGCCTGCTTCGACAGCGCCGTATCGATCATGCCGCTTTCGATCACGCCGACGATCGCGGCAATGATGATGAAGAGGAGAGCGAAGCAGGCGCCGGTCCAGCCGGCGGTGCGCCGCAGCCGCGAGCGCGGCGGCGGGCAATGCACGATCATCGGATCCTCGGCTTGCGCCGAGGGGAGTTCATGCAAAGCGACGATGTCTTTCTTGCGAAACGTAACCTTTTCGCCGCGGATGGCCGACATACGCCTTGGGTAACTCCTTGAATTCTTATTTTCCGGTCTAGCTCGCCGGATACTCGCCCAATATATATCGGCCAGTTTCAGTGTCACTCATAAACCCGGCAAAAGAAAGGTTTCCACATGGCGGATATCGGTATCGGCGCCGAAGCCCCGGACTTCAACCTCCCGCGTGATGGCGGCGGCCGCGTATCGCTGACGGAATTCAAAGGCAAGCCTCTGGTTCTGTTCTTCTATCCCAAGGATGACACGGCAGGCTGCACGGCCGAATCGATCGGCTTCACCGAGCTCGCCGCCGAGTTTGAAAAGGCAGGCGCGGCGCTCGTCGGCATGTCGCCTGATTCGGTCAAATGCCACGACCGTTTCATTAAGAAACATAACCTTGCCGTCGCGCTCGCATCGGATGAGGAAAAGACCGTGCTGCAAGCCTATGGCGTCTGGAAACAGAAGAGCATGTACGGCCGCACCTATATGGGCGTCGAGCGCACGACCTTCCTGATCCGCGCCGACGGCACGATCGCCACCATCTGGCAGAAGGTCAAGGTTCCAGGCCATGCCGAAGCCGTTCTGAAGGCCGTGCTGGACCTCGCGGCATGACCGCTTTGCAGATGACATCGCTGAGAGGTGGCGCGATCGACGCCATCCGCTCAGCCGATCTCGATCGCAAGACGGCGCTCGCCCAGGAAGCCGCCACCCGCTGGTTCGCCCGCAAGATATCGCTGCGCTCGCCGCTCGATACCGCACTTCCGGAGCGGCCCGGCCGCCCTGAAAAACCGGCGCTCGTGCCGCCGACTCAAGTTCAGAAGCGCTCACTGCATACCGTCCACGGCCGCATCGCGCTGCTGCATGCAATCGCCCATATCGAGCTCAATGCCGTCGATCTCGCGCTCGACATCGTCGCCCGCTTCGCCACCGAGCCGGTACCGAACTCCTTCTTCGACGGCTGGATGCAGGTGGCTTTCGAGGAGGCCAAGCATTTCCGCATGGTCCGCGACCGCCTGCGCGATCTCGGCGCCGATTATGGCGACATGCCCGCCCATGACGGTCTCTGGCAGGCGGCGCACTCGACCCGCAACGACCTTACGGCGCGGCTTGCCGTCGTCCCGCTCATCCTCGAAGCCCGCGGACTTGACGTAACGCCATCGCTGCAGGCGAAGATGCGCGAGACCGGCGATCTCGACAGCGCTGCCGTGCTCGACGTGATTTACAATGACGAGAAAGGCCATGTGGCGATTGGCGCCAAATGGTTCCGCTTTCTCTGCGCCCGCGAGCGCCGCGATCCCGCCCAGACCTTTAGGGAGCTGGTGCGTGCCAACTTCCGCGGCCCGCTGAAACCGCCCTTTAATGACCTCGCACGCGCCGAAGCCGGTCTCACGCCATCCTTCTACCGATCATTGACATCGACAAGCAATGCGTAACCATTGCGTGCATTCACATTAACGAAAGAAGCAATTTATTAACCTTAACGGTGTGTAATCAATCCAATCGAGGCACGGGCGCATCAATTGGGAGATTCTCCGTGACGCATGCACAGCACCAGCGCGTATTCGGCAAGCGTTCACAGGAACATATCCTCATTCTCGCCAGTGGCGACAAGGTCCGTCACATGACGGTCAAGCCCTGGATGGCGGCCCTCGCCTTCTGCTTCATCGGCGTCTTTGCCATCGGCTATCTCCTTGCCACTTCCTATCTTGTGCTCCGAGACGACCTGATCGGCGCCACCATGGCCCGCCAGGCCCGCATGCAGCATGATTATGAAGACCGCATTGCCGCGCTCCGCGCCCAGGTCGACCGCGTCACCTCCCGCCAGCTGCTTGACCAGCAGGTCGTCGAGGACAAGGTCGACAAGCTGATGGAACAGCAGATGGCGCTGACCTCGCGCCACGGCAAGCTCGGCTCGCTGCTCGACCGCGCGGAAAGCTCCGGCCTGACAGGCAAGGAAGAACCGGCGCCTGCCGCGCAATCCTTCGCTCCCGATGCCAAGGACAAGCGCGCCTCGATCTCCGGCGGCGCGGACGCCATCAACAAGCTGTTGACCGGCAATAGCGAACCGGCCGATGCGACGCCCGACAATACCACGCTCGCTTATGTTCCCGCCCCTGAAACCGTGGGTGATCGCGCCGACCGTCTGTTTTCCAAGGTGACGCTGTCGCTGAAAGGCGTCGAGGAAGACCAGCGTTCGCGGGTCGATCAGCTGACGGCAGATGCAGGCGACGCCGCCGATGCCATTTCGACCGTCCTGAACCGCTTCAGCATTCAGGTGCCGCAGCAGACGGCAAAGGCCGATGACGACAGCGCCGTCGGCGGACCCTATGTCGAGCCCGAGAGCGACGACGATTTCAACAATTCGCTGGCACAGCTCGATACGGCGCTGACGCGCCTCGAGGCCGTTCGCAATACCGCCGAATCCCTGCCCTTCCGCAATCCCGGCATCGGCAAGGACATTACCAGCCCCTTCGGCAACCGCCGTGACCCGTTCCTGGGCCGGCTTGCCCTGCATTCCGGCATCGATTTCCGCTTCGCACCCGGCGAAAAGGTCCGCCCGACCGCGCCCGGCAAGGTCATCAATGCCGGCTGGACCGGCGGCTACGGCAACATGGTCGAGGTCGACCACGGTAACGGCATTTCCACCCGCTACGGCCACATGTCGCAAATTCTGGTGAAGGTTGGCGATACCGTCGATCGCGGCGATGTCATCGGCCTTGCCGGCAGCACGGGCCGCTCGACGGGCACGCATCTGCACTACGAAGTACGCCAGAACGGCCGGGCCGTTGATCCGATGTATTTCATGAATGCAGGGTTGAAACTCGCGACCTATATAAAATAACCAAACGCAGTAACCACAGCTTTACCTGTGCAAGGGCTGCAAGGCCCGTATTCCTTGACTTGCAAGCCGTTTGGGAATATGTCGCGCTGCATTGCGGCATGCAATCCCGCCGACTCAGCCAGAGTTCGGCCGAACCTGAACGGAAATAGTTTTCCCTTTGACGACATTTGCTGATCTTGGCCTGAGCCAAAAAGTGCTTTCCGCCGTTACCGACGCCGGCTACACGACCCCAACCCCTATTCAGGCGGGCGCGATCCCGTTTGCCCTGCAGCGCCGCGATATTTGCGGCATCGCGCAGACGGGTACGGGCAAGACGGCGTCCTTCGTTCTGCCAATGTTGTCGCTGCTGGAAAAAGGCCGCGCCCGCGCTCGCATGCCCCGTACGCTGATCCTGGAGCCGACGCGAGAACTCGCGGCCCAGGTTGCAGAAAACTTCGAAAAGTACGGCAAGAACCACCGCCTCAACGTGGCCCTGCTGATCGGCGGCGTGTCCTTCGAAGACCAGGACCGCAAGCTTGAGCGTGGCGCAGACGTTCTGATCTGCACGCCCGGCCGCCTGCTCGACCATTTCGAGCGTGGAAAGCTCCTGATGTCTGCCGTCGAAATCTTCGTCATCGACGAAGCCGACCGCATGCTCGACATGGGCTTCATCCCGGATATCGAGCGCATCGCCAAGCTGATCCCGTTCACGCGCCAGACGCTGTTCTTCTCGGCCACCATGCCGCCGGAAATCCAGAAGCTCGCGGACCGCTTCCTGCAGAACCCGGAACGTGTCGAAGTCGCAAAGCCGGCATCGGCTTCCAAGACCATTACCCAGCGCTTCGTTGCCACCCATGGCAAGGACTACGAAAAGCGCGCTACCCTGCGTGATCTCATCCGCGCCCAGGAAGACCTGAAAAACGCGATCATCTTCTGCAACCGCAAGAAGGATGTCGCTGATCTCTTCCGTTCGCTGGAACGCCATGGCTTCTCCGTCGGCGCGCTGCACGGCGACATGGATCAGCGTTCGCGCACGACAATGCTGCAGAATTTCCGCGACGGCCAGCTCCAGCTTCTGGTAGCCTCCGACGTGGCTGCTCGTGGCCTCGACATTCCTGACGTGAGCCACGTTTTCAACTTCGACGTACCGATCCATTCGGAAGACTATGTCCACCGCATCGGTCGTACCGGCCGTGCGGGCCGCACCGGTGCCGCGTTCACGCTGGTCACCAAGCGCGATACGAAGTTTTCCGATGCGATCGAAAAGCTGATCGGCGAAAAGGTCGAGTGGCTGAACGGCGATCTCAACGCCCTGCCTCCTGCAGAGGAAAGCAAGGAAAGCGATCGTCCTCGCCGCAACGGCCGTGATCGTGACAGGGATCGTGGCCGCGGCAAGGATCGCCGTGGTCATAAATCTGATATCGCCGCGGAAGATAATGCCGCCGAAGTCGTTGAAGCAGCAGCACCAGCAAAGGTCGAAAGCGTGAAGCAAGAGCGCAAAGCAGAAAACAAGCAGCAGAACAACGCGCGCCACGCACGCCCTTACCCGGCAAACGACGACTCCCGCGATCGCCGCCGCTATCGCGATCACGATGACGGCCCGACTCCGGTCGGTTTCGGTGACGACATCCCGGCTTTCATGCTGATTGCAGCCGGCGCCAAGGCCTGATCCCTTATGGGAAAACCGGGCATCGACTTCCCAGGCCTCGGTGTAGGCCTGGTGATTGTGCGTGACGGAAAAATTCTGCTCTACAAGCGCGTCAAGCCGCCGGAACCGGGCCACTGGAGCATTCCGGGCGGCAAGGTCGACTTCATGGAGAAGGCGGCAGACGCCGCGCGCCGTGAGGCGGAAGAAGAAACCGGCCTTGCGATCGGCAAGGTCAGGCTTCTTGGACCATCGGAAGTCCTGAGCGCCGCCGACAAGCAGCACTGGATTTCACTCCTCTATCTGGCGGAAAGCTTCGAGGGCGAACCTCAGCTGACCGAGCCGGACAAGCTCACCGCTTTCGGCTGGTTCGGCTTGGGCGAGTTGCCGCAGCCTTTGTCGGAATTTGCCGCAGCCGCAATTGCGCTGCTTCCCTACGCAGCGCTCTCCTGATCATTCCGCCCGCAGCGCTGCCTCATAGGCAAGCCTGACCCATTTCGCCATTTCATCCGGATCGTCATAGGCATTCTCGGGGATTGACCAGTAGGGCATCTTCACCGGATTGCCCTTCTTGCCCTCGTACGACCATTGGATGGCGCCGGCATCGGCAAATTCCGGCGCGCTCTTCTCGTCGGCCTTCAGGAGCATTTCATCGCGCAGCTCGATCGCGACAATCCGGCCAAGGTGATAGATCCCCTTGCCGCCGAACATCCGCTTGATGGTAACAGGGCCGAGCCCCTGAAACATTTCCTCGATCGCCGCCGTATCCATTCTATCCCCTCAAAATGCCACCGGCCGCCAGAACGGCCTCAGGCGTATCCACGTCCAGGTGCGCAGCATCGCCGATATCGATATCGATCACCGGCAGCCCCGATGTCTCGATGATATGCCGCGCCCCGACATCGCCTTCAAGCCGCATCACGGCATCGCCGAGCGATCGCGGAAGAATGACCGGGTTGCCGCGTTTGCCGCGAGAGACGGCACGGACGATCGCCCGCCCGGAAGCCGCACGGAAGGCCGCGATCAGCGCGTCGAGATCGGCGGACGTCACGCCTGGCATATCGGCGAGCATGACGAGAACGCCATCCGCATCACGCGCGGACGAGGCCGAAAATCCGGAGATGAGCGAGCTTGCCATGCCGGATGCATAATCCGGATTCTCGACTGCCGTGACATCCAATCCGGAGAGCGCAGCCTCGATCTCGCCCCGCCGGTGACCGGTCACGACGATGACCGATGCCGCGTCGGCAGAGAGCGCAGTTTCGGCAGCGCGGCGCACCAGCGGCTTGCCATCGAATTCGGCCAGCAGCTTGTGCGCACCGCCCTCGCCCATCCGGGTGGCTTTGCCGGCAGCCAGGATGACTGTCGCGACAGTCACCGGTAGGTGACGCTCCTCGGTGCTGTCGCGTGGGCGTGGCCGTGTCTCGATTTCCATAAGCAGTCCTCCGACGCCCATGCCCGTCAGATCGCGCGCATTGGGATTCTCGCCTGCCAGGATGCGATCCAGAACCCAGTCAAAACCGTTTTCTTTCGGGCTCCGCGCGCAGCCGGGCGCCCCTACGACATAGGTCTCGCCGATCCGCCCGAGCACCATCAGGTTGCCGGGATCGACCGGCATGCCGACGCTGAGGATCTCGCCGCCCGCCTGCCGGATCGCCGCCGGGATCACATCGTCCTCGTCGATCACGGCCGAGGCCCCAAAGACGATCACAAGCTTCGGAAGGCGATCGGCGGCGCTCATAGCCTCACCGATGGCAACGGCAACGGCATCCCGCCGGTGCGCCACGCGCCGCTCGCGGACCAGCCGATTGCCGGATGCCGCAAGCCGATGCGCCAGAATGCGCGCCGTCTTGTCCATCACCGCAGGCTTCAACGATGGCAGCTCCGTGGCGACAAGCGACACCGCATATTCAGCAAAGGGCTTGACCTCGAAAGCCACGGCCGCCCTCAAAGCCTCGCACGCTGCCTCCACCTTGCGGCCCGGCACAGCCAGCGGAATGATCTTGAACGTCGCCACCATGTCGCCCGCCCTCACGCGTGCATGGTCGGCGAGACAGGCAAGCGTGATCGCCGGATCGATGCGGTTGACGCGATCGACGACATCGCGGTCGGCGACGAAGAGGCCGTCGGCCGCCGCATAGACATTCACCCGCCCCGTTGCAGCCTCGGAGAAGCGCAGATGATCCGGCGCAATCGCTGCGGCGAGCTGGCGAGCAGCCTCGTCTTCGCTAAGATCCCCGTCTTCGATCCGCGCTGCGGTGACGCTGGCGATGCCGGCGCTGTTGAGCGCCTCGATATCCGCGGGCGACACGCGGTGGCCCTTGTGCAAGGTCCGCTCCGGCAATTTCACCGCATGTGCGAGCATCAGCCCTTCAGCATCGGCCACCGGAAATTCGCCGAACTTCATCGCATGTCACCCTTCGGCGACACGACATCGCGTGAGCGCAACGCCTCGATGATCTGCGCCAGAATGGCAACCGCGATCTCCGCTGGGCTGGCGGCGCCAATATGGAGCCCGATCGGCCCGTTGATCCGTCCGAGCGCCTCATCCGCAAAGCCCTCGGCCTTCAGCCGATCGAGACGCGACGCATGGGTCTTCCGGCTACCGAGCGCCCCGACATAGAAACAGCTGCGGCGCAGCGCCTCGGCAATCGGGAAATCGTCGATCTTCGGATCGTGCGTCACCGCGACCAGCGCCGTATAGGCGTCGAGCGGCTTGTCTTTCAAGACGTCGACCGGCCAATCCGCAGTCAGATCGATCCCGGCAAAACGCTCCGGCGTCGCGAAGGCCGTCCTGGGATCGATGATCCTGACGTCAAAGCCTGCAAGCGCCGCCATCTGCGCAAGCACCTGGCTGATATGGACCGCACCGATGATGACGATGGCGGCCGGTGGCAGATGGACATTGAGGAAGTAGCGCCCGCCATCAGCCTCGATCACACCGGAGCGCCCGGAGCGAAAGGCCGTAGCCACCGCCTCGCCAAGCGCCCCATCGATCTGATCACCTTCCGCAACGACGCTCGCCCGGCCACCACCGAGATCCGTGACCAGGACGGCCGCGATCCGCGCCTGCCGGCAGGCATTCAGCCTCTCGAGCGTCGCAAGCTCCATCAGCCGAGCCTTTCCACATAGACGCGGATGCGCCCGCCGCAGGAAAGCCCGACACGCCAGGCCGTCTCGTCGGCAACGCCGAATTCCAGCATCTTCGCCTCGCCGCTGCCGATGACATCGAGTGCTTCGGTGATGACCGCGCCTTCGACGCAGCCGCCGGAAACCGAGCCGTCGAAATTGCCGTCGGCATCGATCACCAGATGGCTGCCCGCCGGGCGCGGCGCCGAACCCCATGTCTCGATGACGGTCGCGATCGCCACATCGCGGCCGCTCTTCCTCCAGGCTTCCGCCGTCACCAGCGGATCGAGGCCGATAGACGTTTCGCTCATGCCGGGCCTCTCAATCGCTCCAGATAGCGCCGCGGTTCGTAGGTACCGGCGCGTCCGGAACCGAGCGCCGCAGCAAGGTCGCTCAAGGAAGATAGATTGTGAACCGGCCGGAATTCGTCAACATGCGGCAGCATCGCGCGAACGCCGCGCGCCCGCGGCTCGAATCCATCGAAGCGCAGCAGCGGGTTGAGCCAGATCAGCCGCCGGCAGGAGCGGTGCAGCCGGTCCATTTCGGCCGAAAGCTGTTCGACGCCCTCGCGCTCGAGCCCATCGGTAATCAGCAGCACCACCGCGCCCTGACCCAGGACGCGGCGCCCCCAGAGGCGGTTGAACTCGTGCAGCGTTTCCCCGATCCGCGTTCCGCCCGACCAGTCGTTGACGGCAGCCGCGCATTCGTCCAGCGCCTGATCCGGATCCTTGTTGCGCATCTGCCGCGTCACGTTGGTGAGTCGCGTCCCGAACAGAAAGGTGCTGACCCGTCGCCGCCGCTCCGTCAGCACATGCAGAAAATGCAGGAAGATCCGCGTGTACTGGCTCATCGAGCCCGAGATATCGGCAAGCACCACCAAGGGCGGCTGGATCTCCTTGCGCTCGCGGTAGCGCGGCAGGATCAGCGACCCGCCGGTGCGAAGTGCGGCACGCATCGTTGCACGGGGATCGACCGTCGCGTGGCGATGCGATGGCTTGAACCTCCTGGTGGTGACACGATCGAGCGGCAGCTGCAGCCGCGACAGCTCCTTCTTGGCGAGCGCCATCTCCGCCGCCGACATCTGCGCGAAATCCATGCGCCGGATGATCTCGTTGCCCGAGGTCGTGAAACGGGCGTCGATCTCGATATCGGGCTCTTCACGCGGCGGCTTGTCGGGGCGGCGGTCGCCGAGCAACGCATCGCTGGCGCGCGTCTCGCCGGGCTTCTGCTTTTCCTTCTCCCGCGTATCCGGCGCCCGCGGCGACATCATCGCGATCATCTTCTCGACGAGATTTCGGGAGCGCCAAAAGAGCCGGAATGCCTCATCGAAGACGACAGCATCCTCGTGCCGCTTGACGAAAACAGCCGAAAGCGCCGCATGAAACTCGTCGCGCGATCCCATACCGATGGCTTCGACGGCCTCGATGGCGTCGGCGATCGCCGCGGGGCCAACCTTCAGTCCGGCCTTGCGCAGTGTCCGTCCGAAAAAAACGATATTATCGGCAAACCGGCCGTCACCCAGCGGAAGCGGCGGAACGACGATACCATCCTCTGCCTTTCCGCCCTGCATCGCCTATCCCGCTGCCCGCAATTCGTCCTGCACGTCCTTCAGCACGCGCGCACCCTCGCCGCCCTGGATGCGGGCGATGTCGTCCTGATATTTCAGGAGCGTGCCAATCGTGTCGGAAATGGTCTCGGGATCGAGTGCCAGCCGGTCGAGCTCGGTCAGCGCCGTCGCCCAATCGATCGTCTCGGCCACACCGGGGTTCTTGAAGAGATCAAGCGTCCTCAGGCGCTGCACATAAGCGACGATTTCGCGCGACAGCGCCTCGTTGCAGTGGGGCACCTTGCGGCGGATGATCTCCAGCTCCTGCTGCGCCTGCGGATAATCGACCCAATGATAGAGGCACCGCCGCTTCAGCGCGTCATGCACCTCGCGCGTCCGGTTGGTGGTGATGATGACGATCGGCGGCTCGGCGGCCTTGATCGTCCCGAGCTCGGGAATAGTCACCTGAAAGTCCGAGAGCACTTCGAGCAGGAAGGCTTCGAAGGCCTCGTCGGTACGGTCGAGCTCGTCGATAAGGAAAACCGGGGCACGGCCATTTTCGGAGGCCAAAGCCTGCAGCACCGGACGGCGGATGAGATAGCGCTCGGAAAAGATGTCGGATTCGATCCTTCCGCGGTCCGTCAGACCCGATGCCTCAGCCAGCCGGATTTCCAGCATCTGTGCCGGGTAGTTCCACTCGTAGACGGCGGAGGCGACATCGAGCCCTTCGTAACATTGCAGCCGGATCAGCGGGCGCCCGAGCGCCTTTGACAGAACCTTGGCGATCTCGGTCTTGCCGACGCCCGCCTCACCCTCGAGAAACAGGGGCCGCTTCATCTTCAATGCCAGGAAAAGCACGGTGCCGAGCGCCCGGCCCGCAAGATAGTCCTGCCCGCCGAGCAGCACGATCGTCTCGTCGATCGACTGCGGCAGAAGCGGCGCGGTCTGATCAGCCATGTCTCCTCCCTTTTGGAGAAGTTATAGCGTGTGATAGTCGCGGTTCATATAGAGGAGCGCCGGTTTTGTTTCGTCGAAGCGGACGCCGACGACCTCCCCGAAGATGACGTGATGCGTCGACATCTCCTTGATTTCCATGACGCGGCAATCGAAGGAGGCCAGGCTGTCGGAAAGCACCGGCGCACCGGTTACCAGCTTCTCGAACTTGCCGGTCGCGAACCGCTCTTCGTTGCTGAGCTGCGTCCGGCCGGAAAACGCATCGGCCAGCCCCTGGTGATGGGCGCCGAGCGTATTCAGAGCGAAGATGCCGCTGCGGAAGAAGATCTCGTTCTTCGGGTTGGAATTGTTGAGGCAGACCAGCACGCAGGCCGGGCTGTCGGAGACCGAGCAGGCGGCGGTGATCGTCACGCCCCGCACCTGATCGCCAAGCGCCGTCGTCACGAGCTGCACGTGGCCGCCGAAACGGCTCATGGCATCACGATAAAGCTTGGGATCGATCGGCTGTCTGCTCAACAAAAGGTATCTCCCGCGGCCTCGCCGCTTGTTGTTCTTCCGCTAATATGGCGGTCATCGGTTACCTTTTCTACAATGAACGCGACGAAATGCTGCCTATTCCGCTGTTTTTCTTTGACGATTACCAATCGCCGGATAAAAGGGCATGAAGAAGGTCAGGAGCCGGCGACTTTTATGAATATTCTGCGTGGCATAGCTGCTGTTTCGATGCTGCTGGTGGCGGCGTCGGCGGGCCATGCAGCCGGCGTGACGATCGGCGTCGTCGCCCCACAGGGCGGCAGCCTGCAGCAGCTCGGCACCCAGGTCTTCGCCGGCGCCAATTTTCAGATCACCAGGGACGGCAATACCTTCGTCGCGATCAACGAGAGCTGCGAGGAAAACAGCGGCGGAGCGCTCGCCGACCAGCTCATCAGTGCCAAGGTCCAGATCGCCATCGGCTTCCTCTGCAGCGAGACGCTCGAAGGCGCCCTGCCGAAGCTGAAGGACGCCAATATCCCGGCAATCACCGTCTCTGTCCGCTCGCGCATCCTGATGGAGGATTCGCTGAAGAACGGATGGCCGCTCTTCCGCCTTGGCCCGCCTGATGGCGCCGAGGCCGCCAAGATCATCGAGGTCATCCTCCGCGACTGGGCAGCAGCCCCGATCGCGCTCATCGAGGACGGCACCATCCATGGCCGCGAACTGACCGAAGCCGTCCGCAACGCGCTGGAGCAGAACGGGCTGAAGCCTGCCTTCACCGACACCTACCGGCCGGGCCAGGAACAGCAGATCGCCCTTGTTCGCCGGCTGAAGCGCGCCGGCGCCACCAAGGTCTTCGTCGGCGGCGACCGCTCCGACGTCGCGATCATCGCCCGCGATGCGGCAGCAGAAAAGATCCCGCTCGATATTCTCGGCGGCGATGCGATGCGCGCCGCCAATCAGCCGCTGGCACTGGCAGATGGCGTGCGTGCCGTCGCAATCGCGGAATATGCGAACCAGCCGGAAGCCCGCGATACCGTGCAGGCAATGCGCGCTGAAGGCATCGAGCCGGAAGGCTACGTGCTTCCCGCCGCCGCAGCCGCGGCGATCGCCCAACAGGCGGTAACGGCAGCAAACGGCAAGCCGCTTGCCGATGTCCTGACCGGCACGAATTTCATGACCCCGATCGGCCCCGTCACCTTCGGCGCCAATCACGAACTGACGGACAACCCCTACCGCCTGCAGGAATGGCGCAACGGCGCCTTCCAGATCCTCGGTGCGGCCTCGGAGTGAGGCTTCGTCATCGCGCTGCGATCAGTTGCCCGTTGCGCCGCACACTGCTAAATCCGCGGCGAGCATCTTAACGAGAGAGAGTTCCACATGACGCTGCCGATCCGCATCGCCCCCTCCGTCCTCGCTGCCGACTTCGCCAAGCTCGGCCAGGAAGTCCGTGACGTGACCGCGGCCGGCGCCGACTGGATCCATCTCGACGTCATGGACGGCCATTTCGTCCCGAACATCTCCTTCGGCCCCGATGTCATCAAGTCCGTCCGCTCCTATACGGATGCGACCTTCGACTGCCATCTGATGATCTCGCCGGTCGACGCCTATCTTGAGGCCTTCGCCAAGGCCGGCTGCGACCGCATCACCGTTCACGCCGAATCCGGCCCGCACCTGCACCGTTCGCTGCAGACCGTCCGCAATCTCGGCAAGAAGGTCGGCGTCACCCTTAACCCGGCAACGCCGCTCTCCGTCATCGAGAACGTGCTGGATGATATCGACCTCATCCTCATCATGTCGGTCAATCCCGGTTTTGGCGGCCAGAAATTCATTCCGGCCATGGCCGGCAAGATCGCTGCCGCCAAGTCGCTGATCGGTGACAGGCCGATCGAACTGCAGGTCGATGGCGGTGTTACGCTCGAAACCGCCCCAATCGTCGGCAACGCCGGCGCCAACGTCCTCGTCGCGGGATCGGCGATCTTCAAGGCGGGATCGCTGGAAGGCTACCGCGCCGAGATCGACGGCCTGCGCCGCGCTGCCGAAGCCGGCCGCGCATGATCGCGGTCCGTCCGGGGTTCGCTCTGACGATGGAACGCTTGCGCGCCGCCAAACCGCCCGCCGCCGATTTCTTCGCAGGCGCCCTCCTCTGGGCCCTGATGATGACGGCGTCGGCAATGGCGGCGCTCTATGCCCGAAACCGCTTCGAAACCAGCCACCTGGCTGAACTCGCACTGCTTTATTTCTTCGGCGGCCTGTTCGCCTGGCCCTTCATGCTGCCGCTCGCCCGCTTCTTCGCTTGGCAGCGCCCGGTCGAGACACGCTTTGCCGCCTTCTTTGCCTGCCTGACCGCAGGCACGATCCTCATGACGGCCTTCCTGTTCTCGATGGACTACCGTATCTTCTATTCGCGCTGGCATGCGCCTTTCGGCAGCGTCATCTGGATTTTCGAGTTCATCTTCACCGGCGCCAATGCCGTCTACCAGTTTGCGGTGCTCGGCGTTCGCCTGTTTCTGCCCTTCGGCCTCGTCTGCCTGCTGGCAACCAGTTTGGTGCTTGCGAAACGCATGCGTTGAGATTGCCGCGCGTCTTTGCTACAGGGGCGCCAGCAAGTTTTACCTCCCAACGAAAGCAGTGAGCCATGATCCCGCGTTACTCCCGCCCAGAGATGGTCGCCATCTGGTCGCCCGAAACCAAGTTCCGCATCTGGTTCGAAATCGAAGCCTATGCCTGCGATGCACTGGCCGAGCTCGGCGTCATCCCGAAGGAAGCTGCCAAGACCATCTGGGAAAAGGGCAGCGCCGCGAACTTCGACGTCGCCCGTATCGACGAGATCGAAGCCGTCACCAAGCATGACGTCATCGCCTTCCTGACCCATCTCGCCGAATTCGTCGGCCCCGACAGCCGCTTCGTGCACCAGGGCATGACCTCGTCCGACGTTCTCGACACGACGCTCAACGTGCAGCTGGTGCGCGCTGCAGATATCCTGCTTGCCGGCGTCGATCGCGTTCTCGCAGCGCTGAAGACCCGCGCTTTCGAGCACAAGGACACCGTCCGCATCGGCCGCAGCCACGGCATCCATGCCGAGCCGACGACGATGGGCCTGACGCTTGCCCGCTTCTATGCCGAGATGGACCGCAACCGCGCCCGCCTGGTCGCTGCCCGCGCCGAAATCGCAACGGGCGCGATCTCCGGTGCCGTCGGCACCTTCGCCAATATCGATCCGCGCGTCGAAGAGCATGTCTGCGCCAAGCTCGGCCTCACCCCGGAGCCGGTCTCCACGCAGGTCATCCCGCGTGACCGTCACGCCATGTTCTTCGCCACGCTCGGCGTCATCGCCTCGTCGATCGAGAACATCGCCATCGAATTCCGCCACATGCAGCGCACCGAAGTGCTGGAAGCCGAAGAATTCTTCTCGCCGGGCCAGAAGGGCTCGTCGGCCATGCCGCACAAGCGCAACCCGGTCCTGACCGAAAACCTGACTGGTCTGTCGCGCCTCGTGCGCATGTCGGTTGTCCCGGCCATGGAAAACGTGGCCCTCTGGCATGAGCGCGATATCAGCCATTCGAGCGTAGAGCGCGCCATCGGCCCGGATACGACGATCACCCTCGACTTCGCGCTGAACCGCCTCGCCGGCGTTGTCGAGAAGCTGGTCGTCTATCCCGAGAACATGGAAAAGAACCTCAACAAGTTCCGCGGTCTCGTCCACTCCCAGCGCGTTCTCCTGGCACTGACCCAGGCCGGCGTGTCCCGCGAAGACGCTTATCGTCTCGTGCAGCGTAACGCCATGAAGGTCTGGGAACAGGGCAAGGACTTCCTCGAAGAACTGCTGGCCGACCAGGAAGTGCGCGCCGCGCTCTCCGAAGCCGATATCCGCGAGAAGTTCGACCTTGGCTACCACACCAAGCATGTCGACACGATCTTCAAGCGCGTCTTCGGCTGATTGCCGGTCACAACACAATGAAGCGGCGCCTCAGGGCGCCGTTTTTGTTTTCTGCTTGCGCGGCTTGGGTTTCGCGGCTGTCGCCTTCTGCGGAGTGGCCTTACGCGGTGCCGCAGGCTTGTCGGCCGCCTGGCTGATCTTCAGCTCGGCGGCCGCCCGGCCGCGTTTGTTGCCCTTCTGCTTCCTCGGCTCGTCCGCCAGCGCCACGTCGCCATTGGTCTGATTTGCCCGCCCCTTCGCTGCCTTCGCAACCAGCCGGTCCAGATGCTTCAGATCGTCCTCATCGAGGTTCTCGATGCCAATGAAGCGGTTTTCGGCATGGCTGGTCAGGATGATTTCATCGAGCTTGGCCTGAATGGCGCGGGTATCACGGGTCTGCGCGTTCTGCAGCACAAAGACCATCAGGAAGGTGACGATTGTCGTGCCGGTATTGATCACCAGCTGCCACGTCTCCGAATAATCGAAGACTGGCCCGAGTGAAGCCCATATCAGGACGGAAATGACAGCGAGAACGAAGGTGACCGGCGCACCTGCCAGCTCCGACACCTTCGTTGCGAAATGCGCGAAAAGCTTCTTCGCACCTTCCATGAGTTGCCTCCCTCAAAGACATGACAAAACAACTCTGAGAGAGGCAGCAAAGTTCCGGCACGCTTGCTGACAGGCTTAGGCCGGTCCGATCAGCTTGCGATAGAGGTGCCAGGTCGCATGGCCGAGGATCGGCATCACCAGCGCCAGGCCGGCAAACAGCGGGATGCTGCCGATCACCAGCAGGGCGGCGATGATGAAGCCCCAGACAAGTACCGGGATGGGATTGGTCAGCGTGGCGCGGATCGAGGCGCTCATTGCCGCGACAAGCCCGACATCCCGGTCAAGCAGCATCGGGAACGTCACCAGCGTCGTCGCCAGCACGATCACTGCGAAAGCGAGGCCGAGCAGATTGCCCCACATCATCAGCTGCATGCCCTCAGGCGTGCCGAAGATCTGCGCGGTGAACGTGTCGATCGACCGCGGGAAGACGTCGCCGAAGAGGTTGGTATAGAGCGTCTGCGCTGCCACCAGCCAGACAACGAAGAAGGCGAACAGCAACAGGCCGCCGGCAATGATCGACGGAAGCGCCGGCGAATGGCGCACGTCGAACGCATGCCGCCAGGACGTGTCCTCGCCCATCTCGCGCCGCTTGCTGATCTCATAGAGGCCGATCGCTGCGATCGGGCCGATCAGCGCGAAGCCCGAGATCAACGGAAAGATCATAGGAAGCAGATTGGCACTCGATGTCGCAACCGCCAGGAACACGCCGGCAATCGGATACATCAGACACAGGAAGACATAGTGAGACGGCTTTTCGCGAAAATCGTCCAAGCCGCGCTTGAGCGCGTCGAACACATCGTCAATGCTGATCTTGTTGATGGCGGGACGCGCGTAGGCTTCGCCTGCTCCCGTCATGACATGAAATGCCGTCATGGCTTTCTCCTCCGTGAGCCGTTCATCCGGCGGCGGAAAAAGCATCGGCTTTGAACAGGCCGACACGAAATCCGCAACCGGCAATGGCCAAGAATAACAAATTTGACCGCACGTGTCCTGCTTTCCCTTGACAGAACGTTCAAGCCTTCTCACATCGGCGGCATCATGAAAGCCTCAGACGCAGATATTCTCATCATCCCCGGTTACACCAATTCCGGTCCCGATCACTGGCAGACCCGCTGGGAAGCCAAGCTGAGCACGGCGCGCCGTGTCGAGCAGGCAGAATGGTCGAAGCCGGTCCGCGACGATTGGATCGCCCGCATCGCCGAGGAGGTCAACGCCTCGACGCGCCCGGTCGTGTTGGTCGCCCACTCGCTCGGCATTCCCTCGACGATCCACGCGATCCCGCATTTCAAGAACAAGGTTGCCGGCGCCTTCCTCGTGGCACCGCCCGATGTCGCAAATCCGGATATCCGCCCGAAGCATCTGATGACCTTCGGCCCCTATCCGCGCGATCCGCTGCCCTTCCCGGCGATCACCGTCGCCAGCCGCAACGATCCCTTCGGCACCTACGAACATGCCGATGACATCGCCGCAAGCTGGGGCTCGCTGCTGATCGACGCCGGCGAATCCGGCCATATCAATTCGGAGTCCGGCCACGGTCCCTGGCCAGAAGGCACGATGGTCTTTGCCCAGTTTCTCTCGAAGCTGAAGCCGTAGAGCCCTGCCGCCCCTCTAAAATTTGGGGTCTAATAGTTATTTTAGCGAAGACATGGATAATGCGCGCAATCAGCAGATCGAGTGCGCGCATTGAAGCAATCCAGCAAAGACCCTAAGGCGAAGACCGCGGCACAGCAGGCCAAGCCCGACGAGAAACGGCGTCTGGAAATCCACGACACGCCTGATCTTGCAGAGCGCGAGAGCCGCTGGAACTACGCGCTGATCGGCTCGGGTCTCGGCGTCTGGGATCACAATCACCGCGCCGGCACCAAATACTATTCCGAAACCTGGAAAGAAATCCGCGGCATGGGCCCGGATGAGAGCGCCGACGGCGACTACGAAGAATGGTTGGCGCTTCTCCATCCTGATGACCGCGATTTCGTCATTGAGGCGATCGACAAGCAGATCGCCGGCGACCCCGATTATCAGGTCTTCGAATATCGCGAACGCCACAAGGACGGCCACTGGGTCTGGATCGAATGCCGCGGCGCCTGTGTCGAATGGGACGAGAACGGCAACCCCGCCCGCATCGTCGGTACCGACACCGATATCACCGCCCGCAAGCGCGCCGAGGAGATGCTGGAGCACCTCTCCCGCCGCCTCGATCTGGCACTCGACATCACCCGCATCGGCGTTTTCGAGGCCGATCTCGAGGCCGATGCCGTCGAATGGGACGACCGTCTGCTGGCCATGTACGGGCTCGAAGGCACGTCGCGCGTCAAACCCGGCGAAGCCTGGGAAAAAATGCTGCACCCTGATGACCGCGTCCGCGCGCTCTCCCGCCTCGATGAGAGCCTCGACAAGGACCAGGGACTGCTGCACGAGTTCCGCATCATCCGGGCCGATGGCATCGAGCGCGTCATCCGCGCCCGCTCGGCCTTTTTCGTCGATGCCGAAGGCAAGCGCAAACTGATCGGTGCCAATTGGGATGTCACCGAAGAGGTCAAGCTCCGCAACGACCTGCAGAACGCCAAGAACCTAGCCGAGGCGCGTAACCAGGAGCTTGAGGCCGCCAAGGAAAGCATCGAGCACCTTGCGCTTCACGACTACCTGACCGGCCTGCCGAACCGCCGCTATCTCGACCGCACCCTGGAAGAGCGCGCCGAGGAATGCCGCAACGGCAGCCTGACGCTCGCCGTCCTGCATATCGATCTCGACCGCTTCAAACAGATCAACGACACGCTCGGCCACCGCGCGGGCGATGCGATGCTGAAACATGCCGCGAAAGTGCTGAAGGACTGTGTCCGCTCGACCGATTTCGTCGCTCGTATCGGCGGCGACGAATTCGTCGTCCTCTGCGCCATCGACAGCGGCACGAAGAAGCTGTCGAACATGGCCGCCCGCATCATCCGCGAACTCTCGAAGCCGATCCGCTACGAAGGCCACGAATGCCGCTTCGGCGCGAGCATCGGCATTGCCGCCGACAGCGGCGCCGATCTCGATGCCAAGCAACTGCTGCTGAATGCCGATATCGCGCTCTACCGCGCCAAGGGTGCCGGCCGTAACCGGCATGAATTCTTCTCCAAGGACGCCCGCCGCAGCATCATTGCCGCCAAGCGCCTTGCCGACGAGATCCTGCAGGGCCTGGAACGCCACGAATTCGTGCCGGTCTACCAGCTGCAGTTCAATGCCCGGACACTTGAAGTCGCCGGCGTCGAAACGCTTGCCCGCTGGCAGCATCCCGAACACGGCCTGATGGCGCCGGATCGCTTCCTGAAGATCGCCGAGGACCTCGACGTCGTCTCGACGATCGACGGCCTCATCCTCGAGCATGCGCTCGCCGACCGCGCCGCCTGGGCCAAGCAGGGCTTCCGCACGCCGAAAATCTCCGTCAACGTTTCCTCCGGTCGCCTCAACGACCCGACGCTCGGCAAAAAGCTGAAGGCGCTGAAGGTCGAGCCCGGCACACTCTCCTTCGAACTTCTGGAATCGATCTCGCTCGACGACTGCGATGATGCCGTCACTGCCAATCTGAGGCAGATCCGCCGCCTCGGCATCGACATAGAGATCGATGACTTCGGCACCGGCCACGCCTCGATCGTCAGCCTGCTGAAGCTCAGCCCGCGCACCCTGAAGATCGACCGCGAGCTGATCCGTATGCTGCCGCAATCGGCAGAACAGCGAAAACTGGTGCGCTCGATCATCGATATCGGCCGCTCGCTGAACATCCTAGTAACTGCCGAGGGCGTCGAGACCATGGATCACGTCCGCATCCTCGCCGATCTCGGCTGCGACGTCCTCCAGGGCTATGCGTTGGCACGTCCGATGCCCGCGGCGCAGATCCCGGCCTATGTCCAGGCCGCCAACTGGCGTCATCCGGAAGGCGGCGCACGCGCGCTGCAAAGCGGCCTCAGCCGCGAGATCAAGCGCAACGGCACCAAATAAGCCTGCATAACCGGCATGCCACGCGGCTTTGATTTCCAACAGTCACCAAAACTCTGTAGGCTGATATCCGCAATATCTTCGATTCTCTCAGGCGGCATCCCTATATCTTGGGAATCCGGGGAAGGAGCTACTGGCGCATTGTGAAAGTCACTCTTTTCCTTTATGGGGACGCCACGAGATCGATCCACTGCGCTATCCCAAGAGCGCCAAGACAGAGAAAAGCTTAAAATGAACCGTCGCCGCCGTATCTACGAGGGCAAGGCCAAGATTCTATATGAGGGACCGGAACCGGGTACGTTGATCCAGTTCTTCAAGGATGATGCCACCGCCTTCAACAAGAAGAAGCATGAAGTTATCGACGGCAAGGGCGTTCTGAACAACCGCATTTGCGAGTTCATCTTCAACCATCTGAACAAGATCGGCATCCCGACGCATTTCATCCGCCGCCTCAACATGCGCGAGCAGTTGATCCGCGAAGTCGAGATGATCCCGCTCGAGATCGTCGTGCGCAACGTCGCCGCCGGCTCGCTCGCCAAGCGCCTCGGCATCGAGGAAGGCGTGGTCCTGCCGCGCTCGATCATCGAATTCTATTACAAGTCGGATTCGCTCGACGATCCGATGGTCTCCGAAGAACACATCACGGCATTCGGCTGGGCCAACCCTGCCGAGCTGGATGACATCATGGCGCTCGCCATCCGCGTCAACGACTTCATGACCGGCCTCTTCCTCGGCGTCGGCATCCAGCTCGTCGATTTCAAGATCGAATGCGGCCGCCTCTTCGAAGGCGACATGATGCGTATCATCCTCGCCGACGAAATCTCCCCGGACAGCTGCCGTCTGTGGGACATCGAGACCCGCGAAAAGATGGACAAGGACCGCTTCCGCCGCGATATGGGCGGATTGCTGGAAGCCTATTCCGAAGTCGCGCGGCGCCTCGGCATCATCAATGAAAACGAGCCCGTGCGCGGCACCGGGCCTGTATTGGTCAAGTAAGTCAGGGAAATCGGCAAGTGATCAAAGCTCGTGTAACCGTCACGCTCAAGAATGGCGTTCTCGACCCGCAGGGCAAGGCAATCGAAGGCGCCCTCGGCGGCCTCGGCTTTTCCGGCATCGGCCAAGTCCGCCAGGGCAAGGTCTTCGACCTGCAGCTCGAAGGCGCAGACAAGGCCAAGGCCGAATCCGACCTCAAGGCCATGTGCGAGAAACTCCTCGCCAACACGGTGATCGAGAACTATACTATTTCTCTCGACTGAAGGTTGTGGAGAATGCGCGATGGCTGATGTGACTCAGGACTTCATGTATGAGCTTCTGAAGAAGATGCATCAGCGCTTCGACAAGATTGATATTTCGCTGGCAGAAATTCGCAGCGAAATGCAAAGCATGCGCGGCACGATGATTTCGGTCCATCAGGATCTCCATAATATTTACGGTATTCTGGATCGTCACGAGCAGCGTCTTGATCGCATTGAAAACCGTCTCGAACTCCGAGAACTGGCAGAAGCACAAGCAAGGTTTGAACCGCACCCATGAAGTCCGCCGTCGTTCAGCTCCCTGGTCTCAACCGCGATCGTGACATGATCGCTGCGCTCACCAAGATTTCCGGTCACGCACCGGTGACGGTGTGGCAGACTGAAACGCAGATTCCGGATGTCGACCTGATCGTCATCCCGGGCGGCTTCTCCTACGGCGACTATCTGCGCTGCGGCGCGATCGCAGCCCGCATGCCGGTCATGCAGGCGATCATCGAGAAGGCCAAGCAGGGAACCAAGGTTCTCGGCGTCTGCAACGGCTTCCAGATCCTCGTCGAGGCGGGCCTCCTGCCCGGCGCGCTGATGCGCAATTCCTCGCTGAAGTTCGTCTGCCGCGAAGTTAAGCTCGAAGTCGTCAACGCCGATACCGACTTCAGCCGCGCCTATGCCAAGGGCCAGATCATCCGTTCGCCGGTCGCCCACCACGACGGCAACTTCTTCGCCGATGCCGAGACGCTGGCAAAGATCGAAGGCAACGGCCAGGTCGTCTTCCGCTATGCCGAAGGCACCAACCCGAACGGTTCCATCAATGATATCGCCGGCGTGATGAACGAGAGCGGCAATGTTCTCGGCATGATGCCGCATCCGGAAAACCTGATCGAGGCTGCCCATGGCGGCTCCGATGGCCGCGGTCTCTTCGCTTCGGCGCTGGATGTAATCGCCGCTTAACCTTCGCCGGATATCAGGTGGATCTAAACCACCGCTGGAGACCACCGATGCGCATTGCGACCACCCTTACGGCTGCCGCCGCTCTTGCTGTCATCGGAATGTTGGCCGCGTCCTGCCAGTCCAAGGCGCCGTCCGTCAGCGCCAACCGGGACGCGCTCTCCACCATGGAGCGCGTTGCCGTCGGCGCCAATAATTGCTGGTTCAAGTCGGGCGACGCGGCCTTCGCGACCTATCGCCTGGCGCCGGAGCTCAATTCCTTCTCTGGCCGCCCACGCATTCTCGTCGTTCACAAGAACAGCCCTGCCGGACTGCCGCATCTCGTCGTTCAGGCGGAAGGCGCTCCGGCCCGCCTGCAGGCCTTCGGCCCGCTGATGTCCCAGCCGGTCTCCGCCCGCATTGCCGCCGACGTCAACCGCTGGTCCGCGGGCAGCAAAGCCTGCAGCTGATCAATCCCAGAAAAACGATTTGCCGACTTCGCGGGCCGCATCGGACTGCGACATGCCGATATCCTTGAGCTGATCAGCCGTCAGCTCGCGTAGCGCCCGGCGTCCCTCGCGCTTGCTGTGCCATTCGATAAATCCATTCCAGAGACGCTCAAGCCATGTCCCGCCGGTCGTTGTGACGCGGGGCGCAATGGCGCGCGGATCGCTTACCGATGCAATGGGTACAATTTCACCCTTTAGCTGAGGCATTATCGACATCGCCATCCTCCTATCGTTCGGCCGGCGTAAATGTCTCATATTCTTGACAGCACAAGGGTGACAATCTATTCATTGTCACCATGACAAATTGGCTCCCAGATCTCTCGCGCGGTTCCGGCCCGGTCTATATGCGGCTGGCCGACAGCATCGAATCCGCCATCGCCAGCGGTGCCCTGCCCGCCGGCAGCAAGCTGCCGCCGCAGCGAAATCTCGCTTATGATATCGGGGTGACAATCGGCACGATCGGCCGGGCCTATGCGCTCGTTCACGAACGGGGCCTCGTCGCAGGCGAAGTCGGCCGCGGCACCTATGTGATCGACCGCAATCAGGCCTCGCCAAGCGAACAGGTTGACCCGCTGACGATTTCGCTCGGCGGCACCCGCGCCATCGACGCACCACCGAACAAGATCCGCTTCGATACGACCGCGGCACCCGATCTCGGCCAGGGCAGGATTGTCGGGCGCATCCTCGGCGAAATCGGCGAGCAGCACATGTCTGAGGTGTCGTCCTATTCGCGAACCTTTCCGCAGAACTGGTTCACCGCCGGACGCATATGGCTGTCGCGCAATGGCTGGGCGCCGGATGCCGCCAATATCGTCCCGACTTCTGGCGTCCACGCCGCAGCAATCGCCATCATCTCCGCCGTGTCCTCACCCGGTGACAAGATCGTGTTCGAGAACCTCACCTATACGCAGGTCAGCCGCAGCGCCCGCATCCTCGGCCGCCGCACGATCATCGTCGATTCCGACGAACACGGCGTCATCCCCGAGGATTTCGAGCGTGTCTGCCACCAGCAGCATCCGAAGCTCGCCTTCTTGATGCCGACCGCCCACAATCCGACGCTCGCGACCATGCCGCTCGATAGGCGCCAGGCGATTGCAGAGATCGCGCGACGCCATGGCGTCTGGCTGATCGAAGACGATCTCTATGGCGGCATGACCGGCGATACGACGCCCCTGCTCGCCTCGCTCGCGCCGGAGCGAACGTTCCTGATCAATGGCCTGTCGAAATCCGTCGCCGCCGGTGTTCGCGGCGGCTGGGCCGCCTGCCCGCCGCATTTTGCTCAGCGCATCAAGGTGACGCACAAGATGATCACCGGCGGCCTGCCCTTCATTCTGGCAGAGACAGCCGCGCGGCTCGTCGAGTCAGGTGAGGCCCACAGCGTCCGCGCCGCAAGCGTCAAGGAGCTAGCGCGCCGCGAGGCGATCGTGCGCGAACATCTCGCCGGCTTCGATTTCGTCTCCCATCCGCACGCGCCCTTCCTCTGGCTGAAGGTTCCCGACCCCTGGCATTCCGGCACTTTCAAGAATGCCGCCTATCAGGAAGGCGTGCTGATCGACGACGAGGACGAGTTCAAATCGGCGCGCTCTGAGCGCGTCTATCACCGCGTCCGCGTTTCCTTCTCTTCGCCGGCCGATGTCACCGAGCTCTCCCGCGGGCTCACAACCCTGCGGCGCCTGCTCGAAAGCGGCGTCTCCTCCTACGACAGCGAAGTCTGATCCTGTTGCATTTCAGACTCAGCACACCGCCAAAAACTGTCATATTTTAGGGGCGGCTTTACCTTTGCCCCTCGCTGGGTACCAATCGATCAGCAGCGCATGCTGCGATTCGATCAGCGCGAGGGAAACCGATGAACGGTTGTATCCGCAAAGTGGTCCTGCGTTTCCTGTCTGCATCCACCGTCGCGGTTCTCGCCGCCGGTGCATCGAGCCTGCCCGCGCATGCGCAGGATCAGATATTCGACGAACTACGCTTCGGCGCCACCGCCTCCATCCAGGGCGGCAGCGAACATGAAGACGGCGTCTTTCCCGAAGTGACGCTCTTCTTCGATCCATTCGGCCATGACGAAGCCACCGGCCTGCAGAAGCTTGCGCGGCCGCGCATCCATTTGGGTACCTCGATTGGCACCTCCGGCTCCGCCACGCAGGTCTTCACCGGCTTGTCCTGGACTGCGGACTTTTCCGAGAAGCTCTTCGCCGAGGCGGGTTTCGGCGGCGTCATCCATACCGGCGAGCTCGATCACAACGACGACGGCCCGGCACTCGGCTGCCGCGTGCTGTTCCACGAATATATCGGCGCCGGCTATCGCTTCGACAATCACTGGAATGTCATGGCTCAGGTCGCCCATTCCTCGCACGCCAATCTCTGCGACGGCCCGAACAACGGCATGACCCGCGCTGGCCTGCAGCTCGGCTATAAATTCTAGGCATCTGCCACTTCGAAAGGCGCCTCCGAGCCTCATTGTTGACGGCGGCCATTTTCCTGTCGCGCGCGCGGCCAACTTGGGTTAAAGACACCGCAAAACGCGCAACGGCAGGGACTTTCGAGAGCTCATGACCATATCCAATACCCGCCCGATCACCCCCGAACTCATCGCCAGCCACGGCCTGAAGCCGGATGAATATCAGCGGATCCTGGATCTGATCGGCCGCGAGCCGACCTTTACCGAGCTCGGCATCTTCTCGGCCATGTGGAACGAGCACTGCTCCTACAAGTCTTCCAAGAAGTGGCTGCGCACGTTGCCGACAAAGGGACCGCGCGTCATCCAGGGCCCGGGCGAAAATGCCGGCGTCGTCGATATCGATGACGGCGACTGCGTCGTCTTCAAGATGGAAAGCCATAACCACCCGTCCTACATCGAGCCCTACCAGGGCGCGGCGACCGGCGTCGGCGGCATCCTGCGCGACGTCTTCACCATGGGTGCCCGCCCGATCGCCGCGATGAACGCGCTGCGCTTCGGCGAGCCGAGCCACCCGAAGACCCGTCACCTCGTTTCCGGCGTCGTTGCCGGTGTCGGCGGCTACGGCAATTCCTTCGGCGTCCCGACCGTTGGCGGCGAAGTCGAGTTCGATGCCCGCTATAACGGCAACATTCTCGTCAACGCCTTTGCCGCTGGCCTCGCCAAGTCGAACGCCATCTTCCTCTCGGAAGCCAAGGGGGTCGGCCTGCCCGTCGTCTATCTCGGCGCCAAGACCGGCCGCGACGGCGTCGGCGGCGCGACGATGGCATCGGCAGAGTTCGACGAGTCGATCGAAGAGAAGCGCCCGACGGTGCAGGTCGGCGACCCCTTCACTGAAAAGTGCCTGCTCGAAGCCTGCCTCGAGCTGATGAAGACCGGCGCAGTCATCGCCATCCAGGACATGGGTGCCGCCGGCCTCACCTGCTCGGCCGTCGAAATGGGCGCCAAGGGCGATCTCGGCATCCTGCTCGATCTCGATACCGTTCCGGTCCGCGAAGAGCAGATGACGGCCTATGAAATGATGCTGTCCGAAAGCCAGGAGCGCATGCTCATGGTTCTCGAGCCGGAAAAGGAAGCCGTCGCCAAGGCGATCTTCGTCAAGTGGGGCCTCGATTTCGCGATCGTCGGCAAGACCACCGATGACCTGCGCTTCCGCGTCGTTCATCAGGGCGAGGAAGTCGCCAACCTGCCGATCAAGGATCTCGGCGATCAGGCTCCGGAATATGATCGCCCCTGGCGCGAATCCGGCAAGCGCGCGCCGCTGCCGGCCGAACTGGTCGCTGCCCCCGAAGACTACAACAAGGCCGTGCTCGATCTCGTCGGCTCCGCCAACCAGTCCAGCCGCCGCTGGGTCTACGAGCAGTATGACACGCTGATCCAGGGCAACTCGCTGCAGCTGCCGGGCGGCGACGCCGGTGTCGTCCGCGTCGAGGGTCACCCGACCAAGGCGCTCGCCTTCTCCTCAGACGTCACGCCGCGCTATGTTGAGGCCGACCCGTTCGAAGGCGGTAAACAGGCCGTTGCCGAATGCTGGCGCAACATCACCGCAACCGGCGCCGAGCCGCTGGCTGCTACAGACAACCTGAACTTCGGCAATCCCGAAAAGCCCGAAATCATGGGCCAGCTGGTTGAATCCATCAAGGGCATCGGCGAAGCCTGCCGCGCCCTCGATTTCCCGATCGTCTCGGGCAATGTCTCGCTCTATAACGAAACCAACGGCGTCGCCATCCTGCCGACCCCGACCATCGCCGGCGTCGGGCTGCTGCCCGACTGGAAGTCGATGGCCCGCATCGGCAGCGCCGCTGAAGGCGACCAGCTGATCCTGATCGGCACCGACGGCAGCCATCTCGGCTCCTCCATCTACCTGCGCGACATCATCGGCAGCACCGATGGCGGTGCCCCAGAGGTCGATCTCTTCGCCGAACGCCGCAACGGCGACTTCGTCCGCTCCGCGATCCGCAACGGCCAGATCAGCGCCTGCCACGACATTTCGTCGGGCGGTCTCGCGCTGGCGCTCGCCGAAATGGCGATGTCCTCGGGCAAGGGTCTCGATGTCAGCCTCTCGGACAGCAAGGGCGCGCCGCATGCGCTGCTCTTCGGCGAAGACCAAGCCCGCTACGTCGTCGCCGTGAAGGCCGATGTCGCCGATTTCCTCTGCGCCAATGCAGAAGGTGCCGGCGTTCCCTTCCGCCGCCTCGGCACCGTTGCCGGTGACAAACTGGTTGTCGATGATCTGATCGCACTGCCCATTCAGCAATTGCGCAACGCCCATGAATCGTGGTTCCCTGAGTTCATGGATGGCCGCGGCGCACTCGCCGCTGCGGAATGATGCGCAAGGAGTAATCGATCATGCCCATGAAACCCGGCGATATCGAAGACATGATCAAGGCCGGGATCCCCGGTGCCAAGGTGACGATCCGCGATCTGGCAGGAGACGGCGACCACTACGCCGCCGAAGTCGTCGCCGAAGCCTTCCGCGGCAAGAGCCGCGTGCAGCAGCACCAGATGGTCTACGAAGCGCTGAAAGGCAACATGGGCGGCATATTGCATGCCCTCGCACTGCAGACATCGGCACCTGAGTGAAATGCAAAATGCCCGGCACTGCCGGGCATTTTTGTTTAAGCCGCTTCGAACTCCATCAGCTCCCCAAGCTTGCTTTCAGCGACGATTGCACCAGCTAGCGGCCCCGCCGTCAACAACGTGAAATCGAACGGCGCCTGCAGATCCGGTCCGAGCACGTACTGGCGGTGGACGCGCAGGAAATCGAGCTTGATCTTCTTGTAGTGCTCCGGCGTCAGCATCTGCTTGACGCGGATGAACAGCATCTTGGCGGGCGGTGCGTCGGGGTGGCCGGTGACGGCGGCGACCGGGACCTTGTAGAAATGGATGGCGTCGGTGAGGCACTGGACGTCGAGCCAGAAGATCGCGGGATTTCGGGCGATGGCGCCGACGCGCGATCTCAGGACATTGGCGGGCTTCAGAAGCGCGCATTGCAGCACGGCGGAGCCCAGCGAGGCGAAGACGACGCGCTTTCCGGCAAGCAGATTTGGTTCCCGCTCCAGGAGCATGCCGAGCACATGAGCGGCAACGCTGGAGCCCATGCTGTGCGAGGAGATCACGTATTCATCTGCCTCTTCCGCAAGGGCAGCGCGTGCAGCCACGGCGCAACGTTCGAGGAACGCGCTGAATTCGGGGCGGTTCATCCGTCCGAGCGCGACTGCCATTTCCCAATCGGCGAAGAGATGCAGAGTATGGAACCGCTCTGTGAACGGCAGGAAGACGAAGGCGAAGAATGCGGCGGCGAGCGGCAGGCTCCAGATCAGGTTCCATGCCGGCAGGTCGAAGCCGAGAGGCGCAAGGGCAATCGTTGCCGTCAGCAGCATCCCCAATGTCATCAGCAGAAACGGGAAGATGAAGAACAGGCCGAAGCGCCAGGCGTGGCGGAAATAGGCGGTCATGGCCCCGTCGCCGATAATCCTGGCGGCTGCCGTGAAGCCGTCGATCATCCGCCGCGCGAGAGATTTGTTGCGCAGAGACTGCACGAGTTCGTCGTGATCGAGGATATAGATGCGGTTCTGGGTCTGCCAGGCCGCGCTCTTGGCATCGACCGTGAAGGAGACGGGATAGACGGCATTCTCGACTTCTCCGATCTCAGTCTCGAAGCCCCATACCTTGCCGCTCTGCTTTGCCGAACGCTCGTAGCGCGCACGCTGCGCGCGGCCATCCAGCGGTTCGAAGCCCGGGAAGTGCAGCACCACCCGCTTCCTGATCAATTCCATCACAGTCTTTCCGGCAAGCCCCCATGGCGCCATCGGCGCCGCCTTGCACGCCAAATGAGGCGGAAAAAATACGGACGGGCGCGAACAGCGCTTGCTAACGCAAAACATCCGGAATTCAATAGCCGGAAAACCAGTTTCTATCGCAGAAGGTGAATCATGGCCGATCTCATGAAGGAAATCGTCAACGGCGTGGTCGAAAGCGTCCTCAAGGAGATCCTGAAGAAGACGACCGGCCGTTCGACGACGAAGCGCACCAAGCGGCAGACTCGCTCTGCAACGACTGGCCGGTTCAAGAAGGCCGCCGCACCCCGCAAGACCGCCAAGAAGCAGGTCAGCAAACGCCGCACCGCCGCCGTTCGCAGCAAGCAGCGCAGCCGATGACATCGCCGGCGTAACGAAAGCGCAACAGCATTACCTAGCATGCTTACGATTGGTCTTTTTTTGGCATTGACTGCTGGAATTTGAACCGGCGCATGCTATCTAAAGCTAACGATTGAAACGGCGGGCCTTTAACCCGCCTGTTGAAAGGATTAGGTCCCATGAGCGGCATCAACGAATTCATCGACAACGAAATCAAGAGCAACGACGTCGTCCTTTTCATGAAGGGCACGCCGCAGTTTCCCCAGTGTGGTTTCTCCGGCCAGGTCGTGCAGATTCTCGATTACATTGGCGTCGATTATAAGGGCATCAACGTGCTCGCCGATTCGGAAATCCGCCAGGGCATCAAGGATTACTCCAACTGGCCGACGATTCCCCAGCTTTACGTGAAGGGCGAGTTCATCGGCGGCTGCGATATCGTCCGGGAAATGTTCCAGGCTGGCGAATTGCAGCAGCATCTGCAGGAAAACGGCGTCGCGGTTCGCGCCGCCTCCTGACCGGGCACCGGGCGTCCGCCCGGTTTCCAAACCTGATTTGATTTGAGTCCGAGGCGCTGTGCTGAACAGCGCCTTGGCCTGTTTATGGGAATTTCTAAAGTGACGGACACCTCTCCCACCGTTGCCGCGGGTCGAACACCTATGGGCAAGCGAGAGTTCATCTTTCTGGCTGCCTTCATGATGGCGGTCAATTCTCTCGCCATCGACGTCATGCTTCCTGCCCTCCAGCAGATCGGCGCCAATCTGGGGGTCGAAAGCGAGAACCACCGCCAGTTCGTCGTCTCGGCCTATCTCTTCGGCTTCGGCCTCGCGCAGTTGTTCTTCGGCCCGATCTCGGACCGGTTCGGCCGCCGCAAGCCGCTGTTTATCGGCCTCGTCATTTATATCTGTTCCGCCTTCGGCATTGCGCTCATCCCGTCCTTCGGCGGTCTTCTCGTCCTGCGTTTCATCCAGGGCATCGGCGCTGCGGCCACCCGCGTCATCACGATATCGATCGTCCGCGACATCTATGGCGGCCGGCAGATGGCCGAAGTCATGTCGCTGATCTCGATGACATTCATGATCGTGCCGGTCATCGCGCCGGGCACCGGTCAGCTCGTCATGCTGTTTTCAACCTGGCACATGATCTTCGTCTTCATTGGGGTGATGGCGACGCTGATCCTGCTCTGGGCCTATAACCGCCTGCCGGAAACGCTTGCGCCCGCCAATGTCCGTCCGTTCACGGCCAAGTCTGTCATCGGCGGCTTCAAGGTGGTTCTGACCAACCGCAGCGCGCTTTGCTACACGCTGGCAACCACCGTCGTCTTCGGCGCGCTGTTCGGCTTCATCAACTCGGCACAGCAGATCTATGTCGGCATCTACGGGCTCGGGGTCTATTTTCCCTTCGCCTTTGCAGGTGTGGCGATCTTCATGTCCTTCTCGTCGTTCCTGAATGCGCGCCTTGTCGGTCGCTTCGGCATGCGGCGCCTGTCGCATGCCTCGCTGGTCGGCTTCATCGTCGTCAACACGATCTGGCTGCTCGTCCAGCTCTATGGGCCGCAGCCGACGCCGTTCCCGGTCTTCATCTGCCTGTTCGGTCTGGCGATGTTCCAGTTCGGCTGGATCGGCTCGAACTTCAATTCGCTCGCCATGGAGCCGCTCGGTCATGTCGCCGGCACCGCCTCGTCGGTGCTCGGCTTCACCAGCACGATCGGCGGCGCGGCGATCGGCGCAGCCATCGGCCAGGCATTCGACGGCACGGCGCTGCCGATGGTCATCGGTTATTTCACCGTCGCCTTCATCGGCCTTGCCTTCGTGCTCGTTGCCGAAAAGGGACGGCTGTTCCAGCCACATAATCCGGCGGCCTGATCCGCCGGACGCATTCTTTCTTGGGGGTAATTCATCATGGCGCCGGATCACACGCCGCACGTCGAAAACCAGGGCTCGCGCCGCATCGGCATGGGCTTTGCGGAATTCGTCATCACCATCGCGATCATGACAGCCAGCATCGCCATGGCGATCGACAGCATGCTGCCTGCCCTGCCCGCCATCGGGCACTCGCTCAATGTCACCAACACCAATGATGCCCAGCTCGTCATTGCCGTGTTCTTCTTCGGCTTCGGCGTCTCGCAGATCCTGTTCGGCAGCCTCTGCGATGCCTTCGGGCGCCGCAACATCCTGCTCGGCGGTCTCGCAGTCTACGTGCTCGCCATGTTCGGCGCAGCCGCAACCTCAAGCTTCGAGATGCTGCTCGTCATGCGCTTCGTCCAGGGCATCGGCGGTGCTGCCGTGCGCATCACCAGCATGGCAATCGTCCGCGACTGCTTCGGCGGCCGCGAGATGGCGCGCGTCATGTCCTTCGTCATGATCGTCTTCATGATCGTGCCGATCGTCGCGCCGTCGGTCGGCCAGCTGATCATCAGCTACGCCAACTGGCACTGGATCTTCATCCTGCTCGGTCTCGTCGGCTCGATCCTGTTCATCTGGGCAGCAAGCCGCCTGAAGGAATCGCTACCGCGTGAGGAGCGCATCCCGCTCTCCGTCCGCGCCGTCACCGACGGTTTCAAGACCGTGCTGACCAACCGTATCACCTGCGGCTACATGATCGGCCTGACGATGTTCACCGGCGTCATCAGCGCCTATGTCATCTCCGTCCAGCAGGTCTTCGGCGAGGTCTACGGCCTCGGCGACTGGCTGCCGATCGCCTTTGCGGCGACCGCCGGCGGCATTGCCGTCGCCAACTTCGCCAATGGCTTCTTCGTCCGCACCTTCGGCATGCGCCGCATTTCGCATGCAGCGGTCATCCTCTTCACGCTGGTATCGGCTTTCGGCTACGTGATGGCGCTCGGCGGCACGGTCAATTTCGTGCTCGACTACGCGCTCTTCACCGTGCTGCTGATGATGTTTGCCGTCATCGCCACCAACTTCACGGCCATCAGCCTCGAGCCGATGGGCAATCTTGCGGGCACCGCCACTGCCATCACCGGCTTCGTCTCGACGACCTTCGGTGCGGTGCTCGGCGGCGCCGTCGGCCAGATGTTCAACGGCACGGTGCAGCCGCTCTTCGCCGGCTTTGCGATCTTCGGCGCCGTCAGCGTCGCCGCCACGCTCTGGGCCGAGAAGGGCAAGCTCTTCACTCATCCCGGCGACAGCCCTCAGCTGGATGCGGGTGCCGCACATTTCTAAAAAACGAAGGCCCGCTCTCGAGCGGGCCTTTTGCTGTCAGTCCATGTAGGGCAGATGCGCCTCGTTGACGGCCGCAATGAACTTCTTGCGCGCCTCCCTGGCGCCGACCGCGCCATTGAAGACATCGAGGCAGGTCACCTCGGCGCGATAGAGCGCCGGCCCATCCGCAACCGGCCATTCGGTGACCATCATCCGGTAGGCATCGTGCACCGAACGGACCACGCGGTTGCGCCCGCGCAGCTTCAGCCTGACGGGATCGAATTTCCGGATGTCAGTCTTTTCCATGACGCAATACCTCACGCAAAACACGCGACTCAACGAATCACCGCGCGAGTCGTTCCTTCAGTGCCCGGCTTCACCGCAACCATTCATGGTGCAAGAACCACACAGCGCCTACCAGAAGGCCGCATTGTGATGACATTCCGTTCATCTGGCGTTCATATTCCTTGTTGCCATCGCTCTTTAGGGTTAGTTTTAGCAGGCAACGATGGAGCAAGACATGATCAAGACCACCATCGCGGCTTCTGTGTTTGCCGCTTATGCTTTCGCGATGTTCGCCATCGCCTCCCTCCCCCAGAGCAATCCGATTGTTCCGGTCGATCAGCTGACGACCAGCTCGACGAACTGAGCCGTCGCGCAAACGAAAAACCCCGCTCGATGAGCGGGGCCGGTTCGTGATCAAAATGCTTGGGAGGAATATACGTTTCCTCCTATCTATCCGGGCTGGACCGAAACTTGCGCCTTCACCAACTTAGGCGGTGAAGACCTCTTTCCGCAGCAACTCCCACGACGCCTTGTCCGGTGCGATCAGCAGCCCGCCGTCGACATGGTGCGGCAGATAGGGCGAGCCGTCGAAACGGGCAGCATAGGCGCCGGCTTCCTGGGAGATCAATGTCCCCGCCAGGTGATCCCACGGCATCAGCTTGTTGTACGAGAGATAGTGCACATGGCCTGACGCGAAGGTGCGGTATTCATGCGCCGCGCAGCGATAGTTGGCGAGGAAGCGCACCTTGGCGAGATTGGCGAGGATTTCAGCGCGCTTCTCCTTGGCGAAGAAACCGGTCGACGCCATTCCGACCATCTGGCCGAGCTCCACGGGCTCGGCAACTTTCAGCCGCTCCGTCTCGCCATCCGGCCGCTTCAGCCAGGCACCGCTGCCCTTCTCCGCCAGCACCCAGTCGTCGCCCATCGGATCGTAGATGATGCCGGCCACGGTCTCGCCCTTTGAGACGACGGAGGCCATGACGCCGAAGGCCGGGATGCCCGACGCGAAATTGAACGTGCCATCGACGGGATCGACGATGATCGCGAGATCGGCACCCTCGAGGCGGTCGAGCAGCGCCGGATCGGCGGCGACCGATTCCTCGCCGATGAACAGCGCTTCGGGCCAGAGCTTTGCAGCCTCGGCCTTGATCATCCGTTCGGCCTGCTCATCGGCCTCCGTCACCAGATCGGTCGCTTCCGACTTGGCGCGCACGTCACCGGCGCCCAGCCGGCGGAAGCGCGGCAATATCTCGGCCTTCGCCGCCCGCCGGAGGAGATCGGAGAGCGTCGTTACATCAACTTTCGAGGTCATGGCATGTTCCTGTTTCGGGCGTCCGCCCAGTTACTCGCTCTTCGATGACGGTTCGGTGACCATCAGGGACGAAAAGTCGAAAAGCTTGGGATCGAGAAGATGCGACGGGTTCACGTGGGCGAGTGCCCTGAGCATCGTATCCTTACGGCCGGGCATGCGCCGCTCGATATCGGCGAGCATATCCTTCATCGCATTGCGCTGCAGGCCGTCCTGCGAACCACAGAGATCGCAGGGAATGATCGGAAACTGCATGGCAGAAGCGAACTTCGCCATGTCGTCTTCGGCGCAATAGGCCAGCGGTCGCAGAACCATGAGGTTGCCCTCATCGTTGAGCAGCTTCGCCGGCATGGAGGCAAGGCGCCCGCCATGGAAGAAATTCATGAAGAAAGTTTCGAGGATGTCCTCTCGGTGATGGCCGAGCACCAGCGCATCGCAGCCCTCCTCCTTGGCGATCCGGTAGAGATTGCCGCGGCGAAGACGCGAACAGAGCGAGCAATAGGTCGCCCCCTCCGGCACCTTCTCTTTCACGATCGAATAGGTATCGCGATACTCGATCCGGTGCTTGACGCCGATACCGCTCAGGTATTCCGGCAGGATATGCTTCGGGAAGTTCGGCTGGCCCTGGTCGAGATTGCAGGCGACCAGCTCCACCGGCAGCAGGCCGCGCCACTGCAGATCGAGCAAGAGAGCGAGCAGGCCATAGGAGTCCTTGCCGCCGGAAACGCCGATCAGCCAGCGCTTCTGGCCCTTCAGCATATCGAAATCGTCGAATGCCTGGCGCACATTGCGCAGCAGACGCTTGCGGAGCTTGTTGAACGAGACCGAGCGCGGCGCATCGGCAAACAGCGCGTGAGCGATACCACCGTCGTCGGTGGTTTCATCGAGGGCGTCGGCAATGTTGGCAGCGATATTCATCGTCTCTTCCGGATCGTCAGTTGATCTGCCTTAGCAGAAAGCAGCGGCAGGACACAGCATCAATCGCCGAAAACCGACCAGCCGGTGCGCGCCGCCAGCATTTCCAGCGCCACGGCGCCAAGCTGCGAATTGCCGACCTTGTTGAGGCCCGGAGACCAGACGGCGATCGAGGCGATCCCGGGCGCCACCGCAAAGATACCGCCGCCGACGCCGCTCTTGCCGGGAAGGCCGACGTGGTAGGCGAAATCGCCCGATCCGTCGTAATGGCCGCACATCAGCATCATCGCATTGATGCGCCGCGCCCGCTTCGGCGAAACGACGGAATGGCCGGTGACCGGGTTGCTGCCGCGCGCCGCCAGGAACAGCCCGGCGCGAGCCAGCTGCTCGCAGGTCATCGACAGCGCGCATTGATGGAAATAGACGCCGAGCACATGCTCGACCGGATGATCGATATTCTTGTAGGCGCGCATGAAATTGGCGAGCGCGAAATTGCGGTAGCCCGTCTGCGTTTCCGAGCGCGCCACCTTCTCGTCGATGGTGACGGATTCGTCGTCCGCGAGATAGCGCACGAAGCGCAGCAGCTCGCCGATCGCCTCGCGCGGCGCATGGCCGGCCATGACGACATCGGTGACGGCAATGGCGCCGGCATTGATGAAGGGATTGCGGGGGATACCGCTTTCGTGTTCCAGCTGGACGATGGAATTGAAGGCCGAGCCCGACGGCTCGCGGCCGACGCGCTTCCACAGGCTCTCGCCCACCTTGCCGAGCGCCAGCGTCAGCATGAAGACCTTGGAAATGCTCTGGATGGAGAAGGCTACGGCAGCGTCGCCGACGCTGTAAATCTTGCCGTCCGTGGTGGCGATCGTCATTGCGAACTGGTTGGGATCGATCTTGGCGAGCTCGGGAATGTAATCCGCAACCTTGCCCTCGCCGATCCGCGGCGTCAGTTCCTTGTAGATGCTGTCGAGGACGGCCTGCAAATCCACCATGACTTCCCTCCAGAGAACAAAAAAGCCGCCCTGTGAGGCGGCTTTTCCGTATGCGAAAACGCCTCGCGATTAACGCGAATAGAATTCGACCACCAGATGCGGCTCCATGACGACCGGGTACGGAACGTCGGAGAGCGAAGGAACGCGTGCGAAGGTCGCAACCATCTTGTTGTGATCAACTTCGATGTAGTCAGGAACATCACGCTCAGCGAGAGAGATGGATTCCAGAACCGTTACGAGCTGCTTCGACTTCTGGCGAACTTCGATGACGTCGCCGGCCTTGCAACGGTAAGAACCGATGTTGACGCGGACGCCGTTCACGGTCACGTGGCCGTGGTTCACGAACTGGCGGGCAGCGAAAACGGTCGGGACGAACTTGGCGCGATAAACGATCGCGTCGAGACGGGACTCCAGAAGACCGATCAGGTTTTCCGAAGTGTCACCCTTGCGGCGGTTGGCTTCGTCGAAGATCGCACGGAACTGCTTTTCGCGCAGGTCACCGTAGTAGCCCTTCAGCTTCTGCTTGGCGCGCAGCTGCACACCGAAGTCAGAGAGCTTGCCCTTGCGGCGCTGACCATGCTGGCCCGGGCCGTATTCGCGGCGGTTCACCGGGGACTTAGGACGGCCCCAGATGTTTTCGCCCATACGGCGGTCAATCTTGTACTTGGACGATTCGCGCTTGCTCATCGTATTTCCTTTCAGAGTGTTAGAACGGTCTGTTGCCAAACCGCGCGAAGGAAACACGCCCTCCTTTGGCTTTCTCTCGAAAGCCCGACAGGACCAAACCATTACGCGAACGGGATGAATCCACGGGACATGTCAAATGAAACACCGGACATTGCTGCCCGGTGCTGGCGCGGTCTTTATGGATAAGTCACGGGATTGTCAAACGGAATCTGCCGCCGGCGCCTCGCCTTCGGCCGGCTCGAGCGAACCCGCAAGCTTGCGCAGCAGACCGGACAACGCCCGGCGCTCCCCTTCATCGAGGGCATCGAGCAAACGCAGCTCCCGGCCCATGTCCTCACGGAAGGCAGCCTCGGCGCGGCGCATACCCTCGGCAGTCAATACCACGACGAAACTGCGCTTGTCCTGATCCGAGCGTTCGCGCGTGACCAGCCCAGCCTTCTCCAGCCGATCGAGCCTGTGCGTCAGCCCGCCGGAAGAGATCATCAGGTGACGGTAAAGCTCCGTCGGGATCATCCGGTAAGGCGGCCCGGACCGGCGGACCGTCGCGATCACATCGAACTCGCCGCGATCGAGATCGAACTCCGCAAAGGTCGCCTCGATCGACGGCCTCACCAGATTGGACAGCCGGTAGATGCGGCCGAGAATGCTCATCGGCGTCGTATCGAGATCCGGCAGTTCCTGGGCCCAGAGCGCGCGCAGGCGGTCGACATGGTCTTCGGTCGTCATGGTCAAATCCAATTTATCTTGACGAGAAGATAAATTGGATTATCTTCTCACTAAGATAAATTGATAGCGAAGTCTGGCGCAGGTTCCAAGGGAGGAAATCATGTTCCACGTCATCAGCCGCGAAAATCAGAAACAGTTTCCGAACCGCACCATCCTTTTCGAGGGCGGCGCGTTCGGCGCACCGGTCTCGATCTTCCTCATAGACAACGAGCCGGGCCAAGGCCCTGCCCTGCATGTCCATCCCTATACCGAAATGTGGATCGTCCGCTCGGGACAGGCGCGCTTCACCGTCGGCGAAGAGACCCTAGACCCCAACCCCGGCGACATCGTCGTCGTCAACGCCGAGACACCCCACTGCTTCAAGAATGTCGGTACGACACGGCTGGAACTGACCTGCATCCACGCCAGCCCGGAAGTCATTCAGAGCTGGGTTTGAAAGCCCTACTCGGCAGCGCTCTTCAGCGCATCGTCGTCAGGCGCGTCAGCCGAACCCGGCGCGGTCTCAGCCTGTAGGTCAGGGAAAGCGACGATGCGCTTGCCGGTGAAATCCGTATGGACGACGATCAGGCCCTGTTCTTCGAAATAGCCGAGCAGACGGCGGGCGCGGCGGGCGGAATGGGTGCCGTAGGCGCGGGCGATGCGGGCGTCAGACGGGCATGGTTCGCCGCCGAGCGCGGCCTTCGCCATCATCAGGAACACGCCCTGCAGATCGTCGGTCACGCCATTCGACAGCGAGAGCGCCGTGGCCCAGCCTTCGCTGGCCGCCATTTCGGGATCGACGCCCGAGCGCGATACGGCCACGCGGCGGCGGAAGTCCTGCAGCGACAGCGGCGGACCGGGAACGCGGCGCATGCGCAGACGCACCAGGAATTCCTGATAGAGTACCGAATCCGTGCGGAAGCCCGACGAGGGATCGTCGAGAATTTCGGAGAGAACGCCGGACAGACGTTCCTCGCGCTCCTCGGCGGACAGTTCCGGCTGGCTGGAGCGCGGCTCGGAAGGCGCCGGGACTGCGGCGGGCGCCGAGCGCGACAGCTCGGCAAGGATATCGGTGGTCGGGCGCGGCGCGGGCGCCGCGCGGCGAACGAGCGGCCGCTGGAACTCTTCCGGATCCGGCGTGAAGATCAGGTCCTCGACATCCTGCGGCGCATCCGGCAGCGGCATCAGCTTCGGGCTCGACGAACGCGCCGAGGTCTCGACATTGCCGATCTGGATCGGCAGTGGACGGCGAGACAGCGCCGGACCGAGGGCGACGAAATTGCCACGCTTGAGGTCACGGAACATTTCCGCTTGGCGCCGGTCCATGCCGAGAAGATCGGCGGCGCGCGCCATGTCGATATCGAGGAAGGTGCGGCCCATCAGGAAGTTCGAGGCTTCGGCCGCGACGTTCTTCGCAAGCTTTGCCAGACGCTGCGTGGCGATGACGCCCGCCAGACCGCGCTTGCGGCCGCGGCACATCAGGTTGGTCATCGCGCCGAGCGACATCTTGCGCGCGTCTTCCGAGACATCGCCGCCGACGGAGGGCGCGAACATCTGCGCTTCGTCGACGACGACGAGAACCGGATACCAATATTCGCGGTCGGCATCGAACATGCCGTTGAGGAAGGCAGCCGCAGCGCGCATCTGCTGCTCGATATCAAGGCCCTCGAGCGTCAGCACGCAGGAGACGCGGTGCTGGCGGATGCGGTTGGCGATGCCGGCAAGCTCTGCCTCGGTGCGCTCGCCATCGACGACAATATGGCCGAAACGGTCGCTGAGCGTCACGAAGTCGCCTTCGGGATCGATGATCACCTGCTGAACCCATTGGGCGGATTGCTCAAGCAGGCGTCGCAGAAGATGCGATTTGCCGGAGCCGGAATTGCCCTGGACGAGTAGGCGCGTTGCCAGCAGCTCCTCGATATCGAGTGTCGCCGGGCTGCTGCCGGACGCCGTTCCCATATCGATGCCAACCTGCAAGTCTGATTCCCCTTAAGATTTCACCGGCGTGTCTAGCATATTCGCCGCCGCGATTGTTACCCGTTTGGCGCAAAAACCCACAGAAAGACGCGAGCGGTCAGACGGCCTCGCGCTCGACCAGCCGGCCGCTATTCTCGGTAGCGCGTGGCGTCAGCATATGCGTGAAGATCAGGCTGACGAACAGCGGCACCATCAGCACCGCAAGCCCGATCCGCAAGCCCCAATATTCACCGATGAAACCGATGATCGGCGGCCCGACGAGAAAGCCGAGAAGCGCCACGAAGGACAGGATCGCCAGGCTCGCAGCCGCCGGGCGATCGGTCAGCGCCGCAGCCGCCGTCACAGCGAGCGGAAAACCGACGGAGACGCCGACGCCGATCGCCGCGAAGCCGAGGAGCGCAAAGGGCGGCGCTGGCGCCACCAGGATGATCAGCATCCCGGCAAGCGAGGCAATGCCGCATCCGCGCGCGATCGCCACAGGCCCGAACCGGCCCTTCATGTAATCGCCGCTGAAGCGGCCCGCCGCCACCATGAAGGCGAAGACGGAATAGCCCAGCCCCATCTGCGCGCCCTCGGAGCCGAAGACATCGCGAAGATAGACCGCCGACCAGTCGGCAATCGCGCCCTCGGTCATCGTCACGCCAAAGACGAAGGCGCAGATGCCGATAAGCGCCAGACCGGGCAGCTTGAAGCGGTAAGTCGCGGCGGTCTCCGCATGGTGACTTTCCGGCAGTTTCGGCAGCCGGGTGCTGACGAAGAGCGCAATCGGCAGCACGACGACAGCAATGGCGAGGATCGACCAATGCGGCGGCGCGCCGATGGCAATCGCACCGGCGCCGAGCAGGCTGCCGAACATGATGCCGAGGCTCCAGAAGCCGTGCGAGCGGCTCATGATGATCAGCCCGGTCACCTTCTCGGTCAGGTCAGCCTCAACATTCATGCCGAGTTCGACGGTCGAGAGTGCCACACCGAGGATCATCAGCGAGAAGAACAGAAGCGTCACAGTCGGCGCGAAGGCCGGAAGCGAAACGACGGCAAGAAAGAAGACGAAGCCATAGATGATCGCCGCCCGTCCCCCGATGCGTGAGACGACGCGGCCGGCGAAAGACAGGGTCAGCAGCGTACCGATCGGCAGGCCGAGAAGCGCGATCGCGAGATCCGCGGTGCCGAGGTTCAGCTTCGCCTGCACATCCGGGATGCGCGGCAGCCATGCCCCGAAGGCGATCGGCTGCAGGAAGAAAATCAGCATGACAAGTCTTTGAAGCGGCACGGCGCGCATCCCTTCATTCTCAGAGGCGGAAGGCGCCGCTTCTGATTCCCCATCGACAAATCTGCGTCATTGCCACGCCTAAGGAAAGCGCGGATCACCTATCGCGTGCTGAGGCCGAAACCCTGCATCAGCCGCGCCGTCGCGAAATCGGGATTGCCCGACGTGAAGACGGCAAAGTCGAAATTGTCAGGGTGAACGGCGCCGGCCACCTGCGGCACCAGGCTGCGGGCACGTCGCGCAATCGCCTCGGCCGGATCGAGCCAGTCGACTGGCCAGGGCGCGAGCCTACGGAAAAGATTGGCCATGAACGGATAATGCGTGCAGGCGAGCACGACGATATCGGTCTTGTGCCCATCCTTCTCGACGAAACACTGCTCGATCTCGCTGGTCACGGCCGCATCCGAAACCGTCTCGCCGCGAATATAGGCCTCCGCCATCCGCGCCAGATTTTCCGAACCGACGAGACGAACGTGGCATTGCTGCGCGAAGGACTGGATCAGGTCGCGCGTATAGGCGCGCTTGACCGTTCCGGGCGTCGCCAGCACGGAGACCAGACCGGAGCGCGTACGCTCCGCCGCGGGCTTGATCGCCGGCACGGTGCCGACAAAGGTCATCTGCGGAAAGGCCGCCCTGAGATCGGCGCCGACAAGCGTGAAGGCCGTGTTGCAGGCGATGATGCACACTTCAGGGTCATAGTCATTCAGCAGTTTACCGAAAAGCGCTATGACGCGCTCCTTCAAGGCCTGCTCTTCCCAGCCGCCATAGGGAAATCCGGCATCGTCGGCGACATAGATGAAGCCGCGCTCGGGCATCAGCACGCGCGCCTCGCGCAGCACGGTCAGGCCCCCGATACCGGAATCGAAGACCAGGACCGGTTTCAGCTCATTCGCCGCTGACGTCATCTTTCGGCTGTTCCTTGGCAACTGCGGGAGACCGGCTTCCGCGCGGATATTGCCGCGAGAAACGGTCGAGGGAGGAGATTACGCCGCGCAGCACGCTGATTTCCTGTTCCGTGAAAGCGCGGCGGGAGAGGACGGCCCTGAGGTTGTCCACCATTTTGGGCTTTTTCGCGGGCGGATGGAAATAATTGCGCGCTTCCAGCGCTTCCTCGAGCTGGTCGAAGAAGCCGAACAGCTGCTCCTTGGTCGACTGCGTCTGCTCCATAGCCTGGAACGGCACGTCGGAGAGATCCTCCATGCCCGACTTCATCCACTCATAGGACATCAGCAACACCGCCTGGGCGATGTTCAGCGAGGCAAAGGCGGGATTGACAGGGAAGGTGACGATCTCGTCGGCCAGCGCCACTTCCTCGTTGGTGAGGCCCCAGCGCTCGCGGCCGAAGAGGATGCCGGTGCCCTCGCCTGCCCGAAATTTCGTCCGCAAGGTTTCCGCCGCGACGACAGGAGAGCGTACCGGCTTGAAACCGTCGCGTTCGCGCGCCGTCGTCGCATAGACGAAATTGAGATCGGCAATCGCCTGTTCCAGTGTGTCGTAAACCTTGGTAGCCTCGATGACGTGATCGGCCTTGGACGCCGTTGCCTGCGCCCGCTCGTTCGGCCAGCCATCGCGCGGATTGACGAGCCGGAGCTCCGAAAGGCCGAAATTCGCCATGGCGCGTGCCACCATGCCGATATTCTCGCCCATCTGCGGTTCGACCAGAATGATCGCCGGTCCCTCGGTCAGAAGTTCCCGCTCGCTGTTTGTGCCTGCCATATACGCCGTCCTTGCTTTCGAGCCGGAATAGCCCCGCTGGCAGCAAACGGCAAGACTTATGCGGCCGGATAGAGCCGATCGAGCACGCCACCGATCATCTCGACGCCCAGCCGCGAACCCTCAGCCGATATCGGCAGATTGCGTGCCGCGGATGACGGCGACTGCCGCTCGACGAAGAAGCACTCGGAGCCGCGAGGCGCGATCTCGGCGATCCGCGCCCGCGCCTGTCTCAGCGCAGCAACGATCTGTTCGTGGTCGTCGGCACCCATATTGCCACCAAGCGAACTCGCGACGATCCGCGCCCAATAGGTCCCCGACAGGAAGATCGCCAGCGTCTGGCGGATGGGTCCCGGCCGCGTCACGACAGACCAGGTGGAGCCGAGTGGCCGCGCCGCAACCGTCACATCCCGATAGGCCGCATCGAGAGTCTGCGACAGACCGATCAGCTCATAGCGCGGCTTCCCGTCCACGGTGGCGGCAAGCAGCGCGTCGAGTGCATCGAACCATTTCCGGAGGGCCGCATCGAGCGCGCCGCGGGTGCGCGCCGGGAACACGAGAAAGGCAACCGCCGTCCCGGCAATCGCGCCGATTAGCGTCTCCTCGAAGCGCAGCGCCAACAGATCGACGGTCAGCGCTCCGGTCATCCCGTAGACAAGGCAGAGCACGATCGAGATGAAGAAGGTCATCGTCGCATAGGAAATCTGCAGGAAGTAGAAAGCGAGGAAGATACAGACGATGGCGACCGGGATACCGACTGCATCCTCGCTGCCGATCAGCGTTGCCAGACCAAGACCGATCGCAATACCGAACAGCGTGCCGAGCGAGCGCTGCAGCGCCTTCATCGCGGTATCGCCGCGCGAATTGGTATTGGTGAACACCAGAAACGAGGCCAGCACGGCCCAGAACCACCGCTCGCGCGACAGGAGCAGACCGAGGCTCATCGCCAGCGCGGCCGCCAACGTGATCTGCAGCGTCGACCTGATTTGCGGATTGTTGAGCGAGAAGTCGATCCCGGTGGCGGTAGCCTGGTCCTCCGCGGGCAGTATCCCGGCAAAATTGGTCAGCCGCGCCTCAGCTATTGTCTCCCCCAAGTGACATTTCGTTTCGCCGAGCCAGAAGAGCGCCCGGCGCGTCTCCGCTGCCGCATCGGGCGATGCGTCCCTGTCTTCATCGAGCCCCCTGTGCCGGCCCTCGATAATGGCGTGAACGAGAGCGAAATCCGGAACACTCTGCAGGCTGAGAACGATGGCGCTTTCGGCGGCAAGGTGCAGATCGAAGAGCCGGATCGCCAGTTCCGCCGCCGGGTCGCCGCCCTTGTCGAACACGCCGCCGGCCGGGCGCGGAATGAAGCTTTCCGCCATCAGCACGACTTCCTTCAGCCGTTCCTCCAGCACCCGCAGTTCCCGGCGATCATGCTCGGCGACTTTCCCTTCGGATGCGAGGGCCGCGAGCTTGAACAGGATCTGGTTCACCCTGCCCTGCACGCTCTCCAGCGATCGCAGAAGGTCGCGGCGCCAATCCTCGGGCATGACCATGACGCGCATGACATGCCCCGTCAGCGCCGCAACGACGGGGCCGACCGCCACCAGCGGCAGTTCCGCAATATCAGGCTGGAAATAGGCGCCCATGAAATAGGAGGTGAAGGCGAACATGCCGATCGCAAAGCCGCGCGCCCCGAAGACGCGGGCGGACGCCGCCAGGAAGATCACCACGAGAAAGGCAAGGTCCGAGAGAACCCGGTGGCCCTCCAGCGCCGCCGCGACCCCGACCACCACCAGACTGGCGACACAGCCAAGCAGCCGGGTGACCAGCTGCTGCGCATTGCCCTTGTCGCGCACGGCAACCCCACCCTCGATCGAGAGCAGGATACCGAGACCGTAGGACGCCGTCGGCAGCGGCACGGCGAAGAGGTGGATGGCAAACAGGATCGCGAAGGAGATGACGATCGTCAGTGTCACGCGCGATGCGATCCGCAAGCGCGACAGCGCCGGATCGTTGGCAAGCAGCCAGTCGCGAAGATCGAAACCCGAAAACAACAGATAAGCCCTCACGCACCGGAATCTCGAAAGATGCGCTACCCGGAGATACCGCCGCAAAGGCCAAAATCAAACGGCTGACGGCGCCTAATGTTTGGCGATCTCGTCCATCGTCGATTTCAGTGAGCTCGTCTCCTTGGTTTCGTCATCCTGCAGCATGATGTCGTCGACGACAGGCTTGCCGTCCTCGGTCACCATCTCGAAACGCACGGTCGAGACCGCCTTCGCCTCGTCGCCATCGGCGCAGCCCATCTTCCGGAACGAGACGACGACTTCGTCCTCGCCCTCGGCCGTCTTCTGCGGCGTCAGCTTCAGATCCTCGAGCGGGCAAGCGTCCTGGCCATTGATGATCACATCGTAATCGAAGGGCGAAATGCCGTCGTCGACGGCCGGATGTTTGGCCGCTTCGCGATACTTCGCGGCGAAATCCTTGCTGTAGAGCTTGTCGAGTTTTGCCGCATCGAAAATGTCGACCCACTCGATGTCGTCGCCCGACCAGTTGTTGACCGTCGCGTCCATGATTTCCTGAACCGGCGCCGGAATATCGGCGGCAGTTGCGAGCGTCGGCAGGCCGGCCAAACCGGCGATCAGCAAGGCAATCGTCTTCATGATGAAATGTCCGTTAACGAAGCAATTGCCGCGGACACTAGCCGAATTCGCGCGCTTGGCAATGGGGCCCAAAATCCGCTTTCGGGGGCGCTTGCGGCTTTGCGTTCCGGGCACACAATGCTATAGCCCTCGGGATTTTAGAAATCACCCGCCACGGGACCCAGTCCCCATCAAGCTTACGAGGCAGATACATGAAAAAGATCAAGGTCGCTAACCCCGTCGCCGATCTCGACGGCGATGAAATGACGCGCATCATCTGGCAGCTTATCAAGGACAAGCTGATCCATCCGTATCTCGACCTCGAAATCGACTATTTCGACCTCTCTGTCGAAAACCGCGACGCCACCAACGACCAGGTCACCGTTGACGCCGCCAACGCCATCAAGAAGCACGGCGTCGGCATCAAGTGCGCGACGATCACCCCGGACGAAGACCGCGTCAAGGAATTCAACCTCAAGCAGATGTGGAAGAGCCCGAACGGCACGATCCGCAACATCCTCGGCGGCGTCATCTTCCGCGAGCCGATCATCTGCCAGAACGTTCCGCGCCTCGTTCCGGGCTGGACCAAGCCGATCGTCGTCGGCCGTCACGCTTTCGGCGACCAGTACCGCGCCACCGACTTCAAATTCCCGGGCAAGGGCAAGCTGACCATCAAGTTCGTCGGCGAAGACGGCACTGTCATCGAGAAGGACGTCTTCGACGCCCCCGGTTCCGGCGTTGCCATGGCGATGTACAACCTCGACGAGTCGATCCGCGAATTCGCCCGCGCCTCGATGATGTACGGCCTGATGCGCAAGTGGCCGGTCTACCTGTCGACCAAGAACACCATCCTGAAGGCCTATGACGGCCGCTTCAAGGACATCTTCCAGGAAGTCTACGAAGCTGAATTCCAGGATCAGTTCAAGGAACTCGGCATCACCTACGAACACCGCCTGATCGACGACATGGTCGCTTCGGCTCTCAAGTGGTCCGGCGGCTACGTCTGGGCCTGCAAGAACTACGACGGCGACGTCCAGTCCGACACGGTTGCCCAGGGCTTCGGTTCGCTCGGCCTGATGACCTCGGTTCTCCTCACGCCGGATGGCAAGACGGTCGAAGCCGAAGCCGCTCACGGCACGGTTACCCGCCACTACCGCCAGCACCAGAAGGGTCAGGAAACCTCGACGAACTCGATCGCCTCGATCTTCGCCTGGACCCGCGGCCTCGCACACCGCGCCAAGCTCGACGACAACGCCGAACTCGCAAAGTTCGCCTCGACGCTGGAAAAGGTCTGCGTCGACACCGTCGAAGCCGGCTTCATGACCAAAGACCTGGCGCTGCTGATCGGCCCGGATCAGCCCTGGCTCTCCACCACTGCCTTCCTCGACAAGATCGACGAGAACCTGCAGAAGGCCATGGGCGCCTGAGGCGGCCAGCAATAGCAAACAGCAGAACGGCGGGATCTTCCCGCCGTTTTCATTTCAACAACAAGGGAACAGCACATGACGACGATCCGCCTGCTCACGCTTTCCGACCGCGCTGCATGGGAGCCGCTGTGGAAGGGCTATCAGAGTTTCTACGAAGTCGTCATTCCGCCTGAGACCACCGATCTCACCTGGGCGCGCTTCCACGCCGCAAACGAGCCGATGCATGCCTTCGGCGCCTTTGACGATGACGGCACGCTGAAGGGTATCGTCCACGCGATCTTCCATCGCTCGACATGGCTGCCGAAATGGACCTGCTACCTGCAGGATCTCTATGTCGAGGCAGACCAGCGCGGGCTTGGCACCGGCGCCGCACTGATCGAGCGTGTCGCCGATCTGGCGCGCGAGAATGGCGCCGGCCGGCTCTACTGGATGACGCACGAGAGCAACGAGCGGGCACGCCGCCTCTACGACCAGATCGCCGAGCGCTCCGGCTTCATCCAATACCGCAAGCAGCTCTGACTGCTGACAGAATCTGGCAGCAGCCTCCTCTAGACATTGCCGCATCGCTGGCCTGCGCCAGATATCGACAATGGAGAAGGAGAGGTCATGACAGAAGAGCTGGTATTCTACACGAACCCGATGTCGCGCGGGCGCATTGCCCGCTGGATGCTGGAGGAAACAGGTGTTCCCTACCGCACCGAAATCCTGACCTTCGGCGGCACAATGAAGGGCGAGGATTATCTCTCGGTCAACCCGATGGGCAAGGTGCCGGCGATCCGCCATAACGGCACTGTCGTCACCGAATGCGCCGCGATCTGCGCTTACCTCGCCGATACCTTCCCTGAGAACGAACTGGCGCCGCGCCCGCAAGAGCGCGGCTCCTATTACCGCTGGATGTTCTTTGCCGCAGGCCCGCTGGAATCGGTCGTCACCATCCGCATGCTCGGCGTCGTCACCCCCGCCGACAAGGCCCGCAGCGTCGGATATGGCAGCTTCGGCGATGTCATGGACACGCTCGAAAAAGCAGTGACCGAGACGCCCTATATCGCCGGCGACCGCTTCACCGCCGCCGATGTCTATGTCGGCTCGCATGTCAGCTGGGGCTTGAATTTCGGCTCCATCGAAAAGCGGCCGGCCTTTGCCGATTATCTCGGCCGCGTCACCAGCCGTGAGGCCTACAAACGCGCCGCCGCAATCGACGACGAAGCGTTGAAGGGCATGCCGCAGGCCGCCTCATACTAGCGGCATGTAGATATCCGTCAGCAATCCGGTCGGCGCCGTATCGCGCGGATTGTTGAGATAATCCTCGAACATCAGGGCATCGCGCAGCTGCCGGCCGGAAACCGGCAGCCACTCGCCATAGAGCCACTGATAAGCCCTGTGCATATCGGCATAGGGTCCCTTGTGGCGCAGAACCGCATATTCGCCGCCATCGATCCGCCGGCGCTCGAACGGCGGATCGGCTGCGATATCCGCGCCGCCGGCAACGCAGGCGATCGAACGCAGCTCGTCGGCCGGAACGATATCGGGATCATCGAAATAGACGCCGATCATCCGCATGTCGGGTTTCGCCAGCCCCCGGGCATGCAGCGTTCCTAACAGCGTCTCGAAGGCCTTGCCGATCTGCATGTAGGAGCCGCGATGCGGCACGCCGATCAGGTCGATCGGCTCGATGGTCTTCAAGGTCACGTCAAACATGGCTGTTGCCTTTCCTGGCAGCGGAGGTTGGAAGACTGTGTGGCTTCCCTCTTTCCGGTAGCGTGCCGGCGGCATGCCATAGACCGATTTGAAGATCCGGTTGAAAGACTGGAGATTGGGATAGCCCGATCGCTTCGCAATCTCGCTGATATCAAGATCGGTGCGGACGATATCGCCCGCCGCGCGATGCAGCCGCAGCCGCTTGACGGTGGCCGCCAGCGTCTCGCCATGAATCGCGCGATAGATCCTGTGCCAGTGATAGCTCGACATGCAGGCGATATCGGCCAGCCGCGCCATATCCAGCTCCTCGTCGAGGTGGTCGTAGATATAGGCCGAAACCCGCTGGAGGCGGTTTTCATAGAGAGACCAAGCCGTTTGCCCGTTCATGTCAAACCTCATGCAAATCGATCGGCTGCAGGAAAGCATAGACCGATTTGACAAATCCTGCGGACTTGCGCGGCCCGCGAATCTTGATAGACCGGAATTCCGGCTCGAACCCAAGAGGATTTCATAATGCCGGATTTTTCAACACTCATGCTCTTTGCCGCCGCAGCCCTGGTGCTGACCGCGACGCCCGGACCCGACATGCTGCTGATCGCCTCGCGCAGCATCAGCCAAGGCCGCGCCGCGGGCTTTCTCACCTATGCTGGAATTGCCGCCGGCACCTATTGCCACGCGCTCGCCGCCGCCTTCGGCCTGTCGCAGCTCTTCGTCACCGTCCCCGCCGCCTATGAGGCCGTCCGCTTGGCGGGCTGCGCCTACCTTCTCTACCTCGCCTACAAGACGATCCGCTCGCAGGCGACCGCCTTCGAGCCCACATCGACAGCGCAGAGGATATCCAGCATCCGCATCTTCACGACGGGCCTGGCGACGAACCTGCTCAATCCGAAGATGGCGCTCTTCGTGCTCGCCCTCTTTCCGCAGTTCATCCTTCCGAATGCCGGTTCGATGGCAAGCCAGATGCTCGTACTTGCAAGCATCCTCAACATCATTGGCTTTGCGGTGAATGGTGCGGTGATCCTGCTCGGCAACCAGATACGCAATCGCCTCAAGGCGATGCGCCGGTTTCCACGGCTGCCGCAATACGCTCTGGCGACCGTCTTCACCGGGCTCGCCTGCCGGCTTGCTCTGCAGTCGAGGAACTGAAACGGATTGCGGCGCGCTCAGCTCTGGCGCGCCGCCTCTGCCCGCTGCTGGATCAGCGAAAAGATCTCCTCGACGGAACGGTCGAGGCCGCTTGTCGAGAGCGTCAGATATTCGTTGGATTTTCCAAGCGCACGATTGTTGAGCCGCACCATGCGCGAAAGCGTCAGAGCGGCGGACGCCCCCGGTGTCACCTGAAGTTCGATGAAACGCTGCTTGTGAAGCTGGAAGACGCGCACCGCCAGCAGATCGCGCCAGGCAATGCGTTCCGGCGCAACCTCGGTTGCCAGCAGGCCCTCGTCGGAAAAATCCAGAACCGGGCGGCGATCGAAAGCCTTCCAGGCGATCGCTATGAAGGCGATCAGGAAAAACAGGCCACCGATAATGCCGATGAAAACAGGAAAACCGCCCGCGCCTTCCTTCTGATAGCCGGTGAAGCCGACAAAAAGCGCGAGCGCTGTCATGAGCAGCGAGAGAAAGGCAAGACCGATCATCTTGGCCGGAGAGCGGTGGACCTTCATCGAGAACCTCCTGCCCTCCGGGCCTTTATCGATCAGCCGGCAAGTGCCGCGGCAACAGCCTCGATCGCCTCGTCGGCCTTCGCCCCATCCGGACCGCCGGCCTGCGCCATGTCGGGACGGCCGCCGCCGCCCTTACCGCCGAGCGCGGCAGAGGCGATGCGGACGAGATCGACGGCGCTGAAGCGGCCGACCAGATCTTCGGTAACGGCGACGACTGCGCTCGCCTTGCCGTCTTCGGAGACGCCGATCAGCGTCACGACGCCGGAACCGAGGCTCGCCTTGCCGTCGTCGGCCAGACCCTTGAGGTCCTTCGGATCGATACCCGAAATTGCCTTGCCGAGGAACTTGACGCCGGCCACGTCGCGAACGGCGTCTTCCGAGCCGCCCTGCCCGCCGCCCATGGCAAGCTTGCGCTTGGCATCGGCCAGTTCCTTCTCCAGCTTGCGGCGCTCATCCATGAGTGCTTCGACACGCGACAGCACCTCGCCCGGTTGCACCTTGAGCGCACCGGCCAGTGCCTTGACCCGGTCGTCCTGCTCGGCGAGATAGGCGCGAGCCGCCTCGCCGGTGACCGCCTCGAGGCGGCGCACGCCAGAGCTGACCGCGCTGTCGCCGAGGATGCGCACCAGTCCGATATCGCCTGTGGCAGACACGTGCGTGCCACCGCACAGTTCGATGGAATACGGCTTTCCGGTCTTGGCGCCGTGCAGGCTCTGCCCCATGGCAACCACCCGCACCTCGTCGCCATACTTCTCGCCGAACAGCGCCATCGCGCCTTCGGCGCGGGCGTCGTCGACGCTCATCAGACGCGTCGTGACCGGTGAATTCTGCAGAATGATCTCGTTGGCCATATCCTCGACCACCTTGAGCTCGTCCGCCGACATAGGCTTGGGATGCGACACGTCGAAGCGCAGGCGGTCGGGTGTGACCAGCGATCCCTTCTGGGCTACGTGGGTACCCAACACCTCGCGCAGCGCCTCATGCAACAGATGCGTTGCCGAATGGTTGGCGCGGATCTGCGAGCGACGGGCATGATCGACCGTCAAGGCCACGGCATCGCCGGCCTTGATCGTGCCTTCGACGACCGTGCCGATATGCACGAACAGACCCTCGCCGCGCTTCTGCGTATCGGTGATCTCGATCTTGGCATGATCGGACGAAATGATGCCGGCATCGCCGACCTGGCCACCGGACTCGCCGTAGAACGGCGTCTGGTTGACGACGATCTGAACCTTGTCGCCGCTGGCGGCCTGAGCAACGGCAGCACCGTCCTTGACGATCGCCTGGACGACGCCTTCGGCCGTCTCCGTGGCATAACCGAGAAACTCGCTTGCGCCATGCTTTTCGCGCAACTCGAACCAAATGGTTTCGGTCGCCTTGTCGCCGGAGCCGGCCCAATGCGAACGCGCTTCGGCCTTCTGGCGCTCCATGGCATCGGTGAAGCCGCTGAGATCGACGCTGATTTCGCGGGCGCGCAACGCATCCTGCGTCAGGTCGAGCGGGAAGCCGTAGGTGTCGTAAAGCTTGAAGGCCGTCTCGCCGTCGAGCATGTCACCCCTGCCAAGCGTCGTCGTCGCATCCGAAAGCAGCGACAGGCCGCGCTTCAGGGTGGTGCGGAACTTGGTTTCCTCAAGCTTCAGCGTCTCGGTGATCAGCGCTTCGGCGCGCACCAGCTCCGGATAGGCCCGGCCCATCTGCTGGATCAGTGCCGGCAGCAGCTTCCACATCAGCGGTTCGCGGGCGCCAAGCAACTCTGCATGACGCATGGCGCGGCGCATAATGCGTCGAAGCACATAGCCACGGCCTTCTGCGGACGGCAGAACGCCGTCGGCGATCAGGAAAGCGGAGGACCGCAGATGGTCGGCGATGACCCGGTGGCTGGCGCGCTGGTCGCCTTCGGCCTTGACGCCGGTCGCCTCTTCCGAGGCTTCGATCAGCGCCCGGAACAGGTCGATGTCGTAATTGTCATGCTTGCCCTGCAGCAGCGCCGCAACGCGCTCGAGGCCCATGCCGGTGTCGATCGACGGACGCGGCAGGTCGACACGTTCTTCCTTAGTGATCTGCTCGTACTGCATGAAGACGAGGTTCCAGATCTCGATGAACCGGTCGCCGTCTTCTTCCGGCGAGCCGGGAGGGCCGCCCCAAATATGATCGCCGTGGTCGTAGAAAATCTCCGAGCACGGACCGCACGGGCCGGTATCGCCCATCGCCCAGAAATTGTCGCTGGTCGGAATGCGGATGATCCGGTCGTCAGAAAGACCGGCGACCTTCTTCCACAGGCCGAAAGCCTCGTCGTCGGTGTGATAGACAGTCACCAGCAGGCGCTTGGCATCGATGCCGAATTCCTTGGTGATCAGGTTCCAGGCAAGCTCGATCGCCCGTTCCTTGAAATAATCGCCGAAGGAGAAGTTGCCGAGCATCTCGAAGAAGGTGTGATGGCGGGCAGTATAGCCGACATTGTCGAGGTCGTTATGCTTGCCGCCGGCGCGCACGCATTTCTGCGCCGTCGCCGCCGTCGAATAAGGACGCTTCTCAAGACCGGTAAAGACGTTCTTGAACTGCACCATACCGGCATTGGTGAACATCAGCGTCGGGTCGTTGCGCGGCACGAGCGGGCTCGACGGCACGACTTCGTGGCCGTTGGTCTTGAAATAGTCGAGGAAGGTCGACCGGATATCATTCACACCGCTCATGCTATGCCCTTCAATGCTGCCCACGGCAGGTCAAAACTTTAAATCCAGTGGCTTTTATCGCCCGCATTAACCACTGTCCAGCAGACAAACGCCAGACAGCTTTGAGCATACAGGCATCCGCAAACGAAACCGCCCGCATTCGGGTCTCGAATGCGGCCGGCTGGCACTCAAATTGTCAGGAAAGGATCAGGGCTCGCCGTCACCGTCGCCGTCATTGGCATCCGGTCCGCCGTTCTGCAGAATGCGGTCGGCGATCAGGCCGGCATTCTGGCGCAGCGACGTCTCGATCTCGCGGGCAACATCCGGATTGTCGCGCAGGAAGATCTTCGCATTCTCGCGGCCCTGGCCGAGGCGCTGGCTGTTATACGAGAACCAGGCGCCCGACTTCTCGACGATGCCGGCCTTGACGCCGAGATCGACGAGCTCGCCGGTCTTGGAAACGCCTTCGCCATACATGATATCGAATTCGACCTGCTTGAAGGGAGGCGCCATCTTGTTCTTGACGACCTTGACGCGGGTCTGGTTGCCGATCACCTCTTCGCGCTCCTTGACCGCGCCGATACGGCGGATGTCGAGGCGAACCGAGGCGTAGAACTTCAGCGCGTTACCGCCCGTCGTCGTCTCAGGCGAACCGAACATGACGCCGATCTTCATGCGGATCTGGTTGATGAAGATCACCATGCAGTTCGACTTCGAGATCGAGGCCGTCAGCTTGCGCAGCGCCTGGCTCATCAGGCGGGCCTGAAGACCCGGCAGGCTGTCGCCCATTTCGCCTTCGATTTCGGCACGCGGCGTCAGCGCCGCGACCGAGTCGACGACGAGAACGTCGACGGCGCCGGAGCGAACCAGCGTGTCGGTGATTTCGAGCGCCTGCTCACCGGTATCGGGCTGCGAGATCAAGAGGTTCTGCAGATCGACGCCAAGCTTGCGTGCATAGACCGGGTCCAGCGCGTGTTCGGCGTCGACGAAGGCGCAGATGCCGCCCTTCTTCTGGGCTTCCGCGATTGTCTGCAGCGCCAGCGTCGTCTTACCGGAGCTTTCCGGTCCGTAAATTTCGATGATACGACCCTTCGGGAGACCGCCGATGCCGAGCGCGATATCGAGGCTGAGAGAACCCGTCGATACGGTTTCGACCTCGATGACGCTGTCCTTCGCGCCGAGTTTCATGATCGAGCCCTTGCCGAACGACCGCTCGATCTGAGAGAGTGCCGCTTCAAGTGCCTTGCTTTTGTCCACCGATTTGTCCTCTACAAGCCGCAATGTATTCTGTGACATTCGATCCACCTTTAGGTTATTGAAGCCGCTCTAGCAATGTCGCCGCCGATGCCGATTTTGTACGTGATTTGTTCTCATTTCGCAAGAGGCGTTCAAGCGGTTGAAAGAAAAAGGTAAATCAGTACGTGTTCTACTTTTGTTTTATCGATGTGAAGCAAGGGCTTAGCGCGCCCGGGCATCGGCAGCCGGAGAATCTCCCGCAGGCACGATTCGCTAAAACAAGAGCGGCTGGAGCATCGCGGTGAAGCGCAAGATTCTCGTTCTCGGCGGCGCTCATGTCGATCGCCGCGGCCGCATTTCCGGCGAGACCGCGCCGGGTTCCAGCAATCCCGGCAGCTGGTTCGAGGAAGCCGGCGGCGGCGGCTTCAATGCCGCTCGCAACCTCGCCCGCCTCGGCTTCGACGTCACGATGATCTCGCCGCGCGGCGGCGACCCGACCGGCGAGATGGTCACGGAGGCGGCCTATGCCGCCGGGATCAACGACCGCCCCTTCGTCTTCCTCGACCGCAAGACGCCGAGCTATACCGCGATCCTCGAGCGCAACGGCAATCTCGTCATTGCACTCGCCGACATGGATCTCTACCGCCTCTTCGTTACCCGCCGCCTGGCGATCCGCTGGGTGCGCGATGCATTTGCGGCGACGGATATGATCCTCTTCGATGCCAACCTGCCGGAGGACACGATCACCGCGATCGTCGCCCGCGCCAACAGCCTCGGCAAGCCAGTTGCCGCGATCGCCATCTCACCGGCCAAGGTCGTCAAGCTGAAGCCATCGGCCGGAGGTATCGATTATCTGTTCCTCAACGAGGCGGAAGCTGCCGCCCTTGCCGGACAGCGGCCCGAGAATGCTGCTGAATGGGCATCTCTGCTCGGTGACATCGGCCTAAAGGGCGGCATCGTCACCCGGGGCCAGCGCGAGCTGATCGCCTTTGCAGGCGGCGGCGCGATTGCCCTGCAGCCGCCGTCGATCGAAACGGTGGCCGATGTCACGGGTGCCGGAGATTCCCTTGCAGCCGGCGTGCTTTCCGCCATCATGCAGGGATTGCCGCTGGAAGAGGCCGTGCGCCATGGCGCCGCCGCCGCCGCTGTCACCGTGCAGTCACCGCTTGCTGTCAGTGAAAATCTGACGCCGGAACTGCTCCGCGACACGCTGGCACTTGTTCCGGCCGCCAGAATTCTGCATTGAAGCGCGCTTATCGATGAACTGGAAAAGACAATGACGAAACCGATCTCCCCTCAGCTGCCGATTGCCTATTCGAAGGAAGTTGCCGCCGCCAGGCAGCGCGGCGCCCCGCTGGTAGCGCTGGAATCGACCATCATCACCCATGGCATGCCCTACCCCGGCAATATCGAGATGGCCCGCAGCGTCGAGGCGATCATCCGCGAACAGGGCGCCATCCCTGCCACGATCGCGGTCATGCACGGTGTGCTGCATATCGGTCTGGAACCGGAAGAGCTTGAAAGGCTCGCCAAGGAAAAGGACGTGATGAAGGTGTCGCGCGCCGACCTCGCCTTCTCGATCGCCGAGCGCCGCACCGGTGCGACGACGGTTGCCGCAACGATGATTGCCGCGGCGCGTGCCGGCATCAAGGTCTTCGCAACCGGCGGCATCGGCGGCGTGCATCGCGGCGCTGAGGAAAGCTTCGATATTTCGGCCGACCTGCAGGAACTCGCCCGCACCGGCGTCATCGTTGTCTGCGCCGGCGCCAAGGCGATCCTCGATATTCCGAAGACGTTGGAAGTGCTGGAAACCTCGGGCGTCCCTGTTGTCACCTACGAGAGCGAAGAATTCCCGGCTTTCTGGTCGCGTGCATCGGGCCTGAAGAGCCCGCTGACGCTGAACAGCCCGGCCGCGATCGCCAATTTCCAGGCGACCCGCGAGCAACTCGGCATCGACGGCGGCATGCTGATCGCCAATCCGGTTCCGGAAGCCGACGAAATCCCGCGCGAGGAGATGGAAATCTATATCGAGCGCGCCCTCGACAGCGCCGAGCGTGACGAGATCACCGGCAAGGCCGTCACGCCCTACCTGCTCAGCACAATCTTCGACCTGACCGATGGCCAGAGCCTGAAGACCAATATCGCGCTGGTCGAAAACAATGCGCGTCTCGCGGCAGAGATCGCCGTGGCGCTGGAAGCCTGATCAGAAAAAAGTCTTGCGGGAGGCGGCAGCGCCTCCCGTTCAGTTCTGGTCGAGCGTTTCCTTGACGACGACGGCCAGCTGCTTCAGCGAGAACGGTTTCGGCAGGAAGCCGAACTTCGAGCCCTCCGGCAAGTTGCGGGCGAAGGCATCCTCGGCATAGCCGGACACGAAGATGAACTTCATATCCGGATATTTCTTGCGCAGCTCACGCAGCAGGCTCGGTCCATCCATTTCCGGCATGACGACGTCGGAGACGACGATATCGACCTTGCCTTCCAGCTCGTCCAGAATATCGAGCGCTTCGATGCCAGATCCGGCCTCGTGCACGGTATAGCCGCGCGTCTCCAGCATTCGCTTGCCGCCGCGCCGCACCGCTTCCTCGTCCTCGACGAGCAGGATCACGGCACTGCCGGTCAGATCCTCCGGCTGCTCCGGCTGGGCAGCAACCGGCATCGGCACGACATTGCTGGTTTCGCCCGCCTCGACAGCCTCGGCTTCCGCCGCAATTGCCGGCTCGACGATATGGCGCGGCAGGAATACCCGGAACGTCGTTCCCTTGCCGACTTCGGATTCCGGCTGGATATAGCCGCCCGACTGCTTGACGATGCCATAGACCATGGCAAGGCCAAGACCGGTGCCCTTGCCGACTTCCTTGGTGGTGAAGAACGGCTCGAAGATCTTGTCCATGATCTCGGGCGCGATGCCGGTGCCGGTATCGGCCACCTCGACCAGCACCATATCCTCGGCCGGCATATAGGAATAATTGAAGGCCGCGACTTCCTGTGCCGTCACATTGCGCGTACGCACCGTCAGCTTGCCGCCTTCGGGCATCGCGTCGCGGGCATTGACGCAGAGATTGATCAGCACCTGTTCGAATTGCGACAGGTCGGTTTTCACCGGCCAGAGATCGCGGCCATATTCGACGTCGAGCTTCACATGCGTACCAGACAGCAGCCGGTCGACCAGCATGCGCAGGTCGCCGACGACATCGGTGAGGTTCAAGACGCTCGGGCGCATCGTCTGCTTGCGTGAGAAAGCGAGCAACTGGCGCACCAGTACGGCAGCGCGGTTGGCGTTGCGCTTGATTTCCATCAGATCCGCAAAGCTCGCATCCGAAGAGCGCGCCTGCAGCAACAGATGGTCGGACGAGAGCAGGATCGCCGTCAGCACGTTGTTGAAGTCGTGGGCGATACCGCCGGCCAGCGTGCCGACCGCATTCATCTTCTGCGTCTGCGCCATCTGCGCCTCGAGCGCCTTTTGCTCGGTCACCTCGACGGCATAGACGATCGCCGCCTCTTCCGGCGCCTCGTCGCTTTGGTCGATGACGGCGTTGACGTAGAAGCGGAAGTGCCGCGCCTCGTCGTTGGGCGTGCGGGAATCGATCGGCGGGATATCGCCCTGCCGGTCCTTCGCCGCAGCGAGCGCGGATTGCAGGCGTTCGCGGTCGCTTTCCTGGACGATGGTTTCGAGCAGAGCGCCGTTGTCGACATCGTCGCGCGAGACGATGCCGGAGAACAGCTTCAGGAACGGCGCATTGGTGCGCAGGATGCGGCCGGTGCCATCGACCGAGGCGATCGCCATCGGCGTATTGTTGAAGAAGCGGGTAAAGCGCATCGCTGCGGCCGAGGCCGACTGCTCGCTCTCCGTTCCGGCCTGGCGGCGCAGCACGATCGTCCGGCTCTCGCCCGGTGCGCCATCGCGCATAGACGTGACGCTGTGAACGATCTGCACCGGCAGGCTCTGGCCGTTGGATTTCTTGAGGTCGAGATCGAGCGTATCGGTCTTCTTCAGGCCCGGCTCGGCCTGCACCGACTGGATCAGCGCCAGCCCCTCGCCCGCCACCAGATCGCCGATCGTCATCGAACCCGGAATGAACTTGGTGAGATCGAGGCCTAGCCACTCGGCAAGCGTCGCATTGAGATAGAAGATCTCGCCCTTGCGGCCCGCTGAGAAGAAGCCGGCAGGCGCATGATCGAGATAATCGATGGCGTTCTGCAATTCCTTGAAGAAGCGCTCCTGGTCGTCGCGCTCGGAGGTAATGTCGCTGATCTGCCAGATATGCAGCGGCTTGCTGCCGCTTTCCTCGGTCTTCAGCGTGCGCGCCTTCAGCCGGTACCAATGGGCGCCGGAGCCATTCGGCGACGGTCCGAGTGCGCGCAGCAGGCGGAACTCTTCCTGGCCCTCGCGTCCCTCGCGCAACCCGTTGGAAAGGCGGTAGAGCGCCTCGTTGGATTCGCGATGGCGCGAGAGAAGCGCTTCCAGCGTCTGCACCTCGGTCGCCTTACGGGCGCCCGTCAGCTTTCCGTAGGCGCCGTTGGCATAGATGATCCGGCCCTTGTCGTCGGTGATCAGCGAACCGTCAGGGTGGCTGTTGAGGAACGAGCGGGCGAGACTGTCGGACTGGCGCTGCGGCATGACTTCGATGAAGCCGATGACCGAGGAGACCAGGAAGAAGATGCCCACCATGGCGAGAACGCCGAGAACACCGAGCACCATCTCGTTATCGAGCGAATTCTTGAACACCACGAAGGCGGCCGCGGCGGCAATCAGCACCAGCGCCAGCAGGATGATGCGAATGGCCGTACCTGAACGTCCTCCGCGATCCACGATCGGGGCATTGTAGTCGTCGGCCTGACGCGGTGTCGTCATCTAGTCCTCGCATGCGCCGATCCGGCATTTCGCTTTGTATGCGGAAGACAAAGCAGGAATCAGGCGTTCGTTCCTTCTTAGCAATTTGCAGGCCTTGCAAAAACAGTGCCGCGCCGCAAGAGCGCTTGAATTCACAAGGAACAGCGCCAGTTTCGCATGCCATCGGGCCCTTGTTGCAATCTTCTCGCAGGGGCGTGACTGGACAAGCACGCGCCCTATTGCCTAAGGAGCTGAAAAGCCTTCATGATGCGGCCTGCGTAAAGAGGAGTAAGAGATCATGTTAGACAGCGTAATGACCGACTATGGCAGCCGTTTCCTCTATGCTGCCGGCGGCGTTGGCCTTGCTCTCCTCGTGCTGGTCGGCGTCCTCTGGCTGATGCGCACCCGCGCACCGTCGCCTTTCGTGCGTGGCGGCAAGAACCGCCAGCCGCGCCTGCAGGTGCTGGATGCCGCCGCCGTCGATGCCCGCCGCCGCCTGGTGCTGGTGCGCCGCGACAATGTCGAGCACCTGATCATGATCGGCGGCCCGAGCGACGTCGTCATCGAAAGCCGGATCCTGCCGGAAAGCGCCGAAGAGCCGAAGCCTGTTGCCGCGCCGCGCCCTGTTGCCCCGGTAGCACCGGCCGCTCCCGTTACCGAGTTCCGGCCGCAGCCGGTTGCCGAGCGCCCGCAGCTGCGCGCCGTTCCCGACCCCAGGCCTGAGCCGCGTCCGGAACCGAAAATCGAGCCGAAAGCCGAACAGAAGCCGGAGCCGGTCGCAATCTTCGAAGAAGAAGAGGCCGAACCCGAGCCTTACGTTCCGGCACCCGCACCGGTGATCGAGCCGCGCCGCCCGCAGCCGATCGCACCCGTTGCCGTCGCGCCGGTAGCAACGCCTGCTCCCGCAGCCGAGCCCGCCCCGGCCCCGGCGATCATCGTCCCGCCGGTCATTCCGGCCCCTGAAACCCGCGTCCAGCCGCCGATTTCGATCCGCCCGGCCGAACGCACCGAGATGGCGCCCGCCCCGGAAACCACAAGCAACGCCGCCGATATTCTCGACGCCGCCCGCGCCCGTGTGCTGCCGCAGCAGGTCCGCATCGAGCCTCAGGTCTCCACACCGGCCGCCCAGAGCCTGCCGACCGTTTCCGAGGGGACGCCCGTCGTGACCGCCGATGCCGGCGCGCCGCCGCAGCAGCCGAAGGGTGATTTCCAGCGGATCCTCGAAGAAGAAATGAACACCAACTTCACCGCCGAACGCGTCGTTCAGCCGGTGCCGACGATCCTGCCGGCGCAGAGTATGCCGGTCCGTCCCGTTATCCCGCCGCAGCCAGCCAACCTGCCGCGCCGCGATCCTGAGATGGCGCCGGTGACGGGCGCCGATGCCGAACTGCAGAAGGAAGTGGCCCGCATCTTCGGCGAAATGAGCGTCAATCGCGACAAATAGCTCTGAAACACGGGCCCGAAACAAAAAAGGCACCGCCGGAAAGCGGTGCCTTTATTTTTTGCTCTGCCGTGAGGCGCTTATTCGTCGCGGTAGACTTTTTCGCGGCGCTCGTGGCGTTCCTGTGCCTCGATCGACAGCGTGGCGATCGGGCGGGCGTCGAGACGCTTGAGGCCGATCGGCTCGCCGGTTTCTTCGCAGTAACCGTAGGTGCCGTCATCGATACGCTGCAGCGCGGCGTCGATCTTGGAGATCAGTTTTCTCTGACGGTCGCGGGCGCGAAGTTCGATGGCCCGGTCTGTTTCGGAAGATGCCCGGTCCGCGAGGTCGGGATGGTTGGCGCTTTCTTCAGCGAGATGATCTAGGGTCTCGCGCGCTTCTCTAAGGATGTCGTTTTTCCATGCGACCAGCTTTGCCCGGAAATATGCTCGCTGGTTTACGTTCATGAACTCCTCGTCTTCCGAGGGAACGTAATTGCTAAGATCGATCTTCTCACTCAACGCGATTCTCCTGAAGAACATCTCATGTGGCGGGGTGTATATCCCATGCGCTAATATCGATTCAAGCCAAATACGACATGTAAACAGATTTTTAAATCTGTCACATTTTTGAGCTAACAGTCTATTTTCTCATCATTATTCCGATTCCGCCTTTTCACGCCGCCTTCAACAAGCCGTGTTGGTGCAGCGCTTTTGCACCGCTCCGGCACGTCACCGGTTGACGCCGGCAATACCCGGCAGCTACTGAAAAGGCTCCTTCGCACGTGGATTTTTCTATGGCCGCAACCTTGCCTTCGCCTTCACGAATCTACCTGCTTCGGCACGCTGAAGCCGTCTGGCCGCAGCCCGGTCAGGGCGATTTCGACCGCGATCTGAGCGAGAAGGGATATGGCGATGCCGAGATCGTCGCCGACCACGCCGCCGACAAGGGTTACCGGCCGGACATCATCCTGAGTTCGACCGCGCGGCGCTGCCGCGAGACGGCCGATGCCGTCCATCGCGCCATGGGCCTGTCGGTCGACCTGCGCTATGTCGACGAGCTCTACAACACGACGCCTGACGTCTATCTTGAAATCCTGCGCACGCAGACGGCAACCGCCGTCATGCTGGTCGGCCATAATCCGACGATCGAGCAGACGCTCGAAACGCTGATCGGCCACGATGCCCTGCTGCGTACGCTGCCGAATGGCTTTCCCGCCGGAGGCCTTACCGTTCTCGATTTCGATGCTGCCGCAGCAGCCTGGAAACTGCGCGAGTTTCTCGTCGCCTGACGCGCATCCTTTTTCCGGCGGCCAAGCGATCCTATATGGGTGTGCAATGACATCAGGGAACCCGCCTTGCCGCCAAGCCTGACCTCCTTCGCCGACGATGCCCGCATCGCCTTCGACAATCTGACCGACCGCGCCAGCGGCCTGGTTCACCCGACGATCCGCCTCGGCGTGACGGGACTTTCCCGTTCCGGCAAGACCGTCTTCATTTCCTCGCTGGTTCACAATCTGCTGCATGGCGGCCGCCTGCCGCTGTTCGAGCCGGTGCAATCCGGCCGCGTCTCGGCTGTCCGTCTCGAAGAACAGCCCGATGACAGCGTGCCGCGTTTTCAATACGAGGATCACATCCGGGCGCTGGTGAAGGACCGCGTCTGGCCGGATTCGACCCGCGCCATCTCCGAATTGCGCGTCACCATCGACTATCAGAGCGCCAGCGGCTGGAGCCGGATGTTCTCGCCCGGCCGCCTGTCGATCGATATCGTCGACTACCCCGGCGAATGGCTGCTGGACCTGCCGCTGCTTGCCAAGGATTTTCGTACCTTCAGCGAGGATACGCTGGCATTGGCCCGCACCGGCATCCGCGCCGAGCTCTCCCGCACCTGCTTGGAACTGACCGACCAGACCGATATCCACGCCGCAGCCGACGAAATGACGGCGCGCGATCTCGCCTCCTCCTTCGCCGCCTACCTGAAGGCCTGCAAGGCCGACGAGCGGTCGCTCTCGACCCTGCCACCCGGCCGTTTCCTGCTGCCCGGCGATCTCGACGGTTCGCCCGCCCTCACCTTCGCACCACTGCACCTGCCCGCCGATGGCAAGCCGGGAAAAGGTTCGCTCTGGGCAATGATGGAGCGCCGCTACGAGGCCTATAAGTCCGTTGTCGTCAAACCATTCTTCCGCGAGCATTTCGCCCGCCTCGACCGCCAGATCGTCCTCGTCGACGCACTTCAGGCGATCAATCGCGGCCCGGAAGCCGTCCAGGATCTGGAACGGGCGCTGAGCGACGTTCTCGCCTGCTTCCGTCCCGGCACCAATTCGCTGCTCTCCTCGCTGCTCGGCCGCCGCATCGACCGCGTGCTCGTCGCCGCCACCAAGGCCGATCACCTGCACCATGAAAGCCACGACCGGCTGGATGCCCTGACGCGCCGCCTCGTCGAGCGCGCCATCCACCGCATCGGCATGGCCGGCGCCGGGATCGACGTGATGGCGCTCGCCTCGGTGCGCGCCACCCGCGAAGCGACGGTCAAGCGCGACGGCCACGATCTGCCCGTCATCGTCGGCACGCCGATCGAGGGTGAAACCATCGGCGGCGAGCGTTTCGACGGGTTGCGCAAGACGGCGATCTTCCCGGGCGATCTCCCCACCGATCCCGAAAGCCTGTTTGCCGCCATTGAATCGGGAGACCGCGATATCCAATTGCCTGACGTGAACGTCGTGCGCTTCCGCCCGCCGCAGCTCGAGGAGACCGGTGGTGGAATCAAGCTCTCGGTGCCGCATATCCGGCTCGACCGCGCCATGCAGTTCCTGTTTGGAGACCGTCTCGCATGAGCAAGTCCGCTCCAGAAGATTCCGGCCGCAAGACACGCGCCCCCGCAGCCTTCGTCTATGAGGACGATGCGCGTCCGGTAGAGACATCTCTGCCGCCGGAGCGCCGCAAACCCTCGGCATTCGAAGCCGATGTCATCCTGACGCCGGATGAGGACGATCCCTTCCTCAATCCGGAGAAGGATAGCGCCCCGCTTCCGGTCGCCGTGCCGCGCAAGCGCCGCCTCTCCTTCGCCAAGATCGCCGGCGGTGCCTTCGGCATCCTGCTGTCGCTCGCCTTCGGCCTCTGGACCGACAGCCTGATCCGTGACTTGTTCTCCCGCGCCGATTGGCTCGGCTACGCCGCGCTAACAGCGCTTGCCGTCGGCATCTTCGCCGTCATCGGCATCGTCATCCGCGAGACCGCCGGAATGATGCGGCTGACGGCAGTGCAGACGATCAAGACGGAGGCCGAAGCCGCAATCCTGGAAACCAGGCCCGCCAAGGCGCGCACGCTGGTCAATCGGCTGGCCTCCATGCTCTCGGCCAAGCCCGAGACCGCCAAGGGCCGCGCCACGCTGAAAGCCTCCGAAAACGACATCATCGACGCGCCGCATCTCGTCGCACTTGCCGAACGCGAACTGCTCGGCCCGCTCGACCGCCAGGCCCGGGCGCTGATCGTCAATTCGTCGAAGCGCGTCTCGATCGTCACGGCCGTCAGCCCGCGCGCCATCGTCGATCTTCTCTACGTGCTCTACGAAGCATCGCGGCTGATCCGCGCCATGGCCGAGCTCTATGGCGGCCGTCCCGGCACGCTCGGCATGATCCGGCTGATGCGCGACGTCCTTGCTCACCTCGCGGTGACAGGCTCGATCGCCGTCGGCGACAGCCTTGTCCAGCAGGTGCTCGGCCACGGCCTCGCCTCGAAGCTCTCGGCCCGTCTCGGCGAAGGCGTTATCAACGGCCTGATGACGGCGCGTATCGGAATCGCTGCGATGGACCTTTGCCGTCCGCTCGCCTTCCGCGCGCTCAAACGGCCGGGAATCGGCGACTTCATCGGCGATCTCACGCCGTCCATGACCGGCCGCGACCAGCAGAAGTAGGTGCAAGGCGCTTTTTCTCAGCGCGTGAGCCTGACGTAACGGAAGCGGCCTGGAAACGCATAGTTTTCATGGCTGTAGCGGCATGAAATCAAGGTGCGAGTGGCGCCGGAAATCCCGATTTTCCAGTGCATTTCGGCGGACCGGAAACCAACCATTAACCATTATTCGGCAAAACTCCGAGGCAGTAACGGGTAGGTGTGCCAAGGAAATTCCATGTATTCGCGCAAGCTTCTTATCGTCTGCGGCCTCGCCGCCGTGGCCCTGTCGCCGGTCGCCGAAACCACGCCGGCAGCAACCGCCGCAACACGCGACAAAGCCTTCTTCGAGTCGGTCGCCGGCTCCTGGAGAGGCCCGGGTGAAATCGTCGCCGGCAAATACAAGGGCACGAAGTTCACCTGCAATCTCGTCGGCTCGTCGGTCACTGACGGTACGGGCATCAAGCTCGACGGCTCCTGCCGCGTCGGCGTCTTCAAGCAGCCGATGACCGCGACGATCACGCAATCAGGCAACAGCTACAAGGGCCAGTTCCTGGATGGCGCAGCCGGCAAGGGCCTGGACGTCATTTCGGGCACGGTCACGCCCGATACCGTCGTCGTCGGCCTCAACCGCTCCAAGCTCAACGGCGCCATGATCGCCCGCATCCGTGACGACAAGACGATGAACGTCACGGTTTCGGTCAAGGTGGAAGACCGGATGATCCCGGTCATCGGCCTGACGCTGACCCGCCAGCTCGACGAAATGACGGTCGGCTCGGTTCAGTAAGCTCTAGCCGATCACGCAGACACACCAGGCGGCGGATTTTCCGCCGCTTTGCGTTTCAGGACTTCGTCCACCAGTCGCGGGAAGCATCGGCAATCTCGATGCCCTGCACGTCGGCATCCTTAAGCCATTCCCCTACGCTGCGGCCTTTCACGGCGAGATCCGCGGCAAAATCCGCGAGCGGCATCAGCACGAATCCCCGCTCCGTCATCCGCGGATGCGGCAGCTCCAGCCGCGGCGCCGCCTGCTCGACATTGTCGAAAGTCAGGACGTCGATATCCAGCGTGCGCGGTCCCCAGCGCTCGATCCGCTCGCGCTTCATCTCCCGCTCGATATCGAGGCAGACATCGAGAAGCGCCTCTGGCGTCAGCTGCGTCTCGACAGCGGCGCAGGCGTTGACGAAGAAGGACTGATCCGTCTTGCCCCATGGCGGCGTGCGGTAGAGCCGCGACACCGCGGTCACGCGGGTATCGGCGCGCGCATCGAGCGCCTGCAAGGCAGCAGCCATCGAGGCGACGGGATCGCCGACATTGCCGCCGAGCCCGAGCGTCGCCGGTCTGAAATGATCACTGGGCAAAATGTTCGACGCTCACCTGAACGAAATCCAGCACGCCCGGAACCGGCGCACTCGGCTTGCGCACCGTGATCTTGGCACGGGTGATCTGATGGAAGCGCTCGCAGAGCCCCTTGGCGATATCGAGTGCCAGCGCCTCGATGAGATAGCGCCGCTTGCCGACGACGATCTCCTCGATGACAGTGAAGGCGATGCCGTAATTGACGGTGTCCTCGATCGAGTCGCTTTCCAGCGCCTTGCCGGCGATCACATCGAGCTCGGCATCGACGAAGAAGCGCTGCCCGAGGAACTCCTCCTCGTCATGGACGCCATGACGGGCGAAGAACGCACAGTTCTGCATCAGGATGGTATATTTCGTGCTCATTGGCCCCGGCGTCCTTCGTAATTACGGCGTGCCGCCAGCATAGCATCGGCAACGCACAGCGCATCCCTGTTGATTGCGACATTGTGGACGCGGAAAACCGCAGCACCCGCCAATCTCAGCAGCGCGCTGCTCGCCGCCGTCGCGACGTCCCGGTCAGCCGCATCGCGACCGGTGACCGCGCCGATGAACCGCTTGCGCGAGGTTCCGGCCAGCAGCGGCAGCCCGAAACGCTGAAGCTCGGCAAACCGCGCCATCAGCTCGAAATTCTCTTCCGCCGTCTCCTTGGCAAAACCGAAGCCCGGATCGAGCACGATCTGCTCGCTGCCGATCCCCGCCTGCCGCGCAAGCTCGAGCGACTGCTCGAGGAACAGCGCCTGATCGGCAATCATATCGCCAAGCTTCTGGCGCTCCCGCCCCGTATGCATGATGCAGACGCCAGCCTTTGCGCTGGCGATCACGCCTGCGATCTCCGGCTCCTTCTGCAGCCCGAAGACGTCATTGACGATATGAGCGCCCGCTTCGAGCGCCAGCCGCGCCGTCTCGGCCCGGTAGGTATCGATGGAAATCAGTGCATCGGACCGGTCGCGAAGCGCCTCGATGACAGGCAGCACCCGCTGCTGCTCTTCCGCCGCATCGACCTTCGCCGCACCCGGCCGCGTCGACTCGCCGCCGATGTCGATAATCTCGGCGCCATGGGCGATCGCCGCCAGCGCATGCTCGACCGCCGCTTCCGTGCTGTCGTAGCGTCCGCCGTCGGAAAAGGAGTCCGGCGTCACATTGACGATCGCCATGATGACGCTCTTGCCGCCGAGCTCCAATTCGCGGCCATGCGCGAGGCGCCAGCGACTGCTCCGAAGCTCGTCCATGAGCGTTTATCCCATTGAAAACAAAAATTCCGGCGCGCTCTATTGCGCTCGCGGTGGCTATGCCCCAAGCTCCGCCAACTTTCAACACGGGTTATCGTCTAGAATGCCTTCCGCATCGCGTAATATGCGTCTCTTCCTTGCTTTTTCCATGACGATTGCCCTTTGCACTTCCGCCCAGGCGGCCGTGGTCGCGACGAAAAGCTATTCCTATTTCGATATCCGCGGCAAAACCGCAGACGAGCTCGATCAGCAGCTCAGCACCCGCGGCCCGACTGCCAACGGCTCATCCGCCCGCCATCCCGGCGCCACCAAGATCCGCTTCGGCGGCGAAGCGACCTATGTCCAGCATGACGGTCGCTGCCGCGTCGGCAGCGCCAAGGTGACTGTGCATACGCAGATCATCCTGCCGCGCTGGCGCAGCCGCAAGGGCGCATCGAAGGAACTGTCGATGATCTGGGATGCGCTCTCGAGCGACATCAAGCGCCACGAGGAGCGCCACGCCGAAATCGCCCGAAATCAGGCCCGCGTCATGGAGCGCCAGATCCTGGCCCTGCCCGCCCAGCGCAGCTGCGAGACCATGCAGGAGTTGGTATCGGATGTATCAGCTCGCGGTATAGATGAGCACGACCGGCTTCAGGCGCGTTTCGACAAGGTCGAGGCGGTCAACTTTCAAAACCGGATGCTACGTTTGTTGAACAGCCGAATCGGTGCATCAGGCGGCAAAAACTAGCGCATTTCCAGGCGAAAGACGATGTTTGATCGTTAGCTGCACAACGAAACCTGTGCGAAACTTGCGCCCTCCCCAGCCTCTCAATGGTAAAAATTTGCGATAGGCGACTCAACTGAGGCGCGCTAATATGAACACATTCGAAAGTTCAGGTGTGAACGACCTGACCTTTTGTCTCTGGGTTCTCCTGGCGCGTTCCAAGCCGCGGACGGTCCTCCCTCGTCCGATGGTTATGCGCCCGCCTCGCCTCGCTCGTCATCCGGCGCGCGAGGCTTTTTTTGGCGTCAATTACGCCTGACGTTCCGGAACGTGAACCGTCAGGCCGTCGAGCACGGCCTTCATGCGGATCTGACAGGAAAGACGCGAATTCGGGCGGACGTCGAAGGCGAAGTCGAGCATGTCTTCTTCCATCGCTTCCGGCGGGCCGACGCGCTCTACCCACTCTTCGTCGACATAGACATGACAGGTAGCACAAGCGCAGGCGCCGCCGCATTCGGCTTCGATGCCCGGGACGGAATTGCGCACGGCATTTTCCATGACGGTGGAACCCTGATCGACGTCGAGGTCAAAGCGCGTGCCGTCAAAGGCGACAATGGTCAGTTTGGGCATTTTGATTTCCGGTAACTTAATGAGGGAGGATCAGAATTTTTCTTCCAACAAATCTGCGAGCCAGTCAACATCGGCCGTCTCGCGCTCTTCATCCCATACTTAAAAGCGACAGGCTTTCTTGATTGCGTCATGCCGCTGGTCACAAAAAGACCCGCTGTGCCCTAAAACAGACTTGCTGTTCACGCGAACAGACTTGCTGTTTCGGAATGGCGCAGCGGGTCCAGCTTCGCAGACCGATGCTCTGCTCTTAGCGGCTGAGCTTCAGGATGAAATTTTCCGCCTCGACGACGGCGGCGCCGACGGCGGCCATCGATGCCGCATCGCCGGCATTCTCTTCGAGCATTTCCGCCGTCTCGGATACCCGGAACGCGCCGACGGCGCTTGCCGCACCCTTCAGCCGGTGGGCGGCTGCGACGATCTTCTTCGCCTCGCCGGAGGCGATTTCTCCGAGACACGCGCGCGCCTGGCGCGCAAACATCTGGAGCACTTCGATTTCGAGGGCCTTGTCGCCCATCGTCTGCTTTGCAAGATGCACCAGGTCGATCGGACGGACCTTGGAGGGGCACGGCCCCTTCGAATTATCCGGCGCTTCGAACGCGATACTGACTGCTGCCATGTGCCAAACTCCCGTCTTTATCCCCGCGGTTGAACTCAATAGTGCGGTTGGAGCGTGGCGATCGCGTTAAATTCCGGCACATTGAGGGCGGGATTCTCCCGCTATGGTTAATATCCGTTAAACATCGCTAAATTATTGGTTTTTCAACAGGCTCCGCCGTTAAATCATGTTAACAACCCTTTAACGATGGGTGATTAGCAAGCCTTCGTTAATTGTCTCCGAAGCCCGGATGTGTCACTACGATACTGGTACAGTGGGTTTGTGCTACGCGCCTTTGCGGGCCAAGTGGATAATGGTAATGTTTTGATACCGTCCGTTTGAAAAAGCGGCTATCCACTCTGAAATGACATGCTTATCCGTCCGTCGTCTCGGATGGTAAGGTCAGAGCAAAAGGTTGACGTCCGGGCGCGGCGATGCCCGGATCAGCGGCTGAACCGGCTGAGATGTAACGAGGCGTAACGGAATGGCGAACAACAAGTACAACGAGTCGATCGAGGACAAGGCGTTCAAGGCATTGGACGAGGCGCTCCAGATCGACTTCAGCCAGCAGAAAGCGCCGTCTCGCAGCGGCAAAACGCCCGACGCCCCGGAGGCCAATGTGTCTGAGAACCCATCTGCGCGTAATCAGCAGGAACAGGACGACAGCCAGCGCCGCCGCGGCCGCGCAAAGACTGCAGAACAGCCCGCCCCCCGCGCCCCGGCCTTCGCGCCAGCCAACGATGCCAATCGCAATACGCCGGCAACGCTTCTGAAGTCGCTCGACGGCGGCTCGACGCGCACGGCCATCCGCAACGCCACGCTCTTCTCGCTCCTGTGGATCGTCGGCGGCATCGGCCTGATGTCCCTGCTCTATTCGCCGCAGATCTGGCAGATCCGCTCGATCGCCGATCTGGTGGCGCTTCCCGGCGTGATCGCCGGCATCATCGGCATCATCGTGCCGGTCCTGCTCTTCTACGCTTTCGCAATCATGATTTCCCGTGCGCAGGACATGCGCAACGCTGCCCGCTCGATGGCCGAAGTCGCACTGCGCCTTGCCGAGCCGGAAACCATTGCCTCCGAACGCATCATGACGGTCGGCCAAGCCGTGCGCCGTGAAGTCTCCGCGATGAATGAAGGCATCGAGCGCACCATCGCGCGCGCCTCCGAGCTGGAAACGCTGGTTCATTCCGAAGTCAATGCGCTCGAGCGCAGCTATGCCGATAACGAACTGCGCGTGCGCGGCCTCGTGCACGAGCTCGGCTCCGAACGCGAAGCGATCGTCAATCACGCCGAGCGCATCCGCAGCTCGATCGTCGGTGTTCACGACCAGCTGAAGGAAGACCTGTCGCTGGCGACCGAAGAAATCGCCGTCCGCCTCTCGACCTCGGGCGAAGCCTTCGCCTCGATGATCGACACGCGCGCTGCGACGCTGACAGAAAAGTCGGAAGCTGCCATCCAGTCGCTCGGCACGTTGCTCGCTGCCAAGACGGATTCGCTGTTGCAGACGCTGACCTCCTCGGGCTTCGCGCTGGCGCATGAATTCGACACGCGCCTGGATACGCTGACCTCCAGCCTCAGCGAACGCGGCGAGCACCTGCTCAGCCAGTTCGAGACGCGCGCCTCCACCATGGACAGCAGCGCCGAGAAGCTGAACGCTGCCCTCAACGACCGCGCCCGCCAGCTGAACGAAATCCTGATCGCCCGTACCCGCGAGATCAACGAGACGCTGACCGGCAGCGAACGCGAGATCACCGGCTCGCTCGATGGCGTTCTCGCCAAGCTCAACAGCGCGCTCGACGAACGTGGCGCGAGCTTCCGCCAGAGCCTGCAGTCCAGCGCCGACGACGCGATCATGGACCTCGACCTGCGTTCGGGCTTCTTCGAAGAGCGCCTGCAGAGCACCGTCGCGCAGATGTCGACGGCCTTCGACGAGCGCGTCGCCGAATTCGCGACCGCCTTCGACAAGCGCGCCGGTTCGCTCGATACCAAGCTCATGGAAAGCCTCGCCCGCATCAACGAAACGCTGGCAGGCGGTTCGGAATCGATCGACGGCATCCTGAACTCCAGCATCGAGCGTCTTGGCGCCTCGATGACCGACCAGTCCTTCGCGCTGGCAACCGCACTTGGCACCGGCCAGGAAGTGCTGGAAAGCTCGCTCGGCAGCAAGGTCGAGGAAATTTCCGAGGCGCTCGCCGCCCGCACCAAGGAAATCAACCAGACGCTCAAGTCCGCTTCCAGCGAAGTCAACGACGCGCTTGCCGCCGGCATGGCCGATTTCCACGGCAACCTCACCGGCCGCACCAGCGAGTTTACCACCACGCTGCAGAACGCCACGGGCGAGATCTCGCAGGCTCTGGCAGCCGGCACATCCGGTCTCCAGGCCGGTCTTGCCGAGCATACCGCAAACCTCTCCTCGGCCCTGCACAGCGCCACCGGCGAAATCTCGCTGGCGCTCGCTGCCGGCACGTCCGAGCTGCATAACAATCTCTCGGCCCGCTCGACCGAATTCCGCGACACGCTGCTGACGACCACCTCGGAACTGACCGCTGCGGTTTCCGCCGGTGCCGACCAGATCAGCTCCGCCTTCGGCCGCGCCGACGATCTCAACACCGTCATTTCCGAGCGTGCCGCCGCGATCACCACGGCGCTCGACTCCGCGCATGAGCGCATCGACAGCGCCATGGCCGAGCGCAGCAATGCTCTCGCAAGCACGCTGTCCAGCCACCACGACCGCGTGGCCGACGCGCTCGACGAACGCACCATGGCGCTCGCCATCTCGCTCGACGCCGCCCAGGAGCGCCTCGAAGGCACCATGTCCGACCGTGCCAATGCGCTGAACGACGCGCTTTCGGCAAACCACGCCCGCCTGTCCGATACGCTCTCCGCCAATCACGATCGTCTCTCCGACGCTCTCGACGAGAAGACAATGGCGCTCGCCATTTCGCTCGACGACAGCCAGAGCCGCTTCGACAGCGCACTGGAAGCCCGCGCCAATGCGATGCTCGACACCGTTGCCGGTGCCGAAGCCCGCGTTGCCGGCGCCTTCGCCGACAAGTCGGAAGCGATCCGCAGCGCCTATATCGACAGCCAGGATCGCCTGGAGCGCTCGCTGAACGAACATGCAGCCGCCCTGCACTCCTCGCTCTCGAGCAACAGCGACCGCATCGAAGCCGTGACCGGCGACGCCGCCGCACGCTTCCAGTCGCTGACCGGCGAGGCTGCAGACCGTATCGAGGCTGTGACCGGTGATGCCGCAAGCCGCCTGCAGACGCTGACGGGTGCCGCGGCCGATCGTATCGAAGCCGTCACCGGTGGTGCGGCAACCCGCATGCAGTCGCTCGCCGGCGAAGCCGCCGACCGCATCGAAGCGGCAACCGGCGACGCAGCAGCACGCTTCCAGACCCTGACGGGCGACGCTGCGGAACGCATCGAAGGCGGCCTCGCCTCGGCGCATGACCGCATCCGCTCGACACTGGAAGACCGCACCAACGCCATCAGCCTGGCCCTCGGCGAAGCCCATGCGCAGATCAGCGACACGCTCTCCGAACAGGCAACGACGATCAGCGCTTCGGTCGCCGCCAGCACCAGCATGCTGGAAATGTCGCTCGAAGACCATGAGGCATCGCTGCGCCAGACGATCGACAACAGCTCCCGCGCCCTCGACGAGCGCCTGCGCGAAGGCGCCGGCCAGATCGCCGAACGCTTCCAGGGTGCTGCAGCCGAAATCTCCCGCACGGCCGAGACGTTCTCGACCCATCTCGACCATTCCGTCAGCGGCATGACCGAGCGGTTCGCCGAAACCGGCTCGCGCGTCGAGGCCGGCCTGACGACGCTTGAAAACCGCATCCGCGATGGTGTCGGCGGCGTTGCCGAACAGGTCGATGCAGCCGGCGCGCGTCTTTCCGAAACGCTCTCCGACAGCATAAACCAGCTGCGCGAGCTCGGCGATGACGCCGCCTTCCGTGTCACCACCGTTCTCGAAAGCACCAGCGACACGCTGACCGGCGCAATCGACGATCGCACGGCGAGCCTGGCTTCGACGCTCGAAGAGCGCGCCCGCAGCCTGTCGTCCTCGATCGATGCACAGGCTTCCAGCCTCGCAGCCAGCCTCGACGTCCGCGCTTCGCAGATGAACGCCTCTCTCGAAGCGAGCGCGGCAAACCTGACCACTGCACTGGATGAGCGCACCACGCATCTCTCCTCCGCGCTCGATGACCGCACCACCCGTCTCTCCTCGTCGCTCGACGACCGCACGGCGCGCCTGACGTCTTCGCTCGATGAGCGCACCGCTACGCTCTCGTCGTCGATCGACGAGCGCACCTCCAATCTCGGCGACACCATGGATCGCGGCGGCGAGCGTCTCGGCGAGCGCCTCTCCACCATGGACCGCGCGCTCACCATGGGCCTGGAAGCCGTCAACCAGACGATCGAAGGCAAGGCCGCCGGTCTCGCCTCGACGCTGCGCAACGCCGTTGCCGACGCTGCCCAGGGCATGGACGCCGAAGCACAGCGCACCGCCGACCTGATGGGCCGCACCGGCCAGCAGTTCACCGAAACGCTGGATGCCAAGAGCGGCGAATTCGCCCGCTCGATGGACGAACGCTCCGAACAGATCGTCGGCCGCGTCTCCGAGGCACAGAACCGCCTTGCCGGTCAGGCTGCCGCCGTCGCCCAGACTTTCTCGGAAGCTGGCAACGCTATCGTCAACAAGGTCGCCGAAGCCGAAACGCTGGTCAGCGGCCAGGTCAGCGCCATCTCGCAGGCGCTGTCCGACGCCCAGTCGTCGCTGGAGACCCGTGGTGACGCGATCCGCACGACGATCGCCAACGCCAGCGAGACGATCGCCAGCACCATGTCCGATGTCGATCGCACGCTCGAAGCACGCGGCACGGCAATCCGCACCGGCCTCGAAGACCGTGCCCGCGAACTCGATGCTTCACTGACCGATGTCGACAAGGCTCTCGAAGCCCGCGGCAGCTCGATCCGCGCAACGCTGGACGAGCGCACCCGCGAGCTCAACTCGATGCTGGCAGGCCGTTCTTCGGAACTGTCGCGCCTGATCGACGAGACCGCCCGCCCGATGATCGAGCGCTACGCCGAAACCGGCCAGGAAGCAGCGGCCCGTATCGCGGCTGCCGCCGAGCAGAGCGCCGACCGCCTGCGTGCCGAAAACGCTGCGCTTGCCAACGCAATCGCTGCCCGCACGGAAAGCGCCTCGACGGCCGTCAACGCCATCGAGACCAGCCTGCTTGCCAACGTCAACTCGCTGATCGAGCGCCTCTCCGACAACAGCGCCTCGATGGCGCTGATGATGAACCGCGCCGCTCAGGACCTGACCGATGTCGACGGCCGCCTCGGCGACACGACCTCGCGTTTCACGGACTCCGCCGCCAAGGCCGCCGAAATGGTCTCCGCCTCGACCCGCCTGCTCGAAGGCAAAGTCGATCGTCTCTCTGATATCTCCGGCCAGACGCTCGCCCAGGTCGGCTCGATCATCGGCCGCTTCGACGAACATTCGAAGGTGCTCACCCAGGCCTCCGGCCTGCTCGCCGCCGCCCAGTCGAACCTGGTATCGACGCTGGAAGAACGCGAAGGCGCGTTGCAGAACCTGTCGCTCGGCCTCGTGCAGCGCTCGGAAGAAATCGAAAAGACGATGCGCTCGCTCGGCAGCATGGTCGAAGGCGCCTTCGAGCGTGCCGAACAGCGGTCCAACCAGGTCAGCGGTAATCTGCGCCAGAGCGTGCAGACGTCGTTTGCCGATATCGGCCGCGTTCTCTCGGATACCGAGAAGCGCGCCGAGGAAGCTGCCGAAGCCATGCGCAGCTCGATCGTCAAGGCCGGCGAAGAAGCCAACGCCACCATCGACGGCACCTTCGGCAATGCCGAGCGCCGCTCGAGCGAGCTTGCCAACCGCCTGCGCGGCGGCCTGACGGCGTCGCTGTCAGATGTCGAGCGCATGCTCGGCGAAGCCGGCCGCGCCTCCGACGGCGCTGCCCAGCAGCTGCGTGAATCGCTGCGCGAAGCAGTCGAGGAAGCGGTCGCCCGCTTCTCGGGTGCGACGGAAGAGATCCGCCGCTCGGCTGGCGATATCCGCAAGGAACTCGATATGACCCGCAGCGAGCTGAAGCGCGGTGCCTTCGACCTTCCCGAGGAAGCCAAGGAAAGCGCTGCCGCCATGCGCCGCGCCGTTGCCGAACAGATCAAGGCGCTGCAGGATATCTCGCATATCGTCGGCCGCTCGGTTCAGCAGTTCGAAGTGTCCGAACCGGCTCCGCGCGCAGCACAGCCTGCCCCGGCTCCTGTGCCCCGCCAGGCTCCGCCGGCACCGGCTCCGGTCGCAGCGCCTGTTGTGGCCGCCCAGCCGGCCCCGCAGCCCGCTCCGGCACCCCGCCCGCAGATCGAGGATGGCTTCGCTCTGCGCGGCACCATCGCTCCGCCTCAGGCTGCAGCGCCGCAACGCGCCGCTCCGGTCGCCCCGGCTCCTGCAGCCGCAACACCGGCCCGCCAGGAATCCGGCGGCTGGATCAGCGATCTGCTGCGCGGCGCCTCGCGTGACGAAGATGCCGAAGAGGCCCCGGCCCGTCCGGCAGCACCGCGCGCCGAAGCAGCCGCACCGGCACAGCAGCGCGCCGCCGACAGCCGCAATCCGCGCCATGTGGTGGAATCGCTGAACTCGCTTTCCGTCGATATCGCCCGCGCCATCGATCACGATGCCTCGGTCGATCTCTGGCGCCGTTACCAGCGCGGCGAGCGCGACGTCTTCACGCGCCGCCTCTACACGCTGAAGGGCCAGCAGACCTTCGACGAGATCAAGCGCAAGTATGACCGCGAGCCGGAATTCCGCACCGCTGTCGACCGCTACATCGCCGATTTCGAAAAGCTGCTCGCCGACGTTGCCCGCAGCGACCGCGACCGGACGATCACGCAGTCCTACCTGACGTCGGATACCGGCAAGGTCTACACCATGCTGGCCCACGCCGCGGGCCGCCTGACCTAACGGAAGCGAAATCGCAGTTAAGTACAAGAAAAGGGCCGCTTCATCCGCGGCCCTTTTCCGTTTCAGCAGTGCGGTACCGAAAGCGCCTCACGGCAAAGTGAGACAAACGGCCGCCGTAAATCCGGGCTTATAAGCAAGACACGCTTGTCATAATGCCGTAGATTTGCTCAACCCGGCGGGCCAGACAACGTCACTCCGTCACGACCCTATGCAGGTTGCCAGCGTGCTGCCGCCGTTTTGAAGAGATCACATTCGATGCCAAAGACCATGCCGCTGCTTCTCTCCGCAGCGTTCTCCGCTTCCCTGTTCCTCGGACTGGCCTCCACATCCTCGGCCGGACAGGCAAGCTTCCTGATGGACGCGCAGACGGGTCAGGTCCTGGCAAGCGCCAATCAGGACGATCTCAACTACCCGGCATCGCTGACCAAGATGATGACGCTCTATCTGGCATTCGAGGCCATGCATGCCGGCCGCCTCAGCTGGGACCAGAAGCTCACCATGTCCGAGAATGCCGAGAGCAAGGAGCCCTTCAAGCTCGCCGTCGGCGCCGGCCGCAAGGTCACCGTGCGCGAAGCGGTCGAAGGCATCATCGTTCTCTCGGCCAATGACGCGGCTGTGGCGATCGCCGAACAGCTCGGCGGCTCCGAAGATGCCTTCGGCAAGCTGATGACGGCAAAGGCCCATCAGCTCGGTATGACCAATACCGTCTTCAAGAACCCGTCGGGTCTTCCCGATCCCGAGCAGGTGACGACAGCGCGCGACATGGCGACCCTTGGGGCATCGCTGATCCGCGACTATCCGGAAGAGTTCAAGATGTTCTCCATGCGCGGCTTCCAGTTCCGCGGCATGAAGCTGCGCGGCCACAACAATGTCATGTACCGCTATCAGGGCGCCGATGGCATCAAGACCGGCTACACGGATGCATCCGGCTATAACGTCGTAACCTCGGTCAACAAGGACGGCCGCCATGTCGTTGGCGTTGTCATGGGCGAGAAGACCGCGGCAATCCGCGACGACAAGATGGCCGCCATGCTGGACGCCGCACTGACCGGTGCTCCGGCCGCCGCAACGGCTTCCGCCGACCCGTCGGCCGCCACCGCCGCCGTTCCGGCCAACTGATCGCTACGCCGGCTGCTTCACATCGGCAGCCGCGAAATGCGCCAGCTGGTCCGCATGGGCCTTCGCGAAGGCCGGCCGTGCCGTCGCCCGCTTCACATAGGCACGGCAGGCCGGAAAAGCTGACAATCCATCGAAGCGATCGACGAGGCGCAGCAAGTCCGCCATCAGGATATCGGCGACGGAGAACCGTCCGGCCAGCCACTCGCGCGCTGCAAGCACCGGCTCCATATGCTTCAACCTCGCCTTCAGGAAGGAATCCAGGCTCTTCCAGGCCGGGGTATCGCCGTCCTGGCCAGAGAAGATCATGATCGTCCACGGCAGGCTTGCCGCCTCCACCGAATTCAGCGCCGCAAACAGCCATTCCAGCGCCTCGCTGCGGCCCTTGTCGTCGCCCGGCATCAGCGCTTCGCTCTTGTTGCCGAGATGAAGCAGGATCGCGCCGCTTTCGAAGATCGAAAGTCCGCCGTCCGTCAGCCACGGCACCTGGCCGAACGGCTGGTGTGCGAAATGCTGCGCGTCACGCTTGGCAAAGGGTATGCCCGCGACACGATAGGGCAATCCCGCCTCCTCCAGCGCCCAGCGCACGCGGATGTCGCGCACATAGCCGCGCGGCAGATCGGGAACCCAGTCGAAGGTGGTCAGGACGAGGTCGTTCATACTGCATCTCCTTGCTCTAGCTAAGCAAAGGACGCGCGAACACGTCGTGTTCCGACATCGGCAGCCAATTTTTCTCGTTCGCCGTCGATATCCGCTATCAGATGGACTGCAGCGTCCAGTCGACGATCTGCGTCGTGACCGCCGAGAACGACCGGTCGAGCGCCTTGACCATGCCATCGGCCGCTCCGCCGCCGGCCGGCACCGCGGCGCGAAATACCTTCTGCGCACGCACCGTGCCGTTGCGGTCGTTGATGATCTTCGCAGATATCTCGACGACGGCCTGGCTGCCCTTGCTGCTGTCGATCTCGAAGGCGCGGATATCGGTCACGACCTGATAGTCGATCGCCAGACCCTGCCCCGGCTTGCCGACGCCGCCGAGCTTGCCGGAATTCTCATAGGCTTCGACCAGCTTCGACTGCACCATGCGGGGCAGCTTGTCGCTCCACTGCGAGCGGGCCAGATACTGGATTTCGGAGGGCGAAACGCGCACCACGATCTGTTCGCTGTTCAGCGCCTGCAGCGCCGTCGGCTCCGGCACCAGGATCTGGCTGCGCTTGGCGGCCGGGCCGGCTCCATCGGCCATCGCAGCCGAGAGATCATAGGTGTCGTTCTTGGCGCCCGTGCCGCAGCCGGCAAGGGTCAGCGCCACCAGCGGCAGCGCGAAGGCTGCTCTCGCCAGCAATGAACGGCGCGCCAACAGATGCGATACGGCCATATTACGCTTCCCCTGCTTTCCCCAGATCAACGGCGTGTCCGGCCGTCATATTGCTTCACCGTATCGCCACCGAAGATCAGGCGCTGCGGGTTCTTGTCGAAATTGCTGATCGCGTCGTTGAGGTTCTGCACCGTGCTGCGCGTATCGTTGACCAGCGACTGCACATCGCGCAGGCCGCCGCTCGAGAACTTCTGCAGATTGTCGGCGATCGGCCCGATGCGGGCATTCAGGTTGTCGGCGACCTTCTTGAAAGATTCCAGCGTGTCGCGCGCCTCGGCAAACAGCGACTGCGAATTGTCGGTGCCGAGCAGCGCATCGAGCTTGATCAGGATGCCGTCGACACGCGTCGAAGCCGAGTTCAGCTTGTTCGCCATCTGCGAGACGTCCTGGATCGTCTGGTTGATGTCCTTCTGATGCGACGACACCGTATTGGCAACGTCGCGGATCGAGGCGACGGCAACGCGCGCATCCTTGGTCGCCTGCGAGATGTCGTCGACCGTGCCCTTCAGCTTCTGCGGATCGATCTGCGCAATCAGCGTATCGACGCGATCGAGCGCCACCTGCGCCTTCTTGCCGACATCATTGAAGGTCGTCGCCGTCTGGTCGAACTTGTCGATCGCGCCCTTCAGGCCGCCGGAGGCGTCGGCAACGTCCTTGCTGACCTTTTCGGCATTGGCGAGGATCGTATCGATCTTCTTGGCATCGACGGCCTTGACCAGTGCCTCGACGGCGGCAAGCGTCGAATCCACCTTGCCGGAGACATTGCGGACGGTCTCGGAAAGCTGGCCGACACTCTGCAGGAAGCTGTCGATATTGCCGGAATTCTTGGCGAGCGCATCCGAGAAGGTCTCGGCATTCTGCAGCGTCTTGGTCAGCGGTCCGCGCGCATCCTGCACGAAGCCCTGCACCTGCCCGACCGCATCGTTGGCGCGATCGAGGATCTTGTCGGCGGTCGCCAAAAGGTTCGTCACGCTCGATTGGTCGGCGACGATGACGGCGCGCTTGCCGCTGTCGATCGACTTCTGCAAGATGTTCTCCTCGCCGACCTTGCCGCCCGACATTTCGATATAGGCAGCACCCGTCAGACCCTGGATTTCAAGGATCGCCTTAGTCGAGGGATAGATCGGCGCATCGACGCGCACTTCGGTAAAGGCCAGCGAATATTGCGGATCGTCGGCATCGATCGACAGCGACTTGACGGAACCGACCTGGATACCGTTGAAGCGCACAGGCGAACCGACGCTGAGGCCGTTTGCCGATCCCGGAATGCGCACGACAAGCTCGGCCATCGGGCCGCTGCGGCCGTATTCCGCCATCCAGTAGACGAAGCCGAACGCCGCTGCGATCACCAGAACGGTGAAAATGCCGACAATCGTGTAGTTCGCTTTGGTTTCCATCGTCTCCGGTCACTTCCCGCGGCTGTCGTGACTGCCCGCGCGCCCGGCGCCGGCAGTCTCTTCCTGCGGCACGATCGAGCGTGCGCGCTTGCCCTTGAAATAGGACTGAACCCACGGATCGTCGTAGGCCAGCATGTCGTCGATCGTCCCTTCCACCATTACCCGCTTCTTTCCGAGCACGGCAATACGGTCGCAGACGGAAAACAGGCTGTCGAGATCGTGGGTCACCATGTAGACGGTGAGGCCCAGCGTATCGCGCAGCCTGGCAATCAGTTCGTCGAATTCGGCAGCGCCGATCGGGTCGAGGCCCGATGTCGGCTCGTCCAGAAAGACGAGATCCGGGTCGAGCGCCAGAGCGCGGGCAAGTGCGGCGCGCTTGATCATGCCGCCCGAAAGCTCCGAGGGATATTTGTCGGCCGCATCGGCCGCGAGGCCGACGAGCTTGATCTTCAGATGTGCGAGCTCGTCCATCAGCGATTTCGGCAGATCCAGATATTCGCGCATCGGCACCTGGATGTTTTCCTTGACGGTCAGCGACGAAAACAGTGCACCCTGCTGGAAGAGAACGCCGAGGCGCATGTCGAGCGAGTTGCGCTCGCTCTCGTTCAGTTCGTCGAAATTCTGGCCGAGGATTTCGATGGTGCCCGACTGGCGCGGCAACAGGCGCAGGATCGTGCGCATCAGCACCGACTTGCCCGTACCGGAGGCACCTACGAAACCGAGGATCTCGCCGCGGTAGATATCGAGATTGAGATTGTCGAGCACGATCTTCGAGCCGAAGCCGACGGTGACGTCGCGCGCCGAAAGCACGATGTCCCGCTCCTTCTCACTGCCCGTTTCGTTTTCCTGACCGTTCACGCTCAAACCCTAGAAATTGATGGCCGCATAGAAGATGGCAAACATGCCGTCCATGAGGATGACAACGAAGATCGCCTTCACGACTGCGGCCGTCACGTGCTGGCCGAGCGATTCGGCACTACCGCCGACCTTAAGCCCTTCCACGGCCGCGACAATCCCGATGACGAGCGCCATGAACGGCGCCTTGATCATGCCGGCAAGCACGGTAGACAGCGTCACCGCCTCATGCAGGCGCGACAGGAAGGTCGCGAAGGTGATGCCGGAATAGGCCCAGGCAACGGTTGCGGCGCCCAGCAGCGAAGCGAAATTGGCAAGTACAGTCAGAAGCGGCAGCGCCACAGTCAGCGCCACCAGCCGCGGAAAGATCAGCACGCCGACCGGGTTCAGACCCATGACCTTCAGCGCGTCCACTTCCTCGCGCATCTTCATCGAGCCGATTTCGGCGGTGATGGCACTGCCCGAACGGCCGGCGATCATGATCGCGGTCAGCAGCACGCCGATTTCACGAAGCTGCAGAATGCCGACGAGGTCGACGACGAAGACTTCCGCGCCGAAATAGCGAAGCTGGAACGCGCCCTGCTGCGCGATGATCGCGCCAATCAGGAAGGACATCAGCAGGATGATCGGCGTCGCGCGGACGCCCATGTGATCAATCTGGTTGACGATAGACGCCGGCGATACACCGGAACCGCGGCCAAACTTCATCTGCGCACCGCGCACGGCGGAGCCCAGGATGTACATGGCGGCGGAGAAATTATCCCAGAGATCGAAGGTCATCTTGCCGACGGGCGCGAAGACGCGCTCCAGCAACGGCTTCTGCTTCGGCGTCTCGGTCTCCTGCTTCTCCGGCTTGCGGGAGAACTCCTCGATCATCTCGTCGATATGCTGATTGGTGCCCTCAAAATGCACCTGCCGCCCGGCCGCTTCCTCCTGCATCTTCAGGCGCACCAGCAGCCACACACCCGCCGTATCGATATCGGTGACATCGGAAAGGTCGAGCGTCAGGTCGCCGTCATTCTGCGGCAGCTTGTCGAAATCCTTGATGACGGTATGAATATTGGCGCTGCGCCAATTGCCTTCCAGACGGACCATCCGCCCGTTGCCATTGGCTTGGTCGTCCACGTGGAGTGAGGCGGCTTTGCTGGGCTCGGGCTTCAAAATGCTTGTGTCTTTCAGGGCTTGCGGCGACATTGCCGACTCGCGAAGCATCGCTCACGCCCGGCGGGTTAATATACCCAAGACCCACAGAATTTCCATGCTTGCAGGATTGCAAATATGCCACGGTCCCTCGAAATCCAAATGAATTCATTCCCGATCGCGGGCACCTTCACCATCTCGCGGGGCGCAAAAACCTCCGCCGAGGTGATCTCGGTGACATTGCGCGAAAATGGCGGGCAAGGATGGGGCGAATGCGTGCCCTACCGCCGCTACGGCGAGACGATGGAAAGCGTCCAGGCACAGATCGAAGCCGCCCGGCCGCTGATCGAATCAGGAATTTCTCGCGAAGACCTGCTCTCGGCGATGGCCCCAGGTGCCGCCCGCAACGCCGTGGATTGCGCGCTCTGGGATCTCGAATCGAAACTCTCTGGCACGGGCGTCGCTACCCGCATCGGCCTGACCGCACCGAAGCCCCTCACCACCGCCTACACGATCTCGCTTGGCGAGCCCGAGGTGATGGCGGCGCAGGCCGGCGAACATGCCGGGCGTGCGCTGCTGAAGGTCAAGGTCGGTACCGGCGATGACGAAAGCCGCATTCGTGCCGTGCGTGCAGCGGCCCCAAATGCGGCGATCATTCTCGACGCCAATGAAGGCTGGCCGGAAGCGGCACTCGAACATCACCTGAAAATCTCAGCCGAAATGAACATCGCCCTCGTCGAGCAGCCGCTGCCGGCAGGCAAGGACGAGATGCTGGCCGTCATCAATCGCCCGGTCATCGTCTGCGCCGACGAAAGTGTCCATCACACCGGCGACCTTGCCAGCCTCCGCGACCGCTACGACGCGATCAACATCAAGCTCGACAAGACCGGTGGCCCGACGGAGGCGCTGGCGATGAAGCGCGAGGCGCAGCGTCTCGGCTTCCAGATCATGCTCGGCTGCATGGTCGGCACCTCGCTGGCGATGGCACCCGCCGTTCTGCTGGCGCAGGATGCCGAGTTCGTCGATCTCGACGGCCCGCTCCTGCTCGCCAGAGACCGGGAACCCGGCCTGCGTTACGAAGCTTCCCTTGTCTTCCCGCCGGAAAGAGAGCTCTGGGGCTGAAGGCAATAGGCAACGAAGACCAGCGTCATCCCGATCGCGGCCACCAGCGCCATCACGTAGTAGCTGGCAAGACCGAGCCAGGCATAGAGATAGCCTGACGCCAGCGTCATCAGCCCCATGAACATGCCGTTATAGAAGAAATAGGCGCCCTGCGCCGAGGATTCCTGCGTTGCCTGCACCGAGGCAACGATACGCCGCTGCACGCCAGTATGGACGAAGGCATAGGTGCAGGAATGGAAGCACTGCAGGAAGAAAAAGCCTGCGAAACTCCAATGCATCGGAAACAGCACCCAGCGGCAGATGCACATGGCGCAGCCGATGCGGATCAGAGTCCAGGCATTGAAGCGGCGGTTCAGGTGCTTGGAGATGAAGAACACCATCACCTCGGAGGCAACGCCGGCACTCCAGAGAATGCCGACCTGCGTTCCCGAAAAGCCGAGCTGGTGCCAATAGATCGAGGCGAAGGCATAGAGCAGCGCGTGGCTGGACTGCTGGATCGCCACGCCCCAGAGCAGCACCAGAAGATGCGGCTGGCGGAGCGAACTCCCCGTCGCCTGCTGCAGATCGACGGGCACGTTGCGCCGCCGCGTCGGGCCGATGCGCGGACAATAGATCGCCATTGCCATCGTCGTCCCAAAGCCGAAGATCATCACGGGCAGCACCATGTTGCCGCCCCAGACACCGATCATCTCGCCGCCGATCATCGTCGAGACGATGAAGGCGATCGAGCCCCAGACGCGCATCGAGCCGTAATCCAGCCCCCAGCGCCTGACGCCCGAGATGACGATCGATTCGACGATCGGCACATAGGGCGCGAAGGTGGCGCCCTGGATGCTGTAGACGATCAGGACCGGCCAGAATGTCGTCGTCCAGTAGAGCGCAATCGCCGTCAGCAGCGACAGCCCGCCCGACCACAGGAGAACGTCGGCGCGCTCCTCCATCCGGTCGGCGTACATGGCAACGATGGGCGCCACGAGCACGCGCACCACCATCGGCACGGCAAGGATGACGCCGATCTCGTGATCGGTGAATTTGTGAACCGCAAGCCAGACGGGGAAGAACGGAAGAGCCACACCGTTGACGATCAGCGGGGCGCAATAAGACAGGGCGCTGAGCAGCCGGAAACGCGGCGGAGCCCCCTCATCGGCAGAGGCATTCTGGGCGGGAATCATGGTGGACCTGCAGGAAACTGTGCGTTGCCTAACACATCAACTTAGGGGCGACTATGGCGAGAAATAGCCCATTTGAAACGTTTTAAAAAATAAATAGGGCCGTTGCCCGGAGGCAACGGCTAAAGGTCTTGTAATATGGCGGGTTGAAAATCAGGCAGCCTGCGGAGCGCGCTCGGGCTGATGCGTCAGCTTCAGCGTGACGGGCTCGGTGCTGGCAATGGCATTCCAGGTGATCAGCTCGAAAGTACCGTCTTCATGCTCGGCAATCGCCGTGCAACTCTCGACCCAGTCGCCGGTATTGATGTAGCGCACGCCGTCCATCTCTTCGATGACGGCATGGTGGATATGGCCGCAGATGACGCCATCGGCGCCGCACTTGCGGGCCTCGTCGGCAACGACGCGCTGGAACTCGCCGATGAAGTTGACGGCGTGCTTGACCTGCAGCTTGGCCCAGGCCGAGAACGACCAGTAGGGCATGCCCATGCGGCGGCGGATGGCGGCGAGCACGATGTTGATGCGGATCGCCATGTCGTAGGCCCAATCGCCGAGATACGCGAGCAGGCGGGCATTACGCACGACGACGTCGAATTCGTCGCCGTGCAGCACCAGATATTTCTTGCCGTCGGCGCCCTCATGCATGATCCGCTCGGCAACTTCGATGCCGCCGAAATGCATGCCGGGGAAGTCGCGCAGGAATTCGTCGTGATTGCCGGGGATATAGACCACACGCGTGCCCTTGCGCGCCTGGCGCAGCAGCTTCTGGACAACGTCGTTGCATACCTGCGGCCAGTACCAGCTGCGCTTCAGCCGCCAGCCATCAACGATATCGCCGACGAGCACGATCGTATCGGCCTCGTGGTAACGCAGAAAATCAATCAGAAAATCGGCCTTGGCAGCCTTCGAACCAAGATGCACATCGGAAATGAAGAGCGTACGGAAGTGGCGCGTATCCATAATATCCTTCACAGGCTTCCTGCCCATGCCCCATCGTTCATCTGGCCTTCCAAAACCAGACTCGTGTTTCAGGAAGATGACAGCGCGGTTGTTTGACGCATGGCGCGGGCATAAGAGTTTTCCGCTTTTGAGCTCAAATTCTCACTGTCCAGCCACGCCGATTGTTGTATGGAGAAGTCTTCAAACGACATGACTGCGGCATTGGAGAAGGCAATGGATAATCAGGACAAATCCAAGACGGAGAAGAACCTGACAGGCGGAACTCTCGATGAACAGGCGCTGTTCTTCCACCGCTATCCCCGCCCCGGCAAGCTCGAAATCCAGGCAACCAAGCCGCTCGGCAACCAGCGCGACCTGGCGCTCGCCTATTCGCCGGGCGTCGCCGCCCCCTGCCTGGCAATCCGCGACGATCCGGAAACCGCTGCCGACTATACGTCGCGCGCCAATCTGGTCGCCGTCATCTCCAACGGCACCGCCGTTCTCGGCCTCGGCAATATCGGCCCGCTGGCGTCCAAGCCGGTCATGGAAGGCAAGGCCGTCCTCTTCAAGAAATTCGCCAATATCGACGTCTTCGATATCGAGGTCGATGCCTCGACCGTCGAGCAGATGGTCTCGACCGTCGCTTCGCTGGAGCCGACCTTCGGGGGTATCAACCTCGAAGACATCAAGGCGCCCGAATGTTTCGAGATCGAACAGCAGCTGCGCGAGAAGATGCGCATCCCGGTTTTCCATGACGACCAGCACGGCACCGCGATCATCGTCGCCGCCGCAATCCTGAACGGCCTGGAACTCGCGGGCAAGTCGATCAGCAACGTCAAGATCGTCACGTCAGGCGCAGGTGCGGCCGCTCTCGCCTGTCTCAACCTCCTGGTCGAGCTCGGCGCCAAGCGCGAAAACATCTGGGTCCACGACATCGAAGGCCTCGTCTACGAGGATCGCAACGTCTTGATGGACCAGTGGAAGGCCGTCTATGCGCAGAAGAGCGACACCCGCACGCTCGCCGAAAACATCGGCGGCGCCGATGTCTTCCTGGGTCTCTCCGCCGCCGGCGTCCTGAAGCCGGAACTGCTGGAGCAGATGGCAGAAAAGCCGCTGATCATGGCGCTCGCCAACCCGACGCCGGAGATCATGCCGGAACTCGCCCGCGCCGCCCGCCCGGATGCGATGATCTGCACCGGACGTTCGGACTTCCCGAACCAGGTCAACAACGTTCTCTGCTTCCCCTTCATCTTCCGCGGCGCGCTGGATTGCGGCGCCGAGGAGATCAACGAAGCGATGAAGATGGCAGCGGTGCGCGCCATCGCCGGTCTCGCCCGCGAAGAGCCGTCGGATGTCGCCGCCCGCGCCTATTCCGGTGAAACGCCGGTCTTCGGGCCGAACTACCTGATCCCGTCGCCCTTCGACCCGCGCCTCATCCTGCGCATTGCGCCGGCCGTCGCCAAGGCTGCGGCCGAAAGCGGCGTAGCGCGCCGTCCGATCACCGATTTCGACGCCTATCTCGACCAGCTGAACCGCTTCGTCTTCCGCTCCGGCTTCGTCATGAAGCCGATCTTCACGGCCGCCAAGGCTGCCGAGAAGAAGCGGGTCATCTTCTCCGAAGGTGAAGACGAGCGCGTGCTGCGCGCCGCCCAGGTGCTGATCGAAGAAGGCATTGCCGAACCGATCCTGATCGGCCGTCCGCAGGTCATCGAGACCCGTCTGCAGCGCTACGGGTTGCGTATCCGTCCGCTCGCCGATTTCGCCGTCATCAATCCGGAAGACGATCCGCGCTTCCGCGAATATGTCGATCTCTACCTGTCGCTGGTCGGCCGCCGCGGCGTCATCCCGGAAGCGGCGCGCACCATCGTGCGTACCAACACCACGGTCATCGGTGCGCTGGCGCTTCGCCGCGGCGAAGCCGACGCGCTGATTTGCGGCCTTGAGGGACGTTACGAGAAGCATCTGCGCGACGTTCGCCAGATCATCGGCAAGCGCAAGGATGTCCGTGATTTCTCGGCACTCAGCCTGCTGATCTCGCAGCGCGGCGCGACCTTCTTCACCGACACCTACGTGACGTTCAATCCGAGCGCCGAAGAAGTGGCGGAATCGGCGGTTCTCGCCGCCGAGGAAATCAAGCGCTTCGGCATCACGCCGCGCGCCGCCCTCGTCTCGCATTCCAACTTCGGCTCGCGCGAAAGCGAGAGCGCCACGAAGATGCGCGGCGCCCTGCAGCTGATCCGCGAGGCAGCGCCCGATCTCGAAGTCGATGGCGAAATGCATGGCGAAAGCGCGATTGCCGACGAGATCCGCAAGCGCGTCATGCCATCCACGACGCTGCACGGCGAAGCCAATCTCCTGGTCTTCCCGAACCTCGATGCGGCCAACATCACGCTCGGCGTCGTCAAGTCGATGACCGACGGCCTGCATGTCGGCCCGATCCTGCTCGGCACGGCGCTCCCGGCTCATATCCTGGCGCCTTCGGTCACCTCGCGCGGCGTCGTCAACATGGCGGCTCTCGCCGTCGTCGAAGCACAGCAGCCGGCGTGAATTTGCAGTCGATCGGAAAAATGCGTTAGAATTCCTTCGTTAGCTTGTTAACGGAAGGCAGCTAGACAGGATGGATGCGGCAAATGCCCTGCCGCTTCCGGTTTGACTATGCTGCGGGATGATACCGTGAAACGCCGAAGCCTGACCCTTGCCCTTTTCCTTGCGGCTGCCGCGCCAGCGGCAGCGCAGACGAACGCGATCTGCGAAGATCTGCGCGGCCGCCTTGCCGACCTGCCGCAGGTGATCGGCAACGGCCCGGAAATCCGCCAATATGCGAGCGCGATAGCCGAGCAGAACCTCGAGCTCCGCAAGCTGCGCAACGACCTGCGCAGCAACGGCTGCAGCGTCGACAGCATGGTCGTCATCGGCGGCGAGAATGCCGGCTACTGCAGCGACCTGCAGGAATCCGAAGCACGGATGATCGACAACATCCACTACCTCCAGGACCGCCGCAACCAGCTGCGCGAATCCGGCGGCAGCGATATCAACGAACGCCGCCAGCTGATGGCCGCCCTTGACGACAACGGCTGCAACGACGATCCCGGCTATCAACCGGACGAGCGCGCCTACGAGCCGGCGCCAAGCACTGAAGAACAGGCGATGCGCGGCGATACCTTCATCCCGCTCGGCAACGGCGAGGAAGGCAACACGCAATATGGCGTGCCGCGCGGCGAGATGATGTCGCATGTCAGCACCATGTGCGTGCGAACCTGCGACGGCGGCTTCTTCCCGATCAGCACCAACGCCACCTCGATCGATTTCAGCCGCGATGCCTCGACCTGCTCGAAAATGTGCCCCGGCATCGAGACCGAGCTCTTTTATCAGGACGTTTCGAACACCGACGCGGCCAATATGATCTCGGCCGCCACGGGCACCCGCTACAGCGCGATGCCGAACGCCTTCGCCTACAAGAACCGCGCTCCCGGCGAAAAGTCGTCCTGCAGCTGCAATCTGACCGCCTATTACGAGCAAATGCGAAAGAACCAGACCGTAAGCGAACCGCCGCCGAAGGGCTCGATCACGACGATCACCACCAAGCCTGCAGCCACGGCATCTCAAACGCCGGCTGCACCGCAGCCACAGATCCCGGACCGGCCCTATGAGCCGCAGAATAGCAAGGTCCGCCAGGTCGGCCCGCAATTCCTCGCAGGCGACCAGGGCAGCATCGATCTGAAGAACCCGGCAACATCAGGCCCGCAGCCGCAGCAGCAACAGCAGAACTAAGACCAGCCGGCATACGCTGAACGTCTGCCGTTCCTAGCGGCGGCCCCAGCCATCGCGGAAGACCAGCTCCTCGAGCGGCAGCCGCTGCCGCCAGCCTTTGACGGCGAGTTCCGGCTCCCGGTAGAGCTCGTCGACATAGCCGATGCAAAGCCAGGCAACGATCTCGATATGCGCGGGCACGCCGAGGATCTCCTTGAGCTCGCTTTCATGAAAGATGCTGACCCAGCCGACGCCGACGCCTTCGGCCCTCGCCGCAAGCCACAGGTTCTGCACGGCGCAGACGGTCGAATAGCTGTCCATCCGCGGATTATGCGTACGCCCCAGCACCACCTCGCCGCTGCGCGAGGGATCGCAGGTGATGCAGAGGCCGAGCGGTGCCTTGAGGATGCCTTCGAGCTTCAGCGACCGGTAGGTCGCCTGCCGCTCGCCATCGAACATCCCGGCCGCCTCATGGTTGGCGCGATCGAACGCCTCCCATACCCGCCGGCGCACGGCCGCATCATCGACGACGATAAAATTCCACGGCTGCATGAAGCCGACCGACGGCGCATGATGCGCGGCCGCAAGCAGCCGCATCAGCACATCCTCGGGTACCGGATCCGGCAAAAACTGGTCGCGCACGTCGCGCCTGGTCATGATCGCCCGGTAGACGGCATCGCGCTCGTCACCGGAAAAAGCGGATGCGCGCTGCAGCGCATCCCCGCTCAAGGGTCGCATCGTCAAATCCCCAACAACGCAACCGACCCGCCGTCCGCGCGGGATCAGTCTATGATGCCAGGCCGGTCTTCTGACTTGGCGTCATCCGCCCGCCGCAGCCTTCCCGGTGTCAACCAGTGGCACGATGCGGCAGGCGTCAGCCTTACAGCGTTGGGCACGTTCCGGTCTCACACCGGATTCCCGATTCTCCCGCCGCTGGCGGGCACCTGACGAAAACCCTCTTGCCCGTTTTACCGGCGCGCTTCAAGTGGCCGGGAAATAGCGCACATAGGCAAACTCATCACCATCCGGTGACCAGCAGGGAACATTGATCGTGCCCTGCCCGCCGAACAGTTCGAACAGCGTCGTCAGGTTGCCGCCATCCATGTCCATCAGCCGCAGCCTGACATGCAGGTCGCGCGGGTGATCGAAGACATCTGGATCGTAGGAGAGGATCAGCACCTTGTCGTTAGCAGGTGCTGGATGGGCAAACCAGTTGCCGTAATTGTCGTGGGTCACCTGCTCCAGCCCGGTACCGTCAGGATGGATGCGCCAGATCTGCATCAGCCCGGTGCGGCTGGAATTGAAATAGATCCACTGCCCGTCGAAGGAATAGTCCGGCCCGTCATTGCGCCCCTCCCCATGCGTCAGCCGCCGCTCGGCGCCGCCATCGACCGCTATCGTGTAGATGTCGAAGACGTCGTCGCGGATACCGCAATAGGCCAATTCCTTGCCGTCGGGCGACCAGCCGTGCCAGTAGGACGGAAGATTGGTGGTCACCTGCTTCGGCGCCCCACCTTCCGCCGAAAGCGTGTAGATGCAGGATTTGCCATATTCCGTCTTGTCCGAAATGACATAGTGCCGGCCATCGGGCGAAATGCCGTGATCGTTGTTGCAAGCAGCGGCAAAGCCGGTGTCGACCTGCCTCAGCCCACCCTCACCATCCGGTGACAAGCGATAGAGCAGCCCATCGCCGTTCAGCAGCAGATAGCGCCCGTCAGGCGAAAAGTTCGGTGCCTCGATCAGCTGCTCCGTCTGGAAAACCACCCGGCTCTTGGCCGTACGGATATTGTAGATCTCGACCGAACTGCGCATGCATGCCTCCCGCATTGTGCGGCGGTCCGGCTATCCGCCGTTCCGCTTCATTCTGATTTGCATGCGGTTTGTGCCATGCATCTGTGTCTCGATAAAGTCGCATCGCTTCAAAAGCGAACTGAGGTTCGGAGCGCCGAAATGCTGTGCCTTGAAGTCGGGATAGACCTGCCGCAGCAAGGTGCCGAGCTCAGCAATATCCAGCCAGCCTTCCTCCCTCAGCTTCGCCGTCTGCAGCGCCTGCGCGATATAGGGCCGGATGCTCGGTGATGGCTGCAGCGCCACGACCTTGGCCAGTGCCGGAAGGCTTGCCGGCGCCTCTGCGAGACGCAACTCGAAGAAATCATCGAACGACTCGCGCAGCAGCCTGGAAGCATTCGGCGCGCCAACCCCGATCGCCTGCTTGCCGCGCATCCTGATACGCGTCGCCAGATGGCCGACGTCGCGATCGCTGCTGGCGATGCAGAAAAGATCGATCGCCGAGGCGCCGAGATATTCCATCGCATCGACGGCAAGCAGGATGTCCGCACCATTCTTGCCCGACTGGGAGCTGACCGCCGTCTGCAGGCTGAGCGCATGCTTTCCGGCAGCCGCGACCCACGGCTGGGCAGCCTCCCGCGTGAAATCGCCATAGGCGCGCCGCTCGACAAGGCGCCCGTAGCCGGATGCGATGTCGATGATCTCGCCCGCCGAGCGCGCCGGCAGGTTTTCGGTATCGATGAAGACGGCGACTTTCGTATCACGCACGATCAGGACCTCCCGCATTTCTGACGATAGAAACGCGGGAAGATGCGGAAGTCAGCAGCTTTCGGTTGATCGGGTTAACGATCGCTAACTGCGATCCCTAAACCGGTTGGTAATCGGGTAGCGGCGATCACGGCCGAAATTCTTCTTGGTGATCTTCACGCCCGGCGCCGACTGGCGGCGCTTGTATTCGGCGAGATAGAGCAGATGCTCGACGCGGTGGACGGTTGCGACGTCATGACCGCGGGCGACAATCTCGTCGACGCCCATCTCCTTCTCGACGAGGCATTCGAGAATGTCGTCGAGAACAGGATAAGGCGGCAGCGAATCCTGGTCCTTCTGGTCCGGGCGAAGCTCGGCGGACGGCGCCTTGTCGATGATGTTCTGCGGAATGACGACACCCGACGGACCAAGCGCATCCGGCGGCACATGTTCGTTGCGCCAGCGCGAGATCGCATAGACCTGCATCTTGTAAAGGTCCTTGATCGGATTGAAGCCACCGTTCATGTCGCCATAGAGGGTTGCGTATCCGACCGACATTTCCGACTTGTTGCCCGTCGTCACCACCATCGAGCCGAACTTATTGGAGATCGCCATCAGGATCACGCCGCGGGCGCGGCTTTGCAGGTTCTCCTCGGTGATGCCGCTATCTGTGCCCTCGAAGAGATCCGAAAGCGCCGAGGTGAAGCCCTTCACCGGCTCCTCGATGGGCACGATATCGTAGCGGCAGCCGAGCGCCCTGGCGCAATCGGCGGCGTCCTTCAGCGAATCCTCCGACGTGTAGCGATAGGGCAGCATGATGGTGCGCACCCGCTCCTCGCCCAGCGCATCGACGGCAATCGCCGCGCAGATCGCCGAGTCAATACCGCCCGAAAGGCCGAGCACCACATTCTTGAAGCCGTTCTTGTTGACGTAGTCGCGGAAGCCGAGGAGGCAGGCGCGGTAATCGGCCTCTTCCTTCTCGGGAACATGCGACATCGGCCCTTCGCTGCAGCGCCAGCCGTTCTCGCCGCGCTTCCAGGTCGTCACCGCCAGCGCCGGCTCGAACTGGCTCATCTGGAAGGCCAGCGACTTGTCGCCGTTGAAGGCGAAGCTCGCGCCATCGAAGACCAGTTCGTCCTGGCCGCCGAGCTGGTTTGCGAAGATCAGCGGCAGGCCGGTCTCGATGACCTGGCGCAGCGCCACCTGATGGCGCACGTCAACCTTGCCCCGATAATAGGGAGAGCCGTTCGGCACCAGCAGGATTTCAGCGCCGCTTTCGGCCAGCGTCTCGCAGACGCCGAGATCGTTCCAGATCTCCTCGCAGATCGGCACGCCGATCCTGACGCCACGGAAATTCACCGGCCCCGGCATCGAGCCTTCGTCGAAGACGCGCTTCTCGTCGAACTCGCCGTAATTCGGCAGGTCGATCTTGTCGCGTAGCACCAGGATCTTGCCGCCATCGATGACCGCAACCGAATTGTGCCGCCCGGTTTCGCCCTGGCGGGGGAAGCCGACGATGACGCCCGGGCCGCCATCGGCCGTATCGGCAGCGAGATCGTCGACCGCCTTCTGGCAGGCTTTCAGGAATGCCGGTTTCAGCACCAGGTCTTCTGGCGGATAGCCCGAAATGAAGAGCTCCGTCAAAAGCAGAAGGTCTGCGCCCTGGCGTGCCGCATCGGCGCGTGCCTCGCGGGCTTTTGCAAGATTTCCTGCAACATCGCCTACGGTGGGGTTCAGCTGCGCGACGGCGATACGGAGCGTGTTCAAGGGAGCGTTTTCCTGTGTCATGTCATTTATTTAGCGCGCGCGTCCTCGCCCCGCAACGTGCTCCGCCATGAAAACCGGCAGTGTCTGATACGCGGAAAATTCAAATCCCAGGGAAAAGCAAGGAAACATTAATGGTTCATCTAGCGTTCATGGCGGGCATGTGACAGTTCGATGAAGTTTTTATGACGCCGCGAAACCGGCGGGAATGACATTGGAGTACGCCCTTGATCGCATCGGTCATGAAGTCCGCGCAGGCCAGAAGAATGGCGCTGCTTTCCACTGGTCTCGGCTCCAATGTCCGCTCTCCGGCTGCCCGCGGTGTCCTCAGCGTCGCGCTGACCTTGTCGATCGCGCTGCTCAGCGTCATCGCCGTCGAATGGATCGCCCGCAGCACGCTTGCCGATGTCGGCGATTTCCTGACCTCGACGGCCCGCCCGGGCATGACCACCGTGGCAATGCTGACCATCCTGATGCTGACGTTGGACGCCGCCTTCGGGCGCCGCCACCAGTCGGCGCTGATCGTCGTGCCTCTGGTGCTGATCCCGGCTTTCGTCTCGAACCAGAAGCAGCACTATCTCTCCGACCCGTTCTATCCGTCGGATGTCTTGTTTGCCCGCCAGATCATGGAGCTTCTGCCAGTGATGGTCCGCGACCGGCCCTTCACCGCGGTCGCCCTCGTCATCGGCATCGCCCTTCTCGCCGCCGGTATCGTCTTCGGCTGGCGCTATGCCTGGCGCACCTTCCCGAAGCTCTCGGGTCAGGCGCGCCTGCGGCGCCTCTGCCTCGGCCTGCCCGTTATCGCCGCCTTCGGCTCGCTGATGGATTATTCGCAATATTCCTACATTCGCGACCGCCTGCAGGTCGTGCCGATGATGTGGGACCAGAAGGAAAACTACCGTAGCAACGGTTTCATCCTGGCCTTCATCTTCAATGTGCCGATGGCCGATGTCGCGGCTCCGGCCGGGCTGAATACCGAAGCGCTGGATGCGATCCCCGCTCGCAATTACGGCTATCTCGCCGGCCCGCGCGAAAAGCCCGATGTCATCATGCTGATGAGCGAATCCTTCTGGGATCCGACGCGGCTGAAGAACCTGAATTTCAGCGCCGACCCGATGCCGACGATCCGTGCGGCGCAATCCGGCTATGTCTTCTCGCCGGAATTCGGCGGCATGACAGCGAATGTCGAGTTCGAGGCGCTGACCGGCTTCTCGAATGCTTTCCTGCCCTATGGCAGCATTCCCTATCAGCAGTATATCCGCCGCGACATTCCCTCGCTCGCCACCTTCTTCCGCGGCGAAGGCTATGCGGCGCGCGCGCTGCATCCCTTCAGCGGCTGGTTCTGGAACCGCAACGAGGTCTACAAGGATTTCGGCTTCGAGGAATTCCGCACCGAGGAAACCCTTCCGCCGATGGAAAAGCGCGGCATCTTCGCCTCCGATGACTCGCTGATGAAGGAGATCATGCGCGAGGGCGACGGCCTCGACAAACCCTTCTTCTTCTTCGCTGTCACCCTGCAGGGACATGGCCCCTACGAGGCCAATCGCTACGCGCACAACTCGATCGACATCCAGGGTAACATCCCGGAAGCCGACCGCGCCACGCTCGCCACCTATACGCAGGGCGTCAAGGAAGCCGACGACAGCCTGAAGATGCTGATGGACTGGGCTTCGCACCGCGACCGCGAGACGATTATCGTGCTCTGGGGCGACCACCTGCCGCCGCTCGGGAATGTCTACATGAGCGCCGGCTACATGCCGGACCAGGTGGCCACCCGCAAGGCGCCGCTCGACGTCATGAAGCAACAGCACGAGACGCCGCTGGTCATCTGGTCGAGCAAGAAGGGCGTGAAGCAGGATGTCGGGACGATCAGCCCGTCGCTGATCTCCTATAACCTGCTTAAATTCGCTGGCTTCGAGCATCCCTATTACACGGGCTTCCTCGGCCGCGTTCAGAAGAAATACGACATTATCGATCGCTACCAGCTGGCGACGCGCAAGAACGAAGTCACGCCGGATTGGGTTCTCGACCCCAAGAAGCTCGACCCGCTGGTGCGCGACTATCGCTATCTCCAGCATGACGTGATGTTCGGCAAGGCGCAGACGCTCGACCGCTTCTTCCCGCAGCACGTGATGGTCAACGAAGCCAGCTACTGAGCCTAAGACTTTAATTTGCATTGCATTCCGCCGGTCGGCGGGAATACTGGCTCCGACGCGTAACGCTTCGGAGCCAGGCATGTATAATCTTCCCAATTTCATCCACACGCATTTCGGCAAGAGCGCCGACGAACTCGGCGATATCGAGAAGCGCGTCCTCGCGAAGGCTCACGAGCGCAGGATCATCTCGACCGACGTCAACGCTGCACTCTCGGCGGAATCCTCCTTCGGCCAGCGGGTTGCCGACGGCATTGCGCGCGTCGGCGGCACCTGGTCCTTCATCATCGCCTTCCTCGCCTTCCTGGCCATCTGGACGGTGGTCAACACCATCATCCTCGCCACCGGCGCCTTCGACCCCTACCCCTTTGTCTTCCTGAACCTGATCCTGTCGATGTTGGCCGCCATCCAGGCGCCGATCATCATGATGTCGCAGAACCGCCAGGCCGAGCGCGACCGCTTCGAGGCCGCCAAGGACTATGAGGTCAATCTGAAATCGGAGCTCGAGGTCCTGTCGCTGCACCAGAAGATCGATATGCGGGTGCTGACCGAACTGACGGCGCTTCGCGAGGATGTCGCCCGCCTCAGCGCCGCCCTGGAAGCCAAGAAGATCTAGCCAGCGCCCGGATATTGCGGCAGTCCGTCGTTGATCTCGTAGAAATCACCCTTCTCGGCGCAATAGATGTGATAGCCGATGGCAAGATCGCTCGGCTTGTCGAAGGCACCGGCGAGGATCGACACCACATCGGAGCCGATCCGCTGCCAGAACAGCGCGGAGCCGCAGTTGCGGCAGAAGCCGCGCTCTGCCGCCTCGCTCGACTGATACCAGTGCAGGGTTTCGCGGCCGTCGATCACCAGCCCGTCCAGCGGCACATCGGCTGAGGCGAAATAGAGGCCAGTCTGGCGCCGGCACTGCGAGCAATGGCAGGCGACCACCGGCCCGGGCTTGTTCCTGCTCCGAAACCGGACGGCACCGCAGGCGCAGCCTCCCGTATATTCCCTGTCCATCATCCGATCCTCCGCCGTCATCTGCAGAGGAAATTGGCTGCAGCCGCGCGTCCGGTCAAATCCAATCTCTTGATGGAAAAGGTCAGCATTATTGATGACTTGCGCCCGCCCCACGCCGGGACAGCGTCGCGCACAAACCAGCAAAAGTTGCAGATAAAAACTGACCGCCGGCCGCGCGTTTCCCGAAATGGGGCAGGCTCGCAAAGCCAAAACACACGCATCACGTTCATTAGCTAATCTAAAATTAAGAGATGCGGCCTTATATAAGACGAAGCTCAACCGAGCTGACATGAGGTCCAACATGATCGTGTTCAACCGTTTCCGGTCGAATGAAAGAGGCGCCGCCGCCATCGAATTTGCGATTGTCGCGCCCATCTTCCTCCTCGTCATCCTGACGCTCATCGCCTACGCCATCTATTTGACCGCCGCCCATTCCGTTCAGCAGATCACCGCAGACGCGGCCCGCACCGCTGTCGCGGGCCTGTCGGCGAAGGAACGCGAAACGCTGGTCGATAATTTCATCACCTCGTCGACCCTCAATCATCCCTTGCTCCAGAAAGACAAGATCCACATCACCGTCACCACCGATCCCAGCAACGTCAACCAGTTCACGGTGACGACGGAATATGATGCCAACAACCTACCGATCTGGAATCTTTACACTTTTCCTCTCCCTGAACATATGATCCGGCGTTTCGCGACCATCCGGATGGGAGGCATCTGAATGCCGTTCAATGCCCTGCGCTTTTGCCGCGACACCCGCGGCAACATCGCCATCAGCGCTGCCATCTGCGCGCCCCTGATCGTCTACTCCCTCGGCATGGGCATCGACTACGGCATGCTGACGCTGCAGCAGCGCCGCCTGCAGCAGTTGAGCGATATCGGCGCCATTGCCGCGGCCTCCGATATCAACCATGCGCCGGAACAGCTTCTCGCCAATTTCAAGCACAACGGCATCGACGCCGCCGTCACGATCGAGAACGGCTACCTGACCGGCAAAGGAACGCTTCCGAAGGGCGCCGACCTGTCACAATTCCAGGCTGTCGTCAGCTATGCGCCCGGCGCTTACCTCGCCGATATCGCCATTGCACCCGATCAGCGCTTCGTCGCCGGCAAGCAGCCATACGATGCCGTCAAAGTTGCAGTGTCGCAGAAGGGCGAACTCGCCTTCGCCAATATCTTCGCCAGCGCCCCGACCCTCAGCGCCGCCGGCACCGCATCGGCGGCCAAGGTCGCTGCCTTTTCCGTCGGCTCGCGCCTTGCCAGCATCAACGACGGCGTTCTCAATGCGCTGCTCGGCGCCCTGCTCGGTACGAACATCAGCCTGAAGGCCGTCGACTACGAGAGCCTCGCATCGACAGATATCAACCTGCTCGCCTTCCTCGATCTGCTGGCGACCAACATCAATGCCAGCGCCGCCACCTATGACGAGCTCTTGGCCACCGACATCTCCTATCCGCGCCTGCTGAACACGCTCGGCAAGACGCCGGGCCTGCCTGCTACTGTCGACAAGACGCTGAGCTCGCTGGAAAAGACACTCGGCACGTCGCAGATCAAGGTGAAGCTCGAGGATATCCTCAATCTCGGCAGCACCGGCGAACGGGCAATCGGCAGCGGATCGAACCTGCAGGTCGATGCAACAGTCATGGAGCTCCTCTCCGCAACGGCGCTCGCGGCCAATCAGAAAAAGCAGGTCGCCGCCAACGTCAACAGCGCCATTCCCGGCCTGCTGAATGTCAAGCTGACGCTTGCGGTCGGCGAAAGGCCCGTCGGCTATGCAGCAAATGCGGTGGGCACATCGGGATCGGCGGTGCGCACCCCGCAGATCCGCCTGGCGATCGAAACCAGCGTCCCCGGTATCGGCATCATCGGCGGCATGAAACTGCGCGTCCCGCTCTATGTCGAGGTCGCCTATGCGGAAGCCAGGCTCTCCAGCATCTCGTGTCTCGGCGGCGGGGCGAAGAACGTCAATGTCGGCGTCGAGGCGGTGCCGGGCGTTGCCGAGATCGCCCTTGGCGACGTCGATACCAGCGCCTTCGCCAATTTCGGCAGCAAGCCGCGCGTCAACAAGGCAACGCTTCTCGATGTCCTCGGTCTCCTGAAGGCGAGCGCCATCGCCGACGTTAACGTCACCAATCTCGACAAGAGCAAACTGACCTTCCAGCCCTCCGATATCGCCGCCAAGGCGATCAAGAACATCTCGACCAAGGATACGCTGACTTCGACGGTCCAGAGCCTGCTCGGCGATACTGAAGTCGACGTCCAGCTGCTGACCCTGACGCTCGGCACGCCGAAGGCGGTGACAGCGGCGGTATCGCAGACGCTGACCGGGCTGACCAAGCCCTTAGATGAGCTGCTCTACAACACGCTGTCGATGCTCGGCATCAAGATCGGCGAAGCCGACATTCGCGTCACCGACGCCCGCTGCCAGCAATCGGTGCTGGTGCAATAAAAAAGCCCGGCGCGAAGCCGGGCTTTTCGTCATTCACGATATCAGCAGATCAGGCGCTGGCTGCCATGCGCTTCTCGTCGCGGCCGCCCTTCATGCGCTCTGCCAGCAGGAATGCCAGCTCGAGAGCCTGGTCGGCATTGAGACGCGGGTCGCAATGCGTGTGGTAGCGGTCGGACAGCGAATCTGCCGTCACGGCGCGGGCGCCGCCGGTGCATTCGGTGACGTCCTTGCCGGTCATCTCGATATGGATGCCACCCGGATGCGTGCCTTCGGCGCGGTGGATCTGGAAGAAGCTTTCGACTTCCGACAGGATCCGCTCGAACGGACGCGTCTTGTAGTGGTTGAGCGTGATCGTGTTGCCATGCATCGGGTCGCAGGACCAGACGACCTTGCGGCCTTCCTTCTCGACGGCGCGGATCAGCTTCGGCAGGTTGTCGGCAACCTTGTCGTGGCCGAAACGGCAGATCAGCGTCAGACGGCCGGCTTCGTTGGCCGGGTTCAGCGCATCGATGAGCTCGATCAGGTTGTCAGGCGTCAGCGACGGGCCGCACTTCAGACCGATCGGGTTCTTGATGCCGCGGAAATACTCGACATGCGCATGGTCGAGCTGACGCGTACGGTCGCCGATCCAGATCATGTGGCCGGAGGTCGCGTACCAGTCGCCGGAGGTGGAGTCGACGCGGGTCAGCGCTTCTTCATAGCCAAGCAGCAGCGCTTCGTGGCTGGTGAAGAAATCCGTTTCGCGCAGGCTCGGCTGGTTTTCCGCCGTGATACCGATGGCCTTCATGAAGTCCATGGTTTCGGAAATGCGGTCGGCGAGCTTGCGGTAGCGGTCTGCCTGCGGGCTATCCTTGATGAAGCCGAGCATCCACTGGTGAACGTTTTCGAGATTGGCGTAACCGCCCATCGCGAAGGCGCGCAGCAGGTTCAGCGTCGCCGCCGACTGGCGGTAGGCGTCGAGCTGGCGTTCCGGGTTCGGAATGCGGGCTTCCTCGGTGAATTCGATGCCGTTGATGACGTCACCGCGGTAGCTCGGCAGCGACACGCCGTTCATCGTTTCGATGTTCGACGAACGCGGCTTGGCGAACTGACCGGCGATACGGCCGACCTTAACGACAGGCAGCTGCGCGCCATAGGTCAGCACGACGGCCATCTGCAGGAAGGCGCGGAAGAAGTCGCGGATGTTGTCGGCGCCGTGTTCGGCGAAGCTCTCGGCGCAATCGCCGCCCTGCAGCAGGAACGCATCGCCATTGGCAACGCTTGCGAGCTGCTTCTTGAGGCGGCGGGCCTCACCGGCAAAAACCAGCGGCGGATAGGTGGCAAGCTGGGCTTCCGTTGCCGCCAACGCGGCTGCGTCCGGATATTCCGGAACCTGCTGGATCGGTCTTTGCCGCCAACTGCTCGGGGTCCAAGTCTGTGCCATCTTACTCACCTTTATTGCGCCGGACACCATCCGGCATCTTTGTCCCTAGAGAATAACGGCGGCTTATAAACCTTTAGGTCCGACTTGCCTAGCGGCGTTTCAGACAGTTTCAGGCGCAAAGAACGACGTTTTGCAGCATATAAAGGAATGCCGTAGCCACTCTTCAATCCCGGCCGTTAAGACAAACTATACCACATCATTTTGCGGCTGATTTAGCTTTCACTGTTACAACACCCCTCGATATCCAGGGGACCGGCGCGGTGCCGGCCCTCGGCGCGCCTATAGAGGGATGCTGCGCCCCATGTTTACCCGCCGCTTGCTCGCTGATCGCTCTGGCAATTTCGGGATGTTGACGGCGCTGCTCATGGTGCCGCTGATTGGCTCGGCCGGCATGGCGATCGACTACGGCCACGCGATGAGCCTGCGCACGCAGCTCTACGCCGCTGCAGACGCCGCCGCCGTCGGCGCCATCTCGCAGAAATCCAATGCCGTGACCCAGGCGATGACCATGAGCGGCGACGGTGCGCTCGCAGTCGGCCAGACGGATGCCCGCAGCATCTTCATGTCGCAGATGCAGGGCGAACTGACGGCCAGCAATGTCAATGTCGACATCCAGGTCAACAAGGTCTCCAACCAGCTGAACTCCCAGGTGACCTTCAGCGCCTCGATCCCGACGACCTTCATGCAGATCTTTGGCCGCAACACCATCGACATCAGCGGCACGGCGAATGCGGTCTTCCAGACCGCCGCCTTCATGAACTTCTACATCCTGCTCGACAACACCCCCTCGATGGGCGTCGGCGCCACGCCGACCGATGTCGCGACGATGGAAAAGAAGACGCCCGATACCTGCGCCTTCGCCTGCCATGTCGTCTCCGATGCCGGCGTCGAGGACCCCAACAGCTATTACAATCTCGCCAAGAAGAACAATGTGACGCTGCGCATCGACGTCGTGCGCCAGGCAACGCAGCAGCTCACCCAGACCGCCAAGACCCAGCGCGTCAGCGACAACCAGTTTTCCATGGGTGTCTATACGTTCGGCCAGCGCGCCCAGGACGCCAACCTGACGACGATCTCCAGCCCGATCACCGATCTCGACAAGGTGGCGAACTACACCAATGCGGTCGACCTGATGTCGATCCCCTACCAGGGCTACAACAACGACCAGCAGACAAGCTTCGACAACGCGCTGACGCAAATGAAGACGATCATCGGCGACCAGGGCGATGGTAACACGCAGACCCAGCCGCAGAAGATCCTGTTCTTCGTTTCCGATGGCGTCGGCGACAGCTACAAGCCGAGCACCTGCACCAAGGCGACGACGGGCGGCCGCTGCCAAGAGCCGATCGACACTTCCTTCTGCAAGCCGCTGAAGGACAAGGGCATCAAGATCGCCGTGCTCTACACCACATACCTGCCCCTGCCGAACAACAGCTGGTACAACAGCTGGATCAAGCCTTTCCAGAGCCAGATCCCGACCAAGATGGCAGAATGCGCCTCGCCCGGCCTCTATTTCGAGGTGACGCCGACCGATGGTATCGCCCAGGCGATGAACGCGCTTTTCCTGAAGGTGATCCGCATGCCGCGGATCACCAGCTGACCGTCAGACCTTCTGGCCGTCGACGATGCGGTAGCTCGGCGCATACATGGTGACGAGCTCTTCCGCCGCAGTCGGATGAACCGCCATGGTGCGGTCGAAATCGTCCTTGGTGCATCCAGCCTTCAACGTGATACCGAGGATCTGCGCCATCTCGCCGGCGTCGTGACCGAGGATGTGCGCGCCGATCACCTTGCGGCTGGCTGCATCGACGATCAGCTTCATCAGCATCTTCTCGCCGCGGCCTGACAGCGTCGCCTTCAGCGGCCGGAACTGCGCGCGGTAGACCTCGATTTCCTTGTAGGCCTTGGCCGCCGCCTCTTCCGTCAGGCCGACGGTGCCGATTTCGGGCTGCGAGAAGACGGCGGTCGCGATCGTCTCGTGATCCGGCTTGGTCGGGTTGTTCTTGTATTCGGTCTCGATGAAGCACATTGCCTCGTGGATCGCCACCGGCGTCAGCTGTACCCGGTCGGTGACATCGCCGAGCGCGTAGATGTTGTCGACGCTGGTGCGCGAATATTCGTCGACGACAACAGCGCCCCGCGCATCGGTCTTCACGCCGGCCGCCTCAAGGCCAAGACCTTCGGTATTCGGGTCACGGCCGAGCGCCAGCATCACCACGCCGGCATTCAGCGTGCCGTTGTTCTTCGTCTCGACGACAAGGCCATCGGCGCCCTTCGAGACCTTCTCGATCACGTCATGGCAGAGAATGCGGATCCCCTTGGCGACCATCGCCTCATGCAGGCCGCGGCGCAGGTCATGGTCGAAGCGCGACAGGATCTCCGCGCCGCGATAGATCAGCGTCGTCTCGACGCCGAGGCCATGGAAGACATTGGCGAATTCGACGGCGATATAGCCGCCGCCGGCAATGACGATCGACTTCGGCAACTCGTCGAGATGGAAGGCCTCGTTGGAGGAGATGCAGAGCTCGTACCCGGGAAGCGCCTTATGCTCATTCGGGCGGCCACCGGTCGCAATCACGATCGTCTTCGCCGTCACCGTCTGCCCGGTCTTGACCAGGCGCACCGTGTGGCGATCGATCAGTTCGGCGCGCGTTTCGAGGATTTCGGCGTTCGCATTCGAGAGCCCCTTCTTGTAGAGGCCCTCAAGCCGGGCGATCTCGACATCCTTGGCGGCGATCAGCTTCTTCCAGTCGAAGCTGCTCTCGCCGACGGTCCAGCCGAAACCGGCCGCATCCTCGAAATGCTCATGATACTGCGAGGCATAGACGAACAGCTTCTTCGGCACGCAGCCGCGGATGACGCAGGTGCCGCCGTAGCGATATTCCTCGGCGATCGCCACCTTCTTGCCGAGCGAGGCGGCGACGCGCGCGCCTCTTACGCCTCCCGAACCGCCACCAATGACGAAGAGGTCGTAATCATATGAGGACATGGGGGAATGCTCCGTTTGGGAATCGGGAGGGACAATGACCCTGCATATAGTATCGGTCGCCGCCAAAACAAAAGCCCGGCGCGAGCCGGGCTTTCATCATGCGGATTGTGAAGATGCTTATTGCGGGGTCTGCAGGTTCAGGGCCGGTGCCGGAGCCTTTGCAGGGGCCTTGGCCGGAGCCTTTGCAGGCGCCTGGGCGGCCGGGGCATCGGCCGGTGCTGCAGCCGGCGTATCGAGCTGTACCGGCTCGACCTTGATGACCTTGCTCAGCTCGTCGCTGGCGTTCTTCTGCAGGTCGCGGGCAATGCCCTGTGCCCAGATGTCTGCAGCGCGGTTGGTTTCGCGCGAAGCGATCGGGCCGTCCTTGAGCAGCTTCTTGCCGACGTCGGAGCTATAGAAATCGGCAATTGCCTTCAGCTCTTCAACAGTGAAGGCCTTGGCGTAGTTGGTTGCGGCTTCCTTTTCGAGATCGGCGCGGCGCGGCGCCAGGGCAAGCGCCGTCGCATCGACCGTCTGCGAGATCTGGTCTTCGTAGTTCGGCGAATCCTGGATCAGACCGGCCTTCAGGCGTTCGGCGAGGCCCGGCAGGATGTTATCGAACTGAGCGGTGGCGCCGATCGCAGCGATTGCCGCACGCGCTGCCTTCAGCTGCTCGTCCGTAACTTCCTGAGCCTTGACGGCGGTACCGAAAGCGAAGCTGGAGAGAATAACGGTCGCAGCGGCGATACGGCCAAGACCTGCAAATTTCTTCATGAGTTTCAGTGCTCCTGTTATCTGTTCGCCTGCAGCGTGCGTGCACCGGAAGGACCAGCAATGATCGCAAGTGCCGCCATATTGAGAAAAAGCCCGTGCTCAACGACACCGGGTATCGAGTTCAGCTCGCTTGAGAGCGCCTCTGCATCAGGAATACGGCCAAATGATGCATCGATGATGTGATGGCCGCCATCCGTCATGAAATCGCCGTCGCCGGACCGGCGCAGCGACAGACCACCCGTCAGACCGAGCTTGCTTGCCACTTTTTCGATCGCCATGCGCGTCGAAACGAGGCCGAAAGGATTGACTTCGATCGGCAGCGGGAAGCGGCCGAGCGTCTCGACCAGCTTGCTCTCGTCGGCAATGACGACCATGCGCCCGGACGCGGCAGCGACGATCTTTTCGCGCAGCAGCGCACCCCCGCCACCCTTGATCAGCCGCAAGGCACCATCGACCTCGTCGGCGCCATCGATCGTCAGATCGAGCTCCGGCAGTTCGTCGAGCGATTTCAGGGGAACGCCGAGTTCGACGCAGAGCCGCGCCGTGCGTTCGGATGTCGGAACGCCTTCGACCTTGAAGCCCCCGGCGACCTTTTCCGCCAGCAGCCGGACGAATTCCTCCGCAGTGCTCCCCGTACCGATTCCGAGGCGCATGCCGCTTTCCACATGGGTCAGCGCCACCTCTGCGGCCTTGATCTTCATTTCGCGGGCATCCATGCGCCGCTTACTCCGATTGTTTCGTTGGATGTGCTGTTTACACGGCTCGTTTGCCAAACGAAAGCCAAAATAACCGTAGCAAACTGAAAAGCAGAAGCATTCGCGCCCACCCGCCAAAAGCTAGTCTTGGCGTTGCTTTTCCGGCCTCCTTACCCTACTCCGGACCATCAGCATTTCATGAAGAGGCAATAGACTTTGACCCCTGCCCTTGTCGTATTCGATCTCGACGGCACGCTGCTTGATACGCATGCCGATCTCATTGACAGCCTGAACCACACGATTGCCTCGATCGGCCTTGCGCCGGTTAGCTATGACGACCTCACCCATCTCGTCGGCCACGGCGCCAAGGTGATGATCGAGCGCGCCTGCAAGCTGCACGGCCATCCGCTGACCGAAGACGAGTCCGGGCCGCTGCTGCAGCGCTTCATCGCGCACTACAGCTCGACCATGCCCGGCCACACCAAACCCTATCCGGGCCTGATCACCGCCATGGACAATCTTAAGGCAAACGGCTTCACGCTCGCCGTCTGCACCAACAAGCTGGAATCACTGGCGTGCACGCTGATCGACGCGCTCGGCCTCACGCATTATTTCGCGGCGATCACCGGCGGCGATACCTTCCCGGTTCGCAAGCCCGACGCCCGCCACCTGCTCGGCACGATCGAAAAGGCCGGCGGCACGCCCGAGCGCAGCATCATGGTTGGCGACAGCTTCAACGATATCGCCGTCGCCAAGAACGCCGCTGTCGCCTCGATCGGCGTCCCCTTCGGTTATTCGGATGTGCCGATCGAAAGCCTGGAGCCCACCCGGATCATCCAGCATTTCGATGAGCTGACGCCCGACTTCGCCAACGCGTTGATCCGCGATTACGCGGCAAGCAACAAGACCGCGCAAGCTGTCTGAGCCGGCAATCACAGCAAACAAAAAAGGCGGCCATCGGCCGCCTTTTTCATGAATACCTGACGGCTCAGATCTGAGCGCCACGCGCCTTGCTGGTGATGTCGAAGGCCTTCATCGTGTAGGTATCGCGATCGTAGACGTCGTTGAAATATTCAACATTGCCGTCCTTGTTCGGCCAGGCCGTGAAGTAGGCGATGTAGATCGGGATCCGCTGCGGCACGGACACGGCCTTGTTCTGGCCGCCGGCGATCTGCTTGGCGACATCGTCGACCGTCGTGTTCAGCACGGCAGCCGCCATCGCACGCGGATCGGCAAGACGGACGCAGCCATGGCTGAGCGCGCGCATGTCACGCTTGAAGAAGCTGCGCTGCGGCGTGTCATGCATGTAGATCGCATGGACGTTCGGGAACAGGATCTTCAGTTCGCCGAGGGCGTTGTCACCGCTCGGTGGCTGGCGCACCGAAACGTTGGACGTCGAGCCGTACCAGTCGACGCTGGACGACGGAACGGCGCGGCCGTTGACGGCGACTTCATAGCCCATGCGGTCGAGATAGTTCGGGTCGGCGCGCAGCTTCGGCAGCATCTCGTTGATGATGATCGACTGCGGAACGCCCCAGAACGGGTTGAATTCGACCGTCTGGATCTGGTCTTCGAAGAAGAACGTCTGGTGCGACGGCTGACCGACCACCACGCGCATCGACAGCTGTTCCTTGTTGTCGTTGTGGTAATAGACCATGAAGGCCGGCTGGTTGATCATCACGTAGCGCGGGCCGAGATCTTCCGGCAGCCAGCGGGCCTGTTCCATGGCCACGACGAGCTTGTTGATCTTTGCCGTGTTGCTGTCGCCGCCGGTCATGACGCGGACGGTCGCCTGGCCGATGACGCCGTCAGGCTTCAGGCCATGCTCCTTCTGGAAGTCTTCGACCAGCGACACGACGTCGGGCGAATATTCGGGAGCGCCCGTATAGGCCGCGAGCATCGCCGCATGCTGGGTCTTCAGCGCTTCCGAACCATGCTTGCCGACGGCCTTGACGATGTTGGCAACTTCAGGCGAGCTGTCGCCCGGGCGCAGCAGACCGCTGAGCGAGATGGTGATCTGCTCCTGATCGCCGCCTTCAGCCTTCAGCTTGGCCAGTTCCTTCTTCAGGATGTCGAACTCGCGTCCATCCGGGCTGCGGCTGGCGAGATAGGCGCCGACATCCGGGCTCATCCGGGCAAGCTTCAGCACCGGATCGAGATTGACGACCTTGCGCTTGAAATCATGATAGCCCGACAGCTTGTTCGGATCGATGCGGCCGCGCACCGTGTCCTGGACATAGGCCAGAACCTTCGACGAGAGCTCGAGCTCGAACTGCGTCAGCGCGTGATCGCGAACCGTCGGGTCCGGATTAGCCGGATCGGCAGCCGGAAGGTTGACAGCGTAATCGGCGGGGTCGAGGCCGACGGTGCCGGCGTTTGCCAGGAAGCCCATCGCTGCCTTGGCGCGATCGTTGACTTCGGTGCCAGACACCCAGACCAGCGGGTTCTTGGTATCGCCGTAATAGGTTTCCAGCGACTTCGCGACATTGGCGTCAGCGCGAACCTTGGCATCGGCGAGATAGCGCCGCTGAACGCCCGACTGGTCGCCCGACGTTGCGGACGCATCGACGACGGCACCGGTTACAACCGGATCCGCAAACTTCGCGGTGTTCACCAGACGCATCGGGTCCGGCTTATAGGTATAATAGGTCGGTGCCGTCCACCTTCGGCAGCGGCGCGTTGACCGGCGGCTGCATCGTCGGCATCTGCGCCGGATTGGAAGGATCGATGATCGTGCTCTGGGTGCGCTGCCGGTCGCCACGGATCATGTCCATCAGCGTATAGGCATGCGCGGGTGCAGCGAGAGCCGCAAAGCCGCAGGAAAGTGCCAGTGCGGAGACCGCACCCTTGAAAAACGATGTCATGCTTTTTCCAGTCCCAGTGTCATGCTGTCTTGGCGGGGCAAAGCCCATTCAAATTCGTACCGCCTGGCTATCTGCTCATTGGCAGAATCCGGCCTGCGCCGCCAGCGCCGGACGACTCAACTTTGCGTGACGTAACCCGAAGCAGCGACGCCAGGCAGTTCACACAAAATTATGAAATTATTAGTTAATTTTTTACTCAATTTCGCACCGGCGCCAAAGGCCGTTTTTCCCGCCGTTTGGTATAAAATTCCGGCCGTGTCCCAAATGCCACGTCACGAAGGGTCTGAAACATGAAAAACACTTTCATATTTTAGCGCCGCAGCCAGTTTTCTTGCGCCGTTGGCGGGCCTATAAGACGCGCATCCTTAAGTCAGCGAGAGGAAGGCGACAGCCATGAGCGCGACCCGTACCGAAACAGACACCTTTGGCCCGATCGAAGTGGCGAGCGACCGTTACTGGGGCGCGCAGGCGCAGCGCTCGCTCGGAAACTTCAAGATCGGCTGGGAAAAGCAGCCGCTGTCGATCGTCCGGGCGCTCGGCATCGTCAAGCAGGCGGCCGCCCGCGTCAATGTCGAGCTCGGCCAGCTAGACCCCGCGATCGGCAAGGCGATCACCGATGCGGCGCAGGAAGTTATCGACGGCAAGCTCAACGACCACTTCCCGCTCGTCGTCTGGCAGACCGGTTCGGGCACGCAATCCAATATGAATGCCAATGAAGTGATCTCCAACCGGGCAATCGAAATGCTCGGCGGCGAGATGGGCTCGAAAAAGCCCGTCCACCCGAACGATCACGTCAATATGAGTCAGTCGTCGAACGACACCTATCCAACGGCAATGCACATCGCCTGCGCCGAGCAGATCGCCCATCACCTGCTGCCCTCGCTCAAGCACCTTCATGCGGCGCTCGACATGAAGGTCGTCGAATTCAACCATATCATCAAGATCGGCCGCACCCATACGCAGGACGCGACCCCGCTGACGCTCGGCCAGGAATTTTCGGGTTATGCGGCGCAGGTAGGATCGGCGATCAAGCGTATCGAGATGACCCTTCCCGGCCTCTGCGAACTCGCCCAGGGCGGCACCGCGGTTGGTACCGGCCTCAACGCGCCGGTTGGCTTCGCCGAAAAGGTGGCCGAGGAAATTGCAGGAATCACCCACCTGCCCTTCGTGACCGCCCCGAACAAGTTCGAAGCGCTGGCCTCGCATGACAGCATGGTCTTCAGCCATGGCGCCATCAACGCCGCTGCCGCCGCACTCTTCAAGATCGCCAACGACATCCGCCTGCTCGGTTCCGGCCCGCGCGCCGGTCTCGGCGAACTGGCGCTGCCGGAAAACGAACCGGGTTCGTCGATCATGCCGGGCAAGGTCAACCCTACCCAGTGCGAAGCGCTGACCCAGGTCTGCATCCACGTCTTCGGCAATCACGCGGCACTGACCTTCGCCGACAGCCAAGGCCATTTCGAGCTCAACGTCTACAATCCGATGATGGCCTATAATTTCCTGCAGTCGGTTCAGCTGCTCGGTGACGCCGCGGTGTCCTTCACCGACAATTGTGTCGTCGGCATCGAAGCCCGTGAAGACAACATCAAGGCCGGGCTGGAGCGCTCGCTGATGCTGGTGACCGCACTCGCCCCGACCATCGGCTACGACAACGCCGCCAAGATCGCCAAGACCGCCCACAAGAACGGCACGACGCTAAAGGAAGAGGCTCTCGCCAGCGGCCTGGTCACCGCCGAGCAATACGATGCCGTCGTCCGCCCCGAACAGATGATCGGCCCGAAATAAGCGCAGGCGCGATTCGCTGACGCAGCAACACGGCTGAACGCCCAGACAAGAAAGGCTCGCGGAGGTCACTTCGCGAGCCTTTCGCCGTTTTTCCCGGCATAAACGGGCCTTGGGTTTGCCCGGCGGCGTGTCTAACGCGACACCATGACGTATGTATAAAACCGCGCCGACTTTAAAAAATAAGATTAAGACTCGCATATTCGCGCAGTATAACAATATATAACGAAATACAAACTCAACATAAGGATTCATTATAAACTTATAATATATCACCTATAGTTAAGTATATTACTGTACGTTGACGTTTATATATACGAAAGCGTGATAAATACGCAACATCGATACTTTACAACGCCTTGTGACAAACTTGTAATTTTGACGTTTGGTTTGCCCTGTACCCACCGCCTCGAAGTCGGGGGCATGCCACCTTCTTCTCAAAAACAAGGTCCGGGAGAGGGAATGCCGTTGGCAAAAAATCCCGGTCCAATCGAAACTTTGAATTGGAGGTTATCCATGAACATCAAGAGCCTTCTCCTTGGCTCCGCTGCGGCTCTCGCAGCAGTTTCCGGCGCTCACGCCGCAGACGCCATCGTCGCCGCTGAACCGGAAGCCGTCGAATACGTTCGCGTCTGCGACGCTTACGGCACCGGCTACTTCTACATCCCGGGCACCGAAACCTGCCTGAAAATCAACGGCTACGTCCGTTTCGACGTCAACTACGGCTTCGGCGAAGGTTTTGACAACAACGGCGGCGAAGACTGGAACGTTCGCACCCGCGCACAGCTCCAGTTTACGTCCAAGAGCGACACGGAGTACGGTCCGCTCACCGGCGTTATCGTTTACCAGTACAACTACCGCCCCGCGGGCGTTGGCGGCAATAACGACGCCAGCCTCGGCGGCGCACAGAACGCGATGTTCATCGATCAGGCCTATATCGACATCGCTGGCCTGCGCGTCGGCACGATGCTGAACTGGTGGGATAACGACTTCTCGAGCGAGTTCGACGTGACGAACTCCGGCACGACCCGCTTCAACACGATCCGCTACCAGTACGAAACCAGCGACTTCTACGCCGGCATCGCCGCTGAAGAAATCACAGGTTTCGCATGGCAGAAGGGTAACAACAACATCGGCATCGACGCCGCAATCGGCGGAAAGGCCGGCAGCTTCACTTACGAACTGCTCGCTGGTTATGACGTCGACGCCGAAGAAGGTGCTGTTCGCGCCAAGATCGGCGCAGCGATCGGACCGGGCACGCTCGGCCTCGCCGCAATATACTCTACTGGCAGAAGCGCCTACTTCACAAAGGGTGAATGGTCTGTCGCCACGCAGTACGCCGTCAAGGCAACTGACAAGTTCACGATCACGCCTGGTGTTCAGTACATCGGCAATATCGACCTGAACTCTGCCGGCGACTACGACTCCGGTCACGAATGGCGCGCTGGCGTCACTCTCGACTACCAGATCGTTGAAAACCTCTCCACCAAGTTCGCAGTCAACTACATCAGCCGCGAGCACGAAGCGGCCAAGGATGTCGACTACGTCCAGGGCTTCTTCCGCCTGCAGCGCGCATTCTAATCTGATCTGACTCCTTCGGATCGAGGCCCGTCCGGCTCTGCCGGGCGGGCTTTTTGCCGCGACCGAACCGATGGGCGTCCGGACCGCATTGCATTTCCATGCGCCCGGATTTAGATCGCTTCCAAACTAGCCCATTTGAAAGGTCTCCGATGGCTGACGATCTCTTTCCGCTCGGCAAAGACACCACGCAATACCGCAAGATCAGCAGCGACCATGTCTCTGTCGACAGCTTCAAGGGTCAGGACATCCTGACGGTCGAGCCGGAGGGCATCCGGCTGCTCGCCGAGACCGCGTTTGCCGATATCAATCATCTGCTGCGCCCCGGCCACCTGAAGCAGCTGGCTTCCATCCTCGATGACCCGGAGGCGACCGACAACGACCGCTTCGTCGCCTACGATCTCCTGAAGAACGCCAATATCGCCGCCGGCGGCGTCCTGCCGATGTGCCAGGATACCGGCACCGCGATCATCATGGGCAAGAAGGGCCGCCGCGTCTGGACGGAAGGCGGTGACACCGCAGCACTCTCAAGGGGTGTTCTCGACGCCTATGAGAAGAAGAACCTGCGCTATTCGCAGCTGGCGCCGATCAAGATGTTCGAGGAAAAGAACACCAAGAACAATCTCCCGGCCCAGATCGACATCTACGAGGAAGGCACAGATAGCTACGACTTCCTCTTCGTCGCCAAGGGTGGCGGCTCAGCCAACAAGACCTTCCTCTATCAGGGCACGCCGTCGCTCCTGACGCATGACCGGATGATCGACTTCCTTAAGGAGAAGATCCTCACGCTCGGTACGGCAGCCTGTCCCCCCTATCATCTTGCGATCGTCATCGGCGGCACTTCCGCCGAGATGAATCTCAAGACGGTGAAGCTCGCTTCCACCCGCTATCTCGACGACCTGCCGACCGAAGGCTCCGAAAGCGGCCATGCCTTCCGCGACATCGAGATGGAAAAGGAAATCCACAAGCTGACGCAGCAGATGGGCGTCGGCGCCCAGTTCGGCGGCAAGTATTTCTGCCACGACGTCCGCGTCATCCGCCTGCCCCGCCACGGCGCCTCGCTGCCGATCGGCCTCGGTGTCTCCTGTTCCGCCGACCGCCAGGCGAAGGGCAAGATCACCCGCGACGGCATCTTTGTTGAGCAGCTCGAAACCGATCCGTCGAAATACATGCCTGAGATCGACGAATCCAAGCTGTCGGAATCGATGGTCCGCATCGACCTGAACCAGCCAATGGCCGATATTCTCGCCGAACTTTCCAAGCACCCGGTCAAGACCCGGCTGTCGCTGACCGGCACGATCATCGTTGCCCGCGACCTCGCGCATTCGAAGATCCGCGAGCGTCTGGAAAATGGCAAAGGCATGCCGGATTACATGAAGAACCACCCTGTCTATTATGCTGGCCCGGCAAAGACCCCGGCAGGCTATGCCTCCGGCTCCTTCGGCCCGACCACCGCCGGCCGCATGGATTCCTATGTCGACCAGTTCCAGTCCTTCGGCGGCTCGATGGTGATGCTCGCCAAGGGCAACCGCTCGCGCGCCGTCCGCGAAGCCTGCAAGAAGCACAACGGCTTCTATCTCGGCTCGATCGGCGGCCCGGCCGCCCGTCTGGCGCAGGATTGCATCAAGAAGGTCGAAGTGCTCGAATATCCGGAACTCGGCATGGAAGCCGTCTGGAAGATCGAGGTCGAAGACTTCCCCGCCTTCATCGTCATCGACGACAAGGGCAACGACTTCTTCCAGGAACTCAATCTGGGTTAAGACAATGCCAATCATCGGCTTCCGACGCGCCTTCGGAAGCCGATGGCTGCTGATCGCTGACGCTTCAGGCAGAACCGTGTTCACAGAAGCGCGGCCATTTCGATGGCCGCCGTCAATGAAATAAGAACACGGTTATGCAAATTTTTTCAGAGATTTTCCGGGAAAATTTCAACCGCCGTCACGTGGAAGACACCCATGGGTGTGAATATTCCTCAGATTTTCTAGCATTTTCAATGCCATAGTATTTCCGGAATATACAACCAGAATAATCACATGTAATCGTTGGTATATATCGTCTTAATTGTTTCCCAACGAATTTAAGCTAGCCAATAGAAGATTGCTTTTCTAATTCCTTGAGGAGTATGCCGGATGAATACGGCTGCAGCGCAGAAAGCGCAGATCCCGGATGTCGCAGGCCAGATCACTTTTGCCATGCGTTCGATGGGCGTCGCGCCAATCCCGCGCAATTACGAACTCTTCTACGAAGCCTATATCGGCTCCAATCCCGCCCTCACCCGCGACCTCGCAGCGCTCGGCAATCAGGCGACGCAGGAAGAACTGGATGAGCTCGGCGCACAATATTTCTGCCACTCCCCGGCGCGCGTCTTCGATGATGTCCACACCCGCATCGCCGCCGAACTCGAGGGCCTGCTGAGGGTTCTCCGCCAGGAGCAGACCTCTCTCGAAAGCTACAACAAGCTGCTCGGCGAAACCTACCGCCGCATCAACACCAAGAACACGACCAGCGTCGACCTCCTCGAAAACGCCATCAACCTCCTGACCCAGGCAACCGGCGACACGATGGCCCACGGCGAACGCACCGTCGAGAATGTCGCCCAGCGCTCGCAGGAAATGGACCAGGTCCGCAAGGAGCTCGACGAGTACAAGCGCATCGCCAACACCGACTCGCTGACCCGCCTTTCCAACCGCCGCGCCTTCGACGACCGCCTCGCCGCCGTTTTCGACAACGCAGCGCTGAAGCCGGTGACTGCCCTGGTGCTTGCCGACATCGATAACTTCAAGAAGATCAACGACACCTACGGCCATCCGGTCGGTGATAAGATCCTGGCGACCGTTGCATCGGTCATCCGCGCCAATGTCCGCCGCGATGTCTTCGTCGCGCGCACCGGCGGCGAGGAATTCGCGCTGATCATTGACGGCAATACCCAGGAAGAGGTCGTCGCCATGTCCGAGCGCATCCGCCGGACGCTGGAAGCGACTCCCTTCAAGAATAGCCGCACGCGGGTCAATTACGGCCCGGTCACGGTGTCGATGGGCGTCTGCATGGCGACCCACGCCGAGGACGCCGGCGAGCTCTATTACAAGACCGACATCGCCCTCTACGGCGCCAAGCATGCCGGCCGCAACTGCAGCGTCGTCTACGAGGATGGCATGCAGAAGGACTTCACCAAGAGCTGGCTGATTTACAAGGCCTGACGCGTCACCATCTGGTGACGCTCATTACCACATCGTCTTCGCCGCACGTCCCGCCCATTCGCGGTCGTATGTCTCGTGGTCGAAATCTTCTGTCGCCACCTTCAGCATCATGCCGGGCGTCGGCAGGCTGGCCGGATCGACGAAATTCTCCGGGTTCCACAGCTGCGAGCGCATCAGCGCCCGCGCACACTGGAAATAGACCTCATCGATGGTGATGACGACGACGGTGCGCGGATGCTTGCCGTCCATCTCGAAGCTCGAAAGCAGGCTCTCGTCGTTGGACACCACGCCATGCGCATTGATCCGCATCGTCGTATTCGATCCCGGCACCAGGAACATCAGCGCCAGCCGCGGATCGCGCACGATATTCAAGAGGGAATCGACGCGGTTGTTGCCGCGCCAGTCCGGCAGGTGGATCGTCTTGTCATCAATGATCCGGACAACGCCGCCGATGTCACCGCGCGGAGAGCAATCGAGCCCTTCGGGGCCGACAGTGGCGAGCGCCATGAACGGCGAGGCCTCGATCATCTGGCGATAAAGCGGCGTCAGCGCCTTGGTCACCTTCGCGACGGAAGCCTGCGACAGGCCACCGGCGTAGATTTCGCTGAGCTCTTCCACCGTGCTGATGATTTTCATGATTGTCCCGCCATCTCTACCGGACGGCAATTAGCCGCCTAAGATGACGCTACAATGACGCGCGCCGGACAGGAAGCTCGACAAAGGAAACAATCTCGGCGCCCTCGCTCTGCCGATCGCCGAGGAAAGCCTCGATCTCGTCAAGCACCGGCTTGGCGCCGATGATGCGCCGGTGGCCGAAACCGTTCGCCCAGAAGACCCGGACCGCGTCCCCAGCCGCCTGATAGCGCCGCGCATGATGCGCCCCGACTTCCTTGTCATCTTCGGCATGGATCGTCAGCACCTGCGCTCTCAACCGTCCCACCGGTTTCGCGACATCGAAATCCGCAAGCTGCCGCCCGGTGATCCTGCCGACCTTGCCTTCCAGTGCCGCCTGAGCCGCCTTGCCGAGCCCGATCATCCTGCCGAAATCGGTAAAGAGCCACGCCATTTCGCTCGGCGAACCGATCGTGACGATCTTCTCGACCTCGATCGGCCGCATATGCGGCAGGATCCCGGTTGCCGAGACCATCAGTGCCGCGCCACCGAAGGAATGGCCGATCGCCGCGTCGAAGGCGCCAAAGCGCTCCTGGGCGGCCGCGATTGCCTCGACGGCGAGCCCCATATGCAGGAAGCGTCCGCCGGAGAGACCGTGTCCCGGGAAGTCGAGCCCGATGACCTCGGCTCCATCCTTCGCGAGATGCGCAATCAGGTCGGCCATATAGGCCATGCCGGATCCCCAGCCATGGGTCACGAGGTAACGCTTGCGCTTGCCGAGAGCGCCGCCGTTGATCCGGTAGGCGGCCGCATGCCTGCCGCTCGCAAGCGGCAGTTCGATCCGTTCGGCATTCTTCAGCCAGTCCATACCCGCCGCATGCGCCGCCTTCGCCTTGGCGCCCTGCGGGCGCTGAGGCGGCGTCCTGCAGAAGAGGCGGAATGCCGCCTCGCCTGCAAGACAGGGTGAGAGTGCCTGCAGCGCGGTAAATCCGAGGCGGGTGACGCCAAGCGCAAACTTTGCCATAGTGGGAATCCGATAATGTTCAACACTGAACAATAAAGTACAACGATGAACAAAAATCAATCCCTACCCTGGGATCATCCGCGTTTTCGCAGCTGGATCGCCGTCGCCCGCGCCTGTCAGCTGATGCAGCAATCGCTCGGTCGCTCGCTTGCAGAGCTCGATATCAAGACGCCGCATCTCGATATTCTGATCAATCTCTACCGCTTCGAAGGCCTGACGCAGCAGGATCTGGCGCGTAAGCTGCTGGTCGGCCGCTCGAACATGAGCATGCTGCTGCCGCAGATGGAAAAGCGCGGCCTGATCGAGCGCCGGGGCGACGAGCGCGACAAGCGCGTACTGCGGCTCTATCTGACCGCCGAGGGCCGCCTGCTGACCGAAAAGGCTATGGTGATCCAGACCGGCCTCATCGACCGCATGCTGACGGACGAGCCGCTGGAGCAATGCATGGCGATGGCCGATTCGATGGAGCGCATCATCGCGCTCCTGCAGAATGACCTGAAGGACGAGGACTGACCGGCGCTAATGCAGCGTCGGTGCCGGTGCCGCCGAACCGAGCGACCGGTATTCCCAGGCCGCGACGATGACGAGAACCAGCGCCGCCAGGATACCCAAGACATAGATCTCCACAGCCGGCACCAGGAAAGTCAGCAGGATCAGAAGCACGATGCCTGCGAGATGCGAGAGCGGCGCCTTGCCGCTGGTGGCGCCCTTGAACCAGAGATTGCCCGCCAGGAACAGGCCGGATCCGCCGAGGACGACAGCGGCAATGCCGAGATCGCCGACCTCATGCGGATGCGAGAAGATGAACTCGACGGCAACGGCATCGACGATAATACCGGCCAGGATCGGGATATGCGCGTAAGTGAAGGCCTGCCGCGCCATACTGCCCGGCTTCGCCTCGTGCTCGATGCGGTGAGCGGCGCGCTCATGGCCAAAGCGGAAATAGAGCCACCACATCGCCACCGTCGACGCGAAGCTGGTGACGAGCACCAGCCCGGTCATCGGCGAGAACGGCATTTCCGAGAAGGTACGGCCTGACACCAGCACCGCCTCCCCGAGGCAGATGATGATGAACAGCGCGCAACGCTCGGCCATATGGGCACCCGAGACGTCCCAGTCGGCGGTCGACGACTTACCGAGCCCCGGCACGAAGAAGCCCGAGGCCGGACCGGCATATTCGATCGCCAGCGCAATCACCCAGGCAATCAGCCGCGCCTCATGCTCCAGCAGACCACCGGCGATCCAGAACACACCGGCTACGGCGAGCCATATGCTGATGCGGGTGAAGTTGAGATAGTTCGAATGGCTCGAATGGCGGACGGCATAGGCGGTGAAGACCGACCGGCCCACCTGCATCAGAACGTAAGCGCCGGCAAACAGCAGCCCCTTGTCGCCGAAGGCTTCGGGGATCGATGACGACAGGACCAGGCCGAGCAGCATCAGCACGATCAGCATGGCGCGCACCGGCATCTTTTCGGGATCGAGCCAGTTGGTCACCCAGGCCGTAAATATCCACACCCACCAGACGGCAAAGGTCATCAGCGCCGCTTCCGCCGCGCCGAGCAGCGAATAGTGAGCGGCGAGCGCATGGGAAAGCTGCGAGATCGAGAAGACGAAGACAAGGTCGAAGAACAGCTCGAGGAAGGTCACCTTGCTGCCACCCGGGCTGCCTTTTGCCCGCAGCCAGTTTCTCACTGTCGTCCCTGCCATCAATGCCCCCTATGGCTGTTGTTCAATCAGCGCGGCTGCGCCGAGACGTCCCTGCTCATGCCCTTCTCGGCCAGTTCCTTTTCGTAATCTGCAAACAGCTCGACACCCCGCTCGCCGAGTTCCCGCAGATAGGTCCAGGTGAAGATGCCGGTATCGTGCATGTCGTCGAAGCCGATGCGCACGGCATAATTGCCGGTCGGCGTCATCGAGATGATCGCGACGTTGCGCTTGCCTGGCACGGTAACCTTCTGCCCCGGCCCATGCCCCTGCACTTCGGCCGAAGGCGAGAGCACGCGCAGCATTTCTGCAGACAGATCGAAGCTCTGACCGTCGTTAAAAGTCACGGCAAGCCGCTGCCGGTCTTTGGAAACCCTGAGTTCGGTGGGCCAGATGTCGCTCATTGATGCTCTCCGTTCGCCTTTGTTGAGTAGGCAAAGCCGCATTTTCTGGCAAGCTCAATTTGCCGTGCATCTGTGCCGTTTACCTTGACGGCACAGTCACATATGACCACATTAGCATGACTGCGGAGGTATTCGTGAACAGCAATGTCGGTACGATAGGAAGCGCTGCACCGCTCGTGGCGGATGCAAGCCCGATGATCGACCCGTTCGGACGGGCCGTCTCCTATCTGCGCGTCTCCGTGACCGATCGCTGCGATTTCCGCTGCACTTATTGCATGGCCGAAAACATGACCTTCCTGCCGAAGAAGGACCTGTTGACGCTGGAAGAGCTGAACCGGCTCTGTTCCGCCTTCATCGCCAAGGGCGTGCGCAAGATCCGCCTGACAGGCGGCGAACCCCTGGTGCGCAAGAACATCATGTTCCTGATCCGCGAGCTCGGAAAGCAGGTTGGCACCGGTCTTGAGGAGCTGACACTGACCACCAACGGCTCGCAGCTCGCCCGCCATGCCGAAGAGCTCTATGATTGCGGCGTGCGCCGCATCAACGTCTCGCTCGACACGCTCGACGCCGACAAGTTCCGCAAGGTGACGCGCTGGGGCGAGCTTTCAAAGGTCATGGAAGGCATCGATGCTGCGCAGAAGGCAGGACTGAAGATCAAGCTGAATGCGGTGGCGCTGAAAGGCTTCAACGAGGACGAGATCCCCGGCATGCTGCGCTTTGCCCATGGCCGCGGCATGGATCTGACCGTCATCGAGACGATGCCGATGGGCGAGATCGATGAAGACCGCACCGATCAGTACCTGCCGCTCTCGGAGCTTCGTGCCTCGCTCGAGAAGCAGTTCACGCTTGAGGATATCGGCTACAAGACCGGCGGCCCGGCGCGCTATGTCGAGGTCGCCGAGACTGGCGGCCGCCTCGGCTTCATCACCCCGATGACGCATAATTTCTGCGAGAGCTGCAACCGTGTCCGCCTCACCTGCACCGGCACGCTCTACATGTGCCTCGGCCAGAACGACGCCGCAGACCTGCGCTCCGCGCTGCGCGCCACCGAAGACGACGGCCTCCTCTATGCGGCAATCGACGAAGCCATCACCCGCAAGCCCAAGGGCCACGACTTCATCATCGACCGCACGCACAAGAAACCCGCCGTCGCTCGCCATATGAGCGTCACCGGCGGGTGACTTTCGTTTCCGATTAGATCAACTGTCAGGCCGCACCGGCCGGATCGCCGATCGGCAATAGCGCCGGATCGGGCGGTGTCGGGTCGTTGGGGTTCTTGTTGTCTGCAGGGTCCTGAGCCGGCGTCAGCGGCGGCTTTTCCTGCACGCGGTCGGGAACACCGGGAGCCGGTGTCGGGCCGCGGGGCGTCTCGGCGGGATTGGGAATTTCTGTCGGCATGGGGATCTCCCTTCGGGTTCACCAGCCGCGCACGGCGCGGCTTTCTTCCCATGGTCAACGCCATGCGATCGCGTTTGTTCAAAAGATCCGTTCGGCAACGCCTATCTGTTCGTTCTCGAACAGTTTGAAATGGCTGCCGCTAATTTGTGCGCTGCGCAATCGATTTATGCAGACTGTGGCTTGCAATCGATTTCATTCCCGCCGGTTCCCTTCTACAAGGTCCTCAGAACTATCGGGAATCTCTTCGCATGCCGCGGTCTCGCAATACCCAGGGCGCAATCTACATGAGCATGGCCATGGCCGGTTTTTCGGCCAGCGACGCGCTCTCGAAATCCGTCATCGGCGATATGAACGCTGGCGAGATCATGTTCATCCGCGGCCTGTTCACCAGCATCCTGATCTACCTGATCGCCCGCAAGATGGGCGCGCTCCGCTCCTGGACGATCATCCTGAAGCCGATCATCATCCTACGCGTCCTCTGCGAGATGCTGGCTGCCGTCACCTACATCACCGCGCTCGGCATGATGCCGATCGCCAATGCCTCGGCGATCCTGCAGTCGCTGCCGCTGGTGGTCACCTTCGGTGCGGCCCTGTTCTTTCGTGAGCCGGTTGGCTGGCGCCGCTGGTCGGCGATCCTCGTCGGCCTGATCGGCGTGATGATCATCATCCGCCCCGGCCCGGAAGGCTTCACCCCGGCCGCCCTGCTCTGCGTCGCCAGCGTGCTGACGACAGCCGGCCGCGACCTCGCCACCCGCTCGATCGATCCGGAAATCCCCTCGCTGATGGTGACTGTCGTCACCGCCATCACCGTCGCCTTCTTCGGCGCCCTGCTGATGCCGGCGCTCGGTGGATGGCATACGCCGTCGCTGACGGCGCTGTCGCACCTGCTGATGGCATCGGTCCTCGTGCTGATCGGCTACCAGTCCGTCATCACCGCCATGCGCACCGGCGAAGTCTCCTTCGTCGCGCCCTTCCGCTATACGAGCCTGATCTTCTCGGGCCTGCTCGGCTTCATCTTCTTCGCCGAGGTCCCCGACGCCTGGACGCTGGCGGGTGCGGGGATCGTCATAGCTTCCGGCCTCTATACCTTCTATCGTGAGGCCAAGCGCCGCGTCGCCCCCTTGGCCCAGGAATCCGAGCCGAGAAGCCCCGTCTGAGATAAGCAATGGCAGATTTTTCACTCGCAAATACCGCAATCCCGGGCGTCATCCTGGCCGGTGGCCGCTCCTCGCGCATGGGGACGGACAAGGCTGCGGCAATGCTCGGCGGCCGCCCGCTTCTCGACCACGCGATCGCAAGGCTTTCCCCGCAGGTCTCCACCGTCGCCGTCAATGCCGGCAGCGAGCCGCAATGCGGCCTCGCCTTCATCCCGGATATCATTCCCGGCAAGGCCGGGCCGATGGCGGGCATCCATGCTGCGATGGCCTATGCAGCCAGGCTCGATGGTGTCAGCCATGTCGTGACGGTCTCGATCGACAGTCCCTTCTTCCCGGCGGAGCTGGTATCCGACTTCATCGCCGCCGCCGACCATCCGGAAAAGATCGCGATCGCCGCGTCCGAGGGCCGCAGCCACCCGGTCTTCGGCCTCTGGCCCGTGGCGCTCGCTGCAGACCTCGAAGCCTGGATCGCCACTGATGAAAAGCGCCGCGTCCGCGACTTCCTGTTACGGCATGACGTTGCGGAAGTTCAGTTTCCGCTGCATCCGACGCGCGCCGCCCTTCTCGACCCGTTCTTCAACATCAACACGCCCGATGATCTGGTCGAAGCCGAGCGTTGGCTGCAGGCGCTCTCGCCATGAGCACGCCGCGCATCTTCGGCATTGCCGGCTGGAAGAATTCGGGCAAGACAGGCCTTGCCGTCCGGCTCGTCGAGGAGTTCACCCGCCGCGGCTATCGCATCTCGACGATCAAGCACGCGCACCATGATTTCGACATCGACAAGGTCGGCGCCGACAGCTACCGCCACCGCCAGGCTGGCGCCCATGAGGTCACGATCGTCTCCGGCACCCGCTTTGCCATCATGCACGAGCTGCGCGGCGAACCCGAACCCGCCTTCGAGGACATCCTCTCTCGCCTCGCCCCTTGCGATCTCGTGCTGATCGAGGGTTACAAGCGCGAGCCGATCCCGAAGATCGAGGCCCGCCGCCTGGAGGCCGCCAAGCGCGAACCGCTGGCGCCCACCGACCCGCATATCTGCGCCATCGCCGCCGACCATCCGGTGACGGAGAGTACCCTGCCGGTCTTCGATCTCGACGACACGATGGCGATCGCCGATTTCATCGCGGCGAAGCTCGATCTTCCCGCCATCACGGCATAGAAAAAGCCGCCGGTCGCCCGGCGGCTTTCTTGTTCTCAGATTTACCTGCCTCAGTTGTTGGAGGCGACCGGACGCACGAGCGGCGTCACACGGCGGATGGTAACGCGGCGGTTTTCCTGGTTCGGACCAGCCGTGTTGACCTTCAGGTAGCGCTCGCCATAGCCCTGCGTCGCCATGTTTTCCGGCGGGATGCCGTAGACATCGGAGAGCACGTTGGCGACCGATTCGGCGCGCTGGTCGGAGAGAACCAGATTGCTCTGGTCGGAACCGACGGCATCCGTATGGCCCTCGATCAGGAAGGTCTCGCTCGGATCCTTCTGCAGCACCTCGTTCAAGGCATCCGCGACCTTGCGCAGGCTGCGCGCCTGGCTCATCGGGATCTCGGCGCTGCCGGTGGCGAAGGTGATCGTATCGAGGTCGATACGGCGCACCTTGTCGCGGATACGGGCTGAATACTTTACCTCGTTCAGCGAGTAGACACGCTCGACGGGCTCGACCGGCGGCTCGCGCAGGAAGTCGTAATAGTCACGATCCGGATCGCTGCTGGTGTCGATGATGTAGTCGCGAACCGGGATCTGCAGACGCATCGGCGGCAGATCGGCACCAGGATCCTCGAAGTAATCCTGGTCCGGATTGTCGTAGAGCTCCGGCGAGTAGTAGAGCACATACTCACGGCCGCGGCTGTCGACGCGCGAACGCTGGATGATGTCGCCGTAGCGGTTGCGGATCGTCACGATGCGGTAGCCATCCGGACGGTCGATCGTTTCGCGGTAACGGTCGCGCGGCAGCTGCTCATAGATCGGCCGTTCGCCATCGCGGATGAAGCGGCGGTCGTCGTCGCTGCGCACCACGATATTGTTGTTGATCTGCAGCAGAACGCGGTTGTCATCGCCAACACGTCCTTCGACCTGCGCACCGTCAGGACGCTGGAACTGCGGACGGCGGTCGAGCCGGCGGCCTTCTTCGGCCGTGACAGCCTCGATCTTGACCGGCGGACGTGCTTCGCCACCGGCTGCACGCTGCGCATCGGCATCCGATTTCGGCACGAAGATCTCCTGCTGCGTCTCGGCTGCACGCTGGCGGTCGCGCTGGCGCCGGCCATCGCGGCCACCGGAGCGGTCTGCGTCCTTGTCGCTGTCGAGCACGGCTGCACCGTTTTCGACCGGCAGGACGACGGTTTCCGTGCTCTTGCTCGGATCGGCGGCGATCTGCTTGCGGCGCTCCAGCTCCTGCGGCGTTACCTTCTCAGGTGCCGGGATGGCCTGCTCGACGACAGGCTGCTGGCCATTGGCTGCAGGTTGCTCGGCAGTGTTGGCGCCAGGCTGTAGGCCGGGCTTGAGCTGCTGCTCGCCCTGCTGCTGCTGGCCCTCAGGTGCAGGCTTCTGTGCCTGATCGGGTTCCGCCGGAACCGGCGGCTTTGCGGGCGCCGGAGATTCGGCCGGGACAGGCGCCTGATCGGGAGCCGGCGATTCCGACGGAACCGGCGTCTTGCCTTCGGCGGGCTGCTCACCCTGCTGCTGGGCATTCTTCCGGCCGGGCTTGGCGGCAGGTTCCTGCTGCTGTTCGCCTTCGGTTGCCTGCTGCTGCTTTTTGTCGCCCTTGCGCGGACGCTGCTGCTCGGGCTGGGCCTCTTCGGTCTGGGGCTTGGCCTGCTCCACCTGAGGAGCGGCCTGTTCGCCCTGCGGCTGGGCTTCGTTCTGCGCGGGAGCGGCCTCCTGCTGGGCGGGCTGCTGGTCGCGCTTGCGGCGAGGCTTTTCGGCCGGCTGCTCGGCAGGTTCGGCCTGCGGGGCTGCCTGCTGCTGCTCCTGCTGTCGCGGCTCAGGGGCGGCTTCGCGCTTCTTGCGGCGCGGCTGTTCTTGGTTTTCGGCCGGCTGTGCCTGCTCCACCTGCGGAGCGGCCTGCTCCGGCTCGGGGGCTGCCTCACGCTTCTTGCGGCGCGGCTGCTGTTCTTCGGAAGGCTGAGCCTGCTCGGCCTGGGGCGCCGCCTCTTCTGCCTGCGGCTGCGCCTCGCGCTGCTTGCGGCGCGGCTGTTCCTGCTGCTGCTCGGCCTGCGGCTGCGCTTCCTGCTGCTGTTGCTCTTCGGCCTGCGGCTGCTTGCGGCGCTTCTTCAGGATCTCTTCATCCGACGGTGCATCCTGCGCGACCTCATACGAACCGCTGACCACCTGGGGCGACGATGCCGCGCTCGTTCCTCCGAGTGCAGACGCATGCACCGGCGTAACGGCCAGTGTCAGCGACAGCAGCGGAAAAGCAGCGCTGGCAAACAATCTCGATTTCATGCCCATTGGGTTTCCTCGTTCCTATTGGCTATTGGGGGTGTTCAGTTTTGACACCCCGCATGTTGGGTCGGGACCGAAATTTCCGAGGCCCGGATTTGTTCCATGCATTTTTTAGAAACGCCTGGATTAACCCGCTATGAACGTCCCGGTCCGCCTCCGTTCATCTTGGTCATAGTTTGCGACGCAACAATGGCGCGCGATTCCAGTTGCAATTTGCAAAAAAAAGGTTTGATTATCGCGCCAAGGCGGTGCTGATGCCCGCCGCATTATGGCCGCTGCCGAATAAGAAAAAGACGCAGCGGTCACCAACAGAGAGGATCCTCATGCGTATCTCCAACCTCCTCGCCGCAGCTTCGCTTGCAGCGCTGTCCCTCTTCGCCGGTTCGGCAATGGCCGATGGCGAAAAGTATGTGATCGGCACCGACTCGACCTACCCGCCCTTCGAATTCGTCGATGCCAGCGGCGAAATCAAGGGCTTCGACATCGACATCGCCAAGGCACTCTGCGCCGAGATGAAGGCTGAATGCTCCTTCGTCAGCAACGACTGGGATGGCATCATTCCGGCTCTCCAGGCCAAGAAGTTCGACATGATCGTTTCGTCCATGTCGATCACGCCGGAGCGCTCGAAGCTCGTCGACTTCACCAACAAGTACTACAACACCCCGCCGGCAATCGCCGTGCCGAAGGACTCGACGATCACCGACGTCGCCGGCCTGAAGGGCAAGACGATCGGCGCCCAGACGTCGACCACCCACGCCAACTATGCTGAAAAGCACCTGGCCGACACCGAGCTGAAGCTCTACCCGACTGCCGACGAGTACAAGCTCGACGTTTCGAACGGCCGTATCGACGCCGTTATCGACGACGTCGTCGTTCTCTCGCAGTGGGTAAAGTCGGACGCCGGCGCTTGCTGCAAGATCCTCACGACCCTGCCGGTCGACAAGGAAATCAACGGCGTTGGCGCCGGTATCGCCGTCCGCCAGGGCGACCCGCTGAAGGACAAGCTGAACACCGCGATCGCTGCGATCCGCGCCAACGGCAAGTACAAGGAAATTCAGGACAAGTACTTCGATTTCAACGTTTACGGCGATTGAGAAAAACTGTAACTGACCTGTAAAGATGATGGCGGAAGGCTTGCTCTTCCGCCATTTTTGTCTGACAACATGCTAAAGATCAAAACGGCATAAGCCGTGAGGGGAAAGTTGGATGGGCGGATTATTTTCCGCGCTGGGCTCGCTCTGGGCCTGGATAGGGTATGTTTTCGATCCGCTATGCGGACCTGCCGGTCTTTTCACCTGGTTCGGCCAGTCGACGATCCTCGCCTGCGGCGATACCGGCTGGGGCGATGAAATCGCCGTCGGCCTGAAAACCACCGTCGCCGTGGCGCTGCTGACCTTGCCGGTCGGCCTGGTCATCGGCTTCCTCGTGGCGCTCGGCCAGCAATCCGAAGAAAAGTCGGTGCGGCTCGCCGCCGGCATCTACACCACGATCTTCCGCGGCCTGCCCGAGCTTCTGACGCTGTTCATCATCTATTACGGCATGCAGATCCTCATCCAGTCGGCGCTCGCCTCCTTCGGCTATGACGAGCGGATCGAGATCAACGCCTTCGTGGCCGGCATGATCGCCCTTGCCGTCGTCTTCTCCGCCTATTGTTCGGAAGTGCTGCTCTCGGCATTCCGCGCCATTCCGAAGGGCCAGTACGAGGCCGGAGACGCGCTCGGTTTCCACCGCGGCCGCACGCTCCGCCTCATCATCCTGCCGCAGCTGGTGCGCATCGCCCTGCCCGGCCTCACCAATCTCTGGATGATCCTCCTGAAGGATACGTCCTACGTCTCGATCATCGGCCTAGCCGACATCCTGCGCCAGACCGCCGTCGCCGTGCGCGTCACCAAGCAGGCCTTCTTCTTCTATCTGCTCGCCTGCATCATCTATCTGGTGCTCGCTGTCATTTCTTCCTACGGCCTCAGCTATATCGAACGCTGGGCCAAGCGCTCGGAGGTCCGCCGTTGAGCGTTGCAGAAACCCTTATCCCGCCGCAGCCGGCGCCCAAGCATATCGCCAAGCCTCTCTCGGCGGCGCGCGTCACCGGCTCGGTTCTCGTGCTGATCTGGCTCGCTCTTGCCGCAACGCTGATCTACATGGTCGTCGCCGGCTGGGATCCCGAAAAGTTCACCCGTTACGGACCGCGCTATCTGCACGGCCTGATGACGACGATCATCCTGGTGACGATCTCGGTCATCTGCGGCGCCGTCCTGTCCCTGCCGCTGGCATTCGCCAGAATGTCGACGAACAGGTTCCTCAGTGGCTTCGCCTATTGCTACGTCTACGTCTTCCGCGGCACGCCGCTTCTGGCGCAGCTCTTTCTCGTCTATTACGGCCTCGGCGGCTTCCGCCCGCAGCTGGAATCCGTCGGCCTCTGGTGGTTCTTCCGCGACGCCTGGTATTGCGGCCTGTTCTCGATGACCATCAACACCGCCGCCTATCAGGCCGAAATCCTGCGCGGCGCCATCGAGAGCGTGCCGAAGGGCCAGCATGAGGCCGCAGACTCGCTCGGCGTTTCCAAGACCGTGGCCTTCCGCAAGATCATCCTGCCGCAGGCGTTGATCGTGGCGCTGCGTCCCTACGGCAACGAGATCATCCTGCTGATCAAGGGCTCGGCCGTCGTCGCCATCATCACCGTCTTCGACCTGATGGGCGAAACCCGCTACGCCTTCTCTCGCACTTTCGATTACCAGACCTATCTCTGGGCTGCGATCTTCTACCTGACGATGGTCGAAGCGCTCCGCCATTTCTGGAACTGGATCGAGCGCCGTCTGACGCGCCACCTGCAGCGCTGACAGGTTTGGCAGCACTCCCTGCGGGATGCTGCCAAACTATTGAAATCAAACAAAAATGAATGGTTCTTTTGCCCGCTGCATGTCAAGCTTCGGTTAACCGCGCCGTGTTTCCATTTTATCTGCCGCTAATAAGCGGTAGTGGGAACGAAAGCGAGATGCACATGAACAAGGACATGGAAAAGCAGCTGCAGGGCTATGGACTGACGACGGCGCAGATCCTCTATCGCATGCCGGATCATCCCGCGATCCTGCAGACCTACATCTGGCAGGAATACGACCTCGCTCCCGATTTCCCCGAAATGCGCGGCTTCCTGAAATTCTGGCAGGAAAAGCTCGACGGCCCGCTGCACTCCGTCCGCTACATCCACCGCAAGCTGATCTCGGCAACGGAATGGCGCGCACTGCGCGGCGAATTCGTCATCCACTGAAGGCCGGCCGGCAACGCCCGCCATTGCCAAAGCGGCCTCACCGCCTTAGAGGCTTGCGTGACAACGAAAAGGTGGACCGGCATGGCAAAGAAGATCGACGAAGAGGCATTGGCCGAGGCCTATAACCGCGCGCTTGCGCTGGAAAAGGCTGGCGACGTCGACGCGGCCGTGAAGGCCTATGAGGAAGTGCTGGCGATCGACCCCGAGGATCACGGCGGCGCCGCCGTCCGCATCGCCTCGATGGGCCGCGGCGAGACGCCGGTGCGCGCCCCCGACGCCTATGTCGAAACCCTCTTCGACCAGCATGCAGAGGTCTTCGAGGACGTGCTCGTCGAGCAGCTCGGCTATCACGTGCCGATGATGGTGCGCCAGCGCCTGCAGGAGCTGAAGCTCGGCCCGTTCAAGCGCATGCTCGACCTCGGCTGCGGCACAGGCCTCACCGGCGGCACGCTGCGCGATCTCTGCGAGGACATGACCGGCATCGACATCTCCGAAAACATGGTCGAGATCGCCCACGAGAAGGACGTTTACGAGACGCTGTTCGTTGCCGAAGTCGAGGACTTCCTCGACGACAACGACGAGGACGCCTTCGACCTGATCACCGCCACCGACGTCCTGCCCTATCTCGGCGCCCTCGAGCCGCTGTTCTTCGGCGCCGCCGAAAACCTGACGCCTGGCGGCCTGTTCATCTTCTCCTCCGAAACCCTGTCGCAAGCCGACACCCGCCCCTACGCCGTCGGCCCCCACCAGCGCTTCCTCCACGCCGAAAGCTACATCCGCGAACGCCTGACCGCGACGGGCTTCGAGCTCGTGGAAATGACCGGCATCAACGTGCGCATGCAGGAAGGCGAACCGAGCCCCGGCCATCTGGTGATCGCGAAGCTGGCGAGTTGATTGAGTCTCTCGAAAACAACCTATGCGTTTATGTCGTTAGTAGACAATATCGGCTGATGACAGGAAGCTCCCGGTGGGAAACCGGGGGCTTTTTCAATGGGCGATCTGTCACTGGCCTGGAGCGAAGCGCATCTCCTAGGGCTGATCAAAACCATCTTTGCGGACATCCGGTTGTCGGCATTGGCGCTCGCCTTATTCGTTCCGATCCTTTTGCTTTACAGCAGGAACGAAATCCGCGTCACGCGGCTGAGAACGATCTCCGATTTCATAGCCACTTACCCCGCTACCAAGCTGCATCATGACGATGGCCCGGCAGGCGGAAATCCCTCGCTCGAATTCGTGGCATCGAAATACATAACCGATCTCATCACGCCGAAAGCATCCTCCAGCACCCGAAAATGGGACGCCGAGAGGATGGTGGAGGAGATCGAGAATGCAATCCGCTCCTCCAGAACGATCGGCAATCTTGGGGACCTCCGGCTGTTTCTGTCGTCGCTGGGTTTCGTCGTTGTCTGCTATTTCGGCTTCGCCGAACTTTACGACACTCTCGCTGATGGTCTTCCCACATGGTGCGGGCCGACGAGGGCCGCTGGTATCGGATGCAGTGCCGACGTACGATCGCTTCAGATCATTGGTTCGCTCGCGTTTTCCGGAGCCTTCGTTGCAGCCGCCCGGCAGTTCGTCCGGAGCCTCGCCGTCTTCGATCTGTCGGCCTATACCTTCATCTGGCAGACGGTGGAGATCTTCGCCTCGGTCATCTTCGTCCTCATTCTCTTCAGGACATTTCCTGATCCCGTCGGGGATTTGCAGCATATTCTGACCGGCCCGAGCACGCAGCCGGCAGGGAGCGGCATTCCTCTGACCTGGGTCGCTCTCGCACCCCTTCTCGGCCTGCTGCCTCAGAGCGCAACAAAGTTCCTGGCCTTGCACCTGCAGTCGTTCATCTCCTGGGTAAAGATGGATGACGACCGCTTCACCAGCGTCACCCGGCTGACGCCCCTCGATGTCATCGACGGCATCGACTACTTCACGCGCTTTCGCCTGGAGGAATGCGGTATCTATGACGTGCAGAACCTCGCGACCTACAATCCGATCCTGTTGCATATCGAATCCCCGTTCAAAATCTTCCAGGCTGTCGATTGGATCAGTCAGGCGCAGCTCTGCCACACCGTCGGCCTCGACCGCTTCCTGCTGCTGCGGCAGATGAATGTCCGGACCATCTTCGATCTGGAACGGGCCTTGAGCTACAAGCGAAAGGACGGCGGCGAAAACGACCCTGACGAGTTCGACAGGATATTCGCCGGTCTCCTGTTCGCCCCGAACGATGAGATGCGCACCATCGCGAAGATCAGCGGACTGAAGCCCTTCATGTTGAAGTCTGCCGTTCACCACAAAGACGCCGCGGATCACGCCGCCGCCGCAACAGCAGAGCCTAAGGCCGAACCTGGCGCCCCGCCGCCAGCGGAACCGCTATTGCCTCCGGAGCAAGGCGCACCGCCGCCACCTCCAACGCAGGACACGGCAACAAAGGAAAAATCTCCGGCTGGCTATATCATCGAGCCGACCACGATCGAGAACTATTGCCGCTGGGCCTGCGAGGTCATTGCGACGAAACCGGAGACTACCACCAAATGCGTTGAACACATGATGAGCTGGATTGCCGACGATCTGCATGTGCGGCGGCTTCGGCGCATCTGGCAGGAAATGTCCAGGGATTTGGGCCCCGCCTCGAAAACTCTCGATTCGACAGAGCACCCGCAGCCCAAGCATCGAGATGACGAGCCAACCCAATAGTTACCCATTCAGCAAACTATCCCTTGCCACAAACGCCACACCCTGATACTTAGCCTTTCAGCAAAGTTTCCAACAGCTGAAAGGCCATGCCCATGCCGCTCGTGCTCTACGGACATCCGCTCGCTTCCTTCTGCCACAAGGTTCTGATCGCGCTTTATGAGAACGGCACGCCGTTCGAGGACCGGCTGGTCGATCTCTCGGATGAGGGTTCGCGGGCCGAGTTGTTCCGCTACTGGCCGGTCGGCAAGATGCCGATCCTGCGGGATGAGGCGCGTGACAGCACCATTCCGGAAACCAGCATCATCATCGAATATCTGGACCGGCATTATCCGGGTGAAGCGCATCTGCTGCCGCTGGATCCGGACCGTGCCCTCCAGGTGCGCCTCTGGGACCGCTTCTTCGATCTCTATATCCAGACGCCGATGCAGAAGATCGTCGCCGACAAGATGCGCGCAGCCGACGCCAAGGATCCGCAGGGCGAGAGCGAGGCGCGCGTCACGCTTGCCATGGCCTATGACATGATCGAGCGGCAGCTGGCAAACAGCCCTCTGGATCACCGGCGACAGCTTCACCATGGCCGATTGCGCCGCAGCTCCCGCCTTGTTCTACAGCGAAACGCTCGTTCCCTTCGGCGCGGAGCGGCCGAAGCTGTCGGCCTATTACGAGCGGCTCGTCCACCGCCCCTCCTTCGCCCGCGTACTGAAGGAAGCGCTGCCCTATTTCAAGTTCTATCCCTACAAGCACCAGCTGCCTGAGGCGATCCGCAAGGCGATGCCTGCCGAATGACGATCGATGCCATCTCTCTCGATCGGATGTTCCACGCGCTGTCGGATAGCAGCCGCCGCGGCATGATCGACCGTCTCGGCCTCGGTCCCGCCTCGGTGATGGAGCTTGCCGCCCCCTTCCCGATGGCGCTGCCGACGGTGATGAAACATCTGAACGTGCTTGAGACGAGCGGCCTTGTGCAATCCGCCAAGGCCGGCCGTGTGCGCACCTACCAGCTGCGCCAGGAGCGCCTCGCCGAGCTCGAGCGATGGATCGGCGAGCGCAAGGCCGGCTGGAACTCCGCCTTCGACCGTCTAGACCTGCTTCTTGCCGAAGAGGAACCCAAGCCTTGACCGTGACACCAGCAAGCCCCGGCTCCGCCGTCCACACGACCTTCACCATCGAGCGGCAGCTGAAGGCCGACCCGAAGCACGCCTTCCGCGCCTGGGCCGATCCGGCCTCTAAACAGAAATGGTTTGCCTGCCATGGCGACTGGAAGACGCTGGAATACCGCCTGGATTTTCGCCCCGGCGGCAGCGAGCGCAATTACACCGCCGATAGCGACGGCCTGCTGCATGCCTATGACGCCCATTATCTCGATGTCGTCGAGGACATCAGGATCGTCTACGCCTATGAAATGCGGCTCGGCGACACCAGGATTTCCGTGTCGCTGGCCACCGTCACCTTCGAGCCGTCAGCGGCAGGCACCCGCATGCTCTTCACCGAGCAGGTCGTCTTCCTCGATGGCTACCCCGATGACGGAATGCGTCGCCAGGGCACTGAACTCGGCCTCGACAGTTTCGAGGCATTCCTCGAGCGCGAGGCCGGCGGCGTCCACTGATATCCTCAGCGCCCGGCGCCGAGAATGGCGCCGAGCAGCCTGCCCTCGATCTCGGCAAGCTCCGGATTGCCATGCCGGCGCGGATGCGGCTGGGGAATGTCGAGATCAAGCGCGATCCGCCCTTCTTCCAGCACGATCACCCGGTCCGCCAGATGCACGGCTTCGCTGACGTCGTGGGTGACGAGAACCGTCGTGAAACCGAGCTCGCGCCAGACGCGGTTGATCAGTTCCTGCATGCTGATCCGCGTCAGCGCATCGAGCGCGCCGAGCGGCTCGTCAAGCGCGAGAACGCCGGGCTTGCTGACCAGCGCACGAGCCAGCGCCACACGCTGCCGCTGACCGCCTGAAAGCCGCGACGGCCACTCCTTCGCCTTCTCCGCCAGCTGCACTTCGGAAAGCACGGCCGCTGCTTCGGCGATCGCCAGACGCTTGTCGATCCCGTCGCCGAGACCGACCGCGACATTCTCCGCCACGCTGAGCCAGGGCAAGAGCCGCGGCTCCTGAAAGACGATGCGTGCATTCGGCCGCTCGCCGCCACCATCCGCGGCTTCGAAGCGGATGCTGCCTGCCGTCGGCTGATCGAGGCCCATCAGCACCCGCAGCAGCGTGCTCTTGCCGCAGCCGCTCTTGCCGATGACGGCGACGAACTGACCGGCCGGAATATGCAGATTGATACCGCGCAGCACCCGGTTGCCGCCAAAGCTCTTCTCCAGTCCGGTCAGGGTGATGGGTGCCGCCCCGGCTGGCGGTGTCGCAGGCTTTTCGCCGTGCGCCGCATAATCCGGCTCGATGGAGCCGTGGAAACGTTCATGGGTGATCACGCTCATCGCCAGCTCCTACTTCTGATAGATCGGGTTCCAGGTGAGCGCCCGCCGCTCCAGCGCCCGGGCAACGACATCGGCGAGCTTGCCGAGCACCGCATAGATCACCAGCGCCAGCACCACGACATCGGTCATCATGAATTCCCGCGCATTGTTAGCCATGTGACCGATGCCGGAGGACGCGGCGATCGATTCCGAGACGATCAGCGTCAGCCACATGATACCCAGCGCATAGCGCAGACCGACGAAGATCGATGGCAGCGCGCCTGGAAAGATCACCTTGCGAAACAGCGTCCAGCTGCCCATGCCGTAAACGCGGCCCATTTCGATCAGATCGCGATCGACGTTGCGCACGCCGTGATAGGTATTGAGATAGACCGGGAAGAGCACGCCGAGAGAGGTGAGGAACAGCTTCGATTCCTCGCCGATGCCGAACCACAGGATGACCAGCGGGATCATCGCCAGATGCGGAATGGTGCGGAGCATCTGCAGTGTCGTATCGGTCAGCTGCTCCGAGACCTTCGAAACGCCGTTGGCAATGCCGAGCAGGAAGCCGATCGCGCCGCCGACCAGCAGGCCCGCAAAGGCGCGCCCGGCGCTGACCAAGACGTCATGCGGCAGCTGGCCGGAGATCGTCGTCGACCAGAAAGCGACGGCGACATCGGCCGGCGACGGCATGATGCGCGAGGAAATGAACCCGGCCGACGAAGCGATCTGCCAGCAGATGACGATTGTCACCGGCAGGAGATAAGGCAACAGGGCAGAGCCGTCAGGCAGCCGGGGCAACGCCCGGCGCTTGCGCTTTGCTTGCCCCGAGGCAACGCGTGTGAATGGCGTTTCGAATACCGACATGCTCATCTCCTCGCTTCCGCGGATCAGGACCCTGAAACGACTTTCAAGTTACCGCCATGGCTACCGCCACCGAACACCTGCTTGTTTCCGAAATCGTTGCGCAGACCATGACGCTGCTCCGGCTGGCCGAGACCCAGCTCGGGGAACAGCAGTTCGGCAACGCGATAAGCCTCTTCCAGATGCGGATAGCCGGAGCCGATCACCGTTTCGATGCCGAGTTCCTGATATTCGCGCAGCCGCGCCGCGACCGTTTTCGGCGAACCCACGAGAGCCGTACCGGCGCCGGCGCGCACCAGGCCGACACCGGCCCAGAGGTTCGGCGACACTTCGAGCTTATCGCGGCGGCCGCCGTGCAGGGCTGCCATGCGCGCTTGCCCGACAGAGTCGGACTCCTTGGCAAAGCGAAGCTGCGCTTCCTCGATCGTCGCATCGTCGAGCTTGGAGATCAGCCGATCGGCGGCCGCCCACGCTTCCTCGTCCGTCTCGCGGACGATGAAATGCAGACGGATGCCGAAGCTGACGTCGCGACCCTTCTTGGCGGCAGCCGCGCGCACGCGCTCGATCTTCTCCCCCACCTGTGCCGGAGGCTCACCCCAGGTCAGATACTTGTCGACGCGGCCGACAGCGAAGTCGATGCCGGCATCGGAGGAGCCGCCGAAATAGAGCGGCGGGCGCGGGTTCTGGTAGGACGGGAAGCCGAGACGTGCATTGGTCGCCTTGATGTGCTTGCCATCGATGCTGGCAACGCCCTTTTCCAGCAGCTCCTCCCAGACATCGAAGAATTCGTTGGCATGGTCGTAGCGCTCGTCATGCGGCAGGAAGATGCCATCGCCGGCAAGTTCGGCCGGGCTGCCGCCGACGACGATGTTCAGGAGAACGCGGCCGTTCGAGACACGGTCGAGCGTTGTCGCCAGACGCGCATAATAGGCCGGAGACGCCGTGCCGGGACGGATCGCCACCAGGAACTTGAGCTTCTCCGTATGCTGCGAAAGTGCGGCCGCCGTGACGAAGGATTCCTCGCAGGCAACACCCGTCGGCAACAGCACGCCGGAAAAGCCGAGGCGATCGGCTGCCTGGGCGATCTGCGTCATGTAGCCGATTTCAGGCGCGCGCGTCTGGTCGGAGGAGCCGAGATAGGCGCCGTCGCCGGAGGTCGGGATGAACCAGAGAAAATCGATTGGTTTGGAACTCATCAAATTGTCCTTTCGTGAAATACGGCTCAGCTAGCCTTCGGGCGCCAGACGATATCGCCGGTCGTCAATTTCTTCGGCACGATACCAAGCGCGTAGAACTCGTCAGCCAAGGCTTGCTGGTAGGCCGCAGCGCCATCGGTGATCGTCGTCACCGCACCGAGATCGGCGCCCGGGCGACTGAGGGTGATGCGCGTCACATCGGCGGGAACACCGGTGATCTCTGAAAGCTCCTTGACCGTCTCGTCGAGCTTGCCCTGCGCCGACTTGCCCACCTTGGCGAGCTCGTCGATCACATCGACGACCACCTGGCCGTTGTTGTCGGTGAAGTCCTGATTGGCGAGGAAGAAGCTGTAGGAATCGACGAGCCCCTCAGCGGTCGTCAGCACGCGGGTCTGCGGATCGGCTTCGGCGATGGCGAGGTAAGGATCCCAGATCGACCAGGCATCGATGCTGCCGGTCTTGAAGGCGGCAGCGGCATCCGGCGGTGCGAGATCGAGCGCCTGGACGTCATCGATAGTCAACCCACCCTTGCGCAGCGCCTTGACGGCGACGTTATGGGCGCTCGATCCGCGCTTGAAGGCTAGCTTGGCGCCCTTCAGATCCTCAAGCTTCTGGATCGGAGAATCCTTGTGCACCAGGATCGCCGACGCCGCCGGGCTGCCGCGATAGGTTCCGACATAATAGAGATGGCCGCCAGCAGCCTGCGCAAAGAGCGGCGGCACGTCACCGGTCGCGCCGAAATCCAGAGCGCCTGCCCCGAGCGCTTCGAGCAGCGGCGGCCCGGAGGTGAATTCCGACCAGCTGACCGAAATGCCCTTGTCCGCAAGCCGCGCCTCCAGCGCGCCGCGCCGCTTGGCAAGCGCCAGCACGCCGTTCTTCTGCCATCCGATACGGAACTCGGTGGCTGCAGCCGCCCGCGCGGGCTTGATGGACGGCAGGACGGCGGCAGCTGCTGCGGCCCCGAAGAGACCAAGGGTCTGACGGCGTGAGATCATGGCTTTCCCCTTTATCGGCGATACGGAGTGCATCACCGTTGCGTTGCGATGACCTGATAATGAGAAACTCTATAAATTAGATCGACAATTATATTTGTGAGTTTTGCTGCCGAGGAAATTTTCCTGACCGGATTGCCGGGCTCCCGCAGAATTTTATTCTCCGGGTGCCGCGTTGGCGTACCGCCGCCAGCCGGCGGTGCCTTTCCAGCCTTCGCACTTTCCGCTAATCATGCCGCAGCATCAGGAGAAGGATCTGGCATATGGCAAAAGTCGCTTTTATCGGTCTCGGCGTCATGGGTTTCCCGATGGCGGGTCACTTGAAGACGAAGGGCGGCCATGAGGTCACGGTCTATAACCGCACCGCCGCAAAGGCCGCCGATTGGGCGGCAAAGTTCGGCGGCAAATCCGCGCCGACCCCGGCAGAAGCTGCCGCAGACGCCGATTTCGTCTTCACCTGCGTCGGCAATGACGACGATCTCCGCTCGGTGACAACAGGCAAAGGCGGCGTTCTCGAAGGCATGAAGAAGGGTGCCGTCCTGATCGATAACACCACGGCCAGCGCCGAAGTCGCCCGCGAGCTCTATGAAGCCGCCAAGGCTAAGGGCTGCGACTTCATCGACGCGCCGGTGTCCGGCGGCCAGGCGGGCGCCGAGAACGGCGTGCTGACTGTCATGTGCGGCGGCGATGAAGCCGTGTTCGAAAAGGCAAAGCCCGTGATCGACGCCTATGCACGCATGGTCGGCCTGATGGGAGCGGCCGGTGCCGGCCAGCTCACCAAGATGATCAACCAGATCTGCATCGCCGGTCTCGTCCAGGGCCTCGCCGAAGGCATCCACTTTGGCAAGCGCGCCGGTCTGGATATCGAGAAGGTCGTCGACGTCATCTCCAAGGGCGCCGCCGGCTCCTGGCAGATGGAAAACCGCCACAAGACGATGAACCAGGGCAAATACGATTTTGGCTTCGCCATCGACTGGATGCGCAAGGACCTCGATATCGTCCTGACCGAAGCCCGCCGCAACGGCGCCAAGCTCCCCGTCACCGCCCTCGTCGACCAGTTCTATGGCGACGTCCAGGCCATGGGCGGCAATCGCTGGGACACGTCCTCGCTCCTCGCCCGCCTGGAAAAATGATCGGCCCGTCCTCGAGCGCAGCAGACCTGATCGCGCATCTGCAGACGCTGCGCTCCGAGGACGGCATTGCCGGCATGGCCCGCTTCGGGATCGTCACCGGCCAGGCACTCGGCATTTCCAATCCGCAACTGCGGAGCATCGCGAGGCTCGCCAGGAAGGATCATCCGCGCGCCCTGGCGCTCTGGCAAAGCGGCATTAGGGAAGCGCGGCTGCTGGCCCTGATGACGTCTGAGCCGAAACGACTGACGGCGGATGAAGCCAAGGCCTTCGCCGAAGACTTCAATTCTTGGGAAATCGTCGATACCGCCGCCGACCTCTTCGTCGAGGCACGGCTGGACGCTCTCACTGAAGGCTTTGCTGCCGATGAGCGGGAATTCGTGCGCCGCACGGCCTTCGCAATGATCGCCGCTATGGCTGTGCATCGCAAAAAGGATCCCGACGAGACAATTCTCATCTGGCTGACGCTGATCGAGGCTCACGCTGGCGACGAGAGGAACTTCGTCCGCAAGGCCGTCAACTGGGCGCTGCGCAATATCGGCAAGCGCAACAAGGCGTGCCATGCGCCTGCCCTGAAACTCGCTCGCCGCCTTGCGGAGAGTTCCGGCAAGACGGCGAGATGGATCGGCAAGGATGCGGTGCGCGAACTGACCAGCGATGCGGTCATCGCCCGGCTGAAATAACTAGTCCTCGTTGGACTTGGCGCTGTCGAGCAGCATGTAGTCGAGCGGCAGCTGCGTCGAATACTTGATCTGCTCCATAGCGAAGGCCGAGGAGACGTCGCGGATTTCGATCTTCGCGATCATCCGCTTGTAGAAGGCGTCATAGGCCGCGATATCGGGCACGACGACGCGAAGCAAGTAATCGACATCGCCGCTCATGCGGTAGAACTCGACCACTTCGGGGAATTCGACGACGACTTCGGAGAAGCGCTTCAGCCACTCGATCGAATGGGTCGCCGTCCGGATCGACACGAAAACCGTGACCTTGGTGTTGACCTTTTCGGGGTCGAGGATGGCAACGCGGCGCTTGATGACACCGTCTTCTTCCATCTTCTGGATACGGCGCCAGCAAGGAGTTGTCGAAAGGCCGACCTTCTTGGCGAGATCGGCGACCGCAAGGGTCGAATCTTCTTGCAGCAGGCGCAGTATCTTACGGTCGAGACGGTCCATATGCGAAAGCCCTTTCGAATTATATTCTCTGTATACCGCGATTCCGGCGCGCGAAAAGAATTTTGTTTCAGTTTATAAGCAGTTTTATTCTGCTTCTAAGCACCGGCAGCAGCTCTTCCTCGAACCATGGATTGCGTTTCAGCCAGCCGCTGTTGCGCCAGCTCGGATGCGGCAGTGGCAGGACGGCGGGCGAGCGGTTTGCAAACAGCGTCTCGCGCCATGCCTTGACCGTATCGGTCATATTACCCTTCGCCGCCGCCCCCATATGCCAGCTCTGCGCATATTGGCCGACGGTCAGGATCAGTTCGATCTGCGGCATCACCGCCATCGCCCTCTCCCGCCAGATCGGCGCGCATTCGCGGCGCGGCGGCAGATCGCTGCCCTTCTCGTCATATCCCGGAAAACAGAAGCCCATCGGCACGATCGCCAGACGGCTTGCATCGTAGAAGGTCTCGCGGTCGACCTGCAGCCAGTCGCGCAGGCGATCGCCGGAAGCGTCGTTGAACGGAATGCCGCTCTCATGCACGCGAAGACCCGGCGCCTGCCCGGCGATCAGCACCCGCGCCGTGCGCGACAGGATGACGACAGGACGCGGCTCATGTGGCAAGGGCTTTGCCGGATTGAGTGGCGCATCCCGGCAGATGCGGCAGGCGGCAATCTCTTCCTGCAAGGCTTCGAGCGTCAGTTCCATCCGACCGCCTGCCCGATCATCCTGACGATGCCGCCGCCGGAATGCAGCCGCTCGTCATCGCGAAAATCCCGCGGCCGTTCGAACGTTCCGGCCCACAGACCCGCGCGCTCGCCCCTCGCCTCGTCCTCCTCGCGCCGGTAGTCGCCATAGGACAGGGCATAGCCCGTTCTCACCATCTCGCCATTAATATCGAGCGTGCCGCAGCGACAGGTCACCAGCAGCCGCTGATATTGATCGCGCTCGGTGCCGCCGCATTGCGTTGCGGCATTTGAGACCAGCCGCTGCAGCACATCGCGCGCCTCCCGCCCGCAGGCCCATGACTTCCCGCCACGCTGGCAGCTCTGCACCAGCTCCGGCGCATCGATGCCCTTCAGCCGCATCCGTTCGCCGCCGATCGCCAGGCTGTCGCCATCGGCCGCCTGGAAGGCGCCGCTATGCACGGTCTCCGCATCGCTGTTGAGCTTGGCGGCGATCAGCCAGATCAGCGCCAGCATCGCAAAGGCCGTCACGCCGTCGCGAATCGTCCTCAAACCGCGCGTCACGCTTCCGCCTCCTTCAAAAACAAACCGTTGAGAGAAATGGCAAACACCTTCTTAAGATTTGCCGGTTACGGTGGAACCATCCGCGGATCAAGTATCAAGTGCAGATGAGTAACGGCGTAAGCACATCGACAGATAAGATTATCGTCGACAAGTCCCGCAGTCACCGCAACAAGCCCGTCTCCAAGGCTGTTCGGCAGACACGCGAGCGCTTGCAGTCGGGCCATTCCTCGACGGCAGCTTTCGATCGCGACGTCCTTCGCATGTATATGACGGCATTCACGCAGGGCGCAGCCCTGATGCCGCTGTTCGTCATCATCATTTCCGCCCTCGGCATCTATTTCACCGGCGACACCGAGATTTTCTTCTGGGCCGTCGCGACGCTGGTCGCCTATGCCGCCAACGTCTATCTCGTCCGCCGCGCCCGCAAGCAGGAAATGACGGCGGAATCCGCCCGCAAGTGGCGCCGCGCCCTGTTGATCGGCCAGCTGCTGATCGGCCTTAGCTGGGCTTTCTTCGCGCTGCAGGGCTGCGCCACCTGCGAGCCCTCCCGCTTCATCCTCTATAAGGGTGCGACGCTGCTCATTGCCCTGTCAGTCACGGCAATGTCGAATTTCATGCTGACGCCGTCGGTGCTCATCACCTTCAGCCCCGCCGTGCTGGCGCTGGCCGTCAAGGCCGGCATTTCCCGCGACGTGCTCGAAGTCAGCCTCACGGCGCTCTTCACCACGACCGTCATCTTCTTCGGCTATATCAGCGACCGCCTGTTCCGCCAGAACCTGCGCATCCTCTCCTTCCAGTCGGAAAAAGACGACCTGATCGCCGAGCTCGAAGTGGCAAAGTCGATGTCCGACGAGGCCCGCCGCCGCGCCGAAGAGGCAAACCTTGCCAAGTCGCGCTTCCTCGCCTCCATGTCGCACGAGCTGCGCACGCCGCTGAACGCCATCCTCGGCTTCTCCGAAGTGATGTCCGCGGAAGTCATGGGACCGCTGAACAACCCGACCTACAAGGAATATACCGGCGACATCCATCGCTCCGGCCAGCACCTCCTCAATCTCATCAACGAGATCCTCGACCTCTCCCGCATCGAGGCCGGCAAGTATGAGCTCGCCGAAGAGGCGATTTCGCTGCTCGATATTTCCGAGGATTGCATCGGCATGGTGCAGCTGCGCGCCAGCGGCAAGAACATCACCATCAGCCAGCAGTTCGAGCCTGAGCTTCCCTCGGTCTGGGCAGACGAGAAGTCGATGCGCCAGGTCGTGCTGAACCTGCTGTCCAACGCCGTCAAATTCACGCCGCAGGGCGGCGAGATCCACGTCAAGGTCGGCTGGACGGCAGGCGGCGGTCAGTACATCTCGATCAAGGATAATGGCCCCGGCATTCCCGAAGAGGAAATCCCGATCGTACTTTCCGCCTTCGGCCAGGGCTCGATCGCCATCAAGAGCGCCGAACAGGGCACCGGCCTCGGCCTGCCGATCGTCCAGGCGATCCTTGCCAAGCACGACGGTCAGTTCGTGCTGAAATCAAAGCTGCGCGAAGGCACCGAAGTCATCGCCATCCTGCCGGGCAAGCGCGTCCTGCAGAGCCTCCCCGCCGTCGAGGAAGCGCATGCCGTCTCACGCAAGCGGAAGAGCTTCGCCTAAGGTCAGCCTGCGAGAAGCGCAAGGAACGCCGGGTCATCGCGGAAGTCTCCCAGATCGTTGTCGATACTATCCAGCCGCGTCAGATTTCTCAGATTTTCCTTGTAGGATGGGTCGAGCAGGATCGCCTGCTTTGCGGCACTCAGCACCGCCTTCTTCATCTTCGCCAACTCTTCGGGAGCAGCCTCACCGACGCGCAGTGCGCGATGCCTCTGCCCGTAGGCAGCAGCCATCAGGAACCAGAACTGGGCAATCTTCGAGGCCGGTGTGCTCGCAAGCTTGGTGCCGATCGCGATCGCCTGTTCATAGCCGCCGGGCTGGTAAAGCAGGTCGAAAATGATCTCGATCCCCTGATTGACGGACAGACGGTCACTGCTCGTCAGGTAGGACAGAAAGGCGTCTCGATCTTCGACAGGCACGCTATCGACGATCTGCTTTGTCGTTTGCTCGCCGAGCTTCTGCTCACCGGGATCCTTATCCAGCAGGATTTCCACCTGTTGGAACAGCGGCGACAGATAGATCCTCGTATAGAGGTAGAAGAAGATAAAGCCGGCGATAAGCCCGAAGACAAGCAGGAAAGGCGACGAAACGGTGACAGCGTTCAGCAGCGGCGCATTGCCTCCCGCGAAGAGGCCACTGGCCTGCCTGTCGATGAAGTCAGCAAATGAATTCAGATGCGAAGGCAGACTCGCCACCTGTGTCAGCCCGACGCCGACCAGCATCGTTGTCAGCCATTCCGAAATTCGCTCCAGGTTGGTATTCGACGCCAGCAGCCTCTCGCGCCGCGGCGACTTCAAGCCTTCCGCGCCAGCCTTCACATCCGCAGTTGGAACGGCAGGCGCCTCTTTCGTCATGATACGCGGCACGGAAAACAGAAATCCCATGACACCGCCGACGGCGGCGGATGCCGCAACGATAAGCCCGCCGATACCGATCGCCGAGGAGACGCCACCCTGTTGCGACAGCCATAAGAAGAGAAAGGTCAGGCCAAGCGCGGCCAGCCCCATATAACCAAGGTCTCGGGCCTTCTCGCCGCCTTCAACCTGGTGAACCGCATTCGCCTGAAGATGTGCCAATGGTCGCCCCCGTATACACCTGCCGCGCAGAACAGAAACAACCTAAGAGTACAATTGATATTTACACAACCTTAATATTTAAGGGTCGGCCTGAATATCAGCCGAAGACGATGGCGATCAGATGCTTGCCGATCGTGAACAGCAGGAAAAGCCCGCAGGCACCGAGCATGCAGAGAACGGCAAAGGAGCCGAGATCCTTGGCATGCTTGCCGACCATCGAAATTTCGGGGGAGATGCGGTCGATCACTTCCTCGATCGCCGTGTTCAGCGCCTCGACCGCAAATAGCGCCAGCAGCAGGACTACGGCGATCACCAATTCGGCAAGCGTCGCGCCGACCGCGATCAGCAGGATCAGCGACACGGCGGCAAACAGCAACTCCTGCCGGAAGGCGGATTCCTTGATCAGGCGCTGGAATCCCGCCCAGGAATAGCTCGCAGCGGCGAAGAAATGGCTGACGCCTGTCAGCTTACGAACGGCAGGTTTCTCCAAGGCGTCCTCGTCTTGCGGTCGCGGACGGCGTCTTGCCGCCGTCCATCAGTGAAAATGCGAATACCGTTTCCCGGTCCGCGCCGCAAGCGTCTGTCATCAACCTGTCACAAAGCTGAACGCGACGCGTCCGCTCAATGCTTGTTGGTGACGCCGGCCTGCGCGAAGGTCGCCATGCCGGAATGGCAGGCGGCCGCGGCCTTGACGATACCGGCGGCAAGCGCCGCGCCCGTGCCCTCGCCGAGGCGCATGCCAAGCGCCAGAAGCGGCGTCTTGCCGAGCATCTCGATGGCGCGCAGATGGCCGGGCTCGCCGGAGACGTGACCGATCAGGCAGTGATCGAGCGCCGATGGATTGGCAGCCTGCAGGATAGCACCCGCGGCTGTCGCGACATAGCCATCGATCAGAACGGGAATCTTCTCGACGCGGGCGGCCAGGATTGCGCCGGCCATCGCGGCGATCTCACGGCCGCCAAGGCGGCGCATGATCTCGAGCGGATCGTTGAGGTGATCGCGGTGCAGCTCGACGGCGCGCTCGACGGCGGCCACCTTGCGCTCCAGCATCTCGCCTTCCGAACCCGTGCCGGGGCCGACCCAATCGCGTGCCGAACCGCCGTAGAGCGCATAGTTGATCGCCGCCGCGATCGTCGTGTTGCCAATGCCCATCTCGCCGATGCAGAGCAGATCCGTACCACCGGCAATCGCTTCCATGCCGAAGGCCATGGTGGCGGCGCAGTCACGCTCGGAAAGCGCTGCTTCCTGGGTGATGTCACCGGTCGGGTAATCGAGCGCCAGATCGAAGACCTTGAGGCCGAGATCGTAGGCGACGCAGATCTGGTTGATCGCCGCACCGCCGGCCGCAAAATTCTCGACCATCTGCTGCGTCACCGACGGCGGGAAGGGCGTGATGCCCTGGCGCGCAACGCCGTGATTGCCGGCAAAGATCGCCACCAGCGGCCGGTTGACGGCGGGCGCCCTGCCCGTCCATGCCGCCAGCCAGAAGGCGATTTCCTCGAGGCGGCCGAGCGCGCCCGGCGGCTTCGTCAGTTGCGCGTCGCGCTCGCGGGCCGCAACCAGCGCCCGGGCATCCGGACCCGGCAGCTCGCGCAGCAGCGCGCGGAAATCGTCGAACGGCAGACCTGAAACGCTCATGAAGGGACTTCCTTGTATTCTGTTTTCTCCCGGCTTGCCGGGGCCAACTTGTCTTTTCGCAGCAAATCGGCTTCTTTCGTCGCGACTCTCTTAAAGCCAGCGGCAGAGGCGAACAACTCCAAAAGCGCCGCAGCTTCCATGCATGAAGTGGGGGACATGATCATCAAGGCCTATGCGCTCGACACCGCCCGCGCCGTCGCGTTCCTGAGCCGCATCCCCATGCCGTCTTTCGTCTTTGCCGGCGATGACGGCAAGCTCAGCCGTACCGCACGCGCTTTCCCGCTGGCCGGCCTGCTGATCGGCACCGTCCCCGCCGCAATCTTTCTGCTGCTGCTCGGCCTGCGCGCCGACCGCCTGATGGCAGCGCTCGTGGCAATCGCCGTGCTCGCCATCATCAGCGGCGCGCTCCACGAAGATGGACTGGCGGACACCGCCGATGGCCTCGGCGGCGGGCGCGACCGGGATCACGCCCTTCTGATCATGAAGGACAGCCGGATCGGCAGCTACGGCGCCCTCGCTCTCATCCTCTCCGTGGCACTCCGCGCCGCCGCACTCGCCGCCATCGCCCGCGAAGTCCCGTCTATGGAAGCCGCACTCGCGATCCCCGTCGCCGCCTGCCTTGGGCGATCCGCCCTCGTCTGGCATTGGCACCGCCTGCCCCCGGCGAAGTCGGACGGGCTCGCCGCATCTTCAGGCAAACCCGGCGAAAGCGCCATGCATATCGCCGTCGTCTCAGGCTGCCTGTTCACAGCGCTGATCGTCTGGCCGGTCATGGGCCTGCTGCCGCTCGTCTGCAGCCTGCTGGCGGCCGGCATTTCGGTTCTCGTCTTCACCCTCTACATCCGCCGCAAGCTGAACGGCCACACCGGCGATACGCTCGGCGCCGCCGAACAGATTTCCGAGATCGCCGCCTTCTGCGCCCTTGCCATGGCCTTGTGAAACAACGATATATCGCTCATGCAAACACCCTGCATCAACGTATGCTCGATGGACCCCGCAACCGGCTTTTGCATGGGCTGCGGCCGCACGATTCAGGAAATCGGCGGCTGGATGAGCTATTCCGATGCGGAGCGCGCCCGGCTCATGGCGATCCTCCCCGCCCGCCTCTTCGATGGCCCCACGCAGAACGATAGCCGGCAAAATACCAACGCGAGGCACTCTGCATGACCCGCCTGACGGTCTTCCTGCTGATCATCGGCATCGGTCTTGCAATCCTTCTCTTCAACAACGGCAATGACCGCATCATGGGCATGGAAGCCGATGATTTCGGCCGCATGGTCTATCTGCTGCCGATCGCGCTGATGCTGTCCGCCGGCGTCTGGGCAAGCCGGCGCAATATCGGCGAGACGATGCGCAACCTGATGATCTGGCTGGTCATCATCCTCGCGCTCGCCACTGTCTATCTCTACCGGCAGGATCTGCAGGGCGTCGGCAACCGGCTGCTCGCCGGCCTCGTCCCCGGCCGCGCCGTCGTCGTCACCACCAGCGAGGGCGGCAGCGAGGTCATCCTCCACAAGCTGCTGAACGGCCATTTCGAAGCCGATGTCGCCGTCAACGGCCAGACGATCCAGATGCTGGTCGATACCGGCGCCAGCATGGTGGCGCTGTCGCATGCCGACGCCGAACGCATCGGCATCATTCCCGAGAACCTCGAATACTCGATGACCGTGATGACCGCCAACGGCCGCACCCGCGCCGCACCCGTCACCCTCGACCGCGTCTCCATCGGCCCCATCACCCGCACCGGCGTCGCCGCCAGCGTCGCCGAAGACGGCAAACTCGACCAGAGCCTCCTCGGCATGAGCTTCCTGGAGACGCTGGGCTCGATGCAGATGCAGACCGACGAGCTGCGCCTGCGGGATTGAGCCCCGCCTTTATCGGCATATCCATGGAACTTGCACGCTCCAACAGGGTTCAAACCTTGAAAGGAGGCTGTCATGGACAACCGGACCAAGGACATTGCCGACGAATATATGCGTCTCGGCGGGCATCGCCGGGCCGTGGTGGACGATAACATCGTATCCACCCGCAGCTGGGAAGCCGACACCCCGGAGGCGGCTGCTTTCTGGAAGGCGCGCGTCGAAACGCTCGACACGGATAGCCGCAGGCAGGTCGAACTCTTTCTGCCGACCATCAACGCCAAGTGAGCGGCTGCCAGCGCGAAGAATAGGAGATCACCATGTCGAATACAGTCAGAACCGGCGGCAAGGATGCCTTCAATGGCGTCAGCCGCACCCATTTCGGACAATCCGTCGAAAGCCAGGCGCAGATGGAAGATGCCGCCCGAGAGCACGGGCATGCAACAGGCGACGAGGAGCTGAACGTCTATCGGCTGGTGCCGATCGCAGCCGCCACCGACACCAACTGGCAGAACGCGCCATCACAGGGCGAAGTGATCGTCGCGGCCCGCACGGCAGGCGATGCGCGGATCGTGGCGGCAAGCCGGGAGCTCGATTTCATGGAGATCGATTCCGCGCCCGCCGAGGACGTCACGACGATCAATGCCAGCGCGTTCCGCAACGATAAGCTCTACAGCGTCATCGAGATCGAACATGGCCGCAGCGATCTGCAGCGCGGCGTGCTCGAAGGCGAAATCGGCGTCGGCAATATCCGCCCGACGCAAAACTGAGTTTTGTGGCTATATCAGGCAGCCGGTGAGGACCGCGACATGCGAGGATACGGCAGGTTCATCATCGGCTGCGCTGCGGGCTTTGCGGCGGCTTTCCTGCTGAACTGGCTTGTCGTGATCGAAGGCACCCTGCAGCTTCTGATCTTCGGATTGCTGCCGGCCTTCGGTGGCGCGATCCTCGAGAGATATGCACGTTAGCAGGCGGCAAGCATCAGCTCGAGGCCGAAAGCCAGAGGAAGCCGGTGCTTCCCGTGTGGCTGTCGCTCACCTTCGAATGGTTGTAGCTGACGGCAAAGGCCAGCGAGCACATCGCGACCATGAACGCGACAGCGAACAAAATTTGCAGTCTGATCATTCTCGGCGTCCGTATTCTAGTGGCGGTAGAATCTTCACCGCCGTCCGAAGACAGAAGTGAAGGAGACGCTAGCGATCCCCTCGCTTCGCAAAGCTAATTAAGCACACTAACGATAAGGTTGTCGCGTGACGGAAGCGTGACAAGGCAAGATTTCCACACGTAAACGCGAAATCACGCCACCATAGGTAAAATCTTCCTTGAGATTTCAGCTATTGCACAGCCATGCATTGCACATTTGCATCACGGCGATACGTATCGATTTATGAATTCAACACCTGCGTGCAATTGCATCTCAGTTGCGAAGCCGGTAACCGGTCTTGAACATCCACCCAAGCGTGCCAAGGCAGATCGCCAGGAACAGCGTGATCATCGACAGGCTGATCAGCGGATTGACGTCGGCGATCCCGTAGAAACTCCAGCGAAAGCCGCTGACGAGATAGAGCACCGGATTGAAATGGCTGACCGCCTGCCAGAAGGGCGGCAGCATGTTGATCGAGTAGAAGCTGCCGCCGAGGAAGGTGAGCGGCGGCACGACCAGCATCGGGATCAGGTTGAGCTGCTCGAAATTACCGGCCCAGATGCCGATCATGAAGCCGAACAGGCTGAAGGTGATGGCGGTCAGCAGGAAGAACAGGATCATCATGAAGGGATGCTCGATGCGCACCTCCACGAATGCATTGGCCGTAAGCAGAATGATCAGCCCGATCAGCAATCCCTTGGTGGCGGCGGCCCCGACATAGCCGAGCAGGATCTCGGTCATCGCCACGGGCGCCGACAGCACTTCATAGATCGTCCCGGTGAATTTCGGGAAATAGATGCCGAAGGAGCCGTTGCTGATGCACTGGCCGAGCAGCGTCAGCATGATCAGGCCGGGCGTGATGAAGGCGCCGTAGGAAACGCCCTCCACCGTCTGGATCCGCGAGCCGACGGCCGCACCGAAGACGATGAAATAGAGCGAAGTGGAGATGACGGGAGACACCACGCTCTGCAGCAGCGTGCGGCGCGTGCGGGCCATCTCGAAGAAATAGATGGACTTGATGGCTTCGATATTCACTTGGCGCCTCCCACGAGTGCCACGAAGATATCCTCGAGCGAGCTCTGCCGCGTCGAGAGATCCTTGAAATGGATGTTGTCGGCCGAAAGCCGGGTCAGAAGCGCTGCGATGCTTTCCTGCTCGTTATGCGCGTCGAAATTATAGACTAGCCGCGTGCCGCCCTGCTCCAGCGACAGGCCGTTTCCGGCAAAATGCTCCGGCAGTTTGTCGAGCGGCTCGGCGAGTTCGAGGATCAGCTGCTTGCGGCCGAGCTTGGCCATCAGCGCCGCCTTCTCTTCGACCAATAGCAGCTTGCCGCCATTGATGACGCCGACGCGATCGGCGATCTCCTCGGCCTCTTCGATGTAATGCGTCGTCAGGATGATCGTCACGCCGGATTCGCGCAGCTGCTCGACGACGCGCCACATATCCTTGCGCAGCGTCACGTCGACACCGGCGGTCGGCTCGTCGAGGAACAGGATTTCCGGCTCGTGACTCAGCGCCTTGGCGATCAGCACGCGCCGCTTCATGCCGCCCGAAAGCTGGCGCAGCGTGTTGTCCTTCTTGTCCCAGAGAGACAGGTCGCGCAGCACTTTCTCGATATGCGCCGGGTTCGGCTTCTTGCCGTGCAGCCCGCGCGAGAAGCTGACGGTGTTCCAGACCGTTTCGAACTGGTCCGTCGTCAGCTCCTGCGGCACAAGGCCGATCATCGTGCGGGTCGCGCGGAAATCCTTCACGACGTCATGACCGCCGACGAGCACTTCGCCGCCGCTCGGATTGACGATACCACAGACGATCGAGATCATCGTCGTCTTGCCCGCGCCGTTCGGGCCGAGCAGTGCCAGGATCTCGCCCTTCTCCACATCGAGATCGATGCCCTTCAGGGCCTCGAAGCCGTTGGCGTAGTGCTTGGTGAGATTGCGGATGGAAATGATGGGAGCCATGCGATTTTTTGGACGTTTCCTCTTATTGTGCCGCTATATAGTCCCTTTATGACACTTTGACATCCCGCAGCCCCGTGAACACACTATTCAAAGGGCAGCCCATAGTGGCGCCAAGCAAAGCGGCACGTGGAAAATCGTCTTTCCACCGCCTTTGTCATCAACCGGTGATCTTTGCGGGGGATAACCGCCACAGAGGCAAGCAACGGTTCCCGCGCCGCCGCCCATCCCTTTGCGGAACCGTCATCGGGCGCTCGTTACGCCCCTTATTTCCGCTGTCTCTATTTGTATCGAAATGCCGCTGTAAGCACGAACACTTTGAATATCCGGTCGATCTCCCCTGAAGGCCGGTCAGTCTGAGCCGGCGTTTCGCCGGCTTTCTTTTTGTCCGCTCACCACTGTCCGTTGATGCCGCAGCCGAAGGGCGGCAGCGTCTTGCCTTCAAAACGGCCCTTCAGCATGCCGCAGCCGATGTCGCGGATCGGCGCCGGCATCATCGTGTTGAGGCTGATGCCGACTTCGTCGAACGGGTCGCTCGCATAGGCGACATAGGCATACCAGCGCCCGCCGAACACGGCGGCGGCGGCAATGACCACGACAAGAATGAGCATGATGAAATTCGGGCGCTTGCGTTCGGCCATCCGGACTCTCCTCTCAGGAAGAGCCCGTCAGATCAGATTCCCCTGTCGAGGCCAAGCCGTCAGCCTAGCTGCAGTAGACCCGGCCGCTCTTGCGCTCTCTGAGATCGAAATGGAAATGATTCCAGTGCTCCGGATTGCTGCCCGGGCCAAGCACGGTATTGAAATAGCGGCAGCTATCGCTGCGCACCGCCTTCAGCAGGCGCCCCTCCCGGAAGGAGAAAAGCCCCTTCTTGCGGATATCGATCTCGTGGCCGTTCTTCAGCACGAACTTGCCGACATCGATCGCGTTGCCATGTGCATGCTCGGACATCGGATTGTATTTCTGCCGGCTGTTGTTCATGCGCCGGCAGGAATAGCCACCGAGCGGCTCGATGGTCTGAATGCCCGACCAGTAGCGGAAGCGCGCCGAGGGCGCGAGCTCGTTCTTCACCCACTTGGCAAAGGCAAGCGTCACCTGGCAGTTCAGCGTCACCGCCGGCTTCACGCCGATATTGCCGGAAAGGCCCTGCAGTGAAATCGGATAGGGAACCTGGCAGGCCGGACCGTTGGAGATCGCCGGCTTGTCCGAATAGATCACGCCGAGACGCTTCAGTTCCTGACGGCAGGCGCGCTCGGAGGCGGGCATCATGCTTGGGTCGGCAGGCATTGCCGGCGTGCTCATCATCGGGTTCGAGGGCCGCAGCATCGCCACTTCCTGGCTCTCGTCCTCTTCGGGAACCCGCTGCGGCGCGACAACGGCGCTGCCGTCGTTCCAGACGCGAGCCTGGCTCATCTGCGCCTGTGCGGCGGGTCGCGGCATGGCGTTGCGCTGCGTAGGCGCATCGGTGCCGATGCCATCGACGACAGGCTCGGCGGTCTCGCCCTCGGCGATCTGCTGTTGCTGCTCCTGCGCCAGCCCGACCACCGGTTCGGCGCCGAGTTCCGAATCCATGTTGACGCCGCCGTCGGGCACCGAAAGCTGCTGTGTGCCGCCCCAGTTGCCGGCTGCGTTCTGTGAGCGCGGCACCTGCTGCTGGGCGAGCGCCTCGTCACTATCGATCATCGGCAGCCTGCGGCCGGACGCCGGAGTGGCATCGCCTGCAGCATGGCCCTCGCCTGCAAGGTTCGGCGTATCGAGATAATCGACCGATCCGCCGGCGCGCGAGACTGGCGCGGATGCCGGATAGGACTGCGCCGTTTCCATCGGCGCCATGCGCATGGCCGACTGCCTGGGGGGAGAAATGGAGCTGACTTTCGTGCCGGTATCGACACTTGCAGGCGGCACGAGGCCGTCACTGACGGAACAGGTCGTGAGCGCCGTGGAAACCAGCGTGGTCAGCACGATACGCCGCAAAAGAGAGACAGACACAATACCCTCCATCGCCCCGCAGCCCTGCTTGCAACCTGAAGAATTCCGCTCAAATTTAAATAAAACTGGTGAAGGAAAGCTTACCCGTGACGGAGAAGGCGGTTTCCCGCCTTCTCCTGATATTCTCAAGCCGCCCGGTTATAGGAGCGCTGAGCCGTCGCCTGGCCCTGGCCGAGGCGGAAGTTGGAGAGCAGCGTGCGCAGCTGGTTGCTCTCGGTGGCGAGCGTCTGGCTGGCGGCCGTGGTCTCTTCCACCATCGCGGCATTCTGCTGCGTCATCTGGTCCATGTGGTTGACCGATGTGTTGATCTCCTGCAGCCCGGTCGCCTGTTCGCGGGCAGCCGTCGCGATGGAATTCACGTGGTCGTTGACCTTGTTGACCAGAGTCTCGATCTCGACCAGCGCATCGCCGGTCGAGCGAACCAGCGACACGCCGGTTTCGACTTCGGCCGCCGAATTGCTGATCAGCGTCTTGATTTCCTTCGCGGCATTCGCCGAGCGCTGCGCCAGCTCGCGCACTTCCTGCGCAACGACGGCGAAACCACGTCCCGCCTCACCCGCACGCGCCGCTTCGACACCGGCGTTCAGCGCCAGAAGATTGGTCTGGAAGGCGATTTCGTCGATGACGCCGATGATCTGGCCGATACGGCTCGAGGAATCCTCGATCCGGCTCATTGCCGCCACGGCGTTGCGGACGATTTCGCCGGACTTGCCGGCGCTGGTCTTCGTCTCGGACACCATCTCACGCGCTTCCGTTGCCCGCTCGGAGGCGGTGCGAACGGTTGCGGTGATCTCATCGAGAGCCGCTGCCGTCTCTTCCAGAGCCGCAGCCTGCTGCTCCGTCCGCTTCGACAGGTTGCTGGTCGCTTCGCTGATATCGGAGGCGCTGTCATTGACGACATGGCTCGATTCCGAGATCGCCTGGATGACGCCGGCAAGCGCACCGGCGGCAGCATTGAAGTCGGAGCGCAGCTTGGAATATTCCTCGCCGAGATCGCCGACCGTCACGGTGAGATCACCGGCGGCAAGCCGTTCCAGCCCCTGGCCGAGCGTCATCATCGCGTGGTTCTGGCGTTCGGCAGAGCTGCGCATCCGCTGCTCGCTGCTGCGGCGCTCGCCATCCAGCTCGCGCTGGCGGGAATCTTCGCGCGAACGCATCTCGCTGCGTTCGATCATCGAGTCACGCAGGACAAGCAGAGCTTTCGCCATATGGCCGATTTCGTCGCGGCGCTCGCTGTCGACCACGGCGGCAGCAGAGTCGTCGGTGGCAATCGCATGCATGGCAGCACCGATCCGCGCCACCGGACCGGTGACACTGCGGACGATCGCATAGGCGATGAGCAGGGTGATGATCGCGCCCAGGCCGCAGAGCAGCGCCGCCCACAGCGCGTTCTGCCGGTAAAGTGCGGCAAGGTCGTCACCATAGACGCCGGTACCGACAACCCAGCCCCAAGGCTCGAAGCCTGCAACATGCGAGTATTTCAGAACCGGCTGCTCGGCGCCCGGCTTCGGCCAGTAGTAATCGACGAAGCCTTGACCATGCGCCTTCACGGTATTGACGAATTCGACGAACAGGAACTTGCCGTTCGGATCCTTGTTCTGTGTGAGGTCGGTGCCGTTGAGCTCCGGCTTGATCGGATGCATCACCATGTTGGGATGCATGTCGTTGATCCAGAAATAACCGCTGTCGCCATAGCGCATGGAAGCGATGACGTCCTTGACCGCCGTCTGCGCCTGTTCGCGCGTCAGCGTGCCGTCCTGCTCCATCTTGTAGTATTTCTTCATGATGTTGATGGCCGTCGCATCCATCTGCGCCAGCCCGGCTTTCCGCTCCGCTTCAAGCTCCGAGTAGGAATAGTTCAGGAAGAAAGCCATCACGCCGACGAAAATCGCCAGCGTCAGCCCGACAAGCCCGTAGAGACGGGTCGAAATCTTTGTATTGCGCACGAAGTCCCCTCGCATTCACGCAGTCATGATCGGCGCAAATTCTGCAGCGCATGTCTTACTGGCCGGTGAAGCATTATTAGTTCGGCATCACATAACGTAACGAAAGGAACCTCTTGCAACGGCATCCCATTGGCCAAGCATATGAATTCTATTATATTTAAGCTCAGCGATTTTTTTGCGGTCTGGTAAGCATAATAATCTGTGACCGGGCACGAGAGGCACGTAGAGCCCTGCTCCAGCGTCCCTATCCCAAGATCTTATGATACCGCGCCTCCCCCATTTTGAGTATTTCGCTCGCCATCCTAACGCGTCTTGGCGGACACGAAAGGATTGGGGCTCGCGTCTGGGGTCGCGAGCCCCCTTTTTAACCCACGAGGAGAAGCTCCATGACGGAACGCGCGATCGGTTTTCTGGTGGCAGCCGAGTTGTCGGCTCTCTTCTGGGCAGCTCTGTTCTTCACGCTCGGCCGTCTCTGAGAGATCGCCGACGGCCATCCCTGCATAACCGCGTCATTGCCCTTGCCATTCAGCCGTCAAGCCTGCCATCTTCACGCTTCGTGAAATGACAAGGACTTGACAATGAACGACAGCCCGAAGCCGAAAGGTGAACTCACCCTCCGCACGCTCGCCATGCCCGGCGACGCCAATCCGGCGGGGGATATTTTCGGCGGCTGGGTCATGGCGCAGATGGACTTGGCAAGCGGCATCCGCGCCGCCGAACGCGCCCGCGGCCGCGTCGTCACCGCCGCCGTCAAGGAAATGGCCTTCGAACTGCCGGTCAAGATCGGCGACACGCTCTCGGTCTACACCGACATCGACCGCGTCGGCCGCACCTCAATCACCCTGATCGTCGAGGCCTGGGCGCACCGCTCCCGCTACAACAAGATGGAAAAAGTCACCGCCGGCACCTTCATCATGGTGGCGCTCGATGAGAACGGCGCACCCAAGCCTGTCCCCGCCGAGTGACATCCGGGATCGAAGTCAGGCGCGCAAGAATTGCGATGACTTGTCAAAGCTCAGTCCCGGGAAAATCTTCGCGGTCAGGTCGTCAGGGCTGACGTCGAATTGCCGGTAAAGCATCGCAGCGGCGATCTCGCGGACATCGGCCGTCGGCATCAGGTCGCGGTCCTCCAGCAGCTGGGCATCGCCGATGCCTGGCCATTTGCCGAGGATGCGCCCGCCATTGATCGCCCCGCCTGCAAGCAGCGCGCAGCCACCCGTGCCGTGATCCGTTCCCCCGGAGCCATTCTGGCGGACGGTACGGCCGAACTCGGTCATGGCGAGCACGACCGTCTTCGACCAGATATCCGGGCCAAGCGCCGTCTTCAGCGTCGTGATCGCCTGCGCCAGGTCCTGGACGGGCCGCTTGAACTGGGCCGCCTGCCCGACATGTGTATCCCAGCCGGTGATCGAGAAGCTGGCGATGCGATAATCACCCTTAAGCATATTGCCGGCGAGCGCCGCGACATCGGCGATCTTCTCGCCCCGCTTGCCATCGGGTTCGGCAATCATCGCCGCGCCATTGGCCCGCGTCGCCTCCTCCATGGCCTTGGCGAAAGCCGGATCGCCGGCATAGAGCCGCATCAGGAACTGCATCTCGTCCTTCGCCGTGCCGAGATTGGAATCGGATGCCCAGACATCGACATTGTTCGGGCCGGAGAGGATGAGCTCCGTGGACGTATTGACGTCGATCGCCTTGCGCGCATCCGAGCGCGGGATGACGGCGAGCGCCCGGTTGAGCCAGCCGGTCTTTTCTTCGGCCACATGTTCGCCGCCGGATTCCAGCATGTCCTGCCCATCGAAATGGCTACGCTGATCGCGGTAGGGCGTCGACACCGCATGAACGAAGGCCAGCTCCTTCGACTTCCACAGCGGCAGCAGATCGGCGCCGGCCGGATTGAGGCCGAAATGGCCGTCGAGATCGATAAGTCCCTTGTCGGGCGTCAGCGCCAGTGTCGGCCGCAAACCCGCGAAACCGGCGTCACCGTAGGGCTGCACCAGGTCGAGCCCGTCCATGGCGCCGCGCAGCACGATGGTGACGAACCTGTTATCCCCCGGCATGGCCGCAAAGGTCACCGGCGTGAAAACGGGTGCTGCGGCAAGGCAGCAGGCGGAAGCAAGAAAACCGCGGCGCGAAAGCACAATCTCTGTCATCGCGAGGCTCCTTATCGGCGGTTGAATTCGGGGGATGCAAGCACCAGCGTCAGGCCGCTGATCTTGTTCGGCGCCTGCGACACGACACGGATCGTCTCGTCGCGGGCGGCATCCGCCAGCGTGGCCTTCAGAAACTCGCGCGGATCCTGATCCTTGCCGAACTGCGCCGAGGCACGGCGCGCCCAGGCAAGCCGCTCGGCGAGCTGGCTGGCGGTGATCCAGGCGTCGAATGTCTCCTCGAAACCGGCCGGGCTCGGCGGCAGCCAGATTGGCTGGCCCATGCGCCGCAAGGCGCCTTGCCCGAGCGCCCGCGCTGTCTGAAACGCCTTGCGCCGCTTGACCTTGTCCTCATCGGCAGGACCGGGCAGCGCCATGGCATTCATGCCGTTGCCGCTGTCCGCATCTTTGGCGGGTGCCGCCATCATCGCATCGGCATCATCGTCGTTGTCCTGATTGGCCTCCATGAAGCTTCCGGCATTCAGCGCCCTCAGCCCCGCCACCACGAAATCGAAGGGCTGCCGCGCCTTGGCACCCTCGTCGCGCCAGGCGGCGGGATGATCGAGCATGGCGCCATAGACGGCAGTCAGATCCCCATCCGTCCGTTTCCAGACATCGGTCATCGCCGAGATCATCTCGGGCGCCGGCTGGTCGGCGATGAAATGAATACAGAGCTTGCGGCAGATATGCTCGGCCGTCTTCGGATGCGCGGCGAGATCGTCGAGCATCGCGAGATAGTCCTTGCGCGTGCGCCGGTCGCCGCCATAGCTGACGCCGAGGACGGTATGCTGGCCGGGCTCGGAAATCCGCGGACGGAACGCCACATCCATATCGTCGCGATCGATCGTCAGCCCGGTGAGAACCATGGCCGCCGAGCGGACATCGGCCTGCGTATAACCGCTGCCGGCGCCGAGCGTGTGCAGCTCCAGCAGCTCGCGGCCCAGATTCTCGTTCAGCCCCTTCTTCTGGCGCATGCCGCCCGGCGAATCCGGCCCTTGCGACTGCGCCTGGTCGAGATAGATCAGCATTGCCGGATGCTCGGTCGCCGCCCGAAGCAGATCGCGGAACGGGCCGCCGATGTTCGGGCGGATCGCCTCTGCCTCATAGAGCGGCACGATCAGCCGCATCGGCAGGCTCTTGTTGGCGCTGGTCGAGAAATGGTTGGTCCAGAAGGTCGCGAGGCGCTCGTAAAAGCCGTTGGGCGACAGCACTGCCTGCATCAGCCGCTGATTGGCATCGCGCTGAAATCCGCGCTGAACCTGCCGCTGCAGCTGGCGGCGCCGGTTGCGCCGCTGCTCGTCGTCATCCCCCGCCTCCTGGCGGATTTCCTTGAGCTGATCCTGCAGGTCGCCAATACGCTTGCGGCAGGCCTCGGCGCCACCATCGGGAAAGGACGGCTTAGCCTCCACCCCCAATTTGAGTTGAGCCAGCAGGGCCTGCTTGTCCTCAGGCTGCGCCTCGCCCGGCCTGAAGCCATAGCCGAAACGGATTGCCGCCATTGTCTGGAAGGAGACGCTCATGACCGATCACCTCGTCATCACCGGATAGTGACAGGGTCTCAGCCAAATGCGACCGCAATCGGGCGGCGGACGGACATGGACTATTTGTAATTATTGGGATTTTCGCTCCGTCGCGGTCACCACCGGATGCCGTTCCAGCTCATCGAGCGGGATATAGACATCGGTCTCACCCGGCTTGTGATCCGGATGCGAAACCTTGGCTTCGATCTCATCGGGCAGCGCCAGCGCCTGTTCGGTATTCATAATCCCGAGCGGCACCTTGCCTTTGCTGGTGGATACGACAACTTCGACGAGCGGCTTGTTCTTCTGCATCTGTGATCTCCAGTTCATGGAAATCCAACGCGCGCCGCCCTCACCCGTTCCCCATCCGCCGGTCACTCCATGTTACCGCGCGTTAAGAGCAATGCTATCAGCCGTTGAAAAACGCGAGCCGTTTTGATGTCGCGGGCGGCAGAGCCGCGATACGCGGCTGGCATGTGAAACCACATGCCCAAAAAGCCTGTCATGCCTGATCCTGATCCGCTCCGTGAATATATGCGCATCGTGCGCACCCTCAATCTCTACAAGCTCCAGCTGCTCGCCATCGAATCCAAGCTCCGCAAGGGCGGCACCGCCGCGCGCAAGCAGCTCTTGGAGCAGCGCCATGAAGATATTGCTGCGGAGATGGAGGCGCTCAAGGCCGAAGGCGACGGATGGCTCTGCAAGCTGCGCCGCGCCAGTACGGCGCTCTGATCACTCGCCGGTGAGCCGGAGCCGCAACGTGGCGAGCGCCCGTTCAGTTGCGTCGATCTCTCGGTGCACCAGCGCCTCGCGCCGGTGGTCGATCCCGCCACCGGCAAGCACCGCATCGACGACCTCCAATATGCCCGTCGCGTTGACCACCACACGCGTCGCGCTGCGCTGCAGGTCGACAGGCGCGCCGTCGATATCAGCCGTCTCGGGCGACGGCCGGTCGGCCGCAATGAAACCTGTCTCCTTCAGTAGGTAGTTGACGAGCCGCACATCCGGCACCGCCCGCACCAGCGCATTGATCTCGTCGGCGGAAAAGCAGGTGCGGTTGATCAGCCGCGAATGCAGCACCGCATAGGTCATGCCGAGGGTAGCCGCCACGGTCTCGACCCCGGGCTTCTTTTCGACGACGAGGACAGTATAGGCGATATCTGCAAACTCGCGGCCGCGCTCTGCCATGGTCCACTCCCCCTATCCGTGCAGTTTCCATGCAGGCAGGGAGAATGGCAAGTGGCAACGCACCGTTGAAAAGACGGCGCCGATTTGATGGAGCGCCGCCGGTCGATCCGCTACGGACCCGCCTGCCCTGGGATCAGCCACCCCTATCGCAGGGCCGGCCGCCTGTCGCTTTTGCCCTAAGGCAGGCGGCCACTCCTCAGCCACGGAAGATGAAAGATGCGCCGATGGCGATCAGCGCGAAGCCGATGGCGTGGTTCCAGGTGAGGTTTTCGCCGAGCCAGAAGATCGAAAATCCGGCGAAGACGATCAGCGTGATCACTTCCTGCATCGTCTTCAGCTGCGCCGTCGTATAGACCGCCGAGCCGATACGGTTGGCCGGAACCGCCAGGCAATATTCGAAGAAGGCGATGCCCCAGCTGGCGATGATCGCCAGGAAGATGGCGCTGCTCTTGTGCTTCAGATGCCCGTACCAGGCGAAGGTCATGAAGATGTTCGAGGCAAAAAGCATGATGACCGGCCAGACGGCGGCGGGGCTCAGCGAAAACGGCATGGGAGAATCCTTGAGGCGTGACTGCTGGCGCCACCATGTATCCCGAAATCCGCGCGCTTCAAGGCCTCTCCGGCGGCACAACGGATTTTCACCGCAATAGCCGCTCACGCCGCAAAACCGCGGAACTTTCGATCGGGTCCACCGTTCATGGCGAGCGCCGGAAGCGGCCCGCACAAAAGCGGATCCACCTTCAGGACAAAGCATCGTCCCGAAGGAAACCCCGTGACCGCCTCGCACCCATCCCGCCTCTCCGGCCGCTCGCTCGCCGCCCTCGCAACCCTGAATTTCTTCCTCGCCGACGCCCGCGACGGATTAGGCCCGTTTCTCGACGGCTTCCTCGCGACGCATGGATGGACGCCGATGACGCTCGGCGTGGTCGCCACCCTCGGCGGCATTCTCGGGCTGATCGCCACGCCGCTCTTCGGCGCTCTCGTCGATACCTCACCTCACAAGCGGCTGCTGATTATCGTGCCGGTGGTCCTGGTGACAGCAGCCGCACTCTGGACGCTCGCCAGCCCCGACAACGCCTCGGTCTTCGGCGGTCAATCGATGACGGCGATCGTCGGCGCCGTGATCGGCCCCGCGCTGATGGGCCTGACACTCGGCCTCGTCGGCGAAGCGGCCTTTCCGGATCAGGTGGCGCGCAACGAATTCTGGAACCATGCCGGCAATGTCGTCTCGCTGGCAGGCGTCTATCTCGCCACCTCGCTGTTCGGCCTCAACGGCGTCATCGGCCTGATGATCCTCACCGCCCTCGCCACCATCGCCGCGACGCTGGCGATCGATCCCCGCCACATCGACAACAAGGTCGCCCGCGGCCTTACCCATGACGACGGCAGCCCGGGACCGTCAGGCTATTCCGTCATCGCGGGTTCGCGCGGCCTCATCCTGCTTGCCGTGACGCTGCTGATCTTCCATTTCGGCAATGCGCCGATGAGCCGGCTGATCGCCCAAGATTTCTCGATCCAGCTCGGCACGCCCTTCCGCACGACGGCGATCGTCACCGGCGTCTCGCAGCTGTCGATGATCGGCATGGCCCTCGCCGCTCCCTACCTGATCCACCGCTTCGGCCTCGCCTCGATCTTCGTCATCGCGCTCTGCGCCCTGCCGCTGCGCGGCGCCATCGCCGGCAGCTTCGAAAGCTTCGCGGCGATCTATCCGGTCCAGTTCCTCGATGGCGCCGGCGCCGGCCTGATCGGCATCGCGACACCGCTCGCCGCCGAACGCATCCTCTCCGGCACCGGCCGCTTCAACGTCGGCCTCGCGGCCGTCATGACCGTCCAGGGCATCGGTGCCTCGCTGAGCAATATCGTTGCGGGATGGCTGACCAAGGAAGGCGGATACGGGCTTGCCTATTGGGTGCATGGCCTTGCCGCGCTTGCCGCGATTGCGGTGTTTGTCTACAGGCGGCGGGAGATTGTGCCGGAGCGGCGGGCATCCGGATACGCACCTCGGTGAACACTACCGCGGCGTCCAGTTCCGCCATCACAGGTTGCATGCAATTCGTTTCAAATCACTCTGCGATGTGACTTGATATCCCCGGTTTTAGGGGATGGGGCATGAGTAGAATTTTTAAGATTGTGGTGGCGCTTGCGCTGCTGCCGGCGCTTGCCGGCTGCACGCCGTCGGTCGCCGGTACACCGAACTTGACAGAGTACCAGGCTGTCAGCGACCGCTATTTCGCCAGCGCATTCAGCACTCAGAGACTTGCTACATACGAGGCCGTCACCGATCCCGGGCGGCGCCAGTCGCTCCGCAACTCGATCGTCCTTGGCGCTATCGGCACGATCGACCTGAGATATGCAAAGTTCGTCAACCGGTTGACGCAAGAAAGCCAGATCGTGCCCTTCGGCGCGACCGTCACCAGCATCTCGCTCAGTACGGCGGGCGCACTCACCGGTTCCGAGGCTGCCAAAACGACGCTCGCCGCAGTCGATACTGCGATCAAGGGCGGCGTGGCCGCCTACGACAAGAGCATCCTTGCCGATCGCACGATCCAGGCTCTGCAGAAGCAGATGCAGGCAAACCGCAACCGCGTGCGGTCTGCAATCATCGCAAAACTCAGCGAGAGCACGCTGAGCTATCCGCTTGAGCTCGCGATGATCGACGTCAACGAATATGCCGCCGCCGGCACCATCACTGCCGGCATGGCGACGATCGATGAACAGGCTGCGCAGAACCTCGCCGTTAGCGAGGATGAGAAGGTGGAGCGAATCTACGCCTACGCCGCCGACGAGACGACCGCAGCGATCATTGAATTCATGAATACCGGGAATCCCGCCGTCCTAGCCGCCGTAAATGCAGCGGCCGCAAACGCCCGCGTTACGGCTCCCTTTCTGATCTACGACGCCGGTCAGGCGGCCAACCGGCGCAAGCTGCTCACAACGCTAAAGGCATTACCTGCAAAGCCTGCCTAGCGGGTGCGAAATACCCTCAATTCACGTGCTCACACGCGCAGTCACGAACCAATGGAGGATGTCGCGCATGGAAACGATGACCGGAATACCCAAAGACAAACTCAACGAAGTCTTGAGTGTACTATCGATGACGAAGCTGAAAGTCGTCTCCATCGACAAGGCACAAGACGGGACATATTCCGTTAGCTATAGCACCGCTGCGACGCCTGCGAAGGCGACAACCTTTGCACAGATCAGCGCATCGCTCCCGGTCAGTGCTCCCGTCGCCAACATGGACCTTCCGGACCTTCCTCCCCCAGGGGCGGCTGGGCCATTCGTCCACGCCCGCTCGATCGCCTACAAAACCGTTCTCTATACTGACGCCGAAGGCCGCGACGAAATCCGCGAGGGTGGCTCGCGCTCCTGGCGCAACCGCAATCCCGGCAATATCCGCAAAGGCGATTTCTCCCTGAATGCCGGAGCAATCGGCGACGACGGCAGCTTCGCCATATTCCCGGACGAACAGACAGGCACGGCGGCGATCATCGCGCTGCTAAAGACCTCAAAGTACATCAACCTGACACTCCGCGATGCCGTGTTTCGTTATGCTCCGCCGAGCGAAAACAACTCGGCGGCCTACGCCGCGGCGCTCGCAGAACGCACCGGCATCCCGCTTGATACGCCGCTCTCAACACTCAAGGCCGACGAGTTTCGCAAGGTCGCCAGGAGGATCCAGGAGATCGAGGGATGGAAACCAGGACTGATCCGCGCCAACGCGCCGGCAGCACTGCGATCCACCACCACCAGCGCCATCATATCATCGGCGGCGTCGGCAACGCAGGACTGGATGGACATCGCTCGCCGCGAGGCCGCCCTGCCCGCACACGAACGCAGCCAATGGCCAGATCCCGGCGAAAACCCGCGCATCCTCAACTATTTCAAGGTGTGTTCGGCGTGGTTCGAAGCTGATGGCGGCGATGAAGTCGACTGGTGCGCCGCCTTCGTCAACTATTGCCTGGTGACCAGCGGTCACATGGGCACGGATCATCCGGGCGCCCGCTCCTTCTTCTGGAAAAAGAAGGGGCAGTTCATCTCCCTGCCCAAGCCCATACCCGGCTCGATCGCAGTCCGCCGCTATGCCCCCTTCAGTGATCCCAAATGGGAAAGCGGTCCCGGTCATGTCGGCTTCGTCATCGCCGCGAGCGAGACGACGGTCACGCTGCTCGGCGGCAATCAATCCGGCACGGTGAGGGAATCTGTTTTTCCGCTGATGAGCAAGGACGCTTCAGGAGCCGTAACGGCGAAATTCATCGCCTTCATGATGCCGGCCATCATGTGAGCCAGCCAGATCAAGCTGCAGTGGAACGCAATACCTGACCACCGCAAAACAAACATTAGAAGACGCTGGTTAAGAAATAACTACAGCCGGAAACGGGCGAAGGGCGGGTGGAGTGACCCGCCCCTCGCGCTCAGGCGCGATACGCGCCGCTTGGCGCCTCGGCCTCCTCCGTGCCGAAGCGCACATTCTTCTTCTCGTAGCCGAAGCCGGCCAACAGGGCGACGACCGCCGCGACCACGGCGGCGACGACGAGCAGCGCCGTCGCATAGTCGCCGTTCCAGTGGGCGGCGAGACCGGCCTGCATCGTCGCATTGCCCGAGGCCAGCAGATTGCCGAGCTGATAGGCAAAGCCCGGGAATGTGCCGCGAACCTCGTCCGGCGACAGCTCGTTGAGGTGCACCGGCACGATGCCCCAGGCACCCTGGACGAAGAACTGCATCAGGAAGGCGCCGATGGCGAGCAGAACCGGACCGGGCGCGTACACCCAGAGCGGCGCGACCGGGATCGCAAGCAGTGAGGCAATGACGATCGCCTTCTTGCGGCCGATGCGCTGCGACAGCGCCCCGAAGAACAGGCCGCCGCACATCGCGCCGATATTATAGACGATGGCGATCGCGCCGGTCGTGTAGCTGTCGTAGCCGCGCTGGGTTTCCATGAAGGTCGGATAGATATCCTGCGTGCCGTGGCTGAGGAAATTGAAAGCCGTCATCAAGAGCACCGACCAGATGAACAACGGGATGTTTTCGCGCAGGATCGTCAGGAACGGCCTGCGCCCCTTCCGCTGCCTCTCGATGAACGCCGGGCTCTCCTCCACATTGCGGCGGATATAGAGCACCAGCAGTGCCGGCAGCGCGCCGACGAAAAACATGCCGCGCCAGCCGATGACCGGGAACAGCAGGAAGAAGACGATCGAGGCCAGCAGATAGCCGGAGGGATAACCGGCCTGCAGGATGCCTGAGACGATGCCGCGGGATTCTTCCGGCACGGTCTCCATGACAAGCGAGGCACCGACGCCCCACTCGCCGCCCATGGCAATCCCATAGAGCGCCCGGAGGATCAGGAACATCGTCAGCCCGGTCGAGAAGCCGGTCAGGAACTCGAAGATTGAATAGAGCAGCACGTCGGCCATCAGCGTCACGCGACGCCCGAAGCGGTCGGCGGCAAGGCCAAAGATCAGCGCGCCGACGGCGCGCATCGCAAGCGTCAGGAAGATCGCTGCCGAGACGGCCGGAACATCCGTGTGAAATTCTTCGGCGATATGTTTGAGAACGAAGACGAGAATGAAGAAATCGAAGGCATCAAGGGTCCAGCCGAGATAGCTGGCAACAAGGGTATTACGCTGCTGCGGGGAGAGCGCACGCAGGCTTGCCAATGCGGACATGTCTGTTCCTCCGTCCGAAAGCGGCGGCGAGGCGGGGCAATTCCGGATGCCGTCGGAGAGAGCGCCCTGAAACGGGCGGAAGTGCCACCAGGAGGTGACACTTTAGAACGTCAGCGATCCTGACATTATTCCGCCGCCAGACTGCGGCATTTTGGCAGGCGGCGTCAGCGGCCTGCCGGACGCGAGGCAACAAGCGTCGGCCGCGGCGGCTTTGAGGGCGTAGAGTCGATTGCCTGAACCGGCGCCGGCCGACCGAGATGGTAGCCCTGGGCATAATCGATACGCAGTTGCCGCAGCAGGGTCAGCTGCTCGGCGGTCTCGACACCCTCGACGAGGATCTTCGGGCCTCGGTTGCGGATCAGCCCGACGATATCCTCGAGCATCGCCTTGCCGCGCGGCGTGGCGCTGCCATGCAGGAAGGAGCGGTCGATCTTGACGGTATCGAAGTCGATCAGGCGCAGCCAGGACAGGCCGGCAAAGCCCGTGCCGAAATCGTCGAGCCAGATGCGGATGCCAAGCGTCTTCAGGTCGCTGATGCACTTCAGCACGTCCGCATGCATCTCCATCTCCTGCCCTTCGGTGATCTCGAAGGCCAGGCGATTGCCGGAGACGCCGGTCTCGTAGAGGATCGCAGCGACGCTGGCGGCAAAGCCGGGCATGCGCAGCTGGATCGGCGAAACGTTGACGCTGGCGATCTGCGCCAGGTTCGGCAGCAGCACGTCGCGGCAGGCGGTCTGGATGACCCAGCGGCCGAGCTCGAGGATCATCCCGGTGCGCTCGGCGATCGGGATGAACAGGCTCGGCGGGATCGAGCTGCCGTCCAGCGTCTTCAGGCGCATCAGCGCCTCGACAGCGTCGCGGCCGCCGGTGCGGATATCCTCGATCGGCTGATAGACCAGCGACAACAGATCCTGCGCCACCGCGATGCGCAGCAGTGCGGCGATATTCTCGCTCTCGTCGCTGCTGAACGGATCGTTCGGATCGAACAGGCGCGCGCAGTTGCGACCGCTTGCCTTGGCACTGTAGAGCGCCCGGTCGGCCTCGTGGATGATCTTTTCAAGCTTGCCGCTCTGGTCGCGCGTATAGGCCGCGCCGATGCTGACCGTGACGATCGAGGTGCCGTCGCGGCGCTCCTCGTGGATCAGCCCCATCTGCTCGACGGTCGCGCGGATGCATTCGGCGAGTTCGGCGACACGCTCGCGCTCGGCAAATTGCGCCAGCACGATGAACTCTTCGCCGCCGTAACGGCCGATCGATGCGCCATAGACCTCGATCGCGTCCTTGATCGTGCGCGCAACATGGATCAGGCAGCGGTCGCCTTCCTGGTGGCCATAGCCGTCGTTATATTTCTTGAAGAAGTCGACATCGACGAGGATGGCGGTGAAGCCGACGCCCTTGCGCTGCCATTCCTTCCAGTGATCACGCAGACGCTGGTCGACGGCGCGGCGGTTTTCGAGGCCGGTCAGGTAGTCGGTGTTCGACATGCGCAGCAGCGCTTCGCCGCGCTCCGTCGCTTCCTTCTGCTGCATCCGGGCTTCCAGCGCGTTGAGAAACACGTGGTAGCGCTCGTGATTGAGCTTCCAGTTCACATAGGAAGTAAAGACGAAGCACGACACGTAGAACATGCCGAAGGCCATCGCGTAGATGCTGGTCGGCCAGAAGAAGAACAGCGAGCCGAGGAAGGTCGTCAGCACGGCGCTGGAGGCCAGCACCGACAGGCCGAAGCGGAAATTGAAGAACTGGTTGGCACCCATCATGAAGATGGCGCCGAAGATCATGTAATAGGACAGGCTGTCGGCATGCACGGTGCGCACCGCCGGAAAGCACCAGACGGCAAAGCCGAGCACCAGCGCCGTGGCACTGGTCCGGTCGAGCCACTGGATGCTCTTGCCGAAATAGACCTCGGCCTCCAGCATCAGCAGCGCCAGCGTGCCAACGGTGACGCGGGCCAGGATCGTATAGGTGGCGACGTCGGGGATCAGCAGCAGGTCGGTGGCGGAAAACAGGATATAGACGATAACCGCGATCCACAGCCCCTGCCGTGTCGCCGTCTTTCGCTCAGTCTCCCCTTCCATGCGATAGAGATCCCGCAGTTCGCCCGGCGTTGGCCGCAGCAACTTGGGTTCAAGATCAATCTCTGCCGCATAAGCAATCGCGTGCTTCATGCACTCTTCCACCGCTCCGTACTATCTCCGCCGGAGATTTCCGCTGTTGATCCAGACGGAATTGACCGACGCATTCGTGCGGTTCGCTTAGCCCCTTCAGGTGATGAGACACGGCAATACCGGCAATCCGACCCCACCAAAATAGAGGGGCTGCATTAAAGCTTGCTAAATTCCAGCGAAACCGGCGCCGTTAATCATGTTTATGGATTTCAATGGTTAATGAAAAGTTTCTCGCTAATATACAATTCAAGGTATCGCCGAAAACGGTACAGGTGTGCCCCGGTAATTTAACCCCAATTGATTAGAGGACGTATCGCGTGACCCAGCCTAAGATGGATTTCGACGGCCATAGCCTTATTACGCCCAAAGCCATAGCCAACGAGCTCGAAGCGCCCAAAAGCGACCGATTCGAAGAGCATCTGGCCATCAGCAAAGGTGAAGTCGCCCTCATGCTGGAGCTTGCGCGCCAGCAGTTCGTGAAATCCGAAGACCCGACGAAGATCATCGACAGTGTCACCGTGCAGCTGCATGAAATGCGCGCCCGCATTCACCCGCGCGTCTGGCAGGAACTGGTACCGCTGATCCAGAACCATGCCGTCACAAGCTATTTCCTCGAGGATCCGCTGACCAAGTGGTCGTGGGACAAGCCGCGCGGCTATTCCGGCGATGCCACCCTGCTCGACTTCATCTATCGCCATGAAAGTGTGATGGATAAGGTCAACGCCGCCTCCGATCTCGGCAAGGCGCTGTTCGAATATACCAGCACCGCCCCCTCCTCGCAGGCCAACTGGGACCGCCGCGACATCCTCGCCCGGCAGGTGGACGAAGTCGCCGCCGAGCGTGGCCCGGGCACGGAAGTCCTGAGCGTCGCCGCCGGCCATCTGCGCGAAGCCGCCTATTCCGAAGCGATGAAGCAGAAGGCGCTGAAGCGCTGGGTCGCACTCGACCAGGATCCGATGAGCATCGGCACCATCGCCCGCGATTTCCAGGGCACGGCTGTCGAGGCGATCGACGGCTCGGTCCGCGAACTGCTGATGCGCCGCTCCAACCCGGGCACCTTCGACCTCGTCTATGCGTCCGGCCTCTACGACTACCTGGTCGATCGCGTCGCCATCAAGCTGACCCAGCGTTGCCTGGAAATGGTCAAGCCGGGCGGCACCTTCCTGTTCGCCAACTATTCCTACCCGATCCTCGTCGACGGCTACATAGAGACCTTCATGAACTGGGCGCTGCTGCTCCGTTCGGAGGCCGACATGTGGAAGATCATCCACGAGGCGACAGCCGGCCAGGACTACGAATCCAAGGTCTTCTTCGGCAAGAACCGCAACATCGTCTACGGCGTCATCAAGAAGCGCGGCTGAGACCTACTCAGCGCCTGACAGAACCGGCCGGGGCGACCCGGCCGGTTATCTGTTTGGCACCACTATTGGCGAAATCCGAACGATTCATTCGTTTCCCTTTTGTACTCTTTGCCTCTTCACTTTCGCGCTGACTCTCTCCATATTCCGGCCATGGCCAAAACTCCGAAGAAATCTCCCGCCCCGAATGGCTTCGAGGAAGCTCCCCAGTCGTCTTTCGAAGGCGCCCCGCTCGAAGGGTCCGTCGCCGACTGGGTGAAGCAGCTGGAGCGTGATGCCGAGGCCGGGGGCGTCGAAAGCCAACGCGAAATCGCCTCCAAGGCGGGCAAGCACCGCAAGAAGGTCGAGAACGAGGCGCGCAAGCACAGCGAAGCCGTCAGCGTCAACAAGAAGGCGACGGTCTCCAAGACCGCGCGCGGCGTTTCGATCGGCGGCTCGACCGATCCGAAGACCCGTGCCGCCGCCGGCCTCAATCCGGTCTCCGGCCTCGATGTCGGCCTCGAAGAGGCGTCGTCGCTCTCTGCCGGCACCGCCGTCACCGCCACGGTCGATGCGCTTGCCAAGCTGATCGAGAGCGGCAACCCGCTGCACAAGAACGGCAAGATCTGGACGCCGCACCGCCCGGCACGCCCCGACAAGTCCGAAGGCGGCATCACCATCCGCATGGACAGCGAATACAAGCCCGCCGGCGACCAGCCGACGGCGATCCGCGATCTGGTGGAGGGACTGGAGAACGGCGACCGCAGCCAGGTGCTGCTCGGCGTCACCGGCTCGGGCAAGACCTTCACCATGGCCAAGGTGATCGAGGAAACCCAGCGCCCGGCGCTGATCCTGGCGCCGAACAAGACGCTGGCCGCCCAGCTCTATTCGGAGTTCAAGAACTTCTTCCCCGATAACGCCGTCGAATATTTCGTTTCCTACTACGACTATTACCAGCCGGAAGCCTACGTTCCGCGCTCCGACACCTATATCGAGAAGGAAAGCTCGATCAACGAGCAGATCGACCGCATGCGCCACTCGGCGACGCGCTCGCTGCTGGAGCGCGACGACTGCATCATCGTCGCCTCGGTCTCCTGCATCTACGGTATCGGCTCGGTCGAGACCTATACGGCGATGACGTTCCAGATGAATGTCGGCGACCGCCTGGACCAGCGCCAGTTGCTCGCCGACCTCGTCGCCCAGCAATACAAGCGCCGCGACATGGATTTCACCCGCGGTTCCTTCCGCGTCCGCGGCGACACGATCGAAATCTTCCCGGCCCACCTGGAAGACGCGGCCTGGCGGATCTCGATGTTTGGCGACGAGATCGACGCCATCACCGAATTCGACCCGCTGACCGGCGCCAAGACCGGCGACCTGAAATCGGTGAAGATCTACGCCAACTCGCACTATGTGACGCCGCGCCCGACGCTGAACGGCGCCATCAAGTCGATCAAGGAAGAGCTGAAGCTGCGCCTCGTCGAGCTCGAAAAGGCCGGACGCCTGCTGGAGGCGCAGCGCCTGGAGCAGCGCACCCGCTACGATGTCGAGATGCTGGAAGCCACCGGCTCCTGCCAGGGCATCGAGAACTATTCGCGCTACCTGACCGGCCGCGACCCCGGAGATCCGCCGCCGACGCTGTTCGAATATGTCCCTGACAACGCCATCGTCTTCATCGACGAAAGCCATGTCACAGTGCCGCAGATCGGCGGCATGTACCGCGGCGACTTCCGCCGCAAGGCGACGCTGGCCGAATACGGCTTCCGCCTGCCCTCCTGCATGGACAACCGCCCGCTCCGCTTCGAGGAATGGGATGCGATGCGCCCGGATACGATCGCCGTATCGGCGACCCCCGGCGGCTGGGAAATGGAACAGTCCGGCGGCGTCTTCGCCGAACAGGTCATCCGCCCGACCGGCCTGATCGACCCGCCCGTCGAAGTCCGCTCCGCCCGCAGCCAGGTGGACGACGTGCTCGGCGAAATCCGCGAGACCGCCGCCAGGGGCTACCGCACCCTCTGCACCGTGCTGACCAAGCGCATGGCCGAGGACCTGACCGAATATCTGCATGAACAGGGCGTGCGAGTCCGCTACATGCACTCGGATATCGACACGCTGGAGCGTATCGAGATCATCCGCGACCTGCGTCTCGGCGCCTTCGACGTCCTCGTCGGCATCAATCTGCTGCGCGAAGGCCTCGACATCCCCGAATGCGGCTTCGTCGCCATTCTCGACGCCGACAAGGAAGGCTTCCTACGCTCCGAGACCTCGCTGGTGCAGACCATCGGCCGCGCCGCCCGTAACGTCGACGGCAAGGTCATCCTCTATGCCGACAACATCACCGGCTCGATGCAGCGCGCCATGGACGAGACCGCGCGGCGCCGCGAAAAGCAGATGGCCTACAATACCGAACACGGCATCACGCCCGAAAGCGTCAAGGCCCGCATCTCCGACATCCTCGACTCGGTCTACGAGCGCGACCACGTCCGCGCCGACATCTCGGGCGTCAACGGCAAGGGCTTCGCAGACGGCGGAAACCTCGTCGGCAACAACCTGCAGACCCATCTCAACGCGCTGGAAAAGAGCATGCGCGACGCCGCCGCCGACCTCGACTTCGAAAAGGCCGCCCGCCTGCGCGACGAAATCAAACGCCTCAAGGCCGCCGAACTCGCCGTCATGGACGACCCGATGGCCCGCGAGGAAGCCAAATCGATGGAAGCCGGCAAGCGGGATGCTTCACGGCTGCGGTCGACGGCACCAGCCGCTCAGTCTGAGGGCGGCAAGAAGGATGCTTCGAGGCTCCGGGCTTCGCCCTCCGCACCTCAGCATGAGGGCGGCGGTAAGGGAGCGAGCGCGCGCAACGAGGCTATCTCCCCACCTGTGGGGGAGATGGCCGGCAGGCCAGAGGGGGGCGATCTTGCTCAGCCCTCCTACTTCTCCCGCCCCAATCTCGACGAGATGGGCCGCGACATCCAGGAACCGGCCGGCAAATCCCTCTTCCGCCGCAACGACCTCGACGAAATGACCGTCGGCCGCACCGAAAAGCCCGTCTCAGGCAAACTGCCGGAAAAGCCGGATGCCTCGAAGAGCACCAAGCGATTTTCGCCGCTGATGGAGGGGCAACCGGAGCGCACTCCTCATGGTGAGGAGGCCCAACGGGCCGTCTCGAACCACGACCCGCGGCCGCTGGTGCGCGGCAAGACGGGCGTCGGGAGTTATGAAGATCCGGGCGAGCAGAAGCGGAAAAGCCGGACGAAGGGTAAGACGGGGCGACCGGGGCGGTGACCGCATAAGCTGTGCGCCGATGCACCCACGAAGAATCCTTGCAACCAGTGATTAGATACGTCATGGTCGAGGACTTGCACTTCGAAAGGCCGCGACCATTGACAAGCGAAATATTAGAGCAGCAGAGTTTTCAAAAGCTTGCAAAGATTTATGGTGAGAAGACAAAGCGCCTTGTCGTAATCTGCGGTGCAGGCGCGTCCAAAGAAGCAGCAATGCCCACTTGGGACGACCTGATTGAAAGAATAAAAGAAAATTACCTCAAAGTTGCAACAACCTCAATCGGTCAAAAGCTTGCGGACGAGATATCGCTTCAGATCAAGTATATGCCGGATAACTGGCAGCGAATGTCCCGTCTGAAGGAATTAATGGGTGCACAGTATGAGCAGGTAGTCCGAAACATTCTGACACCAAACACGGACATCATCCCAACCTTCTATCGCGACATTTGGGAACTTGAGCCGCACGCGCTGCTGACATTCAATCTCGATAATTTTGCAAATATTTCGTACGTTAAGAAGAAGACCGGAATACTTCAAAATCACTTGTTTGGCCTTGATGCTCCCAACAGTCGTGTCGGACTTGGAGATGGACGTCCACTTATTGTCGACCTCCATGGGAATGTTGACACGCCACACTCCTGGATTCTGACGCGTGAAGACCGCGATAAATTGCTAAGTCTTCCAGGTTACATCGAATTTCTCAAAAGCATGTTTACTCACAACGTCGTCGTATTTTATGGCGTAGGAGTAGAAGATTTCACGGTTAGCGGACAACTAAGCTATCTTCGAAACATAGACTTCATAACCGGCGACTACTTTATCGTTAAAAGAGAGCCCTCTGAAGAAGACAAAAACCTATCACATAGACTGCCTTTGAATATAATTTATACCGGAAAAGACAAAAGCTGGGAATCAGGCTTCTCTGATTTCGTAAAAACCTTAAAGAAAAACAAATCAGACGAAGATATTTTGCCGCCGGTCGTGTCGCGCATTGTGACTCAAGAAGATATCCCAACCCCTGATCAGATGGTCAGTCTCGATCACGATACCATTCGGCAACATCTCGCTTCCGCAACACGAAAATTCTATAAAGGCGATGATTTCGACTACGAAGCATATCGCAACTTCTGCCGTAAATACGATACCGCAATCCACATTTCAACACGGGTAAATCCCAATGAGGATGGCCATCGATGGCTTGGAAATCGTATCACAGCTGAGCTTGGCAGGGGCAATTTTGGTAGAGTCTACCAAGCGTTCAATCAAAATGAAGAGTCCATAGCTATAAAAGTCGCACATATGGAAATTCGCGACGATGAGGCTATGTTAAATAGCTTCCGCAGAGGCGTCGACTCAATGCGCTTCCTTAGCAATAGCAACATTTCAGGCATCGTCCATTTGATAGACGCCTCAGAGCTCCCGCCAAGCATTATCATGGAATACATCCAGGGCGTTGACCTTCAAAAATATATAAATGACAATTATGCATCAACAGCCATACAAAAACTGTATATATGCCTATGGATTTCCGAAATAATATTTGAATGCCACTCCCATGAGCACATAATACTACATAGAGACCTTAGGCCGAGCAACATAATGCTCACAGGAGACTATTGGGAGCGCATTACGAAAGAGGATGTTCGTATCCTTGATTTTGATCTGTCTTGGTTTAAAGGTGCGTCCGGTTCAGAGTTCTACATGAACGCATCGCAAGCGCTTGGCTTCCTAGCGCCAGAGCAGATTGATGCTAGATCAAGGTATAGCAATAGGTCGGCTTTAGTCGATGTATACGGCGTAGGAATGCTGCTATATTTCATGATATCTAGTGAAATCCCGCTTGCAAATGCCTCATCGCGAACCGATTGGAAAAATCGGGTAACGGCTGCTAGCGCCGCTGTTTTTAACAAAGATTGGAAGTCAACAAAATTCCTGTTCGAGAACCTAATATTAAAATCGACCAGCGAATCTCAAGAATTACGGCCACAATTGCCTGACTTTATTGAAAATCTGTCGAAAATTATTGGAATCTTTGAAGCGCGATATCCGCTAGATTTAGACTCATGCATCATTGAGATATTGGCCAGAATATCGCCGGGAGGCGCTGACATCAACTTTGACCCTAAGAAGAGAGTTGGCCACTACACCTCCGGAGCGGGTGCACAGCTTGAGATTTTGACAAATGGCACGGAAATCACATGCTCAATCAAAAGAATGATGCGTGAGGGCGCCAATAGAGTCACACGCGGCCGAGATCTGGCCGACGCGCTTTTTAAAGCGCGAGGCAAAGCTGAGAGTTTTGCGCGGATAGACGAGAGGGGGACTGGAACCATTATGGGAGGAAATCAACTGAAGTTTTCCTTTGACGCCCCAGACAGTTTAAAAGCCGTCGCCAGTATCGCTAGCGGTATCGACTTTGCTATAGTGGAAATCTCAAAAGACTAACTTCGTCTCCCTCACTCCGCAGCCTCCCCCCTCCTCACCACCTCAACCTCGCTCTCCCGCTCCGCCAACATCACCAACGCCTCCAGCTCATAACTATACCCTTCGAGCATCTGATACGCATGCTCGATCGCCTCGATCTGCCCCTGCGCCTTCCTGATCGCGTCGGTGATCGACTGGCTACGTGCCCGCAGCATGGAGCCGAGGACGTCGGTTTCGGGGCGGCGGCCCAGGCGGTCGATATGCTGGCGCACGCGGTTGCGGTGGCGCTCCAGTTCCAGGATATGGAAGCGGTTCTTGACGATATCGTCGGAGAGCTTGCGGCGGATGGCGGCGACGGGGTCGAAGCTGCCGGGTTCGCGCTCGTCGAGGATGATGTCGTTGACGAGCTTTTCCAGCATCAGCACGCCCTCGATATCCTTGGGATCGGCCAGCTGCGGATCATAGCCGGTATCGTCATAGACGCGGCGGCGCACCGGGTCCTTCAGGAGATCATAGGCGGCCTGCAGCTTGCCGAAATGCTCGGCATCGCCGCCGGCATCGGGATGCGAGGTCTTGGCGGCCTTGCGCCAGGCGCTGCGGATCGCCTGCTCCCCGGCATCGCGGTCAATTCCGAGCATCACATAGGGATCGATCAAACCGCCCACCTCTTCCGCATTTCGCATTCCCGCAGCGCGCCCATTCCCGGCCATGTCTCCGGCCGGAGACGCCCTGCAGCATCCTTGCTTCAAGACCTACGCGCTTGCCCCGGCTGCATCAAGCCCCGGCCGCGCCGGCCCACATTATTCCGCCGGTCGGGACGAAATTGTGAACTCGCCGCCATTTTCATGGGGAAAGCGCGGCGGCAGGCCGCTGTCGCACCCGGATTTTGCCGCTCGCTTTCACACCGTTTGTTCTGTATAGCACCCTCGTTCCCGGCGGTTGCGCTTCGCGCCCCGCCTTCCCATCTCTGATGGGCCAGATTGTGGCGGGACGGCAGCGAAACAGGATCGAGACGGCATGACGGCGCAAGGCGGCGGGATATCTTTGGCTGAAGGCAAGGCGCATTATTCCAATGGGCCGGTCTTCGCCGTGGCCCCGATGATCGACTGGACGATTTCTAAAAAAAATACAGCTTTATCAATCGGCGTTTTGAGTAAGTAGCAATTTTGTAGCGCTACGAATTGGATGATACCGTGATCTACCTGAAGAGATGCGTCTTTTTCGAAGCTGGCGAAATAATCGTGGACGATCAGCAAGCGTGGCTGCAGCCGCGCGCCGAGGCATCTCAGTGGAGAAGTTTGGCCACACCTGGAAAGCTGCCAGGCTAACCGGCCAGCTTGTTCCCCTCGAAGATTTCATCCCGATGTCACCCTCGCGCAGTACGATGCGGCACAGGCGGGCGATACTGACGAAGATGAGTGATGCGCCCGCCAGGCACCCCGGTTCAATTCCGGGCGAGGCCTCCAACGAACTCTTGTGCCGATCGCAAGGCTCTGATTTCGTTTCATAAAAAGTCAAGTTTGGCAGTTCGGGCCTGAACCGTTTCGCCACACCGAAGCGCGGTGTGGCAGTCTGTTCCGGATTCGGACGGATCTCTGCTTTGACGATCGCCATCATTAATCGCATTGATTAATTGCTTCGGGCGGAAGCAATCCTTCAATTTCATCGGCATGCGGCTGTCGATTCGTCTCAGGACGCAAGCGCATGCTCGGCCGCCATCTCTATCTATCCGACTATCCCGATCACTACCTTACAGGCTGGCGCCCGCTCTGCCACCGATCCAGCAACTCCGACACCGTCGACATCGCCAAAAAGATCTGCAATTGCCAGATCGTGGCGCTGAAGACGATGATTGACCGGGAATGGAAATGCCCACAGCTGCACAATCTCAACTATGATCAATGCCACCTCGAAATTCGCATCGGCGGGAGCCTGAAGCCGAAGGAAGTATGCGGCATACCTCAAGCCGAAATTATGCTGATGAAGATCGGAGCGTTCCGGATCCCGTCAGATATCAGGCTCGGTTCGCTTGTCGGCTGGCAACATCTCTACGCAGAATGCAAATGCGACCACATCGGCAGGCTCGACCACGAAAAGCATAGAAAGAAATTCGGCGACTGCGCCGTTGCGCGCTCACGGGTAAAAGCGAGGAGAAGGCCACATGGTCGATCTTCTTTTGCAGTCTATCAGGAGATAGAGGTGACCGACGACGCGCGTATACGCAAGGGGCCTCTGAAGCTACACCTATTTCAAAGCCATCGACCATGCTGTAGAGAGGATCGCGTTTTCAAGTTTCGAGGTTGAACGTGAAAAAAGTGCTCGTAACCGGGGCAAGTGGTTTTCTCGGCCGGTATTTGCCCCCCCATCTCAACCAGTCCTTTGGCGAAATCGTGGTGGTCGGCCGATCGCCGTGGCCGGGCAACCTTTCCTCCGTCAAATTCCACCGTGCAGATCTTCTGTCTGATGATCACGAAGCTCTGGATGAGATCGGAAAGCTCCGAGCTGACACTCTGATTCATGTAGCATGGTGCACCGAACCCGGTGCCTACTGGACCAGCATCGATAATCTGAAATGGATGGCAGCGTCGCTCAATCTAGTCGAGAATTTCATTCGCAACGGCGGCAGACGGGTCGTCGTCGTGGGGACTTGCGCGGAATATGACTGGCGTTATCAGATGCTGGTGGAACGCGAGACGCCCTTAAATCCATCTACGCTGTATGGCCAAGCCAAAGCATCGCTCAACAAGACGCTGCAAACCTACGCAGACATACACCAGGTATCCTTCGCGTGGGCACACATCTTCTTTCCATATGGACCATACGAAAAACGCCGCCGATTGCTGAGTGACCTCACTTTCAACCTCCTCAACGACATTGAAATGCCGGTCACTGCGGGCGCTCAAATCCGAGACTTCATGCATGTCGACGATGTCGCCGCCGGCGTTGCCGCACTGGCGGCTAGCGAGGTTAACGGACCTGTCAATATTGCAAGCGGGGACCCTCGACGGCTCAGGGACATAATAGAAATGCTCGCCGAGGCAACCGGCAGACCCCACCTAGTGAAGTATGGCGCTCGACCGCCGATCTTTAATGACCCTCTCGCACTGACCGCTTCTGTAAAGCGGCTAAAAGAAGAGGTTGGATTCCGCCCCAGATTTACTCTAGAGGACGGCCTCAATTCGACTGTGGACTGGTGGCGAAAACAACTCGCCACAACTTGAGGGTAAAGAATGCTCAGATCCTGCCCCGTATGCGAAAGCGGAGAGGTAACTCCCACGATCTCTCGCTCCGCCATCCCGATCCTGCAGAACCGGGTTTACGACACCAGGGACGAGGCCTTGGCCGCCAGTCGCGGGCCGTTCACCCTTTGCACATGTTCACGGTGCGGCTTCAGCTATAACGGCGCCTTTGATGAAGCCCTCATTGTCTACGATGAGAACTACAACAACGACGTGCCCTCGCCAACGTTCGAACGATACACCGAAGACCTAGCCCGCGACCTAATCAAAAAATTCGATCTGGCGACAGGAACCGTCTACGATATCGGGTGCGGAAAAGGAACGTTCCTTCGAATGCTTTGCCGCCTTGCGCCGGGCATAACGGGCATAGGGATCGATCCGAGCTGCGACCCTGTCGATGAAGGAAATTTCCGACTTGTTCGTGATGTCTTCCGGCCTGGCTCGTTTGGTGGCGACACGAGACTTGTCGTGTTGCGACATGTGCTGGAGCACATCACAGAACCGGTGTCTTTTCTTCGTGACCTTGGTGAAGCCGCTCCCAACGTTCCACTATATGTCGAAGTGCCAGAGGTTGATTGGATTTTCGAAAACAACACGTTTTGGGACTTTTGCTACGAACACTGCAACTACTTCAGCGCCACCTCGCTGAAGAATGCGATGAACCTCTCCGGCTACACGGATATTGAACAGAGCCCGGCATTCGGCGGACAGTACCAATGGGCCGTCGGAGTGGCGCGCGGCGAGCGCGAACCAATCTCATCCGACGGTGCGGCCGCCGTCTCGAAGGCGAAGACCTACGCTCATGCGGAAAAGGCTTCGATAGAGAGAGTGCGTCACGCGCTGGAGGAGAGCTCAGGAGCCGCAATTTGGGGGATGGCAACCAAAGGGGTCATCTTGTCATGCATCGTCAATGGTGCAGCCGCTGGCATCGACATCAATGAAAAGAAACAGGGGAAATTTGCACCGCTATCCGGTTTGAAAATTAGCCCGCCTGAACGATTGCAAGACAACGACATAGACACCGTCTTCATAATGAACGGCAACTACCAGGCTGAGATACGCGACAAGATTTCGGCCATTGGCGTCGACGCTCGCGTGGTCGTGATGTAGAAATTAGGTTACAAGACAATGAAAGACGTGAAGGTTGTTGTCGTTTTTCCCGTATACAATGGCGAAAAGACGCTACATCGAAGCCTTGAGTGCATTGCGAAGCAAACGTTTAAGGAATTCCGGGCAATCATCCTGGAAAATAGATCGACAGACGCAAGCTTATCGATCGCCCAAGCGTTCTGTGAACAGGATGATCGGTTCCGCGTCATCGTAAATGACAAACACGTTACAGCAATCGAAAATCTAGCGAAGGGCGTGGAGATTGCCTCAGCGCAAGGCGAATACTTCTGCCTAAGAGCCTGTGACGATTATTCATCAGACGACTTCCTGGAGCGCTTAGTTAAGGCTTTAGATGACGACCCGTCCAAGCTTTTGGCCGCATGCGCGACAAAACTAACCGGCCCTCGTGGCGTCCGATTGAAGGAGCCGTCACAGAAGGCTCTTAACTTTCTCGAGGCCTTCCGACAAGGTTACGTCCCGCGAAATCTGACCTTCCCGGCCGAATGGATCTACAACCTTTTTCGCGCCGAAGCTAAACCCCTATTGATGGAACGGTGGTACGGCCTTGGCAATGCCTGGTGTTTCGCATCGTATGTTCTAGCGGCGTTTGTCGTTCGCGGCCTAGCAGTGTATGTGGATGGTCCCACATACGATTTTACTGAAGGGTCAGGCTCGGAAGCACGCTACGGAGCAAAAAGCTTCCGCGATCGTCTCCAGCAGCGCTGGCGATACACGTTGGGCTGCTTCAATCTGAGAAAAGATCTCCCAAAAGCCTCGGCGTTCGTTACAATCAAATTTTTCATGATGTGTTGGAACGACGCGCGTCGGAAAACGCGTTATAAGCTCCTGTGGGTTTTCTGATCAGATACCTCAGTAGAGCTACCTTCCCCGGGCCAATTCAAGGACAAGTTCCCTCAGTCCGCGGTTAAGCTCCTGAACCTCAGACGTGAGATCCTTCACCGCATCCGTTGCCTTGTTCAGCGCGGTCGGGTCGACGATGACGGTAGCACCTGCGCAGCTGCAGGACTGTTGACGGGGCTGGAGCGCTCGCTGTTCATCAGGCCGAGATAGCGGGCGGTGAAGATCACAGCCAGGGTAATGCCGAATGTGACCACAGCCAGCGGCGGCAGTCAGCGAGCTTTTCCATTTCTTGGTTCCCCTTGGTCATGTGCCGCGCGGTCGATGTTGACGAGCTCGCCGACCGCGAAAGCGGATAGATGGCGAGCCAGGGTGATCGCTGCTGTGCCCGTCAGGGAAATGAAAGATGATCCCGCAGCGCCGATGTTCGTCGCCGCCGCCCTGGGCAAGCTGACGGACGGCTGCGGAAAAACAACGAGCCTGATCGCCAACCACGTGAGGCGCGATCGTCGGCATAGTGCGCATCGTCGAGGTTGCCACCCCGCATGACAGCCCGTGGTTCTTCGGCCGCTGCGGCTTCGCGCTGGCCGACCAGCATGGCAGCGAGCGGATGTCTTTTGATCAACCGCAGGCGCTGCGCTTTGGTCTTGCCGATCGCCTCGACCGAAGTCTCCAGATATTTATCGATCGCTTGCCCGAGCGTCACATCCGGGCTCTTCAGCTTCTCCAGGGCACCCGGCTGATCAGCTTTTCAGCCACGCCAGGGCAACCGGCCGCCGCTCGAACGTCTGAGCCTCGCTATGCATCAAGACGCCATCTCGCTTTATCCGGATCTGTGCGGTATAAGCCTTCGTCACGTCCGGGCACGTTCGCTCTGATATCGTTTCCACGAAGTGCTACACGGCCTCCTGCAGACGCTACGCCGTAGCATTAGCATCGCGGAAACGTACGGAAGAGCGATAAAGCGAGAGAAACCGATACACAATGAAAGTGGCCGAAACCACTACACAGCATGGAAAGTCCCTGTATTCCAATGGGCCGGTCTTTGCCGTGGCGCCGATGATCGACTGGACGGATCGTCATTGCCGCTATTTCCACCGCCAGATCAGCGAAAACGCCCTGCTCTATACCGAGATGGTCGTCGCTGACGCGATCATTCACGGGCCGCGCGAGCGGCTGCTCTCCTTCGATGCCGCCGAACATCCGATCGCGCTGCAGCTTGGCGGCTCCGATCCGGCAAAGCTCGCCGAGGCGGTCAGGATCGCCGCGCCCTATGGCTACGATGAGATCAATCTCAATGTCGGCTGCCCCTCCGACCGCGTCCAGTCGGGCACGTTCGGCGCCTGCCTGATGCTGACGCCCGAGGTGGTGGCGGACTGCGTGCGCGCCATGAAGGCGGTGTCTTCGGTGCCTGTCACCGTCAAGTGCCGCATCGGCGTCGACGAGCAGGATCCGGAGGCCGCCCTGCCCGATCTCGTCACACGCGTGCTCGATGCCGGCGCCGACGCGATCTGGATCCATGCCCGCAAGGCCTGGCTGAAGGGCCTGAGCCCGAAAGAAAACCGCGAGATCCCGCCACTCGACTATTCGATGGTCTATCGCATGAAGGAACGCTGGCCCGGTGTCTTCATCGGCATCAATGGCGGCATCCATACGCTGGATGAGGCGGAAAGCCATCTGCAGCATGTCGATGGCGTCATGCTCGGCCGCGCCGCCTATCAGAATGCCGCGATCCTTTCAGAGGTCGACCAGCGCTTCTATGGGGCGCCTGCGCGCGAGATGGATTGGGACGCATTGCGCGACCGGATGATGGCCTATGCCGCCGCTCATATCGAAAACGGCGGCCGCCTGCAGCATATCGCCCGCCACATGGTCGGCCTGTTCACCGGCCTGCCGGGCGCCCGCCGCTACCGCCAGATCCTCTCGACGGATGCGACGAAGCCCGGCGCTGGCCCCGACGTCATCGCCGCCGCCTTCGCCGCCGTCGATGTTTCGGCATCGCCGGCGGAAGCCCTCAGCGCCTGACTTAAGACAACAGCCCAAACGAAAAACGGCGCCCCTGAGGGCGCCGTTCTGATCCCTGCCGGAAGGCAGAAATCGAATTAGTTAGCCGAGATGTTGACGGCCTTCGGGCCCTTGCCCATGCGATCCGGCTCGGTGTCGAACGTGACCTGCTGGCCTTCGCGCAGCGACTGGATGCCGGAAGCCTGGAGAGCGGAGATGTGGACGAATACGTCCTTAGCGCCGCCTTCCGGAGTGATGAAACCAAAACCCTTGTCCTGGTTGAAGAATTTTACGGTGCCCTTGGTGGCCATGTGGGATAGTCCTTTTCCCTTAGTCTTGTCTTAGTATCCGCCCCCTCGAGAGGAAGCGGACGGCTTTAGCTTTCGTCCCGAAACCGGGCGCGAAGGGTCAGTCGGAGAAGTCACGTACGGGGAAAGAACGTCTACGAAGCGGTTTCTAGCCGCTCTGCCACCCTTGCGGGAGGGCTACCACATCTGTCCAGTCACCGGCATGCTAATGCCCGAGTACTGCATGACGTGACAGCATTCGGGAAAAAAAGCAAGCGGCAATATTGTGGCATGCTCATGAGCAAGGCCGGAAATGCCAAAGATTCAGATACTTGACCAATGGTAACGCTCCACAGCCACTGCTGTTTCAAAACGGGATTCCGTGCCGGAAAAGGACCCGTCGTTACCCGGCGATCAGAAGCAGCACATAAGCGATGACGGTTACCATCAGTCCGCGAAACGCGAGTGTGACGCAACGATACTTGCCGCGCGCAATGGTGGAGAGAATATCGGCATTGTCGAGATATTCGGCGAAGAGATAGCGCTCGTCGCGCCGTGTCGCCGCGTCCCAGAAGAGCTGCCGGTGCTCGCCCCAGGTGCCCCAGAACAGCGAGGTGGACTTGGTGAGATGGCGCGGCAGCACCACCAGGATCGCTGACAGGATCGAGAAGACGGACGCCGCTGCAAGCAGACCGGAGAACAGAATGTGCTGCAGGTTTCCGTCGGCATAGCGCGTCCATGTAAAGACCGCGCGTACCTCGCTGGAGCTGACGAGAAAGGCAAGCATGAAGGTGAAGATGTAAGCCGCCTTCTGATCGGATATCTTGATCTGATCGTAGAAGATGTCGTTTATCTTCTTGATATGATCGAAATATTCCGATCCGATATCTTCTGTCGAAGGATCGCTCGTCATCAGTTCAGTCGCACTTTCGAAATCCGCCACGCACTTACCTCCGCCGCAAAGTGTTTCCCTGATATTACACTTCACAACCAAAGCAAGAGCATAAGTGGAACTCTGCTTGACTTTTGGCCACGCCAAAGACAAACGCCTTTCTATGAGGGGTAGATTTACGAATTCCATGTCCGCCGTGATGGCGTTGACTGTGGCGGCGTCTTTTGTTGCGCGGCCGGCAGCGGCCGACCCTGTTTTGCGCGCCGAACCGGCAGCCGGTTCCGTCATCGACCGCAAGATGGGCGAGGAAGTCCGCTTCGTCGATCTGTCGAACTGGCAGAATGTCGACCTGCACCAGGATCTGCTCGGCGGCGACGTGCTGCGCACCAATGCATCCGGCCAGCTCGCCATCCTCTTTGCCGACCGCACCCAGGTTCGCCTCGGCCGCAATTCGGCGCTGCAGGTCAAGAAGATGGCGCGCGACGGCGACACGATCCTCAACCTGCAATCCGGTACCATGTGGGCCCGCGCCCAGCGCGGCGGCACGGGGCTGACGGTCGAGACCCCGGCTGCGGCCGCCGCTATCCGCGGCACGGACTGGACGCTGACCGTCAAGGGCGACCAGACCTCGCTGATCGTGCTCGAGGGACAGGTCGAGCTGAAGAACGACTATGGCAGCGTCCAGGTGGCGGAGGGCGAAGGCGCCGTCGCCACAATCGGCCAGGCGCCGCGCAAGCTCGTCATCGTCACGCCGGATGATCGCGAGCAGATGCTCTTCTATCTGACGCTGCGCAGCGGCTTCACCTTCATGCCCGCCTCGCCGCTTCCGGTGCAGAAGATGCGCAGCGAGCGCGGCCGCATCGAGGCCAAAGCGCCCGGCGCCCGCAACGCCGAGGACTGGCTGACGCTTGCCGAAGTGCAGCTCTCGCTCGATGGCCGCAGGAAAGCGCTGGAATCCTTGGCGCAGGCCCGCGCCTCCCGTCTCTCGGCCTCCCAGCGCGCCCGCGCCGATCTCATCGAGGCGCTGATCGCCGGTGCCGAGAAGCGCTATGACGATGCGGCAAAACTCTTTGCCAGCGCCGAACGCTCCCTCGATCCGCTGCGCCGCGGCATCGCCGCTTACGGCGGCTATTACGCCCGGTCGCTCCGCGATCCCTCCCGAAACGAGAAGCCGCCGGCGAGCGTCACCGGCCCCTACGCCGCGGTGATGAAGGCCTATACGGCAGGCTTCCTCGAAGACATCCCGGCAGCGATCGCCACGATGAAGCAAGCCGAAGCGCGCTACCCTGACGACTCGACGCTTCCGGCGCTGCGCGCCCAGCTCGCGCTTCTGATCAACGACCGCGTCCAGATGCAAGATGCCATCGCCCGCTCGCTTGCGATCGACCCGCAGGATCCGAACGCCCTGCAGGCCCGCGCCCGCATGCGCGCAGATTATCAGGGCGATCTCGAAGGCGCTCTCGCCGACTTGAACGCAGCGATCGAAGTGGCGCCCGGCTCATCCATGGCCTGGAACGACCTCGGTCTGCTGCAGGATGCCCGCGGCGCCTCGCGCGAAGCCGAAGCCGCGCTGAAGAAAGCGATCGAGCTCGATCCCGACGATCCGATCGGCCACGCCAATCTGGCAATTCTCTATCTCGACCAATCGCGGATGAAGGAAGCCAAGCACGAGATCGACCTCGCGCTCGCCGCCGACCCGGCCTTCGACATCGCCCTTCTCGCCCGCGGCCGCTACTATCTGCAGATGGGCGAGATGGACAAGGCGATCGACGATCTGCTCGCATCCTCGACCGCCAATCCGGCGCATTCGCAGGCGCAGCTGATGCTCGCCGCCGGCCACTACGAAAAAGGCGACCGCGTCCTCTCGGAACAAGCGCTGGATAATGCCGACCGGCTGGACAAGAATGATCCGGTGATCTCGTCCTTCCGCACCGCCGTCGCGATCGACGACTACGATCCGGACGGCGCGCTTGAGAACGCCCAGGAATTCCTGCGCCGCTCCAAGGCCCGCGGCGGCCATTACGGCTCGCTCGGCGCCAATCAGGATGCCGGCTCGACGCTGAACAACGCCTTCCGCCTGCGCGGCCTCAACGCCTGGGGCCGCTACTATGGCGATGCCGTCTTCGACCCCTTCGCCGGCAGCGGCTATGTCGACCAGTCGATCCGCGGCAATATCCGCCCCTTCGCCAATACCGAAATCTTCGACGACGAGATCGATCTCTACAAGCTGAACTCGAACAGCTTCTCGGCGCTCTTGCAGGGTCTGCTGCTCGATCCGCACATGCTGTCCGGCCGCTCCCGCTCTGCCAACCTCCTGCGGCGGCCTTTTCTTGAAGGGTCGCTTGGCGCGGGCTTTATCAATTCGGCTGGCGAGACGAAGCCGACGGGTGAAGCGGAACTGCAGGGTTTTGCCAATGCCCCGTTCCCGGTGAGCGGGTATCTGAACTTGACGTGGGTGCAGACGCCGTATGGCGGCGATTATGGTCCGTTCCTGACCAGTCCCGCAATTTTCAGTGGCCCAGGCAGCTTTGACGGAGACATTCGTAATTTGTCCGGCAACGGATATCTGACCGCGACGCCCAATCCGGACGACCGCTTTGTTCTCTACGCCAATCACTCCGACAGCCGGCTGGATCAGTCAATCAGCTTCCCCACTGTGGGCTACACTGAGAGCGACGACATCGATACGAAGTCAACGGCGGCCGGTCTGGGCTGGAGCCACACATTCGGCGATCGCAATGTTGTCAATGCCGCATTCTTCTACACGAGTGCCGAACAAAACGTTGAACAGGAGCTCGTCGCTCCGCCGTTAGTGCGCATCGCCGACAGCGTGCAGCGCAACTATGTGGCAGCGATCAATCATCTGTATGGCGTCGAAGATCTGACCTGGCGCTACGGCATCGAGGGCGGCTTTGCCGACGTAAGAGCTACCGACCCATTTTTCACTTCGGTCGATGAGCGGATCGGCATCGGTCGGGTCTATGTCGATCTGCTTCACGAGATTACCCCAAGCCTCAAGGCGGAATACGCGCTTTTCGGCACAGTCATGGACGGCGGCTCGACGGATGTCGCGAGACTGGAGCCGCGTTTCGGCGTCGCCTGGGCACCGCTCGACGGTCAATGGCTGCGAGCGGCCTTCATGCGCCAGAGCTACGACATGGGCTCGCCGACCTTGTCACCGATCGGTGTCGTCGGTATTCAGTCCAATCAACCCTATTCCGGCATTGACGGCTATACGGACACGATCGCGCTCCAATGGGATGCGCAGTGGACCGATAGGCTGTTCACCAGCATCGAATACCAACATCAGGAAATTCGCGACCTCGATCTGGCCTATCCGGTAGCGGGTCCCTTTCTGCCCTATCTGCCTGGTGGCCTCACCATCAGCAAAGCGAACATCGATCGTGTCAGCGCAACAGCCAACGTTGCGCTCGCCCACGGCTTCGGCGTTTCCGCAACTGTCGCCTATTCCCACTCCAAGAATGAAGATACGAGCAGCGCCGGCTTCGGTGATGCCCTGCCCTACATTCCCCAGAGGAGCGGTCAGCTCGCCCTCACCTGGGTCAACGAAGCGAACGTCAAGGCGACGGTCGCGGCAAACTACATCGGTGAACGCCAGGGCGACGGCGGCCTCGGTGGCGCAGATCGCCTTGACGACTACTGGACGCTCGACGCCAATCTCATATGGGAACCGCTCGACAAGCGTTTCGCCCTCGAAGCCTCTGCCTTCAATCTTCTCGACGAGGATTTCGAGGTTGCGCCCGGCGTGCCGGGCTGGGGGCGTGCGGTCAAGGGCAGCCTGAAGATCCGCTTCTGATGCGCTCCAATCCCCGCCAGTCCATCCGCGCTCCCGGCTGGCCGTTCAGCAGCCGGCCGGTCAGGCTTGCCGTGCTGGTGCTGGCGACGCTGGTGGCGATTTCGTTTCTATCGCGGCTGCCCGCGTGGTCGCTGCTCGAGCTCCGGAGCTTCGATTATCTGTCGACCGTCGACGATCCCCTTCCGCCCGAGGACGCGCCCGTCATCGTCGCGATCGACGAACCAGCGCTGGCGCAGATCAACGCGCAATGGCCCTGGCCGCGCCGCCTGCATGCCGACCTGATCAAGGAGCTGCGGGCCGCCGGCGCCAAGGCGATCGGTCTCGACATCATTATGGCCGAGCCCTCGTCTCCCGAGAATGACGCGGCAATCACCGCAGCCTCCCTACCCGATCTGGTGCTCGCCGGTGATGAAACGCTGATCCAGTCGCCGCAGGCCGACCAGCTGATCCGCACCACGCCGATGCCGCAGTTCACGGCCGCCGGTGCCAGAACCGGCATCGCCTCGATCGAGCTTGGCGGCGACGGCACCTTCCGCACCATTCCCGCCTATCGCGACGGCTTTGCCGTGATGCTGGCGGCCGCCGCGGGAAAGGCGGCTGCGATGCCGCCCGCGGGCGCAATGATCCAGTCCTTCGGCCCGGCCCGCAGCTACCCGACGGTCTCCTATTATCAGGCGCTCGATCCGCCGACTTTCCTGCCCCCTGATTTCTTCAGGAATCGCGTTGTGCTCGTCGGCCTCAGCCTGCAGAACGCACCCGAGATCGACAAGGGCGGCGCCGATACCTTTGCGACACCCTATACCGTCCACACCGGCAAGCTGGTGGCTGGCGTCGAGATCCAGGCAACGATCTACGACAATATCGTCCATCGCTTCTATATCGCCAGGGGCGCGCTGCCGCTGGTGGCACTGGCGATCCTCGTCGCGGCGATCCTCGCGGCGGCAACGGTCTGGCGCTCCACCAGCTGGCTGACGCTCGCAGCCGCGATTGCCGCGATCGGTGTCTTCGCTGCCGCAAGCTTCGCCGGCATCCGCTTCGGCCATGTCTTCGTCTCGCCACTCGGCCCGTCGATCGCCTATATCGCCGTCGCCTTCGGCCAGGCTGCCTTCGACTTCGCCGAGGAGCGGCGCAACAAGCAGCAGATCACCCGCGCCTTCTCGCAATATATCTCGCCGGAACTCGTCAAGCGGCTGACGGAAGACCCCTCGCAGCTGAAGCTCGGTGGCGAGCGGCGCACGCTCTCGGTGCTGTTTTCGGATGTGCGCGGCTTCACGACCATCGCCGAGACGATGAAGGACGATCCGGAGCAGCTAACGACACTGATCAACCGGCTACTGACGCCGCTGTCCGAAGTGGTGATGAACCATGGCGGCACGATCGACAAATATATGGGCGATTGCATCATGGCCTTCTGGAACGCCCCACTCGACGACCCCGATCATGCCATGCATGCCGTCACCGCATCGCTGGCGATGCAGGAGGAGATCACCAAGCTCAATCGCGAGCTGGAAGCCGAAGCCAAGGCCTTTGGTACGCCGCTGCATGTGCTGAAGATGGGCGTCGGCATCAATACCGGCGAATGCGTCGTCGGCAATATGGGCTCCACCCGCCGCTTCGACTATTCCTGCCTCGGCGACAGCGTCAACCTCGCCTCACGGCTGGAGGGCGCCTCGAAGAATTATGGCGTCGCGCTTCTGCTCGGCGAGACCACGGCATTCCTGGTCAGCGGCAGATACACGATCGCCGAGCTCGACCGCGTCATCGTCAAGGGCAAGACCGTCCCTGCCCCTGTCTTCACCATTCTGCACCGGGCCAATGACGATGCGCTCGCCGCCCACGCGCTGTTCCTGCAGGCGAAATATGCCGGCGAACTGGTCGAGGACGATCCCCGCTTCGACGTGATGGCGGCGATGATCCCGGAACTTTCGGGCTATTACGCAGTCATGCGCCACGATGCGGCACAGGACCGATAATCGCGCCAGCGTCCTTTCCCTGCGTCACCTTTTACGTCTAAGATCGCCGCACCGATAACAGCAAGAGCATGCCATGTCCGCCGATCTCAAGACCGTCATCCCCGTCCCGCAGCCCGTTCTGCTTCCCGTCGAAGGCAGCGCCGATTTCTTCCCCGTGCGCCGCGTCTATTGCGTTGGCCGCAACTATGCGGACCACGCGATCGAGATGGGGCATGACCCGAGCCGCGAGCCGCCCTTCTTCTTCCAGAAGAACCCGGACAACCTGCTGCCCGCCGGAAAGCCCTTTCCCTATCCGCCGCTCTCCGAAGATGTGCATTACGAAGCCGAATGCGTGATCTTCCTGAAGGAAGGCGGCGAGAACATTCCGGTCGAGAAGGCGCTTGATTGCATCTATGGCTACGCGATCGGCATCGATTTCACCCGCCGCGACCTGCAGGCCGTCGCCAAGAAGATGGGCCGCCCGTGGGAAGTCGCGAAGGCCTTCGAATTCTCCGCACCGGTCTCGCCGATCGTCCCCGCGGATGAGCTCGGCCACCCCGCAAACGGCCGCATCTGGCTCGATCACAATGGCAAGCGCGTCCAGGAAGGCGATCTCAACCAGATGATCTGGAAGGTGCCGGAGATCATCGCCGAGCTCTCGAAGCTCTTCATCCTGGCACCCGGCGACGTGATCATGACCGGCACGCCCGCCGGCGTCGGCGCCGTCGTCAAGGGTGATACCGTCGAATGCGGTATCGATGGCATCGCCACGCTTACCGTCACCGTCAGCTGAGGAATTGCCATGCCGGTCTATGCGCTCGGAGGATTGACGCCGCGCCTTCCCGCAAGCGGTCTTTACTGGATCGCCCCGGATGCGCATGTGATCGGCGATGTCGAACTCGGTGAAGGCGTCGGCATCTGGTTCGGCGCCGTGCTGCGCGGCGACAACGAGCCGATCGTTGTCGGCCGCAACACCAATATCCAGGAAGGCGCGATGCTGCATACCGATCCGGGCGCGCCCGTGACGATCGGCCAGGGCTGCACCATCGGCCACCACGCCATCGTCCACGGCTGCACCATCGGCGACAACGCGCTGATCGGCATGGGCGCAACTGTGCTGAACGGTGCCAGGATCGGCAACAATTGCCTGGTCGGCGCCAACGCACTGGTCACCGAGGGCAAGGAATTCGCCGACGGCTCGCTGATCGTCGGCTCCCCCGCCCGCGCCATCCGCACACTGGATGAAAAGGCGATCCAGGGGCTGAAGCGCTCGGCGGAGAAATACGTGTCGAACTGGCAAAGGTTCGCGCGCGATCTCAGGCGACTAGACTAAGGGATTACGGCCAGAAATCCCCTCCAGGTTGAAAGGCACCCCGTCGATATCTACAATAGGATCGTCTGGGGGAGGATCGGATGGCCGTTTACATCATTTCATTCGCTTTGAGTTTTGCCGTCATCATAGGCCTGAACTTCGCCTTCTCGGCGGACGGCAACTGGAGCCATTGGCTCTACATGTTCGCCATCGTCGTAGCCTTCCAGCTGATCATGCGCGTCTTCGCCCGGCGGCAGGCCAAGGACGGCAAGAGCAAGCAGCAGTAACGCTGCTGCCCGGCATTTCACGAAGCCTAGGCGGCGCAGCTCCCGCAAACGCCGCGGATCTCGATCGTCGTCTTCTCGGCCTTGAACTTCTTGGCGCGCATCCGGTCCATCAGCCGGTGATCGACCTCGTGGTCGTGGAATTCGATCACCTGGCCGCAGCTTTCGCAGATGGCGAAGGCGACCGTGCCGTGGTTGTGGCAGTTCTCGTCCGGATGGGCGCAGACGACGAAGGAGTTGATGCTTTCGAGCCGGTGAACGACGCCATATTCGAGCAGCTTGTCGAGCGCCCGGTAGACCTGCAGCGGCGCGCGAAAACCGTGATCCCTGAGCTTGTCGAGGATCGTGTAGGCGCTGAGCGGCCCTTCGGATTTCTCCAGGACGTCATAAACAAGAGCCTGGTTCTTGGTCAGCTGCGGCGTGTTCATGTGCCTTGTCCTTGCGCTTGTCTGCGTCCCAGCCGCGGCAGCAGGCTGAGGATGAAGAGGATGAGTGCGGCCACCACGATCGATGGGCCGGAAGGCGTGTCATAGGTCAGAGAGCCGAACAGCCCGCCGACCACGGCAACGGCGCCGATCAGCGATGCCAGAACGGCCATGACCTCCGGTGTCGGCGAAAAGCGGCGGGCGGCCGCGGCCGGAATGATCAGCAGCGAGGTGATCAGCATGATCCCGACGATCTTCATGGCGATGGCAATGACAACAGCCATCAGCAGCATGAAAAACAACCGCGCCCTCTCGGGCTGCATGCCCTCGGCCTCGGCAAGCTCGGGATTGACGGTGGAGGCGAGCAGCGGCCGCCAGAGCCAGGCGATCGCCGCGACGACGAAGATGCCGCCGCCCCAGATAACGGCGATATCACTCTTCGAAACGGCCAGGATATCGCCGAACAGGAAGGCGATAAGATCGATGCGCACCCAGGTCATGAAGGCGACCATGACGAGGCCGATCGCCAGCGTCGCATGCGAGAGAATGCCAAGCAGCGCATCAGCCGACAGCGCCTGGCGCTTCTGCAGCAGAAGCAGCAGAATCGATACCGTCGCCGCCACGCCGAAGACGGCAAGCGTCAGATTGAACTGGAAGAGCAGCGACAGCGCGACGCCGAGCAACGCCGAATGGGCGATCGTGTCGCCGAAATAGGCCATCCGCCGCCAGATGATGAAGCAGCCGAGTGGCCCGGTGGTCAGCGCCAGGCCGACACCTGCGAGGATCGCGCGGACGAAGAAATCGTCAAGCATGGCGCTCTCCTGCATGGTGATGATGGTGATCGTGCCCGTCGTGGTCATGGTCATGACCGTGCGCGTGATCATGATCGTGGTGATGCCCATCCTCGGGATGGCAGTGATCGGTCACCGTTCCGTCGGCATGCTGGACGCGGCCGTCAGGCAAATGCGTGTGGTCGTGATGGTGGCTGTAGACGGCGAGCGTCTGCGCCGCGCGGCTCCCGAACAGGCGCACATATTCCGGGCTCTGGCTGACCGTCTGCGGCGTGCCGCGGCAGCAGACATGGCCGTTGAGGCAGATGACGGTATCGGTCTCGGCCATGACGACATGCAGGTCGTGCGAGATCAGCAGGATGCCGCAGCCGGTATTGTTTCGGATCTGCTTGATCAAGTCGTAAAGCGCGATCTCGCCGGAGAAATCGACGCCCTGCACCGGTTCGTCGAGCACAAGCAGATCGGGCTTGCGAGCAATGGCGCGGGCCATCAGGGCGCGCTGGAATTCGCCGCCGGAGAGGTGTTGAACCTCGGCATTGAGCATATGCGCCATGCCGGCCGCCTCAAGCGCCGCCATCATTTCCTTGTCGGCAAGCGGCCCCGTCAGCGTCATCAGCCGGCGCACGGTAAGCGGCAGCGTCCAGTCGACCGCGAGCTTTTGCGGCACATAGCCGACCTTGAGGCCGAAGAGGCGCTCGACCGTCCCCTCATCCGGCTTCAACACGCCGATGGCCGCCTTGGCGCTCGTCGATTTGCCGGAGCCGTTCGGGCCGATCAGCGTCACGATCTCGCCCGGCGAAACCGAGAAATCGACGCCGCGAACCAGCCAGCGCCCGTTGCGCCTGATGCCGACATTGTTGAGGGAAACCAGCGGCTTCGCCCCTGTATTGACGGGAGATAACATAATTTTCCTGATGTGCTGTTGCGTCATGCTATCGCACACGTTATAGCATTACGCAATTGATGTAATAACATAACAAACGCTATTCAAGCGGAGCGTGCACATGAAACTGGCCGCCGGCCTCTCCCTCGCCCTTCCGGCCCTGCTTCTGGCGGGCGCAACCCAGGCCGCCGATGCGCCTGTCGTCGTCACCTCGATCAAGCCTGTCCACTCGCTGGTCGCCTCGATCATGCAGGGCGTCGGCACGCCGGAGCTGATCGTCGATGGCGCCGCCTCCCCGCATACCTACAGCATGAAACCCTCGAATGCGCGCACGCTGCAGGACGCCAAGGTGGTCTTCTGGGTCGGCCCCGGCCTCGAGGCCTTTCTGCAAAAGCCGCTGGAATCGCTTGGCTCCGATGCCAGCATTGCCGAGCTCGACGATGCGCCGGGCCTCACCAAGCTGAAATTCCGCGAAGGCGGCGCCTTCGAGCCGCATGACGATGGCGACGAGGCCGAAGCGCACGACCACGACCATGCGGAAGCCGCCGGTCACGACGATCACGGGCATGATCATGACCACGGCGAATTCGATACCCATCTATGGCTCGATCCCGCCAATGCCAAGGCGATGGCCGCCGAGATCACCACGACGCTGGTTGCCGCCGATCCGGCCAACGCGCTGACCTATCAGGCCAATGCAAAGACGCTCGATGACAAGCTGGATGCCCTCGACAAGGAGCTGGCCGCCACCGTCGCACCTGTGAAGGACAAGCCCTTCATCGTCTTCCACGACGCCTATCAGTATTTCGAGCACCGCTACGGTATCAAGGTCGCCGGCTCGATCACCGTCAGCCCGGAAACCATCCCCGGCGCCGAGCGCGTTTCGGAGATCCACAAGAAGGTCGCCGAACTTGGCGCCACCTGCGTCTTCGCCGAACCGCAATTCGAACCGCGCCTCGTCGATGTCGTCATCGAAGGCACCAAGGCGAAGTCGGGCGTCCTCGATCCGGAGGCCGCCACGCTTGAAGCCGGTCCCGATCTCTACTTCACCCTGATGCGCGGCATTGCGGCCAGCATGAAGGATTGCCTCAGCCGCGAGAGCTGAGCTTTCGAATGCCGATGAGAGAGGCGAGCCCTTCCGCTCGCCTTTTTCAGATCAGCATATGTAATGGTATAACATTAATACGGAGATATCCATGGATAACAGGCTCCCGGTCACCGTCCTGTCCGGCTTCCTCGGCGCGGGCAAGACGACGCTGCTCAATCATGTCCTTTCCAATCGACAGGGCATGCGCGTCGCCGTCATCGTCAACGACATGAGCGAGGTGAATATTGACGCTGCGCTGGTGAGGGATGGCGGCGCCAACCTGTCGCGCACCGAGGAACAGCTGGTCGAGATGAGCAACGGCTGCATCTGCTGCACGCTTCGCGACGACCTGCTGACCGAGGTCCGCCAGCTCGCCAAACAGGGCCGGTTCGATTACCTGCTGATCGAATCGACGGGCATTGCCGAGCCCCTGCCCGTCGCGACCACATTCGAGTTCCGCGATGAGGCCGGCGAAAGCCTCTCCGATCTCGCCCGGCTCGACACCATGGTCACGGTCGTCGATGCCGCCAATCTGCTGGCGGACTACGCCTCTACCGATTTCCTCGCCGATCGCGGCGAGATCGCCGGCGATGGCGACAACAGGACGATCGTCGATCTCCTGGTCGAGCAGATCGAATTCGCCGATGTCGTCATCCTCAACAAGACCGGCACGGCGACGCCGGAGCAGCGCGATGCCGCCCGCATCATCATCGCCGGGCTGAACCCGGATGCAAAGCTGATCGAGACGGATTTCGGCCGCGTCGAACTCGCAGACGTCCTGGGCACCGGCCGCTTCGATATCGACAAGGCCGAGACCCATCCGCTCTGGTACAAGGAGCTGCACGGCTTCCGGGATCATGTGCCGGAGACCGAGGAATATGGCATCCGCTCCTTTGTCTATCGCGAGAAGCGCCCGTTCCATCCCGGAAAACTGCAGGCCTTCCTCGATCGCCCTTGGCCGGGCGTCGTCCGTTCGAAAGGCTTCTTCTGGCTGGCAACCCGCCCGCATTATGTCGGCGAGATCAGTCAGGCCGGCGCCATCGTCCGCACCGGCAAGATGGGTCTGTGGTGGACGGCGGTGCCGAAGGAGCAGTGGCCGCGAGATCCCGGCTTCGAAAAGAACATTGCGCCCTATCTCGATCCTGTCTGGGGCGATCGCCGCCAGGAAATCGTCTTCATCGGCGCCGATCCGATGGACGAGGCCGAGATCCGCGCCGCGCTGGATGCATGTCTCGTCGATGCCGCGGATTTCACGCCCGAGAAATGGCGCGACCTTCCCGATCCCTTCGCCAGCTGGGCATTGCGCGCCGCATGAGCGAAAGAGCAAAGGCCTTCCGTTGCATCTGCGAGGAATGCGAACCGCTGCCGCCGATCCCCGGCCTCAGCATTCCCGAGCCGCAGCCAACCAATGCCAAGGCGCTGGCGGCGGCATTTCTCAAGGCAGCCATCGCGCGCAAGCCGGCTGCGGGTCAGGACGAATGAAAAAGGGCGGCATCGCTGCCGCCCTTTCTGTTTCATTCCCGCAACCGCTTAGCGGCCGGCAATGATGCTGGTGATGATGCCGGTGGCGACGCCGACCAGCAGGAAGTCGTTGTCGACCTTTACCCAGTGATAGCCGCGCGGCGGAGCCGACAGGCGGTAGCGGCGGTAATCGCGAACGTCAGCCATGCGGCGACGCTCGGCGGCGGTGACGCGATGGCCCTTGGTCCAGCGGTACTTCTTGACGATGACCTGCTTGTGAACGTTCTTCTCGACAACAACCGGGCGGCGGTAATCGTTGGCGCTGGCTTCCGAAGCAACGATCGGCGAAAGCAGGAAGGAGGCGGAGAGAAGAGCGGCGAAGAACTTTTTCATTGGGGTTTCCTCGTGTTGAACACGCCCCGAAATTACGTCCACAAAGATGAACCGAATCTGAAATTTTAATTAAACTTCTGTAATCCGGACAAAGGCTTATGCCGGATATCTAATGTAGCTTTCGCAGCGTCAGCGGCGCACGATTGCCATTGAGATGACGTCGAGATAGCGCCCGTCGATGCAGACGAAATCCTTGCCGATCCCCTCCCGAACGAAGCCGACGCGCTCGTAAAGCCGGATGGCGCGGGCGTTATCGGCGTGGACGTTGAGCTCGATGCGCACCAGCCCCTTCGACTGGGCATCCTCAATCGTCGTCCTGATCAGCCGCTCGCCAAGTCCCTTGCCGCGAAACGCCGGCAGGATGCCCATGCCGAGCGCGCCGCCATGGGCATGGATCGGTTGCGCGTGGCGGCGGATATCGCACCAGCCGGCCACCGCGCCGTCGGCAATCGCCACGAATTGCGAATGGCCGTTGTCAATCATATCCCGTACGAAGGCCCGCGTGCTCTCGAGCGGCGGCGCCTCCAGGAAGGTCAAGTAGCGCCGCTCGCGGGCGACGGTATCGAGCGCTTGATGAAAGCCGTCGATATGCTGCTCGGCGATCGGGACGATGTCGATATCGTTCATTGTTGCCTCACAGCTCCTCGTAATTGAACCAGTCGAAATCGACCGTCTTCGCCCTGCCCGACGTATCGAAGGCAAAGACGCCGGCAAAGGCGCCGGTAAACGAGCCATGCTCGCCGCGCCCACCCTCGTCGGAAACGACGCCGGCATCGAGCTCGGGGCCCACAGGTTGCCAGGCGCCCATGCCCTCGGTCTGCCAGAAGAACTGCAATCCGTTCTCGCGGATTTCCATCGACAGCTGGACGCGGCCCTCGGCCGGCACGGCGGCACCACTGCCTGCCGGGAAACTCAGCCGCCCGTTCGGATAATCGCCATCGCAGGAGAGCACCGTCACGCAGCGCCCGAGCTTCTCATGCAGCGTCACCGCGACGGCATGGAACTTGTGGCGGTTATAATAATGCGTCAGGCCCGCCACCTGCTGGTAGGTATCCGGCTGGAACTCGACGACCGTCTCGGCGCGGAAGCTGTGATGTTCCTGGCGGCGCGCCACCAGCGACTGCTCGAACCAGGAACCGATGCTTTCGCGGGCGATCAGCCGGAGATGACCGGGCCGTTCCGTCAGATTGAAGATGCGCTGCGGCTCCGGCGTGCGCAGCCACTGGAAATCGGCAGGCAGCTTGCCACCGTCGAAGCTGTATTCGGTGCGAACCGGCTTTTCGGCAAGCGTCGCGCCATTCAGGCCGGGCACCTCGACATCGGGCACGGCGGTGCCGTTTTCGAGATAGAGCCAGCCATCCTCCTTCCACACGCATTTCTGCAGCGCCGTCTCCCGCCCCAGCGTGCAGCGCCGCTTCGGGGGCATCGGCCGGCCACAGAGATGGGTGTGATAGACCTGCCCATCTGGCGTCTCGACATATTGCCCATGCCCTGCCCGCTGCAGCACGGCGCCCGGCTGGTCCTTGGAGGTGATCAGATGCATGTTCGGATGCATCTCATAGGGACCATCGATACTGCGCGAGCGCGCCATCGTCACCGCATGGTCATAGCCCGTGCCGCCCTCGGCGGTGGTGAGATAATAATAGCCGTTCTTCCGGAAGAGATGCGGCCCCTCGACGAGCCCCAGCGGGCTGCCGGCAAAGATATTCTTGATCGGCCCGACGAGCGAGCGCATCTTCGCATCCCATTCCTGCAGCAGGATGCCGTCGAAGGCCGGTGATTTCGGCGCGCCGCCGTAGCTCTCGGTCCGGTGGTTCCACTGCATGTTGACGAACCACTTGCGGCCGTCTTCGTCATGAAACAGCGACGGATCGAAGCCGGAGGAATTCACATAAATAGGCTCGGACCACTCGCCGTCGATCGTTGGCGACGTGACGATGTAATTATGCGCATCCTTGAAATTGCCGTCGAAGCGCTTGACGTCGGTATAGACGAGCCAGAACAGACCGTCGGCATAGGAAAGACAGGGCGCCCAGACGCCGCAGCTGTCGGGGTTACCACGCATGTCGAGCTGCGACTTGCGCTCCAGCGGGCGGCGCACCAGCGTCCAGTTCACCAGATCGCGGGAGTGATGAATCTGCACGCCCGGATACCATTCGAAGGTCGACGTCGCGATATAATAATCCTCGCCGACACGGCAGATCGACGGGTCCGGATTGAAACCGGGCAGAATGGGATTGCGGATCATGGCGGCTCCTCCAGAATTTGCGGTACGTACGTCAGGGCAACAGGGACTCCGGTCAGCCCGCGCGCTCCCTCATCTCTGTGCTCGTCACAGAGATCCAGCCAGCCCAAGTCCTTGGGCTGGAAAGACTCTCTTCGCCGCGCAGACGCGCGGCGGCTGGATTCCTGTGACGAGCACAGGAATGAGGGAGTGTGGAGAGACGTCGCCCGTCACCCCCCTCAGCACCCAGCTTACCGGACGATTAGTCCAACTCAGCCGACTTGGCCCACAGATTGATATCCGCTTCCTTGGCATAGACATCGATCTGCTTCAGCTCGTCAGCCGTAAACTTGAGATTATCCAGCGCCTTGACGCAATCGACGATCTGCGAGGAGCGGCTGGCACCGATCAGTGCCGAGGTCACGCGGTCGCCGCGCAGCACCCAGGCGATCGCCATCTGCGCCAGCGTCTGGCCGCGCTTCTCGGCGATCTCGTTGAGCTTCTTGATGTTGTCGATGATCGAAGGACGGATGAAGTCCTTCTTCAGGAAGTGGTTCTGTGCCGCGCGGCTATCGGTCGGGATGCCACCGAGATATTTCGTGGTCAGCATGCCCTGCGCCAGCGGCGAGAAGACGATCGAACCCATGCCCGTTTCGTCGAGCGTATCGAGCAGCTTGTCGTCCTCGACCCAGCGATTGAGCATCGAATAGCTCGGCTGGTGGATGAGGCACGGCGTACCGAGATCTTTCAGGATCGCGGCCGCTTCGCGGGTGCGCTGCGAATTGTAGGACGAGATGCCGACATAGAGCGCGCGGCCGGAGCGGACGATATGATCAAGCGCGCCGCAGGTCTCTTCCAGCGGGGTCTCCGGATCGAAACGGTGCGAGTAGAAGATATCGACATAGTCGAGGCCCATGCGCTTCAGGCTCTGGTCGCAGGACGCGATCAGATACTTGCGGCTGCCCCACTCACCGTAAGGACCCGGCCACATGTCGTAACCGGCCTTGGACGAAATGATCAGCTCATCGCGCAGGCCTGCGAAATCGGTGCGCAGGATCTCGCCGAAAGCGGTCTCGGCGCTGCCGGGAGGCGGGCCGTAATTGTTGGCGAGGTCGAAATGGGTGATGCCGAGATCGAAGGCCGTGCGGCACATATCGACTTTGCGATCATGCGGCGTGTCGCCGCCGAAATTGTGCCAAAGGCCGAGAGAGACGGCAGGCAGCTTCAGGCCGGAACGGCCCGTGCGGTTGTATTTCATCTTCGAATAACGGTCGGAAGCCGGTTGCCAGCTCATGGTTCTATTCCTTTAAGAAAATCGCGCGGGCAGTTTGCCCGCGCGGGACAATAGTCGTTTGAAGCCTCACTTCAAGAGCGGGCGATTACCGAAGCAGCGCCTGCGCCTCTTCGATGCCGAGCGCCGCCGGCTGCGTGCAGGTCGTCGTCAGCTCGATGAAGCGGCCTTCTTCGCCCGAGCGCAGGATCGACGTCATGACGTCGACGCCGTGCAGCGTGCGGTCGAGCGAGCAACGGGCATCACGGCCTTCGATGATCGCCATCGCCATGTCGGCGAGACCGGCCGTGCGGTAGTTGGCGCGCGGTCCCTGCGGGCTCTCCTGGTTGAAGATGCCGAATGGATGATCCCAGCCCTCGACCGGCTTGATATCCTTGTCCTTGCCGCTCGCCTCGACCACGCCGCCGAAGAAGTTCGGATCCGGCACATAGATCGAGCCTTCGGTGCCGTAGAGCTCCATATTGGCATGGCGGTGAGACCAGACGTCCCAGCTTGCCGTCAACGTGACGGTCGCGCCGCTGACGAACTCGAGGATTGCCTGGATCGTCGTGGGCGTTTTCACCGGGATCACTTCGCCGTTGCGCGGCGCGCTGGTGATCGTGCGGGTTTCCGATGCCATCGAGGTCATGGCGCCGACACGCTTCACCGGGCCGATCAGGTTGATCAGGTTGGCGATGTAGTAAGGGCCGAGATCGAGGATCGGGCCGCCGCCCGGCAGGAAGAAGAAGTCCGGGTTCGGATGCCACATTTCCATGCCCGGGCTCATGACGTAGCAGGCGCCCGACGTTATGCGGCCGACGCCGCCTTCATCGATAAACTTGCGGGCGAGCTGGTGCGCGCCGCCGAGGAAGGTGTCGGGCGCGCAGCCGACGGAGAGGTTCTTTTCCTTGGCGATGCGGCGAAGCTCCTCGCCCTGCTCCAGCGTCAGAACCAGCGGCTTTTCCGAATAGACGTGCTTGCCCGCCTCGAGGATCGACTTCGAAACCGGGAAATGCGCGTCCGGGATCGTCAGGTTGACGACGACGTCGATCTCATCGTTCTTGAGGAGTTCCTCGATCGTCTGCGCCTTGACGCCGTATTCGGCGGCGCGCGCTTCGGCCGCCTGCATGTTGATGTCGGCGCAGGCCAGGACCTTCAGGCCCTTGAACAGCGGCGACAGGGAGAAATAGGTGGTGGAGATGTTGCCGCATCCGATGATGCCGACGCCAAGTTCCTTGGTCATGATATGCCTCAATAGGTCTTGAAGGATGCGATCGAGCGGGTGATCAGGCGGTCGACATCGGCCGGGTTGTCATGCTCGACGACGAAATGCTTGGCTTTGGTGCCTTTGAGAGCAGCAATGAGCTTCGCCCAGGGCAGCGTGCCGTGGCCGACATCGGCCCAGCCATCCTCGTTCTTGTTCTCGCCTGCGGGCGCGATGTCCTTGACGTGCACCGAGGTGATGCGCGAACCGAGCTTCTCGATCCAGGCGAAGGGATCGGCGCCGCCACGGACGACCCAGGCGATATCTGCTTCCCAGGAAATATCCGGCGCGCCTTCGAAGATGCGCTCGATCGGCAGCGAACCGTCGGCGAGCTTCACGAATTCGAAGTCGTGGTTGTGCCAGCCGAACTCGTAGCCGGCATCCTTGAAGGGCTTTGCCATCTCATGAAGGCGCTTGCCGAATGCCAGCCAGCCGGCGCCATCCGTCGGGCGCTGGTCGGCGGCCAGATGCGGCGCATAGATCGAATCCATGCCGAGCAGCTTCGCAATGTTGAGCGACTTCTTGACTTCACCATCCAGGAAATCCGGGCTGAAATGGCCGCTCGCCATCGTGAGACCGTTCTTGTCCAGTTCGCCGCGCAGGCTGTTCAGTCCGGCATCGTCGAGATCGGCATAGATGCCGCCGAAGCCTTCGACTTCACCGTAGCCGGCCTTGCCGAGCTTTTCGAAGATCGCCGAATAGGGCTGGAAGTTGCGCGCACTATAGAGCTGAAAGCTGAGTTTCGTCATCATTTCCTCCTCGGGCCTCGTGCCCATCTTTCAAATTCATTCTGCCGACTGGCAGGAATGCAGGTCGTAGAAACGGAAGTCCGGCAGCTTGCCCTTTTCGAGCGCCTTGGCCGGGGTGAACGTGATGCGGCGGGTTTCACCAGCCGCGAGATCGAAGGCGTTGTCGGAATATTTCCCGTCCTCGTCCGTCTCGATCATCACGAAGAGCGCCAGTCCCCTGGCGGTGACATTGAGGCAGACCGAGCCGTCCTCCTCGACATATTCATGCGTCACCTGCAGACCAGCGGGTTCGAGCTCGAGCGCCTTGTAGGTGCCGTGGACATGATGCCCTTCACCGCCCATGCCGTTCGAGGCCGTGAAGCGCCAGGCAAGCAGCGTTCCCTCGGGGATATCCGAGATATCTATCGAGGCAGCCGTCACCGCCGCATCCGGCGAGCAGACCGCCTGAACATCCCGCAGGTGCTTGCGCTCGCCCTTCATCGTCAGGATCGAGATCGAGAGATCGACGCTGACTTCATCCAGCGTATCGTTGACCAGCGAGAAGCGGATCGACTTGCCGTCGTCGGCAGGAATGGCGGCAACCGCAACCGGCTGGAAGAAGCGCTTGACGAGATAGTGCATCGCCTTCCAGCGGCCGCCGTAATCGAGGCTCGACCAGGAGGCCACCGGCCAGGTGTCGTTGAGCTGCCAGTAGATTGTGCCCATGCAATGCGGCTTCAGCGATCGCCAGTATTCCACCGCCGTCTTGATCGCCAGGCCCTGCTGGATCTGGCTGAGATAGACGAAATTCGGAAAATCCTTCGGGAAGCGGAAATAGCGGAACATCGTGCCGGCAATGCGCTCGTTGCCGCCGGCATTCTTCTGGTGCAACTCCATGACCGGCGACGCGACGTTCATGTCCTTGGCGTCCGCATAGGTCTTGATGACAGGCAGCGACGTATAGGACTGAAAGCCGAATTCCGAGCAGAAGCGCGGCCGCACCGTCCGGTAATTGTCGAACGACTTGTTCTCGTGCCAGACCGACCAGTAATGCATGTCGCCGGAACCGTCGGCATGCCAGGCATCGCCGAAATCGAGATAGCCGGAAGCAGGGCTCGACGGCCACCAGATGGCGCCGGGCGCCGCCTTCTTCATCGCCAGCTCGATCACCCGGTTCAGGCGGTCGTAGGAGACGAGATAGCGATCGCGGTCCTTGCGCGACTCCTCGAACCAGGTGAGCGCCCCGACCAGCTCGTTGTCGCCGCACCAGATGGCGATCGAGGGATGCGAGGAGAGCCGCTTGACCTGATAGTCCACCTCGAGCGCAACGCTATCGAGGAAGTCGTCGGTCGAGGGGTAGAGATTGCAAGCGAACATGAAGTCCTGCCAGACCATCAGGCCCAGCCGGTCGCAGAGATCGTAGAAATAATCCTGCTCGTAGAACCCGCCGCCCCAGACGCGGATCATGTTCATGTTGGCGTCCTTCGCGGACTGCAGCAGGTCCTCGGTCTTCTCCGGCGACGACAGCGAATAGAGCGCGTCGGCCGGGATCCAGTTGGCGCCGCGGCAGAAGATCTCTCGGCCGTTGACCTTGAAGGCGAAACGGCTGCCGGCAGCGTCCGGCGTGGTGATCAGCTCAACGGTCCTCAGACCGATCTGCTTGGTGACGCTATCGGCGGGAAGCTCGACCTTCAGCGTGTAGAGCGCCTGCTCGCCGCTGCCCGAAGGCCACCAGAGCTTCGGCTTGTCGATCTGGAAGAACTGATTGATGACGGTCTCGCCGCCATTGACGCCGACATCGAGGCGCACCCGCTCGCCGTCGAGCTCGAAATGCACAGGCACGATGCCCGGGTCCTTCGAATAGAGCGTCGCCGTCACCTGCAGCTCGACGCTGCCGTCAAGATTATGCGTCTGGCGCGTCGTCACATGCTCGATGCGGGCGGTTTCCAGCTTCTTCAGCGCGACCGTGCCGTAGAGACCGAGCGGCGCCAGCGCGATATTCCAGTCCCAACCGAAATGGCACTGCGGCTTGCGCAGCATATTGCCGTTCGGGATCGGCGAATTGCCGGTCGAATAGGGAATGTAGAAGGGCTGCCTGCCCTGCCGGTCGGCACCTTCCGCGATGCTCGACTTGAAGACGATGCGCACCGTGTTATCGCCGGCTTTCAGCATCGACGTTACGTCAGGACGGTAACGGCGGAAGGCGTTATCGGCCGAAAGCGCCAGGAAGCCGTTCACATAGACCGAGGCAACCGTGTCGAGATAGTCGATATCGAGATACCAGTCGCCCTCGGTTTCCTTGAGCTTGAAGCTCCGCTCGATCGCCCATTCCTGATGCGCGACCCACTGGATTTTCTCTTCGTTCCGGCCGAAATACGGATCCGGAATGAGGTTGGCGGCATGCAGCGCCGTGTGCACGTCGCCCGGAATATCGATCGTGGTTTTGACCTCGCCATCGGCGGAGGCAAGGTGCCAGCTGCCCGAGAGGTCGATGGGGGAACCGTTCTTCGGCAAGGACGTCATGGTATGTTTCCGATCAGGCCGCCTTGGGAAGACCGATACCGGTCCGCGGCCAAACTTGGACGGCCTCTCGGCCGCTATTGAGGATAAGGCGGAGCTTACGCCCCGCCCCTATTGCGTTTGTCAGATCCGGTCCTCGGTCTCGGCGTCGAAGACCGACGCGAGCGAGGTGTCGAAGCCGAGCTTGACCGGCGTGCCGGGGCTGAACCGGCGCGCGCCGTTGATGCGTACCGACATCGTATGTCCGGCATGTTTCAGCCAGAGCAGATTGTCGGCGCCCATCGGCTCCTCTACGTCGACAGTCGCTTCATGAACTTCGGCACCGAGCTCCTCGTTGACCTTGATATGCTCGGGACGGACGCCGAGCACCACCTTTCGGCCGGGCTGCAGCGGCTCGGAAGCCTGGTATCCCTCCAGCGAGAAGGTCACGCCGTTTGCCACAAAGGCCGGCTTGCCGTTCGCAGTTGCCAGTTCGCCGCGCAGGAAGTTCATCGACGGCGAGCCGATGAAGCCGGCGACGAAGAGATTGCGCGGCTTGTTGTAGATCGTCGTCGGATCGGCGAGCTGCTGGATGATGCCGCTCTTCATGATGGCGATGCGATCGGCCAGCGTCAGTGCCTCGATCTGGTCATGCGTGACATAGATCATCGTGTTCTTCAGCGACTGATGCAGACGCTTGATCTCGACGCGCAGCTCGGAACGAAGTTTCGCATCGAGGTTCGACAGCGGCTCGTCGAAGAGGAAGACGTCGACATCGCGCACCAGGGCGCGGCCGATAGCGACACGCTGGCGCTGGCCGCCCGAAAGCTCGGCCGGCTTGCGCTTCAGAAGCGGCTGGATCTGCAGAATCTCGGAAGCGCGCGCAACGCGCTTATCGATTTCCGCCTGCGGAACCTTGGCAACCTTCAGGCCGAAGGACAGGTTCTTCTCGACCGTCATCTGCGGATAGAGCGCGTAGGACTGGAACACCATGCCGATGCCGCGGTCCTTGGGCTCTTCCCAGGTGACGTTCTTGCCCTTGATGAAGATCTGCCCCGCCGATGCATCGAGAAGACCAGCAATGCAGTTCAGGAGCGTGGACTTGCCGCAGCCAGACGAACCGAGCAGGACCAGGAACTCGCCGTCGTTGATTTCGAGGTTCAGGTCCTTGAGAACGCTGACCGCACCGAAATTCAGCGACAGATCTTTGATGGAAACGCTTGTGTTCATGATCAACCTTTCACTGCGCCAGCGGCGATACCGCGGACGAAGAGACGTCCGGACACGAAATAGACGATAAGCGGCACGAGACCGGTGAGGATCGTCGCGGCCATGTTGACGTTATATTCCTTCACGCCCTGGACCGAATTGACGATGTTGTTGAGCTGCACGGTCATCGGATAGGTATCCGGGCGGGTGAAGACGACGCCGAAGAGGAAGTCGTTCCAGATGCCGGTAACCTGCAGGATCATCGCGACGACGAAAATCGGCAGCGACATCGGCAGCATGATCCGGAAGAAGATCTGCCAGAATCCTGCACCGTCGATACGCGCCGCCTTGAAGAGTTCTTCGGGAAGCGAGGCGAAGTAGTTACGGAACAGCAGCGTCAGGATCGGCATGCCGAAGATCGAATGCACGATGATCAGGCCGGTCAGCGTCCCGTAAATGCCGATTTCACGCAGCACGATAACGATCGGATAGATCATCACCTGATACGGAATGAACGCGCCGACGACGAGAACCGCGAAGAAGAACTCCGAGCCCTTGAAGCGCCAGTTGGCAAGCGCATAGCCATTCACCGAAGCAATCGCGATCGACACGACGACCGAGGGAACGGTGATGCGCACCGAGTTCCAGAAGCCGCGTGACAGGCCATCGCAATTGAGGCCGGTGCAGGCCGTCGCCCAGGCCTTCACCCACGGCTCGAAGGTGATTTCCATCGGCGGCGAGAAGATATTGCCCATGCGGATTTCAGGCATGCCCTTCAGCGAGGTCACGACCATCACGTAGAGCGGCAGCAGGTAATAGGCGGCGGCGACGAACAGCGTGCCGTAGAGCATGATGTTGCGCGCCGAAAGAACAGGCTTCGGCCGCGGGCCGCTCGGGCCCGAACCAAGCTTGGAGGCGACGGCGTCGATGCCGGCCGCGGTGGTGTTGAGGGTTCCGGTATTAGCCACGCTTGCGCCCTCCGCCGAATTCCAGGTAAGCCCAGGGAATGATGATGATGGCGACGGTGATCAGCATCATCGTCGAGGCCGCAAAGCCCTGCCCGAGGTTCTGCGCCTGGAACATGTAGTCATAGACATATTTGGCAGGCACTTCGGACGAGATGCCCGGACCGCCTGAAGTCTGCGCCACGACGAGGTCGTAGACCTTGACGATACCGCTGGCGATGATGACCAGCGTCGTGATGAAAACCGGGCGCATCATCGGGATGACGATGAAGAGATAGGTCTTCCACATCGGAATGCCGTCGACACGCGCCGCCTTCCATATGTCTTCGTCAATGCCGCGCAGACCGGCAAGCATCAGGCACATGACGAGCCCGGTCCCCTGCCAGAGAGCGGCGATCAGCACGCCGTAGATGACGATGCTCGGCGTATAGAGCGGATCGAAGGTGAAGCTCGTCCATCCGAGCGACCGGATCACCGACTGAACGCCGAATTCCGGATTGAGCACCCATTGCCACACGAGACCGGTGACGATGAAGGACAGAGCGAAGGGATAAAGGAAGATCGTACGGAACGTGTTCTCGAACCGGATCTTCTGATCCATCAGCGCGGCCAGCACGAAGCCGATCACCAGGCTGAAGATCAGCGACAGGATGCCGTAAAGGGCAAGGTTTTCGATCGAAACGATCCAGCGCGGTGCAGCCCAGAGGCGCTTGTACTGGTCGAAACCGACGAAGCTCAACCGAGGCAGGAGCTTCGAATTGGTAAAGGAATAGAACACCGTCCAGAGCGTACCGCCGAGAAAGATGACCAGGGCGGTAAGGATCATCGGGATGGAAGCAATCTTCGAATTGAGATTGCGCAATAGTTGGTTTGGCCGGCCTGCTTGCGCTTGACCCGTCATTGTGACTCCTCCTGAATCGCAATTGCGTCTTGTGATCCAGAGCGGCACCGCTTGCACGCTGCCCTCCTTGTTTTCGTCGCCTCCCCTCACCATTCCGCACAGGCGCATGGCGCCGCCGGGATGGAGCCGGACGCGGGATCAGACCCCGCATTCCGGAACGATCCGGCCCCACGCGGGAGCCGGATCGCCTCAGCGATCGGAAAACGATCAGTCGGCGGAAGAGATGATTTCAGCGAAGCGCTTCTGGGCGTCTTCCGGCGTCATCGACGGGTTCGCGAAGAATTCCGAGAACAGGTCTTCCTTCTGCTTCTGGCTATCGGCCGAGAGCAGCTGGTCGGTACCTTCGATCACGTTACCCTTCTTGAGGATTTCCAGACCCTTCTTCATGCAGTCGTTGGCAGCGGCCAGGTCGACGTCGCCACGAACCGGCAGCGAGCCCTTCTTCAGGTTGAAGGCAACCTGGGTCTTGGGGTCGAGAAGCGTCTTGGCGAGAACGTCCTGCGCCTTCGACTTTTCTGCGTCCTTCAGCAGCGGGAAGTAGAAAGCATCACCACCGGTGGAGATGATTTCGTTGACGCCGAGGCCCGGAAGGCAGGTGTAGTCGGTTCCGGCCTTCTGGCCGGCAAGCGCGAACTCGCCCTGCGCCCAGTCACCCATGATCTGACCGCCGGCCTTGCCGGTGATGACCATGTTGGTTGCCTGGTTCCAATCCTGAACGTTCGTACCCTTCGACATGCGGCGGGCATCGTCGGCAGCCTTGAAGACCTTCGCGACTTCGGGACCGGCAGCAGCTTCGGCGTCCTTGTCCTTGAACACCTTGTAGAAGGTATCCTTGCCGGCGATTGCGACCATCAGCACGTCGAACGCGCCGGTAGCCTGCCACGGCTGACCGCCGACGGCGAGCGGCACGATGCCGGCCTTTTCGAGAGCCGGAGCGGCAGCGACGAATTCATCCCAATTCTTCGGCACTTCGACACCGGCCTTCTTGAAGGCAGCGTTGGAAAGCCACAGCCACTGCCAGGAGTGGATGTTGACAGGCGCGCAGTAGATCTTGCCGTCGATCGTGCAGGAATCGAGCAGGCTCGACGGACGGATGATGTCCTTCCAGTGCTCTGCGGTGGCGACATCGGTCAGGTCACGCATCAGACCGGCCTGGACGAGTTCTTCAGCCTGGCGGCCGTGGTTGAACTGAGTGGCGCCCATCGGGTCGCCGCCGGTGATGCGGCTGATCATGATCGGACGCGCGGTACCGCCGGAACCGGCGATTGCGCCGTCGACCCACTTGTTGCCGGTGGCGTCGAATGCCTTGGCGAGCTCGGCGACGGCAGCAGCTTCACCGCCCGAGGTCCACCAATGGGTGACTTCGAGATCGGTTGCCTGGGCTGCGCCAAGCGGAATGATGACGGAAGCGGCGAGCATTGCCGCGAACGAACGGATATTCATGAGTTCTCCTCCCTCACTGAAACGTTGCCGGAAAAACTTAGTGCAATCGTTTTTTTGGCGCAACAGCCTGCTCGTAAAATTTTCTTTCAGTCACCCCTTTGCTACCAATGCCTGTCCATAATTCACAAATCGGACAGGGATGGCGCAATTCTGTGCGGCCAATGCCGCAATGCACTTCTGAGACTAAAACTCTGTTTTAACATCGTAATTCTCAAGACATGTCGAAAATTCCAACGAAACACGCTTCGCAGGCGCAAAAAAACTGTGCGATTTTAGACGATTCAACCTATGCGTCTATTGCTGCGGCGCAAACATCAAAAAGTGCTCGACTTTTCTACTGTATCGTTACAGATTTTATTTCTCAGGGAGGAGACGCTTTTGGATGCTGCGGCGCTTACGGCGTTTCGAAAAAGCATCTATAAGCAGACGCAATTCGCGTGAGGGTACCTTAGGCCTATGGAAAGCAAGGGAAATTTCGGGGGAACGGCGGCGGCCGTCCAACGTGAGCGTCCGACGCTCAAGACGATCGCTTTCATGACCGGTCTCGGCATTACCACCGTTTCACGCGCCTTGAAGGACGCGCCGGATATCGGCGCCGAAACCAAGGAGCGGGTGCGCATGGTGGCGCGCCAGCTGGGCTACCAGCCGAACCGTGCCGGCGTGCGCCTGCGCACCGGCAAGACCAATGTCATCGCCCTCGTCCTGTCGATCGACGAAGAGATCATGGGCTTTTCGAGCCAGATGGTGTTCGGCATATCTGAAGTGCTGACGGGTACGCCCTACCATATCGTCGTCACCCCGCATTCGCACAGCAAGGACCCGATGATGCCGGTCCGCTATATCCTCGACACGGGATCGGCCGACGGCGTCATCATCTCGCGCATCGAGCCTGACGATCCGCGCGTGCGGCTGCTTGCCGAGCAGAACATCCCCTTCGCCACCCACGGCCGCACCGATGCCGGGCTGGTGCATCCCTATCACGACTTCGACAACGAGGCTTTCGCCCACCAGGCGGTGCAGCGCCTCGTCGATCGCGGACGCCGGCATATCGCGCTGCTCCAGCCGCCGAGCAAGCTCACGTACTACGCCCACACCCGCATCGGCTTCCAGACCGGCCTGCACGATTACGGCGCCGAGGAAGTGCCGCTGCGCGTCAACATCGACGCCCCGCTCGACGAGATCAGGAATACCATTGAGGCGATGATGCGCTCGCCGAATGCTCCCGATGGCATCGTCTGTTCCGCCGGCAGCGCCGCTATCGCGGTGAACGCCGGCATCGAGGCTGCCGGCAAGCGCCTCGGCAAGGATGTCGACATGGTCTCGAAGGAATCCGCCCCGATCCTCAACTGGATCCGCCCGGAAATCATCACCGCCTACGAAGACGTCCGCCACGCCGGCCGCGAAATGGCCAAAGCCGTCATCGCCCGCATCGACGGCATCGAACCGGAGCTGCTGCAGAGCGTCAGCAAGCCGGTCTGGGCGGATGGGCGAAGCTGAACAGATCGGCAGCCTGGCGGCATGGCCGCCAGACTGAACGGCAAGACCCGGTTCTAGAACCGTTTTGCCGCCCCCACCCTGGTACCGGCCGACGCCTCACCGTCTCCCTCCACATTCAGGAGCAGGCTGACATCGATCATCCACTGATCGACCGTCTGGATGGACAGCCCTGCGGTGAGCGATCCGAATGCGCCCGATCCATCCAGACCGGAGAATCCGGTCGTCAGGCCGAGCTTCGGCGTCAGCACCGAACCGCTTTCTACTGTAAACGACCGGGCAATCTCCGCTCCGAGGCTGATACGGAATTGTTCTGCGTCAAAGCCATCGATCACGATGGTATCGCCGGCCCCGTTGCTGACGGCGTAATCCTCGACCCTTTCGGAGAAGTAGACTGCCCGCAGCTTTGGCGTCAGGATGGTGTCGCCATCGATTGCCCACTGCCCCTCGATCGAGGTATCGGCCATCCAGCGGGTCGTATCGAACGTGCCGTCCCAAAAATACGTATCGATGTCGTTGGACGATCCGCCGTAAAGCAGGCTGGCATTCCAGAACACGTCCTTGCCGATTTCAAAGGAGGCGTAAGGACCCGCCAGCCAGCCGTTTCCACTCAGTTCCGCGTCGGCATCCGTCGGATCGGTCATACGGTCGTAATGCAGGGAGAAGCCGAGCAGTGCCTTGTCGGAGAGCAGGTAATCCGCTCCCAGGTTGATCATCGCGAAGCTGCCCCACTTTCCGTCATCGGTGTCGCCATCCCTGTGCGCCAGAAATGCGCCGTCGATCCAGATGTTGAAAGGCGAAAGATCGGCACTCTTCCCACCCACCGGCGTGCGGCCTGCCGCTTCCATCTGCGCGAGGCTGGTGGAAAAGCCGACGGTCAGTCCGTTCTCGGACGGCATCAGGCGCGCGGTCACAGGATTGCTTTCCTGCTGCATCTGGCGGCGCTCAAGAAGGCCCGGCACCTTGACGGTCGAGGAAATCATGTTCTGGCGGCTTCGCACAAAGTCGTGAACCAGATGGTCGATATCCTCCGCGACCTGGCCTGCAGCGACGTTCAGATTATACGTCACGGTGCCGGTATTCGAAACACCGAGCGCGCTGGTAAGCCGGAAGCCCACTCGAACCTGGCCCGAATATGCAGGGTTTGGTGTGAACTGAAGGTACCACCCGACGGGCATAACCGGTCCCGATTGCGCCAGCTGCCCCTGAATGATCGCCGAGCTGCCGGCATTGGCGGGTTCGACAAAGGTAACGGCAGCGGACGTGAACGGGCCCCCAGTTGCCCCGCGGTTGAGATAAACGTCAGACGGCGACGAACCAGCCGGCACGTTTACAACCTTGTCGGTCACTGTAATATCCTGCGCCTTAACCTTCAGGGTGTAGGCTGCAGTGCCGGTCGCGCCGTTGTTGTCCCGCACTTGAATGCTGAAGCCATAGTCTCCTTCAGTACTCGCGTCCAAGGGACCGGAAAGCTCGCCCGTCGAGATATTCAGCACCATTCCTTGCGGAAGGGTTCCTGACGAAACGCTGTAGATCAGCGGCGCGGTCCCGCCTGCGGCACTGATCGCCTGACTGTAGTCCTCACCGGCCATCGCCTCGCTCAGCGCTCCGGCGGCGGGTGTGAAGACGAAGGTCGCGCTACCGGCTACGTCCACCTGCAGCGAATAGGATGCCGTACCCGTTGCGCCGTTTGTATCCGTTGCAGTGATGGTAAAGCTGAAATTTCCGTCTGCCGTCGGTGTGCCGGAGATCGTGCCATCGGTTGCAAGCGACAGACCCGAAGGTAACGATCCGGTGGTGACTGCATAGGTATAGGGAACACCGCCACCCGAGGCAGCGATTGTCTCGCTATAAGCGGTTCCGGCTGTGCCTGTTGCCAACGCACCGGCAGCCGGCGCGAAAGTGAAAGTCGGCGCAGTGACCGTGATGTTCACCGTCGCCGGTGATGATGTGCCGGTGGCATTGGTCGCCGTATAGGTAAAGCTGTCGGCGCCCGAATAGCCCGCAACAGGCGTATAGGTCATCGCCGTGCCGGACGCCGTCGCTGTGCCGTGGCCAGCCGCCGAGGCGACCGCAACCGATGCAGGCGCGCCGCCGGTGATATCGAGCGTGATCGGATTGGCTGATGAATTCGCCGCCACCGTCGCCGAAACCCCGTTGGCGAAGGGAGCCTGGGCGCCGATGACAAGCGAGTAGGATACCGTGCCCGTCGCGCCGTGTGTATCCGTTGCGGTGATGGTGAAGCTGGCGTTTTCGTCAGCTGTCGGCGTGCCGGAGATCGTGCCATCGGTGGCAAGCGACAGACCCGAAGGTAGCGAGCCGGTGGTAACCGCATAGATATAGAGAGCGCCACCACCCGAAGCAGCGATTGTCTCGCTATAAGCGGTTCCGGCTGTGCCTGCTATCAACGCACCGGGAGCCGGCGCGAAAGTGAAAGTCGGCGCAGTGACGGTGATGGTCACCGTCGCCGGTGACGATGTGCCGGTGGCATTGGTCGCCGTGTAGGTGAAGCTGTCGGCGCCCGAATAGCCCGCAACAGGCGTATAGGTGATCGCTGTGCCGGACGCCGTCGCCGTACCGTGCGACGGAACGACTGCAATCGCAACGGTTGCCGCCGTGCCGCCGTTGATATTTAGTGTGACTGGATTGGCCGATGAATTCGCCGCGACCGTCGCTGAAACTGCGTTGGCAATCGGGGCAGCCAAGGATGGCGCCGGGGTGACGGAGTTGGAGGCTGCAGACGCCGTGCCCGCGCCGGTGCTGTTGTTTGCCGTCACCGTGAAGGTGTAGGCCGTTCCGTTGGTCAGACCACTGACGGTGATCGGGCTTGCCGATCCCGTCGCCGTCAAGCCGCCGGGGCTCGACGTCACCGTGTAGTTGGTGATCACCGCGCCGCCATTGCTTGCCGGAGCGCTGAATGACACCGTTGCCTCGCCGTCGGCCGCAGTGGCCGAACCGATCGTTGGAATGCCGGGAACGACCGCATTCACAGTCCCGCTGTATGTCTGGCTGCCTGTGAAACCGTTGCCGTCAGTCGCCTCGGCCGTGAAACTGAAGTCGCCGGCGGCTGTCGGGGTGCCCGACAGGGCTCCACTGGCGGACAAAATCATCCCGGCCGGTAAGCTGCCGGCGCTTATACCGAACGTATAGGAGCCATTTCCACCGCTCGCGGTAAGGGTCTGAGCATAGGCCGTGCCGAAGGCCGGCGCCGGTAAGGTCGTCGGCCCGATCGAGATCGTCGGCGCCGCGATGTTCAGCGAGATCGTCGAGCTGGTGAAGGTGAAAGGACCGGTGCCTAAACTGCTGTCGGTGCCTGTCACCGTAAAGGTAAAGTTCCCGCTTGCCGTCGGCGTACCGGATATTGTGCCGTTGCTGCCAAGTGAGATGCCCGCGGGCAGTGCGCCGCTCGCAAGCGTGGTCGAGAAAGTATAGGGCGCCCGCCCGGCGCTTGCCGTCAGCGTCTGGCTATAGGCGGCGCTGCCGGTACCGGCAGTCAAAGTCGTCGGCGTCACGGTGATGGTCGGATTGCCCACGGGAACTGTGACCGTAGCCGGAGAGGACGGGCCAGCACTGTTGCTTGCGGTGAAGGTGAAACTGTCTGTGCCACGGAAGCCGGTCGGCGCCGTATAGGTTACTGCACCCGTGCCGGGGTCAACGCTTACGCTGCCGCCTTGAGCAGTCGTGGCCGAGCCTACGGCATAGCTGGTCGGACTGTTGGTAACGTGAGTGTTGAGGGCGATATTGGCAGCACTGGAGCCGTAGGGAACGATCGCCACCGCAAAGGAGGTCGCCACCGGCGGCGAATTGATCGTCAGGGAAACTCCGGCCGAGGTGGCGTCCGGCAACGCACCACCCGATGCAATGACCCTATACTGATACCCGTCCATGCCAGCCGTCGCGCCGGTAATGGTCAGCGTCGCCGTGGTGGCGCCGGAATATGGCGCGCCGTTGATGATATTGGCGTAGCCACCACCACCGGTATTCACTTGCCATTGGTAACTTGTCGCATCGGACGCGACGACGCTGAAGGTCACAGTGCCTCCGGCGTTGACAATGGCCGCTACAGGCGCCGTGGTGATTGTGGGAGCTACGGGTGCGGAGACGCAATGTACGGAAACCGTAAGATCGGCATTCTGGCCATTGGCATAAACCATACGTAGGCCGCCACTCACCAAATCCGTACCGGAACAGTTGTGGAAGTCCCTCCAATGCTGAACACGCCGGCAAAATACTCAAGGTACCCATTCACAACATCGCTGTCGTATGCAAAAAAATAACTGTCCGCGCCAGGTGCGCCATCTGAGATTGAGAATGACACCTGATCTGTAGGCAGAAAATCGGACGCCGGATAGCTTTTGTCCTGAACACCCCAGTCTGTCTCTTCGATCCAAGGAAGATGTACGTTGGTCCAGTCGGCATTGATCGCCTGACATGCATTTGACTCGGCAAGCGCCTGCGTCGATGTCACGGATAGGAACGCAAGCAGAAGCGCTGGAACCAGCAACAGCCGGTTGCGGGCGAGCAGTGGCGCGTTTCCTGGCCCCGCCGAACGCAAGGCCTCGGAACTGAAAAACCGCATGGCTCTGCCGGCATCGCGCGTCGACACGCCAAGCAGCGCCATTAAAACGGTAAGAACGGCCTGTGACACGATTGAAGCAGAGAAGGAAACGGGAGGATTATGCGGCGGTGAAGCATATGCGCGATTGGTTTGAAGCATATCGGAGATTGCTTCTCTGGCGTCCGCGACGCACTCTGCACGTAAACGCATTTTCCCCCACATGGCATCTGGATCCTCTGAGGGAACTCATGCCGCGATCGCCTGAAATAAAATAAGTGTCGTCAATGCTGAAAGTTTATACGAATCGACAGATTGTGACGGATACCTATACACATCCTGCGAGCAGAATTTTATAAATATTCACCTTAAGGTCGTAAATATCAATATTTGAATGTAGCGTTGCAATAAAGACGCAAAGTTGCATCGACAAACGTACTTTCATTCGACGATTGCCAAGAAAATTGCGTACTGGCAATAAAAAAGCCCGGTCGAAGCCGGGCTTTTCGTTCCAGATAAACAGACTTCAGAAGGTCGCAGCGCCGCTGCCCCAGGGGCCGTGGTGGAAGTCCTTGCCGTCGAGGCGGTCGAAGCCGTGGGCGCCGAAGAAGTCGCGCTGCGCCTGGATCAGGTTGGCAGTGCCGCGGCCCTGGCGGTAGGCGTCGAAATAGGTCAGCGCAGAGGTCAGCGCCGGAACCGGCAGGCCGGCCTGCAGGGCGGCGGTGACGACGCGGCGCAGCGCCGGGATCGATTCCTTGACCATTTCCGAGAAGGCAGGCGTGACGATCAGGTTGGCTGCGTCAGGTGCCTTGGTGAAGGCCGAGGTGATCTCGTCGAGGAACTGCGAGCGGATGATGCAGCCATCACGCCAGATCTTGGCGATCGTCGGCATCGGCAGCGACCAGTTGAACTCGCGGGATGCTTCGGCCATGACGGCAAAGCCCTGCGCATAGGCGCCGATCTTGGCGGCGAACAGCGCAAGTTCCAGATCCTTATCGAGCTCGGGGCCGTAAGCGATCGGGAACTTGTAGTCCGGCTTGCCGAAGATCTTTTCGGCAGCTTCGCGCTGATCCTTCATCGAGGAGATCGAGCGGGCAGCAACGGCGGCTTCGATGGCGGTCGCCGGGATGCCCATGTTCTGCGCTTCGATCGCCGACCACTTGCCGGTGCCCTTCTGGCCAGCCTTGTCGAGGATCATGTCGACCATCGAGCCCTTGGAGATCGGGTCGGTGGCGGCCAGCACCTTCTCGGAGATTTCGATCAGGTAGGAGTTCAGGCGGCCCTTGTTCCACTGGCCGAAGATCTTGCTGATCTCCTGCGAGTTCTTGCCAAGACCATCGCGGAAGATGCCGTAGATTTCGGCGATCATCTGCATGTCGGCATATTCGATGCCGTTATGGATCGTCTTGACGAAGTGACCGGCGCCGTCATTGCCGAGCCATGCGACGCAGGGATCGCCCTTGTACTTGGCGGCGATCGAGGTCAGTACCTTCTCGACGCGCTTCCAGCTGTCTTCCGTGCCGCCGACCATGATCGACGGGCCGTGACGCGCACCTTCTTCGCCGCCGGAAACGCCCATGCCGATGAAGGTCAGGTCGGTATTCTTCAGGCGGTCGAAACGGGCGATCGTGTCGCGGAAATTGGCATTGCCTGCGTCGATCATGATGTCGCCCTTGGAGAGGTACGGACGCAGCAGTTCCATCTGCTGGTCGACAGCCTCACCTGCCTTGATCATGATGATGATCGGGCGCGGCGGCCGGATCGCCTCGACGAATTCTTCGATCGTCTTGCACGGGATGATCTGCTTTTTCAGATCGCCGGCGCTTTCGTAGAATTCATCCGTTTTCTCAGGCGTACGGTTGAAAACCGCAATCTTGTTGCCCTTTTCGGCAATGTTCAGCGCCAGGTTGGAACCCATGACGGCAAGGCCGATCAGTCCGATTTCTGCCTTTTCCACGACAATCCTCCGATGAGTCAAATTCGACCGGTGTTTTGGCACTCCCAGCCCGAAACGGCAAGACGGGAAGCGGCCTAAATGGTTCTCCGGAATCGACGTGAGAGCGCTGGCGCGATATTGATCGATGGCGCGACGGCCCCATCTGAGGAGATGCGGGGCCGCGCCTTGCGCCCATGGGAGGACATGATGACGACGATGACCGCGAAGATCGTGCATTGTTCGATCGACCGCGACTGGCAGGATGTCTACCACTTCGCCGGAAAGCCCGAGAACATGCCGCTTTGGGCATCTGGCCTGGCAACCGGCCTCGACCGGGATGGCGACGATTGGGTCGCTCGCGGCGTCCTCGGCACTGTCAGGGTCAGTTTCGTGCCGGAAAACCCCTTCGGCATCATCGATCATACCGTGACCATCGAGAGCGGCCTTCGCGTCTACAATGCGCTGCGCATCGTGCCGAACGGCGATGGCTGCGAGGTCATGTTCACGCTATTGAAGCAGCCCGGCATGACCGACGCGCAATTTGCCGCCGACGCCGCCCATGTCGAGAAAGACCTGCACGCGCTGAAGGCATTAATGGAGAAGTAGATGGCTGGAAATCCGACGACCCTGCGTATCGACTATATCGAGTTCAACGTTGCCGATATCGCCGCCTCCAAGGCCTTCTACGGCGCCGCTTTCGGCTGGAGTTTCACCGACTACGGACCGGAATATTGCGAATTCGGCGACGGCCGCCTGACCGGCGGCTTCACGACGATGGGCAAGCCGCAGCCGGGTGGCCCGTTGGTCATTCTCTATGCGGACGATCTCGAAGCCTCGCTCGCAGCTGTCGAGCGCGCCGGCGGCAAGATCGTCAAGCCGATTACAGCCTTCCCCGGCGGCCGCCGTTTTCATTTCGGCGACCCCGACGGCTACGAGCTTGCGGTCTGGAGCAAGGATTGAGCATGCCTCAAACAGTGACGAACCCCAAGGTAGACGCCTATTTCAGCCGCCGAGACAGCTGGCAGGAGGAATTCACGCGCCTGCGCCGCATCCTCCTCGATACTGGGCTGAGCGAAGATCTGAAATGGGGCGAGCCCTGCTACACGCTCGATGGTGCCAATATTGTGCTGATCCACGGCTTCAAGGACTATTGCGCCCTGCTGTTCTTCAAGGGCGCACTGATGACCGATACGGCCGGCGCGCTGATCCAGCAGACCAAGAACGTCCAGGCCGCCCGGCAGATCCGCTTCACCAACGCCGACGAGATTTCAGGCATGGAGAATGTGCTGAAAGCCTATGTCGCCGAGGCCGCCGAGATCGAACGCTCCGGCGCCAAGATCGATTTCAAGGGCACGGATGAATTTGCCGTACCGGAGGAGTTTCAGGCAAAGATCGACAGCACGCCTTCGCTGAAGACGGCATTCGAAGCACTGACACCCGGCCGGCAGCGCGCCTATCTCCTGCACTTCGCCCAGCCGAAACAGGCCAAGACCCGCGAATCCAGGATCGAGAAGGCGATGCCGCAGATCCTCGCCGGCAAGGGCCTCAACGATTGACGCGAGGCTTCAGGCCTTCACCGCCTCAGGCGCGCTGACATTCTCCATCATCACCAGCGCGCCGATCACCCGCCCGCCACTGTCCCGCAGCGGCGACATCCGGCAGCGGATCAGCTTCATGCCTTCGGCCGAAGCGCGCTGGTAGTTATACTCGCGCCGCTCGCCGGCAAAGCAGGCGTCGAAATTCGCCTTGGTCTCGGCAAAGCGGTCCGGCCCGATGAACTCGGCGACATGGCGGCCGATCATGTCGATCGGCTTACGGCCGAGATAGGCGCAGTTCGCTGGGTTCGAATAGAGATAGCGGTAATCGCGCGTCAGCACCGCGACACGATCCGGCAGCGTCTCGAGGATCGCCGAATTCAGGAAATTGCCGTTGTCCATATTGGGCAGATAGCCCTCCGGCTCCGGCATGCGCTCGGCCGCCTGCGGCAGGCGGCGTTTCACCGGATTGCCGAAATAGCGGTCGAGAAGATGCGACAATGTCGCCGCGTGATTGGTCACCGTTGCGCAGTCGTCGGCATTCTGCTCCAGCAGATAGACCACGAACTGAAGTTGCATGTAGATCTCGAGTACATTCGTAGCTTGATACTTAACTATCGCGTCGATGAGATCGTCGACGCTGCTATCAAGGGTTGAGACTCGACGATCGTCGCCAGCGCGGATCGCGGCATCGATCTGCGCACAACGGGATGAGAATGCCTGCAGCAGTTCCAGCAATATGCCCCCCAATCCCCTGATACATAGGGGAAACCAGCATATGTCAGTTTTCGCCGCCAGCCCGTCGATTCTCGATCTGTGCCTACCGGTTACTCGCCTTGGTAGCGAGCATTAACATGAACACCGTTCACGTTCAACGAAAACGGCAGTCATATTTTTACATATGAATTTTAGGGGTAAAAAGCGCTAGTTGAGCACTTTTCCTTTGATTTTCCACCTGTCGTGGTACCAGAGCCACTGCTCCGGATACTGCCGGACCCAGGATTCGACCTTGTCGTTCAGCATCTGGGCCATAGCTGTCAGATCGAGATTGCCCTTTGAGTCGCGCGGGATTTCGAACTTCGGCTCGATCTCCAGACGGTAGCGATTACCCGGCAAGCGGATACAACGGGCCGGATAGACCTCGCAATCGAACTGGCGCACGAGTTTCGGCACCAGCGGATTGGTGGTGACGTCGAGGTTGAAAAACTTGGTCTTCAAGCCCTTCCGGAACTTCTGGTCGACGAGGACGCCAACGCCCTGCCCTGCCTCGAGCTGGCGCGCCAGCGTGAAGGACGAACCGGCATGCGACGGCACTAGCTTGCCCATGCGCGCACTGCGGAAATCGAAGACCTTCTGCGCCACGTAGGGGTTGTTCGGCGGACGGAACAGCACGGTCACGTGCAGACCGAAGGCCGCGCCTGCGACCGGAAGCAGCTCGAAATTGCCGGTATGACCGGTAAAGACGATGAACGGGCGCGGATTGTCGCGCAGATCGAGGAACAGCGGGATCCCCGACACCTCGATGCGGCCCGGCTCGCTACGCTCCGGATCGAAGTCGAACAGCCGGTCGAGGAAGACGTACTCGGCTGCCAGCCGGCCCATATTGCCCCAACTGCCGAGCGCGATCTCCTCGATCTCGGCATTGCTCTTTTCCGGGAAGGCGTTGCGCAGATTGACGAGCATCAGCTTGTGGCGCGGCATCCGCGGGCCGATCTTGCGCACCAGCCAGTCTGCAAAGCGGATCGCGCCGTCAGCCGGAAAGATCTTCAGGAAGTTCAGAAACCCGAACATCAGCTGGGCGATCAGCCACTGGCGGAAATGCTCGAGCTTCAGAACGATCCGGGTGATGAAAAGCTTCACAAGATCAGTCCATCTTCAGGATGATCTTGCCGAAGATCTGGCGCGATTCCATGCGCTCCAGCGCCCGGTCGATATCGTCGAAGCCGACTTCCGTATCGATGACGGGATGGACGAGACCGCGACCCATCTTCTGCATGGCATCCGCCATGTTCTCCATGCGGCAGCCGAACGAGCCGAGCAGCTTCAGCTGCTGCTGGAAGAGCATCATCAGGTTCATGTCGGTGGAGACGCCCGAGGTCGAGCCGCAGGTGACGAGACGGCCGCCGCGCTTCATGCAGAGCATCGAGCCAGCCCAGGTATCCTTGCCCACATGTTCGAAGACGACGTCGACGCCCTTCTTCTTGGTGAGCTTGCGCACGACGCCCTCGAAGCGGTCGGTGCGGTAGTTGATGACGTGATCGGCGCCGAGGGCCTTCGCCTTCTCGATCTTGTCGTCGGAGCCGACCGTCGTAATGACAGTGCAGCCGATCTTCTTGGCAAGCTGGATTGCCGCCGTGCCGATGCCGGAACCGCCGGCATGGACGAGGATCGTCTCACCCGGTTCGAGCTTGGCATTGTCGAACAGCATGTGCTCGACGGTACCGAAGGTCACAGGCGCCAGCGCAGCACCGACAGCATCGACACCGGGAGGTGCCGGGACCAGCAGACGGGCCGGAATATTGACCTTCTCCTGCGCGAAGCCATCGAGATGGAAACCGTGGACGCCGGAGACATGTTCGCAGAGATTGTCACGGCCTTCGCGGCACGGGCGGCAGAGACCACAGGTGCGCGCGCCATAGATCGATACCAGCTGACCCGGCAGCACATTGGCAACACCTGGGCCGATCGTTTCGACCACACCAGACGCTTCCGCACCGATGACGAGCGGCATCTTGCGCTTGGCGAAGGCCATGCCGCGCCAGCCCCAGACATCGATATGGTTGAGAGCCACGGCTTTCACGCGCAGCGTTACCTCACCGGCACCGGGAGCCTCCGGTTCCGGAAGGTCCACGGTTTCCAGTTTGCGGTCGTCGATCAATTGCAATGCGCGCATGGCAAAACCTCTCGCCTTTCAGGCGTTTTTATCTCTGAATTTTGTCGGCACCGATTAAGCCGGTTCGAGCGCCATGACAAGGCTGGCGTTCTGTCCGCCGAAGCCGAAGGAGTTCGACAGCACGGCCGAAACCTGCTGATCGCGCTTCTTGTTCGGCACGACATCGAGAACGATCGCCGGATCCGGGTTGTTGTAGTTGATGGTCGGCGGCAGCGTGCCCGTCAGCATCGTCTGGAACGAGAAGACGGCCTCGACTGCGCCGGCAGCCGTCAGCGTATGGCCGATCATCGACTTGTTGGACGACAGCGGGATCGAGGCCATGCGTTCGCCGAAGACGGCAAGCATCGAACCATATTCCATCTTGTCGTTCTCGGGCGTCGACGTGCCATGGGCGTTGATGTAGCCGATCGCGCTTTCGTCGAGACCGGCATCGGCGAGAGCCGCGCGGATCGTTGCGATCGCCGGGCCGCCGTCAGGCGACGAACGGGTGCGGTGGAAGCTGTCGGCCTTCTCGCCGGCACCCTTCATGATGCCGAGGATCTTGGCGCCGCGGGCGATCGCCGATTCCAGCGATTCCAGCACGAGCGTCGCGGCCCCTTCGGCGATGACGAAGCCGTCGCGGTCCTTGCTGAACGGCTTGGAAGCCTTGGTCGGCGGATCGTTCTGGGTCGAGAGAGCCGAAAGCAGCGAGAAACGGATCAGCGCTTCGGCGCTGAGCGACCCGTCGGTCGCAACAGCAAGCGCGCGGTCGGTGCGGCCCTGGCGGATCGCTTCGATGCCGAGCTGGATGGCGGTCGCGCCAGAGGCACAGGCCGTCGACAGCGTTACCGGCAGGCCGCGCGTGCCGAAACGGTCGGCAAGGCGCTCGGAGATCGCGCTGAAAAGGGCCGCCTCATGGAAGGACGCATCGGTGCGCTGGCGCATCGCCGCCAGGAAGCGCTCGTAGGCGTCGCCCGGATGATCGGACGGCGGGGCACGGTCGGCAAGTTCGAAGCGGGCGCTCCATTCCGGCTCGATCGGCGGCGCAGCAAGAAACAGCGGGCCGTTGAAATCGCCGGAAATGTCAGCGTCGGCAAGAGCCTCGATCGTCGTCTCGCGCGCGAAGGCAAAAGAGCGCTCGACGGCGTTCGGCACCGGGATATCGATGAAATCGACGGTGCCGGCGATCCGGGTCGAAAGCCCCTCGGTTGGGAAACGGGTGATGTTGTGGATACCAGACGTGCCTGAAGTCAGCGCCGACCAGTTATCCTTCAGGCCCTGCCCCAGCGAGGTGATGATGCCCATGCCGGTGACGGCAACGATCGGGCGGCCGAGGTGATCCTTGTAAGCAGCTTCTGTCATGTGAAAACTCCTCACGCTTCCGCGGAAAGAACGGCGACGCCCTCGCCGCGCTGATGACCGACCGTGGTGACGACGGCAGCCTTGGCGGCCGCATTCATCGGCTTTTCATGCGCCGCATCGAATGCCGGCACCTTGGCCTTGGCGCCGATGGCCAGAGCCGCGAAAGCCAGGCCGAGACCGAACTGGGCTTCGAGCGTGACGCCGGAAACACCGGAATAGCCGCGAATGGCGGCACTGGGCAGCTTGTTCTCAAGAACGGCCTTTTCGCGGGCCGTGATCTCGTGCATGCCGGTCGCGCCGGAAAACACCACGGTGCCCTCGGCAGGAAGCTTCGATGCCGGTTCTAGCAGGCGCTCCAGACGCTTCTCGAAATTGCCGGCAGCGCGATTGCCGCGGTCGCCTTCGATGGAATCGATGGTCGCATAGATATGCGCGCCGCGCGCCTCGGCATGCTTGCGGGATTCGAGCACCAGGAAAGCGCCGCCCGATCCAAAGATCAGACCGCCGCCAGCGCCGTCTTCACGCGACCAGAGGGGCGCCCATTCGCCCTGCGCATTGGCGCCGATTGCTTCGGTCAGAAGCAGCATGTCCTCGCGCTCGGCAGCAAAGCCGCCGCCGACGAGCGCATGCGTGGATTCGCCGGACTTGATGCGCCAGAAAGCGGTCTCGACGGCGGAAATGCCCGAAGCCTCTTCGCCCATGAAGGTACGCGACGAACCGGTGACCTTGTGAACGATCGAGATATTGCCGGCCATCAGGTTCGACAGCTGCGCCAGGAACAGCGTCGGGCGCAGTTCGGTCGTCAGCTTCTCGTTCAACAGCAGTTCGCGGTCGTTGCGCTTCATGCCCTCGTCGACGATCAGCGTATCGACATTGATGTCACGCTCGCCGCCGCCGGCCGCCACGATCATGTCCATCGTGCCGCAGGCGTCCGCATCATCCTTGAAACCGGCATCGTCGAGGGCCAGGCCCGCGGTGAAAACGCCGATGCGCTGCCAGTTTTCCATCTGGCGCTGGTCGCCACGCTTGGCGATCTGCTGCGACCAGTCGATCTCCGGCAGCGGATGCACCGGATAGGGCTTGAACTTTTCCGTCTCGACGATGACGGGCGGCGCGCCATTGCCGGTCAGCAACGCGACATGCGCGTCCTTGCCGACGCCCTGACAGGTCAGGATACCGACGCCGGTGATGACGACATCATTCTGAGCCTTGCTCATTCCTTCACTCCCTGCGCTGCGATCGCGTCCATCAGGCCGACTTCGCCAGCACGTTTCTTCACGATATCGCCGAGCGGAACTTCGCTGAAAGGCATGGTGCGCAACTTCAATTGCGCATCGCAGACCTTCTTGCCGCCGCTGGTAATCTTTGCCTTGGTGACGGCAAATCCGGACCCGTCATGTTCCAGGAACGCCTCGATGTCGAGCACCGCTTCGGGCTCGACAAAGGTGCGCATCTTGGCGCCGTCGACGGACATCAGGAACGGCATGGCGGCGAAATCGGTCGCGGCCAGCACCAGCATGCCCGAAGCCTGCGCCATGGTTTCGATGAGAAGCACGCCCGGAACGAGCGGCATACCAGGAAAATGACCTTCGAAGACGGGGCTCTTTGCGGGCACCACGGAACGCGCCTTGAGCACGCCCTTCTGAAGGTCGACCGCTTCGATGCGGTCAATCATCTGGAAATATTCCAGCAGCATCGGATCCTCCGGCCCGTCGCGAAAAGCCGCGCCGGTTACGCCTAGTTAGGAACAAAACCGCCCGGCCGCTACGGTTTGCAGTGGCAGGGCGGATAAAAAAGACGGCGGTGTTGCTTCAAGCCTTGGCGGCGCGCAGCTCGTCGATCTTTGCACAGAGGTTCTTCAGCACGAAGTATTCTTCGGTGGAAACCTTGCCTTCGTTCACTTCCTGGGTCCACTTTTCGAGCGGAATCTTGATGCCGAATTCCTTGTCGATCGCGAAGACGATGTCGAGGAAATCGAGGCTGTCGATACCGAGGTCGTCGATCGTATGGCTCTCCGGCGTAATCGTCTCGCGGTCGATCTCGCTGGTTTCTGCAATGATGTCGGCAACTTTATCGAATGTAGCGGTCACGCGCTTACCTCTTTGAACAACGAATTTATCCCCCTCATAGGCAAATCCATTTCAAAAGCCAATGCTTTCGCTCAAGCACGTTTCAAATTTGCATGGCAACTGTTGCCGAAACAGCAATGCGCGGAAGGCCCGGAAACACCTTCCCGGACCTCGATAGCAGATGATCGCTGCAACAGCTATTGCGTGATGACGACGCGGGTATTGGAAAGCCCCGCCTGCTTTGCCATGGAGAAGAACTGCGCCGCATTGTCGGGATGCAGCCGCACGCAGCCATGCGAGGCCGGGCGGCCCAGCCGCTTGAGGTCAAATGTCGCATGAACGGCATAGCCGCCGTTGAAGAACACGGCATAGGGCATCGGCGCACTGTCGTATTTGCGCGAGCGGTGATTGAGCGACAGCCACTTGGCGGACCACGACCCCGTCGGGGTCACATAGCCGCGCCGCGCGGTCGATACTTTCCAGCGGTATTTGACGAAACCGTTCTGCGTCACCGTCATCGTCTGCGATCCCAGGCTGACCTTGGCAACGAGATTGGCGGCACTCGCGGTTGCAGGAATAAACTGCAGTAAAAGGCACGCGGCAGCAGCCGCCATAAACGTCTTCATGACTTCCCCTCTTCGGCAGGACGCTGTCGATCCGGGCCGGTGAGAAGAAGCTTATAAAGATACTGATTATTTTGACTTAAGGCGCTTGGTAATCGGAAAGATAACGGAGCATTGCAAGAAACTGTACTTTGAGACGGCAGGTAACGCCGTCAAAGGAAGAACAGGAAGGCCAGGAAGACAGTGATCGCCAGGATCATGCAGCTGCCGTTGAACACCAGAACGCCATCCTCAACATCGCGGACCGTCGCCGTATCGCGGCCGGCGCCGTTGATCATCGGCTCACTCACGACGATGCCGGAATAGACGCGGGGACCTGCAAGCTGCACATCGAGCGCGCCTGCCATCGCCGCTTCCGGCCGCCCGGAATTCGGCGAACGGTGCAGCCCGCCATCGCGAATCGCCACTTGGACGGCTTCTTTGCAGGCATGGGCGCCGCGGCGCAGCCAGGCACCGGCAGCGATCAGCAGGATCGAAAGACGCGCGGCCGGCCAGTTGGCGATATCGTCGAGCCGCGCCGAGGCCCAGCCGAAGTCGATGTAACGGTCGGATTTGTGGCCGATCATCGAGTCCGCCGTATTCAGCATCTTGTAGATGAAGAGACCCGGCAGGCCGAGCACCGCATACCAGAGCGCCGGCGCAACGACGCCGTCGGAGAAGTTTTCGGCGAGACTCTCGATCGCCGCGCGACAAACACCCGGCTCGTCCAGCGTCTCCGGGTCGCGGCCAACGATGCGCGACACGGCGCGGCGCCCACCGGCAATCCCTTCCGAGCGAAGCGCGTCCGCAACATCGGAGACGTGATCGGCAAGGCTCTTCTGCGCCAGGAAGACCGCGACGCAGATCACTTCCAGAACGATGCCGATGACGCCGAAGAGATTGAAGAACCAGTGCAGCACCAATCCGGCGATCGCACTGCCGAACAGCAAGCCGGCAATCGACGCCGTTCCGTTCAGCCGCCGCTCGGGCCGCGTCAGCGTCTCGCCATTATAGGTGCGGTCGAAATAGGAAATCGCCTTGCCGAACAGCACGACCGGATGCGGCACCCGCGACCAGAGCCACTCGGGATCGCCGGCGATCCGGTCGAGAAGCAGGGCCAGTAGAAGTACGAGCAGATGTTCGTCGATCGTCATGCGTCAAAGCTTTCCAGTGCGGCCGCCAGCCTGCGGTCCGCAGATCGGTCTGGCCCGAGGCCGAAGCGCAGCCAGTGCGGCGCGTAGTCGAACCTGCGAACCAGAATGTGATGCCGGCAAAGATGCCTATAAAGATCGCCAGCGCGTTTGTCTTCGACAAGCGTGAACAAGGCTGCGTTACCGGTGACCGCCAAGCCTGCAGCCTCGAGCACCACGACAAGCCCCGCATTCCGCTCGGCAATCCCGGCCGCGATCGGCGCGGGGTCGCTGCGCAGCAATGCAGTAGCGATCGACAGAGCCGGACCGGAGACAGCCCAAGGACCAAGCCAATCCTCGAACTTCGCCCGCAGGCTGTCTTGAGCGATGACGAAGCCGAGGCGCAGACCGGCAAGGCCGAAGAATTTGCCGAAAGACCGGAAGGTGATCAGATTGGAGAGCTCGGCCGCCGATGGCACAAGACTTTCGCCGCGCGCGATGTCGCCGAAGGCCTCATCGACAACCAGATAACCGCCTTTCGCCTTCAGGGCCTCGTGCAGCCGGATCAGGCTGTCGCGATCATGCAGCCTGGCGGTCGGATTGTTCGGATTGACCGCAACCACGAGCATCGTGCCGTCGCCGATCTCGTCCAGGCTCGAAACGGTATCCACCGCGCATCCGGCGCTGCGGAAGGCTTTCTCGTACTCGCCGTAGGTGGGCGATACCACCGCGACACGGCTTCCCGGCACAACGAGGCGCGGCAGCAGTTGGATGACCGACTGCGTGCCGGGCACCGGCAGCGGCGAGAGCGGGCCGCTACGATAATAGTCGCGCGCCGCTTCGACGGCGGAATTCAGCAGATGCCGGTCGGGTAGCCGGTGCCACACGGATTGCGGTATCTCGGGCAAGTCGACAGGACAGGGATTGATGCCGGTCGACAAGTCGAGCCAGTCCTCCGGCCTGCCGCCGAATTCGGCAGCGGCAGCGGTGATCCCGCCGCCATGCACAATCGGACCGCTCATGCCGTTTCCCCGGAGAGATCGATCATATGCATGTAGGACCCAGCCACCTGCCCGCGCCGCAACCCGACCTGACTGAGATCGGTCCCGAGCGCGTCAGTCACCGAAAACAGCCGGTCGGCATCGCCTTCCGAAACGACGGTCGAATAGTGAAACTCATGCCCCGTCATAGCCGCTTCGAAGAAGGCGCTGTCGACAGGCCGGACGCGGCGATAGCCGAGATGGCGGCTGCGTTTTTCATAGCTCGTCACCAGCGGCAGCAGGCCGAGCATCTCGTGCCTGTTGCCTTCCGCATCGACAAGCCCCTCGCCCAGCGTCATGTATCCACCGCACTCGCCGTAAATCCGTGTCCCGCTCTTGGCGGCATCCAGCATCCCGCGCCGGAAATTCGCGGCAGACGCGATCTCTCCGGCATGCAGCTCGGGATAACCGCCCGGCAGATAGATGGCATCGGCATCGGCCGCGGGCGCCTCGTCGGCGAGCGGTGAGAAGAAGGAAATCTCCGCCCCGCGGCGGCGCCAGCCGAGCAGCATATGCTCGTAGCAGAAGGCAAAGGCGATATCGCGCGCAACGGCAATCTTCTTGCCCAGGGGTGGCAGACGCCTGATGTTGGCGGTCGAGGCGATGTTCAGCCCCTGCCGGGCGATCCGCAGCAGGAATTCGAAATTGCACTCGTCCGAGACGGCTTGGGCGGCATGATCGATGAAGGCTTCGAGGCTGGCATGCTCTCCAGCCTGAACGAGGCCAAGATGCCGCTCCGGCAGCGCCAGCGTCTTGTCGCTGCGGATGACGGCGACGACAGGCATGCGGATCGCGTCGAGCGCGGTGCGCAGCATCATCTCGTGACGCTCGCTACCAACCTTGTTGAGGATCACGCCGGCGATCCGTACATCGGCGCGGAAGCTCGCAAAGCCGCTGACCAGCGGCGCGACCGACTGCGACATGCGCGAGGCATCGACGACGAGCACGACGGAGAGCCCGAGCATCGCCGCAAGATCGGCCGCAGTGCCCTTGCCGTCTGCGGCGCCATCGAAGAGACCCATCATCGCCTCGATGACGAGAATGCGGTCGCCCTGGCGATGGATCGCCGCATTGGCCGAAATCAGCTCGCGGCGCATCGCCCAGGGGTCGAAATTGAGGCAGGGCGCCCCGCTCGCAGCCGCATGAAAGGCCGGATCGATATAATCAGGCCCCGCCTTGCCGGGCGCCACCGCCACGCCGCGATTGCGCAGCGCGCGCAGAAGCCCGAGCGTGATCGTCGTCTTGCCCGAGCCGGAGGACGGTGCCGCGATCAGGAGGCCGCTCATGCCGTCTCCTTTCCGCTCTGCCTGAAGGGATCGGGCTGAAGGCGGCGTCCGCCGAGGGCGCCGAGCCAGTCCAGCGACGAACGCAGCCGCACCACCTCGCCGACGACGACGATCGCCGGCGGCTCCAGCCCGGAGGCCTCGACCGCGGCGGCGGCTTCGCCAAGCGTGGTTTCCAGCACCTGCTGCCCGCTGGTGGCCGCATTGCAGACGAACGCGACGGGTTCGTCGGCCTTGCGCCCGGCAGCCATCAGCGACGAACTGATCTGCGCGATATGCTTCATCGCCATATACATGACGATCACAGGCGAGCCCCGCCCGATAGCATCCCAGTTGATCGCATCCGGCACGATCCCCGAAGAATCATGCCCGGTGAGAAACGTCACGGCATGATTGATATCCCGGTGCGTCACCGGAATGCCGGCATAGGCGAGCCCGCCGATCCCCGCGGTAATGCCGGGCACGATGCGGAACGGAACATTGTGCTCGACGAGCGTCAGCGCCTCCTCACCGCCGCGGCCGAAGACGAAGGGATCGCCGCCCTTCAGCCGCAACACGCGCCTGCCGGAGCGCGCCAGTTCGACCAGCCGCAGCGAGATATCGCGCTGCTTGGCCGACGGCTTGCCGCCGCGCTTTCCGGCATATTCGAGGATAGCATCCGGCCTTGCCAGTTTCAGGCATTCCTCGTTGACCAGCGCGTCGTGAACGACGACATCGGCCTCCGAAAGCCCCTTGGCAGCCAGCAGCGTCAACAGCCCGGGATCGCCCGGCCCTGCACCGACGAGCCAGACGGTTCCCGGCTCCAGTGCCGGCAGATGGGCGAACGCATTCTCGATCATAGAGGTGGTCTATGCCCGCCATTCCGCGAGGTCAACGGCAACGACGCCGAGGCAATCGCCGATTGCCGTCCGGCAGCCGACTCAATTTACGAAGAAGCCGACTCAAAATCTGAGCAGACGGCCGGATGAATTTGATTGGACTCGACAAAACGGGGCCGGACGCAAAACGCCCGGCCCTCTTGGGGTGTCAGGCCCTGAGAAGCGTATCGCGGATGAGATCGATGACCTCTTCCGACTTGATGCCGGTGCAGACGATCTGGCTCGGCAGGTTGTCCCAATCGCCCGGCGGGAAACGGCGCCCGTCCGGCTTCACGATCGTCTGGCCATCGGCAATGCCGCCGCAGACGACGCGCACGGCGCCCGTAACAGTGGTGAACAGCTCCGGCGCCACGACATAAACAGCCGCGCAGCTGTCATGGACCATCATGCCGTCTTCGACGGCGTGCTTGTAGAAGTCGATATAGAACTGCGACAGGTCGTTCAGCAGCTTCACCGCCGCATCGCCCTTGTCGGCGGCCGCCTTCAGATAGCTGCGGCTCATCGTCGTGATCGCGGTGACGTCGAGACCGATGATCGCAACCTTCCAAGGTGCGGTCATCACGGCGTCCGCCGCTTCCGGATCGCCATGGATATTGGCTTCGGCGACGGGCGAGACATTGCCCGGCACATAGAAATTGCCGCCCATGATGACGACCTGCTTCACCAGCTTGGCGATCTCAGGGTCTTCCTTCAGCGCCAGCGCCAGGTTGGTCATGCGGCCGACGGCAACCAGCGTCACCTCGCCCGGGTTGGCGCGCACGGTTTCGATGATGAAGCGATGCGCCGGGCGCGGATCGGTGGGAAGGTCGATGGTCGCGGGGACACCGATATTGCCGAGACCGTCATCGCCATGCACGAAGGTCGGCCAGCCGATCTCCTTGCGCGACGGATCGAATGTGACGTTGGCGCCCTTGGCAACCGGGGCGGCAATGTTCCATTCGCGCTTCAGGAACAGCGCATTGCGCGTCGTCGTCTCGATCGAGGCATTGCCGAAGATCGTGGTGATGCCGATCAGATCAATTTCCGGATGGCGGTGCAGGAAGAGGAGCGCCATGGCATCATCGACGCCCGGGTCCGTGTCATAAATGACCTTATGCATGAAATATTCCTTCTCATTCTCGCCGCAGATGCCCTGGGGCGCTCCGCGAGGTGGCCGCCACCATAACGCCCGCTATGCTTTCTGCAACAGCATGCGCGCGACAGCAGCCGTCGCATGCGCCGATTTGATCTTGGGCACCACGAGCTCCGCTTCCGCCCCTGCAGCAGCAAGCGCCGCCGACTCCGCAACGCCATGGCAGCCGACACGGGCAAAGACGATGGCTGAGGGATTCTTGATCCGCGGCGTCTCTTCTTCCAGCCGCGCAGCGGTGAAGAAGGAGACGGCAACGCCGAGCTCTTCGGCCACAGCGCGGATCGCCCGCTCCTCCCTGCGGCTGTCGATCGAAGCAACGGCCGCGACATCATCCGCACCGATCGCCGCAGCCTCCAGCGCCTGCCGCGCCAGCGCCGAAATCTCGGCAGCATCCGCTCCCCGCTCGCAGCCGAGGCCGAGAACGTAGAGCCTTGCCCTGTCTGTGCTGGAGCCGGTCATCTGCGGAATCCGAAAGGAGAAAACTGTGTCCCAGCAGCCATTGCAGCCCGGGGCCGGAAATGCAACATGGCGCCGATTTCCATCACGCCTGCATTCAGAGTCCTTCCTTGTCCGATATTGCCCCCCATCTTCTCGCCCTTCTCTGTCTCGCCGCCTTCTGTGCCGGTTTCGTCGATTCCATCGCCGGCGGTGGTGGCCTGATCACCGTTCCCGCCATGCTGATCGCCGGCATTCCGCCGCTGCAGACGCTCGGGACCAACAAGGTGCAGTCGATGTTCGGCGCCGCGTCCGCGACGCTTGCCTATTCGCGCAAGGGCCATGTGAACCTGCGCGAACAGCTGCCGATGGCGATGATGGCGCTGATGGGCGGCGCACTCGGCGCGGCACTGGCGACCATCGTTCCGGGCGACGTCCTGCGCGCCATCATGCCGGTGCTGCTGGTGGCGATCGCGCTCTACTTCGCCTTCAAGCCGAACCTGAACGACCTCGACACCCACCGCCGCATCACGCCCTATCTCTTCGGCATGACCTTCGTGCCGCTGATCGGCTTCTACGACGGCGTCTTCGGCCCCGGCACCGGATCCTTCCTAATGCTCTCCTTCGTCACGCTTGCCGGTTTCGGCATGCTGAAGGCGACGGCACATACCAAGCTTCTGAACCTCGGCTCGAATGTCGGCGCGCTGATCGTCTTCGCCTCCTTCGGCGCGACGCTCTGGACCGTCGGCCTGATGATGGGCGTTTGCCAGTTCCTCGGCGCGCAAGTCGGCTCGCGGCTTGCGATGCGCACCGGCGCCAAGCTGATCAAGCCGCTGCTCGTCGTCGTCTGCATCGCCTTCGCGATCAAGCTGATCGCCGACCCGGCCAATCCGCTGCGCGTCTGGCTCGGCGTCTAGGTCTTTTCCTAGCCCGCCTTGCCGAACTTGATCGCATCGATCTTCGTCAGCTTGGTCTTGGCGGAAACGCCGGGCGCATTGGCGAAATGCCAGGTGACGTATTGCTCGGCATAGGGATCGGTCGACGACATGCCATCGACCGGCAGCACCACATCCATGCCCTTCAGCGCCGCATAGGCAGCCGTGTTCAGCACCGCACCTTCGGACGCCGTGCCGGTGACGATCACCGTCTTGATATGCCGGTCGGCGAGGATCTTTTCCAAGTCGGTATTGATGAACTTGTTGGCGCCCGACTTCACGATCGGATCGCCATCCTTGGGCGCCAGCACCGTCGCGATATCTTCCGGCGCCGCGTTGGACGTGATGCTGTAGACCACAGGCGTCCCGCTATCGCGCGCCTCTTTCATCAGTTTCGCCACATGCGGCAGCTCGGCAATACAGCGCGGCTTGACCTTGGTGTTGCACGGCCCCTTCTCCGGGTTCTGCGCCCCGTTGAAATCGAGAAGCAGCAGCGCCGTCGTCGCGGGATCGACGGTGACTTCGCCGAGCTTGGGCGCGGCCGGCGCCTTGATCTTCTTCCACTCGTCGACAATGGTCGCCGCATGCGCCGCCGAGAGGCCCGCGACTGAAACGATGATCGCCAGACCGGCGCTACGCATCACTGATGGAAAACCCATGACATCCTCCTTCTCGAAATCCTGAGCGAAATCTTCTGGCTGCGACCCGCACTGTCAAATCACCAAGCCGCGAGCATGATTACCTCTCGCGTAATTGATGAGCGGCCACCCTTTGCCGATGATCGCCCTGCCTGGACGAACCGGGCGATCACAAGGAGACAGAGAATGACCGACGCGACCAACAAGGCCGAACGCTATATCGCCATCTGGAACGAGGAAGATGCCGGCCGCCGCAAGGCGCTGATCGCCGAAAGCTGGACCGAGAACGCCGTCTACATCGATCCGCTGATGCGCGGCGAAGGCCATGAGCAGATCAACGCCCTCGTCGAATCCGTCCAGACCCGCTTTCCCGGCTTCCGCTTCAATCTGATCGGTGCCGCCGACGGCCATGGCGACAATCTGCGCTTCTCCTGGGGTCTCGGGCCCGATGGCGGCGAGGCTGTTATCAAGGGAACCGACTTCGCCCTGCTTGAAGGCGGACGCATGAAGGCCGTACACGGGTTCCTCGATCTCGTTCCGGAAGCCGCATAATGATCCCGTCAGCCCGCTCTCTTGGTGACCACCTCCGCGAATGGCGCAAGCTTCGCCGCATGAGCCAGCTCGATCTGGCACTCGAAGCAGAGATTTCGCAGCGGCACCTAAGTTTCATCGAGAGCGGGCGTTCGACGCCGAGCCGCGATATGCTGCTGCATCTGGCAGAACGGCTCGGCGTGCCGCTTCGCGACCGCAACCCGATGCTGCTCTCGGCCGGATACGCCCCGCTCTTTGCTGAACGCTCCCTCGACGATCCGGCGCTGAAGCCGGCCCGCCAGGCAATCGACATGGTGCTGAAAGCGCATGAGCCATTCCCGGCGCTTGCCATCGACCGGCACTGGACGCTGATATCAGCCAATGCCGCGATCGCGCCGCTCCTGCGCAATGTCAGGGACGCAAGCCTGCTCGAAGGCTCGGTCAACGTCCTCCGCCTCAGCCTGCATCCGGAGGGATTGGCGTCCGATATCGTCAATCTCGCGGAATGGCGCGCCCATCTGCTGGAACGGCTTCGCCAGCAGATCGACATGACCGCCGACCCGATCCTCGGCGACTTGCTCAAGGAACTGCAACAGCTCTCGCCCGGCGGCGATCCCGCTGATGAGGTCAAACAAGACTATGCGGGAATTGCCGTTCCGCTGAAACTGCGCACCGCCGCGGGAACGCTGTCGCTGATCTCGACGACGACGGTGTTTGGCACGCCCGTTGACGTCACGCTCTCAGAACTGGCGATCGAATCCTTCTTTCCGGCGGACGAGGAAACCGCCGCGCTTCTCAGGGGACTGATAGACTAGAACAGCGCTAGCAGCAGCGCGCCACCGGCAATCATCGCCACGCCCAGCCAGTTCACCAGCCCGAGCTTCTCGCCGAGAAAGACGACGCCGAACACCGCGACGAGAACGATGGAGAGCTTGTCGATCGGCGCGACACGCGCCGCGTCGCCAAGCTTCAGAGCCCGGAAATAGGCGAGCCACGACGCGCCCGTTGCTGCGCCCGAAAGCGCCAGGAACAGCCACGTCTTGCCCGATATGCTGGAGATCGGCTGCCACTGTCCGGTGGCGGCGACGATCGCCGTGATGATCAGAATGATGACGACGGTGCGGATCAGCGTCGCCAGATCCGAATTGACGCCGGCTACCCCGATCTTCGCGAAAATCGCCGTCAACGCCGCGAAGGCCGCCGAAAGCACCGCCCAGAATAACCAGCTTTGCGTCATCAGAACTCCACGCCGGGCTGCCCCTTGATGCCGGAGCGGAACGGATGCTTGATCAACTCCATCTCGGTCACGAGATCGGCAAGCTCGATCAGCTCGTCCTTGGCATTGCGGCCGGTCAGCACGACGTGAGTCATATAGGGCTTTTCATCCCGCAGGAATGCGACCACTTCGTTCACATCGAGATAGTCGTAGCGCAGCGCGATATTGATCTCGTCGAGCAGCACCATCGAATTGCGCTCGTCCCGGATCAGCTCCTTCGCCTTCTCCCAGGCAGCCGTTGCGGCCGCGACATCACGGGCGCGGTCCTGCGTCTCCCAGGTAAAGCCCTCGCCCATCGTGTGGAACTGGCAGATATCGGAGAAATGCTTCTCGATCAGATCACGCTCGCCGGTCCACATCGCCCCCTTGATGAACTGCACGACGGCCGACGGCTTGCCGTGGGCAATGTGGCGGAAGATCATCCCGAAGGCCGAGGACGACTTGCCCTTGCCCTTGCCGGTGTGAACGATGATCAGGCCCTTCTCATCGGTCTTGGTGGCCATGATCTTGTCACGCGCCGCCTTCTTCTTCGCCATCTTTTCGTTATGGCGGGCATCGTCCTTCTCGCCGGTTTCTACAGTCTCTTCGCTCATCGTCATGTCCAGTCTTATGCTGTTTCAGTATGGATATGGGGCGCCAGATCGAAGCGCGCCGAATTGCTGCGCGGCGTCCAGAGGCGCCTGTCAATCGCCTCCATCAGCCGTTCCTTCATCTCTTCAAGCGCGGCCGGGTTCTTCTCGGCCATGAAATCGCGCACCTTGGGATCGGCGACGAAGGCCTGATAGACCGCCTCGAAATGATGATTGCCGACGGCACCGGTCGTGGCCGCAAAGGCAAAGAGATAATCGACAGTCGCCGCGATCTCGAAGGCGCCCTTGTAGCCGTGGCGCATGACGCCATCGATCCATTTCGGATTGACGACACGCCCGCGCACGACGCGGCCGATCTCCTCCTCGAGCGAGCGGATGACCGGCTTTTCCGGCCGCGAATGATCGTTGTGATAGATTGACGGCCTGACGCCGCCGACATGCTCGGCCGCCGCGGCCATCCCGCCTTCGAACTGGTAGTAATCGTCGCTGTCGAGCAGGTCGTGCTCGCGGTTGTCCTGGTTCTGCACCACGGCCTGGATCGACCGCAGCCGCTCCTCGAAGATGCCGCGCTCGGCCCGGCCTTCCTCGGCCGCGCCATAGGCATAGCTGCCCCAGACCAGATAGGCCTCGGCCAGATCAGCGCGCCGCTCCCAGCCCTTCTCGTCGATCAGCGCCTGCAGCCCGGCTCCGTAAGCACCGGGTTTCGAACCGAAGACGCGATAACCGGCACGCTTCATGGCGGAAGCTTCGTCCAAGCCGGACGCCGCAAGCCGCATGGCTTCGCCGCGCATGCGCGCTGCAATGGGGTTATCGGCCGCATCCTCGTCCAATGCGCCGACGGCGCGGATTGCCTTGTCAAACAGGGCAATCTGTTCCGGAAAGGCATCGCGGAAGAAGCCGGAGATCCTCAGCGTCACATCGACTCGCGGACGGCGCAGCATGGCGGGCTGGATAATCTCGTAGCCGGTGACCCGGCGTGAGGTCATATCCCAGACCGGCTTGACGCCGATCAGCGCCAGCGCCTGGGCGATATCGTCGCCGCCGGTGCGCATGTTCGACGTGCCCCAGGCCGTGAGACCAAAGGATACCGGCCATTCGCCATGGTCCTGCACGTAGCGGCGCACCAGCAGCTCGGCGGATTTCTTGCCGAGCTCGTAGGCGGCCGGTGTCGGGACGGCACGGCTATCCACCGAATAGAAATTCCGCCCTGTGGGCAGCACGTCGGGACGCCCGCGTGTGGGGGCGCCGGAGGGGCCGGGAGGCACGAAACGGCCGTCGAGACCGGTGAGGAGCGCCGAGATTTCGGCGTGGCCGCAGGCGAGAATCGAAGGTTTCAGGTGGGATTCGATGGTGGTGAGCACCTGCCGGGTTTGGGGCCAGGACGGTGGGCATTGTGTTTCGCCGGAGACGAGTTTGGCGGCGAGCAGCTCGATGCGCTCGACGGTGTCGCCATTGGTGCGCCAGGGGGTGTCGAGAATCTCGGCGGGGATCGCGGGTCTGGGGCCGGTCCACGGTGCGGCCATGTTGCAGTCCAGGGGATCGAAAGAAAACCCCTCCCCAACCCCTCCCCACAAGGGGGAGGGACTTTGCGCCGAGATAGCCTCCACGGATCGGCCAACCTCAACTGGTTCAGCCGTTGCGGATTGAGACGGCAGCAACGCGTTAAGCCCCTCCCTCTTGTGGGGAGGGGTTGGGGAGGGGTTTGCGAACAAATCCCCCGCAATCGCCCGCTGCAAGCTCTGATCACCACCCTCGCCGAGCCCGCGCGGCACCCGCGCCAGCGCCACCGTCAGGTCCGTCAGCAACCGCCCCTCAGGCGACACGCCGAACACATGCAGCCCGTCGCGGATCTGCATTTCCTTGAGGTCGCAGAGATAGGCGTCGAGCTTCTTCAGCGCCTCGTCCTCCGCCTCACCCTTGGCAATCCCGGCATCGCTGTCGAGGCCGATATCGGCGACGAGGTCGAGGATTTGTTTCGACAGCAACCGGATACGGCGCGGATCACCGCCGGAGGCCTCGTAATATTCGTCGACCAGCGCCTCCAGATCCTTCAGCGGCCCATAGCTCTCGGCCCGCGTCAGCGGCGGCGTCAGGTGGTCGATGATCACGGCGGCGGTGCGGCGCTTGGCCTGCGTGCCCTCGCCGGGATCGTTGACGATGAAGGGATAGAGATGCGGCAGCGGCCCGAGGATCGCTTCGGGATAGCATTCCTCCGACAGCGCCAGCGCCTTGCCCGGCAGCCATTCGAGATTGCCGTGCTTGCCCATATGAATGACGGCATCGGCGCCGAACTCTTCACGCAGGAAAGCGTAGAAGGCGAGATAGCCGTGCGGCGGTACAAGATCCGGCGAATGGTAGCTTTCCTTCGGATCGATATTGTAGCCCCGCGCCGGCTGGATGCCGATCAGCACATTGCCAAGCCGCGAAAATGGCAGCGCAAAACCGCCATCGACGAAATAGGGATCCGCCTCCGGGCCGCCCCATCGCGTTGTCACCTCATCTTGAATCTTTTTCGGAAGACTTTCGAAGAAAGCCTTGTATCGACTCGATGAAAGCCGCTCACGGATCACGCGCCCATCGCGCCCGGAATTGGTCGGCCCATCCATCAGATGCCCCATCAGCGCATCGCCATCAGCCGGGTACGCATCGACGCCGTAACCCGCCTGGCGCAACGCCTTCAGCACCTCGACGGTCCCGGCCGGCGTATCGAGCCCCACGCCGTTGCCGAGCCGCCCGTCGCGGTTCGGATAATTGGCCATCACAAGCGCCACCCGGCGCTCTGCCACCGTCTTGCGCCGCAACCTCGCCCAATGAGCAGCAAGTCTCGCCGTATAGCGCATCCGCCCGGCATCCGGCTCGCTGCCGACGATATTGGCCTCGACATTGGCATCGTAGCGCGCCGCCGCCTTGAACGAGACGGCACGCGACAGCACCCGGCCATCGACTTCGGGAAGCGCAACGTTCATGCCGAGATCGCGCGCCGACAGGCCCTGTGAGGACCCGCTCCATGCCTCCTTCGAGGAGGCCGAAAAGATCGCCTGCAGCACGACGGCGCCGCTGGCCTCAAGGATGGTGGGTTGGCGGTCGGCGCCGGGGGCGGAGACCGCAAATCCTGTTGTGTTCACGACGACATCGGGTGCGGCCGCGGCAAAGACGCTTTCGAGGATGCCGGTGGAGACCGGATCCTTGAGGCTGTAGGCAAAGACCGGCAGCGGCCGCAGGCCTTCCGCTGCGAGCGCCTCGATCATCGCTTCGATCGGCTTGGTTTCGCCGCTCTGGACGAGGGCGCGGTAGAAGCTGATGGCGGCGATAGGGGCGTCGGTCGAGGGTGAATTACCCCCCTCTGTCCTGCCGGACATCTCCCCCACAAGGGGGGAGATTGGCTGGGTGGACCCGCTCGTCTCAACCTCGATTGTTTGGGGAGAAGCGCCCCACGAGTCGATCTCCCCCCTTGTGGGGGAGATGCCTGGCAAGGCAGAGGGGGGTATCGCGGACCGCAGCCGATCCGAAAGGGCCCGCCACTCCTCAACCCCGACAACACCCCGCCCCGGCCACCAGATCCCCGCCTTCATCAACGGAGCAGCCGCACCCGGCTTCTCGCCGCTGGCAACCATTGCCACCGCATAATCCAGAAACCGTCGCGAATTCTCGTCGCCACCCTCGATGAGGTAGGACCAGAGCGCATTGAGATCATCGAGATCGACATTGGAGAACGGCGTCAGCCCGGCATCCGGCTTGGAATCCCCGGGCAGCACCGCAATCCGCGCGCCACTGCGGGCCGCGCAGGCATGCAGTGCCTCGAGAGCATAGTGAAAGTAACTCGCCCCCCCGAGCGCCCGGACGATAATCAGCTTTGCGTGCCGCGCCGTCCGCTCGACATAGGCATCGACGGACATCGGGTGTTTCAGGCTCATCAGGCTGGCGACGCGCAACGTCAGCGGATTGCCGCCACCCTGCCCATGAGCGGCGGCAATTGCCGAAAGCTCCGTATCCGCCGCAGAAAGGAACAGGATATCGCCGGGTGACTGGCCGAGATCGATCGCCTCGTCACCGTCGCTGATCGTTCCTTTCTGGGCGAGGAGCAGATGCATGGATCAGACCAGCGCCTCGATTGCCTTGCGCACGGCAGCTTCATCCATATCGTGCAGGCCGATGACGACGAGGCGCGTGCCGCGGGTTTCACTCGGCGCCCAGGCACGGTCGAAATACTGGTCGATGCGGCTGCCGACAGCCTGGATCTGCAGGCGCATCGGCTTGCCGGAGACATCGGCAAAGCCCTTCAGGCGCAGCACGTCATGCTCTGAAATCACGCCCTTCAGCTTCTCGATGAACCCGGCGGGATCGGCAAGCGTGCCGAGCTCGACGACGAAGCTGTCGAACTCGTCGTGGTCATGCGGCGTGCCATCTTCATGCTCCAGCTCGTGATGGGACTTGCGGTTGGCGATATCCTCTTCCGTGCCGATGCCGAGGCCGAGCAGAACGCTTGCCGGGACATCGCCGTTCTTCGCTTCGATCAGCGCAGGCTTGCGAGAGATGCGCGAGGTCACTTCCTCGCGTACGCGGACGAGGCCTTCGCTGTCCAGCAGGTCGGTCTTGTTGAGAACGATCAGATCGGCGCAGGTCAGCTGATCCTCGAACAGTTCCTCGATCGGGCTTTCGTGATCGAGGGATTCGTCCTCGACGCGGCGCGCCTCGACGGCATCGTGGTCGTCGGCAAAACGCCCTGCAGCGACGGCGGCGCTATCGACAACGGTGATGACGCCGTCGACGGTGACTTCGCTGCGGATGTCCGGCCAGTTGAAGGCGGCGACCAGCGGCTGCGGCAGCGCCAGACCCGAGGTCTCGATGACGATGTGGTCGGGGCGCTGATCGCGCTCCAGAAGCTTGGTCATCGTCGGAATGAAATCGTCGGCGACGGTGCAGCAGATGCAGCCGTTGGTGAGCTCGATGATATCGTCCTCAGTGCAATTTTCAGCACCGCAACCCTTCAGCACGTCGCCATCGACGCCGAGATCGCCGAATTCGTTGATGATCAGCGCGATCTTCTTGCCGCCGGTATTGGAAAGCAGGTTGCGGATCATCGTCGTCTTGCCGGCCCCGAGGAAGCCGGTGATCACGGTTGCGGGGATTTTCTGCTGGTTCATTCGTTCAACCCTTCATCTTCAGCGGCAGACCTGCCGCGATAAAATACACGTCCGCGGCGCAGCCCGCGATCATCTGGTGCAGCCGCCCGGCATGGTCGCGAAAATCCCGCGCCATCCGGTTTTCGGGAACGATCCCGAGGCCGACTTCATTGGAAACAAGAACGAGCCGCGCCTTCGCCTTCGGCAGCCAGGCCGCGAGCGCGGCACTCTCCGCCGCCACATCGCGCTCGTCCATCATCAGATTGGTGACCCACAGTGTCAGGCAATCGACCAGGATCGCCCGCCCCGCGCCGTCGATCGCCGCCAGGCGCTCGGCAAGCTGCAGCGGCTCCTCATGGGTCTGCCACGACGGCCCGCGATCGGCCCGATGCTGCTCGATCCGCGCCCGCATCTCGTCATCCCATGCTCGCCCCGTCGCCAGGTAGTGACGTTCGAGACCGGTAGCGGTCATGAGATTTTCGGCGAAGCGGGACTTGCCGGACCGGGCGCCGCCGAGGATGAAAGTCGCATTGCTCATGCGAAGGCCACCGTGCTGGGGCACATATCTCTCGGTCTTCCCTCATTCCTGTGCCTGTCACGGGAATCCAGCCACGGCGCGTCTGCGCCGTGAATGAATCGCAGCAACAAGGAAATGAGTCTCCCGTGCCCAAGGATTTGGGCACGCTGGATTCCTGTGACATCCAGTGGGCGCAGCCCTAAGACCACAGGAGTGAGGAAAACCCTCTGAGGCGCCGCACATAGCGGCATGAAAATTCTCGTTTCAGCCATGACAACCTCCGTGCTGGCAGCGGGCGGGAATGCCCAAGGGGCTCTTCGCCCGGCACAGATGGCAGGTCTCCTGGCTCGCGGTTGTCGGCCCCGACAGGGACGGCCGAAAGGCCATCCCTGATCGTGCCAGCGGATCTTCCTCGCCTTCCCGGCTGCATTCTCGTGAAAAGGCGGACGATTCGTAGAATAAGAGGCGTCCTGCCCCGGCTGATCACGATGCATTTCCAGTGGCTTTTCCGGTGTCCGTCAGTCATTGCCCTGCTGCGGAATGCAGCGATCAGGCAGTGGTGCCGGTGCACCGGATGGAAGACCCTGACCGCTCTACAGTCGCGGGGTCGGCTGTGATGAAGGCGCCCGGTTTGGGTCCGCCCCGTCACATTCCCTTTTCATCCCGGGCAGCAACCGCCGCCCCGGAACCATCCGTAATTGAACGCATCGTTAGGCGTGCGGCCATGCGAAGTCAATCGATGCCGGGGCAATCCAAACAGCCCGCCCTTAACCCTACTGAGTCTACCAAACAGATAGTCTATTAAATTCATTGACTTAAGGCGACATTTCGTTTGCAACCGCCTCTCTTTTGCTGCAATTGCTCGCGAAATCATGCGGCGCAAAAAGCGCGCTTCCTTGATCCTGCATTCCATCGCCTAGTTCTCTCATCATGCTCACGAAAACCGACATCGGCCGCCTCGCGCGGCGCCATCTCAAATTCGATATGGCGCGGCTGCGCGCGCTGGCGCGCCAGAATGAAATGGGCATGGTTTTCGCGGGCGGCGCTGTCGGCATCATCGCCGGTTGCGCGGTGACCGGCATGAGCCTGATCTCGCGCGAAATGCACAGCCTGATCTTCGGCATCAGCGATGTCGATCGTCTCAGCTCGTCGGAGATCGACAACAAGCTGCTCCTGCTCTTGGCGCCGATCTGCGGCGGTCTGCTTCTCGGTCTGCTGCTGTTCATCCTCAGCAGAACGCGCAAGAAGCCGATGGTCGACCCGATCGAGGCGAACGCGCTGCATGGCGGCCGCCTGTCGCTGACCGATAGCGTGATCGTCGCCATCCAGAACCTGATTTCAAACGGCTTCGGCGCCTCCGTCGGCCTCGAGGCCGGCTATACGCAGCTTGCGGCCGGTCTTGCCTCCAAGCTCGGCCTGAAGCTGCAGCTGCGCCGCGCCGATCTGCGCGTCCTCGTCGGCTGCGGCGCGGCAGGTGCCATCGCCGCCGCTTTCAACGCGCCGCTGACCGGCGCCTTCTATGCCTTCGAGCTGATCATCGGCACCTACACGATCGTCTCGCTGACCCCCGTCGTCGTTTCCGCGCTGCTCTCGACACTGATCGCCCGCCTGCTTGCCGGCAGCGACTTTACCATCGATGTCGGCCAATTCGGCAGCGTCGTTCCGGCCGACTACGTTCCAGCGATCCTGCTCGGTGGTTGCTGCGCCGGTGCCGGCATTCTGATCATGCAGGGCGTCTCCTTCATCGAGGAACTGGCGCGCAAGAGCTCGGTGCCGACCTATGCCCGCCCAGCGCTCGGCGGCATCGTCGTCGGCCTGCTGGCGATGATTTCGCCGCAAGTGCTCTCGGCAGGCCATGGCGCCCTGCATCTCAACCTGTCGCATCAGGTGGCGATCCCGGCGCTGATCGGCATTCTGCTGTTGAAATCCTTCGCCTCCGCCGTATCGATCGGCTCCGGCTTCAGAGGCGGCCTGTTCTTCGCCTCGCTGTTCATGGGCGCCCTGCTCGGCAAGCTCTTCGCCTATTCGGCGCCGTTCTTTGCACATGCGTCACTGACACCGGAGGTCTATGCCGTCGTCGGCATGAGTTCGCTCGCAGTCGCCATCATCGGCGGACCGTTGACGATGACTTTCCTGGCGCTCGAGATCACCGGCGACTTCCCGATCACCGCGCTGGTGCTCGCCGCCGTCATCACCTCGTCGCTCGTCGTGCGCACCACCTTCGGCTACTCCTTCGCCACATGGCGCTTCCATCTGCGTGGTGAAAGCATCCGCAGCGCCCATGATGTCGGCTGGATCCGCAACCTGACGGTCGGCAAGCTGATGCGCGCCGACGTGAAGACCGCCAATGTCGCGACCTCCGTCGAGGAGTTCAAGAAGACCTTCCCGGCCGGTTCCACGCAGCGCGTCATCCTCGTCGATGATACCGGCAAATATGCCGGCCTCGTCCTTGTCCCCGAAATCCATTCCAATCCGATCGATACGGATGACGAGGGCAAGGGCCTGGAGAGCTTCATCCGCTACAAGAACGACTTCCTGCAGCCGCAGATGAACGCCAAGCAGGCCGCCGCGATCTTCGACAAGACCGAGAGTGAAGCGCTCGCCGTACTCAACAATCTGATCGAGCGCAAGGTCGTCGGCCAGCTCAGCGAAAGCCATACGCTGCGCCGTTATACGGAAGAACTGGACCGCCGCCGCCGCGAGGTCTCCGGCGAAATCTAGCCCAGCAGCCGCTGCAGCCAGTCGCGGTCGAGGTGGCGCTCCAGCTCGGCCGCCACGTCATCCAGCGCCCTGTCGACGCTTTCGGCATAGCTCTTCCGTTCGCCTGCGAGACCAAAACTTTCGAGCAGTCGCGCGCGGTAGGAGTCGCTCGAAAACAGACCATGCAGGTAAGTCCCCATCACCCGGCCATCGGCAGAGATCGCACCGTCAGGCATGCCGTCGATTTGAGCCGACGGGCGGTCGCAATCCACGCCTTCCGTCACGCCCAGATGGATCTGATAGCCGGAAAGCGGCGTGCCATATTCGGCGGAGACCGCGCGGCTGTTGCGCACGACCTTCTCAGGTGCCATTACCGTCTCGACGTCGAGAAGGCCAAGCCCGTCCGTCTCAGCTGCACTGCCTTCGATGCCGAGCGGATCATGAACCTTGCGCCCGAGCATCTGGTAGCCGCCGCAAATGCCGATCACCCGCCCGCCACGCCGCATATGAGCCGTGAGATCGCGGTCCCAGCCCGCCGCACGGAAATCCGCGAGATCGCTGATCGTCGACTTCGAGCCCGGCAGAACGACGAGAGCCGCATCATCAGGAAGACGGTCGCCGGCCTTGACGAAGACAAGCTCGACATCCTCTTCCGCGCGGAGCGGATCGAGATCATCGAAATTGGCAATCCGCGGCAGCACGGGTACGGCGACCTTCAGCGCCGCCGGCTTCCCGCGCGCCAGCTTTTCGAGAACGACGGAATCTTCGGCCGGAAGACCGCCGGCAGCCTTCAGCCACGGCACCACGCCGAAACACGGCCAGCCCGTATAGCGCCCGATCGCGGAGATCCCGTCATCGAAGAGCGAAACGTCACCGCGGAACTTGTTGATGATATAGCCAGAGATCATGCCGCGATCCCGCTCATCGAGGATCGCATGCGTTCCGACCAGCGAGGCGATGACCCCGCCGCGGTCGATATCGCCCACCAGCACGACCGGCACGTCCGCCCGCGTGGCAAAGCCCATATTGGCAATATCGCCCGGCCGCAGATTGATCTCCGCCGGAGATCCCGCGCCCTCGACGATGACGAGATCGGCGCCTTCAGAAACCGTCGCGAAACTGGAGAGAACATACTCGAGCAGCTGCGGCTTCAGGCGCTGATAGTCACGCCCTTTCGCCTGCCCCCAGACCTTGCCCTGCACGACGATCTGGCTGCCATTCTCCGATTGCGGCTTCAGCAGGATCGGGTTCATGTGAACGGACGATGGCGTGCGCGCGGCGAGCGATTGCAGCCACTGTGCCCGGCCGATCTCGCCGCCGTCATCGGCGACGGCAGCATTGTTCGACATGTTCTGCGGCTTGAAGGGGCGAACTGTCAGCCCGCGATTGGCCGCCAGCCGGCAGAGCCCGGCGACGAGCACCGTCTTGCCGACATCCGATCCTGTTCCCTGCAGCATGATGGCTCTGGTCATGCATGACGCCTACAACGCGTTGCCGCGCGCGGTCAACGGCAGGTCCCTAAACGCGAAAGCCGCGCCAGCCGGGAGCCGCGCGGTTTGCCGTAAAACTCTGGCGTATCGCCCATACACGGCGAAACTCGTGCTCTCCGGGACGCAGAACCTGATCCGGAGAACCGGCGGTTTGTCCCCCGCCGTGGTTACACTGATAGCGCGACATTCTTACCGGAGAGTTATTGAGCTCTTAAGCAAAGATGAATTTCGACCTTTTTTGAACTTTTATTGACCGCGACGCGAAACCGACTCCTGCACTCACCTAACGGAAAGCTGTGCGAACCCGTAATATTAGCCAATACAAATCAAATATTTAGCCCAGAAAAATTCAACCTGAGAAAGTTGATCTCAACCTTTTCGGCATTACCATCGACAAAATAAAAAATCACAAGTGGAACAAAGGAAGCGCAGATGAAGGCCGCATTGAGAATGCTGTTCCTGTCAGCCATGGCCTGGGCCTGCGCTTCAGCTGCCGTAGCGGCAGGTTGCGGCGCGGTGACGATCGCCGAGATGAAGTGGGGGTCGGCTGCGATCGCTGCCAATTTCGACAAGATCATCCTGGAGGCCGGCTACGGCTGCAGCGTCGAGATCGTCCCCGGCGATACCATGCCGACTTTCGCATCCATGGATGGCAAGGGCACGCCCGACGTCGCGCCCGAGCTTTGGGTCAAGGGCGTCGAGATCGAGCTATCCAAGGCGATCGCCGCCGGGCGGCTGGTCGAGGGCGCCGAGATCCTCGCCGATGGCGCGGTCGAGGGCTGGTGGATCCCGAAATTCGTTGCCGATGCCAATCCCTCGATCAGGACGATCGAGGATGCGCTGGCAAGGCCCGATCTGTTCCCCGATGAGAACGACCCCGCAAAAGGCGCGGTCTTCAATTGCCCGACGGGATGGAGCTGCAAGATCACCACGCAGAATCTGTTCAAGGCCTACTATGCCGAAGCCAAGGGCTTCAACCTGATCAGCGCCGATACGCCGAAAGACCTGGACGCCTCGATCGCCGATGCCTTCGAGCGCAAGCGCGGCTGGCTCGGCTACTACTGGGCGCCGACCGCCCTCATCGGAAAATACGACATGATCCGCCTCGGCATGGGCGTTCCATATAGCGAGATGGAGTGGAACACCTGCACGGCGGTCTCCGGCTGCGCCCGCCCGCGGCGCAATGCATACCCGACCTCGCAGGGCGTCACCGTCACCACGAAGGCCTTTGCCGATCGCGCCGGCCCGGCAATGGACTACCTGCGCAAGCGCAGCTGGGATAACGGCACGATCAACGACGTCCTCGCCTGGCAGGACGAGCACAGCGAAAGCAGCCGGAACGCCGCCGTCTATTTCCTGGAGAACTATCCGCAGCTCTGGACCACCTGGGTTCCCGAAGAGATCGCGGCACGGGTCAAGCGGGCGCTCTAAGGCGCTGCAAGCTTCGCGAAGGCCAGAGCGGGCAAAAGGAAGAACCGATAACGACCGCGCCTCTGTTGCGCGCCAAAACGATTTTCTTGAGGTACCCGATGACCCCAGCCGCTTCCTTCCCCGATCGCGAAACCGTTGCTCAGAAGTTTGCCGGCGCCAGTGAGGCCGACAAGTCCTATATCGAACTGCTGATGGAAAACGTCGCGCAGGACGACAATCTGGTCGATGGCCTGCACCGCTATCTCGATCTCTCCGCGGAGAGCCGCTTCCTGAATTCGCTGAAGCTTGAGACGACGGGCACATGGATCGGCACGGCTGCACCTGCCCGTCTTCAGATCCGGCTGATGGAGGCCGCCAAGTCGAGCCAGCATCCGGCCTATCAGGCCTTCCGCAATGGTCTCTCCCGCTCCGGCGGCCTCGAAAAGGCTTATCCGGCAGCCAAGATCTGATCGTTAATGGCGCGCCGCGCGGTCAACCGAGCGGCCGGCATCCTGCGTGGCGTTGACGGCGTTGGCCGTATCGCGACCCATGCCGCGGATCGTGTTGCCGCAGGAAGACAGGGCGAGCAGAAGCAGGAAGGCAGCACCGATTTTGGCTGTCGTCGTCATTTTGGAAATCCTTTGCAAATATGACCTCTCCGAAGCGGCGGGCGCCGCTCCGGGCGATTAACGCACCAAAGCCAAAAAGGTTCACGCCAATAATGGCTTAGGCGGCAGCAGCCTTGGCTTTTTCTGCAAAGGCATGACGGATGCTGTCGGCAACCGCCTGCATCGGACCGGAAAGCTGCGATGCCGTCAGCAGCCGGATTTCGAAGGAGCCGAGTTCCGGCAAACCTTCCTGAGCGCCGAGGATCACCATGTCTTCGCTGACATAGGAGCGCGGCAGCGGCGCGATCGCCAGATCGGACACCACGGCAGCGCGCTGCGCCATCGTGTGACCGCTGAGATAGGCGACGCGATAGGGCCGCTTGTTGCGCTCGAGCTGCGCCAACGCTTCCTGGCGCCAGATGCAGCCCTCTTCCCAGATCGAGATCGGCAGCGGCTCCTTGCGATGCGCCGTGCCGCACTTGGCGCCGGCCCAGACGAGCTTCTCGCGATAGACGATCTCGCCGCCAGTCGGGAAAGGCCTGGTCGCGAAATTGACGAGCGCCAGATCGAGGCGCTGCTCTTCCATCCGCTTTTTCAAGCCGATGCTCATGTCGATCGTCACATCGACCATGATGCCGGGATAGCTCTCCGCAAAACTCTTCAGAATGCTCGGCAGCAGCCGCTCGCCGATATCTTCAGGTGCGCCGAGACGGACGACGCCGCTAAGTTCGGGCATGATGAAGCGCGAGACGGCTTCATTGGAGAGCGCCAGGATATTGCGCGCGTAGGTCAACAGCAGCTCGCCATGCTGCGTCAGCGTCACCGAGCGCGCGTCGCGCATGAACAGCGTCGCGCCGAGCTGTTCCTCGAGCTTCTTGATCTGCATGGAGACGGCCGACGGCGTCCTGAACACCGCTTCGGCCGCAGTCGAAAAATTGCCGGTTTCCGCGATTGCCACGAAGGTGCGCAGAACGTCGTTATCGAGAAGCGGGATAGGCCTGCGAAAGGGCATCGTCATCGGCGCATCTTTCAATTTTTCTGAATTTAAACACCATATCATTTCGTTTGTTTGAAAGTCAATCGAACCTTATATTTTACTCATGGCTGAAACACGAACACAGGAGGCCATGATGACTGACACTGTACAGACCGCAATTGACGCCTTCTTCGCGCTCCGCTCGCGGCAGATCCAGCGCACCGCCTGGAACAACACGATGCGCCAGATGACGGCCCTGCCCCATCACCTGATCGCCGATGTCGATCCTTACGCAGCCGCCGCAGCCGAGCGTGAGCTGATGACGAAGAGCTTCAACAAAACTGATGATATCCATAAAATCAATTCGTTTGATTGATGGATAGCAAGATCTAATATGTGGAACAGGCGCAACACGCCTGACGAACAAAGGACGAGGACAATGACCACCATCACCTATCGCGAGAGCAAGAGCTCATCCGGCCTGCATTTCGACGTAGGCAGCCTTCTTCAGAAGGTTTCGCACTCCTGGCAGCAGTGGCAGGCAGCGCGTGAAATCGAATCCATGCCGTTCGACATCCGCAAGGACGTAGGTTACCCGTCGGCAGAAGCCGCGGACGAACGCAAGGTTATGTAATGAATGCGACATACCTCCCAGCGTGAGGGCGGCGTCCTGCCACTGGCAGCGCCGCCCTCATCGTTTCCGGGCGGCAAAATTTAATCTTGAATTTCAGAAGCATATATTTGAAAGCAGTTTCACCGCGCGACTTTTGACCCTCGCTTTGGGCAATTGACGGAGACCCTTTCCGACAATGTCGCAAAATTGCTCTTACTAGCCGCATATTTCCATGCGAATGTCGCTTTTGGAACATCTAGGCGACGCATTTCAGGCAACCAATATGCATCGCCCTCCAGCATGGATTTTGCTCAATGAACAAGATGCTGACCAAGAAGCGCTCTCTCGTCTTCTTTATGGTTCCCCAGTTCACCATGCTGCCGTTCTCGGCGGCGATCGACACACTGCGCATCGCCAACCGTATGCTCGGCTATCAGGCTTACACCTGGCGCCTCACCTCGGTCGACGGCAACAAGGTCTATTCTTCCTGCGGCATCGGCGTCGAGGCCAATTCCTCGCTGGCCGAGGAACGCCGTCATCTCGGCGGCGAGAACCGCCCGAGCATGGTGCTCGTCTGTTCCGGCATCGATGTCGAGGACTTCAACAACAAGTCGGTCAACGCCTGGCTGCGTGAAAGCTATAACCGCGGCGTCGCCGTCGGCAGTCTCTGTACGGGCGCGCATCTGCTTGCTCAGGCAGGGCTCCTGAATGGCAAGCGTTGCGCGATCCACTGGGAAAACCTGCCGGGCTTCTCCGAAGCCTTCCCGCAGGCCGAGGTCTATGCCGATCTCTATGAAGTGGACAGCAATCTCTATACCTGCGCCGGCGGCACCGCCTCGCTCGACATGATGCTGAACCTCGTCGGCCAGGATTTCGGCGAGAGCCTCGTCAACCGCATCTGCGAGCAGCACCTGACGGACCGCGTCCGCAGCCCGCATGACCGCCAGCGCCTGCCGCTGCGCGCCCGCCTCGGCGTCCAGAACGCCAAGGTGCTGTCGATCATCGAATTGATGGAAGGCAATCTCGCCGAGCCGCTGTCGCTGCTGGAGATCGCCGATGGCGCCGGCCTGTCGCGCCGCCAGATCGAGCGCCTGTTCCGCCAGGAAATGGGCCGTTCGCCTGCCCGCTACTATCTCGAAATCCGCCTCGACCGCGCCCGCCATCTCCTGGTGCAGTCGTCGATGCCTGTCGTCGAAGTGGCCGTCGCCTGTGGCTTCGTCTCCGCCTCGCACTTCTCCAAGTGTTATCGCGAACTCTATAACCGCTCGCCCCAGCAGGAGCGTGCCGAACGCAAGATGACCATGGCAACGGCGCGCCAGGCGCTGGCGGCCTGAAAATAGCGGGATTGGACATTCGGAGCGGCGCCTACTGCGCCGCTTCTTCCGTCATGCGGGCATCCGAATAAACCATGTTCCGGCCCTTGTGCTTGGCCATGTAGAGGAACTGGTCCGCAGCGTTCAGATAATTTTCGAAGGTCTCGTAGCCGGCAATTTCGGCAACGCCGATGGAGACCGTCACCGACAGCTCCTCGTCGTCGGCCGAAACCTTCAGACGCGACAGATCCGAGCGCACTTCGTCGCAAAGCTTCGTCGCCGCCTGCGAATCCATCATCGGGAAGAGAATGGCGAATTCCTCGCCGCCGAGACGCGACAGAAGATTGTCGCTGCCCTCGAAGATCGTCGCCAGCCGCGCGGCCACCGCGATCAGCACCTTGTCGCCGATCTCGTGACCATAGGTATCGTTCAGCCGCTTGAAATGGTCGATGTCGAGAATGGCGACCGAGCTCGCCGACTTCTGCCGCAGACATTCGTTCACGACCTTCGGGCCGTAATCGTAGAAATAGCGCCGGTTATAGAGACCCGTCAGATAATCGCAGGCGGCGGCAGCGCGCAGCTGCTTCATCTGCGTCAGCGTCTCGACATTGTTGGCGATACGGCACTGCAGCTCCTCGGCCACGAAGGGCCGGTAGACGAAATCGCTCGCCCCGGCCTTCAGGAAACTCGCCGAGAGCATCCTGTCGTTGGACGAGGACACACCGATCACCCGGATCCTGTCGGAACCGAAACGGTGACGGATGCGCCGCGTCAGCTCATAGCCACTCATGTCGGGCATGTGATGATCAGTCACCACCAGCTCGATATCGCTGTATGCCTCCAGCGCTGCCAACGCTTCGAGGCCGGAATTGGCTTCGACCACCATATATTGCTGCGCCGTCAGGAGATCGACCAGCACTTGACGCGCCGATGCGACGTCATCGACGACAAGCACCCGCGTCTTGCGATTGGTAATCGCCCGGCGGACGGTCGAGACCAGATTGTCGAGCGCGAATTCATTGTCCTTGAGCACATAGTCGATGACATTGCGCTCCATGATCCGGTTGCGCGTCTCGAGATCGAATGTCGCGGTAAAGACGATTGCCGGGATCTTGTGCTCGATCGCGCAGTCCAGCGCCTCGCCATAGGGCGCATCCGGCAGATTGAGATCGACGACGGCCATTGTGTAGCCGTGCGAATCCTGGGCCAGCGCCTCCTGCAGCGCCTTGAGCGAGGGACAGGCTTTGACGTTCAGGCCGAGCTCCGTCTGGAAGCGATGGCACAAAACGGCGGAAAACATGCGGGAATCTTCAACCAGCAGTATCTTATGGCCGCCGAAACGCGGCGCGGAACTGTCCCGATTGAAATCCGCCTGGAAAGCCATTCAGTCCCCTACTCCCCGTGCTGCAAGAGAGAGTCGAATCGACTCTTTCCACAACGGCTCGGACGATAGCGGACACACCCAATTGGGTGAAGAGCCAAGCGGGCTCTAAAATAACCTGAAATTGCAAAAATTCGACTTCTCTTAACAACGGAAGCAGGGCCCTCGTTCATCCGGGGGCCCTCCACAATCCGTCATGGAAGATTGTCGAACTATGCAACCGCTCGCTCTCGCTTCATCGTCTTGATCTGCAGCAAAGTGTCGAGGTTCTGATTGACGCGGCAATAGAACTCCTCGTCGATGAACGGGCGCAGCATGAAATCGTTCCCGCCGGCCTTCAGGAAGCGGGCAGAAAGCAGCCGGTTCGAAGAGGAGGAAACGCCGATGATGCGCAGTTCATGCGAGCCGATATTGGCGCGGATCCGGCGTGTCAGCTCGAAGCCGTCGATATCGGGCATGTTGTAGTCGGTGACCATCAGGCCGATGTCGCGATTGGCCTTGAGGATTTCGAGCGCCTTGGCGCCGCTTTCGGCAACGCTGACGCGGAAATTATAGCGCTTCAGGCGGCTGGAGAGTAGCGCGCGGGCCGTCGCGCTGTCATCGACGATCAGCACGTGATGGCGCTTGTTGGTGAGGAAACGGCAGATCGATTCCGACAGGAGATCGACGGCGAAGACATTGTCCTTGAGGATATAGTCGACGATGTCCTTGGCCATCAGCTCGTCACGCAGGGTCTCGTTGAACGTGCCGGTGAAGACGATGGTCGGAATGCTGAGATCGACCAGATATTCCAGTGCCTCGCCCTTTTCGGCGCCCGGCAGGTTGATATTGGAGATCGCCAGCGTGATCGGATCGGACGACTTGTCGTAGGCGAGCTGCAGCTCCTCGAAGTCACGGCATACTTCGACCGTGATGTCGAACAGCTCCTTAAGCCGCTTGCTGACCATCGACGTGAAGACGTTGGAATCCTCGGCAAGAATAATACGCGCACCCGCAAACATTTCGCCGGAATATTGCATTCCCGAAATACCTAAAAACGACATAGCAAACCTTTGAATGAAAATGTGCCCCTCGATGGGACAGATATATCAATTCATTTGAATAATTATTAATCGAACGCCCCGGAAAACCGCCCGGAAGTTCTTGCAGCGCCCGCCCAATACCTTCTTTTGCTTATGCTTAAAAGATTATGCGCAAGCGCCCGCAAGGGCTGCGTAGGCCGCAAGCCGCCACAACCCCTTTCCGGGCGCAAGCGCTTTACTTAATGACCGCCGAACCCTTGACGATCTCGATCGTCTCGCCGCCATCGAGGCCGATGCGATCGCCGTCGGGCGTCGTCATGAAACAGCCGGATGCGCAGAGGTTTTCGGAAGCGCCGCTATCGACGACGATCTCCACCTTGTTGCCGCCCTCGGTGATGACGAGGACCACCGCGGCTGGGTCTGTATTGGTGATGGTCGCCGCTGATGCGCCCCAGGCGGCGAAGAGGGAAAGAAGCAGTCCGGCGGCAAGTCTTGCCATTCGTAACGGCGCGTTGACGCGCCCTCCCCAGGAGCATATCGGCGCTGCTGCCCCCAGCAGCGAAAACCCGATTACCCGAACCTTATAGCCGGCCGCCCGTGAACGGCCGCTGAATAAGGCCCTTAGCCCTTGAGCTTGCCATCGGCTGTCTTGCCGCGCAACTGGCGTACCTGGCCGCCCTCTTCCTTTGTCTCGTTATCCTTAGGATTTTCTTCCGGCTCGTCCTTCGCATGGATGAGCGGCGGCGTCGCATTGTCGCGATGATAGGTGATGTCGCTCTGCGGCAGCGGGATCTCGATCCCCTCCTCACGGAAGCGCCGCAGGATGGCGATACGCAGCCCGTTGCGCACCTTCAGGCCGTCGCCCATATCGGCCAGCATGAAGCGCAGTTCGAAATCCAGCGAATAGGTGCCGAAGCGCAGGAACTCGACATGCGGCTCGGGATTGCGCAGCACCTGCGGCACGGCGTTGACGAGCTCGAGCAGGATATCCATCACCTTCTGCGGATCGGCATCGTAGCTGACGGAGACCGGAATTTCCGAACGGCCGACCTTGTTGCGATGCGTCCAGTTGCCGACGGCAGCGTTGATCAGCTCCGAGTTCGGCACGATGATCGACTGCTTGCGGAAGGTCTCGATCTCGGTCGCGCGCACCGAGATGCGGGTGACGATACCTTCGGCCGTTCCCGATACGACGTGGTCGCCGACCTTGAAGGGACGCTCGACCAGCAGGATAAGGCCAGAGACGAAGTTCGAAACGATATTCTGCAGGCCAAAACCGATACCGACCGACAGGGCCGAGGCGACGAGCGCGAAGCTCGACAGGTCGATACCGGCAGCGGAAACACCGATGATGGCGGCAACGCCGACGCCGAGATAGCCGATGCCCGTCTTGACCGAATTGCGCACGCCGAGATCGACATGGCTGCGCGCCATGACATTGCCGTCGAGCCAGCGTTGGATCCAGCGCGTGACGAGATAACCGCCGGCAAAGAGCAGGATGCCTGTGAAGATGCCGACCAGCGAGATGCTGATGCCGCCGAGACGAACCTCGGTGAACAGCCGGTAGGCGATCTGCTGCAGATCCTGGATGTGGAAGCCCCAGAGCAGCAGTACCAGCGGAATGCCGGTCATCAACGCCACGGCGTAGATCGCCAGGCCAACGGCGAGCCCCGCCTGGTCGACGGCAACAGGACCAAGCTTGAAACGCTGCATCAGGAAGCGGCCGATGAAAGTCTCGCCGAAGGTCTCGGTCTTCGAGATCGCCTTGCCCGACAGGAGGCCGATATAGGTGGTGACGACGATGGCGCCGGTGATGATCAGCTGCGTGGCGACGAAACGCGCCAGACCGACATAGCCCGTCAGCGCCGTGATGATCAGGCCGGCACCGAGCACCCGGAGGATGATCGCCATGCCGCGCGGCCAGCGGCGGCCGGGCGCATCCGGATCGCCGCTGCGGGCCAGCATCGGGCGGCCGAAGGAGGCGGCAATCAGGATCAGGCCGATAATCATCGACGCAATCAGGCTGCGGACCACCGTCAGCACCAGCGGCGATCCCATCGCCTCACCGATGCTGCCGAAGAAATAGTCGAGCGCGTTGACGATCGCCATTGCCAGCAGGCAGGCGCCGATCGACTGCGCGCCGCGATTGGAGAGGCGCACCAGGCGCCAGTGCGGCTCACCCGGCGCAAAGACGGCATTGGTGAAGCGCCGCACGAAATAGATGAGCCCGATCGCCGCAAACAGCGCCGCGACAACAGGCGCGATGTCGGGCCTCAGCACATTGAAACTGTCGAGGAAGAAATAGGAGGTGACGAGCAGCACGACGAGCGACGAGGTGCGGATGACGGTCGCCCAGAAGGCGATCGACAGGCGGCTGATATAGCTCGGCTGCTCGATGCTGTCGTCGCGCCTCAGATACCGGCCGAAAATCCGGTAGCCGCCGGAAAGCAGGATGAGCGCGGTCGCCAGCGACAGGAACAGCGCCGTAAACATCGGCAGTCTCTTGAACTTCCAGACGAAGACCAGCCAACTTGTCAGCGCGTCATTGAATTTCCCGACTTCGACCAGGAACGAACTCCCGGCATCGTCGAGCACCGACATCGAAACATCGGTCCGGCGCAATAGCGTCGCGGCAAACAGCCGGCGGCGGGTCTCGGCGACCTGATTGGTCAGCTTGTTGATCGCCATCGAGAGGTTTTCGGCATCGCCGGTCACCGCGTTGATCTGCGACCGCTCGGCCGTCAGCGCATTGCGCTCGTTGGTGACGATCTCGGCTTCCGGCGGTTGCCCGTCCTTCGGCGGCTCGCCGATCTCGGCCAGGCGGTTCTTGATCTGATCGAAACGCGGGCGAAGACCGACGGATGTCGCGATCACACCGCGGCCAAGCTCATCGACCTGACCGGCAAGCGTCACCAGCGCGTCGTCATCGCCGGCATTGGTCTTGGCGCTTTCCTGATAGGCGGCAAGCTTCTTCTTGGCGCCCTCGATATCCTTCAGAGCCTGTTCGAGCCCGCTATTGGCAAGCGGAGCGTCAGCCTGCGGCGCAGCGGCTGCGGGAGCCGCGGCTGCTGGAGCAGGAGCGGCTGCAGGCGGGGCTGCCGGTGCTGGCGCCGGTTGCGCGGCGGGTGCCGGTGCGGCTGGCTGGGCGACCTGCGCCATCGGCACACCGGCGGATTGTGCCAGCGTCGCAATCGTCAGCATCACCAGAACGAGGCTTCGGAGCAGGAAATGAATGGGCCGCAAAATATCCCCGCAGGATTCTATCAATCAATGAGGCCGCTTCTTATCGCAAAGAAAGGCGACAGAAAGGCGGATGTGAAAATGCCCGGTCAGAAGCCGGAGCCGGGCTGCGCGAGATAGGCGAGTTCCGCTTCGCTCGAACTGCGCCCGACGATCGCATTGCGATGTGGAAAGCGCCCGTATTTGACGATCACCTCGCGGTGACGCCGCGCATAATCGGCATATTCGGCATCACCCAGCTCTTCGAACAGCGCCACCGAGCGATCCTGCTCGGCCAGCACTTCTGAATGCTCGAATGGCATGTAGAAAAAGCAGCGATGCGCCGCCGCAATCGCCTTGTCCGCGCCCGCCTCGATCGCGAGCTTCGCCTCCCGCAGTGCCAGCGCATCGGTCGCGAAGGCAAGCGGCGTGGCGCGGTAGATATTGCGGGGAAACTGGTCGAGGACGATGATCGCGGCCAGACGCTGCTCGGGCGTCGCCCGCCACGTCTCGACGCCGCCGCCGGCAAGCGTCAGATGCGTGTCGCGAAACCGCGCCATGATCTGCTCGTCCAGCGCCAGCGACGACCGGAACCACATGTCACGGCCACATTCTTCCAGCCAGAAGCGCAGCACCTCGTCAGGCGTACAGATTTTAGCCAAGCGTCCCTCCCCGGCGCTTCGTCAGCCGCTCAGCCGATCGAGAAGACAAGCGTTGCCCGCGTGCCACGATGTTCCCTGTCGTAGCCGAGCTCGGATTTCAGGCTAGCGGCCATCGCCGTCAGGATCTTCGTGCCGAGACCCGTGCCCTTTGCCGGACCGGCATGATCGAAACCGGCACCATCGTCCTCGACGATGACGCGCAGGAGATCATCGGTCTGGTCGATGATGACGCGAACCTCGCCCTCGATGCCGTCGCCATAGGCGTATTTGAAGGCATTGGTGACGAGCTCGCTGACGATAAGGCCGAGCGTGATGACCTTGTCGGTCGCCAGGTTGACCGGCTTTGCCGCCAACACCACCCGGTGCGGCCGCTTGTCGTCGCGCATCGACGCCTCGAGCTCGGTCAGCAGGCTGCCGAGATATTCGTCGATCTGCACGGTGCCGACCTGGCGGTTTGTATAGAGGCGGCGGTGGACGCTGGCGATCGCGTTGATGCGCATCTGCGTTTCCTGCAGCGCGTCGATCGCCACCTGGTCCGTCGTCATCGACGACTGCATGCGGATCAGCGCGCCGACGAGGCCGAGGCTATTGGCGATGCGGTGATTGACTTCAGCGAGCAGCATTTCGGCATGGTCACGCTGCTGGCGGATCACTTCCTGCGCCTGCGCCGTCTCGCGGCGGAAGCGTGCCCGCTCCAGCCCCTGTTCGAGGGCGGCGGCCAGAAGATCGAAATAGTCGTGCGAGATGCCCTTCAAAACGTAATCGTCAGCCCCCGCCTTCAGGGCGGCGACGGCAACGCTCGTATCACCGGACGCGGTGGCGTAGATGACGGGCGGATGATCCGGCAGTTCCATCAGCTTCGGCAGAATGTCGAGCCCGGTTTCGGCCTTGAGGAAGTGATCGAGGATGACCGCATCGATGCCGCCTTCGGCAACACGCTTCAGCCCTGTCGCGCCGTCTTCCGCCCATTCGACGGTAAAACCGCGCCGGGACAAATTGCGGCGCATCAGCATTGCGAGCGCATCGTCGTCATCGATGTAGAGGATGCGGATCGTCTTGCCCGCATCGACCGTGTCGTCACCCATTCCGCCTCCGGACTCTGCCTCGCAGCAACGTGGCTGCCTGGCGGCCGAATCGTCTGCTCTGGATTGTCGTATTGTATCGGTCATCGTGCGTAAACAGCAGCAAATCCGCCCCGTCCCCGGAAATATATCGACCGTCGAATTTCAAACGACACCATCTGCAATGTACCTTCACCTTGCGGTAGTATCCGCCAAGGCGCGATTAAGAATGAAAAGACACAAGAGGACGCACTAACCCGCGCGATAAACGCCGGTAAGTCCAAATGGTTCCATCGCAATCAGACTTTTTTTGAGTATCGCCGGTGCTTCGAAACCTCGGCACCCGCCTCCGGCGGCAGCTTGGCAAACCGCAGGCAGGACACGATGCCGATCAGCCCGACGGTCAGAAACGCCCAGCGGAAGTCCGAAAGCTCCGGCTGCGGCGCTGCACGGAAGGCCGCCGAAATGTTGAGCGCAGCCGCAGCGACAGCAACACCCAGCAGCAGCGATACCTGCTGCAGCATGCTCGACAGCGTCGAGGCGGAGCTGCGTTGCGCCGAATTGATATCGGCAAAGGCCAGCGTATTGAGCGCCGTGAATTCCATCGAGCGCGACAGACCGGCGATGAACAGCATGGCGTAGATCAGCACCTGCGGCGTGCTCTCGGTGAAGAAGCCGCAGACGATGATCGAGCCGGCCGCGATCAGGCCGTTGAACACCAGCACGTTGCGGAAGCCGAAGATCGCCAGCAGCGGCGTCGTCACCGTCTTCATCCCGAGATTGCCGAGGAAATAGACGAGCAGGTAGGCGCCCGCCGCAATCGAGCTCATCCCGAACCCGAGCTGGAAGAGCAGCGGCAGCAGAAACGGCGTCGCATTGATCGCCACCCGGCAGGCCGTTCCGGCATAGAGCGTCGAGAGCGCGAAGGTCTGCACCTTGAAGGCCGAGAGATCGAGCAGCGGGTTTTGCGCAACGAGGAAGTGACGCGTCGCGAGGTAGGAAAACAGCACGCCGCCGGCGAACATCGCGGCGACGGGCAGCATCCCGCCATGCCATTTGACCGAAATCTCCAGCGCCGTCAGCAGCAGTGTCAAGCCCAGAGCGCTGAGGATGAAGCCAAGGATATCGAGCCTGCCTGCTTCCTCTTCCTTCTGCTCCGGCACGAAGCGCATCACCAGGAACAGACCGATCAGGCCGATCGGAATGTTGATCAGGAAGTTCCAGTGCCAGCTGGCGTAGGTGGTGATGAAGCCGCCGAGCACAGGGCCGACGACGGGTGCCGTCAGCGCCGGCCAGGTGATCAGCGCGATCGCCTGCACAAGTTCCGACTTCCGGGCATTCTTCAGCACGATGATCCGCCCGACCGGCGTCATCAGCGCGCTGCCTGCGCCCTGGATGGCGCGGGCGATGATGAACTGCGTCAGGCTGCCGGAAAGGCCGCAAAGCAACGAGGCGCCGGTAAAGACGGCGATGGAAATCAGGAAGATGCGCCGCGCGCCAAAGCGGTCGCCGAGCCATCCAGACAGCGGAATGAAGGCGGAGCCGGTCAGCATGTAGACGGTGATGCCGATGCTCATAGACACCGGCTGCACCCCGAAGCTTGCCGCCATCTGCGGCAGCGACGTGGCGACGATCGTGCCGTCGAGGATCTGCATGAAGAAGGAAACGGCAACCACCAGCGCGACGATCTTCGCCTGGCGGGCGCTTGCCGCGTCGTCGATCTTGTCTGTCATGTCAGCCGGGGTCATCGAGAAGCCAATGCGATTGCGATTCCGTGGCGCCAGCGGCGGATGGCCCGGGGCGGACCGGCCGGCAAAAAGGGGATGACCGTGCATACGCCCCTTATCCGGCTTCGGAAAGGTCAAATCTTGCGTGATCGGTTCACTCTCTTTGGCACAAAATGCCCCGCCGGGCGTTTCATCGATCGTAAGGGCAAATCGCCCCCTTTTCGATTGAGGACATTTTCATGACGCCGGAAGACCGACGCGCCGTTTTCAGCCATCGCAAGATTGCAGCCACCGTCGAAGGAATGACCAAGGAAGACGGCAGCGACCTGCCGATCACGGGCAAATCGCTCGGCGACGCCATTCTCTTCGTCGTCGAGCAAGCCGCAACCGACGCCTCGAGCGTCCATATCGTCTATGGCGACAATGGCACGCTGAGCTACACCGACTGCCTGAGCATCTACCGCGAATATGGCGCCCAGCTGCGCAGCGAGGCCCGCTGAGCGCAGACAGCACCGCCGAAACGGCATGGCAGCTATTCGCCGCCGCCCCTGCCTGGGGCGGCATTTCCCGCGTATGGAAGGCTGCGATCCCTCTCACGCGATTCTATGTCATGCCCTCCTCTGCCTCGCCGCTTCGCGGCGTCCTCGTCGCGTTCGCGGCCTACGCCGTCTTTGCCTTCAGCGATGCGTCGATCAAGATCCTCCACGGTGCGATCCCCGCCTATCAGATTGCCTTTCTCGGCTGCGCTTTCGGCATCGTCGTCCTCCCCTTCATCAAGGGCAAGGATGACAGCTGGACGGATCTGGTGAAGACCTCGAACCGCACGCTCTGGATGCTGCGCTTTGCCTGCGGCGCGATCGGCGCCATCGCCTCGATCATCACCTTCACCAAGCTGCCGATGGCGGAAGCCTTCTGCCTGCTTTTCCTGCTCCCCTCTTTCGTCACTATCCTCTCGGTGATCTTCCTGAAGGAGGATGTCCGCTGGCAGCGCTGGACGGCCGTCATCGTCGGCTTCATCGGCGTGCTGATCGTGCTGCGCCCGGGCTTTCGCGAACTCTCCGTCGGCCATCTGGCAGCCGCGATCGGCGGCATCAGCGCCGCGATTTCGATCGTCATCCTGCGCGCCATGGGTCCGGCGGAAAAGCGCCTGTCGCTCTATGGCGCCGGCCTCCTGGGCACGCTGATCGTCAGCGGCCTGCTGATGGTCTCCAACATCGCCATCCCGACGGCACGCGAATGGTTCTTCATTGCGAGCTACGGCATTCTCGGCGCGATCGGCAACGTGCTGCTGATGACCGCCGCCCGCCTCGCTCCGGCCAATCTCGTGGCCCCGCCGCAATATAGCCAGATGATCTGGGCGATCGCCTTCGGCTACCTGATCTTCGACGACACGATCGACCTGCCGATGGCAGGCGGCATCGCGCTGATCATCTGCTCCGGCCTGCTGACTCTGGTGCGCGAGCGCAAGCGCGGGACGCCGCTGCCGACGGCCGTCGTCTCCTCCGACAACCAGGCGCCTGCGGTCACGACGGTCGCCACCGACTGAGCCGGTTTTGAAGCTCCGTGGCGGGAACAATCCGGGCATCGGCCTGTTCCCCCTAAGAGCACGGAGTTTTCATGGCTGACAAAAACAGGACCGAGGGCCGGCAACCCTATATTTCTCCCGCCGAGGAGGAACAGCGTATCTACGAGCAGGAGCGCCGCAGCTGGCTGATCTGGACCTTCGGGATCGCCGGCGCCATTGTCGCGGTCATCATTGCAGGCACGGTCGCCATATCGCCCGGACCCGATCCGGCAACGACGGGATCGACGCCGAAACCACAGCATATCGAGACGCCAGCACCCTGAGCGGCTTTCCTGAAAAGCCGTTCGCCTGTATGACCGGGTGAATCTGGAAGGAAATGAAATGGCCGCACGCGACCGCTTTTCGAAGAAGCTCACCTGCCCGCAATGCGGCAATACCGGTATCGCAGAAGTCTCGGAAGACGATCACCCGACGCGCAAGCATCCGGCATTTCTAATCGACGAGATGCCGCGCGGCTTCTTCGAGGAAAAGGCCTCCAATTTTCAGGAGACCTATATCATCAGATGTGAGTGCAACCGGAAATTCGCCTTCCGGGCACTGACGGAAAAGACCGCCTGACGATCAGGCGAGACCGAGCGGAACCTCGGCAATCTTGCGTCCCGGACCATAGTCACGCTCGTGCGAGGAACGGTAACGGCCATCACGCCGGCTGCTGACGTCGATGCGCTGGGTTTCGAAATGCCCATCCGCAAAGGTGCCGGTGTCGGCGGTTTCGACTTCGGGTTTGGCAGCAAAGATTTTGAAGATCATCGTTTCCTCCAGTTCGCTGCCACAACGGCAAGCAGCTCGCTTCCGTTCCACCCTACTGCCGATATAGTTAAAAAATTAACCATAACCGGACACGGAATTTCTGCTCATGAGGGGTAGCCGGCAAAGCGTGCCGCCCTAGTTCATATCGTGCGATGGAGATCGCTTTACTCTCACTTCCCCAGCTGCCCCGCCCCCGGCGGGGTTTCTTTTTATGGAAAGAAACGTCAGCAGCTCCTCATAGAAAAGCATGCATTTTCCCGGATCGCAACAAGTGCTAGTCTTGATTGCAGACGAACGGAGGGGAAACATCATGCCACGTCTAGCTGAACTTTACTTCAAAACCGCGGTCATCTTCTTCATCATCGGCATCGGCATCGGGCTGAAGATGGCGATATCGGAAGATCATACGGTGATCGGCGCGCATGCGCACTGTAATCTCTTGGGATGGGTCAGCATGGCGCTGTTCGGCGTCTATTACGCGCTGAACCCGGCCAAGGCCGAGCGCCGGATCGCGATGATCCAGTATTACATATATACGGCCGGCGTCGTGATCATGGTGCCGTCGCTCTACATGATGCTCGAAGGCAATATGGCGATGGAGCCGCTCGTCGCCGTCTCCTCGCTGATCGTCTTTGCGGGTGTGCTGCTGTTCGCCTTCGTGCTGTTCTCGTCGAAGAGCACGATCAGCGCGCCGACGCCGCAGCCGATGCGTTAGGCGGCCGCCCGAAGGGCGCCGCCTGCAGGCCGGGCGGCGCTACTTCTTGGCACCGGCCGAGAGAACGCGATGCGTGGCATTGTCCATGGCATGGCTCGCGTCCTGGCCGTCCTTCTTCAGGCCCCAGGCGGTATTCCCGCAGGAAGACAAAAGAAGAGCGGAAAGGCAGACAAAAGCGAGGGCGGACTTCGGCATTGATATCCCCTGTGTCGAAACTGGCAATGGGATGAAGATGTTACCAACTGTGCCGAAATCAATAGCGGCCGCAGCTTCGCTACGATTTATTCAACGTAACCGCGCAAATGCCAATGTCACGCCCGTGTCACGCTGGATTTTCCGACATCGATGCTACAACCATGACGAGGCGTCAGTTTTGCGTATGTCCTCCTGTTCAAAGGCCCGCCTCACCCCTAACGCGGCGGGCCTCACCACCCTCGGGGTTCGCCATGTTGAAGCGATTGACCAGGTTTTTGAATCCACCACCGCCGAACAGCTATATCTGGCACCAGTGTGCCGCGCCCTTCCCGCCCCGCAAATCGATCGACGGCAGCTATACGAGCGATGGACGGCCCACCTGGCGCCGCATCACCCCTGATGGCTGGGAATACCGCCAGGAAGACGCCGCCGGCGCCGATGCGCGGATCTTCGCCTGATCTGCCCCATGATTTTCACGGCTTGCGCCGATCGCAGACTCACGGCTGACTGAGGGCTCTCAAGGCGTTTCAGCGAGCTTCCCCGATATGCTGGTCCACGAAGGCGACAGCCGCACATCCAAGATCGATCTTCTTCTCGCAGCCGTGCTCGCCTTTGTGGCGGGCGGCGTCAACAGCGCGGGCTTCCTCGCCTTCGGCTATTTCTCCGCCAACATGACCGGTAATGTCTCGATGATCTCCGATCACATGTCGGTCCGCGAATTCAGCGCCGCTCTCGCCTTCCTGATGATCGTCGTCATGTTCGTTCTCGGTGCCTTCAGCGCCTCGCTGTTCATCGAGATCGGCAAGCTGCGGCGGCTTGCCAACATCTATGCCCTGACGCTGCTCTCCGAAGCAGCGCTATTGCTCGCCGTGGGGCTCTATGCCGGCAGCACCGGACCGGCCGCGAACGGCATTACTATCGCCGGGCTCCTCAGCTTCACCATGGGCATCCAGAACGCCGCCTCGACGCGCATCTCCGGCAGCCGCGTGCGCACCACCCATGTTTCCGGCATCGCCACCGATATCGGCGTCGGCCTCGCGCTGCTGATCGGCGGCAAGGCCGCACCAGAGCGCCCGCAGATCGTCCGCCGCCTGACATTGCATGCAGCGACAGTGCTGTTTTTCCTGCTTGGCGGCGTCGCTGGCGTGCTCGCATACAGGGCGGCGGGCGGAAGCGTATTCTGCGCCTTCAGCGTCATCCTGCTGGCTCTCTGCGCCCGCTACATCAGACGCACCGCGATCGCGCGCTGACGGGCTTGTCTGGCCGGAAAACGCAACCATCTGATGATGGAGGCCAGAGACAATTCCTGCCGCCGCGCATGAGAGGGAATCCGCATATGAAGATCGTTATCGCCGCACTCGCCGCCGCGGTGCTTTTGCCGTCGGCCGCCTTCGCCCTGGATGCCATCGAGGTCAAGGCCCGCGACCACACCTGCAGCGAACTCGCGAAAATCATCCGCCAGAATCCGGCCGTCTTCGTTCGGATCGGCATCGGCGGCCGCAGTTTCCGCCACCCGCCATCGCAGTGCCGGCTGGGCGACAAATGGGCGACCACGAGCCTCAGGGACGCCACCGGAAAGCAATGCGTTCTCGACTACGCCTGCGTCTACGATCCGGAATCTTTCTACAATAAATTCCCGCGCTAGCGGCCTTCCAAAACGCAAAAGCGCAGCGCCCCTGGTGGGGCGCTGCGGCGCTTTATCTTCAATCTTTTCAAGGAGAAGATGGTGGGTGATGTAGGGCTCGAACCTACGACCCGCTGATTAAGAGTCAGCTGCTCTACCAACTGAGCTAATCACCCATTCCCTTGCGTTTCCGCTCGGTGTCCCGTGCCTCTCGGCGCGGTGTGAGGGGGCGTATAAACAGGATATTCGACCTTGTCTAGCGCCCCTCGAAAAATTCTTCGATTTTTTTCTGCATGGCTGAAATGCAATGAAATCAAAGGTCGAGCGAACCCGTGGCCAAACGCACTGCCTGGCCGCCAATCCGGGCGTTTGAGATCGCTCCAGCCTCGACATCCATGTGAAGGTGGATAATCGAGGGACGGCCCATTTCCACACCCTGTTCGATGGTGATTGGATGATGACCATCAGGCAGACGGTCGAAATGGTGAATCGCTCCGGAGAGTGCAGCCGCCGCAGAACCGGTCGCCGGGTCCTCGACGATCCCCATTCCGCTCGCAAACATCCGCGCATGGAATTTCGCCGAGTGGTTCACCCCGCCGCGGCAGTAGATATAGGCCGAAGCCAGCGCGCCATCGACGAAGGGCACCGTCTTTTCCCAAAGCTGCGGATCGAACTCCATGCGCTGGGCCGCACCGACGTCATGGATCGGCACCAGCAGGAACGGCACGCCGGCGCTCCAGATCGACGGAACGTGATTCTCGAATCCGACCTCCGTCACCTTCAGCGACAGCGCGTTGGCGATGCCGAGCTTCTCAAGCGGCATGGCGATCTGCTGCGATTTGCGCGGGAGATCGAATTCGGCAAAACTCGCGACGCCCTCGCGCAGCCGCACCGCACAGCGCACCGGCCCGACATTTTCTTCCAGCACGCAAACGAGATCGAGCGTCGCATCACCACCATGGGTGCGCTCGGCAAGCGCAATTGCCGTGCCGACGGTCGGATGACCGGCAAAAGGCAGCTCTCGGCCCGGCGTGAAGATGCGGATCCTGGCGCTATAGGCGGGATTGGCCGACTTCTGGACGAAGACGGTCTCCGACAGATTGGTTTCGCGGGCGATCGATTGCATCGCCTCGTCGCTCAGGTCCTCGCCGTCGAAGATGACGGCCAGCGGATTGCCGGCGAGCTTGCGGTCGGTGAACACATCGTAGACGCTGTAGCTGCGCGCCACATCGGCCTCCTTGAATCGGTCATCGAACCGCCAACCTGCCCGACCGGCGAAACGAGTGCAAGGTTTTAGGTTTTGTCTGGATTACCAAAATACCAATCGATGACCGGCAGCATGGCGACGTTATACGGATAGGCCGAGTGGTCGGCCGAACGGATCGCCACCGCACCGGCGATTTCCTTGTCTTCGGCCACCAACGTATGCGCCGCGATCCGCTCGACGATCTCGTCCGCAGTCAGATCGAAACGATACAGCCGCATGACGGTGACGGTGCGGCGGAAGCGGCTGGCATAGTAGCTGTCGCCCGGCGTCGAGCGGGCGAGATCGAGACCGGTCTCCTCCAGCACCTCGCGGCGCATGTTGAATTCGAGGTCACAGACGCCGGATGCGATATCCTCAGGCTCCAGCGAGCCGGCGGCGAAGTAGACCTGTCCGGGATTGGCGGTATGCGCGCCCATGCGGATCGCCACCAGCGCGTTGTCGGAGGCTTCGATGACAGGATAGGCGAACAGGTGCATGCCGCCCGTCCGGTCCTGTTGGCGCCGCCAATACATGAAAGTCGAGAACGGGATGACATATCCCTGCCCACTGATCCCATCCTCGCCAAGTGCCAGCCGGTGCTGAAACACCATGCGCCCATCGAACAGGGCCGGATTGGCCTTCACCTCGGCCTCCCAGTTGGCGGCGATCTCGTCGCGCCTGGAGACCCTGTAGGGATGCTCGCCGTCGAGAACGCGAAGGTCGACCTTGGCAACGGGAAATACGGTCTGCTCCGGCGGCCAGCCGCCAAACTCCTCTGAAAATATCGAGTTCATTTCAAATCCAATGTCATGACTACGGGGCAATGGTCGGAGGCCTTCGGCCGGTCCCAGCCGGTGCGCGGATAGCGCTCGACTTCCTGGCCCGGCGGAAAGACGGTGCGGAAAGGCTGGCCGTGGCGGATGATCTCGGGCTGGCGCCCGGCATTGACGCTGGCAAGCGCCGGCGACAGCCAGATATAATCGAGCTGGCAGAGCCACTGCTCCTGCGGCCCGCGGGCGTGGTAGAGCGTCCAGCGATCCATTTCGTCGCGGCGGCGCATGACGTTCTCGGCAAAGCCGTCGTCGCTAAAGGCATCGAGCGCGCTCTCGGCCTCGTTCTTGTGCTCGAATCGATAGCCGTTGCGGCGCGTGCCGATGACATCGACGCGTTCCTGGTAGTCGTTCATGTCGCCGCAGATGGCGAAATTCTTCGTGGCCGTCTGCCCGGCGCCGAAGCGGTTCTCGATGATCCGGCGCACGGCGCGCGCCTCGGCGCGGCGCACCGGCATGGTCGCCTGCCGCCCATCGAGCCCATCGCGCGGGCTGCCCATCGATTTGAAATGCACGACATAGAGCGTGAAGGGCACGCCGCCGATCAGGAGATCGAGCTCCAGGCAGTCGCGCTTGAAGATCTTGTCGTCGATATGCCCATGCTGCCCCAGCGTCTCGTCGAACAGGTCGAGATCGCGATAGGTCAGCATTGCATGGCTCTTGATGTCGCGAAGCTCGATCTTGCGTCCGTCGCGCGTCTCCTCGCGCATCAGCACGGCAACGTCGATACCGCGGCTGTCATTGCCCTCGACCAGATATTTCTGCCGGTAGCCATTGCCGACCATGCGGAACAGATAGCCGTATTCGAAGGCCTGCAGCGCCGCCATGTTGTCGATTTCCTGCAGGCAGAGGATATCCGCATCGGCATCGGCGATCGCCAAGGCGGTCATCTGGCGGGTATCGTCGGTCGCCGCGATCACGCGCGCCTGCTCCAGCTGCTGGTAGACGCCTTCGCTACGCACCTCGAAGAGCTGGATGACCCGGTCCTGGCGCAGCTGGTTGCGAAAGCCGGTGAAGTCGAAACGCGTCATCAGATTTTCGACATTGAAGGTAGCGAGGCGAAGCGACATCAGGCATTCCCGTTTGCATGCTGCTTCGCCATTGGTACAGGCGAAAATTGCGTCCGTGAAGGCCGAAGCCCGATCAGAGCCGCCAGGCCGAGCGCACCGCCACCATCACGTTATCGCCCGCCGAAACCCGCTCGCGGCTGAAGGCGCGCAGGATCTGCCCGTCGCCAAGCAACAGCTTCACCGCATAGCGCTCGCCCTCATAGAGCACGCTGTCGACGAGAGCGGGAACGCCCTCCCCGCCGATCACCACATCCTCGGGCCGCACGAGGATATCGCTCATGTCACCGCCCGTACCGGTAGCCTCTAGCGCCGCACGCATCACATCCCAATCAAGCTGGCGCTTGTCTCCGGCAGGTGACGCAACTCGCAAGATAGCACCACGGCCGATCAACCCGCCAACCATCCGCCCCTCCGGCCGCGCATAAATCTCGGCAGGAGCCGCCACCTGCAGCAGGCGCCCTTCCGACATCACGGCAACGTCGGTCGCCAGCGCCATCGCCTCGCTCTGGTCGTGCGTCACATAGATCATCGTCGCGCCGGAGCGCTGGTGGAACTCGCGGAACGTCTCCTCCATCTCCTGCTTCAGGTGCCGGTCGAGATTGGCGAGCGGCTCGTCGAGCAGCACGACATCGGGCGATGTCACCAGGCAGCGGGCCAACGCCACGCGCTGCCTCTGGCCGCCGGAGAGATCGGCCGGGCGCCGGTCCGCATAATCGCTGAGCCGCACCGTCGCCAGCGCCTCGCGCACCTTGCTGTGATAGGCCTCGCCCTTCACGCCGCGCACCTTCAGCGGATATCCGGCATTGTCGGCAACGCTCATATGCGGCCAGAGCGCATAGGACTGGAAGACCATCGCCATGTTGCGCCGCTCCGGCGGCAGCGATTGCGAGGCATCGGCAAGCAGCCGCTCGCCGAGATGGATCGAACCATCCGTCGGCGTCTCGAAGCCTGCGATCATCCTCAGAACCGTCGTCTTGCCGCAGCCTGAGGGACCAAGCAGCGCCAGAAAGCCGCCGTCGCGCACATCGAGCGAAAGACCGCTGACGGCCGCACGCCCGGTGCCGAAATCCTTGCTGACCTGATTGAGCGTCAGTTTCGCCACGGCACCACTCCCTTGGGCAGCCGCTTTGCCATCAGTTCCAGAAGCAGCATCATGAAAACGACCATCAGCACGACCAACACGGAGAGCGCCGAAGCAAGATCCGAACTGCCGCTGTCGTCGAGGTTATAGATCGCGACACCCAGCGTCTGCGTCCCCGCCGACCAGAGCAGCGCCGAGATCGTCAGCTCGTTGCAGGCAATGAGGAAGACGAGGATGACGGAGGCACCGGCAGCCGATGCGATCAGCGGCACGATGATATCGGCAAGCCGCCGGAAGAAGCCGGCTCCGGCAAGACGCGCGGCCTCCTCCAGCGCCGGATCGAGCTGATGAAAGGCGCTGACGACGGGCTTCAGGCTGACGGCGAAGAAGCTCGAGAGATAAGCAACGAGAATGATCCAGACCGTGCCGTAGAGCGTGACGTTGACAACCGGCAGCGGCGCCGCAAAGACCAGAATGAAGGACACGGCAATGACGATGCCCGGCAGCGAATAGGGTATCTCGATCGCACTCGAAACCAGCCGCGCCAGAAGATCGCGGCGCCGGCTGAGCGCATAGGCGGCAAGCACGGTCACCACCAGGAGACACAGGGCGGCACCGGCCGCCAGCGACAGCGAATTGACGAAGGCCGTGCGGGTGATCGCCTGACGGAAGAGGATTTCCGAGAAGGCGTGGAAGGACATGGTCTTGAAGGTCAGCGGCACGCCGTATGCCGGAACCAGCGCGCCCGCGACCAGCGCGAAGAACGGCGCCGCCAGCATAAAGAACAGCACGATCCAGAGCAGCGGCGTGAAGACGTGGCGCCAGCCGCCGAGCTCGAAGGCGGCGGTCGCCCCGGAGAGACCGAGCACCCGGTAGTCGCGCCCGCGAAGCGCCCGCTCCTGGATGGCGAGACCCGCGACCGAGATCAGCGCGATGATCGCCGATAGCAACGCCACGTCCCCGAAAGTGCGGCTGGTGAAAGCCGAGAATTTCGAGAAGATCAGCGTCGGCAGCGTATAGATCGAGGCCGGAATGCCGAGGATCGCCGGAATGCCGAAATTGCCGGTGCAGGAGACGAAAGAGATCGCCGCACCCGCAATGACACCGGGCAGCGACAGCGGCAGGATGATATCGCGAAACACCCGCAGGCTGGAGGCGCCGGAAAGCCGGGCCGCCTCGACGCCGTCGCGCGGCAGGCTCATCAGCCCCGCCCGCAGCGCCAGATAGACGAGCGGTGCATGCTGGACACCGTAGAGAAGCGCGATGCCGCCGACCGAATAGAGCGGCTGCGGCGTTCCGAGCGGCGGGGCAATATGCAGCGCCTTCAGAAGCGGGCTGGATGGCCCCGACATCTGCACCCAGGCAAGCGCCGTCACCTGCGGCGGGATCATCATCGGCAACACGAACAGGAAGCTGATCAGCCCCCTGCCGCGAATATCCGTCAGCGTCAGCAAAAAGGCGAAAGCGCAGCCGATGACGAGCGAGATGATGGTCCCGAACACTGCCGTCACCAGCGTATAATAGGTTGCCGACCAGAGCGCCGGGTCGCCGAGCACCGCCCCTGCCCCGCCATTCGACAGCGCAGCGATGCCCGCCACCGCCAGCCGCGCCAGCGGCAGGACGCTCAGAACAAGCACCACCAGAATGATAAAGGGAAACAGCCAGGCTGGCTGGCTGTTTCCCGGACGAACGTAACCCTGCATCGACTATCCGGTTTCGATCAATTCGACCCGTAGATACCCGAGAAGGTCTTCAGATCCTGATCCGTATTCTTCAGCGCCTCGGCGGCATTGATCGGCAGCACCTTGATGCTGTCGCGCGCCGGAAAGCCTTCCGGCAGCTTCATACCGTTTCGGGCCGGAATATAGCCGAGTTTCAGGAAGCCTTCCTGGCCTTTTTCGGAGAGAACGTAGTCGACGAACTTCTTCGCTGCATCGGCATTCTTGGCGTTGGCGAGGATGCCGACCGGCTCGGTCACGGCCGAAACGCCTTCTTCCGGGAAGACGAACTCGACCGGCGCGCCCTTGGCCTTCTCGCGGATCGGCATGTAGTCGACGACCATGCCGTAAGCCTTTTCGCCCGAAGCGACGGCCTTCAGGATGGCGCCGTTGCCACCGGCAGCGGTCGCGCCGTTATCGGCAAGCGCCTTGTAGTAATCCCAGCCGAGACCCGAAACGCCGGCCAGCGTCTGTGCATGGATCAGCGCCGCACCCGAGGTCAGCGGGCTCGGCATGCTGACGAGGCCCTTGGCTTCCGGCTTCGTCAGGTCCTTCCAGCTCGTCGGCTTCATCGAGGCCGAAGTGTTGTACATGATCCCTGTGGTGATCAGCTTGGTCGAATAATAGTAGCCGTCGGCGTCATAGAGCGCCGCATCGTAATTGGCGGCTTCCGGCGACTTGTAGGCCATCAGCTTGCCGGCTTCCTTGAGACGCTCGAGCGTCACGGTATCGGCGATCAGCAGGACGTCAGCAACCGGATTGCCGGCTTCGATCTCGGCCTGCAGCTTGGCCATGATCTTCGGCGTGCCGTCGCGCACCCAGTCGACCTTGATGTCGGGATTTGCGGCCATGAAGCCGTCGACGGTCGCCTGCGCGTCTTCGTTCGGCTGGCTCGTATAGAGCACCAGATTGCCCGCATGGGCAGAAACGGAGACGAGACCGGCCGCGATCAGCGCAGCGAGAGCGGAGAGCTTCTTCTTCATGGTGATATCCCTGAGCGTGAAAGTTAGCCGTTCCATAGACAGGCCGAATAACATGATTGTGACAGTCGGCTAAAGATGCCGCGTCGAAGACCGCCATCTGCGCTTGACCATGACGCCGAGCCGCTATTTGTTTGCGGCAGATTGCGCGTTTCCGTTTAAATTTGGGAGAGAGGATAATGGAATATCGTCTGCTTGGCCGTTCCGGCCTGAAGATTTCAACCGTGACCATGGGCACCATGACCTTCGGCGGCGTCGGCTGGGCGAAGGCGACCGGCAGCCAGGATGTGGCCGAAGCCAGCCGCCTCGTCGATCTCTGCCTCGATGCCGGCGTCAACCTGATCGATACCGCCGACGTCTATTCGGCCGGCGCCTCCGAGGAGATCATCGGCGAAGTGCTCGGCGGCAAGCGCAAGAACGGCGTCATGCTGGCCACCAAGGCACGCTTCCGCATGGGTGACGGCCCGAACGATGTCGGCTCCTCGCGCCAGCACCTGATCGAAGCCTGTGAAGCCAGCCTTCGCCGCATGAAGACCGATGTCATCGACCTCTACCAACTGCATGAATGGGACGGCCAGACACCGGTCGAGGAAACCATGGAAGCGCTCGACACCCTCGTGCGCCAGGGCAAGGTCCGCTATATCGGCTGCTCCAACTTCTCCGGCTGGCACATCATGAAGGCGCTCGGCGTCTCCAAAGAGCACAACTACCAGCGCTTCGTCAGCCAGCAGATCCACTACACGCTGGAAGCCCGCGATGCCGAATACGAACTACTGCCGGTGTCGATCGACCAGGGCCTCGGCGTCCTCGTCTGGAGCCCGCTGGCCGCCGGCCTGCTCTCCGGCAAGCACCGCCGCAACCAGGCGACGCCGGAGGGCACCCGCCAGTTCGCCGGCTGGCCGGAACCGCCGATCCGCGATGAGAACCGTCTTTGGAACATCGTCGATACACTGGTCTCGATCGCCGAAAGCCGCGGCGTCTCGGCAGCCCAGGTGGCACTCGCGTGGCTGATCGGCCGCAGGACGGTGACCTCGGTCATCATCGGCGGCCGCACGGAAGCGCAGTTCAAGGACAATCTCGCCGCAGCCGACCTGAAGCTGACGGCCGAAGAGCGCAAGCGCCTCGACGACGTCAGCGTCCCGCCGCTGCTCTATCCCTACTGGCACCAGCGCAATACGGCGAGCGACCGGCTGAGCGAGGCCGATCTCGAACTGATCGCCCCGCACCTGAACCAATAGAAATGAGAAAGAAATCGGCGCCCCTCAGGCGCCGATTTCCTGTGCGACCAGCGCTATCGAGACATGGCGAGCCGCTATCCGCCGAGCCTTTCAAGAACCTTCGTAAATCTCAGCCCGGTATGTTCATACCCGCAACGCTTGTAGAGGCGGTGCGCGTCTTCGCGGCGGGAGTTGGGTTTCACCGTCGCGAGGCGGGCGCCGCGGTCATAGAGCCAGCGCTCGCCATGAGCGACCAACAATCCGGCAATGCCTCTTCCCCTGAAGTTCGAGGAAACGACCAGCGCGACGATGGCACCATCAAGATCGTCCCGGTAGAGCGTTGGAGAGACGGACAAGCCAATCATTCCGGCAACTGCACCGTCTTCATCGGCGACAAATATAGCGTGGTCCTCACGGCCGCTCAGCCGCTCAAGTCGGGCGGTCATTCTGTCGGAGGTTGCCGGATAACCCAGTTCGGCCATCAGGCTCGCCAGCTCCTCGGCATCAGATAGAGTTGCCATCCTGACCTTGATCCCGCTCATCGTCGTTCCTCAACCTTCCGAAGCGGCGGGAAGATGCAATGCGAGGCGAGTCGATGCAACCAGGTATCCGACAGGAGCTCGCGTCGCACCAATCACGCAGACTATTCGCCCTAAAGCGCGCCGATCTCACCGGCGACCAGCTTGCCGAGACGGCCAATGCCCTCCTCGATCATCTGATCGTTGGCGCACGAGAAGCTGAGGCGGATGGTGTTGGCGCCAGAGCCGTCGGCGAAGAAGGCCTTGCCGGGAACGAAGGCGACCCGCGTGGTCTCGATCGACTTGGCGAGCAGCGCCGCGCCATCCATGCCCTCCGGCAGCGTGATCCAGATGAACATGCCGCCTTCCGGCTTCGTCCAGCTGACGCCATCAGGCATATGCTTCGCGAGTGCTGCCAGCATCGCATCGCGGCGGTGGCTGTAGGCAGCCTTGATCTTGGCGACCTGCGCATCAAAACCGCGCTCGGCGACTTCGGCAATGGCGATCTGGTTGATCGTCGAGGAATGCAGGTCGGCCGCCTGCTTCATCAGCACCAGCTTGCGGATAACGGGCGCGTTGGCGACGATGAAGCCGACGCGAAGGCCCGGCGCCAGCGTCTTCGAGAAGCTGCCGCAATAGATCGTGCGGGTATCGTTGATATGGCCCTTCCGGGCGATCTCCAGCGACAGGATCGGCGGGATCGCCTCGCCGTCGTAGCGCAGGTTCTGATAGGCAGCATCCTCGATGACAGCGATATCGAGATCTTCGGCCAGCGCCAGAACCTTCTCGCGGCCCTCGCGGTCGACAGTCTCGCCGGTCGGATTGGAGAAGTCGGCGGAGAGATAGGCGAACTTCACCTTGCCGCCGTTCTGCGTGGCCGCCGCCTTGTAGCTCTCCGGCGTGCGGTTGCCGTTTGGCGTCAGCTGGTCATAGGACGGCTCATAGGCGTTGAAGGCCTGAAGCGCGCCGAGATAGGTCGGCCACGTTACCAGCGCCGTATCCTTCGGCGACAGGAAGAGCTTGCCGAGATAGTCGAGGCCCTGCTGCGAACCGGAGACGATGAAGACGTTTTCGGCCTCGCAGGGAATACCGAGACCGGCCATCTGCTTCACCAGCCATTCGCGCAGCGGCTTGTAGCCTTCGCTGACCGAATATTGCAGCGCCGAGTTGACCGCGCCGTCATCGAAGATCCCGGCATAGGCCGCCTTGAACTCCTTGTCCGGAAACAGCGCCGGATCCGGAATGCCGCCGGCAAAGGAGATGATATCGGGCTGATCGAGCAGTTTCAGCAGTTCACGGATTTCAGAGGCGCGCATGCGTGACGCGCGCGTCGCAAACATTTCATCCCAGTTCAGCATCGGGGTTTCCTCAGTCTCTTTTTATGATGCTGGCAGATCATCACGGCACGGAAATTATGTCAACAATGCTGACCTATTTTCTTGTCCCGGTGACAAGTTTGGGCGAATTGGCCCTCGAAAGCAGCACGGATGAGGAAACCGGGCCGAATTGTCCTGAATATTCGCCGCATCCCGCCATCATTCGCTGACGAAATGCCGAAACTCACTGAAACAGACCTTTCCAAAACAGGTGCGGCAGCAGTAGTGTGCCGCGCATTATTCAATGGACTACCAAGGTGCCAGCAATGACCGCGACGTCGCCCTCTCCTGAAATCACAATCGAATTCCACAAGTCTCCCGTCTCCGACGCCGACCGCGTCAAGGCGCTTGAGACCCCCGGCTTCGGCAAGGTCTTTACGGATCACATGGTCCTGGCGAAATGGACCGCCGACAAGGGCTGGCACGACGCAAAGGTGACGCCGCGCCGCCCGCTGGAACTCGACCCCGCCAGCGCCGTGCTGCACTACGCCCAGGAAATCTTCGAGGGCATGAAGGCCTACAAGGCTGATGACGGCCGCGTCCTTCTCTTCCGTCCGGAAGAAAACGCCCGCCGCTTTGCCCAGTCGGCAGCCCGCATGGCAATGCCCGCCGTACCGGAAGATCTTTTCCTGAAGGCCGTCGAAGAGCTCGTCCGCGTCGACAAGAACTGGATCCCCTCGGGCGATGCCAGCCTCTACCTCCGCCCCTTCATGTTCGCCAACGAAGCCTTCCTCGGCGTTCGCCCGGCGCAGGAATATATCTTCTGCATCATCGCCTCGCCTGTTGGCGCCTATTTCAAGGGCGGCGCCAAGGCTGTGTCGCTCTGGGTCGAGACGGAATACACCCGCGCGGCCGCCGGCGGCACCGGTGCAGCAAAATGCGGCGGCAACTATGCCGCCAGCCTCGTGGCCCAGGCCGAAGCCGCCAAGAAGGAATGCGACCAGGTCGTCTTCCTCGATGCAGCCGAGCATCGCTGGGTCGAAGAACTCGGCGGCATGAACGTCTTCTTCGTGATGAACGACGGTACGGTCGTCACCCCGCCGCTCGGCGGCACGATCCTGCCGGGCATCACCCGCGCTTCCGTCATCGTGCTTGCCGAGGAAAAGGGCCTGCGTGTCGAACAGCGCCCCTATTCCTTCGCCGAATGGCAGGCTGACGCCAAGAGCGGCAAGCTCGTCGAAGCCTTCGCCTGCGGCACGGCCGCCGTTCTCGCCGGAATCGGCCTCGTGCGCCACGCCAGCGGCGAGTTCCTGGTCGGCGACGGCCAGACCGGCAAGCTGACCACCGAACTGCGCCAGCAGCTCGTCGGCCTGCAGAAGGGCACCACCAACGACGAGCGCGGCTGGACCCGCCTCATTCCGGCCTGACCTTGCGTTAGCCGCAACGGACGAAACCACCTTCGAAACCGGGCTCATCGCCCGGTTTCTTGCTATTGGAGAGGTTCCCCAGCATGTCTAACGACGAAACCTCAGCCTTCTACGACGGTAATGCCGAAATCTACGCCTCCCGCGAGCGCCGTCTGCCAACAAGGCGCCTCGACGCCTTCCTCGCCGCACTCCCGGCAGGCGCAAAAATCCTCGAACTCGGCTGCGGCGGCGGGCAGGACAGCGCCTATATGCTGGGCAAGGGTTTCGACGTGACGCCGACGGATGGATCGGCAGAGCTCGCCAGGCAGGCGGAGAAACTGATCGGCCGGCCGGTGACCGTCATGCGCTTTCAGGATCTGCAGGCCACCGGCGAATTCGACGGCGTCTGGGCGGAAGCAAGCCTGCTGCACGTTCCCCGCGCCGAACTGCCAGACGTCTTCTCCCGCATCCACAGCGCGCTGAAACCGGGCGCTCCCCTGCATGCCAGCTTCAAGGCCGGCGAAGCCGAGGGACATGACGGCTTCGGCCGCTATTACAACTACCCCTCGCCCGATTGGCTCTCGCAGTGCCTGACCGCAGGCGGCTGGCGCGACATCGCACTATCGGAAGCCGATGGCGGCGGCTACGACGGCAAGCCGACCCGCTGGCTCTTCCTCACCGTCCGGAAATGAAAAAGGCCGGAGCTTTCGCCCCGGCCTCTCGCAATATCAGTCGCAGAAGCGATTAGTTGACCGACTTGTCGACCAGCTTGTTCTTGCCGATCCACGGCATCATGCCGCGAAGCTTGGCGCCGACTTCTTCGATCTGGTGGCTGTCGTTCATGCGGCGGATGCCCTTGAAGCGCGAGCCGCCGGCACGGTATTCCTGCATCCAGTCGGACGTGAACTTGCCGGTCTGGATGTCGTGCAGGACGCGCTTCATTTCAGCCTTGGTTTCAGCCGTGATGATGCGCGGGCCGGTGACGTATTCGCCCCACTCAGCCGTGTTCGAGATCGAGTAGTTCATGTTGGCGATACCGCCTTCATAGATCAGGTCGACGATCAGCTTCACTTCGTGCAGGCACTCGAAATAGGCCATCTCCGGAGCGTAGCCGGCTTCGGTCAGGGTTTCGAAACCAGCGCGGATGAGCTCGACGAGACCGCCGCAGAGAACGACCTGTTCGCCGAAGAGGTCGGTTTCGCACTCTTCGCGGAAGTTGGTTTCGATGATGCCCGAACGGCCGCCGCCGACGCCGCAGGCGTAGGAGAGAGCGAGTTCAAGAGCGTTGCCCGAAGCGTTCTGGTGAACGGCAACGAGGCAGGGAACGCCGCCGCCCTTCTGGTATTCGCCGCGAACCGTGTGGCCCGGGCCCTTCGGCGCGATCATGACGATATCGACGGAAGCCTTCGGCTCGATGAGGCCGAAGTGGATGTTGAGGCCGTGTGCGAAAGCGATCGCAGCGCCGTCACGGATGTTGGCGGCGATGTCGGCCTTGTAGATGTCGGCCTGCAGTTCGTCCGGGGTGGCCATCATCATCAGATCGGCCCAGCCGGCAGCTTCGGCAACGGTCATGACCTTGAAGCCGTCGGCTTCGGCCTTCTTGATCGTCGGCGAACCGGCCTTGAGGCCGATGACGACGTTCTGTGCACCGCTGTCCTTCAGGTTCAGCGCGTGGGCGCGGCCCTGTGAACCGTAGCCGATGATGGCGACCTTCTTGGACTTGATCAGGTTGAGATCGGCATCACGATCGTAATAGACGCGCATTGTAGAGTTCCTTCCCTTTTGCTTGTCGCATCGTTTGATAGACGCGGAGATCAGGCGAGTGCCGGCATCTCCGCAAGAACCTTCTCCGTGCCGTAAAGGCGCAGGAAAGCGGTGACCGCCTTCTCCGCCTGACGGCCCGTATCCTTGAGGCCCGGTTCGCCGAGCAGCATGCGCACATGCAGGTCGGAGACAACAAGGCCATAAAGCGTGTGATATGCCTCGTCGGCATCATGAAAGCGTAATAGCCCTGCCCGCTTGCCGGCATCGATCAGCGCCATGGCGCGGCGGTCGATCTGGCGGCGGCCACGTTCGAGCAGCAGCTTGCCGAGCTTGGAGCCATCGCGATGGGACTGGCCGATCGCCAGGCGGTTCAGCGCCAGCGACACGTCGCCGGCCAGGACTTCCAGCAGATCGCGGGCAAAGATGACGACGTGGTCGTGCAGGCTGGCCGAGGTCAGGCGCTCGCCGTTGCGCTCGAAGGTGCGCACCTTGCTGGCCTGATAGGCGATCATCGCCGACAGCAGGCCGTCGCGATCGCCAAACCATTTGTAGAGGCTTTCCTTAGAGCAATTGGCGGCGCGCGCCACGCCCGAGGTGGTAAGCGCTTTTTCTCCGCCATCGACGAGAAGCTGCAACGCCTGCTCCAGAACGGCGTTCTGACGCGGCGAAAATTCGCTGGGCTCCAAGGTTTCGGCAGACACGATAAGCACTCCCCAATACGTACCGTACGGTACGGTTCGCGGCGTGTTATGAACGAGGCGCTTTTCGCCGTCAAGCGAAATTCGTTGCTGCGGCGCATCAAAAGAAAAGCGCTACTCGGCGGCCATCTGCCCGCGCATCGCCTCGATGTCCTTCAGCGGCGGCAGACCGTAGAGACGGCTATATTCGCGGCTGAATTGAGACGGGCTCTGATAGCCGACGCGATATCCCGCCGTCGCGACATCGACATGCTCGGTCAGCAGCAGCCGGCGCGCCTCATGCAGGCGCAACTGCTTCTGATATTGCATCGGCGTCATCGCCGTGACCGCCTTGAAATGGTGATGCAGCGAGGACGCGCTCATGCTGACATGGTCGGCCAGGTCCTCGATGCGCAGCGGCTGGACGAAATTGGTGCGCAGCCAGGCGACGGCGCGGGCAACCTTGTGGCTCTGGCTTTCGGCAAGCGTCATGTCGAGCAGCCGCGGACCATCGGGGCCGCTCAGCAGCCGGTAGGATATCTCCTGCTCGATCAGCGGCGCCATCGCCGGAATGTCCTGCGGATTATCGAGCAAGCGCAGCAGCCGGGCCGAGGCATCGAGCAGCTCCGGCGGCGCCGTCTTGACCACCAGACCGCGGGCATCGTCAGGCGATGGCGGCACGCGCTGGATCCTGGTCTTCGACAGGAGATCGCTGAGCTTTTCGCTGTCGATGAACAGCGTGAAGCAGAGATAGGGAATATCGGCGGTCGCCTGCGTCACATGCGAGGCGACCGGCAGGTCGAGCGAGGTCAGCACATATTGCCCGGCGCCGTAGACATGCACGTCGGAGCCGACCATCAGCCGCTTGCTCCCCTGCAGCACCAGCGAGAATCCCGGCTTGTAGGCCATGTGCTGCAGCCGCGTCGGACAGCTGCCCTTGAACACATGCAGATTCTCGATCGCCGTCTCGGAATCCCCGTCTTTCCTGGCGTAACGGGCAATGATCGATGTCATTTCATCGAAGGGGCCAACATGTAACGTCATAACATTACCATTTGTTTTCTTGATGTTACGCCACAGGCGCTTGGCCAGATCATGGAGCGGATGGCGTTTCGGCGCAAGGAGATTTGCAGGATCGTACAAGAAGCTTGCAGGATCGCTATACCGCTTGTGACGAGAGCCGGGGCATAGTCCGCCATCCCTTCCACCCTCCTGAAAAGAAGGAACTACCCCATGCCAATCGCAAGAGGCTATGCCGCTACCGACGCATCCAAGCCGTTGACGCCGTTCACCTTCGAACGCCGTGAACCGAATGCCGACGACGTCGTCATCGACATCAAATATGCCGGCATCTGCCATTCGGACATCCATACCGTCCGCAACGAGTGGAAGAACGCCGTCTACCCGATCGTGCCCGGCCACGAAATCGCCGGCATCGTCACCGCCGTCGGCGCCAGCGTCACCAAGTTCAAGGTCGGTGACCACGTCGGCGTCGGCTGCTTTGTCGACAGCTGCGTCGGCTGCGCCAGCCGCGATGTCGACAACGAGCAGTATATGCCCGGCCTCGTCGGCACCTACAACAGCGTCGAAGCCGACGGCAAGACGGCGACCCAGGGCGGCTATTCCGACTCGATCGTCGTCAAGGAAGGCTATGTCCTGTCGATCCCGGAAAACCTGCCGCTCGACGCCTCCGCGCCGCTGCTCTGCGCCGGTATCACCCTCTACTCGCCGCTAAAGCACTGGAATGCCGGCCCCGGCAAGAAGGTCGCGATCGTCGGCATGGGCGGTCTCGGCCATATGGGCGTGAAGATCGGCGCCGCCATGGGCGCTGACATCACCGTCCTCTCGCAGTCGCTGTCGAAGAAGGAAGACGGCCTGAAGCTCGGCGCCAAGGAATACTACGCGACGAACGATGCCGAGACCTTCACCAAGCTCGCCGGCACCTTCGACCTGATCATCTGCACGGTCAGCGCCGAAATCGACTGGAACGCCTATCTCGGCCTGCTCAAGGTCAACGGCTCGATGGTCGTCGTCGGCGCTCCCGAGAACCCGATCCCGGTTCACGCCTTCTCGCTGATCCCCGGCCGCAAGAGCATCTCCGGCTCGATGATCGGTTCGATCAAGGAAACCCAGGAAATGCTGGATTTCTGCGGCGAGCACAACATCGTCTCCGAGATCGAGAAGATCAACATCCAGCAGGTCAACGAAGCCTACGAACGCGTCCTCAAGAGCGACGTTCGCTACCGCTTCGTCATCGACATCGCCTCGCTAGCGGCCTGATGCATTGAATAAGGGTGGGGCGGCACCAGTCGCCGCCCCACCAAGTCCGTGCGCCACCAACCCGTCGCGCCCGGAGCCCCCCTCACCCTACCCTCTCCCCGCCGGGGAGAGGGGAAGTCGGTGCAAGAGGCAATCTCGCGTTCCCTTCTCCCCGGCGGGGAGAAGGTGCCCGAAGGTTTCAGGTGCAACTAGTTGCACCGGGGATGAGGGGGCCACGTGCACAACCTCGCCCTCAAAAAGCCCCTAACTCTCCTCCCGCATTGTCTCCTTCTGCGTGATCAGCCGCGCGCTGTGCTGGCCGCTCAGATAGATCCACAGCCAGCTCCAGGCGACGGCGAAGCGTGAGCGGGTGCCGATCAGGAAATAGATGTGGGCGATGCCCCAGACCCACCAGGCGAGCCAGCCCTTCAGCTTGATCCTGCCGAAATCCATGATCGCCGCACTCTGGCCGATCGTCGCAAGGCTGCCCTGATGCCGGTAGCGGAAGGCCGCAGGCGCCTGCCTCCCGGCGATCCTGGCGCGAATGACCTTCGCCACATAGGAACCCTGCTGCTTGGCCGCAGGCGCGATGCCGGGAACCGGTTTTCCATCCGCCTGGATCACCTGCGCGGTATCGCCGATGACGAAGACGTCAGGCAGCCCCGGCGCCGTCAAATCCTTCTCGACCACCGCGCGCCCTGCCCGGTCGGCAGCAACGCCCAACCACTTGGCCGCAGCGGACGCCTCAACGCCCGCAGCCCAGACGATCGTCCGGCTCGCGATGAACTTCTCGCCGATCGACACGCCTTCGGCGCTGCAATTGGTCACCGGGTCGCGCAGATGCACCTCGACGCCGAGTTTTTCGAGCTCGCGCTGCGCATAGGCCGAGAGCTCCTCGGCAAAGGCGGGCAAGACGCGCGGCCCGGCCTCGATCAGCACGACGCGGGTCTTGCGCGTATCGATATTGCGGAATTCGCCCGGCAGCGTCTTGTGCGCCAGCTCGGCGATGATGCCGGCAAGCTCGACGCCTGTCGGTCCGGCACCGACGATCGCAAAGGTCAGCAGCGCCTCGCGGATGGCGGGATCGGTCTCGGTCTCGGCGCGCTCGAAGGCCAGCAGCAGGCGCCGGCGGATTGTCGTCGCATCCTCGAGCGTCTTCAGGCCCGGCGCCACCGGCTCCCATTCGTCGCGACCGAAATAGGCATGGGTCGCCCCGGTCGCCAGCACCAGCGTATCGTAAGGCAAGGTCATTCCGTTGCGCAAGCTGACGGTCTTGGCCGCGCTGTCGACGCCGGTGACTTCGCCGAGCAGCGTCGTCACGTCGGAACGGTTGCCATAGAGATGACGGATCGGCCAAGCGATCTCGGAGGTCGACAGGATGGTCGTGGCGACCTGATAGAGCAAAGGCTGGAAAAGATGATGGTTGCGCCGGTCGACGAGCGTGATTGCCGCGCCGGCACCCTTGAGATCATTGACGAGCTGCAGCCCGCCGAAACCGCCGCCGACAACGACGACGCGATGTTCGCTCATGACAACCCCCTTTAGCGTCATTCAGCCGACGCTAATGTCGTCACTTCCAGGGCAGTTTCAATGAACGTTTGCGAATAGCTCCCCTGCAGCTATCCGGCATATCCGACAGGGATCGCCGTGCCACTCTTCAGGATTTCCATCGAGATCGAGGCGGAGACATCGAAGAGCTCGATCTTGCGGACGATCTGCTTGTAGATCACGTCGTAATGCTCTACCCGCGGCAGCACGATCTTCAGAATATAGTCGTGATTACCCGTCAAACGGTGTGCCTCGACGATCTCCGGCACGCTGCTGATCGCTTTGCGAAAGCTCTCGATCCATTCGTCGGAATGATGCGCGGTCTTGATCAGTGCGAAAACGGTGGTCGGAACGCCCATTTTCTCCCGGTCAAGAACGACGATACGCCGCGCAACGTAGCCGCTCTCCTCCAGCCTCTGGATGCGCCGCGAACAGGCGGAGACCGAGAGCGAAACCCGCTCGGCAAGCTCGCTCACGGATATCCCGGCATCCGCCTGCAGCAGGTCGAGAATCCTGCGGTCGCGATCATCAAGCATTGCCTCGCCTCCATCGTGCGCTCAATTTTTGCACGATCATTCATTTTATCGCAAAATGGAAGCGCCATGTCGCATTGCCGGTGAAACAATGCAAACATTCGGCGCGCGGTGTGCGGCATGATTTGCACATCGAATACATGACATGGGAGAACGGAAATGCGCACAATCGGCCTGATCGGCGGCATGAGCTTCGAGAGCTCGGCAGTCTATTACCGGATGATCAACGAGATGGTGCGCGAGCGCTGCGGCGGCCTGTCCTCGGCCGAACTGCTGATGCATTCCGTCAACTTCGAAGACATCGTCGCCATGCAGAAGGCCGGTGACTGGGATGGCGCCGCCCGCCGCCTCGGCGACGTGGCCCTCAAGCTTCAGATCGCCGGCGCCGAGTGCATCCTCATCTGCACCAACACCATGCATCTGATTGCCGACAGGGTCGCAGCCCGCATCTCCGTGCCGCTGATCCACATCATCGACGAAACGGCAGCCTCGCTGAAGGCGGCGGGCCGCAAGCGCCCGCTGCTGCTCGCCACGCGCTACACGATGGAGCATGGCTTCTATGCCGATCGCATGAAGAACCTCGGCGTCGAGATCGTCGTTCCCGAAGCCGAAGACCGGACCGTCGTTCACGACATCATCTTCAACGAGCTCTGCGCCGGCAAGGTGCTGGACAGCTCGCGCCAGAAGCTGATGCAGATCATCGAGCGCGAGAAGGCCAAGGGCGCCGACAGCATCATCCTAGGCTGCACGGAGATCTGCCTGATCCTCGACCCCGACAATCTGCCCCTGCCCGGCTTTGACACCACGGCGATCCACGCCCAGGCCGCCGTTGGCTTTTCCATAGGCAACGAGCGCAAGCAGAAAGCCGCCTGAGCATTTAGTTGACTCAGTCAAATAAATAATGGACAAAATCTTCGACAGGAGATTTTGTCCATGACCGATTCCGCCCTCATCGAAGCCGCCCGCGACTTCAACCGCTTCTACACCAACTTCCTCGGCGTCCTGAACAAGGCCTATCTCGATACGCCCTTCACGCTGACCGATGCGCGGGTCCTCTTCGAGATCGGCTCGCACAAGGGCATCAGCGCCACCACGCTCGCCACCGACCTGCAGCTCGACCCCGCCTATCTCAGCCGCATCCTCAAGCGCTTCCGTGCAGAAGACCTGATCGAGACCAAAGCCGACGAAAGCGACCGGCGTAGCCAGATCATCCACGTCACCGACAAGGGACAGCTGCAGTTCCAGGAGTTCGGCCGCCGCTCCAACGCCCAGCTTGCGGAACGTTTCGAGACACTGGCAGATGGCGAGCCGCAGAGCGTCGTTGGCGCCATGCAGACGATCCGCTCGCTGCTCGACCCCAAGGCCAAGTCTCCCGCTCCGATCATCCGCGCTCACCGCCCCGGCGATATCGGCTGGATCGTCCAGAGCCAGGCCAAGGCCTATACCGAGGAATATGGCTGGGACATGCGCTTCGAAGGCCTCGTCGCCGAAGTCGCCGGCAAGTTCCTGGCGCATTTCGATCCAGCCATGGAATATTGCTGGATCGCCGAGCGCAACGGCATCAACATCGGCTCGATCCTGATCACCAATGGCGGCGATGGCATCGCCAAGCTGCGGCTGCTCTATGTCGACAAGGCGGCCCGCGGCCTCGGGCTCGGCAAGACGCTGGTCAACGAATGCATCCGCTTCGCCAAGGCAAAGGGTTACCGGCAGATTTCGCTCTGGACCAACGACGTCCTCCACCCGGCTCGCGCCATCTATGTGAAGGCCGGATTCAGGCTTGTCTCCGAAGAGAGACACCGCATGTTCGGCCCGGAGGAGAACGGCCAGACCTGGGCCCTCGACCTCTAGCGCCAACCGATTGGTCCTCTGACGCTTGTGCATCGCAAAAATTTCACTTGATTTGGAAACGATCATTTCCTAATTGAGTGAACCATGACGACGCTCGCCCCCGAAGACGTAAGCCGCAGCCGCGGCCGCCCGCGCGAATTCGATATGGATGCCGCCCTCGACAAGGCGCTTCTGGTGTTTTCCGAACGCGGCTACCACGCCACCTCGATCAGCGAACTGACCGAGGCCATGGGGCTCACCTCCGGCAGCGTCTACAAGGCCTTCAAGGACAAGCGCGGCGTCTTTCTCGCCGCCTTCGACCGCTACCGCGCCATCCGCCGCGGCAAGATCAGCGAAAGCATGATCGGCGCCGAAACCGGCCGCGACAAGCTCAGGGCCCTGCTCGGCCTCTACGCCGTCTCCTCGCATGGCGAATCCGGCCGCCGCGGCTGTCTCGTCGTCGGCAGCGCCAATGAAATCTCGACCTTCGACGCCGAGGCCGCCAAGCGCATCGAGGATGCCTATACGTCGAACGAGGAGTTCATCCTCGATCTCATCATTATCGGTCAGGCCGACGGCTCCATCTCGCCGTCCGTCGATCCGGCCGCAGCGGCGATCAGCCTCCTCTGCGTGATGAACGGCATGCGCATCGTCGGCAAGACCGGCAGCACGGCGGCCGAAATGAATGCCGTGGCCGAAACCGCGATGAAATTACTGACCTGATTCCACCCGCCCGAAACGGGTGGCCTGAACCGACTTTTTATACCGATCCTCCCCCAGATCCGCATATTGGAGTTCTTATGAGCATTTCCTCGGCAACGGACGAGACGGCCGCCTCCCCGGCAATCTCGTCGCTGATGACATTTCTGTTCGCAGCCACTTGCGGCCTCGTCGCCGCCAACCTCTATTACGGCCAGCCGCTGGCCGGCCCGATCAGCGCCGATCTCGGCTTCACCCCGGCCGCCACGGGCCTGATCGTCACGCTCACCCAGATCGGCTACGGCCTCGGCCTGCTGCTGCTCGTTCCGCTTGGCGACCTCCTGGAAAACCGCCGCCTCGTGCTTGTGCTGATCGCCGCCTCCGCCGTCGCCCTCGTCGGCGCCTCGTTCGCCTCCACGCCCTCGCTCTTCCTGCTCGCCTCTCTCTGTATCGGCCTTTCCTCGGTCGCCGTTCAGGTCGTCGTGCCCTTCGCCGCCCATATGGCGCCGGATGAAAGCCGCGGCCGCGTCGTCGGCAATGTCATGAGCGGCCTGCTCTGCGGCATCATGTTGGCGCGGCCCTTCGCCAGCTTTGTCGCCGAGGCCTCGTCCTGGCACATGGTCTATTACGTCACCGCCGTCATCATGGTGCTGCTCGTCCTGCTGCTGCGCGCCACACTGCCGGTTCGCAAGCCGCATACGAAGCTCAGCTACGGCGCACTGCTCGCCTCGATGGGCCACCTGGCGCTGACCTCGCGGGTCCTGCAACGCCGCGCACTCTACCAGGCCGGCATGTTCGGCGCCTTCAGCCTGTTCTGGACGACGACACCGCTGCTGCTCGCTAGCCCCGCCTTCGGCTTTACGCAGAACGGCATTGCCGTCTTCGCGCTTGCCGGTGCCGCCGGTGCGATCGCCTCGCCGATTGCCGGCCGCCTCGCTGACCGCGGCATGACCAAGGCCGCCTCGACGCTCGCCATGCTGCTCGGCATGGGCTCGTTCCTGGTCAGCCATTTCGCAACGGATGGTTCGACGGTGGCGATCGGCCTGCTGACGGCTTCCGCAATCCTGCTTGATTTCGGTGTCACCACCAATCTCGTCTGCAGCCAGCGTGCGATCTATGCGATCAGCGCCGAGCACCGCAGCCGCCTCAACGGCCTGTTCATGGCAACCTTCTTTGCAGGGGGTGCCATCGGCTCGGCCCTCGGCGGCTGGGCCTATGCAACGGGCGGCTGGACGATGACGGCCTGGATCGGCTTCTGCTTCCCGGCTTTCGCCTTCCTGCTCTTCCTCACCGAGGGACGCGGCAAGTAAGCCGCGTCTCAGCCTTCCGCGGCATCGAAGCGGAGACGGGCGGCACGAACCGCATCATGGTTCGCTTCCGCCCAGTTCAACAGCGGCGCCATCGTCGCATAGAGCGAACGCCCGAGATCGGTGATGCGATATTCGACGCTCGGCGGCTTGGTCGGAAAAACCTCGCGCTCGATATAGCCGTCCCGCTGCAGGTCGCGCAGCGTCTGCGTCAGCATGCGCTGCGAGATATCCGGGATCTTCCGCCGCAGCTCGCCGAAGCGATAGGGCCGCGCCGACAAGGCCTCGATCATCAGCGTCGACCACTTCCCGCCGATCTGCTGCATCATGTCCCGGACCGGACAGTTATCGAAATTCAGCTCGCCGAAATCGATCTCGCGGCGAATGCCGGATGCCGCTTTGCTTTTCAGGTTGACGACCGCGCCGCTCATGGGGTGGTTCCCTTTTGGTAACGTATGGCGCCAAAACTGCCTTCTTTACAGAACGCGGTCAATTCCTATTTTAGAGCTACTCTCTTTTTGAGACCACCAAGAGGAAGACCATGAGCGATACCATTCTCGTCACCGGCGCAGCCGGCCAGCTCGGCCAGCGCGTTGTCCACCACCTGCTCGAAACCTACAAGGTTCCGGCCAGCAAGATCATCGCCGCAACCCGCGATCCGTCGAAGCTCGCTGATCTCGCCACCAAGGGCGTCGCCACCCGCAAGGCCGATTTCGATGATGCCGCCGGCCTCGTCTCCGCCTTCGAGGGCGCCGGTACCGTTCTCATCATCAGCACCGATGCGCTCGCCGTTCCCGGCCAGCGCCTGAAGCAGCACACCGCTGCCGTCAACGCCGCTGCAAAGGCCGGCGTCAAGCATGTCGCCTATACGTCGATGCCCTCGCCCGACAAATCGCTGGTCACCTTCGCGCCCGACCATCTCGGCACCGAGAATGCCATCAAGGCAAGCGGCGTGCCCTACACGATCCTGCGTGACGCCTGGTACTTCGACAATTTCATGATGTCGCTGCCGCATAATCTCGAAGGCGGCAAGTGGTACACGGCGACCAAGGGCGGCAAGGTGCCCTACATCACCCGCGAAGACTGCGCCCTCGCCATCGCCGCCGCCCTCGTCGGCAAGCCCGAGAACAAGACCTACACGCTGACGGGATCGACGTCCTATTCGATCACCGATGTCGCCTCTGCCGTCACCGCCATCACCGGCCGCCCGCTCGAAGTGATCGACGTCACCGACGAGCAGCTTTCCGGCGGCCTGACCGGCGCCGGCCTGCCGTCCTTCGTCGTCGACATGCTGGTATCGGCCGACGCCAATATCCGCGCCGGCAATTTCGACAGCCTCAGCGGCGACTTCACGACGCTGACCGGCAAGGAGCCGCAGACGCTCCGCAAGTTCATCGAAGACCGCAAGGCAGCGCTCACCGCCTAATTGCAGGTGAAAAGAGTGCTGAAGGAGAGCCCGCCGCGCACCACCGCGGCGGGCTTTTCACATCAGACCTTCTGGCCGCAGGCGCGGCAGAAGCGGCGGACGGTTTCCGCCATGCCATATTCCAGCGCGTCGGCCGTCAGGCCGTGGCCGATCGAAACTTCGGCGAGCTTCGGAATGCGCTTCACCAGCGGCGGCAGATTGGCGACCGTCAGGTCGTGGCCGGCATTAACGCCGAGACCGATCGCCAGCGCCGCATCCGCCGTCTTTCCCAGCCCTTCGAGGATCGGTCCGATCCGCTCCGGCGCATCGTAGCAGCCGCCGTATGGGCCGGTGTAAAGCTCGATGCGATCGGCGCCGACCGCCTTGGCGATCTTCACCGCCTCGACATCGCCGTCGCCATCGGCAAACAGCGAAACGCGCGTGCCCATCTTCTTCAGCTTGGCAATGACGTCCGTGAGCAGGGCCTCGTCCTTGCGGAAATTCCAGCCATGGTCGGATGTCGCCTGCGTTGGATCATCGGGAACCAGCGTCACCTGCTCCGGCGCCGCGCTGCGGCAGAGCTCCAGGAAATCTTCGGTCGGATAGCCCTCGATATTGAACTCGGCTTCCGGAAACTCGTCGTCGATCAGGTTGCGGATCACCGGCAGGTCGGAAAAGCGGATATGCCGCTGGTCCGGGCGCGGATGCACAGTCAGCCCGCTCGCTCCCGCCTTCAGCGCGATCCGCCCCAGCGCTTCGACGCTCGGCCACGGCAGGTCGCGGCGATTGCGCAGCATGGCGATGGCGTTGAGGTTCACGGAAAGCGTTGTCGGCATGGCGATGATCCATTCGGTGTCGGGGCGTGCTCCGCTTTTATGCCAATGGCGCCCTCAAGGCCAACGAGATTCGCAGATGGCCGCATGCAAATCTGTGATGCTTCACGCTGCGTGATGTCATCCGTACCGCTTTGAGTATTTCCCGTTCAGCTGGAAGAAATCTTTTCGCTCCCGCAAACGGCATCCGGCTATCTTTTCTCGGCATTCCGGGCATTCCGGCCCTCATTGCTATCCTATTTAAAAACGATTATTTTTAGCACTTACAAAAAAGACCGTTCACGCATAACGTGAAGAATATGGTTCGAGTTTAGTACGCCGCGTACTGCTTCCTTACCCAACGACAAGAACGCCTCGAGGAAAACCCCACTCCACAGCGCCGTCGAAGCAACTGGCAACCGCATGAGGTGCAACAGTATGCCCTAGGAGGGTTCATGCCAGACGGTTCCAAACGCATGTTTGCTGCCGCCGGCAACGCTTCGGAGGCCCGGTCCAAATACCGGTTCCTGCCTTCTGCCGCGCTGCCGCCGGATCTCCCTGATGGACCGGTGCCCATCGCCGACATGGCGAATGCATTCGGTGTCACCCACAGGACCTTACATTTCTACGAGGAAAAGGGCCTGCTCTCGGCCAACCGCATCGGCCTGATGCGCGTCTACGGCCAGGACGACGTGATGCGCATGGCCGTCATCAACGTCTGCCGCGAAACCGGCATGCCGATCGCCGTCATCCAGGATCTGATGGACGAGCTGCGCCGCGCCCGCTCGCAGGACGAGGCCGAAGCGATGTTCCGAGAGGCGCTCGGCGTCCGTAAGCGAGAGCTGACGGCCGAAATGTCCACCCTGCACCGCCAGCTCCAGCAGGTTGGGGACCTGCTCGATCTCGACGCCCAGGGCGACATGCCGCCGCTGAACGACAACGACGATCCGGCCGGTCTCTCGGACAAGGAACGCCGCTGCCTGTCGCTGATGGCCGAGGGTTATTCGACGCAACGCATCGCCAGGGCATTGGATCTGACCCACGACGAGGCAAAGGCGCTCGAATCCGCGATCATCCTGAAGTTCAGGGCAAACAACCGCTTCCAGGCGATCGCCAAGGCCGTCCTGCTCGGCATCGTCCAGGTTTGACGGAGACATCCCAACAGGAACGGCGCCGCCACGCCTGTCCAACTACCGCACGATCGTCAGCGTCTCCGCCGCGCGGGTAATCGCCGTGTAGAGCCAGCGCTCGCGCGTATCGCGAAAAGCCCAGCTTTCGTCGAACAGCACGACATTGTTCCACTGCGAACCCTGCGCCTTGTGGACGGTCAGCGCATAGCCGTAATCGAACTCGTCATAGCGCTTGCGGGTATTCCAGGGGATTTCGCCCTCGACATCCTCGAAGGCCTGCTTCAACAGCTTGATCTTCGCCGCCCCGCGATCCATGTCGTCGTCTTCGGGGCGGATCAGCAGGTTGATACCGGGCTTCGTCGTCTCCTTCGACGACGTCATCACCTGCCAGAGCGAGCCGTTGAGCAGCCCCTTGGCCGGGTCGTTGCGCAGGCAGACGAGCTTGTCGCCGGTCTGCGGATAATCGGCGGAAAAGCCCTTCAGCTCGCGCAGCCGCTGGTTATAGCGCCGCCGCGTCCGGTTGGTGCCGACAAGCACCTGGTCGGCATCCATGACCAGCGCCTGATTGACCTCGTTCTTCGAGATCACCTGCGCGGCGCCATAGTCGCCATACATTATCTCGTTGCCCTCGCGCACCTGCATGGCGAGCTTGATGATCGGATTGTCGCGGGCCTGGCGGTGAATATCCGTCAGCAGGTAATCGGGATCCTGATTGGTGAAATAACCGCCACCCGAAACCGGCGGCAACTGGCCGGGATCGCCGAGCACGAGGATCGGCGTGCCGAAGCTCATCAGATCCCTGCCGAGCGCTTCGTCCACCATCGAGCATTCGTCGACGATGATCAGCGCCGCCTTGGCGACCGGGCTCTGCCGGTTGATGGTGAACATCGGCGCGATCGAGGTCTTGCCGGTTTCCTCGTCCTCGACGGCTTCCTCGCCGCGCGGCCGGTAGATCAGCGAATGGATGGTCTTCGCATTGGACGCGCCGCGCGAGCGCAGAACCTGCGCCGCCTTGCCGGTGAAGGCCGCAAACAGCACGTCGCCATCGACATTCTCGGCAAAATGGCGCGCAAGCGTAGTCTTGCCCGTTCCGGCATAGCCGAAAAGGCGGAAGAGCGGTGACCTGCCCTCCTTCAGCCATTTCGAAACGGCCTTCAGGGCTTCATCCTGTTGCGGAGCAAATTGCATGATGAGCGACTTGGCAGGATTCGCGAGCCGGACGCAAGGCGAAAACGCCTCTCAGTTGCGCAACGCCGAGATTGAAAGGTGCCGCCCTCGCCCTTAGTCTTGCAGAGCTCGCATCGAAGGGGAATCGCGTGAAGAATATTGCAGGCCTTGCTCTGATCACGGCATCGCTCGCGATGCCCGCCGCCGCCCACGCGGACTGGCAGCCCGTCGAGCAGATCAAGACCTATGCGATATCGGGCCGGACAGGTGCCGAGCTCTACCAGTCGATCGGCGAGCGCGGCCCCGCCGCCGGCAACGGCCGGGTGATCGCGCACACCACTTTCAAGCTGACCTGGACGCGCAAATACGAGGTGCAGCCGGACAATGCCTGCAAGATCACGGTGGCACGCCCCAAGCTGATCATCATCTACACGCTGCCGAAGCCCTCGGGCGACCTGCCGCTCGCCGTCAAGGCCAGCTGGCAGAGCTTCCTTGCAGGCGTCGAGATGCACGAGCACTGGCACGGCGAGACGATCAAGGAAATGGTCAGAGAGATCGAGGCCTTCAGCTTCGGCCTGACGGCAGCCGATGATCCGCAATGCAAGAAGATCCGCGTCACCCTGCAGCAGCGCCTCGGCGAGCTCTCCGGCCACCAGCGCCAGCAGGGCAGGGATTTCGACAAGGTGGAGATGGGCGACGGCGGCAACGTCCAGACATTGATCCTGAAGCTGGTCAACGGCCCCTGATATCAGAAGGAAGGGATGTGACGGAGGCAGAGCGTCAGAATTCCGGCATCTATTCGGACCGCGCCTGCGCGCCGGAGGAAACGCTCGCCCGCATCGCTCCACTGCTCCTCCGCTACGGTATCACCCGCCTCGCCCGCGTCACCGGCCTCGATTGTATCGGCATCCCCGTCTGGAACGCCATCGTTCCAAACGCCCGCTCGATCGTCATCAACCAGGGCAAGGGTCTCACCGATACGGACGCAAAAGTGTCCGCCGCCATGGAGGCACTGGAGCGCGCGATAGCGGGCGAGCCGCATCTGACGGGCAGGCTCTCGAGCGGTACCGAACTCTCCGCATCGGGCGCCCGCTGGCATCCGCTGAACGAACTCATCGCAGCCGGCCACAACGACATCGAAGCCTGTAAGCGACTGGAATGGGTCGCCGGCACGAGCCTTGAGGACGGCGCCACCATCTACGTCCCCAGGGACGCGATCCCGCTCGACCGCACCCGGCACGACTGCCGCTTCTGGCAATCCTCCGACGGTCTCGCATCCGGCAACACCGTCGAGGAAGCCAGGCTCCACGCTCTCCTCGAACGCATCGAACGCGACGCCTACGCCCTGTGGCAGATGACGCCAGCGAGCCAGGTCGAAGCGCTGGCACCTGAAACGTTCGGTGATCCGGCGATCGACAGCCTCTGCCAGCGCATCACTACGGTCGGTCTTTCGCTCCGCCTCTTCGACGTCACCAGCGATATCGGCATCCCCTGCATCGCTGCCCTGCTCGGCCCCGGCAATGTCACCGAGGCAAGACATGTCCGCTTCGTCGATGTCACCCACGGATGCGGCTGCCACCCCAATCCCGCCCGCTCCGCCATCCGCGCCATCACCGAAGCCGCACAATCACGCCTGACCTTCATCAGCGGCGCCCGGGACGACATCCTGCCAGAGGTTTTTGCACGGCCGCTGCCTGAAGCGACACGAGCCCTGTTCGCCGCCCACGTTCGAGACGTGGGGATCGCAAACAACGACCTCCCGTTGGGCGCCTGCGCGCTCCTCGCCCTGACCCTCGAAAAACTGAGTGCCACAGGCCTCGGTCCCGCCATCGCCATCGAGCTCCAGGAGCCCGGCCTGCCGGTCGCCGTCTCGAAAGTCTTCGTCCCCGCGCTCGAAAATCCCGAGGGCAATCGCAAGCACCGCTTTGGCCCGCGCGCCATCTCGCGATCGATGGAGTTCCTATGAAGACCGTCTTCGTCGGCCCGACGTTCCCGGATGCCGGAAAGCTTGCAGGCGGCGAGATCGATGTCCGCCCTCCTGCATCGCAGGGAGACGTCTTCCGCGCGGTGACAGACGGCGCGACCGTCATCGGCATCATCGACGGCTATTTCGAATATGCCGCCCCCATCTGGCACAAGGAAATCCTCTTCGCCCTGTCACAGGGCATCCGCGTCTTCGGCGCCGCCAGCATGGGCGCGCTCCGCGCCGCCGAATGCGCCGCCTATGGCATGACCGGCATCGGCCGTATCTATGAGATGTATGCCAGCGGCGCGCTCGAAGACGACAGCGCCGTCGCCCAGCTGCATGCGCCGGGCGAGCTCGGCTACCGCTCGCTCAGCGAACCGCTCGTCAACGTCGTATCTACGCTTGGTGACATGCTGGCCCGCGGGTTGATCGGCCATGAGGAACAGCGGATCCTCGATGAAAACGCCCGGGCGATCTTCTTCAAGCAACGAACCTGGAAATCCATTCTGGCGGCAGCACAGATCGAGGCTACGCGCGCCGAAGAGCTGGCGCGATTGATCGCCGCCAATGCCGTCGATCAGAAGCGCCGCGATGCCGAGGAACTGCTCGCGGCAGTCATCGCCGCGCGCGATGCATACTCCACCCCGCCAGAACACTGGCGCTTCAACAGAACCACGCTCTGGGACGCCCTCGAAAGAAATGCGTGACAGCGCGGAATAAAATCGCCGCCCCGCGTGTCTCATGTCCGGCAAAGCAAGAAAGCCTGCCGAACGTGAGGAGAGACCCACATGAAGATCGTAACTTTCGCAACCGCATTTGCCGTTGCCGCAGCCGCTGCCACCGCCGCCTTCGCAGCCGCGCCCGTCCAGACCGTCGAATCCGCCAAGGGCAAGGTGCTCGCCGGCGAAAACGGCATGACGCTCTACACCTTCAAGAAGGACGCCAAGGACACGTCCAACTGCAATGGCGATTGCGCCAAGAACTGGCCGCCGCTTGCTGCCGCTGGCGATGCCAAGGCGGATGGGGCATATTCGGTCATCGATCGCAAGGACGGGACGAAACAGTGGGCCAAGGACGGCATGCCGCTCTACTTCTGGGTCAAGGACAAGAAGAAGGGCGATATCACCGGCGATGGCGTCGGCGGCAACTGGGATCTTGCCAAGCCCTGAGTATCCGCGCGTGAAAACACCCGCACCCGAAACATTCGAGGGCCAGATCTTGGCCCTCCTCCCCTCGCTCCGGCGCTATTCGCGAAGCCTGACCCGCTCGGATGCCGAAGGCGAGGATCTGCTGCAGGACTGCGTCGAAAAGGTGCTCGCCCGCCGCTCGCAATGGCGCGGCCTGAACCTGCGCGGCTGGGCGCTGACGATCATGACCAATCTCTACCGCAATGCCCGCCGCCCCGGCCCGCGCAGCATGACCGTCGATCTCGATACGGCAGAGAATGTCGCCTCACCCGAGACGCCGTCCGATCCGCTGGAGCGCGCCCGCCTGGAAGATGCGCTGAACAGCCTATCGGAGGAAAACCGCGCGGTACTGATGCTGGTCGTCATCGAGGGCTACACCTATAGCGAGGTTGCCGCCGCCCTCGACATCCCCATCGGCACGGTGATGTCGCGCCTGTCGCGCGCCCGCCAGCGCGTTGCCGAAAGAATGAAGGCCGATAATGTGATTACGCTTCGGAGACCGAAATGAGCGAGACCAACCCGACCGTGACCGAAGCGGACCTGCATGCCTATGCCGACGGCCAGTTGGCGGAGGCCGACCGTGCCCGCATCGAGGCGTGGCTGAAGGACAATCCCGATGAGGCCGCCACTGTAACCGAATGGCAATCGCAGAGTGCCGCAATCCAGAAGATGTTCGGTCCCTATGCCGCGGCCCGCCCTGACGACGCCCGGCTCGTTACGCCTCGTAGCGCCCGCCCGTCATGGCCCCGCCGCGCCGCAATCGCCGCCTCCATCGCCGCGATCTTCGCCGCCGGTGCACTGAGCGGCCATTACGGTCCTGCCCTGTTCGAACGGCCTGAGCTGCAGCTCACGGCGTCCGAGACCCTGCCGCAACAGGCCCAGAACGCCTTCCTCGTCTATGCCAGCGAGGTCCGCCACCCCGTTGAGGTCTTTGCCAACGAGGAAGCCCATCTCGCTACCTGGCTCGGCAAGCGGCTGGCGATCCAGAACCTGAAGGTGCCCGATCTGCAGGCGCTCGGCTTCCACCTCGTCGGCGGCCGCCTGCTGCCCGTCGACGGCAAGCCCGGCGCGATGTTCATGTATGAGGATCAGGGCGGCGAGCGCCTGACGGTGCTGGTCGGCCGCAATGCCGGCAACCGCACCACGAGCTTCCGTTTCGCCTCTGCCGACAATCTGGAGACCTTCTACTGGATCGACGGCGAGCTCGGCTATGCCGTCACCGGCGAAATCTCCCGCGACCTGCTGCGACAGATCGCCGAGGAGTGCTACCGGCAGTTTCCGTCCTAGCGTTGGGGATCGTTGGCGAGCTCGATCGGTGAGCCATGCGGCGTCGCTTCGGCGGCGCGCTGCCAGCTTTCCTGCAGCGACAGGATCGTCGCGGCATCCGTCACACCCTTGCTGGCGACGATCTGCGATAAGGCAGCGACCCAGCAATCGAAATAGTCGGCACCATCGACGGCGCGTCCAGGCTTGTGCAGCTCGGCTGACAGCGTCTGCGCCCACTCGCTCCAGGCAAACAAGCCGCGCTCATGCAGATGCACGGTGATCGCGAAAGCCTCCGCCGCCCAGGGCTCCGGAAACACCGGATCGCCCTCGGCCGATTTCGGCAGCTGCGGCGAGTCCCGCAGCGGTGACACTTGATCACACTGGCTCAAGATAGCTCTCCCAGGCATCGATCGACACCGTCAGCGACGGATCGGCGCCCTCGCCCCATATCTCGCCGCCATCGAAGACGACGGTATAGACCCATTCCGGGTTCTCACCCTTTCCATGGGCGTGATCGTCGGGAAACACGAAGGATCCCTGCACGGCCTCGACGATGCCGGTCTTGGCACGCGCATAGCGCGGCAGTCGCGTATGGGTTTCCGGATTGAAGTTCCGCGTCCGCACGGCCTGCCCGACGGCAAAGCGCGCAGCCGTCTGAACCGGCCGATCACACGGCGCGCCCTTGGCCAGCACGCCAGCCACCATATCGGCCTTCAGCACCCGCTTCGGCACAGCGCCGTCATCGCGCTTGTGGCCATCGGCGATCTCCGCCTGCGTCGCGAAACCGTGGCGCTCCAGAAGCACTTCCAGCGCCCGCGTCCAGATCTCGTAATAGCTGGCCGACAGATATTGCGCCGGCGGAATGCTCTCGCGGGCGTGGCGGCTTTCATCGATCGTCCAGGCGCCGAAGGCACCGCAGGACAGCACGACGCCGAGCGCCCGCTTTTCCCATTCGGCATGAAAGTATGGCTCGTTCGGCTCCGGCGCCACCGGCCCGAACCCCATCTGCCCACCGAGATCGTGCGGGCCGTTCATGCGGCCGCTCCCGGTGCTGCGGCAATGCCGGTGCCGATCATCGCATCGCGGCTGACGAGATCGGCAAGCGCCTCTTCATCGAGGCCATCAGTGCCCACGGGGCGCTCGGGAATGACGAGATAGCGAAGCTCCGCCGTCGAATCCCACACGCGGATCTTCTTCTCCTCCGGCAGCGTCACGCCGAATTCGGCAAGCACGCCGCGCGGATCGATGACGGCGCGCGAGCGATAGGCCGGCGCCTTGTACCAGACCGGCGGCAGACCGAGCACCGACCACGGATAGCAGGAGCACAGCGTGCAGACGACGAGATTGTGGGTATCGGGCGTATTGAAGACGGCGCGCATATGCTCGCCCTGGCGGCCGGTATAGCCGAGGCTGGCGATCGCCGCCGTCGCATCTCTTTTCAGCCAGTCGGCAAAAGCCGGATCACTCCAGGCCTTGGCAACCACCCGCGCCCCGTTGCGCGGCCCGATCTTCGTCTCGTAGGTCTCGACGATGGCGTCGATCGCGGCGGGATCGATCAACCCCTTCTGCGTCAGCACCGTCTCCAGCGCCCTGACACGCGCCTGCATGTCGGTATAGCGGTTGTCGTGGTCATGATCGTGCCCGTGGTCATGATCGTGGTGGTGACCATGATGATGGTGATCGTCGTCGTGATCGTGCATGACTGTCCCCTCCGCGCTTTGCAATCCTGTTTAGGCGCTTGCCGCTCCCGCGCCAAGCCACGAAAATCACTTCAGCATCGGCCACAGGCTGAGCACCAGCAGAAGCGCCATGGTGATGTTGAACCACTTGAGCCTGTTGGGATCGGAGAGCCAGTCGCGCAGCGCCGAGCCGAACCCTGCCCAGGTCGAAACGCTCGGCACATTGACCAGCGCAAAGGCAAAGCCGACGATCAGCACGCTGATGAAATAGACGTCCGGGTTGGTATAGGTCGCCATGGCCGTCACCGCCATCACCCAGGCCTTCGGATTGATCCACTGGAAGGCCGCCGCCGACAGGAAGGACATCGGCGCCGCACTCGTCTTGCCCTCGCTCAGCGACCGCGACGAACCGATCTTCCAGGCGATCCACAGCAGATAGGCGCCACCGGCGAATTTCAGCACGGTATAGAGCAGCGGCACGGTATGCAGCAGCGCGCCGAGCCCGAGACCGACGCCCAGCAGCAGCGACAGGAAGCCCGCGCCGATTCCCAGCATATGCGGGATCGTCCGGCGGAAACCGAAATTCACGCCCGAGGTGAACAGCATCATGTTGTTCGGCCCCGGCGTGATCGACGTTGTGAAGGCAAACAGCACCAGGGCTGCGAAAGTGTCCAAAGGCATCGTCTTCTCCCAGAGCGACCGCTTGTTGCCGCGATCCGCTTATTAGGTCAGCCTAACTGTCCTATTTTTCCATCGCCAGCAGATGATTGTCACCGTGACACAATTGCTTGAAAGATGGAGTATCTGCGCAATCTCCGTCATCACAACCCGGAAAGGCAAAGCCATGCAGGAAGACCCGATCCCGACCATCACCTTCCCCAACGGCATCGAAGTGCCCGCGCTCGGTCAGGGCACCTGGAACATGGGCGAACGGGGCACCGAATCCGAACGCGAGATATCGAGCCTGAAGGCCGGGATCGATCTCGGCATGACGCTGATCGACACCGCCGAAATGTACGGCGAAGGCGGTGCCGAGCGCATCGTCGGCCGCGCCATCAAGGGCCAGCGCGACAAGGTGTTCATCACCAGCAAGGTCTATCCCCACAATGCCAGCCGCACCGGCACGATCGAGGCCTGCAACCGCAGCCTCTCGCGCCTCGGCATCGATCGCATCGACCTCTATCTCCTCCACTGGCGCGGCGAGCACGCGCTGGAAGAGACGGTCGAGGCGTTCGAGGACCTGGAGGACGCCGGCAAGATCGGCGCCTGGGGCGTTTCGAATTTCGACACCGCCGACATGGAGGAGCTGTTCTCCGTGCCCGGCGGGCGCAAATGCGCCGCCAATCAGGTGCTCTACAATCTCGCCCGCCGCGGCATCGAATACGATCTGCTGCCCTGGTGCCAGAAATACGGCGTGCCGGTCATGGCCTATTCGCCGATCGAACAGGGCCGTATCCTGCACAAGCCCGAACTGATCCGCATCGCCAAGGCCAATCAGGCGACCCCGGCGCAGGTGGCGCTCGCCTTCCTGCTCGAACGCGACGGCGTCATCCCCATCCCGAAGACCTCGTCCGCAGCGCGCACGAGCGAAAACCGCGAAAGCGTCTCCCTCGATCTCAGCGACGAGGACTGGTCCGCCCTCGACGCCGCCTTCCCGCCACCGGCGCGGAAATCCTCGCTGGAGATGTTGTGACACAAAATGAAAACGCCCGGGCTTCAAACCCGGGCGCTCGCTGAATTCCGTAATCGGCGTTGGGCTTACATGCCCTGCGCGCCGCGGTTCATCGCCGCGATACCCGTGCGGCAGACTTCGATGAGGCCGAGCGGCTTCATGACCGAGACGAACTGGTCGATCTTCGAGGACTTGCCGGTAATTTCCAGGATGAAGTGATCGACGGTGGCATCGACCACCTTGGCGTGGAATGCATCGGCAAGGCGCAGCGTCTCGGCGCGGGCATCGCCCTCGCCGACTACCTTGATCAGCGCGACTTCACGCTCGATCGGCCGGTCCTGGCCGAGCTCGCGGGCACGCACCGTCAGATCGACGACGCGGTGAACCGGAACGATGCGTTCCAGCTGCGCCTTGATCTGCTCGAGAACCTGCGGCGTGCCGCGGGTGACGACGGTGATGCGCGACAGATGCGCCTGATGCTCGGTCTCGGAAACGGTCAGGCTTTCGATGTTGTAGCCGCGGCCGGAGAACAGGCCGATGACGCGGGCGAGAACGCCCGGTTCGTTATCGACCAGTACCGAGAGCGTATGGCTCTCGGCGGCAGCCGTTTCGGGGGAGATGAAGTAGGCGGAACCGGTGGGTTGAAGGTGTGCGTTCATGGTCTTGTTTCCTCTACTTCGATCAGACGAGCTGACGGCCCTTGGCGTCGATGGCGTTGGCAACGGCCTCGTCAGTCGCTTCATCAGGCAGCAGCATCTCGTTATGTGCCTTGCCCGACGGGATCATCGGGAAGCAGTTGGCGAGATTGGCAACGCGGCAATCGAAGATGACCGGCTTCTTGACGTCGATCATCTCCTGGATGGTCGCATCGAGATCCTCGGGCTTTTCGCAACGCAGGCCAACGGCGCCATAGGCCTCGGCGAGCTTGACGAAATCAGGCATCGCTTCGGTATAGGAGTTCGACAGGCGGTTGCCGTGCAAGAGCTGCTGCCACTGGCGCACCATGCCCATGTACTGGTTGTTCATGATGAAGATCTTGATCGGCGCGTCATACTGGATCGCCGCCGACATTTCCTGGATGCACATCTGGATCGAGGCATCGCCGGCAATGTCGATAACCAGGCTTTCCGGATGGGCGATCTGGACGCCGAGCGCTGCCGGCAGGCCGTAGCCCATGGTGCCCAGGCCACCCGAGGTCATCCAGCGGTTCGGCTTCTCGAAGCCGTAGAACTGCGCGGCCCACATCTGGTGCTGACCGACTTCGGTCGTGATGTAGGTGTCGCGATCCTTGGTCAGTTCATAGAGACGCTCCAGCGCATATTGCGGCATGATGACGTCGTTGTTCTTCGTGTAGGCGAAGGAGTTGCGGGCGCGCCAGCGGGCGATATCGGCCCACCAGTCCGCCGTCTGGGTCTTCGCCGGCTTGTTCGGCAGAGCCCGCCACAGGCGAACCATATCCTCAAGGATATTGCCGACGTCGCCGCGGATCGGAATGTCGGCGCGGACGTTCTTGTTGATCGACGACGGATCGATGTCGATATGGATCTTCTTCGAGTTCGGCGAGAAGGCGTTGATGCGGCCGGTGATACGGTCATCGAAACGAGCGCCGATGCAGACCATGACGTCGCAATCATGCATCGCCATGTTGGCTTCGTAGGAGCCGTGCATGCCGAGCATCTTCAGCCAGTTCTTGCCGGATGCCGGATAGGCGCCGAGACCCATCAGCGTCGAGGTGATCGGGAAATCGGTGAGCTCGACCAGCTCGCGCAGCAGCTTGGAGGCTTCCGGGCCGGAATTGATGACGCCGCCGCCGCTGTAGATGATCGGACGGCGCGCCGTCGCCATCAGCTCGATCGCTGCCTGGATCTGGCTCAGATCGCCCTGGACCTTCGGCTGGTAGCTCTTCTGGATGACATGGGCGGACGGCGGCGTGTAGGTGCCGGTCGCGAACTGGATGTCCTTCGGAATATCCACCAGAACCGGACCCGGACGGCCGGACTGCGCGATACGGAAGGCTTCATGGATGATGGCCGCCAGCTGGTTGACGTCCTTGACCAGCCAGTTGTGCTTGGTGCACGGCCGGGTGATGCCGACGGTATCGGCCTCCTGGAAGGCGTCGGAGCCGATCAGCGAGGTCGGAACCTGACCGCTGAGGCAGACGAGCGGGACGGAATCCATCAGAGCGTCCTGCAGCGGCGTGACGGCATTGGTCGCGCCCGGACCGGAGGTGACCAGCATGACGCCAACCTTGCCGGTGGAGCGGGCATAGCCTTCGGCCGCGTGGCCGGCGCCCTGCTCGTGGCGGACGAGAATGTGCTTGATCTCGTCCTGCTGGAAGATCTCGTCATAGATCGGAAGCACGGCACCACCCGGATATCCGAAGATATGCTCGACGCCGTTGTCCTTCAGCGCCCGGAGAACGATCTCCGCTCCCGTCATCCGATTGCTATCTGCCGTCTGATTGTCCGTGCCCGTCATTTCTCTGTTCCGTTCTGACTGCTGGGATTTAAGTTTTGTGGTCGGCAAGCCTGAATTTCAGGCATAAAAAAAGGCCCCTGAGGGAGCCTGTCATCTAGCGCATGGGTGGCTATCGCCGGATGGTTACACCATCCTGCCCATGCGCTTTCCCACCACAATAAGAGCTGCTGCGATTTTCATGGGCGCAAGTGATAGACAGAAAATTTCGCAGCGTCAACGCTTGCCGAAATAAAAAAACGACGCGTCCGGCAGCGCCATCTACAGGTTCTTACCCTCCAGAATTAAGGGCCGGAACCATTTATTAAAAGATAAGTCATATCTTGGATCGCTAACGCAGGGAGTAGGCCGTTGCTCAACAACGACTTGCAGACGTCAGGGAAAGCCGGCGAGCATGACCGCCGCGATAGCCAGGCGCGGGGTAACCGCTTTCTGGGCCGTGTCGTCGCATGCAGCGGTTCCCGCACGACGATCGCCGCAATCGCCGAAGGCGGCGGCACCGATCTCACCGAACTCTGGTCCGTCGGACGGCTGATTTCGATCAGCGTCGGGCGCAACCGCGTCGTCGCCCTCGTCTATCAGATGAACACCGGCTCCCACATGTGGGGCGAAGGTGAAGACAACGGCTTCAGCATCGAGGCCGAGCTCCTCGGCGAAGTCCGCGTCGATGAAGACGGCCGCGAGGAATTCTCGACCGGCATCTCGCGCTATCCCTATCTCGGCGCCATCGCCCACCGGATCCGCTCTGCCGACCTGATGCGCATCTATGATGCCGGTGCTGGCGCGACCGCCGTGATCGGCAACCTCACCCAGGACGAAAGCATCGACGCGGCGATTCACGTGCCCTCGATGCTGTCGAAGCATTTCGCCATCGTCGGCTCGACCGGCGTCGGCAAGTCGACGGCGGTGTCGCTGCTGTTGCACAAGGCGATCGAGGCCGATCCGAAGCTGCGCGTGCTGATCCTCGATCCGCATAACGAATTTGCCGCGGCCTTCCCCAAGCATTCGGTCGTCATCGACACCGACACGCTTGACCTGCCCTTCTGGCTGATGCGGCTTGAGGAATTCGCCGAAGTGGTCTTCCGCGGTCGCCCGCCGGTGCCGGAAGAGCTCGACATGCTGCGCGACATCATGCCGGAGGCCAAGCGCGCCTTCCGCGGCAGCGACAGCTCGCTGGTGCGCCGCACGACGGAGAAAAGCTCGATCACCGCCGATACGCCAGTGCCCTATCGCATGGCCGATCTCCTGGCACTGATCGACGAGCGCATCGGCCGCCTCGAAGGCCGCGCCGAAAAGCCGTTCCTGCGATCGCTGAAGATGCGCATCATCGCCGCCATCAACGACCCGCGCTACCACTTCATGTTCTCCAACAACACGATCTCCGACACGATTGTCGAGACCGTGGCGCAGATCTTCCGCATCCCCGGCGAAGGCCGCCCGATCTGCACCTTCCAGCTCTCCGGCATCCCATCGGAAGTCGTCAACTCCGTCGCGTCCGTACTCTGCCGCATGGCCTTCGAAATCGGCCTCTGGAGCGAAGGCGCGATCCATATGCTGGTCGTCTGCGAAGAGGCGCACCGCTACATTCCGGCCGACCCGACGCTCGGCTTCGTACCGACCCGCCAGGCGATCGCCCGCATCGCCAAGGAAGGCCGCAAATACGGCGTCTCGCTCGGCATCATCACCCAGCGCCCGGGCGAACTCGACCAGACGATCCTGTCGCAGTGCTCGACGCTGTTTGCCATGCGTCTGTCCAACGACCGCGACCAGGAAATCATCCGCTCGGCGATCCCGAATTCGTCGATCTCGACGACCAGTTTCATCTCCTCGATCGGCAACGGCGAAGCGATCGCCTTCGGTGAGGCGATCAGCGTTCCCATGCGCATGCGCTTCTCGCGCGTTGCGCAGAACCTGCTGCCGAAAGCCCATGGCGCAACGGCAAAGCAGTCCGAGGAAGATCCCGATACCGTCGATCTGCGCAAGATCGTCACCCGCATGCGCGCCGTCAGCGGCGCCGCCGGCCCGGACATTTCGAATTTCCAGAACAGCTACAACGCCTCGGTCCAGAGCGACATGCTGTTCGACGACGAGGAGCCGCCGGAAGGCCAGGCCTATCCGCTGCCGGCCGCAGCCACGCCGTCGATGTCACTGAACGAGCCCTACCGCCCGGACATGCTGCCGCGCAGCTACGCGCCGCAGGATCCGCAGCCGGCAGCCGCCGGATCGATCGACAGCCGCCTCGAGGCGCTGCGCCGTGAAATGCGCCGCGAGGAAGCCGGCCAGCCCCGCTCCTTCGGCAATCAGGAACCCGCACCGACAGTCCAGCGCCGCGAACCCGGCACCTCGTCATTGCGCGAAAGCATCCTCAGGAAGCCGCTGAGCAGCCTTTACAACAAGGATTGATGCCTCAAGGCTCCAGCCGTTCCCAGCTCTCGTCCATCTGATTGCGGAACCAGGTCATCTGGCGCTTGGCATATTGGCGTGTCGCCGCCGAACCCTTTTCGATCACCTCGCCACGGGACATTTCTCCGCGCAGCATCGCCGCGATCTGTGAGACGCCGATCGCCTTCATGACCGGCATCTCGGCCGGGAGATCAAGCTTCAGCAAAGCCTTGACCTCATCCTCAGCCCCCTGTTCGAGCATCTTCTCGAAGCGGCCATTGATGCGCTGATGCAGCACCGCGCGATCGGGCAGAACGACGATTTTCCGCGCTTGGTCGGGATCGACGATGACCGGCCCCGCCTGCCCCTGAAACGCAGCGATCGAACGGCCTGTCGCTTCGATGACCTCGAGCGCCCGGACGATCCTCTGACCGTCGACCGGGTTGAGACTGCCCGCCACAGCCGGATCCTTCTCCTGCAGAGCCGCATGGAGCGGCGCAGGTCCTTCATCGATCAGCTGCTGGCGTAATCTCGTCCGGATCGGCTCGGGGATCTCCGGCATGTCGGATAGGCCGCCGGTCAGCGCCTTGAAATACAGGCCGGTGCCGCCGATGAAGACCGGCAGCTGCCCCTTGCGCGCAAGCTCCGGGAGGAGCGCGGTGACATCGCGCAGCCAGGCACCCGTCGAATAGGCGCTCCCCGCCGGGACATGCCCGTACAGATGGTGCGCCACCCCCTCCATATCCTCTTCGGACGGACGAGCCGTCAGCACCCGCAGCGTGTCGTAAACCTGCATGCTATCGGCATTGATGACGGCGCCGCCATGCTGCTTTGCCAGTTTCACGGCCAGCGCGGACTTGCCGCTTGCGGTCGGCCCCGTTATCAGGATCGCACCTGTTGTGCTCAGAAGGTTTTCCATATGGCTCTCGTTGCCACGCTTGTTGCCAATCCGTCAAACCCCGTTCTGTCTCCGGCGCTTGCCGAGAAGGCGCATGACAGCGTCAAAGCCTCCGGTCTCTACTGGTTGGCGGATGGCATCGCCTGCGATATCGCCCTTCGCGACGGCACGGATGCCGCAGAAGCCGAAGCTGCAATTCTTTCGGTCCTCGCCGGCCAGCCCGTGGACGTGGTGGTTCAGAACGCCGAGACGCGCCGCAAGAAGCTGCTGATCGCCGACATGGATTCGACGATGATCGGCCAGGAATGCATCGACGAGCTCGCCGCCGAAGTCGGCCTCAAGGATAAGGTGGCAACGATCACCGCCCGCGCCATGAACGGCGAGATCGCCTTCGAACCGGCGCTGCGCGAACGCGTCGCGCTGCTGAAGGGCCTGCCCATTTCCGTCGTCGACGAAGTCATCGCCAAGCGCATCACGCTGACGCCGGGCGGCCCGGAACTGATCGCCACGATGAAGGCGAAGGGCTATTACACCGCCCTCGTCTCCGGCGGTTTTACAGTGTTTACGAGCCGCATCGGCGCCACGCTCGGCTTCGACGAAAACCGCGCCAACCTGCTGCTCGACGAGAACGGCACCCTGTCCGGCTTTGTCGCCGAACCAATCCTCGGCAAGCAGGCCAAGGTCGATGCGCTGATCGATATCTCGGAGAAACTCGGTATCATCCCTGAGGACGCCATCGCCGTCGGCGACGGCGCCAATGACCTCGGCATGCTGCATCTCGCGGGATCCGGCGTTGCCCTGCACGCCAAGCCGGCCGTCGCCGCCGAAGCGAAGATGCGCATCAACCACGGCGACCTGACCGCGCTTCTCTACATCCAGGGTTACCGCAAGACGGATTTCGTGACGCCATGACCGAGACGATCCTCACGACCAGCAGGCTCATCATCCGCAACTGGCGCGAGGAGGACCGCGATCTCTTCCACGAGATCAATTCCGACCCCGATGTCATGGAGTTTTTCCCGCGGCGGCGCAACCGCCAGGAATCGGACGAGCTCTTCGATTACCTCCGCAAGCTGATCGCCGACACCGGCCTCGGCTTCTACGCCCTGGAACACACGGAGACCGGCGACACGCTCGGCTTCTGCGGCATCATGCGAACTTCGCACGAACCGGCAATCCCCGACGGCACCGTGGAGATCGGCTGGCGGCTCGCCAAACGCCATTGGGGTGCGGGCTATGTCAGCGAAGCCGCAACCGCGCTGCTACAGCACGGCTTCGACAACCACGGGCTCAAGGAAATCGTCGCCTTCACTGTCCCCCAGAACCGCCGCTCACGCGCCGTCATGGAACGCATCGGCATGACGCATCATGAAGATCGCGACTTCGACCACCCGAAGGTCCCGGCCACCACCCCGGACTTCATCCGCCACGTCCTCTATGCGATCAGCGCGCCAAGCGCCGCTGACCCTATTCCATAGGCACTGCGATGAAGCGCAGGTCGCCATTGGCGGCGGCGATCATCATCTGGGCGTTGCGGCGCCCTTCCTGCTTCAGCGACTGAACCTTGGCGGCAACCGCATCCGGCGACTTCATGAATTCCTGCGCCACCTCGACGATAACGTCGCCGGGCTTCAGGCCCTTTTCGGCCGCAGCCGAGCCGGGCGTCACTTCCGTCACGACGACGCCGTCGACGCTTTCGGCGATGTTGAAGGTCTTGCGGATATCCGGGTTGAGCAACGATAGCGACAGACCCAGCACATTCTTCGGCGTCGCCGCGTCGGGCGCGACCTGACCTTGCTGGTCGGTCTGGCCCTGGCCCTTGTTCTCCGGCCCTTTGTTCTCGGGCGTCTTGTTTTCCGTGCCCTTGTTGTCGGGTGACGGCTGAGCCTGATCGCTGTCGGGCTCGTCCATATCGTCGTTCTCGCCGGGATCCGGATTGATGACGCCGCCATTCTGCGAACCGTCATCGCTGTTTGCCGCAGCCTGGTCGCTGTCTTCGAGACGGCCGAGCGTCACCTTGACGGTCTGCTCCTTGCCGTCGCGCAGCACAACGACGTCGACTTCCTTGCCGACGGGGCTTTCGGCGACAACGCGCGGCAGATCGCGCATCTCGTTGACGGCCTTGCCGTCGAATTTCAGGATGACGTCGCCGGCCTTGATCGAACCGTTGTCGACGGGGCCGCCCTTGATGACGCCGGCGACCAGCGCGCCCTTGGCGGCATCGAGGCCGAGGCTGTCGGCGACATCGTCGGTCACCGGCTGGATGCGCACGCCGAGCCAGCCGCGGCGCGTCTCGCCATATTCGCGAAGCTGCGCCACGACACCCGAAGCGAGTTCCGACGGCACCGAGAAGCCGATGCCGATCGAACCGCCGCTCGGCGAAATGATCGCCGTGTTAATGCCGATGACCTCGCCCTTCATGTTGAAGAGCGGACCGCCGGAATTGCCCTTGTTGATCGCTGCATCCGTCTGGATGAAGTTGTCATAGGGACCGGCATTGATGTTACGGCCGCGGCCGGAAATGATGCCGACAGTGACGGAGCCGCCGAAGCCGAACGGATTGCCGATTGCCATCACCCAGTCGCCGATGCGCATGCCGCTGGAATCGCCGAACTTCACCGCCTTCAGCGGCGTCTTCGGCTCGACCTTGAGAACCGACAGGTCGGTCTTGGTATCGGTACCGATCAACTTGGCCTTCAGCTTCGAGCCATTGGCGAAATTGACCTCGATATCGTCGGCGCCTTCGATGACGTGGTTGTTGGTGACGATGTAGCCCGCGGGGTCGATGACGAAGCCCGAACCGAGCGAGCTGACATTGTGGTTGCCGCCGCCCTTGCCGCCCTGCTGCTTGTTGAAGAAGTCGTTGAAGAATTCCTGGAAGGGCGATCCGTCGGGCGCACGCGGCGCCGGACCGGCGCCCTCGTCGTCCTTGACGTTCTGCGATGTCGAGATGTTCACGACTGCGTCGAGAAGACCTTCAGCGAGATCGGCGACGGAAGCCGGACCGTTTGTCGGCGGCACTCCCTGGGCGGCTGCGGTGCCGGCAAGACCGATATTGGCAAGAAGGGCTGCGCCGGCCAGGAGAGCGAGCGATCGTCTGAAGGTCGGGCGTGTCGTGGGGGCCATCAAGCTTCCTCATGTCAGGTCAAAGCGGCAGTCTGACCACCAACATAGGGCGGAATGATGGAGCGTGAAATCACCTTTTCGCGAAATCCCGTGCAATCTCAACTCAGCCTCTGAGAAGCCGGACAAAGGCAATGCTGGGACCGACAGCGGCCAGTCCGAAAGCGCGAATCTGTTGCTCCGCAACCGACTGCAAAAGCCTTGCCATCTGCACAAAAAAACGAGGGGCCGGTGCATAGACCAGCCCCTCGATCATGAGAAAGAATGCAGGCACCGTCAGGAAATCCTGCAGTCTTCTGTTGTCAGTTTGCCGGTGCGGCGGGTGCAGCCGGCGCCGGAGCAGCCGGCGGTGCCGCAGGCGTGCCGGTGGCGTTGTCGAAGTAGCGGAAGAACTCCGAGTTCGGCGACAGCACCAGTGTCGTATCCTGCGACGAGAGCGACGAGGAATAGGCAGACATCGAGCGATAGAACTCGAAGAACGACGGGTCCTTGCCGAACGACTCGGCGAAGATCCGGTTCCGGTCTGCATCGCCCTGACCGCGCAGGATTTCGGAATCACGCTGCGCTTCCGCGGTGATCTCGACGACCTGACGGTCGGCGACGGCGCGGCGGCGCTGGCCTTCTTCGTTACCCGAAGCACGGATCCGTTCGGCTTCCGCCAGACGCTCCGAACGCATCGCGTTATAGGTGTTCGGCGCGACCTCTGGCGAGAGGTCGGTACGGCGGATACGGACATCGTCGATGTTCAAACCGAGGTTTTCGGCATCGATACGAAGGTCGTCGCGGATCTCAAGCATCATCGCAACGCGCTCTTCGGAAAGAGCGGCATTATAGTCGCGCAGACCATAGACCCGGCGCAGCGACGAATCGAGCTGGGCGCGAAGGCGTGCCTCGGCAGCCTCGCGGTCGCCCGACACCGTTTCGCGGAAGCGGCGGACATCGGCGATGTTGTAGATCACGAAGGCGTCGACATCGAAGGTCTGGCCATCCTGAACCTGTACGCGGATATTATCGAGATCGAGGCGAAGCGCCTGCTTCTCGACATACTGCACGCGATCCGCATCCATGAAGGCGAACGGCAGCTTGAAATACAGGCCCGGCTCGGTCTTGACCGACTGGATTTGACCGAAACGGACGACGATCGCCTGTTCGCGGGCATTGACCACGAAAACAGACGAATAGACGACGAAGAGAACGACCGCGAGTGCGATCAGCACGGCAGGAAGCTTATTGGATGTCATGGCTCAACCTCCCTGCTGTGCCGGTTTGCCGATCTCGTTGAGCGGCAGATAGGGTACGACCCCCTGCTTCTCGTCGATGATGACCTTTTTCGAATTCTTCAGCACCTGTTCCATCGTTTCAAGGAACAGACGCTTGCGCGTCACGTCAGGAGCCTTTGCATACTCGTCATTGATCGATGCGAAGCGCTGCGCCTCACCTTCCGCTTCCTTGACGACACGGTCCTTGTAGGCGGCGGCGTCTTCGCGGATCTGAGCCGCCTCGCCTCGCGCCTGGCCGAGCCGCTGGTTGGTATAGCGGTTTGCCTCTTCGATCGTGCTGTCGCGGTCGCGGCCTGCACGCTGCACTTCTTCGAAGGCATCGGAGACTTCACGCGGCGGAGCCACGTTCTGGATCGTCACGCCGGTAACGGTGATACCCGCCTTGTAGCGGTCCATCGTCCCCTGAACGATATTGAGAACGTCCGTCTCGATCGGCTGACGATTGCTGCGGAACGCGTCCTGTGCCGGACGGCGGCCGACGATCTCGCGCATCGCGCTGTCGGAAACCTGCTGCAGCGTTTCCGCCGGGTTCTCGACATTGAAGAGATAGGCCTTCGGATCGCTGACGGTGAAGAACACCGCGAACTGAACGTTGATGACGCTGCGGTCACCCGAGAGCATCAGGCCGCTCGAAGACGACGACGACGTTGCGCCGATATTCTGCTGCTGCACCGTGACCTTGACCGTTTCGACCGTCTCAAGCGGCCAGAAATGGAAATGCAGGCCCGGCATCGACACTTCCTGCTTCGGCTGGCCGAAGCGCAGTTCCACACCACGCTCGTCCGGCTGGACGATGTAGATGCACTGGAAAAGCCAGAAGGCCGCGAGAATCGCGACGATGATCAGCGCCACGCCGCCATTGAAGCCACCAGGCACCATGCGTCCCAGCTGGTCCTGACCACGGCGAATGATGTCTTCGAGATCGGGCGGACCACCCTTGCCCCCGCCGCCGCCTTTCGGACGGTTCGGGCCCTGCCCCCATGGTCCCTGATTGTTATTGTTACCGCCGCCGCCGCCCCATGGGCCGCCGCCGCCATTCTGATTGCTCCAGGGCATCAAAACCTCTTTGTTCGTTGAACTCCCGATCGCATAATGCCCGCGGGGGCGGCAGACGGTAAGCGATTGTGACCGTTATAGGTATCGCTGACCCTGCTTTCAACGCGACATGAAGGACTTGGTGTTCTTTCTTGGAAAATAATTCGTTATCTTCAGCTGCGGCGCTCGTAGACGACGTAGCGCGTCGGATAATTGTCCTTCTCGCCGGCGGGCACGTCGAGCGTCTCGACCGGCTTCCAGCGCGCGGCGTCGATCGCCGGAAAAGCCGTATCGCCCTCCACATGCGTCTCGACATGGGTAACGCACATGCGGTCGACCAAATCGATCGCCTGCGCATAGATCTGACCACCACCGGCAATGATGATCTCGCCGATCCCCTGCTCAGCCGCAATCGCCTCGGCCTTGCCGATCGCCTCGGCCAGCGAATGCGCCATCGTCACATCGGGATGATCGATCGCGGCGTGCCGCGAGATCACCACATGCGGGCGCCCCGGCAACGGCTTGCCGCCGATCGATTCGTAGGTCTTGCGGCCCATCACCAACGGCTTGCCCGCGGTTATTGCCTTGAAGCGCTTGAGATCGGTCGAGAGGCGCCAGGGCATATCGCCGTCCCGGCCGATGATGCCGTTCTCAGATACAGCCACAACGATCGTCTTGATGATACCGGACATGAGACCCGCCTCCGCATTCGATGCCAGAGCGGACACCTACCTGTTAATACAGGGGAAAGCTAGCCAACTGCGCGCCCGGCAGCCGCCTGCTGCGCGTCCGGATTGCCGAGCCAGATGACGGCAACGCGCTCACCGGTCTGCTTGGCGAGATACATGTAATTGTCGGCGCGCTTGACGAAGGACGCCGCGGTATCCCACGGCTCGAGCAGCGCCACACCGACAGCGGCACCCACCTCGGTGATCGCCCCATCGATGGCGATCGGCTTGAAGATGCGCTCCGCAGCGTCCGTCACCGTATTCCTGACATCGTGGATCAGCACCGGATCCACCTCGATCAGCACCACGAATTCATCGCCGCCGATCCGGGCGATGAAATCATTGGCGCGAAAACTCTCGCGAAAACGGCTGGCAAGCGTGCGGATCACCTCGTCACCGGCACCGTGCCCCAGCCGGTCGTTGACCGCCTTGAAGCCGTTGAGATCGATGAATGCCAGCGCCATCGACTTTTCCGCCGCCCGCGCCGCTTCGATCTGCTCGGCCAGGGTCTCGTCGAAACAGGCCCGGTTCGGCAGGCCGGAGAGTGCATCCGTGCGTGCCGAAGCGCGCAGCGCCAGCTCGATCTCACGCTGATGGCGCACGCGCGCCGAAACATCCATGATCACTTCGACGTCGAAGGAAACACCGCCGACAATGGTGCGCTGCGCCGAAATCAGCGTCGGAATGATCGTCCCGTCGGCATGGCGGATATCGACCTCTTCAAGCACATAAGCACCATCCTCAGCCAGCATCCGGTGCCGGCGGTCGCGCGCCGGATTGTCGATCGCCGCCCCCTCGGACGTCAGTTTCTTGCCGCTGATATCTTCCCATTTCAGACCGGTCAGCTTCAGATAGGCGTCATTGACCTTCGCATAGCTCGACGTCTTCGTGTCGCTGGTGGTGATCGCCATGGCGATCGGCGCAAACTCGAACATGCGCATCAGCATCGACGACAGTACATCTGGGGGAAGAAGGTCAGTATCGTCCATTGCGGTCCCGGGAGCATTATCTGCGCGGGAGAAAATAACCGAGAGCTATTAAGATCTTACTGATGAAACCTGGTACATTTTCAGACATTGCCGGACAAAGACGTTTTCAATCGTCTCCCGGTCCGGCGCTTTGCTGAAATTGCGAAGCGGTCAAACAGCGATCGGCGAGACGCGAAGGCCTCGCCTATGTCGCTAAAGGATCCGCAACGTCGGAATGGCGGTGACGAAACGCCCGCCCCAATCCGCAATATACTTGCAGGATTCGACGATCTCCGCCGTCAGATTCCACGGCAGGATCACCACGTAGTCGGGCTTTGCGCGCTCCAGCTCGCTCGGCGCATAGACAGGAATGTGGCTGCCGGGCAAAAGCTTGCCCTGCTTCACGGTGCTTCGATCGACGACAAAGCTGATATCATCACGGGTGACACCACAGACATTCAGGAAGGTGTTGCCCTTCGCAGCGGCGCCATAGGCCGCAACGACCTTGCCCTCGTCTCGCGCCTGGCGCAGAAAATCGCGAAACGCGTCGCATACCGCCGCGATCCTGGTGCCGAACTCGCGGTAAGTCCGCATGTCCTTCAGGCCAAACCGCTCCTCCTCCTCACGCATGGCAAGAAGGCGCTCGGTCGGCACGCGCACTCCATCATTGCGCTGAGCATAGACGCGCAGCGAACCGCCATGTGTCGAAAGCTCCTCCACATCAAAGACCTTCAGGCCGCAGGCCTCAAAAATCCTCTCGGCAGCGAGCAGGGAGATATAGGAATAGTGCTCGTGATAGATCGTATCGAACTGCAGGCCCTCGATCATCCGCAGAAGATGGGGGAATTCGAAGGTTGCAACGCCCTCCGGCTTGAGAACGATCTGAAAACCGCGGACGAAATCGGCGATATCCGGCACATGGGCCAGCACGTTGTTGGCCGCCGTCAGGTCTGCACGAATGCCACTCTCGACGATCGCCTTCGCCGTATCGCTTCCGAAGAACGCCACCTTCGTCGGCACGCCTCGCCCCTCGGCAACTTCGGCCGCATTGGCAGCCGGCTCGACGCCCAGCACCTTGACACCCGCTGCCGCAAAATACTGCAGCAAATAGCCGTCATTGGATGCGACTTCGATCACGGTCGACTGATCGCCGAGGCCGAAGCGCTCCGTCATCAACTGCGTGTAACGCTTTGCATGATCCAGCCAGCTGGTCGAAAACGACGAGAAATAGGCATACTCAGCATTGAAGATTTCGCCCGGCGGCACGGTCTCGGTGGTCTGCACAAGAAAGCACTCGGAGCAAACCATGACCTTCAGCGGAAACGAGCGCTCGGTCTCAATCGCCGCCTCATTGGGCAGGAAGGAATTCGACCATGGCGTGGCGCCAAGATCGGCAACAACATTGGTCAACGGCGTTGAGCAGAAGCGGCAGGCATGAACCATGCTGTTACGCGCCTTTCATAAAAGTATCGATCTGATCTGTGACGAGTGACAGGGGCTCGCCGCCGCCACGCCAGCGGTCGTACCAGCGCGCGGTCCATTCGATTGCCTCGGTCTGGCTGAGCTTTGCCTGCCACGAAAGATAGTCCCGCGCTTTCGTCGGGTCCAGCCCGAGCGTCTGCATCTCCCGGGGCTTGTCGCTAGCAGAGCTATCGTTCCAGGTTCCCGCGACACCCATCGCCGCCTGAACATCGGAGGCAAGGCGTCCGACAGCAATCTGCGCCTCCTCAGGCGATGGCCCGAAATTGAGCGCATCGGGCACCGGTTTGCCAGCAAACAAGTCCTCGCAGAACAGGAAATAGCCATTCAGGCAATCGAGAACATGCTGCCACGGACGCGTGGCAAGCGGACTGCGGATATCGAGGACCTCGCCGGCCAAAGCGGCGCGCACGATATCCGGCACCAGCCGGTCTTCGGAATAATCCCCGCCGCCCAGAACGTTGCCGCCACGTGCCGTGGCAAGCCTGACGCCTCGCGACCGGTAAAATGAATCGCGATAGGTGGCGGTGACAATCTCAGCCGCGGCCTTCGAACCGGAATACGGATCATGTCCGCCCAGGCGATCGCTTTCGACAAAATGCCGGCCGCTTTCGTCGTTGCTGTAGACCTTGTCGGTGGTCACCACGAGTATTGCCTTGACCTCGTCGACTGTGCGGGCCGCCTCGAGAAGCCGCGCCGTGCCCATGACATTGACGTCAAACGTCTCGACAGGTTCCGCATAGCTGCGGCGTACCAGCGGCTGGGCGGCCATGTGCAAAATGATATCGGGTCTGCTACGCGCGACTGCAGCCGTGAGGCTGTCGGTGTCGCGCAGATCGGCAATCGTCTCGCCACTCAATCCGGCGCTGCCAACGAGCGCATGCAGAGAAGGCGCAGTCGACGGCGCCAGCGCATACCCGAAGACGTCTGCGCCAAGCCGCGAAAGCCACACCCGCGCCCACGTGCCCTTGAAGCCGGTATGCCCGGTGACGAGCACCCGCTTGCCGCGCCAGAAACGGCTATCCGGCAGACGGCCCATCACCAGACCTTCCATGGCGCATGGCCGCTCTGCCAGAGCTCCTCAAGCTGATTCTTGTCACGCAGCGTATCCATCGGCCGCCAGAAACCGTCATGGTTGAAGGCCATCAGCTGGCCATCACGCGCAAGACCTTCGAGCGGCGCGCCCTCGAAAGACGTATCGTCGCCGGCGATGCGATCGAGAACCGAGCGGTTGAGCACAAAGAAGCCGCCGTTGATGCGCGCATTATCGCCTGCAGGCTTTTCCATGAAACTGCGAACCTGCCCTGCATCCGTCAGCAACGCGCCATAGCGGCCGGGCGGCACGACGCTGGTAACAGTCGCTTCCTTGCCGTGGCGATGATGAAAATCGGTCAGCGCCTGAATATCGATATTGGCAACACCATCACCATAGGTCAGGCAGAACGTGTCACCGAGATAGTTGGCGACGCGCTTCACACGCCCCCCGGTCATCGACCCCTCGCCGGTCTCGACCAGTGTAACGCGCCAGGGCTCGGCCTTGGTCGAATGATAGGTCGTCTCACCGCGCTCCATATCAAAGGTCACATCCGCCGAATGCAGGATATAATTGGCGAAATATTCCTTGATCATATAGCCGCGATAGCCAAGGCAGATCACGAAGTCGTTGAAGCCATAATGGCTATAGGTCTTCATGATATGCCAAAGGATCGGCCGCCCCCCGATCTCAATCATCGGCTTCGGCCGCAAATGGCTCTCTTCGGAAATGCGGGTGCCGAAGCCGCCAGCGAGGATAACGATTTTCATGGAAGTGGCCCTGCTACCGAATGACACCAACAGCATTGACAAAAATTGAAGTGCGCTTGGCAACCAGCTTGGTTCAGCAACGCTCTCCCTGTGGCCCCGTAATTCTACATTTCCCGGCAGATTGCAATATGAGCACCATCATGTCGCAACGGCTCTGAATTCGCCAGAATGCCTCATCGACGACCTGACGAACTCGGAACTCTCATTGCTGACGAGGCCCGCCGATAGAACTACTTACGTCGAGCAACGGTTTTCCTACTGGGGACTATGCCCGGCACAGGAAAAGGCCGTCTGCGAACGTAGATGCCCTCATCCATGCCCGAAACTGTCAATGGAGTTCGGAAAAATTGAATGATGGCCGTTCGCCTGAAAGCAGAGCTTATTTAACCCGCTTAAGGAAACCTTCCGGCGCGACTGTTACCATTAGCTTGCCTTCAAGCTCAGAGTCTATTTCAAACTCAGGATGATTTGAGAGATAAGACCGGACCGCCGTCTTAGGATTATTACCGACATCCCACGGGCGATCAGAAAAGAAATTCGCGGGAAGATCCTCAACAAAAGTGTCGAACACCGCACAGTAGCAACCTGGAGTAACGAGCGGCGCGTAGGCCTCAAGTTCAGCGGCAACATGATCGTGGGTGTGCATGGAATCTAGGCACACCATAACTCTTTCAAAACCGGATGCGAACTGCCGTACCTGAGCTACTATGTCGCCCGCGATTGACGAGCCTTGCAGCATTGATATTCTGCTGGCCAGCGGATGAGCTTCGATTTCCTCGCGATTATGCTCGCGAATGTCGATATCTATCCCGAGAACCTTACGCTTAGATTGGCGCGGATCAATAACAGCCCCGGAAGTGATGGCGTCACACATATCAAGCATGGCAAGAAGCGATGCGCTGAGAATAAGCGAACCGCCGTGCGCTATGCCTGTTTCGATAATAAGGTCTGGTCGCGTGCGCCAGACGATTTCCTGCATTGCCTGTATATCCTGAGGATACTGAATAATAGGGCGGCCCAGCCAGTCGAAGTTATAGACGTATCGCCTATCCATCGACACTTCCCGCCAGCGACGTGAAAGCTGCTGAAACTCCTCATCGCCGCGATAATTCGCGATTGCAGAACGACGCTCGTTCGCAAATTGTTCAACCGGTTTCATTCGATACCCTCTTTTTCGGCTAAGAGGCTGCTCTGTCAGGCGCCTACGATTTTAGATATTTGTTCCAATACTGGTTCCGGATGAAAGTCAAACTCGTTGCGTATACGTTCAATCGAAATAGGAGGAAAACCATTCGATGGCGCATCCTGGTCAACGGAAAACGAGCAACCGGTCTCCACCGCCAGCGCGGACAACCATTGCGCATTCGTCAACTGGATACCGCTCGCTACGTTGTACAGGCGATCTGCGCCGCGGACTGCGATCTTTCGGAGCAGCGACGAGGCATCGTCCTTGCGCGCACAGTCGGTTGTACAACAATCGTAAATGACCTCTCGTTCGAACCCTCTGTATGTTATATAGCGCGGCTACATCAATCTCCGCTCTTTGGTTACTAGCTTGTCGTCGATTGACCGTATCAAAAGCAAAGCAGGTTTACCGGTAAGGTATCGCATATATGGGTCGTTTTACGCTCACGCCTACATACATGAAAGACCTCACGCTCGTCGAACGCCAGCGTCTCGGCGATGACCGCGGCTTCTTTTCCCGCTTCTTCTGCGCCGACGAACTGCCGGATTTCGGCACCGGCAGCATCGCGCAGATCAATCATACGATGACGAGGGAAAAAGGCGTCATCCGCGGCATGCATTTCCAGCGCGCTCCTCATGATGAGACCAAATTCGTGTCCTGCCTGAAGGGCGTCATCTTCGACGTCGCCGTCGATCTGCGCCCCAGATCTCCAACCTATCTGAAATGGCACGGTGAAATCCTTTCGCAAGACAATGCCCGCTCCCTATTGATCCCCGCAGGCTTCGCCCATGGTTTTCAGACCTTGAGCGAAGACTGCGAATTGATCTACCTCCACGACAAGCCGTATGCGCCGGATGCCGAAGGCGGTGTGAATCCGCTTGATCCCAAGCTCAACATCACCTGGCCCTTGCCGGTTACGCAGATGTCCGCTCGGGATAGTAGTCTTGCGTTTCTATAGCAATCGCCGCCTGCCTATAGCGACGTCTGTTCCCCCAGGTAGAAACAACTCCTTGACGGCAATCATCTAGCGCGCTGATGCGACCACTTGGGCCCTGCACCACCAATGACGGCCGGGCACTCGGGGAGAAGATGCAAATCTTGAAGTTTGGCGACGGCTCGATCAAACAGCGATCGGCGCCTTGATGCTGGCATCGGCCTCGTAGCCGACGAGCTCGAAATCCTCGAATTTGAAATCGAAGATATCCTTGACGTCGCGCTTGATCAGCATGCGTGGCAGCGGCTTCGGATCGCGCGTCAGCTGCAGTTTCGCCTGCTCGAAGTGATTGTGGTAGAGATGCGCATCGCCGAGCGTGTGGACGAAATCGCCGTATTTCAGGCCGGTCACCTGCGCCACCATCATCGTCAGCAGCGCGTAGGAAGCGATGTTGAAGGGCACGCCGAGGAAGATGTCGGCGGAGCGTTGGTAAAGCTGGCAGGAGAGCTTGCCGTCGGCGACATAGAACTGGAAGAGGCAGTGGCAGGGCGGCAGCGCCATGTTGTCGATTTCGGCCGGGTTCCAGGCCGAGACGATGTGGCGGCGCGAATTCGGGTTCTTGATAATGCCGTTCACCAAATTCGCGATCTGGTCGATATGCCCGCCGTCAGGGGCTGGCCAGGAGCGCCACTGCGCGCCGTAGACCGGGCCGAGATCGCCGTTCTCGTCGGCCCATTCGTCCCAGATCGACACGCCGTTGTCCTTGAGGTAGCCGATATTGGTCTCGCCCTTCAGGAACCAGAGCAACTCGTGGATGATCGAGCGCAGATGCAGCTTCTTGGTCGTCAGAACCGGGAAACCGTCGTTCAGGTCGAAGCGCATCTGATGGCCGAAGACCGAGCGCGTGCCGGTTCCCGTCCGGTCGCCACGGTCGGTGCCCTTGTCCATCACATGGGTCAGAAGATCGAGATATTGCTTCATGGCCGCCGCCGACTCCGTTTTAGCCTTATATTTAAGCCGTCCCCGCCGCGAAACCAACCACGCAGCATCGCTTTTCCAAGCAAAATCCTCCGATATCAACGACGCTTTTGTGACGAGCCTCTTCCCATGCCGTCAGGAAAACACTATATCAGCCTTGCCGGTCTTCGGGCCGGCTATGGCGATAAATGGGCGGTGTAATAAGCCTATTGGACCCGGGGGCGGTACCCGGCGCCTCCACCAAGAACAGCCGGATGTACGGCTGCTGTTGATGGGGGCGAAATAGGATCGACAAGGGTGTAAAGATCGACTTTTCGCTCGGCATGATACCGCCGTTATCGGGTCACAAGTGTAGTTGCAAACGACAACAACGCTAAGGAATACGCTCTCGCTGCCTAATGGCGGTGCGGGAATTCCGCTCCAAGTCCTCTAGGTTAGCCCCTTGAGGCGGGGTCCGAAGGCACCTGGCAACAGAAGCCTTCACCTTCTCCCTGCCATTGAAATCATGTATGCTTCCGTCAAGCATGACTCGGGGCAAGGCTTCCGCAGCGCGGCCGGACATGGCATATAAGCGAGCGAAAAGACTTCCGAACCAACGAAAGACAGGAAAAGCATGGGGCAGGACCACATCCGCTACGACATTCTGGCACAGGACGCGCTGCGTGGCGTCATCCGCAAGGTCTTGTCCGAAGTCGGAGCGACGGGCCGCCTTCCCGGCGACCACCACTTTTTCATCACCTTTCTGACCGGCGCTCCCGGCGTGCGCATTTCGCAGCACCTGAAGAGCAAATATCCCGAGCAGATGACCATCGTCATCCAGCACCAGTTCTGGGATCTGAAGATCACCGAATCGCTGTTCGAGATCGGCCTTTCCTTCTCCGACGTTCCCGAAAAGCTCGTCATCCCCTTCAATGCCATCCGTGGCTTCTATGATCCCTCGGTGAATTTCGAGCTGGAATTCGACGTGCCGCTCGCCGATGGCGAGGAGCTGACCGAAGCCGAGATCACCGCCTACCCCGTCGCTCCCGAAAAGAGCGAGGAAACGCCGGCGGCCAAGCCTGCCGAGGGCGGCGAGGAAAAGAAGCCCGGATCGGTCGTCTCGCTCGACGCCTTCCGCAAGAAGCAGTAACAGGAAGGGAAGCCAAGGCTTCCCTTTTTCATTCCAGCCAAGATGCATTTTGGCCGGCCGAATTCATTTCAGATCGGGGCATGCCATGAGCGCCGAAATCGTCAATCTCCGCCAGTTCAGGAAGAAGCAGGCCCGTTCGGAAAAGGACAAAGAGGCCGAGCAGAACCGCATCAGCTTCGGCCGCACCAAGGCCGAGAAGCAGTTGACCAAGGCGCTGAACGACAAGGCGGAGAAGACCCATAGCCAGGGCCGGATCGAGAAGGACAAGGACGAATAGGCCCGTTGCCGATCGCCCTGCTCTGTCCGTTTAATCAAGCCAGCAAGTCCCGCCGATGATCCGCAAGCATTCCGCAACGCTTCACGGCCACCGCACCAGCTTCACTCTCGAAGACGAATTCTGGGCCGAACTGAAGGCGATCGCCACCGCCCGCGCAATCCCGCTCGCCGCACTGATTTCAGAGATCGACGATAGCCGCGCCGCCGACAGCAACCTCTCCTCGGCGCTGCGCCTGCACGTGCTTGCCTGGCTCAAGAACAGCAGATGATGGCAGCCTTTTGGCGAGGTCATTGCCGCGCCCGTGAGCGCCCGGCAATGACCCCTTGATGGCTAGGTTCGGGTAACCACCCGATTTCAGCTTATGCAATTTAGAGCAGAGCAAAACTTGGACGTTAGGACAGCAACCATGTCCTTCTGGGCAGCAGTCGCCGCCTAGCGGCTGATTTACTCACGCCAATGTTCTTTTACCCACGGCGTAGGGCGTATAAAATGGCGCAAATGTGAGAATATGGAATCCCCTTTGCGCGCAGTCTTATTAAAGGTTTGAGAGAGGTGCTCGCGTATATTGTCCGACTTTCCCTTGTATCGACCGGCAATGGCATGCTCTGGTCGTAGTCCTCGCGGAAATATCACAACCTTCGCAGTCGATGGCAATCGTGGGCTCAAGAAATAGTTAAGTGGAAGCGGCCAACGGCAGTCCTGCCGGAAATGCAAGACCCACCGCCGTGGAAAGAATTTCTTACCCCCCGGGGCGTTCCTTGTGACAAACCGCTGTTCGAACCGGTACTCATCAGCAACGCCTTGAGGATTGGCATAAAACTTCTGCTGCAACGGCACGAGCTTGCCGACAGGAAATCGGAAAAGAGACGTTTGGCCAAGTCTTTCAAAGGGAGTAGTTTGGTTGCGCGCCATAACGATGTCGTCGGCTCCGCCTACCTCAAAGAAGTTGTCTAACGAGCCAACAATGACAACATCGAGATCCAAGAAAAGGACGCTGCCCTTTAGCGTTCCAAGAGTTGCACCCCACAGCCTAGATTTGTTCCAGATACCGGGGGTGTTGACTGGCAAGCTTTCTATGCCCAGAGGCGGCAAATCTTCGCATAGAATTGCAGGGTGCAGACCCTCACGATTGTCAGTGAAACATGTGAAGGTGAATGGAGGCGTGATGTTGCGTGCCACCATTGCATAAAGCCGGTTGATATAGCTGGAGCCGAACCTTGTACCCCAATTGATACAAATGACCTGCTTTACGCCATTGCTGCCGTCTAGAATGCCTGTCATTTCCACTCCGTAAGATCTCAAGCGATTTCGTCTCGCTGACTAGCAGCGCTTGGGCATCCTGTGAAGGGCAGGGCATAGAACTTCCCATAGGCATTGAAGGCTCTAGCCTGGAAATAGCCTAATTACTGCTGAATTGGTCCATTCGGCAGCCTATCAAAGTTCGGCATCCCGGACTTGTCCGAAGGACGTAAATCGCTGGTCGATTGTGGAAAGCGGCCTATCCGGCTTATTGCGGAATGCCGGCGCCGGGCATGGTGTTGAAATTCAGACCGTTGCCGCCTGTCGGTGCCTGGCCCTGGCTGCTGTTCTGCTGAGCCGCACGCCGTTGTGCTTCGGCCTCCGCCGCGGCCTTGGCGTCGGCAGCAGCCTTCGCATCCGCCTCGGCCTTCGCCCTGACTTCCGCTTCCGCCTTCTGTTTCGCAGCCGCTTCGGCGAGCGCTCGCAGGCGTTCTTCCTCGGCCTTGCGCTCCGCCTCGATCGCCGCCGCCTTGGCGCGTTCGGCGTCGTTGAACTTGTAGAGAGCCACTTCGCGGCGCAGGCGCTGTTTTTCGAGCACGTTGGCCTGCAGGCGCTCGACGCGGCGGCGTTCACGTTCGAAGGCGCGCAGCGATAGGTATCCGGTGATATCGGTCACGTCCATGGTGCGGCCAGGCGATGCCAGCAGACCGGAGAAATCGAGCCTGAGTGCAGGGTCGGCGCCGGAAAGTGCGTCGTTGCCGGGGTTGAAGCCGATATTCAGCGAGGCGTTGATGCGCTCCTGCGGCAGGTCGATCTGCGCGTTGCCGGTCACCTTGGCGAGGTCGTTGGATACGGTGACGTTCTGAACCCGGAGCATGCCATCCGTGATGTTGAACGGAATGCCGAGCGGCGGCAGCTTCGCCTCGCCGTTGTTCAGCAGCGTCTCGACGATCGGATGCACCTTACCGGCATTCAGCTGGTCCTGCATCGGATCGGTGGCCGAGAGCAGCGGCGCCAGGATCGCCAGATTGAGGCCACGCACGCTGGTTTCGCCAAGCCGCATCTCGCCAGAGCCGGTCATCGAGCTCGCCAGTTCCGTCATCGACTTGCCGGATGCCTCGGAGCTCAACGACAGACCGAACTTGCCGTTGGCAATCGGCGCCCCGTCGCGCGACCAGACGACGCCGCCGAGATCGGCATCGGCGAGCGCCAGCTTGGTCTGGAAGAAGCCGGTACCGTCGGCATTGGTGAAGAGCAGGTTGCCGGAAAGCTTGCCGCCATCCCAGGTGCCCTGCATGTCGTTCAGCTGCAGCTCGTCGCCCTTATAGGCGATGTTGCTGGCGAAATCGCTGACGGCGCCTGACCAGCCGGGCCAGAACTGCTGAGCCGAGAGCTTCAGGTTGACGTCCATATCCTTGAAGACCGGCTGTCCGAGACCCTGGGTCGTCAGGTTACCGGTCGCAGGATCGGTCATCGGCCCATAGACGGCCTCGCCGAGCCAGATCGCATCGGCGCGGTCGAGCGCCAGCTCCCCGCTCGCCGTGGTCTTGTTCGCTGCCCTGTCGACCGCCAGCGAGCCGGCGAACTTGTTGTCGGCAGCATGGCCCTTCAGGTCCGCGAATGTGATCTTGCCGCTATCGATCGTCGCCGTCGTCTGCAGGCCGAACGGCAGTCCGGTGCCGAGTTGCGGCAGCGCGATGCCGTTCATGATCAGGTAGGGATCGAGATCGGCGCTCTCCAGGGACACGCCGACCTGGCCGTTCATGAAGGTATCGGGACGCACATCGACCTTGCCATTGGCGGTAAACGACGTGCGGTCGGTCGCAAAGGCCAGCGAGGCATCGGCGGGATCGGTGCCGTTGACCTGCACCTTCAGCGACAGCCTGCCATTGGCATCGGCTTCCACCGGAAGCGGATCGAGACCGGCCTGGCCGAACAGCACAGAGGTCGTGGCATTTTCGAGCGTCGCTTCGAGGCTGGTCGTCCCCTTGCCGGTCAGCGCCAGAAGATCGGACATGCGGTAATCGAGATTGACGCGGCTGCCGTTGGAAACACCGGCGAGCGTCAGCGTCAGCCCGTCATTCTGGTCGCCGCCGAGCGTGAGCGCACCGCGCAGCGCGGTATTGGTGTACCAGGCGGAATTGCGCACCAGCCGGTCCATGACGGGATGCTGTGGCAGATGCTCCTTCAGCATGGTGAAGAACGGTCCGGGATCGGCCGACTTGAAGGTGATCTCGCCGGAACCCTTGTAGTCGAGCAGCGAGCCCTCGGCGCGGCCGGTCGCGGTCAGCTCGGCGCCCGCAAAATTCTTCACCGCCAGCTTTTCGACGGCAAGCGCGCCATCGGCAATGGTGAAGCTCGTCTCGACATTCGACGCCTCGACGCCGAAGGCCGTAAACTTGTCGGCCTTCAGCTGCGCGGTGATCTTATGATCGAGCACATTGTCGCCGGCGTCCTGGCCGGTGAAGAGGCCGGTCAGCGCCCTCAGGGCATCGAGATCCAGCGCGTCGCCGTTCAAAGCCACATTGAGTGAAGGCGTCTGGTCCTTGGGCGCCAGCCGTTCCACCCTGCCCTTCAGCGTCGCGGGGCCGACGGCGATCTCCAGATTGTCGAAACTCTGCTTCTGATGCGTCAGGCTGACATCGGCGGAAAAACCTGCCTGCCGCAGCTGGCGGATCGCCGGATCGACGGAACCGGCAAGCCAGGAGGCAAGGCCGCTCGGCTGATTGGAGGCAACGGTCACCTGGCCGTTGAACGACGGCTGGCCGCGTAGCGCAAGCCGCCCCTTGCCTTCCACCTGCGTACGCCCCGGCAGCGTGCCGACGGCATCGTCGATCGTCCAGCCGTCACCGGCCGGCTGCAGATCGAGCTGCACGTCGCGGATCGTCGTATCGCCGGCAACGATAGCCGGCAGGCGCACGCTTGCCTTGCCCGGCACCTGCGGGATTGGCACCTGCGCCACGATATTGATCAGCGAGTTGAGGCGCTGGCGGGCCGAAAGGCCGGGATCGCGCGCCGTCTTGCCGCCCGCGCCCTGATTGCCGATGCGGTTGACGTCGATCTGCTGGCCGTTGGCGATCAGCAGGAATTCCGGCGCGCTGCCGGTATCGAGCGTCGCCTCCCCGGTGATTACATAAGGGTCGTCGGCCGAGCCGACTTCCAGCCGGTATTCGGGAACGCGGATGCGCTCGTTGGTCAGTTCGAAACGGCCCTTGACGCGCGGCGGCGGCAGCGTCTTGTCATTCTTGCTCTGCCCGCGGTTCTCGATCGCTGCCGACATCGTGCCCTGATAGTTCGGCTTGCGGTCGACGAGCTTCAGCTCGCCATCGAGATCTACGCTGACAGGATGCTGGTCGGGAACGAGGCGGGTGCGCACCTTCAGGACGCCGTTTTCATCCGGCTGGCCGCTGGCGATCGAAAAGCTGCCATGCTCGCCATCGAGCGTGGCGTCACCATCGATGCGCCATGGACCGGCGAGCGACTTTGCCGACATCTCCGCATTCAGGCCGGTGATGTTGCGCGAACGGCCGGACTGGTCGTCGATGAACTGCACGTCGCCGCCGCTGACGTGGACATTTTCGAGCACCACGGTCTTGGCCGGAATTTCCGCCTGGCTGCCGCGCATCCAGTCGAGCGTTCCGTCCTTCAGCAGCCGCAGCCGCACCTTCGGATTGACGACGCGCATGTCGAAGATCAGCGCTTCGCCAGAGAGAAATGGCGCGAGCTCGGCATCCATGGAGAACTGCTCAACCTGAACGATCGGCTGGCCATCCGGCTCCTGGCCGACGCGCACGTCATGCATGGTCACCGACGGAAACGGCAGTAGCCGCGCATCGACGGTGCCGTGCACGGTGACCTTCTTGCCGATGATCTGGCTTGCCTGATCCTCGAAATTCTTGCGAAAGTCCGTCCAGTCGATGAATAGCGGTGCGAGTAGTGCCACAAAGAGCACTACGACGATCACTCCCCCTAGAAAGACGAGGAACCGGCCTACCAAATCAAGGATTCTCCATTCGGGATTCTGTTGCCGACACTACTGTTATTCATGCCGGTAGCAAGGCCGAAGATCATGAGATTATTCCGTTTTCAGCCGAGGTGAAAAATCTTGCCCGGGTTGAAGATATTGTCCGGATCGAGCGAGCGCTTGACCTGGCGCATCAGATCGACGGTGCCGCCGAGCTCCTCTTGAAGAAACGACATCTTGCCTTGTCCGATCCCGTGTTCCCCGGTGCATGTTCCATCCATTGCCAGCGCCCGTGCATTGAGCCGCGAGACGAAATTCTCGACGCCGGCAACACCTTCCGCGCTCTTGTCGTCGAACAACACTAGGACATGGAAGTTCCCGTCGCCCGCATGCCCGACGATCATCGCCAGCAAGCCGTGCGCCTCGATATCCGCCTGCGTCTCCGTGATGCAATCCGCCAGCCGGGAGATAGGAACACAAACATCCGTCGAAAGTGCGGCAAGCTCGGGCGCCAGCGCCCGCGAGGCCCAATAGGCGTTGTGGCGGGCCTTCCAGAGCTTGGCGCGCTCCTCGGCATTGACGGTCCAGACAAACTCCCCGCCTCCGCATTCTGCGGCGATTTCGGCAAACTGTTGCGATTGCAGCGCGACCGTCTCGTCCGTGCCGTGGAATTCGAGGAAGAGCGTCGGCGTCTCCTGGTAGCTGAGGTTCGAATAGGCGTTGCAGCACTTGATCTGTAGCGCGTCGAGAAGCTCGATGCGGGCGACCGGAATGCCCATCTGGATGGTCATGATGACGGCATCGCAGGCAGCCTTGATGGTCGGGAACGGGCACACACCGCCGCCGATCTTCTGCGGTATCCCCTGCAGCCTCAGCGTCACCGACGTGAGGATGCCAAGCGTGCCCTCCGAGCCGACGAAGAGCCGCGTCATGTCGTATCCGGCCGAGGATTTGCGAGCGCGCCGCGCGGTGCGGATCTCCTCGCCATTGGCGGTCACCGCGGTAACGGACAACACGTTGTCCTTCATCGTGCCGTAGCGCACCGCATTGGTGCCCGAAGCGCGCGTCGAGGCCATGCCGCCGATCGAGGCGTTGGCGCCGGGATCGATCGGGAAGAACAGGCCGGTATCGCGGAGGTAAACGTTGAGCTCCTCGCGGGTGATGCCAGGCTCGACAGTGCAGTCGAGATCCTCGGCATTGACTTCGAGAACGCGGTTCATCCGGCTGAAATCGATGGAAATGCCGCCGGAGGGCGCATTGACCTGGCCTTCGAGCGACGAGCCCGTGCCGAAGCCGATGACGGGAACCTTGTGCTCGGCGCAAACCCTGACCGCGGCTTTCACATCGTCCGCCGTCTCGGCAAACAGCACGCCGTCGGGCAGCTGCGCCGGAATGTAGGTGGTCGTATGGGCGTGTTGCGCGCGGAAGGATTCGCCGGTCTGGAAACGCTCGCCGAAACTCTGCTTCAGGATGCCCAGAACGGCAGAGATCCCTGCCTCGTTGCGCAATCCAGCCTTCGCATCCTTGAGAGCCATCCCGTTGATCTCCAATACGTTCTACCATCGACAGGCAGGCTGGTATGGGACAAGTGGAATGACATGTCCAGTCAAGATTGCGCGCAACCGGGGTGAGCAGCGGGCAGCCTTTCGGATAGGGCCGCCCGCCGCACGATCGTCATACCAGAGGCGGGTTCAGCCGGGCAAAACCCTCCTGGCGGCGATAGGGGAAATAGGGATAGGGCGCGGTCACGGCGCTCACCGCATCCAGCCGCTTGATCTGCTCCGGCGTCAGCGACCAGCCCACCGCGCCGAGGTTCTGGCGCAGCTGTTCTTCGTTGCGGGCGCCGATGATGACGCTCGAGACGGTCGGGCGGCTGGTGAGCCAGTTGATGGCGATCTGCGGCACGGTCTTGCCGGTCTCTTCGGCGATTTCCATCAGCACATCGACGATCGCATAGAGCTTCTCGTCGTCGACAGGCGGCCCGAATTCGGCCGTCTGGTGCAGGCGGCTACCCTCCGGCAGCGGCTGGCCGCGGCGGATCTTGCCGGTCAGCCTGCCCCAGGCAAGCGGGCTCCAGACCAGAGCACCGACACCCTGATCGGCGCCGAGCGGCATCAACTCCCATTCGTAGTCACGGCCTGCGAGCGAATAGTAGACCTGATGGGCGACATAGCGCGGATGTCCGTTCGCATCGGCCGCGGCAAGCGACTTCATCAGCTCCCACCCGGCGAAGTTCGAGACGCCGGTATAGCGCAGCTTGCCCGCTGCAATCAGCCCGTCGAGGGTCGACAGCACCTCCTCGACCGGCGTCGAGGCATCGAAGGCATGCAGCTGCAGCAGGTCGATATAGTCGGTGCCGAGACGGCGCAGCGCCGCGTCGACCGAGCGGATCAAACGCGAGCGCGACGCACCCCAATCCGCCGGACCGTCACCAACGGGCAGCGCCGTCTTGGTCGAGATCAGCGCCTGATCGCGCTTGCCGCGGATCGCCTGCCCCAGCACTTCTTCAGAGGCACCTGCAGAATAGACGTCCGCCGTGTCGAACAGATTGACACCGGCCTCCAGGCAGATGTCGACGAGGCGGCGCGCTTCCGCGGCATCCGTATTGCCCCAGGCGCCGAACAGCGGGCCCGAGCCGCCGAAGGTGCCGGCGCCGAAGCTCAGAACGGGCACACGCAGGCCTGACCGGCCGAGATTTCGATAGTCCATAGTCTTTCTCCTGTTGTCTCCAGAAGATAGACACTCAAATTACGCTGATATAGATTGCCTCAAAGAAACTCATTTGTGATTTGAATTCATCATGAGCAGGCAGGACATCAATCGCTCCGGCGAAATGGAAGTCTTCGTCCGCGCCGTCGAGCTCGGCGGCTTTTCGGCGGCCGCAACGGCCTGCAAGATGACGCCTTCGGCGGTGAGCAAGCTGATTACCCGCCTTGAGGCAAGGCTCGGCACCCGCCTCGTCAACCGCTCCACCCGCAAGCTGCAGCTGACACCGGAAGGGTCGGCTTTCTACCAGCGCAGCGTCTCGATCCTCGCCGATATTTCAGAGGCCGAGCGTTATGCATCGTCAGGCGAACGGGCGACCGGGCCGATCCGCATCAATACCAGCGGCTCCTTCGGCAACCACATCCTGGCGCCGCTCGTGCCGCAGTTCCTGGCCGAGCATCCCGGCATCACCCTCGACATCACCCTGACCGACAAGATCGTCGATCTCATGGAAGAGCGGGCCGATGTGGCGATTCGCGCCGGTCCGCTGAAAAGCTCCAGCCTGATCGCCCGCAAGCTCGGCGGCGCTCGCAAGCTCATCGTCGGCGCTCCCGGCTATCTCGCGACGCATGGCGTGCCTGAAACGATCGCCGATCTCGAAAACCACTGCCGCATCGGCTTTTCCTATTCCCGCGCCATTCAGGGTTGGCCGCTTCAGGACGGCGCCGAAGCGGTCAACGTGCCGGTCACACCGGGGGTGCAGGTCAGCGACGGTGAAGCCATGCGCCATCTGGCGGTTGCCGGTGCCGGGCTGGCCCGGCTCGCCGACTTCACCTTACGGGAAGATATTACGGCTGGAAGACTTGCCGTCGTCATGGAAGACTTCAATCCCGGCGATATCGAGGACTTCTACGCCGTCTATCTCGGCCAGGGCGGCCCGCTTCCGGCCCGCGTGCGCGCCCTCCTCGATTTCCTGGCTACTCACGCCAAGCTATGAGAACTGCCGGTTAGCTCGAAAAGGCGAATTGGCAGAGGCCGCAAAGCCATGTTGTCTTCCTCCCCGGCAACGGAGGGACATAGAGATGCAGGCCAAGACCTATCCGAAATTGAAGGGCATGACCGTCCTGTCATCGACAGGCGCGGTTCTCGCGATGCTGACATCGCCGGCAGGCGCCGAGATCAAGACGGTGACGACCAAACCCACGGCAGCCACGATGACGCCGGGTGAGCCGGTCCTTTACGACGACAAGACCTGCCCTGCCGGGATGATCGCGAAGTTCACCAAGGCGAAACGAAACAACAATATCAGTAAGAAATGCGTTCATAAGTGACCGGATCGGATGCACTGCCGCCAGACCCTGGCGGCAGTGCAGTGCCACATTTCGCAGTTGACCCTGCGGCAGGCTGACAAATATATCCGCACTGCGCCTCCGGCATCCCCGCCGGTCCAGAAGTCACGCCGATAATCATCCTTCGACCGCTCTGGCGGTGCCTGCCGATCGGCAAAGAAGATATCGTTGATGCCGTTCAAAGCCCTTGCCAGCTTCCTACCTTCGAAGGCGAGCCTGCCCCGATGGGCAATCCTGCTTGCTCTCTCCGTCATCCTGGTTCTCGGCCTGGAAATGCTCGGCCTGCCGGCATCGCTGCTGATCGGGCCGATGGTCGCGGCGATCGTCGTGGCGCTGACGGCATCGAAGACGCAGCTGCGCGTGCCCCGCTGGCCGCTGCTCTTCGGGCAGGCGCTGGTCGGCTTCCTGATGGCACGCGCCATCACCGTCGATATCGTCAAGACCATGGCCGATGATGCCCTGCTCTTCCTGTCGCTGATCTTCGCGATCATCGCCGCTGCCGGCCTGCTTGGTTACGTGCTGACCAAGCTGCAGGTGCTGCCGGGCACCACTGCCGTCTGGGGCTCCTCCCCCGGCGCCGCCGCGGCGATGACCATCATGTCCGAGAGCTACGGCGCCGATGCCCGCCTCGTCGCCTTCATGCAATATCTGCGCGTCGTCTTCGTCGCCGTCGCCGCCTCTGTCGTCTCAACCCTCTGGACCAGCGCCGAGGGCGCAGAACCGCCGCCGCTGATCTTCTTTCCGCCGGTCGACTGGCCGGCCTTTGCCGCAACGATCGCGCTGACCGGCTTCTGCGCCTATGGCGCCGCGCGCTTGCGCATCCAGGGCGGCACGATCATCCTGCCGCTGATCATCGGATCGACGCTGCAGGGACTGGGTCTTTTGACGATCGAGCTGCCGCTCTGGCTGCTTGCCATCAGTTATGCCCTGATCGGCTGGAGCATCGGCCTGCGCTTCACGCCGGGTATCATGGCGCACGCCGCCCGCGCCCTGCCCCGCGTCGCAGCTTCGATCCTGACGCTAATGTCGATCTGCGGCCTGATGGCCTTTGCGCTCCACAAGCTTGCCGGCGTCGATCCGCTGACGGCCTATCTGGCAACCAGCCCCGGCGGCGCCGATTCGGTCGCCATCATCGCCGCATCGAGCGATGTCGACATGCCCTTCGTCATGGCGATGCAGGTCGGACGCTTCCTGGTCATCCTGCTGACCGGCCCGATGCTCGCCCGTTTCATCGCCAGGAAGAGCGGCCTGGCGATGAGCCGCGTCTGAGCGCCGCCCACTGCCCGGGCGTCATGCCATAGGCTTTCTTGAAATGCCGGTTGAAATGGCTCTGGTCGGCAAAGCCGGTCGCAAAGGCGATATCGGGCAGCTTCTCGCCTTCGATGATCAGCGCCCTTGCCTGCTGCAGCCGCCGCATCAGCAGATAGCGGTGCGGACTGGTGGCAAAGGCCGCGCGGAAATGCCGTGACAGCGTGAAACGGTCGAGACCGGTCACAACTTCCAGCTCTTCGGAATGAACGGCGCGCGTCGCATGCGCCTCGAGATAATCACGCGCCTTGCGCGCCTGCCGCCAGGCAAGCTTGCCGATCGGTTTCACCGGTGCACTCGCCCGCCTTGCCAGACCGCCCGCCACTTCCGTCAGGAAATCGTCGACGAACAGACCGTCGAGCTCGCCATCGAGATCGCTGAGCGCCCCAAGCAGCACATTGGCAAGCGCCGCATCGCCGAACACGGGCTCGCCGACGAAGGGCAACCCCATCTTCTCCGCATCCAGACATTCGGCGACCAGCGCCGGCTCGATATAGAGCATCCGGTATTGCAGCCCGTCCTCGGTGCCCGCCCCGCCGTCATGCTCCTCGTCGGGATGCAGCACGATCACCTGGCCGGGCATGCTGAAACGCTTCTCACCGCGATAGCTGAAAGTCTGGACGCCCTTCAGCGTCACGCCGATCGCGTAGGTGTCGTGGCGGTGCGGCTCGAAGGCATTGCCGGAGAATTGCGCCTCGATGCGCTCGATGCCCGGAAAGGCAGGCGCAGTCAGGATGCCGTCCGCGCCCGATGGCGCGCACAAACGTTCAAGACCCTGGAAGAGGGTTGAATTTACATCCTGGCTCAATGCCACCTCGCACTCACGAAGAGACCTGGAATGTTTGATACCAAAATTGCGATCGTCCTGCGAAACAATCTTGCCTCCTGGCAGACGCTGAATGTCACGGCCTTCCTGATGAGCGGCATCGCCGGGCAGAATCCCGATATCATCGGCGAAGCCTATAAGGACAAGGCGGGCAATCTCTATAACGCCCTTTCCGTCCAGCCGATCATCGTCCTGTCGGCCGACGACGCGACCATCACCGCCGTTCACCGCCGCTCGCTGGAGCGCGGCATCGCTACGTCGATCTTCATCGAGGAAATGTTTGCGACCGGCCACGATGCCGCCAACCGCGAGGTCTTCGCGCAATTTGCCCCAGACGATGCCAAGGTCGTCGGCATCGCCATGCGCGCCGACAAGAAGATCGTCGACAAGATCACCAAGGGCGCCAGGATGCATGCCTGAACGAAAACGGCCGGGCATTGGCCCGGCCGCTTCTTATGCAAGTGGAAGATGGATCAGCCCTGGGTAACCGGAGCGATCTGGATTTCGACGCGGCGGTTCTGCGAGCGCCCTGCTTCCGTCGCGTTGGAGGCAATCGGCTGCGACGGGCCGAAGCCGACGGCCGAGACGCGGCGCTGGTCGATACCCTGGCCGCCGAGATAATCGGCAACCGACAGGGCGCGGCGCTGCGACAGATCCTGGTTATGCTGCAGGCTGCCTGTCGAGTCCGTATGGCCGTTGACGTCGATGAGCGTGCGGTTGAACTTGCGCAGCACGATCGCGACGGAATTCAGCGTCTGATAGAAGCCCGGCTTCACCGCATCCTGATCGACGTCGAAGGTGATGTTCGACGGCATGTTGAGGATGATGTTGTCGCCGTTGCGGGTCACGGAAATGCCTGTGCCTTCGAGCTGCTGGCGAAGCTCGGCTTCCTGCTGGTCCATGTAGTTGCCGATCGCGCCGCCGGCGAGCGCGCCGATACCGGCGCCGATCAGGGCAGCGTTGCGCGCACCATGGCCGCGTCCGCCGAGAGCAGCACCTGCTAGCGCGCCGCCAACGGCGCCAAGCATCGCACCGCCTGCCGTGTTCGACATCTTCTGCTCGCCTGTATAGGGATCGGTCGTCGTGCAGGCGCTCAGATAGGTGGCGGCAAGCGCCAGGACTATGAATTTCTTGATCATTGGCAGAAGGCTCTCCGTTCGAAGCTGACCCGAGCAAATATTAAGGAATGCGGCAACAAGATGAAACGTGCACATCCGATACCGCAAAATCCGGCAAATGCACACGGCGCGCGGCAGACTGTGCCCGGATATCACCAGCTTTGCGACGATCCGCAAACGCGAAAACGCCCGGGAGAGCCCGGGCGATTCGTTTTGGAGAACAGCGATCAGATATTCTGGAAGAGCTGTGTGATGGTGTTGTAGCTCGCATTGGCGATCTGCAGTGACTGGATGCCGAGTTGCCGCTGCGTCTGCAGCGCCGCCAGCCGGCCGCTCTCCTCCTCCATATCGGCATCGACCAGGCGGCCGATACCGGATGTATAGGAATCCGTCAGCGATTTGGCGAAGTCGTTCTGCAGGTCGATGCGCTTTTCCAGTGCACCGAAGGACGAACCGACGGTGGTCATCTGCTTCAGGGCCGCATCGGTGACGTTGATCATGTCCTTGAGATCGTCGGCTGACGTATTGGCATCGAGACCGATCTCGACCTGGCCGGTCGTATCGCCTTCCTTGCTGAAGATCATCACATAGTTCTGCGCAGCGCCGAGTTCGGTCGCGTAGTGATCAGTCGTCAGCGCACCATATTCGCCGGTGCCGCCGGCGCGGTCATCGACCATGTAGCGCGCGTCGGCAGAGGTCGTGACACCGGTCGAGGGAACGTCGATATGATAGGTGAGCGTCGAGACCTTGACCGAACCGTCGTCGCCGCGAATGAAGGCCGCCGGGATCTCCTTCGGCTTCGTCGGATCGTCCTCGTCGGTCAGCTGCACCCAGTTGTCGCCGTTGAAGCTCGCGGCTTCGGACACCGAACGCAGCTGCGACTTGAGCTGGGTAATCTCGTCATTGATCTTGGTCTTGTCGACGCCCTCTTCGGTTGCCGCCACCAGCTTGGATTTGATGGTGGAGACGATCTCGATGGCGCTGGAAACGGCCGTATAGGCAACGCCCATCGTCGCCGCCGCGATGCCGAGTGCATCCTGGATTGCGCCGTTCGCCTTGTTATCGGTGCGAACGGTGGTGGCGATCGCCCAATAGGCACCGTTATCCTGCGCCTTGGCGACACGAAGACCGGTGGAGACATGATTTTGCGTTGTGGTCAAACTACGGTTGGTGTCGCGCAAAATATGCAGCGCCGCATCAACCGATGTGCGTTGAAAGATACTCACAGAACTCGAACTCCGAACACAACTATACGCAACTAACTGACATGACCGGGTCCGCGAAACGTCATGTTCGGGCGCTGAGATCAGCGGAAGAAAAGCACCTCCAAAAACGCTGGAGGCATTGATCGGTCACGGCGTGATCATTGCCGTTTATACTTAAAAAACGGCTAACTTTCAGAAGTGATTCACGCTGTTTTACAATTCTTCGTTGACCATAAAAAACGCCGCCGGAAATCCGGCGGCGTCCTTTGAAAACATAGCAAAAACGCTTATTCTGCAGCCTGCAGCTGCTCCGCATCCGGCACCACCTTGGGCCGCGTCGCATGCGACATTTCCTCGTGCAGCCGGGCCTCTTCATGGGCATGCGGCTTGGCGAAGCGGGCAATCAGCAGGTAGGCGACGGGCGTGATGAACAGCGTCACCAGGGTCGCAAACCCGAGGCCGCCGACGATCACCCAGCCGAGCGCCACGCGGGCTTCGGCACCCGCGCCATGGGCAAAGACCAGCGGAACGCCCCCAAGAATGGTCGCGATCATTGTCATCATCACCGGGCGCAGGCGAAGCTCGCAGGCCCGCTCGATGGCTTCGCGCACCTCGACGCCGTGGTCACGCAGCTGGTTTGCGAACTCGACGATCAGAATGCCGTTCTTCGCCATGACGCCGACAAGCAGCACCAGACCGATCTGGCTGTAGATGTTGAGGCTCGACCCTGTGATGATCAGCGCAAACACCGCGCAGGCAAGACCGAGCGGCACCGTCGACATGATGATCAGCGACGACAGCACGCTTTCGAACTGTGCCGCCAGAACCAGGAAGATGATGACGATCGCGAAGCCGAAGGTCAGCGCCATGCCGCTGGAATTCTCTTCCAGCGTCGCAGCCTCGGCGAGCGGCAGCAGCCGCGCGCCCGAGGGCAGCAGCGGTTCGGCAAGCTGCGTCACCTGATTCACCGCATCGCCAAGCGACATGCCGTCCTTGAGACCGGCGGTGATTGCGACCGAAGCCAGCTGCGATTCACGGTTCAGCTGCGGCGCAACCGATCCTTCCTTCAGCGAAGCGATGACCGACATCGGCACGATCTTGCCGTCCCCCGTTTTCAGGAAGACGTTTTCGAGATCGGTCGGATCGTCGATCGGCCGCGTCGTCGAGGTCAGCAGCACAGGGTAGGATTCGCCGTCGACGAAGACATCGACCACCGAGCGCCCCTCGAGCAGCGACTGGATCGCCGTCGAAAGACCGGTGATATCGATACCGAGATCGGAAGCCCGTTCGCGGTCGATCGACACCGAAACCTGCGCCTGCGTCGGCTCGTTGGTCAGACGCGGCGTGTCGAACTGGCCGGTAGCGTCAAGCGCCTGGACCAGCTTCAGCGCCGCGGCCGTCAGATCTTCGTAATTGTTGCCGATCAGCGCCATCTGCAGGCCGTTGCCTGCCCCGCGGATGCGCAGGCTGTTCGAGGAGATCGCGTTGCCGCGCAGCGCCGGAACACGCGATGCCGCCCGGTTGATGTCCTGGACGATCTCCGCCTGGGTCCGTTCACGCTCGCCCCAGGGCGCCAGCGTCAGCACCATGAAGCCGCTATTGGCCTGGCCACCTTGTCCCGAGATCGAGAAGACGTTCTGGATATCGCCGCTATCGACCAGCGGCTGCAGATACTCCTCGACGAGCTGCATCTTGTCGCGCGTATATTCAAGGCTGGAGCCCTGCGGCGAGGTCAGACGCATCATCACCATGGCGCGGTCTTCGTTCGGCGTCAGCTCGCTCTTGACCGTCGAGAAGGCGAGCAGTGCAGCGCCCCCGAACAGCAGCGAAACGATGATGACGACGAGCGGCGCATTGAGGCAGCGCTGCAGCCCCCACTTATAAGCGGTGGCAAACAGGTTGCCGAAGCGACCGAGCGCCCCGTGATCCTCACGCATCGGCTTGGTCAGCATGCGCGATGCGAGCATCGGACAAAGCGTCAAAGCCACGAGCGAGGATAGCCCCACCGAGAAGGCCAGCACGAAGCCGAATTCACGGAACAGACCGCCGACCTGACCGGGCAGGAAAGAGAGCGGGATGAAGACGGCAGCAAGCGTCGCCGTCGTTGCGATGACGGCGAAGAACACTTCGCGGGTGCCGAGCACCGCGGCCGCACGCGGCCCCATGCCCTCGGCCCTTCGCCGCACGATGTTTTCGAGTACGACGATCGCATCGTCGACGACAAGGCCGGTCGCCAGCACGATGGCGAGCAGCGTCAGGATATTGATCGAGAAGCCGACCATGTAAATCGCCGCCAGCGTACCGATCAGCGCCACCGGCATGCTGACCGCCGGGATCAGCGTCGCCCGCCAGTCGCGCAGGAAGAGATAGATGACGGCGGTGACGATCACAGCGGCGAGGATCAGCGCCAGTTCGACCTCATGGATCGCACCCTGGATGAACACCGCATCGTCGCTGGTGATCGCGATCTTGGTGCCCTCGGGCAGCGTCTTCGACAACTGCTCGACGGCGGCATGCACGCCGGCCGAGATATTCAGCGTGTTCGACTGCGCCTGACGGATGATGCCGAGACCGATGCCCGGGTTGCCGTTGGAGCGCAGCGCCGTTTCGCCGTCCCGCGGGCCGAGCGTCACGGTCGCGACGTCACCGAGCCGGACACGGTCCTGCAGGATGACATTCTGGAAATCCTCGGGCTTCTGCAGGTTGGCGGTGGCGCGCACCACGATATCCTGCGTCGTGCTCTTCAGCGATCCCGCGGGCACATCGAGCGCCGCATTGCTGAGCGCTTGCGTCAGGTCGCCGATCGTCAGCCCGCGGCTTGCCAGCGCGCTCTGATCGACATCGACGCGGAAGACCTTTTCCTGATCGCCATATTCCTCGACATCGGCAACGCCATCGACGGATGCCAGGCGGTCGACGATCTCGTTCTCGACGAGCAGCGTCAGGTCGTCCATGTTGAGATTGCTGGAGGTCACGGCCAGACGCATGATCGCCTGCGAATCCGAGTCCGCCTTGACGATCTGCGGCGCGTCGGCATCGTCAGGCAGGTTCTGCGTGATCCGGCCGATCGCATCGCGCACATCGTTTGCGGCAACAGCAAGATCGACGGAATCGGAGAATTCCAGCGTGACGCGGCTCTGGCCGAACTGCGATTGTGAGGAGATGGACTTCAGGCCGCTGACGCGGGCAACCGCGCCTTCGATCACCTTCGTCAGCTCCTGGTCGATCGTCTGCGGCGACGCACCGTCGAAGGTGGTGCGCACGGTGACGACAGGGCGATCGACGTCAGGCAGTTCGCGCACCTCGATGCCGACATAGGCGGCAAGGCCAGCGACCACCATCAATGTGTTGAAGACCAGCGCCAGAATGGGCCGGCGCACGAAGAGAGCGGTGAAACTCTGCTTGCCGGAAGCGCGGTCGTGGATCTCGGTCACGCTCATTGGGTCGCCACTCCATTATTGGAAGCAACCTCGTTGGCCGTGCGAACCGCCCCGCCTTCGCGGATACGCTGCAGGCCCTGGGTGATGATCGCGTCGCCATCCTTGATATCGGCCTTGACGAGAACGTAATCCGGATTGCGCTGCACGATGCTGACGCGCACCTTGTGCGACTTGTTGTCGAGCGCCTGCCAGACGAACGAACCCTGCGAATCCCACTGTACTGCGAGCGGATTGACCGCCGGATATTTGTCGCCCGGGAATTTCATGCCGACATTGAAGGACATGCCGGCGCGCAGCTCGTCCGACGCGTTGTCGATACGGGCGCGGATGCGCAGCGTACGGCTGGCAGAATCGATGCGGTTGTCGACCGCTTCCACCTCACCCGAAAACACCTGGCCAGGGCGCGCAACCGACGTCGCCTCGACCGGCTGGCCGACGGAAACCGTATTGGCAAAGCGCTCCGGCACCCAGAAATCGACGAGGATCTCGCTGCGGTCGTCGAGCGTGACGATCGGCGTCGTGGTCGTGACATTGTCGCCGATATTGACCGGGACGATGCCGACGATACCGTCGATCGGTGCGGTGATATCGCGGCGCGTCAGATTGAGATCGGCGGCCTGCAGCTGCAGGCGTGCGCCCTGCTCGGCGATCTCGGCATCGAACACATCCATGCGCGACACGCTGGATTTGATGTTGTGATAGAGGTTGGACTTCTCGAGCGCCGCCTTCAGCGCCACCTCGGCCTGCCCCTTGGCAATCACCTGCTCTTCACTGTCGAGCTTGGCGATCACCTGACCGGCCTTCACCTTGTCGCCCGACTTGATGAGGATCTCGCGGATCGTTCCGGTCGCCTGCGGCGTGACCGCAACCGAACGGATGGCATCACCGGTGCCGATGGCGCTCAGCCGGTCGTTGACGACACCCTGGACGACATCCTGCGTGACGACGAGAACCGCGCCATTGCCGCCGCGTCCGCCGCCATTGCGGCGATTGCCACCCTCCTCGCGGGCCTGACCGTCGCCGGCAGGAGCCGTCGCATCAGCCGTCTTCGCAGACGGCGCAATCCTGGAAACGAGGCTCTCGGGAACCCCGGCATTTTTCAAACTATCCGCCGCACCGGGCGCAAAAAATATCCATCCGGCAAAACCGGCAACAATAACAACTATAGAAAGAACAAACTGCTTCCAAAAAGCCATTCACGTCTCCAGAGGGACTCGAGGTTGGACCAGGGTCGGTCGAAAGAGGCGTACTGGGGCAAAGATTCCCGCCTGACTGCGGCAATATCACCCCTTTACAAACCGGCTTCAAGCGTATCCATCCGTCATTACAGAATTGTAATCTGGACGAGGTCCGGAAAGTGGCGATGCAAGTCACTTTTGCTTGAGAAGCGCAGCTTTTTGAAGAATTTTACGGCCCGCTTCTTTAGCGATGCCAGAAAAGCGCAGTAGAAGACGCAGATTTCTCTCAATCCCCCGTATCCGGAGGACCGATGCGCCCCGCCCTTCCCTTCCTCCTGAGCTTCACCGGCGGCTATGTCGATACCGCCGGTTTCCTGGGGCTCGGCGGTCTCTTCACCGCCCATGTTACCGGCAATTTCGTGACGCTCGGCGCAGCACTCGCTTCGGGCACCTCGGGCATCATCGCCAAGCTTCTGGCGCTGCCGGTCTTCTGCCTCACCATTTTCCTGCTGCGTTACGTCATGCGCCGCAGCGTCAGAAACAGTGACCATAGCCTGCGCATCATGCTGATCCTCAAGCTGCTGTTCCTGACGGCAGGTGCGGTACTGGCGATCCGACTCGGCCCATTCGCCGATCCCGATGGGCTGCCGCTGGTCGCGACGGGTATGCTCCTGGTCACCGCCATGGCGATCCAGAACGCCGTCCACCGCATCCACCTCTCATCCGCTCCGCCGACCACACTGATGACCGGTACGACGACGCAGATTATGATCGACCTTGCCGATGTCGCCCAGGGCGCGACGGGCGATCCCGAAAAGCCGGTGAAAACCCGTCTTTCGAAGATGGCGCTCGCCGTTGCCGCCTTCGCACTCGGCTGCGGGCTGGCAGCACTCTCTTATATCGTCGCGGGCGTCTGGTGTTTCGCGCTTCCGCCGCTGCTGGCGCTGGCCTCGGTGGCGCTCGCCTTCCGCCCGGAGAAAACCCCATAAAAGCCCGGGGTACGGAACCAGAACATCTTTTCTGGTCTTTCGGTACCGAATCACTACATTACGCGGCATGAGCAATAGTTTCGACGACATCCCCTTCTTCGACGAAGAGCCGCAGGCGCCGCGCAAACCAGCTGCTGGCGCCCCTGCAGCGGGCGGCCTGGCGGCCCGCGCCATGGCAGCGCGCGATGGCGGAAGACGCCCGGATTATCTCTCCGGCCTCAACCCGGAACAGACCGACGCCGTCGAAACGCTTGAAGGCCCCGTCCTCGTTCTCGCAGGCGCCGGCACCGGCAAGACCCGCGTGCTGACGACGCGCATCGCCCATATCCTCAATACCAACCGCGCCTTCCCCTCGCAGATCCTCGCCGTCACCTTCACCAACAAGGCGGCCCGCGAGATGAAGGAACGTATCGCCGTTCTCGTCGGCGGCGCGGTCGAAGGCATGCCCTGGCTCGGCACCTTCCACTCGATCGGCGTCAAGCTGCTGCGCCGCCATGCCGAGCTCGTCGGCCTGCGCTCGGATTTCACCATTCTCGATACTGACGATGTCGTGCGTCTCATCAAGCAGCTGATCCAGGCCGAAGGGCTCGACGACAAGCGCTGGCCGGCCAAGCAGTTCGCCGGGATGATCGACACCTGGAAGAACAAGGGTCTCGGCCCTGCCGACATCCCCGAAGGCGATGCCCGCGCATTCGCCAATGGCCGGGGCCGCGAACTCTATTTCGCCTATCAGAACCGCCTGTCGACGCTGAACGCCTGCGATTTCGGCGACCTGCTGATGCATCCGATCGCGATCTTCCGGAAAAACCCGGACCTCCTGAAGGAATATCACGGCCGCTTCCGCTACATCCTCGTCGACGAGTATCAGGACACCAACACCGCCCAGTATATGTGGCTGCGGCTTCTCGCCCAGCGGCCGAAGGGCGAGCCGCAGAATGTCTGCTGCGTCGGCGACGACGACCAGTCGATCTATGGCTGGCGCGGCGCCGAAGTCGACAACATCCTGCGCTTCGAGAAGGACTTTCCGGGCGCCAAGGTCATCAAGCTGGAGCGCAACTACCGCTCGACGGCCCATATTCTCGGCGCCGCAGCCCACCTGATCACCCACAATGAAGGCCGCCTCGGCAAGACGCTGTTCACCGACCGCTCCGATCCCGAAGACGTCAAGGTGCAGGTTCATGCCTCCTGGGATTCCGAAGAGGAAGCCCGTGCCATCGGCGAAGAGATCGAGCAGCTCCAGCGCGACAAGCATAAGCTGAACGACATGGCGATCCTGGTGCGCGCCTCGTTCCAGATGCGCGAGTTCGAAGACCGCTTCGTGACACTCGGCCTCAACTACCGCGTCATCGGCGGCCCGCGCTTCTACGAGCGCCTCGAAATCCGCGATGCCATGGCCTATTTCCGCCTCGTCGCCCAACCGGCCGACGATCTCGCCTTCGAGCGCATCATCAACACCCCGAAGCGCGGCCTCGGCGACACCACGGTGCGCGCGCTGCACGACTATGCCCGCGCCCGCGACATCCCGATGCTGGCCGCCGCCGCCGACATGATCGAGACGGACGAACTGAAGCCGAAGGCGCGCAAGGCGCTCTTCGACGTCATCCAGTCCTTCCGCCGCTGGCAGGGACTGCTGGAAAATACCCCGCATACCGAACTTGCCGAGACGATCCTCGAAGAGTCGGGCTACACCGACATGTGGAAGAACGACAAGACGGCCGAAGCGCCGGGTCGCCTCGACAACCTCAAGGAACTGATCCGCTCGATGGACAGCTTCGAGTCGCTGCGCGGCTTCCTTGAGCATGTCTCGCTGGTCATGGATGCCGAGCAGAACGAAGACCTCGACGCGGTCTCGATCATGACGCTGCATTCGGCAAAGGGGCTCGAATTCGACACGGTCTTCCTGCCCGGCTGGGAGGAAGGCCTCTTCCCGCATCAGCGCTCGCTCGACGAAAGCGGCCGCGCCGGTCTCGAGGAAGAACGCCGCCTCGCCTATGTCGGCATCACCCGCGCCAAGCGCCGCTGCCACATCTGGTTCGTCTCCAACCGCCGCATCCACGGCCTCTGGCAATCGACGATCCCGTCGCGCTTCCTCGACGAACTGCCGGAAACGCATGTCGAAGTCGCCGAGACCGAGCAGAGCTATGGCGGCTACGGACGCGGAGGCTACGGCCAGTCGCGCTTCGACAAGGCCGATCCCTTCCAGAATTCCTATTCGACACCCGGCTGGAAACGCGCCCAGCAGAACAAGACCGATGCCACCCGCGACAACTGGGGCACCCGCTCCGGCCACGCCGTCGAACGCATTGGCTATGGCGAAAGCGGCCCGCGCGGCCGCACCATCGAAGGCGAACTCGTCGCCAAATCCACCTCCACCGAACCCTCGAAATTCAAGACCGGAGACCGCGTCTTCCACATGAAGTTCGGCAACGGCAATATCGTCGGTATCGAAGGCAACAAGCTGACGATCGACTTCGACCGGGCCGGGCAGAAGCGGGTGCTGGATGGGTTTGTGGAGCGGGTTTAGGCCGTCACCTAACAAAGTTTGTTAGATATTGTTTGCCGTGCTATGGTCACGCCCATGAAAAGCACGAACATGCGAACCCTTACCGTCTCGCTGACACCTCAACAGGCCGCGCGACTGCAAAGCGCCGTCGACAGCGGCAGCTATGCGTCGAACAGCGAGGTTGTCCGCGACGCACTGCGGTTATGGGAACAGCGCGAAGACGTCCGCGCCCTCGAATTGGACCGGCTCAAGCAAGCCTATCATGACGGGAAAAACAGCGGAGAAGGCGAAGATGTCGATCCCGCAGCGTTCTTGAAGAGCCTGAAGGCGGAACGCTCCGCACGTGGCTAGCTACAGGCTGACGCCCAGAGCGCAAAACGATCTCCGCGAGATATGGCACCATATCGCCGCGCATAACGAAGCCGCTGCCGATCAGCTCATTGTCCGCCTCTTCGACAAATTCGAACTCGCCGCGGCGCATCCCGAAATAGGGCCTTCCCGCCCCGAGCTCAGCGAGACAGCCCGCCTCCTCATTGAGGGCTACTATATCGCGATCTACGAGCCCACCGCCTACGGCGTCCTCATTATCGCGATCGTCCACGGAAAGCGCGATCCTGCGCATTGGCTGGACGAAGTCTAACGTCACCCCAACATCTGCATTGACCCCAACCCCAGAATATCGTTCAGCAGCGCAATCCCCATCCCCAGCGCCACGATCACCAGTCCGATGAGAAACAGCCGCCGCGAGCGGTCGTAGTTGGCGGCGATCAGCGAGTCGCGCGCCAGCAGATCGGCGAAGACCTTGACCTGGATGGCGATGCCGACGGTGAGGAAGGCCATGGGGAGGATGTCGATGCGGCTCCAGTCGTTGGGGTTGGAGACCCAGCGGCTGATGAAATTCAGGGAAAAGCCGAGGATGATCCCGGCCGCCGTCAGCGAGCCGTTCCGGAATGTCGAGTCGATCTTCTCTTCTGGACCGGGCTCTGCCACCGCTTTCCCTCCCGATGACGGTCATCCCAAGAAAGGCAGAAATGGCGCATCTCGGCAAGGGGTTACGCAGGGTGCAGGGCAAGGCTTCACGGCGCGATGGACCTTATGTGAGCCGATGTCACCCATTCGTGACTTCGTCTGCTGCCCCTCCTCCCGCATACTGCCCGCGGGCTGGATAAGGAGGAAGCAGATGAAACGCTACTCGCTGTCGATGATCGGCCTTTCGCTCCTGGTTGCCATCATCGGCAATCCGGGCATCGCCATGGCCTGCAACAAGATCATCGGATCTTGAGCCCTCGACGCAAGGGAACAGAAGGCGCGGGCCGGGGTTCGCGCCTTTTTGCTGCGCGCCGTTCAGGCTGAAACGCAGACGATCCGGGCGCCGCGCTCCTCGAAGAGCTGACGCAGCAGGCTCCGATGGCAGCGGCTCTCCTCCTCGCAATAGCAGCCGACAGCGAAATTCGTGCCCTGCGACAGCAGCGCCAGCATATCCAGCACCCGCGCCACATCCGGCACCGCCATCTCCTTGAGAAAGGCACTGCTGAACGCCTGCCACTCCTTCTCTGTTTCGGCCGAACGCGCCTCGGCAACGAGTTCGGCGCTTGGCGAAAGCATCGGCAGCCAGACATCGTAATAGTCACGGCTGGCGAATTCTTCCTTCGGCACGCCACGCGGCGGCCGCCTGACGGTGCCGATCCGCACGCCCTCGTCTTTTCCGCGCGGCGATCCCAGGCGCACGATGCTGATGGCCATTCGTCTCCTCCCGGCAGCGCGATTGATTCCCTGTAACCGCGCAAGGCGCGCGCTGCGCTCGACAATATGCCGCAGCCGGCGACGGCGTGCCAAGAGGCAGGCAACGGTCGCCTGGCATGGCGAGACCGGCGCAAAATGCCAAAAACCAACAGAAAACCGAAGGAGATTCGTCGAAGATCGCTCTAAAATACCATTCTATTTCAAAGATATAATTTCGGTACGCCAAAGTTTAGACTGCGTCGGCATCATCCGTCAATCGTACTTCTCCCCTGTCAAAACGCCGCTTTGACCCGACTCGCAAATCGGCTTAGCCCGGCTCCTGTCCGGCCATGAAGACCGGGCTTCACGATGAACTCGCAAAGGAGGTTCTAGTGACCAGTGTATCATCCTTGGGCAGCGCCCTCACCCAGTATCAGTCCCCGATTTCGAGCCTCGACAAGAACGGCGACGGCATTATCTCCGCCGACGAGCTTGCTGCGGCAAACATTTCCACCGGTGCATCGACGACCGCCACCAGTACTGCGAAGGCGTCCTCCACCAGCACCGACGACGACAGCGGTTCCACCACCGACGTCGTGCAGCGCATCACCGCCGATATCCTCAACATGATGCTGCAGATGCAGCAGCAATCCGATAGCGGCACCAGCAGCGATGACAGCAGTGACGGCACCGACGCCGCAAGCGGCCCGCAGGGCGTTCTTGCTTCGCTCGATGCCAATGGCGACGGTCAGCTGACGACCAGCGAAATCCTCTCCGGCGATACGCAGGCCCTCGCAGGCAATGCGTCGGGCGATGACGACGATCAGTTCCTGACCAATATCCTCAGCGATATCCAGAAGTCGCAGCAGGCCTACCAGAATACCTACGGTTCCTCCCCTGCTGCCGATACGGCAGACACGCAGGGCGAGATCCAGGCCATCTGACCCGAGCCGGGCTCTGCCGGGGGAGCCTTGCCGGGGAAGATGGACGTTGATTGATGAGTGGCAGCCGCGTCACCGGACTGCCGCAGTCTAAAGACGCAGAGAACGGCAAAATGCACACGCCACGCGCGTGATGTCAGGCAGATGAGGCGAACGTGCTTAAAGTACCGCACCGCCAATCGAAATACCCGAAAAATAGGGCTTGCATGCAAAGCCTGAGACCCCCACTAATCGCTTGAGATGATCGCGATCCCGATTGCGCAAGACACGCTTCGAGGGAGTCCTTTTTGATGAGAGCGCTTCTGCTCGTCGATATCCAGAACGGCTTTTGCCCCGGTGGCAACCTTCCCGTTCCCGATGGCGACAAGGTCGTCCCGGTGGCGAATCGCCTGATCGACAGTGGAAAATATCAACTGATCGTCGCCTCGCAGGATTGGCACCCGCCCGGCCACGGCAGCTTCGCCTCCTCCCATTCTGGAAAACAACCTTTCGAAATGGGTGAGCTCTCCGGCAAGCCGCAGATGCTGTGGCCGGATCATTGCGTCCAGCACACAGTCGATTCCGAGCTGCATCCGGAACTGAAGGCCGACGAGATCGACCTTATCCAGCAGAAGGGTGAAAACCCGCATGTCGACAGCTACTCGGCCTTCCGCGACAACGACCGCGATGCCTCGACCGGCCTGTCGGATTTCCTCGAAGACCAGGGCGTCACCGAGCTCGACGTCTGCGGCCTCGCTACCGATTATTGCGTAAAGTTCTCGGCGATCGACGCGCTCGACATGATCCCGGGCGTCAAGGTCCGCTTCATCGAAGATGCCAGCCGCGGCATCACCGCCGAGGGTGTGGACGCTGCGATCGCGGAAATGCGCGCCCGCGGCATCGAGATCATCGGCAGCGAACAGGTGCTCGAGGCCTGAGCCTCAGTCCGTCGCCGCCCGTTCCAATCCGTAGATGTCGTCGGCAACATCCTCGGCGCGCTTGGCAAAGACCGCATGCGCATCCTGCAGCCCCTTCTTGTAATAGGCGGCACCAATTTCCTTGGCGAAGAACTCCATGACCAGCTCGGCCTTGATGATGCCGATGGACTGATCGAGCTCGCTGTCGAAGAAATGCTGGATGCGCGCGCTCAGCTGCGCCTTCTCATCCTTCGAGAATTCCACCGCTTTCATCGCTCTTCCTCTCCTCGTGAACGCCACCACCGTTCAGCGAAATCGATCGGTCAATCAAGGAAATTCGATTGCGGCGGAAGCCTTTGCGCCATAGAGGAGGCCCATTCGAGAAAAGGAAGATACCGATGAGTCGGTCGGATTTCGTTGACGGCTTGCGGGGCGGCTTTGCCGTGGCCCTCGCCTCCGCCCCCTTCGGCGCGCTGTTCGGGGCGCTCGCCGCCGATCACGGCATGTCGCTTGCCGAGCTCACCTTCATGAGCGCCACTGTTTATGCCGGCGCCAGCCAGATGGTCGGCATCGAGCTCTTCGGCGGCAATGTCCCGGCCTGGGTGATCGTCGCCTCGATCCTCGCCGTCAACTTCCGCCACGTGCTCTATTCGGCAGCGATCGCCAAGCATATCCGCCATTTCACGGCGCTGCAGAAGTTCTTCACCTTCTTCCTGCTGGTCGATCCGCAATTTGCCGAAACCGTCAAGCGCGGCGAGGCTGGCAAGCCGGTCACCTTCATCTGGTACCTCGGCTTCGGCATCATCATCTACATTCCCTGGGTGCTGATCAGCCTGCTCGGCGGCGTTCTCGGCAGCTTCATCGGCGATCCCAAGACGCTCGGCCTCGATATCCTGCTGCCCGCCTATTTCCTCGGCATCGTGCTCGGTTTCCGCAGCCGCGACAACTTCCTGCCGGTAGCGCTCGTCAGCGCCGTCGCCTCGGTGATCGCCTATCACCTCGTCGGCTCGCCCTGGCATGTCAGCCTCGGCGCCGCTGCCGGCATCATCCTGGCAGCCCTGCTGCCGCTACCCGCCGTCCATGCGCCGGAACCGGCCAACGAGCCGCACGAGGTCTGATCATGCAATTCGATCTCCACATGGTCCTCGTCATCATCGCCGCCGCCGTCGCCACCTATGCGACGCGCATCGGCGGCTACGTGCTGATCACCACGATGAAGCGCATTCCGCCGCGCATGGAAGCGGCGCTCAATGCCGTTCCCGCCGCCGTCCTCACGACGCTGGTCGCCCCCGCCTTCTTCGATGGCGGTTGGGATTCCAAGCTGGCGCTCGCCGCCGCCCTCGTCATCGGCCTGCGCTACTCGCATATGTGGATGCTCGCCGTCGCCTGGGTCATCGTCATGGCCTGGCGCCACACGATCGGCATGTAACGGAAAAGGGCGGCTCGAGGCCGCCCTTTGTTTTTGTCGGGATATCGCGCCTCAATATTCCAGCGGCAGCGTCGCGTTCTCCAGCCACGCCTGGACATCCTTGTCATGGATCAGCGGCATCAGCGCCTCGCGGGTGCGGGCGTGATAGTCGTTGAACCAGTGCAGTTCGTCATGCGTCAGGAGTTCCGGAATGACGATCGAGCGGTCGATCGGGCAGAAGGTCAGCGTCTCGAAGCTGCGCATCGGCGTATCGCCGCCCGCGACCTCTTCGGCCTCGCGCACATAGATCAGGTTCTCGATGCGGATGCCGAAGCTTCCCGGCCGGTAATAGCCCGGCTCGTTGGAAAGGATCATGCCGGGCAGCAGCTCCTGCGTCGAAAGCTTGGAGATGCGCTGTGGCCCCTCATGCACCGACAGATAGGAGCCGACGCCATGGCCGGTGCCATGGCCGAAATCGGCCCCTGCCCGCCACAGCGCGATACGCGCCAGCGGATCGAGATCGCAGCCGCGCGTGCCCTTGGGGAAGCGCGCCGTGCTGATCTGGATCATGCCCTTCAGCACCAGCGTGAAGAAGCGCTTGTGCTCCTCGGTGACGGCACCGATGCCGACCGTGCGGGTAATATCGGTGGTGCCGTTAATATATTGCGCGCCTGAATCGATCAGGAACAGCTCGCCCGCCTGGATCGGCCGGTCGGTATCGACAGTGACGCGGTAATGCATGATCGCCGCGTGTTCGCCGGCACCCGAGATCGTATCGAAGGACACATCCTTCAGCGGGTTCTGCATGCTCTGGCCGACGCTGGCGCGCACCGCTTCAAGCCTCTCTGCGGCCTGGATCTCGGTGACACCGCCGGGCTTCTGCGTCGAGAGCCAGTAGAGGAACTCGACCATCGCCGCACCGTCCTGCAGATGCGCTGCGGCCGAACCGTTGATCTCGACATCGTTCTTGATGGCGCGCGGCAGCTTCGCCGGATCGGCGCCCTCGACCACTTCGCCGCCCGCCTTGCGGATGATCTCGGCGAGCGCATAGGAGGCGATCTCGGGATCGATCATCACCCGGCCGCCATCCTTCGAAACCGCAGCCAGCCGCTCGTCGAGCGACGACGGCGGCAGCTGCGTCGAGATCTGCGCAAGATAGGCCTCCTGCTCGATGCCGGTCTTACGCTTGTCGAGGAAGAGCTCGGCCTTGCCGTCGGCATGAATGATGGCGCGCGCCAGCGGATGCGGCGTATGCGGCACGTCGGCACCGCGGATATTGAAGATCCATGCGATCGAGGAAGGATCGGCGATCAGCACCGCCGCCACCTTCTTCTTGGCAAGGTCAGCGGCAACAGTCGCGATCTTGTCCTTCGCCAGCACGCCCGCCTGGGCGATATTCTGGATCGCCACGGCGCCCAACGGCTCGGCCGGACGATCGCTCCACAGCCTGTCGAGCGGATTGTGCGGCAGGAACACAAGGCTGCCGCCGATCTCGGACAGCGCCTGCTGCAGCTTGCGCACTTCCGATCCCGAATGCAGCCAGGGATCGATGCCGAGACGCATGCCTTCCTTGCCGTTCTTCGGGATCCACAGATGCGGCGGCTCGTTGACGAGATCGCCGCCGGTAAAGACGGAACCGTCCACCTGCTCGGCAAGCTGCGTCACGTAACGGCCGTCGACGAAGACGATCGCCTGCGTGCGGGCAATCAGCGCAATGCCGGCCGATCCGGTGAAACCGGAAATCCAGGCCAGCCGCTCCGCGCATTTCGGCACATATTCGCCGTTGAACTCGTCGGCGCGCGGCACCAGAAAGGCGTCGATCCCGAGCGCATCGAAACTTTCACGCAAACCCGAGACCCGATCGCGGCCGAATTGCGGCGTGGACGTCACTTCAAAAGACTGAAACATGCTGAAAACCCAATGCTGAAGGCCGAATCCGCCTGAGAGCGGTTGGCGCTATGTTACCGGAATTTCTAGGGAAGTGGAGAAAAACACCGCCACCTCTCCTTAAGGCAGGCCGCCCATTATTTTGGCAGAAATGTGACAGCAAATGTGAAACTGGCACGCTTTATGCATTCCACGCATGGCTCCCATGACGCAAACCCTCTGCCTGAGTTTTTTCGGATGATTATATAGAGCGCATCAAACGGGTTCGAGATGAACCTCAAACGAAAAAGGAATTTTGAAATGACTGCCTCTCTGTCGCGCTTCGCTTACAGCAGCCCGGTGCAGGCTGGCGAGCGCCAGACTGTCCGTCATGTCATCGGCTCGCGCCGCCCGCTCAATGAGGATAGCCTCAAGATGCTCGGCACCAGCCACAAGGCTACGCGCCACAAGGGCGCACCCAGCTACGCGTTCTGAGCTATTTGCCGCTTCGTCTCTCCTCCTCCCTCGACGGACCGGCAATCAGAACTGTAGAGCCCACTCGAGCGCTCCTCCTCCTTTAGCTCGTGGGCACGACCGTTAGACGGTCAAAAGGCGGTGCCATTGGCACCGCCTTTTCTTTTTCCCGGAATTGCTTTCCCTGGCCCTTACGGACGATCGAGATGGATCGTCACCCAGCCGTTGCGCCAGATGGTGCGCACATGGCGAAGCTTCTGGCCATTATAGGCCGACAACACCTTCCAGCGCTGCGATGCCAGAATGCCCGACAGGATGACCGTGCCGCCAGCCGCCAGATTGTCGGTCAACTTCGGCGCCATGCGGATCAGCGGCCGTGCCAGAATGTTGGCGATGATCAGATCGAAAGGCCCGTATTCGGAAAAGGCGGTGGAATGAAAGCCCGGCGCCGTCTTGGTGACGATCCCCGACGATATGCCGTTGGTGCGCACGTTCTCTGCGGCAACGCGCGTGGCGATCGGGTCGATGTCGGTCGCCAGAACCGGGATGTTCTTCAGCTTGCGCACGGCGATTGCCAGAACGCCGCTGCCGGTGCCGAGATCGAGCGCATTCCTGACGGTGCGCGAGCGCATCACCCGGTCGATCACCTCGAGGCAGCCGGCCGTCGTTCCGTGATGGCCGGTGCCGAAGGCCTGGCCGGCGTCGATCTCGATGCCGATATCGCCGGAGCGCACCTTGTCGCGGTCATGCGAGCCATGCACCAGGAAGCGCCCTGCCCGCACCGGCTTCAGCCCTTCGAGCGACTTCGCCACCCAGTCGACATCGGGAATGACCTCGCGCTCGACCGAAAGCTCGGGATAGGCAGCCGTCAGCGCCTCGTCGACGCGCCGGCGCACCTCGTCCTCGTCTTCCCGCATCATGTAGACGGAGGCTTCCCAGATATCCTTCTTCTCGTCGATCTCGGTCGTGGCAATGGCGAAGTCCTCTTCGCCGAAAACCTCGGTCAGCAGATCGAGCACCTGCTCGGCCTTCTTCTCGGTGGTCGAGACATACAGGCGGATTTCACTCACGAATTCGTCTTTCTTTACTGGGCGCCATCGATCCAGGGCGGAGGCGGCGTATCATAACCGGCAACACCGCGCAGCAGGCGGTTTGCAACAAAGGGAATGCGAACGGCGAGCGGAGCAAGCATGTTGCGCAATTTCGTCGCTACCGGATTACGCATCGTCACCATCGACGTCAAACCATAGGTTTGCTTCAGCACGGTTTTGACGGCGGGAATGCGCCGCGCCGAATATTCCTGCTCGCGCCCCTCCGATATCAGATAGGCGAGCCAGCAGGCATCCTCGATGCCGAGATTCATGCCGCGCGCACCGGCCGGCGAATGAATATGCGCCGCATCTCCGGCCAGAAACACATTGCCGACGGACATCTTCTCGACATGGCGGAAATGGATGCGGAAATTCGAGACCCAGACGGCCTGGCCGCCCGGCATCGGATGGCGGATGCGCTTTTCGAAATCCGGCAGCGTCGAGAGGTAGCGCACCGTATCCGAGGACACCGGCAGGCGGCCGATCATGCCGGGATCGACGAGTTCGATCTCGACATAATGCGGATCGACCGGCTGCGGATACTGATAGTCGGCGAGATAGAAACTGGCCTCCAGCGCCTGGCCGGGAAAGCCGAGCCCGGCCGCCTTGCGCACCGCCGAATGGGCGCCGTCGGCGCCGATCAGGATATCGGGAGCCACCTCTTCAGCCGTGCCATCCGCACGTCGCAGCACGACAATGGGCTTCTCCATGCTGCCCTCGACGCGCTCCAGCACGGTCTGCCATTCCGGCTCGACCTCATAGTCGGAAAGCTTGCTGATCAAGAGCCGCTCGGTATGCCCCTGCGCCAGAATCTGCATCGCATGGAACTTGCCGGTAACACGGCCCGGATCGATCTCGAACAGGATGCGCTCGCCCGAGCGCGCCCGCAGACGGTCGACGCGGAAGGCCACCTGCTGGATGACGTCGCTGACCCGCGAGGGGGAAAGAAGCGTCATCGTCCGGGCATTGATGCCGAGCGCCCGGCTTTCCACCAGCGGCACCGGGCCGGCATCACTGTCGATGATCCTTGGGCGGTGGCCACGCCGCACGAGTTCGAGCGCTGCAGTCAGGCCGGTCGCCCCCGCCCCGACGATCAGGATATCACGATGTCCGCCCGGCATGTGTCACCCCTTGGTGATCAGGTTCTCGAGCTTCTTTACAGCCGTATCGGGATTTTCGCCATAGGCGATGGTGCCGGCGAAACGGCCTTGCCCATCGAGCAGGAAAACCGATGCCGTATGGTCCATCGTGTAGTCACCGTTCGGATTGTTCTCGTCGACCGGCACCTTCTTGGCATAGACGCGGAAGCCCTTGACGACATCGGCGATCTTGTCCGGCGAGCCAGAGATGCCCGTGATGCGCTTCGAGACGTTCGAGACATACTGGTTCATGATCTCCGGCGTATCGCGCTCGGGATCGACGGTGATGAAATAGGCATTCAGCTTGTCACCGGCGGGATCGACCTTCTCCATCCAGCCATTGAGCTCGAACAGCGTCGTCGGGCAGACTTCGGGGCAATGGGTAAAGCCGAAGAACAGCGCGCTCGGCTTGCCCCGCAGCGCCTGCTCGGTGATCGGTTTGCCATCCTGCGCCACCAGCGTGAACGGCACGCCATACGGCCCTTCGGCCGCCAGCGGCAGGTCCTTGGTCTTGGTGATATTGAGCGTCAGCCAGCCGAGCACGCCTGCGACGAGCAGAACGGCGATCCAGACGGCGATACGGAAATTCTTCATCAATCTAACCCCTAGCGGCGCAGAGCGCCCATCGCTGGCGGAATATAACCTCCGGCAACGCCGCGCAATTCAACAACCCGTTTTCTCACCCGTGATTAATTGCCTCACCCGGTAACCTCCGGTCATCCCGCCGCGCCTATGACGAAAGAAACAATTCTCTTATCCTGCAACTATTTAACACCGTTACATCCAAAGATCAGAAGAAATACATCGTTAACGAAGACTTAATCGGTCACCTTTATATTTCGCACTGCGGCCGGCGCCATTGGCGCTACGTTTGACATGATGTCAGCGCTATCAAGACAGATTTGGCGAACGCGACGATACACGGCATTTCATCCGCTTTATTTCAGCCGGGGGCTTTCATTTCATGACCAGCAATTCGATACGCAAGACATTATCCGTCAGCCAGCGGCTTTGGACACTCGGCGGAGCGGCCTTGATCGGCTTCGGCTCGATGGTCGGTGTCGGCTGGTATGAGAACGCGCGTGTGGACCGCGCGCTCCAGCGCGCCAATGACATCCAGGACAGCGTCGATCGCATCAGCGACATGCGCATCTCCAACCTGACGCTCATTCTCGCGGCGATGGACACGATCGTCGATCGCGGCGACAAGGTGATCGCTCCCGAGCGTCTGGCACTGATGACCAAGACGATCGAGACGCTCAAGAGCGGCTCGAAGGACATGGAGATCGTCGCAGGCGAGCTGAATGCCGGCGCCCTGTTGAGCAGCTACGACGCCGATGTCGCCGCCTTGCAAAAGGCGATCACCGTCGATCTCAAGGCTGCGGTCGAAGCCGGCGCCCCGGACGAGGCTTTCGACAAGCTCGACGACGCCATCGACGGCGGCGGCGACAAGCTGTCGGCAACGCTCGACAAGCTGGCGAAGGACGGCGGCGACGTCGCAGAGCTTCGCGTCAACCAGGCCAACGAGATTTCCGCCAACGCCCTCTGGATCCAGATCGGCCTCGGCTTCTTCGCCATCGTCAGCATGGCTCTTCTCCAGTACATCCACGGCGGCTCGATCCGCAACGGTATCGAAGCCGTGCGTTCCAGCATGGTACGGATCATGCAGGGCGACCTGCAGAGCCAGGTCCCGGCGACCGAGCGCGGCGACGAGATCGGCGAGATGGCCCGTGCCGCGGAAAGCTTCCGCCAGGCCGCCATCGACAAGCAGAGGCTTGAGAGCCAGACCGAAAGCGAACGCCGCCAGAGCGAGACCGAGCGCCGCGAGCGCGAAGCCCTCAAGCTCGCCGATGCCGAAGCGCTGAACGCTGCCGTCGAAGATCTCGGCCAGGGCCTCAACCGCCTCGCCCGCGGTGATGTCACCGTCACGCTCGACCGTCCGTTCAAGGCCGAACTCGAGCGCCTGCGCAACGACTTCAACCAGACCACCGAGCATCTGCGCAAGGCGATGCGCGACATCACGGCAAACAGCACCTCGATCCAGGCCAACAGCCGCCAGATGAGCTCCGCCGCCGACGATCTCGCCAAGCGCACCGAGCAGCAGGCCGCCTCCCTCGAGCAGACATCCGCTTCGCTCGACGAGATCACCGCAACCGTGCGCAGCGCCACCAGCCGCGCCGAGGAAGTCGGCCACATGGTCGCCCATACCCGCCAGAATACCGAGAAGTCGGATCTGGTCGTCACCCAGGCAATGGCGGCGATGGAGCGAATCGAAGGCGCTTCTCAGGAAATCGGTACGATCATCAACGTCATCGACGAGATCGCCTTCCAGACGAACCTCCTGGCACTCAACGCCGGCGTCGAGGCTGCACGTGCCGGTGAAGCCGGCAAGGGCTTTGCGGTCGTCGCTCAGGAAGTTCGCGAACTTGCAGGCCGCGCCGCCGGCGCTGCCAAGGATATCAAGGCGTTGATCACCAAATCCGGCGCCGAAGTGAAGACCGGCGGCGAGCTGGTCACGGCTGCCGGCGAAGCGCTTCGCCAGATCGGCGAAGATGTTTTGCGCATCGACGAGCATGTTAAATCAATCGTAACCTCTGCGCGCGAACAATCCACCGGACTGCACGAGATCAATACGGCCATCAGCCAGATGGACCAGGTGACGCAAAAGAACGCCGCCATGGTCGAGGAGACGAACGCAGCAAGCCATACGCTTGCCACGGACGCCGACAATCTGATCAGGCTGGTCGGTCAGTTCCAGATCGGCGAGGGCATGAATGCCCGTTCAACGCCGCGAGAAGCTTCCGCCGCCTCGCATCCTAAACCCTCACCCGCACGGAGCTTGATCGGCAAGGTCGCGGGCGCATTCAGTGGCGGCGCCGCCGCCAGAGCCATGGCCGCTCCGGCCGGAGACAATTGGGAAGAATTTTGATGACTAACGCCATTATCACACAGGCCGGATCGCATCTCGAAATCGTATCGTTCCATCTCGGCGAACAGGAATTCTGCATCGACATCATGGCCATCCGCGAAATCCGCGGCTGGGCACCGGTAACCCCGATGCCGCATACGCCGCCCTACGTGCTCGGTCTGATCAACCTGCGCGGCGCCGTTATCCCGGTTATCGACATGGCCTGCCGCCTCGGCATGAAGATGACCGAGCCCTCCGAGCGCTCCGCCATCATCGTCACCGACATCGCCGGCAAGCTTGTCGGCCTCCTGGTCGAGCAGGTTTCCGACATGATGACTATCAAGAGCGAAGACCTGCAGCCGGCTCCGGAAATCATCCCGGAACAGCAGCGCGCCTTCTGCCGCGGCATCGTCGCGCTTGAGAAGACCATGGTCTGCTTCCTCAACCTCGACACCGTCATCGCCGACGAACTGGCGCGCGAGGCAGCCTGATCGGCAGCGATTGCAGATATGGAAAGGCCCGGTCGCAAGCCGGGCCTTTTTCGTTGAATGCGGGTAGACCACTTACTGGGGCTTCCCGTTCTTCCAGACCGGGTTCTGCCCATAGAGCGGGATCGTCGAGATCGACATCTTCGCCGAGCCATCCGTCAGCTCGCGCGAGTGAGCGAGATAGATCAGCGTGTCGTTGGTCTTGTCGTAGATGCGGGTCACCACCAGCTTCTTCCAGATCAGCGACATGCCCGCCTTGAACACCTCGTCGCCATCCTTCGACAGGTTGATGTCGCCGATCTCGATCGGCCCGGTCTGGCGGCAGGCGATGGAATTGTTGGAGGGATCCTCGAACCAGTTGCCGTTCTTGACACGGTCGATCAGGCTGCGGTCGAAATAGGTGACGTGGCAGGTGATGCCCTTCACCGCCGGATCAGGGATGGCGTCGACGATGATGTCATTGCCGATCCAATCGACCCCGACCTTGCCGACGACCTCGGCGGAAGCACCGCCGGCAGAAAGCGCAACAACGGACGCGGCGGCAAGAACGATCTTACGAAACATGGATGGAAGCTCCTGATTGACCGCTTTCTAGATAGGCAGCATCAGGCCCAATACAAGAAAAGCCTGATGCTCAGGCGCGCTTGCAGGTGCAGGGCTCGTAACCGGCGGCAAGCAGCCGCCCCGGCTTCATGCCGATCATGGCCGGGATCGCATGCACCGCCGCAGCCTTGACCGCCTTCGCCATCTCGATCGCCGCCTGGGCGCAGACAACCGCATCCTCCGCGGCATTGTGATGGACGAAACGCAGGCCGAGATGTTCGGCGATGATGTTCAACTTGTGCGACAAAAATTGCGGCCAGATACGCTGCGCCATCTTCAGGCTGCAGAGATAGGTGAGCTCCGGATAGGACTGCCGGTAGAGATCGAGCGAGGCGCGCCAGACGCTGAAGTCGAAGGCGGCGTTATGGGCGATCATCGTCGCGCCCCTGAAGTCGTCATGAAACTCGTCCATGACCTCGGGGAACTCAGGCGCATCCTCGACATGCTCAGGACGGATACCATGGATGGCGATGTTCATGCCCGAAAAGCGCATGTCCCTAGGGCGGATCAACCGCTCCTCGACGCGCGTCACCCTGCCGTCCTCGATCCAGGCAAGCCCGACCGAGCAGGCGCTGCCGCGCTGTTCGTTGGCCGTTTCGAAGTCGATGGCAATGGTTTTCAAGGAGAGGTCCGTGATTCGCGTTTCCTTACTCAGGCTTAATCACGGCAACCAAATCAGGCAAATGCGAAGGTTGCCTTTGCCACCGGCATGAACCGCTTTTCCGCGATCGTCGTCCCGTTTACGCGACTTCGAGCTTGTACGGCTTCACCAGGCATTCCGCCGGCACGCCCCAGGCATCGGTGAGCTTGAAGATCATGTCCACCGTGAGCGCCCGCTTGCGGTGGAGAATTTCCGAGGCGCGTGAGCGGGACGACAGGAGATCGCCAAGATCGGCCTGCGTCCTGCCGCTCATCTCCATGAATGCCTGCAGAAACGCGACCGGGTCGAGATCGGCAACTGGAAAATTCCGGCTCTCATAGGCTTCGATCAGATCGGAAAGCACATCGAAGCGATCCGCCGCCGCGGTCCCCTTCTCCGGCGGCGCCTCGAAATAAGGCGTCACCTCGCCGATCGCCCAGGCGAGATCTCTGTCATTCCTGATCGGCTTGATATCCATCACACAGTCTCCGGGTCGATCCTGTCGTAGTCCGAATGGGTTCCGACGAACTTGATCAGCACGCGCCGGTAAGCATAGGCGACGTGCACGATAAGGCGGTATTTGTTGCCGCCGATATCGAAGATGACACGATTGTCGCCGACGAAATCGACATTCGCGCCGAATATCCGCTTGATGTCGGCAGGTGCGGTCCACTCGGCCTTACTGACCGTTGAATACCAGACGCCGAGCGGCACCCTCGCTTGCGGGTGCAACTCCCAAAACGCGCGCAATGTCGACTTGGCAATCACCTGCATCGACAGACAATATTCCCAATACGGGAACATTTCAAGTCGATTGAGTTAGCCGCCGATCAACGCCAGCCACTCGTCCTCGTCCATCGTCTGAACGCCGAGCTCCCTGGCCTTGTCGAGCTTGGATCCTGCCCCCGGGCCCGCAACCAGGATATCGGTCTTCTTCGAGACCGAACCGGCGACCTTTGCACCCAGGTTTTCGGCGCGCGCCTTCGCCTCGTCGCGGGTGAATTTCTCCAGCGATCCCGTGAAAACGACGGTCTTGCCGGCGACCGGGCTGCCAGAGGTTACCGGCTGCTCAGCCTCCGCAGGCGTGACTTCGGCGATCAAGGCATTGATCACCTCGACATTGCGCGGCTCCTTGTAGAACTCGACGATGGCGCGGGCGACGATCTCGCCGATGCCCTCGATGGCATTCAGCTCGTTCCAGGCCTCGCCGGAAAGCGGTGCCGCCTCCTGCATCGCGGCCGCGAAGGCCTCGTAGGTGCCGTAGGAGCGCGCCAGGAGCTTTGCCGTGGTCTCGCCGACATGGCGGATGCCGAGCGCATAGATGAAGCGGTGCAGCGCAATGGAACGGCGCTCGTTGATCGCCGCATAGAGCTTGCCGACGCTGACCTTGCCGAAGCCGTCGATATTCTCGAGCTTCGTCAGCGTCGATGCCTGCTGGCGCTTCTCCAGCGTGAAGATATCGGGCGCCGTGCGGATCTGCAGCGACGCATCCTCGCTCTCGAAGAAGAAGTCCACCTGCTTCGTTCCGAAGCCTTCGATGTCGAAGGCATTGCGCGAGACGAAATGCTTCAGATGCTCGGTCGCCTGTGCCCGGCAGATGAAGCCGCCAGTGCAGCGGGTGACCGCATCGACCTTGCCGGTCTTCTCGTTGACTTCGCGCACGGCATGCGAACCGCAGACCGGGCAGGTCTTCGGGAACTTATAGGCGGCAGCATCCGCCGGCCGCTTCTCCATGACGACATCGAGCACCTGCGGGATCACATCCCCCGCCCGCTGCACAATGACGGTGTCGCCGATGCGGATATCGTGCTCCTCCTCGCGGATGCGCTCGCCGGAATTGCCGATGCCCTTGATGTAATCCTCGTTATGCAGCGTCGCATTGGTGACGACGACGCCGCCGACAGTGACGGGCGTCAGGCGCGCCACCGGCGTCAGCGCGCCGGTGCGGCCGACCTGGATGTCGATATTCTCGACGACGGTAAAAGCCTGCTCGGCCGGGAATTTGTGTGCGGTCGCCCAGCGCGGGCTGCGCGAGCGGAAGCCGAGGCGCTGCTGCAGTTCCAGGCTATCGACCTTGTAGACGACGCCATCGATATCGTAGTCGAGATCCGGGCGCTTCAGGCCGATATCGTCGTAATGGGCGAGAATGTCGGCCACCGAGTTCAGCCGTTTCATCAGCGGATTGACCGGGAAACCCCATTCCTTGAACGTTTGCACCATGTCGAACTGCGTCTTCGGCAGATCGTTCGGCTCGGAGATTTCGCCCCAGGCATAGGCGAAGAATTTCAGCTTGCGGCTCGCCGTTACCTTGGCGTCGAGCTGGCGCAGCGACCCGGCCGCCGTATTGCGCGGATTGACGTAGGTCTGCTTGCCTTCCGCCTCCATCTGCTTGTTCAGCGCCAGGAAGTCGCTCTTGGCCATATAGACCTCGCCACGCACCTCGACGACATCAGGCACGCCCTTCGGCAGCACCTGCGGGATTTCCTTGATGGTGCGGATATTGGCGGTGACATTCTCGCCCGTGGTGCCGTCGCCGCGCGTCGCGGCGCTGACGAGCTTGCCATTCTCATAGCGGATCGACATCGAGAGACCATCGATCTTCGGCTCGGCGGTGAAGGCGATCGACTGGTCGGGCAATCGGCCGAGGAAGCGGTAGACGCTGGCGACGAAATCCTCGACGTCTTCCTGCGAAAACGTGTTGTCGAGCGACAGCATCGGCCGGGCATGGGTGACGGCGGAGAACGTTGCGGATGGCGCAGCGCCCACCCGCCGCGTCGGGCTGTCCTCGCGGATCAGCTCCGGAAACCGCGCCTCGATCGCATCATTGCGCCGCTTCAGCGCGTCATAATCGGCATCCGAAATCTCCGGCTGGTCCTTGCCGTGATAAAGCGCATCGTGATGGGCGATTTCCTTCGCCAGGCGCTCAAGCTCGGCTGCGGCCTCTTCGATCGTCAGGCTATCGGCTTCGATGGACATGCGTGCTCACTCCGGAGAATCTGGAGTTGTTTTTTAGCGCAAATTGGCTGGATGGGAAGGTGTGGTCGCTAGCGTCCGTGGAGCGGTGGCCACCCCTCGCCCTTCGAGGCTCCCTGCGGTCGCACCTCAGGATGAGGGGCGGAGCGACGCTGGTGCGAGTGGTGGAGAGATGACTGTGCGAGTGCTGAAGACAACGCGCACCATGGAGGTTGCTATGAAGCCTTGGGCTCAGCGAAGCGAAGCACCCACGGGAGCCCTCATCCTGAGGTGCGAAGCCCACAGGGCGTAGCCTCGAAGGACGAGGGCCGCCGGGCGCAACGCCCGCCCTACCCGTTCCCGGACAGAAGCTTGGCAGCCGCAGCCCGCGCCTCGTCGGTGACCGAAGCACCGGCCAGCATGCGGGCGATCTCTTCGGTTCTGTCCCGCGGCGCCATCGTCGCCACCCGCGTCGCGATCTTCTCGGAGCCCTCGACCGGTCCCTTGGAGATCAACAGATGCGTCGCCGCCCGCGCGGCAACCTGCGGCGCATGGGTGACGGAGAGAACCTGGACCTTGTCGGAAAGCCGCTTCAGTCTCTGGCCGATCGCATCGGCAACGGCGCCGCCGACACCGGTGTCGATTTCGTCGAAGACGAGCGTCGGTGCAGAGCCACGATCGGCGAGCGCCACTTTCAGCGCCAGCAGGAAGCGCGAGAGTTCGCCGCCCGAGGCGACCTTCATGATCGAGCCCGGGCGCGTGCCAGGATTGGTCTGCACATGGAATTCGACGATATCGATACCTTCGGCAGCCGCTTCCGCGGCATCCGTGGTGATCTCCACCATGAAACGGGCGCGTTCGAGCTTAAGAGCCCGGAAGCTCGGCCATGACGGCCTCCGACAGCGCCGTACCGGCATGATGACGCTTCTCGGAGAGCGAGCGCGCCGCCGCGTCATAGGCAGCCTTCGCGACGCCCACTTCGGCATCGAGCTTGACGAGCTTCTCCTCGCCGGCATCGAGATCGGCGAGATCGGCGATCATCCTGACGGCAAGCGCCGGCAGCTCGGTGACCGGCACAGAATATTTGCGCGACGCTGCGCGCAGCGCAAACAGCCGTTCCTCGACCCGCTCCAGCTCCTTCGGATCATATTCCGTCTTTCGCAGCGCCGCCTCGACTTCCATCTGGGCGTTGGACAGCTGGTCGAGCGCCGCGTCGAGCAGCGCCACGGTGTCTTCGAGCAATCCGGGCGCCTCATGGCTCTTGCGCTCCAGGCGGCGCACCAGCGAGGCGATATGCGGCACCGGAGAGGCATTGCCGTTGAGGAACTCGGAGGCCTCGGCGATATCGCCGGCGATCCGCTCGGCCTTCATCATCTTCTGGCGGCGGTCGGCCAGCTCGTCCTCTTCGCCGTCACGCGGCGAAAGCTTTTCGAGCTCCTCGACCGACGAGCGCAGATAATCGGCCTCGCGAGCGGCATTCTCCACCTTCTCGCGATGCTTCTTCAGCGTCCGCTCGGCGTCGCGCCAGGTTCTGTAGAGATCGGAAACGTGCGCGACATCCTCGGTGATACCGGCAAAGGCGTCGAGCAGGATGCGGTGGGCATTGGTATCGACGAGCGCGCGGTCGTCGTGCTGGCCGTGGATTTCGACCAGCATCTGCCCGGCCTGGCGCATCAGCTGCACGCTCACCGGCTGGTCGTTGACATAGGCCTTGGTGCGGCCGTCGGCGGATTGCTGGCGGCGGAAGATCAGGTCGCCGTCGTCGTCGATGCCGTTTTCGCGCAGGAGCTTGCGGGCGCCGTGGTTCATCGGCACGTCGAAGGCGGCAGTCACCTGCCCCTTGTCTTCGCCATGGCGCACGAGGCCGCCGTCACCGCGCCCGCCAAGGGCGAGCGACAGACTGTCGAGAAGGATGGATTTGCCGGCACCCGTCTCCCCGGTCAGAACGGAGAGGCCGGATTCGAACGAGAGATCCAGCCGCTCGATCAGAACGATATCGCGGATCGAAAGCTGGATCAGCATTGCGTTACAGGCCTCACGAGCCGAGCAGCAGCTTCCGGCCGGCTTCGGAAATCCAGGAGCTTTTGTTCTCCCGCGGCTCCGCGCCGCCATTCTTCAGCAGCTTGAAGGAATCGGCGTACCACTGGCTATCCGGATAGTTGTGGCCGAGAACGGCTGCCGCAGTCTGAGCTTCTTCCACGATACCCATCGCGTAATAGGCTTCGACCAGACGGGCGAGCGCTTCCTCGACCTGATTCGTATTCGGGTACTTTTCAACCACGATACGGAAACGGGAGATAGCGGCAAGATACTCCTTGCGCTCAAGATAGTAGCGGCCGATCTGCATTTCCTTGCCGGCGAGCTGGTCGCGGGCAAAGCGGATCTTGGCCTGAGCGTCGTCGACATATTCGGAGTCCGGATACTTGTCGATGACGGCCTGCATCGCGTCGATGGTCTTGGACGAGGCGCGCTGGTCTTGGGTGACGTCGGAAATCTGCTTCGAATAGGACAGACCGATCAGGTACTGCACGTAAGCGGCGTCCTTCGAGGCCGGATACTGCGCCATGTAGCGGTTGCCGGAAGCCAGAGCGTCGTCGATCTTGCCCTGACGGTACTTGACGAAGGTGCTCATCACGAGGGCCTTGCGGGCCCATTCGGAGAACGGGTTTTCACGGTCGATGGCGTCGAACTTGCGCGCCGCTTCGGCCATGTTGCCTGCCTTCATGTTGGCAAGCGCCTGATTGTAGAGAACATCCGGCGGGTCGTTGTCGAGGCCGAGCTTGGTGATGTCGATATCTGGATCCGACTGGCAACCGGAAATCAAGGCGCCTGCGCTCAGCACCACGAGCGATGCGAGCAAAGCGCGCGCTGTCTTCATCATACCTTCAGACCTTGCATAACTCATAGATAAATCCCGACTCCCGCTACCCACTCTTAGCGGCAGCCACACCTCGCTGGCGTTTCTAGCCATAAATGTGCGGCGAGAGCAACGCAATGATGACGCATTAACGCATTTTTGTGGCATCGGCCCAGAGAATATCCGGCTTTTTATCTTTGATTCCGTCTGTTGCCGCTAAGCATCTGCCGCAAAAACACTATCCGGTGGAAACCCGGCATAAAAAAACCGCCTCCCGAGGGAGGCGGTCCTGGTCTAGGAATTCGTTCTGGAGGTCACGCCGACCAGGGGGCGAAGCCGGGAGCATTCACTGCAATGAAGTCACGGGCCGCAACGCGCGGGCGGGCAGCCGAGGTCTCGACAACTTCGTAGGCGCTGGGATCGCTGAGCAGCGCCTTGAGCGCATTGGCGTTCATCTTGTGACCGCCGCGGTAAGAGCGGTAGCAGCCGATGAAGGGAGCGCCGGCAAGCGCCAGATCGCCGACGGCGTCGAGCGTCTTGTGACGTACGAACTCGTCCTTGGCGTAGCGCAGGCCTTCGACATTGATGACCGTGTTGTCGTCGGAGATGACGACGGAATTCTCAAGCGAGGAACCGAGAGCGTGGCCCGAAGCCCACAGACGCTCGACGTCGCGCATGAAGCCGAAGGTGCGGGCCCGCGACAATTCGGTCTTGAACGTTTGCGCGGTCAGGTCCCCTTCCCACTTCTGGCGGCCGATCAACGGGCAATCGAAATCAATCTCGACTTCGAATCGCGTGCCGTCATAGGGGCGGAATTCGCTCCAGGAACCGCCATGCTCGATGCGAACCGGCTTGGTGATGCGGATGTAACGGCGCTTGACGCCGAGAGAGACGAGGCCGACCTGCTCGATCGCTTCGATGAAGGGAGCAGAGCTGCCGTCCATGATCGGCATTTCAGCGCCGTGAACTTCGATCATCACGTTATCGAGGCCAAGCGCATAGACGGCGGCCATGACGTGTTCGATCGTCGCGACCGAATGCGCCGGAGAGAAACCGAGAACCGTGCAGAGGTCCGTATTGCCGACCTGCGAGGAAACCGCGCGCAGTTCGGTCACCGAACCGTTTTCGTGCATGCGCTGAAAAACAACGCCCGTATCAACTTCAGCCGGATTGAAGGTGATGGAGACTTCCGCGCCGGAATGGACGCCGGTGCCCGAAAGCGTCACCGGGCGAGAAACCGTCGTCTGGAAGCCAAGCATGCCAATAACCATAAAATTCTGCCTTCACTACCCTTGATGGTTCCTAGCGCTCAAAGCACCCAAAACAAACCACCAAGTTTCTTTGTCCACACCGCCGGATTGTCGCCATATGGCGTCAAGGCGCGGTCCCCTGACCTCATACATACGTGCGCCCGGGCTCCATTCCAAATCACTGTTCGTTTCGGATTGTTACGAAACCATGCACTTGAAATGATTTGTTAATTTCACCCTCGCGCGAGGGCTTGAAACAGAAGCGCCCGGGACTGTGATCCCGGGCGCTCGGCGTGGCGATTCTGTGTCTGCTTAGTTCGACTGACGGCGCAGGAAGGCAGGAATTTCGAGCTGGTCGTCTTCCTGCATCATGCGGGCCTGCGGAACGGCGCGGCCCTGGTCGTCGAGGTTGCCGCGACGCGGAGCGTAGAGGCTGGCTTCCGGCGAAAGCGGACGGCGCTGCTGGGAAGCGGCTGCCGGAGCAGACGTCATCTCAGGAGCAACTTCCTCTTCGCGGCGGTTCAGCGAGTTCGTGATCCGCTTGAGCAGGCCCATCGGGCCGCGCTCTTCGTGAGCCTGTGCTGCGACGGGCTGCGAGCGGTGATCGATCTCGGCCTGAACGACCGGCGGGAAGTCTTCGACCTTCGGCATGCGCGTCGGCTGCTGCATGGCAGGCTCCTGGCGGACCGGCTGTGGCGCAACCGGTGCAGGCTGCTGCATCATGACCGGCTGCGGAGCCGGCTGGCTCATGACCGGAGCCGGAGCAGGCTGCATCTGCATCGGTGCAGGACGGGCAACCGGAGCTTCCGGGGCTGCCGCGAAGATGCGGCTCTGCGGACGGAAGGTTTCCTGGGCGACCGGCTGCTGGACAGGAGCCGGGGCCGGAGCGCGCGGAGCGACGATGTCGAGTTCGCGTTCCATCTGGGCTTCCGCCATGCGGATCGTCTGCGCAACGGTATCAACCGGCTTCGGTGCCTGCATGACCGGAGCAGGCTGTACTGCGGCCGGAGCCGGAGCAACGGCCGCCGAAGGACGGATGATCGGCTTTGCGGCCGGCTGGAAGGTCTTGGTGGACGCTTCGGCGGCAGCGCGATCGATACCGGTCGCAACGACCGATACGCGGATGATGCCTTCAAGCGATTCGTCGAACGTCGCGCCGAGGATGATGTTGGCGTCCGGATCGACTTCTTCGCGGATGCGGGTTGCGGCTTCGTCGACTTCGAAGAGCGTCAGGTCGCGGCCACCGGTGATCGAGATCAGCAGGCCCTGTGCGCCACGCATCGAGGTTTCGTCGAGCAGCGGGTTGGCGATAGCGGCTTCCGCAGCCTGCATCGCACGGCCCTGGCCGGATGCTTCGCCGGTGCCCATCATCGCACGGCCCATTTCGCGCATGACCGAACGGACGTCGGCGAAGTCGAGGTTGATGAGACCTTCCTTCACCATCAGGTCGGTGATGCAGGCAACGCCCGAGTAGAGAACCTGGTCGGCCATCGCGAAAGCGTCGGCAAAGGTCGTCTTGTCGTTGGCGATACGGAAGAGGTTCTGGTTCGGAATGACGATCAGCGTGTCGACCGACTTCTGCAGCTCTTCGATACCGGCTTCGGCCAGACGCATGCGGCGGCCGCCTTCGAACTGGAACGGCTTGGTGACGACGCCGACGGTCAGGATGCCCTTGTTGCGGGCGGCCTGTGCGACGACAGGAGCTGCACCGGTGCCGGTACCGCCGCCCATGCCGGCGGTGACGAAGCACATATGCGTGCCGTTCAGGTGGTCGATGATCTCATCGATGCACTCTTCGGCGGCTGCACGGCCGACTTCCGGCTGCGAACCTGCACCGAGGCCTTCGGTGACGTTGGCGCCGAGCTGGATGATCCGCTCCGCCTTCGTCATCGTCAGAGCCTGCGCATCCGTGTTGGCAACGACGAAGTCGACGCCCTGGAGGCCGGCGGAGATCATGTTGTTGACAGCATTGCCGCCGCCACCGCCAACACCGAATACGGTGATACGCGGCTTCAGCTCTGTGATGTCAGGCTTTTGCAGCTTGATAGTCATGGTACCCGTTCCTTCTCTTTATGGCCGCATCGCCACGCCGGCCAATTCACTCGATGTTCAGAAGCTTTCCTTCAGCCACTGGCCCATCCGGGCTATGCGGCTGTTATTTCCCCCAAGCGACAAGAGCAGGCCGCTCTGTGACGCGTGTGTTTCCATGTCCGCGACCTGCGGATAGATCATCAGGCCGACCGCAGTCGAAAAGGCCGGTCCCTTGGCTGCCGTCGGCAGACCGGAGACGCCCATCGGGCGGCCGATACGAACATTGCGGGCCAGGATCTTGCGGGCCACGTCTGCAAGGCCGGTGAGCTGGCTTGCGCCGCCCGTCAGCACGACGCGCTTGCCGACGATCGGGCTGAAGCCCGAACGCTGGATCCGGTCGCGGATCAATTCCATTGTCTCTTCGATGCGCGCACCGACGATGCGCGAAACGAGCGCACGCGGAACCTGCGTCGGCAGATCGCGCTCGTCTTCGCCGATCGGCGGGATCGAGATCAGTTCACGCTCGTCCGAAGAATTCGACATCGCCGAAGCGTGCACGACCTTCAGGCGCTCGGCATCTTCGATACGGGTAGAGAGACCGCGTGCGAGGTCGGTGGTGACGTGATGGCCGCCCAGACCGACAGCGTCGGTGTGAACCAGCTTGCCTTCGGCAAAGACCGAGATCGTCGTCGTGCCGCCGCCCATGTCGATGGCCGCGCAGCCGAGCTCGACTTCGTCGTCGACGAGTGCGGCCAGACCGGAAGCGTAAGGCGTCGCAACGATGCCTTCGACCGAGAGATGCGCGCGGTTGACGCTGAGCTCGAGATTCTTGAGGGCGGCGCGCTCCGCGGTGACGACATGCATGTCGACACCGAGCATGTCACCGTACATGGACAAGGGGTCGCGAATGCCGCGTTCGCCGTCCAGCGAGAAGCCCGTTGCGAGCGAATGAAGGACGGCGCGATCCTGGCGCAGCGACTGCTGGCAGGCTGCCGCGAGAACCTTCTTGAGGTCGTTGAGTTCGACTTCCTGGCCGCCGAGATCGATCGTCGCCGTATAGACGTCGCTGCCGAGACGGCCGGCCGTCAGGTTGACGATCAGGCTTTCGACCGTGAGACCGGCCATGCGCTCTGCGGCATCGACGGCGAGACGGATGACGCTCTCGAGCGCGTCGAGATCGGCGATCACGCCGGTCTTGATGCCGCGGGAGCGCTGGTGACCGATACCGATGATCTCGATGTCGTGCGTGCGGCCCGGGAGGATTTCGCTCTCCTCGCGCGGCGTCAGCCGGCCGATCATGCAGACGACTTTCGTCGATCCGATGTCGAGCACCGAAACGATGTGCGACCGCTTAGACGAAAGCGGCTTCAGGCGCGGCAATCCAAAGTGGGATGAACCGAACAAGCTCATATATTCTGCCCCGCCTTCTTCAAATCCTTGGTCCGCTGATCGAGCACCACCTGACGCCGGGCCATCGCCTCGGGGGTGAGCTGGATTGCGGTCCGGTCTGCCAATCGGAGATCGACGGCTGCGATGTCGCGCGCCAGAAGATCCTGTTCCTTGTCGAGCTTCGAAAGTGTCGCCAGAGCCTGGTCGACATCGTCGGCCGGCAGCTTCACCACGACGCCATTGTCGAGATGCAGATCCCAGCGGCGGCTGGAGACCCAGACGTAAGCCTTTACGCGGGCCTTGATATCCGGCCAGTTGGCGAATTCGCCCTCAAGCGCGGCTGCGGCCGTCTCGGCATCGCGGCCAACGACGAGCGGCAGGTTGGAAAACTTGTTGTCGCGAAGCGGCGCGATGACCGAACCGTTGCGCTCGATCAGCGAAAGCTCCTGGCCGTGCTGCCAGATCGCATAGGCCTGGCGCTCCTTGAGCTTCACTTCGATCGTCTTCGGATAGACCTTGCGAACCTCGGCGCTTTCGACCCAGGGAAGCTTGGCGATCTTCTGGCGGGCCGCATCGACATCGAGAGCGACGAGCGACGTCGTGCCGTCGAGGCCGAGAAGCTCGAGGATTTCGATTTCGGAAGTCGCCGTATTGCCGGAGACCTTCACGTCTTCGATGGCAAAGCCAGCAGCCGTCGTCGTCGCCTGAGCGACCGCTTCCGTGTGACCGCCGAGCGACATCCCGTAGAGGCCGGTCGCAGCAAGAAAGACCAGAGCCGAAACGGTACCGGCATGCGCGGGAATGTAGATGCGCCCGGTTCCGAGACTGACAAGGAAGCGCACGACGCGGCGCAGCGGACGCGGCAGCACCATGCGACTATCACCTTCCGGGAAGGCGATGTCGTCCTGGCGGCTCGGGCGCCCTATCCTTTTAACTGTCACCGAGAACAAGAAGCGTCCTCCACCATCCAGCGCAGAAACTCACCAAAGGAATAACCGGCATGACCGGCCATTTCGGGCACCAGAGAGGTTGGAGTCATTCCCGGCTGAGTATTGACCTCGAGCCAGATGATTTCGCCATCTTCGGAGAAGCGATCGTCGTAGCGAAAGTCGGATCTGCTAACGCCACGGCAACCAATTGCTTGATGCGCCCTTAGTGCCAATGATTGTATTTTTTGGTAAATTTTCGGTGAAATTTTTGCCGGAATGACATGTTTCGAACCGCCCGCGGCGTACTTCGCATCATAGTCATAAAAGTTGTGGCCAAGCGGCACCACCTCGGTAACCCCAAGCGCCACATCGCCCATGACGCCGCATGTCAGCTCACGGCCGTGAACATAGCGCTCGACCAGAACCTCTTCGCCATAGCGCCATTCCTGAGAGCTGATGACCTGCGGCGGATGCGACTGATCTTCCTGAACGATCAGCACGCCAAAGCTCGAACCTTCACGAACCGGCTTCACGACATAAGGCGGCTTCATCGGGTGCTCGGCCGGAAAGGCGAAGCGATTGATGACTTCGGACTGCGCGACCGGAATACCGGCAGCCGCAGCAACGCCCTTGGCCTTGCCCTTGTCCATGGCGAGCGCCGAGGCGAGCACGCCGGAATGCGTGTAGGGAATTTCGAGATATTCAAGAATGCCCTGGATCGTCCCGTCTTCGCCGAACGGCCCATGCAGGGCATTGAAGGCAACATCCGGACGAAGGGCGGAAAGCTTGGCAGAAACGTCGCGGTCAACATCGATGGTCGTGACTTGGAAGCCTTCAGCCTCGAGAGCCTCAGCGCATGCCTTCCCCGAAGACAGGCTCACAGGCCTCTCCGAAGAAAATCCGCCCATCAGGACAGCGACATGCTTGCGACTCATACTTACCCCCAAAATAACTTCCGGCATGAATTTCGACGCTTGCGCGAGGCTTTCGCAGTCGAATCTCAGCCCTTCAGACTTGAAGGCAATCAAACACTAATATGGTTAATGAACCGTTTACTTTTGTTAACGGACGTCATTTATGAAACATTCTTGAATCGGATCATGAAGCTGAAACAGCCAAAATAGCCTCGCTTTATCATAGGCTTAAGATTCAGCCTTGAATCAACTCCGCAGCCGCCGGCACCGTCCGCCACCGCTGTCACAATCGCCGGACCGAACGTGCGTAGCGATGGAATCGAGGAGAATCGGAAAGCCAAAGAAAAGCCCGGCGATTTTGTGGCTTTCTTGCGTCTTTGGCGTTTGCGCCGACTTAAAATTGCGTTAAGACCCGCTTGCCTCCCAAGGCAAACAGCAATCCTGATTGGAATGACAATGTCTGACGCGATATCACCCGTATCGCCGACCCCCTCCTCTTCGAACAGTGCGCAAGTCAATTCGCCGGCGCGTGTTCTGATCGCGAGCCTCGTCGGCACCACCATCGAATTCTTCGACTTCTACGTCTATGCGACGGCCGCCGTGCTGGTCTTCCCGCATCTCTTCTTCCCGACGAGTGATCCGGCATCCGCACAGCTTCAGTCCTTCGCCACCTTCTCGATCGCCTTCTTCGCGCGCCCGCTTGGCGGCATCCTTTTCGGCCATTTCGGCGACCGTATCGGCCGCAAGGCGACGCTCGTCGCCGCGCTGATGACCATGGGCCTGTCGACCGTGGCGATCGGCATGCTGCCGGGTTACGACTCGATCGGCATCGTGGCGCCCCTGCTCCTGGCACTGTGCCGCTTCGGCCAGGGTCTCGGCCTCGGCGGTGAATGGGGCGGTGCCGTCCTGCTCGCCACCGAAAACGCCCCTCCCGGCAAGCGCAGCTGGTACGCCATGTTCCCGCAGCTCGGCGCGCCGATCGGATTCATCCTCTCGTCCGGCTTCTTCCTGATCCTGACGGAAACGATGACCAACGAGGACTTCCTGGCCTTCGGCTGGCGCATTCCCTTCGTCGCGAGCCTCGCGCTCGTCGCCGTCGGTCTCTATGTCCGCCTGAAGATCGCCGAAACGCCGGAGTTCCAGAAGGCCGTCGAGAAGCACGAGCGCGTTGCCGTTCCGGTCGCCGTCGTCTTCACCAAGCATTTCCGCAGCCTGGTTCTCGGCACCTTCATCGCCGTCGCCACCTTCGTTCTGTTCTACCTGATGACGGTCTTCACGCTGTCCTGGGGCACGTCGAAGCTCGGCTACTCGCGTGAGCAGTTCCTGGTCATCCAGCTTGTCGGCGTTGTGTTCTTCGGCCTGACGATCCCGCTCTCCGGCCTGCTTTCCGACCGCTACTCGCGCCGCCTGATCCTCATCCTGGTAACGATCGGCATCGCGATCTTCGGCTTCTTCTACGCCTCGCTGTTGACTGCAGGCCTGACGGGCGCCTTCCTGTGCTCGATCATCGGCCTCGCGCTGATGGGTTTCACCTACGGTCCGATCGGCGCTGCACTTGCAGCCCCCTTCCCGACCTCGGTGCGCTATACCGGCGCCTCGATGACCTTCAACCTCGGCGGCATCTTCGGCGCCTCGCTGGCGCCCAACATCGCCAGCTGGCTGGCGACGCATTACGATCTCTCCTATGTCGGCTACTATCTTTCCGGCGCAGCAGTGATCTCGCTGGTCTGCATACTGCTGTCCGGCCGCGAAGAAGTCTAAGCGCTTCGAAAGCCCAATCGATGAGAGGCCGCGGTGGCAACACCGCGGCCTTTTCGATTCTTGTCTGTTAACGTCTGCCCCCTACTCTCTCCTCAAAAGCAGAAGAGAGGACGATCATGCTGACGAGACGGTCACTGCTGACACAGGGTATGGGCGCAGGTTTTGCGCTATCGATGCCGCGCCTGTCGCGCGCCGCCGTCCCTGATGTCAACGTCACCTTCCTCGTCATCAACGACGTGCATGCCTGCCGCATCGGCGATGGCCTCAGCCCCAATTGCCAGCAGGAAGGCAAGACCGACGCCAACCTGCTGCGCCACATCCTGGCGCTCAACAACATCCACCATCAGACATGGCCCGAAGAGATCGCCGGCAAGCCGAGCGGCCTCAGCGTCGCCGGCAAGGAGATCGCCCGCCCGCAGGGCATTATCGTCTGCGGCGACGTCACCGACGATGGCGGCGGCCAGACGGCGGAATTCGCCGAGGGTTCGCAGCTCCTGCAGTTCTCACACCGCTACCAACAGGGCCGCGGCTCCGATCACGTCCATTTCCCCGTCTATGTCGGCCTCGGCAATCACGACCTCGATCAGGACGGCCGCCCGCCGCAGGTCGACTGGTACCGCGACGAGCTGCGCGACTACGTGCAGATGAATCACAAGCCGAGCGTCTTCTTCAAACCGGCCGTCCCCGTCGACAACTACGACGAGGCGTCGGACAACTACTCCTGGAACTGGGGGGGCCTGCATCTGATCCAGGCGCAGCGCTATGGCGGCGATAACAGCAAGGGCACGGCAAGCAGCCTCGACTGGATGAAGCAGGACCTGAAGACCTACGCATCCGACGGCAGGCCCGTCGTCATCTTCCAGCACTACGGCTGGGATCATTTCTCCACCGAGCGCTGGGACCCGGCAAAAAGCACCTTCGACGACGACGGCACCGGCACGCCGCATTGGTGGGATGAATCAGAACGTCAGGATCTGCTCGCAAGCCTCAGCGGCTACAACGTAATCGGCATTTTCCACGGCCACGAACACGACACGCCGATGGCCTACAAGGTCAACGGCATCGACGTCTTCAAGGCCAAGGCTGCCTTCATGGGAGGCTTCACGCTGGTGCGTGTCAGCAACGATCGGATGGACGTGGCGATCGGCGAAGCCGCAGACGACAAAGGCGGCGTCCGTTTCGACACCGCCTTCAGCAAAGCCCTCAGATTGTAGAAGCCAGCCTTATTCGCTGGTCACGCCCTGGAACGGACGCACTTCACGGCCCGGCATGAACACGCCGAAACGCTTGATTTCCCATTCGAGCTTGATGCCGGAATTCTCGAAGACTTCGCGGCGAACCTGTTCGCCGAGATATTCGAGATCGTAACCGGTCGCCTGCCCCATGTTGATCATGAAGTTGCAGTGAAGCGACGACATCTGCGCCCCGCCGATGACGAGACCGCGGCAGCCCGCTTCGTCGATCAGCTTCCAGGCCGAATGACCCTCGGGGTTCTTGAAGGTCGAGCCACCGGTCTTCTCGCGGATCGGCTGCACGGTCTCGCGATGGTTGCGCACGGCATCCATGTCGGCACGGATCTTGGCACGGTCCTCGGCATAGCCTTCGAACAGCACCGAGGTGAAGATCAGGTCCTTGGCAGCCGAGGAATGGCGATAGGAATAGCCCATATCCGCATTCGAGAGCACATGCTTGTTGCCCTTGCGGTCGATCGCCGTCAACTCGACCAGACGCTCGCGCGTCTCGCCGCCATTGGCGCCGGCATTCATGCGCGCCGCGCCGCCGATGCTGCCCGGGATGCCGTAGTAGAAATGGAAACCGCCGATGCCGTTATCCATCGCCATCGCCGCGACATGCTTGTCGGGGCAGATCGCGCCGGCGCGGATGCGGTTCTCACCGGCAAGCTCCAGACCGCCAAAACCCTTGGCGGACAGGCGCAGAACGACGCCCGGAATGCCGCCGTCGCGCACCAGAAGGTTCGAGCCGACGCCGACCACGGTCAGCGGCACCTCTTCCGGCAGCAGCTTCATGAAGGCGACCAGATCGTCCTCGTCATGCGGCTGGAACATCAGCTCGGCGAGACCGCCGGCGCGGAACCAGGTGACGCGATCCATGGGGGCATCCGGCGTGATACGACCGCGGATATCCTTGACGCCTTCTCCCAGAGACTCGAGAAGCTTTTCCCCATTGACCTGTTTCATGCAGACTTTCCCGAAAGGCCTTCCAATTGCTTCGGCAGTGCAGCTGCCCAATAAGTGATACTCCCAGCCCCCAAGAGAACCACGAAATCACCCGGCTTTGCAATCTCTGCAACCAGCTCAGGTAGTACGTCTTGTGACGGAAGGAACCGCGCGTCGCGATGGCCGCCCGCCTTGATGCGCGAAACGAGCGCCTCGGAATCGACGCCCTCGATCGGCTCTTCACCCGCGACATAGACCGGAGCAAGGAAGATGCTATCGGCATCGTTGAAGCAGTTCGAGAATTCTTCGAACAGGCTCGACAGGCGCGTATAGCGATGCGGCTGGTGGACGGCGATGACGCGGCCCTTGCAGGCCTCGCGCGCGGCGCGCAGCACGGCCTTGATCTCGACCGGGTGGTGACCGTAGTCGTCGAACACCTGGACGCCATTCCATTCGCCTGTCAGCGTGAAGCGCCGCTTGACGCCGCCGAAGGACGCGAGGCCCTTGGCGATGTCCTCGTTGGAAATACCGAGGCGGTTGGCGACGGCGATCGCGGCCGTGGCGTTGGCAATATTGTGACGGCCGGGCATCGGCATCACCAGATTGTCGAGCTTGAACACCTTGCCGGTGCGGCGGCGGCGGATCTCGACGTCGAAGATCGAGCGCGCGCCGTCGATGCGGACATTCATGAAGCGTACGTCGGCCTGCGGGTTTTCGCCGTAGGTGACGACCTTGCGGTCCTCGATACGGCTGACCAGCGCCTGCACTTCCGGATGATCGAGGCACATGACGCCGAAGCCGTAGAACGGCACGTTCTCGACGAACTGGCGGAAGGCCGCGCGCACGGCATCGAAATTGCCGTAATGGTCGAGATGTTCGGGGTCGATATTGGTGACGACGGCAACGTCGGCCGGCAGCTTCAGGAAGGTGCCGTCGGATTCGTCGGCTTCGACCACCATCCACTCGCCGTCGCCCATGCGGGCGTTGGTGCCGTAGGCATTGATGATACCGCCATTGATGACGGTCGGATCGAGACCGCCGGCCTCGAGCAGCGTCGCCACCAGCGAGGTGGTCGTCGTCTTGCCATGCGTGCCGCCGATGGCGATCGCATTGCGGAAGCGCATCAGCTCGGCCAGCATTTCGGCACGGCGAACGACCGGCAGCAGCTTTTCGCGCGCCGCGATCAGTTCCGGATTGGTCTTCTTGATCGCCGTCGAGACGACGACGACTTCGGCATCGCCGAGGTTCTCGGCCTTGTGGCCGACGAAGACTTCGATGCCCTTTTCGCGCAGGCGCTGAACGTTCGCACTGTCGGACTGGTCGGATCCCTGGACCTTGTGGCCGAGATTATGCAGCACTTCGGCAATACCGCTCATGCCGATGCCGCCGATGCCGATGAAATGGACGAGGCCTATCGCCTTCGGCAGTTTCATGACTGTGCCCCCTTGAACTCTGCAATTGTACGTCCGGCGGCAATAGCCTCTACCATGCCCGCAAGCAAGTTCGCAGCGTCCGGTTTCCCAGCCTGCTTGGCTGCAGCCGCCATCCGCGCCAGCTTTTCCGGGTCGTTCATCGCGTGCGTCAGGATCGAGGCGATCTTCTCGGACGACAGTTCGGCCTGGACGATGACCTTGGCGCCGCCGGTCGCGGCAAGCGCTGCGGCATTCGCCGCCTGGTCATGATCCAGAGCATGCGGATAAGGCACGAGTACGGCCGGGCGGCCGATGACGGAGATTTCCGACACGGTCGATGCCCCCGAACGGCAGATCACCAGATGCGCTTTCGCGAGGCGTTCGGCCATGTCGGTGAAGAACGGCGCGATGTCGGCGCCCATCTTCAGCTGCGCAACGCAGCCGCCGACCATTTCCATGTCCTCGGGCCGCACCTGCTGGGTAATCCGCAGCCGCGCACGCAAGTTGTCGTCGAGCAGGCTGATCGCCGTCGGCATCGCCTTGGAGAAATACTGCGCGCCCTGGCTGCCGCCGAAGACGACGAGATTGAAGGGCTCGCCCGGATGGGACGGCGTGTAGGGAACCCTAGCAGCCTCGATGATCGCGGGGCGAACCGGGTTGCCCGTCGTCACCGTCTTCTCGGGATAGGAGCCACCATTCTCGGGCAGGAAGCCGCCGGCGATCGCCTGGACGCGGGCTGCCAGCGCCTTGTTGGCGCGGCCCATCACGGCGTTCTGCTCGTGGATCATCGCGGGCACGCCGAGGCGCGTCGCGGCCAGCAGCGGCGGCACGGTCGGATAGCCGCCGAAACCGACGACGACGGCGGGCTTCAGCTTCTGGATCAGCTTCTTGGCGGCGCGCATGCCGCTCCATAGCGTCCAGAGCGAGCGCGCGACGGCGATCGGGTTCTTCGAACCGATCGTTGCCGAGGGCACGACATGGATCTGCTCCGCCGGGAATTTGCCGGCATAGCGCTCGGCGCGGCTGTCGGTGACCAGATGAACGGAATAACCGCGGGCCTTCAGCTCATAGGCCAAGGCTTCCGCGGGAAACACGTGGCCGCCGGTTCCCCCGGCGGCAAGAAGGACGATGCCTTTACTCATATTCTTACTCCGCCGGCATTCCGTGCGGCACGCGGAAGAGGCTCCGGTCCTGCGCACGTTTTTCCGGGCGATGGCGCGTCAGCGCGAGAATGAAACCGGCGGTCACGCAGATCGCGACCATGGACGAGCCGCCGTAGGAAATCAGCGGCAGCGTCATGCCCTTTGCCGGAAGCAGTTCGAGATTGACGCCGATATTGATGATCGACTGGATGCCCATCTGCAGCACGAGGCCGGCGACGGCAAACCGGTTGAAGTCGTTCTTCTCCTTATATGCGTGCGACAGCCCCCTCAAAACAAGGACCGTGAACAGCGCAACGAGCGCGATGCAGAAGATGATGCCGAACTCTTCGGCAGCGACCGAGAAGATGAAGTCGGTATGGGCATCCGGGATGATGCGCTTGACGATGCCCTCGCCCGGCCCCTGGCCGAACCAGTCGCCGCGGATGATCGCCTCGCGGGCGGTATCGATCTGGAACGTGTCGCCCTCACCGGTCATGAACTTGTCTATTCGCCCGGCAACGTGCGGGAAGACGTAGTAGGCCGAGACGAGGCCACCGGCGCCGCCGACGCCGAGCACGATGATCCAGAGCCAGGGCATCCCGGCCATGAAGAACATGCCCCCCCAGACCGCGGTCGTCAGGATCGTTTGGCCAAGGTCAGGCTGGGCGACGAGAAGTGCCGCGACCATGCCGAACAGGATGATGGCGAAGAGGTTGCCCGGAATCTCCGGCTGGCGCGCATGCTCGGCAAACAGCCAGGCGCAGACGACGACGAAAGCCGGCTTCATGAATTCCGACGGCTGGATGGAGATGCCGGCGAGCGTTACCCAGCGCCTGGAGCCCTTGACCTCGACGCCGAAGAACAGCGCCAGAAGCATCATCGCCAGCGCGACGATCAGAAGCAGGATCGCGGTGCGGCGCACCTGACGCGGCGTCAGGAACGACAGCCCGATCATCACCATCAGCGACGGGATCATGAAGGCCGCGTGGCGCTTGACGAAGTGGAAAGGCTCGAGCCCGATGCGCTCGGCAACCGCAGGCGACGCGGCGAAGGACAACATGAAGCCGATGCCCATCAGGAAGACGAACATCGCCAGGAAAAAGCGGTCGATGGTCCAAAACCAATCGGCCAGAGGCCCACGTTCCGCGCGGCTTACCATGTCATTTATCTCCTGTTGCCGAACCGATCAGCATGGTGATTCCGTCGAGCGCTGCCACATGGCTGACAAATGCATCGCCCCTGACTTCGAAGTTCTTATATTGGTCGAAGCTTGCGCAAGCCGGGGATAGCATCACCGCGACAGGGCCAGTTTCATCTTTTTCCGCATCGGCAGCCGCATGCGCGACAGCGCGCTCCAACGTGCCGGAGATCTCGTAAGGCACCGCCTCGCCGAGCGTCGCGGCAAATTCCGCCGCCGCCTCGCCGATCAGATAGGCCTTGGCGATCCGCGGGAAGAACGGCGCGAGCGTCGTGATGCCACCCGCCTTCGGCAGGCCGCCGGCGATCCAGTAGATCCGGTCGTAGCTTGAAAGCGCCGGCGCTGCCGCATCGGCATTGGTCGCCTTCGAATCGTTGACGAAGACGGCGTGGCCGCGCCTGCCGACCGGCTGCATGCGATGCTTCAGGCCCGGGAAGGACGCGAGCCCTGCCCTGATCTCATCGGCGCTGACGCCGACCGCGAGGCAGGCCGCAACGGCCGCAGCCGCATTCTGCGCATTGTGGCTGCCACGCAGCGTCTGGATGCCATCGAGATCGGCAAGCGGCAGTGCCGCGCCACCGGAGGCATGAATGAGCCTAGTGCCTTCAGCGTAAATGCCATCGGCCAGCGGCTGGCGGCGCGAGATGCGGACAACCTTGGTCCCGGCGCGCTCGACGCGGTCGGCGATCATTTCGCAATAGCTGTCATCGACGCCGACGATCGCCGTGTCGCTTCCCGCGACCAGCCGTTCCTTGACGTCGGCATAATGCTGCATAGTGCCGTGACGATCGAGGTGATCGGGCGTCAGGTTGAGAAGGATGCCCGCCGACGGATTGAGCGTCGGCGCCAGATCGATCTGGTAGGACGAGCACTCGACCACATAAAAGCGCTGCGCCTTGGGCGGATCGAGCGTCAGGACGGCGGTGCCGATATTGCCGCCGAGCTGCGTATCCCTGCCTGACGATTTCAGGATATGGGCGATCAGCGCCGTCGTAGTCGACTTGCCGTTGGTGCCGGTGATCGCGATGAACGGGCTGTCAGGCGCATGGGCGCGACGCTCGCGAACGAAGAGCTCGACATCGCCGACGATATCGACACCGGCGGCACGCGCCAGATCAACGGTCCAATGCGGCTTCGGATGGGTCAACGGCACGCCTGGAGACAGCACGAAGAGCGACTGCGCCGCCCAATCGATACCGTGAAGATCGGCCGTCGCGATGCCTTCGGCACCAACCTTGGCGACACTATCAGGATTGTCGTCCCAGGCTGTGACTTCTGCGCCTCCGGCAACCAGCGCCCGGGCCGTGGCAAGGCCGGAACCGCCGAGCCCGAAAAGCGCGACCTTCTTGCCAGCAAGTGTCGTGACCGGAATCATCGCCCGCTCACCGCAGCTTCAGGGTGGAAAGGCCGAGCATCGCCAGGCCGACGGCGACGATCCAGAAGCGGATGACCACCTGGCTTTCCGTCCAGCCCTTCTTTTCGAAATGGTGATGGATCGGCGCCATCAGGAAGACGCGGCGGCCGGTCATCTTGAAGAAGCCGACCTGAATGATCACCGAGAGCGTCTCCATCACGAACAGGCCGCCGATGATCGCCATGACGATCTCATGCTTGGTGGCGACGGCAACCGTGCCGATCGTGCCGCCGAGCGCCAGCGAACCGGTATCGCCCATGAAGATTGCAGCGGGTGGCGCATTGAACCACAGGAAGCCGAGACCGGCGCCAATGACGGCGCCGAGAACGACGGCAAGCTCGCCGGTGCCGGGCACGAAATTGATCTGCAGATAGCCCGCGAACACCGCGTTACCAGCAAGGTAAGAGATAATGCCGAAGGAGGCCGCGGCGATCATCACCGGAACGATCGCCAGACCGTCGAGACCGTCTGTCAGGTTCACGGCATTGCCGGCCGCGACGATGACGAAGCCGCCGAATACCACGAACATGATGCCGAGATTGATCAGGAAGTCCTTGAAGAACGGGAAGGCAACCGATGAGCCGAAGGTCGAGCCCGCAGGACCCGAGGCCAGCGACGTGCGCATCATGAAATAGACGGCGATGCCGGCGATGATGAACTCGATACCGAGGCGGGCCTTGCCGGAAAAGCCCTTGTCGCTCTGCTTCGTCACCTTGAGATAGTCGTCATAGAAACCGATGGCGCCGAAACCGAGCGTCACCAGCAGCGTCGCCACGACATAGACGTTCGAGAGGTCAGCCCAGAGCAGCGACGAACCGACGATACCGGCCAGAATCATCAGGCCGCCCATGGTCGGCGTACCGGCCTTCTTGAAATGCGTCTGCGGACCATCGGCGCGGATCGGCTGACCCTTGCCCTGGCGGATGCGCAGCGACCGGATGATCATCGGCCCGAACAGGAAGACGATCAGTGCGGAAGTGAAGAGAGAGGCGCCTGTGCGGAAGGTAATGTATCTGAACAGGTTCAGAAATTTAAAATGTTCCGACAGTTCGACTAGCCAAATCAGCATTCAGGGCCCCTTGTTTACCCGATCAAATCTCGCGCTGCGTGTCCGCAAATGGCGCAAACTTGTCAAGGAGCGCGGCAACGATCTTGCCGAAACCAATCCCCAATGACGATTTGACCATCAAGACATCGCCCGGCTCGACCGAGTTCAGTACAAAATCTTTGAGTTCTTCCGTCGTCTCGCGGTACTCGACGGCAACGCTGTCGGGGAGCGAATCCCTCAGCGCCTGCATGTCCTTGCCTGCGAGCCAGACATGTTCGATACCGGCCGCAAGCAGCGGACCGGCCAGATCGGAATGTACACGCTCGGCAAACTCGCCCATCTCCAGCATGTCGCCGAGCACGGCGACGCGGCGGCCGTAGCCCTGCGGGACGGCGGCGGCGAGCAGCGCGATCGCCGCGCGCATAGAGGCCGGGTTGGCGTTGTAGCTCTCGTCGATGACGGTCAAGGTGCCCGCACCGAGCCTCAGCTTGTGACGCTTGCCCCTGCCCTTCTCGGGCTGCAGCGTTGCCAGCGCATCGATCGCCTTGTCGAGATCGGCACCGACGAGCGTCACGACGCCGAGTGCGGCAAGCGCATTCTCGGCGATATGGCGGCCGGGCGCGCCGATCGCCACTTCAAGCGTATCGCCATCGATCGTCAGCCACAGCGCCGAACTCTCGTCGGAACCGTTGAATTCGGCGAGACGGAATTCCGCCTTGGCATGCTGGCCGAAGGAATGGATGTTGGTGATGCCGAGCGCCTGGGCGGTCCGGTCGAGGAAATTATACTGGTCGTTGTCGCGGTTCAGCACGACATGACCGCCGGGCGTCAGGCCCTCAAAGATCTCGGCCTTGGCGGCAGCGATTTCCTTGATGCTCTTGAAGTTGCCAAGATGCGCCGGCGCGATCGTGGTGATGACGGCGACATGCGGGCGGATCATCTGCACCAGCGGACGGATCTCGCCAGGATGATTCATGCCGACTTCGAAGACGCCGTAATGCGTATCGAGCGGCATGCGCGCCAAAGTCAGCGGCACGCCCCAGTGATTGTTGAAGGATGCGACCGACGCATGCACCTTGCCGGATGGCGAAAGCACATGGCGCAGCATCTCCTTGGTGGTCGTCTTGCCGACAGAACCGGTCACCGCGATGATCTGCGCCCGCGAGCGCTGACGCGAGGCGATCGCCAGGCGTCCAAGCGCATCCAGCACATCGTCGACGACGATCATCGGCACGGTCAGCCGGCCGAGACCCGCAAGCCGCGCTTCACTGACGACGAGCAGCGACGCCCCGTTGGCCATCGCCATCGAGGCATAGTCGTGACCATCGACGCGGTCACCCTTGATGGCGAAGAAGGCTTCGCCCGGCCCGATCGAGCGGCTGTCGATGGAAATACCGGTGATCCCCTGCGGCAGCGTGCCGAAGGGGCGTCCCGCCATCGCGGTGATCATGTCTTCCGTGGTCCAAAGCCAGTTCAAGGTTTCAGCTCCTCCAAGGCCTCACGCACTTCGGCGTGATCCGAGAAAGGCAGCGTCACACTCCCGATGGTCTGCCCTTCTTCATGTCCCTTGCCGGCGACAATCAGCGTGTCGCCCGACTTCAGCATTGCGACGGCCTTGCTGATCGCCAGCGACCGGTCGGCGATTTCGGTGGCGCAGGTCGCAGCCGCCATGATTTCGGCGCGGATCGTCGCCGGATCTTCCGAGCGCGGATTGTCGTCGGTGACGATGACCACGTCGGCCAGGCGGCAGGCGATCTCGCCCATGATCGGGCGCTTACCCTTGTCGCGGTCGCCGCCGCAGCCGAAGACCACGACGACACGGCCGGTGGTGAACGGGCGGACGGAATTCAGGACGTTCTCAAGCGCATCCGGCTTGTGGGCATAATCGACGTAAGCGAGCGCGCCATCCTGGGTGTGGCCGACCAGCTCGAGGCGGCCGGAAGCACCCTGCAGCTTTTCGAGCGCGGCCATCGCCACCTTGGCCGGAATGCCTGTCGACATCGCAAGCCCTGCGGCAACCAGCGCATTGGCGATCTGGAAATCGCCGGCGAGCGGAATATCGACCTCGAAAATCTCGTCGCCGACATGCACTTCGGCCACCTGCTTGTGGCGGAAATGCTCGACGCGCTTCAATGTCAGGTAATCGCCCTTGCGGCCGACTGTGCGGACATCGTGACCGGCCTTGGTGGCCGCTTCGATCGCCTGCGGCGACCATGCGTCATCGGCAAAGATGATCGCCGGCGAGCCCTTCGGCAGCAGCGTATCGAAGAGCCGCATCTTGGCGGCCATGTAGTCCTCGATCGTCGGATGGTAATCCATGTGATCGCGGCCGAGATTTGTGAATGCGGCAGCGGCCAGCTTGACGCCATCGAGACGGCTCTGGTCGAGACCGTGGCTCGACGCTTCCATCGCCGCATGCGTCACGCCCTCATCGGCGAGTTCGGCAAGCAGCTTGTGCAGCGAAACCGGGTCGGGCGTGGTCAGCGAGCCGTAATCGTTGCGGGTCGGCGAAACGACGCCCGTCGTACCGATCATCGCGGCCGGATGCCCGGCATGAGCATAAATCTGACGGGTGAAGGAGGCGACGGAGGTCTTGCCTGCCGTGCCCGTTACCGCAACCATCGTTGCCGGCTGCCTGCCGTAGAAATTGGCCGCCGCAAGCGACAGGAATCGGCGCGGATCCTTGACGACGAGAACGGGGATGGAAGCTTCGACCGGCTGCGAGCTGATCGCGACTGCGGCACCGTTCCTGGCAGCGTCAGCGATGAAGCCCGCGCCATCGGCCTTGGTCCCGGCAACGGCGACGAAAGCCATGCCGCGTTCGACCTTGCGGCTGTCGGCTGTCAGGCCTGAAATTCCCAGCCCGCCTGCCGGTCCGTCGAGTTGATCCTTGATTTCCGGAAATGCGCTTCCGGCAATGTCCCGCAGTTTCATCAATGTCTTTTCTCTCTGGCGCCGCTCACCCCACGCGAATCGGCGCCGTATTCATTCAGACTCAATAAGACACCAACAAGGCCGATCCGTCTTCGCCGAATTGCGGTTCGACGCCAAGAATGGGGGCTGCGCGGCGGATAATGTTCTTCACCATCGGCGCAGCCGTGTAAGCGGCGATGTTCTGGCCCTTCTCGCCGTTATGCGGCTCGTCGCAGAAAGTCAGCACCACATAGCGCGGATTGTCGATCGGGAAGGCCGCCAGGAAGGCGTTGAAGTTGAGGTTATGGGCGTAGCGGCCGTTGACGACCTTGTCGGCCGTCCCGGTCTTGCCGCCAACATTGAAGCCCGGCACGTCGGCATTGCGGCCCGAACCCTTCAGACCGTTCAACTTGAAGAGATAGCGAATGCTGTCGCTGGTGCTCTTCTTGACGACCACTTCGGCCGTCTCGTCCGCCTGTTCGCGGGTGCGCGGCAGGAAGGTCGGCTCGATCAGCTTGCCGCCGTTGACGAGAGCAGCACCGGCAACCGCCGTCTGCATCGGCGTTGTCGAAACACCGTGGCCGAAGGAGATCGTGATCGAGTTGATCTTCTTCCAGACCCTCGGCTGGCTCGGCATCTTCACTTCAGGAAGCTCGGTCTTCATCTTCGTCAGCAGGCCGAAGCGCGTCAGGTAGTCCTTCTGCATCTCCATACCGACGATGTCGATCATCTTCGCGGTACCGATGTTCGACGAATATTCGAAGATTTCAGGAACCGTCAGCCAGCGGCGCTGGCCGTGAAAGTCGTTGATGGTAAAGCCGCCGATGCGGATCGGGCGGCTGGCATCGAAGCTGTCGTTGATGCTGACCTTGCCGCTGTCGAGCGCCATGGCGGTCGAGAAGGTCTTGAAGGTCGAGCCCATTTCGAACGTGCCGTTCGACATGCGGTTCAGCCAGCCTTCCTTGGCGCCCTCTTCCGGATTGTTCGGATCGAAGTCAGGCGCCGAAGCCATGCCGAGCACTTCGCCGGTATGGATGTCGAGCACGACGGCACCGGCACCCTTGGCTTCGTAATTGGTCACGGCGCTGGTGACGACGTCGCGGACGATGTTCTGGACGCGGATATCGATGGAGAGCTTCACCGGCTCGAGCGGCTGACCGCTGGTCATGCCGACGGAAGCGAGATCGGCCAGACCCTGATCGTCGATATATTTCTCCATGCCGGAGACGCCGCGGTTGTCGATATTGACGTAGCCGAGGATATGCGAGGCCGTCGGACCACCCGGATAGAAGCGGCGCTTTTCCGGACGGAAGCCGACGCCGGGAATGCCGAGCGCCAGGATCTGGCTCTGCTGCTTCGGCGTCAGCTGGCGGCGCAGCCAGGCGAAATGCGAGCTCTTCACCGAAAGCTTGCGATAGGTGCCCTTGACGTCGAGATCCGGCAATACGGTCGCCAGCTTTTCGATCGCCTCATCGGCATCGACGATCTTGTTCGGCTCGGCAAACAGCGACACCGTGCGGATGTCGGTCGCCAGCACCTCGCCGTTGCGGTCGAGAATATCAGGGCGCGAGGCCATCAGCCGGTCGGGCGGCAGGATCGAGGAAACGACCTCGGGATCCTTCATCGCATATTCGACGAGACGGCCGCCGATGACGCCGTAAAGCGCCGTGAAGCCGATGATCAGCAGGCCGACGCGGCTTTTCGCCTGGCCGGACTTCTTCTTGCGCGAACCTTCCAGCGGAAGGCTGCCGGTCGGGCCGCCGAAGCGGTTATAGACGCCGGAGGAGAAATGAGCCTGGCTCTTCAGAACCATGATGCGAGAGAGAAACGACATGCTTACTCCACCGATCCGGTTGCCATTTCGTCCTGGTCTTCGCCCTCGGGCACAGCGGCCCGCGGCACAGGCTTCGGCGCCGCCTTGGCGGCAACAGCCGTTCCAGCCGCCGGCTTCTTTGCAGCCACGGCAGGAGCGCCCGGCTTCTGGTCGGCCTTGGCTTCGGTGATATCGGGAACCGGAACCTGCGACTTCAGCATCGGCAGTTCGCGTGCGTGGATGAGCGAGGTCGAATCCGTCGGCTGCAGCTTCAACTCGTCATTATAAGTATTGACGAGGCGCTCCAGCCGGTTCGGTTGAGACTGCAGGGCCCAGTCGGCCTTCAGCAGTTCGATCGTGTCCTTCTCGAGCTTGATCTCGGCCTCGAGGCGATGAACCTCCTCGAGCTTCAGCTCGGCGCGATGCTTGATCGTATAGGTCACGGCGGCCGCGGCCGTCATGACACCGATCAAAACGAAGTCGAACGTTCTCAGCACATCAACCCCCAAGTTTTCCGAGACTGGCCAGGCTAGGCAGGCCGAAAATGGACATGTCCGCTGCTTCGGCCTGAGCCGATGTGCGCTCCCCAGCGCGCAGCTTGGCGGAACGTGCCCGTGGATTTGCTTCGGCTTCCGCCTTGCTGGCAGCAACCATAGACTTCCCGACAGCATTGAACGTGGCGGCGCGCTCGTGCGCCACCGGAAGGTGACGCGAGCCCGAGGCCTTGCCGGCGCGATCGGAGAAGAATTTCTTGACGATCCGGTCTTCCAGCGAGTGGAAGGTGACGACGACGAGACGGCCGCCCGGCTTCAGCGCACGCTCGGCGGCAAACAGCGCCTGAGCCAGCTCGCCGAGCTCGTCATTGACGAAGATGCGCAGCGCCTGAAACACCTGGGTCGCAGGATGGATCTTGTCCTTCATCTTGCGCGGCGTCACCAGCTCGATCAGCCCGGCGAGATCGCGGGTGGTTTCGAACAGCTTTTCGGCGCGGCGCTTCTCGATCGCATGCGCGATGCGCGGCGCCTGATCCTCTTCACCGAGAAAATGGAAAATGCGGATCAGCTCGGCGACCTTGGCGCGGTTGACCACATCGGCAGCAGAGACACCGGCAGCCGACATGCGCATGTCGAGCGGACCGTTCTTCGAGAACGAGAAGCCACGATCCGCCTCGTCGATCTGCATCGAGGACACGCCGATATCGAGCACGACGCCGTCGAGCCCGCCGGCAGGCGCATGATCTGCAAGATTGGAAAACTGCGAATGAACGAGCTGGAGATGACCGGAATGTCCAGCCACCAGCGCCTGACCGGCAGCGATGGCCGTCGGATCGCGGTCGAGCGCGACGACATCGGCACCAGCGGCGAGAATCGCCGACGTATAGCCGCCTGCACCAAATGTGCCGTCGAGAACGACCTTGCCGGAAGATGGCTGCAGCGCGTCGAGCACCTCTTTGAGAAGAACCGGAATGTGACGAACCGGTCCGCCACCAGCTTCGGATGAACCTCCGCCAGGATTCGTCACCATTCCGCGCCCTCGCTTGTTCAGGAGCGCTTGCCCGCCAGCGTGCGCCCCTCTCGTGCCTGCATCTGGGCCGCCTGAAATGCCTGCGGCTGCCACAGCTGAAAATGATCTGCCCGCCCGACGAAAGTCACTTCGTCCGAGATCCTCGTGAAATCCCGAATGAAATCCGCGACCATCAAACGCCCCTCGGCGTCGAGCTTCATGAAGACCCCGCCCCCATGAATGAGAAGCGACATCTCGTTCGCGACCGGCGAAAACGGATCCTCCGCAGCAATCTGCCGCTCGAACCTTTCGAGAAGATCCGGGCCGCCGACGCTGATCGCCGGAAACACAAAATCCTGGAAGCAATAGAGCTCCTGGATATTGCGCTGCGCCAGCACGGAACGAAAGGCCGCAGGCACGGAAACCCTGCCCTTGGAATCGATCCTGTTGGTCGCACTTGAAAGGAAGCGGCTCATGACACGAAACATCCGTTTCCGAAAGAGCCCGAAGCGAAGAACCGCCGCCGGAACCCTCAACACAGAGCACAGCTTCGCAAGCCGAACGGACCGAGGCCCACCCGGCGCTTCCGGGACGGAAGGCGCCTTGGCTTTGCGATTGATGGGCAGATGATTGCCCTTGTGCAGTGCTCTTATGGGATACCATGGGACCATATGGGCGTCAATGGGAAACGCCCCTCTCGCGATGAGCGCAGTACCGAAAATTTATAAGCTGTTAAGTTTAACAAAGGGTTAGGATCGGCATTTTCCGGCACCCCAGAAAACGTCCGTAAGAAACCGCAAATATAGGCTGAGCGCCTGATTTCTCAGCATAAACCGGCCGCGACGGCGGCGGCTGCCGCCACCGCGCCGAAGGCATGATGATAGAAGAAAGTTAAATCGCCAGTTGGCCTGTAAGCCGGGTTCTGTATGGCTCCGGTTTGACCCGGAACGTGGCAGCCATTCCTCTGGGACAGCGTTTGCACGCTGCCTCTCGCAACCCACCCGGATGACTGGCCTGGAAACCAGCCGGAAGGCTTGCGCCAACCGCGTCATCCCTATTCGGTCTTGCTCCCGGTGGGGTTTACCGTGCCGTTTACGTTGCCGCAAACGCGGTGGGCTCTTACCCCACCCTTTCACCCTTACCTGCGCGGACGCAGGCGGTTTGCTTTCTGTGGCACTTTCCCTGAGGTCGCCCTCGCCGGACGTTATCCGGCACCGTGTTTCCGTGGAGCCCGGACTTTCCTCACCCTACCACCTTTCGGCATTGTAAAGCGCGGCTGCCCGGCCAACTGGCAGCGCTCCCTTAGCGGAGCCCGCCGGCAATTGCCACAGCAAATATCGGCGCGGGTTACCGGAAAGCCGGTTTGAAATCCGTCGCATAGCCCTGCGGCGCGATCTCGCCGGTCATCAGCAGCTCGGCGCCGAGCCGCCCGATCTCGTCGGAGCTCTTCGCCGACGTGCCGGCGCAGCCGGTCAGCACGGCGATACCGGGCGACGCGGTGAAGCCGATCATCGGATGCTTGCTGGCAGTCTTCGACACCACGCAGGATGCCGACGAAACCGAGAGTGGCTTGAGATCCGGAACCAGACGCCGGGTGATCAGCATCAGGTGATCGCGCGCCCGCGGCCGGCCATCGGTGCGGAACCAGGCCCGGAGCTCAGCATCGGTTTTCAGCTGGTAATCATCAGGGTCGCCACCGATTTTCAGATAGAGCTTTCCGTCAGGATAACGGATCGGCGGCAGCAGGTAGATGTCGATATCGCGGGTTTCGAGAATGAGCGACGGCATGTTGGCAAAGGCCGCACCCTGCTCCTCGCTGACCTCGAACATCACCACCGTCCGCCCATAAACCGACATGTCAACAGATTCGACCAAGAGATTCGCGCTGATGGAGAAACCGCCGGCAGCCAGCAGCACCTTTTCCGCCGTAACGGTCCTGCCGCCCGATGTCTCGACCGCAACGATCCTGCCCTCGTCGCGGATCGCCGTCACATAGTCGCGGATGACAGTGGCACCGCGCTTTTCGGCGATCGTGGACTGCGCCTTCACCAGCCGCCGCGGGCTGATATAGCCGGCACCCTCCCGCTGGAAGACGCCCTCGCAACCCAGCGGCATGGCAAAATAGGGAAAGGCCTGCTTCAACGCAGCGCCATCAAGCATGCGTGTCTCGACATCGAGCGAATCCGCCGCATTCTTGGTATCGCGGGTGTAATCGGAACCGGCGGGAGCAACGACGACGCAGCCCGCCTCCGTATAGAAATCGATGCCGCTTTCGGCAGCGATCTCTGCGTAGCGCGCAATGGAGTGATTGGCGAGCAGCGCCCAGTCCCGGTCGGGATCGACCGTGCGAGTGATACGGCCTTCGTCATAGTGGCTGGCGAAGACGCCCTGATGCGCCCTGCGATTCTCCGGCTCGTCCGGACCGATGACCGCGACGCCATCCGCCTGCATGGCGAGATATTTTGCGGCAGCCGCGCCCATCATGCCGCGGCCGACGACGATATATTTGAAATCCGCTGCCATGCCTGCCTTCCCTGCCTGCCGGAATAGGATTCCGGAAATCCGGGGATAGGGATAGCCGCCTGCGGGATGGGCGGCAAGGCGGTGAGCCGTCATGGCCGCCGGCATCTGCCCGTCATCAACCCGGCCATGTCTCACCTCGCTTCTGCGACGTCAGACATTACGGCCGGCAAGTTGAATCATTTTCTGAAGCGCGAGCGGAAAAGGATTCCGCATCAGCCGGTTAGCGGCGCTCTCAGAGAAGCGCCAGAACCTTGCCGCAATAGGCCTTGGAGACCGGGTTCATGCGCTTGGCGGCATGGCCGGCATTGTACTTGAGGATCGTGCCGCAGGTTTCGCCGCCGCCGAGCTCATGGGCCATGGAGAGATATTTCATGCCGTACTTGATGTTGGTTTCCGGATCGAAGAGGCCCTTCTTGGTACCGGCATAGCCCATCATCCGTGCCGTTGCCGGCTTGATCTGCATCAGGCCGATTTCGCCGGCGCTGCCGCGTGCATTCGGATTGAAGTTGCTTTCGACGCGCACGACGGCCGAGGCGAGTGCCACCGGTACGTCATACTGCTTTGCGTATTTTGCGATGAGAACCGAATACTTGTTGGTCGCAAAGTCAGGCATTGCATAGCCGCTGTCGCGATCGACGGTCTTGAATTGAACCGTCTCAGTCTTATCAGTTTCATTATCTGCTTCGCCCGCGAAGGCACAGTTATACCCTGCCAGCAGCACGCCAACGCATGCCGCAGCACCAATAATCGCATTTCTCATGTAGTCTTGACACTCCGACCCAAAGAATTGCCGGACTGCGCGCCTCGCCGTCTCACGGTAACACGCAGCCAAGGAATGACTGCATGCCGCAGCAATTCTTATCGTTTCAGTTGACGTCTGGCCGCTACACTTCACAAAGGCCGCGGACGCCGTTCAGCGGCAGGGGTTAGACCATCGCAATGAGGAGATAATAGGGAAATGATGTGGCACTGCACAATTCAAGTGTGAATCTGCAAATTCGCCGGTGAAAGTACCGGATCGCAGCTTACGAATAGCGCGGCAGTGCGCCAAGCAGCCGGTGCAGCGTATCGATCGTCGAGAAGTCGGCGATTCCATCCACGCGCTCCGGGCGGAAATGGCGCTGAAAAGCCTCCAGCTCACCGGCCATCTTGTCGGAGAATTCACCCGTGATTTCCGTGCCGTAACCATAGAGCGACAGCATCGACTGCAAGGCCTCGATCGGCTGCCCGCGGTCGCCCCGCTGGAAGAACCGTCCACCGGTGATCGGCGCCGGTTCGACCCAGTGCCCGACGCCTGCTTTATGCAGTTCTCCCCAGGGGAATCTCTCGCCCGGATCGACCTTGCGAACCGGCGCCACATCGGAATGTCCGAGCACTCTTTCGGGCAGGATCGACCAACGTTCGCCACAATCCCGACACAGTTCGATCACTGCCGCAATCTGCTCTTTCGGGAATTCGGGCAACCCGCCCGGATGGCCGGCATTAGCGATTTCGATGCCGATCGACGCGGAATTGACGTCGTCCTGGCCGTGCCAGCTGCTCTTGCCCGCATGCCACGCACGGCGCGTCTCCGGCACCAGCTGCACAACGTCGCCATTCTCATGCACAAAATAGTGCGACGAGACCTGGCTTTCCTCGCGACAGAGCCAGTCGAGCGCCGATTCAGGCGTCGACATCCCGCTATAATGGAGAAGAATGATATCCGGCTTCCGCCCCCCTGCCCGCTCGCCATGGTTCGGCGACGGCTTCACGGAGGCCTTGCGGTAGTCAGCCTCGAAGGCGGTCATGCTGCGCGGCGTTCCTTCTCGATCGCCGCATAGGCGTCGTTGAGGGCAGCCATACGCTCGTTGGCGATCGCATGAAACTCTTCCGGCACGCCGCGCGATACCAGCCGGTCCGGATGGTTTTCGCTGACCAGCGCCAGATAGCGGCGGCGGATCGTCGGGAAATCGTCTGCTGAGGAGACGCCGAGAACCTTGTAGGGGTCGCGGCCGATCGAAACGTGGCGCGCGGCGATCTGTTCGAAGCGCTGCTCGCTCATCTTGAAGATCTCGGCGATATGACGAAGGAAGTTCATTTCCTTCTCATGGATCAGCCCATCGGCCTTGGCGATATGGAACAGACCGTCGAGGACATCTTCCAGAACCGGGCAGTTCGCAGCGCAGGTGACGCAGAGCGACGACAGCTTCTCGGCATAGGCCTCGTAACCGGCAACGTCCTGGCGCGCCAGATTATAGAGACGGGCGACGTTCTTGGCCTGATCCTGCGGAAATTCGAAAATATCGCGGAAGGCCTGAACCTCCTTCTCGCTAACGATACCGTCCGCCTTCGCCATCTTGGCGGAGAGCGCGATGACAGCGACAGAGAAGGCAACCTTGCGGCGGGTCTCGGGATCGCCTTCGAAAACCGTGCGCACGGCCTCGACTACCGCGGAGAGCACATTGCCCGCAGTATTGCCAATGGCGTTGAGCAGTTTTTCCCAGAAGGACATCGAAGTTTCCCGCATCGCAATATCTGATAACACCATGACCAAATAATCGTTGCCAATGCAAGGCAGCGATTAGTCGTAAGGTTGAAAACACTTTTCACAATTCGGTAATTGTTTGCCGATGGGACGCCGCATTTTCTGTCTGCGGCGAGACAGTTTCCACAGATCTTGGCCTCGCCCGATCGCCGTCTGAACCGATTATATCGGCGCTTCCGGCCGGGCTTCGCCAGCGGTGCCGATTTTTCGTCAATTCTTTACTTTACAGGCCTCTTTCCCTGCCCCATGCATGCATTAGCTAAGCCGTGCGCAATCGCGCATCTCAGGTCGATATGGAGGGAACATGGCCAAACAGAAAGTCGCAATGCTGACCGCCGGAGGCCTCGCTCCCTGTCTGTCTTCCGCTGTCGGCGGCCTCATCGAGCGCTATAGCGACGTCGCTCCCGATATCGAACTGATCGCCTACAAGTCCGGCTATCAGGGCGTCCTGCTCGGCGACAGCATCAAGATCACCAAGGACATGCGCGAGAAGGCGCCGCTTCTGCACCGCTACGGCGGCTCGCCGATCGGCAACAGCCGCGTCAAGCTGACCAACGCCGCCGATTGCGTGAAGCGCGGCCTCGTCAAGGAAGGCGAAAACCCGCTGCGCGTCGCAGCCGAGCGTCTCGCCGCTGACGGCGTCACCATCCTGCACACGATCGGTGGCGACGACACCAATACGACGGCGGCCGATCTCGCCGCCTATCTCGCGGCCAACAATTACAATCTGACGGTCGTCGGCCTGCCGAAGACAGTCGACAACGACGTCGTGCCGATCCGCCAGTCGCTCGGCGCCTGGACGGCAGCCGAAGTCGGCGCGCATTTCTTCGACAATGTCAGCAACGAACAGAGCGCCGCCCCGCGCACCCTCGTCATCCACGAAGTCATGGGCCGCCACTGCGGCTGGCTGACGGCAGCGACCGCCCAGGCCTATTTGAAGCGCACGCGCCACAACGAATATGTCGATGGCATGCTGATGAACGCAGGCATGAAGAGCATCGATGCCGTCTACCTGCCGGAGACCGCCTTCGACCTGCAGGCCGAAGCGGCCCGTCTCAAGGAGATCATGGACCGCACCGGCCACGCCACCGTCTTCGTCTCCGAAGGCGCCTGCCTCGATGCCATCGTCGCTGAGCGCGAAGCCGCCGGCGAAACCATCAAGCGCGACGCTTTCGGCCACGTGAAGATCGACACGATCAATGTCGGCGGCTGGTTCCAGAAGCAGTTTGCAAGCCTCCTGAATGCCGAACGTTCGCTGGTGCAGAAGTCCGGCTATTTCGCCCGTTCGGCTCCCGCCAACGCCGAAGACCTGCGCCTGATCCAGAGCATGACCGACCTCGCCGTCGAAAGCGCTCTCAACAAGGTCTCCGGCGTCACCGGTCACGACGAGGATCAGAACGGCAAGCTGCGCACCATCGAATTCCCGCGCATCAAGGGCGGCAAGGCCTTCGATACATCGGCCAAGTGGTTCGCCGAATTGATGGATCAGATTGGCCAAAAATACCGCGCCGCATGATTGACGCAGGGTTGATATGGTGTCTTTGCTTGTTTCTTAGGGAATAGGAGGAGATTCCATGTCGCTCGAAGCCTGGCTCGCTTTTGCCGCTGCGTCCGCCATCATGCTGGCCATTCCGGGACCGACGATTCTCCTCGTCGTCTCCTATGCGCTGGGTCATGGCCGCAAGACGGCGCTGGCGACGGTATCGGGCGTAGCGCTCGGCGATTTCACCGCCATGACCGCGTCGCTCTTCGGCCTCGGCGCCCTGCTCGCGGCTTCCGCGACATTGTTCACAGTTTTGAAGTGGGTCGGCGGCGCCTACCTGATCTGGCTCGGAATCAAGCTCTGGCGGGCGCCGATCATCCCCGGCCCCGTCGCCGATAACGACAACCTGCCGGAAGAAAAGTCGCTGAAGATCTTTCTTCACGCCTATGTCGTCACCGCGCTGAACCCGAAGAGCATCGTCTTCTTCGTCGCCTTCGTGCCGCAGTTCCTGAACCCTGCAGCGCCCTTCTTCGAACAGATGCTGATCATGGAACTCACCTTCCTGGTGCTCGCCACGATCAATGCCTCGAGCTATGCCCTGCTCGCTCATGCCGCCCGCGGCCTCATCCGCAAGGCAAGCGTCCAGCGCGCCGTCAACCGCACGGGCGGCACGCTGCTGATCGCGGCCGGCGCCGTGACCGCCGGCTACCGCCGCATCGCGGCCTGAACGCAATCGCAATTTTCAGCGGGTTGCGACGCCCATACGAATAGGTTAATGGGAAAAATCAGTGCTTAGCTTCTCAGTAACTTTTTAAACGCTGCCAGGGCGGCGCGATTCACGAAAGTGACAGAATGGTAGCGAACGGATTTTCCGGCCTGAAACGCAGTCTGGTCGTTTCGACGATGCTCTGCGGAATCATGACCGGATGCTCGACCGTCGAGTACACCTCCCAGGCTGAATTGAGCGCGGTGCAGACCGTCGTTCCGACGCCGAAGCCGGGTGAAGATGCGATGATGATGGCGGCCGTTCCGGCTGCCGACGGCTCCGCTCCGCAGACCCCGATGGCATTTGCTGCCGCCAATCCGCAGACGACGCCGGCTCTTTCGGCCGAGACCGCCGTGCTGCCGACCGCCGTTTCACCGGCCGATGCCGCCTTCCAGCAGACCGCTTCGGCCGCGATGCCGACCGAGATTCCGCTGACGCCGGAGATGACGGCGATCCAATCCGTTATCCCGACCCCGCGTCCGGGAACGCCGGCCTCGCCCGCCACCCAGCTCGCCTTTGCAGCGACCACGCCTCAGAACGGCGCGCTTGCAGCGCTTGCCGTCCAGACCAGCGCGCCGCGCTCGATGTCCGATTTCACCTTCGACGAATCCGGTCCGATGGATCCGCCGACGGCACCGCCGATGTTCAGCGACAACGATACCGACGATGCGCCGACTGCAGAGAAGGGCTTCGTCAACAAGCTGATCGAGAAATACGCCAAGCTCTACGAGATGCCGGCGTCCCTGCTTCACCGCGTCGTCCATCGCGAAAGCCGCTATAATCCGCGCGCCTATAACAAGCGCGGCTATTTCGGCCTGATGCAGATCAAGTACAACACGGCGAAATCGATGGGTTACGACGGCGAGCCGTCCGGCCTGCTCGATGCCGAGACCAACATCAAGTATGCCGCAAAATATCTGCGCGGCGCCTGGCTCGTCTCCGACAGCAAGGAAGATGATGCGGTCCGCCTCTATGCGCGCGGCTATTATTACGATGCCAAGCGCAAGGGCATGGACGACGTTGCCCAGGGCAACTACTGATCCTACCCTTTAAACGTGATGGTCAGGGCGACGACAGCGCCCCGACGATCTGCTTGACGAGCGCCTGCGGCTTGTAGCCGAGACGGCTTGGCGTCAGGCCCATGCGCACGACGACGAGACCGGCGGACGGCACGATCGCCACGCTCTGCCCGTCATGCCCTTCCAGCCAGAACGTATCGGACGGCAGCCCCGCAGCAGGGCTCAGATCGCCGCCGGGTGCCGCAAGCCACGCCTGCCCCTGCGTATATTTTCCGCCTGACGACTGCGTCGGCGTGCGCATCGTCGCAACAAACCCCTCCGGCAGCATGCGCTGACCGTTCCACACGCCATCCTGGATCAGGAACTGCCCGAAGCGCGCCCAGTCATGCGCGGTGGCATAGAGATAGGAGCTTCCGGCGAAGGTGCCGCGAGCATCGACCTCCAGCACCGCGCTCGACATGCCGAGCGGCCCGAACAGCGCCTCGCGCGGATAATCGAAGGCCCGCTGCGGATCGCCGAGCCGGTCCATCCAGATGCGCGAGAGAAGGACGGCGGTGCCGCTGGAATAGCGGAAGGTCTGGCCGGGCTTGTCCACCAGCGGCGCATTGACCGGCAGCGTCACCATGTCAGGGTCGAGATAGAGCATGCGCGTCACATCGGCGACGGCGCCGTAATCCTCGTTGAAGGCAAGGCCGCTCTCCATGCCCAAGAGATCGGCAAGCGTGATCGCCGAGCGGCCATCGCCGCGCCAGGCATCAAAGAGATGCGCATCGTCGAAATTCAGCTTGCCTGCCAGCATCACCCGGCCGACCAGCGCGGCATTCACGGTCTTGGTCATCGACCATCCGAGCAGCGGCGTGCGCGCATCGAAACCGTCGCCATAGCGCTCGGCGACGATCTTGCCGTTATGCACCACGACGATCGCCCGCATCGCCGGTCCGGCAAGTGCGGCGTCGGCGAGCAGCGGGGCGAGCTTGGGATTGTTGGACGCGGCGACACGATCGCCCTCCGGCCACAGTTCCTCGCTCGGCGGCGGCACGGCAAGATCCTCCTCCGGCGCGGCATTGGCGGCCGCCTGATAGTCGCCATCGGGCACGCTGGTGCAGCCGAAAGCGCCGCGATAAAGCGCATGGCCGGGCGCAAACAGACCGAGGATGCGCGCAGAGACCTTGCCTTCCTCCCGGTTGACCGAGACGCGCACGAGCCTCAACAGCGGATTGCCCGGTGCCTGCACATCCTCATAGAGCACCGCATCGGGATCGCGTCCCGCCATGAAGACGTTCGAGCAGACGATCTTCGCCGCATAGCCGTCGCCGACCCGTAACAACTCCGGCGGCCGGACATAGAGCCAGACGGCGCCGCCGATTACCACGATGACGACAAGCGCCAGCAGCGCCTTCAGGATACGCAGCACAACACGCATGTTTCTTCCTCCACCGGTGGAGAGAAGCAGGAAACGCAATCACAAAAAAGAGCCGAAACGCACAAGCGTCATTTCATCCCACGCTATCGGCGCAGAAAACGATGCCCACAGCCCGCGTCATCAAACTGTAGCAGCGCCGCGTTAAACGCCCTGAACGCTAAAAACGGTGATGGAATCAGATGACCGAATTTGCACCGGATGCCGGCTTCCGCAAGAACCGGAAACTCAAGGACGCGCTTCTCCGCCATAAGGCATTCTCCAAGGAGGGCCTTTCAGAGCGCCTTTTTGGCTTGCTCTTCTCCGGCCTCGTCTATCCGCAGATCTGGGAAGACCCCGATCTCGACATGCAGGCCATGGAGCTGCAGCCCCATCATCGCATCGTCACGATCGGCTCCGGCGGCTGCAATATGCTGGCCTACCTCTCCAAGGCACCAGCCTCGATCGACGTCGTCGATCTTAACCCGCATCACATCGCGCTGAACCGGCTGAAGCTCGCCGCCTTCAAGAACCTGCCGGATCACGCCGATCTCGTCCGCTTCCTGGCGATGCCGAACGAAGCGTCGAACAGCCGCGCGTTCGACCAGCATCTGTCGCCGGTTCTCGACGAGGCGACGCGCAGCTACTGGAACGGCCGCAAGTTCGGCCGCCGCCGCGTCACGGTCTTCGACCGCAATATCTATGAAACGGGCCTGCTCGGCCGCTTCATCGGCGCCGCCCACTTGCTCGCCCGCCTGCACGGCGTCGACCTGAAGCAGATGACCAAGACCCAGTCGATCCGCGAACAGCGCCAGTTCTTCGACGACAAGGTCGCCCCGCTGTTCGAAAAGCCGGTTGTGCGCTGGATCACCGGCCGCAAGAGCTCGCTCTTCGGCCTCGGCATTCCGCCGCAGCAATATGACGAGCTCGCCAGCCTCGCCGCCGACAACTCGATCGCGCCGGTGCTGAGGCACCGCCTCGAAAAGCTCGCCTGCCACTTCCCGATGCGCGAAAACTACTTCGCCTGGCAGGCCTTCGGCCGACGCTACGCCGCCGGCGACGAAGGCCCGCTGCCGACCTACCTGAAGCCGGAGCATTACGAGGTGATCCGCGCCAATGTCGATCGCGTCACCGTGCATCACGCGAACTTCACCGAACTGCTCGCCAAGGAACCGGCTGCCTCGCGCGACCGCTACATCCTGCTCGACGCGCAGGACTGGATGACCGACGAGCAGCTGAACAGCCTCTGGGCCGAGATCAGCCGCACCGCCCGCCCCGGCGCCCGCGTCATCTTCCGTACCGCGGCCGAAAAGAGCATCATCGAAGGTCGCCTCTCACCCGCCATCCGCGAGCAGTGGGATTACTTCGAAGAGAAGTCGCGCGACATGACGGCTCTCGACCGCTCGGCGATCTATGGCGGCTTCCACATCTACGGGAAGAAGGCGTGACCGAGATCCGCACCCTCCCGGATGATCGATCCGAAGCGCATGCCGGCCTGATGGACAGCATGTACCGCTACCAGCGTCACATCTACGATCTGACGCGCAAATATTACCTGCTCGGCCGCGACAAGACGATCCGTGGCCTTGATGTGCCCAAGGGCGGCACGCTGCTCGAAGTCGGCTGCGGCACGGGCCGCAATCTGGCGCTCGCCCACAAGCGCTTCCCCGACGCCCGCCTCTACGGCCTCGACATCTCCCAGGAGATGCTGATCTCGGCCCGCAAGACCTTCGCCACCAAGGCTGCGGTTCCGGACTTCCGCGTCGCCGACGCCACCGCCTTCACGCCGCGTGAATTCGGCGCCACCGGTTTCGACCGCATCCTGATCTCCTACGCGCTGTCGATGATCCCCGATTGGGAGCGCGCCATCGACGCAGCCATCGCCGCCCTCAACCCCGGTGGCCAGCTGCATATCGTCGATTTCGGCCAGCAGGAGCGTCTTCCCGGCTGGTTCCGCGCCCTGCTCAAGGGCTGGCTGACGAAATTCCACGTCACGCCCCGCGCCAATCTGCGTGAGGTTCTTGAGGCCCAAGCCCATGAAAATGACGCGGAATTGGCCTTCGAGACGCTCTATGGCGGCTATGCCTGGCGCGCCGTCATTACCGCCCGGCGCGCATAATTCGCTTGAAACTAACCGATTTTTTACGTTGATATGGTGAAAAGAGGATTATTCCTCGGCTGCATTCGTCTTCGAAGGTCATGCTGTGGGGCAAGTAGATCATTCGTTACATGACGGGATATTCATGCGCGGACTTTTGTTTTGCGTTTTGCCGCTGGCTTTGATGCTCGCCGGTTGCAGCTCCACGGGCTACGACTATCTCGAGACAGCCTCGATCAAGAAGCCCCGCTTCCAGGACACCGATCCGCAGGATTTCGGCCCGAAGACCCCGCATCAGAATGATATTCACGGTATCGACATCTCCAAATGGCAGGGCGATATCGACTGGCAGACGGTGAAATCCTCCGGCGTCGCCTTCGCCTTCATCAAGGCGACCGAAGGCAAGGACCGCGTCGACCCGAAGTTCAACGAATACTGGCAGCGCGCCCGCGCCGTCGGCATTCCGCATGCCCCCTATCATTTCTACTATTTCTGCTCGTCCGCCGACGAACAGGCCGACTGGTTCATCCAGAATGTGCCGAAGGAATCGATGCGCCTGCCGCCCGTCATCGACGTGGAGTGGAACGCGGAATCGAAGACCTGCAAGCTCCGTCCGGATCCTGCCACCGTACGTGCAGAAATGCAGCGTTTCATGGACCGGCTGGAAGCCTATTACGGCAAGCGGCCGATCATCTACACCTCGGTCGATTTCCACCGCGACAATCTCCAGGGCTATTTCCAGGATTACCATTTCTGGGTGCGCTCAACGGCAAAACACCCCGAAGTGACCTATACCGACCGCCGCTGGGCCTTCTGGCAATATACCTCGACGGGCGTCATTCCAGGCATTCAGGGACCGACGGATATCAATGTCTTCGCCGGCAACCAGAAGAACTGGAACAATTGGGTCGCTGCGGTTTCCAAGGATAGAAATTCTTAGTAACGTCCACCGAACTTTCTTGCTTCCGTCACATTCATCTGTGAAAGCGGCGGACATATTTCGGATATAAGGACGAACCCATGCACCGCTCGCTCGCAAGCCGCTCTGCACTTGCTCTTCTGTTTGCCGTCACGTCTGCCACCACCGTCTTCGCCCAGCAGGCCGCCCCTGCCCCAGCGGCACCTGCTGCCCCGCAGACCCCGGCTGTCGCCTGCGACGGTGACCTCTCGCAGTTCCTGGCAGGCGTGAAGGCCGATGCGATTGCCGCCGGTGCCACCGCCGAAGCCGCCGACCAGGCGCTCGCCGGTGCCGAGATCGATCCCAAGGTTCTGAGCCGCGACCGCGCCCAGGGCGTCTTCAAGCAGACCTTCCTCGAATTCTCCCAGCGCACCGTCAGCCAGGCCCGCCTCGATATCGGCCGCCAGAAGATGAAGCAGTATGCCGATGTCTTCGCCAAGGCCGAGCAGGATTACGGCGTACCGGCCGGCGTCATCACCGCTTTCTGGGCGATGGAGACCGACTTCGGCGCCGTTCAGGGCGATTTCAACACCCGCAACGCCCTCGTGACGCTCTCGCATGATTGCCGCCGCCCCGAGCTCTTCCGTCCGCAGCTGATCGCTCTGATCGAGATGGTCCAGCACGGCGACCTCGACCCGGCGACCAACACCGGCGCATGGGCCGGCGAAATCGGCCAGGTGCAGATGCTGCCGCGCGACATCATCGCCTACGGCATGGACGGCGATGGCGACGGCCACGTGCGCCTGAAGCAGAGCGGCCCGGACGCGATCCTCACGGCCGCCAAGTTCATCCAGCATCTCGGCTTCGAGCGCGGCCAGCCCTGGCTGCAGGAAGTCACCGTGCCCGAGAACCTTCCCTGGGAAAAGTCTGGCCTCGGCGGCACGATGAAGGCTGGCGACTGGTTTGCGCTCGGCGTTAAGCCGCGTGACGGCAACACCAATTTCGGTGAGCTCGAAGGCGACCTCGTTCTGCCGCAGGGCCGCCTCGGACCGGCCTTCATCGCCTATCCGAACTTCAAGATCTATCTCGAGTGGAACAAGTCGTTCATCTACACGACCTCGGCCGCCTATTTCGCGACCCGCCTCTCCGGCGCCCAGCCCTACCAGAAGGGCACCCCGGAACAGGGCCTTGCCAACGACCAGATGAAGCAGCTGCAGACAAAGCTGCAGTCGCTCGGCCATGACGTCGGCGAGATCGACGGCATCCTCGGTTCCGGCACCCGCGTCGCCATCCAGAAGGAACAGCAGCGCCTGGGCATGCCGGCCGACGGCTGGGCGACGCCGGGCCTCCTCGGCGCGCTCTGAGTCGCCAAGACAAACCGTTACGCAGCAATGCCATCGCGTCCGTCCGTCAGGCCGGGCGCGATTTTCTTTTATGCCGCGATTTCAGGAGCTTCGGCAGAAGCCTTCATCCGGACGCAAGCCTTAACGCCGGGATCGCCGACTTTAACGCGCCGTTAAAATGTGTGAAGAAATTTTCGTCTGATTTTTTCGAACGATTTCAATGCCGTGATTGATACACACAGCAGTTATCCACTGGCTGTTGCTGCGGCGCAACATGGAATTCGCTTTTCACCCGACACATTTCGGACATAGTATGCCCTCGTTAACGCAAAGGAGGCAGACATGGGTATCACACGATCCTTGAATGTCCTGTTGGTCAGTGCAGCGTTCGCGTTCGTCTTGTCTATGCTCTTCATCTGAGCGGCAAACCGGACCCTATGACTGGAATACCGGACTCCTGAGTGAACAGTTCAGCAAACTAAAAAAGCGCATGTCCCGCCTGACATGCGCTTTTTTGTTGCCGTCAAATCTGCTGCCGTGATCAGGCAGCTGCGCCCTCGGCCTTGGTCTCGCCCCGGCGGAAGCCGAGATTGGTGAGAACCGCCGAAACCAGCGGCGAGCGGTTCATCGTGTAGAGATGGAATTCGTGCAGCCCGCGGCGCACCAGATCCTCGATCTGCTCGGCAGCGACATCCGCCGCCACCTTGGCGCGCTCTTCCGGCTTGTCGTCGAGACCGGCGAAACGCTCGTCGAGGAAAGCCGGGATGACGGTGCCGCAGGCGCCGGCAAAGCGCTTCAGCTGCGTCAGGTTGAGGATCGGCATAATGCCGGGCACGATCGGCATCTTCACGCCAGCCGCGCGCACCTTCTCAAGGTAGCGCTCGAAATTGTCGTTATCGAAGAAGAACTGCGTCAGCGCCCGGTTGGCGCCGTTATCGGCCTTGCGCTTCAGCATGTCGATATCGGCAGCGACATCCTTGCTCTCGGGATGCTTCTCCGGATAGGCCGAAACCGAGATCTCGAAATCGCCGATCTCGCGAAGACCGGCGACCAGCTCGGAAGCATTGGCATAGCCGCCCGGATGGGGCTGATAGGGCGCACCGGCGCCGCCGGGCGCATCGCCGCGCAGCGCCACGAAATGCTTCACGCCCGCCTTGCGGAAATTGTCGATGACCTGATGCGTCTCTTCCTTCGTCGCACCGACGCAGGTCAGATGCGAGGCGGTCGCAAGCGGGGTCTCGTTGAGGAAGCGCGTGACGGCGGTCAGCGTCGGCGCCTTGGTGGTGCCGCCTGCGCCATAGGTCACGGAGACGAAATCCGGGTTCCAGTCCTGCAGCTCGCTGACGGCCTTCCAGAGCTGTCCTTCCATCTCTTCCGACTTCGGCGGGAAGAACTCGAAGGAAATGCCGATATCGCGGCGGCTACCAGTGTTCAAAGTCATAAATCAAACCTCCCCGGCCAATACTGTACCGGCGCTTTCGGATGCCATAAGGCGCCGCGGATCGCGCGCGAGCCAGATCGTGACCGTGAGGCCCTTCTCGCCCGGCTGACCCGGATGAAGATCGACGGCCTGCTCGACATCGAGCCCCGCCTTGCGCAGCCAGTCGGACATCGACTGATGCGAGAAACCGAGACGGACATGGGCATGCTCGTCGCGAAGATATTCAAGCCCGTGCGGGGCCAGATCGATGACCATCAGCCGCCCGCCGGGCGCCAGCATGCGCGCCGCCTCGTTGATGGCGATTTCGGGCTGGTCGAAGAAATGCAGGACCTGGTGGATGGTCACCAGATCGAAATCCTGGCCCTCGAAGGGCAGGTTCAGGATATCGGCATGGCGCACCGACGCCTTGGTGATTCCTGACTTGTCGAGATTGGCGCGGGCGACGCTCAGCATATCGCGGCTGGCATCGACGCCGATCGCCCGCCGGTAAAGCCCCGACAGCAGTTGCAGGATGCGGCCGGTGCCGGTGCCGAGATCGAGCAGCGAATGGATCGGCTGATTGCCGATGAGCTTGATGACGGCGGCATCGACCTCTTCGTCGGCGGCATGCAGGCGGCGCAGCTCGTCCCATTCGGCGGCGTTGCGGCTGAAATAGGCCTGCGCCCGCTCGGCGCGCTGGCGCTTGACCGACGACAACCTTTCGCCATCGCGCAGAATGACAGGATCGTTCTCGGAAGAATGCTGCAGCAGCATGCGCACCAGAGACGCCGCCTTACCCTCCTGCTTCAGCCGGAAATAGGCCCAGGCGCCTTCCTGATAACGATCGATCAGCTCGGCCTCGCCAAGCAGCTTCAGGTGCCGGGAAATGCGGGGCTGCGACTGGCCGAGAATTTCGGTAAGATCGGTCACCGTCAGGTCACCGGCGGCCAGCAGCGCCAGAAGACGCAGACGCGTCGGCTCACCTGCCGCCTTCAAGACGTCAACGAGCGCATCCAATCCAAGCCTGACAGGTTCAGCCATATTCGACCCAATCAACATATAAAGATATCTTTATGTGATTTGAGAAACCGTGGCAAGCGTCAATCGCGGCTATTCACGAAATTTGCTGGCCGGATAGCGACTTGGACGGGTGGCGTGATTGTCGAGGGCTGCGCTTCTCGGGGGCGCGGCTTGAGGCGGCACTCTCCTCTCTCATCCCCCAAAACAAAAGCCCCGGCACAAAGGCCGGGGCTCGCATCAAACAGGCTCAAAAAACTCAGCGCGTCAGGCGCTTGTAGGCCTGGCTGCCTGGGTTCAGCGCATCGGGGCCGAGGCGGCGGACCTTGTCTTCTTCGTAGTCCTCGAAGTTGCCTTCGAACCACTCGACATGGCCGTCACCTTCGAAGGCGAGGATATGCGTCGCCAGGCGGTCCAGGAACATGCGATCGTGGCTGATGATGATGGCGCAGCCGGCGAAGTTTTCGAGCGCGCTTTCCAGCGCACCGAGCGTTTCCGTGTCGAGGTCGTTGGTCGGTTCGTCGAGGAGAAGAACGTTGCCGCCGGCCTTCAGCATCTTGGCGAGATGCACGCGGTTACGCTGACCGCCCGAGAGGTTGCCGACCTTCTGCTGCTGGTCGCCGCCCTTGAAGTTGAAGGCGCCGCAATAGGCGCGCGAGTTCATGTCGAACTTGCCGAGCTTGATGACTTCGGCGCCGCCGGAGATTTCTTCCCAGACGGTCTTGTCGGCGTTCAGCGCATCGCGGCTCTGGTCGACATAGCCGAGATGCACGGTTTCACCGATGCGGATAGAACCCTCATCCGGGGTTTCCTGGCCGGTGATCATCTTGAACAGCGTCGACTTGCCGGCGCCGTTCGGGCCGATGATGCCGACGATGCCGCCCGGCGGCAGCTTGATCGACAGGTCGTTGATCAGAGTGCGGCCGTCAAAGCCCTTCTTGATGCCTTCGAGTTCGATGACCACCTGGCCGAGACGCTCAGAGACCGGGATGATGATCTGCGCATCGCCGGGACGGATGTTCTCGGCGGCATCGACCAGCTGTTCGTAGGCCTTGATACGGGCCTTGGACTTGGCCTGGCGGGCCTTCGGGCTGGAGGCGATCCATTCCTGTTCGCGCGACAGCGCCTTCTGGCGGCCGGCTTCTTCGCGGGCTTCCTGCTGCATGCGCTTGGCCTTGGCCGTCAGGTAGGCAGAATAGTTGCCTTCGTACGGAATGCCGCGGCCACGGTCGAGCTCGAGGATCCAGCCGGTGACGTTGTCGAGGAAGTAGCGGTCGTGGGTGATCATCATCACGGCGCCCGGATAATCGCGCAGGTGCTTTTCCAGCCAGGCGATGGTCTCGGCGTCGAGATGGTTGGTCGGTTCGTCGAGGAGCAGCAGATCGGGCTGCGACAGAAGCAGGCGGCAGAGCGCGATACGGCGGCGTTCACCACCCGAGAGATTGGTGACCTCGGCATCCTTCGGCGGGCAGCGCAGCGCTTCCATCGCCATCTCAACCTGCTGTTCGAGATCCCAGAGGTTCTGGCTGTCGATGATGTCCTGGAGCTTGGCGCCCTCTTCCGCCGTCTCGTCGGAATAGTTCATCATCAGCTCGTTGTAGCGGTCGAGCACGGCCTGCTTGTCGGCAACGCCTTCCATGACGTTTTCGAACGCGGTCTTGCTTGGATCGAGCTTCGGCTCCTGTTCGAGGTAGCCGACGGTGGCGCCTTCGGCGAGCCAGGCTTCACCGGTATATTCCTTGTCCTGACCGGCAATGATGCGCAGAACGGTCGACTTACCGGCGCCGTTCGGGCCGAGAATACCGATCTTGGCGTCCGGGTAGAACGACAGGTTGACGTTTTCGAGGATCTTCTTGGCGCCGTAAGACTTGTTAAGTCCCGACATATGATAAATGAACTGACGTGCCATGTGTGAACTGCTCCAGGCGCAAACTTTAAAACCGTGCCGCTATGTAGGCGAAACGGGCGCGCCGGGCAACGCCGAAACCGGTATTGCTACCGGATTTCGGGCCTCGGGATGACGTCCCTGCCTGATTCAGCGGCGCCTAGAAGCCGGCCGCATCGACGATCCCCTCGTTGCAGCCGAACGACGTCCGCCCTGCACCCTGGATCAGCTTGCCGAGACCGGCGTTCATATCCGTCACCGCATCCTGCGAGAGGCCGATCGTCAGCTCGCTGATGACGCGCACCCCGCCTGCCCTGCGGCAGCTCATCTTGACGCGGTCGCTGGCGCCAGCGCCGAAACTCTTGTCGAACGCCGCCTTGATCTGCTCCGCGGTCACCATCTTGCCGGTGTTGGCGGCGAAGAGATCGCGCACCGCCGAGCCGTTGAGATCGCCCATCAGCCGCACCGCCGTGCCGAAATAGGCGTCGGCAGAAAGCTTGGTGCAGGTGCCGTGCTTGGTCCATTCATGGCGTTCGAGCGCCGATTGCGTTCCCGGCATCGCCTTGGCGAGTGCGGCCGCATTTTCCGGCGTCAGCTTGACCTCGGGAAGCGAGCGCCAGTCGCCATCCTTGTCGGCCGCCTGCTGGTCTCCGGGAACTCCGCAGTAATTCTGCCGCATCGGCCAGAGGCCGTGCAGCGAAAAGTTCGTCGCATCGTAGCGCTCGGCCGTCTGGCTGGCGCATTCGGCTTTCTTCTGGTTGGTCTGGCAGAAGGCCGGCTGCCAGCTGGCAGCGAGAATGAAGCGGGTGCGCCCCTCCTGCGCCATCGCCGAACCGGCGGAGAAACCCGACAACGCAAGCATCACGGCAACAACAAGGAACCTGCTCATCTCCACCCTCTGAAAATAGAACAATACACGAACAAATAAGCATGAAGCTCGCCTCGCCGCAACCCTGAATCGCATGAATTTCCCCTGCATATCGTCGCAGCCCTGCTTGCATTTGCCGCCCGATCTGCTCTGGTACCGGCCGGGAGGACCGAATGTTTTCGCAAACACAATGGCTTAAGAGACCGGACGCAACGCTTGCCTTTCACCATGCGGCGGCAGAGGGCACGGCACGCGCCATCCTGATCGTCTGCCACGGCCTTGCCGAACATTCGAAACGATACGAGCGCTTCGCCGCGGCGATGGCCGCCCGCGGCTATCATGTCTTCGCCCACGACCACCGCGGCCACGGCGAGACCACCGCGCCCGATGCGCCGATCGGCCAGTTCGCGAGACGGCACGGCGTGACGCGCGTGCAGGAGGATGTTGTCGCCATGCGCGATCACGCCGCCGGCCTCTATCCCGGCCTGCCAGTCATCCTCTTCGGCCATTCGATGGGCGGACTGATCGCGCTCAACACGGCGGTCTCCTACCCCGAAAAATTCAATGCCGTCGCCGTCTGGAATTCGAACTTCGCCGTCGGCGCGGCGGGTCGCGCCGCCCAGGCAATCCTGCTTGCCGAAAAAGCCCTGAAGGGATCGGATGTGCCGAGCGGCCTCCTGCCGAAGCTGACCTTTGCCGCCTGGGGCAAGGCCATCCCCGGCCATCGCACCGCCTTCGACTGGTTGTCGCACGATCCCAGTGAAGTCGACACATATATCGCCGATCCGCTCTGCGGCTTCGATGCCTCGGTATCGCTGTGGCTCGACATCTTCGAGCTGACCTTCCGGGCGCCGAAGACCGAGCATCTGAACCGGCTGCCGAAATCCCTGCCGATCCATCTTGTCGGCGGCGGACAGGATCCGGCGACCGAGCACGGGAAAGCCACAGGATGGCTGTCAAACCATTTGAAACGACATGGCTTCTCCCGTATCACCACTGAAATATATCAGGACGCCCGGCACGAGACCCTGAACGACACCGGCGCCGCGGCGGCCATCTCGGCCTTCGCCGATTGGTGCGATGGCGTGACGGCACGCTCCTGAGAGCCCCGCAGACAAGAATGGTACGGCAATGAAGACGACAGCATCCTCCGAAGTCACCATGGGCCTGATGCTCATGCTTCTCTCGGTGCTGTTCTCGCCGCTGATCGATATCTTCGCCAAGCTGGCGATCGCCACCGTGCCGTCTGCCGAGATCACCGCGGCGCGCTTCGCCGTCCAGGCGATCTGCATGCTGCCCGTCGTCATCTGGCGCAAAAACCTCGCCGATCTCTCGTGGAAGCAGACCTTCTATCACGCGATCCGCGGGATCATCATGACCATCTCGATGATCTCCTTCGTCGCCACGCTGAAATACATGTCGGTCGCCGATGCGATCGCCATCTTCTTCGTCGAGCCGATCATCCTGACGATCCTCAGCAGCATCTTCCTCGGCGAAGCCATCGGCTGGCGGCGCTACACGGCCTGCGGCGTCGGCTTCTTCGGGGCGATCCTGATCATCCAGCCGAGCTTCCAGGAAGTCGGCTTCGTCGCGCTTCTCCCCGTCGTCAGCGCCGTCTGCATCGCCATCTCGGCGATGATGAACCGGGCGCTGGCGCAGCGCGAGGACCCCTGGGTCATGCAGTTCCAGATGGGCCTCTGGGGCCTCTTCTTCTGCTGCATCATTCTCTATATCGGCGAAAGCAGCGGCTCGGATGTGTTCGATCCGGTCATGCCCTCGGCGCTTGCCTTCTTCTATCTCGCCGGCGTCGGCGTCATGGCGGCGATCGCCGGCATTCTCGGCGTCTATGCCTATCGCGCCGCCCCCGCCTCGACGCTGGCACCGCTGCAATATTTCGAGATCGTCTCGGCGACGATCTTCGCCTGGCTGGTCTTCGGCGATTTCCCGGATGCGCTGAAATGGCTCGGCATCCTGATCATCATCGCGTCGGGCCTCTACATCATCTGGCGCGAGCGGCGCTTTGCATCCAAGCCCGTATCCGATACATCTGAGGCAACACGGGCGCCGTAAAACCGCCCGCGGGAGGAACATGACGGCCACCAGCAAAAAGCCGCCGCTTGATGGCATCAGGGTGATCGAGCTCGCCCGCGTGCTCGCCGGTCCCTGGGCCGGGCAGATGCTGGCCGATCTCGGCGCCGACGTCATCAAGGTCGAGAATCCCGAAGGCGGTGACGATACCCGCCACTGGGGGCCGCCCTTCGTCGAGGGCGCCGACGGCGAAAACCTCTCGGCCGCCTATTACCACTCAACAAACCGCAACAAGCGCTCGATCACCGCCGACCTGAAGACCGAAGAGGGACAGGCGCTGGTGCGCCGTCTCGCGGCAACCGCCGACGTGTTGATCGAGAATTTCAAGCTCGGCGGCCTCGTCAAATACGGGCTGGACTACGAGAGCCTGCGCAAGATCAATCCGAAGCTGGTCTATTGCTCGATCACCGGCTTCGGCCAGACCGGCCCCCATGCCAATCTCGCCGGCTACGATTACATCGTCCAGGGCATGTCCGGCTTCATGTCGATCACCGGTGAACCCGAGGGCCAGCCGATGAAAGCGGGCGTGGCGATCGCCGATATCTTCACCGGCATCTATGCCGTCTCGGCGATCGAGGCGGCGCTGATCCACGCACTGAAGACAGGCGAGGGCCAGCTTGTCGACATGGCGCTGCTCGATGTCCAGTCCGCCGTGCTCGCCAACCAGAACATGAATTATCTCGTCGGCGGCCAGGCGCCGGTGCGGCTCGGCAATGCCCATCCGAATATCTCGCCCTATGAGGTGATCCCGGCTGCCGATGGCTATCTCATCCTCGCCGTCGGCAATGACGGCCAGTTCCGCCGCCTCTGCACCATTCTCGGTCTCGAGGGTATCGGCGAAGATGAGCGCTTCGCCACCAACAAGGCCCGCGTCGCCAATCGCGACGAAGTCCGCCGCCTCGTCTCCGGCAAGACACTGAACTGGCCGAAGGCCGATCTTCTGCGAGCCTGCGAAGAAAACGCAGTGCCAGCCGGCGCCATCAATACGATCGAGGAAATGTTTGCCGATCCGCAGGTGATCGCCCGCGGATTGCGCATCGATCTTGCCGACACCGCCGGGACGATGATCCCTGGCGTCAGAACCCCTGTGGTTCTGTCGGAAACACCGCTACGTTACGAAAGACCGAGCCCGCGCCTCGGCGAGCACCAGGAGGAGGTGCTGGCTGAACTCGAAGCGCTGGAGCGGTCGATAGAAGGGAGGACAACGGCATCATGAAGAAATCGGGTGGAGAACTGATCGTCGAAGCGTTGAAGGCCAACGGGGTGACCCGCCTCTCCTGCGTTCCCGGCGAGAGCTTCCTCGCCGTTCTCGATGCCCTTCACGACAGCGACATCGAGGTCGTCGTCTGCCGCCAGGAAGGTGGCGCTGCGATGATGGCCGATTGCTGGGGGCGGCTGACAGGCGAGCCCGGCATCTGCATGGTTACCCGCGGCCCCGGCGCCACCAATGCTTCGGCGGGCCTGCATATCGCCCGCCAGGATTCGATTCCGATGATCCTGTTCATCGGCCAGGTGCAGCGCGATGCCCGCGAGCGCGAAGCCTTCCAGGAGGTCGAGTTCCGCCGGGCGCTGACCGAATATGCCAAATGGGTCGGCGAGATCGACGATGCCGCCCGCATCCCGGAATTCGTCACCCGCGCCTTTGCGATCGCCACCTCTGGCCGCCCCGGCCCGGTCGTCCTGTCACTGCCCGAGGACATGCTGCGCGATGAAGTGGAGTCGCCCCGTGCGCGCGCCTATTCGCGCGTCGCCGCCTATCCCGGCCGCCGCCAGGTAGACGACTTCTACATGCGGCTCCTGAAAGCCGAGCGTCCCCTGGTGATCCTCGGTGGCACCCGCTGGGATGCCGATGCCGTCGCCGATTTCCGCGCCTTCGCCGAGCGATTCAAGCTGCCGGTCGGCTGCTCCTTCCGCCGCCAGATGCTGTTCGACCACCTGCATCCCTCCTATGCCGGCGATGTCGGCATCGGCATCAATCCGGCGCTCGCCAAGGAGATCAAGGAAAGCGATCTGCTGATCCTGCTCGGCAGCCGCATGTCGGAAATGCCGTCGTCAGGCTATACGCTGATCGACATCCCCTACCCGGCGCAGCAGCTCGTCCACATCTATCCGGATCCCTCCGAGCTCGGCCGCATCTACCGGCCGGATCTGGCAATCGCCGCCTCGCCGCAGGATTTCGTCGATGCGCTTGCCGATCTCGAAGCCCCCGCCGAACCGCGCTGGGCCGAGCGCACCGAGCGCATGCACCAGAGCTATCTCGCATGGTCGAAGCCGCCGCAGACCGGCCCCGGTAATGTCCATATGGGCCCGATCATGGACTGGGTCGAAGGCAATACCCGCGCCGATACGATCTTCACCAACGGCGCCGGAAACTATGCCACCTGGCTGCACCGCTTCCACCGCTTCCGCCAGTTCAACACCCAGGCGGCCCCGACATCCGGCTCGATGGGCTACGGCCTGCCTGCCGCGGTCGCCGCCAAGGCGCTGTTTCCCGAGCGCGAGGTGATCTGCTTTGCCGGTGACGGCTGCTTCATGATGCACGGGCAGGAATTCGCCACCGCCGTCCGCTACGGTCTGCCGATCATCGTGCTGGTCATCAACAATGGCATCTACGGCACGATCCGCATGCATCAGGAGCGCGAATATCCCGGCCGCGTCAGCGGCACCGATCTCACCAACCCCGATTTTGCAGCCCTTGCCCGCGCCTATGGCGGCCATGGCGAAACGGTGGAGACCACAGCCGATTTCGTCCCCGCCTTTGAACGGGCGCGTGCCAGCGGCAAGCCGGCGATTATCGAGATCAAGCTCGATCCGGAAGCCATCACACCGGCGCGGACGCTGACGCAGATCCGGACGAAGAGCTGAAAGGCCGCCAAACAAAAAAGCCGGTGGGCGAACCCACCGGCTTCGGATTTCGGATACAACCGAAATATCAGTCGATCGCCGCGGTGACGATGAACTCCACCTTGTACTTCGGAGCGGCGAGCTTGGCTTCGCTGGTGGCGCGCGCCGGCGTGTTGGCCGGGTCGACCCAGGCTTCCCAGGCAGCGTTCATTTCGGCGAAATCGGAAATGTCGGAGAGGTAGATCAGCGTCTGCAGGATCTTCGACTTGTTCGAGCCGGCAGCCGCCAGCAGGCGGTCGACTTCGGCAAGAGCAGCCTTGCACTGATCGGTGACGGTCTCACCTTCGGCAACCTGGCCGGCGAGATAGACGGTGTTGCCGTGGACGACGGCGCCGCTCATGCGGGGACCGGGACCGATGCGCTTGATGCTCATGATTTTCTCCTGAGTTTCTTATGGAATGAAGGGCGCGGAACCTGGCCGCGCCGGGATATCAGCCGCGAAGGTGATGGCTCTTCTGATAGGTCGCCGTCGAGCGGGCGCCGGAACGGCAGTAGCCGAGCATCGGACGCGGGAATTCGTCGAGCGCATCGACCATGCCGGCAACCGCTTCCTCGGTCACGCCCATCGGGCCGACAGGAACGTGAGCGATGTCGAGACCAAGCTCCTTGGCGCGCGCTTCGATCACCGAGAACGGCGTCTGGTCCGGGCTTTCGCCATCGGGACGGTGGCAGACGATCGACTTGAAGCCGAGCGCCTTGATCTGGTCGAGATCCTCGACCGAGATCTGGCCGGAAACCGAATATTCGTCGTCGATCGGGCGGATGTCCATCGCGAATGCCTCCTGAAAATGAACGGCAGAAGCTCTACGATGCGTAACCGCGAGCGTCAACAACTCGCTCATAGAAAGGCGAAGGTCAACCCGTAGCTGCGGCTCTCGCCCGGCTTCAGCATGTTGAACTCGCCTGCCGCTTCCAGTTCGCCGCGCGAGACCCAGCGATGCGTCACCGGCTCGATACCAAGAATATGGGCAGGCTCCTTCTGGTTCCGCCAGACCTGCAGGTAAGGCAGCGTATCGGCGCGCATGCGAACCCTGAGCGTCCGGCCATGGACCGCCTTCATCGGCCCGAGCCGCACCTCGGCATAGCCGCTGTCCGTCGCCGGCGCCGCGACGCAGAAGATACCGCCGAGTTCCTCGCCGAAGGTCCAGGGAAAACCGTCGCCCTCGAGCATCTTGCCCTCAAGCCGCGTCCCCTCGTCGAACCATTTGCCGCCGACATTCATATGATACATCAGGAAGGTCGGCAACGTCTGGTCACTGGTATTGACGACCTTGTCCTCCAGCGAAACCTCGCCGGTCGCGCCATCGATCTTCCAGAGCCGCTCGATGCGCTGCGGAAGTCCCTCGACGGTGACAAGATCGATATCGGCGCGGCACTCGGCATTGCCGTTCTCGAACTTGGTCCACAACACCGTCGCCTTGTGGCCGGAAACCGAGCCGTGCAACGGATAGACCGCTCCATCGGTTCGGCCCGGGATCGGCTCGCGGTGGCGGATGTGATCAGGACCGCAGGTAAACAGGAAGCCTTCGAGCGAATGGTCGATGCGCGGATCGCCATCATCGGGGATCGCCCGCTTCGGCGAAATATCGACGCCATCGACGACGCAGGCGCCGATATCCATGACCGACGTTTCATCCAGCATCAGGCGCGGCCCTTTGGCGGCAGCAAATTCGATCATGGCGTCCTCCCCTGTATCAAAACAGCCGTAGGGTTAGGGGTGACGCAAGCTTTCGTCAATCACGCTGCGCGCAATTGCCCACAACCGGCAATCAACTCGGAACCGTCGAGGCAAACCAAACGTTTAGCCTCACGCAAGTGATCACGGATATTTTCATAATTTGTTCAGTACGAATTCATAAATTCCACACTAGCGTCAAAATTCGCGGGTGTGTGTCGGCCCAGTCACTGGTTGAGGTGTGAGACGTGAATCGCATTTTGAAATATGGCCTGTCGCTCGCCGCCGTCGTTCTGGCCGTCACTTCGGTGATACCGGAAGCGCAAGCGCAGCAATGGGGTGGCCGCGGCCAGCGCGACGTCGTCATGGTCACGCCGGACGGCCAGATCGTCGATTACATCCCGCCGGGCGCCGACGTCTATTATTCCCGTGACCGCAGCGGCAACCGCGTTCTTGTCGACAGCTACGGCCGGATCGTCGCCACCGAGATGCGCTCGCGCGGCTATTACCCGGCGGCGCCCTCGCGCGATCCTTATAACAACGACCCCTATAATGCCGAGAACGGCGAGCACAGCCGCTACGGCAGCACCCGCTACATCGAGCGCGGCGCCGTGACCGGCTCGATCCCGCGCGATGCGAGCATCGACCGCCAGCCGCTCGACCAGCCCTATCCCGACCAGCAGAACGGCGACTATGCCTCGATCGACCCCGATCAGCAGGCGCCGCAGGTTGAGCAGCCGCGTACTCCCGAAGAGCCTACGATTACCTTGAAGGGCAAGTCGAAGCCGGAGATCGTCGCGCTGCAGGTCTTCCTCGACCGCGCCGGCATATCTCCTGGCGTCATCGATGGCCACATGGGCTCGAACGTCACCAAGGCGATCTACGCCTATAACCAGATGACCGGCGAAAATCTCGACCCGAACAATACGGACGCGATCCTCGAGCAACTGCGCCTTTCCGGCGGCCTGCCCGTCGTCAGCTACACGATCACCCCCTCGGATGCCGCCGGTCCCTATGTCGCGGAAATTCCCGAAGACTATGCCCACAAGGCGCTGCTTCCGTCCCTCGCCTACACCTCCACCACCGAGGCCCTGGCCGAACGCTTCCACATGGACGAGGGATTCCTGAAGGAAATGAACCCCGGCGTGGATTTCACCGTCCCCGGCACGATCATCAAGGTCGTCAATCCCGGCGATCCCAAAACCGGCACGGTGGCCAAGATCCTCGCCGACAAGGCCAAGAAGCAGGTCTTCGCCTATGACGATGCCGGCAATCTCATCGCCGCCTACCCGGCCTCGATCGGCTCCGCCGACACACCCTCGCCCTCGGGCACGGTGACGGTCGATCGCGTCGCCTTGAACCCCGGCTATACCTACAATCCGAAGATCAACTTCCAGCAGGGCGCCAACGACAAGGTGCTCAACATCCCGCCAGGCCCAAACGGCCCGGTCGGCACGGTCTGGATCGCGCTCTCCAAGCCGACCTACGGCATTCACGGAACGCCGGAGCCCTCCAAGATCGGCCGTACCCAGAGCCACGGCTGTATCCGCCTGACCAACTGGGATGCCACCGAGCTCGCCAAGATGGTCAAGCCCGGCGTCACCGTCGAATTCGTCGACTGACCATTCACAATTGAACAAACAAAAAAGCCGCCGGTCTACCGGCGGCTTTTTTGTTGTGACTTTTTGGGGATCAGGCAGCGTCGCGCATCAGCAGGCCAGAGAGGCGAGCCGCGATCGGCAGCTTCACCGGCAGCTTGCGCATCATTTCCTCGGCGAAACAGAGCGCGTTCTCGCGCGCCTTGTCGAGATTGGAAACGCGGGTCGGATCCATGGTCGCAAGCGTGCCGCCGACATCGAAGATATCGCGGAAGGCCGAACGTTCGATGATCGCCGTATCGAGAACCGGGACATGGCGCTCGTTGAGCAGCGCCTTGACGAGCTGCAGCGCGCGGGTGGTGACCATCGAGTTGACGCGGGTGAGAACGACCGAATGGCCGATCTTGATGCCTGCCTTCTCGTCCAGATACTGCAGCAGTTCCAGAACCTGCGCACCGCCGCGGGCATCCATGGCACAGCCCTGGATCGGGATCAGCACGTGGTCGGAAAGACCGACAGCGGTGGCCAGCAGCGGATTGCGCGCGCCCGGCAGGTCGATGATGAAGTAATCGGTATTCGCCTTGTTCTCGCTGATATGCTGCGGCAGCGATGCGGAGGTGACGAAATCGATGACGGAAACGTTGTAGACGTTGCCGGAAATCTCATGCCAGCGCGAAATCCAGTGTTGCGGATCGGCGTCGAGAATGGTGACGCGATATCCCTTGCGAGCAAGCTCGGTTGCCAGCAGCAGCACGGCCGTGGTCTTGCCGGCGCCGCCCTTGGTATTTGCAAAAGTAATGACTGGCATATCAGGTCCTCGAATGGAAAAGCCGCGAGCCGGTATCGCTCTCTTACGCACTTTTCGATTCATCGTGCGGTTAATGCATCCTTTCCAATCGTGGTTAACAAAACCTAAACGGACAGCCCGAAATTGCAGCCTGCATTTCTCACATCCCTAGAATTCAGGATGTCTGCGGACAAAAAAAGCCCGGAAAGCCTGCGCTTTCCGGGCCAGCTGGTTGGTCCGCCTTATAAGCCTTCCGTTCAGATCTTGCTGCACGCTCCGACATCGGCAGGCCGCACGCGGCCCGCCTTCAGGTCGGCAAGCTGAGGAATCGACGGGTCGTGCCCGCCGATCGTCGCTTCATAGACCGCGCGGTTCATCTTGATCATCCGCCCGCTCGTGGTGAAGCCCACCATGCCGTTGCCGCCGGAATAGGCGGAACTCGCCCTCAGGCGGCAGAAGAACTTGCTGCCACCCTTGGAAACGACCCAGCCGAGAGCACCGGATTTCCCCTGCCCCATCGGGCCGACGGCATAACCCTGCTTGCCCAGTGCGGAGAAAGATTCGGCATGAGCGGCTGGCGCCCCGAGGACCGCCAGCACAACGCCCAGAACTGCATATCGAAACGAACGACTCATCTGATCCCCTTAGAAGCAATCCCTAAACAACGCCTTGGTGTTTTCGAGCGTCATCGGAACAGGATTGCCGCCGGCACTCGGATCTTCGATTGCCATCGCCGAGAGTTCGTCGATCCTGTCGGGCGCGATTCCCATCGCCGAGAGGCTTTCCGGCACGCCGAGCTCGGAACGCAGCTTCAGCACGTAGTCGTAGAAGCCATCGAAGCCGCCGGAAATGCCGAGGTAAGCCGCCGCACGGGCGATCTTGTCCTCGATCGCAGCGCGGTTGAAGCGCAGCACGGCCGGCATGACGACGGCATTGGTCATGCCGTGGTGGGTGTTGTAGACGGCGCCGATCGGGTGCGACAGCGCGTGAATGGCGCCGAGACCCTTCTGGAACGCGACAGCGCCCATGGCGGCGGCCGACATCATGTTGGCGCGGGCTTCCAGATCCGTGCCTTCCTTATAGGCGCGCGGCAGAAATTCCTTGACGAGGCGCATGCCTTCAAGCGCGATGCCCGCAGACATCGGATGATAGAACGGTGAGGAATAGGCTTCCAGGCAATGCGCGAAGGCATCCATGCCGGTACCGGCGGTGATGATCTTCGGCATGCCGACCGTCAGTTCCGGATCGGAGATGACGACGCCGGGCAGGAACTTCGGATGGAAGATGATCTTCTTCACATGCGTCGCCGAATTGGTGATGACGCTGGCGCGGCCGACTTCCGAGCCCGTGCCCGCCGTCGTCGGCACGGCGACGATCGGCGCGATGCCTTCGACGCTGGCGCGCGTCCACCAGTCACCGATATCCTCGAAATCCCAGACCGGGCGCGTCTGGCCGGCCATGAAGGCGACGCACTTGCCGAGGTCGAGGCCCGAACCGCCGCCGAAGGCGACGACGCCGTCATGACCGCCATCCTTGAAGGCCTTGACGCCGGCTTCAAGGTTCTTCTCGTTCGGGTTCGGATCGACATCGGCGAAGATCGCCCGGCCGAGACCGGCGTCTTCGAGAATGTCGAGCGCGTTCTTGGTGATCGCCATCGAGGCAAGGCCCCGATCGGTGACCAGCAGCGGCTTCTTCATGCCGAGGCTCTTGCAGGCGTCGGCGAGCTCCTTGATGCGGCCGCGGCCGAGCTTGACCGCTGTCGGGTAGCTCCAGTTGGCTGTAATGTTGCTGCTCATGCTGTGACTTTCTTCAGGTGATAGGATTTCGGACGCGTCAGGTTCTGGAAGCCGATGATCGACAGCGAGCCGCCGCGGCCGGTTTCCTTGACGCCGGTCCAGCAAAGCGCCGGATCCAGATAGTCGGCGCGGTTCATGAAGACCGTTCCGGTTTCGATTTCGCGGCCGAGGCGCCCTGCCCGTTCGGCATCCTTGGTCCAGAGCGAGGCGGTCAGGCCATACTGGCTGTCATTCATCAGCGCCAGCGCTTCCTCGTCGGACTTGACCTTCATGATGCCGACGGCCGGACCGAAGGTTTCTTCGCGCATGAACTCCATCGAATGATCGACATTGACGAGGATCTGCGGAGCGAGATAGGCGCCGCCATCGTCCTGCGGGAAAAGCTTCGGATCGACCAGTGCCTTGGCACCCTTGGAAACCGCATCGGCGATCTGCTCGCGCACCACCTTGGCAAAGCGCTTGTTCGCCATCGGGCCGAGAGAGGTCTCGGGATCGAGCGGATTGCCGAGCTTGTAGTTCGACACCCAGGCGACCGACTTCTCCACGAAAGAGTCATAGAGCGACTCGTGCACGTAGATGCGCTCGATACCGCAGCAGCACTGACCGGAATTGTAGGTCGCGCCATCCATCAGCGTATCGACGGCAGCGTCGAGATCGGCATCTTCCATGACATAGCCCGGATCCTTGCCGCCGAGCTCGAGGCCGAGACCGGTGAAGGTGCCCGCCGCCGCCCGCTCCATCGAGCGGCCGCCTTCGACCGAACCGGTGAAGTTGACGAAATTGAAGCTGCCGGCCGCGATCAGCGCCGAAGTCGTCTGGTGATCGAGGAAAACGTTCTGGAAGACATCTTCGGGAACGCCGGCCTCGACGAAGGCCTGCACCAGCCGCTCACCTACCAGCAGCGTCTGCGACGCATGCTTCAGCACCACGGTATTGCCGGCCATCAGCGCCGGAGCGATCGTGTTGATCGCCGTCATGTACGGGTAGTTCCACGGCGCTACGACGAAGACGACGCCATGCGCTTCACGCTCGATACGGCGCTCGAACTTGTCGCTCTCCTCGACGACGAGCGGCGCCAGTGCTTCCGCCGCGATCGACGCGACGTAATTGGAGCGCTCGTTGAAGCCCTTGTACTCGCCGCCATAACGGATCGGACGGCCCATCTGCCAGGCGATCTCGGGAACGACGACGTCGGACATCTCGTTGAGACGCGCGACACCCTTCAGCACCAGCTGAACGCGATCTTCGAGCGGACGCTTCGCCCAGGTCTTCTGCGCTTTGCGCGCGCGGGCCACGGCTTCCTTCGCCGCCTCCAGCGAGAGCGCCGGGCGCTCCGCGTAGACCGATCCATCGACCGGCGATATGCATTGGATAATAGTCATCAGTTATGCTCCAGACTTAACAGGCCAGCGTGCGGACATGGCCCGCAGCGCCGTAGGAAAGAATTGCGCGATCGCGCGTGATGATCGTCAGGTCGTTTTCCCGCGCGGTCGCAATCAGGATGCGATCTGCGGGATCGTTGTGAACGGGCCGCGGCAAAAAGGACGACACGACAAGCGCCTGCAGGGAAACATCGGCAGTCTGCGCACCAATCATATCGACAGCATCTTGAAACCAGGACATAGCATTTTTCGTTGTTGGCAGACGGCCTTTGCTGATCAATATACCGATCTCCCACGCCGACATTGATGAAACGAACAGGCTACGCTTTTCACGTCCACGACTAAGTGCAACGTTCGCATCTCTGCTTAGTGCCGCTCCCTCGACAAGCCAAAGAACCGCACAAGTATCGAGCAGAAAGCGGTCAGTCATCGTCGTAGACTTTAGCCCAATCAGGATCGGCAGGCGCGGTCAGATCGACTCCCGGCATGATGGTCAGCGTCCCCTTCATGCATCCCCACGCGGGGTGCACTTCCAGCAGCGTCCCATCGTCCAGTTCCATCCAGCGCTTGCCATCCTTGTAGATGACATCGTCCTCCGTAAACATCTTCACCGGCGGCTCATCCATCTCCCCCGGATTGGCGCCCGCACTTTCATTGCCCGCCTGCTTCTTCTCGGCGAACCCGGCGAGGTCACCGCGCCGATGCGCCGCAACCTCATCCAAGGGAACGCCGATATAATCGGCGATCTGGTCCTGCTCCTCAGCGCTCATCTTCCGTTCGCCGTTCAGCATGCGCGACACCGCGCTCGGATCAAGCCCCATAAAACGGGCCATATCGCGAAGCGAGGAGCCGCGCTCCGAGAGCTTTTCATAGAACCAAGCGCTGTCGATCACACCCATGTCGATCTCCTCTGAAAACGCAGATCACATTAGCATAATGCGACCAACGCAACAATCAGAGCGAGTGTTGCGATTATCTCAAGCCCTCTCGAACCCTCGCGCCACCTCCCAGTCCGTGATGCGACGGTCGTATTCCTCCTGCTCCCATTCGGCAGCGCGGGTATAGTGGTCAATGACGTCGTCGCCGAAGGCGCTGCGCAGCATCTTCGACTTGGTCATCGCCGTGGTAGCCGAGCGCAGCGTCCGCGGGATCTCGCGCACCTTGCGGGCGCCATAGGCATCTCCCACGAAGGGCGCTTCGAGTTCAAGCTTGTTCTCGATGCCGTCGATGCCTGCGGCAATCAGCGCCGCAAAGGCGAGATAGGGATTGAGATCGGAGCCGCCGACGCGGCATTCGATGCGGATCGCCTTGGTGCCGTCGCCGCAGAGGCGATAGCCGGCGGTACGGTTATCCTTGCTCCAGATCGCCTTGGTCGGCGCGAACGTACCGGCCATGAAGCGCTTGTAGGAGTTGATGTAGGGCGCCAGGAAATAGGTGATCTCGCTCGCATGGGCGAGCAGGCCGGCGACATACTGCTCCATCAGCTTCGACATGCCGTACTTGCCCTTCTCGTCGAAGAACAGCGGCTTGCCGTCGAGGCTCCAGAGCGACTGGTGAATATGCGACGAGCTGCCGGCAGCGTTGTAATGCCACTTGGCGAGGAAGGTGATGGCCTTGCCCTTCGACCAGGCGATTTCCTTGCAGCCGTTCTTGATGATCGTATGGCGGTCGGCCATCGTCAGGGCCTCGGCATAGCGGACGTTGATCTCTTCCTGACCGGCAGAGGCCTCGCCCTTCGAGTTTTCGACCGGGATTTCGGCGCCCTGCAGACCGGTGCGGATCGCCCGCATCACTTCCTCTTCCTTGGTCGTCTGGAAGATGTGGTAGTCCTCGTTATAGGCGCTGGCGAGCTTCAGGTTGCGATATCCGGAAGCATGAGCCGATTCATAGGTCTGGTCGAACAGGAAGAATTCGAGCTCCGAAGCCATGAACGGCTTCATGCCCATCGCCTCCAGGCGCTTGACCTGCTTCTTCAGGATGGCGCGCGGCGAATGCGGCACTTCCTCATGCGTATGGTGATCGAGCAGATCGCAGAGAACGAGTGCCGTGCCTTCCAGCCAGGGAATGCGGCGCAGCGTCGAAAGGTCCGGCTTCATCGTATAGTCGCCGTAGCCCTTTTCCCAGCTCGTCGCCTTGTAGCCGGAGACCGTCTCCATCTCCATGTCGGTCGCCACGAGATAGTTGCAGCTATGCGTTTCCTTCCAGGCGCTGTCGAGGAAGTATTCGGCCTGGAAGCGCTTGCCCATCAGGCGGCCCTGCATGTCGATCTGGCATGCCAGAACCGTATCGATGCGGCCCTCGGCCACGTCCTTCTTGAGATCGTCGAGAGTATAGCTGGTCGTCATCTTTTACCCGCCTGCTTCTTTTGAATTGAGAATTCGGAACAACGAAAGGGCATGCAGCGGCAGGCGATGCCTGCCCGATGCTTTTTCATTGAACCGGGGATGGGGCCGCGTGCGCCGCGGCCCCGCCATTCGAGAGGGAAGCCTCTGGCCTTAGTGCTGGCCGACAGCCTTTTCGGCAGCGGCGATCTCCGCCTGACGGCGCGCCACTTCGTCGCCGATCGGCGGGCCCTTGAAGCGGCGCTTCTCGAAGCCGAACCAGACGATGCCGGTCAGAACGAGGAAGCCGACCGTCACGTAGAGAGCCGGACCATTCGGCGGCTGAACGCCGAGGATGAAGATCAGGATCATGGCGAGAACGGTGAGGACAGCAAAGAGCTTGAAGACGCCTTCGCCGAGGTTCCACGGACCCATCTTGTCCCACTTCGACGTACCCCAGGCGAAGAGACCGAGCGTGATCGGGATCGCGAAGGAGAAGAACAGGAAGATGACCGTGCACGAGACGACGATGGTGTAAACAGGCGTGTCACCGATCGAAACCAGCGACGAGCCCCAGACGAACAGCACCGACAGGATCGAACCCGTCCAGATCGCGGCAACCGGCGTGCGGTATTTCGGGCTGACCTTGGCGAGCGCCTTGGAAGCCGGAAGGCCACCGTCACGCGAGAAGGCGAAGATCATGCGCGAAACGGACGTCACCGTCGCAAGGCCGCACAGCCACTGGCTGACGAGGATTGCGAAATAGAGGATGTCCTTGACGACAGGATTGACCTGCGCGTCCATCGCCCAGAAGAACACGTTCCAGCCCTGCTTTGCAGCATCGTCCATGTTCGGCAGCATGAGGACGAAGGAGCACAGCATGATGTAGCCGAACAGCGCCGACCAAAGGACCGACGAAACCATGCCGCGCGGAACCGAGTGAGCCGCCTTGACGGTTTCTTCCGACGTATGGGCCGAAGCGTCATAGCCGGTGATCGTGTAGATCGGCAGCAGCAGACCGAGCAGGAACACCCAGGCGCCCGATGTCGCCGGCCAGACGTTGCCGCCCGCTTCGCCGGAATAGTTGGCGAAGGTGAAGAGGCGGCCGATCTCGTAGGACGGTGCGGCAAACAGGCAAACGGCCGAAAGCACGATGGCCGTTGCGAAGATCAGGTAGCCCGAGAAGTCCGTGAGCTTGGCGGTGAGGCCGATGCCCATGTGGTTCACGAGCGCTTGTGCACCGGTGATGACGATGAGGAAGACGATGCGGACCGCAGTCGTATCCGTCAGGCCGAAATAGCTGGTGCCGAAGGAACCCATGAAGAAGTAATAGGTGCCGACGTTGATGGCGCCGAGAACGGTGACCAGACCGAGCAGGTTGAACCACGCGGTCAGCCAGCCGGTGAAGCGGTTGCCGAGGATCGAACCCCAGTGATAGAGGCCGCCGGCCGTCGGATAGGCAGAGCTGATCTGCGCCATCGCCACGGCGAAGACGAGCGATACGAAGCAGCCGATCGGCCAGCCGATGCCGATTGCCGCGCCGCCTGCACCTGCCGTGGCCTGAGCCAGCGAGTTGATGCCGCCGGAGAGAATGCAAATAATCGAGAATGACACTGCGAAGTTCGAGAACGAGCTCATCCGCCGTTCAAGTTCCTGGGCATAGCCCATGGAATGCAGGACGCTCATATCCTGCTTTTTATCCAGATCGGTATAGTCAGACATGACTTCCCCCTGTTAGCGATCGGCCGCGGGATTGCGGTCGATCCTGTGCCAAATTGTCCGTGGCATTTGCCATCGGACGTCCGCAGCTAAGCTGCTCCCTGGGGCCGTTTTCTTTTTATAGTCAGCCTTCCAGACACTGCTGGAGAAGCCCTGTGAGATAGTCGGCCATGACCCCTTGACCGGCATCGTCATTGATAAGGTCGTTGCGGACCTCGATCATTACATTGCGGAACCCGTTGGAAACCCCGTGCAGGATGAGCGTATGCGTCACGCCGTCTGCAGGGCCGTAGGGTTCATTGCGTTCTGTCTTGTAGAGCGGCGCATCGGCCGCAGCCGTCAGCATCTTGTCCGCGAGGCGGCTGTCGGCATCGTGCAGGATACCGAGCTCGACTGCACGCGGCTTGCCGTTGAAGACAGGCGTAAAGCTGTGGATTGTGACAACCACACTCTCCTGTCCCCTCGCCTTGCGCTCGGCAATCAGCTCGCGCACGGCATTGTGAAAGGGAATGTAGAGCGCTTCGGTGCGCGCCTGCCGCTGTTCGGAAGTGAGTCCCTGGTTGCCCGGAATGGCGTAGATCTCGCTCTTCTCCGGCATTGCGCCCGGCGCTTCCGGCGGCCGATTGCAATCGTAGATGAGACGGGAAAAACGCTGGTAGACGAGCGTCGCATCCAGCGCTGCCGAAATCCCGCGCGCCACCGCCAGAGCGCCCGGATCCCAGGCGATGTGGCTTTCCAGCGCGTCCTTTGAAAGGCCGAGATCGCCGAAGGCTTCCGGCAGGGTCCGCGACGCGTGTTCACAGATGACGAGCACCGGGCTCTTGCCGCCGCGCCGCTCGATGCCGGCGCAACTTCCTTCTGCTTCGCTTAGGACCTTGAACTCGTTGAGCACGTGGGCTGCGCCTCGCCAGATGGCTTTATAAAAAATTAATAAGAAAAGAATTCTTCAGCTTTTCCACACTGTCAAGCGCGCTCTGAAAATTTCTTTTCATGACAATGGTTGACATGGATTGTGACAGCGTTGTTAACTTTGAGTGGGAAAGTGGCACCTGACGCAAAGGGAAAGCGTCGGGATCAAAACAAGCCATTCCCGGGGAGCAAGATCGAGTGAACGCCGCGTCGAAGACGGTCTCGGACGTAATCCATTCGCATTTCGACGTGCTGACGCGCGCCGAGAAGCAATTGGCCGAAAGTCTGCTGGACAACTACCCGGTCTCAGGACTGGGCAGCATCACGACCATTGCCGAAAATGCCGGCGTTTCCACGCCCACGGTCGTGCGCATGGTCCAGAAGCTCGGCTTCAAGGGATATCCGGATTTCCAGGCGCATCTGCATCAGGAAGTCGAGGCGACGATCTCCAACCCGATCGCCAAGCATGACCGCTGGGCCTCGAATGCGCCGGGCACCCACATTCTCAATCGCTTCGCCGATGCCATCATTGGCAATCTGCGCCAGACGCTCGGCGATCTCGACACCGCGACCTTCGATAGCGTCGCCTCGCTGCTGTCGGACCGCAAGCGCGGCCTCTATTTCGTTGGCGGCCGCATCACCGGCGCGCTCGCCGAGTATTTCTTCACCCATATGCAGGTCATCCGGCCGAACACCGCCCTGCTCTCCTCCAATTCATCGAGCTGGCCGCAATACGTTCTCAATATGAACGCCGGCGACCTCCTGATCATTTTCGACATCCGCCGCTACGAGCAGGAGATGGTGAGCCTGGCACAGGCAGCGCGCAAGCGCGGCGCCGAGATCATCGTCTTCACCGACCAGTGGGGATCGCCCGCCGCCAAGCTCGCCAGGCACGCCTTTCGCGTCCAGATCGAGGCGCCGTCGGCCTGGGATTCATCCGTCGTCACTCTCTTCATTGTCGAGGCGCTGATCGAAGCGGTCCAGAGCTCGACATGGGACGAAACGAAGGAGCGCATGAAAACGCTGGAGGGTCTGTTCGAACAGACCAGGCTCTTCCGCAAACTTGGGTAAGAGGGAAAGGGGCAAGATTAAATAAAATCAATGAAGGCGCAGACAAAATAGAGCGGCGTGTCGCAAACGGAACAGCACCGGCAACCGCCTGCAATCAAAAGAAAAATTAACGTCACGCGACTGTCATACAAGCTTCATGCAAGGTCAGTAACAGCTTCGCCAGACCACTGAAAACCGAAGGAGAACAACAGTGATCTCTAACATTTCTCGACTGCTTTCGCTTTCTACTGCGATCGTCGTTGCTTCGACTGCAATTGCTGCAGCTGAGCCGAGCGCCGACCTGATCGCTGCCGCCAAGAAGGAAGGCACGCTGACGACCATCGCTCTGCCGCACAACTGGTGCGGTTACGGCGACGTCATCGCAGGCTTCAAGGCCAAGTACGGCATCGAAGTCAACGAACTGAACCCGGATGCAGGTTCGGGCGACGAAATCGAAGCAATCAAGGCCAACAAGGGCAACACCGGCCCGCAGGCTCCTGACGTCATCGACGTCGGTCTCTCCTTCGGCCCGTCGGCCAAGGCTGAAGGCCTGATCCAGCCGTACAAGGTCTCGACCTGGGATTCCATTCCGGACTCCGCAAAGGACGCTGACGGCTACTGGTACGGCGATTACTACGGCGTTCTCTCGTTCGTCGTAAACACCGACATCGTCAAGAACGTCCCGAAGGATTGGGCCGACCTGAAGAAGCCGGAATACGCCAACTCGATCTCGCTCGCTGGTGACCCGCGCGCTTCGAACCAGGCTGTCCAGGCTGTTTACGCTGCTGGCCTCGCTGCCGGCGAAAAGGACGCAACGAAGGCTGGTGAAGCAGGTCTTTCCTACTTCGCAGAGCTCAACAAGGCCGGCAACCTCGTTCCGGTTATCGGCAAGTCCGCTTCGCTCGCTCAGGGCTCGACCCCGATCGTCGTCGCCTGGGACTACAACGGTCTCTCCTGGCGCGACAGCCTGAACGGCAACCCGCCGGTTGAAGTCGTCGTTCCGACCTCGGGCGTTGTCGCTGGCGTTTACGTCCAGGCGATCTCCGCTTTCGCTCCGCACCCGAACGCTGCGAAGCTCTGGATGGAATACCTCTATTCGGACGAAGGTCAGCTCGGCTGGCTGAAGGGCTACTGCCACCCGATCCGCTTCAACGACCTCGCTCAGAAGGGCAAGGTTCCGAAGGAACTGCTCGACAAGCTGCCGCCGGCTGAAGGCTATGCAAAGGCCGTCTTCCCGACGCTCGACGAGCAGGACAAGGGCAAGGCTGCTATCACCGGCAAGTGGGATAGCGTCGTCGGCGCCAACGTTCAGTAATATCTGCTGCCATGCCTCCCCGCCCACGGCGGGGAGGTTCTTTTTCCCCTCGACGTCCCCGGATGAGCATCCATGAGCACCGTGACTGCGCCTGCGGCAAGCAGTGCCCCATTCATCAACCGCGATCGCGTGGTGGATTGGCTCGGCATCGCCCCATTCATCATCTTCGCCCTGCTGTTTCTGATCATCCCGACGCTCTATCTGGTCATCGGCGCGTTCTTCACGCCGGACGGTCAATTCACGCTGAAGAACATCGCCGATCTCTTCACGCCATCCATCCTGAGCGCATACTGGATCAGTATCCGCGTCTCGGTTGCCTCGGCTCTCGGCGGTGCGCTCATCGGCTTCTTCCTCGCCTGGGCCGTGGTGCTCGGCGGCCTGCCCGCCTCGGTGCGCGGCACGCTGCTGACCTTCTCGGGCGTCGCATCCAATTTCGCCGGTATCCCGCTCGCCTTCTCGTTCCTGGCGACGCTCGGCCGCACCGGCCTCGTCACCATTTTCCTGCGTGACTGGTTCGGCTTCAATCTCTACGGCACGGGCTTCAACCTGCTGTCCTTCTTCGGCCTCACCATCACCTACATGTATTTCCAGATTCCGCTGATGGTGCTGATCCTGACGCCTGCCCTCGACGGCATGAAGAAGGAATGGCGCGAGGCTGCCGAAATCCTCGGCGCCAGCAACCGCCAGTACTGGACGATGGTCGCCCTGCCGATCCTCTGGCCGAGCCTGCTCGGCACGACGCTGCTGCTCTTCGCGAACGCCTTCGGCGCCATCGCAACCGCCTACGCGCTTACCGGTTCGTCGCTGAACATCGTGCCGATCCTGCTCTATGCGCAGATCCGCGGCGACGTTCTGCACAATGCCAACCTCGGCTACGCGATCGCGCTCGGCATGATCGTCATCACCGGCGTATCGAACGTCCTTTACCTCATGCTGCGCATGCGCGCTGAACGGTGGCAGAAATGAAGGGACAACGTATCGGCGCCTGGATCGCGATCATCATCGGCGCGACCTATTTCATCGTCCCGCTTCTCGGCACGCTCGAATTCTCGCTGCGCATGCGCCGCGACGGCTACAGCTTCGATGCCTACAAGTCGGTCTTCTCCGACGCGCAGTTCCAGCAGACCTTCGGCTATTCGATGCTGATGGCTCTGATGACCATCATCTTCGGCATGCTGCTCGTCGTACCGACCGCCTATTGGGTTCGCCTGCGCCTGCCGCAGATGCGCCAGGTCGTCGAGTTCATCACGCTGCTGCCGCTGGTCATTCCGGCGATCGTCATCGTCTTCGGCTATCTGCGCATGTATAACTCGTCGTCGATCCTGCCGATGACGGGCTCGACCATGGGCACTAACGTGCTCTTGGTCTTCTCCTACATTACCCTGTCGCTGCCCTACATGTACCGCTCGGTCGATACCGCGATGCGCGCCATCGACGTGCGGACCCTGACGGAAGCCGCCGAAAGCCTCGGCGCCAAGTGGCCGACGATCATGTTCAAGTGCATTTTCCCGAACGTCATGAGCGGCGTCCTCTCCGGCGCCTTCATCACGCTCGCGATCGTCATGGGCGAGTTCACCTTCGCAGCCCTGCTCAACCGGCCGGCCTTCGGCCCGTATCTGCAGCTCGTCGGTGCCAACAAGGCCTATGAACCCTCGGCACTCGCCGTGATCGCCTTCTCCATCACCTGGCTCAGCATGGGCTTGCTCAATCTCGTCTCCCGCTTCGGCAAGGCCCGTCCGGCCAAGGCTTAAGGTATCCGTCTCATGTCATTTCTCACGCTGACCAACATTCAGAAGTCCTTCGGCCAGGTCCAGGTCGTCAAGAACTTCAACATGAATATCGAGAAGGGAGAATTCGTCTCCTTCCTCGGTCCATCGGGCTGTGGCAAAACCACGATCCTGCGCATGATCGCCGGCTTCGAAACGCCGACCGGCGGCGTGCTGACGATCAACGGCAAGGACCAGACCTCGCTGAAGCCGAACCAGCGCAATATCGGCATGGTCTTCCAGGCCTACGCGCTGTTCCCGAACATGACGGTGCACGACAACGTCGCCTTCGGCATGAAGGTCGCCGGCAAGCCGAAGGCCGAGATCGACGCCCGCGTGAAGGAAATGCTGGCGCTGATCCATCTCGGCCACCTCGCCGACCGTTTCCCCTACCAGATGTCGGGCGGTCAGCAGCAGCGCGTGGCGCTCGCCCGCGCACTCGCCGTCAAGCCGCAGGTCCTGCTGCTCGACGAGCCGCTCTCGGCCCTCGACGCCAAGATCCGCGTATCGCTGCGCGAAGAAATCCGGGCGATCCAGCGCCAGCTCGGCATCACCACGATCTTCGTCACCCATGACCAGGAAGAGGCGCTGTCGATCTCCGACCGCATCGTCGTCATGAACTCTGGCAAGGCCGATCAGATCGGCACGCCCTTCGAGATCTACAACACGCCGGCCACCCGCTTCGTCGCCTCCTTCGTCGGCACGCTGAACCTGATCGAAGCCAAGGTCGTCGATCCCGCTGCCAACCGCATCCAGATCGGCGATCAGGGTGTCACGCTGAAGCAGTCGGTGCAGACCTACAAGGCCGGCGACACCGTGCAGCTGGCGCTGCGCCCGGAAGCCGGCTCGCTGGCCGAAGGCGTCAAGAGCGATACGGCGCTGACCGGCGAAGTTGTCTCCGCCCACTTCCTCGGTTCGGTCATCCGCACCCGCATGAATGTCGGCGGCAACGTCATTTCCTTCGACATGTTCAACAACCCGGGCGTCGCCCCGCCCCAGGCCGGCGAAACGGTGACGCTGCGCTTCATGGCGGCGGACCTGCTGGTGATCCGGGATTGAGAACAGACTTGGGGAACGGACCAAGGCAGAAGCTGCGGCCCGGAGCCCCCTCACCCTGACCCTCTCCCCGCTGGGGAGAGGGTAAATCGACGCTGCGGCACGCTTCCCTTCCCCCCGGGGAGAAGGTGCCCGAAGGTTTCAGGTGCAACTCGTTGCACCGGAGATGAGGGGGGCCACGCGCCGTAGCGATCTCGGCAGAGGCCAACAAACACCGCCACTGCCCTTGAAATACCCGCCCCAATGGCGCAAGGACCGACATATTACCGGTCCATAAAGAAGCGCAGCATCATGTCCCCCACCACGGCATCGCCGGCGGCTCCGCGCCGCCTTACCTCCCAGGATTTCCGCACCCTCGGTCTTTCGGCCCTGGGCGGCGCGCTGGAATTCTACGATTTCATCATCTTCGTCTTCTTCGCGACCGTCATCGGCGGCCTGTTCTTTCCGCCCGACATGCCCGACTGGCTGAAGCTGATCCAGACCTTCGGCATCTTCGCCGCCGGCTATCTGGTGCGCCCGATCGGCGGCATCGTGCTCGCCCATTTCGGCGACAAGTTCGGCCGCAAGCGGGTCTTCGCTTTCTCGATCCTGCTGATGGCGCTTTCGACGCTCGGCATGGCCGCGATGCCGACCTATGCCTCGATCGGCATTGCCGCGCCGGTTCTGCTGATCCTGATGCGCATCCTGCAGGGTGCGGCGATCGGCGGCGAGGTGCCGGGCGCCTGGACATTTGTTGCCGAACACGTTCCCTTCCGCCGCGTCGGTTTCGCCTGCGGCTTCCTCTGCTCCGGCTTGACGCTCGGCATCCTGCTCGGCTCGTTCATCGCGACGATCATCAATTCGGTCTTTACGCCCGAGGATGTCGCCGCCTATGCCTGGCGGATCCCCTTCTTCCTCGGCGGCATCTTCGGCCTCGTCGCCGTCTATCTGCGCCGCTGGCTGCAGGAAACGCCGATCTTCGCCGAGATGAAGGAAAGCCGGTCGCTGACCCATGAACTGCCGCTGAAGGCGGTGCTGCGCGATTACCCGCGCGGCGTCATCATCTCGATGCTGCTCACCTGGATCCTGTCGGCCGGCATCGTCGTCACCACGTTGATGACCGCGACCTTCCTGCAGAAGCTCTACGGCTACACCGCCCAGCAGTCGCTCGCCGCCACCAGCTTCGGCACGCTGTTCCTGATCTTCGGCACGGCAGCCGCCGGCGCCATCATCGACCGCACCGGTTCGGGCAAATTCTTCGTCTTCTCCAGCATCTTCTTCGCCGCCGCGACCTTCGCCTTCTACAGCTATGCGGCCGTCTCGTTGACGGTGCTCTTCGTGCTCTACGCGATCATGGGCCTTGCCGTCGGCATGGTCGGCGGCGTGCCCTACGTGATGGTCCGTGCCTTCCCGGCCCGCGTCCGCTTCACGGGCCTGTCCTTCTCCTACAACGTCTCCTACGCCATCTTCGGCGGCCTCACCCCGCTCGCCGTCGCCTCGCTTCTACCGGTCAACCCGATGGCCCACGCCTACTACCTGCTGTTCATCGCAGCGCTGGCCTTCGTGCTTGGTCTATACCTGTTGGTGAAGGGCGACAGCGTCGAGGCGGAAGTCGGGATCGAGGAACTGACGGACAGGCTGGCGCAGAAGGCTTGATACGGAAAAAGGCGGCGTTGCCTTGGCAACGCCGCCCTTTATTTATGAGTGCTGCGGGCCCGCTGGCTCCTACACTCAATCCCTACCTGATCGCCCGATCATTCCCATCGAACCGGTGCATATGCGCCTTGTCAGGCGTCGCGAACACCACCTCATCAGGCTCATACTGATGCTCGCCGAACAGGCGCGCCGTCAGCAGGCCGCACTGGTCGGATTCCAGATAGACGATGGTGTCGGCGCCGAGATGCTCGACATGGACGATCTTTGCCTTCCAGGTGCCGCTGTCGCGTGACAGGGTCAGGTGTTCCGGGCGGATACCGACGGTCTTCGCCTGCCCGTCGCCGAGCTTGTCGGCGGCGATGAAATTCATCATCGGTGAGCCGATGAAGCCGGCGACGAAGGTATTGGCTGGGCGGTTATAGAGCTCCATCGGCGAACCGACCTGCTCGATCGCCCCGGCGTTCAGCACGACGATCTTGTCGGCGAGCGTCATCGCCTCGACCTGGTCGTGGGTGACGTAGATCATCGTCGCCTTCAGCTGGCGGTGCAGCTTGGCGATCTCCAGGCGGGTCTGGACGCGCAAGGCAGCATCGAGGTTCGACAGCGGCTCGTCGAACAGGAAGAGTTCCGGCTCGCGGACGATGGCGCGGCCGATCGCGACGCGCTGGCGCTGGCCGCCCGAAAGCTCCGCCGGACGGCGGGCGAGATAGGGCGCGAGCGACAGCATGTTCGAAGCGCCGGTGACGCGCTTCTCGATCTCGTCCTTCGGCGTACCGGCCTGCTTCAGGCCAAGGCCCATATTGTCCTTCACCGTTAGGTGCGGATAGAGCGCGTAGGACTGGAAGACCATGGCGATGCCGCGCTTGGCGGGCGGCGTCAGCGTTTCGTCGCGGCCGTTGATCATCACCGTGCCCGAGGTCACATCCTCGAGACCGGCGATGCTGCGCAGCAGGGTGGACTTGCCGCAGCCGGACGGGCCGACGAAGATGACGAATTCGCCGTCATTGACCTCGAGGTCGATGCCCTTCAGCACCTCATGAGTGCCGTAGGTCTTGCGGATGGATTTGAGTTGAAGCGATCCCAAAGTCGAATTCCTTACAGCTTGACGGGCTTGCCGGTGCGCGCGCTCTCGTCGGCGGCCAGGCAGATGCGCAGCGACGCGACGGCGTCGCCCATGTGGCGGGTGAGGTCCATATTCTCGCGGATGGCCTTCAGCATGAAGGCCTGCTCGCGGTCGCAGAGCTCCTGATGGCCGGGCTCGCCCGCCATCGTCATATCCTGGTCGGGCCTGATGAACTTGCCGTCGGGGCCGGTCTCGGCGCTATGCAGGCGGATGACAGATGTCTTGGTATGCGTGTCGATATCGTCGGACTTGGCGTTCGGATCCATGACGATCGACACCGCCCCGTTCGGTGACATCACGTCCTTCACGAAGAAGGCCGTCTCCGAGATCATCGGTCCCCAGCCGGCCTCGTACCAGCCGCAGGAACCGTCTTCGAAAATCACCTGCAGGTGGCCGTAATTATACATGTCGGGCGCGATCTCGTTGGAGAGACGCAGGCCCATGCCGCGCACTTCCACCGGCTTCGCATCGGTGATCTGGCACATGACGTCGACATAGTGAACGCCGCAATCGACGATCGGCGGCGTCGTCTGCATCAGCGATTTATGCGTTTCCCAGGTCGGGCCGCTGGACTGCTGATTGAGGTTCATACGGAAGACATAAGGGCCGCCGAGCTTGCGCGCTTCCTCGATCAGCTTGATCCAGGACGGGTGGTGGCGAAGGATATAGCCGATAACGAGCTTGCGCCCGGCCTTCTTCGCAGCCGCCACGACCCGCTCGGCATCGGCAACCGTCGTTGCCAGCGGCTTCTCGACGAAGACGTCGCAGCCAGCCTCGAAGGCGGCAACGGCGTAGTCGGCATGGCTGTCGGAATAGGTGCAGACGGCGCAGAGGTCCGGCTTCAGCTCGGCAAGAGCCGCATAGAAATCCGGATGGATCTTGTAGCCTGCGAGCGCCGGATCGAGCTTAGGCGTCGAGCGGTTGACGAGACCGACAATCTCGTAGCCCGGATTGTTGTGATAGGCGAGCGCGTGGCTGCGGCCCATATTGCCGAGACCGGCGACGAGGACGCGGACGGGCTTCTGAGAACTGCTCATTTCACTGCTCCAGAGGTGATGCCGCGGATCAGCTGCCGCGAGAAGATGACGTAGAGAACGAGGATCGGCAGGATCGCCAGCGACAGTGCCGCCAGAACCGCGTTCCAGTTGGTCACGAACTGACCGATGAAGATCTGGCTGCCGAGCGTCACGGTCTTCGTCGCCTCGGCCGGCGCCAGGATCAGCGGGAACCAGAGATCGTTCCAGATCGGGATCATCGTGAAGACGGCGACCGTCGCCATGGCCGGCCGCACCAGCGGCAGCACGAGGCGGAAGAAGATCGCATATTCGGAGAGGCCATCGATGCGCCCGGCATTCTTCAAGTCATCGGAGACCGTGCGCATGAATTCCGAGAGAATGAAGATCGCCAGCGGTATCCCCTGCGCCGTATAGACGAGGATCAGCGCCGTCAGCGTATTGACGAGACCGGCAGCCACCATGCCCTGCAGGATCGCGACCGTGCCGAGACGGATCGGGATCATGATGCCGATCGCCATGTAGAGGCCGACGAGCGTATTGCCCTTGAAGCGGTATTCGGAGAGCGCGAAGGCCGCCATGGCGCCGAACAGCAGCACCAGGAAGATCGACACGATCGTCACGACGAAGCTGTTCTGGAAATAGAGCGCGAAGTCCCCCTGCCCCAGAACCGTCTGGTAGCCGACAAGGCTGAAGGTCGACGGCGTCGGCACCTGCAGCGGCGAGCGGAAGATCGCGTTGCGGTCCTTGAACGAGTTGATGATCGTCAGGAACACCGGGAAGATCGCGATCAGCGTGTAGCCGATGAGCGCCAGATGCACGAGACCGGTGCGGATGGGAGAAGTGCGGGCTTTGTTGGACATGTCGCGCTCCTCAGAACTGGTACCGGCGCATGCGGCGCTGGATGGCGAAGAGATAGAAGGAAACGCCGGCAAGGATGATGACGAACATCACGGTGGCGATCGTCGCGCCCATCGACCGGTCGCCGAGCTGCAGCTGGAAACCGAAGAAGGTGCGATAGAGCAGCGTGCCCAGAATGTCGGTCGACATATCGGGGCCGGCAAGCGCGCCCTGCACGGTGTAAACGAGGTCGAAGGCGTTGAAATTGCCCACGAAGGTGAGGATCGAGATGATGCCGATCGCCGGCAGGATGAGCGGCAGCTTGATCTTCCAGAACTGCGCCCAGCCGGTGATGCCGTCGCATTCGGCAGCCTCGATGACTTCTTCCGGGATCGAAAGCAGCGCCGCATAAATCAGCATCATCGGGATGCCGATATACTGCCAGTTGGAAATCAGCGAGACAGCGATCAGCGCCGGACCGGACTGGCCGAGCCAGGGCGCAAACAGCCCCTTCATGCCGACAAGGCCCATCAGCCAGGGCGCAACGCCCCAGATCGGCGACAGGATCAGCTTCCAGATGAAGCCGACGATGACGAAGGACAGCAGCGTCGGCAGGAACATGGCGGTGCGGTAGAAGGCGACGAAACGCAGCCTCGGCGTCGACAGGAGCGCTGCCAGCGCAATGCCGATCGGGTTCTGCACGCACATGTGAATGACGAAGAAAATCAGGTTGTTGACTAGGGCGTTCCAGAAGTCGTGCGCCCAGCGCGCGTCTCCGAACAGCACCTTGTAGTTGGCGAGCCCGACAAAGGTCGATTGGCCATCGACCAGATTGTAGAACGAAAGCCTGAGCGTTTCGATCAGCGGCAGGATCATGATCGCCGAATAGACGACGAATGCCGGAAAGAGAAAGACGCCGATATGCCAGCGCACGGGGCGCTTGATCGGAGTGATGTCTGGGTTTGCGGCTTCGCTCATTGGCCCTCGCCTTATTGCTATTGGCTGACGTCGAAGCGCAGCGCAGATGAATCTCGGGGACGGTCAGGTGCCCTCTGATGCGTCATGCCATGGGCATGACGAAAGACCCCTTCTGGCCTGCCGGCCATCTTCCCCACAAGGGGGAAGACAACTCGCGGCATGCTTCCCTCCCTGCCATTTGCCGCAGGCGCGCTGCGGCAAAGGCCCCTCCCTTTGTAGGGAGGGGTTGGGGAGGGGTTTTCGCGTTACTTGCCCGGCTTGTACCAGCTGTCGAGGCCCTTCTGGAGCTTCTCGCCGGCAACGGCAGGGGTGTCGGTGCCGTTGATGACGTTGGCCGATTCAACCCAGGTCTCGTTTTCGAGGTTCGGGGTGCCGCGCGACAGGATCTGGTAGGTCGAGCGGACGGTCGACTTGTACGGGCCGCGCCAGGAAACGAATTCCTGAGCAAGCGGATCGCTCATCTTGACCGGGTTGGAGTTCAGGCTGAAGAAGCCCGGCAGCGAGTTCGCGTAGATGTCGGCGAATTCGCTGGAAGCGACCCACGACAGGAACTTCTTGGCTTCTTCGGCATGCGCGCTCTTGGCGTTCAGGGCAACACCGATATCCGGATGGTCGGAGATGTAGCCCTGGTCGCCAGCCTTCGGAACCGGCGGCGGGAATGCGCCCATCTTGAACTGAGCCTGGCTGTTGAACAGCGCGATTTCCCACGAACCGGCCGGGTAGATCGCTGCACGGCCGAGCGTGAAGAGGTTCTGGCTGTCCGAGTAGGTCTGGGCTTCGAAACCGTCGCCGAGGTAGGGCTTCCACTTGGCAAGCTCTTCGTAGGGCTTGACCCAGTCGGCATCCGTCAGCTTCTGCTTGCCGGAGATCAGAGCGGCGCGGCCGTCTTCACCCTTCCAGTAGTTCGGACCGATGTTCTGGTAGCCCATGGTTGCGGCTTCCCAGAGGTCCTTCGTGCCCATGGCGAGCGGAATGTAGGTGCCGTCAGCCTTGATCTTGTCGAGGGCTGCGAAGAACTCGTCTTCCGTCTTCGGAACAGCGATGCCGAGCTTGTCGAAGGCATCCTTGTTGTAGATGAAGCCGTGGATAACAGAGGCCATCGGCACGCAGAATGTGGACTTGCCGTCGTCGGTCGACCAGGCAGCCTTGGCAACCGGCGTGAAGTTTTCCATGCCCGAGAGGCTCGTCAGGTCGGCCAGCTGCTTCTTGTTGAAGAGTTCGAGCGAAGCGTCGAACGGACGGCAGGTGATGATGTCACCAGCAGAACCGGCATCGAGCTTGGCGTTGAGCGAAGCGTTGTACTCGGTCGGAGCGGTCGGAGCGAAGACGATCTTGATGCCCGGGTTCTTGGCTTCGAAAGCCGGGATGATCTTTTCCTGCCAGATTTGCAGGTCGTCGTTACGCCAGCTTTCGACAGTCAGCGTCACATCGGCGCCATAGGCGAAACCGGCAGACGTCAGCAGGCTCGAAGCCAGCAGCAGACTTTTCAGAGCAGTGTTTTTCATTTCCCTCTCCTGTTTTAAGCGCCATCCGGCGCCTCTTTGGTTCTGAAACAAGCAATCGGCGTGTCTGAGGAAACACCCAACGCCCCCTTTCGAGGATCGCCAGGGCTGGCGGTCCCTTAAGCTCGAACCGGCGAAAAAGGCGCAAGGCCTCCGGCCGGACTGCACCCTCCCAATACGCAAAGCGGGGCGCGGTATTCTCAAGGGGAAGAGCTGATGATTGCGGGGCGGCGGATTGCCCGCTAGGCGATCCCAAGCCTGATACAATCGTCTTCAGGAGCGTCCCGGCCGCTGATTTTCGTGCCGGTGTAAATTTGCCCCTGTTTGCCGTTCCCTTTTTCAGAATTAAGTCCAAAAAAATACCAATTGTCCAGCCGAATTTAACTTTTGGCGGTCCGAATTTTCATAAAAAATTTTTATTATTTAAAATCAACATGATAGAAATATGAAATTTTCGAGCCAATTTTGCTTGGTAAATGGTATTTTTTTGGTATGGTAATAAAAAAACGACGGGAACAGCGTTATCCGGGGGTCCGATGACGGAACTGGCAATCGGCATTGATGGCGGCGGATCGAGCTGCCGCGCCGCGGTCGCAGACCGGACCGGCAAGATTCTGGGCCGCGGCACCGCTGGCCCCGCCAATATCCTGTCCAATCTCGAAGGATCGCTCGAGAACATCATTCTCTCCGCGAAAGAAGCGCTGCGCGACGCCGCACTGGCGCCTGAAACCGTTTCCAGCGTCTCCGCCGTCGTCGGCGTCGCAGGCGCCAATGTCGGCGACTACGGCAGCCGCATCGAGAAAGCCCTTCCCTTCGCCGATGGCAAGGTCGTCACTGACGCGCTGATCGCGCTGCAGGGCGCGCTCGGCGATTCCGATGGCGTGATCGGCGCCTTTGGCACCGGCTCCGTCTATAACGCGCGCCGCAACGGCAAGGTCAGCGGCATCGGCGGTTGGGGCTTCATCGTCGGCGACCAGGCAAGCGGCGCCCGCCTCGGCCGCGACCTGCTGGAACGCTCGCTGCTCGCCTATGACAAGGTACGCGCAGGTTCTGCCCTGACGGCAAAGGTCATGGCCGAGTTCGGAAACGATCCCGAGAAACTGGTCGAATTCGCCCACATCGGGAAACCCAAGGATTTTGCGCGCTACGCGCCCGCCGTCTTCGAACATGCCGGTAACGGCGACGACGTGGCCGCCGGTATCGTCCGTGATGCGGCGGCTGCGATCGGCGAAAATCTCGACGCACTGATCTGGCCCGGATGCCCGGCGATCTGCCTGCTCGGCGGCCTCGCCAATGCCTATCGCCCCTGGCTCGCCGAGCGCCATCTGGCATTGCTCGCCGAACCGAAGGGCGATGTCTTGCAGGGCGCCGTCGAGCTGGCCGTCAAGCGCCTGAACGTCGAGACGCGGGGTGCCGCATGACCGAAGATCTCTCCACCATCCTCTCGCCAGAACGCGTCCAGGCCGGCGGCACCGGCCCGCTCTACGTCAAGCTCCGCCGCACGCTGGAAGAAGCCGTGCGCAAGGGCACGCTCGGCCATGGCGACGCCCTGCCCCCGGAGCGCGACATCGCCGAATTCGCCGCCGTCAGCCGCGTCACCGTCCGCAAGGCGATCGACGATCTCGTCGCCGATGGCCTGCTCGTGCGCCGTCACGGCTCCGGCACCTTCGTCGCCAAGCCGGTCTCCAAGGTCGAGCAGCGCCTGTCGCAGCTGACATCCTTCACCGAAGACATGGCCCGGCGCGGCATGACCTCGCGCTCCGAATGGCTGCACAAGGGCATCCACACGCCCTCGCCCGACGAAATGATGATCCTCGGCCTCGGCACCGACATCAAGGTCTCGCGCCTCTCGCGCCTGCGCATCGCCGACGACCAGCCGCTCGCCATCGAAAACGCCAGCGTCTCCGGCGAATTCCTGCCCGACCCGTCCGTCGTCACCACCTCGCTCTATGCCGAGCTCGAACGCCGCCAGGTTCGCCCGACCCGCGCTGTCCAGCGCATCTCCGCCACCAACATGAAGGAAGCCGACGCCCACCTCCTCGGCGTCCCCGTCGGCGCCGCCGGCCTGTCGATCGAGCGCATCTCCTACCTCGCCTCCGGCCGCGCCGTCGAATTCACCCGCTCCCTCTACCGCGGCGACGCCTACGATTTCGTCGCCGAACTGACGATCGGCGCGAGCTAGACTGTTATTCAATGTTATCTATTGCTATCATCCAACGCCTACCAAGCGATGGAGAGAGCAATGGCAAGCATCGCGCTGAGCGAACACTACGAGCGCTTTATCAAGAAGCAGCTTGAATCCGGCCGCTACAACAACGCCAGCGAGGTCGTTCGCGCCGGCCTGCGACTGCTGGAAGACTATGAAGACGGACGGGAAAAGTGGCTTCGTGACGAGGTCGCGGCCCGCTTCGACGAGATCAACGGCGACCTCGAGACCGGCGTATCGCTCGACACCGCCTTCGGCAACATCGAGCAGAGACACAAGGCCAGATTGGCGAAAGAGAAGTAGGTGGCCGAATATAAGGTCGTCCTTCACCGGGAAGCCGAGCGCGAACTCGCCGAGCTCTACGACTATATCGCCGATCAGGCGGGCGCTGCCATCGCCTGGAATTTCATCTCAGGCATCCGCGACTTCTGCATCGAGCTGACGACATTCCCGGAACGCGGCAGCCGGCAAGACCATATCCGCAAGGGCCTTCGCGTGGTCGGCTACAAGCGCCGCGTCAGCATCGCATTTACAGTCGCCGGAGGAACGGTCGTAATCCTTGGCATTTTCTATGGCGGCAGGCAGATAGGATCACGCAGTCTCAGATCCCGCAAATAGCGCCGATCGCATTGAAGAGCCGCTCGCCCGACGCTATTCCTTGAGGTCATGACGACAGCACCCAGAATTTCCGTCCTCGACGCCGTTTCCGATCCGGGCAATCCGGCAAAGGCAAACGAAGACCGCCTCGGCCACAACGAGGCCTGCGCCTTCGTCATCGACGGCGCGACCGGTCTCGGGGATCGGCAATATGTCGATCCTGACGGCAGCGACGCCGCCTGGATTGCCGCGCGTTTCGCGGACGCTTTTCAACGCGGCATCACCCGCGAGACCGCAATCCCGGATATCGCCCGCGTGGCATCGGAAGACGCCCTCAAGAGCTTCACCGGCAGCCATCCCGACGTCCCCCGCTACGCCTCGCCCCTCTCGGCCTTCGCGATGGTGCACGCGACGCACGACGCCTTCACCTTCTACGGTCTGGGCGACTCCTGCGCCTTCCTGCTTCAGGAAGACGGTTCGGCAAGCCTCCACACGGCGATACCCGGCGCCTATGCGCGGGAGCAGGAGCACGCGCGCAACCACATCGCCCGCACCGGCGGCATCAACAACGGCGGCGGCGCCCTCGCCGACCCCGAGACGCTGGCCGCACTTCGCCGCCATCGCGAGAGCCAGAACACGCCCGGTGGCATCTGGACTCTCGGCCTCGTTCCCCAGGCAGCCGACCACCTCGTCCATGAGCCGCTACCGGTCAAAACCCGCGCCCACGCCATCATCTGCAGCGACGGCCTGGCCGACCTCGTCGTCCTCTATGCGCTTTACGATGCGGCAAGCCTGGTCCGAACGGCGCTCGACAAAGGACTGCGCCCGATGATCGACGAGCTTCGCCGCCTGGAACGCGAAGTCGATCCCGACGGCCTGCGCTATCCCCGCTTCAAGCAAAGCGACGACACGACGGCGATCTTGGTGGAGCTCACGACGTGGAGAGAAATTACCATAACTTCAAAAAGATAAGGGCGGAAAGTGAATCACTTTCCGCCCTTCTTGATTCAATCTCTGAAGACCGCAGCCTGAAATCAGGCCGCGTCCTCGATCTCGTCGCTGGCCTTGGCCGGTACATAGTTGAGCACCGGTCCGAGCCAGCGCTCGACTTCGGTGACCTCCATGCCCTTGCGGGCGGCATAATCTTCCACCTGGTCCCGCTCCACCTTGGCGACGCCGAAATAGTAGGAGTCGGGATGGCCGATATAGATGCCTGAGACGGAGGAGCCCGGCCACATCGCGTAGCTCTCGGTGAGCTTCACGCCGGCGGTGTTTTCGGCATCGAGAAGTTCGAACAGCGTCTTCTTCTCGGTATGATCGGGCTGTGCCGGATAGCCGGGCGCCGGGCGGATACCGGCATATTGCTCGGTGATCAGCTCGTCGTTCGAGAGCGTCTCGTCCTTGGCATAGCCCCAGTATTCGCGGCGCACCTGCTCGTGCATGCGCTCGGCAAAGGCTTCGGCGAAGCGGTCGGCCAGCGCCTTGACGAGGATCGACGAGTAATCGTCGTTCGCCCGCTCGAAGCGCTCGGCGATCGCCACTTCCTCGATACCGGCGGTGACGACGAAGCCGCCGACATAGTCCTCGAGTCCCGTCGCTTCCGGCGCCACGAAATCCGAGAGGGCCACGTTGGGGCGGCCGTCACGCTTCGACAGCTGCTGGCGCAGCGTGAAGAAGGTCGCGAGTTCTTCCTTGCGGGCATTGTCCTTGAAGAGGCGGATATCGTCGCCGACGGCGTTCGCCGGCCAGAAGCCGATGACGGCGCGCGGGCGGAACCACTTCTCGTCGATGATCTTCTTCAGCATCGCCTGCGCATCGTTCCAGAGCGCGCGCGCTGCCTCGCCCTGCTTCTCATCCTCGAGAATGGCCGGATAGCGGCCACGCAATTCCCAGGTCTGGAAGAACGGCGTCCAGTCGATATAGCGGGAGATATCGGCGAGATCATAGTCGTCGAACACCTTGGTGCCCAGAAAGCTCGGCTTGGTCGGCTTGTAAGCCGCCCAATCGACCTTCTGCGCATTCTCGCGGGCACGGGAGAGCGGCAGCCGCACCTTTTCCGCCTCGCTGCGCGCATGGGCGGCAGCAACCTTGGCATATTCGGTGCGGATATCCGCAATGTAGGTGTCGCGGCTATCGGGAGACAGCAGCGACGAGACGACGCCCACCGCGCGGCTTGCGTCGGTGACGTAGATCGCCTGGCCCTTGTCGTAACCCGGATGGATCTTGACCGCCGTATGGACACGGCTAGTCGTCGCGCCGCCGATCAGCAGTGGGATATCGAAGCCCTGGCGCTCCATTTCGGCCGCCACATGCACCATTTCGTCGAGCGACGGGGTGATCAGGCCGGAGAGACCGATGACGTCGACCTTCTCCGCAATAGCCGTCTCGAGGATCTTCGTCGCCGGCACCATGACGCCCAGATCGATGATCTCGTAATTGTTGCAGGCGAGCACGACGCCGACGATGTTCTTGCCGATATCGTGGACATCGCCCTTGACGGTCGCCATCAGGATCTTGCCGGCGGAGCGCTGCTCGCTGCCGCCGTTCAGCCGCTTCTCCTCTTCCATGTAGGGAAGAAGAACGGCAACGGCCTGCTTCATGACACGTGCCGACTTGACCACCTGCGGCAGGAACATCTTGCCCGAGCCGAATAGGTCGCCGACAACATTCATCCCGGCCATCAGCGGCCCTTCGATGACATGCAGCGGCCGGGCGACCTTCTGGCGCGCTTCTTCGGTATCAGCCTCGATATATTCGGTAATGCCGTTGACCAGCGCATGCTCGAGACGCTTCTCAACAGTCCATTCGCGCCAGGAGAGGTCCTGCGCCTTGGCTTCCTTGGCGCCGGCGCCACGGAAGCGCTCGGCCACCGCGAGCAGCCGCTCGGTGCTGTCGGCCCGGCGGTTCAGCACCACGTCTTCGCAGGCTTCGCGCAGTTCCGGCTCGATCTGGTCGTAGACGGCGAGCTGGCCGGCATTGACGATGCCCATGTCCATACCGGCCTGGATGGCGTGGTAGAGGAACACGGCATGCATCGCCTCGCGCACCGGCTCGTTGCCGCGGAACGAGAAGGACAGGTTGGAGACGCCGCCGGAAATATGCACCAGCGGCATTTCCTTGCGGATCGTCCGGGTCGCCTCGATGAAGTCGACGCCGTAATTGTTGTGCTCCTCGATACCGGTCGCGACGGCGAAGATGTTCGGATCGAAGATGATGTCCTCGGGCGAGAGGCCAGCCTCTTCCGTCAGCAGCTTGTAGGCGCGGCGGCAGATTTCGACCTTGCGATCGTAGCTATCCGCCTGCCCCGTTTCGTCGAACGCCATGACGACGACGGCCGCACCATAGCGATGCAAAAGCTTCGCCTGTGCCAGGAAATTCTCTTCGCCTTCCTTCAGCGAGATCGAATTGACGATCGGCTTGCCCTGGACACACTTCAGGCCCGACTCGATGATCTGGAATTTCGAGCTGTCGATCATCACCGGCACGCGGGCGATATCCGGCTCCGCGGCGATCAGGTTCAGGAACTCGACCATCGCCTTTTCGGAATCGATCAGGCCCTCGTCCATATTGATGTCGATGACCTGCGCGCCGTTCTCGACCTGATCGCGCGCCACATCCAGTGCCGTCGTGTAATCGGCATTGGTGATCAGCTTGCGGAATTTGGCCGAGCCGGTGACGTTGGTGCGCTCGCCGACATTGACGAAGGGAATGTCCTTCGTCAGCTCGAAGGGCTCGAGGCCCGACAGCGACATGAAGGGGCGATGTTCCGGGATCGGCCGCGGCTTGTACTTGGCCACCGTCTCGGCGATGACGCGGATATGCTCCGGCGTCGAGCCGCAGCAGCCGCCGACGATATTGACCAGACCTTCGCGGGCAAAGCCCTCGATCTGCGCCGCCATCAGCTCTGGCGTCTCGTCATATTGGCCGAACTCGTTCGGCAGGCCGGCATTCGGATAAGCGCAGATGAAGGTGTCGGCAACGCCGGACAGTTCCTGCAGATGCGGACGCATCGCATTGGCGCCGAGCGCGCAGTTGAGGCCGATGGTGAACGGATTGGCGTGACGCACCGAATTCCAGAAGGCCGATGGCGTCTGGCCCGACAGCGTGCGGCCGGAAAGGTCGGTGATCGTGCCGGAGATCATCACCGGCAGACGCACGCCCTTGGCCTCGAAGCGCTCCTCGCAGGCGAAGATCGCCGCCTTGGCGTTCAGCGTATCGAAGATCGTTTCGATCAGGATGATATCGGCGCCGCCATCGATCAACCCGTCGATCTGCTCGCCATAGGCAATGCGCAGGTCATCGAAGGAGACGGCGCGGTAGCCGGGATTGTTGACGTCGGGCGAAATCGACGCGGTGCGGTTGGTCGGGCCGATGGCGCCGGCCACGAAGCGGCGGCGGCCGTCTTCACGCTCGGCGCGGATGGCCGCGCGGCGCACGATCTCCGCACCCTCCTTGTTCAGCGCGTAAACCTCGCCTTCCATCTCGTAATCGGCCTGCGCGATGCGGGTCGAAGAGAAGGTATTGGTTTCGAGAATATCGGCCCCGGCCTTGGCATATTTATAATGGATTTCTTCGATCGCATCCGGCTGGCTGAGGATCAGAAGGTCGTTATTGCCCTTCTGGTGACAGGCGCAGCCGATGAACCGGTCGCCGCGGAAGTGATCCTCATCGAAGCCCAGGCCCTGGATCTGGGTACCCATGGCGCCGTCGAGAACGAGAATGCGCTCGCTGGCCGCTTGTCTCAGCGCCGCGAACACTTCACTGCCGTCGCGTTTTGCCCCATCGGGACCAAAAAGATTGTCGAACACGGGCGGACTCCTTGCGTCGTTCAAGACCAGGGTGATGAAATCACATAAAGATATCTTTATGTCAATATATGCCTGCCACAAGAATGGATTACAAGGCGGGGCGGCGTGACAGACTCGGCGGACCTCTATATAGGCGTTCCGCAAGGCTTTGTGCATGAAATCGGAGGAGCGACATGGCATCGGCAAACGGCAGCAGCGGTCTCGGAAACTGGACGACCCGCGCCTATCACCGCAACTGGCTCTTGGCCCAGGCAAACGGCCTTTTCGATTTCTTTCAGCACCAGTCGATCAACCCGAAGGGCGGCTTCTACGATCTCGATGATCAGGGCAAGCCGCTCGACGCCGAGGGTCAGGTGCGCAGCATCCATATCGCCGCCCGCGCCGTCCACTGCTTTGCCGCAGGCACCCTGCTCGGCCGCCCCGGCGCATCTGATGTCGTCGACCACGGCATGGACTATCTCTGGAACCATCACCGCGACCGCAAGAACGGCGGATATTTCTGGTCCCTCGACAATAACGGCCCCGTCGATTCCAACAAGCAGGGCTATGGCCACGCCTTCGTGCTGCTCGCCGCATCCTCGGCCAAGACCATCGGCCATCCGCTGGCCGACGGCATGCTTGCCGATATCACCGAAGTCCTGAATACCCGCTTCTGGGAAGCCAGGCACGGCGCCATCGCCGAGGAATTCACCGCCGACTGGCAGCCGCTCGATGGCGGCAATTACCGCGGCCAGAACTCCAACATGCACCTGACGGAAGCGCTGATGGCCGCCTTCGAGGCGACCGGCGACCGCGAATATCTGACCAAGGCCGAAAGCATCGCCGATCTCGTTATCCGCCGCGCCGCCGGTTCGGTCGGCTGGCGCGTCGCCGAGCATTTCGGCGCCGACTGGAGCCTCGACAAGAACTACTACCACCCGAACGAAATGTTCCGCCCGGCCGGCACCACGCCCGGCCACTCGCTGGAATGGGCCCGCCTCATCCTGCAGCTCTGGGTTCTCGGCGGCAAGAAGCTGGACTGGCTGCCGGACGCCGCCAAGGGCCTGTTCTCGCAGTCGATGGCGCTCGGCTGGGACAATGACAAGGGCGGCTTCTTCTATACGCTCGATTGGGACGACAAGCCCGCCAAGCGCAACAAGCTCTGGTGGCCGGCCTGCGAAGCGGCAGCCGCGGCCCACTTCCTCAACGAGCACCTGCCGAGCGATTTCCACGAGGAAAGCTACCGCAAGGTCTGGAACGTCATCGAACGCTGCTTCATCGACCACGAGAACGGCGGCTGGCACGAAGAGCTGACGGAAGACCTCGTGCCCTCGCACAGCCTGTTCCCCGGCAAGGGCGACATCTACCACGCCCTGCAGGCCTGCCTGATCCCGCTCTTCCCGGCGACCGGCAGCATCACCAAGGGCATCATCGAAGCCGGCGGCAAGCTCTAAGCACTAGAGCCATTCCCGTTCCGGCGGGAATGGCCGCATGCCCTATCCGAGCCGCAGCGAATCCAGATCCTTCGCCAGCATCAGCGCCAGCGCCTCGACCGCGAGATTATGGTCGTCGCGCTGCGGCAGGCCTGAAACCGTGACCGCGCCGATGCAGCCGGTGCCCTTCACATTTATCGGGAAGCTGCCGCCATGGGCGGCGTAATCGGCGCTCGAAAGCCCGTTATCCTCGATCGTCTTGCCATCCGATTTCAGCTTCAACCCGCAGGCATAGCTGCTCTTCAGATAGCGGAACACCATGTTGCGCTTGCGCCGGACCCACTGCACATTGTCGGGCGTCGCGCCCGGCAGCGCTACGTAGAAGACCTGCATCGAATGCAGCGACACATCGATCGCCACCTTCAGCCCCCGGTCGGTCGAAAGCTCCTGCAGGAGCTTGCCGAGCTGCCAGGCGCTCGTCAGGTCGAAGCTGTCGAAGGCGAGCACCTTTTCCTGTTCGGCGATGCGAACCAGATCATCCTCGATGGTCATCACAGGCACTCCTCTCCTCATACGACTAGGAGAGAACATCCGCAGGGCGCAGAAAAAAGTAAAGCGAAATCGTAGTGATAGCTCTGCCCGGACGAGAGCGCCTAGTGCGGCATGGTGGCCAGCGCCCCGATGATCTCCTCGGGCCGCATCGGCTCGCTGGCGCGCAGCTTCACCCGGCCGTCGCGATCGAGCAGGATCAGCCCGAACTCGCCCGGCTGCGGACCATCGAGCGTGTCGCGCAGCTCGTCGGCATCCAGATCATGCGGATCGTTGAACAGCGGAAACACGCCGCCGCCGGCAATGTTGAAGACCTCGATATCTTCCTCGATGAACCGCAGATGCGCCTTGCGCAAGAGATCGTCCTGGCGCGATGCCCGGTCGTCTTCGGCATCGGCAAACACCAGCAGCACGCGCTTCTTGCCGCCGAACGGCCTGAGGCAGCGCGGCGTAGAGACCGTGTGCAGCTCGGTTCCGAGAATTTCCCGTACGAATGATTTCAGCATGATGCCCATCCTTCCTATCGTCATCAACGGCTGGAAGCCTGAGCGGTTCCCGCAGGAAGCGGGGCAGGATCGCCAGCTGACGGCGATCCTGCAATTTGGGTGCTATTCGCGCGATTCGCGCGGTGCAGCGCGGCCGGTGACGGCCACGACATCGGTCCCGCCATTGGCGAGAAGCCGTTTACGAACCAGAACGCGCATGACGCGCGCCGCTGTCGAGAAGGTCATCTGGTCGAGAGGACCCTCGCCTTCCCAGGGCTTGGTCAGCCGTTCGGTGACGGCACCGACGATATTCATCGGCACGATGTCGTCGCATTCGCGCATGGCTTCGAACACCATGCTGATCGGCAGGACCTTCCCTTCGAAGGTCACGATCGGTTCTGTGAGTTCCGTATCCCATTCTTCGAAGGCATAAAGAGCCTCACGGAAGAGTTCCTGAAGGGTGAACGGGGCGTGTCCGTTGTGAAGTGGCGGCAAGGCATTCGTCATGTCTGTCTCCTCTTGGCAGGGATGAAGCCATTTCCTCCTCATCGGCCGGGAATTAATGCGGAAAACAGAACTCGGGTTCCCTCGCGCGGCCGAATAACACGATCGATTTTATAGTGTAACACACGCGTGATAAAGCGATTTATGTCCACGCCTTGGGAAAAGGCGCCGCCAGAAACAGTTAAGCCGTTGATATCGCTTAACGATACCAACGGCTATTTTTACCACCGGAAGCCGATGTCAGCGCTTACTGCTCGAGCACGAAGGTGACATTGACCGTAACATTATAGGTGTTCTCGCCGCCCTGAACCGGCACCGAGGCATCGGCGGCCTCCTTCATCATGGCAGCGCGATAGACCGGCTGCGGCATCGGGCGGGCGCTGTTTTCGCTGATTTCGAGGATCCGGCCGAGCTTGACGCCCGCCGCTTCCGTCAGCGTCTTCGCCTTCTTCAGCGCCGAGGCGACCGCATCCTTGCGCGCCTCGTCGATGACGCCTTCCGGCTTGTCATTGGTGAAGGTGATGTCGCCGCCCTGGTTGATGCCCAATGTCACCGACTGGTCGATGATGCCGCCGAGCTTGGAAAGGTCGCGCACGCGCACGGTGATTCCATTCGACACCTGGTAGCCGATCAGCTCCGGCTGCTTCGGCTGGCCGTCGGTGCTCTGCGGATAGTTATATTGCGGCTGCACCGAGAAACCTGCGGTCTGCAGGTCTTTCTCGGCAATCCCGCCCTTCTTCAGCGCCGCCAGCACCTCGGTCATCGCCTTGTTGTTCTCGTCGAGTGCCTCGCGCGCCGTCTTCGCCTGCTTGACGACGGAGAGATTGACGATCGCCATGTCGGGCGCCACCGAAGACTGCCCGTCCCCCGAAACCATGATGACAGCCTCACGCGGCTTGGAATCATCGGCAATCGCCGCCGCCGTCACCGGCAGCACCGCCGCTGCCGTGATCAAAAGACCGAGCGCGAGTTTCCTGGTATTCTGCAGCGCCATGTTTCACTCCTTGGTTGTCGCTACCCCTTTCTCTTCTTTGGCCATTGATTGTGAAGCTATTGCGGCAACGTCTTGTCGCTGCATCCGAATTACGCTAGAGCGAAACCGCTGCGGGGAACCATTGCCCCGAAGCCAGCGCAGGCTTCTGCGTCAGGGCCTGTAGCTCAATGGTTAGAGCCGGCGGCTCATAACCGCTTGGTTGGGGGTTCGAGTCCCTCCGGGCCCACCACTATTTCCAGGTTTTCGTGCCGTGCGGCCCGTATCGCCGGCTTTCCCTGGTCAACAGGAAAACGACTTGATGTCGTCTCCCGCGCCACTTAAGATAGTAGAAATTCGCACCTTTACAAAGGCTTAGTATGTAACTCTTTTGGTCACCCGCGCGGGCCGGAGGACTTTGGAGCTTAAAGCAGAAAAGGCCCGTTCGAAGTCCGGTTCGAGTCGTCAGCACCCGCCGTGGCTTCGTTGTGTTTCCCTCGGCGGCAATCAATTGTCTGGTCAACGAACTGGTCAACGAATCAGTCTTTAGGCCGTCGATCGAATTATGGAGAAAGAGATATTGGTGCGCTGCTTCGCGGCGTTCGCGCACCCGGCGAACGTGCTGGCCGCCAGATGCTCCCGACTTCAAGCATACAGCAAAACTCAATCAAGCGTACACACGTTTTGGAACCGTGTTGGCGCTTGCTGCCGGCAATCCGTCCTTTCAAAGGAAATGAAGCTCGGCCTCTCGATGCCAGCGCTTAACACTCCATTTTTTACCGTTCTGGTGGACGCAGCAATGGAACAGGCGAAGTCGGGCGGCGGCTCGGTTGTGCAGACGACCAACGCCAATCGTGACGCCAGCCAGCAGGTGACCGACTTACGCAGCCTCATCAACGTCGGAGCGAACACTATCCTCGCTGGCGTCGTAAACTGCGCGGCGATCAGCCCGCCCTCGACTATCCTAAGAGCAAGAACGTTCCTGTTGTCATCGTAGACGACAAGCCCGCAGCCGGCGACGTACACGCTTTAGTGCGTGCCGATAACTTGGCTATGGACGCGCGGGCGGCTGAAGGGCTTGCCGCTGGAATGCCTGACAAGAACGCCACCGTTCTTCACATTCCAGGCGGATTGACCTAGACGCCGGCCGTGACCGCAAGAACGGCTTCGATGAAGCATTCAAGAAGGCATACCAGCAAGATGATCGAGCAGGCCGCCAACTAGGAAGGCAAGAATTCGTCGATAATCCGTAGTCCCCGGTCGCGACGAAAAAAGAACGTGGACGACAAGGACCTTTGCGAAAACGCGAAGTAAACATGAGTATTCGCCCCGAGATACCGCAGGGCCCAGACAGACCGTCCGGCCAGCTCGTTTCCATCGATGGCGCTGTAAAGCACCATCGCTTCGAACGGATTGTCGATCACGATAAGCTAGGCGAGTCTCACGTCTTGATTGGACGCAACGGCGCAGGAAAGTCCACATTCGTCTCGGTACGCACCGGTTTGAGGTTCATCGATTCAGCAACCTTTATACTGAACGGCCGGGCTCCTCCCGCCTTGAGCGACCGTGTCACTTGAGGCAAAGCGGTGGCCTGCGTTTACCAGCACCGGACCCTTGTCAGCGGAGCGATCAGACAGTCAAGGATTTCGCAGACTGTCTCGGAGCGATCACAAAGCAGCTTCCAAATAGGTACGTGTGCTTTTGTCGTTACGCCCCATCCGGGCCTGCACGCCTCTGCCTATACGCGCCGATCATTATCTATTCGCCCTTCCTGAGCCTTGTAGAAATACTGAGAACAAACCAACCACCCTTTCAGCGGTCGCAGCAGGGCGACGCAGGTAGCGAGAGTTAGCGGCAAAGTGACCACAATGTGCACCCACAACGGGGTATTGAACTTGAACTGGAGCCAGAGCGCGAAGGCGAGCGCGGGCACGGCGACGATGCTCATCGCGAAGAACGCTGGTCCGTCTGCAGGGTCCGCGAAAGAATAGTCGAGGCCACAAACCTCGCAAGCGGGAGCCAATGACAACAGGCCACTGAAGAGATGGCCGCGTTGACACCGCGGGCAACGTCCTTTGATGCCAGTAAGTGCGGGATTCTTGGTTTCGTTGTACTCGCTCGTCATCCTCGCACCTTTGTAATTCGCCTTCGGTTCAAATTGCTTCCGCCTTAGGCGGCAACACCGATGCGAACTCGTCCCGCGACGTCGGGTTCCCGTCGATCATTTCGTAGACGGCCTTTGATCTGCCAAGCGTAGCCATCAGTGAAGGTGGTCCCGAAAAGGGTTCGCCGCCAATGTGCCATCCGTCCGTATGCAACTCCTCGATCAGAACCCAAGTCACGGACCTAAAAGCCTCGGAACCCTCAAATTTGACCATGACGTCCGTAATGGCCTTCGCCAAAGCATGCTTCTGAGTACTCGTGAAAACGCCGTCGACCAGTTTGATGTTCACGAAGGGCATGGAAATCTCCTCTGCGGTTGAATTAGGAAGGCAGCGATTGGGCCTTCGAGCCCGTCATTGAACCTCAATGACAAGCTTGCCGTTTGCCTTGCGGGTCTCCAAAAGTTCATGGGCGTCGGAGGCCGTCGCCAAGGTGAATTTCCTCGGATCGACCCTCGGCGACACCTTTCCGGCCTCCACCAGGTTCGTCGCCTCTCGCATGATGTCGCCGTGATGTTCCCGTCCCTCGCCGGTTAGAAGAGGGATCAGCGTGAAGACGCCGGAATAGGTCGCGGACTTGAATGACAGCGGAGCTAGAGCATGTGTCCCCCAACCGAGGCAGCTCACGACATGCCCAAATCTTCCAACGGCTTTGAAAGCGGTGTCCAGCCCCGCACCTCCAACGGTGTCGTAGACGACATCGAATCCTCTTCCCGCGGAATGCTTCGCTACGTAGCTGTCGACGTCATCCGAGGCGTAGTCGATCGGGGTGGCCCCGAGGCCGTTGAGGTAGTCAGCCTTGTTTGCGGAGTCGACGGCATAGACTTTTGCCCCTAGAGCGACACCAATCTGCACGGCGATATGTCCAACACCGCCGCCAGCACCCAGCACGAGAAGACTTTGCCCCGCCTGGAGGTTCACGCGGTCGACGAGCCCCTCCCAGGCCGTGATGAAAATCAAGGGAAGGGCGGCGGCATCGCGCATCGTAAGGTTTGCGGGCTTCAAAGCCAGCAGTCTCTCGTCCACCGACGCGTACTCCGCAAGGGAACCTTGATTGCCACCGACGCCCCCGGTCATTCCGTAAACTTCGTCTCCGATGGAGAAGCGCGTGACACCCTCTCCGACTTCAGCGACGACCCCAGCAAGGTCGATTCCAAGTATCGCTGGAAACGCATGCTTCGCGTGGGCCGCAGCTCCGGCCCGGATTTTCGTATCGAGAGGATTGACGCCGCTCGCGCTCACGCGGACCAAAACCTGACCACAGTCAGGTTTTGGATGCGGAATGTCGGCTAATACGAAGGGGCCGTTGGCGGCCTCCACGACCGCAGCTTTCATCATCGACATCTGATTTCTCCTAAGGCGATTGCCCCGGGAGGGTGCGCCTAAATTCTAGGGGCGGGAATCATATATACCTTTAGGAGCTGGGGAACCGCTCGCGTTTAAGGTTGTGATCGTCTCGGACATCTCGCGCCCTAATGGAACATATTATTTCCGCTTCGCTGGAGAGGAGTAACCTAGCTCTCGGCACGCGCAGCAGAAATCGGCCGCGGAGACGGGGGCGGAAAAATGAACAGACTGCTCAAAAAGGTCATCACAGCACATGGGGGCCACACAAACTGGGACGAGGTTAGTACTGCGAATGCCACGGCAACCGTCACAGGCCTATTCTGTCAAGACCGCCCCTCTGAGACACCCAGGCAAGTCAGTGTTCAAACTCGCCATAACAGGGTGACGATCGAACCCTTGGGTTGCGCCGACTGCGTGAGCCATCTCGACCATGACCACCTGTCGGTCGTTCGAAAAGACGGTACAATTTTTGTAGGACTGGAAGATTTCGGCCTGCGGTTCGAGCCGCCCATTGACATGGCGACAGGCGTCTTGATGACGTGCCGCACCCTCCGGTCAATGCTGACCTCCCCCTTTCTGCTGACGAATGAAGCAGTAGAGATAACTGAACTGGTGCCCTGGAACGAGCGCGGTGCCCAATGGCGGGTTTTAAGGGCCGAGTTCCCCCCCGAGCTGTCTGCGCCCGCTCGGGTGCAGGATTATTTTTTCGACGCAGAGTTCCTCCTACGGAGGCACGACTACCACGTAGACGGCGCTCAGGGCATTACGGTCTGCGAGCTCGTCGCGGAATATGTTGACGTGCAGGGCCTCCGGATGCCGACAAAACTCAAGGGGTACGCGCGCCGCCCGGACTTGGCCCCCGACATTGGAAGAGAACTGATATCTGTCGACCTCAACAATCTCGCTTTCTCTTAGTCGGAGTTTCCCCGGGCGCGCCTCGTGTGTATTAGGCCGATGACCTCTACCAATCCGTTTGGCGAAAAGGATGCGTTCATGAAAGACCTCACCCGCTGTGTCGTCACACCCGAAGTCAATACCGAAGGTTTCAAGTCACTAGGCGTCGGTGTCCACCGGGCGTCCACGATCGTATTTGATACCGCTGCGGATTACGCGAACCGCGGAGCGCGAGGCGCTGATGGGTATAGCTACGGCCTCTACGGCACTCCCACCACGCGAACGCTTGAAACCAAGCTTACGGCGCTAGAGCAAGGGGCGAGAACCTTCCTTGTACCCTCGGGCCAAGCCGCAAATACGATCGCGGTGCTGCCGTTCCTCAAATCAGGTGATGGCATCCTCATCGCCGACACGGCCTATCCGCCGATGCGCGATTTCGCAAATACGGACCTCGCCCGCTTCGGCGTGGAGGTCGACTACTACGACCCGCTCGATCTCTCTGACCTTGAGAGACGGATCAACAGCCGCACTAAAATCGTCTGGTGCGAATCTCCGGGTTCGACCACCATGGAGGTGCAGGACCTGCCAAGGATCGCACTGCTGGCCCACAAGCACGGTGCGCTCGTCGGCTGCGACAACACATGGGCGACGCCCCTCAATTACAAGCCCCTATCGCTCGGAGCGGATATCGTCACCGAAGGGCTGACAAAGTATATCTCGGGGCACTCTGACCTTTTGTTAGGATCGCTGACCGTGCGCGAGGAGCGGCTCGTAGCTCCGATAAGGTCCACGCTCGGACGGTTGGGTATCTCCGTATCGCCGGACGACGCATCGATGGTGCTGCGGGGCATGGAAACACTGGGCGTTCGCATGCGGCACGCCAGCGAGGTTGCGATGTCGTTGATCGAGAGGCTTCAAGCTTCCGAGGTCGTGGAGCGCGTTCTCTATCCGGCACTTCCAACCGACCCGGGCTATCCAGTCTGGCAAAAGGATTTCACCGGCGCGTCCGCAGTGTTCAGCGTCATTTTTAAGTCAGGCATAGCCGACCATGTCCCTCAGTCACTTGATGTCCTCAAGACTTTCGCGATAGGGGCGTCATGGGGCGGCACGCGGAGCCTCGTCGCTCCAATGCCGGTCAGAGCCCACCGATCCGCTACCAAATGGGCCGGAGACGATTTGATCCTGCGGATCAGTATCGGCTTGGAAGACCCGCAGGACCTGATCGACGACATTGATGCAGTCTTGGCAGACATTACTTCCCGCGCTCGCATCAACCGTTGAGGTACTATCTATCCCAGGACCGCTCGATATCGGTTTCCTGATCGAAGGACACCGAGCATAACGCCCATTGCCACCCAGGCGACAAGCCCGGCAGCAAGGGTTCCCAGAACGAAATGACGTTGCAATTCCTCGGGAACGAGCGTCGCGACGTCATCTACCGTAGGCGCTCCGAAGAGGAAAGGCGCGGCCAGCAACACCAAGGAGGCGACATACGCAGCGGCGTTTCGGACATTGGTGGCCAGAAGCATTGCACCCGCTGTGCCGAATGCACAGCAAAGCCACCAGAGCTGACGTTCACCTAGATCGGCAGCCGGCATTCCGGGAAGCTCGGGCGGCAAGCCTATCGCCGGCACGAGATTAAATGCCAGGAAGCCACCCATGCCCCACAAGAGACCCGAGCTCCAGGTTCTGAGACCGCCGCCGACCTCCGCGACGACGCTGACGAGAAAGGCGTAGCCCACGAACGCAAGGACCATCGCAGCCAAAGTGATCAAGTTCCTTCGGACGACCGAGACGTGCTTGTGCTCGTGCGGAGCCTGATCGGCCGCCGTTTGATGTTCGGCCACGTGCTCGAAGACCTCTGCTTCCATGATCGTTGGCACATTTATCGCGATGTTGAGAGTGGACGCTATCACTCCTCCAACCACTCCCGCGACCAGGGCCAAAAAGAACAATCGCTGAAAATAAGCCATAGCGGGAGCCTCAGTGACAGGGGAAACTCAAGGTATGGCGCACGTCGTGGGTAGCGTCGTGGATGGCGGGAATGTTCGAAAATCCAACGCCGCCGACGAGGATCGCCCCTAGAACCGCAATGGCTGCGAGCGAGAATAGCCTGGAGGTCACGCCAACTACGATAGGCTTCTGCTTTGTGATGGTTGTCATCTTCGTTCCCTTCTCTGATAGATCATGAGGTTGAACGCTACCGATGGCCTTGATCGCTAGCCCGCTCTTCAGCGCCATCGCGTGGCTGGGGGGATTGCTTCGTATCCTGAAAGGCGAACCCGGTGACGACCAAGGCGGCGGCGAGGCCGAGCAACTGAGCGACACCAAAGGCAGCGGCCTTCGCCAGGCTCACCGCGACGGGTCCCCCGGCCAGCGTCGCGGCGATCGTGACGGCGGGATTTGCGTAGGATGCCGACGGTGTGGCCAAGATCGCGGCAATTAGCCAAGCTCCAACCGCGAACGGCCCAGTGTCCCACTTGCTGCTACGCGCGCAACTTATGACGATGATCAGGAGCCCGGCGGAAGCCACGAACTCGCTGACCAGAAGCACCGTCGTCGGACTTTCTCCGATTGTCGGACGGATAGCCTCGCGGAACATCAAAGTGGCGAAAATGGAGCCACATACTCCGCCAATGATTTGCGCCAGAACATAGGATATCGTGCACCCGGTAGCCCGCTCGCCGCGGAGCCATTGTCCGATCGTGATTAGGGGATTGTAATGACCCCCGGACACTCTCCCCATTGCAACGATCAATCCGACCAGAGAGCCGGCGATCGAGACTGCGATGATGACCGAGGCCCCCAGCGGCTCCGCGCCCAGCTTCGTCTGCACGGCTAACCCTGACCCCACCATCGCCACGGTGAGGAGACAAGTCCCTACCGCCTCGACGAAAGACCGGCGCAATAATGGAAGCGAGCCGTCGACCTCAAAAAAGCAGGATGCCTCCGGAGGTACATCAGCCATTTGGATGCAAGCGCGCCGCATCGCTCGTATGGCGCGCCTCCAGCTCAACCATTTTCGTCGCCAGGTCGCTTGGCGTCAGGATACCCTTCTGGAAGAGGATGTTCGCGAAGGCGACGATCCAGCGTTCGTAGTACGACAACTTCCCAATCATCTCAGAGCCGAGAGCTTCGACGCCTCGGCGCTTTTCTTCGGTGTTGATGATCTTGTGGAAATCGAGAACGTCGGCGAGCGCATGGCACCGCTTCTCCCATGGGAGCAATTCGTGTTCGACGCGTTCGATCTTGCCGCTTGCGTCACCCCCGATGTCGTTGGGAAGTTTTTTGACGAGAAGTTCGCTGGCCATCACGCCGCCTCCGTTCGGTACTCTACCGGGATCACGCCGATCATCGCATCGCGCGTCACGAGCGTTGCAAGGTCCTCCTCGCTCATTGCCTCAGTCCCTGCCGGTCGCATCGGCAACACGAGGTAACGGACCATGGCTGTGGAATCACTGACGATAATCTCGACATCGTCGGGGATGTGCGTGCCGAACTCCTCGAGAACCGTCCGCGGTTCATAGACGGCTCGGGCTCGGTACGGCTTCAGCTTGTACCAGTCGGGCGGGAGGCCAAGCACGGGGCGCGGATAACATGAACACAGCGTGCAGACGATGAGGTTGTGGACCTTCGGGGTGTTTTCGAGAACGATCAACTGGGTGTCGTCGTAAAAAGTGATCCCCAGCTCTTCGCACCCCTTGCGGCCGTCATCGAGCAACCTTTGACGAAACCCTTCGTCGACCCAGGCGCGGGCCACGACCTTGGCACCGAGTGCAGGCGATCGTGAGTCCAGAACCTCGATCTGCCTTCGTATCTCGTCCGCGCCAAACAGCCGCCTCTCGATCAGCAGCTCTCGTACGGCGGTTTCCATGAGATCGTAGTAGCCCGGAGCATCCGCGATGGAGATTTCATCATGCGGATGCGAGTGCCCTGGATGGTCATGGTCATCGTGATCGTTGTCATCAGTTCCCACGTTCAAATCCTTTCGAGCCAGTTCTCGTAGACCTCTACTCTCAGCCCGTCGGAAGCCGGGCCTCTATAGTCGTTCCAAATCTGCGAAAGCGGAATCGCGATACGATAGTAATGGCCCTTCGAGCCGGCGTTCCGCCCGAAGCCCTCTTCCTCGTTGTCGACCCCCATCGTTGCGATGACGCGTTCGATCACCGCCGCCTTGCCTCGGAGATACATCGGGAGCCGATAATGACCGACGGGGAAACGCGTCCCCGTCCTCACCATCTCGCCAACTTTGAAGGCGGGAACCTCCCCCAGCGCAGGGACGACAGCATCTGCGATCGGTTGCGATGTCATAATGTTGTCCTTTCAGACGCATTCTGCTACGGTCTCAAACTTCGCGTGCGTCCTATGTCTTCGCTTTGGCGGCATCCAAGACCCGGGTGGAGTAGACGAGCCCTGCACCAGCGTTCACGCCGATCGCAGTCCCTAGCGCTTCCGCGATTTCCTCGCGCGTCGCGCCGGCTTTGAGCGCGGCCTCGGTATGCACGACAATGCAGCCGTCGCACCGCAGGGAGACCGCTACAGCCAAGGCGATCAACTCGTTGACCTTCGACCCAAGCAGGTCAGTTTTTCTCGCCGAACCGCCGATCGCCTGATAACCCCGGATAACATCGGGGCTGAGGGCTGCCAGCTCTCCGACCCCGGCGAGTACCTGACTGTGATAGGCATTCCAGTCGATCATGGACATCGATGCAGCTCCCTTGGGGCGTTAAACACCGTGGTAGACGAGACGTGCGAAAAAGTCGGGCGAGATAACGAACTGCCCCCATTTCGCGTCGAATGCCGCCGTCGGCTTGGCGGCAATCACCGCGTCGGCCGGTTTGCCCTCCGACTTGAGCTTGGCGACGTTCCCACGGATATCGACAAGCATAGTGCGGTAGTCGCTGAGCTCCGACTTGTTGCTGAGCGGCTGGCCGTGACCAGGAATGACGATGGTCTTATCGCCGACGCGGGACAGGATTTCCTCCACGGCCTTGATCTTTCCGTCGATACCACCGCCTGTGGAGTAGTCGATGAAGGGATAAATGCCGTTCCAGTAAAGGTCGCCGGTATGAACGATGTCGGCTTCGCCGAACGCGACGGAGATGTCACCGTCAGTATGGGCGTTCGGATGGTGTTTGAGCGTCAAAGTCGACTTGTTCAACTTCAGAGACATCTCATCACCGACAGTCTCGGAGGGCACAGCGGCGAGTGGCGGCCGCGGGAACTCGAAGTTCCAGTCCTCGACCTTCTGGACCGTCATTAGGTGGGCTTTGGTGTTCTCGTGGGCGAGGATCGCCGCCCCTTCCGCGTTCAGCCAATCGTTGCCGTCCGTATGGTCGAAATGCCAGTGAGTGTTGATCAGGTGCGTGATGGGCTGTTTGCCTAGCCCTGCCAGAGCATCGAGTATCCGGGGCCGCGATGCGGTTATGCCGCCGTCGATGAGGACCTTGCCGTCTCCGCCGGTCAGGACCGCGATATTCCCGCCCGATCCCTCCAGGATCGACACTCCGGCTCTTGCCTTATGGACTTTGACCGGTGCCTTTGCAGCTGCATCGCGGATCATGTCAACGATGCCCTGCGCCTTGGCGAATACCTGGGGAGGGCTAAGCCAGCCTCCCGTCACGGCGAAGGTCGAGGCGGCCATGCAGCACAGGCAAAACCCGCGGCGTGATAAGTTGAAGTCTTGGGTCATCGCATGTCCTCTGAGGAAAGGCGGGGCGGCTCCGGGGAGCTTGGGATTCACCTGGAGCCGCTTTTCCGCCGGCCGATCATGCCTGGAAAAACGCCAGCAGATCGGGATTGATGATGTCAGGGTGGGTGCTGCACATCCCGTGCGGGAGGCCCTTGTAGACCTTCAGCGTTCCGTGCTTGAGCAACTTGATCGACAGAAGCGCGGCATCCGCGATCGGCACTATCTGGTCGTCATCACCGTGCATCACGAGCACAGGAACGTCGATCTTCTTGAGGTCCTCCGTGAAATCGGTCTCGGAGAAGACCTTGATGCACTCGTAGTGTGCGATAGCGCCGCCGATCATACCCTGTCGCCACCAGTTCTGGATCAGGCCGGGATAGACCTTGGCGTCCTTTCTGTTGAAGCCGTAAAATGGACCGCTCGGAACATCGAGATAGAACTGCGCGCGGTTGGCCGCGAGCTGGGCCCGGAGATCATCGAACACCGAGATCGGCAGGCCGCCCGGGTTCTTGTCAGATTTCACCATGACGGGCGGGATGGCAGATATAATCACGGCCTTTGCTACCCTGCCCTTTCCGTGCTGGGCGACATAGCGGGTGACCTCCCCGCCTCCCGTCGAGTGACCGACGTGGATCGCGTCTTTAAGGTCCAGAGCTTCCGCCAGCTCCGCGACGTCAGCCGCGTAGGTATCCATGTCATTGCCGACGGCGGTCTGCGTCGAGCGGCCATGTCCGCGCCTGTCGTGCGCAATCACTCTATAGCCCTTGCTTAAGAAGAAGAGCATCTGGTTGTCCCAGTCGTCGGCGCTAAGCGGCCATCCGTGGTGAAAAACCACGGGTTGTCCCTTGCCCCAGTCCTTGTAGAAGATTTGCGTTCCGTCTTTCGTAGTGATCATGCCCATTTTCTTTTCCTCGGCTGGTGTTTGGCTTGTCTGTGCGTTGGCGGTCTGGACGGGAACGAATTCGGCAAGGCCGAAGATGGATGCTCCGAGCGCGCCCGCCGCGGTCCCGAGAACGGTTCGGCGGGAAACGGGAAATAATGCCGGTTTATCGGGCGTCATGATCCTCGACCCTTTTAACAAGCCGCCGAGCGACGGCATCGGAGAGCTGAAAACGGTGGGGCCAGGCCCGCCCGTCGGTTGGGATGTGCGGGAGGATATGCAGCCGCACCTCGTCGGCCAATCATATGTTTCCGTTAGTTCAGCCTGTTCTTCTGGCCTGGTCTTCAGGATCGAAGTATAGTCTGCGCTACTCCAGTGGCGTGTACCGGGAGAATGTCGTGAGGGGGCTTGAAATACGGCAATACGGGCCCGCGCTTGCTACGGGCTGCGCAGGAACTGCTTTGGGAATATTTGAACAAGAGCCCTATGGCGGGTTCTTCATGGCTGTCGCCGCGCTTTTGTTGATAAAAAGCAGCAGGATTGCGGCATGCGTCGCATTGCTCTTGCTCGTCGGCTGCGCGTTGATCCCGCTCATCCGGGCGAACTCGTTCATAAGCCCCCTGGCGTTCCTATTGTCGGGACTAGGCGCTTTCTGGCTGGTAGGTATCTGGCGACAGCGTACGGAGGTCGATCAGAGCCTGGTTGACGCGAGGTTGATTGTCGAGAGCATGCCGGGCCTCGGCTGGGCGACCGATGACAAAGGAAACTTTGTCTACGTCAACCCAAGCGTCATCGACTACGTCGGCAAGAGCACAGAAGAGTTCAACGCCACAGGGCGCACGGGCCTAGAGGCAGTACATCCTGACGATTCAGACCGCGTCACTCATGCTTGGCTGACCAGCATGAAAACTGGCGCACCTTTTGAGTCCGTCCATCGCATCCGGCGCGCCGATGGCGATTACAATTGGTTCCACGCATATGGACGTCCCCACCTGAATGACCAAGGCGACATTCAGGGATGGTATGGCACCACGATTGATGTCGACGAGAAACAGCGGGCCGAGCAACGGCTGGCGGAAAGTGAACGCCAACTACGCACGTTGATCGATACAATGCCCGTGATGATCTGGTGCGGATCGCCCGCTGGGGAGCCGATCTACCAAAACCCCAAGTTACTGGAATATCTCGGTGCGACGACAGAGCAGATCAGGGACAACCATTTCGGTGTCGTTCATCCCGATGACATGGCGAGGTTCCAATCCACGTGGGCCGACTGCGTCAAAGAGAAGACTCCCCTCTCGCTGATATGTCGTCTTCGGTTCAACGACGGAACATACCGATGGAACCGGGTCACGGCCGCCCCTCTCCTCAGCGAGAACGGCGAGATACTCCAGTGGTATGGCACCAATGTTGACATCGAGGAGCTGCATCAGACGCAAGAAGAACTGCGCGAGAATGCGGACCGTCTGAGATTGATGCTAGACACCTTGCCGGCGCTTGTCTGGTGCGCCAGCCCCGATGGCCAGCCAACCTATTTCAACGAACCGCTGATGAGGTACTCCGGCGTCACGCTTGAGGAATTGCGAGGCACCGACGGGTCCGGGTTCGCACCTATGATCAGCCGACTTGTCCATCCCGCCGACGCTCCCAACCTCAGGCACCGCTTCGAACAGTCATTTAAGACCGGCGAGCCGATCTCATTAAAATATCGCCATCGGCTAGCCGACGGCGGGTATCATCTCGTTGACTGCAGAGCGCGAGTGCTTCGCGACTGCCAAAGCCGGCTATTTCAATGGTACGGCGTTATCGTTGACGTCGAGGAGGAAACCCAAGCTCAGACCAAATTGCTAAAGGCGCAGCATCAGTTGGAGTTGGCAACCCGGGCGGCCAGTCTCGCCGAGCTTTCGGCGTCCATCGCCCATGAAATCAACCAACCGCTTGTGGCGGTCGTCACCAACAGCAGTGCCACCGAGAAATGGCTTGAAGCCGTACCGCCCAACCTTGAACGCGCGAAGAAAGCCGCCAGGAATTCCGTGGATGCGGCAAACGACGCTGCCGAGGTCATCACGAGGGTCAAGGCGCTGTTCCGGCAGTCCGGGGGAGCGAAAGCCCCGGGAAACCTCAACGAAGTCATAGAAGAGGCTTGCGTTCTGCTTCGGGAGCGTATCGCTGCCTCGCGATGCGATCTTCGGACGGAGCTTCAAGCGGACCTGCCGCAGGTAACATTCGATAGAGGCCTCATCCTGCAGGTACTCGTCAATATCCTCCAAAACGCCATGGACGCGATGGTCAACCTCAACGGATCAGCACGCTTGCTGGAAATCCGGTCCAGGCACGATGGTGAACATGTCGTAGTTCACATTCGGGACAACGGAACAGGATTGCATGATGCCGAGAAGATTTTCGAACCGTTCTACACCACTAAACACAATGGGATGGGCATCGGTTTGTCGATCTGCCGGAGCATCGTTGGTGCTCATGATGGAAGACTATGGGCGACCCCTGCTGAGCCTTCCGGCAGCATGTTTTGTTTTTCCCTTCCGGCAACCGGAGGAGACGCTTGATGCACGGGAAGGACCATATCGTATTCGTCGTGGATGACGATAAGCGCGTGCGCGAGGGGCTGTCGGAATTTCTCGAAGCATCGCAGTTAAACGTCGTGACTTTTGCCACGGGACGGGAGTACCTCGACGCGCCCAAGCCTGACACTCCTTCCTGCCTCATCCTCGACGTTCGACTTCCTGACGTAAACGGTATGGAGATTCAGGCGAAGTTGTCCGACAACGCTCATCCTCCGATCATATTCATCACAGGTCATGGGGATATCCAGATGACGGTTCGCGCTATGAAGCTGGGCGCTGTCGACTTCCTGACAAAACCCTTTCGAGAGGATGCCCTGCTAACCGCTATCGTAACCGCGCTTGAGCGTGACAAGATCGCTCGTCAGGAGCGGGCTGAACTCCTCGACCTTCAAGCAAAACTGGATTGCTTGTCCGCCAGGGAACGCGACGTCCTCCCACTCGTTGTGAGTGGACTGATGAACAAACAAGGCGCGGCCAAGTTGGGCATCAGCGAGATAACGTTCCAGATTCACAGAGGGAACATGATGCGCAAGATGCACGCGGACTCTCTCGCCGACCTCGTCAGGATCGCGGGCAAACTCAACATACCGATCACGCATACCCGATATGGAAATTGATGGATGACAGCGCAGACGAGCCACACCCTTGCAATCGTAGACGACGACAAACGCGTTTTGGAGGGCTTGCAGGAGCTTCTCGAGTCCGTGGGTTACGCGGCGAAAACTTTTCGGTCTCCAAGCGCTTTCCTCGACAGCGGCGCGCTGGCGGGCTGTGATTGCGTCATCACGGATATCAAAATGGATGCCATGGACGGGTTCGAGCTGGAACAGGAAGTACGCGGCCAGGAACCTGGGATGCCAATGATATTGATGACCGGCCGCACCGACATCGAGGACAGAGGGTACGCTGGCGCTGACAATCACCGCGTGTTTATGCGCAAGCCGCTCAACAGCCAGGCGCTGTTGCAGGCTATCACGCGGCTTCTTGCATTTCCTCGTTGAAGGCAGACGTCGTGGGCACAGCAATGGTCGCTAAGCTCTTTCTATACTCGCCTGGGGCATGCCCGAGCAGCTTCCTGAATGCCTTGGTGAACGCAGCTTCAGATTGATACCCCACACGACGACCGATCACCGAAATCTTGCCCGCGTTTGCTTCGATCAATCGGGCGGCTTGATAAATCCTCCATTCGGTCAAGTACGCCAGGGGTGCCTGACCAACGACGTGTTTGAAGCGGGCGGCGAAAGCGGATCGCGACATGCCAGCCTTCTGCGCCAGCCGATCGACGGTCCACGGCGTCTGAGGGTTGGCATGCATCGCCTCCATGGCTTGGGCGAGGTTTTTGTCTGCTACCGCGGCTAGCCAACCCGTCTTCGTTGTCCCGAACTGCTGTGAATAGGCACGGATCGCGTGAACGAACAGCAATTCGAAAAGCCGCCTCACCACCGCCTCCGAACCCAGCCCCGGCGTCTCCGCTTCCGCAGCCAATAACTCGAGTACGGCCTCAAATGCGCGGCTTCGGTTCTGCTCGGACTTCAGGTGGAGGAGTTTCGGCAAGACGTTCAGCAATGGCCGGGCATCGAGACTGTCGACGTCGAAGAAGCCGCTGATGAAGGTCGTCGTCGAGCCGCCGCCCCCGAACTGAATTCGGTTGCCTTCTCTGAGTGCCTCGACATCGACGCAATCCTCGATACGAGACCTTTCATGGTCAAAGACACGATAAGGCTCGTCTCCGAACATGATGAAGACGTCGCCCGCGCGCAGTGCCACGGGTTCGGGGTTTTCCCGGGTTGTCAGGACTCCCGATCCTCGGACGACGAGCACGAATTTGATGGAAGGATCGCCGTTCGAGACGACGCCCCATGGGGCTGTCGCATCGAGCGTTGTGAACTTCGCCTTCCTGATCCGAAGCGAAGAAAAGATGTCACTCAGGGGGTCCAACTAAATGTTCCTATGATGGACGATCGAGCCAAAACTTGGGACGATCGAGACTGAAGGCTCTCGGTTACCGTTGCTATATGGTGGTGCGAAAAGGAGATTCCAATTGCAGAAACGTCTCGCTCTCGCTGAAACCATCCGGACACTCAAAGCCCGGTACTGCCGCTATGTGGACACCCATCAATGGGTTGAGTTCGCAACCTTGTTCGCCAGCAAACCGACCATTCGCTTCTTCGGAGAGGATGGCGCTCTACTGGCGGAGTTCGACGCGGTCGACGAGTTCGTGGCCGTCACCAAGGCGTATCTCTCCGGCGTGAAGTCGATTCATCAGGTCCACAACGACGAGATCGACATCGTGTCGGAAACCGAGATCAGCGCGGTCTGGTCGATGGAAGACTACCTGATTTTTCCGAATGTGAACGACGGGCGACCGGCGTCCATGCACGGCTACGGGCACTATCATGAAACATGGCGGCTGGAAGGAGGACAGTGGCGATTGGCGCACCTGGAGCTTCGCCGCACCATCCTTGAAATCGAGCCAAAGGAGAAAGCGGCATGACAACCAATCCTATCAACGTCGGCATCATAGGCGTACACCCGGACAAGGGCTGGGCCACCACGGCCCATATCCCCGCCCTGCAAGCACTGCCGCAGTTCCGCATCACGGCCGTCAGCCACAACAAGCAGGACATCGCCGAGGCATCTGCGCTGAAGTTCGGCGCGGACCGAGGCCATTCGACGACCGAGGAACTTGTGAACGATCCGAACGTCGATCTGGTGGTCGTAACCGTGAAGGTGCCCCATCACCTTGAGCTTGTGAGCAAGGCCTTGGAAGCCGGCAAGGCGGTATTTTCGGAGTGGCCGCTGGGAATGAACCTATCCGATGCCGATAAAATGCTGGCGCTTGCGAGAAAGCAGAACGCCTTCACGGCAATCGGGCTTCAGACGCGCTCCGTTCCGGCTATCAGCTTCATCAGGGATTTGGTGAGAGATGGCTACGTCGGAGACGTCCTGTCTGTCTCCATCATTGGTTCAGGGATCATCTGGGGCGAAGAGATCAACGAGAGTTATCTCTACACGCTTGACATGGCGAACGGAGCGTCGATGCTGCACGTCCCGTTCGCGCATACTCTGGACGCTGCGCTCTTCGCGCTGGGCTCCGGTGTAAAATCTGTCGGCGGACTTCTTTCCAACAGCCGGCCCTTGATCCGCGTGGCGGAGACGGGGAACCAAGTCCCGTTCACCGCGCCCGACCAAATCGTGGTCAGCGGCCTTTTGGAGAACGGAGCCGCGTTGAGCGCCCACTTCCGCGGCGGTCTCTCGCGCGGAACAAACTTCCATTTGGAGATCAACGGCACCAAGGGTGACCTGATCCTGACGAGCCCTGTGGGGTATGTTGGCCTGGGCGGATTCGCTGTCAGAGGTGCCCAGGGAGACGAGCAGATGCACGAACTCCCGGTGCCGCAGACCTACGACACGCTCGGCATCGCCGACGGCTTCAGCCAGAGCGTTGGTATCGCTTATTCGCGTATTGCATCCGACATGCTGGATGGCACGAACCTTTCGCCCTCGTTCGGAGACGCCGTGAAACTCCACCGCGTGCTGGAGACGATAGTTTCGGGCAACGGAGACCAACGCGATGTCTGAGAAAATGCGGGCGCTCGTTGTGACGCGCCCCGGTGGGCCAGAGGTTCTCGAGGTACGACACGTAGTCCGCCCCGGGCTAAGCGACGAGCATGACGTTATCGTTCAGGTCAAAGCTGCGGGCATAAACCCTGCCGACTGGCAAAACCGAAAAAATGGCGCGGTTTATGATCGCGAGGGCGGTGGCACTGCTTTGCCGACAATCCTGGGGATCGATGGGGTCGGGATCGTTGTGGAAGCTGGCGCGGCCGTAACCAATGTCCGCGCCGGTGATGAAGTCTGGTACGTAGACGGTGGATATGCGGGCAACCCCGGTAGCTATGCCGAGTTCAAGGTGGTCCGCGGCGATTACGTGACGCTCAAGCCAGCCGGCCTCGGCTTCGCAGAGGCAGCGGCACTGCCCGTTGTCGGGCTCACGGCCTGGGAAGCCGTTTTCGACAAGGGACAGGTCAGCAGTGGCGACCATGTCCTGGTCCACGGCGGCGCAGGCGGCCTCGGACACATCGCCATACAATATTTAACCTCGATTGGAGCGAAAATCGCGACGACCGTGTCCAGCGATGTCAAAGCTGAACTAGTCCGAAAGCTCGGCGCTGACCTTGTCATCAACTATCGAACGGAGAACATCGAGGAAGCACTTGAGGCATGGAGAGGCGAACCGGGCGCTGAGGTAGTGTTCGACTTCGTCGGCCACGACAACTTCGCCAGAAGTTTCGCACATACAGCCGCGTACGGCAGGCTCGTCAACACGGTGGTTTCCCCGTGGCCAGCAGAAGGCAACGGTCCCGCCGAATGGAAAAACTTGGACATCAGCTTCGTCAACATCGGATTGCCGCAGATTTCCAGGAACCACGGTCATCGTCTTCGGCAGACGGCCATTCTGAAGGAAATCGCAGAACTCGCAGACCGTGGTCGCCTAAAGCCGCACATTGACAGGATGGTGTCTTTCGACGGCGTCGCTGAGGCGCAACGAGCGCTGGAAGCCGGCGAAACCTTGGGCCGCCCCGTTCTGGTCCTGTGACGACCTGAATCCCGACTTTGACCAAACAAGAAAGCTCAACACATGACAACTGAACTGCCATTCGGCTTCTCAACTACAGCCGCTGAAGTCCTTTCCGGCGTCGATCTGACGGGGAAAACTATGATCGTCACTGGCGGGGCCAGTGGCATTGGGATCGAAACCGTGCGGGCTCTCGCCTCTGCTGGCGCTGCAGTGACCATTGCGGCGCGGCGAACAGAAGCCGCTGAAGAAGTCGCTGTAACGCTTCGCGAGCAGACGCGAAATCCACAGATTAGCGTGCGACCGCTCGACCTGGCCGACCTGAGGTCGGTGCGGAAATTTGTGACCGACTGGGACAAACCAATCCATGCTCTCGTCAACAACGCTGGGATCATGGCCCTTCCCGAGCTGGAACGATCCGCCGAGGGCTGCGAAATGCAGTTCGCGACAAATTTTCTCGGGCACTTCGCCCTCACAACGGGACTCCATCCTCATCTGGCGAAGGCCCAGGGTTCTCGGGTAGTGTCCGTGAGCTCGACAGGAAGTCTCTTCGGCCCCGTATTTTTTGATGACCCGCACTTCCATTTCATTCCCTACACACCACTCCTTGGGTATGCGCAATCTAAGACTGCATGTATCCTGCTGTCCGTCGGCATCGCCAGCCGCTGGGAAGCGGACGGCATCGTGTCGAACGCGCTCAATCCGGGAGCGATAGCAACAAATCTACAACGACATACGGGCGGCCTGAGAACTCCGGAGCATCTGCGAAAAACGCCTGAACAAGGCGCATCGACGTCAGTACTCCTGGCTGGATCGCCCCTCGTGGATGGTATCGGTGGGCGGTACTTCGATGATTGCCAGATCGCACCTGTGCTTCCGACACGGTCGGATGGCAAACTGGAAGGTGTCGCTGCTTACGCGCTTGACGCAGCCAACGCAGATCGCCTTTGGAAGTTGGCGACCGAACTCATAAGGAACTAAGCCCGGGAGGACGGTGCTGCTCTACGTTTTTCGCAGGTTGCAATCGGAAATGCCAGGCCGCTATAGTCAGCCTGTTTATGCGTCGAGTGTGCCCCCGACTGCCGACGACTGCCGTATCGCCGCACGCGCCATGGGCTTCGGAACCTCAGCGAGGCGGATGCTCTCCTGCTCGCAAGCCAGCCTCCGGTCCGCGCGGCTATCGCCATTCGCCGAGGACGGCCTTTTGCGGCCGATTAAAAGGCTGCGCCTTTGTCCCAATGCAAGCGTCCCGATTGGCATGCCTCCGGGGCCGACACCCCAAGAGCTGTCCGGCTGCGGGGGAGCGAAGACGTGGGGGCTGAGCGAGTGGGCCCGTTGCACCCACGTCGCGGTTTACATACGCAGCAACGAAACCGTGACGTCGCTGCTGCACGCAGCTGAGGAATAGTCCTTCATCAGTACACCATTGACTTCGATGCCTGAGAAGGCAGCCGTATCGCGAGCAGCGACTGCAATGAACACTTTGCAGTCCGCTTCAGAAAGGCCATCAAGGGAGAGCTTATAGTGCGCAACGGAATTATCGGGCAACACTGTCATGCGAGCGTTGTGGTCGCTAAGGAATAAATGTCCCTTTAGCTCGTTAGCAACCTGGTTCTCGGCGTCCTTTGGGTTGGCGACGTGCTGAAACGCGGCGTTTTCCGCTACAGATCGGAAGTATTCCATTGCCTGGAGTACCTCTGTTGAATGGGTCGGCAGAGTAATGAATTCGGACTTCGCGGAGTTGAAGCCGCATGCAAAAACGAGTGTGGTAAGCGCTATCGATCGGGATTTCACAATCATGGCCTCTGTTTAAACGACCCACGATCTAGCGTACCCTTCTAAACAACTTGGCAGCTCTACCGTTAAAATTGAGCTCAACTCAGTTAAGGTACAGTGCCGCTCTCCTTGACCAACCTTTGTTGAGCTGGCTGTTTGAGTTTTGAGTTAGGCCGGCGTCCCCGAAATTGTGATGAAGCGCTGGCTATTGGTCAGTTCGGCTGCCATCGATGTCTTGACCTTCGCGCCCAGGAACTTTCGGTTATTGTGCTGCTGTGCCGGGTCGTCGCCACCCGGTAGATGGAGGAGGTAACATGCCACGAGAGAAATCGAAGCCGCGCCTCGCATTCGCCTTACCGGAGATCGAGGTCGGTGACTGGCACGGGGAGTTCGCTGGCTCACCCTCGGGCAAAATTGGCCAGCACATATACAACCGGGGCCGCCGATCATGGTCGTGGAGTTTACCTACTTACTTCTCGGAGCGGTGGTCATTTCGCCGGTCAGTAAATTCCACTGGCCAGCATTAGTCTCGTTCTGTGTCCGGACGCCGTTGACACCCGAGAGAGTCGAAGCCGGTCTCATGTTTAAATCCGATGAAATCCCGTCCGTGAATGTCAGCTTCGAAGTCACGCGACAGCAGTTCACCGAGACCTGTTGGCTGTTCAGAGAAAAATTGCTCACGGACTTTCATTTCCGGATTGGGCCTGGGACAGATAACCATTGGCCGCTGGAGAGCTGGGGAGCGAGTTTTCGCCTTTAATCGACCGCTATGTGCAGATGTCTCGCCAAAGTCGTCTCCGTGCTCGCCCACGCCTAACCGAGATATCGGACGACCAAATGGTCTCTCCCATCACTTTGTTATCCGAATTCTATATTGAAAGGGCGCACCTTCATCGACCAAAACGCGATCTCCTGCCCGAGCATCATGGTGCCGGAAGAAGGAACCAATCCATCCCCTTGCCCGAAAAAGCTTCTTCGTACCATCCAGGTCGGTTACTACCATGGGGCCGCCATCCCACATGATCGATATATCCCGAGCAGCCTTCTCTGCCTTGTTGGAGCCGCCAACGGCATCGATCGGAAATCGATCGAAAAACTCGCGAAGATATACATGGTTGTGATCGATATTTCCCTGAGTCAGCACGCTTTGACCGATTTGCCGCCACCCCACCTCAGGCAGCAGACCGCCCGTTTCGTCATCGTCCGACCGCGTGATCGCAGAGGCCGGCTCTGGAAGGGTTTCACGAAGCGCTGAAATCTGCCCCTGAACGGCCAAGCTTACGTTTTCGCTTAACTCGACCCATGTCACGGCACCGTTTGGGTGCTTGTAGCGCACTGGCGTCGGAAGCCTTATGACGTCAGTCAGAAACCAGGGCCTGTTCCATTTGGCAACAACACCTGAGCGTATCATCTCTTCCGGAATACGATGGTGTTCAAAAGCCTCGATCATTTCGTGCGGGCTCATAGGATCGCCAGCCGCCGGCCAATCGCGCGATGCCGTAAACACAGCCCATCCCTTTCCAGATCAAACCAAACCATCCGCGGTGGCTGGTTCCGGTGGAGCGCATCTCCCAATCTTTCTGGCCACTCAAGATCAAACTGATCCAAGGCGCATCTATGACCAGCCCTTTGCTCACCCAAACATCGTTCATTAAAATCTGCCGTTCTATATCAATGGATGGGGTAGGAACCGTCAGCTTCTCGCGGCGGCAATTCCAGCTCGTCGCGAGCAAACATGGCCGCTATGGTCTTGCCGAGAGGGTCAGCCTCCATGCCTAACGGCTCGGACGCCATGCCCTGCTGAAGGCCAGCAACGTCGTCATCGACGTCACCCATGGGCCAAAGCGCAGAACTGGCGAGCCGACGCTTCCGCGTCATCAAGCTCTGGAGAAGGCAGTCAAAAGACTGCTCACGATAGCCTTCATGGATGGCCATGGGCAAATGCACCGTAACAGGTCGCGTCTGGCCAATCCGGTGTACGCGATCGTTGCACTGTTCCTCAACCGCCGGATTCCACCAACGCGATAGGTGGATGACGTGGGTCGCCGCCGTTAGCGTCAACCCGGTGCCCGCTGCCCTCGGTCCGAGAACCAGCAGGTCGAACCCCTGGTCGTCATCCAGATGGCGCTGGAAACGGTTCACAATTACCTGACGTTGAGGAATGGGCGTGTCGCCGTTGATGAGGTCGACTCGCGGCAGACCTAATTCACTGCGAACCAATTCAATGAAGCGATACTGCATCTGCCTGTGCTCGATGAAGACAAGGGCGCGTTCATTGTTCGCTTTGATGCGCTTCAGGATATCCATGGCAGCCTGTAGCCGCGCAGACGCTACGACGAACTCATCGTTACTTGCTTTGATCTCCAGCGCCGGATGGACGGAAACGCTGCGAATGTGATGAAGCATCTTCAGCTGTGCGCCCATGCCGCCTCGCGCAAGCTTCAATCGGGCATCGTCATACGCCAAGGCCTGAACGTCAGGCATCAGACGAGGATGAATACGACGGGATTTGCCCGGCAAATCGGTTGCGACCGTTTCCTTCAGGCGGCGGACAGCAAGAGGCGGCGTGCCGCCACGGGGCAGAAAAACCCTGCTGTGCAGCTCGGCCATATTGTCTTCCTCTGGCTTCGCATAGCGTTGACGGAAATCTTTGAGGCTGTCGAGCGATCCCGGTGCCATTTGGTCCATGATTGCCCAGAGGTCAACAGTGGCATTCTCGATAGGTGTACCGGTGAGGCCAATTCGAAAATCAGCATTGATTGAGCGAGCAGCAACTGCGCGGAGGCTAACAGGGTTTTTCAAGGCCTGGATTTCGTCAAAGACAACGGCGGAAAAGGGTATGCGAGCCAGCGAATGCTGATAATTCGTCAGCGTCGTATAAGTGGTGAGAAGCCAGTAGCGATGCGCCCGCCCCTCTGCCACGGCTTCATGCAGCGCGCCCAGGTCAAGCTTTGCCTCCCCGTCGTCCGTGTCCTTGCCCTTCGCTCCCGTCAGCTTGCGTCCACCGATACTCGATCCATAGAGGCGGATCAGATGACCCAGCCCGGGCTCGTGCATGTGCCGGGCGACTTCCTGCTCCCAATTTTCGAGAAGGGATGTTGGCGCAACAACGAGAACAGGTCCCCTGCTCTGTGCTTGTGGACGAGCGATCACTTCCTTGAGCCATGCCAGGAAAGAGATGGTTTGGAGCGTTTTGCCGAGGCCCTGTTCATCGGCATTGAGCACGCCCGGCAATCCGGCCCGCCACGCGCCTACCTGCCAGCTGAAACTCTCCCTCTGATGCCCTTTCAACGGCGTTCGAATGCCCTCGGGCAGCTTGTCCGGCAACTCGGACATGCGCGGCCTGAGCTTAGCGAGCCATTTGAGATCGTCGTAGTTCACTTCGGTATCGAGAACGAATGGCCCGACCTTTTCATGCTTTTCCTCATCGTCGCCACCGTCGTCGATGTCTCCCGACACCATCCGCTCGTCGATGAGCTTCAGCATTTCCGGTCGAGCGGGGACCTCCAAATCCTCGAAATCGACGGTCGGCCTTCCAGCCTCAATTGCTTCCTGGATGTGCTCACGCAGGGTTTGCAATTCGGCAATGCCCTGTCTGTCGAGGATGTCGATCAGGCGTGCGCTGAAGTCCTCCGGTAGCCAGGTTGTCCCGCTATCCTCGAACTCGCCGAGACCCGGCTTTTCGTACTTGACGACGCCGGTAACGCGTTCGGAAAACTCTCGGGTTTCAACGAGTACGGGACCAACCGCTGCCTCTATGGCTTCCTGCTCGGCCTGGGGCGACAAACCGTCCAATTGCCCGGAAGAACGGAGCTGCGCCTCCATTGCTTCCGTTACTCGTGGTAAGGGATTACGGATGAAGGCGCGCCGCTCCTCGGGTGCTGCCTTCTGCATTTCAGCCATCACGGCAAGGGCTGGTGACGCTGACTGTTCGACCACCACATAACGACCAGGAGATAGTCGATAGGCGGGCAGCGCCCCCCTTCCCCTTACCAATGTCTGAAATCGCTGCAGGTCTAGTCCCTGTACCTCGCTCATGGACTCGGAAACCTCGGCGGCTTCAGAAGCGCTACCATGCGCCTCCAAGGTATCACCAGAGAACGGTACCACGTCGAAGTCCGTCTCCCCCTTTGGCGAGAGTGAAAAGCGGTCGACGAGACGCACCTCCAGACCGCTCAGAAAATCTGTCATAGAGATACGCGACGCCTCGTCCGAGGCTCCGCCGACGGCACCAGGATCAAGTGCCTTGCGGAAACGTCCGAGCGCCTCCCAATCGGCGGCGTCGTTTCCATCCGGCCTGTAGGCGTCGGCGATGGCGATTGCGTCCATCATCCACACAGGAATTCGTCGCAAACCGTTTGCCGTTTCGAGAATGGCTCCAGTTCGACGTGGCATTTGCCGTTGGCCGTTGCGCGACCATTCGTACCTAAGTCGGAAACCTGACGAACCGACAATTCCCTCCGCATCGGTCTTCAGCGTCATCTCTACCAGAGGCGGCAGACCGAGTACTGCGCCCGTTTCACCGGTGACGGACGCAGCGATACGATGGGACATGACGATGCGATCAGAATCGATCGAAAGCTGTTCGCCGAGCGTGTCCGCTGCCGCCCGTAGATCGGCGATGGCATAGGCCAGTGAACGTTCGTCGGGGCTCAGGTTCTGAAGATCAGATTTGACACTACGGCGCACCAACCGGTGCAGTAGACCCGCGCGCTCGTTCTTTGCGGACAGGGTGATTGCATCTGAAGAGAAAGAAGCGTCCAATTTCATTTTTCACCTAGATGTGTTCCAAGACCCAACTCTGCCAATCGCCGTTGTGTGATTTCGCATTCGATCCCGGAATGAACCTGATTGCTTCACAATCGTATCGCCACTGGTAGAGCGCAGGCGCTCGCGGGTTGGACTCGTCGAAAATGTGGACCTTATAGCTGTGTGAGCCCTCGACGACGATTTTCCTGCCGATCTTCAGCACGAGCAGCGATGTATTCGCGCGACCATAGCCTGCCGTTTGCACGCCAAATCTCAAGGTCCCCTTACCTCCTGCCCCGCGTCGCCGGGCCTCCTTTGCGGCGGAATCGCTGAACGCAACCCAGGCCGCATCAATACGGCCACGATCATGCAAGCCGAGCCAGAACCTCCTGCGAGGCTCCCACATGTGGCTGTCTTCCACCTCAGAGACGACATCGAGGAAGAAACGGATGTTCTCGCCCGTCAGCCAGCGCAGGATTACCGCCATCCTGTCTTCAGCTACGGCTGACCAAACGCCGCCACGCTGGACACGAGGATCACCGTAAATGCCGATGATGTTCTCTGTCAGATAGCGTAGGTCATCGGGTTTCGGAGAATGCCTGACCCAGTGTCCAAGCAGAGCCGAGATCGCCTCGCCGGCGCCGGTCGTCTTCGCCTCCCTGCCCTCCGGCTTCAGCCACTCGATCAGCCGCTCCATCTCCACTCGCTGGTCGAGATGCGGTTCGATCTGCTTCACATAGGCGAGGTGGACAGCATTCATCAGACCAGGTGCATGAGGGCTGCGAATACCGAGTTTCTGTAGGCCGATCCAGAGATCGTCCATCAGCACCATCTGTCGCGCGACCGCATCGGCCACTGCATCGGGCGAGAGCATCTCGGGGATGGCATCGAGCATCATACGCCAGCGAGCCCCGAGACGCACCGCCGCTGCCGACAATGCATCGGCCAATTGCCACGTATGTTCCGCCTTGGCATCAAAACTGTCCATGTAGATGGAGAACATTCCGCCGAGAAAGCCGGCCCGGGTCGAGGCGCGGGTCTCGCTATAATAAAAATCTCGCATCTCTGCCAAATCAGACCTCGTGCGGCGATCCTCGTCGAACAACGCCCTGCCAGCGCTTGTAATCAGCGAAAGCTTCGTGTCCTCCCAGTCGTTACGCTCCAGTTTGTCCCGAACCATGACCACGAGTTTCTCGCGATCTTTCTCGGGCGGATCAGCGACGACATCCGGCCAGCGGGACAGGATTCGCTCTGTCCTGGATACAAGTGAGTTCAAAGCCGGCAAGCCGGGCCTAGCGAACTGACGGGTCTGGGAGATGCTCTTGCCGAGGCTCAATTCGCGATACCCCCGGAGCTGTTTCGGCTCAACGCCTGGCGAATGCGGTCGATCTCCGCCGACTGGCTTGGTGTGTACATGATGATTCGCAGGTCGACGCGGCGGTTCGTATCCCGTCCCTCCTTCGTCGAGTTGTCCCTAACCGGGCGCATTTGGCCGTATCCTGCGACGGACAAAACGGGTTGATGTCGGAAGTTCAGAAAATCGACTAGCTCGCCGGATTTGCCGAGAATTGTAGAAAAAGTGCTGTTTGCGCGATTGGTAGACAGCGCCAGGTTAGCCGTAAAATCCCCGGTCGAGTCGGTATGTCCCTCAATCTGCAAAGCTTCAATAATCGCATTGCCTGGATTGCATTCGGCCGTCCACTTCGAACGTGGGCCAATCGTATAGCAGGGCAAAATCTGCGATAGCCTCGTTGCGACAGTTTCCACGATTGCCCTCCGGTCGGGGCGCAACGTGGACGATCCGGTTGCAAATAGGCCGTCGCCCTGAAAGCGCAAAGCGTCGGTTTCCTCACTGATAACCACCTCGAGATCAGGAAAATCGATCTTCAGCTGATCGCGTAGAGTTTCGAGAATTCGTCGTCTCTCGATCGCCGACGTGGCCAGGTAGGCCTCCAGTGGGTCAACTTTCCGAAGCTTTTCGAGCGCCTCTCTCAGCTCCTTGATCTCAGCCTGCAGCTTCGCGATCTCAGCCTGTAACCGCTCGATCTCCATCTGCTTCTTGTTGATCTCCTCCCGGAGCGTGATGATCGTCGCCTCATGAGAAACAATGATTTCCCGCAGGCGGACTATCTCCTTTTGCGCGTCATTCCTTTGTTTGATGACCTCCTCGTGTATGGCCCTGGGTACGGTGTCCTTTTCGCTATATTGCTGGGCGAAGTAGGCCAGCAAAAAGGATGATGATGAAGAGGAAGCTGACAGTCATGTCTGTCATGGACACAAATGCGCTCTCCTCCTCTTCCTCTCTGTAACGCGTTCGGAAACCGCCTCGCATCAGGCTCTCCGCGACTGCGGAGCGAATTGCTCGGCCTGTTCAACGATTTCACGCATGGTATCGAGCGCAGGATTCAGCCTTTCCTGCAGATCGCGCACGTGGCCGAACATCCCTTGGACGGCCTTCTCCACATTTTCCGTGTAGAGATCGAAAGCCTGGCCGAGCTTTCCATCCATTTCATCGAGACGGTCGCCCTGCCCCTTTAGACGTTCCAGCATCACAGAGACACCGCCCAGCGCGTTCTCGATGGATTTCGCTTCCGCCTGGAGTATTTCCTTCGCAGCGGCAAGAGCAGAGGCAGCGGACTCGGCGGTCGCCTCAGCAGACCTCGATACGGTGCTCGCCGCGTGTTGCGTGCTGTCAGTAAGTTGCCGGATCGAACCTTCCATGCGATCCACGACGGCCTTCACGGGAGTGACAGCAGTCACAAGGGAACTTACCGCCCCATTGAAGGTACCCGCGGCCTTTTCCGAAGCATCGGCACCAGCCTTCACTCCGTCGGCCATGCGCCGCATGTCTGACGTGCCTTCATTGAGCTGCTTGACCAGACCTTCCAACCTGCTGCCGATTTCAGCCAAAGGAGCGAGCAAGCCAGCGCCGGCTTTCTCGGAAACCTCCTCCGCGACCCGAGCAATCTCCGCACTGGTGCGGCTGAACACGTCCGCCACGTCCTTGCCAGCATCGCCGATAGCCGAGCTGACTTGTTGACTTGCAAGTTTCATGCGCTCCTGAGCGGCCTCTGTTCCTGTCCGTGCTGCGGCCTCGATCTCCTGTTTGAAGGATTCAGCGGCCTGGCGCATGTCCTCAGCCGCTGCCGACATGGCGCGCGCACCTTCGCCGGTATTGTCGCGAATGCCCTCGAGTGTCCGATTCATGACCGCGAGGAGCTTCTCTGCACCTTCGTTGAACGTCCCCCCGGTTACCTCGGCCGTATTCGTGATAGCCGCACGCAGGTCTTCCACAGCTTGGGCGACACGTTCTGTCACCCCCTCCATCTCCGAGCCTATCCGCCCCGAGCTTTGATCCAGCCGATCAGCAAGTAATCCAAGCCTCTCACCTGCATCAGAGATTTTCTGACTCGCCTCGGTCAGCGCGATACCGATAGAATCCGTGAGCTTGTCCGAAATCCCGGACACCATATCTCCGACGCCCTCTGCGCCGAGTTTACCCACTCTTTCTACAATAGGAGCCATGGCTCCAGCGATCGAACTCTGGATTGCCGCTGGGAGCTCCTCCCTCAAGGGACGGCCAATCTCCGCGACCAACTCCATGCCGATCAATCGAAAATGCTCCCGCTGTTCCCGGGTTGCCTTCAGCTGCTCTGTGGCAAGGGCCTCCAGACTTATGTAGGTGAGACGCTGCTCAATGGCGGCACACAGATCATGGATCGACTGCTCCAGTCGCCCGTAGATGCTTCTAAGAAGAATCGTGAAGACGATTGAGCAGAAAAGGCCCGTCAACGACATAATGAATTTTGCCGAAGCCACAGAAAGCAGCTGTCTCATGACGCCGCTATCGATCTCTGCTCCTTGTGCCATCGTCGAGAGAGCGGCGATCAACCCCAGGAATGTCAGAAAAAGCCCAACCGAAACAAAAAGCCCGGGTACGATGCGCCAAAAGCCGACCCCAAAGCCCAAATCCTCTGGATTGAGAAACATGGACGGTCGGACGGCGTTGCGAAGCACGAGCTTGCCGTGTTCCTCATGAGGTACAAGCGTCTCTCTGTATTTCTCCCACGCGGCCGCCAATTGCCGGCGATACCTGTTCGTGCCTGTTTTCTTGATTGAGGCGGACAGAACGTCGATGTCACGACTGAAATCAGCGCCTGTCGGGCTGTTCTGAATTTCACGTCTGAGCCACTGAACTGCTTTCCGGCGCTGAAAGACTTCTCGAAAGAAAGCCGCAGTAAAAACCACCAGAAGAACGACGATTCCTAGAGCGACAATACCGGGAGCAGCCGCATCCTTTACAAGATAATTCGCCGCGCCAAGAATCGAGGCAACGACGAAACTTCCAATTTCCTGAACCACTTAATCCCATCCCCAACCACTGCCCATGAGCGGTAACGGATTGGAAACTATTAGAGGCACGGTCGTGCAATCAAGCACACCCGGGCGGTTTGACCAAAACTCCACAAAATTGAACCGCGATGTGATTTATTTTCCACAACTTGCAAAAGAGTGCCCGAACCTTATGGTGAAGTCCGCGAGACCGGAGATTCCTTTGCCGCTCCCGGGAAGCAAGTCCCCAACGTCTTGAATACTGTTGCAATGCGGAAGTAATTTCCGTGTGCAACTCTTTGCGACATGTAGCAATCCGCATCGTAGGAGTTGCATCACTCTCACGAGGTCGATTGAATGGCGATGCCGATTCTGGGACAGATTGCATGACCAAGCCATTTTACGCCGAGCCAATTCTCAATTCGCCGTACGACGTTCCCACACGCCATCATGCGCTGTCCGAAAATGGCGAGCCGCTCAATCAACCGCCCATTGAAGGCCGACGCCGGTCGAAATACGTGGCACCCGTTCCGAAGAGCCGCAAGATCAAAGCAGATGCCAAAAAGCAGGCTACGCTTGATCTCGACCAGACCAAGGACGGCAGCAGCCACTATAACCCTACGCCGATCATCAACGAAATTCGCGGCCACATCGCGTCATGGCGTTCAATTCCCAATCCAAACGACTGGGGCGTGACGCCCGTTACCCAGCGATTGCTCCAATATTGGCGAAGCGACAACTTCTCCGGCCCTCGCCCCTTCTATTGCCAGGTGGAGGCCGTAGAAACGGCGATCTGGCTTGCCGAGGTGGCACGCAAGAACAAGCAGTACGCTCACATCTTCCGCCATCTCGAAGAAGCAAACCGAGATGCCAACCCTGAAATCTTTCGTCTTGCGCTGAAGTTGGCCACCGGCGCCGGCAAGACAACTGTCATGGCCATGCTCATTGCCTGGCAGGCGATCAATGCCGCCCGGCAGCCGAACTCCAGTTTGTTCTCGCGAGGCTTCCTCATCGTTGCGCCCGGTATCACCATCAAGGACCGTCTGCGCGTGCTGAAGCCTTCGGACGGCAACAGCTATTATCGTTCCCGAGAACTTGTTCCGCAGGACATGATGCCTGACTTGAACAAGGCGAAGATCGAGATCGTCAACTACCACGTCTTTCAGCGACGCAAGGCCCATGAACTGAATGCGGTCGGCCTCCGCCTGATGAAGGGCTGGAAGGGCGAAGCAATCGAGGAGCTCGAGACGGAGGGAGCGATGCTGCAGCGCGCATGCGGCGATCTCCTGCAGATGAAGAATGTCGTAGTCATCAACGACGAGGCGCATCACTGCTATCGCGAACGTGCCGGGAGCCACGAAGAGGATGAATTGAAGGGCGAGGAAAAGGACGAGGCCAAGGAAAACAATGAGGCGGCGCGCCTTTGGATTTCAGGCATCGAGGCGCTGAAGCGCAAGGTCGGCGTCCGCGCGGTTTACGACCTCTCGGCAACACCGTTCTTCCTGCGTGGATCGGGCTACGAGGAAGGGACGCTTTTTCCTTGGGTGGTCTCTGACTTTTCGCTCGTCGACGCCATCGAGTGCGGCATCGTCAAGCTGCCTCGTGTTCCTGTGTCGGACAATGCCGTGAATGCCGCAACTCCGGTGTACCGCAATCTGTGGGACCACATCGGCAAGAAGATGCCGAAGAAGGGGGCGGGCAAATCCGGCGATCTTGATCCGTTGAGCATACCTGCCGAACTACAGACCGCGCTCTACTCGCTCTACTCCCACTACGAGAAGGAGTACGACGCTTGGCAAAAGGCCGGTATCGGCGTTCCGCCGGTGTTCATCGTCGTCTGCAACAACACCGCCAGCTCAAAACTGATCTTCGAATGGATTTCCGGCTGGGAACGGGAGGTCGAAGGCGAGCGCCAGACCAAGCACTACGGGCATCTGGAGCTCTTCCGAAACTACGATGACCGCAACGGCAATCGGCTGCCGCGCATGAACACGCTGCTGATCGACTCGCAGCAGCTCGAATCGGGCGAGGCGCTCGACGCCAAGTTCCGCGACATGGCTGAAGCCGAAATCGATCAGTTCCGTAGGGAGATCAAGGAGCGCGAGGGTGCCGCCGCGGCCGACAAGCTCTCGGACTCGGAACTCTTGCGTGAAGTGATGAACACCGTCGGGCAGAAGGGCCGGCTCGGCGAACAGGTGCGGTGCGTCGTCTCCGTGTCGATGCTGACGGAAGGCTGGGATGCCAATACGGTCACCCATATTCTTGGGGTTCGCGCTTTCGGTACGCAATTGCTCTGCGAGCAGGTGATCGGCCGTGGCCTGCGCCGCCAGTCCTATGAGCTGAACGACAGGGGGTTGTTCAACACCGAATACGCCGACATCCTCGGGATTCCCTTCGACTTCGCCACCGAGCCCCAGGAAGTAACCCGAACACCACCGAAGCCGACGACACGTGTCCATGCGCTGAAAGAGCGCAACGACCTTTCCATCCGCTTTCCGCGCGTTGCCGGTTATCGCGCCGAGCTACCCTCCGAGAGCTTTTCGGCAAATTTCTCGGGCGATTCAGTTCTCGACCTGACGCCGGAACTGGTCGGGCCTTGTACGGTGCGGCTCGAGGGGCTGGTGGGCGAAGGCCATGACATCTCTCCGGATGCGCTCGATGACATGCGGCCAAACACCGTCGCCACGCATCTCACCAAGAAGCTGATCGAGATGTATTTCCGGGAGCCGGATCAGGACGTTCCCTATTACCTCTATAATCAGCTCCAGCCCATTACGCGGCGCTGGATTGCCACTTGCCTGAAACTCACTGGTGGCACCAGGGCGGGCATGCTGACCTATGCCGAGCTGGCGGAGAAGGCCTCCGAACTCATCTACCAAGCCATCGTCCGCAGCGCCGGCGAGGATGGGGAGAGTGTCGTGAAGGCGATGCTCGATCCGTACAATCCGCACGGCTACACCGACCACGTGTCCTTCATCACGACCAAGCAGACGCTCTGGGAAACCCGCCTTTCCCACGTGAACTACGTCGTCTGCGACAGCGATTGGGAGGCGGAATTCGCCCGCGTCGTGGAAGCGCACCCAGCTACGATCTCCTACGTGAAGAACCAGGCGCTCAGTTTCGAAGTACCCTATCGCTCCGGCAGCGTGCCGCGCCGCTACCTGCCGGATTTCATTATCCAGCTCGACGACGGCCGCGGGCCGAATGATCCGCTGAACCTGGTCGTCGAGGTCAAGGGCTTCCGAGGCCTCGATGAACAAATCAAGGCCGAGACCATGACGAACCTCTGGGTCCCCGGCGTCAACAACCTAAAGGTCTATGGCCGCTGGGCCTTTGCCGAATTCCGCAATGCTTTTGCGATGGAAGAAGACTACAGCAAGTTGGTAGCTAACTTTAGCGCGAGAATTCCTGAGGAGGCATGATGGCTGGCGCAACGTTTAAGACGAATCCATTTTCGCTGCACGAATTGCTCAGCAACTGCCAAAAAGGCGTTCTCCAACTTCCTGACTTTCAACGCAGCTGGGTATGGGACGAAGATCGCATTAAAAGCCTGATTGCTTCCGTCTCGCGCGCGTTCCCGGTGGGCGCACTAATGACGTTGGAGACTGGCGGCGATGTCAACTTCAAACCCCGTCCAGTTGAGGGCGCGCCGGATTCAGCAAAGCCTGTTTCGCCATCTTCTCTCCTTCTCGATGGCCAGCAGCGGATGACGTCGCTGTACCAGGTCACCCTTCGTAACAAGGTGGTCGAGACCGTCACACCGAAGAACAAACGAGTGAAGCGGTGGTTCTACATAGATATCGAAATGGCGCTCGATGCAGAGGCCAATCGAGAGGAAGCCATCGTAGGCGTGCCTGAAGATAGGATTGCGCGCACTGATTTCGGTCGGGAGATCAGGCTCGACCTCTCTTCGCGGGAACACGAATATAGGTCGATGATGTTCCCACTGACCGAAGTATTCGACTGGGACGACTGGCAGGACGGGTTCAACGACCATTGGCAGGGTGACGAGGGCAAATCCGCAAAGGAGAAGTGGAAAGCCTTCAAGAAGGACGTCCTTGATAATTTCAAATCGTACCAGGTGCCGGTTATCACCCTGGATAAGGCGACGACCAAAGAAGCTGTTTGCACCGTCTTCGAGAAGGTCAATACCGGCGGCAAGCCACTCGACGCTTTCGAGTTGGTGACAGCCATGTATGCGGCGGATGGTTTCGAGTTACGCAAGGACTGGTATGGGGCCGACGGGCAAAAGGGCCGCCATCAACGGCTTGCGGATACTCTCCGGCCGGCTGGGCGGGACACGGGCATCCTCGCCAACGTGGCAAACACCGATCTTCTCCAGGTGATTTCGCTCTTCCATACGCGCGACAAACGACGTACCGCCGTATCTGAGGGAAAGCAGGGCAAGGACCTGCCCCAGGTGACGGGCAATCGACAAGCCCTGCTCAATCTGCCACTAAGTGCATACACCGCCTATTGCGACAAGGCCGAACAGGGTTTCGAGCGCGCTGCCAAGTTTCTGTTCGAACTGAACATCTATAAGGTCGAAGACCTGCCCTATCAGTCGCAGATCGTGCCGCTGGCCGCGATCCTCGCAGAAAACGAGGGGGCCCTTCACCACGCCACACTGAAACAGCAGCTTCAGCAGTGGTATTGGAACGGTGTCTTCGGCGAACTCTACGGCTCTGCCGTCGATACCCGGATAGCAAAGGACTTCATGGAGGTACCTGTGTGGTTGCGGGGCGGCGCGGTGCCTTCAACCGTCAGCGACACGACGTTCCGGTCCGATCGCCTGAAAACAATGCGCATGCGCCTCTCGGCCGCGTACAAGGGTATGAATGCCCTGCTGATGAAGGAAGGCGCGCTCGATTTCCGATCCGGTCTGAAATTTGACCACATCGTCTTTTTCGGCGAGAGCGTCGACATCCACCATATCTTTCCGAAGAAGTGGTGTGAGGACAACAAGATCAAACCGGAAGTTTACGACTCTATCATCAACAAAACCCCGCTGACCTATCGCACCAATCGCATCATTGGCGGCGTCGCTCCTTCGGAATATCTGGCTACCCTCGAGAAGGGCACCAGTACCACCCCACCGATCGAGACTGCGGAGCTCGACACCTATTTGTCCTCACATCTTGTCGATCCGTCGTTGTTACGGGCCGACAGGTTCACCGAATTCATGGCCGAGCGGCAGAAACAGCTTCTCGCGCTGATCGAGAAGGCAACAGGCAAGCAGGCTTATCGCGGAGATCAGCCGGAAGAAGGGGTCGACGCCGAGAGCGAGGGCGATGAGGCCGAAGCTCAGCTGACAATCGCGGCGGAGTAGCTAATGAACAAGTTCACTAAGGCTGAGCGTCAGGGTCAATCTAAATTCTTCGCATACCACGAGCCAGGATTCGGTGGATTCCGTGGTTCGGCCTATCGCCTCGATCCAGCGAGCTTCGAGCGGAATCTGGCACCGTCGATCAGGAACGTCGTCCCTGTGTACTTCGAGCAGAAGGGCATACAGTGGCATACGCACAGCAACCATGGTCTGTCATCGCAGGTTTGCTGTCTGAATTTCCTGGCACCCTTAACTCAAAAGCCGAAAATGCTCGCGGGTCTTGTCCAGGCGGCACTTGGAGGCGACGAGCCGACTATGCTGCCGGTCGAAGAAGGCCCAGATGGCCAATGGTTTGTCGGATTTGAATGGATTGGCGGAGACTATCTCAACGAGGGCGGAAAAAGCGGTACGCGCTCGCGTGGCGCGAACGCGACTTCCGCTGACGCCGTGCTGATGTTTGAGCGCGGCGGCAAACAGGAAACGCTGTTGATCGAGTGGAAGTACACCGAATCCTATGGCGCACGGATCAGTCCGAACGGAAATGCCACGCGCCTGAATCGCTACGAAAACCTCGCGTTCTCTCCGGACGGACCGATCCTTGCTGACCTTGGCCTAGTTTTGGACGATTTTTTCTGGGAGCCGTTCTACCAGCTTCTCCGTCAGCAGATGCTGGCATTTCAGATGGAGAAGGCCCGGGAAAATGGAGCGGATGTCGTGCGCGTGCTGCACCTCTCGCCCACTGGCAATTCGGCCTTGAAAGCGGTCACCGCTCCCAAGCTTCGCGAGTACGGATCGGATTTCGCAGCGGTCTGGCAGAAACTGCTGCAGTTCCCCGACCGGTTCAAGAGCCTTGATATTTCTTCGGCCTTCCAGCCGATCCTGCAGATTGCTGGTGGGACGGAATGGACCGCTTACGTGACATCGCGCTACTCCAACCTCTTATCCGCACCGACGGAGAGCCAGATGCCGACATGAAACAGCTCGAACAGCCACGATCGATCGCAACAATGACCAGGAACTGAAAAATGGCAAACTTCAAGGATGGCGTGATCCGCGACGGCAGCACCATCGGCTCGGGCAAAGCACTAGGCAATCTGAAAAACGGTGTGATCCGGAATGGCTCCACGCCCGGCGCAGGAACCGCGTTTGGCAATGTCAAAGATGGCGTCATTCGCAATGGTTCGACACCTGGCGCAGGAAGCCCTTTGGGCAACGTCAAAGATGGTGTTGTAAGAAATGGATCGACGCTCGGTGCCGGTACAATCAGGGGAAAAGTCTCTGACTTCACCATTAAGGGTATTGAACGCGAGTACGACGCCGAGATCGTCGCCGTCAACCATTTCCTGATTAAGAAATTTCTCTGAAAGAATATCGTCCACATGGCCAAAACCCCGCGCGAAAAAGACGTCTCCACCCTCACCCACGACCAGGCGGTGCGGCTTAACAATCCCACGGCCGAGATGGCGTCGCTCTATGAACAGCAAGTAGAAATGCTGGGCGACGGTGGCCGCGAGATGCGCATTGCTCGCGATCGGCCGCTGGCGCATAGCACGGAACGGGATCGAGACATGGACCGCGATCCGCAGATCATCTGGAACGGCGCGAAGATCAGGATCACGCCGGCGCAGATGAAGAAGCTCGCCGACACGGGCGAGATCGAGATCGGCGACGCCCAGCTCGTCTGGCGCGGCAAGGATCGGCAGGACTGGTCCGATCTCGTGGTCAATGCGCCGCCGCTCTACATCCAGGAAAAGGTGCATCCCAAGGCGATCATCGACGATCTGAAGCGCCGCACCAACAAGGCGCGCGAGGAGAAGTCTGACGCGCCCGACCTGTTCGCCGATTTCAACGGCATTGCCGATCCGGAGGCGCGGGCGGAATTCTACCAGCACACCAAGCACTGGCAGAACCGCATGATCCTCGGCGACTCCCTGCAGGTGATGGCGAGCCTCGCCGAGCGGGAGGAAATGCGCGGCAAGGTGCAGTGCATCTATTTCGACCCACCCTATGGCATCAAGTTCAATTCGAACTGGCAGGTCTCAACGATGAGCCGAGACGTGAAGGACGGCAAGAAGGAGGACGTTTCCCGCGAGCCGGAACAGGTCAAGGCTTTCCGCGATACCTGGAAGGACGGCATCCACTCCTACCTCACCTATCTGCGCGACCGGCTGATGGTGGCGCGCGAACTCTTGACCGAAAGCGGGTCGATCTTCGTGCAGATCGGTGATGAGAATGTCCATCGCGTCCGCGCGGTGATGGACGAGGTGTTCGGGGAGGAGAACGCTGTTGCAACCATCCCATTTGTCAAGACCAGCGGAAAGGGTGGTGCAACCATCGACACGGTCAACGACTACTTGGTTTGGTACGCTAAAAATACCAAAAATCTGAAGTACCGACAGCTTTATCAGCCCCGCACTCAAAAATCTCTTGATCAAGGCTATACGTGGGTTGAGAGCGAGGTCGGTGATCGACGGCGGTTGACGGCAGAAGAACTGCGCTCATCGGAAGTAGAGGGTCGGCGCTTCATAACCGCTCCTTTGAACAGTCAGAGCGGAGGTCAAAACGCGCGGTTTCCGGTGAACATAGAAGGTAAGAGCTTCACCCCGACGGTCGGCTTTTGGAAAACTAATCCCGCAGGAATGGAGCGACTCAGACGTGCCAATCGCCTCGCTCCAGTCAGCAAGACGTTGTCGTATGTCCGCTATGCAGACGACTTCCCCGTCGTTCGCATCAATAACTTCTGGTCTGATACACAGGAGAGCACGTTCGCCGCTCAGAAATTTTACGTTGTCCAGACGTATTCGAAAATTATCGAGCGATGCATCCTGATGACGACTGATCCTGGCGATCTCGTGCTGGACCCTACGTGCGGATCAGGCACGACCGCTTTTGTAGCAGAGGACTGGGCCCGGCGATGGATTTCTATCGACACCTCCCGGGTTGCGTTGGCGCTTGCACGTACGCGGCTGATGAGCGCCCGCTACCCCTACTACCTTCTCGCCGACAGCCGCGAAGGCCGTGCCAAGGAGCAGGAACTTTCCGGCAAAATCGTCGCAGGAGACTCCGGAACGGGAGATATTCGCCAAGGTTTTGTTTTTGAGCGCGCTCCTCGGATTATGTTGAGCTCTGTAGCGCAGAATTCCCAAATCGATGTGATCTGGGAAAACTGGCAGGGCGTGCTGGAGCCTTTGCGCCGGCAACTCAACGAAGCTCTCTCCACCACCTTCGCGGAATGGGACATCCCCCGCGATTTTGACGCCTGGCTCGACAGCAAGGACGGACAGGCCAAGGTGCATTTGGCGACCGCCGCGGTGCGCAAGCTCCATGCCGGCTGGTGGGAGGGCTGGATCGCCCGGCAGAAAGAGATCGACGCCTCGATCGCCCGCGCCGCCGATGTCGAACTGCTCTATGACCGCCCCTATGAGGACAAGACCAAGGTGCGCGTAGCCGGGCCCTTCACCGTCGAGAGCCTGTCGCCGCATCGTGTCGTCGCCGCTCGCGAGGATACGGTTGGCGAAAAACTGGCCGCATCTGGTGCGATCACGTCTCGCGCCTCCACCCCGGCCAACATGCCGGAGGCCGATTTCGGCGAGATGGTCCTGGCGCATCTCCGCAGCGCTGGCGTGCACCAGCAGGCCAAGGCCGACACGATCCACTTCAATTCCATCGAGCCCTGGCCGGGCAACTACATTGCCGCCGAAGGCCGCTATGCCGATGGCGGCGCGGTGGAGAAGCGCGCGGCGATCCTCATCGGTCCGGAATTTGGCACGCTGACCCGCAGCCAGATCACCGCCGCCGCCCGCGAGGCCTCCGACGCCCGCTTCGACGTGCTGATTGCCTGCGCCTTCAATTTTGACGCCCAGGCCACCGACCTCAACCGGCTCGGCCCGCTCGCCATCCTGAAGGCGCGCATGAACCCCGACCTGCACATGGCAGAGGACCTGAAGAACACTGGCAAGGGCAACCTCTTCGTCGTCTTCGGCGAGCCGGATGTCGAAATCCTCGACGCTCCCGGCGGCGAGATCATGGTCAAGGTCCACGGCGTCGATGTCTTCGACCCCTCCACCGGTCAAATCCGCTCCGACGACGTCAAGGGCATCGCCGCTTGGTTCATCGACACCGATTACGACGAGGAAAGTTTCTTCGTCCGCCACGCCTACTTCCTCGGCGCGAACGACCCCTACAAGTCGCTAAAGACGGCGCTGAAGGCGGAGATCGATCCGGATGCGTGGGAGACGCTGTATGCGGATACGTCACGGCCATTTGCGCGGCCGAGCACGGGGCGGATCGCGGTAAAGGTGATCAATCACTTCGGGGATGAGGTGTTGAAGGTGTTTGGGGTTTAGGGATGGCCGAACCTATGCTGCCGTTTGAAGACCTGCGGATAGAGCTTCCCGATTATGTGAAAGAGGATGGCTCTGTCGCCTCCCAGCCATTCTCGAAATCCAGCCATACGCTTTTTCGCCGCGAAACTCTCAAAAGCGATGGCGATGGCGTCGGTCTACGCACGGATTATTTCAAGCAACATCTGGTGGCGATTTTCGAGAAGATCGGTCGTCCGGTCCCCTATCGTTTCACGGATCGTCTCGGACGCAATCGCTCCATGGATGGCGGCTGCCTGAAGTTTGTCGGGCCTGATGGCCAGGACATCGCCGAGTTCGTGGAGTCGGGCGGATACATCGTCGCAGTCACCCCGAAACCAGCGCTTGTCGCACAATATGGCACGACCAGCCCGGCGGCGACTGATATCGAGCAATTGGAGAAAGACGGCAGTCTCAGCGTGACGGAGCGCAAACAGCTCATAGATGCTCGACTTGGCCAAGGCACCTTCCGAAAGCAAGTGCTGGCATCTTGGCAAGACCGATGTGCGGTAACATCTTGCGATCTCTCCGTCGTTCTCAGAGCTTCGCACATCCTTCCGTGGCGGGATGCAGACAATGCCGAAAGGCTGGACCCAGAAAATGGCTTGCCGCTGATTGCAACGCTTGACGCGTTGTTTGATGGCGGCTTGATCTCTTTCTCCGACGACGGGCAGCTAGTTTGCAGCTCTAGCTTGAAGGAATACCCTGACCTCGTGTCCCCAGGCTTGAAACTGTCGAGGTCCCCGAGTCCTAAGATGCGAACCTATCTCGACCGGCATCGCCGGCAATATGGATTTTGATGATGGGCATCGCTGGAAAATCTAACATGCCATGGTCGGAACAGCGATGAGCAATGCTCCCTACAACGGATATTCCTGGCAGCAGCGAGCACGCATCATTCCCGCCTATCGCAAGCTAACGGGAAAGCATGCGCCGTTCGAAGGTGAGGCCTGCGCCATGTGTAGCGATCCGAACCGACCGCCAGGAGAATGGCATTCGGAGGACTATTCCGAACCTTTCAGCTTCCAGCCGCCGCAATCATTCCCGCTGTGCAAACCCTGCCACACGCGGCTCCACAAGCGCTTCAAAGCCCCACGTGGTGAATGGCAACTCTTCTGCCACCATCTCGAAGCTGGTGGCTATGGCGCGGAGTTCGTAAAGCTCCATGATCTTGCCGAGCGGCGAGCACTGTGCGAACGGGTCGCATCCGGTGCTCCTATTGTATTCGCCCGCATTCGGCCGAAAGAGCCCGGGCCACACTGGTGGCAGAATCTGACTCTCGATCCGGAATCTCTCTCAGCACCCTGGGCTCGACCACGCCCGTTGCGGCCCAGACCGGATCACGACGCGTTCCTGGGAGCTTTCAAGGCTGTCGATCTCTCGGATCGCGAAATCACGTTGCTTCGCATTCATGCTGCATCGCCGCGTCGCACGGCAACAATGCGAACCCTTGCCCGTGAAGGACTGGCAAGCGATAGCTATCAGGCAGCTAACAGCGCTTATGGCGGACTTGCGAGAAGGTTGACGTCGCTTCTCGATTGGGAACCCGACTTGCGCGAGGATAAATCGCCTTTCTGGATGAGCGTCCTGGCCGAAGGCTGGACTCCTCCCGGACGCGAATTCGAATTGACAATGGTGCCATCGGCAGCGATGGCGGTGAGCGAGTTAAAATGACCACGATCCTTGCCGACAGCTTCACTGCGTCCCTCGCGAAACTCACGAATGACGAACAGAAACAGGTGAAGCTGACGGCGTTCGACCTGCAGACTGATCCCGACCGTCCGGGCCTGCAGTTCCACCGAATCGATGCGTCAAAGGACCCGAATTTCTGGTCAGTTCGAGTCAATCGCGATTTGCGGATCATCATCCACAAAACAGGCGACAGCGTCATGCTCGCCTATGTGGATCACCACGACGACGCCTACAAATGGGCAGAACGACGGCGAATCGAGACCCATCCGCGCACAGGCGCGCTTCAGATTGTCGAGGTTCGGGAGCGGGTCGAGGAAATCGTGATCCAGCCGGCGCCGGCACAACAGCCAGAGTTGCCGTTCCTCGTTCCGGTCGCTCCGTCGGTTTCTGCCCTGCCGCTGTTTTCGAAATTGTCCTCCGACGACGCACTGTCTATCGGGGTCCCCGAGGACTGGATCAGGGATGTTCTCGGCGCAAGCGAAGACAGATTCTTCGCGCTCGCCGGTCACTTACCGCAGGAAGCCGCCGAGGCCTTGCTGGAATATGCCGCAACGGGCGTCCTAAGTAAGCCGGCGCCGGTTGCCGCCGATCCTTATAGCCATCCTGATGCGCAACGGCGCTTCCGTATCCTAGAAGGGCATGAGGAACTGGCCGCCGCGCTCGACCAGCCGTTCGAAAAATGGGCGGTGTTCCTTCATCCCTCGCAACGGGTTTTGGTGGACCGGGACTACGCTGGACCGGTGCGTGTGGTCGGCTCGGCCGGCACTGGAAAGACCGTGGTCGCCTTGCATCGTGTCGCTCGCATTCTGCGCAACGAGCCGCAGGCGAAGGTGCTGCTGACAACTTTCTCGGAGCCGCTTGCCACCGCGCTGAAGCGCAAGCTTGGCGTGCTCCTTGCCGACACCCCCTCTCTCGCCGACAGGGTGACCATATCGTCCTTCGAGCAAGCGGCAGCTGACCTGTTCGCGCTCATGACAGGTCGGAGGGCCTATCTGGTCAGTCGCGAAAAACTGAGGGCGCTTATCAACGACGCGGCGAATGCGGCCAACGCGATGAGGTATACTCCTCAGTTTCTCAATTCCGAATGGGAGCACGTGATCGACGCTTGGCAGATCGACAGCGCCGAAAGCTATGCAACAGTACCGCGAATGGGGCGTAAGAACCGCCTTGGCTCGAAGCAGCGCGAAGAGCTCTGGACGGTCTTTGCGGGGGTCCGCAAGCTTTTGCGAACAAAAGCCCTTTTGACCTCTGCCGACCTGTCCACCGTGGTCACCAACCACTATAGGGACCGCGCCGAAAAGCCCTACACGCATGTAGTCGTCGATGAAGCCCAGGACCTCGGCGTTTCCGAATTGCGGTTCCTGAACGCCATCGTGCCCAACCGACCGGACTCGCTTTTTTTCGCCGGGGATATCGGCCAGCGCATCTTCCAACAGCCATTCTCTTGGAAGGGCCTGGGTATTGACGTGCGTGGGCGGTCGTTCACGCTCAAGGTCAACTATCGCACCTCGCATCAGATAAGAAGGATGGCGGATCGGCTGCTTCCCGAAAGCGTCCGAGACTTCGACGGTGAGGAGGATCAGCGCAAGGGAACTGTGTCTGTCTTCGATGGTGTCGAGCCGGTTATCGTCGTTGCACCAACAACGGAAAAGGAGGCCACAGCTGCGTCGCAATTCCTTCGCAACCTCTTGGAACAGGGAATACCAGCCAACGAAATCGGCATCTTCTGTCGATCAAACGATCAAATCGCTCGTGCATCGAAGGTCGCCGAACTGGCTGCCGTCGCGACAGTTTCATCGCTTGCCGGGCGAGGCCCGGAAGAGGCACTGCTCATCGGTACGATGCATCTCGCAAAAGGATTGGAGTTCCGTGCTGTCCTGATCGTCGCATGCGATGAAGGTATCCTGCCGCTGGCGGCGCGGGTCAACGACGTCGCCGACGAGTTCGAGCTGGACGAAGTCGTAGCGACAGAGCGACAATTGCTCTACGTCGCCGCAACCCGTGCCCGGGACCATCTTTTTATTTCCGCGGTCGCCCCCGGCTCAGAGTTCATAGAGGATTTAATTAACTAGCTCCTTCTGGATCGAAGGAAATTTCCCTTGCCCTTCGACAGATCGTAGAGTGAATGTCGCAGTTCTGGAATCCATCTCCCGGGCGGGGAGCGGCATCGACACGCCCAACAGATCAAGCTGAGCCTCTCCGGCTCTCGAGCCGAGTTAAGGTGGCGACCAGAACAACGGGGCGAGGAACTTCTCCGCGGCTTATGATCCCTCGGACATCACGCATCCGGTATGACCCATTTTGCGTGATCTAAAAAAGCCGAGCAGGCGCGAGACGACCAAGTCAGCGTGCCGCTTTGGCGGCAGAAAAGGCAGCATATTAGGGATTTTTTTACCAAACATGGTACAATGGCGGCAATTTGGAGCTACTGATGGCCGACACTACCATTGAATGGACGGATGCGACCTGGAACCCAGTAGCGGGCTGCTCTATCATGAGTGCCGGTTGCACCAACTGCTATGCCATGCGCATGGCCGCTCGCCTTGAAGCCATGGGGGTGAACAAGTATCGCGGCCTAACACGCAAATCAGGCGGCCGTGCGAAATGGACCGGCACGCTCGTTCTCGACGAAACGGCTTTGCAGGTCCCGATGGGCTGGTCACGGCCTCGGAACGTCTTCGTTAATTCTATGTCGGACCTCTTCCACCCGAACGTTCCGGTCGACTTCATCAGCAAGGTCTGGTCGGTGATGGCGCAGACCCCTCGCCACACATACCAGATACTTACCAAGCGGCCGGACAGAATGGCCGCTGTTCTCCAAAGCGGGTTCAGCGTTCTACCAAATGTCTGGCTAGGCGCGAGCGTCGAGGATGGCGCGGTAATCCACCGTCTGGACGAGCTGCGTGAAGTCCCGGCGGCGATCCGGTTCGTGTCCTTCGAACCACTGATCGGCTCCGTGGCGAGCGGTAGGTTGGAAGGCATCCACTGGGCAATTGTCGGAGGCGAGTCAGGCCCGAACGCGCGACCGATGGACCCCGCCTGGATCGATGAAATCTTTGACCTATGTACCGATTCCGACACGGCTTTCTTCTTCAAGCAATGGGGAGGCTTCAACAAAAAGAAGGCCGGACGATCTTATCGTGGTCGTACGTGGGACGAGATGCCGGCGTCGATTATGTGACGCGCGAACCGGTTAGCCAATTCAATAGCTTTTGGCGATGGATTTGACGCTGCAAAGAAAAGCGAAAACCGTTGTGGTCTACGTTGCGGCGGCAATGGAAAAGGATCGGCGACCAAAGGGAAAATCGTCTCGAGCCGCCGCTTAACGTACGCTTCAAGGCCTGCGACGTCTGCGTTTCGCTGACGTTCTTCCGGCGCATCGAGCTCACCGAGAAGGTCGGTGGACGGAGGAACCGGACTGTAAAGCTCAGCCTCCCATTCGTCGGTACCGAGCATATTGGTCAACGCTTTGCGTTTGGTTGCGTCGACAGCACTTATATTCCGCGCGGCCTGTCGGTAAAGCCCCGAGAGAGGAAACAGGAACCAGAGATCGATTGCCTTGGTCCGGGCAATTGCCTGCAATGTTTCCCAGGCGACTTCCATCCCATAGGGATCGAGGAACATGATGGCTCTGCGGGAGGACCAGCTTACTCGGTTGATATTCTCTTGGATAAAGGTGTTCGCATCTCCGTTCAGGACATGGATGTCCCGATCGGGGTGTGACGATTTGAGCCCTTCCAACGCGGTGCAGTGCGCCTGCTTCCGATCCATGAATATCAGGCGGTCGAACTTAGGCTCGATGTCCAGGGCAATTTTGGCCGAACCTCTCCGGCTTTCGACGCGCTCAGGGACGGGCTCGTCAAAAAGGTCACCATCCTTGGCCTCGATTCTAACTGTTCGCGAACCTGTTCCAGCGAAAGCGTCGATATACCAAAGTGAGTTGAACTTTCGCCGCAGAGCAATGGAATACGCCTTGAGATATTTCTCAACAATTTCGAGCTTTATTTCAGTATGCTGCCCACCAAACTCGTGATCGTTCAATGACATCATCTGGGCCCCGGAACGTTCGCTTCGATTCGCTCGTACTATAGTACAGGTTGTTCACCATTCTTTGCCGGTTTCCTTATGATTGATGCTGCCGCCGCCTACGAAATTTTCACCAAGGCGCGTCTCAGACTATCCTATGAAACCTTCATCGACGAGAGCGCAGCATCGGCAGCGATGCCACAGTGACTGCACCGCAGCGCGGGTTTTCCGAGGTCGTCGAGCTCCCTAGGTCGGACCTCCGCGCTCGCGCTTCAAGACGTCGTCGGGAAGCTCGTCACCGGAGCTATTATCAGTACCGATCTGGACGGTGAAAGCCGGGTCGAAGCCAGTTTTCTCCCCCGGGTAGCCCTGAGGGTTGGACACCACCCTGCAAGCGTCGAGCATATAATCGTTGTGATGGTGTACGTGACCATGCACCCAGAGTGCGGGGCCTGTCTCGAAAATCAAGTCCTCCATATCAGACGCGTAGGACGCCGAAATGGGGTCTGCCCGAAATTGAGGTGCTATCGAACGCGGAGACGGCGCGTGGTGAGTGACGACAACGACCTTCTGACCGCGCCTCTTCCGTAGCTCGTTCGCGATGAAGTCTCTTGTCTCGACGTGTATCCTGTAGGAATGCGTCGGCTTGAACTTCACATACGGGGTCTTTGAATGTTTGATCTTCTTGTAATCGTTCATGTCATGAGCGGCGTAGGCCATCGCGACTTCAGGCTTGAACCCGAAGAGATGAAAGTCGGACCACAGCGTTCCCCCGACGAACGTAATCCCGTCTATGTCGACTTGGCCGTTCTCAAGATAGTGAAGATTTGGATACTCGGAAACCGCCTTGGCCTCGGCTATGCCCTCCACGATGGACCGGTTGTAGTATTCGTGATTGCCTGCGACGAAGATCACAGGAATTCTCCGGGAAAGGCGTTCGCCCAACCATCTCAAGCTGGGGACTACGCCTTTCGTCAACACGTCCCCCGCGCATATTGCGACGTCCGCGTCAGATGGAGGATCGACATCGAAGCGGGAGCCAAATTCCAGGTGAAGGTCGGAAAAAATCCATAGCTTCATTAGCACCTCCAGAGATGAGGGTATTTCGGTAGGTAACGCTCGGCGAACGCCATTCGCATACTTATCGCCAAAGGGTCGAACCTTAACCCAAGGCCGCGCTGTGACTCGGTGGGAGAAAGCCATCCATCCGCTAACCGCCAGTTTGTTTCGAAAATGCCGTCCAAAATGTGCTCACTCCAAAACTGAAGCGATTTGAGTGCATCGTGCCTGTTCCTGGATATGCCCGGCGCGCTATGGGCCAGCTCCAGCCACTCAACGATTTGCTCCTCGCGTATTTCCGCGTGCTGCTTGATCTTCTCTGCGATACCTTCGGGCACCGTAGCGACCGCTAGATCGCGGGCGCGAAGGAAGCGGCGGTCGCTCGTGAAATCCAGTCCCCACTCTTTCGGATTGTCCCTCCAAAGCACCGTCTCCGCGACTGCCGTCCAGCTCCCTCCTAGAATCAAGCCGAGGCTCTGAAACGCCGGGAACGCCTCGTCCGCGAGGTAACCCGGGCCACATCCGTGCGCGGCGCGAACGTTCGCGGGCGCAAGTCCAGCCGCGATGGGACGACTCCGTGCACCGGGAAAATGGCGGAACCCGATGTAGCCGGATTGAGCCGCGACCCAGACCACCAGGGTCGCGACGTCGTCCCAGCGCGGGGTGACCTCTGGCAGCTTGGGTTCCGCGACGGGGATCGCCCCTGTGCCATTGTCGATTGCGCACCCGAGCTTGACCAGGAGTTCGCACGCTGTCTCGTAGGCACCTATGTGGAGATGCTCCCAGTTGCCTGCCGGATCACGTGGCAATGCATTCGAGATGAACTCCACAACGAAAGCCAGCCATGACGGAACGCCTGGCTTTGCTTGTTTGATGGAACTCACACCTATTCGGCGGCCGAGCGGCTGGAAGCCGATCTCCTCCAATGCCTCTCCCAGCGAACCGGGCGCAGGTTTTCTGATAATCGTTGATGGCGACTTAGATTTCCTTGACATCACATGGCCACCCTTCGTTCTGTCTTGGCAAGACTGACAGTTGGCCGACGATGATTGCGAATGATCTCGACAGCCTCGGCTCCAGAGATTTGGTCGACATCGACGAGCCGGGTTACCAACGCCTCGTGCGCAGCCCGCTGCATACGAATGATAGACTTTGCGCGTTCCAGCTCCTTGGCGAGGACGTTGTGTATCTCCCGACGAAGCTCAGGACTGGAGGATCGCATTTTGGCGAGGGCGTCTGGACTGAACTTCTCGACCGCCAGCGTATGTCCCATCCCGAAAGCGCCCTCCATGGCCGTCGCAAGCTCAGTTGCTCGATTGAGATCGGCTGCATCGTCGCCGGCAGCTCCTTGAGAAAACGAACCGAGGACCTCGATCTCCGCGGCGATGCCACCCAAACAGACGGCGATCGCGTTCTCAAAGAAGGACTTTGAGCGGGGACGGTCCACATCGACATCGTATTCGACGCACCCAAGCGCCCGGTATTCGCCTTCCACCCGCCAGCGCGAAATTCTGATGTCGGAGACCTTCGCGTAGCCAACCTCATGACTTACAAGCGCGTGCCCCGCTTCATGGACAGCCAATGAGTGCACATACGCCTCAGGAAGTTTGATAAGTGGTCGAAGGTGACGGATGATGTGATCCACGCTCAGCATTTCTGACTGCCGTCGCGCTGCCCGTCTGGCATCGCGCACAAGGCGCTCGATATCCGCACCGGTCAGCCCTTCTGTCGCCATATCGAACAACTCGAAGTCGGCGGAACACAAGGTCAAGCCGGAATGAAGTCTGAGAATGAACCTCCGCGAGGTTGCGTCCGGCAACGGGACAGTGATGTGTCGATCCAATCGGCCTGACCTTTTAACCGCCGAATCCAAAAGGTCGGGGTAGTTGCAAGCTCCCACGACGACCACCCCCTCACGGCGTTCGAACCCGTCGAGCAACTGAAGCAACGCCGTGATGACTGAACGCATATAGGCGCTGTTGCGATCCCGCTCACTGCGCGCGCCAAAGACATCGATTTCGTCGATGAACAGGATTGACGGAGCCCTTTCCTTGGCCTCGGCAAACGACGCCCGCATTGCCTTCAGGTGCTCGTCGAGTGCACCCGCCTCTTGCCATCGCGAAGCCGACCCGTAGATGAGCGGAACCGCACAGGTGTTGGCCAGCGCAGTGGCGAACATGGTTTTGCCGACGCCCGGCGGTCCCGAAATCAAGACTCCGTTGTCGACATTGCTCCATGGGATGATGCCCGCTTTGAAGTCTGAGATATCCTTCGCAAGGTCGTATCCCCACTCAATGAGGCCGCCATACCCATGCATCTCTGCAAGTGTCGGACCGGCAGCCAATGGCGGCCCCTCGGCTTGCGGCTCCCCTGGCGGGATGACTTTTGGAAGACTTCGCAGACGCTGTATCGCTTGCAATGGGTGGCGGCGGTCTTGGAAGGCCCTGCTTAAACGGGACCATGGCTCCGTCAGCAGAAGCTCAACGGTCTCGTCATTGATCGGTAGTCCGGCTCTCCTCAACGCGGCCTCGGCATGTCTAATCAAGCGAGGGCCAAGCGGCACGATTGCATCCGAAAGCAACCGATCGTCCTCTTGAATTTGGTAGGACGGCGACGCAAACAGTATTGCCCGCTCGTCACGAAGCGCCTCCGCCTCGTGGCGAAAATTCTTGTCGGTCCATTGCAAGACGTTCCCGTGAAACCTCTGGCCATCCCAGATTTGGGAAGCGAAGAACCGCGCGGCTTCCGCGAATAGCGGGTAATAGAAATCGTCCGTCGTGACCAATGTCACGATCGCCTTGGTGCCGATCCTGTTCCATGAGCGAAGCGCGCCCGCAACGGTGCAGTAGGCCATGAACACAGGCAACGTCACGGGCAAAGCGTTTTCATCCAGCTTCAACCGCCATGGCACGCGAAGTCGTTTGCCGGATTGCTTGAACGGCATCGAAGTCTCCTAGTTGAGTGAGTGGCAGGTCGTTTCTAGTGGTCCCGGACCGATGAAATCCCGGGTATCGCTTCCAGCGGTTCGTAAGTACCCAACCTGTACCAACGTGACAGCGTGCGCGCCAAACGGCGGCTGGGATCGACGTAAAAGACTTCGCTCGTGAAGGCGCGTCGGTTGTCATCGATCTTCGGGTGGCCGAACGCGTTGCCCACAAGGCATGGCGCGGCTCGAGTAGCGTACGACCAGGAAGTCATCACCGCAGTGGGACGGTCTGGGAGCCACCCTTTCGCTAAGGCCTCAAGATCGTCCGCGAGACTGCGCAGTCGTTCAATCGTGTTCGCCGCAGTCGACCATTTCCACCGCGATTCAAGCGAGTCGAATTCCATCATTGTCCTCCAATCGGTTCGAGAAAACCGGGCTCGATCCGCCTTGGCTCATCGAGAACCTCGCAGGTGCAGCCGACAGCGACCTCGTTGCCTCTAGCCATCCTCAACCATATCCCAAGGCATCCTCGGCGCGACGACGCGCAATCGTCCAGCTCGGCGTAAACGGCCGTGGCGGGGGCCATTAGCGCTCCGCCCTGTCGCTCGAAGTCGGCGAGACGCGTGGCGTTGATGGGACTCGTTCCGTCCAAGGAGAAAGAGCGAGAAATCGAATCATCGTACTGCATCATGAGCCTTCCGAGTCTTGACCTCTTTTTGCAAGTCATAAGGACTCTTATAGACTCCGTATGAGATATTAAAAGACCTCAAACGGTATCATTTGACATTTTTTTTGGGGGCCGGTTTGTCGAGCGGATGAGGATAGCTGCCCCACCGGACGCCCTCCGCGTCGCTCGCGCACTGATGAACCTGTCGCAGCGCGCCGCTGCGGAGGCAGCTGGCGTGCCTCAAAGATATCTGACTGTTGTCGAGACCTCCTACTCGCGGATAGGCACAAATCTCGAACTGGTCGATTTCTATTCCGCCGCCGGCATCGAACTCCTCGGTGATTTCTCCATCGGCAAGGAAGTCGCCCGCGCCGGGGCCAGATGGTCGGGACCGAGTTCGCGAGATGTCGGCAAGGCCGAAAAGACGAGGTTTCACGCCGAGGAGACGCGCGTGTCGTTCCGGGCCGCCCGTGCTCTTCTGAACAAAGGGCAGGACGAGATCGCCGGATTGGCCGGGCTGAGCCGCGCCACCGTCAAAAGCCTGGAACTCGGAAAGGCTTGGGAGGAGTCGCACCGAGCGCTTCTGACGTTCTACGAAAACGTCGGCATCGAATTCCTCGGCTGGGGCGATCCGGTTGCCAACCTTTATTTCGGCATCGGCGTCCGCTGGTCTTCCGGTCCGCCGGAACCGGTATCTTCGTCTACGTCGGCCCCGTCATGATCGATTGCGATGAGGAAAAAAAACGCCACGTCGCTTCGGTCGGTTATGTCGCGCCGGACGCGCTACGAGCGGCCCGGGCTCTCTTGGGGCTCACCCAGCCCCAATTGGCGGCGTCCGTGGGGATGTGCCGCAAATCGGTGGCGGCGTGCGAGTCGGGATTCGGCGCGACGTTGAAGTTGACTGCCGCGCTCCGGAACTATTACCACCGGGCGGGCATCGAATTCGTCGGGACATTTGACCAGAACACCGGCACCATGCGCGGGTCAGGTGCATGCTGGAAATTAAGAGACGTGTTCACGAGCTTCGCGCCGTCCTTACCTCACGATGTGAATTTTTCTGCCGCGCGGGCGCTCTTGGGGTTCACGGAAAGCTACGTAGCGAAAAAATCGTTCCTGACGTCAAGACAGGTGGGAAATCTCGAACGTGGAGGGGCCTCCACCAGGAAGAGCCACGATGACCTCCGCGATTTCTACGTAGGCAAGGGAGTGGAGTTTCTGAGCTTCAGATCGGGACGGGTCTCGTATATCGGCCTCGGGGTCCGCCTTGCGTGTCTGGAAATCCCGCTACTGCCACATCATTGGGCGAACCGGGAATCGTCCTGGGACCGGGCCAACGCCAACGTGGTTTCTGCATTTCGTGGGGGCTTTTCGACGCATTAACTGCCGTTTTTGATTCCGCGCCGGAGCTGTGTTTTCCTCTTTCGGTATCCTGAACCGACGCCGAAAGTAACAGCCATGGCCAAGCGGCCTCCCACCAGACCCGAAAACCCTCGGGCGATTTCCGATCCACACGGCGTCTCCCCCGAGCGGGACGGCGGCGAGACAGCGCAGCATCCCCCGCCGGAGCACCGACCCGCTGCGGAAGAAGCGGTTGTTCCCCGATGCCCGAAAACGCCCTGCCAGTCGAGCCGTTCTGCCGAAAACCGCGCACCCCTTTCGGCCGGCGGGGACGTCGAGAACGCGAAACGTTCGCGCCGCCGGGTGCCGGACAAACGGAGATTGATAGCAAGGGACCCGCGTGGCTTCTTCAGCATGAAGGAGACCTGCGATATCACCTCCCTGTCCAGGAGCCAGATCATGCGAATGGTCGAAAGGGGCACATTCCCGGAGTATCGCCTATTGACGGACGATCCGAACGGCCGCAAGGGCTTCCGGGTGTTAGAAGTGCTCAAGTGGCTGGCCGACAGAGGTTGACGCCGAGTGGAGCCGCCCCCTATCCTGGCTGGATGCCGGCCTCGTCGAGCGCGAGAAAAAGCTCGTGCGCTCCCGCCACCAGCCCCGAGACGATTTCGTCGAGCTGCGACGAGAACAGCTTGCCTGGCTTTTCCGTCCACTGCCGCTGCCACGGAACGCCGTAAAACGGACTGTAGGCGGTGAGCCTTAACAAACCTGTGGGGACGTTTTGAGTCTCGACCCAAGTCGGTGGCACATAGTCTTCCAGCCGGCCGCTGTCGAGAACAAAGCGGCCGTGGCCGATGTACCTCATCTTCGTCCGCCTGCTCGTTTCCACGACCGCAAGACCGATCGACACACCGAGGACGGAGACGACGGTCGGGCGGAGCGGACGCCACGAGGGCGAAAAGCCGCTTTTCCCCGGCACCGCCGCTTCCGTCTCGGTATCGATGGTTGCCCGGATGAAGCCCTTGGTCGCTGCCGCGATCGCGACGCGGTAGCCGTTTGTCGGGGCTTCGAGCCTTTTGAACAGGTCGCTGGTGAACCGCAGGCATTTTTCGAGGCCGTCTTTCGAGCAGGCGATGTCGATCAGCCGTTGTGTCGTGGGATTGAGATAATGTCTGTGCCGATCCGGATGGGAGTTGCGAAGAGCCTTTGCAGCGGGCTTGACGAGCTCGTGTAGCCGCCTGCTGTCTTGGAAATCCACGAAGGTAGGAGGTCCCTGCGGTTGCGGTTCGGACCGCCAGGCGCGGCCGTTCTCTGCGGAGTCTCCTGGTTTCCAGCCATCCGCCACGCCACGTGACGCCGGCGGCAACGGGGGCGGGGGGCCGGCGACGCCGACCGCCTTTTTCCTCCAATAGCCGCGCCCTGGATGCGGTATTTCCAGGGCGCGACATATATGGCCGAAATATTCTCCCGAGATGCCCAAGGTAGCTCCCGCCTTTTTGCCCGGCATCGACCAAGCCAGATCGTACAGTTCACGCCTGGAGATGAGTTGGGCGTCCCTATGCTTCGTCATGCCTGCCTCCCGTGGCGCTCGCTTATTCGTCAGTGTGCGGATCGTCTGCCCGGAAACCGGCGGCGGAACCGTCGAGAACCAGCAGCAGCCTGTCGGTGAACTGCCGCATCGCCTTCCGGCAAGGCGCGATGAAACGGTCCTGGTTGTAGTCCCGCTTCTTGCGGTGCCCGTTGATGTAGTCCGCGACCACATCCGGAACGCCGAGTTTTGACAGCGCCGTTTGGACGACCCGCCGCAGGTCGTGCAGCCAAAAACTGTCCATCACCGATCCGGGCACGAGTTTGCCGAATTCCTGCTCCACCCGCGCGCGGAATTCGTCCAAGTCGTATCCGGTGTAGGGTGTTTCGCCGTTCGTCACGCTGAAAATGCAGTCCCCCCAGCCCTGCGGCTGTCCCCGCCGCAGTTCCTGCAGCAGCGCGATAGCCTCGTCGGTGAGTACGACATAGAGGTCAAGGAGCTCATCACCGTGTTTCACCCGTTCCTTCGGGATGGTCCAAAGCTTGTTCCCGATGTCGATTTCCGACCAGCGGATGCCCTTGGCCTCGTTCCCGCGCCGCCCGCCGGTCAACAGGACCAGCCTGTAGAGCGGCCCGTCCGGATAGGCCATTGCCGTCGCCGCCCTCCAGTACGCCCGCAACTCGGCAACGTCGAGTGTCCTCGTTCTTACCCCCCTTTCCAGTTCCATCGAGCCCGGGGTGACATCGGCGACCGGGTTGCCCGTCACGTTGCCCGGCAGACCGTAGCCTTCGTACCGGGCAGGTCCGTTCGCCCACCCGAAGAACCCTCTGATCAGCTCGAGGGCCTGCAATGCCCGGCCGGGTACGCCCCTGTCCCGGATGTTGTCGATCAGCACGCCGACGTCGGCTTTGGTGACGTCCGCGAGCGCCTTGTCGATCCAGCCGTTGCGGTCTGCGTCGAGGAATTCCGATTCGAGAGCGACGCCGTCCACCCGGGCATGGCGGTTACGCTTTTTGTTCGGCAGCCAGGCGATGTAGTCCGTCAGCGCCGAACGGAACGTCCTCCGTTGGTCGACGGCCGCCTCCCGCTCAAGCCGCTTGGCCTCCTCCCTCGGGTCCAGCCCGCGGTAGATCATCGCGTTCCATTCGGCGGCCACCTCGCGGGCGCGCTCCAGCGTCGTTTCCGGAAACCGGCCGATCCTGAGGCGGCTTGGGTCTCTTTCCCCGGGACACCGGACCACCAAAATGAAAACCTTGTCGCGTCGGCCGACCCGCATCACCAGGTTCGGCGTTTTTCCATCGCGCCACTCGTGGCGCGTTTCGCCCTTTTCGAGGCGAAACTTCTCGATCCGTTCGGTCTCCAAAGCGCGTGCTCTGGTCATGGCTGCACTCCTCGCCGGGTCAACGCTTGGTCAACGAAGTGTCTGCCGAAGGGATTTTCGGCGTCGGACGAGGAAACCTCCCGACGCCGTCGAACGCAACGATTTCAAGAGGTTCGAACCGCATGGTGACCATGGGCAACATTGCCCCAGGCTGTTCAAGCGCCTCATAACCGCTTGGTTGGGGGTTCGAGTCCCTCCGGGCCCACCATTTCGTTTAAAATCAACAACTTAGATTTGGGATTTTCTCGGGGAGACATCCAAGGGGAACATTCATTTGTTCAATCCGGCATATCTCGTGAAGTCGCGGTGCGGCGTATTTTATCTCCGCTGGCCTCTACTGACCTGCCACTGAGAATTTCCTCCAGAATGGATTAGAGTTCGGCCCATTGAGGACGGACTTATGAAGAAGCAGCGATTTACGGAAGAGCAGATCATTGCAGTGTTGAAGGAGCAGGAAGCCGGAGCGAAAGCGGCTGATCTTTGCCGTAGGCACGGGATTTCCGAGGCGACCTTTTATAACTGGAAAGCCAAATATGGCGGCATGGAAGTGTCTGAGGCCAAGCGTCTCAAGGCTCTGGAGGACGAGAATGCCAAGCTGAAGAAGCTGCTTGCCGAACAGATGCTGGATACAGCCGCACTCCGCGAGCTTCTTTCAAAAAAATGGTAGGGCCTGCCGCCAAGCGTGACGCTGTCGCGCACCTGAAGGCCATCATGGGTCTTTCGGAACGGCGGGCCTGCCAGATCATATCCGCAGATCGAAAGACGATCCGTTATCGATCCTCTCGGCCGCCTGAGGTCGAGTTGCGAGCGAAGCTGCGCGATCTAGCCAACGAGCGACGACGGTTCGGCTACCGACGGCTGTTCATTCTGCTCCGGCGAGACGGAGAGCCTTCCGGGGTCAATCGCATCTATCGGCTCTATCGCGAGGAAGGTCTTTCCGTGCGCAAACGGAAAGCCAGGCGGCGTGCCGTCGGCACGCGTGCGCCGATCCTCGTCGAAGCAAAGGCCAATGCCCGCTGGTCTCTGGATTTCGTCCACGATCAATTCGCCTGCGGCAGGCGCTTCCGCATCCTCAATGTAGTCGACGATGTCACGCGCGAATGCCTGGCGGCGATCCCGGACACATCGATATCAGGTCGCCGTGTCGCGCGAGAACTGACGACGCTTATCGAGCGACGAGGTAAGCCTGGCATGATTGTCTCAGACAACGGGACCGAACTGACCTCGAATGCCATCCTTGCTTGGTCGAAGGATCACAAGGTCGAGTGGCACTACATCGCGCCGGGAAGACCGATGCAAAATGGCTATGTCGAGAGCTTCAACGGCCGCATGCGCGACGAGCTGCTCAACGAGAGCCTGTTCTTCGGGCTCGATCATGCCCGCAGCGCCATCGCAGAATGGGCCGACGATTATAACAATTTCCGGCCGCACTCATCGCTCGGATACCAAACCCCGGCGGACTATGCCGGGATCATCGCCGCAACCGGCTCCAACGCTACGCAATATGGAAGCTTCGCGTTTCCGCCGGTTGCTAACACACCGCCATTTGGCGTATCAAAAACCGCCGAGGCTCTAATCGCAGCCGGATGAAACTTCAGTGGCAGGTCAGTCTGAATGTCAGCGAACCTTCGACCTATGCCGAAGGCGTCTTGATCATTCCTCGTTTTGACCGGAAGAAGAGAGAAGGCGGCGGAACCGTCCGACTGGGGCAGGAAAGCCTCGTGTCCGCGGTCGGCGTCGCCGATTTCGGCCATGTCGGCACGCATGAGGCCTATATCGATGTTCTGCGCCGATATTCGGCCGATCCTTTCGCGGACATTGTCGAATACCTGAAGCGCGATATCGCCAACCTGGCACTCGGGAACCCCGATAATCACGGTCGAAATTCCGCATTGAGCAAACACCAGGACGGCACGATCCACCTGTCCCCACTCTTTGATTTCGCGCCAATGCGGCTCGCCAAGGAGGGAATTGTTCGCTCCACCCGGTGGGCCATGATGCGAGACGGAGGTCGCGACCATCTTCCGGATTGGAAGCGTATTTGCACTGAACTGATGCACGACTCTGATGAGCAGAGGGCTCTAGCAGCTACGCTTGCCATATTTGCCGAATGCCTGCGCCAGGCTCCGGCAATCGCGAAAGAAATGGGAGCGTCTCCGGATATTCTGGATCGAGCAATGGGGCGCTGTGTCGCGATAGCGGACAGCGTTCTGGCCGCGTGTCAATGATGGCAAAGGATCACTAAATGGCTCGATGGAAGAAGCCTACGAAAGAGGAGATACTTGAAAATCGGCGAACACTTGCGGAGCGTGCGCGAAACGGAGACTTACGGCTGCCTGAAGCAGTTGTTGAAATCCGCAAAGGATTCGGCATGACGCAGGAAGAGTTTGCCAAAACGCTGTCGCTTACCAGGCGACAAGTTGCGGAGATCGAAGCTGGCACGGCAAACCCGACGCTGGAAACATTATTCAAAATAGGCCGAATTTTTGGATTTACTGTCGGTTTTATAACAAGGGAGTAATTAAACAGACTTAAGTATGATCATTAAGTAAAACACAAAAACTACAAACAGCTTCCGAACGCGACCACCTAATATTGACGTCGAATACACGCAATTGGATATTTTCTAATCCGACGAATGCATCTCGACTAGAGATGACACAGTTTCAAACAAATTTTCGAGCGTGACATCATTGTTTTCAACAATAACATGATGAGCGCCCTTGAATTTCTCCTCAAATCTACCGAAGATATTCCCGAGCCATTCTCTCGTAGCGAATTCCTTCGATGAGCAGCGTTGAAGTAAGGTATCGAATTCAGATTTTATGTATATTTTTATTCGCCTGCCGCTCAAAAAATCGATCTGACTCTCCAGGTCAAGAGCATCAATAATGTGCTGCTTGTATTCAGCTGCTGACATGAGTTTCTCGTCAAAGAACTTGCGCCCATATACCAACGGTACAGCCAATGGATCTTGGTCAAGGATTACGATCTTTTTGAGATCGGCCCTGCGTAGAAATGAGGAGTATTTCTCCAGAAACCACCTCTGGCTTTCAGCCGGCGCAGCCATTTCACCCAACAGGGCGCTATCGAGATGTTCGTTGCTCTTATAATCCTCCACATAAACACTGTACTTGTGCGCCATTTCGCGAAGTAAGGCGCTAGCTATCGCTGATTTTCCGCTACCGGGAGGCCCAAACAATACCACTACCAGGCGTTCACCTTCTAGTTTTGATTGCGTCCGCAAACGACTAAGGCAAAGTTCTTCCATATTCGCTATGTCTAGGTCGATGTCGAGCAATTCAGAAATCTCCAGATAGCAGATTAGCCATTCTTTTTAAGCCCATCTACGGCTCGTATTTCTTAAATCTTTCCTCATTTTCTTTCATTTTATCCAAATACGCTGAGGTAAGATCAATCCGCATTAGATTTGCAGTCTTCAATGTGTATGCAAATATATCTGCAAGCTCGGCCGTCAATTCTCCAGAAGCCTGATCGTATTCAAAATCACCTCTGCGAACTTTCTTGACGAGATTTGCAAATTCGCCGAGTTCGCCAACCAAGCAAACAACTAAGTGCTCCAGAGACTGCATTTTATCGCCTGATTTATCATCCAAAAATGGTATGCGACCAACGTGAGCATCGTCGAACACACGTTGAAACTCTTGCAGTGACGAGACGGTCATTTCCATTTTTCAAACTCCAGAACGAGCTTATCAAGCGTTGTTGCCAGCTCAGCAACCAGCTTTTGGATATCATCGTGGTGTGATGATTTTCTACGCACCTCGGCTAGCTTCTGGCTCTGGTCAATAGCCTTGCGAAGCAACGATATTACACGAGCCTTATTTGGGTGCGCTGGGATATCTTCAGAGAGAATTTTATCTTCGAGTATCTTTGCTAGCGCCTCAAAAGCGTGCCAGGTAACAACAGTGCTATGCTTCTTTTTGTCCTTGATTAGTGAAGCGAATTCCCATGGCGCCTTCTCCAGTTTTTTGACTATTCGAGCTTCGCCGAGCCGATCGAGTTGAGGTACTTGAAGAGTGTTTATGCTCGGATTGTGGTATGCGCGAAATGCGAATATTGTCAGCCGAACTTCTTTTAGATCGAGTTCGATTTTCCGAATACGCTCGCACACCTGGCGGATTTCTTCGATATTTATGCGAAGAAACTTAGAAACTTCCAGTGCCCGGAAGTACGTTGTCGCATACAACGTATCGCCGCTCCGCGAAAACTGAAGAATCATAAACGATGGGATGGGGTTATCGCCACTTTCTAGAAGATGCTGCTGAGAGATGAGAGACATAAGCGCACGATTGCTATCTGGCTTATTCTCAAGTTCTGTTATTATATAATCTATCCCATTTTCTCCGATGAACTGGCCGTGCGAAAAATGAAGTTCTTCCGGTGGCTTAACGGCTTGCCAGCTCATCGCGAGATCAGATACATCTTGAAGCTGAGGCGCCCTGAGTAGGTCGGTAGAGAACTTCACCTGAATCGTGAAATTCATCGAGACATCCCCATCCTCCGCCTGGACTACAGCAGATGCCATATTTATTATTTCTTCAAAATTATTGATTTCTGAGTATTTCATTGCGTCAATATTCATGACAAAACAAATTCCAAAATTTCTTTGTGTATATCTAGCTCTGCTAGAGTTCCGTCCACTTTAAGAAATCTTCCATGATAAGAAGAGAATATACGATCGTAGTTATCTTTTACCTTCCTTAACTTCTCTTCGTTTTCATAGGTATCTAAGCTGCTTCTTTTCGCGAGGCGCTCTAGAGAGACTTCAACCGGGACGTCAACATAAATTGTGTAATCTGGATTTGGAAACGCTGAGTTTAACGTCCTGACGATTTCAAAGTCATCTTCTGATGTACAATGATATGCAAAAGACGAGAAAAAGTATCGAGTACTAATGACTTTGACACCCGACTTAAGCTGTCCAAGAATTCCGTCAATGTCATTGTTAAGATGATCGAACCGGTCCGCGGCAAAAAGATAGGCCATCTGCCGGTCGAATGTCGATGCTTCTGAGGAAAAGCGCAGGCGCCCACTGAATGCGCTGCGAATTTGTTGCCCAATTGGCCCGCTAGAAGGCTCAGTCGTAAGAGCAACGGGGGTCCCCAAGCGCCGCAGGTACTCGTAGAGCCGCGATGCCTGCGTCGATGTACCAGAGCCATCCAGTCCTTCAAAAACGATAAAGGCGGAATCTTTCATCGAATAAGTTGCCTCTCGCCGATGCGGGAAAATCCCGTTGTATTTACTGTTGGTTGATCTACGAGAAGCGCAAATCGTTCTAATTCGATCCGCTCATCTTCAACATGATAAACGTTTAAACTGTTAACGACGCCGTTCTCTGCGTATCCGAAAGATCCCGCTCCATTTATACTCATTCGGTTTTTCCCTACTGGAAAAGCGACATTGAAGTGTTGATGGCCGTGCAGAATCGCCGAAACATTGTTGCTATCCAATATGGACAGATATTCATAAGAGTTCCGCGTTACGGATATGTCTTGCTCGAAAAGCGGCAAAAGATGATGGTGGATAACTGCAAATCTCTGTTTATAGTCTTTAGATGAGATTCCCTTCATTGCGGCCCTCATGTCAAGAAGGTCAACGAGGCCATATTCCTTCTTTGCGTGATATGAAGAATTAGTTACTATGAAGTATATCCCATCAATCTCGTACGATACACTTGTATTGCTGTTAAAATCGAATACTTTGTCGCGCCTCAAGGCATAAGAGAAGGCAGAAAATCTAGCGAATGGAGAACTTAGTTGTATGTCATGATTCCCCGGGCAGACGATAAAACGACTGCGGTCTAGATTCGCCTTTTCAATAAGTTCGTCAAAAAAATCTATCGCTGCAGTATAGCCGTCGTCCTGCGCTTTGAACGTTACGTCTCCGCTGACAACAATAATGGGTGTTAGGTCGAGATTTTTAATGAAGACAACCAAGTGCTGCAAAACATCGGAGAAAGAGATTCTATTGTTTCTGCCCGCACCAAAATGAAGATCCGTGAAGTGAATTATAGAGACCATGATGCAAGCAACCAATCAGCTGTTACGAAGAGAATAAACCGGCAAAGATGAGGAAATATTGACAACCGTCCGTTCGGAAATGCCAAAACGTTTGGCGATTTCCCGGATGCGTTCATTGCGCTCGTCGGCGTTCATGAACCCGATCACATCGGAATGTCTGGCAAGATAGAATATGGCGTCGAGAGTATGCACCGTGGAAACTGTTACAGTCTCTCCCCATTTGTCAGCTAGTGATGCATCGTGTGTGCACAATCTGATGCCCAAGTCATGCAGGTCAACAAGCTCAAATCCAACCCGTAAAGTTTCAAGCGCGGCAATGTGCGATGTACCACCAACGATATCGCGAATTTCAACTGTTGCGGAATTGGAAGTGGGTTTGGCTTGGAAGTCCGCCCCTTTGGTCAGCCAGACTATGAATTCTAAGAATTCGACAATAGCAACTCGGTCATTACTGCCGTCCAACTTCAGCAGATTGAAAGCGTCACGGGTGTTGTTTGTTCGCAGAAGAAGCTGGTGAAACAAATTGGTCCTCATTTCGTATCCTCCGCATCAAGGCATTCCAACGGCTTGCAGTCTGCGCCCTGAATTTGTTGATAATTTCCACAGCTATTGGTTTCGGGTCTACCGCGCTGAAGTTTGATAAGCAAGCGGGTGTTTGGTATCTGTCCGCGTTCCTCTCCGTCCGCACTCTGTAGCAACCGCTGTGAGTTTTGGGATACTACACCATCGGATTCCGATCCAACTTCCCTCGATATGCCGGATGCTGGTGCGACACGATTGCATCGACAAGCGCGGGCGGCTTTGACCCTGCCAGCAGGAGCATCTTTCCCGCCTTCATCTCCAATATCTGATCGGCCGTCATCAGCTTTTGGCGCTGCTCTGCGATCGACGTTTTGCGGCTCTCTCCCAACTTCGCGGCTGACTGCTTGGTTCGGGTCAGCACCGTCTGATCGCCAAGCGCGTTCGCGGCCCAATTCGCGGTTTCGAACTCGGCGCGGCCGAGACCGAAAATGCGTGTTGTAACGCATGAGCCGAGAATGCTGGCCGTGTCGCCCTTGCCATAGACGCTTTCGATCTGGCCCTTGTCCTGGGTGATGAACAGCGCCTCGATGCCGCAGCCGGCGGCGACGTTCGCGATGTTGATCAGCTTTTCCATCCGGCCGAGACGGACAAACTCGTCCAGCACCAAAAGCACGTTCTTTTTCGGCTTCTTGGCACCTTCCAAGCGCACGGCAATGCCGAGAATGATGTTGGTCAACAGTCGGAGAAAGACGGCCTGCGCATCGACCTGATCGAGCGGCACGACCATGAAGAGGTCGGCGCGGCCCGCGAAGAGGTTTTCGAGCGAGCATGTTGAGGCGCTGAGGAAACCGCGCATTTCATCGGAGCGTGCCCAGTCGAAGGCCTCTTGATCGTCGTCTTGATTGCGCCGCGCTCGTTCTCGCCGGCCGCGATGAAAGTCGCAGCGGCGGCGGCCGGACGTGTGCCAAAGGTTTCTGGCGCTCCAGCCCAACCCGTCAGCGTCGTTTCAAAGCCGTCGGAAAACAACAGGTCCATCGCCGTGATCAGGTTGCGATCGGCCTCGGCGTGCCTGGTCATGACAACCTCGATGACGGCGGCAATCATGGATTTTGCCATCTCGGCAAAATGTGCGCCGTTACCGCCTTCTGGTCGAACAATTCCCTCGGCAATGACCTCGATGTCACGGACCAGATGCGCTTGCCGGATATAGTCGAGCGGATTGAACTGATCCTTCGACGGTTCGATGACGCCGAAGGGATTGAGGACGACGACCTGGCGGCCTAGCGATTGGCGATATCGCCGGGTCACGGCGAAATTCTCGCCCTTGATGTCGAGGACGGCAACAGGGCCGTCATGGTCGATGATCGCCGGAATGACGACGGACACGCCCTTGCCGGCGCGGGTGCCGGCGATCGCAACATGATGGCCGGCGCGCCATCCAGTCTTTGGGTTCGGTCGGTAGCGGAGGATGGCGCCACCGACGAGGCCAAGCGGAAGCCCGGCGTCGTTATGGCGGAGCTGGCGCAATTCGCTCCGGTTCATCCATCGCGCGCGCCAAGGGCCTTGTTTGGAAATCCGGCTGGACGACGCAGGCGCAGCAATCGAAATCGCCCGCATGACGAAGAACAAGGGCACCGGCAGGCCGATCGCAAGGTTCGTCATCAAGGCCAGCCTTTGCGCCTCCGTGAAGCGATCCCATGCAGCAACCATGCCCCGAATGCTCTCGATGCCGGAATAGCCGGCATGTCGCCAAGCTCTAAAACTGTCGAGCAGGACGGCCGCCGCTTTGGTGGGGGCGGTAAGGGCGAGAGCAGACGCGGCAAGGAGGGCTGCCCCCACGGCAAAGACCGACGCGCTGCGTATGCGGCCCTGTGTGTCTCCCGCCAAGGTCAGCAGCGCAAACCCGAAGAACATCACCAGGATTGCGGCGCGCGCATTTTCGTAGATCGCTGGCCAGAACAACGGTGCGGTTTCCATCAGCAGGAAGCCGGCGGCCATGATTGCGATCGAAAGAACGTAGCGATAGGATGATCAAATTCATAAAGGAAAACTCCGAACGGAATGAGAAATCAGGATCGGCCGCGATCGGGTGCCAGTAACCGGGCTTTCACGTCGGCGGTGCGATCGTCTCCAGCATCGCTTCTGCCTGCTCCAGCAGCGCGAACGCTTCCGTCAGTCCGGTCCTGTCCATGCCGCTGGAATGTTTCTCGGAGCCGAGCCAGACGCTCATGAAGGAAGCCTGTGACGCGATGAGCGATTTCAGTGATCCTTCCAAAGCCGCTTGCCGGTTCTCGATCATGTCGGTCGATCGCCTCTCCAGCGCCTCGAATTGCGCGGTCCCGCTCTGCAAGGTGCCCATCAAGCTCTCGACGTAGGCCAGCAATTCGCGCTCCAGCGGTGAAAGGCTCTCGGGCATCGGCAGTCTGCTTGGTGTGGTCATGGCTCAATTTCCCGTTACGATTTTCAGGCATGGTGTTTTGCTGGTCCCGGCCTGGCAGGTGATCAGCTGAAGGCGGCTTGCGTCCCAGGTCAGGATCTGGCCGTTGACGGTCTGGTTGATCTGCAGGCCCATCTGCCAAAGGCTGGCGCTCCGGGCGCGATCGATCATCAGCCCCGCCCAGAACCAGCTCGCGGTGAAGCTGAGCAGGATCACCAGCAGCGCCACCGCGCACACCGTCAGCAGGAATGGCTGCATCATCGAGCGAAGCCGGCGCATGTCCGCCTCGGTCGTTGCCAGCGCCTCGCTCAAGTGCCGGCGGCTCTCGTCTGTGAAGCTGCGGATATCGGTCTCGATTGTAATTTCCGCGTGCTTCAAGGCTGCGCTCCAATCGGTCTCGAAGCTCTTCGAGGGCGATGGCGTCGAGCCGGCTTCCCGAGCGGCTGGGTTTTCCAGCCTCTCGTTCAATCGCTCGATCAACGGTCTTCTCTCGGGTCCAGTCTTCACGAAACAGCTCTCCTTTCAGGCGCCAGCGCTCGTCGGTTTCCGGGTCGCGCACGGTGAGGTAATTTTTGCCGGCGCGCGGCAGGTCGAAGCCTGCCGTTGTCAAGGCCTCGGTCATTGTGGAACGGTCACGGATTTCGCCGGCCTCGATGCGCTGGACGATCCAGTCATGGATCAGCTCGCGCGCATCGCCGCGCCTGACGCTCTCGATGATGCTGACAGTCTCGTGGGCACGCTCCGGCGCCATCGGATCGTTCCAGCCATGTTGTTTGTTGAGGACGTCGCGCAGGGCGTAGTGCTCCTGGTAGCCTGGCGGCGCGATATTGAGGCTGCGGCCGCTGACAAGCTCCATGCGCGGGGTGACGAAATGCAGCTCGTCCATCACCTGCCGCTGCTGGCCGTGGTTCGGCGCGTCCTCGGCCGTGAAGGCGATGACGCCGGCACGATAGGTCCACTGGTGCGGGCAAGCATCGATCAATGCCCGCATCCGGTCGGCATCACCGATGCAGGACCTCCGGCAGAGGCTCGCGGGCAAACAGCATGACGTCGCCACGCTCGTCGCGGATCGCGTTGCGGTTCTGGTCGTAGGCGACGACATCCCGCTCGACCAGATAGTCAACCGGTCCCGATCCGCCGCCCTGGCCGTTGCGGAAAAACTTGATCAGCACGGCGCGCCATCCTTGGCCGTGAACGTCCGCAGCGTCTCCGAAAGCGCCCGCTCGATCGCCACCAGCTGCGCGGCAACCTCGATCGCGTCGATGGGCGGCACCTGGCCCTGAGTCTAGGCCGTGTTCAGCCATCGCGCGACCTGGTTGAGGTTGCAGCCGATCCGGGAGACAGCGCGCACCAGTTCCGGGTCCACCTTGGGGACTGGACGGCGGCGGCGTGCCTCGGTGAGGCCGAGCGCTTCCCGCATCAGCGTGGCGAAGGGCAGACCGGCCCGCGCCGCGCGTGCGGTCAGCGCTTGCTTTTCCGAGGCCATACAGCGGAAAACGACGACGGCATTAAGTTCGCCATTTGGCGATCGCCGCGAGCTCTTGGTGGGGTTTGAAGGGGAGGCTTGCCTCCCCTCACAAGGCTCCCTGTCGGACGGCTCGCCGTATGACAGGGGTCGCCTTGCTCCCTTCCAATCGCTGGCCGTCATGACGCCCTACGAAGGTCTGTCGGGCGGGCTCATCGGCAATGTGGTCTCGACGATGGCTGAAGAAAGCGACCCATTCCAGCTCCCTGGGACTTGCCTCATCCGGCGGCCAGTAGCCCGGCAAAGCGTAACCGGGCTTGCCGGATTTCACCGTCCGAATGCCAAGAGCTTCAGGCGACGAAAAGCCATGACGACGGAGCCAGTTGCGCCACTGCTCGATCTGCCTCGTCTTGGTCTCGACCACGAAAACGAGCGGGACGGCTCGCCGCGTCTCGACGCGCGGCGGGGCGTCCTCGCGCGGGTTAGGTTTATATATTTTTTCTTTCTTTGGGTTTGGTGGACATATCTGTCCTCCTTCACCGGACACATCTGACCGCCTTGACGGACGGTTCTGACCGCCTTTGTCAGGGTAAAGGGTGACAACTTTGTCCGTCTTTTCGCGGGCGTCCGATGCGCGTAAAGTCGATACCGCAGAGGGACGATATTCCGTGTTGTGCCCGATGCCATTTCCGCGCCGGATCTCGAACCAGCCACTGGCCTCAAGCTCACGGATGGCGCGCTGAATGGTCTTGACGCTCTTGCCGGTCGCGTCGGCAATCGTTTGATAGGACGGCCACGCCTTCTCGGTGTGGCCGTTCAAATGCGTGGTGACGATATAGAGCGCCACTGACCGCGCGTTGTCACTTAGATCCTTGTCGCAGCTGAGCTGCTGAAGCCATTGCAGCTTCACATCGCGAAATGGCCGCACCTCGCTCATGCACGCCTCCCAGGACGAAGGACAAGCGGGGATGACGGGCCGGAAACGGCCGGAAAAAGTGGGACGAGGCTCTTGCTAAGCCATTGACTTCCGTAGAATCGATTTTCGGTCCCGAACGGCACTAACGAATTGAAATCATTCGAATTCAGCAGGCCCTCCTGGCCCACAATTTCGTTTAAAATCAATAACTTAGATTTAGGATTTCCTTGGGGAGACATCCAAGGGGAACATTCATTTGTTCAATCCGACATATCTCGTGAAGTCGCGGTGCGGCGTGTTTTATCTCCGCTGGCCTCTACCAAGACAGATACATCCACAGAGAAAGCCATCGACGATCAAACTTTCCTTGGAGACCCGCGATCCACGGATAGCATTGCGTTTGTCCCGCTCAGTGAGCGAAATGGCGAATGTCCTTATTGAACATGGAATCGCGGTGAGAATGAGCTACGAGGAATTGCGCAGCCTAGTGAAGCGGCACTTTCAACAGCAACTTACAAAGGCGAAGGACCGAATCATGAACCAAGGTCGCCTTAGCGTCGAAGACAGGCAGGGTTACGAAGGCGCCGTTAGCCAGGCTCAGAGCGCAATCGACATCAACGAACCGCTGTCACTGCTGGAAACTGATGATGAGGTTCTAACCCGCTTCATCGGCAAATACGAACTCGACATTCAAGCGGCCAGCCCTCGCTACCGTCAACTTCTTGATCTACTGCGTATTGCCTTGCGCGACTACTCCAAGGCCGTGCTCGACTTCGACGGCCAGTTGGACACCATAGAATTTGGCCAACCCACAGCACCGGTTACGGTTACCCATAACGAACGCGAGGCGGCAAGCACGCTTTCCTTGCGGGAACTCGTGGATGCGTACACCGGTGAAGAAACTTGCCGATCGTTGGGCTTCGAAAACAGAAATGGAAAAGGCCGATTACTTGGCCTTACTCATGGAAATTCTCGGCGCCGATCTACTCGCCGCTAAAGTTGGCGCGATGCAGGCAAAGAAAGTTAAAGACATCATCGCGCAATATCCGAAAAACAGGAACAAGAACCCTGTCACACGCGGCAAGCCTTTGGCTGAGGTGATGGCTATGACCGGCATAGAGACGATCAGCCTCACAAGCGTGAACAAGTGCCTTCAATCCTATAACGATCTTTTCGAATGGGGACGCAAGCAGGGACATTTGCCGGAGAACCGTTTCTCGGGCCTATCCATCCAACAACGGAAGGACGGCCAGAAAGGTAAACGCGATGCGTTCTCGAATGAAAACATCCGATTCATGTTGGACGTTCTTACCGGCAAACGCGCGGGGCTGATTGAATTGAAAATGCCCTATCAAAAATGGGGACCGCTCATCGGCATCTATACGGGCGCTCGGCTCAATGAAATTTGCCAACTTGAAATCGCCGATATGCGAGAGCAAGACGGCATTTGGTGTTTCGACATCAACGCAGACGGCGACGGCAAACATGTGAAGACCGAAGCTTCGAAGCGTTTGGTACCCATCCATCGCCAACTTATTCAACTTGGTTTCCTTGATTACATCGAAGAACGCAGAAAACAGAAGCAGCCGAAAGTATTCTCCGATTTTTCCTACAGTGCCCAGAACGGTTGGGGGCGCAATCTTGGCCGCTGGTTCAATGAACGGTTCCTACCTGCGCTCGGATTGAAAGCGAAGGGACAGTCATTTCACAGTCTTCGTCACACAGCGAATACCAGACTACTGCAAGCGAATGTCGAGATCACCTTGGTCAAGTCGCTCATAGGCCACGAACAGGACGGAATGACCGTCAAGCAATATTTCGGAGAAGGCTATACGCTTGAGCAACGGAATGAAGCCCTGCAGAAGCTAAACTTTCAGCAACCCGAACGGCGAACTGGCGACTAACATCAGTCGCTCCCTCTATTGACCGGGACTCCCCGAGGATTCAAACATGGAGTTGGAACTGTACGTGCGGTTCTGGGGCGTGGAAACCCCTGTTGGATAGGTGCGAGCGCCGACCTGTAACGGCGCCATCTCCTTGACCTATGGTCGGGGAGCCTGTGGCGTATGCAACAGGTTCTCGGACTAAAGGCCATTGGGACCGTATCCATTCGGTTTTCCAACTCCCCGATCGCCAGAGATCAAGGGGCACAATCGCGGGGACGTACCGCGACGATTGCCCCACAGTGGGGCACTAGTGATCTTCCTCGTTTTTGCAATTATTGCTGGATTTGCCGGTTACCAATTTTTCAAATACACCCAGAACGCACATACCGAAGCAGTTCGAGCATACCTTTTCCTCGGGGCGCTGCTGCGCGACAAGAGTAGAGAAGAAGCAGAGCAGCTTGTCTCTGGTGGTGTGGCAGGTGATACCGAAAGCATCCATCTTATCATGCACGAAATCCGTGCTGCCCATGGTGACGAGCATCTCCCCTTGATAGCGGAGGCATACCGGTGGGGTATGCGCAGCCGAATGCCCATGTGGTATCGTTGGTCAACCTCGCAGTGCGACCCAAGCTCCTCTGTACTCAAATTATATCGTAAGCCTTTGTCCAATCAGGCAACCTGCAACAGGCGTACGCAGCGCGAGACGCATGATTGGATACGTGCTTTCACCATCTACTTTGTCCTGCACCAACTCCGCAAAGCGTCGAGCCCCATACCAGACGCATGCGAGATACCGGGTGATTTGCGTGAACTCATGGAAGGCAGACTGGTAAGGGAACTGGCGATCTCACTACCCGCTACGCTACAACTCTATATGGAATACGCTCACCCTAATGTGTCAAAATACGACACTCATCAATTTGTCGCTGATGCAGCTGAATATCTCACGACAGCAATGCGGGGTGTGGATGGGCCGGGAGCGTTCAGGGACGTTTTGCAGAAGCAACACACTAAGTCCGGGGGATACCCTATCACCGAGGCAGAACTGGACGACCTTATGAGCCATATTCTGCAACGAACGACCGAAGGACCTGAGGTTATCCAGCTTCTCTACGGGATGGCGCTAACGCTTCAAGCCGAGGAGGATTTTCAAAGGACGCATGGCAAAACATACGAGCAGTTTATCGACGATCAAGTCGAGCATACCGCTTTGAATGACAGAACGCTTTTGCGTAGTGACATCACCCAACGTGCGTAGGGCTTAAAAAACATTAGATCGATAGTCGATGGCAGCGTTATTAGAGTGAGAAGTTGAAGTAGAGTTTTCATTAAAATACAGACTATCTATTTGCTCTACAGAAATCGCGCCTTACGTATCACCAACACGCTAAATGTATATAAAACCATAATAAAACATACCTATAATAACTAGGTTTTTCTCCATATTGTTGATTTGCGCTGAGAGTTGACCCGGGATTTGCACTGAGAAGTGACCCGCCTTTAGATATCGTTTGTGTTGGCAGTGGTGGTCAAGTTCCGCCGTTTCTCCTTTGTAGGTTCGGGTTCATGAGCTGAACTGTTTTTGAAGCGGAAGCTGTCGTTTCCGGTCTCAAGTATGTGGCAATGATGGGTGAGCCGATCGAGCAGCGCGGTTGTCATCTTGGCATCGCCGAACACGCTGGCCCATTCGCTGAAGCTCAGGTTGGTCGTGATTATGACGCTGGTGCGCTCGTATAGTTTGCTCAACAGATGGAAGAGTAGCGCGCCACCTGAAGCGCTGAACGGCAGGTATCCCAGCTCGTCGAGGATGACGAGATCGGAGTGGACGAGGCGATTGGCGATCTGGCCGGAGCGACCTTGTGCTTTCTCCTGCTCAAGAACGTTGACCAGCTCGACGGTGGAGAAGAACCGGACCCGCTTGTGATGATGCTGGATGGCCTGGACGCCAATCGCGGTTGCGATATGCGTCTTGCCCGTGCCGGGACCGCCGACCAGAACGATATTATTGGCATCGTCGAGGAAGTCGCAGCGATGAAGCTGCTGCACGAGGGCCTCGTTGATCTCGCTGCTGGCGAAGTCGAAGCCGTTCAGATCGCGGTAGGCCGGGAAGCGTGCCGTCTTGAGCTGATATGCGGTCGATCTGACCTCTCGTTCGGCCGTTTCCGCCTTGAGAAGCTGGGACAGGATCGGAATGGCAGCCTCGAACGCCGGCGATCCTTGCTCGGTCAGGTCACCGACGGCGTGGGCCATCCCATGCATCTTCAATTGCCGTAGCATGATAACGATCGCGCCGCTTGCCGGGTTATGACGCATGGCGAACCTCCGTCTTTCTCAAGGTATCGTATCGCTCGACATTGGCCTTGGGCTCATTGGTGAGCGTCAGCGCCTGAGGTGCGTCGAGGGTCGGCGGTGTGGAAGATTTGCCGTCGACGAGGCGATGCAGCAGGTTCAGCACATGCGTTTTGGTCGGAACGCCGGACTTCAGCGCCATCTCGACGGCCGAGAGCACTGCTTGTTCGTCGTGCTGGAGAACAAGGGCCAGGATGTCGACCATCTCGCGATCGCCGCCCGGCTTTTTGAGCAGATATTGCTGCAAGCTCTTGAATGCCTCCGGCAGCTCGATGAAGGGAGCGCCGTTGCGTAGCGCGCCGGGCTTGCGCTGAACGACCGCCAGATAATGCCGCCAGTCGTAAATGGTCTGGCCCGGCCGGTCATGGGAACGATCAATGACGCGACGATGCTCGCAGACGATCTGACCTTCCGCGGCAACTACGACACGATCCGGATAGACGCGAAGGCTTATCGGCCGATTGGCAAAGGATGCCGGGACGCTGTAGCGATTGCGCTCCAGATGCACGAGGCAGGTTGGTGTGACCCGCTTCGTGTATTCGACAAATCCGTCGAACGGCCTCGAAACGCGCATGAGGGCCGGTGCTTCTTCTGCCCATATGTCGGCGATAGTGCCACGCATCTGACCATGCGGCGTCTTCGCCCAGAATTCCTTGCATCGAAGCTCAAGCCAATCATTCAAGGCTTCCAGCGACGGAAAGCGTGGAACCGGTTGAAAGAACCGATGACGGGCATCCTGCACGTTCTTCTCGACCTGCCCCTTCTCCCATCCGGACGCTGGATTGCAGAACTCGGGCTCGAACACGTAGTGGCTGGCCATCGCCATGAAGCGGACGTTGACGTCGCGCTCCTTGCCACGGCCGACCTTGTCGATCGCGGTGCGCATGTTGTCGTAGATGCCGCGGCCAGGAATGCCGCCGAAGACGCGGAACGCATGATTGTGGGCATCGAACAGCATCTCGTGCGTTTGCAAAAGATAAGCCCGCACGATGAAGGCACGGCTGTAGCTAAGCTTCGTATGGGCGACCTGCAGCTTGGTGCGTTCATTGCCGATGATCGCCCAGTCCTCCGACCAGTCAAACTGGAAGGCCTCACCCGGCTCGAACGCCAAGGGTACGAACGTGCCGCGTCCGGTCGTATGGAGTTCTCTTTGCCGGTCTGCCTTCCATTCCCGGGCAAAGGCTGCAACACGGCAATAGGAACCTTCGTAGCCAAGGCTCACCAGGTCGGCATGCAGTTGCTTCATCGTCCGCTTCTGCTTGCGGCTCTTTTTCGATTCCGTCTTCAGCCAGGCTGATAGCCGATCCGCAAATGGATCAAGCTTGCTCGGCCGCTCCGGGACATTGAACTTCGGCTCCACGCCGCCTGCGCGCAGGTATTTGCGGATGGTATTCCGGGATAGGCCCGTCCTGCGGCATATCTCCCGGATCGATAGATCATCCCGAAAATGCCAGCGCCGGATTACGCTCAGTAACGCCATGTCGATCACTCCAGAGCCCCCGCTGAAACCACAGGGGATGATTGAAACATGGGTCAATTCTCAGTGATATTTTCCCGCAATCCCGGGTCAGCTCTCAGTGCAAATCAACACGATGACGTCTCAGTCCATTGAGGACGCCGCCTCTTCCTTGAGCCGGATTGCTCTCCCGCCTTGCATCCAGGCCGGGATGATATAAAGGCACGGACAGAACGCGACTGCCATTAACTTAAGAATGGGGTCGGGCGGCCGATTGACGTCACGCTGCTGCCACGAGATCACGTGGCCGTTCCAAAAGCCCTCAATAGCCCGCCAGCAGGTTCTGCCCGAAATCCGGTTCGACGCCCAAGAGCGGCGCTGTGCGCGCGATGATGTCGTGCACCATCGGGGCGGCGGTTTCTGCCGCCAGGTTCAGGTTGTGCACGCCGGTGAGCGGCTGGTCGATGAAGGACAGCACGACATATTTCGGGTTGGTCATCGGGAAGGCGGCGAGGAACGAGTTGAAGCTCAGCTTGTGTGAATAGACGCCATTGATGACCTTGTTGGCCGTCCCCGTCTTGCCGCCCACATGGAAGCCCGGAACATCGGCGGCGCGGCCGGTGCCCTGCTCGCCGTTCAAGCGGAACAGATAGCGGATCGTGTCGCTGGTGCTTTTCTTGACCACCTGGGATTCGGTCTTTTCCGCCTCTTCCTGGGTGCGTGGGAAGAAGGTTGGCTCGATCAGCTTGCCGTCGTCGATCAGTGCTGCACCCGCGACCGCCGTCTGCATCGGCGTCGTCGCCACGCCATGGCCGAAAGCGATGGTGATCGAGTTGATCTTCTTCCAGACCTTAGGCTGGCTCGGCGCCTTCACCTCGGGCAGTTCCGTCTGCATGCGTGACAGCAGGCCGAAGCGGGTCAGGTAGTCCTTCTGGATATCCATGCCGACCTTGTCCATCATCCGGGCGGTGCCGATGTTGGACGAGTAGCGGAAGATCTCAGGGATCGACAGCACGCGCCGTGGTACGTCGCGGTCGTCATGGATGGTGAAGCCGCCATAATGCAGCGGCGCGCTGGCATCGAAACTGTCGCTGAGCTTCACTGTCCCGGTATCGATCGCCATGGCGATCGAGAAGGTCTTGAACACCGAGCCCATCTCGTCGGTGCCGTTGCTCATCCGGTTCAGCCACCCCTCCCCGCCCGTCGCCTTCGGATCGTTCGGATCGAAATCCGGCGCCGAGGCCATGGCGATCACCTCGCCCGTATGGATATCGAGAATGACGGCCCCCGCCGACTTGCTTTGATAGGTGGTCAGCGCGTCCGTCACGACATCATGGACGATGTTCTGGGCGCGGATATCGATCGAGAGCTTCACCGGCTCCAGGCTGTTGTCGCTGGCAAGCCCGGTCGAGGCGAGGTCGGATAATCCCTGACTATCGAGATATTTCTCCATGCCGGCCACACCGTGATTGTCGATATCGACATAGCCGAGAATATGCGCGGCCGTGCGGCCTGCCGGATAGAAGCGCTTCACCTCCGGCCGGAAGCCAATCGCCGGCAGGCCGAGCGCCAGAACCTCGCTCTGCTGCTTCGGCGTCAGCTGGCGGCGCAGCCAGGTGAAGTGCGACTTGCGGTCGGAAAGCTTCTGGTAGAGCGACTTGCGATCGAGATCGGGAAACAGCTGCGTCAGCTTCTCCACCGCCTCGTCGGCATCGACGACGCGGATCGGCTCGGCAAACATCGAGACGGTGCGGACATCGGTGGCGAGCACCTGCCCATTGCGATCGACGATATCCGGCCGCGACGCGACAATAGCGTTCGGCGGGATGCTCGACGTCTCATCGTCTGTCAGCATCGCATAATAGACGAGCTTTCCGGTCATCGTAGAAAAGACCATGAGAAGAGCGCCCGCGAGCGTAAAGATACGCGATCGCGTCTGCTTGTCTCGGCGGCCACTGGATCGCAAACGCTTCTCGCGCGATCCGGAACCGAAGGTCAGTCTGACAACCCGGCCACTCCGGGAGGTTACGGCATGAATAATCGACATGGGGCAATGCAGGGATCACGGAGGAAAAGCCGGCGCGCTATTTCCGCGATTGATTCCTAGCTAGCGCCGTTAAGCCTAACAGACCCTTAACCGGGAATGCGGGTTGTTATATTGGCGCTCGCCACCCGACCCGGCCGACCAAAATCCGCCTCGCGTTCACGAGAATGTGAAGACGCCTGATGCATCATTTGCAGCCGCAAATTCAGCCTGGAAGCCGCCTGAGAACGCTGAGGTTGCAGGAAGCCGAACAACGCGCTAGGTCAAAACGGCTAGCCGCCGCTCGCTGCGGCTACCCCTTCCGCGGATGAACGACGGCGCCATGAACTATCTCACCGACCGCGTGTCGGAATTCGTCCAGGACCTGATCGAAGGCAAGAAGCATCTCGGCGCGGTCGGCGCGCTGCTGGCGGTCCTCGCCTGCCTCACACGCATCCTGCCGATGCGGGCGCAGCGTCAGCGGATTTGCGATGGCAGGCTCTATATTGCCTGCCTGCAGAGGGATTACCGCAAGGCGGCGATGATCCTCACGGCGTTTGCGAAACACGACCGGCCGGGCGCCGATGCGATGCGGCTTTTCTTGCAGGAAATCCTTGTCCATATCGATGCGAAGCATGCCCGCACGCTTCAGGCCGCGCGTCACTTCGATCCTGATCTCGCTCCGGTTCTCGACGCGGCACTTCTCTGGGCCGATGGCAAATCGGCTGAGGCCCTCGATAAGCTGGATATCATCCCGAAGAGCTTTCCGGCACGCGTGCAGGCGGCCGAACTGAAGCGGGCATTTCTGCTGGAGGGGCGCCATCACGAGCAGTTTGCCGAGGATGGCATCAGGCGGCTTGCCGACGATGCCGATCGCCCGATGTTTCAATACGCCTCTTCCGTTGCGGCCGCGGCCGATAGCGCCGGGCGAACGGACCTTCTGCGCACCGCGATCGAAAGGATCGAGCGGGATCGCGCGGCGATCCAGAAGAGTGATCGGGCGCTCTCGCGCTACGCCCAGCATGCTGTCGATGCCTCGATGTGGCTCCTCGATCTCGAAGGCGCCAAGCAGGTCATCGCAGCGCTCCGCCGCCGGGGAATGGATACGGCCGCCAGCCGCCTGGAGCGTCGCATCCGGCTCGGTGAGATCGAGGCGATGTCGCCCCTGATCCGCAAGGCACACCAGGATATCCTGGCGCGCGCCGGTATGCTCGCGGCTTCGCCTGATGATGCCGATGCCGTGCTGGTCATCCCCTCGGCAGCGTTGCGCGCCAACAAGATCGATTATCCGGGCTTCCGTGCCGATATCCGCTTCGTGCTGCAGACCATCGCCGCACATCTTGATGCGCTCGGCATGTCCTATCAGGTCCGCGGCCAGGTCAAGCTGCACGGAACGGAGGACTTGCGCCTTCCCTTCTTCGCCTATCACGGTGTCGGGCGGCAAGAACGGCCTGCATTTCAAGGAGACCGATCGCCCGTCGCGCTTCAGCTTCGATACCGGTGGCTATTCCGGCTGGTCGGATTTCTCCAAGCAGCAGGCTGCGGACCTCCCGCTCGCAGACGTGGATGCATCGGTCGCTGAAAACTATTTCCGCAAGGATCAGCAGCGCATCATCGCCAACAACATTTCGAAATACCGCCAGGACCCGCTCGATACGCAAACGCCCCTGCCCGAGCGGTTCGTCTTCGTCGCCCTGCAGATGGTCGGCGACTCCGTTCAGGAGCTGGCGCATTTCACGCCGATGGAGATGCTCGATGAGGTCATCGCCGCCTGCGCCAGGCGCGGCTACACCGTCGTCGTCAAGCGCCACCCGCTCTGCGGATCGGCAGCCGTCGGTCGCTATCTCGCAGAGGCGCAGGGCTCGGGGCGCATCACTCTCGCATCAGGCAGCATCCACGCGATCATCGCCCGCGCGGCCGCCGTCTGTGTCGTCAATTCCGGTGTCGGCGCCGAGGCGCTTCTGCACGAGAAGCCCGTCTATGTTTTCGGCCGCGCCGATTACATGGGCGCCTGCTTTGTCTGCGCTACGGCAGGCGACTTCGACCGGCAATTCCAACCGGGCCGCAGCGCCCTGTCCCGTGAGGAGCTTCACCGCTTCTGGTACCTGCTGCGGGAGAGCTACGCCGTCGATCTCGGCAACAGGGACGAGGCCAAGAAAGAGATCACCAGAAGGGTCGACGATCACCTTCGCAGGGTCGCAGCGCAGGCTGCCATCGAAAAGGCGTCCTGAGCGTTAGAACAGCTTGCCTCGCGGGCTCGCGTGATGCTCTGCGACGATCGCGTCGTCGCCATCGATCTCCTGCAGCAGCACATCGTAGCCCCAGAGGTCGGCGAGGTGCTGGAGGACCAGCTTGGTATCGTTTTCCTGCAGCATCCAGTCGTTGGTGACGCGGTGCTGGACGAGCAGGCGCCGGTCGCCGGCGAGATCGACGTCGACGATCTCGATGCCGGGGTCGGTCCAGCCGATGTCATACTCTCGGGCGAGCTGGCGGCGGATGCGGCGATAGCCGCGCTCGTCATGGATCGCCGAGACGAGGATGCCCTCCTCCTGCTCCGGATCGTCATAGAGGTGGAAGAGCCGCAGCTGGCGGATCAGGTGCGGGCTGAGGAACTGCGCTACGAAGCTTTCGTCGCGGTAATCGGCCCAGATGCCGCGCAGCACACCCATGACGTCGCCGCGTCCGGCAATATCGGGGAACCAGGAACGGTCCTCCTCGGTCGGCTGCGTCACGATGCGCTCGATGTCCTGCATCATCGCAAAGCCCAGCGCATAGGGGTTGAACCCCGAGAAGCGGCGGTCGTCGTAAGTCGGCTGGAAGACGACATTGGCGTGCGACTTCAGGAACTCGAGATAATTGCCGTCGCTCAGCTGCCCCTTGTCATGCAGCCGGTTCATGATCCGGTAGTGCACATAGGTGGCGGTCCCCTCGTTCATCACCTTGGTCTGGCGTTGCGGGTGAAAATATTGCGCCACATGGCGAACGATGCGCAGGATCTCGCGCTGCCAGGGCTGCAGCCGCGGCGCCGATTTCTCGAGAAAATAGAGGAGATTGTCCTGCGGCAGGCCGAGGGCGGCGCGCCGCCGCTCGAGGTCGATATCGGCGGCACTCGCCGCCTTTCCCGCCGGCACAGTGCGCCAGAGATCGTTGAACATCTGCTCTTCGTGGCGCCGGCGCTCCTCTTCGCGCTTCTGCTCCTCGCGCAGATTGAGCTTCACCTTGCCGGCATGGCGGTGGACGCCGTGCGACATCAGCGCATGCGCGGCATCCAGCGTCCGCTCGACGGCGATCTCGCCGTAGCGCTCCTCGCAGCGGGCGATATAGCCCTTGGCGAAATCGAGATAGTCGAGAATGCCCTCGGCATCCGTCCAGAGTTTGAAGAGATAGTTGTTCTTGAAGAAGTGGTTATGGCCGAAGGCGGCGTGGGCGATGACCAGCGTCTGCATCGTCGCCGTGTTTTCTTCCATCAGGTAGGAGATGCAGGGTGAGGAATTGATGACGATCTCATAGGCGAGATCGCGCATGCCGCGCCGGTAGAAGGCTTCGTGATGGGCAAAATGCTTGCCGAAGGACCAGTGGCGGTAGAAGAGCGGCATGCCGGTCGAGGAATAGGCATCGAGCATCTGCTCCGAGGTGATCACCTCGATCTGGTTCGGATAGACGTCAAGGCCGAGTTCTTTGAGGGCGATGTCCTCGCAGGCATCGTGGATGCGCTGCAATGTCGAGAAGTCCCAGTCGGCGCCCTCGAAGAGCAGTCTTTCCTTCACCGCCGCAGCCGTCATGGCGCCACCTTTTCTCCGTCGCGTTTCTGGAACAGATCGTGGAACACAGGGAAGATTTCATTCTTCCGGCAAACCTTGCGCATCGATAGCGGCAGTGCCGCGGCCCGGATGCTGTCATAGAGCGCCCAGAGCGGCGAGCGCGAGACGGAGGAGTCGCCGCTTTCCTCGTCGACCTCGATATAGGCGAAGTACTGGCAGAGCGGCAGGATCTCGTGCTGCAGCAGCTGGCCGGTGGTCGACCCGTCCGAATAGGAATTGTCGCCATCGGAGGCCTGGGCCGCGTAGATGTTCCACTCGGCCGGATCGAAGCGCGCCGCGATGATCTGGCGCATGCAGGCGAGCGCACTGGAGACCAGCGTGCCGCCGGTGGCGGGACCGTAGAAGAAGGTCTCCTCGTCAACCTCTTCGGCGCGGTCGGTATGGCGGATGAAGACGATCTCCACCTTCTTGTAGCGCTGCGACAGGAACAGGTAGAGCAGCAGATAAAAGCGCTTGGCGAGATCCTTCATATGCTCGGACATCGAGCCAGAGACGTCCATCAGGCAGAACATCACCGCCTTGGCGACCGGCTTCGGCTCGTCCTCGAAGCGGCGGTAGCGCACGTCGAGCGGGTCGATATAGGGAATGCGCTTGCTCTTCTCGTTGAGAGACTTGAGCTCGATCTCCAGGGCCGCCTTCTTCTCCTCGTCGTCGGTCTCCTCGATCTCACGCTTCAGCGCCTCGATTTCCTCGGTGCGTGGGCGCTTCAGCGCGATGCGGCGCATCATGGCAAGCCGCGAGGTGCGGGCGACGGCGATGTTGGAGGGGGAGCCGGAGACCGAGAAGCCTGCCCGTGCCGGGCTGAATTCCTCGGTTTCGCTCAGCCGTCGCTTTGCGAGATCGGGAAGCTCCAGATCGTCGAGGAAGACGTCGAGGAATTCTTCGCGGGTCAGAACGAAGCGGAAGCTGTCTTCGCCATCCCCCTCGCCTGCTTCCTTCGGCTTGCCGCCGCCGCGGCCGGGTGGCCGCGGAATGATGTCGCCCTCGACGAAGGCTCTGTTGCCGGGGAGCACCTGATCGCTGATGCCCCCCTCACCGCGCCGGAAACTCGGCTCGGTCATTCCGTCGATCGGCAGGCTGATCTCGCCGCCATCGAGCACATCACGGATGTTCCGGTTCTGCAGGGAGCGTTTCACCGCTTGCTGCACGGCGCTCTTGGCACGCCGCAAGAACCGTTGACGATTTTCCAGACTTTTACCGCGCGGATTCAGCCGGCGGTCGACGATGTGCATGTTGGCTCCAGTTTTACATTAACCCGCCTGTTTGACGCGCATGTACCACTCCACCAGGCGGCGCACTTGCCGCTCGGTATATCCGCGCTCCGTCATCCGGGACACGAACTCGCTGTGTTTCTTCTCGGTGTCGCCATCCTTCTTCGAGCCGAAGGAGATGACCGGCAGGAGATCCTCGACCTGCGAGAACATCCGCTTTTCGATCACTTCCCTGATCTTCTCGTAGCTCGTCCAGGACGGGTTCTTGCCGCCGTTGTTGGCCCGCGATCTCAGGCAGAACTTGACGATCTCGTTGCGGAAATCCTTAGGATTGGCGATCCCCGCAGGCTTTTCGATTTTCGTCAGTTCCTGGTTCAGAAGCTCGCGGTCGAGCAGCTGGCCGGTATCGGGATCCTTGAAGTCGACGTCTTCGATCCAGGCGTCGGCATAGTCGACGTAACGGTCGAAGAGGTTCTGGCCGTAGTCCGAGTAGGATTCGAGATAGGCCTTCTGGATTTCGTTGCCGATGAACTCCGCATAGCGCGGCGCCAGATCGGCCTTGATGAACTCCATGTAGCGTTTCTCGGTCTCGTCGGGGAATTGCTCCCTGCGGATCGCCTGCTCCAGCACATACATCAGATGCACCGGATCGGCGCCGACTTCGCTCGTATGGTGATTGAAGGTCGATGCCAATATCTTGAAGGCGAAGCGGGTCGAAACCCCGTCCATCCCCTCGTCGACACCGGCCGCATCCTTGTATTCCTGGACGCTTCTGGCCCGCGGGTCGGTTTCTTTCAGGCTCTCGCCGTCATAGGCCCGCATCTTCGAGAAGTAGGTCGAGTTTTCGTGCTTGCGCAGCCGCGACAGAACCGAGAAGCGGGCAAGCATTTCGAGCGTGCCGGGAGCGCAGGGCGCATCGGCCAGTTCTGATCCCTCGATGAGCTTGTCGTAGATCTTCTCTTCTTCGGTCACCCGCAAACAATAGGGAACCTTGATGACGCAAATGCGGTCGATGAAGGCTTCATTGTTCTTGTTGGCCTTGAACGTCTGCCATTCCGCTTCGTTCGAGTGGGCGAGAATGATGCCGGAGAAAGGCACGGCGCCGATATTCTCAGTACCGATATAGTTACCTTCCTGCGTCGCCGTCAGCAGCGGATGCAGCATCTTGATCGGCGCCTTGAACATTTCGACGAATTCGAGAATGCCCTGGTTGGCGCGGTTCAGGCCGCCGGAATAGCTGTAGGCATCCGGATCGTTCTGCGAGTAGTGCTCCAGCTTGCGGATATCGACCTTGCCGACCAGCGAGGAGATGTCCTGGTTGTTCTCGTCGCCGGGCTCGGTCTTGGCGATCGCGATCTGGCGCAGCCGCGAGGGCTGCATCCTGACGACGCGGAATTTTGAGATATCGCCGCCGAATTCGTCGAGGCGCTTCAGGCACCAGGGGCTCATCAACCCCGTCAGCCGCCGTGTCGGGATCTTGTACTGCTCCAGCAGCATTTCGCCCATGGTGGCGGGATCGAAGAGATTGAGCGGGCTTTCGAAGACCGGGCTTATTTCGTCGCCGGCCTTCAGCACATAAATGGGGTGGGCCTCCATCAGCTGCTTCAGCCGCTCGGCAAGGGAGGATTTGCCGCCGCCGACAGGGCCGAGCAGATAGAGGATCTGCTTGCGCTCTTCGAGCCCCTGGGCCGCGTGCCGGAAGAAGGATACGATCCGCTCGATCGTCTCTTCCATGCCGTGGAAACCGTTGAAAGCCGGATAGCTGCGGATTGTCCGGTTCATGAAGATGCGTCCGAGACGCGCATCCTTTGCCGTATCGACCATTTCAGGGTCGCCGATCGCTGCAAGCAGCCTCTCGGTGGCGTTGGCATAAGCCATCGGATCTTTCTTGCAGAGGGTCAGATAGTCGGCGATCGACATATCCGTTTCGCGTCGCGCTTCGTAACTCCTCGCAAACGCATCGAACAACGATTCATTCAGCATGGGGCCTCCATTGCGGGTTGTGCCACAGCCTCCAGGGTGCCCGATCACGCATGCCGCGATCTTGCATCCCGTTGGGAAATCATATGTTTCGTGAATTGATAGGACACCTGACGGTCAACCATTTCAATGCACGTTTACGTGCATTCACCGTAGTCGAGGCTCGTACCAAACTATCTGCTATATTAGCGAATTGCGCCGACAAGCGGTATCGGAAAATTTGGGGACATGACATATCCGTCAAAAAGGTGTGTTATTTCGCCACTGATTCTTTTGGCGTAATGCCGACTCTCCCGCGCGGCTTTTTCGCGATGCACCCACTAAATTTTGCGGTGCAGCATCACCATAAGTCTTAGGCCGCAAGCTTTATGTGGATATGTGCCTCATTTGCCGCATCGATGAAGGCGCGGCGTGCGGTGGCCGGCTGCTTCTTTCCTCGAATCGACAACAGGCACATGCGCAGCGCCCGGTCATAGGCCTCGCCGTGATCGACCGGCCATTCCTCCATCAGATAGGCGGCTGCGTCATACGTGTTCTCGACGGTGCGGATGCCGAGCTCGGGGAGCTTCAGGGCAACGGGATCGGGCCAATAATTCTTGTCCATGGCGAAAACCTCCTGAGGGTAAACGGCCCAGTTGCAGTTTGGTTTTCGTGGCTTGTCGCTGGTGGTTTACGCTTCCTTTGCCGATGATCTTTATGATGTTCCATCATGACACGGCGGAAAAATGCGCTATGCTCCCGGCCAGCGGGAACTTTGGGCCGCCGCATGTGTTCTAGCTTAATTCGGGGAACAGTCAGATGCTGCTCAAGTCGCCGGTCTTCGTGGTTTCAGTTCTGGCCGTCATCATGGCGGGCCTTGTCATGCTGAACCCGTTCGGCCGCAATCTGACCGAACCGATGACGACGGGAAGCATCAGCGTCTCGTCGCCCGTTCACTGACCGCTCTGCCTGCTAGGGCATTCTCACAAGATTGCAGACATGTGTACCGACGATCGAGCGGGCGATCTCGCCTGCCTGTTCGATGACGGAGGCGCTCGGCGCCGTGCCTTCGAGGAAGATCGTTCCGGCTTCCTCGACGACCTCGATATGGGCATCTTCCATGCCGGCACCGTAGGCGATCGCTGAGGACACGCTTTCGGCCGCTCCAACCAATGTGGCGCCGACAAGCTTGCTGGATTGAATGAATGAGCTGAACATCGTCGTGTTCCTCCTGATGGTGAAACGCGCAATGGCGCATTCCGTTCATCTAGCATTCATCTTTGTGGAGAAGATGGCAGAGGGAACAATGCCCGATCATCCCCGTTAGACCCGGCAGGTAAGCCGGGAGCCCGCATCGGGCGCGGCTCCGGCAAAACCGGAGGAGAACGGCAATGGCAAATCTCTACAGCGACAATCTGACGACCGGCCAAAGGGGCTCGGCCTATAATACGCTGACCGCATTCTTCGACAGCCGCGCCGATGCAGAACAGGCCGTCAGCCGCCTGCAGGATGCTGGTATTGCGAGCAACAACATCCGCTTCATGCCGGGCTACGAAGCCGACAATGCGGCCGTAGCCGGGGTCAGCGAACGCTCCGGCTTCTGGGCCGCTCTCGAAGACTGGTTCTTCCCGGACGATGACCGCACCGTCTATGCCGAAGGCCTGCACCGCGGCGGCTTCCTCGTTTCCGTCAGCGTCGATGACGCCCAGCACGATATGGCCCACGACATTCTCGATGACGAAGGCAGCATCGACATGGACGAACGCGCCGACATGTGGCGCAGCGAAGGTTGGGAAGCCAGCAACAGCTCGTTTGCCGGCATGGCGAACAAGGGCAATGCCGCCGACGATCTCGCCGTCGCCGACGAAGCCTTCCCTGAGGAAAATCCGGCGATCGGCGCCCGCGACGACAGCCACGGCTCGTCACGCGTCCGCGCTTACCACTTCGACCAGATGGCGCCGGGCTACCGCCGCGATCACTGAGCCTATGCTGCAAGACGGGGCCGGCACATCACCGGCCTCGCTGCTTGGCGACGGCCTGATACGCCCTATCTGCTGAGGATATCAGAAGGGATCGCGCCATGACCGACAAGAAAAAGCCAGCCAAGGAACAGAAGACCGTCAAGGAGCAGGATGACTATCTCGAGGAAGCGCTCGAAGAGACCTTCCCGGCGAGCGATCCGATTTCTCCAGGCCGCGTCGACAAGAAGCCAACCGACAAGAAATGATGATTGCCGGGCGGGCGCCCGCTAGCGCAGTGCTGCGCGTCCGTCTTCTTCGGAAGCGGCGTGTGGTGCCTCGGCGGGCTCGGGCGCGACCTCGTCGGCGATCGCCGACAGATCGATATTGCCCCAGATCGACTTTTCCTTGCTGCGATCGACGCGACGGGACGATTTGACTTCTACGATGAACGGCTTCGATTGAGCGCGCATAGGGGTCCTGTTGAAATCTATTGAAGCGAATCCTTCAACGCACTCAGCCTACGAAGCGTTCCACGCCGCCGCAAGACGCCCTTCCTGACTTATCCAGCCCCACGCATGCCTCGCGCCCGGAACAAGGCTGGCCCATAAGCGTTGATCCCTGCGCATGGCAGCTGCCCCGAAAAAATCACCATTAAACGCTTGAAGGAAAATCCGATGTCGATTACGTACCACGTCGGCGAACACGACGAGGCCTGGGCTTACCGCCTGGGTGATGTCTGGTCTGAAGCCTTTCCAACTCACGAACTCGCATTGGCCGCGGCAAAGCAAGCCGCAGAGCGGCAGCAGCTTGGCGGTCAGGATGCGGAGATTACCTTTCAGCGTGCGGACGGCACGTGGACGACAGAACTTGCGAACGGTGGTGACCGCCCGCAAGCCGATGTCGTTGACGATGCGCCGGACAAATAGACACATGACATAATAAGGCTTCGGCCGAAAAAGACGACGGAATGACCCTGAAAGAACGTTTTTTGAAATCGCAGCATGCGTGGATGATCGGCGCCTGCTATTCCCCGAGACACCCGGATTTCTCGCGCTATGGCGGCCTCGACGTGGCTGTCGCGCCCCGCTGGCGGGAATCCCCGGACGCCTTCATCAACGATATGATGGACAGCCTGCCCCGCCGCCTCGCCGAGCGCCAACTGGCGTTGCGCAATCCCCGCCGCCCGTTCGAGCCCGGCAATGTCGAATGGGTGTTCACAAGCAAGCACCGCGGCCTGCGCGCGCCGGATGGCGCACGCCTTGCCAACGGCTCATCCCTCAGCCGCCAGCGGCGGATGTAACAATCAGAAGCTCGCGGCGATGAAGATTGCCGCGAGCTTTTCGATGCCGGCCTGATCCTCGGCATCGAAACGCGACGGCACCGGGCTGTCGAGATCGATGACGCCAATGACGCGTCCCTCATGGATCAAAGGCACGACAAGCTCCGAACGCGACGCGGCATCGCAGGCGATATGGCCTGGGAAGGCATGCACGTCCTCGGCCAATACGGAGCTCTTCCGCTCCACCGCCGTGCCGCAAACGCCCTTCCCGACCGGAATACGCACGCAGGCAGGCTTGCCCTGGAACGGCCCGAGCACCAGCTCGCCCTCGCTCTTCAGAAGATAGAACCCCGCCCAGTTCAGCTCCGGCATCATCTGGAACATCAGTGCCGAGGTATTCGCCGCATTGGCGATCATGTCGCTCTCGCCCGTCAGCAGCGCTTCCAGCTGCTGCGCCAGCTCGCGGTAGAATTCCGCCTTGTTCGCGTGATCGATCGTTGCCGTCTGAAACATCTGATGCCTGCCTTCCTGTTGCGCCAGATATAGGCGTCTGCCCGCCCGCGCTTCAAGGCCGATCGGCGTCTCTCCACGGCAACTGGAGATATTCCAACAGATATAACGCTATGCCATAGTGCGGTTCCGATCCAAGCGAGCCGCCAACCGCCATGAAGTTCTTCGCCGCCCTCCTCCTCGCCGCGCTCAGCCTGACCGCGGCCGAAACTCAGGCCCGGACCATTACCGACGCCGCCGGCCGCAAGGTCGAAATCCCCGATACGGTGAAGCGCGTGCTGGCCGCCGGGCCGCCGGCTTCGGTGCTCGTCTATGTGCTGGCTCCGGACAAGCTCACAGGCTGGGTGCGCCAGCCGGGCGATGCCGAAAAGCAGTTCCTGATGCCATCGGTCCGCGATCTCCCGACCTTCGGCCAGCTGACCGGCAAGGGCGGCACGGCCAACATGGAAGCAGTGCTCGCCGCAAAGCCCGACATCATCATCGATGTCGGCACGGTCAACCCGACCTACGCCTCGCTTGCCGACAAGGTGCAGGCGCAGACCGGCATTCCCTATGTGCTGATCGACGGCAGCTTCGCCCGCAGCGCCGAGACGCTACGCGAGGCCGGAGACATCCTCGGCACCGGCGACCGTGCCGAAAAGCTCGCGACCTATGCCGAGGCGAAGATATCCGATCTCAACACCAAGCTCGCCTCGATCCCGGAAAGCGATCGCTCCCGCGTCTACTACGGCCGCGGACCGGAGGGCCTCGAGACCGGTCTTTCCGGCTCGATCAATCTCGAAATCCTCGGTGCAGTCGGCGCCACCAATGTCGCCGCGGCTGCCGGCAAAGGCGGCCTGACCCAGGTCTCGCTCGAACAGATCCTCTCGTGGAAGCCGGATACCATCCTCGCCGCTTCGGGAAAATTCGCGGCCAGCGTCAAGTCCGACCCGCTCTGGAAGGACCTCGATGCGGTCAAGAACAACCGCGTCTTCGTCACCCCGAACCTCCCCTTCGGCTGGTTCGACTCCCCGCCCGGCATCAACCGGCTGATCGGCATCAGCTGGCTCGAGCATCTCTTCTATCCGAAGCAGTTCACCGGCGACCTGAAGGCTGACGTGCGCGAGTTCTTCACGCTCTTCTATCAGGTGGACCTGACGGACGATCAGCTGGCGATGCTGCTGAAGGGCTCCGGCGCGCAATCGAAATGACCACGGCGGAAGAAACAGCAGGAGTGACGGAGACACCGGGCCATCGCTGGATCTGGCTCAGCCTCGCCGGTCTCCTGCTGCTCGCACTGCTGTCGATGATGACCGGCAAATACGGCGGCGGACCCGAGCCGCTGGTCGAAGCGCTCAAGCCGCTCTTCGGTGGCAAGACCGACGATCCGGTGCTGGCAACCGTGCTCTGGAATGTCCGCCTGCCGCGTGTTGCCGCCGCTGTCGTCGTCGGCGCGGCGCTAGCCGCTGCGGGCGCTACCTATCAGGGGATCTTCCGCAATCCGCTGGTCTCGCCCGATATTCTCGGCGTCTCGGTCGGCGCCAGTCTCGGCGCAGTTCTCGGCATCTTCCTGTCGCTGCCGGTCCTCGCCATCCAGGCGCTGGCCTTCGCCGGTGGCCTGCTCTCGGTCGCCGCGGTCTATGCGATCGGTGCGGCCGTCCGTCACCGCGATCCGGCCCTGACGCTGGTTCTGGCGGGCATCGCCATCCAGGCGCTTGTTGGAGCCGGGATTTCGCTGATCAAGATCCTTGCCGATCCCTATGACCAGCTTCCGGCGATCACCTACTGGCTACTCGGCAGCATGACCGCCATCACCCGTTTCGACGTGCTCTCGATCCTCCCCGCCGTCCTGCTCGGCCTGCTGCCGCTGGTGCTGCTGCGCTGGCGGATGAATGTCATGACGCTCGGCGACGAGGAAGCGCAGACGCTCGGCGTCGATACCAGGCGCACCCGCCTCGCCCTCGTCTGCGGCGCCACGCTGATCACCGCCGCCACCGTCTCGATCACCGGCATCGTCGGCTGGATCGGCCTGATCATTCCGCATATCGCCCGTATGCTGGTCGGCCCCGATTTCCGCCGCCTGCTGCCGGCTTCGATGATCGCGGGCGCCGCCTATCTGCTTGTTGTCGACATGCTCGCCCGCAGCATCGCCACCATCGAAGTCCCACTCGGTATCCTGACCGCCGTCGTCGGCGCGCCCTTCTTCCTCTGGCTGCTGACATCTGGGAAGCGAGGCTGGCAATGAGCCTCGATCTCCGGTCCCTCGCCTTCGGCTATGGCAGCAGGATCGTCGGCAGCGATCTGACGTTATCACTGATGACGGGCGAAGTGCTGGCATTGCTCGGCCCGAACGGCGCCGGCAAGACGACGCTGTTCAAGACCATGCTCGGCCTCCTGCCCGTCAAGGCCGGCGAGATCCTGCTCGACCGAAAGCCGCTGTCCTCCTGGCCGCGCCGGGAGCGGGCCACGCGCATCGCCTATGTGCCGCAGGCCCATGCCGCCCTCTTCCCCTTCTCCGTTCTCGATGTCGTGCTGATGGGCCGCGCCGCCCGCATCGCCCCCTTCGCGATGCCCTCGCGCCGCGACCGGCAGGTGGCGACAACTGCGCTCGAAAGCCTCGGCATGTCTGGCCTATCCTCCAAGCCCTATACCGAGATCAGCGGCGGCGAACGGCAGCTGGTGCTGATCGCCCGCGCCTTGGCACAGGAGCCCGAAATCCTGGTGATGGACGAACCCTCGGCAAGCCTCGACTACGGCAACCAGATGCGGGTGCTCGCCCATATCCGCGCCCTTGCCCGAAAGGGATTGTCGATCGTGCTCTCGACCCACAATCCCGATCACGCCTTCCTGGCTGCGGACCGCGTGGCGCTTCTCAACGAAGGCAAGCTCGCGGCACTCGGCCCGCCCGCCGAGGTGCTGACGCCGAAGGCACTCAAGGAACTCTACGATATCGATGTCGTGATCGGCGAGCTCGAGGGCAGCGCCCGCATCTGCGCCCCGCGCCTCGACCGCTTCTCGCTCTAGAAAGGAAAGACGATGGTCCGCGAAAACGAACTCCGGGAAAACGAAGTGGCGATTGATCCGCCGGAGGCGCGCGATGCCGGCCTCGTCTTCATCGGCAGCATCCGCACACCCTGGACATCGCGCATGGAAACGCCGCGGCAGGGTCGCCACGACGGCCCCGTCTGCCGGATCGAGATCTTCGAGCCATGGATCCCGGCGCTGAAGGGCGTCGAGGCATTCGAGCGGCTGGAAGTGCTCTACTGGCTCGATCGCTCCCGCCGCGATCTGGTGCTGCAGAGCCCGGCGAGCAACGGCAAGGTGCACGGCACGTTTTCCCTGCGCTCACCTGTGCGGCCGAACCCGATCGGCACCTCGATCGTCAAGCTGGAGAGCATCGAGGATGGCGCACTGCTGGTACGCGGCCTCGATTGCCTCGACGGCACGCCGCTCCTCGACCTCAAGCCGGACCGCACGCTGTTCAAACCGATCGCGCCGCCGCAAAAGGGCGACTTCGAGACCGGCGACGGCGGCAGTGCGCATTATTGCCAGAAAGCCTGACGCCGGTCAGTCGACGGCGACCATGACGTCGGAGGCCTTGACGACGGCATAGGCCTCGCCGCCGGCCTTCAGGCCGAGCTCGTCGACGGCCTCGTTGGTGATCGAGGCGGTCACGATGGCGCCATTGCCGATATCGATCCGCACATGCGCCGTCGTTGCACCCTTGGTGACTTCGACGACCTTGCCCTTGAGACGGTTGCGCGCGCTGATTTTCATGGGTTTTCCTCCGTGATTTGCGGCGACCTTAGCCGCCGCAGACGGCGCTTGTCAAAACGCCTGACCTCATTGCGTCAGCCGCCGCGAGTGGCTATCCCGGAGAGGACGAGACGATAGAGCCGGGAGACAGCAAGCGATGAAAGTCATCAAAATCGCCGCCGCCTTGATCGCGCGCCGCAATGGCGACGTGCTTCTGGTGCGCAAGAACGGCACCGAAGTCTTCATGCAGCCCGGCGGTAAGATCGAGCCCGGCGAGACGCCGGAGGCGGCCCTGATCAGGGAACTGCACGAGGAGATCGGCCTGAGCGTCGAGCAGGATGCCTTGCAGCCGATCGGCGAATTCCAGGCGATCGCCGCAAACGAACCGCATCACCGCGTCCATGCCGATCTCTTCCTGATCACCATCGACGATCCGAAAATCACAGTTGGCGGCGAGATCGACGAAATCGCCTGGGTGTCACCGGCCGCACCGGGCGATCTGCCAATGGCGCCGCTGACGGCGGATCATATCCTGCCCTTCTGGCAGAAATGGCGAACCACCGCCGGAGCGTGGAGAAAGAAAAGGCCCGGCGTTGAGACCGGGCTTTTCATTGTCAGTGAGGCGTTGCCTTGCGGGGTTATTGCGGCGTTGCCGGTGCGGGGGCTGCCGGAGCAGGCGCTGCGGGCGCCGGTGCGGCGGCAGGCGGCGTTGCCGGGGCTGCAGGCTCTGCCGCAGGCGGCGTTGCCGGTGCGGTCGAGGTCGCCGGCGGGGTCGCCGGTGCAGCAGGAGTCGTCGTTGTCGACGTCTCCCCGGCAGGCGCTGTCGCCGGTGCCGGACCCGACCGCGGCCAGTAGGTCGCAGCCAGTGCAATGATCACAATCGCCGCGGCAATGCCGATCCACATCGTCATCGACGAACGGCGTTCGCCCGGAGGCGAAGTCGGGTTTGGTCTGTTGAAGTCGTTTGTCATGGGTGTCCTCCTGTCGAGGAGTAACGCGAACTGCGTCAAAAGGTTCCACTTTACCGATAAGTGGCACCCGCCGCCGCACGCGATGCGCAAAGAGTGCCGGCTTTTTCCGCATCACCGGCATCGATCGCCTCGACGATCGCCCGGATTCCGGCCGTCCGCTGCCTCCGGTCCGCACCGTCCCGTTCCGTAACACCGCGCAGCATCACCACGCGGCCGCTAAGCTGCCGGAAGAACCCGGCTGCCACCTTGTTGCCGCAGCCATCGGCCAGCCGCGCGAAGAATTCCGTCTCCTTGATCAGCGCCTCGCGCTCGTCATCAGCCGTTTCCATGGCGGAAAGCAGCACGCGCAACTCGGCGATCTCCGCCTTTCCGGCATTGCGGGTAAAGCTCTCGGCAATCAGCCGCTCCAGCGCCTGGCGCGTGTCGTCGATCTCGCGCGCCTCCTGCATACCGATGGCAACGACCGAGCGGCCCCGCCGCCCGTTGATCAGCAGCCCCTCGGCATCGAGGTGCTGCAGCGCCTCGCGCAGAACGGTGCGGCTGATGCCCATCTCCTCGCAGATCTGCCGCTCGATCAGCTTCTGGCCGGGCTTCAGCGTGCCGAACAGGATGGAGTGACGCAGCGTATCCGTCACCTGCTCTCGAAGCGAAATGCTTCGCGGCAGGCTCAGTCCGAGATTGCTCATGCCGATGCGCTCCGGCGCGGCACGTCGGCATCGTCGCGCTCGGCGAGCAGATCCGATATGTCTCCGAGCGCCGCGATGAAGCTCGCAAGGCTGGCCGAGCGCAACGGCAGGAACGGTTTGCCCGCATCCCGGCAATGGCGCTTGACGATGCCCGCGGCCGAATGGCTGACGCAATCGACGGGAAACACAGTCACTGCACTCTGGGCAACGAGCCCGGGCAACAGCGACGTCGCCTCCTCCATGCCGCCATCATGAAACATCAGGTCCACCCCTGCCCGCGCCGCAAAGCTCCGCAGCCGGTCGAACAGGTTCTTCCGCCCGCCGACATAAAGGACCACCGTTCCAGCCAGCGACATGGACTGCGTGGCGCCGTGTTCTGTAACGCCGGAGAACGCCTGCTCCAGGCCATGGTTCTCTCGCAGCAGCGCGGCATTATCCTCGGCAGCGGCAGCCTCGCGCTTTGCGGCCGCGCGCAGTTGCGCCTCGGTCTCCGCCAGGCGCCGCTCCAGCGCCTCGGTCCGCTCGCGCGCAGCCTCCAGCTTTTCCAGTACCGCGGCCTCGACGGCACCAGCCGCCTCCGGAGCCTGGCTCGCCTTCACCGCGTTGACCCTGACGACGATATCCTCGAGCGCGTCGATCCTGCGCTGAAGCATGCTCCGCTCCTCGGCGGAAGACCGCAGCCGCTCTTCCTGCCGGGCGATCTTCTCGTCCTTGACCGCCACTTCATTCTGCAGCGCGCGCAACCGCGCCAAATCCAGGCGGCTCGAACTGCCGACCAGATGCGAGAGCATATGCACCTCGCCGAACACGTCCTGCAGCAGCGCATGATCGGTGGCGGGATGGCTGATGACGGCCCAATAGGCGCCGGAGATCTCGCCCTCGTCGAGGCAGGCATCCCACATCGCCCGGAGCTCCGCCGCCGTCGTCAGCCGCGCGAAGCGCTTGAGCACCGTCTCATGGCGCCGGTCCAGCGCCTTGTTCAACAGCTTGCCGGCAATATCGCGCTGACCGGCGGCACGCACGCCGCGGCCATGCAGGGCGTGATCGCTGGCCGTCTTCGCGTCGGCATCGCCGAGCTTGACGATCAACTGGCGCAATTCGGCTGCCGTCAGGCAGGTGCCGATGATCGAGCAATGGAAGGTCGGCGAGATCTCCCAGGTCTTGCGCCGCTGCGCCTTCACGGCATTTGGCGCCTGCGGCCTGCCCCCGGCAAGCAGCGAAAGCTCACTGGACGAGATTGTCTTTGGTCGGCTGTAATCGGCCAGAGGCGGCATATCGAACCCGAAGCGTTATATTCCAAGAAATATTACGCTATCACCAACGCACCGCCGCGGACAAGCGTTTCGCGCCGTCTTTCGCCTGTTGCGATCAATCCGGGTTCCCTCCTGCAGCCCTAAATTTCCGTAACAGCCTGTTCCCGAAGGTTATCCGCCGCCCGGAACCGACAGGAGAACCCGCCGTTCCCTCTCCATCGCTAAAACGGAGGTATTCGATAATGCGAAAGATGATTTGTGCTACGATGGCTGCGGTGGCAGCATTCACCTTCAGCGTTCCGGCCATGGCCGATACGGTCACGGTCAAGAAGCGCGTTTATACGCAAGACCGCGGCGAAGTCCGCCCGAGCATCAGGATCAGCGACCGCGGCGTCGCCATCGGCGCCTACCGCGAACGCGATCGTTGCGTGACCAAGAGCGTCACGCATGACAATGGCGAGCGCACCGTCACCAAGACGGTCAAGCGCTGCCGCTGACGGCATGACGGAGGCCCGGCAGAAGCGGAGCCCGGGTCTCCCGACAAACAGAACATCTCCGCATCGCCCCACGGGAGGGAACCATGTCTGACCAGCTGCCGATGTTCATCCTGCAATCGATCGCAGTTTTCGGGCTCGTGGGAGCCCTGTTCATTCGAGCGTAAAGCCCGGCTTCCGGGAGCTATCAGCATTCTTGATACCAGCATCAGAATGAATGAAGCAAAAGCGTACCGGAATAGACAAAAGTGTCCTTTGCAACCGTACCGCGGGGTACTAGATAACTCCCCGTCGCCTCTTCTTTTCCCCGAGGCGGCCTAGAACTCAGCCTCGCCCGTGCGAGGCTTTTTTCGTTTCAGGGCATAAAGAAACCGCCCTTGCCGCAATCCGGGGAGACCTTGGCAAAGGGCGGTTCTGTGCCGCCGCATCCGGGGAGACCGGCGGCTGCTACTGTTAGCGGCGGATCAGCGGGCAACCGCGAACGTTCGCAAAGGTCATTCTGTCCCAGCCGCGGCGGTCACGGCCGGACACCACAACGCGGCGAGGCGTCACGGCGGTCACGCGAACATCGCGCAGACCAGTCCAACGTGCCTTGCGCACGGCTTCCATCGGCGAGCAACCGCGCATCGGCGGGCGATACTGCACATCGACGATAGCGCCGCGGTCAGGGCTTGCTGCCGACGCAGCAGTCGTGCCGAACGGAATGGAGGCGATGGCAAGCAATGCCGCGAAGGAAGCCTTGGCAATAAAGTTGGTCATGTGGGGTTTTCCTCGTTTCAATGTGCAGTCGAACTCCCTTGCGGGGATGATTCGACAATAGAGAGCTAATTCTGAATGGTGTTCGAATTGCGCATTCAGATTCAGTTCAGCCACTGAAATGAAACACGATTTCGCGATGATGGGGCCGGTCGCGGTGTTCGAAAAGATAGATCCCCTGCCATGTCCCGAGCGCCAACCTGCCGTTGAGAACGGGGATCCCGATCGACACCTGCGTCAGCGCCGACTTGATATGGGCGGGCATATCGTCAGGCCCTTCCATCGTGTGAACGATCCAACGCATCGACGGATCGGACGATGGCGGTACGAGGCGGGCGAAGAAGGCTTTGAGATCGGTGCGCACATCCGGATCGGCATTTTCCTGGATCAGCAGCGAGCAGGACGTATGCCGCACGAAGACCGTCAGCAGCCCCTCCTCCGCATCCTGCGCCCGCACGAAGGCGACCGCCTCATCGGTGAATTCGTAGAGGCCCTGGCCGCGGGTCGCGACCGTGATCGAGGTGACTGGCATGCGGCAGGCTCCGGTTATCAGCTCCGGCTCACCTGTCGCGCCGCATGCCCGATGTCAATGGCGTCTAGAGGCGCAGCAGCTCCTTGAAGCCGCCATAGATCATCCGCTTGCCGTCGAATGGCATCTGCCACTTGTCGCCTTCGAGCCTGGGATCGGCCATCACCTTCCTGTTGATCTCGTCGCGCACCTCGCGGGACGGATAGAGGATCCAGGAAAACACGGCGATCTCGTCTTCCTTGAGATGCACCGCCCGCGGAAAGGACGTCACCTCGCCATAGGGCACGTCGTCGCCGACGCATTCGACATATTCGAGGGCGCCGAACTCCTTCCAGATCGCTCCGGCATAGGCGGAGAATTCCTTGTAGGCCTCGAGCTTGTCCTTCGGCACGGGAACGATGAAGCCATCCACATAAGCCATGTCTCTTCCTCCTTATCGTCTGTCGATGGACATAGGACGAATGACGTCCCGTCAAACCGACAGACCGGAAAAAGAAAAAACGCGGAACGGCTATCCCTGCAGCGTCTTCACCTTGGCGAGATCGGGGAACAGACGCGTCCACAGGAGCACGACGGCAATCGTGCCGACGCCGCCGATGATCCCGGCCGCGACCGGCCCCATGAAGCCCGCCAGCATGCCGGATTCGAATTCGCCGAGCTGGTTGGACGTGCCGATGAACAGCGAGTTCACCGCATTGACGCGCCCGCGCATCTCGTCCGGCGTCAAGAGCTGGACGAGTGAGCTGCGCACCACCACGCTGACCGTATCGGAGGCGCCGACGACAAGCAGTGCCGCGACCGAGAGCGCGATATTGGTGGAGACCGCAAAGACAATCGTCGCGAGACCGAAGACCGCAACGGCACCGAACATCTTTTTGCCGACGTTGCTGGTCAGCGGCCGCCGCGCCAGCACGATCGACATCGCCAGCGCCCCGATCGCCGGTGCGGCGCGCAGCAGGCCGAGCCCCCAGGGGCCGGCATGCAGGATATCGCGCGCAAACATCGGCAGCAGCGCAGTGGCGCCGCCGAGCAGGACGGCGAAAAGATCGAGCGAGATCGTGCCGAGCATCACCGGCCGGCTCTTGATGAAGGAAACACCGGCAAAGACCGAGCTCAGCGTCACCGGCTCGCGCTTCGACGGCGTCCAGGTCATGCGGATCGAGATGACGTTGATGCTGGCGGCCGTGAACATCACCGCAGCGACGGCAAAGGGTGCAACCGGATGGGCGCCATAGAGCAGACCGCCCAGCGACGGGCCGATGATCAGCGCCGTCTGCATCATCGAGGTCGAGGTTGCCACAGCCCGCTGCAGCATCGAGGACGGCACGATATTAGGCAGCAGTGCCGCCATCGTCGGCCGCTCGAAGGCGACGGTCGCGCCCATGATCGTCACCGCAACGAGGATACCGGCGGGTGTCAGCCAGTCCTGCCAGACGGCGACGGCGAGCACCGCGGCCGTCGCAGCCTCGATCAGCTGGCAGATCAGGCCGATGCGCCGGCGGTCGAAACGGTCGGCGACATGGCCGACCACGAAGGTCAGGATGACCATCGGCAGGAACTGGCAGAAGCCGACGAGCGCCAGCGCAAAGGCGCTATGCGTCTTGTCGTAGATCATCCAGCCCATGGCGACCGCGGCACACTGGAACGAAAGCGACGAGAAGACCCGGGAGGCGGCGAAATTGAGGTAGCCGGGATGCTTGAGAACGCTATCCCGAGGAGCGTGAACTGTGTCCATTGGATACTTCCGGCCGGCGGAACCCACGGGCCATTGATAGGAATTTTATAAGCCCCTGTTCTGCCTCTATGAACCGGATGTCAACTGCGGCGAAAGTGCACCACCGTTTCGGGTCATACGGGACGATTGTTCCGATCGCGACAAGGCATTTAAGCAATCGTTGAAAGAATGCGTCAATGCGCCATATTCTGACGCAATCGGAATGGCGCTTGGACGCCCTATGCAGGCTCAATAGACCTGCTGGCGGACGCGGTGCTGCCAGCGCCCGGGTTCACGTCACACCGCGACCAGAGGGAACAAAAAAATGAAAGCACTTTTGGCTTCAACCGTCCTCGCTGCCGGCCTCATGGCTATGGGCGGCGCGGCTTCCGCTGCTGAATGCGGCAACGTCACCATTGCAAGCATGAACTGGCAGTCTGCCGAAGTTGCTGCAAATCTCGACAAGGTCATTCTCGAATCCGGTTACGGCTGCACCGCCGAAATCGTCACCGGCGACACCGTCCCGACCCTGACCTCCATGGCTGAAAAGGGCGAGCCGGACATCGCGCCGGAAGCCTGGGTCAGCCTGCAGCCCGAGCTCGTCAAGCGCGGTCTCGAAGGCGGCAAGGTCGTCGCCGCTGCCAAGATTCTCTCCGATGGCGCCATCCAGGGCTGGTGGATTCCCAAGTACATCGCCGACGCCCATCCTGATATCAAGACCATCCCTGACCTCTTCAAGCATCCCGAACTCTTCCCGGCTCCTGAGGACAAGAGCAAGGGCGCCGTCTTCAACGGCCCGCAGGGCTGGGGCGGCACCGTCGTTACCACGCAGCTCTTCAAGGCGAACGGCGGCGACAAGGCCAATTTCACGCTGGTCGATACCGGCTCTGCCGCAGGTCTCGATGGCTCGATCGCCAAGGCCTATGAAGGCAAGCAGCCGTGGGTCGGCTATTACTGGGCTCCGACCTCGCTTCTCGGCAAGTACGAGATGGTGAAGCTCGGCTTCGGCGTCGATTATGACGCCGCCGAATGGAAGCGCTGCACCTCGGTTGCCGACTGCGCCGATCCGAAGCCGAACGCCTGGCCGGCCGACGACGTCCAGACCCTCGTCAGCAAGACCTTTGCCGATCGCGCCGGTCCCGCCATGGACTACCTCAACAAGCGCGCCTGGACCAACGACACGGTCAACAAGCTGATCGCCTGGATGAGCGACAACCAGGCAACCGGTGAAGACGGTGCAAAGCACTTCCTCAAGGAGAACGAAGATCTCTGGACGAAGTGGGTCTCCCCTGACGTAGCCGAAAAGATCAAGGCTTCTCTCTGATCCCTCAAATCTCGCAAGCGGGCGGCGCCTTGACAGCAAGGCGCCGCCCGCCCGATGTTTTCAAGCGACGGCCATAACAAGAATGGGCCGCCGCTGCTTTTGCCATGGGGACCGACATGGATTGGCTTTGGAAATTTCCGACGATGAACGACGACATGCTGCGCGACCTGAAAAGGGCCGTGGATGAAGGCTTTCGCGGCTTTACCCGCGCCTATGGCGACGGCATCGAAACCCTCTTCAGCCCGTTGCAGAGCTTTCTGATCTGGGCCGAACGACTGCTGACCGGTGCGCCGTGGCCGGTGGTCATACTGGCCGTCGCCGGCATTGCTTGGCTCGCCAGCCGCAGCTGGAAGATCGTCATCGGCTGCGTCATCACCCTGCTCCTGATCGGCTGGTTCGACATGTGGCAGGATACGATGAAAACCGTGTCGATGATCTTCGTCTGTACGGTGCTCTCGATCGTCATCGGCATTCCGATCGGCATCGGCATGTCGCGCTCGAACCGCATGCAGGGCATCGTCAATCCGGTGCTCGACGTCATGCAGACCATGCCGAGCTTCGTCTACCTGATCCCGGTCGTCATGCTGCTCGGCATCGGCCGCGTGCCCGGCGTCATCGCCGTCGTCATCTACGCCCTGCCCCCGATGATCCGCCTCACCAATCTCGGCATCCGCATGGTCGACAAGGATGTGCTGGAAGCTGCCGACGCCTTCGGCTCCTCCAGCTGGCAGAAACTGCGCAACGTCCAGCTGCCGCTCGCGCTGCCGACCATCATGGCCGGCATCAACCAGACGATCATGATGGCGCTCGCCATGGTCGTCATCGCCTCGATGATCGGCGTCCAGGGCTTGGGACAGCCGGTGCTGAAGGCGATCGCCAACCAGTATTTCACCCTCGGCGTCTTCAACGGTCTCGCCATCGTCGGCATCGCCATCATCTTCGACCGCATCAGCCAGGCTTACGGTCTGCGCCTGCAGAAGCACCGGGAAATCGTGCATGGCTAGTCAATCGATCGAAATCCGCAGTCTCTACAAGATCTTCGGCCCCCGCGGCCGCGACTTCGTGGAAGCCGTCACCAAGGGCATGTCGAAGACCGAGCTCAACAAGGAGCACGGCCACGTCCTCGGCCTCAAGGACATCAACATCAGCATCCCCGGCGGCAGCATCACCGTCATCATGGGCCTCTCCGGCTCCGGCAAGTCGACGCTGATCCGCCATATCAACCGCCTGATCGACCCGACATCGGGCGAAGTGCTCTATGGCGGCACCGACGTCTGCAAGATGAATGAGGAAGAGCTGCGCGAATTCCGCCGCCACAAGACGGCGATGGTCTTCCAGAAGTTCGGCCTCTTGCCGCACCGCACGGTGCTGCAGAACACCGTCTACGGCCTGGAGATCCAGGGCGTGCCGAAATCCGAACGCGAGGCGCGCGCCGATATCTGGATCAAGCGGGTCGGTTTGGAGGGCTTCTCCAACCACTACCCGAACCAGCTTTCCGGCGGCATGCAGCAGCGCGTCGGCCTCGCCCGCGCGCTGACCAACGATGCGGATATCCTGCTGATGGACGAAGCCTATTCGGCGCTCGATCCGCTGATCCGCGTCGACATGCAGACCGTTCTTCTCGACCTGCAGAAGGAGCTGAAGAAGACCGTCGTCTTCATCACCCACGACCTCGACGAGGCGCTGCGCCTCGGCGACAAGATCGCCATCCTGCGCGACGGCGAGGTCATCCAGCAGGGCACTGCGGCCGATATCGTCCTCAACCCGGCAAACGACTATATCGAGGCCTTCGTCAGGGAAGTGAACCGCGGCCGCGTCATCCGCATCGATGCGCTGATGGAGCCGCTGAGCAATCCTGCCGGTGAATCCTCGGTCCGCATTCCCGGCAGCCACAATGTCGAGGAAGGCATGCGCGTGATGACGGAAAACAACGTGACGCAGGCAACCGTCACCGGCGAAAACGGCATGCCGGCCGGCCGCGTCTCGCTGGAAGGCCTGGTGCGCTGTCTGGTCCGCACCAACGACTAAATCAGGCGCGCGGTCCTCGCGGGCCGCGCGTTCTTCCTGTCAGAACTGGCCTGCTTCAGGCGCCTGCAATTCCTCGATGGAATCGACGCGGTCGGGATAGAAAGCCATGTGATCCCTGATTCCGGAAACCGCCGGATTGGGCGTCTCATAGGTCCAGATCGCGTTCTTCGACCGCTCTCCACCCGGCACGATGCTGTAATAGGACGCATCTCCCTTGTATGGGCAATGGGTGGAATGATCGGTGCGCGACAGCAGCGACATGTCGACGTCCTTGCGCGGAATATACTGTACCGGCGGATAGGACGCCTCCCGCAGCGTCAACGCATCATGCGTATCGGCAATCACCTTGCCGCCAAGCTTGACGACAACGCGCGCCGGATTGCGCTCGACGCTGATCGGATGATCGGGTCCGGGAATCTTGATGGGCTTGCCTGACATCGGGGATCTCCAATGGGTGTGACTGGAGAGATAGGGAGGATGTGTCGGATGCCCAAGGGGCGGATGCAGGATTAAACCGCCTTCGCTCTTTTCCCTCATCGATCGCGACAAACCGGCAATTGATAGACCGCACCCGGAGCCCCCTCACCCTACCCTCTCCCAGAGGGGAGAGGGGAAGCGAACGCTGCGGCTCCGGCATCCCTTCTCCCCAGCGGGGAGAAGATAGCCCAAGGGGCCGGATGAGGGGGCCGCAGGCACTACATCTCGGTCATTCCTGCTTCCGTCACGCAAAGAGGGGGCGCCTGAGAGGCGCCCCCTTCTGCATTAAGATCAGTGGCGCTCCCGCGCCATCAACTCCAGCGATCCAACCCGAGCAGCTTGCGGCCGAGCGGTGTCAGTTCCGCCGTGGTCGCATTGTGCTTTTCCCATTCGCGCGGGTCGCCCGGGAAGGCGTCGCGCTTCGGGCTGTCGAGTTCGCGCCAGAGGCGGATGCGCTCTTCGCGTTCTTCGGCATTGTCGAATTCCGCCGGATGCATGGAGATATACTGCGCCATGCGGACGCGGCTTTCGGAGTGGTTGGGGCGAACGCCGTGGGCGAGCAGCGAATTGAAGATCATCAGGTCGCCCGGCTCCATGCTGATATTCTCGGTCGAAAGACCGGTCATGTCAGGATGCATCGGATCGCGATCTTCAGGCTGCGTCTTCACCCAGTCGTCGTAATGCTCGAAGAGATAGGGAACGCACTGGAAGCCGCCGACATCGCCGTCCTGCTTCTTGAGGCTCAGCACCGCCTGCACGCCGATCGGCAGCGGGTCGATCGAGGTATCGACGTCCCAGTGGATGAAGCCGTTCGGATTGCCCTTGACCTTCTTCGGCGGGTTCAGGTTGGCGCGGTCGATCGTCACCCACAGGTCTTCGCGGTCCCAGATATCGACGAACACGTCATAGACGCGCTTTTCCATCCGGTTGTCCCACAACGCCTGGTGATTGTAGATCTCCAGCATGCCGGTGTTGTTGAGTTCCGTCATCTTGTGTTCGCGGCGCTGCGGCGCGTACCAGGTGGAAGGATCGTTCGGGTCCTTCTCGTCAAAACGCCAGAGCACCTCCACAAGCCGCTCGACATTCTCCGCAGGCACCGCCTGACGGACAATGACGTAACCCTTCTTGGTCCAATGCTGCCAGTCCTCCTCCGAGAGAACGCGAAGCGGAAGCTTCTTCTTGATATCCTTGAGCTGCGTGGTGCTCGACGAAGTGGTCGGATGCGCGTCGCGCTTGATGGCTGCTGCCTGCTGCATGTGTCTCTCCCATTGCGCTAATCCCTGTACTGTCAGGCGATGAGAGGAGTGTAGCCGCAAGCGCGCGGCGATGTTGCCCGCATTTGGCGCCTTGTGATATTATTCTGGCGTCTTCAATCAGTATGGCGCCCGATGAGAGCATTTCTCGAAGTCCTGCCCCGGCAATCCGATACCAGTTGGCCGATGCTCAACCGGCGGCTCGACGATGCCATTCCCTTCGAATGGCATCACCATCCGGAATTCGAGCTGACGCTGACGCTGAACTCGGCCGGGCAGCGCTTCATCGGCGATCACACCGGCGAATATGAGGATGGCGACCTCGTGCTGGTCGGCCCCAACCTGCCCCATACCTGGGCCTCGCGCGAAAAACTCGACCCCGGCAAGCCACATCGCGCCTTGGTTCTGTGGTTCCATCCCGAATGGATGCGGCAGATGACGGCGGGCGCAGTCGAGCTCAGGCCGATCGAGCAGCTGATGGCCCGCGGCCAGAACGGATTGCAGTTCTCCCGCCAGACCGGAGAAGCCGTCCGCGCCGAATTCGAGACGATCTTCGACCGTGAACCGGCCGAGCGCCTGCTGTCGCTGCTCGCCATCCTCGGCCAGGTCGCCGCCGACCGCCAGGCCGTGCCGCTCGCCAGCGCGCCCGGCCATCAGCCGGCGCTGCAGGAAAGCCGCGAGCGCATCGACCGCGTGCTCACCCATCTGCATGTCCACTATGCCGGGCCGGTGACGCTGGAGGAGCTCGCCGATATCGCGGCGCTCAGCGTCTCCGGCCTGCACCGCATGTTCCGGCGCCACACCGGCACGACGGTCAGCGACTATCTGATCCGCATGCGGATCGGCGATGCCTGCGCCCGCCTCTCCTCGACGAACCAGCCCATCGCCCATATCGCCGATGCCGTGGGATATGTCTCGCTTGCCAATTTCAATCGCCAGTTCCGCGCCGAAAAAGGCATGACGCCGCGCGACTACCGCGCCCATTTCCGCAAGGGCTAGGCCGGGCGCCTGTGCCTGCCATTCAGGGCAAGCCCCAATACCGCCGCCAGCACGCAGCCGATGCCCGCGATCTGATGCAGCCCGACCGGCTCACCAAGCAGCAGGAAGGCGAAGATCACCGCCGAGACCGGCGCGATCGCCGTAAACAGCGAGGCCTCCGCCCCGCTCACCCTCTCCGCTCCCGCATACCAGAGCATGAAACCGGCAACCGTCGGCACCAGCGCGTAATAGACGACGGAGAGCAATGCCGCCGAGGACGCGGCCGGGAACGCATGGCTTTCGAAGACCGCCGGAATGGCAGCCGCACAGAAGCCGATCGCCGTCATCAGCGTCGATTGCACCAGCGGCGCGATCTCCGTTCTCAGCCGCTTGTTGAGCAGGATGAACAGCCCCTCGCAGAGCACCGCACCGAAGATGACGATATCACCGCGCAGAGACCCGTCGCCCGCCCCCGGCGCCAGCACGATCGAGAAGACGCCCGCCGCCGCAAGCCCGATCGCGAGCAGCAGGAAACGGTCCGGCCGCTCGCGCAGCAGCAGGATCGAGATCCCAGCCGAAACCACCGGCAGCGTACCGATGATCACCCCTGCATTGGCAGCCGACGTCATCGACAGGCCCGAGATCAGCAGCGTCGTATAACCAACGCTTCCAGCCGCCGCCTGAATGACAAGAATGATCCAGTCATGCCGAGAAAGCTTCGGCAGCCGGGCGCCGGTCAACCGCATCAGCAGCATGAAGCACGGAAAGGCCACGGCAAACCGCAGCGCCGTTGCCGTGAATGGCGGCAGTCCCGCCGAGATCAGCTTGCTGGCGATGACAGTGCTGCCCACCGTCGTCATTGCCAGCGTCAGATAGATGTAGCCCTGTTGTTTCCGTGTCATGAGAACTCCCCTGGATCGGGAGCGAGATGACGCCAAAGGGTCGCTGCGGTCTTGAAGGAAATTGCAGGCTCAGGAGCGGCCGCGGGCATAGACGCCGGGCGCCAGGCCATAACGCGCCGTGAATGCCCGGGTCATGTGGCTCTGGTCGGCAAAGCCGCTGGCGGCAGCAACCTCGGCAAGCGGCATCCTCGCGCCGATCAGCCGCCGCGCCAGATGTACCCGCGCCTGCACCAGATAGGCATGCGGCGTCAGCCCCGTCGCCCTGCTGAAGGCGCGAACGAGCTGGAAGCGGCTGAGGCCGCTTTCGCGCGCCATCCGGGCAAGCGAGATATCCCCGGAGGGATCGTCATCGATGAGATCGCGGGCACGCGCTACCGAGGACGGAAGTGACTGATCGGCCTCCACCTCGCTACCCTCGCGCAAAATATCCGACGTCAGGCCGAGCAGCAGCTCCTCCGAGCGCATCTCGTCCGCTTCGCCGGTGACAGCCGCAAACAGCGCCTGAAAGCGCCGGGCGATCGCGCCGTCGCGCATGACGGGCTGCGGGATCTCGAAACGCATCGAAGAGCCCTCGGCCGCCTCGGCAGCCAGGCTCAGAAACATGTCAGGATCGAAATAGAGGATGCGCCAGGCGCGCGCATCGCCGACGGGCATGCCGTCATGCACCTCGTTCGGATTGACGGTGATGACATCGCCCGCTTCAGCCTCGACCATGCCGCGGCCGCTGAGCGATTTCTGCGCGCCGCGATGGATCAGCCCGATGCCGAACTGCTCGTGCGTATGGCGGGAGAAGCTCCGGCCCGTCGCAGCCTCGACGGCCTCGACACCGGATACCGCCGAGCGGTGCATCCTGAAACCGCCATCCATGCCACACTCCTCTCAAACGGAAGAGTGCCAGCCCGCGGGCTGCAGCGCAAGATTGCCGATCAGTGGACCGTCTGCGGTCCGAATTCTTCGGAGAGGATCAGCAGCGCGTCTTCAAGGGCTGCGACCAGGATATCGGTCAGTTCGTCCGACTTGTTTTCGAGGAAACGGAGGGCGACGGCCTCATCCTGGGTTTCGAGGTAGTGCTCGATATCGTTCGACATGTCATCGTCCTTTCATTCACCGCAACATCGGCGATGGAGGAAGAATAGGAGGGCTGTCTTGCGCAGGGCTGACCCTATTCCGGGAAGCGCCTGCTGCGCCACTGGCTGCGCGGCACCGCACTGCCGACATCGAGCGCGAAGGAAACGATTGCCGTCGCGTCCTCGTTGACCTCGCAGCGGAACTGCACGTCGTACCAGGTCTCGGCGGTCCGGAAGGCGCCGCGCTTGACGTCGAGCACCGTGCCCTTGGCGAGCCCATACATCGGCACGATCACCGGCCGGTAGGCGGGCGATCCATGCACCAGCTGCTCACGAAGCTCGGTGCTGCAGAGCTGTGCCGCACGCCGTCCGCGGGGAATGCCGAGCATCGCCGTCCGCGCCACGGGGTCATCGCTCTCGTCAGGCGAAAACAGCGTCTTCGCCTCGGCAAGCTCATCCTTCTTCGGCGCATCCGGCTTGTCCGGCTCGGTCGGTTTCTGCTCGACCGGCTTTGCCTGCTCGATGCTGGTCACGGCCTCGCCGGCAGCATCGACGGCAGGCGCATTATTCTGCGAATGCGCGTCGGCGATATCCACCTGCGGCAGATCGATATCGTCAGGCACGGGCTTGGCCGGCGGCTCCTTCGGCGCATCCGGCTTGTCGCCGGCATCGGCTGCGGGCTTCGGCTCGCCGGTCTCGTCCTTGTGGTCGGGCGCGCTGGTCGCCGGTTTCACTTCGCCTGTGGACGAATTGCCAGCGTCGGATTTCTTCGGACCACTATCCTTGTCGCCGAACTGGAACACGGGTTTCAGAACCGGCATCGGCGCACCCTGCCCCTGCTTGCCATCGGCCTGCTTGTTCTCTGCTTGCTGCTCGGCTTTCGGCTGCTCGGCTTTCTTCTCTTCCGGCGGAGGCGGAGGCGGTGGTGGCGGCGGAGGTGGTGGCTTCTGCTTTGCCTGTTCCTCCGGCTTCTTTTCCTCGGGTTTCGGCTCTTCCGCCTTCTTCTCTTCAGCCTTCTTTTCTTCAGGGGGCGGCGGAGGCGGCTCTGCCTTTGCCTTCTCCTCGGGCTTTTTCTCCTCCGGCGGCGGCGGTGGAGGCGGCTCCTCCTTCTTCGCCTGCTCTTCCGACTTCTTCTCTTCCGGCTTCGGCTCTTCCTTCTTTTCCTCCGGCGGCGGCACGAGATCGACCTGTACGGCCTCCTCCTTCTCCGGCTCCGTCTGCGGCAGCGGCATCTTGAACAACAGGACGGCCGCGACCAGGGCATGCAGCGCGATCGACGCCGCCACACCTGAACTGATCCCTGCCAAACGCTTGTTCGTTAGCTTCTGCATGCCACCATTAAACCACGTGATGCCGATGTGGCGTCAAAAGCAGGCAGCATCAAGCCGCAAAAGGAAAAGGGGCACGATTTCCCGGCAATTTGCCGTGAAGAGCTCAGTCCGCCGCCCCGTCATCGGCAACCAGATTGTGCTCCCGCCACAAATCCTTCGGAATGGCATCGCCGATCGCGAAGGCAAAGGAGCGCACCGCTCCCGAGCCCTCGTCGACCTCGCAGCTGAAGCGGATCGTGTACCAGAGGCGCTTGCTGCGAAATGCGCCGCCTTTCACCTCGATGCTCCCGCCCCTGATCCGCTCCGGCGCCATCGCATAGGGCACGATCGCGTCCGGATTGCTGCTGGGCCGCGTCCTGCGAACCTGCTCCATCGCCTCGAGACCGCAGAGCTGCAGATTGCGCTCGTCACCGGAGAGCTGCCGCAATGCCGCCCGCGCCTTCTTGCTGCGGGGATCGCTGAGCACGCCACCAGAGAAAAGCTGCCGTGCCGAAACCAGCGCACCCGGGGCCGGAGCCGGTTTGATCACCGGTGGCACCAGCACCCTGCCCGGCTGATCCGCAGCAGGAGGCGCAAGTGGCACGGCGGGCGCTTGCTGCGGCTGCGGCCTGATGTCTGCAGGCGGTGCTGCGGGCTCGGCTTGAGTAGCAGCAGGCACGATTTCCACGCTGACGCTGTCTTCAGGCGGCGTACGAAAAGTCCGCGGTTTCGGCAGATAGATCAGAAGCAGGGCAAGACAGGCGGCATGCAGCGCAAGCGACGCTGGCCCACCCCAGCCGACCCTCTCCTCGAACGAGCGCGCCGCGACAGCCATCAGACTGGGCGATAGTGGAAGCAGGAGGCATTCATCATGCTGCGGCCCGTTGCTCGTGAAACTGCGCCCATCCTCAATTCGATTATGGCGGGACGGAGGCAGCAAGCGTGCCGGTTGTATCCCGCCAAAAGAAAAGCCCGGCGCTGAGGCCGGGCTTTCGATGTCGTCGTGTCGCTCGCTTAGCTGTCGAGGAACGAGCGCAGCTTGCGCGAGCGGCTCGGATGCTTCAGCTTGCGCAGCGCCTTCGCTTCGATCTGGCGGATACGTTCGCGGGTAACCGAGAACTGCTGGCCGACTTCTTCGAGCGTGTGGTCGGTGTTCATGCCGATGCCGAAGCGCATGCGCAGGACGCGCTCTTCGCGCGGCGTCAGCGATGCCAGAACGCGGGTCGTCGTTTCGCGCAGGTTCGCCTGGATGGCAGCGTCGATCGGCAGAAGCGCGTTCTTGTCCTCGATGAAATCGCCGAGATGCGAATCTTCTTCGTCACCGACAGGCGTTTCAAGCGAGATCGGTTCCTTGGCGATCTTCAGGACCTTGCGGACCTTTTCGAGCGGCATGGCGAGCTTTTCGGCCAGTTCTTCCGGCGTCGGCTCGCGGCCGATCTCGTGCAACATCTGGCGCGAGGTACGGACGATCTTGTTGATCGTTTCGATCATGTGCACCGGAATACGGATCGTGCGGGCCTGGTCGGCGATCGAGCGGGTGATCGCCTGACGAATCCACCACGTCGCATAGGTCGAGAACTTGTAACCGCGGCGATACTCGAACTTGTCGACCGCCTTCATCAGGCCGATATTGCCTTCCTGAATGAGGTCGAGGAACTGCAGACCGCGGTTCGTGTACTTCTTGGCGATGGAGATGACGAGGCGAAGGTTCGCTTCGACCATTTCCTTCTTGGCGATGCGTGCTTCGCGCTCGCCCTTCTGCACCATGTGCACGATGCGGCGAAATTCCGAGATCGAGATGCCGGTTTCCGTCGCGAGATTCTGGATCTCCTGGCGGATGTCGCGGATCGTCGTGTTTTCGCCCTTGGCGAATTCCTTCCAGCCGCGGGCGGCCAGATTGGCGATCGACTTCATCCAGTTCGGGTCGAGCTCGGCGCCCTGGTACTGTTCCAGGAAGCTGTCGCGCTTGACGCCGTAGGATTCGGCCAGACGCAGCAGGCGGCCTTCGTTCTGCACGAGGCGCTTGTTGATGTCGTAAAGCTGCTCGACCAGAGCCTCGATGCGGTTCTGGTTCAGCGACAGCGACTTGACGGCCTTGATCAGCTCGTCCTTCAGCTCCTTGTAGCGGCGCTCCTGGGCGGACGACAGCGTGCCGGTCGCGGCAAGGCGCTGCTCGACCTGCTGGTCCTGCAGCTTGCGCAGCTTCTTGTAGGTCTCGGCGATCAGGTCGAGAGTTTCCATGACCTGCGGGCGCAGCTCGGCTTCCATCGCGGCGAGCGAGAGGTTGGACTCGTCTTCGTCCTCTTCCTCTTCCTCGATCGGCATGCCTTCGCCGCCGACATCGGTGATGTCGTCGTCACCCGAACGGGCGCGGCGGGTCTTTTCCTTCTCTTCAGCCGCCTTGCGGTCGGCTTCGATCTTCTCGGGGCTCTGGAACTGCGGAGCAGCCTTGGCTTCCGGACCGGAATAGGTGGTTTCGAGATCGATGATCTCGCGCAGCAGCGTCGTGCCTTCGTTCAGTTCGTCGCGCCAGATGATGATGGCCTGGAAGGTCAGCGGGCTCTCGCAGAGACCGGCGATCATCGTTTCGCGGCCAGCCTCGATGCGCTTTGCAATGGCGATTTCGCCTTCGCGCGACAGAAGCTCGACGGAACCCATTTCGCGCAGATACATGCGCACCGGATCGTCGGTACGATCCGTCGGTTCCTTCTTCTTCGTGGTCGCAAGCGCAGTGCCGCTCGAAGGCGCGAGTTCGCCGCCTTCGTTGTCGTCGTCGCTGCCGCTGTCGTCGTCGTCGCTGCCGGCGCCGCCCTGGGCTTCCTCAGCTTCTTCGTCCTCGATCACGTTGATGCCCATGTCGGACAGCATCGCCATCGTGTCTTCGATCTGTTCGGACGTCACTTCTTCGGACGGAAGAACGGCATTGAGCTCGTCCATCGTCACATAGCCGCGCTTCTTCGCGGCCTTGATCATCTTCTTGACCGCGTCATCGGAAAGATCGAGAAGAGGGCCGTCGGTTGCGCCGTCGCGTTCGACTTCCGCTTCTTCGTTCTCTTTGACCTTCGTTGCCATTTATGTCGTCGCCTTCCTGACGCTATCCAAACTCGCTGGTGCGAAGCCGCTTCGAAACGCGCGCATCAACGCTCGCTTCGAATCAATTTCACCCACCTAACGGGATGACCTTTAAAGCCTGATTAACCACGATTGCCGGCGCCGGATGACAGAGCTTCAATGCTTCGAAATTTCCGGCCATGGTTAGTGCGATCCGCCTTGACCCAAGTTCACCGCTTCAAGTCGAACGGTGATTCCCACAATTTTTGATCTCGTCAAGCTTTTCCACAAAAAAAGCCGCCGAAAACACGGAAAATGCCTTATCCACAGGCAGAGGAACCGCTCAAGCGATTGCCAGCCTTAGATAGGATGTCACCGGTGAAAGACAAGAGCGCAAAGCTCATGCGCCCTCATATCCGAGTCATCTGCGGTTTTATAGTGGCCTGAAGAGCATCTCGTCCAGGCTGCCGCAGTATAGATCGTTACCGCGGCAGGCCATCATAGGGGTTGATCTTCAACGACCCGAGATCGATCGCGCGGAACGCAGTGCAGGTTGATCGCCGCCATCGCCGTTCTGTCAGGCGCGGTCGCCTCGCTGTTTACATCCAGTCCATCACCACCTTGCCGGAATTGCCCGAGCGCATCGCCTCGAAGCCATCGCGGAATTCGTCGATCTTGATGCGGTGCGTGATCACCGGCGACAGATCGAGCCCGCCCTGCACGAAGGCGATCATCTTGTACCAGGTCTCGAACATCTCACGGCCATAGATGCCCTTGAGGTTCAGCATCTTGAAGATCACCTTGTTCCAGTCGATCTCGAAACCGGCCGGCGCAATGCCGAGGATGGCGATCTTGCCGCCATTGTTCATCTTGTCGATCATGTCGCGGAAGGCAGGTGCCGCACCCGACATTTCGAGACCGACATCGAAGCCCTCGGTCATGCCGATCGACTTCATCACGTCCGCCAGGTTTTCCTTCGAGGCGTCGACGACATAATCGATGCCGAGCTTGCGGGCGAGATCGAGGCGGTTCGGGTTGATATCGGTGATGACGACCTTGCGGGCGCCCGAACGCTTGGCGACCAGCGCGCCCATGATGCCGATCGGACCGGCACCGGTGACCAGCACGTCTTCGCCGACGAGGTCGAAGGAGAGCGCCGTGTGAACGGCATTGCCGAACGGATCGAAGATCGCGGCGATCTCATCCGGAATATCATCCGGGATGGGCACGACATTGGCTTCCGGAATGCAGACGAACTCGCCGAACGAGCCCGGCCGGTTGACGCCGACGCCGAGCGTGTTGCGGCAGAGATGGCCCCTGCCCGCCCGGCAGTTGCGGCACTTGCCGCAGACGATATGTCCCTCACCGGAGACACGCTCGCCGACATGGTATTTGGTGACCGCGGAGCCGACCTCGGCGATCTCGCCGCAGAACTCGTGACCGACGACCATCGGCACCGGAATGGTCTTCTGCGCCCACTGGTCCCAGTTCCAGATATGCACGTCGGTACCGCAGATCGCCGACTTCTTCACGCGGATCAGCACGTCGTTTGGGCCGACCTCGGGAACCGGCACGGTCTCCATCCAGAGCCCGACCTCCGCCTTCGACTTCACCAGCGCCTTCATCATGTTCGACATCAGATTATTTCCTCTTGGCTTCCGCTGGCTCCACCTTCCCTTCTCCCCTCGGGGAGAAGGTGCCCGCAAGGGCGGATGAGGGGGCTGCGCGGCACGGCATCAATTAATTTGCAATATAGCTAGAGGCCCCCTCATCCCCGGTGCAACGAGTTGCACCTGAAACCTTCGGGCCACCTTCTCCCCGAGGGGAGAAGGGAAGAGGCCGCAAGCCGTCAGATAACCCCAAGCTCCCTGCCCGCTTCGGCAAACACCGCAATCGCCCGCTCGACATCAACAGTCGAATGCGCCGCAGACATCTGCGTACGGATACGGGCCTGGTCCTTCGGCACCACCGGAAAGGAGAAGCCGACGACGTAGACGCCCTTCTTCAGCATCAGCGCCGCCATGTCCTGCGCCAGCTTCGCATCGCCGAGCATCACCGGAATGATCGCATGCCCCTCGCCGGCCAGCGTGAAGCCAAGCTTGGTCATTTCGGAGCGGAACAGCGTGGCATTGGCCGTCAGCTTCTCGCGCAGCGCATCGCCGTTCTCGATCAGGTCGAAGACCTTCAGCGAAGCCGCCGCAATGACCGGCGCCAGCGTGTTCGAGAACAGGTAGGGGCGAGAACGCTGCCGCAGCCAGTCGATCACTTCGGCCTTGCCGGACGTGTAACCGCCCGAAGCGCCGCCAAGCGCCTTGCCGAGCGTACCGGTGATGATATCCACCCGTCCCTCGACGCCGCAATATTCGGCCGAGCCGCGGCCGTTCTTGCCGACGAAGCCGACGGCATGGCTGTCATCGACCATAACCATCGCGCCATACTTGTCGGCGAGATCGCAGACACCCTGCAGATTGGCGATGATGCCGTCCATCGAGAACACGCCATCGGTGGCGATCATCTTGAAGCGGCTGCCTTCGGCCTTCTTCAGCTCTTCTTCGAGTGCCGCCATGTCATTGTTGGCATAGCGGAAGCGCTTGGCCTTGGAGAGACGCACGCCGTCGATGATCGAGGCATGGTTCAGCGCGTCGGAAATGATCGCATCCTCTTCGCCGAGCAGCGTCTCGAAGAGACCGCCATTGGCGTCGAAGCAGGAGGAATAAAGGATCGTGTCTTCCATGCCGAGGAAGGACGAGATGCGCGCCTCGAGCTGCTTGTGCTCCTCCTGCGTGCCGCAGATGAAGCGCACCGACGCCATGCCATAGCCATACCGGTCGAGCGCCTTCTTGCCGGCCTCGGCAAGCTCCTCGTTGTCGGCGAGGCCGAGATAGTTGTTGGCACAGAAGTTCAGAACACGCTCGCCCGAAGCGACAGCGATCTCGCCGGCCTGCTTCGAGGTGATGACCCGCTCGGACTTGTAAAGCCCGGCTTCCTTCAGAGAGGCGAGCTCGGTCGTGAGATGTGAGAGAAATGCTTTTGTCATTGTAAACGCCAATACCCCTAAAATTTCCTCCGATGGGCGCTGCAATTAGCACAAAGCAAGTGCAGATGTCCCCGATCCGGTACGAAATATTTTCGGCTTGGGCCGACCGCCTTAGCAATTGTCGCGGATATACAAAGTGTGATATCCGTATATTTAAAAGGAATATCCCGATGGCTTTATACATCAGAGATCCCGAGGTCGACGAAATGGCAACCGAGCTCCAGCGGTTGACGAATGCCGCCACCAAGACCGATACGGTAAAGGCCGCACTCCAGCATGAATTGGTACGCGCCCGCAGGAAAGTACCCGTACACACGAGGCTAGAGCATGCAAAATCGCTCGCCGACGCGATGGGCAGCAACGATCCTGCTTTTGACCTGAAAAAATTCAGCGACGAGATGTGGGGAGACTAATGTTCCTCGATGCCTCGGCGATCGTTGCGATCCTCGCCCGCGAACAGGGCCATGAAGAACTGGAAAAGGCCATAGGCCAATCAACCGATCCGGTGAGCTACATATCACCGCTGGTTCGCTTCGAAGCCACCCAGGCACTTGCCCGGAAGAAGACATCTCCAGGCGTAAAGACGACGCCGTTATTGCTGGAAACTGCGGCAGAGGCCGTCGATGCCTTCTGTGATGCTCTCGATATCGAGCAGATTCCGATTTCTACAGAGATCGGCAACGCAGCGTCGATCGCAAGTCAGACCTATGGAAAGGTGATCGGACATCCGGCCGATTTGAACTTCGGGGACTGCTTTGCCTATGCATGCGCCAAGACCCTAAAGACGCGCCTGCTTTATAAGGGAAACGATTTCATTCAGACCGATCTGGCCTGAGCGTCACTCCAGCACCCCTCACTCATCATGACTGAGGATCACATCCAGAAACGCTTCGCCGTAGCGCTCCAGCTTCGACTGGCCGACGCCGGAGATATCCAGCATCTCCTTGCGGCTGCGCGGCCGTTCGGTGGCGAAGGCGATGAGTGTCGTGTCGGGGAAGACGACGTAGGGCGGCACGCCGAGCGATTTGGCGATCGAGGTGCGTTCGGCCCTCAGCGCCTCGAAGAGCAGACCATCGGCGCCCGACAGACCGGCATGCCGGTTGGTGCGCTCGGCCTTGCGGCTACTGCGCCCGGCGACCGCCCGGTCCTTGCGGAAGTGGACCTGACGCTCATGTTTGAAGACGGCGCGCGCCTCCGCCTCCAGCTTCATCGCGCCGTAGGCGTCATGGTCGATACGGACCAGTCCCATCGCCAGCAGCTGCCGGAAGATCGATTGCCAGGTTTTCGCGGCGATATCCTTGCCGGCGCCGAAGACCGGCATCGTCGTATGGCCGAAACGCTCGGTCTTCTCGTTGACGTTGCCAAGCAGCACGTCGATGACGTGGCCGGTGCCGAAGCGCTCGCCGGTGCGGTAGACGGCGGCAAGCGCCTTGATCGCCGCCTCCGTGCCATCCCAGGTTTCGACGGGCTTGGTGCAGGTGTCACAGCTGCCGCAGCCGCCCGCATGCGCCTCGCCGAAATGCGCCAGGATCGCCTGGCGGCGGCAGGAGGCGGTTTCGCAGATGGCGAGCAGCGCGTTCAGCTTGCCGCGCTCGATGCGCTTGATCTCGTCGGCCGCATTGCCCTCGTCGATCATCCGCCGCCGCTGGATGACGTCGGCCATGCCATAGGCCATCCAGACTTCCGACGGCAGGCCATCGCGTCCGGCGCGGCCGGTCTCCTGATAATAGGCCTCGACCGAGCCCGGCAGATCGAGATGGGCGACATAGCGCACATTCGGCTTGTCGATGCCCATGCCGAAGGCGACGGTGGCGACGAGGCAGAGTTCGTCTTCCTTCAGGAACGCATCCTGATTGGCGTCGCGCATCGCCCGGTCCATGCCGGCGTGATAGGCGAGCGCCCGGATGCCCTGCGTGTTCAGCCACTCGGCGGTATCCTCGACCTTGGCGCGCGACAGGCAATAGACGATGCCGCTATTGCCCTTGTGGCCGGAGAGGAACCGCAACAGCTGCTGGCGCGGCTGGTCGCGCTCAACGATTTCATAGGCGATGTTCGGCCGGTCGAAGCTCGTGGTGAAGACCTCAGCATTGCCGAGCCTCAGCCGCTCGATAATGTCCTCGCGCGTATGCGGATCGGCCGTCGCCGTCAGCGCGATGCGCGGCACGCCCGGATAGTGCTCCGAAAGCCTGCCGAGCTCGCGATATTCCGGCCGGAAGTCATGTCCCCACTGGGAGACACAGTGGGCTTCATCGATCGCAAACAGCGCGATCCGGGCCTCGCCGATGATCTCGCGAAAACCGTCCATCAGGATGCGCTCGGGCGTCACATAGAGAAGATCGAGATTGCCCGAAGAGATCGCGCGGCGGATATCGACATATTCCTCGCGGGTGATCGTCGAGTTCAGCGCCGCGGCGCGGATGCCGAGCTGCTTCATCGCCTCCACCTGATCGCGCATCAGCGCAATCAGCGGCGAAACGACGATGCCGAGACCCTCGCGGCAGAGCGCCGGGATCTGGAAGCAGAGTGATTTGCCCGCCCCGGTCGGGAACAGCACGACGGCATCGCCGCCCGAGGTCACATGCTCGACGACCTGCTGCTGCTTGCCGCGGAAGGCCGGATAGCCATAGACCCGCTTGAGGATATCGAGCGGCGCCCGGCCATTGCCGAACAGCGCGCTGCCCGCCGAAAATGAAGGCTCGCTTCTATCCATCAATGGCTCGCCGCACCCTTGACCCGGCCGGAGAGCACGCCGAAGCCGTCGATGATCGCTTCCTGGTTTTCAAGCCGCAGCCCTTCGAAATGCACTTCCTGCAGCGCGCGCATCAGCTGGTCGATGATCTCGGCATTGCCCTCCTCGGTCGCCTCGGCGATCTCGCGCTCGAGCTCGATCTTCTGCCAGCGCAGCGCCTTGGCGCGCTTGTGGAAGGCCAGCGCCTGGCGGTAGCCCTCGCGTGCGTCCTCCATCGCCGCCTGCTCGGTCGCGGTCCACAGGCGCGCATTGCGCACCTGCTGATCAAGCCCCTTCAGAAGGCCGGTGAAGTCCTGGCGCTCGAGCTCCTCGAACAGATACTCGCGCGTCAGATGCGGGCTGGCGACCATCGCCGCCGCACCCAGCATCGCCGACCACAGCCGCTGCAGATCGCGATTGTCATATTCGATGGCGGCGATCTCGTCATACTCGTCCTGCATCAGCGCCGGATGGTTGATGACGGTCAGTGCCAGCACGCTTTCGCGCAGTGCCGGAATTTCCTGATGGCCGCGCACCAAGCCGGAGCGGGCGAGCCGCTCGGAGACCAGATTGACCGTGCGCGCACCGCCCGGCGAAGGCCGCCCCTGCCCGTCCTTGCCGCGGAAATTGCCACCGCCGCCGCCCCGTTCGAAGCTGCGCCGGTCGTTGCCGCGGTTCTGGAACTGCGGCTGGAAGAACTTGTTGAGACGGTCGCGAATATCCTGCTGGTAATGGCGGCGGACATTCTCGTCGCCGATCACCGACACCATCTGCTTCAGCCGCGCCTCGAGCTCGGCGCGCGCTTCCGGCGTATCGAAACTGCCGCCGCCGGCCTCGCGGCCCCAGAGCATTTCGGCGAGCGGCTTCGCCTGGCTCATCACCTTGTCGAACGGCGCCCGGCCCTCGTTGCGCACGAGATCATCAGGGTCCTTGCCATCGGGCAGCAACGCAAAGCGCACGGTGCGCCCCGGCTTCAGATGCGGCAGCGCCAGATCGGCAGCGCGGTTGGCAGCGCGGATACCGGCGCCATCGCCATCGAAGCAGAGCACCGGCTGCGAGGTCATCTTCCAGAGAAGGTCGAGCTGATTCTCGGTCAGAGCCGTTCCGAGCGGCGCCACGGCATTCTCGACGCCCGCCTGATGCAGGGCGATGACATCCATATAGCCTTCGACGGCAATCACCGTCGGCTCTCCGTCCGCCCCCTGCAGCGAGCGGCGCGCGCGGGCGAAATTGTAGAGCACCTGCCCCTTGTGGAAGAGCTCGGTCTCGTTCGAATTCAGATATTTCGCCGGCGCATCCGGCGACATGGCGCGGCCGCCGAAGGCAATCACCTTTTCCCGCGACGACAGGATCGGAAACATGATTCGATCGCGGAACCGGTCGTAGCTGACGGGAATGTCGGACCCGTGCACCACGAGACCGCAGGCCTCGATCTGCTCCTTGCCGACGCCCTTGCCCGACAGAAACTCCTTCAACGCATTGCGGCTATCGGGCGCAAAGCCGAGTCTAAAGGTCTCGATCGTCCGACCTGTCAGGCCGCGGTCGCGCAGATAGGCCCGCGCGCGTGCGCCATTCGCCGTCTGCAGCTGATCCTGGAAGAACTGTGTGGCGAGCTCCATGACATCGAGAAGCGAGGTCCGCTCTTTCTCGCGCTTCTCCATCGCCGGATCGGCGACCGGCATCGGCACGCCCGCCATATCGGCGATCTGCTGCACGGCCTCGGGGAAGCTCAAGCCTTCGAGCTCGGTCAGGAACCGGAAATGGTCACCGGTCACGCCACAGCCGAAGCAGTGATAGCGGCCCTTGCGATCCTCGCAATGAAAGCTCGGCGATTTCTCGCCGTGAAACGGGCAGCAGGCCCAATAGTCGCCGCGCGGCACATTGGTCTTGCGCTTGTCCCAACTGACACGCCGGCCGATCACGTCCGAAATCTGGACGCGGTCGCGTATGTCATCGAGAAAGGAATTGGAAAAGCGCATCAGAACCTCGTGGTGAGCCATCATATAAGCAGGTTTGCCGCAGGTCGCCACGCACTTTGCCGGAAAACCCAGCTATTCACAGGCTTGACGGCCCCGCTTTGGATAAAAAAATGAACATCAACAAAGCGTGACGCCTGCCTGCGACAGGGTGCGACAATTGTGCACTTCGGGCGCGTGTCACGCCTGTTTTCAAGTTCGCCAAAATGCATATGAAAAAGATTATATTTGTACGATTTCAAATGGTTGACATGCACAACCGGCAGAAAAATGGCTGATAAAAAGCGTGCTAATGAAAAGCCTGAGCGGGCATTGCCGGGGGTCACAACCCAATTATTATATTTTTGTAATTTGAATACTCCGCTGCATCGCAATACCGTCTTCTCATCAAAGCGATCCCCGAGCGAGGCACCATCCCTACCCCCGGCGCCGCCTCGCAAGGGTGCCTTTGCAAATAAACCGCCAGTGTGGGCTTAGGCCCAGCGTCACTGGCGGCCGCAAAGAGCAAGAAGGCAGGAGCGCCCCCAGCTCCTGCCTTCTTTAATTTCCGGCATAGCTGTTCCAGATTTTTGCAATTTAACCTTGCTGGTTAACTGCCCCAACCATTTTTGGGACATTTGTATGAAAATGGACATTGACTCGGCGAACCCTGAGCGCAAATGGAATATCCATTGCCCGCTAGAGTTCACTGATGTCCGTCTCCGCCGAAACACTTGCAAATGATGACCGCTTCTTTGGTGCAGTACTGATCTGCGCCAATGAGATGCTGGCAATCTATAAAGAAAGCCCGAGAATCGCCTCGATCTTTGCTGCGCAGCAGCGATGGCTGATGGCGCATGCCGGCTTTGCTTTGCACTACGGTCTGCCCGGCGAAGACAAAAAAGGCCTATATTCCGGGCGCTTCGTCGATTTCATCGTCAGCAACAAGATCGCCAGCCGCAATACGGCGGCAGCCTTTCTGCAGGAAATGCTCGTCTACCGCTTCCTGCGTCCCTCCACCGGCCAGGCGGACCGCCGCACGCGCCTTGTCGAGCCGACCGAAACGGCCGAACAGCACTTCCTGAAATGGCTGGTGACCCACCTTTTCATCCTCGACAACCTGGACGGCGGCAAGCGCGCCGAAAAGGTAACTGCCGAGCCCAACCTGATCGCAAAAATTCAACCATTGATTGCTTTGGCGATCCTTGAGACCAATCCGGTGCGCGATCCCGGCGCCACCTACAATCTCTTCAACTGGGCGAACTCCGGCGGTCTGGTGATGGACTACCTGATGTCGCGCCTGCCGCCTTTCGACCCGGCGCTGGAGCGCGTCTCGATCGGGCCGGTCTCGCTCGGCGAGCTCCGTACCAAGTTCATGATCTCGAATACGCATCTGAAGCGGCTGCTGACGCAGGCCGGCGAGATGGGAAGCGTCGGCTGGGACGAGCCGCCGCGCAAGGGCGATCTGTGGCTGTCGCGCGGCTTTATCCTCGAGTACCGCAATTACCAGGCGGCAAAATTTGCGGTCGTCGATGCGGCGGCCGAGGCTGTGCTCGGCCCAGCGGTCTGATTACTTCAAGAGTTCCTTGACGGCGCCCGAAGCCTTGGAGAAATCCATCTGGCCGGCATAGCGCTCCTTCAGAGCAGCCATCACCTTGCCCATGTCCTTCGGACCTTCGGCGCCGGTTTCGGCGATGATCGCCGAGATATTGGCGCGCACTTCCGCGTCCGACAGCTGCTTCGGCATGAAGTCCTGGATCACGGCGATTTCAGCGCGTTCCTTGGTGGCGAGTTCGGGGCGCGCGTTCTCGTCGTAGATCTTGGCCGATTCGTCGCGCTGCTTCACCATCTTGGCGAGGATCTGCAGAATCTCGTCGTCGCTGGCCTCTTCCTTGCCGGCGCCGCGATTGGCGATATCGCGATCCTTGATCCCCGCCTGAATCAGGCGAACGGTCGAAAGACGCTCGGCATTCTTGGATTTCATCGCGTCCTTGAGCGCGGTGGCGAGTTGATCGCGCAGCATTTTTTCACTCCTGTTGAATGGCGCTACATAAACCACGGCGATGGCCGGGATCAAATAAATTGCGATATTGCGGCCAGAAAGCGCAGGAAAAGCGTGCTGCAATGCGTTAGAAAAGATTGACGGCAGGCAGGAGCGTGGCTATCTACCGCCACCTGCACCAAAATTCGTGATCAGGCCTGAGACGCGCGGCGACGAGCCGTGCCCATACGCTTGCGAACACAAATGGCCGCCCGGCGAAACCGCCGCGAGCCGCCGGAAAACGGGATGAAGATGACCGCGACAGCCCCCTGGACCACCGAAAAGCCGACCGCCCTGCTCGTTCTCGCAGATGGCACAGTGATCGAAGGCAAGGGGATCGGCGCGACCGGCAAGGTTCAGGCCGAAGTGGTCTTCAACACGGCGCTGACGGGATACGAGGAAATCCTCACCGACCCCTCCTATCTCGGCCAGATCGTCACCTTCACCTTCCCGCATATCGGCAATATCGGCACCAATGACGAAGACATCGAAGACCTGACGCCGGCAGCACGCCACGGCGCGGTCGGCGTCATCTTCAAGGCCGACATCACCGAACCCTCCAACTACCGCGCCGCCAAGCATCTCGACGCCTGGCTGAAGGCCCGCGGCATCATCGGCCTCTGCGGCGTCGATACCCGCGCGCTGACCGCCTGGATCCGCGAGAACGGTTCGCCGAACGCTGTCATCGCCCATGACCCGAACGGCGTCTTCGACATCGACACGCTGAAGGCTGAAGCCAAGGCCTGGAGCGGCCTGGAAGGTCTCGACCTCGCCAAGATCGCCTCCTCCGGCCAGTCCTCGCAGTGGACGCAGACGCCCTGGATCTGGAACGAAGGCTACGGCGAACTCGCCGCTGGCGATGCCAAGTATCACGTCGTCTGCCTCGATTACGGCGTGAAGCGCAACATCCTGCGCCTGTTTGCCGGTCTCGACTGCAAGGTCACCGTCATGCCGGCAACAACGAGCGCCGAAGACGTGCTCGCCATGCAGCCGGACGGCATTTTCCTGTCGAACGGCCCGGGAGACCCGGCCGCCACCGGCGCATACGCCGTTCCGGTCATCCAGAAGCTGATCGCCACCGATATCCCGGTCTTCGGCATCTGCCTCGGCCACCAGATGCTGGGTCTGGCGCTCGGCGCCAAGACCGAAAAGATGCACCAGGGCCACCACGGCGCCAACCATCCGGTCAAGGACCACACGACGGGCAAGGTCGAGATCGTCTCGATGAACCATGGCTTCGCGGTTGACACGAAGTCGCTGCCCGAAGGCGTTGAGGAGACTCACGTTTCGCTGTTCGACGGCACCAATTGCGGCCTGCGCGTTTCCGGCAAGCAGATCTTCTCGGTCCAGCACCACCCGGAAGCCTCTCCCGGCCCGCAGGACAGCCATTACCTCTTCCGCCGCTTCATCAACATGGTGCGCGCCAAGAAGGGCGAAGCGGCTCTCGCCGAACGCTAAGAACTGTTAGGACAGAGCCACCAGACGCCGGGAAACCGGCGTCTGCTTGAACAGCCGGGATAGGCCGAGGCTGACTGCAGCGACGATAGCTGCGATTGAAAGAGCCCAGAGCGGCCCGCTGACCGGCAGATGCGCTGCCACCGTTTTCAAGATGAAAAGATGGATGAGATAGGCGCCGAGCACATCGCGGCCCCATCCGTAATCGCGTGCCTGCGACAGCCGGGTGGCGAGGCCTGTGATGCCGATCGCCGCGGCGATGGTGCCGAACGAATAGTCGTGACCAAGGCTTGATGTGCTGACGGCAAAGCCTTCTGCCAGATGAAGCGCAAGTCCCGCCAGACCGAGCAGCGCAAACTGCACCGTCGTGAAGCGCGGTAGATAGCGGCGCAGCATGAAGCCCGACAACAGGAAGAGCGGCGCCTCGAATATCCCGTTGCGATAGGCAACGAGCGGAAGATGGATACCGATCAGGTCGCCATAAGTGCCGAAGATCACGCCCGCCAGATAGAGCAGAACGCAGGCCGCCGCCGTCAGCGCTGCCCCGACATAGCGCAGCGACAGCCAGCACAGCGACACACCGATGAAAAGCGCCGGCAGGAACCAGAGATGGAAGCCCGGCCCTCCCGAAAACGGCACCAGCGCGACGATGAAATCGCGGCCGTAGAGCCGGGGATAGAAGAGCTCTGAGAACTCGGCTGCGAAATAGAACAGAAGCCAGAATGCATAGAGCGGCAGAAGCTTGGCGGCCAACGCGCAGATCGCCCGCCAAGGCCGCTCGATCGCCTCTGTCTTCCAGAAGAAACCCGAAACGACAAAGAAGCAGGGGACGGCGAAGCGGCAAAGCTCATCCAGCACGAAGCCCGTCGTCTTCCATTCGCCGAACAGCCCCACCGCGTTGGCATGGATGATGACCACGGCAAAGATGCCGATCACTCTCAGAAGCTCGATACCCGGAAAAGCCATGGCGCACGTTGAACCCGCTACCTCGATGCCCGCCAGCCTAGTGTCCATTCCTTTATCAAAGGTATGAGCCACCGGCATTCATCGGGCGGCGAGGCTCTTGACCTCAACTTAACTTGAGGAATTACACAGGTAGCCGTGACATCGAAATCAAGGAGATGATGGATGAACGGCGGCTTTTACCGCGTCGATAAGTTCGTGGTGCCGGAGGCGGCGCGCGAGGAATTTCTGCTGAATGTGCTGATGGTTCATGAGGTGCTGCAGGTGCAGCCGGGCTTCATGGGTCACTCGGTTCTCGAGCAGATCTCCGGCCCCGGCGAGTTCAATTTCGTGACCATCGCCCAGTGGGAAAGCGCCGAAGTCGCCGAGCGCGTCAAGGCGGCGGTTCAGGCCGCGCAGAAGGCCTGCAGGCTCGATCCGCAGGCGCTGTTCCAGCGGCTCGGCATTCGCGCCGATATCGCCAGCTACCGGCCGGTTGCGGCCTGAGTGGCGATGGCCGCCGTTAGGCGGCGGCCATCCCGCCTTCCCGGCGCACCAGAATATAAAAGCGGGCGCAGAGCATGGTCGCAGCGGCGGCCAGCCCCACCAGGAAGCCGAACCAGATGCCAACGCCGCCGAAGCCGAGCGGGAAGGCAAGCAGCCAAGCCAGGAAGAAGCCGATCGGCCAATAGGCGATCAGCGCCAGGATCATCGGCACGCGCGCATCCTTCAGGCCGCGCAGCAGGCCGCTGGCGATCGCCTGGATCCCATCGACCAACTGGAACAGGCCGGCGACGACGATTAGCGGACCGGCATAGGCGAGCACCTGCGGCGCTTCCGGCCGGCTGACATCGAGGAACCAGCGGGCGAAAAATTCCGGCATGATCGCAAACAGCACGCCGCCGAGTGCAGCCAGCGACGCAGCAATCGCCATGACCGCGACGGAAGCCCGGACAACGGCCTGATGATCCCCCTGCCCGTGCGCGATCCCGATCCTGACGGTCGCCGCCTGGCTGAGGCCGAGCGGGATCATGAAGGCGATCGAGGCCCATTGCAGCGCGATGCCGTGCGCCGCAAGCTCGATCGTGCCGATATGGCCCATCAGCAGCGAAGCCGCGGTAAACAGGCTGACTTCGGCAAGGATCGTCACGCTGATCGGCAGGCCGAGGCGCACCACGTCCCAGAGCGCATGCCAGTCCGGCCGCCAGAAGCGTACCAGGATCTCGTAGCGCCGCGTCTCCTCCTTCATCTGCACATAAGCAAGGATGAACAGGAAGCCCGCCGTCTGCACGGCAACGGAAACGATGGCCGCACCTTCCAGCCCCATAGCCGGAAAGCCAAAATGGCCGAGCACCAGGACGTAGGCAAAGATCGCGTTCAGCACCAGCATGGCGATCGTGACGTTCAGCACCACGGCAGCCTTGCCGATGGCGCTGACCAGCGCCCGCATGACGTTATAGAGCAGCCCCGGCAGCACGGCGAAATGGCCGATCAGAATATAGCCATGCGCGAGCTTGGCGACTTCAGGCTTCTGCCCGGCGGCCAGCAGGATTTCCTCGGCATAGATGAAGGCCGGCTGCATGATCAGCCAGTAGGCAGTGACGACCCACAGGCCCATGCGCATCGACCGGCGCACGGTGACGATATCGCCGCGGCCATAGGCCTGCGCCACCATCGGAATGACGGCGATCGAAAAGCCCGAGCCGAAGATCAGGATGGTGAACAGGAACTGCGCGGAGAGAACCATGGCCGCCAGGTTTTCGGCACCGAGCCTCCCAACGATCATCACGTCGGTCGTGTTGATCCCGAGCTGGGCCAGCTGCGCGCCGATGAACGGAATGCCGAGCGCCAGCGTCGCACGGAAATGCGATCCCCAGTGGTTGTCGGTTTGCGGCGCAAGCTTGTGCACGTCGAGAGGCGCGTCCATAGCAAAAGTCCAATTGTTTTGAATCGTTTTCGGCCGCACACGGGCGGCAAGACTATTACCGGGCATTAGATCAAAGCCCGGCCAAGAGCTACCCTAAAATAGGCAAATGCTGAATTATTCATCACAGCATCACCAAATCTGATGGCCGAGACCAATCGACGTTCAGGTATCGATTGGTCTATCCGGCAGAGGCTTCCGCCGTCTCGTTTTGCTTTGCCGGCCGCACTTTCGCAAACAGGACCAGTGCCGCGACGAGGATGAAGAAGGCGGCCATCAGGTACGGCGCTCCCGCAAAGGTCACCGGCGCATCCGGCTTGGTGAAATAGCCGAACAGCTGCGTGAAGATCACCGGGCCGATGATCGTCGTGAGGCTGCTGAGGCTGGTCAGCGCGCCCTGCAGTTCGCCCTGAGCGGAAGGCGGCACCTTGCCGGCGGCAATGCTGCGCAGCGGCGGATCGGCGATGTTTTCCATCACTGTCAGCACGATGACGACATAGACGACCCAGCCCTCCCAGGCGAAGGCATAGCCGGTCAGGCCGACCACAGAGAAGCACAAGCCGACGACCGCGGTCTTCCATTCGCCGAGCACCGGCACGATCTTCGGCAGGATGAGCCCCATGACGATCGCCGCACCGATGCCGTAGATGCCGAGCGACAGGCCGATCTGCCCCTCGCTCCAGCCATAGCGGTAGGTGCCGACGAAGGACCAGACCGCCGGATAGACGGCATGCGCCAACCAGAACAGGAACATCACGGCGGCGATCCAGCCGATGCCCGGATAGTTGCGCATCTGCTTCAAGGCGCCGAGCGGATTGGCGCGTTTCAGTTCGAAGGGACGGCGATGCTTGGCATCCAGCGTCTCCGGCAGCAGGAAATAGGCGGCCACGAAATTCAGGAAGGACAGCAGCGCGGCACCGAGGAACGGCACGCGCGGCCCGAACTCGCCGAGGAAGCCGCCGATGACGGGGCCGATGGTGAAGCCGACGCCGAAGGCGATGCCGATCAGGCCGAAATTCTTCGCCCGGTTCTCGTCATTGCTGATATCGGCGATATAGGCGGAACAAGTGGCAAAACTGCCGCCGCTGAAACCCGCCAGCGCCCGGCCGACGAACAGCATCCAGAAGCTGGTGGCGATCGCGCAGATGAAATTGTCGATCGCGAAGGTCAGCACCGACAGAAGCAGCACCGGCCGGCGGCCGAAACGGTCGCTGAGATTGCCGAGCAGCGGCGCAAACAGAAACTGCATCACCGCATAGACGACGAGCAGCCAGCCGCCATCGAGCGCAGCATCGCTGACATTGCCGCCGGTCAGCTCCTCCAGATAGGCGGGCAGCACGGGCATGATGATGGCGATCCCGATGACGTCGAGAAACAGGATCATGAAGACGAGGAAAAGTCCGCGGCGAACGAATTTGGGATCAAGCATAGGTCATCTCTCGACAGGCGTTGTTTTCTGGAAAGACGATCTGATCGCCGGGGATGTTACATAGCCGAAGCAGAAAAATGAAACAATACGTGAACATTTCAAAGTTTTTGATGACGAAAACAATGAAATTGATCGTGGAAGCGAACAAAACGGGGACTAAGCCCCTCGCCGCGCCTCAACTTTGACGAAATCGACGAAGGCGCGAAGGGCCGGCGGCATATGCTTGCGGCTGGCATAGTAGAGAAACGGCCCCGAGAATTCGGTCACCCAATCCTCCAGGATCGGCACGAGCTCGCCACGGCGGATCGCCGGAACGAGCACCTCCTCGAATGTCCTGATGACGCCGAGCCCGGCAACGGCCGCCCCGACCTCCATCTCGATCGAATTCGCCACCAGCGGCCCCGTCACCGAAAGCAATAGGCTCTCCTCGCCGCGGTCGAACTCCCAGGCGAAAGGCGCCCGGCTCAGAAAACGATGGCGGATGCAGTCATGGTCTAGGAGATCGCGGGGATGCGACGGCGTCCCGCGTTTGGCGAGATAACCAGGTGCCGCAGCGGTGATATAGCGCTGGCGCCGCGGGCCGAGCGGCACGGCGATCATGTCGCGCTCCAGCCGCTCGTCATAACGGATGCCGGCATCGAAACCGCCTTCGACGACATCAATGAAATCGTCCTCCGCCAGGATTTCCATCCTGATCTGCGGATAAAGCGCCAGAAACCGGCTGGCGATATCGGGCAGGAAGAGCCGCGAGACGATGGTCGGCACGTTGAGCCGCAATGTCCCGGCCGGGCTGTCGCGAAAGCTGTCGAGCTGCCCGAGTGCCGAGGCGACCTCGCCGAGCGCCGGCGCCAGCCGCTCCAGCAGCCGCTCGCCCGCCTCCGTCGGCGTCACGCTGCGGGTCGTGCGGTTGAGCAGGCGTACGCCGAGCCGTTCCTCCAGCCGCCGCAGCGAGTCGCTCAGCGACGACGGCGAAACGCCACGCTTTCGCGCCGCGGCGCGAAAGCTGCGCTCTCTTGCAATGGCGGTGAAGGCATCCAGATCACTAAGGGGAAGATCGTCCATTGTGCGCTTTTCCGTACGGGCCGTTCGCAATCATCCGGATTATCGCACAGACAGACAGGGAATAGAAAGGGGCGAAAGACGCCGCTCCGGCGTCGGCCAAGGAGACGAAGATGCAAACCTACCGCTTGGGAAAGACTGGCCCCACAGTATCCGCCATCGGCCTCGGCTGCATGGGCATGTCGGGCATGTATGGCCCGTCCGACCGCGCCGAAAGCATTGCCACCATCCACGCCGCCCTCGATGCCGGCATCAACCTGCTCGATACCGGCGATTTCTACGGCATGGGCCATAACGAGATGCTGATCGGGGAGGCCCTGAAGACCTGCAAGCGCGAGGAGCTGATCATCAGCGTCAAGACCGGCGCGCTGCGCGATCCGCTCGGCGCCTGGAACGGCTACGATTCCCGTCCGGCAGCGCTGAAGAATTTCATCGCCTATTCGCTGCAGCGCCTCGGCACCGATTATATCGACATCTACCGCCCTGCCCGCCTCGATCCCAATGTGCCGATCGAGGAAACCGTCGGCGCCATCGCCGACATGATCAAGGCCGGCTATGTCCGCCATATCGGCCTCTCCGAAGTCGGCGCCGAAACCATCCGCCGCGCCGCCGCCGTTCATCCGATCGCCGACCTGCAGATCGAATATTCGCTGATCTCCCGCGGCATCGAAGACGCGATCCTGCCCACCTGCCGCGAACTCGGCATTTCGATTACCGCCTATGGCGTGCTGTCGCGCGGCCTGATCAGCGGCCACTGGCAGAAGGGCCAGGATGGCGGCAAGGGCGATTTCCGCAGCGTCAGCCCGCGCTTCCAGGCCGCCAATATCGACCAGAACCTCGCCCTCGTCGAAGAGCTCCGCAAGATCGCCGCCGAGAAGCAGGCGAGCGTCGCACAGATCGCCATCGCCTGGGTCGCCGCTCAAGGCACGGATATCGTGCCGCTCATCGGCGCCCGCCGCCGCGGCCGGCTGACCGAAGCGCTGGGCTCAAGCGCCGTGCAGCTCAGCGCCGAAGATATGGCGGCAATCGAGCTCGCCGTCCCGAAGGATGCGGCGGCGGGTGCGCGCTATCCGGAAGCACAGCTGAAACATATGGACAGTGAACACTGAAGATCGGGCTCCGCTGCCGCGTGGCGGCGGAGCCTCTTGATCAGACCGGCCCGCTGAACGTATCGCAGGCCGAAACCTTGCCGGTGTCAAAACCCTGCTTGAACCATTTCACGCGCTGCGCCGAGGTGCCGTGGTTGAAGCTGTCGGGGACGACATAGCCCTGGCTGCGCTTCTGCAGCGTGTCGTCGCCGATCTGCTGGGCGGCATTCAGCGCGTCCGCGATATCGTCGGGATTGATATAGCCCTTGCGCTGCTCGAACTTGGCGAAGACACCTGCGAAGCAATCGGCCTGCAGTTCGACGCGCACCGACATCTTGTTGGCATCGACCTCGCTCATCCGCTGGCGGGCCTCGTTGAACTTCGGCAGCACGCCGAGGATGTTCTGGACGTGATGGCCGACCTCGTGGGCGATCACGTAGGCCTCGGCGAATTCGCCCTTGGCGCCGAACTGCTGGCTGAGCTGGCGGAAGAAATCAGTGTCGAGATAGACCTTGCGGTCGACAGGGCAATAGAACGGCCCGGTCGCCGCCGACGCGGCGCCACAGCCAGAGCGCGTCGAGCCGGAGAACAGCACCAGCGCCGGCTTCTCGTAGGTCTGGCCGGAGGCCTGGAAGATGCCGGTCCAGGTATCCTCGGTATCGGCGAGCACGGTGCGCACGAAGGCGGTCATGTCGTCATTGGCGGGCGTGCCGCGGCTCTGTGAATCGCTCTGCTCGTAGCCCGAGCCGCCGCTCATCGTGCCGTCCATCACCTGCATCAGGTCGATGCCCATCGCCTTGAAGATGAAATAGATGACGACGAGGAAGATGATCGTGCCGATCGACAGGCCACCGCCGCCACGGCGCACGCCGCCGGACGGAAAGCTGAAACCGCCTCCGCGGCCGAAGGGATTTTGCCCGAGACCACCGCTCGAAGGGTCTCCGCGGCGATCCTCGATATTGTCCGACTGGCGGCGGCCTCTCCATTCCATCTGAACTCTCCCCGGCAACGCCGAACGCGTCTCTTTCGTTTGAGATTATATATCCGGCGCTTGGCCGAATTCCAGCGGCATCATGCAGCCCGCTGCACCCGCGCCGAAAGCACGATCGCCGCCGCAGCACCGGCTACGAGCAGGCCGAAAACCAGCGCCACCATGTCATGCCCCGAGAATACCACCTCATTCATGATCCGGCCGGGGACCAGCGTGAATCCGCCCGCAATGATGATGCCGCCGAAATAGATCGGCCGGACGATCCGCCGGTGGGTCGCGACGTCATGGCGCCGCGCCGCCGCAATCGCCTGCCAGGCGCCGAAGATCGTCGCGGCCGAGAGCAGGTGAATGGGGCTGAAGCCGAAGAACATTTTGATCTCGTGAATGAAGAAGCTGGTGAGCGCCGTCACCACCATCAGCGCCATCCAGATCTTGCCGAGAAGCCGGTGAAGCGGCGTGCCCTTCCGGTGCAGCAGGATGAAGGCGCCGAGCAGCGCTGCCGGAATGACGGTCGCCACGTGGATCTGAATGGCAGGCGATGCATCGAGCAAGGGTTCAAGGGTCATGCCTGGCTCCTCCTCTGGAATGGCCGATTGTCCCGAGCAATACCCGCGGACGCAAGAGGCAAAACACCAGCGGCTTGACGGCCCCGCGCTTTTTGTCCCTGATGCCGGGCGGAGCGAGGAGAAGATCATGAAAGCGCTGCGTCTTGAAGCGACCGGCCGGCTGGCGGTCTGCGAGACCGGAAAACCGGTTCCCGGCCCCGGCGATGTCCTGGTGAAGGTCGAAGCCTGCGGCATCTGCGGCACCGACCGGCATCTCTATCACGGCGAGTTTCCGGCCCGCCCGCCGGTTATCCTCGGCCACGAATTCACTGGCATCGTCGAAGCAGTCGGCGCCGACGTCACCGGCTTCCGGCCCGGCATGCGCATCACCGGCGATCCCAACATTTCCTGCGGCCGCTGCCCGGAATGCCAGCGCGGCCGCGTCAATCTCTGCCGCAATCTCGAAGCGATCGGCATTCATCGCGATGGCGGCTTTGCCGATTATGTCTGCATCCCGGAAACCCAGGCCTTCGCCCTGCCCGACGCGCTCGATCCGCTCCACGGCGCCTTCTGCGAACCGCTCGCCTGCTGCATCCACGGCATCGACATGGCGGAGATCAAGACAGGCTATTCCGTGGTCGTCCTCGGCGGCGGCGTCATCGGCCTGCTCGCCGTGCAGCTGGCGCGGCTGGCAGGTGCGACGCGCGTCGTGCTCGTCACCCGCAATGCGGACAAGCGCCGGATCGCCGAAGAACTCGGCGCCACCGCGACGGTCGATCCCTCCTCCGGTGACGTCATCGAGCGGATCACCGGCGCATCAGGCCTTCTTCCTGGCGGAGCCGACGTGGTGATCGAGTGTGCTGGTGTTGCCCAGACAGTCGAGGAGACGCCGCGACTCGCGAAAAAAGGCGGCACGGCGCTCATTCTCGGCGTCATGCCGCAGGGCACCAAGGTCGCGATCGAACCCTTCGACCTGCTGTTTCGCGAAATCCGCCTGCTGAGCTCTTTCGTAAACCCCTTCACCCATGCCCGTGCCGCCGATCTGATCGCCACCGGCGCCATCAAGGTAGAGCCGCTGATCACCCGCAAGATCGGCCTGGAGGAAGCCCGCGAGACCATTATAAACCCGGCCCCGAACGGCGAGATTCGAGCCCTCGTCATACCCGGCCTGTGAAGGCTTTTCGGGGAGACTGCGGATTCCTGTCGATTCCTTGAATTATGGGGTTCCGTTTCGGTTTCGCTTTGCCTATAAGCCGCTTCTAGCCTGAAAAGACCCTCAATGCGCGACCCGACCCGGTGATCTCCCACCCTGGCCGGTTTTTTGCGCAGCTAGCAAGTGGAAAAGCCGATGCCGAAGCGCCAAGATATCAAATCGATCCTCATCATCGGCGCGGGTCCGATCGTCATCGGCCAGGCATGCGAATTCGACTATTCCGGCACCCAGGCCTGCAAGGCGCTAAAGGAGGAAGGCTATCGCGTCATCCTCGTCAACTCCAATCCGGCAACGATCATGACCGACCCGGGTCTCGCCGACGCCACCTACGTCGAGCCGATCACCCCCGAAGTCGTGGCCAAGATCATCGCCAAGGAGCGCCCCGATGCGCTGCTGCCGACCATGGGCGGCCAGACGGCGCTGAACACCGCGCTCTCCCTCAAGCGCATGGGCGTTCTCGACCGCTACAATGTCGAGATGATCGGGGCCAAGCCGGCCGCCATCGACAAGGCCGAAGACCGCGCCCTCTTCCGCGAAGCCATGGAGAAGATCGGCCTCGAAACCCCGCGCTCGATGCTGGCAAACGCCACCGACATCAAGGATGCCGACCGCAAGACGCATGAAGCCGAGCGCGCCAAGCTGCGCGAGAGCCTTTCCGGCCCCGATCTCGACAAGGCGCTCGACGAGCTGGAAAACCAGTGGAACCTCGGCGAGACCGACCGCAAGCAGCGCTACATCAGCCACGCCATGGCGATCGCCGCCCAGGCGATCGACGTCGTCGGCCTGCCCGCCATCATCCGCCCGTCCTTCACCATGGGCGGCACCGGCGGCGGCATCGCCTACAACCGCTCGGAGTTCTTCGAAATCATCGGCGGCGGCCTCGATGCCTCGCCGACCACCGAAGTGCTGATCGAGGAATCGGTTCTCGGCTGGAAGGAATATGAAATGGAAGTCGTCCGCGACAAGGCGGACAACTGCATCATCATCTGCTCGATCGAAAACATCGACCCGATGGGCGTCCATACTGGCGATTCCATCACCGTCGCCCCGGCGCTGACGCTGACCGACAAAGAATACCAGATGATGCGCAACGCCTCGATCGCCGTCCTGCGCGAGATCGGCGTCGAAACCGGCGGCTCGAACGTCCAGTTCGCCGTCAACCCGAAGGACGGCCGCCTCGTCGTCATCGAAATGAACCCGCGCGTCTCGCGCTCCTCGGCGCTGGCTTCAAAGGCCACCGGCTTCCCGATCGCCAAGGTCGCCGCCAAGCTCGCCGTCGGCTACACGCTCGACGAACTCGACAACGACATCACCGGCGGCGCGACGCCTGCCTCGTTCGAACCGTCGATCGACTACGTCGTCACCAAGATCCCGCGCTTTGCCTTCGAGAAGTTCCCGGGCGCCTCGCCGATCCTGACGACGGCGATGAAGTCGGTCGGTGAAGTCATGGCGATTGGCCGCACCTTCGCGGAATCGCTGCAGAAGGCGCTGCGCGGCCTCGAAACCGGCCTGACCGGCCTCGACGAGATCGAGATCCCCGGCGTCGAGGAAGGCGAATCGAGCCAGAACGCCGTGCGCGCCGCCATCGGCACGCCGACGCCGGACCGCCTGCGCATGGTCGCCCAGGCGCTGCGCCAGGGCATGAGCCCCGAAGACGTCCACGAAGGCTGCAAGATCGACCCGTGGTTCATCGCCCAGTTCAAGGCGATCGTCGATACCGAGGCCCGTATCCGCGAGCACGGCCTGCCGCAGGATGCCGCAAACCTGCGCAGCCTGAAGGCCATGGGCTTTTCCGACGCCCGCCTTGCAACGCTGTCCGGCAAGCGCCCGAAGGAAGTGGCAGAACTGCGCAACAGCCTGAACGTCCGCCCGGTCTTCAAGCGCATCGACACCTGCGCCGCCGAATTCGCCTCGCCGACCGCCTACATGTATTCGAGCTACGAGACGCCGTTTGTCGGCGCCGCGCGCTCCGAAGCCGAAGTCTCCGACCGCAAGAAGGTCGTCATCCTCGGCGGCGGTCCGAACCGTATCGGCCAGGGCATCGAGTTCGATTACTGCTGCTGCCATGCCGCCTTCGCGCTCCGCGACGCTGGCTATGAAGCGATCATGATCAACTGCAACCCGGAAACCGTGTCGACCGACTACGACACCTCCGATCGCCTCTACTTCGAGCCGCTGACGGCCGAAGACGTGATCGAGATCCTGCGTGCAGAGCAGGAAAAGGGCGAAGTCGTCGGCGTCATCGTCCAGTTCGGCGGCCAGACCCCGCTGAAGCTCGCCGAAGCGCTCGAGAAGAACGGCATCCCGATCCTCGGCACCGCGCCTGATATGATCGACCTTGCCGAAGACCGTGACCGCTTCCAGAAGCTGCTGATGAAGCTCGATCTCAACCAGCCGAACAACGGCATCGCCTACTCGGTCGAGCAGGCCCGCCTTGTCGCCACCGAAATCGGCTTCCCGCTGGTCGTGCGCCCGTCCTACGTTCTCGGCGGCCGTGCGATGCAGATCATTCACGCCGAAAGCCAGCTGCAGACCTACCTGCTGGATACGGTGCCGGAACTGGTGCCTGAAGACATCAAGCAGCGCTATCCGAACGACAAGACCGGCCAGATCAATACCCTGCTCGGTAAGAACCCGCTGCTCTTCGACAGCTACCTGTCGAACGCCATCGAAGTCGATGTCGATTGCCTCTCCGACGGCACCGACGCCTATGTCGCCGGCATCATGGAGCATATCGAGGAAGCCGGCATTCACTCCGGCGACTCGGCCTGCTCGCTGCCGCCGCGCACGCTATCGACGGAAATGCTCGACGAACTCGAGCGTCAGGCAAAGGCGATGGCCAAGGCGCTCAACGTCGTCGGCCTGATGAACGTGCAGTTCGCCATCAAGGACGGCACGGTCTACGTGCTCGAAGTCAACCCGCGCGCCTCGCGCACGGTGCCCTTCGTCGCCAAGACCATCGGCGCGCCGATCGCCAAGATCGCCGCCCGCGCCATGGCCGGTGAAAAGCTCGACGCGACCTTCGCGGCCTATGGCGAAAAGCCGGATCCGCGCAACCTGAAGCACATTGCCGTCAAGGAAGCCGTCTTCCCATTTGCCCGCTTCCCCGGCGTCGATACGCTGCTCGGCCCGGAAATGCGCTCGACCGGCGAAGTCATCGGCCTCGACACCGATTTCGCGCTGGCCTTCGCCAAGTCACAGCTCGGCGCCAGTGTCGAACTGCCGCGTGACGGCACGGTCTTCGTCTCGGTGCGCGATGCCGACAAGCAGCGCGTCCTGCCGGCGATCCGCATCCTGGTCGGCGAAGGCTTCAAGGTTCTGGCAACCGGCGGCACCGCCCGCTTCCTCGGCGAAAACGGCATCGAGGCGACGAAGATCAACAAGGTTCTTGAGGGCCGTCCGCATATCGAGGACGCCATCCGCAACCGCCAGGTCCAGCTCGTCATCAACACGACCGACGGCAACAAGGCGATCTCGGATTCCAAGTCGCTCCGCCGCGCCACGCTGATGCAGAAGGTGCCCTACTACACGACGATGGCCGGCGCCGAAGCCGCCGCCCTCGCCATCAAGGCGCTCCGCGCCGGCAACCTCGAAGTCCGCCCGCTGCAGAGCTATTTCGCATAAGCATCACGGCCCGAAATTCTTAACGGGCTGTCTGCTATTCCTCGCCGCATGAAAAATTGCGGCGGGGGAGCGCGCATGAGAAGCATAGCCATCCGGTTCGTAAAAATCCTCGCCGGCATCGCCGGTGCGCTGATCGGCGTGGCACTTCTCGTCTTCGCCGGTTTCTATGCCGCATCGATCTGGCGCGAGAGCCTGCCGCCGGGCCGCAATGGCGAGCCCGGGCAATATCTTCAGGCCGATGGCCTCGACCTCCACTACAAGCAATGGGGACCACAGAGCGGTCAAGCGATCCTGCTGATCCCCGGCGCCATGGCATGGTCCGAAACCTGGGCGCCGATCGCCGAGCGACTGGGCGCGAATGGTTTTCGCGTCATCGCCCCCGACCTGCCGCCTTTCGGCTATTCCGAGCGCCCCGCTTCCGGCGACTATTCCCGGCAGGCGCAGGCACGCCGCATCCTCGCTTTCGCCGATGCTGCAGGCCTCCAGCAATTCGTGCTGCTCGGCCATTCCTTCGGCGGTGGCGCGACGATGGAGACCGCGCTGATCGCGCCGGATCGCATCGCCGGTCTCGTTCTTTTGGATGTTGCCCTCGGCCTTGGCCGCCCGCCCTCCAAGCCGCCACTGGCACCGCTCTTTGCCCCCGGACTGCGGGAAGCGATCATGGCCGCGACCTTCACCAATCCGCTGATGATCGGCAAAGGGCTGCGCGATTTCGTAGCCGATGACGATGCTGTCGCGACGCCGGAGCGCATCGAGGTCTACCGCCGCCCGCTCGTCGTCAAAGGCACGAGCCACGCCATTGCCGACTGGTTCGTCACCGGCCTCTTCGGCAACGAGGAAGCCTCCCGCGCCTTCAAGCCGGAAAGCTATCGAAGCTTCCAGAAACCGGCCTTGCTGATCTGGGGCAAGGAAGACAGCGTCACCCCGCTGGCGCAGGGCGAAGAGATCGCCCGCCTGCTGCCGAAGGCGCAGCTCTCCATCCTCGACGGCGTCAATCACATCCCGCAGATCGAGGCACCGGAAAAGACGGCGAGCCTGATTGCCGCCTTCGTCTCCTCGCTACAGCCACCAGGCAGCAACTGAGCGCGCTTCAGCTCAACCAAGCTCTTCGGCGAGCCCGATCAGCAGGCCTTCCGGCCCCCTGATATAGCAGAGCTTGTAGACGTCCTGATAGCGAACCACCTCTCCCACCAGCTCGGCGCCGCACCTGCGCAGCCTCGTAAACGTGTCATCGATATCATCGACGGTGAACATGGCGCGCAGATAGCCGAGCGCATTGACGGGCGCATTCCGGTGATCGGCGATCACCGCGGGCCGGATGAACCGGGAAAGTTCGAGCCGGCTGTGGCCGTCAGGCGTGCGCATCATGGCAATCTCGACATGCTGATCGCCGAGCCCGGTGACGCGTCCCGCCCATTCCCCTTCGATCGTCGCGCGCCCTTCGAGATCGAGCCCGAGTTCGCGAAAGAAATCGATCGCCACATCGAGGTCCTCGACGACGATCCCGATATTGTCCATCCGCTTGAGCGCCATGCTTCCCGTCTCCTGATATGGTTTCAATCGAGAGGATATCCCTCATCGGCCAAAGGACGTTTCAGATGACCCTTAGCCGACAGCCGCAGCGACTTTTTTCGCCACCCATCGATCGGGGCTACCATTGAATCAGAAATTCAAGCAGCAGAATCACTTTGCGAAATCCGGCGCATAAGCGACTGAATCTCCACCATATCCTGCTGGAACAGCGCCAGCTGCTCAGCCCTATCCCGTTCATCCGGAAGCCGCAGCAGGTAGGACGGATGCACGGTGACGAAAAGCAGCCGTCCATTGGGCATCCGCATCGCCTGCCCCCTGATGTCGGTCAGCCGGTGCTTCGTTTCGGTCAGCGCCGCCAGCGCCGTCGCCCCCATCGCCACCATGATCTTCGGCTTTATGAGATCGAGCTCCAGCTTCAGCCACCAGCGGCAATGCTGTACCTCGCCCATATTCGGGCGCTGATGGATGCGCCGCTTGCCGCGCGGCTCGTATTTGAAATGCTTGACGGCATTGGTGACATAGAGGCTCGAACGGTCGATCCCCGCGGCTTCGATCGCCTGATCGAAGACCTTTCCCGCCGGGCCGACAAACGGGCGTCCTGCCAGATCCTCCTGATCGCCCGGCTGCTCGCCGACGAAGACGATATCCGCATTCTCCGGCCCCTCGCCGAAGACCGTCTGCGTCGCCTTCTCATGCAGTGGACAGCGGGTGCAGACGGCGGCCTGCTCCCGCAACGCCTCCAGCGTGCCGGCGGGTGCCGGCTCCGGCAGGGGCTGGCTTCTCGCCGCCTGCTGCAGCCGGTCATGGAAAGGCTGCGGCGTCGTCGCCTGACGCTTCGCCATCTCGATCACCCGGCTTTCGGCATTGGCGACCAGCCCCGGAATGAGCTCCGCCTCCGGCAAGTTCTTCCAGTATTTCTTCGGCATCTCGGCCTGCATCGCCTTCACCTTCAGCCGCGCCGGGTTGAAGATATTGGCGTAATAGGTCCGCCAGAGCATATCGGCATCATCGGTCAGATCGGGCTTTTCGCAGGGCTCGTGGCTGGTCGTCAGCTTCACCCCGTCCCATCCGGCCGATCCCTTCGGCGTCAGGATGATCCAGTCCATGTCGTTGAACCGCCGCTGGAAGAACGAGGCCTTGCGCACGACGATATGATGATCAGGCTCGAACCAGGCGAGGAACTTCCGCCGCCCGTTCATCGAGATGCCGCTACCGACCTCCTTGAAGCGCACGAAGGCGGTCATCTTGTGCGCATCCCGCCGCACGCTCTTTTCCATCAGCCGCGCCCGCGAGACATCCTCGTCCGAGACGATATCGAGCAGCTTCCTGTCCGATTGCAGCCGCCACAAGAGCGTATAGAGCAGCGTGAACCGGACGGGATCTGTGTGACAGATGACGGCAGAGGCAAGGTCGATGAAGGCCTGTGGCACGGTCAACTGCGATTTGCCCGATGGTTGCGGCGGCAGCACGTCCTCTTCCCAGAACAGCTGCTTGTCGCCGCCCTTCTCCCGCCATTCGATTTCCCCGGGTGCAATGCCGGCGGCGGCGAGCGAGCGGGCGGCATCGCGCCACTCGGTAAAATCACCCCTGCCCTGCAGCGCCACCTTCAGCATCAGAGCAACTGCAGCTGTTCGGGCTTCGGTTCGAACATGGCGCGCAGGTCCGGCCGGTCGATCAGCCGCTTCGGCGTCCAGCCCTCCGCCGTCACGAAGGCCTGTACCTTCTTGACCGACACGCCGAGCCGCGACAGATCCTCTATACGCAGCTTGCGGAACCGGCGGCCGGACAGGATGCCCTTCACCGCCTTGGTTCCAAGGCCGGGCACGCGCAGCAGCAACTCCTTGGCGGCCTTGTTTATATCGACGGGAAACTGGTCGCGATGGCCGAGCGCCCAGGCGAGCTTCGGATCGAGATCGAGATCCAACATGCCGCCCTCCTGCGAGGCGGTGATCTCATCGATACCGAATCCATAGAAACGATAAAGCCAGTCTGCCTGATAGAGCCGGTGCTCGCGCATCAGCGGCGGCTTGATCAGCGGCAGGTTCTTCGACGAATCCGGGATTGGGCTGAAGGCGGAATAATAGACGCGCCGCAGCCCGTAGCTGCCATAGAGCCGGGCGCTGGTGCCGAGGATCGTCGCATCATTGGCGCCATCGGCCCCGACGATCATCTGCGTGCTCTGCCCGGCCGGCACGAAGCGCTTGCGCCGCTTGGTCTGCAGCGTCGGCTCGCCGGCCTCCTCGATCTTCAGCCGGAGATCACCCATCGAGCGGCGGATGCTCGACGGCTTCTTCTCCGGCGCCAGACGGGTGATGCCGTTATCGGTCGGCAGCTCGATATTGAGCGACAACCGGTCGGCATAAAGCCCCGCCTCCTCGATCAGATGCGCAGACGCCTCCGGGATCGATTTCAGATGGATATAGCCGCGGAAATTATGGGTAACCCGCAGCTCGCGCACCACCCGCACCATCTCCTCCATCGTATGGTCGGAAGAGCGGATGATGCCGGAGGATAAAAACAGCCCCTCGATGTAATTGCGCCGGTAAAACTCCAGCGTCAGCCACACCACCTCTTCAGGCGTGAAGCGGGCGCGCTCGACATTGCTCGACGAGCGGTTGATGCAGAAAGCACAATCATAGATGCAGAAATTGGTCAGCAGGATTTTCAGCAGCGAGATGCATCGTCCATCCGGCGCATAGGCATGGCAGATGCCGGATCCCTCGGTCGAGCCCAACCCGCCACTGGCGCCCGAATCGCGCTTCGTCGTACCGCTGGAAGCGCAGGAAGCATCGTATTTCGCGGCATCCGAGAGGATGGCCAATCGTTCATTCAGCGACTTCTTCATGGATCTGTTCACTATATGTTCTTTTGCTAAACGTCAATGAAAGCCAGCGGATTTCTGCGCTAGATATCGCAACCATGAGCCGGGTCAGAAGCGCTGATACGAATTTTATGGAAATCGCCGGTAGCGATCTGCTATAAGCGAAGCAACTAGGATTGTTGGCACGGTTCCGAAGTTCTCTTCGGGACCTGTTTTCTTTTGTGTCACTGCCTACCTGTAGCGGCACGAAGAATAAAGGACGGGAAAATGGTAGATAAGGTTCCGATGACGCAGGGTGGTTTCGTCAAGCTGCAGGAAGAACTGCGCTGGCGCCACGCAGGAAGAGCGTCCCCGCATCATCGAGGCGATCGCCGAAGCGCGCGCCCATGGCGACCTGTCGGAAAATGCAGAATACCATGCTGCCAAGGAAGCCCAGAGCCTCAACGAAGGCCGCATTGCCGAGCTCGAAGACCTGACGGCGCGCGCCGAAGTCATCGACCTCACGAAGATGTCCGGCGACAAGATCAAGTTCGGCGCCAAGGTGAAGCTCGTCGACGAGGACACCGAGGAAGAAAAGACTTACCAGATCGTTGGCGACCAGGAAGCCGACGTGAAGGCCGGCCGCATCTCCATCTCTTCCCCGATCGCCCGCGCGCTGATCGGCAAGGAAGTCGGCGAATCCATCGAAGTCAACGCGCCCGGTGGCTCCAAGGCCTACGAAATCCTCCAGATTTCCTGGGGCTGATCATCCGTGGCGCCAGACAGCCGCCCTGCCCGCATCGATATCCGTGACGTCGAGATCATCGCGCCGAATTTCAAGCGGCGCCTCTCCGGCGTGACGTCGACGATCATCCAGCTGATTCCGGTTCAGCGAGCGCTCGGTCAGAAGATCGCAGCGCTCGGCCCCGGCCTGCCGGCAACTCTTCCGCATATCCGCTTTCGCGATCTCATCCATCTCTGGACACCGCCGGTGGGCAAGAAGCACCGCGTCTGGCATGCGCGGCGCAATGTCGAGATGCTGCCGGCGATCATCATGCGCGATCTCTTGCGCATGAAGCTGAAGATCGTCTTCACCTCGGCCTCGCAGCGCAAGCATACCGGCTGGACGAAATGGCTGATTTCGAAGATGGACGCGGTGATCGCCACCAGCGGCAAGACCGCCGCCTATCTGGAAGTGCCGAGCACCGTCATCCTGCACGGCATCGACACTGTCCGCTTCTCGCCGCCTGCTGACAAGGCGGCCGCCAAGACCGCAGTCGGTCTCGACGCCACGAAGAAGATCGCCGGCTGCTTCGGCCGCGTCCGCCACCAGAAGGGCACCGATCTCTTCGTCGATACGATGATCCGCCTACTCCCCGATCGTCCGGACTGGATCGCCATCATCGCCGGCCGCGCCACCGCCAAGCACATCGATTTCGAAAACGGCCTGAAAGCCCGCGTCACCGCCGCCGGCCTTGCAGACCGCATCCTCTTCGTCGGCGAGCACACCAACATCAACGACTGGTACCGCGCCCTCGACCTCTTCATCGCCCCCCAACGCTGGGAAGGCTTCGGCCTGACGCCGCTGGAAGCGATGTCAACGGGCGTACCCGTGATTGCGACGGATGTCGGGGCGTTTCCGGAATTGCTGGTGGATGACGGCAATGGCCCGCAGGGCATGATCGCCCGCGACAGCCTGGATGCGATGGCAGAAATGGCCGCCCGCTACATGGACGATACGCCCGGCCGCGACAGCCTTGCCGCCGTCGGTCTGACGCATATCATGGAAGATTTCCAGATCGACATGGAAGCAAAGCGGATCGCCGCGGTCTACCGCTCGACCCGCTACTGATTTTACGGCTTGCGCTTGAAGAGCTCGATATAGGCGTTGCAGACGGCTTCTTCGGAGAACTGCTGCATCAGCGTCTTATTGCCGCCGGCCGCCACTTTCTCGCTCAGAACGTTGTCATTGATCAACCGCTCGATGGCGCGCGAAAATCCATCCGTATCGCCGATATCGACCAGCAAACCGTTCTCACCGTCGCGCATGAACCAGAGCGGCCCTTCCGAGCGGCTGGAAACCACCGGCTTGTGCTGCGCCCATGCCTCGAGGATGACATTGCCGAGCGGCTCATGGCTGGAGGGCATGACGAAAATATCGGAAGCGGCGACGAAGGGCCTCGTATCCTTCTGCCAGCCGAGAAAACGGACGCGATCGCTCACGCCGAGATCGGCGGCAACCTTGCGAACATTCTCCATCTCCTCGCCGTCCCCGGCAAGCCAGAGATAGACGCCCGGCAGCTTGGCGACGGCGGCTGTCAGCAAGGCGAACTGCTTGCGCGGAACGAAGCGCCCCATCGACATGACGACGGGAACGCCTTCAGGCGTATCGAGCGTGGCGCGATCGACGGGAGCAACCCGGTCCGTCGTCGTGAAATTGGAGATGACCTCGACACCGCGCGTCCAGCCGATATTACGCACATGTTCGCCGATCCCGGGCGTATTACACACCAGGACGTCGGTATTCTTGAAATAGCTGAGATTGGTCGGGTAATCGCCAAGACGCGAAATCTTGATGCAGCCCTTGTAGTTCGGCATCAGCCGGCTGGCGCGCGTCGCCCAGGAAAACAGGGCGTCCGGCTTCTCACGCTCGGCCAGATAGCGCACCTTCAGCGGCAGCAGCAGCCGGTCCGGCGAAAGATTGCGAAAGTTGCTTTCGATGATCTTGGAATAAGGTTCGATATCCTTCCGCCAAAGACGATCCGGCCTTATCACCGACGTCTGCTCGACGCCCCGGCGCCCGAGCCCCCTGGCCAGATGCACGAAAAACTTCTCCGCGCCGCCATCCTTGCCGAAGTGATAATGAAAAACCTTCACACGAAATTCCTCTTAGCGATCCCCGGCATCATCCGCATTGGGACGCCGCTTCAGGGCATTGCGCTGATAAAGCTTGGCCTGCGTCAAAAACGCGTAGACGGCGCCGGTCATCGCCTCGATGAAGCCCGGAACACCGCAACGCCATAGACCATTCTTGAAATAGAGACGCAAGAAATAGATCGGCGGCGAGAAGAACAGCTTGGCCGCCTTCGGCGTCTTGCCCGCCGCAAAATGCTGGTCGGCCTTCAGCGTCGAGTATCTGTTTTCCTTGAGGATCTGCTCGTCGATGATCAGCGGCCGGTAATGCAGGAGGCTCCCGGTCTTCGCCTTCTCGACCCGGCCTGTCGCCACGATCCCCTCATGCACCGCCTGAGTCAGGTCATAGGCTCCATGCCCTCGACGGATCAGTCGCAGGTTCTTGCGCTCGCGCACATGCTCCGGCGTATAGCCGAAGCCGATCAGATAAGGCCGCCGCGCCACCCGCCAGCCGACAATCTCCGCCGACGCAGCAACAAGCGCCGGCAAAAGCTTTCGGAGCGGCGCATCAAGGCGCTCATCGGAATCGATATTGAAACACCAGGGCTGCGCGCACTGTTCCAGCGCAAACTGCTTCTGCCCGGCATAGCCCCGCCATTTTTCATGAAACAGCCGAACCGGCCAGCCCTTGTCGATATAGGCCTGCACAAGCCCAACCGTCCCATCCGACGACCCGGAATCGACAATCACGATCTCAGCGAAATCCGCGAGACTCTCGATGCAATTCCCGAGATAGGCCTCCTCGTTGAGGCAGATGATGAAGGCGGAGATGGGGAGTTTGGTCATCGCCGCACGCCTCAAACCTCAACCAGCCCCAGCCGCTTCACCTGGCGGATCGTCAGCATGGTCCTGACCGTATCGACATGCTCGTTCGCCGTCAGCACCTCGATCACGAAGTCCTGAAATCGCGTCAGATTCTCAGCCACACAATGCAGCAGGAAGTCGCTGTCGCCGGAGACCATCCAGGCTTGGCGCACCAGCGGCCAGTTGGAGGTGGCGGCGGCGAAGGCCTTGAGGTTGGCTTCGGACTGATGCTTCAGGCCGACCATGCAGAAGGCCACGAGGTCGAAGCCGAGCTTCGGGCTGTTCAGCATCGCGTGGTAGCCCTCGATGATGCCGGCTTCCTCGAGCTTGCGCACACGGCGCAGGCAGGGCGGCGCCGAGATGCCGACGCGGTCGGCGAGCTCGACATTGGTCATGCGGCCGTCCGCCTGCAGTTCCCTCAGGATCTTTATGTCGATGACATCGAGTTCGGCGCGCACCAAAGCCTTCGGCCTTTCTTTAATTCCGTCGCGCCAGCTTCTATATAAAGTGCGGCAATAGGCAAGAATGTTTCGCCCATGCGGTGGATTCTTGCACAGCCAAGCGCAATGCCTTGTTGGTAATGCAAGGCTGCCCTTGAATAAAAGCACTGGACGTTCATAAATGTGCGGGGAACGCCAAACGGCCTCATTCGCTCTTTAGCCGCTGCGTCCCGCCAGTCGAAAGGAAATTAAAGACATGTCCGCCCGCCACACGAAGGTGCTCATCATCGGCTCCGGCCCTGCCGGCTATACGGCTGCAGTCTACGCGGCGCGCGCGATGCTGAAGCCGGTGCTGATCGCAGGCATGGAGCAAGGCGGCCAGCTGATGATCACGACCGATGTCGAGAATTATCCGGGCTTCGCCGATCCGATCCAGGGTCCCTGGCTGATGGACCAGATGCTGCAGCAGGCAAAGCATGTCGGCGCCGAAATCGTCAACGACCTCGTCACCGAAGTCGAGATGAACCAGCGCCCCTTCGTCGCGCGCACCGATAGCGGCCAAGTCTGGACTGCCGATACGCTGATCATCGCCACCGGCGCCAAGGCCAAGTGGCTCGGCATCGAGAGCGAGCAGCATTTCCAGGGCTTCGGCGTTTCGGCCTGCGCCACCTGCGACGGCTTCTTCTATCGCAACAAGGACGTCATCGTCGTCGGCGGCGGCAACAGTGCCGTCGAGGAAGCGCTCTATCTCTCGAATATCGCCAAGTCGGTCACGGTCGTGCACCGCCGCGACAGCTTCCGCTCGGAAAAGATTCTGCAGGAGCGCCTGTTCGCCAAGGAAAACGTCAAGATCCTCTGGAACACCGAGATTGCCGAAATCACCGGCACGCCGGCAAAGCCGCCGATGCCGCCGTCGGTCTCGGGCGTGCGCCTGCGCGATACGCGCACCGGCGCCATCTCCGAAAACACCATCGACGGCGTCTTCGTGGCCATCGGCCATGCGCCGGCCACCGAACTCTTCAAGGGCAAACTGAAGCTCAAGGACAACGGCTATCTCTGGACCGCTCCTGATTCCACCGCCACAAGCGTAGAGGGCGTCTATGCTGCCGGTGACGTGACGGACGATACCTTCCGCCAGGCGATCACCGCCGCCGGCATGGGATGCATGGCCGCTCTCGAAGCCGAGCGTTATCTGACGGGCCACATGCCCGTCGCCGTGGCCGCGGAGTAAGCATGGCTATGAGGGGTGGGGGAATGCCATTGGATTGGGACAAGCTGCGTATCTTTCACGCAGCTGCCGAAGCGGGTTCGTTCACGCATGCGGCCGATAAGTTGCATCTGTCTCAATCCGCCATCAGCCGCCAGGTCAGCGCGCTGGAGCAGGATGTCGGCACCAAGCTGTTCCACCGCCATGCGCGCGGCCTGATCCTGACGGAACAGGGCGAACTGCTCTACCGCACCGCGCATGACGTGCTGCTGAAGCTCGAAACCGTGAAGATGCAGCTGACCGAGACGACGGAAACGCCGTCTGGCAAGCTGCGCGTCACGACGACGGTCGGCCTCGGCCAGGGCTGGCTGACGGACAAGATCCAGGAGTTCATGCAGCTCTACCCGGATGTGCAGATCCAGCTGATCCTCGACAACGAGGAAGTCGATGTGAACATGCGTCACGCCGATTGCGCCATCCGCCTGCGCCAGCCGCAGCAGTCCGATCTCATCCAGCGCAAGCTGTTCACCGTGCATATGCACGTCTATGCCGCGCCCTCCTACATCAACCGCTACGGCGAGCCGCAGACGGTGGAGGATCTCGACAATCACCGGATCATCACTTTCGGTGAGCCGGCGCCTAACTACCTGCTCGACGTCAACTGGCTCGAGATTGCCGGCCGCTCGTCGGACAACAAGCGCATTCCGCATCTGCAGATCAACAGCCAGACCTCGATCAAGCGCGCCTGCCTGCTCGGCATGGGCGTCGCCTGCATGCCGGACTATATCGTCGGCCGCGACCCGGGTCTGATCCAGCTGGCGATCAATGCCGATGTCCCCTCTTTCGATACTTATTTCTGCTACCCGGACGAGATCAAGAATGCCGCGAAGCTGAAGGCTTTCCGCGATTTCATCGTCACCAAGGCCAGAAACTGGAACTTCTGAGCGGGCTCGACAGACGCGAATTGTGGAATGAATTGCAGACTATGCAACCACTGCATGACTGACATGCACAAAAGAGGGGTTGCCGTTTGCACATTAAAACACCATATCGCACTTAGCTGATGCACATGGTGGCTTTTCCTCCCAGTTCCACCGCATTAGCTGTTCCCCTCTGGAGGTTTTTGACCTTCACACCTTAAAAGGGCCCCGAGCTTTCGGCGGCCCTCTTTTTTTGCCCAAATTCGCTGCGGCGCAGCATAATTTGTGCAGTGCATAGCAGGCATGCACAAAAATGCATTGCAACCTGCCCAATAAACCACCATATCGCACATAGCTGATGCATTTCGTGGTTCTCTCCCAGTGCCACCGCGTTAGCTGTTCCCCTCTGGAGGTTTATTGACCTTCACACCTTTAAAGGGCCCCGGCTTTCCGGTGGCCCTCTTTTTTTGCTTAAAATTTAATCAGAGAATTATCGTGCAACGGCTCACACCGTCGCCCCTTGCATATCGACACGCAGCGATCCATATATCGAGAAAGTTCGATTTAAGGATCGAGAGCAGGCGATGGACAAGGACGAAATCCTCAAGGCACTTTCACATCCGACCCGGATGGAAATCCTCAACTGGCTGAAAAATCCGGAGGCGCATTTCGCCTCTCAGGAGCATCCGCTGGATATGGGCGTCTGCGCCAGCCAGTTCGAGCGCTGCGGCCTGTCGCAGTCGACGGTCTCCTCGCATCTCGGCACGCTGCACCGCGCCGGTCTCGTCACCACGCGCCGTGTCGGCCAGTGGATTTTCTACAAGCGAAACGAAGAAACCATCGCTGCCTTCCTGAAGCAGCTCTCCCAGGATCTTTGATATGCCCCTCGCCCTCCTCGTTCTCGCCTTGAGCTCCTTTGCAATAGGCACCACGGAATTCGTCATCATGGGTCTGCTGCCGGAAGTGGCCGCCGACCTCTCCGTCACCATTCCGCAGGCCGGCTGGCTCGTCACCGGCTATGCGCTGGCCGTCGCGATCGGCGCGCCGGTCATGGCGGTCTCCACCGCCAAGCTGAAGCGGCGCACGGCGCTGATCGCGCTGATGGCCTTCTTCATCGCCGGCAACCTGCTCTGCGCCATCGCCCCGAATTACTGGGTGCTGATGTTTGCCCGCGTCGTCACCGCCCTTTGCCACGGCGCCTTCTTCGGCATCGGCTCGGTGGTTGCAGCCGGTCTCGTCAGTGAGGACCGCAAGGCCCGCGCCGTCGCTTTGATGTTCACCGGCCTGACGCTGGCAAACGTCCTCGGCGTCCCGCTCGGCACCGCCATCGGCCAGGCCTATGGCTGGCGCTCCACCTTCGGTGTCGTCACCGTCATCGGCGTCATCACCATCATCGGCCTGATCGCCATGCTGCCGAAGGACAGGCAGGAAAAGCAAAGCAGCCTGCTTGCCGAAATCTCGGCGCTGCGCAACGGCCGCCTGTGGCTGGCGCTGTCGACCACGGTGTTCTTCTCGGCCTCGATGTTTGCGCTCTTCACCTATATCGCCCCGCTGCTGCGCGATGTCACCGGCCTGTCGCCCGAAGGCGTCACCTGGACGCTGTTCCTGATCGGCATCGGCCTCACCGTCGGCAACCTGATCGGCGGCAAGCTCGCCGACTGGAAGCTTGGCGTCACGTTGGCCGGTGTCTTTGCCGCGATCGCCGTCACCTCGGTGGTCTTCAGCTTCACCAGCCGCTTCTTCATCCCGGCGGAAATCACCCTGCTCGTCTGGGCGATCGCTACCTTTGCCGCCGTTCCCGCCCTGCAGGTCGGTGTCGTCAGCTTTGGCAAGGATGCGCCGAACCTGGTCTCGACGATCAATATCGGCGCTTTCAACACCGGCAACGCACTCGGCGCCTGGGCCGGAGGCATGGTGATCGAGAGTGGCTTCGAGCTCACCCGCGTACCCCTGGCAGCCGCCCTCATGGCCATGATCGGCCTCGGCGCGACCGCCCTCACCTATCTTTCGGCCCGGGGCAAGACAGCCCCCGCCCCGGCCGCGTGATCCCCGCCAGAAAAGGAAAGACTTATGACCAAGCTTTTTGAACCGACACAGGTTGGCGACATCGCCGTCAAGAACCGCATCGTCATGGCCCCACTCACCCGCAACCGCTCACCGGGCGCCGTTCCGAACGACCTGAATGTCGAATATTACCGCCAGCGCGCCAGCGCCGGCCTGATCATCACCGAGGCAACCCCGATCACCCATCAGGGCCAGGGCTACGCCGATGTTCCCGGCCTCTACACGAAGGAAGCGCTCGATGGCTGGAAGCGCGTCACCGACGCCGTCCATGCCGGCGGCGGCAAGATCGTCGTCCAGATGTGGCATGTCGGCCGTATCTCGCACACCACGCTGCAGCCGAACGGCGGCAAGCCGGTCTCCTCGACCAACCGCGCCGCCAAGGGCAAGACCTATCTCGTCAACCCTGACGGCACCGGCACCTTCGCCGAGACTTCCGAGCCCCGCGCTCTGGAAACCTCCGAAATCCCCGGCATCATCGAGGACTATCGCAAGGCTGCCCGCGCTGCCATCGACGCCGGCTTCGACGGCGTGGAAATCCACGGCGCCAATGGTTATCTTCTCGACCAGTTCATGCGCGACGGCATCAACGACCGCACCGACCAGTATGGCGGCTCGATCGAAAACCGCACCCGCCTGACCTTCGAAGTCGTGGAAGCCGTCACCAGGGAAATCGGCGCCGGCCGCACCGCCATCCGCCTGTCGCCGGTCACGCCGTCGAACGACAGCTACGATTCGAACCCGCAGGCCGTCTTCACCCACGTGGTCGAGGGACTGGCGAAGTACAATCTCGCCTACATCCATATCGTCGAAGGCCAGACCGGCGGCGAACGCGACTACAAGGGCGGCACCAACCCCTCCTTCGACTATGCAGCGCTGCGCGCCGCTTATGAAAAGGCCGGCGGCAAGGCAAGCTGGATGGTCAACAACGGCTACGACCGCGACATGGCGATCGCCGCCGCCGAAACCGGCCGCGCCGACCTCGTCGCCTTCGGCAAGCCCTTCATCGCCAACCCGGATCTCGTCGAGCGCCTGCAGAAGAACCTGCCCCTCAACGCAGGCGACCAGGCCACCTTCTACGGCGGCGGCGCCAAGGGCTACACGGACTACCCACTGATCGACAAGGTCGCGTAAGAATAGCTTCTTTGAGCCTGACTTCAGAAAGCCACCTGCAACAGAGCGTTGCAGGTGGCTTTTCTTTGCCATTGCTAGCCTTAGGTCCGCGCCGCACAAAAATCGGCCACAAAAGCTTTATTGTAATCGGGTACTGAATTGCCCAAGCGATTGAAATTTCAAAACACCTTCAGTCACGCAGCCTTTTGGGATGGGAAATAATTGATAGCCTTTGCTGAAGAACACGCCACGGGCCGGACAAGGTCATGACCGCAACCGAAGGCGGCTATGCCATCACCATATCGGGCGCCGTGAAGACCTTCGGGATGGGCGCACGTGCCGTGACGGCGCTCGATGGATTGTCGCTGAGCATCCCCGAAGGCAAGGTCTATGGATTGCTGGGTCCGAACGGCGCCGGCAAGAGTACCCTGCTGCGGATCATCGCCGGCCTTCTGCGGCCCGATCGCGGCAGCATCGAAATTTTCGGCGAGCCGGCCTCCCCGGCAACCCGCCGCAGGCTCGGCATGATGATCGAGTCCCCGTCCTTCTATCCCTTCCTGACCGCGCGGGAGCACCTGGAGACGCTGTCGCGGCTCGCGGATAATCCCATTTCGGTCGATGCCATCCTTCGCCGGACCGGTATTCACCATGCCGCGGACAAGAAGGTTGCGGGCTTCTCGCTCGGCATGAAGCAGCGCCTCGGCATCGGCTGTGCCCTCATCGGGCGCCCGGAAGCGGTCGTGCTCGACGAGCCGACGAACGGTCTTGATCCCGACGGCATTCTGGAAATGCGCGCCCTGATCCGCGAACTTGTCGAGCGCGATGGCATCACCGTCCTCCTCTCCAGCCATCTGCTCGATGAGGTCGAGCGCGTCTGCGAGCGTATTGCCATCCTGCAGCGCGGCCGGCTGATTTCCGAGGGAGACGTCGCCGATCTCCTCGACCGCAAGGGCCGCTTCTGGCTGCACACCGCCGACGATATCTCGACAATCGGACGCCTCGGCGAAAAGGCCGAAGCCGGCGATGGCGGTCTGTATGTCCACACGGAGCGCGACGAGGTTCCGGATCTCATAGCCGCGCTGGTCACCGCGGGCGTAAGGATCCACGAGGCCAAATGGGCCAAGCCCGACCTGGAATCCGTCTTCCTCTCCGAAATCAGGGAGCCCACGCCATGAGCGCCTTGCTTCGCTTCGAACTTCTGAAGCTGATGCGCCAGCCGGCAACGCTATTCTGGGGGTTCCTGTCGGTGCCACTGCTGGCGCTCCTTTTCCGGCTCGTGCTGGAGGGGATGGTATTCGTTCGCGCCGGGCGCATCGTGACAGGCAATACCGACCTGCTGCAATCTGCCACCAACATCCTGACCCTCTCGGGTAACTCGGTCGGCCATCTGCTTTACGCCATCGGCATATCGTCGATCTTCTTTTCGGAATATCGCTTCGCCACGTGGCGGCATCTCATTCCGCGCCGTAGCCGCTTGCAGCTCTGGACCGCCAAGTGCCTGGCATGCCTCGTCTGCCTGGCCGCCGGCCTGCTCGTCGCCGTCATCGGTGACATGATCTTGAACTCGGCTTTGGCGCTCCTCTCGGGCGACGGGCCTTCAAGCCTCTCCATCCGTATCGCCGGCCTACCCGCACTGCTGGCGGCCTTCGCCGCAGCACTTCTGGAGCTCGCGGTTCTCACCGCCATCGTCTCAACCATCACCATCCTCAGCCGCGCGATGGTCGCAGCCGTGATCCCCGCCTTCCTTCTGGCAATCGGCACATCGATGCTGCAGATCTATGTCGGCCCGACCAAAGACGTCCTTCCGCTGCCGTCGACGGGAGCCGAGGCGCTACGAACATGGCTGTTCCAGCAAGGCCCGGCCGATGCCGGTGATAGCGGCGGCGCCATCCTGCTTGTCTGGCTGATCGCTGCAGGCGGCCTCGGGCTCTTCCTGTTTTCGAGGCAACAGCTCTCGGCGGAATAGCTATCCCTTCCGCCATCGAGCCGTTAGCATCGCCCCATGTTCGAACCCTACCTCTCCCGCTGGTCCCTCACGCCCGACGGCCAGCCGATCGTCACCCATAGCAGCAAACTCCTGCCCGTCCTCTGGCGCGGCAAGCCGGCAATGCTGAAGATGTCGGAGGACGAGGCGGAGCGGGCCGGCGGCGCGGTGCTCGATTGGTGGGACGGCGAGGGTGCGGCCCGCGTCTATGCCCATGACAGCCACGCCGTCCTGATGGAGCGCTCGCTCAGCCAGCAGTCGCTGCTCAAGATGGCGCATGAGGGGCGGGACGACGCGGCGACGCGGATTATCTGCCGGACCGTCAACGCTCTCCACGCCCCGCGCCAAAAGCCTTTGCCGGCGCTGATCCCGCTGGATCGATGGTTCCGCGAACTGGCGCCCGCGGCAGCCGCCCATGGCGGCACGCTTGCCGATTGCGACCGTATCGCCAGGACGTTGCTGGCCGAGCCGCAGGCTGCGGCCGTCCTCCACGGCGATATCCATCACAGCAATATCCTCGATTTCGGCGAGGACGGCTGGCTGGCGATCGACCCCAAGGGGCTCTACGGCGAGCGTGGCTTCGATTTCGCCAACACCTTTGCCAATGAAGACCTCGATATCATCGCCGCTCCCGGCCGCCTGCAGCGCCAGTTGCCGATCGTCTCGGCGGAAACCGGCCTCGACCCCCGCCGCCTGCTGCAATGGATCGTCGCCTATTCCGGCCTGTCGGCCGCATGGTTTATGGGCGACCGCTCGACGGAGAGCGCCGATCTGCAGCTGACGGTCGCCCGCATCGCGCTTGGGGAACTCGGCTAGCCCGCGATCGCCTCGCGATTGGTGATCAGTCCCGCGGTCTTCGGCAGGCAGCCGAGCGCCACCAACGAGGCACGCACCGCTTCATCGATCGGCGTCTGCGGCTCGCCGCCGAGCTCGGCGACCAGCTTGGCATTGGACATGCGCAGCGGCTCTTTCCAGAGATAGCGCATTTCCTTCACCTCCCGCATCACGGTGACGAAGGGTGCCGCCAGCGGCACGATCCACCAGGGAAAGGCTGCTATCTTCGCTCGCCCGCCGGAGACACGCCTGATGGCCTCGACCATCTGCTGGCCATCGCGATCCCATAAGCCGTCCATGTGATAGACGGCGAAATCGGGCAGGCTAGTGGCGCGCTCGACAAGCGCCACCATCGTCTCCGCCACATCGGGCAGATAGGCCCACTGATGACCAATGCCATCGCGTGCCGGGTTCTTCAGCGTCCGGACCCGCTTGCCCGGCGCGACGATCTGTGAAAACCAGCTGTTGCCGGTCGTGCCCGGGCCGAAGAAATCACCGGCGCGAACGATGATCACACCCGTCCCCTGCTCCGCCGCCCGCTTCAGCCGCTTCTCCATCTCGACACGGATCGCCCCCTTCTTCGTCACCGGGTTCTGCGGGCTGTCCTCGCGAAGGACGGGGAAGGCATCCGGCCCGAAATTATAGACCGTGCCCGGCAGGACGATGCGGGCGCCAACCGAGCGCGCCGCCGCGATCGTATTGTCGAGCATCGGCAGCACCAGCTTTTCCCAGTCGCGATAGCCGGGCGGGTTCACCGCATGGACGATCAGCGCCGTGCCCTCCGCGGCCGCGCGGACATCGCCCGTATCCATCGCATCGCCCTGCACCCACTCGACTTCAGGCATGCGCTGCGATGCGGCCTTCGCATTGCGGTTCAGCGCCCGCACTTGCCATCCGCGCTGCATCAGCTTGCGGGCAACGGCGCCGCCGATACCGCCCGTGGCGCCAAGAACGAGAGCTGTCTTCCGATCCTCTGTCATCTCAATCTCCTTGATGATGACGCGATCATGCGCCCGTCGCGCGATAAACGAAATTGACGAAGTACGTGCATCATCTATACATAAATCAATGAGCGACGAACCGAGCTGGGATCTCTACCGCACCTTTCTGACCGTGCTGGCACACGGCTCGCTTTCGGCTGCCGCCCGTGAACTCGGCCTGACCCAGCCGACCATCGGCCGCCATATCGACACTCTTGAACAGGCCGTCGGCGCCGAGCTCTTTACCCGCTCGCAAAGCGGCCTGCTGCCGACGGATGCCGCACAATTGCTCGCGCCCTTCGCGCAGACCATGGCCGCAAGCTCCTCTGCCCTGCTGCGCGCTGCCTCCGGCCACCGCGACCGGATCGACGGCACGGTGAGGATCAGCGCCAGCGAGGTCATCGCCGTCGAGGTCCTGCCGCCGATCCTGGCCACCCTTCAGGATCGCCACCCAGAGCTTGAGATCGAGCTTTCAGCATCCGACACAGTCGAAGACCTGCTCAATCGCGAGGCCGATATCGCCGTGCGGATGATGGAGCCGCAGCAGGACGCGCTCGTCGTCAGGCGGATCGGCGACATCCCGATCGGCTGCTATGCCCATCACGCCTATCTGGAAAAGCACGGCACGCCGCAAACGCTGGAAGATATCAAGACGCATCGCCTGATCGGCTTCGACCGTCAGACCGCCTATGTGCGCACGATGGTGAAACGCTTCCCGGTGGCCGAAGGCATCGCCTTCTCGCTGCGCACCGACAGCTATCTCGCGCAGCTCGCCGCCATCCGCGCGGGCGCCGGCATCGGCATGTGTCAGACGGGTCTTGGGGATGCCGATCCGAACCTCAGGCGTGTTCTTCCCGGCGTCATGGACATGCATATCGGCACGTGGGTGGCCATGCATGAAAATCTGAAGACGTCGCCACGATGCCGCGTGGCCTTTGATGCCCTGGTCGAGGGTTTGAAGCTTTATCTGGACAGCTGTTCCAGCACGCGCGCCCGGTGACGCACGGTTCAATATTGGATCGGAGCGAATTCAAGCGCCGGGCGATGCCTCGGCTCCAGGGCTTTTCCTGAACAGTCCGTCGACCACCTCGGTCTCCGGACGATCGCCGCCCTCGGCATATTCCTCATGCCACTTGCCCTTATCGTCCTGCCAGCTGATCTCGGCGGAATCGCCGCCGACCTGCTGCTCGGCAGCAACGATGCGCGCAGCTTCCAGCGCTTCGGCATGTGACGGAAAGGCCTCGGAATAGACGTTGCCCAGGCGGTACGCCCAGCCTCCGTCATGCGGCACAACCTCATAAACCACCTTGACCATGCACCTCTCCTCTTTGTTTTCTTGGACGCGGCGAAAAGCTTCCGGAGATCATTCCGGCGGATCGCGGGCGATGAAACAAGATACGAGGCACGCCGCGATGTCTGTCCGGCTGACCGATTTGGGCAGTATTCCATTAAATCGGGCATAGCGCAAATTTGGCGTGCAATGGCCCCGGCTTGATTAGCGATATCATCGGCTTAGATTGTTCTGATGAATCAATTCCGGAGCCTAGCGTGACCCTCGCCGCACGACTGAGAGACGAGAAATTCCTGGTCGTTGCGGTGATTGTCGCCGCCGTCGCCTACGGGCTCGAGCACAGCATCCTGGAAATGGGCCGCGGTGCGGCGCTGATCGCCGCCGCAGCCCTCGTCGGCACTATCGTGCTCGCGTCCATCCGCGTCGCCCACCATGCCGAGATCCTCGCCATCAAGGTCGGCGATCCCTATGGCACGATGATCCTGACGCTGTCGGCCGTCCTCGTCGAGGTCATCATCCTCGCCATAATGATGTCAGGCGAAAGCTCGCCGACGCTGGTGCGCGACACGATCTATTCGGCGCTGATGCTCGATATCAACGGCATCCTTGGCCTTGCCGCCCTGCTCGGCGGCCTCAAGCACGGAGAGCAACCCTATAACGACAATTCCGGTAAGACCTATGGCGTGATGATCCTGACCGCCATCGGCATTTCGATGATCGTCCCGGAATTCGTGCCCGACGACAAATGGCACTATTATTCCGGCTTCACGATCATCGCCATGATCGCGCTCTACGGCCTCTTCCTGCGCATGCAGGTGGGACAGCACAGCTATTTCTTCAGCTACAGCTATCCGCGCGCCGAGCGGAAAGGCAACGCACCTGATGAGCACCACACCGACGAACCGGCATCGGCCTCGATCATCACCATCCTGATCGGCGTCGTCATCATCGGCGCGCTCGCCGAATTCATGTCGGCCTTCATGACCGAGGGCCTGCGCGACACCGGCGCCCCGATCGCGCTGACCGCCATCGTCGTCGCCGCAATCTCCGCCGCCCCCGAAATCCTGACCGCATTGCGCGCTGCCCTGAAGAACCGCATGCAGGCGACCGTCAACATCGCCATGGGCGCCTCGCTCTCGACGGTGATCCTGACGGTCCCCGTCATGGAGGCCATCGCCCTCTACACCGGCCAGCCCTTCGTCATGGCCATGACCCCGGTCCAGACAGTGATGGTCGCCATCACCCTCATCGCCGCCGCCATCAACCTCAACGACGGCGAAACCAACGCCATCGAGGGGATGACCCATTTCATTTTGTTCGCAACGTTTCTGATGCTCTCGGCGCTGGGGTTGTAAGCCAAACAAAAAGCCCGCCGTCTCCGGCGGGCTTCGATATTCCAACTAAAACTATCGCCTACTTGCAAGCGCCGCAGAAGCGCTGGATGCGGCGGCAAGCTTCTTCCAGCAGGTCTTCGGAGGTTGCGTAGGAGATGCGGAAGTTCGGGCCGAGGCCGAAGGCCGAGCCGTGGACGACGGCAACGCCTTCGCTTTCCAGCAGCTGGGTCACGAAGTCTTCGTCGGTTTCGATGACCTTGCCGGACGGTGCGGTCTTGCCGATCAGCCCCTTGCAGGACGGATAGACGTAGAAGGCGCCTTCCGGAACCGGGCAGGAAATGCCCTTGGCCTGGTTGAGCATCGAGACGACGAGATCGCGGCGTCCTTCGAAGATCTTCTTGTTGGCCGGGATAAAGTCCTGCGGGCCGTTCAATGCTTCGACAGCGGCCCACTGGGCAATCGAGGTCGTGCCCGAGGTCTGCTGGCCCTGGATCATGTCCATGGCCTTGATCAGCTGCAGCGGGCCGGCTGCGTAGCCGATGCGCCAGCCGGTCATGGCATAGGCCTTGGAGACGCCGTTCATTGTCAGCGTGCGGTCGTAAAGCGACGGCTCGACTTCGACAGGCGTCGCGAACTTGAAGTCGCCATAGGTCAGGTGCTCGTACATGTCGTCGGTCAGAACCCAGACATGCGGATGCTTGACGAGAACGTCGGTCAGCGCCTTCAGCTCGTCATGCGTATAGGCAGCGCCCGACGGGTTGGACGGCGAGTTGAACATGAACCACTTGGTCTTCGGCGTGATCGCCTTTTCGAGGTCGGCGGCCTGGAGCTTGAAGTTGTTCTCCTGGGTCGTCGCGACGAAGACGGGCGTGCCGCCGCAAAGCGCAACGATCTCCGGGTAGGAAACCCAGTAAGGCGTCGGGATGACGACTTCATCGCCGGCGTTCAGCGTCGCCATGAAGGCGTTGAAGAGGATGTGCTTGCCGCCGGTACCGACGATCGTCTGCTCCCACGTATAGTCGAGATTGTTCTCGCGCTTGAACTTCGCGGCGATCGCCTTGCGCAGTTCCGGGATACCGGAGATCGGCGTGTACTTCGTCTCGCCGCGGCGGATCGCGTCGATCGCCGCTTCCTTGATATTGTCAGGCGTATCGAAATCCGGTTCGCCAGCGCCGAGGCCGATCACGTCGCGTCCTTTGGCTTTCAGCTCGCGCGCTTTCTGAGCGACTGCGATGGTGGCTGAAGGCTTCACACGGGAAAGAGCATCGGCAAGGAAGGCCATGATATCGGTCCTATACGGTTGAAAGGGGCAGAAAGCCGGGACCGGAATTCTGCGCTAAGGTCTATGTCCAATGTAGACAGGCATTTCAAGGGCAAAGGCGCGATGGCGCCGATGATTCTTATTGATCAATTGCCGCACCTGAAAGCCGTGCCGGAATCGGTTTTGCAACGATGCGCTGAATCACTTTGCGAAGAACTTGAATCGATTTCTGAAGTCATCCGGATTTACCCCTTAAAATCAGAAACTTCCCCGTTTCGGGCCTTTGCCGCAAATAAGCCGCAACAAATGCCGCGGCACGCCGCAATTCGGTCGTGAGCCCGCCGGGATCGAAGCCTCAATCTGGATCATCCGAAGTTGGTTATTGAGGGTATGCCAATGTTTCTGGAAGACGAGTTTGCGACCGAGCGGCTCCGCGCCAGCCGTGTGTCCTTTTCATTCCTGATCGCGTTCACCACATTTTTCGCATCGCTGATGATGGCCGCAGGCCTGGTCTCTGCCGCCCGCGCCGAAGAGGCGCAGCCGCAAAAAGTCGAGCAGCTCGCCGGCCTCGTCCGCCCGAACGACGTCAACAGCGGCTCCCTGCTCTTCCCGTCGAAGGAGCCCGGCTTCTTCATCGAGGCGCCGCGGCTGAAGACCGATGTGCAGATGGACGTCTCGGGCCCCGTCGCCCGCGTCAAGGTCACCCAGCGCTTCCAGAACCCGAGCAAGGGCTGGGTCGAGGGCACCTATGTCTTCCCGCTACCCGAGAATTCGGCCGTCGACGAACTGAAGATGCAGATCGGCGACCGCTTCATCGAGGGCCAGATCAAGCCGCGTCAGGAAGCGCGCGAGATCTACGAACAGGCCAAGGCCGAAGGCAAGAAGGCCGCCCTTCTCGAACAGCAGCGGCCGAACATCTTCACCAACCAGGTTGCCAATATCGGCCCCGGCGAAACCATCGTCGTCCAGATCGAATATCAGCAGGCCGTGCACCAGTCCGGCGGCGAGTTCTCGCTGCGCTTCCCGATGGTCGTCGCGCCTCGCTACAATCCGGCCCCCGTGGTCCAGACCGTCGAATTCAACAACGGCGCCGGTTTCGCGGTCCCGTCCGATCCGGTGCCGAACCGCGAGAAAATCGAAGCACCGGTGCTCGATCCGCGCGAAAACGCTAAAATCAACCCTGTGGCGCTCACCGTGAACCTCAAGGCCGGCTTCCCGCTCGGCGACGTCAAATCCGCCTTCCACGATGTCGACATCAAGCAGGATGGCGATCAGAACCGCGTCATCAGCCTGAAGGGCGACTCCGTGCCCGCCGACAAGGATTTCGAGCTCACCTGGAAGGCTGCCCCCGGCAAGACGCCGAGTGCGGGTCTCTTCCGCGAAGTCCTCAACGGCAAGACCTATCTGCTCGCCTTCGTCACCCCGCCCGCAACACCTGATGCGTCTACGGCGCCGCTGAAGCGCGAAGTCGTCTTCGTCATCGACAATTCCGGTTCGATGTCCGGCGAGTCGATCGCGCAGGCCAAGGAAAGCCTGGCGCTGGCGATCTCCAGGCTCGGCCCCGACGACCGCTTCAACGTCATCCGTTTCGACGACACGATGACCGACTATTTCGGCGGCCTTGTCGGCGCGACAGCAGACAATCGCGAAAAGGCGATCGCCTATGTGCGCGGCCTCACCGCCGATGGCGGCACGGAGATGCTGCCGGCGCTTGAGGATGCGCTGCGCAATCAGGGCGCCATCGCCAATGGCGCACTCCGCCAGGTAGTCTTCCTCACGGATGGCGCGATCGGCAACGAGCAGCAGCTGTTCATGGAGATCACCAACAACCGCGGCGATGCGCGCGTCTTCACAGTCGGCATCGGTTCGGCTCCGAACTCCTACTTCATGACCAAGGCCGCCGAGCTCGGCCGCGGTACCTTTACCCATATCGGCTCGACCGATCAGGTGGCCTCACGCATGGGCGAACTCTTCGCCAAGCTGCAGAACCCGGCCATGACCGATATAGCCGCCACTTTCGACGGCGTGCAGGCAAGCGACATCACGCCGAACCCGATGCCCGACCTCTATACCGGCGAGCCCGTGGTCCTGACCGCCGAATTGCCGACAGACAAACCATCAGGCAAGCTGCAGATATCAGGCAAGACCGGCGCCCAGCCCTGGCGCGTCGAGATGGATATCGCCAATGCCGCCGACGGTAAGGGCCTCTCCAAGCTCTGGGCGCGCCGCAAGATCGACGATCTTGAAGCCCGCTCCTATGAGCGCCAGGATCCGGCAGCGCTCGACAAGGATGTCGAGACGATTGCCATGGCCCACCATCTCGTCTCCCGCGTCACCAGCCTCGTCGCCGTCGACGTCACGCCGTCGCGTCCCGATGGCCAGCCGGTCAGCTCGACCAAGCTGCCGCTCAACCTGCCCGACGGCTGGGACTTCGATAAGGTGATGGGCGAACCCGCCCCTGCCCCGGCTGGCAACGCACCGGATCACGCCATGGCAAAGCCGCAGATGGAATTTGCCGCCGTCGCCAACCAGATGGCCGCTGCCCCGACACCGGGTGCAGCAAACCTGATCGCCCAGCGCTCGGCATCGGTAAAGCTGCCGCAGACGGCAACCCTTGCCGACCGGCAGATCATGCAGGGCCTGACCATGTTGCTCGCAGCCCTGGCCGCTGCCGGTGGCTTTGCGATCTGGCGCCGCCGCATCCGCGGCGCCTTCCTGGCGGGAGGCCGCTGATGCCCGGCGCACAACGCGGAAGCTGGAACGAGGAAGCGGGCGAGTTCGAACCGCTTCCGAGCTATCTGGAGCTGATGATGGCGAATGCCGCAGCGACGGCGTTTGAGATCGACGCGCCCCGGAAAAGCCTCCTCGCCCGCCTGTCGGCGATGGAGAAGGTGATCGCAGTCGCCATCCTCGGCCTCGGGCTCTACGGCACTGCGCTGATGACCAGCGGCTTCTACATGAAGGGCAAGGCAGAACTCTCGCAGGTGCTGCTGAAACGCGCCTTCGCCGCCGAGCTGCGCGGCGAGGATGCCAAGCCCTGGCCCTGGGCAGATTTCACCACAGAAGCCGAAGTCAGTGCTCCGCGCCTCGGCAAGACGGCGATCGTGCTCTCCGGCGCCACTGGCGAAGCCCTCGCCTTCGGCCCGGCCTGGCTCAGCAACACGCCGCAGCCGGGCGAAGAAGGCACCTCCGTCATCGCCGCCCACCGCGACACGCATTTCCGCTGGCTGAAGGATGTGCGCGCCGGAGACGATATCGAGATCACCCGCCGCGACGGCTCCGTCCTGACCTTCAAGGCAACAGATGCCCGTGTCGCCCGCTGGGATGAAAGCGGCATCGACGCCGCGTCAGAGGGCCGCCACCTGGTGCTGACGACCTGCTGGCCCTTCGACGCCACCGAGCGCGGCCCGATGCGCTACATCGTCGAAGCCGAACTGGTCGACAGGATCCAGACCGGCACCGTTCAACCCGGCAACACAAAGCCGTTATCCGGGACCTAATGAGGTTGAAGCGATCGCCCCCGCGCGCCACCTACCCGCCTGGATGGTAGAATGGGGAGATCATGAACATGCTCAGGGGATTGCGCATCGCTTTGGCGGCAGGCGCCGCATTTGCAACAGCCGGCGCGGCATTCGCCGCCGACAGGGTGCAAACCAAGGAAGTGACGGTCAGCGTCGATACGCTGGCAACCGGGCTCGATCATCCCTGGGCGGTCGAGGTCATGCCCGACGGCGCCTATCTCGTCACCGAACGCCCCGGCAATATCAGGATCATCCGCGACGGGAAGGCATCAGAGCCGCTTGGTGGCGTGCCCGAGGTCAGCGCCCGCGGCCAGGGCGGCCTGATGGATGTGGCGCTCGCCCCGGATTTCGCCCAAAGCCGCATCCTCTATTTCACCGCCGCGATTGCCAATGCCAAGGGATCGGGCACGGAAGCCTTTTCTGCAAAGCTCTCGGCCGACGAGAGCAGGCTTGAGGACGTGAAGCCGATCTTCACCATGGCGAAGTTCACCGGCGGCAACATCCAGTACGGCTCCCGCATCGCCATCGCCAGCGACGGCAGCTTGTTCATCAGCGTCGGCGACCGCGGCAGCCGCGACCGCTCGCAGGATTTCAAGGACGACGCCGGCTCGATCATCCATGTGAATGCCGATGGCAGCATCCCCGCCGATAACCCCTTCCGCGACGGCGCAAAGGCGCTCCCCGAAATCTGGTCTAAGGGCCACCGCAACCCGCAGGGCATCACTTTCGATAGCTCCGACGGCAAGCTCTACACCGTCGAGCACGGCGCCCGCGGTGGCGACGAGATCAACCTGATAGAGCCGGGCAAGAACTATGGCTGGCCCGTCATCACCTATGGCCGTGACTATTCCGGCGCCAAGATCGGTGAAGGAACGGAAAAGGCCGGACTAGAGCAACCCCTCCACTACTGGGACCCCTCGATCGCGCCGGGCGCCATCGCCGTCTATCGCGGCAAGATGTTCCCGGAATGGGACGGCGACATGCTGGTGGCCGCGCTGAAGTTCCAGCTGCTGTCGCGCATGCAGCGTGACGAAAGCGGCAAGTTCACCGCCGAGGAACGCCTGTTCGAGGGCAATTACGGCCGCATCCGCGACGTGACCGTGGCTCCCGATGGCGCATTGCTGATGGTCACCGACGAAAGCGACGGCGCGCTGCTGCGCGTCTCCCGCGCCGCCAATCAGGACGGCTGATCGCAGATTGGAAATTTCAGTCCGCAGCATCAGCCCCGGCTGACGTGTTCATTCACGCTTGCTGAAACAAAACCCAGCTGCTAACCACGGCCATCACACCGCGCTCCCCGCAATCGAGGAATGACATGACTCGCGTTCAGGCGAACCTGTTGCTGTTGCTTGCTGCTGCCATCTGGGGCGGCGGCTTCGTGGCGCAGTCGACAGCGATGAAGGAACTCAGCCCGTTCTGGTTCATCGGCCTGCGTTTCGCCGTTGCGACGGCCGCCGTCCTGCCCTTCGTTCTGCTCGAGCGCCGCAAGGCTGCCGTCAAGACCAGCAGGCGCCATCTCGGCCTCTACCTGGCGATCGGCCTTGCCCTCTTCGGCGGCGCCGCCACCCAGCAGGTCGGCCTGCAGACGACGTCGGTCACCAATTCAAGCTTCATAACCGGTCTCTACGTGGTCTTCGTACCCGTCATCGCCGTGCTCTTCCTGCGCCGCCCGCCGCACTGGATCATCTGGCCGGGCGCCGTCATGGCAATCGCCGGCATCTACCTTCTGTCGGGCGGACATTTGTCGGCTCTGACGGTCGGCGATGGCCTGACCGTCATCTGCGCCGGCTTCTGGGCGATCCAGATCACGCTGGCAGGAACGACCGTCAAGGAAACCGGCCGCCCCTTGGCCCTGTCGGCCACGCAGTTTGCCATCACCTCCCTGCTCGCTCTCATCGTCGCCGCGATGTTCGAACCCGTCAGCCTCGACGCCATCATGGGCGCAGCACCCGAGATCCTCTATGTCGGCGTCTTCTCCTCCGGCGTCGCCTTCGTGCTGCAGATCATCGGCCAGCGATATACGACACCGTCGCAGGCGGCGATCTTCCTGTCGTCGGAAGCCCTGTTCGGTTCCTCGCTCGCCGCATTGATCCTTGGCGAGACAATCCCCCCAGTCGGCTATATCGGCTGTGCGCTGATGTTTAGCGCTATGCTTGTAGTCGAGGTGGTGCCCGAACTGTCGCGACGCCGCGCCCAAGCGGTCTGAAACCGCATCCACGGCACATCGCCGGAATGATTCGGAATTTTTTTTGGGTGGGTCCGAAGACCCGCTCACGTTGTGTTTTTGGGAAAATCTGCTCACAAATTATATTGCAGACGATACAAAACGTTAATCATGCACCCGCGCGGAGCGATTTTTTGCGTTTTGGCGCAAATAGGACACCCGCGGCGACTGTGCTCCTGAGGACACGTTAAAAAACTTTTGCTTGCCAATTCCCAATAATCACAGCAATCTCGCGGCGTTCGGGCATTTTGCGAGCATGGGAAGTCCTTAAGAAAGTGCGCGCCGGAAACGCTAATATTCCGGTCAGCCGGTCTCACAAGATGGGGAATAATCCCACCAAGAGACAGGCCGAGGTAGAGGGGACCTTTTTCTCGAAATTCAAGAACTGCCTGCTAGCGCTCCGGAAGGGGCATAATTGATGCTGCCCGTGTGGATGGCGGGCAGAGAGAAAAGGACCTGACGCATGGCCGAGACTGGCACTGTAAAATTTTTCAATACCGACAAAGGCTTCGGCTTTATCAAGCCGGATAAGGGTGGCGCCGATATCTTTGTACACATTTCTGCCGTTCAGGCTTCCGGCCTCGCCGGACTGACGGAAAACCAGAAGGTAAGCTTCGACACGGAGCCGGATCGCCGCGGCAAGGGACCGAAGGCCGTCAATCTTCAGATTGCTGGCTGAGCCCAAACAAGGCCGTCGAATTCGAGTTGAAGCCCGGCAGAAATGCCGGGTTTTGTTATTCAGCATCCGTTCAGATAGCCGCCACTATCGTCTCAACATCACGGCGCAGGAACCCGCAGCCGTCCTGAAGAGTTTTAAAGGCAGCACTTCCCGCTGTCTTGGAGAGTAGGACAAGATCATGAACACGATCGCAAAGACACTTCTTCTGACGGCCGCAGCCGCCGCTCTCAGCCTTTCCGCTGTCAGCGAAGCTTCCGCCGACAGCTGGCGCCATCACCACAATAACGACGCCTGGGTCGGCGGTGCCGTTGGCCTCGCAACCGGCCTCGTTGTCGGCTCGGCAATCGCGAACGCCAACCAGCCGCGCTACTATTATGATGAGCCGCGCTACGCAGAACCGGTTTACGAGCCGGAATACGAAGCCGTGCCGGTCTACCGCGCTCCCCCGCGTTACTACGCACCGGTCCGCGCCGGCATCGAGCCCTGGACGCCGCAGTGGCAGCGTTACTGCTCGTACCGTTACCGCACCTTCGATCCGGGCACCGGCACCTTCATCGGCAACGATGGCCGCGAGCACTTCTGCACCGCCGGCTGATCGCCGCCCGATCCGATATAAAGAAAGCGCCGCTCATCGAGCGGCGCTTTTCGTTTGTCAAATGCCCTGCAGGAACGGGTTGTTGCGCCGCTCGTCGCCGATCCGGCTCCCCGGCCCGTGGCCGCAGATGAAGCCGACATCGTCCCCCAGCGGCAGCACCTTGTCGCGGATCGAAGCCATCAGCTGGTCGTGGTCCCCGCCCGGCAGATCGGTGCGCCCGATCGAACCGTTGAACAGCACGTCGCCGAGATGGGCGAAATTCTGCGCGCGATTGACGTATATCACATGCCCGGGCGCATGACCCGGCGTATGATAGACCTCGAACTCGTGATTGCCGAACGACACCTTGTCGCCGTCTTCCAGCCAGCGGTCCGGCTCGACATTCTTGAGACCGGTGATCCCGTATTTCAGCTGCTGTGTCTCGATCCGCTGCAGCAGCGGCAGATCGTCCTTGTGCGGACCGACAATATCGATCCCCAGCGCCGCCTTGAGATCCTTGGCGCCGCCGGCATGGTCGAGATGGCCATGCGTCAGCCAGATTTCCTTGATCTTGAAGCCGTTCTCCTCGACCACCTTGACGATCGTCTCGACGTCGCCGCCGGGATCGACCACTACCCCCTCCTTGGTGTCAGGATCGAAAAGCACGGTGCAATTCTGCTGAAACGGTGTCACCGGAATGATTCCGGCCTGTAGCATACCCATTGGCGCCTCTTATGTTCTCTACCCGCCCCTATAGTCTGAATGGCGAGTGACGAAAGCAAGTTTTTATCGGCGCCTCACACCAAAGAGACAGGCTGTAACAACAGTTTATGACGGCGAAAAGCGCCTTCCGTTCCGATTTTTCCTTTGAGAATCAAACACCTGAAAGAACCTCCCGGCATGGTGGAAACAATAGGCTTACGCCTTTTGGAACCGGATGGTGAACGGTGCGTTTCCAGCCCGGTAAACAAGGAGAAATGCAAATGACCATGACGAGAAACATTTTCCTGGCAGGCGCCGTGCTTGTTGCAAGCGCGGGCTTTGCGCATGCGGAAATGGCCGCCACGGCCATCAACGATCTCAATGTCCGCGCCGGTCCCGGCCCGCAATACCCTTCCGTCGGCATCGCCACCCGCGGCTCGTCGGCCTATCTCGACGGCTGCATACAGGGCAGCCGCTGGTGCCGCGTCGATGTTAACGGCGTCCGCGGCTGGGTCTATGCCGAATATCTGCAGGTCCAGCATGAAGGCGCCCCTGTCGTCGTCGAGCAGAACCAGACGAGCCTCGGCGTCCCCGTCGTGACCTACGAGACGACGGCGAGCGTCGTTCCCGCCGAGCCGCAGCCCGGCCCCGGTGACGAGCTGCTCGGCCCGGTCGGAGACGTCGATGCGATCACGCCGCCGGCCGAAGTCCGCACCTATATCGACACCACGCCGGCGCAGACCGTGCAGCTCGGCGGTGATGTCGTCGTCGGTGCAGAGGTTCCGGCTGACGTGACCTTCCAGGAAGTCCCGAATTACGAATATCGCTACACCCGCATCAACGACCGCCCGGTGCTGGTCGATCCCGGTACCCGCCGCATCGTCTACGTCTATAACTGAGGCGGATGAGCGATCCGGAATGAAACAGAAAAGGCGGCCGCCTGGCCGCCTTTTCGCATTTCTGTGGACAAGTTTACTGCGAGGCGACTGTCTATCCACCGGCTCCCCGTACACTCAGCCTGTTGATTGTTGTCCCGATTGCGTTTTATCCACTGACGCACTGGGGAAAAATATGCGTTGTATTGGGAAGCGGAGACTGGCCGGGTTCGGGCGAAGACGAGCCTCGGTCCGAGCTCTGCAAGGTCCGGGAGCGCCGAGAGCGGCCCGGAACGCATGGGATGAGAAAGGGAAATGACGTGGCGCCACGACAGACCAGCGCGAAAGCGGCCAAGCCTGAGCCGCTGTCCACGCCGATGGAAAACAGCGGCATCATCGACTTCGAAATCATCGAGCTGTTCTTCTTCGCCTATCGCGATTTCGTCTCCGATCCGGACGCCATTCTCGAAAAAAGCGGCTTCGGACGCGCCCATCACCGGGTGGTACACTTTGTTAACCGTGAACCCGGCATGACCGTTGCTGATCTTCTGGATACATTGAAGATTACCAAACAGAGCCTCGCCCGAGTGCTCAAACAACTGATCGATTCAGGCTATATTAGACAAGTCGCGGGCCCGGAAGACCGGCGCCAGCGCAAGCTTTATCCGACAAAGACGGGGCGCGAACTGGCGCTTGCTCTGGCGGAGCCGCAATCGCGCCGCATTGAGAGGGCATTCGACAATGCTTCTCTTGAAACGCGCGAGAGCGTGAAGGCATTTCTGAGGGGCATGCGGGACAGGCAAACAGCGAAAGCGGACTGAATGGCGGGAAAGACAATCATTTCTGATGATGCGGCGCATCTGCTTGTCGTCGACGACGACACGCGCATCCGTGCACTGCTCAACCGTTACCTCACCGAGAACGGCTTCCGGGTGACCGTTGCTGCCGATGGCGCCGAGGCACAGCGCAAGCTTACCGGGCTCGATTTCGACCTGATCATCATGGACGTGATGATGCCCGGCGAATCCGGCATCGACGTGACGCGCGGATTGCGGGCGATCAAGAACGTTCCGATCATCATGCTGACAGCGCTGGCAGAGTCGGACAATCGCATCGCCGGCCTGGAAGCAGGCGCCGACGACTATCTGTCGAAGCCCTTCGATCCGCGCGAGCTGGTGCTGCGCGTCAACAACATCCTGCGCCGCAATGCCTCGGATGCGCCGAAGATCGAGCAGATCATGTTCGGCCCCTACACCTTCTCGCTGACCCGCAAGGAGCTGAAGAAGGCGGCCGAAGTGATCCGGCTGACGGATCGCGAACAGGAAATCATGCTGCTCTTTGCCCGGCGCGCCGGCGACACCATCCCGCGCCACGAGCTGATCGGCGACGACGTCGATGTCGGCGAACGCACGATCGACGTGCAGATCAACCGTCTGCGCCGCAAGATCGAGGATGATCCGGCAAATCCTGTCTGGCTCCAGACGGTTCGTGGTATAGGATACAGGCTGAGCATCGATTGATGCTCCGGACGTCAGGATCGCGACAGAGATGGTGACATTCGAAAGCCTGCGGCGCGAAGAGCGCTTGCCCGCCACCGGTTGGAAGTGGTTCACGCGCTTTCTCCGCCGCCGCCTGCCGACGGGCATCTATGTCCGCTCGCTGCTGATCATCATCATGCCGATGCTGCTTTTACAGTCGGTCGTCGCCGCCGTGTTCATGGAACGCCACTGGCAGATGGTGACGCAGCGCCTGTCGATGGCCGTGACGCAGGACATCGCCGCGATCATCCAGATCATCGATACCTATCCGCAGGATGCCGACTACACGGCCATCACCAAGATCGCCCGCGAGCAGATGAAGCTGCAGATCTCGATCGAGCCGGACGGCGACCTGCCGCCGCCGCGTGAAAAGCCGTTCTTCTCGATCCTCGACGGCATCCTCTCCGATGAGCTCAACGACCAGATCAAGCGCCCCTTCTGGATCGATACGCTCGGCGATTCCAGTCTCGTCGAAATCCGCATCAAGCTCGATGACAAGATTCTGCGTGTGCTGACCAAGCGCAACCAAACCTATGCGTCCAACACCCATATTTTCATCGTCTGGATGGTCGGCGCCTCGCTGGTGCTCATCGGCGTCTCGATCCTCTTCCTGCGCGGCCAGATAAGGCCGATCCAGGCGCTGGCGGCTGCCGCCGAGAGCTTCGGCAAGGGACAGAAGGCCGAGAACTTCTATCCGCGTGGCGCCGACGAAGTCCGCCGCGCCGGCCTTGCCTTCATCCTCATGCGCGAGCGCATCGAGCGGCAGATCGAGCAGCGCACGGCGATGCTGACGGGCGTCAGCCACGACCTCAGAACCATCCTCACCCGCTTCAAGCTGCAATTGGCGCTGGCCGGCAACAATCCCGACCTGCAGGGCATGGCCGACGACGTCAACGACATGCAGTCGATGCTGGAAGCCTACATGGCCTTCGCCCGCAGCGAGATCGAAGAGGATGTCGGCGAACTGAAGATCAGCGAGATGCTCGCCAAGATCGAGACCGATTTCGCCCTGCACGAAAAGAGCTTCAGCTATTCGATCGAAGGCGATGACGAGATCGTCGTGCGCCCCAATGCCTTCACCCGGCTGGTCACCAATCTCGCATCGAACGCCCGCCGCTATGCCAACTCGCTGAATATCGAGGCCAAGCATGGCTCCAAATGGCTGACGCTGACCTTCGATGACGACGGCCCCGGCATTCCCGAAAAGAACCGCGAAGACGTCTTCAAGCCGTTCTTCCGCCTCGACGAGGCCCGCAACCTCGATGATTCAGGCACCGGCCTCGGCTTGGCCATCGCCCGTGACATCGCCCGCAGCCATGGCGGCAACGTCACGCTTTCCGACAGCCCGCTCGGCGGCCTGCGCGCCGTCATCCGCGTTCCCGCGTGAGTTTCCGATGAGCAATTTCGAGGCAATGACCTGGCTCAACCCGCCGCCCTCGGCGGAAATCCGCAACGGCGCGCTGCAGGCCCGCTCCGGCGAGAAGACCGATTTCTGGCAAGGCACCTATTACGGCTTCCACCGCGATGACGGCCATTTCCTGCATCAGCAGCGCAAGGGCGATTTCACCGCCGAAGTCACCTTCTCCGGCCGCTACGAAGCGCTCTACGATCAGGCCGGCCTGATGATCCGTTCCGACGAGCGCCGCTGGATGAAATGCGGGATCGAATATACCGACGGCGCCATGCATTTCAGCACAGTCGTCACCAACAGCAATTCCGACTGGTCGGCCTTCCGCATCGACCACGCCTTCGCGCAGATGTCGGCCCGCGTCACCCGCAACGGCGACGCCCTTTTCATCCAGTACCGCACCGATGTCATGAAAGAATGGCGCATGGCGCGCCTTGCCTGGTTCGACCCCGCGATCGAACAGCTAATGGTCGGCCCCGCCTTCTGCTCACCGCAACGCGCCGGCTTCGAGGCAACCTTCCATTCCTTCACGCTGACCGACCCGGTCTCGCGCGACATTCACTGATCGCGTGGCTTCTGAGCTATTTATGGATCAGCGTCTGGAGGGAGCGTCTTCCCCTGTTCTTCGATCGTTGATCGGGCCAGCGCCTCGATCTCCTTTCGTCTCTGATCCGTCAGGCCGCTGACGACACCCGCATCCGACGCCTCGAATAGCGTGATGAAATCCTCCTCGTCTGTGTCGAGGAAGGCTCCGATCTTGGGAGTTCTTGCCATTGTCATCATCGCAGATCGCCCTCCAGACCCTATCGGGAAAGGTGTCAGTCAATGGGCGCCGACGTTACATCAACTTCTTGCCGTTGGGCACCGGCTTGTCCGTTGCCGCCAGCACGATCGCGCCGGCTTCGTCCTCGAAGCCGAGGGTCAGCACTTCCGAGCGGAAAGGGCCGATCTGGCGTGGCGGGAAATTGACGACGCCGAGGACCTGGCGGCCGACGAGGTTGTCGAGATTATAGTGCACGGTGATCTGCGCCGAGGACTTCTTGACGCCGATCTCGGGGCCAAAATCGATCAGCAGCTTGATCGCCGGCTTGCGCGCTTCCGGAAAGGGCGATGCCTCGATGACCGTGCCGACACGGATGTCGACGCGCTCGAAATCGGCATAGGTGATTTCGTCGGCCATGATCCGCCTCAGCCCGCCAGTTCCTGGGCGCGCGTGCGCGCGGCCTCGAGGGCCTCGTCGAACAGCGGCTGCATCCCCTTCTCGGCCATCAGCACGGAGAGTGCGGCAGCAGTCGTGCCGCCGGGAGAGGTGACGTTCTGGCGAAGCTTGGAAGCGTCGTCGGGGGACTGGTGGAGAAGTTCACCAGCCCCCGCGACCGTTTCCCGTGCAAGACGCATGGCGAGGTCCGCCTGCAGGCCAAGTTTACGGCCTGCCTCAGCCATGCACTCGACGAGATAAAACACGTAAGCAGGGCCGCTGCCCGACAGCGCCGTAACGGAATCGATGTCGGACTCGGCCGGAACCCACTCAACAGGACCGGATACGCGAAGAAGAGAATGAACGCGGTCGCGCTGTTCGGCGCTGACCTTGGCATTGGCGAAAGCGCCGGTGACGCCGCGGCCGACCATGGCAGGCGTATTCGGCATGGCGCGGACCATGGCGGCCTCGCCGAGATGCGTCTCGAGGAAACCGAGCGTCTTGCCGGCAGCGACCGAAACCACGACCGTGTTCGGCCCGACCGCATGCTTCACCGGCGGCAGCACCGCTTCCATCACCTGCGGCTTGACCGCGATGAACAGGACACCGGCCTTGAGATCGGCGGGAGCCGCCGTCACATGCGTCGCACCTGCATCCTCGATCGTCTTCATCATCGCCGGCGACGGGCCGGGATCGACGACGACCACGGAGGAACCGGGGACGCCGTTCTTCAGCCAGCCGGAGAGCATCGCGCCCCCCATATTGCCGGCACCGATGAGAACGATAGGATCTGCAGAGACGCTGGACATGAGAATTACGCTTCGCCGACGGTTTCGAAAAGGACGGCTTCCATCGCCTTGGCGGCATCGAGGCCGGACCAGATGACGAACTGGAATGCCTGATAATAGGCTTCGCAGGTATCGAGCGCGCTCGAAAGCAGCACTTCGACCTGACGGTTGGTGGGCTCTGCGCCGCCTGCGAGCAGCAGCGACTGGCGGAAGATGATCACGTCTTCCTGGCGCCACAGGTCGAAATGGCCCATCAGCACCTGGCCATTGATGGCAGCCAGAAGCTTGGTGACTTCGTTGACGCGATTTTCCGGCACCTTGATATCGAAGGCGCAACCGAGATGAAGAGCTTCAAACTCTTCCATCCAGGAAAAGGAGATGTGGTAATCGGCCCACTTCCCCTCGACCGTCATCGCGATCTCGTCCTCGCCTGACCGTTCAAATGCCCAGTCATTATTGGCGGCGACGTACTCGATCATATCGACCGGGTTCGACTGACGCTCGAATTCCAATTCCATCAGGCTCATGCAGCACCTTCTTGACCGGGAATGAATGCGACTGACTTGGGTCTACACAACACAAGAAAAGACACACGCAAATACCGGAACACCAATTCGATGACCCTTGAACCGCAACCCAGGCTTAACGCAGAAAACCTGCCTAGAGCTTACCGCCGTCCGGTTCGAATCATCATTTAAAATCAGTGTATAATCAGACCGGCGACAAGCCAGCCCCCGGTTGCCTTATTTCCCGAAAGGTACTGTGGACAGCTTCTCGAAATCGGATTCAGGAGGGGGATATAAATGACTCTGCCCATTGGCTTTTTTGGCAGTGTCCACAGGTGGATAAAGGCACCTGATTTTTTGGTCTGAGATGCGGCGTGTCGCAAATGCGCCACACCACATCTTGTAGCAAAACGGGAATTACTTCTTCTTGGCGGCTAGCTGCGCTTCGAGAGCGGCGACTCGTGCCAGCAGCGCATCGTTTTCGTCGCGCGCCTTGATCGCCATCTCGCGTACGGCCTCGAATTCCTCGCGCTTGACGACATCCATGCTGTTCAGCCAGCGCTCGGCCTGCGCGCTGAAGGCCGTCTCGACCTCCTTGCGCACGCCCTGAGCAGCACCGGCTGCATCGGTCATCAGCTTTGCGAATTCGTCCATGATGCGGTTTGCTCCAGTCGTCATGGCGGTTTTCTCCTTCGCACGACATGTTTCTTCAGGCTCGAAGCCTCTGAAATTGAGGTAGGGCTTCGCCGTTAAGGATGCAAGCGCTTTGCTCTGGATAAGAGCCCGCCTCGCCCTGCCCTGCCTCACAATCGACTTGACCGCCTCGTATCGCAACGCCATGGTCCGCGCACATCAACGGGTGGGAAAGCCTTGCCGACTGCAGCCAATCTCATGGCAATCATGCCATTTCCGGATATCGATCCGATCGCATTTTCGATCGGGCCGCTCGCTATTCACTGGTATGGCCTGGCCTATGTCGTCGGCATCATGCTCGGCTGGTTCTATGCGCGCCGCCTCGCCGGCAATGACAGCCTCTGGCCGGCAAACGCCTCGCCGATCACCAAGACGCAGCTCGACGACTTCGTTGTCTGGGCAGCCCTCGGCATCGTGCTGGGCGGCCGCATCGGCTATATCCTCTTCTATGATATGCCGGCGGTGATCGAGAGCCCGATCCGCGCCATCCAGATCTGGAACGGCGGCATGTCCTTCCATGGCGGCATCACTGGCACGACGCTCGCCATGATCCTGTTTGCCCGCAAGAACAACATCCCGATCTGGAGCCTATTCGACATCGTCGCCGGTGTCGTGCCGATTGGCCTGTTCTTCGGCCGCATCGCCAATTTCATCAATGGCGAACTCTGGGGCCGTCTCGCGGATGTGCCCTGGGCAGTTGTCTTCCCGAGCGGCGGTCCTTTTGCCCGTCATCCAAGCCAGCTCTATGAAGCCGGTCTCGAAGGCATCGTGCTGCTCTCGGTTCTGGCGCTTCTGATCTACGGCTTCCGCGCCCTGAAATCGCCGGGCCTCATTTCCGGCGTCTTCGTCTGCGGCTATGCGCTGTCGCGTATCTTCGTGGAATTCTTCCGCGAGCCGGATGCGCAGCTTGGCTATCTGCTCGGCACAGGCTGGCTGACCATGGGGATGGTTCTCTCCTTCCCGATGATCCTGCTCGGCCTCTGGGCGATCGTGCGCGCCCGCCGCCAGGTCGCGCTGCAGAACTAACGCAGACCGGACGTGACCACCATGACCACCGCACTCGGTGAAAAGATCAAGGCGATCATCCAGGCGAACGGCCCGATCAGCGTGACCGATTACTTCTCGCTGTGCCTCGCCGATCCCGAACACGGCTATTACCGTGTCCGCGAGCCCTTCGGCCGCTCCGGCGATTTCGTCACTGCCCCTGAAGTCAGCCAGCTCTTCGGCGAGATGATCGGCGTCTTTATCGTCCACGCCTGGCAGCAGCACGGCACACCGGCTGGTGTCCGCCTCGTCGAGATCGGCCCCGGCCGCGGCACGATGATGTCGGACATGCTGCGCGTCATCGCCCGCCTGGCGCCGCCGCTCTTCGAGAACATGAGCGTGCACTTGGTCGAGACCAGCGAGCGCCTGCGCGACGTCCAGAGCCAGACGCTGGAAGCCCATGAAGGCAAGATCGCCTGGCACAATGACTTTGACGAAGTACCGCCCGGTTTCACGCTGATCGCGGCCAACGAACTCTTCGACGCCATCCCGATCCGCCAGTTCGTCAAGACGCAGACCGGCTTCCGCGAGCGCATGGTCGGCCTCGGCGCCGACGACGAGCTTGTCTTCGCGGCGGGTGTCGCCACCATCGACCCCGCCCTCCTCCCGGATGGCGCCCAGTCGATGCCGACGGGCACGCTGTTTGAGTTCTCGCCCGCGCGCCAGTCGGTGATGCTCGCCATCTGCGAGCGTCTCAAGGCTTTCGGCGGCACCGCGCTTGCGATCGACTACGGCCACCTCGTCAGCGGCTTCGGCGATACGCTGCAGGCCGTTCGCATGCATGAATTCGATCCGCCGCTTGCCAATCCCGGTGAGGCCGACCTGACGAGCCATGTGGATTTCGAGCACCTTGCCCGCACCGCCGTTGGCGCCGGACTGCATCTGAACGGTGCGCTGCATCAGGGCGATCTCCTCGTCGGCCTTGGTATTCTCGATCGCGCCGCCGCGCTCGGCCGTGACCGCGAACCGCGCACGCAGCAGATCATCCAGAGCGCCGTGGACCGCCTTGCCGGCTCCGGCGAGGGCCGGATGGGCGAACTCTTCAAGGCCATGGCGGTCTCTTATCCCGCCGTCGACCTCATGCCTTTCCGCCCGGTGGATTGACAGAGCGCGCCGCCCTGCGTCAACATCCGGCGCAATCAACAATGCTTCACCGGACGATCCGGTGAACAATGAACCCGTTCTAAACACCCCGGAATCACTGATGCAAAACGCGGCTTCACCCGCACCGATCGAAAGCGCGCTGCTGCAACAGGCGGCGGGCGACGCGATCCGTCATGGCTACTTCACCCGCGAAGGCGGCGTCTCCGAAGGCCTCTATCGCGGCCTCAATGTCGGCCTCGGCTCGAACGACGACCGAGACCGCGTCAACGAGAACCGGAGGCGGGTCGCCGCCTGGTTCGGCCAGCCGCTCGAAAAGCTGGCGACCGTCCACCAGATCCATTCGCCCGACGCCGTCACCGTCGATGCCGATTACGACGGCGACCGCCCACAGGCCGATGCGCTCGTCACCGCCACACCCGGCATCGTGCTCGGCGTGCTTGCCGCCGATTGCGGCCCGATCCTGTTTGCCGACCCGGAAAACAAGGTTATCGGTGCCGCCCATGCCGGCTGGAAGGGCGCGCTGACAGGCGTGCTCGAAAACACGATCATTGCCATGGAGAAACTGGGCGCAAGGCGCGAGGCGATCGTCGCCTGCCTCGGACCATCGATCAGCCAGGCGAGCTACGAAGTCGGCCCGGAATTCGTCGAGCGTTTTGTCACACAGGACGCTGCCTACGCGCAGTATTTTATCCCGTCGGAAAAGCCCGGACATTCGATGTTCGACCTTCCGGGCCTCACCGTCGCTCGGTTGACGAAGGCAGGCGTTCGCGCCGAAAGCGTCGGGCTCTGCACCTATCCGGATAGCGAGCGCTTCTTCTCGTACCGCCGCACCACCCACAACAACGAGCCGGATTACGGCCGCCAGATTTCAGCGATAAGCATCAGGGAGATTTGAGACCATGGCACTGCACTTCGAACGGAGCGAATTCGCAAGCCGCCTCGCCCGCGTCACCGACCAGATGCGCGAGGAGAAGCTCGACGCCCTCCTCATCTTCGCGCAGGAAAGCATGTACTGGCTGACCGGTTACGACACCTTCGGCTACTGCTTCTTCCAGACGCTGGTCGTCAAGGCTGATGGCACGATGGCACTGATCACCCGCTCGGCCGATCTTCGCCAGGCCAAGCACACCTCGATCCTCGAAAACGTCCATGTCTGGGTCGACCGCGTCAACGCCGACCCGACGCTCGACCTCAAGAACCTGCTGGTCGAGATGGACCTGCTCGGCGCCCGCATTGGCGTCGAATATGACACGCACGGCATGACCGGCCGCGTCGCCCGCCTGCTCGATGCCCAGCTTGCGAGCTTCGGCCAGATCAGCGACGCCTCCTATCTCGTCAGCCGCCTGCGCCTGATCAAGAGCCCGGCCGAAGTCGCCTATGTGGAACGTGCCGCCGCACTCGCCGACGATGCGCTCGACCAGGCAATCCGCCTCACCAAGCCGGGCGCTGACGAAGCCGACATCCTGGCTGCGATGCAGGGCGCCGTCTTCAGCGGCGGCGGCGACTATCCGGCCAATGAATACATCATCGGCTCCGGCGCCGACGCGCTCCTCTGCCGCTACAAGGCCGGCCGCCGCAAGCTCGATGCCAACGACCAGCTGACGATCGAATGGGCAGGCACCTACGCCCACTATCACGTAGCGATGATGCGCACGATCGTCGTCGGCGAGCCGACCCACCGCCACCGCGAGCTCTACAGCGCCTGCCTGGAAAACCTGCAGGCGATCGAGACCGTGCTGAAGCCCGGCCACACCTTCGGCGATGTCTTCGACATGCATGCCAAGATCATGGACGAGCGCGGCCTTGCCCGCCACCGCCTGAACGCCTGCGGCTACTCGCTCGGCGCCCGCTTCTCGCCGTCCTGGATGGAGCACCAGATGTTCCATGTCGGCAATCCGCAGCCGATCGAGCCGAACATGTCGCTCTTCGTCCACATGATCATCGCCGATTCCGACAGCGGAACCGCCATGACGCTCGGCCAGACCTACCTGACGACGGCGGAGGGTCCGCGCACCCTGTCGCGTCACTCGCTGGACTTCCTCGGCGCCTGAGAGACTTCACCGGCAAGAATCCGGAATTGACACAAGACCATCCCCGCCCGCATAAACCTGGGCGGGGCTGATGCAAATGACGGAAGGAAAGCTGGAAGGATGACGCGATCGTTGACTGCGCCAGCACTTCTTGCATGCCTCGCCAGCCTGCTCGCCGCCTGCAACACGACCGACGCGATGACGCCGCTCGTCGATATCGGCGATTCCTCGATGCCGCCGCGCTCGTCGCCGGTCACCCAGCGCGAAGTCGAGCGCATGGCCGGATCGCAATCCCGCCAGGCCTTTGCAGCCGAACCGCAGGAAGGCTACCACCCCGCCTATAACCAGGCCTACCGCCCCGGCCCCGGCGCACCGCCGACGACCATGCAGGCGCAGGCCGATGCAATGTCGGCGCGGCCGCAGGCCTATCGCGCCCCGGAGGCCGTCGAGAGCGAGCCGCTCTCCAATGCCGAGGCCGAAGAACAGGATATGGGCGACCAGGCGCCGCCGCCGCACCGCCAGCAACAGCAGCCGCAGCAGCAAGAAGCACAACAGGTCGCCGCCATCGATCCGGTGGAGTCGGGCTCGACCCGCGGAAACACCGTCCGCTTCCTGCCGATCATCGGCGCCCCCGTTCAGGCCGTCACGCCGCTCTCGCGCCAGCTCGGCTCCGAGGCCCGTTCGCACGGCCTGTCGATCAAGAGCTCCACCGACAACAGCAGCGACTACATTCTGAAGGGCTATCTCTCCGCCTTCACCGACGAAGGCAATGTGACGGTGACCTATGTCTGGGATGTGCTCGACAGCAGCGGCGGCCGCCTGCACCGCATTCAGGGCGAGGAGAAGGTCCCCTCTGCCGCTCAAGACCCCTGGGCCGGCGTCCCGGCCTCGGTCATGCAGCAGATCGGCACCAAAACCATCGCCGAATTCAACGCCTGGCGCCAATCACAGGGCGGTTAGCAACAAGGTTTTTACAAATATCAAGCCCTGTGTCGCCTTTACGCTTGCATTCAGAAGCAAGCTGGCTAAAAAGCGCGGCTATCAGCAGACAATAGGCGGGCCAAAATGAAGGTTTTCGCAGGCAATTCGAACCGGCATCTCGCCGAAGCGATCTGCACCTATCTCAATGTGTCCTTGGGCAAGGCCAGCGTAAGAAGATTTGCCGACCAGGAAATCTTCGTCGAAGTTCAGGAGAACGTCCGCGGTGAGGACGTCTTCCTCGTCCAGTCGACGTCCTTCCCGACGAACGACCACCTGATGGAATTGCTGATCATGATCGACGCGATGCGCCGGTCTTCGGCACGCCGCATCACGGCCGTCCTTCCCTATTTCGGCTACGCCCGCCAGGATCGCCGCGCCTCCGGCCGCACACCGATCTCGGCAAAGCTCGTCGCCAACCTGATTACCGAAGCCGGCGCCGATCGCGTTCTGACGCTCGACCTGCATGCCGGCCAGATTCAGGGCTTTTTCGATATCCCGACCGACAACCTCTATGCGGTTCCGGTTCTGACGCGCGATATCAAGGCAAACTACGACACCAGCAACGTCACCGTCGTCTCGCCTGACGTCGGCGGCGTCGTGCGCGCCCGCGCGCTGGCAAAGCGCCTCGACTGTCTGCTGGCGATCGTGGACAAGCGCCGCGACCGCCCGGGCGAATCCGAAGTTATGAACATCATCGGCGAAGTCGAAGGCAAGGATTGCATCCTGATCGACGATATCGTCGATTCCGGCGGCACGCTCTGCAACGCCGCCGATGCCCTGCTCGCTCAGGGCGCGGCCAGCGTCACGGCCTATATCACCCACGGCGTCCTCTCCGGCGGTGCGGTCACCCGCATCACCTCGTCGAAGCTGCGCGAACTCGTGATCACCGACTCCATCCAGCCGACGACGGCTGTGCAGTCTGCCCACAATATCCGCGTCATCACGACCGCCAACCTGATCGGCGAAGCCATCAATCGCACGAGCCAGGAAGAGTCGGTTTCGAGCCTCTTCGACTGACGGTTCCATTCCCAATCAAATCGAAGCGGTGAAGTTGCATTTTGCGGCTTCATCGCTTTTGCCGTTTCGGCTAGTTTCGCCCCGTTGTGATTTGTTTTCGCACGGGGGAGCAGTTTTGACGAAAATCCGAAATCATCTGAAGACAGGCAAGCGGCTGGCGCTGGTGGCGCTCATTCCGCTATTGGCGGCCTGCACCGTCGAGGTTGATCAGGGCTATTCGCGGCCTCCACCGCGTCCGCGCCCGCCCGAGCCTCAGATGTGCACCATGGAATATGCGCCCGTCTGCGGTGAGCGCGGCGGCCGCACCCAGACCTTCGGCAATGCCTGCCAGGCCCGCAACAGCGGCTTCAGGATCGTCGGCCGCGGCGAATGCCGCCGCGAGCCCCCGCCCTTCCCGCGTCCGGAGCCCGATCGCCCCGGACGTCCCGATTGGCCCGGCGGCCCAGGCGGCCCGGGTGGCCCCGGCAGGCCCGACCGGCCGGATCGCCCCGAGCGTCCCGGCGGCATCTGCACCCGCGAATACCGTCCCGTCTGCGGCGAACGCGGCCGCCAGCAGCAGACCTTCCCGAACGCCTGCGAGGCAGGCAATGCCGGCTTCCGCATCATCGGCGGCGGCGAGTGCCGCCGGTAAGTCATCCGATCTGAAAGAAGAAAGGCCCGCTCTGAAGCGGGCCTTTTGCTTGATCAGGGCTTGGTCTCTTCGGAGGGCGTTGCCTCATCCGAAGGCGCCGTCTCATCGGACGGTGCCGCGTCATCGGAAGGAGCAGCGTCGTCTCCGGGAGCAGCCTCGTCGGAAGGCGCAGCGCCTTCGTCAGCCGCCGGCGCATCCGGTCCCTTGATCTGCTGGCCGTTGACGCTGACGGAGCCGTCGCTCGCGACATCGACATCCCAGCGCTGGGCGCCATCCGCATCCGGCTTGGCAAAGCCCTTGATCATCATCAGGCCGAAGGAGGCCTGGTTGAGATCCGGGTTGGTCTTTGCCAGTTCCTGAACTGCCGCGATGGTCTTGTCGTAGTCGCGCGCCACGATCGAGGCGTGCAGCTTGTAATCCTTCTGCGTATCGACGCGGCCCTCGAGCTCGCCGGACATCTCGACGTCATAGACGCCCGACTTGGCGCTGATCTTCGGGAAATCGACCTTCAGGATACCGCCCGGGAACAGCTTCTCGGCGGCCTGCTGGCCGGCCTTCTCGGTGTCACCCGCAGCCTTGCTGAAATCGACCTTCATGAACTCGTCGCCGAAGGCTGCGAAATCCATGCCGGGAACGCCGAACTGGATATCGAGCGCCTGCGGCAGGAAGGCCGTGTAGCCTGGCGGGATCAGCGCGCTGTCGAGCTTGACGTCGGCCGCATCCATGGCGACGCCGATGCGCGTCGCATTGCTCGGGCCATCGACCGTGAAGTGGTAGCCGAAGGACTTCGCGCCACCGCTGCCGACGGCGCTGGTGACGGCGAGATTGTTGAGCGTGATCGTTTCCTCAAGCGAGGTCAGCAGCGGAAAGGCCTTGCCGAGCATCTCCTTGAGCTTGGTTTCGCTCTCCTTGCTCAGTTCCTTCTGATCGGCGTGATCGAGAACGAAGAGCACCATCTCCTTCAGGTCCTTGGCAGCGATGCCATTGACCTTGGCGTTGAAATCCAGGCTGTCGGCCGAAAACTGGATCGGCGGCATGTCCTTGCTGCTCACCTGCTCGGCGAACGTCCCGAACCGGCCATTGGCGACAAAGTCCAGGCGCCCGGCCATCGCGCTGTCTGCCGAGCTCAGCTTGTAGACCATGTCGGCGAAGCTGGCGTTGACGGATTCCGTATCGGTCGTCGAGCTGAACTTCAGATCCTTGGCGCTGAAATCACCCGAGCGCAGGTAGCTGATCGCCGGATCGAAGACGGAAGTGAAATCCATCTGGGCGATCGAATAGGTGAAATCGGAGCGCTTGTCGTCCGGACCCTTGAAATGGCCGGTGACGTTGAAGTTGTTGTTGCCTTCAAGGTTCCACAGGCCGCTGTCCTGCGGCGTTGCGAACATCGTGAACGGCGTCAGGCCCTTGATCTCGAAATCCTGCTTCTTGACCTTGTCCAGGAGCTTGGCGAAATCGTAGGTGATCTCGTAGCGCGAGCCTGCCGGCTTGACGGTCACAGGCTGCTTCTTGGCGATATCGCCGGGCAGGAGATGGTTCAGATTGTCACGGATCGCATTGGCGCCGTCATGGCTGATATCCGCCGCCGACGCCCCCGTAGCCAAAGCCAGAACAATGGCGCTCGTCGCCGTGATAAGCCTGTGACGCATCTCGATAAACTCCCGTTGCCGCATGAAGGCGCGCATGTGAGATTGCCGCAGGCAAGATGTCAAGCCAGCCTCATCTGCGGGTTGATATTTTCTGTTCAGGCGGCCGCTGCGGGCTTGATGTCATCCACAACGATAACCTCAGGTTGAGGTTCCGCGACCTTGGCGGGCGCTTCGGCACCGACGATGGTCTCGATGCCGGCGCGCGGCACCGGCTTGCCGAACAGGAAGCCCTGCACCTGCAGGCACCCTTCCCGGCGCAGGAAGTCGATGTGATCCTCGTTCTCGACGCCTTCGGCGAGAACCGGAATGTCGAGACTTGCCGCCAGGATCAGCGTCGAGCGGACGATCGCCGCCGACTGCTTGTTGGTCACGACGCCATCGACGAAGGCCCGGTCGATCTTGATCTTGTCGAACGGGAAGCTCTGCAGCGTCGAAAGCGACGAGTAGCCTGTGCCATAATCGTCCATTGCAACCTTGATGCCCAGCGCCTTAAGGCGGCGGATCGCGTGCAGCGCATGCTGGTGGTCGGCGATGATGCCGGATTCGGTGATCTCGATCTCCAGCCGCGATGCGGGCAGACCGGTCTGCAGCAGGATTTCATGGACGATCTGCGGCAGGCGGTGGTCGCTCAGCTGCTGCGGCGCGACGTTGACGGCGATCCGGAGCGGGTTCGTCCAGGTCGCAGCCTCGGCGCAGGCGCTGCGCAGCACCCATTCGCCGAGCTCCAGAATGAAGCCGTTGCGCTCGGCGATCGGAATGAATTCCATCGGCGGAATATAGCCGCGCACCGGATGCTTCCAGCGCAGCAGCACCTCGAAGCCGACGACTTCGCGCGTCATCGTGTCGTTCTGCTGCTGATAGAAGAGTTCGAACTCGCCGCGCTTCAGGCCATCGCGCATTTCCATCGCCAGCGCATTCCGCTCGCGCGAGATCTGGTCCATCGATGCATCGTAGAAGCAGATGCTGTTGCTCGAGGTCGATTTCGCCCGGTACATGGCGATATCTGCCTGCGACAGGAGATCATCGATCGTACCCGCCTGCCCCGGGAAAGTGGAGATGCCGACGCTGGTGCCGACGGAAAGCGTCTGCCCCTCCCAGGAAACCGGTTCGGCGATGACATCGATGATCCGCTGCGCCAGCGCGGTGGCATCGGCGCGGATGAAATACTTGCTCATGACCGCCACGAATTCATCGCCACCGACGCGGGCCACGAACAGCATGTCATTGCTCAGATGCATCAGCCGGTCCGCAACCGCGCGCAAGACGGCATCGCCGGCCGCATGGCCGTGAACGTCGTTGATTTCCTTGAAGCGGTCGAGATCGAAGGACAACACCGCAATATTCGCCGTCATGTCCTTCGGGCGCTTGGTCAGCGCCGTGACATGCTCGTTGAAGGCCGCGCGGTTCGGCAGGTTGGTCAGCGGATCATGCAGCGACAGGTGACGGTAGCGCTCGACGGCCGCCTGGCTGGTCTGCAGGTCGATGACATAGGTGGAGGCACCAAGCGCCAGGATGACCACCATGACGGCGAGAACCAGGCCGGTCATGATGCCGACCGAGATCAGCTCGCCGGTGACCGGGATGGCGCTGTCGGGAACGATCGTCAGCCCGGCCATGCCGGTGAAATGCGTCAGCACGATCGCCAGGATCAGCGCCAGCGCCGAACCATGCTTGCAGAAACGGGTGACCGGCCGGGCGACGCGATTGGTGGCGATCGCACCGAAGATCGCCGCCGCAATCAGCGACGCCACGACATAGGGCTCGCTCCAGACCATGTGGCCGGCAACCTTGTAACCGGCGATCCCGACATAATGCATGCAGGCGATACCGAGACCGACGATCGCCCCGCCCGCTTCGATGAGCGCGCTCTTCGGCGTCAGCGCCGCGATCGAAAAGCCGATAACGCTAGCGGCAATACCGATAAACAGCGACAGCAGGGTCAGTTCCGGCTCATAGCCGTTGGTCGCCGGCGACTGATAGCCCAGCATGGCAACGAAATGCGTGGTCCAGATCGTCGAGCCGCCAACGAAGCCCGAGAGGAACAGCCAGTTATACTTCTGCAATCCCTCGGTCCGGCGTACCCGGCTGAAAAGCCGCATCGTCAGCACTGAGCCCAGCAGGCAGATCACCGTCGCAAAGACGAGATGCGGCAGGCTATGTTCGACTGTGATGCAGGAAATGATACGCAACATGGAAGTGACCGAGATTGAAACCGTGATCACCTATAGATATTCGCATGGTAGGATTCATTAATTGGCTTATGGAATGCGATTCCTTGGTTAAACAAACGTCAGATTTTACAACCACGCCAAAGAAAGCCACAACTACAAGGGCAAGAGGCTTCTGTGCCCTGCCCAGCTTGCGTTTCCGCCGCACATAGACTATAGCGCACGCGTCCGCACAGACACCCTTGGAGGCAATGCGGATGAGGCCGCCGGAAGGCACCTCCAGTTCCTGCCCGGCAGATGCCGGATTTGAACTCTCCATATAACCTCGAAAGGAAATGCCATGAGCCACGACACTTACGAGCTCAAGGCCGAGGCGCGCGAACGGGTTGGTAAGGGGTCCGCCCGTGAACTTCGCCGCAACGGTTTGATTCCCGCTGTCATCTACGGTGACAAGCAGGCCCCGATTTCTATTACGCTCAACACCAACGAGGTGACGAAGCGTATCCATGCCGGCGGTTTCATGACCACGGTTGCCACGATCGACGTCGGCGGCAAGAAGTACCAGGTTCTCCCGAAGGACTACCAGCTCGACCCGGTTCGTGACTTCACGATGCACGTGGACTTCCTCCGCGTTTCCGGCAACACGCAGGTTACCGTCGAGATCCCGGTTCACTTCATCAACGAAGAGAAGTCCCAGGGTCTCAAGATCGGTGGCGTTCTCAACATCGTTCGTCACGAAGTCGAAGTTCACTGCCCGGCAAACGCGATCCCGGAATTCTTCAATGTCGACCTGAGCGGCAAGAAGATCGGCGACAGCATCCACATCTCGGAAGTGACCCTGCCGAAGGGCGTTACCACGGTTATCGACCGTGACTTCACGATCGCCACCATCGTTGCTCCGGCAGCTGGCGTCGAAGAAGCCGCCGAAGAAGGCGACGCTGAAGCCTGATAAGCTTCCTATCAATTTGTAAAGCATAAGGCCCGCTTTCCACCCGGAAGGCGGGCCTTTTCATTTGCTGGCTACAACCGTTTCAGCAAGCTTTAACACATTCATGGAAGCATTCTCCCCAAAGTTATTGCCATACCGCCGTATATTAGAAGAGACGGCCGAAGAAGAAGCGGCCCGGGAGAAAACGGAACAATGAATAATTCCGTTGAAAACAGGTTTTTTGCGATCGTTTGCGGCGCGCTAATTGTATTTGTAGCCCCACTCTTCGTGCTTTTCCTTTTCCTCTCCTCCGAACGCGCCGACAAGGAAATCCGCGACCATATTTCCGTGTTGCTGGTCGCCAATTCGCAGGCGCTCGCCAAGCCGCTTTGGGATCTCGACGAAGACAGCGTCACGCAGATCTCCGCGACGATCGTTTCCCAGGGCGCCATCGTCAAGGTCGAGGTCCGCGACCAGTCCGGCCAGCTCGACGTCACCCAAAGCACCATTCCGAAGTCCTTCACCGGCGAGCTCGAGCAGGTCTCGCGCGCCATCATCTACAACAATGTCGATGGCCCGAAGAACCTCGGCAGCATCTCCGTCTACTATCCGAAGCTCGGCCTTTTCGCCGGTCTGAAGCATGAGGAAGTGGTCTTCATCTCGATCTTCCTTTTCGCCGTGCTCGCCGTCTTCGGCAGTGCGCTGATCGGCAACCGCATCTTCGTCATCCAGCCGCTGATGCGCCTGATCGCCGCTATCGAGGCCACCAGCCAGCTCGGCTCGCGCCACCATGTCGACTGGCAGTCCGGCGACGAGATGGGCCGCCTCGCCAGCAGCTTCAACGACATGCAGACCAAGCTGGAGCGCGAGGAAAAGGAGCTGAAGCTCGCCCACCGCCGCGCCACCGATATCTACGACCTGACGCCCGCCATGCTCTTCTCGCTCGACGAGGAAGACCGCATCACCGCCGTCAGCGACTACTGGCTGGTCGCCACCGGCTACAGCCGCACTGACGCTGTCGGCCGCAAGTTCGCCGAGCTCGTGACAGCCGATACCCGCGAGATCTTCCTGTCGCGCCGCAACACCGCCGAGGAAGGCGCGCTCGACGTCACCGTCAAGTTCAGATGCGCCGACGGCCGCGTCATCGACGTGCTGGTGCTGGAATCCAACGCCGCCACCGGCGGCACTGACAAGCTGTCGCTTTCCGTCATGACCGACGTGACCGAGCTCAAGGCCTCCGAAGACCGCAATCACCGCCAGGCGATCACCGATCACCTGACAGGCCTCCTGAACCGCCAGGGCTTCGAAGCCGTGCTCGACCGCAAGATTGCCGAAGCCGATGCAGCAGGCCAGGAACTTGCCTGCCTCTTCGTCGACCTCGACCGCTTCAAGTGGATCAACGACAATATGGGCCATGCCGAGGGCGACCGTGCGCTGCGCGAACTGGTCGACCGTTTCAAGACCCATCTGGCGCCGTCCGATGAGGCCGCCCGCCTCGGCGGCGACGAATTCGCCATCCTGCTGCCGGCCGCCGATGCCGAAAAGCGGGCGCGCGCCATGTGCGACCAGATCGCCACCATCTTCGACACGCCCTTCGGCCCCGACCTGCATCTCAGCGCCAGCGTCGGCGTCGCCATCTATCCGCGCCACGCCGCCAATGCCTCCGAGCTGCTGCAGAAGTCCGACATGGCGATGTATGCCAAGAAGCGCGACGGCAAGAATGGCGCCCGCCTCTTCGATGCCAGCATGCTCGACAAGGCCCGCGGCCGCGCCGAGATCGAAAGCTGCATCGAGGCAGGCCTCGCCGAAGACTGGTTCGAAGCCTATCTGCAGCCGATCGTCGGCCTGACGCATGGCAATATAGCCGGCTTCGAAGCGCTGATGCGCCTCAACCACCCGCAGAAGGGCCTGATGCCCCCTGCCGAGATCATCAACGTTGCCGAGGAGACCGCCAAGATCGTCCGCGTCGGCAATGTCATCATGGAAAAGGCGATCGCCAACCTCGCCCGCATCTCCCGCATCTCGGGCATGCAGGACACCTATCTGGCGATCAACTTCTCGCCGTTGCAGTTCGAGGCAGCCCTCCCCTCGCGGCTCGCCGGCCTGCTCGGCCGCCATGGCATCCGCCCGGAACGCATCGTCGTCGAAATCACCGAAGCCGTGCTGATGCACGACAATCCGCAGATCCGCATGATCGTGACGGAGCTGCGCCGCTTCGGCTGCCGCATCGCGCTCGACGATTTCGGCACAGGCTACTCGTCTTTGAGCTACCTCAATCGCTTCCCGGTTGATATCATCAAGATCGACCAGTCGTTCACCCGCGCGATCAACGACGCCAACGACAATGTCGGCCACAAGAGCCGCATGCTGATCGAGGCGATCACCACGCTGTCGCACAAGATGAACTGCACTGTGATTGCCGAAGGTATCGAGACCGAAGAGGAATGCCGCACGCTGCAGCAGATGGGGCTGGACTATGGGCAGGGCTATCTCTTCCACAGGCCGCAGACTGCAGCGCAGCTGATCGAGAAACTGAGCGGTGTGATCCCCTTCGTGGCGCGTGCCTCATAAAACCAACGACGGAGCCATGCGAATGAAAAAGCTGCTGCTTCTCGCCTTTCTGATGTTGCCCACAGCAGCTGCCGCCGAGACGGTGTCCTTCTTCACGGAAGAATATGCGCCGTTCAACTACCGCGACGGCAAGGTGATCAAGGGCGCGACCGTCGAGCAGGTCGAAAAGGTGATGGCCGATATCGGCGTCGATTATACGCTGGAGCTGGTTCCCTGGGCCCGTGCCTATGGCATGGCGCAGACGACGCCGATGACCTGCGTCTTCGCCACCGCCCATAACAGCACCCGCGATCCGCTGTTCAAATGGATCGAGCCCCTGCTCGTCGACCGCAACATCCTGATCACCAAGACCGGTTCCGGCGTCAAGGCTGATACGCTCGACGAGGCAAAGCAATATACGGTAGGCACCCAGCGCGAGGACTATACGGAGACGACGCTGAAGGAGAAGGGCTTCACCAAGCTCGACGTCGCCAGCGACTTCAACGCGACGTTGCGCAAGCTGCTGGGCGGCCGCATCGACATGATGCCGATCTCCGAGCTCTATTTCGACAAGCTGAAGCAGGAACAGCCGCTGGAGATGGTGACGGTGCTGTCGACCCAGCCGATGGGCATCGCCTGCCAGAAGGATTTCCCCGACGATCTCAGGCGCAGGATGCAGGTCGCTCTCGACAAGCTGATCGCCGACGGCACGCAGCGACAGATCTTCCAGAAATACGGCCTCACCCTGCTGCACTGAGGCGCATTCGCCCCTTAGCGCTTGACTTCGTGCCCGTTTCGCGGTGGTGAAACGGGCATCATCGTTTCAAGGAATGGATTGGCTATGCTGATCATCGCGGGTCTCGGCAATCCCGGTAGCAAATATGCCGGCAACCGGCACAATATCGGCTTCATGGCGCTCGATGCCATCTACCGCCGCCACAGCTTTTCGCCCTGGTCGAAAAAGTTCAAGGCTGAGATCGCCGAAGGCGAGCTCGAGGGCGAGAAGGTGCTGCTGATCAAGCCGCAGACCTACATGAACCTCTCGGGCGAATCCGTCGGCGAAGCCATGCGCTTTTACAAGCTGCAGCCTTCCGATCTCGTCGCCATCTATGACGAGCTCGACCTGGCGCCCGGCAAGGCGCGGCTGAAGACCGGCGGCGGCCATGGCGGCCATAACGGCATCAAATCGCTCGACGCCCATTGCGGCCGCGAATACCGCCGCCTGCGCCTCGGCATCGGTCATCCCGGTGTCAAGGAAATGGTGCAGCATCATGTTCTCGGCGACTTCGCCAAGGCCGACCAGAGCTGGCTGGAGCCGCTTCTCGACGCCCTGGCCGATAATGCCGGCATGCTGGTGCGCAATGAGGATTCACAGCTGATGAACAAGCTGGCGCTCGCCGTCGGCGGCAAGGCGGAAGAGGAAAAGCCGAAGGCCGAGAAGAAGCCGGTGGCGAAATCCCATATCCATCAGGCCCGCAACCACAATCAGCCGAAGATCCTGCCGGCCACCGGCCCGATGGCCGAGATGCTGAAGAAACTGCTCGGCAACAAGGGCGACTGATCCCATGAGTGAAGCGCTGGCCATTCGCAGCGCCGGGGCCGGCGACCTCGCCGCCCTGCTCGCGCTCTATGCCGAACTGAACCCGTCCGATCCGCCGGTGGAACCAGCGATCGCCAAAAAGCAGATGGATGCCATCCTCGCCCAATCGGGCATGCAGATCTTCATCGGCTTTTCCGGTGAGGAAGCGGCGGCGACCGTCACCCTGTCGGTCATCCCCAACTTAACGCGCGCAGGCGCCCCCTACGCGCTGATCGAGAACGTCGTGACGCTGTCGGCCCATCGCAAGAAGGGCTACGGCGCTGCGCTGATTGCCCATGCGATCGAAACCGCCTGGCGGGCCGGCTGCTACAAGGTGATGCTGCTGACCGGCTCGAAAACACCGGCGACCCTGCGCTTCTACGAGAACTGCGGCTTCACGCAGGACAAGACCGGCTATCAGGTCCGCCGCCCCGCCGGCCGCTGACGCCTATAGGCCGATGCTGTGCAGCCGGTAGAGAAAGAGGTTCCACAGCGCCGAAAAACCGCTGTCGATCATCCAGGCAATCGCGCCCGAGGCTCCCGGCGAAAACAGCATGACCAGCAGACCGCCGACCGTGCTCAGCATCACCGAGATCCGGAAATTCTTCAGGCTGTCGAGCCGGTAGTAGCCGTTGTCATCATATTCGGTGCCGAACAGCAGATCGGGAAGGTTGTAGCCGCTGGAAAGCGGCAGATCCATCAGCGGCCGGTCCGTGATGCGATCCGGCAGCACGTTGAACACCGCCCGGCACACATGGCCGATGGCGCCGAGCAGCGCAAAGATCGCCGCCGCCACGAAATAATGCCAGGTCGCCGCTTCAGCAGGCATGAGCGCCTCCTCGTTTCGCCCATCCTGCGGCAAAACAGCGGAGATCGAATGAAGAGGACTGGTTAAGAGATCGCCAACTATTCTTCCGGTTCGGCCGTCAGCATCAGCGGAAAACCCGCTTCCTTGGCATAGTCCATCGCCTCCTTGACCTTGGTCTCGGCGATATCCTTGGCGCAGACCACGACGACGCTCGACCCCAGCTTATGCGCCGTCATCATCACCCGATATCCCGCCTCCTCGCTCATCCGGAACACCGCCTTCAGCACCATCGTGACGAACTCGCGCGGCGTATAGTCGTCGTTGAACAGGATAACCTTGTAGAGCTTCGGCCGGTCGAGCTTCGGCTTGGCCTTGGTTTTAGGCTTCAACGCAATATCGTTGTCACTCATCGGAAGTCCATCATCAATGACAGGGGGAAGCCTCGCGCTACCCCTATTATATTGCATCGCCGCACACGGGTTCAAGGGAAAGACCCGCCACACGGGCCGAGATTGGCGCGAAAAAGCTTGACCGCGGGGCGCCATTCCCCCATAGGCAAGGCAACGATTTCAGCGAATACGGACATTCAGCCATGGGCTTCAAATGCGGTATCGTCGGTCTGCCGAATGTCGGCAAGTCGACCCTCTTCAACGCGCTCACCAAGACGGCAGCGGCGCAGGCGGCAAACTATCCCTTCTGCACGATCGAGCCGAACACCGGCGAAGTCGCCGTTCCCGACGCGCGCATGCAGAAGCTGGCGGCGATTGCCGGCTCCAAGGAAATCATCCCGACCCGCATCTCCTTCGTCGATATCGCCGGCCTCGTGCGCGGCGCCTCGAAGGGTGAAGGTCTCGGTAACAAGTTCCTCGCCAACATCCGCGAAGTCGATGCCGTGGTGCATGTGCTGCGCTGCTTCGAAGACGACGACATCACCCATGTCGAAGGCCGCATCAATCCGGTTGGAGACGCCGACACGATCGAGACCGAGCTGATGCTCGCCGACCTCGAAAGCCTGGAGCGCCGCGTCGAGCAGACTCGCAAGCGCGCCGCCAGCAAGGACAAGGATTCCGTGGCGCAACTGCCGATCATGGAAGCCGTGGTCAAGCTCCTCAACGAGGGCAAGCCCGCCCGTCTTCTCCTGAAGACGCTGGCGCCCGAGGAAATCGAGATCCTCAAGGGCCTCAACCTCCTGACCTCGCATCCGGTCCTCTACGTCTGCAATGTCGCCGAGTCCGACGCCTCCACCGGCAACGAGCACACCACGGCCGTCGCCGAAATGGCGGAGAAGCAGGGCGCCGAATGTGTCATCATCTCAGCCGCGATCGAATCCGAAGTGGCGCAGCTGCCGGAAGAAGAATCCAAGGAATTCCTCTCCGCGCTCGGCCTCGAGGAAGCCGGTCTCGACCGCCTGATCCGCGCCGGTTACCACCTGCTCGACCTGATCACCTATTTCACCGTCGGTCCGAAGGAAACGCGCGCTTGGACGATCGTGCGCGGCACCAAGGCCCCGCAGGCCGCCGGCGTCATCCACACCGATTTCGAACGCGGCTTCATCCGCGCCTTCACCATCGGCTACGACGACTACATCAACTTCAAGGGTGAAGTCGGCGCCAAGGAAGCAGGCAAGGGCCGCGACGAAGGCAAGGAATATATCGTTGCCGACGGCGACGTCATCCACTTCCGCTTCAACACGTAAGCGTCCGCGCTTTAGCAGGCGTTCGCGCGATCGCTGGGAGGGCGAAGCGAAATGAAGCTAGCATTTGAAGACTTCGAACCGGGCCGTAGCTTTCCGCTCGGCCCGATTCCGGTGACAGCCGAAGATATCATCGAGTTCGCCACCGAATTCGACCCGCAGCCGATGCATACGTCCGAGGCCGCCGGCAAGGCCAGCATCCTTGGCGGTCTCGCCGCTTCCGGCTGGCATACGTCGGCGCTGTTCATGCGGATGATGGCCGAGGGCTACCTGCTGAATTCCTACTCGCAAGGCGCCCCGGGCACCGATCTGATGGAATGGAAGAAGCCGGTGCTGGCCGGTGATACGCTCTCCGGCCGCTCGATCGTGCTAGAATCCCGGCTGATGCGCTCGCGCCCCGGCATCGGCATTGCCCGCTTCAAGCACGAGATCGAAAACCAGAGCGGCGAGCTCGTCTGCTATTCCGAGAACTGGATCATGTTCAGCACCCGCGAAGCGGGGGAGACGCGCGCATGAGGATGACCGAGCTCTACACCGTCGGCCAGAAGATCGAGATCGGCAGCTACACCTTCACCGAAGAGCGGATCGTCCATTTCGCCACCCGCTTCGATCCGCAGCGCTTCCATGTCGATCGTGAGGCCGCAAAGCACACGCTGTTCGGCGATCTCTGCGCCTCCGGCTGGCACAATTGCGCCGCCTGGATGCGGACTTTCTTGGATTACTGGATGGCGCAGAGCATGCGCCTTGCGAAGGAGGGGCTTGCGGCCCCGAAGCTCGGCCCCTCGCCCGGCTTCGAGAAGCTGCAATGGCTGAAGCCCGTCTTCGTCGATGAGACGATCACCTATTCGGTGACCTTCCTCTCCAGCCGCCCGCTCGCATCGCGCCCAGGCTGGCATCTGAACAAGATTCTCAACGAAGGCATCAACCAGGACGGCGTCCCGGTCATCCGCTTCGAAAGCAGCGTTCTCGAGTTCGAATAGGATAAGCCGGGTGATTAATGCCCGGCGAATTCCACCAGTGTGTGAACATCCACGCCGAGCTCTTCGAGCTTCTTGCGGCCGCCGAGATCCGGCAGGTCGATGACAAAGCAGGCGCCGACGACTTCGGCGCCGATCTGGCGCAAGAGCTTGGTCGCGCCGACGGCCGTGCCGCCCGTGGCGATCAGGTCGTCGACGAGAATGACCTTCTCGCCCGGCTGCACCGCATCGCGATGCATTTCCATTTCATCGACGCCATATTCCAGGCTGTAGGCGATGCGCACGGTCTCGTGCGGCAGCTTGCCCTTCTTGCGGATCGGCACGAAGCCGGCCGACAGCTGGTGCGCCACGGCGCCGCCGAGAATGAAGCCACGCGCCTCCATGCCGGCGATCTTGTCGACCTTCAGGCCCGCATAGGGCTGCACCAGCTCGTCGACGGCGCGGCGGAAGGCGCGCGGATTGCCGAGCAGCGTGGTGATGTCGCGAAAGATGATGCCGGGCTTGGGATAGTCCGTAATGGAGCGGATGCTGGCGGCAAGCTCCGAGGCAATGGTGTTCATGGAAAGTCCGTCTGTCTGCGAGGGCACAAAGAGGCTGCACCCTATCAATTGCCCGAGGCGGAACCAACAAAAAAGGCGGCCCGGAGGCCGCCTTTTGCAATCGGTATCGAACCCGCTCAGTGGTCCTTGCTGGCGTAGACAGAACGCTTCGTCAGGAAGATGAGACCCGAGAAGATCAGCAGGAACACCATGACCATGAAGCCGGTGCGCTTGCGCTCTTCGAGATGCGGCTCTGCAGCCCACATCAGGAAGGCCGAAACGTCGCGCGAATACTGGTCGACAGTCTGCGGCGAACCATCGTCATAGGTGACCTGGTCGTCGGAGAGCGGCTTCGGCATCGCGAAGGCTGCAGCGGCATGGAAGTACGGGTTGTAGTGCGCACCAGCCGGAACCTGGAAGCCAGCCGGCGGATCCTGGTAGCCGGTCAGCAGCGAATGGATGTAGTCCGGGCCGCTTTCCTGGTACTGGGTGAAGATGTCGAAGACGAACTGCGGGAAGCCGCGCTCGACTTCACGAGCCTTGGCGAGCAGCGACATGTCCGGCGGAGCCGCACCGTTGTTGGAGGCTGCAGCCGCTTCCGCATTCGGATAGGGCGACGGGAAGTGGTCGGACGGAACAGCCTTGCGGGTGAACATTTCACCGTTGGCGTCAGGACCGTCCTGGACTTCGTAATTTGCCGCGAATGCCTTCACCTGCGCGTCCGAGTAGCCGAGGTTGCTCAGCATGCGGAACGGCACGAGGTTCATCGAGTGGCAGGCAGAACAGACTTCGGTGTAGACCTTCAGACCGCGCTGCAGCTGGCCCTTGTCATAGTGACCGAAGGGACCTGCGAAGCTCCACTTTTCCTCGGTCGGCTCCTTCAGAGGATAGTGCGGGGTCGCACTTTCCTCGTGATGGGCCGGAGCTGCACCGGCGGCCGGTGCTGCATCCTCGGCGAAAGCAGCGCCGGCAAAAGCGGCGACGGCTGCGAGCGACAGAATGCTTGTAACAAGCTTTTTCATGTTTCTATTTCCTTCCGCCGCTCGATTATGCCTTGGCCGCAGACTTGGCACGCTTCTCAAGCACCGCTTCAGTGATCGAGTTCGGAATGCGGCGCGGCGTCTCGACGAGACCAAGCACCGGCATGGCGACCAGGAAGAAAGCGAAGTAGAGCAGAGTGCAGATCTGCGAGATGGTGGTGAACAGGCCTTCGGCAGGCTGGGAACCGAGCCAGCCCAGGATGATCGCGTTGATCACGAACAGCCAGTAGAACAGCTTGTACCACGGACGGTAAACGGCCGAACGGACCTTCGAGGTGTCGAGCCACGGCAGGAAGAACAGCACGATGATCGCGCCGAACATCACGAGGACGCCGCCGAGCTTGGAGTCGATCGGACCGACATTGAAGGTGATCGAGCGCAGCATCGCGTAGAACGGCAGGAAGTACCATTCCGGAACGATGTGAGCCGGCGTCTTCAACGGGTCAGCCGGGATGTAGTTGTCGGCGTGACCGAGGAAGTTCGGCAGGTAGAAGACGAAGTAGGCGTAGACGAGCAGGAAGATCGAAACGCCGAGCGCATCCTTGAGCGTTGCGTAAGGCGTGAAACGGACGGTGTCCGTCTTCGTCTTGACTTCGACGCCGGTCGGGTTCGTCTGGCCGGTGACGTGCAGCGCCCAGATGTGCAGGATAACAACGCCTGCGATCATGAAGGGCAGCAGGTAGTGCAGCGAGAAGAAGCGGTTCAGCGTCGGCTGGTCAACGGCAAAGCCGCCGAGCAGGAACTGCTGGATCCACTCGCCGACCAGCGGGAAGGCTGAGAAGAAGCCGGTGATAACGGTCGCGCCCCAGAAGGACATCTGACCCCAGGGCAGAACGTAGCCCATGAAGCCGGTCGCCATCATCAGCAGGTAGATGACAACGCCGAGGATCCAGAGGATTTCGCGCGGTGCCTTGTACGAGCCGTAGTAGAGGCCACGGGCAATGTGCAGGTAGACGGCGACGAAGAAGAACGATGCGCCGTTGGCGTGCATGTAGCGCAGCAGCCAGCCGTGATTGACGTCACGCATGATCTTTTCAACCGAGTTGAAAGCGATCGACGTGTCGGCGGCGTAGTGCATGGCAAGCACGATACCGGTCAGGATCTGAACGACCAGCATGACCGAAAGCATGGCACCGAAGGTGTAGGCATAGTTCAGGTTACGCGGAACCGGGTATGCAACGAAGCTGTCATAGATCATACGCGGCAGCGGAAGGCGCGCGTCGATCCATTTTTCCAAGCCGGTTGATGGCTCGTAGCTGGAATGGCCACTCATGTATCAGTCTCCCCTCAACCGATCTTGATCTTAGTGTCGGACACGAACGAAAAGGTCGGAATCGCCAGGTTCTGCGGCGCCGGACCCTTACGGATGCGGCCGGCCGTGTCGTAGACCGAACCATGGCAGGGACAGAACCAACCGTTATATTCGCCGGCCTGACCAAGCGGCACGCAGCCGAGATGGGTGCAGGTACCGATCATGACGATCCAGTTTTCCTTGCCCTTGCCGCCCGAGCGGTCGATGCCGGTCGCCTGAGCGTCTGCAGGAAGGTTTGCGTTGCGTGCAACCGGATCCTTGAGGTCTGCCATCGGCGTATCGTCGGCAGCCTTGATTTCTTCCGGCGTACGGTTGCGGATGAAGATCGGCTTGCCGCGCCACTTGACCGTCAGCGACATGCCGGGCGTCAAGCTTGTAACGTCGACTTCGATCGACGCCAGTGCCAGCGTCGATGCATCCGGGCGCATCTGATCGATGAACGGCCATGCGACCGAAACAGCGCCGACTGCACCCGCCATACCTGTGGTGAGATAAAGGAAATCACGGCGAGTGGGCTCTGCTGAAGCCCCGCTTGTCGTATCGTGTTCGCTCACGGCTAAACCATCCTCTGCGAATTTTTGCGGAATTCCGCCCTGCCCCTCTCGACGGCGAATCAGTCAAAGACACAATTCGGCCATAGATTCCCCGCCAATCCGGCGCGTTCTATGCTTGATCGCAAATTATGTCCAGCCTTGACAAGGGGCTGACGGCACAATGTCGCGGGAATTTTCAGATGAAATTTTCAAGTCAATCCGCAGGCTTCGCGGGTTTGCAGGGCGTTTGCGCCTAAGGTCTAGACCACGCTCGCCTCACGCCCGCTTTGCGCCCCGGCATCCCCATCATCCGACGCGAGGAACCCGCCCGACTGGCGCGCCCACAGCTCGGCATAGAGCCCGCCCCTGGCAATCAGCGCCTCGTGCGTGCCTTCCTCGATGATTTTGCCCTGATCGACGACGATCAACCGGTCGAGGGCCGCAATGGTCGAGAGCCTGTGAGCGATGGCAAGCACGGTCTTGCCGTCCATGATCCGGTTGAGGTTCGACTGGATCGCCTCTTCCACTTCCGAATCCAGCGCCGAGGTCGCCTCGTCGAGCACCAGGATCGGCGCGTCCTTCAACATCACGCGGGCAATGACGATACGCTGGCGCTGGCCGCCGGAGAGTTTGACGCCGCGCTCGCCGACATGGGCGTCGAAGCCCTTGCGGCCGTTCTGATCCTGCAGCCGGTCGATGAAGCCCATCGCCTCGGCTCGGTTGGCCGCCTCGATCAGCTTGCCCTCACCCGCATCCGGACGGCCGAAGAGGATGTTGTCGCGCACCGAGCGGTGCAGCAGCGAAGTATCCTGGCTGACGACGCCGATCTGCATGCGCAGCGTCTCCTGGCGCACCGCCGAAATATCCTGGCCGTCGACGAGGATCCGCCCACCCTCGACGTCGTACATTCTGAGCAACAGGCTGACGAGCGTCGACTTGCCGGCGCCGGAGCGGCCGACGATGCCGACCTTTTCGCCCGGCGCGATCGTCAGCGAGAAATTGTCGATGACGCCTTTGCCCTTGCCATAGTGGAACGAGACATTCTCGAAGCGGATGCTGGGCTCGCGGATCACCAGTTCCTTCGCATCCGGCTTGTCGACCAGACCCAGCGGCTGCGAGATCAGTTCGGCGGCGTTCTGGATCGTACCGAGATTGCGCATGATGCCGTTGAACTGCGTCATCAGGCGCCCGAGCAGGAAGTTGAGGCGCAGCACCAGCGCCAGCGAGAAGGCAACGGCACCGGAGCTCACGAGACCGCGCAGCCAGAGATCGACGCTGAGCCCCGCCATCGTCACGATCATCAGGCCCGACAGCAGCGCCATGGAGGCACGCACGCCGGTGATGAAGCGCGTGAAGCGCAGCACCGTTTCCTGGTACATGTCGAAGCCCTGCCGCATGTAGCGGTCGCTTTCCTCATCACGGGCAAAGAGCTTCAGCGTCTGGATATTGCTGTAGGAATCGACCATGCGGCCGTTCAGCATCGAGGCGGCCTCGGCCGTCTCGCGGGAGTGATAGCGGATGCGCGGCACGAAATAGCGCGCCAGCACGCCGAAGGCGATGAGCCAGAAAAGCACGACCGCAGCGAGCGAGAAATCCAGCCGCGCGACGAGGAACAGCGTCGTCGCCGCATAGATGCCGACGAACCAGACGCTCTCCATCAGCGACGTCACGAGGTCGCCGACCGCCTGCCCCGCCGACCAGACCTTGGTGACGATACGGCCTGAAAAATCGCTCTGGAAGAAATGCAGCGATTGGCGCGAGACATGCAGATAGGACTGCCAGCGCGCCAGATTGTAGAAGCCCGGCGTGATCACCTGCTGATCGACCAGCGCCGTCAGGAAGGCGACGACGAAGCGCACGATGCCGATCAGCGCCAGCATGCCGAAGATCTCGCCGCCATGATCGGCGAGCAATCCGCTCCAGCCGACACCCGGTTTGATCGTGCTCAGAATATCGACCAGCCGGCCGACGAACCAGAACAGCGCCGCCTCGATCGCCGCCGAAATGCCGCCGAGAATAAGCATGGCGACGAAGGGCCAGCGCGCCTGGCCGATATAGAACCAGATGAAACCCAGCGTCGAACGCGGCGGCTGGATCTTGTCGCGCGGACGGAAGGGATCGACCCAGTTTTCGAACAGGCTGAGGATGGGGCGCAAGAACATATCGCCGATATAGGCTGAAACCCAAAAGCGGCAAAGAGCATCGCCTCTCGCCACAACCTTATATTTTGGTAATATTCGATAATATCGGCGTGAGCGCCGTTGAATGCCGCTGACCTCAACACAATCTCGGAGTACAATCGCCGCTCAACGGAGATACCCCGGCATGGAAACGAAAATGCTGAAAGCGCATATTCCGCTTCCTCTTGCGGAAAGACTTCACGACGTCGCAAATCATCTCGGCATCGAACCATCGGCCATCGTCGGCGAGGCGATCGCCGCATGGCTGGAACGCGAGGAAGAACGCCGCCTCCTCGACCTGCGCTCGCTCGCCAGCGCCAATGCCATGTTCGTGGTCGAAACCCACCGCGTCACGGATTGGGCGGATAGTTTGTAGGCAGGCTCAGAGCGCGTGGAGAATGGATGGCAGGTCCCGTTTGCCATGCAGGACGCGCAGCACGGCAATCTGACTATTGCCCGTCAGATAATAGGCGCGGATATCCTCGAAACCGTCGATTGGCCAGGCCCGTAGTCCCGCGAGTGTGGGATTGGTGAAATGCCGGGGTGCGCCGGAACTCGGCTGCTCGGCAAGACGGACGAACGAGCGCTCCACCGAAACGATGAAACGATCGGCGACCGCTTCGCCGGCATTCTCCAGAAGATATGAAAACTGCGCGAGAATATCGCGCCGGGCAGCCGGTTTGACAACAAGCTTCAAGGCGCCCTCTTTCCCCGCTGTGCTGCCAGCAGCTGCGCCGCCTCTTTCTTCAGGTCGCTCCAGAACTCGGCATTTGCCTCGGCGCCATCGCCGGAAGCCAGCCCTTCGAGAAGCAGAGCCTCAAGCCGCGCATCATTCTCGCGTGCCTGTGCGTCGCGGATCAGCGTGCGAAAATACTCGCTGACATTGCCATAGCCCTTACTCGCCATCTGGCTCTCGACAAAAGCCTTGAGATTGTCGGGAAGAGAAATCGTCACCGTAGCCATTCCGGTCTCCTTGCAATGCTGAAGAGAGGATAGCTGCCTTCTTAACTGTTCTCAATAGTTAAGAAGCCCTCCCCGCTTTCGCCGGGAGGGCTTCTTCTTGTCACTCCGCCGCTTCTTCCGGCTCCGCCTCGTGATCGGCGAGGAAGCCGCCGGACTGGCGGGTCCAGAGGTCGGCATAGATGCCGCCATGGCCGACGAGTTCGCCGTGTGAGCCGGATTCGATGATCTTGCCCTTGTCGAGCACGATCAGCCGGTCCATCTCCGTCAGCGTCGACAGGCGGTGGGCGATCGCGATCACCGTCTTGCCCTGCATCAGCGCGAAGAGGTTTTCCTGGATCGCCGCCTCCACTTCGGAATCGAGCGCCGAGGTTGCCTCGTCGAGCACCAGGATCGGCGCGTCCTTCAGGAAGACACGGGCGATGGCGATACGCTGGCGCTGGCCGCCGGAGAGTTTGACGCCGCGTTCGCCGACCTGCGCATCGAGACCCTTGCGGCCATGCATGTCGGAGAGCCCTTCGATGAACTCCCAGGCATTCGCCCGCTTCGCCGCCTCGATCACCTCCGCGTCCGTCGCTTCAGGACGTCCATAGGCGATGTTGTCGCGGATCGAGCGGTGCAGCAGCGAGGTATCCTGCGTCACGACGCCGATTAGCGCCCGCAGGCTTTCCTGCGAGACCGCCGAGATATCCTGTCCGTCGATGGTGATCCGCCCGGCTTCCAGATCATAGAAGCGTAAGAGCAGGTTCATCAGCGTCGTCTTGCCGGCACCTGAGCGGCCGACCAGACCGACCTTCTCGCCGGCCTTGATGTCGAGCGACAGGTTCTCGATGATGCCCTTGCCCTTGCCGTAGTGGAAGCCGATCCGCTCGTAATGGATCGCGCCGCGCTTGGCCTGCATCGGCGGTGCGCCCGGCTTGTCGGTGATGTCGTGGTTCTTCGTCATCATCTCCATGCCGTCATAGACGGTGCCGATGTTTTCGAAGAGCGCCGAAACTTCCCACATGATCCACTGCGACATGCCGTTGACGCGCATTGCGAGACCAATGGCAATGGCGATCGCACCGACCGAGATCTGGCCGTTCAGCCAGAACCAGATCGACAGGCCGGAGATCACGAACAGCGCCACACAGTTGTTGATGTAGACGGACATGTGGAACAGCGTCACCCGCCGCATCTGGCGGTAGACCGTCTGCAGGAACTCGTCCATGCCTTCCTTGGCGTAGCTCTCCTCCCGCCCGGCATGCGAAAACAGCTTCACCGTCGCGATATTCGTATAGCTGTCGACCACGCGGCCGGTCATCATCGAGCGGGCATCGGCCTGTTGCGCCGCGATCTTGCGTAGCCGCGGAACGAAATAGGAGACGATGCCGACATAGATGCCGAGCCAGGCGAGGATCGGGATCATCAGCCGCCAGTCCGCCGCCGCGATCACCACGATCATCGAGATGAAATAGGTGACGACATAGACGAAGACGTCGAGGATCTTCATCACCGTTTCGCGCACCGCCAGCGACGTCTGCATCACCTTGGTCGCAACGCGTCCGGCGAACTCGTTGGCAAAGAAGGTCATGCTGTGACGCAGCAGGAAGCGGTGCATCTGCCAGCGGGCAATCATCGGGTAATTGCCGAGCAGCACCTGATGCATGATCAGCGAATCCAGCCCCGCCGCCAGCGGCAGGCCGATCAGGATCAGGGCGCCCATCATCGCCAGCCGCGGCCACTCGGTTTCGAGGAAGGTCGCCTTGTCGGCATTGGTCAGCCAGTCGACGATCTCGCCGAGAAACTGGAAGAGCGCCACTTCGCCGATGGCAATCAGCGCGGTCAGCACTGCCATGGCGGTCAGCCAGGGCGCTGCCGGCTTCGTATAGTGCCAGCAGAAGGCAAAGAGCCCCCGCGGAGGCGCAACGGGCTCCTCGACGGGAAAGGGTTTCAACCGCTGTTCGAACCAGCCAAACATGAAAATGCTCCGGAACTTATCGTCCCGCCTCCCGGCTCGCGCAAATCCGCGCATGAGCTCATATGGGAGCGGGACGCTTTGGGAACGAGGCCATAACAGCCGCGCAATGGATCAAAATGGGGGATTTTGAGAAAACGATGCGCCTTAAGCGCGCCGTGTCACCAGTGGTCGTTCGACGACTGGAAGGCGCATAAGCAGCACAATATTCATGTCGGCCCTCCCTGCTGGCGATTGAAGATGTGCACCGATAACGCGAAAATCGCGTAATTTCCAGCCGAAAATCGGCGGAAATTGAACATTTCGGGGTCAAAATGCGCCTTGTTGCACCCGAAACACACATGTTCTAGGACCGGTCGACATTGTTCTGGAGACTGCGATGACCGACCTCAGACTGGCGCTCTACCAGCCGGACATTCCCGGCAACACGGGAACGATCCTGCGATTGGCCGCCTGCCTGGGTTTCGGCGTCGACCTGATCGAACCCGCCGGCTTCGACATTTCCGATCGCAATCTGAAGCGCTCGGGCATGGATTATCTCGCGATGGCGGCACTGACCCGCCACGTCAATTTCGATCGTTTCGAGGAATGGCGCGCAACCACAGGGCGCCGCCTCATCCTGGCCTCGACCAAGGCCTCCAGCCCCTATACCGGCTTCAGCTTCCGCCCCGATGACATCCTGCTCTTCGGCCGCGAAAGCGCCGGCGTGCCCGACCACGTCCACGACAAGGCCGACAGCCGCATCCTCATCCCGATGGTCGAAGGCCAACGCTCGATCAATGTGGCAGTTTCCGCCGCGATGATCACCGGCGAAGCGATGCGCCAGACGGTCTGGGGCTGACGGTTCCTACGAGGCCTGCCGCACGAAGGCCGCGATGCGCGAGGCGACCGGCTCGATAAAGGCCGGATCGAGCGCATGCCCCATATCCGCAACGACGGAGAGCTCAGCCCGCGGCAGCATGGCAGCGGCCCATTCGGCATGGGCAGGCGGGAAGATCGGGTCCATGCTGCCGTGAATAACAAGGCAGGGCAGATCGAGGTGAGCTAGATCCGCCGCAGTCAAAGGCGCCGTCGCGATCTGCGCCTTGCTGTGATTGCTGTGGTTTGCCATCTTCGCAAGCCCGGCATGGCGGCGCGCGACGACCCCCCGCCCCATCGCCAGCCAGAAGCCCTCGTCGAATGGCGACTTCGGCCCAGCCGCCAAGCGGAAATTCTCGACAAAGCGCACGGCCGCCTCCTCGTCCGATTGCGTCGGGGCGCTGTTCAGCGCAATCACCGCCCGAACGTAATCGGCCGCCGGTCTCGGCAGCTGTCCCGGTTTTTCTGGCTTACCCGTAAAGGCATCGTTCTTGGGTCCGAGATCGGGAGACGACATCAGTGTCGTGATGCTGGCAACGCGCTCCGGATGTTTCAGACCGGCCATCAGCGCGGTCACCCCGCCCTGCGACAGACCGGCAATATGGCAGCGTCCGATGCCGAGACAATCGAGCAGCCCGAAGGCATCGCCGACCAGATCGTCGAGCGTATAGGGCCGCTCCTCGAAATCGACATAGGTCGAAAGCCCGGTATCGCGCTGGTCGTAGCGGACGACGCGAAGCTCCGCATCCGCAAGGACCTCGCAGAAACGATCAGGCCAGACGACCCCCGGCGCACTGTTTCCCATCATCAAAAGGATAGCAGGATGGCCATCGCGGCCGAACTGGTCGAAAGCCAGCTCGATACCACCAACATTCACAACACCGCTTTCCATGCTCGCTCGCCCAAATTTATCATCGATAAATTTACTTATCGATGATAAATTCCGCCGTCAAGTTGGAGCCGCCATGAAGATCACCCAGACAGATATCGTCCGCGAAGCCCTCATCCTCCTGAACGAGGTGGGCCTCGACAAGCTCTCGACTCGGATGGTCGCCGCCCGCCTGGGCGTGCAGCAACCGGCGATCTACTGGCATTTCAAGGGCAAGCGCGAACTGATGGACGCGATGAACGCAGCAATAATGCGCTCGTCCCACCAGGCCCGCCTTCCCGATGACGGCGACGATGCCAGATCCTTCCTCGTCAAAAGCCATCGGAGCTTCCGGCGCGCGCTTCTGAGCGTCCGCGACGGCGCCCGCATCCATGCCGGCTCACGGTCCGAAGCATCGGACAATGACGCGGCCGAACGGCAGCTCGCCTTCCTCGTGGCTCGAGGCCTCACCGCCAATCTCGCGCTCCGCATCCTGATCACGCTGTCGCGTTTCACCGTCGGCTTCGTCATGGAAGAGCAATCGGAAGCAGAGCACCCGCCGCAGCTGTCGCCCGACGCAAGCGGAACGCACCCGCTGCTGACGGCCGCCTTCGCGGACTACGCCAGCCTGTCGCAGGATCAGCTTTTCCTCGATGGCCTCGATGCCATTCTCGACGGCTTCCTGGCGCAGAGCGGCAATATCGGCATCGGCCCCACGAGTAACGCGACGGCTTGAAACTGAGATTTCAGCAGCTCAATCCAAGATTCCATCTTGAGACATAGAGAAAATCTGATTTACTGCGCCCAACTGCTTGGCTTGGGGGAAATGGCCGATGGAGTTTAAGCGCAGGGATATTATCCGCGGGGGCGTTGCGTTACTTGGTGCCGGTGCATTTCAGCATCCGGCATTTGCCGCGCCGGCCTCCTACTTTGCCGGACCCGCCGTCGATAATGGCGTGACCTACCAAAGCACGAATTTCGCCAAGATCGACAAGCGCTGGCGCCGCCAGGTCGTCAAGTATTTCAGCACCGAGCCGATCGGCACCGTTGTCGTCGATACGCGCCACCACTTTCTCTATGTGATCATGGAGAACAAGACGGCGATCCGCTATGGCGTCGGCGTCGGCCGCGAGGGCTTCCAGTGGTTCGGCCGCGCCACTGTTGACGCCAAGTCGCTCTGGCCGCGATGGACGCCACCGCCGGAAATGCGCAAGCGCCATCCGGAACTGCCGGAATTCGTCGCCGGCGGCTCGCCGAAGAACCCGCTCGGGCCGCGCGCCATGTACCTGCACCGCGACGGCGTCGATACCGGCTACCGGTTCCACGGCACGCTCGAGCCCTGGAGCATCGGCAAGGACGCCTCCAGCGGCTGCATCCGCATGTTCAACGAGGACGCGATCGACCTCTACCAGCGCTGCCCGATCGGCACCGCCGTACAGGTCCTGCCGCATATCGCCGACCAGGCCGAAACGGCGGCGCAGGTTGCCCAGCCTGCAACCGCTGCCCAGCCGCCGGTTCAATGAGGAAAGCGCCCCGATGATCGCAACGACCGGATCTCTCAGCCGCCTTGCCTGCATGGCGGCCATCCTGCTCTCGCTCTCCGCCTGCACCACCAGCAATCTCACCGCCTCCGTGGAAGAGCCGCCCGCCACGCCGATGACCGGCGAGACCAACGACCCCGCCCCCGGCTTCGAGAATGTCAGCGCCGGAAGCGAGGAAGACTTCATCCTCAATGTCGGCCGCCGCACCTATTTTACCCAGGATTCCGCCGCCCTCGATTCCGTCGCCAAGGCGACACTCGACAATCAGGCGGCATGGCTGGCGCGCAATCCGACCTGGCTGATCAAGCTGCAGGGCTTTGCCGACGATTCCGGCTCGCCAGCGGCGATGCAGTCGCTATCGCAGAAGCGCGCCGATGCCGCCATGGCCTATCTCGTGTCGAAGGGTGTGGACCCGAAGCGCATGTGGGCCAAGGGCTATGGCAATGACCGCGAAGTGCGCGATTGCACCGACCGCTCCTGCAAGGTGCAGAACCGCCGCGTCGTCACCAACCTCAGAACCACGCCCGACGCCGTCTAGCCGTAGGCCCGCGTGAAAGCGATGCCGGCCAGAAGCCCCTCCGCCGGCATCGAAACGATATGAAAAACTGAGACATGTCCGCATTGCGAGGGACATCGCGTGCATTGGTCCAAACCCCTGCGACTGCATCTCGGCGTCCTCGTCGTGGGATCGCTGCTCTGCACCTCGACGCCGATCATCTGGCTGGCCTTTAGCCACGGCAAGCAAGCCGCCGTCAGCGCCGGGGCGCAGCAGATGCGCGAGATGAGCCTGCGGCTGATCGAGGGCTATCGCAACACGCTTCAGGGCGGCACCGAGACCGTAGCGCTGGCCTCGACGCTACCGCAGCTCGCCTCCCCGCCGCTGCAGGATCTGCAGGCCAAGCAGGATTTCTTCCTGGAAGTGCTGCGCAACATCCCGAACGCCACCAGCATCTATACCGGCTATCCTGACGGCTCCTATCTGCAGGTGATCAGCACCACGCGGCGCGACGTCCGCCAGACGCTGGCCGCCCCTGACGGCACCGCCTTCGCGATCCGCACGATCGCCGGGCGGCAGACCGGCAGCGTCACCTCGACGCTCCGCTTTCTCGACAATCAGGCCGCCTCGCTGGGTGAACGGCCCATCGACTATGCCTCCTTCGATCCGCGCGAGCGGCCCTGGTACCGCTCCGCCGCCGGCGGCCATGCAGCGATCTCGGTCGGCCCCTATGTCGCGGGAACGCTGGGTGTCCCGACGCTGACGGTCGCCGCCCCGATGCGCGACGATCCCACCGTCGTGGTCGGCATCAACATCCACCTCCAGACGGTCAGCCGCCTGCTTCATGCGGAAGGCATATCGCCGAATGCGCGCGCCTATATCGTCAATGGCAGTGACGCGCTCATCGCCCATTCCGATCCGGGCGTCATGGAGAAGCTGCTGCGGGCATGGACGAAAGACCCGGGCACAGGCGATGCGACCGCCGACAGTCTCGACACCAGCCTGCAGACCGTCGCACGGCTGCGTCATGATCCGGCCTTTGCCACCGGCGGCCTGGCACGCCTTCAGATCGATGGCGCCCCGCACCTGATCCAGATCGCTCCGGTCGAAGTCTCCGGCCTGTTCAAGGGCGATGTCGCCGCGATCATCGTTCCGCTCGACGATCTCGTCTCGCAGGCCGATCGGCTGCTCGTCCATAACCTTTTGATCGCCGCTGCCTTCCTGATCGCCGGCGTCGTGGCGTCGATCGCGCTATCGCGCATGGTCAGCCGCTCGCTGAACCGGCTGGCGGATGAAGCGCGCCTGATCGGCGATCTCGACATGCGCGAAAAGCCCGTCTCGCATTCCTGGATCACCGAGATCAACACGCTGGCAATGGCGCTGGCCGCAAGCCGCCACGCCATCCGCCAGTTCGCGCTCTACGTTCCCCGCGAGGTCGTCCGGCGCATCGTCAATTCCGACGGGCGAGCGCTCGCCGAAGCCAAGCGGCAGGAGGTAACGGCGCTCTTCACCGATATCCAGGACTTCACGACCATCTCCGAGCGGCACTCCCCCGAAGATGTCGTCGATACGCTCTCGGCCTATTTCGAGCTGCTGAACACGATCGCCGAACGCCACGGCGGCACCGTCGTGCAGTATCTTGGCGATTCCATCTTCGTCATGTGGAATGCGCCGGTGCCGGACGAAGATCATGCCGAACATGGCTGCCGCTGCGCGCTCGCCATGCAGCAGGCGATCGGCGCCCTGAACGAGAAGAACCGCAGAAACGGCCGCCCGGAACTCTTCACCCGCTTCGGCCTCCACACCGGCCCCGCCGTCGTCGGCAGCTTCGGCGCCATCTCGCGGCAGCAATACACGGCGATGGGCGACACGATCAATGTCGCCTCCCGCCTCGAAGGGCTGAACAAGCAGTTCGGCACCTCGATCCTTGTCAGCGCCGCAACCCGCGACGCCGTCATCGACAGCTTCGAATTCCGCCCGCTCGGCCTCGTCGAGGTGAAGGGGCGCGCCGAGAAGGTCGATATCTGGGAGCTCGCCGGCGTCGCGGCTAGTGATGGAAGGTCAGGTGGATGACGCCGCTCGGCGCCGTTTCCGACTTGACCGTATAACCGGCCTCCAGCCCGCGCAGATCCTCCCACAGGCATATGCCGCGCCCGAGCAGGATCGGCGTGATCGCCACATGCAGGCGATCGACGAGCCCAGCCTTGAGAAACTCGCGAACGACGGTCGGGCCGCCACCGACCCGCACATCCCGGCCGTTGGCCACCGCTGTGGCCTGCTTCAGCGCATCCTGCGGCGTCATGCTGATGAAATGGAACGTGGTGCCACCGGCCATTTCCAGCGACGGGCGGGCCTTGTGGGTGAGCACGAAAACCGGAACCTGGAACGGCGGCTCGTCGCCCCACCAGCCCTGCCAGTCGGGATCGTCAGGATGGTTGTGAAGGCCGAACATGCCGGCTCCCATGATTTCGGCACCGATATTCTCGAAATATTCCCGGGCATAATCGTCGTCGATATCAGTCGTCCCCGCCCCGCTCGTATCCTTGAAGACGCGCTCGCGAAACGTCCGCGTCGCCATATAGGCGCCGACGAGACGCGGCCAGTCTTCGCCGAAGGGAACTTCGGGCGTCTGGTCCGTCGTCGTTGCGAAACCATCGAGCGAGATCATGAGGTCGACACGTACTGCCACTGGAACTCTCCTTGCGAGGTTGCACCTAGCCGCCCCAATCATTGGAGCACGGACACTAAGGTAGGTGCCTTTATATAGATCCGAAACACTAAGGCAAGTACCTTATGGTTGTTGACTGCCGGGCGAACTCGTTTTACTGATTCACATGCCTTACCATTCGACCCCACTCGACCTCGCCTTTCACGCCCTCAGCGACCCGACGCGGCGCGCCGTCGTCTCGCGGCTGATCGAGGGCGAAGTCCCGGTCACCGTGCTCGCCGAGCCGTTCGACATGACGCTCCCCTCCTTCGCCCAGCATCTGAAGGTGCTCGAGGATTGCGGCCTGATCGCCAGCGAGAAGCGCGGACGCAGCCGATGGTGCCGCCTTGTGCAGGCCCGTTTCGACGAGGCGGCCGACTGGATGATATCGGAACGCAAGCGCTGGACCGGCCGGCTCGACCGGCTGGAAGCCTATCTCGACAGCCAAGAGGATGATGAAGGACATGGCAAATCCGTTTGACACCTGGTCGCTCGACCGGGAAATCGTGCTGGTCAAGGTGCTGAACCATCCGCGCCACAAGGTCTTCGCCGCCTGGATGGATCCGGCGGCGCTGGCGCAGTGGTATGGTCCCAAGGATCTCTCGATCGAGAACCACGAAGCCGACATCCGCGAGGGCGGCATCTGGCGCTTCGACATGGTCGGCTTGTTCGAAGGCAAGCAGCAGCGCTTTGCCAATTTGATCCGCTTCCTCGAGATCGTGCCGGACGAGCGCATCGTGATGGAGCACGGAGCGGAGGATTCGGATGATCCCAATCGTTTCCGCGTCACCGTCACCTTCGACGAGCAGTCCGACGGCAAGACGGTGCTGACCATGCGCCAGCTCCACCCCACCCCCGAACGCCGCCGCTTCGTCATCGGCTTCGGCGCTGTCGAATACGGCCTGCAGACGCTGGATGGCCTCGCGGCCTGGCTGGACAGGTGAATGCACGAACATGCAACCGCTGATCGGCGCTTGACTTTCGCCCGGCTCGCGCAATCCTCCACGTCAGAGTGAGGACGCAGCCGGGGAGCATCGGTCATACTCAATTTTCCGCCGCTATATTCGACGGCGCGCTGTGACGCGATCGCCAGGCTTGTCGAGAACAACTATCCGATCGAAGCACCCGTCTCCTGCCAGATGCTGGAGCGCGGGCTGAACGATGTCTACCGCGTTACCGGCCAGAACGCGGAGCGCTACATATTCCGCCTGTCGCAGCACCGGGCACGCGGCCCCGCCGATGTCAGAAGCGAGACCGCATTCCTGACGCACCTTGCCCAATCTGGCGTTCCCGTCGCCGCCCCGATCGAGGCGCGGGACGGCCGCTTCTTCGTCGAAACCGATGCGCCCGAGGGTCCCCGCCCCGGCGTTCTCTTCCAGGCGCTGGATGGCCGCGAGCCTGATACGGCTGGCCTCGACGACGCACGCGCCCACGGCAAGACGCTGGCAATGCTGCACAATGCGGCCGAAAGCTTCTCCGCCGAAGAGGCGCGCTACCGGCTCGACCTAGACTACCTGCTGTGGCAGCCACTGGCCCGGATAGGCCAGAGCGGCCTCGTCGAAGACCCCGATGTCTTCAAGGAGTTCGAGCGCCTGGCGGAGGAGACCAGCAACGCCATCAAAGCCTTCGGCGACCTGACATGGACCTATTGCCATGGAGACTGCCACGGCTTCAACGCCCGCATCGATGACGCCGGCGAAGCCGTTATCTTCGATTTCGACGACAGCGGCCCCGGCTACCTTGCCTACGACCTCTCTGTCTTCCTGTGGGCAAATGTCTCCTTCGGCCGGAGCTCGACGCGCAGATGGACGGCCTTCATCGAGGCCTATCGCACCATCCGGCCGATCAAGGCTGACGATTTCGAGGCCGCGCTGCACTTCGTCATCGTCCGCCATTTCTGGCTGATGGGAGAATACGCATCCCGCGCCGATGAATGGGGACGCAACACCGTTCGATGGGTCGCGCGGGAAGCGGAGTTCCTCAAGGCGTGGCAGGCTTCGCAGCTCAGCGGCCGCCTGCTCTAGCGCCGCTCGCCGCCGAATGTCATTCGATGTCGGAACCTGGATTGCTCGCACGTCTTCAAGACAGACAATCCACAGGAGGCAGCCATGACGATCACCATCACCGCCTTTGAATGCTCCCCCGACCGTGGCCGGGGCCTGGCGCGGGACATGCGGGTGCGATGGGCGCTCGAAGAGACCGGGCAGCCCTATGATGTCCGCCTCGTCACCTTCGAGACGATGAAACAACCCGCCCACCTGGCGCTCCAGCCCTTCGGCCAGATCCCGACCTATGAGGACGGCGCGCTGGCGATCTTCGAATCCGGCGCCATCGTGCTGCATATCGCCGAACAGTTTCCGGGCCTGCTGCCCACCGACCAGATTGGCCGCGCCCGCGCCATCGCCTGGCTCTTTGCCGCCGTCAGCACCGTCGAGCCCGTCATCGTCGAGCGCGAAGCGACCGGCTATGCGGAGCGCAACGAGAGCTGGTACGAGCAACGCCTCCCCCTGCTGACCGATCGTATCCGCGTAAGGCTGACCGAGCTCTCCAACAGTCTCGGCACCGCCGACTGGCTGGATGGCGATTTCAGCGTCGGCGACCTGCAGATGGTCTCGGTGCTGCTTCGCCTGAAAAGCTCCGGCCTGCTCGAAGAATTTCCAAGCCTCGCGTCCTATGTCGCCCGCGGCGAAGCCCGCCCGGCCTATCAGCGCGCCTTCGAAGCCCAGCGCGCCGTTTTTCTCGCCTCGCAGGCGCGTTGATCTCCACGTTTCGGCCGCAAACCATCTGCAGCCGATGAGCGTAACAGACTACCAATGCCATTGATTTCCAGCGGCTCCGCCGTAGATGACGGAGCATCCCCGCAATATGTCGCAAACGGCGTTGTGTTGCGGTCAAATCGGCCTATTATTATTAGCCGGGCAAACAAAAATCCGTCACTGCGCAGCAATTTCAACGAATTGGCAATGACGTGATTCTAGGATGCACAGCATTGCAAACACCAGTGAAGAAGAAGACTGCTGCTAATGGAATCCACGATCGTCATGATAAATCTGTTCGGTGCCGTAGCCTTGCTGCTGTTCGGCCTCGCGCAGGTGAAGGACGGCGTGTCGCGGGCCTTCGGCGCCAAGCTCAGAACCGGGCTGGCGACGGGTACCCGCAGCGGTCTTCGCTCCTTCCTCTCGGGCTTCGTCGCCACCATCGCGCTGCAGAGCTCGACGGCAACCGCGCTGATGGTCGCCTCCTTCGTCGAGCGTGAGCTCGTCAAGCCGCGCATGGCGCAGATCGTGCTCCTCGGCGCCAATGTCGGCACCGCCGTCACCGCCTGGATCGTCGCGACCGGCATCGAGTGGCTGTCGCCGCTCGTCATCCTCGCCGGCATCGTGCTCTATCGCAGCGGCTCCACCTCCCGCCAGGGCGGCGGCACAGCGCTGATCGGCATCGGCCTGATGCTGCTGTCGCTGCATCTTCTCAGCAGCGCCACCGAGCCGATGCGCCAGTCGCCGGCGCTTGCCGCCTTCATCGGCCTGCTCGACAATGCCTGGCCGGTGGCCCTCGCCTTCTCCGCCGGCATCGCCTTCATTTCCTCCTCCAGCCTTGCGGCCGTCGTGCTGATCCTGTCGCTCGCCTCGACCGGCATCCTCTCGGCAGGCCTGATCATCGTGCTGGTGCTCGGCGCCAACCTCGGCGGCGCCATTCCGCCCGTCGTCGCCTCGCTTTCGGGGCCGCCATCGGCAAAGCGCGTCACGCTCGGCAATCTGATTGTGCGCGCCATCGGCTGCGCTGTCGCGCTGCCGCTCGCAGGCTACGGCGCCGATATTCTGGAAATGCTGCCGCTCTCGCCCGCCAAGCTCCCGGTCGACGCCCATCTCGGCTTCAACCTGATCCTCGCCGCACTCGCCTGGCCCTTCTCGCGCCTACTGTCGAAGCTGATGCTGCGGCTCGTCCCGGAAGAAGCGCAGCCCGACAACGCGCCGAAATATCTCGATCAGGGCGAACTCTCGACGCCGGTCGTGGCGCTCGCCAGCGCCACCCGCGAAACGCTCGGCGTCGGCGATCTCATCGAGCGTATGCTGATGCGCGCCTCCGACGCCTTCGAGAAAGACGATCTCGCCAAGCTCAAGGAAATCCCCTCGCTGGAAAAGCGCGTCGACAGCCTGCAGCAGGAAGTGAAGATCTATCTCTCCAAGCTCGGCCGCGAGGGCCTGAGCGAGGAAAACGGCCGCCGCTCGATCGTCATCATCGACTACGCGATCAACCTCGAGCATATCGGCGACATCATCGAAAAGGGCCTGCTGCCGCAGGTCACCAAGAAGGCTTCGCTCGGACTGAAATTCTCCGAGGACGGCTATGAGGAGCTGAAGAAGCTCTTCCACCTGACGATCGACAACCTGCGCATCGCCCAGACCATCTTCGTCACCCGCGACTTCAAGCTCGCCAAGCAGATGATGGAAGTGAAGGTCGAGGTCCGCCGCATGGAGAAGCAATCCTCCGAGCGTCATCTGGAACGCCTGCGCGACGGCCGCGCCGACAGCCTGCAGACGAGCTCGCTGCATCTCGACATGCTGCGCGACCTGAAGCGCATCAACGCCCATATCGTCTCGGTCGCCCACCCGATCATGGACGAGCACGGCCTGCTCATCGAAAGCCGTCTCAAGGATGCTGCTGAGTAAAGACGATCAATCCGCCGAGGGCAGCCGCCGCATGGTGAACTCGATCTGGTCGTTGTCGAGCTGGCGCCAGCTTTCGACCTCGGTCCAGTAGGCCGCCTTCGGATATTCGGCAAACCACTCGCGGGCCTTCGCCCGCGCGTCGAGGAGCGCCAGTCTGTATGTTTCGCGCACGAACCGGTCGCCGCTCGTCCGGGGCGTCCCCTCGGCGCGGTGCCGCTCTATCCTGCGCTTCAAGCCGTCGAATGACGGAGGTCCCGGAATTTTATTCATGAAACCTACCTCTGCCGGAAAAAGGTAGTATCGAACCCGCTAATTTGCGAGTCGAATCTTGGCTGCGGCCTTCCGCCCGCTGGCGACTGGCGCTCCTAGCTGATAGGAGGCGTCGCAATCAGGAATGACGGGTCGCGGCTTTGGCTGCGGCCTATGGGGGTAAGTATGGAAAGACCAGTATTGCCGGCAGGCCTTCCCGCCGACATCGAAGACAAGAAGCTCGCGGCGCAGACCTGGTTCCGGCAACTGCGCGATACGATCTGTTCCACCTTCGAGACACTGGAAGATGAACTCGCCGGACCGATGTCCGATCGCGAGCCGGGCCGCTTCGTCGGCAAGGACTGGTCGCGCGACAATGGCGCGGGCGGCGGCGGGCGCATGTCGATGATGCATGGCCGCGTCTTCGAGAAGGTCGGCGTCCACACCTCCACCGTCTATGGCGAATTCGCCCCCGATTTCCGCGCCCAGATTCCCGGCGCCAATGAAGACCCGCGCTTCTGGGCCTCCGGCATCTCGCTGATCGCCCATCCGGTCAATCCGAACGTTCCCGCCGTGCACATGAACACCCGCATGGTCGTCACCTCTACCCGCTGGTTCGGCGGTGGTGCCGACCTGACGCCGGTTCTCGACCGGCGCCGCACGCAGGAGGACGAGGATACGCAGCTCTTCCACAAGGCGCTCGAGCTCGCCTGTCGCCAGCATCAGGGCATCGCCGATTACGATGCCTACAAGAAATGGTGCGACGAATACTTCTTCCTGAAGCACCGCAACGAGCCCCGCGGCACCGGCGGCATCTTCTATGACTGGCTGCATTCCAGCCCCGAAGCCGGCGGCTGGGATGCCGATTTCGCCTTCACGCAGGATGTCGGCAGGGCCTTTGCCGCAGTTTATCCACAGATTGTTCGCGCCAATTTCAACAAACAGTGGACGGAACAGGATCGTGAGGAACAATTGATTCGTCGCGGTCGATATGTGGAGTTTAATCTTCTCTATGATCGCGGTACCATCTTCGGGTTGAAGACGGGTGGCAACATCGAGTCGATTCTGTCGTCCATGCCGCCGACAGTAAAATGGCCGTAACCGGAACACTGTACGATAACGTACGGGTAAAAACCCGGTGACTGGCCTTCAAGAAGTGTGAACGCGTTCTAAATCAATTTGTATGTGCATAACAATCGGAGGAGGATTGTCGATGACGATACAAAGCGGTTCATCCGCGGATGCAGAGCAATCATCCCGCATAATCGAAGCCCCGGAATTCCTGAACCGTCTTGCCGAAGACATGCGCGCAAAGAGCGGTTCAGACCTGCCTCTCTCCTGCTATATCGAGCAGGTGAAGCTGCAGCTTGCAGGCGGTAAATCGCCGGAAGAGCTGCAGGGCCAGGCCCGCGAAAGCGCCAATTCCAACACGCCCTACCAGTCTTCGGACTGCTACCGTTTCTGGGCGATGCCGGAATAAAGCGAAATCCATGCCGGCCGGTCCTGTCAGATCGGCCGGAACCTTCTCCCCTCTTTGCACATTCAAGCTACGCGTGAGTTTGCGCGATCCTGTCATGTTCCGGATCAAGGAGGATAAAATGCGACTTTTCGAATGTGGTACGCTCGTTCCAGGTTGTGACTGGCACACCCGCGCCAATGACGACGCCGAAGTCGTCCGCCGCGCGGTCGAGCATATGAAAACCGCTCACGGCGAAACCACCATCCGCGAAAACATGGTCGACAATATCAAGGCCCGCATCCGCAACGAAGCGAACGCGGCCTGATCATTTGACGATGCCATCTAGCCGGGCGAGCAGCGCCGCCCGGTCGGCAGCGAAATTCTCGTCCACCCACTGGCTCTCCAGCGTCTGCAATATCTCGCCGACGCGCGGCCCCGCCGTGACGCCGGCCGCCATCACGTCGCCGCCGCTGAGTGGAAACTTAGGCTTGGTCCAGGCCTCCGCCTGTTCCAGGAGCTTCGAGAGACGTGCCGAACGGCTCATCTCCTTCATGTCGCCTTCCGCCTTGCCACGCGCAACCGCGAGCGCCAGCTTCAGCCGCGCGATCACGCCTTCGGGCGCGCTGCGATAAAGTATGCGGTCGAAGGCCGCCGTCGTCAGCTCGTCATTGACCGGAACGGTCAGCGCCCAGGTCTTCAGCCAGGCGGCTTCCGCATTGGCAAGCTTGAGACGCCCCGCCATCGCCGAGAGCCGCGCCACGTCCGGCGGCACGATCGAGGCGAGCCTGAGCAGCGGATCGGGCTTCCAGCCCAGCGCCTGCTCGGTGGCAACAAGCGCCGGGATCGCGTCGATGCCCCATTTCTCCGTCTCCGGCAGGATCTCGTTCAGAACCGAAACCGTCCGCATCCAGAGCAGCGCCCGGCCCGGATCCTCGGCAGAGAGCAGCTTGCGCAGCTCCGACCAGATCCGCTCGGCAGACAGCGTCGAGAGCTTGGAGCGCGCCGCCGAAGAGGCCTTCAGCCCCTCGGCATCGGGACGCCCGGTGCCGTAATAGGCAAAGAAACGGAAGAAGCGCAGGATGCGCAGGTAATCCTCGGCGATCCGCGTGGCGGCAGTACCGATGAAGCGGATGTTGCGCTTCGCGATATCGGCCAGACCATCGACGAGATCGATCACCTCGCCCGCCGCATTGGCATAGAGCGCATTGATCGTCAGGTCGCGGCGCTCGGCATCCGCCTGCCAGTCGGTGCTGAAGGCGACCTTGGCATGGCGCCCGTCGGTCTCGACATCGGTTCTGAGCGTCGTCACCTCGAAGGGCTTGCCCTCGAGCACCAGCGTCACCGTGCCATGCGCGATCCCGGTCGGCACCGCCTTGATGCCGGCGGCCTTCGCCCGCTCGATCACGGCGTCAGGCGTCAGCGTCGTCGCCATGTCGATATCGCTGACCGGAATGCCCATCAGGCTGTTGCGCACCGCACCGCCGACGACGCGGCCCTCGCCGCCATCGGCATTCAGAAGCGAAAAGACGCGGGAAAGGCGCGGATCCTGAAACCAGGCTTCGTGAGCCACACTGGTCATGCATACATTCTTTCGTAAATCGTGCGGATGATGCCGGCGGTAATGCCCCAGATCATCCATTGCTCATAGGGCATGCGGTAAAACTGGCGCTGCACCCCGTTCCAGGGGCGGCTGTCGAGCGTGTGATTGCCGGGATCCATCAGGAACGACAACGGCACCTCGAAAACGCTCTCCACCTCATCAGGGCTCGGCGTCAGCGTGAAACCGGGGCGAACGACGGCAAGGATCGGCGTGATCCGGAAACCGGTCGCCGCAAGATAGTCAGGCAGCCGGCTGACGGGCTCGATGAACATGTCGGCAAGCCCGATCTCCTCGCCCGCCTCGCGGATCGCCGCCATTTCCAGCGACTCGTCGGTCGGATCCCTGGAGCCGCCGGGAAAGGCGATCTGGCCGGAATGCTTGCGCAGCGTCTCCGTGCGCTTCGTCAGGATCACCCGCGCATCGTCGCCGTCATCGATGACGGGCACGAGAACCGCCGCATCCCGCAGCTTGATGTTCTCGACGTAAGGCAGCAGGTCCTGATTGATCAGGTGATCGCCGTGATCGCGCCAGGCGAGATCGATCGGCCCGCCCTTCTGGTTGAGGGCGCGGCGGCGGAATTCATCGGCCGAATAGAGCGGATAGCGGGAGGCAATGGGATCGGTCATCGGGAAAGCGCATCCAGTTCATCTGCCGGCATGACGGGGAAGATGCGGCCGCCGGAGCGGAGGCAGAACATTTCCCGCCCCTCGACCTCGATCACCTCGCCAAGTTCGACCAGCTCGTACATCACAGGACGCGCCACCAGCGCCTCCAGACGTCCGCGCACATGCAGATAGGGCTTGAGCTCGCTATTGTCGCCATGGATCACGAACCGCAGCGCATGCTCCTCGCCCGCCTCGACGACATCGCCGGTATTGGTGCGGAAGGTCAGCAGCGAATTTCCGTCACGCTCCGTCACGCTCATCTCGACCGCCAGGAACGGCGCATCGACGACCCGGATGCCGACTTTTTCCACAGGAGTCACGAGGTAGGTCTTGCCGTCCTCGTCCTTGCGCAAAACCGTCGAGAACAGCCGCACCAGCGGCGCGCGGCCGATCGGCGTGCCCATGTAGAACCAGGTGCCGTCGGCGCGGATTTCCATGTCGATATCGCCGCAGAAAGGCGGATTCCACTTGTCCACGGGCGGAAGACCGCGGCTCTTGCCACCGGTTTCGCCAGCCGCGCGCGAAATCAGTGCGGCCAGCCCCGCGGCATCTTCGCTCGCCCTGATCTCTTCGCCTGCCATTCTTCTGTCCCGGTTTGCTCTTAACGAGAAGGAAGTCACGAGATAGTCATTCGAAACGAACTTGTCAGCCCGCAACATCTTCATAACTCTATCGGGTATGAGGCAGAGGTGTAAGTCCGCCGATTCGCGACGAATGATTTAGCCGTTGGAGATGCCTGATGGGTATGATGAAGACCGAAGACAGCCTCGATGAAAAGGCGATCATCGCCGCCGCCGAAAAGGCGCTTGCCGATATCGCCCTTGTCCGTGAAGAAGTCTCGAAGGTGATCTTTGGTCAGGAAAGCGTGGTCGAGAACACGCTTCTCGCCGTGCTCTCGGGCGGCCACGCGCTGCTCGTCGGCGTTCCCGGCCTCGCCAAGACCAAGCTCGTCACCACGCTCGGCGAAGTTCTCGGGCTCGGCGCCAACCGCATCCAGTTCACGCCCGACCTGATGCCGTCGGATATTCTCGGTTCCGAAGTGATGGACCAGGACGAGAGCGGCCGCCGCTCCTTCCGCTTCGTCAAGGGACCGGTCTTCGCCCAGCTGCTGATGGCCGACGAAATCAACCGCGCCTCGCCGCGCACGCAGTCGGCGCTGCTGCAGTCGATGCAGGAATATCACATCACCGTCGCCGGCCAGCGCTACGACCTGCCGACGCCGTTCCACGTTCTCGCAACGCAGAACCCCCTGGAGCAGGAAGGCACCTATCCCCTTCCCGAAGCCCAGCTCGACCGCTTCCTGATGCAGGTCGACGTCAATTATCCGGAACTCGCCGCCGAGCGGCAGATCCTGCTCGAGACGACGGGCCTTTCCGAAACCAGGCCGCAGGCGGTGCTGAATGCCGAGCGGCTGATGCAGATCCAGAGCCTCATCCGCCAGATGCCGGTCAGCGACAAGGTCGTTGATGCCATCCTCGGCCTCGTGCGCTCGGCCCGTCCCGGCCAGGGCCATGCCTCGACCGACAAGCACGTCGCCTGGGGCCCCGGCCCGCGCGCCGGCCAGGCAATGATGCTCTGCGCCCGCGCCCGCGCGCTCTACGAAGGCCGCCTCGCGCCGTCGCTCGACGACGTCTATGCTCTGGCAGAACCGGTGCTGGAACACCGCATGGCGCTGACATTCGCCGCCCGTGCCGAAGGCATGTCGGTGCGCGATGTCATTGCCGGTCTGGTCAAGCAGGCCCGTGGATAAGAGACAGGGATAAGGAAGCCTCACGCGTGGCCTCTATCGGACAGATCGTCAATCCGACACCCGGCAGCGATGCGCTTGCACGAGCAAGGCAGCGCGCCTCGCTGGTGCCGGATTGCCTGGTCGAGGCCAAGCGCATCGCCAATACCGTGATTGCCGGCTGGCACGGCCGCCGCAAGCGCGGTATCGGCGAAAATTTCTGGCAGTTCCGTCCCTATACCGAAGGCGAAAGCCTGTCGCGCATCGATTGGCGCCGCTCCGCCCGCGACGACCACACCTATATCCGCGAACGCGAATGGGAAGCCGCCCACACGATCTGGCTCTGGGCCGATATGTCGCCGTCGATGATGTACAAGTCGACGCTCGGCAACGTCTCCAAGGAAAGCCGTGCGCTGGTCATCATGCTGGCGCTCGCCGAAATCCTCGCACGCTCCGGCGAACGCATCGGCTGCCCCGGCGTCATGGAACCCGTTTCGGCCCGCAATGCCGCCGAGCGCCTGGCAACCGCACTGATGCACTCCCAGCTCACCGGCGGCCTGCCGGAGGTGGCGATGATCCGCGGCTGGAGCGATCTGGTGCTGATCGGCGATTTTCTCGATGAGGCCGACGCCGTGATGGCGCGCCTGACGCCGCTTGCCCGCCGCGGTCTGCGCGGCCATGTCGTAGAGGTGGCCGATCCCGCCGAAGAGGTCTTCCCCTACAGCGGCCGCACCGAATTCAGCGATCCCGAGACCGGCTCGAAGCTCGTCTCCGGCCGCGCCGAGAATATCCGCGAGGCCTATACCCGCGCCTATCTCGCCCGCCGCGACAATCTCGGTCAGTCGCTGCGCCATCTCGGCTGGACCTTCGTGACGCACAGGACCGACCATCTGGCCTCCGAAGCCCTCGTCGCGGTTCACATGTATCTCTCCGGCATGCCGGCCAAGGCGACGCATGGAGGGCAGCTGTGAACGCCCTTCCCTTCGCTTTCGCCTATCCCGCAATCCTCGGCGCCCTCGTCGCCCTTCCAGTCATCTGGTGGCTGCTGCGGCTGACGCCCCCGCGCCCGAAGACCGAGGTCTTCCCGCCGCTGAAGATCCTCGCCAGCGTGCTGAAGCGCGAGGAAACTCCGGCACAGAGCCCCTGGTGGCTGACGCTGCTGCGCATGCTGCTCGCCGCCGCCGTCATCCTGGCGATCGCCGACCCGGTCTTCAATCCGCGCACCAATTCGCTGGTCGCTGGTGGCCCGCTCGTCCTCTTCGTCGACAACGGCTGGGCGACCGCGCCCGACTGGGAACGCCGCGTGCAGACCGCCGAAGCGCTGATCGACGATGCCGATGCTGCCGGCAGCCCCGTCGCCATCGCCTTCACCGCCGACCCGACCAACGACGCCGTGCCCGGAAGTGCGGCCGCCGCCCGCGACAAGCTGCAGGCCGCCGAGCCGAAGCCGCTGGTTCCCGATCGCCAGCGCGCCTTCGAGGCTCTCCGCGCGGCGCTGAACGGCACCAAGCCCGGCACGCTCGCCTTCCTCGCCGATGGCGCTGCGGCCAAGGACAACGAGACGACCGTTCGCGATCTCGCCAACCTGCAGCCCGCCGAACTGCGGCTGATCGAGGGCGATGCCGAACAGACGATCGCCATCACCGGCGCCAGCAACGCCGCCGACGCGATGACCGTCACCGCCACGCGCCTCGACACGTCAAGCGCCGCACAACTGCCGCTGACGGCGCAGGATGCGCAGGGTCGCGCCATCGCCGCCGGCTCCGTCTCCTTCCAGCCGGGACAATCGACGTCGATCGGCTCGATCGCCGCGCCCTTCGAGATGCGCAACGATTTCGCCCGCGTCAGCATCGATGCTCATGCAACCGCAGGCTCGGTCCATCTGCTCGACGACGGCTTCAAGCGCCGCCGCGTCGTGCTGCTCTCGGGCGAGGCCCGCGACGAATTCCAGCCGCTGCTGTCGCCGCTCTATTACATCCAGCGCGCCCTGCAGCCCTATGCCGATCTGATCGAGCCGAACTCGCCCGATCTGGCCACCTCGATCCCCGATCTCCTGTCGCAGAACCCTTCGGTGATCATCATGGCCGATATCGGCCGCCTGCCGCAGGAGACCTACGAGCCGCTGCAGCGCTGGATCGCCAATGGCGGCACGCTGATCCGTTTCGCCGGTCCGCGCCTTGCCGCTGCCCCGGCCGACGATCCGCTGGTACCGGTGATCCTGCGCCAAGGCGAACGCGCCCTCGGCGGTGCCCTCTCCTGGGCCGAGCCTCAGCCACTCGCCGATTTCCCGAATTTCGGCCCCTTCGCCGGAATGGCGAAGCCGACCGATGTGACGATCAAGCGCCAGGTTCTCGCCGAGCCGACGCCTGACCTTGCCGAACGCACCTGGGCAAGCCTTGCAGACGGCACGCCGCTCGTCACCACCAAGCCGATCAATGCCGGCCGCATCGTGCTTTTCCATGTCAGCGCCGAGGCCACCTGGTCGAACCTGCCGATCTCCGGCAATTTCGTCGAGATGCTGCGCCGTATCGTCCAGCTCTCGCGCTCCGGCGGCGTCACCTCTGAAGCCGGTGCGGCATCGACAGCCGAAGCACTGCCGCCCTTCCGGCTGCTGACGGCCAAGGGCGTGCTGACGACCGAAACCGGCACCGCCCGCCCGCTGATCCAGAATGCCAAGACGGCCCCGGTCTCGAATTTCGACAATCCGCCCGGACTCTATGGTTCAGAAGATGGCTTTACCGCGTTGAATGTATTGCCTGATAATGCCGAGCTGAAGCCGCTCGATACCGCCGGCGTCACCGTCGTGCGCGCCGGTCTGATCGGCGGCGAGACGTGGTCCGCCAAGCCTGCGCTCTTCCTGATCGCCTTCCTGCTGCTGCTCGCCGACAGCCTGATCGTCATGTTCATGAGCGGCGCCTTCTCGCGCCTTCGCCCGGCAGCGCGCAGCGCAGCCCTGATCGCGGTCGCCATCGCCGCCGGCCTGTTCCTAGCCCCGCATGACCTGCGCGCCGATGATTCCAAGCCCGGCGACGATCAGATCCTCCAGCGGCTCGATAACACCCACCTCGCCTATGTCGTCACCGGCGAGCAGGATGTCGACAATATCTCCGAGCGCGGCCTCGAGGGCCTCACCGAGTTCCTGACCTACCGCACGACGCTCGAGCCGGCCCCGCCCGTCGGCCTCGACATCACCAAGGACGAGCTCGCCTTCTACCCGATCATCTACTGGCCGATCTCGGCATCGGCTCCGATGCCATCGACCGCAGCGATCAACCGCATCGACGCCTATATGCGCGCCGGCGGCACCGTGCTTTTCGACACCCGCGACCAGTTCTCGGCACTCGACAATTCCGGTGGCGCCCAGAGCGCCAATGGCGAACGTCTGCAGCAGATCCTTGCCAATCTCGACATTCCGCCGCTGGAACCCGTCCCCTCGGATCACGTCCTGACGAAATCCTTCTATCTCTTGTCGAGCTTCCCCGGCCGTTATGCCGGAAGCCCGCTCTGGATCGAGGCGCGCCAGGACAATCGCGCCAGCGACCCGAAATCCGCAGCCTCCGCCGATGGCGTCTCGCCGATCCTGATCACCGGCAACGACTTCGCCGGCGCCTGGGCGGTCGACGAGAATGGCACGCCGATGCTGCCGACCGTGCCGCCGGACGAGGCGCAGCGCGAATATGCCTACCGCGCCGGGGTCAACATCATGATGTATATGCTGACCGGCAACTACAAGACCGACCAGGTCCACGTCCCCGCCCTCCTCGAACGTCTGGGGCAGTGACATGACGCTGGATTTCGCACCCTTCATTCCCTGGCCGATCCTTGCTGCGCTCGCCGTCGTCGTCGCCATCGTCGCCGTCTTCGCCATATGGCGCGGCGTGCGCGGCGCCTGGATCCGCACGGTCGCCGCCATCGCCCTGCTTGCCGCTCTCGCCAATCCGCTGCTGATGCAGGAGGACCGCGAACCGCTGTCGACTGTTGTCCCCGTCATCGTCGACCGCAGCCAGAGCCAGCAGACGCCCGAACGCATCAAGATGACCGACGATGCGCTGGCCCAGCTGAAGGACCGGCTGTCGCGCTTCCCGAATATCGAGCCGCGTTATGTCGAGGCGACCGAGCCGGAGGATTCCGACGCCCCCTCGACCCGCCTCTTCAACGCGCTTTCCGCCGCCGTCGCCGACGTGCCGCCCGCCCGTATCGGCGGCGCGATCATGCTGACCGATGGCGAGGTTCACGACGTCCCCGGCGTCAACCAGGCGCTCGGCTTCGACGCGCCGATCCATGGCCTGATCACCGGCAAGCCGAACGAATTCGACCGCCGCATCGAAGTCATCAAGGCGCCGCGCTTCGGCATCGTCAACGAAGAGCAGCAGCTCGTGTTGCGCGTCTTCGATGACGGCCCGAGCCCGGGCGGTACGGCAACCGTCACCGTCAAGCTGAACGGCGACGAAATCGCCACGCTGCAGGCGACGCCCGGCCAGGATACGCCCTTTTCCTTCCGCGTCCCGCGCGGCGGCAGCAACGTGCTGGAATTTGCCGTCGCGGCCCTGCCCGGCGAAGTGACGGAGGCCAACAACCGCGCCGTCCACGTCATCGACGGCATCCGCGAGAACCTGCGCGTCCTTCTCGTCTCCGGGGAGCCTCATGCGGGCGAGCGCGCCTGGCGCAATCTGTTGAAATCCGACGCCTCGGTCGATCTGGTGCATTTCACCATTCTGCGCCCGCCGGAAAAGCAGGACGGCACGCCGATCAACGAGCTGTCGCTGATCGCCTTCCCGACCCGCGAGCTCTTCGTCGACAAGATCAAGGACTTCGACCTGATCATCTTCGACCGCTACCAGCATCGCGGCGTGCTGCCGATCCTCTATTACGACTACATCGCCCAATATGTCGAAAACGGCGGTGCGCTCTTGATCGCCGCCGGCCCCGAACATGCCGGTCAGGATTCGATCGCGCTGACGCCGCTGCAGTCGGTCCTGCCCGCGGCGCCCAACCGGCCAGATGATCGAGAAGGCCTTCTATCCGCGCCTCTCCGACGAGGGCCGCAAGCATCCGGTCACCCGCGGCCTCGATGGCTCCGCCGACGAGCCGCCGCATTGGGGCCGCTGGTTCCGCTCCGTCGGTGTCGAGCAGCCGCAGGGCCAGACGGTGATGGTCGGCGCCGATAACAATCCGCTGCTGGTGCTGAACCGTGCCGGTCAGGGCCGCGTCGCCATGCTGCTCTCCGATCAGGGCTGGCTTTGGGCCCGCGGCTTCGAAGGCGGCGGCCCGCATGTGTCGCTCTATCGCCGCATCGCCCACTGGCTGATGAAGGAACCTGCACTGGAAGAAGAGGCGCTGACCGCCCGCGCCCAAGGCCGCACGCTTGAGATCACCCGCCAGACGATCGGTGGCGATCCCGGCCCGGCCACCGTACGCTACCCCTCCGGCAAGACCGAAGACCTGCCGCTCGCCCAGTCCGAGCCCGGTCTCTACAAGGCCGAGAAGAAGATGGATGAGATCGGCCTCTTCGAGATCCGCAACGGCGACCTTACCACCCTCGTCCATGTCGGCGCCGTCGATGCGCCGGAATTCAAGGCGATGGTCTCGACCACCGATGTGCTGAAGCCGATCACCGACAAGACCCGCGGTCTCGTCGCTCGTGTTTCGGATGCCAATGGCGCGATCGAAGTGCCGCCGGTTCTCCCCGTTCGCGGCCAGATCCGCGTCGCCGACAACGAGCGCATGCAGATCAAGCTCACCAACGAGACGGTATTGAAGGGCATCAACACGCTGCCGCTCTTTGCCGGTTTCGCCGGTGTCGGCGTTCTCCTCCTCGCCTTCGGCGCCATGTGGTGGCGTGAAGGGCGCTGAGCCATTTTGTCGAACTGACGACTCTGATATCGGCAGGCGATAGAGATCGCCGCCGAAAGGTTCAGCCATGGCTCCGCAGAAGCTGAAGGTCACCAAGGTCCTCTCCAAGAAGGACCGCAAGAAGATCGCCAACCCGCTGATCGCCTATAACGTAACCCGCTTCGGCGAGAGCGGCCGCGAGAAACTGGCGATCCGCCTGCGCGGCGACGACGGCGAGATCAATGGCGGCCTCGTCGGTTATACGGCCCGCGACTGGCTCTATATCGAGATGCTCTTCGTTCCCGAGGATATGCGCGGCAAGGGTATGGCCGGAACGCTGCTGCAGATGGCGGAAGACGAAGCCAAACGCCGCGGCTGCATTGGCGCCTTCATCGATACGATGAGTCCCGATGCCCTCGGCGTCTACCGGCGCTACGGTTATGAGACAATCGGCTCACTCGGCGAATTTGCCGGCGGCCACACCTTCACTTGGCTGAAGAAGCGCTTTCAGCCAAGCGAGGCCTGACGCGTCTCCGCGTCGATGGCGAGCGCCGCAATGGCGGCAATGACCAGCAGCCCGGCAAAGAGCCCGATCGCCACGCCAAGCCCCAGCGATACGACAAAGGTCATCACCGACGGCGCCACCAGTCCGCCGAGACGAGCCATAGCACCCGCCGCCCCCATGCCGGTCGCCCGCGATCCGGTCGGATAGAGCTCCGGCGTATAGGCATAGAGAGCGCCCCAGGTGCCGAGCAGTGCGAAACTCATGAGCAGCAACGAAGCCCCGATCAGCACGTCGTCGGGCGACAGCACGAACAGCAGGCAACCCGCCGCCGACAGCAGGCAGAATCCAACAAGCGTCGGCCGCCTGCCCCAGGCCTCGACGCCATAGGCGGCGAGCGCGTAACCGGGGATCTGCGCCAGCGCCACGAAGACCAGGAAGCCATAACCGCGCACGAAGCCGAAGCCATCGCCCGCCAGCCGCGCCGGCATCCAGGTGAAGACGCCGTAATAGGAAACGGAGACGAGGAACCAGATAGCGAGAATCATCAGGCTGCGGCGGCGAAGCGGCGGTGAGAACAACCCCTCGGAAGCCGCATGCGGCGCGGCCACGATCTCCTCGCCGGCGGCAAGCGGCGGCTTGCCGTGGGCTTCCAGCATCCGGTTGACGATTGCCTTGGCATCGGCCGCCCGGCCGGAACGCAGCAGGTAAAGCGGCGATTCCGGCACGAAAAAGCGCAGCGCCACTCCGAGGATCGCCGGCACCGCCGTCACGGCGAAGATATAGCGCCAGGCATCGGCCACGCCTGCGACGCTTGCCGCCCAGGCCGCGAGCGCCACGATCAGCGTTCCCACCGCCCAGAAGCCTTCGAGCATGACCAGCCAGCGCCCGCGGTTCTTCGATGGCAGGAATTCGGCCATCATCGCGTAGTCGACCGGCAGCGTGCCGCCGACCGCCATGCCGGTCAGGAAGCGCAGGATCAGCAGGCTGGTAAAATCGGGCGCAAAGATCGACAGCAGACCGAACAGCGCGTCGCAGGCGACGGTCAGGATCAGCACATAGCGCCGTCCCCAGCGATCGGCCAGCCGACCGAACAGCATGGCGCCGATCAGCATGCCCAGAAAGAAGAGCGTTCCCGTCTGCAGCGCCTGCGCCACGGTCAGCTGGAATGTCGCGGCAATCGATGCGGCGGTAAAGCCGACGGCAAGCACCTGCATGGCATCGGCAGCCCAGACGAGACCGAATATGCCCATCAGCCGCTTCTGGAACGCCCCCGTTCCGGCGCGGTCGAGCGCCTCGTCCATGGAAATGCCGCTCATTCGCCGTCCCCCATCGCGCAGCCCTGGTGAGTCCCAAGGAAATCAGGGGTTTGATAGACGATAAGCTCTATTTACGCCAGCTAATTGAACCCTTGAGACGCTGATGAGCGTCGTCGCTGACCGGCACGACGAGAACACGCGCCGGATCGACCGGACCCGGGAAGTTGAGCGCGTTGTGGGCGACCCGTTCGAACCCGAGTTGGCAGTAATAGGGCGGGTCGCCAACCAGAATGATAGCCTCCGACCCCCTGCGCTTGGCGGCCTCGAGAGCGATCCGCACCAGTTCGCGCCCGATCCCCCGGCTCTTGTGCGACGGCCGCACGGCGAGCGGTCCGAGCAGATGCGCCTTGACGCTGCCCGCCTGCACCGGCGTCATCCGCACCGAGGCGATGGTCTCGCCGTCATCGGCACAGATGAAGGAGAGCGAACGGTCATGCGGCCCCTGCTCGCGAATACGAGCGGCAGCGCGGGTATGGCGGCCCGGACCGAATGCTTCTTCGTTGATGAGTTCGATAGCGGCGTCGTGAGACGCATCCTCAGTGAGGTAGACCAGATCGTGCTTATGCATGATGAGACAGAAACCGGATAGACAGACAGCATGGGTTCTCGAACACGCCCTTCAGGCGTTCGGGAGCTTCAGCGTCGTCGCAGGCTTCTGATTGCGTACATCAAATCGGGTTCCGCAGAAAAATGTGAAATGGCCGATAGCAGGAAAAATTTCCGCCGTCCAACGCAAAATGCGGCGGGGTGAAAATCGCTGTGACGCACTGTTCAATCTTTGCCCACTGCAAAGCGCGCGCGGCTGCGATATCTTTGCGTCAACGAGACCAATTCGAAGGAAACGCACAATGGGCATGCTGGTGGAAGGCGTCTGGCATGACGTCTGGTACGATACGAAGGAAAGCAAGGGGCACTTCAAGCGCGCTGCCTCGCAATTCCGCAACTGGGTGACGAAGGATGGCGAGGCCGGTCCTTCCGGCACCGGCGGCTTCAAGGCCGAGGCCGGGCGCTATCATCTCTATGTGTCGCTCGCCTGTCCCTGGGCGCACCGCACGCTGATCTTCCGCAAGCTCAAGAAGCTCGAAGACCTGATCTCCGTCTCCGTCGTCGATCCGCTGATGGTCGAGAACGGCTGGGAGTTCAAGATCAGCGACGGCGCCACCGGCGACCATCTGTTCGGCGCCAAGGCGCTCTGGGAAATCTACGTGAAGGCCGATCCGAACTATTCGGGCCGCGTCACCGTTCCCGTCCTCTGGGACAAGCAGACCGGCACGATCGTCAACAACGAATCGTCCGAAATCATCCGCATGTTCAACAGTGCCTTCGACCACCTGACCGGCTCGACGCAGGATTTCTATCCTGAAAACCTCGCTCCCGGGATCGATGAAATCAACGCGCTGGTCTACGACACCGTCAACAACGGCGTGTACAAGGCGGGCTTTGCGACGACGCAGGAGGCCTATGAGCAGAATGTCGTCAAGCTGTTCGGCACGCTGGATGCCCTGGAAGAGCGCCTCGGCAAGGGCCGCTATCTCCTTGGCGACCGGGTGACCGAGGCCGACTGGCGGCTGTTCACGACACTGGTGCGCTTCGACCCCGTCTATGTCGGCCACTTCAAGTGCAACATCCGCCGCATCGACGACTACCCGAACCTGTCGGCCTACCTGCGCGATCTCTACCAGACGCCGGGCGTCAAGGAGACGGTGAACATGCGCCATATCAAGGAGCATTATTACCGCAGCCACAAGACGATCAACCCGACCGGCATCGTCCCCGTCGGCCCCGATCTCGATCTCGACCGGCCGCATGGCCGCGCCAAGCTGGCGGCTGCCGCCTGAGGATCACCAGTAATGAGCGGCGGGTTCCTCGCCGCTCAGCTCCCGAAGGCGGCGTTTCGTCGCCTCGGTCGTGCCCTCGGGCAATGCATCGAGCGCAAAGAAGCCGCTCTCGACGATCTCCGCATCCGGCTTGCGCGGCGCCGTCTGCTCGACATCGGCGCGGTAGAAGACCACGTGGTCGCGGCGGCTCGCCGACGTATTCAGATAGACCTGAAAGAGCTTCGGCTCGCCGATGATCCTCAGGTTCCCCTCTTCCCGCAGTTCCTTGACCAGCGCATCATGCGAGGTCTCCCGCCGCTCGATGCCGCCGCCCGGCATATGCCAGCCCGGCACATAGCTGTGTCGCACCAGGAAGACGCGGCCCAACGGATCGAAGCACGCAGCCCTCACGCCCATCGTCATTCCCCGCGTCGCGGCGAAATAGACGTGGACGACCTGCATCAGAATTTTCGATTGCCAGGACCTGATCTCGTTATTCGCCATCGTTCCGTTTTCACTATTTCGTTCAAGCGGATGTGTTTGAATTGTAAATATCCTGGTCTATGTGTCGTAGCATGTTCAAGCTCGCGCATATCTCCGATATTCACCTCGGCCCACTTCCCCGTCTTTCGATCCGCGAGCTCTTCTCGAAGCGCATCACCGGCTTTGTGAACTGGCACCGCAACCGGCGCAAGCATCTTTTCGGCGGAACGCTCGACCTGCTTCTGGATGATATCCGCGCCCGCGAGGCCGATCATCTCGCCGTCACCGGCGACCTCGTCAATCTCGCAAGCGGCCTCGAGATCCGCTCGGCCGCCGCCTGGCTTCGCGAGCTCGGCGATCCCGAGGAAACCTCGATCGTCCCCGGCAATCACGATGCCTATGTGCCCGGTGCCTACGAGAAATCGATGCGCGCCTGGTACGACTACGTCCGCGGCGACCTAGCGCCGCCGCAATGGGAGGAAGACAAGCACATCTTCCCCTATCTGCGCATCCGCGGCAAAGTCGCGATCGTCGGTTGCTCGACGGCCGTCGCCACTCCACCCTTCGCCGCCAGCGGCTTCTTCGGCCAGCGCCAGGCCCGCGAGGCGGTCAACATGCTGCGCGCTGCCGGTGAGGCCGGCCTCTTCCGCGTGGTGATGATCCACCACCCGCCGATCCGCGGCGCCACGTCTTTCCACAAGCGGATGATCGGCATCCGCCGCTTTGCCGCCGTCGTCACCAGCGGCGGCGCCGAGCTTGTGCTGCACGGCCACACCCATCTGAACACGCTCTATTGGCTGAAGGGCCAGACCGGCCCCGTGCCCGTCGTCGGCATCGCGTCCGCCTCGCAGGGACCGGGCGGCATGAAGCCGCGCGCCGCATACAATCTCTTCTCGATCGACGGCTCGCCCGGCGCCTGGGAGCTGAAGGGCGAGCGCTTCAGCCTCAATGATCGCGGCGATGGCGTATCGCCCGAAAGCGTCGATATTTTCAAGCTTTAGCGGCAAGAGCGGAATCAGTTTCGCCGCGTGTTGAATCGCTTTCTGAGGATTTTTCCGATCCGGCGATCCTGCCCTTGGTATTTCCAAATCGAGGCGTACAATCCCGCCATCGACGCCGGACCAGGGAGCCCGCCATGCGCATCGCCGCCAACCGTATCTGCCGCCTCACCCTCGCCTTCGGCCTTGCCGCCGCGCTTGCCGCACCGGCCTTCGCGGTCGGCGACGAGAGCGACGAAACCAAGCCGCCGCCGAAGACCGAGACGACGACCAAATGCGCCGACGGCAAAGTCTGGGACAAGCAGAAGAAGGAATGTGTCGACGCCAAGAAGCAGAGCTTCAACGACGACGAGCTCTACCAGTTCGCCCGCGAATTCGCCTATGCCGGCCAGTATGAGAATGCCATCAACATCCTCAACCTCGCCAGGAACCAGAACGATCCGCGCATCCTCAACTATCTCGGCTATTCCAACCGCAAGGCCGGCCGCTTCGAACTCGGCATGTCCTACTATCGCAAGGCGCTGCAGGCCGACGAGAATTATATTCTCGCCCGGTCATACATGGGCCAGGCTTTGGTGGAACAAGGAGACGTGCAGGGTGCCAAGGTTCAGCTCGTCGAGATTCGCGATCGCGGCGGCGAAAATACCTGGGCCTACCGCGCTCTGCTGCAAAGCCTGAACGGTTACCGGACCTATTGAAAACAACTGAACGTGATGAGCGGCAGAAAACCTTTGGGAAACTGCCGCTTAGCCGCTCTTCCTGTTGCGGAGCGCGTCAAACTTGTTTCATAAAGGTCACATACGCGATATAAAAATACGACCCGCACCGGATGCTTCGCTCCGGACATGTTCATGAAATGAGATTATGCGTCAGCCCGTAACGACCATCGACATCAGACGCGACCTTGTAGGCCTGCTGCCTCGGTTGCGCCGCTTTGCGATTGCGCTGACGGGCGATACGGCGAGCGCCGACGAACTGGTCCAGACCGTCTGCCAGCGCGCCGTCGCCAAGAGCCATCAGTGGAACGGCGAAGGCCGCCTGGAAAGCTGGGTCTACACCCTCGCCCGCCAGCTGTGGAACGAGGACGGCCGCAAGCGGCGCGCCCGCACGGCAGCTCCCAAGGGCAACGTCACTGATATCCGTGAAGCCGCCCGCGAGCGCGCCACGGTCACCGATACCGATCTGATCCACCACATGCTGGCCGAGATGCCGGAAGGCCTGGCGAGCATCTTCCTGCTGACCGTGGTCGAAGGCCACAGCTACGAGCAGACCGCCGATATCATGGGCATTCCGGCAACCGGCGTTTCGGCGCAGCTTGCCGCCGCCAGGCTGCATTTCGCCAGCCTCGCCGACGATTTTCACCACAGGTACTGAACCTTGCCGGATTTCAAGAAACTGCCGCTCGATGCCCAGCTGACTGCCCTCCTCGACGGCGAGACGACGCCGGAAGAGAAGCATGAGCTGGAAGAGCGTATCGCCAGTGACGAAGGCGCCCGCAGGCTTTACGACAAGCTGCGTCACGGCGCCGATTTCGGCCGCCGCCGCCTCGACGACGTGCTGAAGGAACCCGTGCCGCTGGCGCTCGTGCGCTCGATCAAGAGCGTGCAGCCTCCGAAGGCGCCCCTCGCCCCGCGCGCCACCCGTCCGGCCTTCAAGTTCGCGCCGTCGGGGCGCAAGTCGCTGGCCGCCGCCATTCTCCTGTTCGTTGCCGGTTGCGGCATCGGTTATCTGGTCGGCATCGGCCCCGGCGATCCGACACCTTCGGACGACCAGCACATTGCCGACGACAGCGGCCGCAGCAAGGATTGGCTGGCCGACATCGCCGGCTACCAGCGCATGATCATCCGCCAGCCTCGCCATCTGGTCGAAGTGCCGGCGTCGCAGGCCGAAGAGATTTCCAGCTGGCTCACCTCGACCGTCGGCGTCGCCTTCCGCGTTCCCGATCTCAGCAATGACGGCTGGACCTTCCAAGGCGCCCGCGTCGTGCTGGGCGACGGCAAGCCAACCGGGCAACTCGTCTATTCCAGCGCCGATGGCGACCTGATCACCATCTACTTCCGCAAGGACACGCAGCAGCCGGAAACCGAAGATTTCAAGGAAACGATCAAGGACGAGATCGGCCTGGTAACCTGGCACAATGCCGGCACCGCCTACGTCCTGGTCGGCCCATCGGCCGAAGCATCGCTCAGCCAGATCGCCATGGAAATCGCCGCCACGATCTAGATTCGCGTCGCCTGGCCCAAACGATCAGTAAGACCCTTCCGTAAAACATCGACGGGGCGCGCTTATGAACTCAAGCCTTGGCCTGCTGCCGACCGAGCGCATCTCCCGAGTGTTTGGCTGGAGAGAATTTCCGCACGCGCTGTTTTATCAGGCACAATTCGCATTGCGTTTTGAACTGGCCGAAGGCATCCGGGAAGAACCGCTCTGTTTCCTGCAGGCGATCGATCGCGCCCGCGAGCTGGCCAGTGCCGCATTTGCGGACTCGGAGAAGCTCACCGCTGTCGTCAGCTACTACGAGGGCGAGCGGCGAACATCGAACATCGACGGCCTCATTTCGAACGCTCAGAGAAATGGGCTTCAAGGCTGATTTTGGCCCCGCCGAAAAAGGCAGCCCCGACGATGAACAGAGCGACCGATACCGATACTGGCATGTCGCAGACTTTCGAAACGAGCCGGGTCAGATCAACATTCTTCTTTGGGCAAGCATCGCGAGAGAGTTGCCCGTATCGCCCAAACCTCGATCATTGACCGAGATCTATATCGTCGACCTAGAACGCGGCATTGCAATGCTGGCCTACGATGATCGGGGGGCGGATATTATCGCCATCGACCGCACGCCCTTGAAGGCTCTCTACGAGCGATACGGCCATTGGCTGCTGGAGTACGACCGCTTAAAAGTCGACGCGACTTTCTCGCAGGCTTTAAGCTGACGGTCTTAGACATCAAGGGCGCAGCGGATCTCTCCGCCGCGCCCTTTGCTTCGTTCAGTGCTTTCCGGCCTTCACTTCGAGCACGCGGTTTGCCGCCGACACGATCGCTTCGAGCGATGCGCCGACGATGTTGGTGCTGATGCCGGCGCCGAACAGCTTGCCGCCCGGATAGGCCGTCTCGACATAGGAGATCGCGGCGGCGTTCGAGCCGTTCTGCAGCGAGTGCTCGGAATAGTCCTGCACCGACATTTCGATGCCGAGATAGGCCGAGAGCGCGTTGATGAAGCCGTCGATCGGGCCGTTGCCGTGGCCTTCGATATGCTTGGTCACGCCGTTATCGGTGATCTCGGCCGCCACGACGCGCACGCCCTTGCGGTCGATATGCGCGAAAGTGTGGTGATCGACGAACTTGATGCGGCCGGTCGGCTGCGTCACGTAGCGCTCGATGAAGCGCTCGTAGATGCGCTTCGAGGGAAGTTCCTTGCCTTCTTCATCGGTGATCCGCTGGATGTCTTCGCGGAACTCGACCTGCAGGTTACGCGGCAGGTTGATGCCGTAGTCCTGCTGCAGGATATAGGCGATGCCGCCCTTCCCCGACTGCGAGTTGATGCGGATGATCGCCTCGTAGGAGCGGCCGACATCCTGCGGGTCGATCGGCAGGTACGGGACTTCCCAGACCGGGTGATTGGCGACCTTGATCGCCTTCATGCCCTTGTTGATCGCATCCTGGTGCGAGCCGGAGAAGGCCGTGTAGACCAGTTCGCCGACGTAGGGATGACGCTCGCCGATCGGCATCTGGTTCGAATATTCGAAGACGTCCTTCATGCGCACAATATCCGAGCAGTCGAGCTCGGGATCGATGCCCTGCGTAAACATGTTCAGCGCCATCGTCACGACGTCGACATTGCCGGTGCGCTCGCCATTGCCGAACAGCGTGCCTTCGACGCGATCGGCACCGGCCAGCAACGCCAGCTCGGCAGCGGCGATACCGGTGCCGCGGTCGTTATGCGGATGCAGCGAGATGATCAGGTTCTCGCGGTTGTCGAGGTTGCGGCACATCCACTCGATCTGGTCGGCATAGATGTTCGGCGTCGCCATCTCGACGGTCGACGGCAGGTTGATGATCAGCTTGTTGTCAGGCGTCGGCTTCATCTCGGCGATGACGGCGTTGCAGATTTCCAGCGCCACGTCGAGCTCCGTGCCGGTGAAGCTCTCCGGCGAATATTCGAAGCGGTAGCCGCCACCGGCCTTGGCCGCCATGTCGGAAATCATCTTGGCGGCATCGACGGCGATCTGCTTGATGCCGTGGACATCCTTGGCAAACACCACGCGGCGCTGCAGCTCGCTGGTGGAATTGTAGAAATGCACGATCGGCTTGTTGGCGCCCTGCAGCGCCTCGAAGGTGCGGGTGATCAATTCGGGGCGGCACTGGACGAGAACCTGCAGCGAGACGTCGTCAGGCACATTGCCCTCTTCGACGCACCAGCGGGCAAAGTCGAAGTCGGTCTGCGAGGCTGAGGGGAAACCGATCTCGATCTCCTTGAAGCCCATGTCCAGCAACAGCTGGAACATGCGGGCTTTGCGGTCGTGGCCCATCGGGTCGACCAGCGCCTGGTTGCCGTCGCGCAAGTCGACCGAGCACCAGATCGGCGCCTTGGTGAGCGTCTTCGTTGGCCAGGTACGATCGGGAATATTCACCTGCGGATAGGGGCGATACTTCACGCCGGCCGACTGCATGCCTTTTGCGGGAGTTTGAGTCTTAGAGTCCATCGTCTTCTCTCCTCAGCCCGGCAATTTGCGTCTTAGACCATCACGAATGGATTGGCGACAGCAACCGCGGACCTCATTTCGGTCAATCTTAGTTCTTTGGGATTAGTCGCGAGGAGCGTTGGCCTGCGGGGCTTTTCGGCCGCCGGGCGCTCCTCAACGGACCCGGCAACCGCGCGTAAGGCCGAGGAGAAGAAGCGAGGTGAGCGCGCGCGTATTGTCGCGCAGGGCGATACGCCCGCGTGCAATCGTGCCAGAAATCATTGCGCCTGTCGTCTTCATGCTCGGGCTTATATCCGCGGGACCAAAAACTGGCAACCCCCTCTCCAATGCTTTCCGGCTTCTATCGCTTCGACGCCTTCACCAGTTGCTGCAGCGCCATCATCAATCCACCGGCAAGCAGCCCCCAGAAGGCGCCCGAAATGCCGCCGAAGGAAACGCCCGACGCCGTGACCAGGAAGGTGATCGCCGCCGCTTCCCGCGTCTCGGGCGCCTGGAAGGCAGACATGGCCGAGCTCGAGAAGGCGCCGACCAGTGCCAAACCGGCCACCGCCTGGATCAGGATCGGCGGCGCCAGCGCCACCGCGGTCGTCACCGCACCCGCGAGCGGCCCGAGGATAAGGTAGCAGATGCCGCAGACCAGCACCGCCCAGTAACGCCGCGCTGGATCCGGATGCGCATCCGGCCCGGCACACATCGCCGCCGTGATCGCCGCCAGATTGACCGCATGGCCGCCGAACGGCGCCGCGAACAGCGAAAAGACACCTGATACTGCAAACAGTGGCCCGGGCTTCGGCTCATAGCCGTTGACCTTCATGACCGCGATGCCGGGAATGTTCTGCGACGCCATGGTGACGATGAACAGCGGCAGCGCGATCGAAATGAAGGCCGGCAGATTGAAGACGGGCGTGACGAACTCGACCGTCGGCAGCAGCGCCCGGCCGACAGCCGCCCCCGCCCCGTCGGGAATATCGACGCCGAAGGCCACGACCAGCCCGAAGGCCACAAGTGCCGCCGGCACCGCCAGGAGCCGCTTGAAGGCGCCGACCACCATCCAGGTCAGCACGATCGGCAACCCGAGCCACGGATTGAACCCGACAGCCTTCACCGGCGCGAAGCAGAGCCCGATCAGCACGCCCGAAAGCATCGCATTGGCAAGCGGCGCCGGAATGGCGGCGACTGCCCGGCCGAGCGGCTTGAAGAGGCCGGCAACGACGATCAGCAGCGCGCAGACGATAAAGGCGCCGACAGCCGCATTGAAGCCGCCCTCGACGATCCCGGTGCTGGCGAGCAGCGCCGCCCCCGGCGTCGACCAGGCCATGCTGACCGGCAGCCGCGTCGTGAAGCTGAGCACGATGGCGCAGATCCCAAGCCCCAGCGAAAGCGCCATCAATCCCGAAGCCGCCTGCGCCTCCGTGGCGCCCACCGCCTGCAACCCATGCAACACGACGGCAAACGAACTGGCAAAGCCCGCGAAAGCCGCGAGCACGCCCATGAACAGGCTTTGAACGGAGAAATCTTTGAGCATCGCGGGACTCGGGGGCGTGAAACGAATACCGCATGGAGCATGGAGAACGGGCCGCAGGCAAGTGCATGCGGCCCGGCAGCCGTTCGCCCGCCGCTATCTGGTCGCGAATGACGGAAGCGGCTTGTCCTTGTTCGCGTTGAACCGCGCGATGAGCGCCGCCTGGGCTTCAAGATCGACGGGCTGCTCGATCTGCTGCGACGAGCCATCGGCGAAGCCGATGGTGGCGGTTTTGTACAAGCCTTGGATCGTCACGCTGTCATCCGGATGACCGTCGAAGGATATAACGGTTTTGCCATCCTTGTGCTCGACGCGCATCTTGTCGGCGCTCAGTCCTTTCCCGAACTCGATGCTGGCGCTGCCTACCGCCCAAACAGTGTCTTGGCCATCACCGGCGGCAAACCGCACTGTTGCATCACCTCCAACGGCAATCGTATCATTTCCTTTGCCGCCGACAGCGACACTGCCGGAATGAACTACAATCGTGTCGTCCCCCAAGCCACCATCGACGTAGCTGTCCGACCACGCGTCGATTACATCGTCGCCCTCCCCGCCATCGACGCGTCCGTCGGAGAAAACACTGATGACGTCATTGCCATTTCCGCCGCTGACGGTTCCGGACAACGCCCGAATATCATCATTGCCATCACCACCATCGACATAGCTGCCACCACCTCCTGCTTCGATCATGTCGTCACCCGCGCCACCGGAGACGCGGCTGTCGGCCCACGCCTTGATGGTGTCGTTGCCAGCACCGCCGTCGATCTCGCTGCCGCTCCAGGCATCGATCTCGTCATTGCCCTCGCCACCGTAGATGACGCTGTCCGACCAGGCGCCGATCTTGTCGTCACCGGCGCCGCCATCGACGAAGCTCTTCTCTCCGACAGTCACCGCGTCGTCGCCTGCCCCAGCATCGACGACGCTATTGGTTGTGGCCGAAATCGAGTCATCCGTCGCCCCGCCGATCAGGATGCGGATCGCGGTCGCCTGCCAGCGATCCGCCGCATTGCGAAGGTCTGCCGATGTCACCTTGGTTTCGTCTGCGGATTTGGCACTCGACGATCCAGTCGCTGCTGAGTGCATCTTGTCGAAGTCCGGCGGCTGCGGAACCCTGTCCGGCACGCGCCACAGAAGCGCGAAACCTGTCGTAACACTGCTCGTATTCGTCATGGAATCTTCCCCCGAAAATTCGTCTGCCGGTGACCGGCCCAAAACCTCACGCTGAAATGCATACACGGGCAATACGGCTATCATGGCGCGCCAAACATGCGTAAAACTTGCGCTCAGGTTGCGCAATCAGGGATGGAATGTGGTGTGGGATTGGTTTTGCCGCAGCCGGATGCGCGGTCATCCCCCGCAGAGGTGATTTGGCGTTTGCCGACAACGAACACGCCCGGTCGAGCAAGGATATGGCAAATGCTTGCTATGCGAGCAAAAAAGCCTAATTTAGTTGCGGTGGGAAGAACACAAAAATCCAGGTGAATGAATGTCGGACGATCCCGATGATATCAGCAGAGCAGCAGTGGGCCTTTCTTCGGCCGCCATTCTCGCATCGCTGATCAAGACTTTGAACGAAAAGAAGCTCATTTCGGACGACGAGGAGAACGCCGTCTACGACGCAGCGATCGCGCTGCTCGGCGACAATGCCGGAGATGACGAGGAAGGCATCTTCGAGCTGGCGCAGGAAATCATCGAAGAGCGCTGGAAGCCGGCGAACTGACCGCCCGGCGGAAAGGAAAACGGGGCGCGAACGCCCCGTTGAAAATCAGATCTCGCTCTGCGAGGTGATGATGCGCGACACCAGGCCGTAATCCTTGGCCTCTTCGGCCGAGAGCCAGTAGTCGCGATCCGTATCCTTGGCGATCTTGTCGACCGGCTGGCCGGTGGCGACCGAGAAGATCTTGTTCAGGCGCTCGTTCATCTTGATGATTTCGCGAGCCTGGATCTCGATATCCGATGCCATGCCGCGCGTGCCGCCGGAGGGCTGGTGCAGCAGGAAGCGGGTGTTCGGCAGGCAAAGGCGCTGTTCCTTCGGAGCCGCGACATAGATGAGCGCGCCGGCCGAAGCGACCCAGCCCGTACCGATCATCCAGACCTTCGGCTTGATGAACTTGATCATGTCGTGGATCGAATCGCCCGACTCGACGTGGCCGCCAGGCGAGCTCACGTAAATGCGGATGTCTTCGTCGCTGGCTGCGGCAAGCGCCACGAGCTGCGAGCAGACCTTCTGGCCGAGCTCCATGGTGATCGGGCCGTAGATGAAGATCGAACGCGATTTGAAGAGGTTAGCCTCTGCGTCCTTCCCCAAAGACAGTTCCTTGGTCTTGTCTTCTTGTTCTTCGTCGTTCATTCGAACCTCTCTCGGCTTCATTCGGGTTTCCCGGACATAGTGTGACTCAATGCGTAAAACAATGCGGGAAAAAGACAAGCCACGGAACGGGTGAAGATATTCTTATGACAAACGCCGGATCTGTCAGCATTATGCTGCTATCCCCAGGCGGGAGGAAAAGATGACATCGCTTTTGCTTCATCGGGCGGTCAAAAACAACGCGCTCTGGTGCGACGCCGTCTGCGCCGCGCAGGGTCAGCGCGGCGAGTTCACCCGCACGCTCTGGCTCCACCGCCAGGGCACCCCGCCCTTCTATCCCGACGCGATCACGCTGACCGGGGCCGAGAGTGCCGCCGAACAGGAAGAGGCGATCGCCGTGCTCACCCGCTCGCGGTCCGGCGGCTGGGGCATCAAGGACAGTTATTGCACCCTCGATCTGGCGCCGCAGGGTTTCACCGTGCTGTTCGAGGCCGAGTGGATTGGTCTCGACGCCGATGACGATTTCGATGAGGAAGACGGCGGCCTGACATGGAAGCGGATCGAAACCGCCGCGGAGCTCGCCGACTGGGAGAAAGCCTGGGCAGGCGGTGAAACTCAGGCAGCGCCCGTCTTCGGCGAGCCGCTGCTCCACGCCCCGCAAATTGCCTTCCTCGCCGCCTATTCCGGCAAGGCGCTGCAGGGCGGCGCCATCCTCAATCATCAGGCCGATGTCACCGGTCATTCCAATGTCTTTGCCGCCCGCGGAAAGCATGGCCCCGTCCGCGCGGGGCTGGTGCGCGAGGCGCGGCGGCTTTTCCCCGGCGAGCCGATCGTCGGCTATGAGAGCGGCGACGATCTCGAGAATGCGCTGGCATCGGGCTTTACGGGGCTCGGCTCCCTGCGCATCTGGGCACGCGACTAGCTTACCGAAATGTAAGTTGCCAAGGCTTTGAAAAGCCTGAATCGGTTCCTACCTCATCCTCACGCAGGCACGAATGCCACAGGAGCAAGGGAGACAGTCATGTCACCGGAAGAACGCCAACTGCTGACCACCCTTTTTGACCGGGTACGCACCGCATCCGCCACCCCGCGCGACCGCGATGCCGAAGCCCTCATCGAACAGGGCGTGCGCGAACAGCCCTACACGACCTACTACCTCGCCCAGGCCGTCATCGTGCAGGAAAAGGGCCTCGAGGCCGCCTCGAAGCATATCCAGGAACTCGAAGAGCGCGTCCGCCAGCTCGAAGCCGGCGAGAGCGAGCACCGCCAGGCCGAACAGGGCGGTGGCTTCCTGAGCTCGATCTTCGGCAGCGGCCAGACCCAGCAGGCCGCCCAGCCCTCCGGCCCCTGGGGCAACGCCCCGCGCCAGAGCTATCAGGACCGCGACTATGACGACAACGTCCGCCCGATGCGCCCGCAACAGCAGCAGCCGTCCGGCCCGTGGAACCCGCAGCCGTCAGGCCCATCGGCAGGCGGCAGCTTCCTGCGCGGCGCGCTTGGCACGGCGGCGGGCGTCGCAGGCGGCGTGCTGCTTGCCAATTCGCTGAGCGGCATTTTCGGCAATCACATGTCGTCGCTCGGCTGGGGCTCTCCCTTCGGCGCAAGCCCTTTCGGCAATACGCCGGCACCGACGGAAGAGACCGTCATCAACAACTACTACGGCGACCAGAATCCGCAGAACGATACGGCGGCCGACCGCAATGACGACAACAGCAACAACGTCCAGCAAGCCGACTACAGCAATGACGACGACGATAACGATTATGACGACGGAAACGACCAGTCCGGCGACGGCAGCTTCGACGTCTAGCCGCTAACAAAAAAGCGAGGGCGGCACCGCCCTCGCCTCAACTTCTCATCAGCCGCGGCCGCGATAGGTCGCGACACCCTGATCCGGCAGCCAGACATTTTCCGGCGGCTTGCCGGTCTGCCAGAAGACGTCGATCGGGATGCCGCCGCGCGGATACCAGTAGGCGCCGATGCGCAGCCACTTGGGGTCGAGCAGTTCGACGATCCGCTTGGCGATATAGATCGAGCAATCCTCGTGAAATGCCCCGTGATTGCGGAAGGAATGCAGGAAGAGCTTCAGCGACTTCGATTCCACCAGCCACTCATTGGGGATGTAATCGATGACGATATGGGCGAAATCCGGCTGGCCGGTCATCGGGCAGAGCGAGGTGAATTCCGGCGCGGTGAAACGCACGACGAAATCGGTGCCCGCCTGGTTCGACGGCACCTTTTCGAGAACGGCTTCCTCGGGAGACTTCGCTGTCTCCGTCTGGTGACCCAGCATGGACAGGCTGGAGACATCGGTTTCAGGCATCATGCTTCCTTTATGACTTTGACGCGCAGCCCATGGGCTTTTTCGCCCTCCGGCTCGACGTGAATGGCAATGCTGGCGCCCGGATGCACCGCGCGGATGGCATCTTCAAGGCGGTCGCAGATATCGTGGGCTTCGCGCACCGACATATCAGCCGGAACGACCATGTGAAAGTCCACGAAGGTCACGGGCGCCGGCCCGGCGCGTCTTCAGGTCGTGGACGCCGAGAGAGCCCTGCGCATGCGTGGCGATCGCCTGCTTGATCGCTTCTTCCTCCTCGGGCTCCGCCGCATGGTCCATCAGGCCGCCGATCGAATGCGAGATCACCTTGTAGCCCTGGTAGAGAATGTTGATGGCGACGAGGATGGCGAGCACCGGGTCGAAGATCGGGTAGCCGGTCGCCAGCGCCAGAAGCAGGCCGGCGAGCACGCCCACCGAAGTCACCACATCCGACATGATATGCTGGCCATCGGCCGTCAGCGCCGCCGAGCGATACTGCCGGCCAACGCGGATCAACAGCCGCGCCCAGACGAAATTGATGACGCCGGCCGCGAAGTTGATGGCCAGACCCAGCGCCGGCGCTTCCAGCATCTTTGGCTCGGCGAGATAGCCGACGGATTCCTTGACGATCAACAGGGCGGCGACGACGATCAGCACGCCCTCCGTGACCGCCGAGAGATATTCGGCCTTGTGGTGGCCGAACGGGTGGTCGTGGTCGGCCGGCTTCTGCGCATAGCGGATGACGAAGAAGGCGATGAAGGCCGCCACGACGTTGACGAAGGATTCCAGTCCATCGGAGAGCAGCGCCACGGAGCCCGTCACCCACCAGGCGACCAGCTTCAATCCCATGACCCCGAGCGACATCGGAATGCCCCAGAATGCCAGCCGGCGGACGGTCAGGTTGCCTTGTTCGTTCATCGCTTATCCCTCTGCGGATGCGAATGAATTGCAGCACATAGCCCATTCAAACGCAAAACCGCCCGCGCGAAAATCGCGCAGGCGGCCAATGCGGTCCATATGGTTCAAGCCAGCCGGTTTGTCAAAGGTCAAAAGCCGCAAATCCCGTTTGACGAAATTTACATAACACGTTATATAACTTCGCATGCAAATGGAGCTGACAGTGATCGAAGACATCGTGCGAACCTCGGGCTTCCTGACGCTCGGCAGCAGGCTGCGCCGTATCGGCGAACGGCTGCAGGCCGATACCCAGCAGTTCATCGACGAGGCAGGCCTCGGCATTCAGGCCGGGCAATATCCGTTCCTCGCCGCGATCGATCGCGCCGGACCGCTGACGATCGGCGAGCTCGCCCAATCGGTCGGCATCACCCAGCCGGGCGCCACGCGCACAGTCGGCCAGCTTTTGGAACTCGAGCTCGTCGCCATCGAACCTTCGGCCAGCGACCAGCGCCGCAAGCTCGTCTCGCTGACGCCGCGCGGCCAAGAACTCATCGATCTCTCGCGTGCCGAAATCTGGCCGCGCATCGCCGCCGCCGTCACCGATCTCTGCGGCGGCCTCGACGGCCCGATCCTCGATCAACTCTCTGCCATTGAAGACGGCCTCGCCGCGGCGCCCCTCATCCGCCGCGCTCAGGCCAAGGAGACGAAATAATGCCCCATATCCTCGACCGCCCGATCTGGAACGCACTGCAGACGGAACATGCCGGACTTGCCGAAGGCGGCGCGCTGGCGCGGCGCTACCCGCCATCGATCGTGCCCTTCGCCGCTGCCGGCGATAATAGCCGCGAGAGCCTGGAAGCCCTGGCAAAGCTTGCTAGCGCCGGCGAGGTGATGGCGCTGGTCGAGCCCGAGACGATCACCATCCCCGATGGCTTCGACATCGTCGGCGAAGCCACGCTCGTGCAGATGATCGGCAGCACGCCGCATGCGGAAATCTCCGATCCCCGCATCGTCAGGCTAACCGAAGCCGATGCCGCCGAGATGCTGGCGCTCGCCCAGCTGACCAAGCCCGGCCCCTTCACGCTCGGCGCACAGAAGCTCGGCGCCTTCTGGGGCATCAAGGAAGGCGGCCGGCTGATCGCCATGGGCGGCCAGCGGCTGCGCCAGACCGGCTTCACCGAACTCAGCGGCCTCTGCACCCACCCGGACTTCCAGGGCAAGGGCCTGGGCAAGCTGATGTTCCGCTATGTCGCCGGCCAGATCGCCGCAAGCGGCGCAACGACCTATCTCCACGTCAACGCCATCAACAGCGGCGCGATCGCCCTCTACAAGGCGCTCGGCTTCGAACAGCGCTGGGAGCTCAATCTGAGGATCATCAAGCGCCGGCCATGACCGGCGCCTGAAGACTCAGCCCGCCGGGCAGGCCGCACCGGTATCGACCCAGGCCTTGATCAGCTCGCCGAACTCTGCCTGCGTTCCCGGCGCCGGCTCGCGCCCATCGCCCGGGTTCCAGCCCCAGCCGACGAGGCTGTCATGCGACATGTGCTCGACGATCTTCGAGAGATCGCGGCCGCCATTGCGTTTCGGGTCCTTCAGCTGCTGACAGATCTCGCCGAGCGACTTGCCGACCCAGGCCATTTCGATCGGCGCCAGATGCCAGGCGGGATTGCCGGGAATGCTCTTCAGCGTCGGCGACTGGCCGACGATCGTAGCATTCTCCGGTCCATGGCAGGTGTTGCACATCATGCCCGGCACGCCCATGCCGCCATCGCCGCGCGTCACCGGCGGCTGGTGCGGGTGCATTGCCATCGTCTGCAGCGGCCTGTCGCCCGCAGGATGGCAGTTCAGACATCGCGGATGCTCGATCACCTTGCCCGCCTCTTCGAACAGCGCCACCGACCGCGCCTTCTGATCGGCGATCGATGCGAAGGAAGCGACCGGCTTCAGGGTCGTCTTGTCGGTTTCAGGCGCCGTCTGCGCCAGCGCCATGAACGATACGGGCAAGGCCGCAAGAAGGGAGAGACCGCCTGCCATGCAGGCGAGTGCCAATCTGCTTGTCATACCGGCCTCCCTCAGCTCGTCGCCACGGCAACGATCGGCAGGCTGCGCACCGGCGCACCGGTGAGCCGCCGCCAGGCATTGGCCGTCGCCGGCCCGACCGGCGGCACGCCCGGCTCTCCCACCCCTGTCGGTGGTTCGCCGGATTTGATGACGGCGACCTCCACATCCGGCATCTCGTTGATGCGGATCGAGCGGTAATCGTGGAAATTCGACTGCATGATCGCGCCACCCTCACCCAAGGTCACCGCATCGAAGAGCACCGCACCGAGCCCATAGCCGATGCCGCCTTCCATCTGCGCCTTGATGACATTCGGATTGATCGCCACGCCGCAATCAACGGCGCACCAGACCTTGTGGACCCGCGGCGCCCCATCGGCACCGGCGGAAACCTCGACCACCTGGCCGACATAGGTGTTGAAGCTCTTGACCACGGCAACGCCGCGCTGCCGTCCTTCCTGGACCGTCCCGCCCCAATCGGCAAGCTCCGCCGCCTTCTTCAGCACACCGGCATAGCGCGGGTCTTCCGTCAGCTGCTCGAGCCGCCCTTCCACGGGATCCTTGCCAACCATCTGGAAGAGCTCGTCGAGGAAGGTCTCGACGGCAAAACCGGTATGCGTATGGCCGACCGACCGCCACCAGAGCGGCGGGATCGCCAGCTTCACATTATGCGAGACCACCCTAAGGTTCGGCACATCGTAGGGCAGGTCCGAAGCGCCTTCGACCGAAGTACTGTCGAGATCGGCCTTGCCCATGATCGACTGCCCGACGATCGCCTGGTCCCAGGCAACGATCCGGCCATCGGCATTGATGGCGCCGCGCATCTTGTGGAGATACATCGGCCGGTAATAGCCGCCACGAATATCGTCCTCGCGCGTCCACATGTGCTTGACCGGCCGCGACTGGTCGGTCGCCGCGAAAACCGACGCCGCCTCCTGCATATAGGGCGAGCCGAACTGCGCCTTGCGCCCGAAGCTGCCGCCGGTGATCTGCGTGTTCAGCCGCACCTTTGCCGGATCGATGCCGGTGATCTTGGCCGCCGTCGCCTTGTCCATGCCGGGGAACTGCGCCCCGTTATAGACATCGAGGCTGCCGTCCGACGCTTTGATGAAGACGGCATCGAGCGGCTCCATCGGCGCATGCGCCAGGAACGGGAAGATGATCTGCGCCTCCAGCGTCTTCAGCCCGGTATCGGTGAAGGCTTTTTCGACGTCGCCTTTCTCCGAAGCGGTGATCCCCTTCTCGCCGAGCGCCTTGGCATAATCGGCCGAGAGCTGGTCGCTCGAACGCGTCTCTGCCTTCGACAGATCCCAATCGACCTTCAGCACCGACCGGCCCTTCAGCGCCGCAAAGGTGTTGTCGGCATAGACGGCAACACCCTGCGGCAGCTGCTTGACATCGACGACGCCCTTGACCTTGCGGGTCTCGCTATCGTCGAAGGATTTCACCCCAGCGCCGAAATGGTTCGGATGGGCGACGACGGCAACGAGCAGATTGTCCGGCACGATATCCAGCGTGTAGACCGCCTGCCCGTTGGTCTTCGACACCGTATCGAGCTTCGGCAGCTCCTGGCCGATCAGCGTAAACTTCGAGGGATCCTTGAGCTTGACGTCTGCCGGCGGCTTGATGCCCGCGGCCTTCGTCGCCAGCGCGCCAAAGCCGCTGTCCTTGCCGGAAGCCGCATGCCTGACCCGGCCCTTCTCGACCGTAATTTCGCCGGCCGGAACGTTCCATTCGTCGGCAGCAGCGGCGACCAGCATGGCGCGCGCGGTCGCGCCCGCCTGCCGGAACTGCTCATAGGAATTGGCGATCGACGAAGACCCACCGGTTCCCTGCAGGCCGAAGGCGAGGTTCGCATAGACCTTGTCGTCGGCCGGCGAATGCACCGCGCGCATCTGTCCCCAATCGGCATCGAGCTCTTCGGCAACCAGCGTCGCGAGACCCGTGAAAGGCCCCTGCCCGAATTCGATATGCTTGGAGAGAATCGTCACCGTATCGTCGCTACCGATCCTGACGAATGTGTTCAGCGTCACCAGCGCGTCGGCGCCGCCCGCCTGCACACCCTTCTCGGCGGCAAAGGCCGAGCTCTTCGGCATCAGCGCAAAGCCGATCACCAGGCCGCCGGTGCCGGCAAGAAAGCCGCGGCGTGTCGTTGCAATCTCCTGAATGGTCATGGCTCAACCCTCCATCGACTGGGCGGCATTGTGAATGGCCGCGCGGATCCGGTGGTAGGTGGCGCATCGACAGATATTCCCGGCCATCGCCCCGTCGATATCCTCGTCGGTGGGCTTGGGGATGTTCTGCAGCAGCGAGACGGCCGACATGATCTGGCCGGATTGACAGTATCCGCATTGCGGCACGTCGATCTTGACCCAGGCAGCCTTCACCGCATCGGCCTCCTTGCCCTCGACGCCCTCGATCGTGAAAATCTCCGATCCGTCGACGGTCGAGATCGGGGTGATGCAGGAGCGGCGGGTGAAGCCATCCATATGCACGGTGCAGGCGCCGCACTGGGCAACCCCGCAGCCATATTTCGTGCCTGTCAGCTTTTCGAAATCGCGGATGACCCACAGGAGCGGCGTATCCGGATCGCCGTCGAAAGTCTTCGTCTGTCCATTGAGCGTGAAAGTAACCATGGTCGAGCCTCGGGGATTTTGGCTGGACCCATTGCGGCCCCAGCGAGCATCGCAGCTTTGTTCACGACGGATAAGCTAGGGCGACGCAAATCCTCGGCCATGGCAAGAAATGATAAAAGCGCGGCGCCCCGGGCGCCTGAGATCACGCGCCGTCCGAGGCCGCCACAGCGCCATCGGCAACAAAGACCACGGTCTGCGGCCAGCGAAGGAGAGCCTCCGCACCGGATGGTGTCAGCGCATAGACGCCCTTGTCCAGCCGCTCGAACCAGCCATAGACATTGCTGAGCAGGATCTTCCCGGCATCCGGCGCCTGCGCCTTCATGTCCCGCGGCCGCGCCAGTCCCTGCTGAAGTGCCGCGGCGCAGATCAGGGCCTGCTGTCGATAGGCCGTCATCTGCGGCACGCGCGTGCTGCCGCCGAGCACGGGATCGCCACGGCGGCGCTGATGCTCGCGCACCAGCCGCGAGCGCCGCTTCGGATTGGTCCGCGGCATCGGCGATATCGATGAGACGATGACGCTGACTTCGCCGGTATCGGAAACGCCGAGCATGCCGATCCCCAGCCTGCGGCAGAGATCGCGGTATCGCTTGTCCGCCTCGCGCCCACGCCCCTTGGCCGAAACCCGTGCCGCAATCCACACCTCGTCGCTCATCGCAGCCCGGTCCACCGCCTGCAGCACGAGCTCCAGATTGAAGCTCAGCTTCAGCTCGCAGACGACGACCACCGTCGGATCGCCCTCGCTCAGCCCAACGAGATCACAGCCACCGATCTCGCCCTTGACGGCATAGCCTGCCGTCTCGAGAAAGGCTTTGACCGGAAGATAGAGCGAGGTTTCCATCGGTTACGCAGGATTGAGATCGGCGATCTCGCCATGCCGCGCCAGCAGCCGCGGCGACGACATGTCACCGGATTCCTCATCGACGATCACCGCATAGGCGGCCACGCCAACAAAACGCGACGCCATGGAACTCGCGATCTTCTCCGCACTCACCGCATTCGACGCCTGCCGCATCTCGCCCGGCACCAGGTTTCCCCTGTTCTTGCGATACGGGAGCACGATAAACTTCTCAGCATTGGCCACGGCGACATTCCTTATTTGCTGTTCGCGAAATGTTCCGATTTGCAGGGAGATGTCAATGGTGGAGTATCATGGTTGGCGTCGAGGGTGTGACACCCCCCTCTGCCCTGCCGGGCATCTCCCCCACAAGGGGGGAGATCGGCCAGTGGCACGGCCTCAGCCAACAATGACGCTTTTCGTCACGGCGCAAGAGTGGAGCGAGCGGCCGCCCCCCAGCCAATCTCCCCACCTGTGGGGGAGATGGCCGGCAGGCCAGAGGGGGGCTGGCCCGGCACAACGCCCGAGATCGCCCCTCAAGCCGCCTTCGTCTTCGCCTTCCGCGCCAGATGCGCCACGACATTCTCGATCATCCGCATGCCGGCATCGCCGCCGAGCGTCATGATCGATTCCGGGTGGAACTGCACCGCGGCGATCGGTTCCTTGGTGTGCTCGATGCCCATGATCGTGCCGTCCTCGCTTTCCGCGGTGATCATGAAATCACGCGGCAGGGTCGAGGGATCGGCGAAGATCGAGTGGTAGCGGCCGACGGTGACTTCCTTGGAGAGGCCGGAGAAGACAATGCCAGGCTCAAGCACGCGGATGCGCGACGGCTTGCCGTGCATCGGCAGCGCCAGATGCCGCAGCTCGCCGCCATAAGCTTCGGCGAGTGCCTGCAGGCCGAGGCAGACACCGAAGATCGGCAGGTTGCGGGCGCGTGCCTTCTTGATCGTCGCCTTGCAGTCGAAATCCTTTGGATTACCGGGTCCCGGCGAGAGCACGACGAGATCCGGGTTCAGCCGGTCGAAGATTTCCTCCGGCACCGGCGTGCGCACGGTCGAGACCGTGGCGCCCGTCTGGCGGAAATAATTCGCCAGCGTGTGCACGAAGCTGTCCTCGTGGTCGATGAGCAGGATGTTGACGCCCTTGCCGACGGCAGCGACGTCGCGGCTCACCTTGCCGGAATTGCCGGCCTTGGCATCGCGAATGGCGGAAAGCATGGCGGAGGCCTTCAGTTCGGTTTCGGCTTCTTCTTCCTCGGGGATGGAATCGTTGAGCAGCGTTGCCCCTGCCCGCACTTCGGCGATCCCGTCCTTGATGCGCACGGTGCGCAGCGTAAGCCCCGTGTTCATGTCGCCGTTGAAGCCGACCATGCCGATCGCCCCGCCATACCAGGCGCGCGGGCTCTTTTCATGGCTCTCGATAAAGCGCATCGCCCAGAGCTTCGGCGCACCGGTAACGGTGACGGCCCAGGCGTGGCTGAGGAAGCCGTCGAAGGCATCCATGTCATCGCGCAGGCGGCCCTCGATGTGATCGACCGTGTGGATCAGGCGCGAATACATCTCGATCTGGCGGCGGCCGATGACCTTGACCGAACCCGGCTCGCAAACGCGGCTCTTGTCATTGCGGTCGACGTCGGAGCACATCGTCAGCTCGGACTCGTCCTTCTTGGAATTCAAAAGCTTCAGGATCTGCTCGCTATCGGCGATCGGATCGTCGCCGCGCTTGATCGTGCCCGAGATCGGGCAGGTCTCGATGCGGCGCCCGGAAACGCGCACGAACATCTCAGGCGAAGCGCCGACCAGATATTCCTGGTTTCCGAGATTGATGAAAAAGGAATAGGGCGACGGATTGATCGCCTTCAGCCGCTTGGAAATGTCGGAAGGCTTGCTGTCGCAGCGCTCCATGAACTTCTGGCCGGGAACGACTTCGAACAGATCGCCGCGGCGAAAGCTCTCCTTCGCCTTGACCACGAGCTCCGAATATTCGCCGGGGCGATGATCGCTCTTCGGCGGAATGGCATCGGTGCGCACGAAAGGCTCGGAAGCGATATCGCCCTGTTTGCCCTCGGTCGTCAGGCCGCCCTTGGCAAAGTCGTAGCGATCGACCCAGGCCTTGGCGGAGTAATTGTCGACGACGAGAATTTCGTCCGGCAGGTAGAGCACCATGTCGCGCTGGTCATCAGGACGCTTCAGCTTCAGGTCGATCGCATCGAACTGGAAGGCAAGGTCGTAGCCGAAGGCGCCGTAGAGGCCGAGGCTGGCATCGGCCTGCGAATAGAAGAGATCGGTGACGGCGCGCAGCACGGTGAACACCGTCGGCATCTTCGAGCGTTCTTCCTCGGTGAACACCCGGTCGGGCAGCTTCACCTTGAGATCGAGGCGGCGAGCGGTGGAGGCGCCGAGCTCCAGCTCGCGCACGGTCTTCAGGCGCTCGGTGACGAAGCCGAGCAGCACTTCGCCGCGCTCGTTATAGGCTTCGATCCAGACATCGCGGCCGAAGGAGGAAATGCCGAGCGGCGGATCGACGACGGCGGTATCCCAACGGGTGTAACGGCCCGGATATTCGTAATTCGACGAGAAGACGGCGCCGCGGCGCTCATCGAGCTTCTCGACATAGGAAACCACGGCATCCGCATAGGGAATGGGCCGCCGCTGCCGGGTGACGGAGATGCCACCCTTGGTCTCGTAGATTTCCGCACCATCATCCCGAAGGATCGTAACCATAGTTCCACTCCGTTATCGGGCCCGGACGAAAGGCGGCCATAAAACAAAAAAGCCGCCTCGAAGTTTCGGGCGGCTCACTCGTCGTCTGAAGACACGATTGGTCGAGGCCGCCTCAGCGAGCCCACCACCAAACTGCAATGTTCTTAGACGTGTTCATGGACGAAATTGTTAGCGTGAGATGAGGGAGAGCGCAAGAGCGGTTTTTGACGTTGTTGGATGCCCCGCGCCGGCAATGGCGCGGGGCTCCGATATTACCAATCCAGCTGCTTGGTCAGCGTTACCTTGAAGGTGCGGCCCTTGGCGTAATCGAGAGCGGTATTCTCGCGATAGTACTGGTCGAAGATGTTGTTGATGCTCGCCTGCACCTGCCAGCCCTGCATCTCGCCAGTCTGCGGCCGCCAGGATGCAAACACATCGACCGTGGTCCAATCGGGGTTCGGAACGACCGTATGATTGGCCGTTGAGCCCGACGACGCCGCAGTGCCACGCACGCTGTTCTGCGCTTCGAAGGCGTGGGTTATGCGGGTTCCGTACTCGATGTCCTGATCCGGCAGACGGCCGCCGAGCGTGAAGGCGATCTTGTGTGCGGGAACGGTCGGCAGCGGCTTGTTGTAATTCACGCCGTCGCTGCGGTCTTGGCCCTGTGTGCCGGTATAGGCGAGCTTGGCGAAGACATAATCGGAATCGTAGGCACCCTCGACTTCGACACCATAAATGCGCGCCTTGCCGACGTTGTAGTAGTAGGACGAAGCACCGGTCGCCGTCGTGGAAATCAGGTTCGTCAAGTCGTTATAGAAGGCGGTCGTTTTGAGGCTGATATTGTCGCCTGACTGGAAGAGATCGTCATGGCTGAAGGCAAAGCCGACTTCGTAGTTGTTCGACTTCTCCTTCTTCAGATCAAGGCTCGTTCCCTTGCTCCAGGTATAGAGTTCGTCAAGCGTCGGCAGGCGCTCGGTGTGAGCGATCGAGCCGAAAACACCCCATTCATCCGTCAGCTTGTAGTGAGCGGCAATCTTCGGTGAGAAGGCCTGATCGTCGATATCGACGGCGTTGCTGTAAGCGCCCGTTGAATCGCCGGGTTCGCGCCAGACGAAATCGCCACGAACACCACCGATAAGGGTCAACCGTTCGTCATAGATAAACTCGTTCTGGACGAACAAGCCGATCTTGTTGTCGGTCCCTTCCGGATGCGTGTTGATCGCACCGGGCGTTGTACCACCGGGGAACGGCGAGTCGGCGGTGCGCTCCTGATGGCTAAGCTGCGTGCCGTATGTCAGATAATTGACCCAGTTATCGCCAGAAAACTCGGACGTATTCTGAAGATTCGCCTGCCAGGTCTGGTATCCGTAATCAGCATCAATGATATTCGAGAAGCCGCCGAGCGTACCGTTGCTCTGATCGACCTTGGTATTCGAGTAGGACAGGCTTGCCTTCAGATCGAGCCAGGGATTGTCGCTGAAGGGATCTTCGTAATTAACGACTGCCGTATCATCGATAACGTGCCGGTCCACCGTCCCGAACGCGGATTGCGTGCCGGTCTGCGCATAGTCCTGATCGTTCGCGTCGCTATCCCAATGCTGATAGGAAAGCCTGACGGTCTGTTCGTCGCCCAGATGGAACGTGGTCTTGGCGAGGCCAGACCATGACTGGAAATCGGAGCCCGAGAGATCGGTGCCATTCCCGAGTTCGATCTCGCTGGAACCGCGCTTGTTGATCATGCCGAGAAACTCGGCGCTGTCGTTGAAGCGGTGGGCAAAGATCGTCGAGGCGAGATAGCCGTTGCCGTTGCTCTCATAGGAGCCCTTGAGGCGCAGGGCATTGTCGTTGCCGTCCTGCAGGAAGTCGGACGCATCCTTGGTGGTGAAATTGATGACGCCGCCGAGCGCGCCCGCGCCGTAGAGCGTCGAGGACGCCGGACCGCGCAGAACTTCGACGGACTTATAGAGTTCCGGATCGGAGAAGAACGAGCCCATGCGATACTGCTCGTAGAACTTCTGGGCGCCATCGACATTGACGACGATGCGCGAACCATCAGCCGAATCTTCGGTCGAACCGATACCGCGGATGTTGAAGGCTTCACCAAAGACGCGCTCGCTGCCGGCGATAGAGACGCCGGGCACATCCCTGAACACATCGCCGATCGTTTCCGCCTGCGTGTCGTCGATATCCTTCTGGTCGAGAACCGTAACGGCCTGCGGCGTGTCGATCGCGACCTTGCGCTGACCGGCACCGACGACGATCTTCTTCAGCGGCGTGATGCGATCGGTCTTCTGCGACGCAGCCTCTTCTTCCGGGCTTTGCGAAAAGGCAGGGACCCCCGCCCCGAAAACGAACATCGCCGTGCAAGCAAGCAGCAGCGAACGCGAATTGCGGACAACCATAAGACCAACCCTCTAATGTGATGAAGTACCGGGCTGGCTGGTCGGTTCGCGGGGCGATCGAGGGGCTGGCTAGGCGTTTTTCAGATTGAGACGGACCCCAAAAATCCGCCTTCTTTTTGCCGCAATAAAAAACATGACTATTTGTGTCAATATATCACAGCCAATTATCTTGAATAAAATGATCATGTTTTAACGATCGCCGCCGCCGTTGCGAAATTGCAACGAAATCAGCGCGTTTGCGTTGTCCCTCTCGCCGCTAACAGCAACGTGGGATGGGCATGTGAAAATCGCTTCCGCAATCGCCGCCATGAGCCTTGCCGTTTTTATGCTCTCGGGCGCCACGCTCCCCCGCACCGGGCCGGTGCCGGAAGACAAGCCGCAGGCTGCAGAACCGGCAGCGCCGCAGACCGAGACGCCACAAGCCCCTGCCCCCATTCCGCAGCCGAAACCCGAAGAGCCGAAGGAAGCGGAGCCCAAGCCCGAATCCAAGCCTGCGCCCGCAAATCCAGAAGCCGCCAAGCCGGACGAAACCGCCCCTGCCGGGACAAAGCCGTCGGACGAAAAGCCCGAAGCGCCGAAGGCGGAGACGCTGGAGGAGCAGCATCTGACGATCGAGCCCGAAAGCGATGCCGATCATGCCGATTGCATCAAGGAATTGCAGAGCCTCGGCGTCGTCTTCAAGGAAGTCCCGCGCATCGACGACGGCAATGGATGCGGCATCGACAAACCCATCGTGCTGTCGGAAGCGCTGCCCGGCATCAAGGTGAAGCCCGAGGCGACGCTGCGCTGCCCGACGGCCCGGGCGCTCGCCCACTGGATGAAGGAAAGCGTGATCCCGGCCGCCGCCGTTGCCGCCAGGGATCAGGGCCTGATCACCACGATCAACCAGGCTTCGGCCTATATCTGCCGCCTGCGCAACAGCGCCGAGACCGGCAAGATCTCCGAACACGCCCGCGGCAACGCCATAGACGTCGCAAGCTTCAGCTTCGAAAAAGGCGAGGACATCGCCATCAAGCCGCGCCGCGAGGATTCGACGCTGACAGGCGCCTTCCAGCGCACCGTCAGCGCCTCAGGCTGCCTCTATTTCTCGACCGTGCTCGATCCCGAAAGCGACGCCGCCCACGAAACCCATTTCCATCTCGATGTGCTGGAGAGGAAGGGCGGATATCGCTATTGCCACTAGCAGAAGGCAGATAGATCAATGACTTGCGATTCCAGCTTGAATCGAAATATCGGCGAATTAAACTTCCATCGCAGGAACGCACAAAAGAGCTCCGATGACGCTATTCAGCTTTCAAGTCGATGAGACAACGAGATCGCGCCTCGACCGCGTGGCCGAGCGGCGCAATCTGCGCCCGAAGAAGTGGCAGCACTTGCGCTCGAAGAATTCGTCGAGCGCGAGGAATGGCAGATCGCCGAGATAGAGGCGGCGGCAAAGGAAGCCAACAGGGGCGAATTCGCGCGTGACGACGAGGTTGCCGCTGTTCTTTCGAAGTATGCGGCAGCGCCCGCCGGACGATGAAGCTCGATCTGGCCGGACAAGTTCTGACCTTAGAACAACCCCTCGATATACCCCTGCTCGTTCAGGAAGATCCGCTCCGCCGAAGGTGATTTCGGAAGGCCCGGCATGGTCATGATCTCACCGGTGATGACGACGACGAAGCCGGCGCCGGCGGAGAGGCGGACTTCGCGGACAGGCACGATATGGCCCTCCGGCGCGCCGCGCAGGTTGGGGTCGGTCGAAAAGGAATATTGCGTCTTCGCCATGCAGACAGGGAGATTGCGGTAGCCCTGCTCTTCCCAGGCGGCGAGCTGGTCGCGCACGGCCTTGTCGGCGGTCACTTCGCCGGCGTGGTAGATCTTCGAGGCGACGATTTCGATCTTCTCGAGGAGCGGCAGGTCGTCGCCATAGAGCGGCTGGAATTTCGCCTGGCCGGAATCGGCAAGCTCGACGACTTTGTGGGCGAGCTCCTCGATCCCAGCGGAGCCCTCCGCCCAGTGGCGGCAGAGGATGGCTTCGGCGCCAAGGCGGGCGACATATTCCTTGACGGCGGCGATCTCGGCATCGGTATCCGAGACGAAATGATTGATGGCGACGACGACGGGAACGCCGAACTTGCGGACATTCGAGACATGCCGGCCGAGATTGGCGCAGCCCTTCACCAATGCCGCGACATTCTCGGCGCCAAGGTCTTCCTTCTTCAGCCCGCCGTTCATCTTCAGCGCCCGGACGGTGGCGACAATGACGGCAGCGGCCGGCTTCAGCCCCGCCTTGCGGCACTTGATGTCGAAGAATTTCTCGGCACCCAGATCGGCGCCGAAACCTGCCTCGGTCACCACGTAATCGCCGAGCTTCAGCGCCGTCTTGGTGGCGACGACCGAGTTGCAGCCATGGGCGATATTGGCGAAGGGGCCGCCATGCACGAAGGCCGGATTGTTCTCCAGTGTCTGCACCAGGTTCGGCTGCATCGCGTCCTTGAGGAGAACGGCCATGGCGCCATCCGCCTTCAGGTCGCGGGCATAGACAGGTGTCTTGTCGCGGCGATAGGCGACGATGATGTTGCCAAGGCGCTTTTCCAGATCCTTGAGATCGGAGGCAAGGCAGAGGATCGCCATCACCTCGGAGGCGACGGTGATGTCGAAGCCGCCCTCACGCGGAAAGCCGTTGGCGACGCCGCCGAGCGAACTGACCATCGAGCGCAGCGCCCGGTCGTTCATGTCCATCACGCGGCGCCAGGTGATGCGGCGGATGTCGATATCGAGCTCGTTGCCCCAATAGATATGGTTGTCGATCATCGCCGCCAGCAGATTATGCGCCGAGGTGATCGCGTGGAAATCGCCGGTGAAATGCAGGTTGATGTCTTCCATCGGCACGACCTGGGCATAGCCGCCGCCGGCCGCCCCGCCCTTGACGCCGAAGCAGGGGCCGAGCGAGGCCTCGCGGATGCAGACGATTGCCTTCTTGCCGATGCGGTTCAGACCATCGCCGAGGCCGACGGTGGTCGTCGTCTTCCCCTCGCCGGCCGGCGTCGGGTTGATGGCGGTCACCAGGATCAGCTTGCCATCCGGCTTGTCGGCCTGGGCGGCGATGAAGCCGGCGCTGATCTTCGCCTTGTCGTGGCCATAAGGCACCAGATCCTGGTCGGGAATGCCGAGCTTGGCGCCGATTTCGAAGATCGGTTTCTTCTCTGCCGCACGGGCGATTTCGATGTCGGATTTGATGGCCACGGGGATGTTCCTCGGAATGGTGTTATTGTCCGACCATGCCGCCAAGCCCGCGTCGGAAACAAGACCCCGCATGCCGCTTTTCACGCCGTTCCACGACAATCGGCGCTGCGCCTGCCGCCGGAAACGGCCTTTCATCCTTGATGCGGCACATCGGGATAGGCTATGTCGGCCTCATCTTTTCTGCGTGCGGGGGCACCTCAAAATGAAATCACTCGAACTTCTCGTCGAGCGCATCATCCTTTCCAGCCGCTGGCTGCTGGTCGTCTTCTATCTCGGCCTCGTGGCCTCGCTCGCCGTCTATGCGGTGTCCTTCTGCTACAAGTTCATCAAGGTCGCCGGTGGCGTTTTCACGCTCGGCGAAGACGAGATGATCCTCGCCATGCTCGGCCTTATCGATGCCGCGCTGGTCGCCAGCCTCATCGTCATGGTGATGATCTCCGGCTATGAGAATTTCGTCAGCCGCTTCGACGAAGCGGAGGCTGACGCGGAGAACGAGGTCTCCTTCCTCGGCAAGCTCGATTCTGGCAGCCTGAAGATCAAGGTCGCCTCCTCGATCGTCGCCATCTCCTCGATCCACCTGCTGCAGGTCTTCCTGAATGTCGATCAGTACGAAGACGGCAAGATCATGTGGCTGACGCTGATCCACATCGCCTTCGTCGTCTCCGCCGTCATGCTCGGCTTCCTCGAGAAGCTGATGAGCTCGACGAAGAAGAACGACCTGAAGGACAAGGACTAGCCGCCTGAGGCAACGGGTGCGGCCGCAACCGGCTGCGCCGCTGGCGTGGCAGGCTCGGCCGCCGGCGCATCCGCATGCCGGTGGCAGCGAGCACTTGCCGGATCATCCGCCCGGCAGAGCCGGATCCCCGGGCTTTCGTTCGAGGCCAACATGTCGGTCAGCAGCCCGAGCTTCATCGCCTCGACGGAGGGCAGAAGCCGCAGCGTCTCCGGCGAGGCGCTCAGGATCCGCTCGATCAGATCCTGGCTGACACCCATTTCGGTCAGATAGGCGGAGAGCACCGCCTCGGCCTGCTTGCCAAGCTTGGTGGACTTGCTCTGCCCGGCATTCTTGCGGCCGATCTCCTGGCGGGAAACTTCCTGCTTGCGGCCGTTCACCATCCGGTACTCGATGCGGTAGGACACCGTCACCTTGCTGTAGATCGTCGTGAACTGGTGGACGCCGATATAGGCCCATTGCGAGGCGACGCGTGAGGTGCCGCCCGCCAGCGCCAGCGGACAGGCGGAGACGCAATAAGCGCCGCCGGAATAGCTGCGGCCGGTCGATGGCCCCTTCTTGGCGATCGACGCCTTGCAGCGCATGTCGGTCAGCGGGCATCCCTCGAGCCGCGTGCCGCCGACAGCCGTCTCGAACCCGCCCTTGCGGATCATCCGGCCCATCGCATAGGCGGCATTCACCTCCCCGCCTTCGGAGTGAAAGACAATCGGCACCTTCTTGCCGCCGAGCGTCTTCAGAAATTTCTTCAGCCGCCCCGGCGTCGCCTGGGTGATCAGCCCCTCGGCCGAAATCCATTCGGGACAGTCATCCGTGCAGTCGGCGCTGCGCACCAGGATGAAGCTCATCGCCGGCTGCGCAGGCTTCTTCGCCTGCGTCTCCGGCCCTGTCTGCTTCGGCTTTGCCGCCCACGCCTCGCTGCCGGCCGAAAGCACCGGTTGGAAGGCGAAGACGAGCGAGAAAATCAACAGCTGTTTGACGACGAAAAGGATGGCGTTGCGCACGGGTCGGCCGTCTCCGGTTTGGATTTGCAAACGCTAGCAAGGCGGATTTCGTGCAGCAAGCGGCATCGCGATGAACAGCCGGAATATCCCGCCAAGGCCCGCAAGGCAGGAATAAAACTTCGATTGAAACAGGTTTCACCAGTGATTCTTACCCTCACAACACGGAGGGGAAACTTGATTGCTTCAGTAATAAGACAAGTAAACCTTCCGCATTCGCTACCTTAATAATACATTATACAACCATTAAGGGTGTTGGTGTGATTAATTTTTAACACTGTAAATTAATCAGCATGGCATCTGCGAATTGTGGCTAGCATCCCGCTCAGTTTTACGTATGTGTTAGCGGTAACATTCGGGTGATCGAGGCGCATTATGTCTTACATGACTACCTCAGAACGGCAATCGCTGCTGACAGGTGAACTGGCGGCGGCCCGAACGCGCGTCTTGTTTGTCCACGCGCTGCACAGGATCGCGGGCGCCTTCGGCCTGTCGCAAACCACCTTGTTTCATACCCCTTCGGCCGAAGACCTGCTCCTCAAGTCCCTGATCATCGAAAGCTCCCTGCCCGCCTCCTTCATCCGCGAATTCGACCGCTCGCACATGCTGCGCAGTTGCCCCTTCGTGCCGAAGCTGCGCGAATCGGCCGTGCCCCAGCACTGGAACATGGCCGAAACGATGCAGGGCCTCAGCTTTCCGTCGGAGCTGCGCAGCCTCGTCCTCGCCTACAACATGCCAACCGGCATCGCTTTCCCCATCAATGCTGTGGATGGCCATCGCCTGGTCTTCTGGTTCGGCGGCGAGCGGGCGCCCTTCGCGCAGAACGAGATCAACGAGCTGTCGATGATCATGCTGCATGCGCTCGATGCCTATAACGCCGTGCGCCGCAACGAGGACAATGCCTATAACGCGCTGTCGGCCCGCGAGCTCGAAGTCGTGCGCTGGACGGCGCAGGGCAAGACCTCCGTCGAGATCGGCCAGATCCTCGCTCTCTCCGACCACACCGTGAACGCCTACATGACCAACGCGATCAAAAAACTCGATTGCGTCAATCGGACCCAGTTGGTAGCTAAAGCCATTCGCCTGAAGCTGATCAGCTGAGAAATCAGAAGAGAATCAGCGCGCAAACCTCAATGGGAGGGAACGTGCCTCTTCGATTTGAACAGCCGGCAGACGGCAAGGAAAAGCAGACCCGCGATCATATCGGCATTACCGATCTAGAGATCGTGCAGATGGTCGCGGCCTACCGAAATTTCGGCTTCTGGCGCATCGAGGTGGAAACCGGGCATTTCTTTGCCAGCGAAGACATCTTTGCGATCTTCCGCATGCCTTTCACGGCGGGCCCGGCCAATCTCGTCGAAATCCTGTCGCGCATTCACCCCGAAGACCGCGTCCTGATCGCCGAAACATTCGAGCAGGCGAGCCTGCATAAGGCAGGCTTCCATTACGCCTACCGCGTCGAAAACGGTCTCGGCGGCTATAAGATGGTGCGCTCCGTCGGCAAGTTCCGCGACGAAGAGATCGTCGGCATCACCTACGAATTCGTCGAGCAGCTGAGGGTCGTCGGCTTCGAGGATAACGGCGCCTGAGGCGCCGTCAGCGCCCCAGCACCGCGCGCATCTCGACCAGGTTCGAGCGTACCCTCAGCATGTAGAAGCCCATCGTCGCCAGATGGCTCGGCATGATCCAGCCATCTTCGCGGCCGTTCGAAATAATCGCCGGCTGGATGCGCAGCGCCGCCTGGAACTGCTTGGTCGTGCCGCCGAACAGGGCGCCGAGATTGCGCTCGGCCACCACCTGCGAGAAGTCCGCCCGCGCCGCCGTCAGGATGGCGTAATAGCCGTAGAGCTGGCCATAGGCGAACCAGAAGCGGTCGTCGGCGCGCGTGTCGAACCAGCCAAAATTGTGGTTCTCGGAGCGCTCCGCCAGGATATCCGACGTGCCGCCGAGGTCGTTGGCGATACGGTCGACGAACTGCAGCAGGTTGTCGGCGCGGCCGTCAAAGACGGCGTTGCAGCCGGAGAGATCGGTGTTGAACTTGCGCAGCTTCTCGATCGCGGTGCGGTAGTAGCTCGGCGTCGGCGTCTTCGGGCCGAACGGGTCGAGGCCGAAATACCAGCTGTACTCGTCATATTGCAGATAGCCGCGGGCATCCTGAAGATCGCTGTTGATCCCCGATGTGCCACGCACGCGCCCCAGCGTATCGACGAGCTCGGCAGAGGTGCGGCGCACCGCCTGATTGACGCCGCGCTGGAACGAAGCCTTGTTATCGAGGAAGGGCGTGTGATCCCAGTCCATGCCGAAAAGCCCCATGCGATAGAGCAGCATGGAGGAGATCCAGGCATTCTGGTTGACGTTGGAATCGATCAGATCGGCGGTCACGTCGACGATCGCCGAACGCTGGCAGGTCTTCGGCGCCGCAGCCGTCGTCGTTGCGGCAGCGGATGCATCGGGCGGGATTTCCTGACCGGCGGCAACCTTGCGCTCCGAGAAACGGTACTGGTCGACGAAATTCGGGTTGAAGCCGCTCCAGACCTGCGTCTGCCAGACGAAATAGCCGTAGAGCACGGCAAACAGCGCGATGACAGCGATCACCGGCAGGCGGACAAGCCAGGTGCGCCGCTGGTACCAGCCATGCGCCGCCATGAACGGCCAGAGGATGCCGGCGGCAAGAACGCTGAAGCCGCGGCCGATGGCGCTTCCGATGGACCTGAAGAAACCGGTAATCCGGTCGAGCATTGCCGTCTCCCCTTGCGCAGATTTTCCCCATCCACATAAGTGCTTGCCGGAACGAGCACAACAAGAGCAAGAGAAATTTGCTTCGCCCGCCGCAATGCCCGGTGGCGAGGGCAGCACCCAAACGGCCAAGTTTTCGACTGGCCCGCTCCCGTGATATAATCCGCCTCCCTACTGGCGTCGTCCGCCGTGGTCTTTCGTGCAGAGGCTTGTCTGATGAGCGAAGTGGACGTGCTTTTTGCCAATCTTGGACATGCGGCGGACCCGCAGACGGCGGAGTGCATCGAAAAAACCGTCCGCGACGGCTCCGACCGCGATCTCAACCGCATCAATGCGCTGGCCTTTGCCGACGCCCATGGTCTCGATCCGGAAAAGACCATCGCCGCCTTCCTGCATGCCGCCCGCATCGGCGCCTTCGAGATGACCTGGAACGTGCTCTGTCCGGGATGCGGCGGCGTTCTCGATACCGGCGCGACGCTGAAGGCGGTCGATCGCGACAGCTATCATTGCGCGCTGTGTGCCGCCGGCTACGAGCCGACGCTCGACGAGATGGTCGAGGTCACCTTCACCGTCAATCCGCGGGTGCGCCGCATCGCCGCCCATGACCCGGACCGGCTGCCGCCGCTCGAATATTACCGGCAGGTCTTCTTCAGTTCCGGCGTCGATCTGCCCGACGATCTGGAAGAGCGCTTCGGCCGCATCCTGCTTGAGATCATCGAGCTCGATCCCGGCGAAAAGGCCTTCGTCTCGGTGCAGCTGCCGCAGCAATTCGTCATCATCTTCGACGCGGTCACGCATTCGGCGCAGTTCATCGATGTCCAGGGGGAGCCGACCGGCGAACGGCAGAACCTGTCGATGGTCATCAGCCAGGCGCACGCCACCAACGAGACACTGACGCTGCGCCCCGGCCTGCTGCGGCTGACGCTCGAAAACCATAGCGACCGGCGCGTTCTGCCGAATGTCTGCATCGCCAATGACGATCTGCACGACATATTGGGTCACCGCCGCCCGTTCCTGACCGCCAAGCGGCTGCTCACCAACCAGAGTTTTCGCGATATCTACCGGACCGATACGCTGGATGTCGATCAGCGCCTGCAGATCACCAGCCTGACCTTCCTCTTCACCGATCTGCGCGGCTCGACGGCGCTTTACGAACGCGTCGGCGATCTCGCCGCCTTCGATCTGGTGCGGGCGCATTTTAGAGTGCTGCAGGAGATCGTCGCGATGGAAGCCGGCGCCGTGGTCAAGACCATCGGCGACGCGGTCATGGCGACCTTCCCGAGCCCCGACCGAGCGGTTGCGGCAGCGCTCAGGATGCGCGAGGCGATGCTGCGCCTGAATGCCGAGCGCGGCAGCGAGGACCTGCTGTTGAAGATAGGCATCCACGAAGGCCCCTGCCTCGCCGTCAGCCTCAACGACCGCCAGGATTATTTCGGCCAGACCGTCAATATCGCCTCCCGCGTCCAGGGCCTCGCCGACCCGCACGTCATCCTGACGACCGAGGCGATCGTCGGCAACGAAGAAGTCTCCGAAATCCTGCGCCAGCGCGGCATCACCTCGGTATCGCGCATGGAGGAAATCCACGGCATCGGCCGCGAGGTCCGCATCTTCGCACTGCCCTGAGACCTTACTCGATGATCGGGATATGCGGCGCGACGTTGCGCGGCAGGACGCCGGTGACGCGTGGGTCGTCGGCGACCTCGACCATGAAGGCGTAGGGCGTGAAGCCGGAGCGGCGGTAGAAGGTCAGCGCGTTCGGGTGGTCGAAATGGCAGGTATGGAGCCACAGCCGTTCGATCGGATGCGCCCAGGCGATCGACAGGACCTGGTTCATCAGATGCCGGCCGGCGCCGGTGCCGATCATGTCGTTGGTCACGCCGAAGAAGACGAGCTCACACTCACCCGCCTGCCGGAAATCGAGTTCCAGCATGCCGGAGGGCTTGCCGCCGGAGAAGAGAACGTGGACCTCTATCTTGGGATCGCCGAGGGTTGCGGTGAGCTCCTCATCGCTCATGACCAGCCGCGACACCCACATCCACTCTTCGCCGATCGCCCGGAAGAGCTGGCGATAGGTGGCAATGTCAGGCACGCTCATCCGATCGAGCGACAGGTCCGGCCGTTCGCCTGAAGGCGCGCCAGCCGGCCTTTCCCGCATCTCCAGGCAGGTGACGGCATTGGCGAGCTTGCCCTTGGGAACCAGCGAATAGCCGATCGGCAAAACCGGGTTTGAAGCACTCACCGTCTCGTTCGTTTCCATCGTCACCCTACCTGGCAGCCCACAGAATTCCCTATCGAGGCAATAGCGGCTTGGCCGATTTTTGCAACGCCCCATGGTATTGAGGGAGACGCTCGCTCTCTTTCAGGCTATGAAATGCGACCATCATTTCCGAGAAAACCGAGGTCCCCAACATGGCTTTGAACGTGCTTTTCATCGGCGGTACCGGCCAGATTTCCTACCCCTGCGTCGAGCGCGCGGTCGCGCAGGGCCACAAGGTCAGCGTCTTCAACCGTGGCCTCCGGGGCGACCCGCTGCCATCCGGCGTGGCCTCGATAACAGGTGAACTCGGCTCGGCCGCCTATGCCGATCTCGCCAAGGCCAAATACGACGTCGTCTGCCAGTTCATCGCATTCACGCCGGATCAGATCGCCAGGGATATCGAGGTATTCTCCGGCAATTGCGGCCAGTACATCTTCATCTCATCGGCCTCGGTCTACGAGAAGCCGGCCCGCCATTACGTGATCACCGAGGAAACCCCTGCGATCAATCCCTATTGGCCCTATAGCCAGGCGAAGATCGCCTGCGAGCAGCTGCTGAAGAAGTCCACCAATCTCGCCTGGACGATCGTCCGCCCCAGCCACACGGTACGCACCGGACTGCCGATCATGATGGGTGACAGCGATGTCATGGCCCGGCGCATGCTGGACGGCGAGCCGACGATCGTGGCCGGCGACGGCCACACGCCCTGGACGCTGACCCGCTCGGTGGATTTCGCCGTGCCCTTCGTCGGCCTGTTCGGCAAGCAGGCGGCGCTCAACGACATCTTCCACATCACATCCGACCGCGCCCATATCTGGGACGATATCCAGAAGGCGATCGCCCGCCTCCTCGGCGTCGAGGCCAAAATCGTCCATGTGCCGACCGACACGCTGGTCAAATACAATCCTGACTGGATCGGCCCGCTGACCGGCGACAAGGCCTGGACGGCGATCTTCGACAATTCCAAGGTCAAGCGCGTCGCTGGCGATTTCACCTGCGCCGAAAGCCTGGATGAGATCCTGGCCGAACCGATCATGCATCTGAAGCAGCGTCTGGCGAAGAACCGTCCGCCGAAGGGCGAGCTCGATGCGCTGATCGACCGGATCTGCGCCGCGCAGAGCGCGCTCGGTTGACCGCAGCTAGACGCCTGTGCCGCTGACGGCGAGCAGCATGGAGATCGTCACGACCGAGAGAACCGTGGAGGCGAGAACCACCCTGCCCGTCAGGCTGGCCTCGCGGTTATAGAATTCCGCCAGCATGAACGGCCCGGTGCCCGTCGGCAGCGCGGCGAGCAGCACCGCCGTATGCGTGGCAATTGCTGGAAGCTGCAGCACCGGCCCGGCGATCACCCAGGTCACGACAGGCTGGGCGATGAGCTTCAACCCGACGAGGATGCCCGCCGTCGACAGGCGGCCGCTCGCCTTGCCCGCCTGCGTTCCCGCCAGGAACAGCCCGAGCGCAATCAGCGCGCAGGGAGACGCGGCGCCCCCGAGCAGCTTCAGGAAAGCATGAACCGGCGCCGGCAGCGGCAGGCCCGAGATCATCACCAGCGCGCCGAGCACCGGCGCCACCAATAGCGGGTTCTTCGACAGCGACAGGAAGGTCTTGAGGGCGATGTCGCGGCGGCGGGTTTCCGATTGCAGCCCGCCTTCGATCAACACGATCGCCAGCGCAAAGAGCACGCAGACCGTCAGGATGGTCGCGATCAGCGTCGGCCCCATGCCGGTATCGCCCATCAACGACAGAATGAGCGGAAAGCCGACGAAGCCGGTATTGGCGTAGCTGGCGTTGAGAGCATCGATTGCCGCATCGGCAAGGTGCCGCCCCTTCGCCATCCGCCACCACAGCGTCCCGCCGAAGATCACGGCGCAGCCGAGCGTGAATGCGGCGATGAAACCGGGCTGCCAGATCTCCGCAGGCTTCGCATTCGCCATGATGTCGAAGAGCAGCGCCGGAAGCGCCAGATAGACGACGAGACGGTTGACTTCGCGGGTGGCGTTCGGCCCGAGAGCCCCCGCCTTGCGGGCCACCCAGCCGGCAAAAATCAGGGCGAAAATCGGCAATACGATAAGCAGGTTCGTCAGCATCTCGGCACTCGATAGATCCGAGATTGTCGATACGCCCGCCGATCGATATATTCCAATGCCGATTGGATCGCTCATCAATACCTTGGAGGTATCGAATGGATACGCGCCACATGCGCTATTTCGTGGCGCTGGCCGAGACCCTTCATTTCGGCCAGGCGGCGGCGCGGATGAACATGAGCCAGCCGCCCTTCAGCCGCCAGATCTCGGCGATCGAGACGGCGCTCGGCGCCAAACTGTTCGATCGCAATTCCCGTAATGTGACGCTGACCTCGGCCGGAAAGCACTTCCTGAAGGACTGCCGCGCTGTGCTCGCGAGCTTCGATGCCGCCTGCCGCGACGTGCAGCTGGTGGCGAGCGGCATCAAGGGCGAGTTGAAGCTCGGCTTCATGATGCATGCCGCCCACAGCATCGTTCCGGCGCTGGTGCGGCTGCATTCCGAGGCGCGGCCCGATGTCCGGCTGATCCTCGAAGAGCGCATCCCGACAGACATCGACGAGATGCTGGTCGAAGGCAGGCTCGATGCCGCCGTCACCTTCGGCGCGGCTTATTCGCCGCATCTGAGAACGCAGCTCCTCTCCCGAGACAGCCTGCGCCTGATCGTCCACAAGGACCATCCCCTGGCCAAAGCCGATCTCGTAAAGCCGGAAAGGCTGGAGGGCGAGCGGCTGATCGCAGCCCCCGCCTCAGTCGCACCAACGCTGCGCTCGGCAATCGGCATCTTCTGCGCCACCGGCGGCACCGTCCCGCATTTCGCCTTCGAGCCGCGGCTGCAGCATACGATCATCCGCCTCGTCGGCGAGGGTCTGGGTGTCGGGCTGATCCCGCAATCGCTCTGCACCGATCTCGGCGAAGCGATCGTCTCGCGGCCGCTGCAAGACCCGCCGGAATTCGATGTGGTGCTCTGCGCCCCGATCGCCACGAAGAATCCGGCAGTGTCAGAGCTCTTCGAGATCGCCGGGTCGCATTTCCGCGTTTAGGAACGCCCGAACCGCAATCGCAGCCGCGGCAGCTTCTTCGTCAGGTCGATCAGCGGCGTATCGTGCTCGATGCTGACGGCGGGTGCGAAGGCGGAGAACTTCTTCTCGAAGGCGAGATCGGCGGCATTCTTGCGCTGCTCGATATCCTGCGGCACCAGCATGCCCCGCTCGAAGAGCGAGATCGGTGCTGCGATATGCGGAAAGATCGTCTGGCTGATCTTGGCCTTGGCGCCCGGCCGGTCGGTATCGACCTGCGCCCTATAGAGCACCAGCCGCTCCTCGGTATCGACCATCAGCTTGCGCGTCAGCACGTTGCAGAGCGCGATCTGGCCGTTCAGCGCATCGACGAAGATCTGGAACATGGTGATGAAGCGTTCGCGGCGATGGCTCTCGTCGCGCATCACCTGCTCCTCGCTGGAAATCCGCTCCGCCTCGGCCTTCAGTGCCCGGCGTTCCTCTTCCAGCCGTTCCCAATCCGCCTTGCCGCCATAGACGCCGATGCGCCCCTGCGTCGTCAGCGCCTTGGCATTCAGCTCCTTCATCCGCATCCGGGCGATATCGATCGCGTCCACCAGGCGGCGCCGGTGTTCGATGATGTCGACCACGCCGCTTTCGGCCGCCTTGTGGCATTCGGCGGCGAAGCCCCGATGGGCCGAAACAAGGCCGGAAAGCGCATCGCTCTTCGCGAAGAGATCGAGCAGCCGCTCGACGACGGGCGCCTCTCTGACCCGCTGGCTATGCTGGCGCCACATGCGCTGACGCGAAAACCAGCCGGTCAGCCGCTCGCGCTGCGTCAGCCCGCGAAAACTGTCGAGATCCTCGGAAACCTCGTCGGAAAGGCGGTCGAGCTCTGCCGCGAGCTCGCCGAGCAGACCGTCGAGCGCCTGCCGCTTCGCACCGGCGCTCTGGAAGCGCTGGTTCTCGGCCAGAAACTCCTCGTCGCCCGATTGCGCCTCGTTGCGGGCGAAATCGGCGATGAAGGCGGCGCAGCCGGCGGCCTCGTCGCGCAACTCGCCGGCCAGCGCCGCGGCACTCTCCAATAGGCTGTCGAATGATGGAGCCTTGCGCACCAGCTTCTCCCGGGAATCGTTGGCCTCAAGCTAGCCGGTCGGAAGCCCGATGAAAATCCGCCCTTTTAGATGGCCTCGGCGACGAAGCGCCCGTTCATCTCGTCGTCCCAGTGCCTGCGGCAGAGCGAGACATATTTCTCGTTGCCGCCGACATCGATCTGCGCGCCCTCGTGCAGCACCTTGCCCTCGGCGTCGAGCCGCACCACCATCGTCGCCTTGCGGCCACAATGGCAGATGGTGCGCACTTCGCGCATCTCGTCGGAGATCGCCAGCAGCTCTTCCGATGCCGGAAACAGCTTGCCCTGAAAATCGGTCCTCAGGCCATAGACCATCACAGGAATGCCGAGACGATCGACGATGCGGGCCAGCTGCCAGACGTGATCACGCGTCATGAAATGCGCCTCGTCGACAAAGATGCAGGCGATCGGCTCGCCCTCTCCGGAGAGACCCTTGACGAGACGCAGGAGGTCCGTCTCCGCCTCGAACGGGATGGCCTCGGCTTCCAGCCCGATGCGCGAGCCGATGATGCCCTTGCCGGTACGCTCGTCGAAGGCGGCGATCAGCAGAACCGTCCGCATGCCGCGCTCCTGGTAATTGTAGGAGGCCTGCAGCAGCATCGTCGTCTTGCCGGCGTTCATCGTCGAGTAATTGAAGTAGAGTTTGGCCATGGTTTTCTCCGTCCTCCGCTTTTGAAAGCTCGAATCGCGAAAGAAAAGACCGCAGCGCTGATAATCACAGGAAATCGCGCGTCGGAAACGGCCGGAATCCTTGATTTCCCGGCCCTCACGGAAAATTGCGCGACGTCGCAATCGAGTATGCCAAACCGCCGCAAATGCACTGAGGTTGCTTGTAAATGTCAGCTATTGATGGTTGGCTTGGGGACGTAAGACTGGGAGTCTATATAAATGAGAACGACAAGCGCATCCAAACTGATTACAGCCACCGCCGTCGCCGCTCTTTCCGTAGCGACAGCCGCATTTGCCGCAGACCCTGACAGCTGCTCCACCGTCCGTTTTTCGGACGTAGGCTGGACGGATATTACCGCAACCACCGCAACCGCCTCCGTCGTATTGAAGGGCCTCGGCTATGAGCCGAAGACCACCGTCCTTTCGGTACCGGTCACCTACCAGTCGCTGAAGAACAAGGACATCGACGTGTTCCTTGGCAACTGGATGCCGACCCAGGAAAAGGACGTCCGTCCCTTCCTCGACGACAAGTCGGTCGAATCCTACGGTCCGAACCTGGTCGGCGCCAAGTACACGCTGGCGACCAATGCCAAGGGTGCCGAACTCGGCATCAAGGATTTCAAGGACATCGCAGCCCACAAGGATGACCTGGACGGCAAGATCTACGGCATCGAACCGGGCAATGACGGCAACCGCCTCGTCATCGACATGATCGACAAGGACACCTTCGGCATGAAGGGCATGGAAGTCGTCGAGTCCTCCGAACAGGGCATGCTGGCGCAGGTCGCCCGCGCCGAGAAGGCCGGCAAGCCGGTCGTCTTCCTCGGCTGGGAACCGCACCCGATGAACACCAACTTCAAGCTGACCTACCTGACCGGCGGCGACGACGTCTTCGGTCCGGATTTCGGCGGCGCCAAGGTGTTCACCAACGTCCGTGCGGGCTATTTCGGCGAATGCCCGAACACCGGCACCCTGATCAAGAACATGGTCTTCTCGCTCGAGATGGAAAACCAGATCATGGGCAAGATCATGAACGACGGCGAAGAACCGGAAAAGGCAGCAACGGAATGGCTGAAGGCCAACCCGTCGGCGCTCGATCCGTGGCTCGCAGGCGTCAAGACGCGTGATGGCAGCGCCGATGGCCTGCCCGCCGTCAAGAAGAGCCTCGGCCTCTGATTGGCAGATGCAGGGCGGTTCGCCGCCCTGCCCCTTTCGTATCTGATTTCTGCACCTTTTTTGGATAGGCGAGCCCTTGAACTGGATCACTGACTTTAAAATTCCGATTGGCGCCTGGGCCAAATCCTTCGTGGATTGGCTCACGACCAATGCCGACTGGTTCTTCAACCAACTCGCCTTCATCCTCTCGCATGTCATCGATGGCATGCTCTTCGTGCTGCAGGCGCCGCATCCGCTGATCGTGATCCTCGCGATCGCAGGCATTGCCTACTGGATCCGCCGGTCGGTCATCGTCGCGGTCTTCACCTGTCTTGGGCTGCTGCTGATCGCCAACCAGGGCTACTGGAAGGAAACGACGGAAACGCTGGCACTCGTGCTCGCCTCCACCTTCGTCTCCATGCTGGTCGGCATTCCGCTCGGCATCGCCGCTGCCCGCCGTGCCTGGGTCTATTCCGTACTGCGGCCGATCCTCGATCTGATGCAGACGATCCCGACCTTCGTCTACCTGATCCCGGCGCTCATCCTGTTCGGTCTCGGCATGGTTCCGGGCCTGATCGCCACCGTGATCTTCGCGATCCCGGCGCCGATCCGCCTCACCCGCCTCGGCATCATCTCCACCCCGCCCTCGCTGGTCGAAGCCGCCGAATCCTTCGGCGCCACGCCGATGCAGGTGCTGCGCAAGGTGGAACTGCCCTTCGCCACGCCGCAGATCATGGCGGGTCTGACCCAGACCATCATGCTGTCGCTGTCGATGGTGGTCATCGCCGCGCTCGTCGGCGCCGATGGTCTCGGCGTGCCGGTCGTGCGCGCGCTGAACACCGTCAACGTCGCCAAGGGCTTCGAAGCCGGTCTCTGCATCGTCATCCTGGCGATCATCCTCGACCGCATGTTCCGCGTAACGGGTGAAGGAGACGGCGCATGACCGCTGTTCGTTTCGATAATGTCAGCATCATCTTCGGCGACAAGCCGGAAACCGCCCTGCAGATGGTCGATCAGGGCAAGACCCGCGACGAGATCGGCGCCGCCACCGGCCTCGTCCTCGGTGTCGCCGATGCGTCGCTCGAAATCCAGGAGGGCGAGATTCTCGTCCTGATGGGTCTTTCCGGTTCCGGCAAATCGACGCTGCTGCGCGCCGTCAACGGTCTGGCGCCGGTGGTGCGCGGTTCCGTCAGCGTCTCCACGGCGACCGGCACCGTCGATCCCTACAAGTGCAACGCCAAGGGTCTGCGCGACCTGCGTATGCACACCGTCTCGATGGTCTTCCAGCAGTTCGCCCTCCTGCCCTGGCGCACCGTCGCCGACAATGTCGGCTTCGGCCTCGAACTGGCGGGCATGCCGGATGCCGAGCGCAAGAAGCGCGTCGACGAGCAGCTCGAACTCGTCAACCTGACGAAATGGGCAAACCGCAAGGTCAACGAGCTCTCGGGCGGCATGCAGCAGCGCGTCGGCCTTGCCCGCGCCTTTGCGACCGGCGCACCGATCCTGTTGATGGACGAGCCGTTCTCGGCCCTCGACCCGTTGATCCGCACCCGCCTGCAGGACGAGCTCCTCGAATTCCAGCGCCGTCTGAAGAAGACCATCCTCTTCGTCAGCCACGACCTCGACGAAGCCTTCCGCATCGGTAACCGCATCGCCATCATGGAAGGCGGCCGTATCATCCAGTGCGGCACGCCACAGGAAATCGTCAAGAACCCGGCCGACCAGTATGTCGCGGATTTCGTGCAGAACATGAACCCGATCAACATGCTGACGGCGCAGGACGTCATGCAGCCCGGTCTCGGCCAGTCCGCCGCCGGCAGCACCGTCAGCGCAACGGCAAAGCCGGCAACGCCGCTCGTCGATATTCTCGACGCGCTCGCCCGCCAGCCCGGCAGTATCGGCGTCGTCGATAACGGCGCGATCGTCGGCACGATTTCGGCGCAGGATATCGTCAGCGGCCTCACCCGCCACCGGCGCAAAGAACAGGCTTGATCCTTCCGTCCGCTTCCGCCAGAAAAGTGGACATGAAAGATCAAGCTTCCGTATTGCGGGAAACCGACGGGCAGGCTCGCACGCTTGCCCGTACGCTTCTGCGCTCCGCCCGCTATGCCGGCCTCGCCGTTCTCGATCCGGCGACCGGCTTTCCCTTCGTCAGCCGCGTGCTTCTCGGCACCGATATCGATGGCGTGCCTGTTATCCTCGTCTCGGCGCTCTCGACCCACACCAAGGCGCTAGAGAACGATCCCCGCGCCTCGCTGCTGACGGGTGAACCCGGCAAGGGCGATCCGCTGGCTTACGCGCGGCTGACGACCCAGTGCCTTGCCGAAAGCGTCGAGCGCGGCACCCCGCTGCACGAGCGCATCAGGACCCGTTTCCTGAACCGCCATGCCAAGGCCAAGCTCTATATCGACTTCCCCGACTTCCGGTTTTTCCGGCTGCTTCCGCAGTCCGCCAGCCTCAATGGCGGCTTCGGACGGGCCTATATTCTGGAGGGTTCGGACCTGACGATTCTCTCCCCGGCAAACGATGCGGTGGCGGCCAGGGCCGACGACATAGTGCGAGATTTAGTAGACAACCATCCGGACCTGCTTAGGGCGCTTGAAACCCGTTTCAAGGGCAAAATGACGGGACTTTGAGGGTTTGTGGCGTGGATAGTGCTGGTTTTGACGTGATTTCGGGCGATTACTTGTCACGTTGTGAATTTGAAGAGCCCGTCACAAATCCCGGGGAAATTATTCCACACATATCTAAAATAGCATACTCGATACCCGAAATTTAGGTATATACAATCTTCATGCCCAATTGCTACTTTTCGGGCGTCCGCCAAAACCCCGTCTAACGCCCTGCGCCTATACGGAAAAATTCGCATTAGGAAGATTGGAATAATGGAAACTACTGACTTGTCAGATCATGCTAATGTGGCGGCCGCGCTTCTGTCAGCAATGGCAAACCCCAAGCGACTGCTCATCCTCGTGAGCCTCGTGAAGGGTGAAGTTCCAGTCGGCGTTCTCGCAACGCAGGTTGGCCTCAGCCAGTCCGCCCTGTCGCAGCATCTCTCCAAGCTTCGTGCCCAGAAGCTGGTCAAGACCCGCCGCGACGCGCAGACCATCTATTACTCGAGCAATTCCGAGCCGGTCATGAAGATCCTCGCAACGCTCGAAGACATCTACGCTGTCCAGAACCGGAGCCGTTCCGCGGCTTGACGATCACGCCGACATAACGTTGGCCAAAAACCGGTCCGCCGATGGAATAAATCCGGAATGGACCGGGCGCAGTATTTCAGCACGTCAACCCTACTCCTTTGACCGGCAGATTTCCCAATCTGCCGGTTTTTTCGTTCCTGATGATACCGTCCTGGCGGTATTTCCCTCCGCCGTCGAAGCGCGTAGCAATGAGCGGTAAACTCTGGTCGCAGACGCGCGCGGTGGCTTGACGCCCCGATGCGCGCTGATAGTTTGACCGAACGGTAAAAATACGGGCTCAAGCCCGGGGAACGGGCCTCGCGGCCAGGAGAACAGCATGTCCAATCGCCTCAATACCCCGAACGACCTTCGCGCCTTCTGGATGCCGTTTACGGCAAACCGCCAGTTCAAGAAGGAGCCGCGCATGTTCGTCGGCGCCAAGGACATGTATTACACCACCCATGACGGCCGCCAGGTGCTCGACGGCACCGCCGGTCTCTGGTGCGTCAATGCCGGCCACTGCCGCCCGAAGATCACCGAAGCGATCCGCGAGCAGGCGGGCGAGCTCGACTACGCCCCGGCCTTCCAGCTCGGCCACCCCAAGGCCTTCGAACTGGCCAACCGCCTGGTCGATATCGCGCCTGAAGGCATGAACCACGTTCTCTACACCAATTCGGGCTCTGAATCTGTCGAGACCGCCCTCAAGGTGGCGCTCGCCTATCACCGCGTGAAGGGCAACGGCTCGCGCTTCCGCCTGATCGGCCGCGAGCGCGGCTATCACGGCGTCAATTTCGGCGGCATCTCCGTCGGCGGCATCGTCTCCAACCGCAAGATGTTCGGCACGCTGCTCACCGGCGTCGACCACATGCCGCACACCCATCAGCCCGGCAAGAACAACTTCACACGTGGCGAGCCCGAGCATGGCGGCGATATCGCCAGCGAACTGGAACGCATCGTCACCCTGCACGATGCCTCGACGATCGCTGCCGTCATCGTCGAGCCGGTCGCCGGCTCCACCGGCGTTCTCATCCCGCCGAAGGGCTACCTGCAGAAGCTGCGCGAGATCTGCACCAAGCACGGCATCCTGTTGATCTTCGACGAAGTCATCACTGGCTTCGGCCGCCTCGGTGCCCCGTTCGCCGCCCAGTATTACGACGTCAAGCCTGACATGATCACCACCGCCAAGGGCCTGACCAACGGCGTCATCCCGATGGGCGCGGTGTTCGTCACCTCGGAAATTCATGATGCCTTCATGAACGGCCCCGAGCACATGATCGAGTTCTTCCACGGCTACACCTATTCGGGCAACCCGATCGCCTCCGCCGCCGCACTCGCGACGCTCGACACCTACAAGGAAGAAGGCCTGCTGACCCGCGCTGCCGAGCTTTCCGACTACTGGGCGGATGCGCTGCATTCGCTGAAGGACTGCCCGAATGTCATCGACATCAGAAACACCGGCCTGATCGGCGCCATCGAGCTCGACCCGATCGCCGGCGAGCCCACCAAGCGCGCCTTCACCGCCTTCCTGAAGGCTTACGAGAAGGGCCTGCTGATCCGCACCACCGGCGATATCATCGCGCTGTCGCCGCCGCTGATTATCGAGAAGCACCATATCGACGAGCTGTTCGGCAAGCTGCGCGAAATCCTGCAGAACAACATCTGATCGTCACCAGACAAACGAAAAGGCCCGCCGGAGCTGATCTCCGGCGGGCCTTTTTCGTTTCTCGGTCTCAGGCTTTTGGCGCCGAGGACACCGACAGGCAGAGCGCGAAGCGCTTCAGCAGCTTCGTGTCGAAATGGCCCTCGCGGCCGAGCATCCATTTCAGCGCCTCGGCAGGCGACCAGGGCTGCTTGTAAGGCCGGATCGAGGTGATCGCGTCATAGACGTCGCAGATCGCCGCCAGCCGCGCATAGATGCTGAGCTTCGATCCCGGCAGCATGTTCGGATATCCGCGGCCGTCGATCCGCTCATGGTGGTTCAGGCAGACGTCGAGGACGATCTCTGGCATCCCCGCCTGCCGCTGCAGGATGGCGTGGCCGAGCTCGGGATGGCTGCGGATCAGCTTCATCTCCTCGTCGTCGAGCTTGCCTTCCTTGGAAAGGATCTCCTGCGGAATCTCAAGCTTGCCGACATCGTGCAGTAGCCCGCCGATGCCGAGAACACGCACCGTCTCCTCGTCGAAATCGAGATAGCGGGCAAAATGGATCATCAGAGCGCTGACGGACAGCGAGTGCAGGAAGGTCGTCTCGTCCTTCGACTTCAGCCGGGTGACGCTGAGGAAGATCGCCGGATTGTCGTCGAGCGACGTTGAAAGCCCGGAGATGACAGGCGCGATATCGTCGAGCGCGACGCCCGCCCCGCCCTGCACCCTGCTGAACACATCCTCCAGCTGCTCGGCGGATTTCTGGATGGTTTCGCGGGCGGCCTTGGTCTGCGCCTCGACGGCGCGCGGGTCCTCGGATGCATAGGCGGGCACGTTGGAGCGCAAGCCGTTGGTATCTACACCCTTGGCTGTATTGATGACCACGCCGGCAGCGCCGCTGCCGCGCAACCGCTGGGCATCGGATTCGCGTCTGACGAGAAACCGGTGGCGCCCGAGCAACGGGTCGTTCCAGCTCCCTTCGACAGCCTCGATAAACATCCCAGGCCTGACCTGGTTCGCTTCAATGCGCTTTAGCATTCAGACGCTTATTCCCAACGCACGGTTACACTTGCCGGCCGGAGTTTATTCTTGAGACACACTCGCGATCGGCCACCCCTCTACAACCTTCATAGCATGCAAATGTTAATCGGTTCTATTTTACGAATATTCTCAGACACAAAGATTCAGTAGTTATTCTTTGTATAGTCCAAGCATTATTTGCAACTCTCGGATTAAACCGTTGCGACTACATAGCCAAAGGTAGATGCCGGCTAGCGATGAGAAAAATTCGGTGATTTTTTAAGAAAATGGCGCCGAAGGCGGTCCCCACAGCGCAATCCAGAACAATTTTGCCTGTGGTTTTGTTATTTCCTTGCGAAATCAAGCGAGAATTCCTAGAAAATCGCCGTGCGCCTGCTGAAGTCAAAGATGACCGGACGGGCGCATTGACCGCACCGAAGCCGCCGTCTTGGCGCAACTCAAAAGGGTTGTTGTACGCACCGGTTTCGATGTCGCGGCAGTCACGCGGGCCGAAAGCCCAACCCAAGGAGAACGAAAAATGAGTCTGAAGACTTTGACTGGCGCGATGCTCGCATCGCTGGCTTTTGCACCGCTTGCCCATGCCGATATCACCATCGGCCTCATCGCCCCACTGACCGGCCCGGTTGCCGCTTACGGCGATCAGGTGAAGAACGGCGCGCAGACCGCCGTTGACGAAATCAACAAGAACGGCGGCATCCTCGGCGAGAAGGTCATCCTGAAGACCGCTGACGACGCCGGCGAACCGAAGCAGGGCGTTTCCGCCGCCAACCAGCTGGTCGGCGAAGGCATCAAGTACGTCGTCGGTCCGGTCACCTCGGGCGTTGCCATTCCGGCTTCCGACGTGCTCGCAGAAAACGGCGTGCTGATGGTCACCCCGACGGCAACGTCGCCGGACCTCACCAAGCGCGGCCTCACCAACGTCCTGCGCACCTGCGGCCGTGACGACCAGCAGGCTGCCGTTGCTGCCGAATACGCCCTGAAGCATTTCAAGGACAAGCGTATCGCCATCATCAACGACAAGGGCGCCTACGGTAAGGGCCTCGCCGACAACTTCAAGGCAACGCTGAATGCCGGCGGTGTCAAGGAAGTCATCGACGACGCCGTCACCCCCGGCGACAAGGACTTCTCGGCGCTCACCACCCGCCTGAAGGCCGAAAAGGTCGACGTCGTCTATTTCGGCGGCTACCACCCGGAAGGCGGCCTGCTCGCCCGCCAGCTCGCCGACCTCTCGGTCAAGGCGACGATCATCGGCGGTGACGGCCTGTCGAACAGCGAATTCTGGAACATCGGTACGGAAGCTGCTGTCGGCACGATTTTCACCAACGCCTCCGACGCGACGAAGAGCCCGGATTCCAAGGCAGCAGCCGCAGCGCTGGCCGCCAAGAACATCCCGGCCGAAGCCTTCACGCTGAACGCCTACGCCGCTGTCGAAGTCATCAAGGCCGGCATCGAAAAGGCCAAGAGCGCCGAAGACGCGGAAGCCGTCGCAAAAGCCCTCAAGGGCGGCGAAGCGATCCCGACCGCCATCGGCAAGCTGACTTACGGCGAAACCGGCGACCTCTCCTCGAAGAGCTTCGAGCTCTACAAGTGGGAATCCGGCAAGGCCGTTCCGGTCGAATAAGCTTTTCACAAGCGAGAGACTGAAGGATTGGGCGCCGCGAGGCGCCCTTTCTGTTTGCAGCCAGGAGCAATCGGCATTCCGTTCAGGCTGAGCCGGTCCTAGTCGATATGCACGGCAAGCGTCCGCTTCAGCGTCTTCAGGACGACGCTCGTCGTGAACTTGCGGATGTTGCGGTTGAGCTCCATCATCCGGTCGGCCAGCACATCGAAATGCTCCACCGACTGCGCCAGGATCACCAGCGTATAGTCGCCCCGCCCCGACGTGCACCACGCCTCCTGCACTTCCGGCGTCTCGGCGATCCAGCGCATGAACGGCTGCAGCAGTTCCGGCCGGTCGCGCTCCAGCTCCACCTCGACCAGCATCGAAACCGCCGAGCCGATCGCCTTGGGATCGACGACGGAGACGTCGCGGAGGATCACCTTGTCGTCCCGGAGTTTCTGCAGCCGCCGCTGCGTCGAGGATTGCGAAAGCCCGACGCGCTCGGACAGCGCCGCCAGCGTGATCGTCGCATCCTGCTGCATCAGCTTGAGGATCTCGCGATCCGCCTTGGTCAGCGTCATGATAGAAATTCCCACAAAATCTCGAAAATCAGGAAATACTCCCGCCCAGTGAAGAGAATACGGGATTATTCGCAAGTTTTCACTGGCATCCTTATCGCATGACGAACAGCCAGCAACACCCCTCCGCCGATGGTATTCTCGCCGCATACAAGGCGATCGATCCCGTTTTCCTCAACAGTCCGCTCATCGAGCAGCAAAGCGCCAACGCCGCCCTCGGCCTCCGGCTCTTCGCCAAGATCGAGACGCTCAATCCGATCCGCTCGTTCAAGGGCCGCGGCACCAGCTGGTGGCTGCACAACGAGCCGCCGGGCGACACCCCGATCGTCTCCGCCTCGGCGGGAAATTTCGGCCAGGGCCTCGCCTATGCCGGGCGGGCGCGGGGCCGCCGCGTCGTCATCTTCTCCGCCACGACCGCCAATCCCGGCAAGGTCGACGCGATGCGAAAGCTCGGCGCCGAAGTGCGGCTGGAGGGAGCCGATTTCGACGCCGCCAAGGCCGCCGCCCGCCGTTACGCTGAGGAGCATGACTGCCCCTTCGTGGAAGACGGCGCGTTGAGGACGATCGCCGAGGGCGCCGGCACCATCGCGCTGGAGGTCACCGAACAGCTCGCCCGAAGCGCCGTCCGCCTCGATGCCATCGTCGTGCCGCTCGGCAACGGCGCGCTCCTGACGGGCGTCGGCACCTGGATCAGGGCGCATGCGCCGGAATGCAAGGTCATCGGCATCGTCGCCTCGAATGCCCCGGCGATGAAGCGCTCCTGGGAAACCGGTCATCCCGTCTCGACCGAAACGGCGGCGACCGCCGCCGACGGCATCGCCGTGCGCGAATGCGTGCCCTATGCGCTCGACTGCATGGAGGCGACCGTCGACGACGTCTGGGAGGTCAGCGAGGCCGACATCAGCGCGGCGCGCGATTTCTGCCGCCTGCACTACGGCCTCGTCGTCGAGGAGGCCGGAGCCGCCGGTCTCGCCGGCCTCATCCGGCATGGTGAGGCGCTGGAAGGCGTCACCGTCGCCACCATCCTCTGCGGCGCCAATGTCAGGGCCGACATCGCGTGAACGCCTCTCCCCGTCGCGCCGGAGAACGTTTAGGCTAGGCAACCGATTCAGTACGAGGAAGCCGCCATGACCAAACGTCTCGAAACGATGATCGACCAGGGCACCGGCCGCATCCCGGCGGACATCGTCCTGAAGGGCGGCCGCTTCTTCGATCTCGTCACCGGCGAACTCGTCTCCTCCGACATTGCCATCTCCGGTGACCGCATCGTCGGCACCTGCGCCGATTATCAGGGCGTCGAGGAGATCGACATCTCCGGCAAGATCGTCGTCCCCGGTTTCATCGACACGCATCTCCACATCGAATCCTCGCTCGTCACCCCGCATGAATTCGACCGCTGCGTCCTGCCCTATGGCGTCACGACGGTGATCTGCGATCCGCACGAGATCGCCAATGTCATCGGCGAGGACGGCATCCGCTTCTTCCTGGATTCCGCGCTCGAGACGATCATGGACATCCGCGTCCAGCTCTCCTCCTGCGTTCCCGCGACCCATCTGGAAACCGCCGGCGCCGATCTGCCGATCGAAAAGCTCCTGCCCTTCCGCGATCACCCGAAGGTCATCGGTCTTGCCGAATTCATGAATTTCCCAGGCGTCATCCACAAGGACCCGATCTGCCTCGCCAAGCTCGAAGCGTTCCAGGGCGGCCATATCGATGGCCACGCGCCGCTGCTGAGCGGCACCAATCTCAACGGCTATCTCTCGGCCGGCATCCGCACCGAGCATGAATGCACCACCGCCGGGGAAGCGCTCGAAAAGATCCGCAAGGGCATGCATATCCTGGTGCGCGAAGGCTCGGTTTCGAAGGATCTCCACGCCCTGCTGCCGATCATTACCGAACGTCTCTCACCTTACCTCGCGCTCTGCACCGACGACCGCAATCCGCTCGATATTGCCGAACAGGGCCATCTCGACTACATGATCCGCACGGCGATCGCCAACGGCGTCGAGCCCCTCGCCGTCTACCGCGCCGCCTCGATCTCCGCCGCCCGCGCCTTCGGTCTGCGAGACCGCGGCCTCGTGGCGCCCGGCTGGCGCGCCGATCTCGCCGTCATCGACAGTCTCGAAAACTGCAAGGCCGAGATGGTCTTCGCCGCCGGCCGGCGCGTCACCGACGCCCTGTTTGCCACCCGCAAACCGGTCGCCCCCGTCGGCCTCGACAGCGTCAAGGCCCGCCCCGTCCAGGCCATGCATTTCGGCGTCCCGGTTGCCGAAGGCGAAACGCCGGTCATCGGCGTCATGCCCGGCAAGATCATCACCGAGCACCGCCGCTACCGCCTTCCCGTCAAGGGCAACCAGACCGACCTCGATCTCGCAAACGACATCATCAAGGTCGCCGTCATCGAGCGCCACGGCAAGAACGGCAACCACGCCAACGGCTTCGTCCAGGGTTTCGGGCTGAAGAAGGGCGCGATCGCCTCCACCGTCGGCCATGACAGCCACAATATCTGCGTCGTCGGCGTCAACGAGGACGACATGGCGCTTGCGGCCAACCGCCTCGGCGAAATCAAGGGCGGCTTCGTCGTCGTCGAGGACGGCAAGGTCACCGGCGAAATCCCGCTCCCCGTCGCCGGCCTGATGAGCCTCGAGCCCTACGAGAGCGTCCGCGACACGCTGCATCACTTGAGAAAAGCGGCCTATGCCCTTGGAACGACTCTCGAAGAGCCCTTCCTCCAGGTCGCCTTCCTGCCGCTCCCGGTCATCCCGCACCTGAAGATTTCGGATAAGGGCATGGTGGATGTCGATCGCTTCATGCTGATTGGGTGAGCGATGCCTGTCGTCTTCAGATCCGGAAGCTTGAAGTTTTTCTTCTATTCAAACGAAGGCGATCCGCGCGAGCCGCTCCACATTCATGTCCGCGGACCGGATGGCGAAGCGAAAGTATGGCTTTCGCCGGCAATCGGGATTGCCGAGAGCAAAGGCTTCAATCCGAGGGAGCTAGCTGATATCATTCGAGAAGTGGCGAAGAACAAACCAGCCATCGAGAGAGCCTGGCATGAGCATTTCAGCAACTGAGGTCAGCTTCGACGAAAGCACCATGTGGGTCGCGCTCGACGACGGCCGCACGCTCGGCGTGCCGCTCGCCTGGTTTCCGCGCCTGCTATCGGCAACTGCCGCACAGCGCGCCGCTATCGAGATCAGCCCGATGGGCCTCCATTGGGATGAACTCGACGAGGACATTTCGATCGAAGGGCTGATCACCGGCCGCGGAGACCAGACGACCAAGCGCCCGTCCGCCGCCTGATCAGCCAAGCGCTCCGCAATACCCGCTGAGCGGCCCAAGCCTGATCGCCCCACCCGACACCTCGCCCTTCAGCCCCGGCACGGCGACCGCACCGGCGACCTTCACGCCCGCAGGCAATTTGAACTCCGCCGCCTCGCGCGTCAGGTTGAAGACGAAGAGCAGCTTCTCCTCGCCCTTCTGGCGGGTGAAAGCCAGGAGGTCCTGGTTGGTGCCGATGAACTCCATGTCGCCGTCGATCAGGGCCGGATGCTGTTTGCGGAATTCGAGCGTCTGGCGGTAGTGCGTCAGAACCGAGTTGCTGTCCGTCTGCTGCGCATCGACCGATAGCGCTGCCTGCTCATAAGGCACCGGCAGCCAGCTTTTCTCGGCCGAGGTGAAGCCTGCATGCGCCTTGGCGGCCTCCCAGGGCATCGGCGTGCGGCATCCGTCGCGGCCCTTGAAGGCCGGCCAGAAGCGGATGCCGTAGGGGTCACGCAGGTCCTCGAAGGCGAGTTCCGCCTCGGGAAGGCCGAGTTCCTCGCCCTGGTAGAGGCAGATCGAGCCGCGCAGCGCCGCCAGAACGGAGATCGCCAGCTTGGCGATGACGGGACGCTCGGCCTCGGTCTTGGCGAAGCGGCTGACATGGCGGTTGACGTCGTGGTTGGAGAAGGCCCAGCAGACCCACCCGTCCTTCACCATCCGCTGGAACGTATCGACGCAATTGCGGATATGGGCGGCGGTGAAATCCGGTCCGAGCAGGTCGAACGTATAGCACATGTGCAGCTTGTCGCCGCCGCTGACATAGGCGGCCACCGTCTTCAGCGAGCGGGCGCCATCGCCCACTTCGCCAACCGTCGTGCGGTCCTCGTACTGGTCGAGCAGCGCCCGGAAGCGCTTCAGGAAGTCGATATTCTCCGGCTGCGTCTTGTCGTAGAGGTGATTCTGCATGCCGTAGGGATTGCTGTCAGGCGCATCAAGCCCGGCGTCGCTCTCGTCCGGCTCGTGCGCAGGGTTGTCGCGCAACAGCTTGTCGCAGAAGTAATAGTTGACCGTATCGAGGCGGAAGCCGTCGACGCCACGGTCGAGCCAGAATTTCACCGTCTTCAGCACCGCGTCCTGAACCTCCTTGCTGTGGAAATTGAGGTCGGGCTGCGAGGTCAGGAAGTTGTGCTGATAATATTGGCGGCGCACGCCGTCCCATTCCCAGCCCGGTCCGCCGAAGATCGACAGCCAGTTGTTCGGCGCCGTGCCGTCGCGCTTCGGATCGGCCCAGACATACCAGTCGGATTTCGGATTGTTCCGGCTCGCCCGGCTCTCGATGAACCAGGGGTGCTGGTCGGATGTATGCGAGATCACCTGGTCGATGATGATCTTCAGGCCCAGCGCATGCGCCGCCCTCATCATCTCGTCGAAATCTTCGAGCGTGCCGAAGATCGGATCGACATCGCAATAATCCGAGACGTCGTAGCCCATGTCGGCCATCGGCGACTTGAAGAAGGGCGACAGCCAGATCGCGTCGACGCCGAGGTTGGCAATATGCGGCAGGCGGCGGGTTATTCCCTTGAGGTCACCGAGACCATCGCCATTCGTATCCTGAAAAGAGCGTGGATAGACCTGATAGATTACCGCGCCCCGCCACCAGTCCGCCGTCTTGCCTGCCATGAATGCTCTCTCCGAATAGTCTGATTGCGGACAGACTAAAGCCGTGAAAACAAAAAACAACTGCGTTAACAGCCTATTCTGGGGTAGACGCGGAAAGGCAAATTCGCGCCGCATATAGGCTTGTCCACACCCTTAGCGACCCCTCTGCAAGGGGGGTTGCAACGCCAAACCTTTGCGATAAGGTGCGCGTTGACCTGCACGTAACAGGTCAAAACCGGGAACAAATGACTAAAAACAGGCGACAAAGCCTGGAAAGGTGGCCCAACCATGAACCATATAACGAAAAAAATTCTAGCCTCTGCAATGTTTGGCACATTGCTGGCTTTCTCGGCCCACGCGGCCACGATCAACATCCATAACGGCGGCGACCCGACGTCGCTCGACCCGCAGAAGCTCTCCGGCGACTGGGAAAACCGTATCGCCGGCGACATTTTTGAAGGTCTCGTGACCGAAGACGCCAAGGACAATCCGATTCCCGGCCAGGCCGAAAGCTGGAAAGTCTCCGACGACGGCAAGGTCTACACCTTCAAGCTTCGTGACGGCATCAAGTGGTCCGATGGCCAGCCGGTAACGGCCGGAGACTTCGTCTTCGCCTTCCAGCGCCTCGTCGACCCGAAGAACGCCGCCGACTACGCCTATCTGCAGTTCACCATCAAGAACGCCGAAAAGATCAACAAGGGCGAGATCACCGATCTCAACCAGCTCGGCGTCAAGGCAATCGACGACAAGACGCTCGAGATCACTCTCGAAAACCCGACTCCCTATTTCATCAACGCGCTGATGCACTACACGGCCTATCCGCTGCCGAAGCATGTGGTGGAAGCCAAGGGCGCCGACTGGGTGAAGATCGGCAACATCGTCACCAACGGTCCCTATAAGCCGACCGAATGGGTTCCGGGTTCGCACGTCACCACCGTCAAGAACGACCAGTATTACGGTGCCAAGGACCTGAAGATCGATGGCGCCAAGTTCTTCGTTCTCGAAGACCAGGAAGCCGCGCTGAAGCGCTACCGCGCCGGCGAATTCGACATCCTGACCGACTTCCCGACCGACCAGTACGAGTGGATGAAGAAGAACCTGCCGGGCCAGGCGCATGTCGCCCCGTTCTCGGGTCTCTACTACTACGTCATCAACTCGCAGAAGCCGCCCTTCAGCGACAAGCGCGTCCGCCAGGCTCTTTCCATGGCGATCAACCGCGAAGTCATCGGCCCGCAGATCCTCGGCACCGGCGAACTGCCGGCCTATTCCTGGGTCCCGCCGGGCACGGCGAATTACGGCGATCCGGCCTACGTGTCCTGGAAGGACATGCCCTATAAGGACAAGGTCGAAGAAGCCAAGAAGCTGCTCAAGGAAGCAGGCTTCGGCCCGGATCATCCGCTGACCGCCGAGCTCAAGTACAACACCAACGACAACCACAAGCGCATCGCCGTCGCGATCGCCTCCATGTGGAAGCCGCTGGGCGTCAATGTCGAGCTCGTCAATGCCGAAACCAAGGTCCATTACGACCAGCTGCAGCGCGGCGAAGTGCAGATCGGCCGTGCCGGCTGGCTCGCCGACTATAACGATCCGGACAACTTCCTGAACCTGCTCGTCACCGGCGTCCAGATGAACTACGGCCGTTGGTCGAACCCGGAATACGACAAGCTGATCAAGGACGGCAACGCCCAGACCGATCTCACCAAGCGTGCCGAAATGTTCAAGAAGGCCGAGCAGATCGCGCTGGATGATTCCGCCGCGCTGCCGATCTACTATTACGTTTCCAAGAACGTCGTTTCGCCCAAGATCGAGGGCTTCGTCGACAACGTCCAGGACATCCACCGCACCCGCTGGCTGTCGATGAAAGAATAAGGGAAAACGGCCCCTTCCGCTCCTGGCGGAAGGGGCCGGTTCACGATCATGATCAAATATGCACTCCGTCGATTGCTGTCGACGATCCCCGTCCTGTGGATCGCCGTCACAGCCTGCTTTTTCGTTTTGCGCCTTGCTCCCGGCGGCCCCTTCGATGGCGAAAGGCCATTGCCGCCGGTGATCCTGAAGAACCTGGCCGTCCACTACAATCTGGATAAGCCGCTGGTTCAGCAGTACCTCATCTATGTGGGCGACCTCCTGAGAGGCGACCTCGGCCCGTCATTTGCCAGCGAAGACTTCACCGTCGCGCAGCAGATCATGATCGGCCTGCCCTATACCTTCACCATCGGCACCGCTGCCTTCCTGCTCGCCATCATCGTCGGCGTCTTCGTCGGCTGTCTTGGGGCGCTCTATCAGAACAAGACGCCGGATTACATTCTGGGCGCCCTGATCCTGGTAGGCGTCGTTCTGCCGAACTTCCTGATCGCGCCGATCCTGCAGCTTGTCTTCGGCATCCATCTCGCCTGGCTTCCGGTCGGCGGCTGGGGTGACGGCTCGCTGAAATTCCTCGTCCTGCCCGTCGTCGTGCTGGCGCTGCCACATGCGGGGCGCATCTCGCGCATCACCCGCGGCTCGATGATCGAGGTGATGGGCCAGAACTATATCCGCACCGCCAAGGCCAAGGGCATCGGCCCGCGCCTGACGATCATGCGCCATGCGCTGAAGCCCGCCATGATGCCCGTCGTCTCCTATCTCGGCCCGGCGGCCAGTTATCTTCTCACCGGCTCGCTGGTCGTCGAAAGCGTCTTCGGACTGCCCGGCATCGGCCGCTATTTCATCAACGCAGCGCTCAATCGCGACTACGGCATGGTTCTCGGCACGGTCATCTTCTACATGGTGCTGATCGTCTTTTTGAACCTTCTCGTCGACATCGCCTATGCGTGGCTCGATCCGAAAGTGAGAAACCGATGATCCTCAATCCTGCCAAACGCGAATTGCTGGCAGCCGAGCTGCTGGAGGCCGAAGGCCTGGCGCCCGAGGGGCGCTCGCTCACCAGGGATGCGTTGCGCCGCCTGTCGCGCAACAAGGCCGCGGTCGTCTCGATCGTCGTCCTCGTTCTTTTGATCCTCGTCGCCTTCGCCGGCCCGTGGTTCATTCCCTACAACTACGAGGATCCGGATTGGGCAGCTTTCCGCATCCCGCCGTCCTTCGAAACCGGCCACTATTTCGGCACCGATCCGAACGGCCGCGACCTGCTGGCCCGCGTGCTCTACGGCACCCGCATCTCGCTTGCCGTCGCCTTCACCGCCACGCTGGTCTCCGTCGTCATCGGCGTGCTCTATGGCGCCATTTCCGGCTATATCGGCGGCAGGCTGGATTCGATCATGATGCGCTTCGTCGACATCATGTACGCCTTCCCCTACATCCTCTTCGTCATCCTGCTGATGGTCATCTTCGGCCGCAACGTCTACCTGCTCTTTGCAGCGATCGGCGCGCTCGAATGGCTGACCATGGCCCGTATCGTTCGCGGCCAGACGCTGTCGATCAAGCACCGCGAGTTCATCGAGGCGGCACGCGCCTCCGGCCAGCGGCCGCTCAAGATCATCATCAAGCACATCATCCCGAACCTGATCGGCCCGGTCGTGATCTTCGCGGCCCTCACCGTCCCCGAAATCATCGCCACGGAGAGCTTCCTCTCCTATCTCGGCTTCGGCGTTCAGGAGCCGCTGACCTCGCTCGGCACGCTGATTGCGGAAGGCACAGACGCCATGGAAAGCATGCCATGGCTGTTGATCTTCCCGGCCTGCTTCCTCGTCGCCCTGCTGCTCAGCCTGCTGTTCATCGGCGATGGCCTGCGCGATGCGTTCGACCCGAAGGATCGCTGACATGTCCCAGCAACCACAAGAAACCCTTCTCGAACTGAAAGACTATTCGATCACCTTCGAGACCCCCGACGGACAGGTGAAGGCCGTCTCCGGCATGAACCTGACGATCAAGCGTGGCGAACGCGTCGCGATCGTCGGCGAGTCCGGTTCCGGCAAGAGCCAGACCTTCCTAGGCGTCATGGGCCTGCTCGCCAAGAACGGCCGCACCACCGGCCAGGCCCTGCTCGAGGGCAAGGACGTCCTGGCGCTGAAGCCGAAGGAGCTCGATCATGTCCGTGGCAAGGACATGGCGATGGTCTTCCAGGACCCGATGACCGCCTTGAATCCGTCTCTGAGGATTTCCCGGCAACTGACGGAACAGCTTGAGGTTCATCGCGGCTATACGGCGCGTGCGGCCTCCGCTGAGGCGCTCGATATGCTGAGGCGTGTCGGCATTCCTGATCCGACCAGGCGCTTCAACCTCTATCCGCACGAGCTCTCCGGCGGCATGCGCCAGCGCATCGTCATCGCCATGGCGTTGCTGACCAAGCCGAAGCTCCTGATTGCCGACGAACCGACGACGGCGCTCGACGTCACCATCCAGGCGCAGATCCTCGATCTCTTCAACGATCTGACCTCGGAGATGAATACGGCGCTGGTGATGATCACCCACGATCTCGGCGTCGTTGCCGGCCTCGCCGATCGCGTCGCCGTCATGTATGCCGGCCGCATCGTCGAGGAAGCCCCGGTCGACGAACTCTTCGAAAACCCGGCGCATCCCTATACCGCGGCACTGCACGCCTCGATCCCCCGTCCGGATCAGGATGTCGACGATCTAGTCGTCATCCCCGGCCGGCCGCCGAACCTGCAGCATCTGCCGAAGGGCTGCAATTTTTCGCCGCGCTGTTCCCAGGTTCAGGACGATTGCATCGATCGCCCGCCGTCGCTCGAAACGCTGGCGCCGCGCCATTGCGCCGCCTGCTTCCACCCCTTCCCGCGCCGCGAGGAGCTGATGATCCATGGCTGACCGTTCCCTGCTCCGGGTCGAAAACCTGACGACCCAGTTCGAACTGCCCGCCAAGGGCTTCTTCAAGCCGCCGGTCATGCTGACGGCAGTCAACAATGTGAGCTTCGACCTCAAGGAAGGCCGCACGCTCGGCATCGTCGGCGAATCCGGCTGTGGCAAGTCCACGCTCGGCCGCTCGATCCTGCGCCTGCTGACCTCCCAGAAGGGCCGCATCCTCTGGCAGGGCCGCAACCTGCTCGATCTCTCCGAAGAAGAAATGCGCGCCGCCCGCCGCGACATGCAGATCATCTTCCAGGATCCGATCGCCTCGCTCGATCCGCGCATGACGGTGGGCGATATCATCGCCGAACCGCTGACCGTGTTCGAGCCGAAGCTCTCCAAGGCCCAGCGCCTGGAGCGCGTCCGCGAGATCATGAGTGCCGTCGGCCTCGTGCCGGAAATGATCAACCGCTACCCGCACGAGTTCTCGGGCGGCCAGGCGCAGCGTATCGGCATTGCCCGCGCTGTCGTCACCAAGCCGAAGCTGATCATCTGCGACGAGCCGGTCTCGGCCCTCGACGTCTCGATCCAGGGCCAGGTCATCACCCTCCTGCGCAAACTGCGCAAGGAATTCGGCCTGACGCTGATCTTCATCAGCCACGACCTCTCGGTCGTGCGCCTGATCTCCGATGACGTGCTGGTGCTCTATCTCGGCAAGGTGGTCGAAGCCGGCGATTGCGCCACTGTGTTCGAAAACCCGGCGCATCCCTATACGCAGGCGCTGTTCTCGGCAGCCCCGATCCCCGATCCGAAGCTCGCCCGCCAGCGCAAGCGCATTCTGCTGCAGGGCGATCCACCCTCGCCGCTGAACCCGCCGAAGGGCTGCGTCTTCTCGCCCCGCTGCTGGAAGGCGACCGACATCTGTCGCACGGAAATGCCGCCGACAGAGCAGGTCCGGCCGAACCAGACGGCCGCCTGCTACCACATGGATCGCTGATATCGCGTCCGCCCTGGCGGCTGCTGCGCGCAACACGCGGCATGCTCCAGTGCATGCCCCGGAGCGGAACATTTTTCGCTCCGGGGCAGTTCCTCCTCCGTAAAACGACATGTTCCGGGTCTTGGTAGGGCTCCGAAATGGAGGAAAACATGCTGAAACTCATCTCCAATGCTGGCCTGGCGCTGGCTCTCACCCTCGGCAGCGTCGCGCTGCCCGTCAGCTTTGCGCAGGCGCAGGACGTCCAGTTCCGCATCGGCCCCGATGGTGTGCGCATCTACGACCGTGACAGGGATCGCGACCGCTATGGCGACCGCGATTTCCGCCGCGGCTGCAGCCCGCGCGAGGCCGTCTACGCCGCCCGCGACGCCGGCTTCCGCCGCGCCGAAGTGGTCCGCGTCACCGATCGCAGCGTCACCGTCCGCGGCTGGACGCGCAGCGGCCCGGACCGCATCACCTTCGCCAACCGCCGCGGTTGCCCGGAAATCGGCTAAGCCCCGAGAAGATGCGAGAGAATACGGACGGCCCGGCTCAAAGCCCGTTTGCGCGTTCTGTGCGCTTGCCACCCCAGGGATGGCTTGCCACCCCGGTCCGCTGCGCGTAAGCAGCAGACGCTTGAGATTTCCGGGAGGCTGATTTGAGCGGACGCTTTCTTTCGATCGGTGAATGCATGGTGGAGCTGTCGCAGGCTGGCGACGGCCTGCTGAGAAAGGGCTTTGCCGGCGATACGCTGAACACCGCCTGGTATGCCCGCGCCTGCATGCCCTCCTCCTGGACCGTCGATTATTTCACCGCACTCGGCGATGACGCCATGTCCGACGAGATGGCCGCCTTCTTCAACAGCCACGGCATCGGCACCTCCTATATCCGCCGCATCAAGGGCAAGGCGCCCGGCCTCTACATGATCAACCTGAGGAACGGCGAGCGCTCCTTCAGCTACTGGCGCGACAGCTCCGCCGCCAAACAGCTCGCCGCCGATCCCGATTATCTGCGCGAGGCGGTCGAAGCCTCCGATGTCGTCTATTTCTCCGGCATCACGCTTGCCATCCTGCCGCGCGAGGATGTCGACACGCTGCTCGCCGAAACCCGCCGCGCCAAGGCGGCCGGAAAATTCGTGGTTTTCGATCCGAACATCCGCCCGCGCCTCTGGTCGAGCTATGACGTGATGCATACCGTCATCAGCGAGGGCGCCCGCTCCTCGACGCTGGTGATGCCGAGCTTCGACGACGAAGCCTCGCATTTCGGCGACGATTCGATCGAGGCGACGATCCAGCGCTACCGCGCCCTCGGCGCTCCCAACATCGTCGTCAAGAACGGCGCCGACGGCGCGACGCTCGATTTCGAAGGCAATCGCTCGCTCGTGCCCGCCGAAAAGGTCGAGACCGTCGTCGACACAACCAGCGCCGGCGACAGCTTCAACGGCTCCTTCCTGGCCAAGTACCTGGAAATCAAAGACGCCGAACAAAGCGCCCGCTTCGCCGCCAAAGTCGCCGCCCGCGTCGTCAGCGAGCACGGCGCGCTGGTGCCGAAGGACAAGCTCGGGCTCTGAGAGAGCACGTCCACAGCCCTGTAATAAATCCATCACGGAGAGGCCTCAAAATAGAAGGCACGCGGGAATCGGCTTGCTGTCCCCGCCTGGGGTCGTGTCCGCCGAAGCCGGCGGCCTGGATGGAAACGGGATATGCTTCAACATCCTTCGAAGAGCCTGACTGGCGAGAGCTGGGCGAATGCCGCCCCGGGCGCGGTGCCTGAGCGGCTTGTCATCGTCACCGATGCCTGGCATCCGCAGGTGAACGGCGTCGTGCGCTCGATCGAGAACACCAATCGCGAGCTCGCCCGGATGGGCGTCGATGTCTCGATGGTGACGCCAGAGCGGTTCAACAGCATTCCCTGCCCGACCTATCCCGAGATTCGCCTGTCGATCACCAGCTACCGCCGCGTCGCCCGCGAGATCGAAAAGCACAAGCCATCCTATGTCCACATCGCCACCGAGGGCCCGCTCGGGCTGACCGCCCGGCGCTGGTGCCTGAAGAACCGCATGCCCTTCTCCACCAGCTATCACACCCGCTTCCCGGAATATGTCTCGGCCCGCCTGCCGGTGCCGAAAAGCTGGCTCTATGCGTTCGTCAAATGGTTCCACAATTCCGGCGCCGGCTGCATGGTGGCGACGCCGAGCCTGGCGCGCGAACTGTCGGAGAAAGGCATCCGTAACCTGATGCCCTGGAGCCGCGGCATCGACGCCTCGCAGTTCCATCCGGCCGAACTCGAGGAAAAGCCCTTCGGCCTGCAGCGCCCCATCTTCATGACCGTCGGCCGCGTCGCGCTCGAAAAGAACCTCCCGGCCTTCCTGGATCTCGATCTCCCCGGCTCCAAGGTCGTCGTCGGCGATGGCCCGGCGCGCGCCGAGCTTTCCAAGCGCTATCCCGACGTGCTCTTCACCGGTTTGAAATTCGGCACTGAACTGGCCGATATCTACGCCCAGGCCGACGTCTTCGTCTTCCCATCGCTGACCGACACCTTCGGCAACACGATCCTCGAGGCGCTGGCATCCGGCGTTCCGGTCGCGGCCTACCCAGTCACCGGCCCGCTCGACATCATCGGAGACGAAGGCGAAGTTGGCGCATTGGACGAGGACCTGCGCGCCGCCTGCCTCGCCGCCCTCTCCGCCTCGCGCGAAAGGGCTCGCGAACTGGCGCTCACCTATTCCTGGGAAGCGGCGACGCAGCAGTTCATCAACAACATCCGCGCCGCCAACGGCGTCATCGCCCCAAAATGGAAGCGCGCCTGGCAATATGCCAAGACGCTACCACGCAGAAAGGCCGGCGATGCCGCCGGCCCGATGAAATCTGGCGCCTGATGCCGCTTACTGGTGCAGCGCTGCCCGCAGCGTATCGCTAGCAAGCTTGATCGCACCGCGCACGGCGGGTGTTTCGCTGATGGCGTTCAGCAGTACGAAGTCATGGATGGTGCCGTTGAAGCGGACTGACGTGACCCTGACGCCTGCCTGGCTGAGCTTGCGGCCATAGGCCTCGCCCTCGTCGCGCAGCACGTCGTTCTCATCGGTGATGATCAGTGCCGGCGGCAGGCCGTTCAGCTGATCGAGCGAAGCCTGCAGCGGCGAAGCGGTCGGCTCCTTGCGCTTGGCTTCATCAGGCAGATAAGCGTTCCAGAACCACTTCATCGCATCCTTGGTGAGCCACGGACCGTTGGCGAACTGATTGTAGGAGCCGGTGTCGAAATTGGCGTCGGTCACCGGATAGAACATCACCTGCTGATCGATGGCAGGACCACCGCGTTCCTTGGCCATCAGCGTCACCGCAGCCGTCATGTTGCCGCCAACGCTGTCACCTGCGACTGCCAGGCGGCTGGCATCAACCTTGAACTGCTTGGCATGCTCGGCGACATATTTGGTCGCCGCATAGGCCTGTTCGATGGCGATGGGATAGCGGGCCTCGGGCGACCGCTCGTAATCGACGAAGACAACAGCGGCATCGGCGCCATTGGCGATCTCGCGGACCAGCCGGTCATGCGTATCGGCGTCGCCGAGCACCCAGCCGCCGCCGTGGAAATACATCACGACAGGCAGCGTGCCCTTGGCATGGGCAGGACGCACGATACGCAGCTTGATCTCGCCGGTCGGACCAGCCTTGATCGTCAGGTTCTCTTCCTGTGCCGCGAGCTTCTTGACGTCACCTTTCTGAGCGCCGGCCAGCACGTTGCGGGCATCGGCGGGCGAGAGTGTGTAGATCGGCTTGGAGCCCGCCAGTGCATCGATGAACTTCTGGGTCGCCGGTTCCAGAACCGGGTCGGCAGCGGCGCCGAGCGTCGTGGCTGCCAGGATGGTTGCTGCGGAAAGTGCGGTCTTGATGGTCGACATCGTCTTGTCCTCTTCGGTTGCGGTTCGTCGTGAACACGGCTTTTATATCGCGCACGATTATTTATCTCACAATCAAAATTGACGCATAGCCGGCATGCGAAATAAGCGCTTGCGATTAGTTATCGCGCGATATAAATTCATCCGGTTCTGGAGATGCCCACATGAGTGACGACCTGAAACTCGAAAATTTCATCTGCTTTGCCATGTACACGGCAAACCACGCGATGAACCGCGTCTATAAGCCCCTGCTCGACGAGCTCGGCCTCACCTACCCGCAATATCTCGTCATGGTGGCGCTATGGGAAGAAGACGGCCAGACCGTCGGCGGCATCGGCGACAAGCTGTTTCTGGAATCGAGCACGCTGACGCCGCTGTTGAAGCGCCTGGAAGCCGCCGGCCTCATCCGCCGCGAGCGCAGCAAGGAAGACGAACGCGTCGTCGTCATCAGGCTCAGCGATGAGGGCAAGGCCTTGAAAACCAAGGCGGCAACGGTGCCGAACTGCATCGTCGATGCGACCGGCAGCGAATTCGATCAGCTGAAACGGCTGCGGGCCGAGATCATTGCGCTGAGGGATGCACTGAACAAGAGTGCGGCTTAGCGGCGAGCGAGGCGGGAGCAGCCCCCTCATCCGCCCTCCGGGCACCTTCTCCCCGGTGGGAAGAAGGGATTCGCGGCGATTGCCGCATTCCATCTCTGATGTTGCGAGGAAGCGAGCGAGTGCGGCAGTTCCCTTCTTCCCAGCGGGGGTCCGAAGGACGGGTCGAGACCGTCGGCTCGACCCCGGTGGGTGGCGACAGCCGGATAAGGGGGCTGCACGCTCAACCTCAAAGGAACTAAGTCCGCCGCTTCTTCCCCTCGAAGGGGTTTTCCTTCTCGCGGTAGTGGATGCGGATCGGCACGCTCGGCATGTCGAAGTCGACGCGCAGGCTGTTGATCAGGTAGCGCGTGTAGGATTCCGGCAGCGCGTCGGAGCGCGTGCAGGAGATCATGAAGGCCGGCGGGCGGGCCTTGACCTGCGTCATATACTTGAGCTTCAGGCGGCGGCCGGAGACGGCGGGCGGCGGATGCTGCACCTGCTGCTGCTCGAGCCAGCGATTGAGCTTGGCGGTCGAGATGCGCTTGTTCCACACCTTGTCGGTGTCGATGATCGACTGCATCAGCTTGTCGAGGCCGCGGCCGGTCTGGCCGGAAATCGGCACGGCGCGGATTCCACGGGCCTGCGGCAGCAGCCGGTCGGTCTTTTCGCGCAGGTCGGCGAGCACGGCCTGCTGATCCTCGATCATGTCCCACTTGTTGAAGGCGAGAACGGCGGCGCGTCCCTCGCGCAGCACCAGATCGACGATGTGCAGGTCCTGCTTCTCGAAGGGGATCGTCGCATCGAAGACGATGACCACGAGTTCGGCAAAGCGGATGGCGCGCAGCGTATCGGCAACCGAAAGCTTCTCCAGCTTCTCGATGACCTTCGCCTTGCGGCGCATGCCCGCCGTATCGAACATCTTGATGGTGCGGCCGCGCCAGTCCCACTCGACCGAGATGGAATCGCGGGTGATGCCTGCTTCCGGCCCGGTCAGGAGACGGTCTTCGCCGAGAAAGCGGTTGATCAGCGTCGACTTGCCGGCATTCGGACGGCCGACGATCGCCACGCGCAGCGGCTTCGTGTCGTCATATTCCGGCTCGTAATCCTCGTCTTCTTCCAGCTCGTGGCGGATGTCGACATTGGTTTCGGCCACGTCTTCCTTCGGCGGATAGGCGCGGTCCTTGCCGATCGCCTCGACGATGGCGTCGCGCAGATCGAGCATGCCCTGCCCGTGTTCGGCCGAGATCGGCGTCGGTTCACCGAGGCCGAGCGTGAAGGCGTCATAGAAGCCGCCGTCGGAACCGCGCGCTTCGGACTTGTTGGCGACGAGCACGACCGGCTTGCCGCGACGGCGCAGCATCTCCGCCAGGTCCTTGTCGACGGGCGTTAGGCCGGTTTTGGCGTCGACGACGAAGAGCGAAAGATCCGCCTCGTCAATCGCTGCTTCCGTCTGCGCGCGCATGCGGCCCTGCAGGCTCTCCTCGTCGGCCTCCTCGAGACCGGCGGTATCGATGATCGTGAAATTCAGGCCCATCAGCCGCGCGTCGCCCGGACGACGGTCGCGGGTAACGCCTGGCGTGTCATCGACAAGCGCCAGCTTCTTCCCAACCAGGCGGTTGAAAAGCGTCGACTTGCCGACATTCGGGCGACCGACGATGGCGACCGTAAAACTCATCAGGTTTCCTTAAACTCAGCCCTGTGCGGCAGGCGCCTTGCCAGACGCAGTGATGTTATCAAGCATCATCTGCGCGCGGTTGGCAACATTGCGCGGGCTCGCGGCATCTTCGGTGATCTGGGTGAACCAGGTGCGGGCCTGCGCCATATTCCCGGCCTTGTAGGCGGCAATGCCGAGCGCTTCGCGGGCCGAATGACGGAAGGCGTTGGCGGGGATCGCCATCTCTTCCAGCTCGGCAACGACCTGGTCATAGGTGCCGGTATCGATCAGCATCCAGCCGGCGCGCAGCTTGGCAGCATTGCGGACGGCTTCCGGAACCGACTGGTCCTTGCCGATCGTCTGGAAAGCGGCAACGGCACCTGCATTGTCGCCCTTGGCGGCGAGCACCGTGGCTGCGCGCATGCGGGCGAGAACCGGATAGGCGCCGTGGCCTTCCTTTTCCAGCTTGTCGAGAGCGGCGAGCGCCTCGTCATTCTTGTTCTCGTCGGCGAGCTTCATCGCCGCCAGGAACTGGTCGCCGGTGCTGGAAGACGCATTGTCATCCCAGTACTGGTAGACCTTGAAGCCGACGGTGCCGAGAACGATCAGGACGGCGAGCGCGATCAGGTAGCGGCCAAAGCGGCGCCATGCGCCCTTCATCTGGTCGGAACGCAGTTCCTCATTGACTTCACGAATGAAGCTGTCGTCGTTGAATGCCATTCTCGTCTCCGGCAGGGAAAGCCCAATTCATGCGTTTTCGCATATTGTTGGGCCTTCTACTCCATTTTGCGGCCGATGTAAGGGGGATATCTGAGATTCCTCAGGAAGCGAGCATCGGCAGCGGCGCGACGCCGATCAGCCATTCATGCACGCGCCAGATCATTAGTGCCCAGACGATGACGCCGATGACGACGGCATAGAGGTCGTATTTCGCCGAAACGAAGACCGGCAGCGTGATCTCGCCGCGGCGCAGGCGCCGCTTCAGCGAGATGCGCAGGATGACGCCCCAGGCAAGAAACGCCGCAAACAGCAGGACCGAATAGGCCTCGCCATTCGACAGCAGATGGGCGAGCGCCCAGATCTTCACCGACAGCACCACCGGATGCTTGGTCTTTGCCCGGATATGGCCTGCCGGCAGGAAGCCGGCGACGAAACAGATGACGGCGATCAGCATCAGCGTCACCGTCAGATGCGCCATGCCGGCAGGCGGATTGTAGAGCATGCCGATCGGCTCGCTGCGGGCGGCGGCGAAGGCATAGGCAACGAAGACGAGCGTCAGGATGCTGGCGATCGAATGGAACGCGATCCAGACCGGCTTGCCGAGCTTGTCGATCATCGCCAGCCGGAAACCGGGAACGACGACGCGGATAAGATGAAGGCCGAGAAAGAGAACAAGACTTAAGGCAAGCAAAGCCATGATGATATTCCTGATCGATAACTAACAATGTTCGATACCGGCTGGGCGGGAAAAATGCCAGCGACACCGCAGCTTCGCCGCAATTCTGTAACAGGAAAGCCGCAAACAAATTGTCGCGGTGCCCATGTTTCGTTCCATTTCCTCTGCCTGTCTCGCCCTTTCCGTTGCCCTGCCCGCCGCCGCCTCGGCGGCCGACCAGCCGAAGCAGCTCGTCATCATTTCCTTCGACGGCGCCCATGACAACGCGCTCTGGCAGAAGAGCCGCGAGATGGCGGCGAAGAACGGCGCGCATTTCACCTATTTCCTCTCCTGCACCTTCCTGATGAATCAGGATGCGAAGAAAGCCTATCAAGCGCCTCATCAGAAACGCGGAAAATCCAATGTCGGCTTCGCCCAGAGCGACGACGAGATCCGCGAGCGCCTCGGCAATATCTGGCATGCGCATCTCGAGGGCCACGATATCTCGAGCCATGCCTGCGGCCATTTCGACGGCCGGCAGTGGAGTACGGCCGACTGGTCTGAAGAATATGCGACCTTCAAGGCGACGCTGAAGAACGCCTGGAAAGGCGTCGGCCTCGCCGAGCCCGATGGCTGGCAGGATCTCGTCGAGCACGGCATCAAGGGTTTTCGCGCCCCCTACCTTTCGGCGAGCGAAGGCAGCGACATGATCGCCGCGGAGAAAAAGGCCGGCTTCACCTATGACGCCAGCCTGGTGACGAAGGGACCGGCCATGCCCGTCGTCGAAGACGGCGTCATCCGCTTCGGCCTGCCGCTGATCCCCGAGGGACCCAAGGACCGCCCGATCATCGGCATGGACTACAATCTCTTCGTGCGCCACTCCAAGGGCGAGGAAGACGCCGCCGACAGCAAGACCTTCGAGGAGCGCTCCTACGCCGCCTTCAAGGAAGCCTTCGACAAGCAATATGCGGGCGACCGCATCCCCCTTCAGCTCGGCTTCCACTTCGTCGAAATGAACGGCGGCGCCTACTGGCGGGCGCTCGACCGGCTGGTCAGCGACGTCTGCCACCGGGCCGACGTCGCCTGCGTCAGCTATTCGGAGGCGATCCCGATGATCGAGGCCAGGGGCAAGCTGAAGGCGCAGGATAATTCGGCGCTGTAGCGTCGGCTAGATCAGCGCTAGCGGCCCCTCATCCGGCTGCCGCCACCTTCTCCCCGCTGGGGAGAAGGGATGTTGGGCACCGTCATTCCCCACAACTAAAGTCGCGTGGAAGCGAGCGTTTAAGGCTCGTTCCCTTCTTCCCAGCGGGGAGAAGGTGGCGGCAGCCGGATGAGGGGGCCGCTCGCTTGAAGCCATCTACAATCCGCCACTAACCATCGGGATGGGCGACGCTGCCCTCTTGCTCCAGATAGCGCTGATCGATGCTTGGCAAAGGCTCATCGTCAATTGCTGCTTCGAACGCCTTCAAGCGCTTGTGAATAGAAAGCAATTCAATGATCGTCGTCCAAGAATTGATGAGATACTGGAACGAGTTGCTGACCTGCCCGAAAGCCGTCGATATCTGCTGAAAGATGCCGTACGTGATAGCCCCTGCGACGAACGTCGGCGTCATGAAAAAGTAGACAAACAGGTTATCTGCCTGCAAGTAGAATGAGCGCGCCACGTTGAAGTACATATAGTGGAAATACAGCGTGAAGTAGTTTTTGCGAACCCGTGAGAACAGTTCCTGTACAGTCAACGGCTGCGCACGGTCGGCGTGGTCTTCCCCGTAAACCAGTTCCTTGCGATACGCTGCTTCCACGCGCTGGTTCTTGAAATTCAATCCCGGCAGCTTGATACCTGCAAAGGCGAGCAGGACCGTACCAAACACCGACCAGAAAATAGCGAGCCAGAACAGAGAGTTAGCCACCTCTCCGAATATCGGTATGCTGGTAACATAGTGCGACAGCGCCAGCATAATCGGCAGAAACACCACCAACGTCATAACGGAGTTGATCAGGCTAATACCTAGGCTTTCTAGTGTGCTGGAGAACCGCATTGTGTCTTCCTGCACGCGCTGGGACGCGCCTTCGATATGCCGAAGTTTTTCCCAGTTTGCCATGTAGAAATTGTTCATCGCTGTCCGCCAGCGGAAAATATAATGGCTGGTGAAAAAGTCCGTCAGGATCGAGACGAACATGCTCAGGAACGCGATTTGCGCGAAGATTAGGAATAGGTCGTAGAAGTTTTCGACCGTGATGCCGGGTTTCTTGTTTAGCGCATTCACCAGAAGGTCGCCAAAAGGTCGGCGCCAGTTATTGATCACGACGCTGATCTGCACGCCAAAGTATGTGACGAAAATGATAAGCGCCGAACCCCAGACGGACCATACCTTCCAAGGATGATCTGCAGCCTTGAGATGCCAGAAACCGCAGAACAGCATCGCTGTAAGGAAAAAGTATCCGTAGAACCACATGTTCTCAGGCAGCAGGAAGAATGACAGGTCGATGGGCTGCTGCTCTTCCGGCACTGGTGTAAACCCCAGCGACAGGCCGAGATCTGCGGCAAACAGATACCAGACCGCGATGGCGATGAGCGTCCAAATGACAATCGAAGGGAAAAACAGCTTCGGCTGCGGAAAGAAGGAATGAAACACTGGGAGGCGCTTTCCTGAACTGGAATCTCGGGAGCATCAGCAAACACTGATTGTGCGGGAAATTAAGGCAGTTCGAAGAAGGCAGCAATGGCCGGGGGCCATTCTTACGTATTTGTAACGGCTTATCCCAGTTTCTTGATGACCGGCAGCACGAGGAGCGCGCAAATGCCGAGGGCGGCGGCGGCAATATAGGTGGGCAGCGTGAAGCTTCCGGTACCCTCCGCCACCCAGCCCGCCACCAGCGGCCCGACGATCTGGCCGAGACCGAAGGCCGCCGTCATCAGCGCCATGACGCGCCTCGGGCTTTCGGGCGAAAGCTTGCGGCCGATCTGCAGGCCGTAGGCGGTGATCGCCAGGAAGGTGGCGCCGAACAGCGCCCCGCCGATTAACGGCGCCAGCGAATGCGGCAGCATGACGGTCGCCAGCACACCGGCCACCTCGATGACAACAGCCGCGACATAGACGCCGCCGAGCCCGAGAGCGCGCACGAACGGCTTCCAGGCAAAGAGCGCCACCGCGGCGGTGACGCCCGCAATGAACCAGCAGAGGAACTCGACGAAAGCGCCCGCCGCATCCATGCGGGCGATCGCCACGAGGAAGGTGGCGGTGATGACATAGCCGAAGCCGAAAATGCCGTAGGAGAGCGTCACGAGCAGCATCGGCGGTGTCCAGGCGATGGCCGGTTCCGGCCCCTTGCGCGCCGCCGCTGCGGGTCCCGCCGGCAGCAAAGCCCAGGCCGCGGCAAGACCGAGTGCGGAGAACAGCGCGCCGCCGATCCAGTCCGCCCGCCAGCCGCCCGCATCGGGAAAGGCGATGCCGATCAGCAGCACCATCAGCGACGACAGCGCGATACCTGCGCCCGGTCCGCCGAAATGCGCCGACTGGACATGGTCGTTGCCGGCCGCCGCCCCATGGCTGAGCACGATCGACGAGGTGAAGACCATCGAAAAGGCGCTTGCGAGCCCGGCGAGGAAGCGGATCACCGCAAAGACGGGAACGGATGTGGTCGCCGCCATCGCCGCGAGAAGCAGCGCGTTGGCGGCGAGTGCCGCAAGCGCCACCGCCCTCTCCCGCCCGGCCGCCCAGCCATAGGCAGCCAGCACGGCGCCTGCGAGATAGCCGACGAAATTCGCCGAGGCGATGAACCCGGCATCGGAGGCGGAGAGCGGAACGCCGCTCATCATGCTCGGCAGGATCGGTGTGTAGGAGAAGCGCCCGAAGCCCATCGCAGCGGCCATGGCGATCATCCCGGCAAGGGCCGTGCGGACCAGATTGACTGGCTCATTCTCATTGCGTGCCAACATGATGCGCTTATCGCCCGCCCCCTGCTGCACCGCAAACAAGAAATTCTGATCGATCGGTTCAATTCCGGAAATTCTTGGGCTCCCCTTGAAACGTAATATCTTACGATATATGTTTTACGACATAGCATTCGATATGATTAACGATGAAAGGAAGAAGCTATGAGAGGCTTTAGAGGCGGTGGCGGCGGCATGTTCGGCGACGCGATCCGCATGGGAATGGGCCGGAAGTTTTCGGCCGGCGATCTGCAGATCGTGCTTCTGGCACTGCTGAACGAACAGCCGCGCCACGGCTACGAACTGATCAAGGTTCTGGAAGAGCGCTCCGGCGGCTTCTACGTGCCGAGCCCGGGCGTCATCTATCCGGCGCTCACCTATCTCGAAGAAACCGGCCTGGCCGAAGTCGAGGCCGAGGGCACCAAGAAGCTCTACAAGATCACCGAAAGCGGCAAGCGCAAGGTCGAGGAGAACCGCGCCATGATCGACGGCATTTTCAGCAAGCTCGAGCGCGTCGGCGAGAAGATGGCCTTCGTCAACCGCATGTTCGATCCCGAACAGCACGGCCGCCGCCGTGAAGAGGAAGACGAAGAATTCATGCGCGACGACCGCGACGTGCGCGCCGCCCGCCAGCTGCTGCGCTCGGCCCTGCGCATGCGTCATCCCTGGTCGGCTGAGGAAGCCGCCCGTATCTCCGGCATCCTGGAGCGCGCCGCGATGGAGATCCTGCAGGGCGGCAAGCCCCAGATCTGATGATCCGCAACCGTCAGAGCGAACGGCCGTCACGTATCACGTGGCGGCCTTCTTTTTGCAGCGGCGCGGCATTTTCGGCGACCGGCACGCCCACCTGCGCCACATCGCGCGGCAGCGCGTGCTCCGACACCCAAAAGCCTGCCGCGCCGATGAAAGTCATGATCGCAAACAGCGGCACGGCCACCGCCGATTTCCGGAAGCGCCCAAAACGGATCGGCTTCTCGATGATCATATAGGTCAGCCCCGCCAGCACCACGCTCGCCGCCAGCAATGCGAAACGCACCTCCTTGGCGGGCGTATCGTGGCCGATGATGTAGCCGAAGGACAGAAGCGGCCAGTGCCAGAGATAGAGCGGATAGCTGATCAGCCCGATCGCCACAGCAATCCGGTTGCTGAAGATCAGGGTCTTGAATACCGCCGTCCGCCCCGCAGCGATGACCAGCACCGCACCGAGAACCGGCGCCGCCGCGATAATACCCGGAAAGGCCTGCTTTTCCCGGATCAGCGCAAAGCTCAGCACCAGCAGCACGATACCGGCGATTGCCGCAAGGTTCGCCGCCGGCCGCGACAGCCCGCCGTAGGAGCGCTCCAGCTCGGCGAGCGCAGCACCGGCCAGCAGCTCCCAGAAGCGCGTCACCGGCAGATAAAAGGCCGTCGTCCGGTCGATATAGACGATGACGAGATTGAAGATCATCGACACCAGCGCCACCGCCGCGATCGTCTTGATGACGCTTATGCCGCGCCGCCAGGCAATCCAGGCGGCGAGCGGCCAGACGATGTAGAACTGCTCCTCGACGCCGAGCGACCAGAGATGCAGAAGCGGATTGGAAATGCCGCCATCCTTGGTGCTTCCGACCTCGAACCAGAAGAGCAGATTGGCAACAAAGCCCGCACCACCGGCAACATGCTCGCCGAGCTCCCTGTTATCGGCCGCCGAGAGCGCCACCGCGCCGACCGCCAGACAGAAGAGCAGCACCAGGATCAAAGCCGGAAAGATGCGGCGGATGCGGCGGCTGTAGAAATCGAAGATCGAGAACTTGTTGTCGTGCAGCTGCTGCAGGATATGGCCGCTGATCAGGTAGCCGGAGATGACGAAGAAGATATCGACGCCGACAAGGCCGCCGGGCAGCCAGGTCGGAAAGGCATGGAAGATCACCACGGAGAGAACCGCAACCGCCCGCAATCCGTCGATATCCGGCCGGTAATTGTGCTGCATCGCCTTGGCACTGCTGCGATCCCTCTCGAGCATTCCGCCGACCTCCATGAAGACCGGCGGACAAGAGAATGGAGCCGGATACCAAGCGGTAACCCGGAATTGCTGCGCCCGCTAACTGGCCATAGGCGGTAGGCCGCCGGATATTCGGACGAAAGGACGGGTAGAGGCGGAGCCCGGCCGCCGAAAGGATGAAGCTCTTAAGCTGCCAGATCCGGCAGCGTCAGGATCAGCGGTCCGTTGCGCGTCGCAACGACGGTATGTTCGTATTGCACGGTCGGCGCCTGCGGATCGGCATAGAGCGTCCAGGCATCGTCGCCGCCTTCGGCCCAGGTGGCCCCAAGCGACAGGAAGGGCTCGACGGTGAAGACCAGGCCTTCGGTCATGATCCGCTTTTCGGAAGGATCCGGCCAGGTCGAAAGCTCGCCAGGTTCCTCATGAAGCGAACGGCCGACGCCGTGGCTCGCCAGATTGGCAACCAGCGTATAGCGGTTCTTCGCCGCAAAGGCGCCGACGGCATTGCCGATCTTGGCGAGCGGCTCGCCCGCCTTGATCTGGTTGAGACCGACGAACAGCGCCCGCTTGCCATCGCGGCAGAGCCGCTCGATCTTCGGCTTGACGGGCGGCACGGTGAAGGAGGCGCCGGTATCGGCAAAGAAGCCGTTCTTCTCGGCGGAGACATCGATATTGACGAGATCGCCGGGGCGGATCACCCGCGGACCGGGAATGCCGTGGGCGATTTCCTCGTTGACGCTGATGCAGGTCGCACCCGGAAACTGGTAGCAGAATTCCGGCGCCGAACGCGCACCGGCATCCTCAAGCACCTTGCGGCCGATCTGATCGAGCTCGAGGGTGGTGATCCCCGGCTCCAGCGCTGCAGACATCACCTGGATCGCGTTGGCGCAAATCCGTCCGATTTCCTTCAGCTTTTCCAGTTCGTCGTCGTTCTCGATTACCATCGTTCATCCCGGCTGCCGCCAAGGCGGCTGGCCTTGTGGGTTCAGGCCGTGGCTTTCGCCCCTTCGCCCCCCCCAGTCAATGCCTTTCTGACAAGCGGCGCGACTTTCGTGCCGTAAAGCTCGATGCCGCGCATGATCTGATCGTGCGGCATCAGGCCGATCGCCATCTGCAGCAGGAAACGGTCGTTCCTGAAGACCTTGTGAGCCGCAACGATCTTCTCGGCCACGAGTTCCGGATCGCCGAGGAAGAGATTGCCGGTCGGCCCGCGCGCCATGTCGAAATGCGCCCGGTTCGTCGGTCCCCAGCCGCGCTCGCGGCCAATGCGGTTCATCACTTCGGCCTGCGGCCCGTAGAACTGGTCGGCGGCCGCTTCCGTCGTATCGGCAATGAAGCCGTGGACGTTGATGCTGGTCTTCAGCTTCGACGCATCCTGCCCTGCCCGGCGCGCTGCTTCGCGATAGAGTTCAAGAAGCGGCGCAAAGCGCGGATATTCCCCGCCGATGATCGCCAGCGCCACCGGCAGGCCCATCGCACCCGCCCGCGCCACCGATTGCGGCGTGCCGCCGACGGCGATCCACAGCGGCAGCGGATCCTGCAGCGGGCGCGGATAGACGCCGCGGCCATTGATCGGCGCCCGAAGCTCGCCCTTCCAGCTGACGACCTCGCTCTCGCGCAACGCCATCAGGAGATCGAGCTTCTCTTCGAACAGCTGATCGTAATCTTCGAGGTTGTAGCCAAACAGCGGGAAGGACTCGATGAAGGAGCCGCGCCCGGCCATGATCTCGGCACGGCCGTTGGAGATGAGATCGAGCGTCGCAAATTGCTGGAAGACACGGACCGGATCTTCCGACGACAAGACCGTCACGGCGCTCGTCAGCCGGATGTTCTTGGTCTTCACCGCGGCCGCGGCAAGCGCCATGGCCGGAACCGAAGCGGCATAGTCAGGCCGGTGATGCTCGCCAAGCCCGAAGACATCGAGGCCGACCTGATCGGCGAGCTCGATTTCCTCGATCAGATGCTTCAACCGCTCCGCCCCTTCCGCGCCCTTGCTGCGGCCCGGGTTGGGATTGACGTCGGCAAAAGTATAAAGGCCCAGTTCCATCATCGGCATCCTATTGAACTTGCCTCTCAGATAAGGATCGGCAAGCCCCCGGGCAAACGGAAATTCTGGAACGGATCGTTCGATAAAGTTGATGGGTGAGTTAGGCCGTGAGATCCCAGGGATTGATGATCTGGACTCCCATGCCCTGGAAATCGCGGACATTGCGGGTCACAAGCGACAATCCATGCTCTGCGGCAGTGGCACCAATGAATGCATCATGCATCGGCTTTGGGTTGGGGACGTTGAATGCCGCCGCCCGCAACGCCACTCCCTCGCCTGCCGAAAGTATTCGCCCCCTGAAAGCTTGGCGAACGCCGCCATCGATCCACGCTCGAAGCGCCTGCCCCTGGCGAGGATCCCGGCGTGCGACCTGCAAAGCGCCAACCTCGAGTTCGAAAAGAGTTATTGCAGACAGATAGAGCAGCTCATCCGCAACACCGCGAACCCAATTGACGACATCGATATTCTCTCTTCCGCTTCCGGCTTTCTTTATCTCGGAAACAACATTGGTATCGAGAAGATACATCAGGAAAAGTCGACAGGTTTGGCGCCCAGCTCATCGAGCTTTGGCGGATCGAACTCGATGTCGGCAACATCATGCATGGACAGCAAATCGACAATGCTCGGCTTTGTCTTTTTTAGAGCCGTATACTCTTCGATGGTCAGCAGGACATGCGAGGGCTTTCCGCGGTCAGTTATAAAAACAGGCCCGTCGGCTGCTGCCTTCTTAGCGCCGCTGCTATCCTGATTGAATTCCCTGCTGGTCATAACTGTCACGGCAAACACCTCAATGTAGATACGTTACTACATATATAACCGTCCATCAATCCGAATCCAAATTCAACGGCTTGCGGGCGCCGGCGGAATCGGAATCGAAGCCGCTTCAGCGCCCGCTTGAAGTGCGTCAGCCGCGCTTCAGATACTCCTCAAGCTGTCCGGCGACCGTGCCCCAGCCTTCGTGAAAACCCATCTTCTCGTGCGCTTCCTTGTCCTCGGCGCGCCAGTGCAGCGCCTTGGCGGTGTACTTGGTGCGGCCGTTGCCGAGATCTTCGAGCAGGATAACGCCGGTGAAGAAGGGCTTTTCCGAGGGTACCCAGGCGCTGGTATAAGCGTCGGTGAAGACGATCTTCTCGTTTTCGACGAGCTCCAGATAGACGCCGGAATTCGGATACTTGTTACCGTCGGGATCCTGCATGACGATGTAGCTGGAGCCGCCCGGGCGCGCGTCGAGCTTCGCTTCGGCAATCGTCCAGGGCCGCGGCACGAACCATTCCTTGATCGAATTCTCGTCGGTCCAGGCCTTGTAGATCTTCTCGCGCGGCACATCCATTTCGCGGACGAGAACCAGTTCGTGTTGCGTCGTGGCGGTCATTTCGGCATTCCTCCTGTTGAAGCCAAAGCTGTTTATCCTCAGGCTGTTACAAGGACGCCGCAGCATCCTCCGTTCCGACATCGCCTGATGATTTTCCGAAAATTATCTGACGGCGGGCATCGCTTGCTCGTTCTGCAGCTTGTCGAGCTGCAGGCGGATATGGGCCGCTTCCGCCGCCGAATTGGCGAGCGCGATCGCCCGGTCGAAGGCTTCGCGGGCACGGCGCACCTCGCCCATCTGCTTCAGCAATCCGCCGCGCAGTCCATGAAAATAGAAATAGCCGTCGAGCTTTTCGGCAAGCGTATCGACCAGCGCCAAGGCCTCCTCCGGCCCCTTGAGCTTCGAAACGGCAACGGCACGGTTGAGCGTGATGACCGGCGATGGCTGCACCCGCTCCAGCACACGATAGAGGATCTCGATCTCTTCCCAATCGGTATCCTCGGCGCGCTTGGCGCGGGAATGGATGGCGGCGATCGCCGCCTGCAGCTGATAAGGCCCCGGCTGGCGGTGACGGATCGCCTTGTCGAGCAGGTTCAGCGCCTCGTTGATCAGCGCATGGTTCCAGCGCGTCCGGTCCTGATCCTCGAGAAGAACCAGCTCGCCATTGCCGTCGAAGCGCGCATCGCGCCGCGAGATCTGCAGCAGCATCAGCGCCAGCAGGCCCATGATCTCAGGCTCGGCCGGAAAGATCCGCAGCATCAGCCGCCCGAGGCGGATCGCCTCGTCGGCGAAGGCGGCCGCATCGCGTTTCGGGTCGCCCTGCGAATAGCCCTCGTTGAAGACCAGATAGATCATCGTCGAGACGATGGTCAGCCGCTCCGCCCTCTCCTCCGGCCCTGGCGTTTCGAAGGGAACGCCAGCCTTGGCGACGCGGGCCTTGGCGCGGGTGATGCGCTGCTCCATGGCGCTTTCGCCGACGAGAAACGCCCTGGCGATCTGTTGCACCGAAAGACCGGAGACGATGCGCAGGGCGAGCGCGATCTGCTGCGTTGCCGGCAGATCCGGATGGCAGCAGATGAACAGCAGGCGCAGGATGTCGTCGCGGTAGTTGGATTCATCCAGCCGCTCGGCGATATCGCTCTCGGCATCCTCTCTATCGGAAATCAGTTCCTCGTCCGGCAGCGCCTGCGTCTTCTTCTGCTTGCGCACCGCGTCGATGCCGCTGTTGCGGCCGACGAAGATCAGCCATGCCGTCGGATCGCGTGGCGGACCCTTGTCCGGCCAGGTGCGGATGGCGCGCAGGCAGGCCTCCTGAAAGGCCTCTTCCGCGATATCGAGATCGCGGAAATAGCGAAGCAGCGCGCCCAGCGCCTTCGGCCGGGCAGAAGCCAGCGTCACGTCGATCCAGGCAATGTCGGTCATTTGGCTTTATCTCCCGGATGGAAAACGTAGAAGGGCCGGATCTCGTAGGAGGTCGAGCCCGGATTGACGGCCGACAGCTCCTTGGCGAAGGCGATCGCCTCGTCCAGCGTGTCGAAATCGATGCAATAGAAGCCGAGCAGCGCTTCCTTGGTCTCGGCAAAGGGGCCGTCGAGCACCAGCGGCTCTTCCTTGCCCTTGCGCAGCGTCGTCGCCGACGTCGTCGGCATCAGCCGCCCGGTCGGGCCGAGTTTGCCGGACTTGGCGAGCGGCTCCTGCACGGCGTAGAGCTTCGCCATGACGGCATCCTCCTCCTCCTTCGACCAGGAGAAGACGGTTTCTTCGTTGGCATAGCAAAGGATCGCATAAAGCATCTGTTACTCCTCTTCCTCAATGACGAAGGAGTAACCCGCCATCCGACAGGGCGCAGCAAAAAATTACGCTTCACAAATGAGCCGTGGGGCAAAATTAGCATTGGGGATTGTATCGGCCGCTCCGCTCTTCGCCATCGAGTTGCCACCTTCGGCTCCGATTTCTCGCGCGGCTGGATTTCCAACATCATATTTCAGGACGAAACATGCATCTTTTCAAACGCCTGTTCCTGGCTGCCGCACTTGCCGGCGCAGCCACTGCCGCCTCCGCAGCGCCCCAGAATTTCATCTATACCGGCGCCGGTGAGCTCGACGGCCTCAAGGAGCTGCTGTCGCGCGCCGATATCGGCGGCGCGCAGGTGGTCTATAACTGGAAGATGCTGGAGAAGGCCAAGGGCGAATACGACTTCTCGCCGATCGAGAAGGACCTGGCGATCGCCGAGAGCCTGAACAAGAAGCTGTTCATCCAGGTGCAGGACCGCTTCTTCAGCCCCAAGGCCCGCAACATCCCCGATTACATGCTTGAAGGCGCCGAATATGGCGGCGGTCTCGCGCCCCAGTTCGACAATCCCGGCGAGAACAAGGGCATCGGCTCCGGCTGGGTGGCACAGCAGTGGAACCCGGCGGTGCGGGAGCGCTATCAGGCGCTGATCTCGGCGCTCGCAGCCAAGTTCGATGGCCGCGTCTACGGCATCAACCTGCCGGAGACCTCGATCGATCTCGATCCGAAGAACGAGCCGAAGGATTTCTCCTGCGATGCCTATTTCGCTGGCGAGATGGAAAATCTCGGCTTCGCGCGCAAGGCCTTCGCCAAGTCGATGGTCGTCCAGTACGTCAACTTCTGGCCCTGCGAATGGGAAAACGACCACAAATACATGAGCCGTCTCTTCGACTTCGCCGCGAAGAACAATATCGGCCTCGGCGGCCCGGATATCGTGCCGAACCGCAAGGCGCAGATGAAGAACTCCTATCCGTTCTTCAACCAGTACAAGGGCAAGCTCGCCTATGTCGGCATGGCCGTGCAGGAGCCGACGCTGACCTACAGGAACCCGCAGACCAAGAAGCCCTTCACCAAGGAAGAATTCACCGCTTTCGCCAACGACTATCTCGGCGCAAGCGTCATCTTTTGGAGCACGAAGAGCCCCTGGCTCAAGAAGTAGCCGAAAGCCTCGCCTTCATCCCGGCAATAGCCCGGCGGAAGACATCATGATCGTCGAGGGCGCGCGACAGAACCAGCGCGCCCTGGATACCGAGAACCGCAGCCTCCGCCTCCTGCTGTGCAGTACCCTGCTCTACCCCGCTGCGGAGAAGAGCGCTGACCAGCGCATCCACCCACCGCCGGAAATAGCCGTTGATCGCCTCGCTGAAACGCTCCCGCGTACCATCGAGCGCAAAGGCACCGACGAGGCAGATGCGCCCTCCGGAGCGGAAATAATCGTCGGCGCCCCGCCACATCGCCTCGATCGCAGCCGAGGGCTCATCGCGGCGCAGCGGCTCGTAGATGAAATCCTCGAACCAGCGATCGACCTCGGAGAGTACGGCAGCCGCCATCTCTTCCTTCCCGCCGGGGAAGAAATGATAGAGGCTGCCCTTGCCGATCCCGGTGCGTTCGGTGATCCGGCTGAGCGTCGCGCCCTCATAGCCGAGTTCCCGGAAGATCTCGGCAAGCAGGGGCACGACATCGTGGCGTTCGTAGACGGTTTTCAGAGCCTTGCGTCCTTAGAGGCCGAGCTCTGACAGCCCCGGATGGTCATCCGGACGGCGGCCGAGCGGCCAGTGGAACTTGCGGTCCGATTCCTTGATCGGCATGTCGTTGATGCAGGCGAAACGGCGCTGCATCAAGCCATCGGCATCATATTCCCAGTTCTCGTTGCCATAGGAGCGGAACCAGTTGCCGCTGTCGTCGTGCCATTCATAGGCATAGCGAACGGCGATGCGGTTTTCGCGGAACGCCCAGAGCTCCTTGATCAGCCGGTAATCCAGCTCCTTGGCCCACTTGCGGCTCAGGAAGGCGACGATCTCCGGCCGGCCGTTGACAAACTCGGCGCGATTTCTCCAGGCGCTGTCGGGCGTGTAGGCGAGCGACACCTTTTCCGGGTTGCGGCTGTTCCAGCCGTCCTCGGCAAGGCGGACCTTCTGGGTGGCGGTTTCAAGCGTGAATGGGGGGATAAGTGCAGTCATTGTCATATCTCCTGTACCAATAGGAATGCATTGTACCAATCAGTACAAAAGAAGCAAGGGACGCGCCTGCGGCATTCGCGCACGGATAGAAGAATGCCGTCGCGCCCACGTTTCTGACGCAATTGGACGGTTTGTTCCTGCCGCAGCGCACAATCGGAAGGGGAAACCATGCACCAGCAGAAGACCCGCATCGAATGGCTGGATATCGCCAAGGGCCTTTCGATCATCCTCGTGGTCGTCTACCACACCCTGCTCTACCTGAACTTCCACGAGATGGCCCCGGCCCTCTACACCAAGATCAGCAACATCATGGCGCCGATCCGCATGCCGCTGTTCTTCTCGGTATCGGGTTTCCTGGCCGCTTCGGCGATGCGGGCCACATGGCCGGATTTCTTTAGGAAGAAGATCTGGACCTTCGTCTGGCTCTTCGGCGTCTGGAGCACGGCGCGCTGGCTTTATTTCCGCTATGTCCACACCAACGGCCTCGTGCCCTCGGAGGGGTCGGATTCCTATCAGCTCATCGAAATGTGGTGGGCGCCGAATACCGGCATCTGGTTCATCTGGGCGCTGGCGATCTTCATGACCGTCACCAAGCTGCTCTCCTCGGCGCCGCGCATCCCGGTCATTGCGATCGGCACGATTCTCTCGATCCTCACCTTCGGCGGCTATCTGCCGATCGATCTCTTCACCCACCGCAATGTGCTGCAATACTTCGTCTTCTTCGCCTTCGGCTGCTGGTATGGCAGGCTGATCGCCGAAACGCTGACAGAGCGCCCTCTCCCCTTCGCAGCCGGTGGCTTTTCCGCCTTCATCCTGCTGCTTGCGCTGCGCAGCCGCCTGCAGCCGATCGAGCCCGGCCTCTGGGCCTTCGCTTCGTCGATCGCAGGTCTCTCATGGCTGTGCGGCATGGCCGTGCTGATGTCGCGGCTGAAGGCCCTGCGCGACGTCTTTTCCTATTTCGGCCGCAACACGCTGCCGGTCTACGTCACCCATGTGATGATCGTCGCCGGCATAGCCGGCCTGATCGCCACCCTGGTCGAGCCCTCACCATCGATCGGCTATCTCGCGGCACCGCTGATCTGCGTCACCGCCATCACGCTGTCGCTGGCAATAAAGGCAGCCGCCGACCGCTCCGGCGCCAGCTGGCTCTACAGCCCGCCGGTCAGGCGCGAGCGGGCGGTGGCGGCGGCCTGATCAGGCATCGCTCAGCGTCCGCTTAACCGCATTCTTCCACCCCTTGAGCTTGGCGGAACGGGTCTTCTCATCCATGTCGGGCTCGAAGCGGCGGTTGCGCTTCCACTTGGCCGAGAAACTCTTCCGGTCCGGCCAGACACCGGCGCGGCTGCCGGCAAGCCAGGCAGCTCCGAGCGCCGTCGTCTCCAGGATCACCGGCCGGTCGACGGGTGCGTCGAGCAGGTCGGAGAGCCGCTGCATCGTCCAGTCCGAGGCGACCATGCCGCCATCGACGCGCAGCACCGTGTCGTCGCTGCCGTTCTTCCAGTCCTTCTGCATCGCATCGAGAAGATCGCGGGTCTGGTAGCAGACGGCTTCCAGCGCGGCGCGGGCGAACTCCGCCGGGCCGCTGTTGCGTGTCAGGCCGAAGATCGCCCCGCGCGCCTTCGGGTCCCAGTGCGGAGCGCCGAGACCCGTGAAAGCAGGCACCAGATAGACCTCCTGCGAGGGATCGGCACTTTCGGCAAGCTTGCCGGTCTCGCCGGCCGTGTCGATGATGCCGAGACCGTCGCGCAGCCACTGGACGGCCGCCCCGGCGATGAAGATCGAACCTTCCAAGGCATAGGTCGTCTCGCCATCCAGCCGATAGGCGATCGTCGTCAACAGCCGGTTCCTCGAGCGCACCATGTCGGAGCCGGTATTCAAAAGCGCGAAGCAGCCGGTGCCATAGGTGGATTTCAGCATGCCGGGCTCGAAGCAGGCCTGGCCGATCGTCGCCGCCTGCTGGTCGCCGGCAACGCCGAGGATCGGGATCTCGGCGCCGAGGATCGACTTCTCGACAATGCCGAAATCGGCCGAGCAGTCCTTCACCTCCGGCAACATCGCGGCGGGGACGCGCAAGATCTCAAGCAGGTCCTTGTCCCATTCGTTCTCGGCGATGTTGTACATCAGCGTGCGCGAGGCATTGGTCGCGTCGGTGACGAAACTCCTGCCGCCGGTCAGCCGCCAGATCAGGAACGTGTCGATCGTGCCGAAGCAGAGCTCGCCCTTGGCGGCGCGGGCGCGCGCACCCTTCACATTGGCGAGCATCCAGGAGAGCTTGGTGCCGGAAAAATACGGGTCGAGGATCAGGCCGGTCTTCTTGGTGAAGGTCTTCTCGAGGTCCTGGCGCTTCAGGTTTTCGCAGTAGCTCGCGGTGCGCCGGTCCTGCCAGACGATGGCATTCTGGATCGGCTTACCGGTCTCCCGTTCCCAGACGACGACCGTCTCGCGCTGGTTGGTGATCCCGAGCGCCGCAATGTCGGTCGCCTTCACCTTGGCTTCGCGCAGCGCCATGTGGATCGTCGAGACGACGGAATCCCAGATTTCCTCCGGGTCGTGTTCCACCCATCCCGAGCGCGGATAGATCTGCGTGAACTCCTTCTGGCCCACGCCTGCGATCTTCATCTCGCCATCGAACACGATCGCTCGCGTCGATGTCGTGCCCTGATCGATCGCCAGAACATATCCGCTCATCCCTGCCCCCTCCCATGAAGCTCTGATGCTTTCAGATAGATCATTTAAGAGGCAGAAACGAAAGGGAAAAGAAAGCCGAGCGCAATTTTACCCCTCGTCAGATCGCCGCTTTACAAGCCGCGCGGCGCATGTTTAAAAGGCGCCAACGACAGGGGTGCTCCGTATAGCCGGGGCTGAGATGCGGCTGGCATGGCCTCAAACTCTTTAGCTGATCTGGATAATACCAGCGGAGCGAGGCGAGCGATGTTTTCTGGCGCACAAATTTCCCTTTACCCGATGACCGACCGTTTCGTCGACGTCATCCTATCTGCCCTTCCGGCACTTGATCCCTATCGCGAAAAGCTCAGAATCGAGACCGACGACATCTCGACGCTGATCGTCGGCACGCCCGATATCGTCTTCGCCGCGATGCGCGATCTCTATGTCGCGGGCTCGGCAGACGCCATCCACGCGGTGCTGCGCGCCACCATCTCCCGCGGCTGCCCCGGCGAGCCCGATGATCCCATGTGCCACACCGAAGCCCTTACCGGCCCGGTCCTGCCGCTTGCCGAGCGCAAGGCGTCGGCTCTCGAAGCGGTCGCATCCGCGCCGGTCACCGGCCGCCATGCCGCCGCGCAGTTCTCGCTCTATGTCATGGGCACCGGCGATCACATGGAAGAGATCTACGGCTGCATCGACTTCCTTAAGAACTCCGGCGTCTTCGACCGCTCGAAGAATTTCTGCACCCGCGTCAAGGGCGATGCCGGTGCGGTCTTCGCGACGATCCACGAAGCCTTCGTGCGCTTCGGGCCGCCGAACGGCCATGTGACGATCGACCTGACCGTATCGGCCAACAGCCCCTCCGCCGTCTGATCCCAGCGTCACGTCAGGATCCTGCCGATGCCGAGATCTGTCCGGTTGCCGGGCCTTGCCGCCCGTTTCCTTCCCGCCATCCTGTCCGTCGGCGCCGTGCTCGCCGCCTGGGAAAGCTATGTGCGCATCGCCGGCCTCCCGCCCGCGACGCTGCCCGCACCCTCGCGTGTCCTCGCCCAGGCCTTTACCGAACGAGCCGCGCTGCTGGCGAATAGCTGGCCGACATTGCAGGCGACGCTGGCGGGTTTCGCCGCCTCCCTCCTCATCGCCTTCGTGTTTTCGGTGCTGATCGATTTCGTGCCGCGCCTGCGCTCGGCGCTGATGCCTGTCTTCGTCATCAGCCAGACGCTGCCGCTTGTCGCCATCGCACCCTTGATCGTCCTCTGGTTCGGCTTTGGCCTGATGCCGAAGATCCTGCTGGTCGCCCTCGTCACCTTCTTTCCGATGCTCGTGGCCCTCACACGCGGCTATGAGGCGACAGAGCCGGAGATCGAGGAATTGCTGACCACCATGGGCGCCTCGCGCTGGAAGCGCTTCTGCGCCGCCCGCCTGCCGTCATCGCTGCCCTATTTCTTCGCCGGTCTCAGGATATCGATCACCTATGCCGTCGTCGGCGCCATCTTCGCGGAATATGCCGGTGCCGCCCGCGGGCTCGGCATCTATATCCTCAACGCCAAGAACAATTTCCGCGCAGATCTCGTGCTTGCCGCAGTCCTCGTCAGCGCGCTGCTGACGCTCTTGCTGTTCTCACTCGCCGTGCTCGCCGAACGCCTCGCCATGCCCTGGCACCGGGCAAACGGGGATGACCCGGAATGAGCAGTGCACCCCTTCTCGATATCGAAAACCTCAGCTGCCGCCTCGGCAATATCGATGTGCTCGCCGGCATCTCGCTGCACCTGAAGCAGGGCGAATTCATCTCCGTCCTCGGCCCTTCCGGCGCAGGCAAATCGACGCTCTTCCGGCTGCTGACCGGCAGCGCCACCAAATCCGGCGGCAGCATTCGCATGAACGGCCAGCCGCTCGACGCCGCCGGGCGCCCCTTCGCCTTCATGCCGCAGCGCGACGCACTGATGCCCTGGCGGCGGCTGATCGACAACGCCGCACTCGGTCTCGAAATCTCAGGCATGCCCCGCCGCGAGGCTAGGTGCCAGATCGAGCCGCTGCTTGCCGAATTCGGCCTCACCGGCTTCGAAACCAGCTGGCCGCATGAACTCTCCGGCGGCATGCGCCAGCGGGCCGCGCTGCTGCGGACGGTGGTCCAGCAGCGTCCCATCCTGCTGCTCGACGAACCCTTCGGCGCCCTCGATGCGCTGACGCGGCTGAAGATGCAGCGTTTCCTCGAAGCGCTCTCGGCCCGCCGCGGCCTGTCGGTAGTCCTGATCACCCATGACGTGCGCGAAGCCGTGCTGCTCTCCGACCGAATCTACGTCTTCTCGCCCCGCCCTGCCCGGGTCACCCTCGAAATCGAGGTCGGCCTGCCCCGGCCGCGAACGGAACCCGGCAGGCATCAGGCCGAGGTCATCGCAATCGAAAACCGCATTCTCACAACGCTCTTCGAAGGAGACGCCGAACCATGACCATGCCGATCATCACCCGCCGCACGGCGCTTGCAGGCATTCTCGCCCTCACTGCGGCACCGCTGGCCGTCCGCGCCGCAAGCCCCAAGGTCTCGGTCGCCCTCGACTGGACGCCGAACACCAATCACATTGGCCTCTACGTCGCCCGCGAGAAGAATTTCTACCGCGACGCCGGCATCGAGGTCGACATTCTCCCCTATACCGACACCTCTGCCGCAACCCTCGTCGCCAGCCGCGTTGCCGATTTCGGCGTGCTCGGCTCGATCGGCCTGATGACGCAGCGCGCCGCCGGCGCCGATCTCGTCGGCACTTTCGCGATCGTCCAGAAGGAAACCGGCCGCGTCGTCTTCAAGGCTGATCGTACCGACATCAAGACCCCGAAGGATCTCGACGGCAAGACCTATGGCGGCTTCGGCAGCGCCTGGGAAAATGCCCTGCTCGGCTCGATGATCAGGAACGCCGGCGGCAAGGGCGAGTTCGAGACCGTGACGCTCGGCACTTCCGCCTATCAGGCGCTCGACAATGGCGCCGTCGATTTCACGCTTGAGGTCTATACCTGGGAAGGCGTCCAGGCCGAGCTTGAAGGGAAGGCCCAGCGCGCCTTCGTCTATGCCGATTACGGCGTGCCCGATGAGCACACGGCCATCCTCGGCACCAGCAGCGCCTATCTCTCGGAAAAGCCCGATCTCGCCCGCGCCTTCATGCAGGCGACGCGCCGCGGCTATGAATTCGCAGCCGATCATCCGGATGAAGCAGCCGATATCCTGATCAAGGGAACGGACGGCGCGCTCACCAATCCGGACCTCGTCAAGGCATCGCTGAAAACGCTAGCCTCCGACGGCTATCTACGCACCGCCCCCGGCAAGGCCGGCGCCATCGACCCGGCAAAGATGAAAGCGATCGGCGATTACCTGTTCGACGCCGGCATTCTGAAGGATGCCGATGGCAAGGTGCTGACCGCGCGCCCGGATTTTTCCGCCGCCTTCACCACGGCGCTTCTCGCCGGAAGCTGAGAACGCCATTCGGCGATTGTCAGCCGCAAGGCTTTGCGCATAACCTTGGTCCAACCCGGACCAAGGAGAAGCGCTTATGAAAAGAACCGTCGTCGTCACCGGCTCCACCAGCGGCATCGGCCTGGCGATCGCCACCGCCTTTGCCGGCAAGGGCGACAACGTCGTCATCAACGGCTTCGGAAAAGCCGAGGAAATCAAGGCGATCACCGAGCGGCTTGAATCACTTTCAAAGGGACGCGCCCTCTACCATCCGGCCGACATGACCAAGCCCGCCGAGATCGCCGACCTCATCGAGACAGCGGCGAAAACCTTCGGAACGATCGACGTCCTCGTCAACAATGCCGGTATCCAGCATGTCGAGAAGATCGAGGACTTCCCCGTCGAGAAGTGGGACCAGATCATCGCCATCAATCTCTCGAGCTCCTTCCACACGATGCGATCGGCCATTCCGCACATGAAGGCGAAGAAGCATGGCCGCATCATCAATATCGCCTCTGCCCACGGCCTCGTCGCCTCGCCGTTCAAATCCGCCTACGTGGCGGCGAAACATGGTATATTAGGACTGACGAAAACGGCCGCACTCGAGCTCGCTGAGTCGGGCGTGACCGTCAACGCCATCTGCCCCGGCTACGTGCTGACGCCGCTGGTCGAGAAGCAGATTCCAGATACGGCCAAGGCCCGCGGCATGACCGAGGAGCAGGTGAAGACCGAGGTGATCCTGAAGGCGCAGCCGACGCATGAATTCGTCAAGGCCGAGGAGATCGGCGCGCTGGCGCTCTACCTCGCAAGCGACGATGCCCGCCAAGTGACCGGCACGCATATCTCGATTGACGGGGGCTGGACTGCGGCATAACCATTTAGAAAAACAAGAATAAGGAACATCATGAACGACGCCATCCGCTTCATCCTCAATGGCGAGGACATCACGCTCAGAGATGTCCGGCCGACCGAAACGCTTCTCGATTTTCTGCGTTTGAGGCGCCGGCTGACCGGCACGAAGGAAGGATGCGCCGAAGGCGATTGCGGCGCCTGCACGGTGCTGATCGGCCGTCTCGTCGACGGCAAGCTCGCCTATGAATCCGTCAATGCCTGCATCCGCTTCATGGGCTCGCTGAACGGCACCCATGTCGTGACCGTCGAGCATCTGGCCGCCAAGGATGGCACACTGCATCCGGTGCAGCAGGCGATGGTCGATTTCCACGGCTCGCAATGCGGCTTCTGCACGCCTGGATTCGTGATGTCCCTCTACGGTCTCTGGCTTTCCAGCGAAAAGCCCGGCCGCCCGCAGATCGAAAAGGCGCTGCAGGGCAACCTCTGTCGGTGCACGGGCTACGAGCCGATCGTCAAGGCGGCGGAAGCGATCGCCAGGGCGCGGCCGAGCACGCTCTTTGATCCCCTCGAAAAGACCCGCTCCGATATCGTCGCCCGCCTCTGGGCGCTGCAGCCGCGCGAGACGATCACCATTACCTCTGACGCAGGCAAGCTGGTCATCCCGGGCTCCGTCGAGGGGCTGGCCCGCATTCTCGCCGAAGAACCCACCGCGACCATCGTCGCCGGTTCCACCGATGTCGGTCTCTGGGTGACGAAGCAGATGCGCGCGCTCACCCCGGTCGTCTTCATCAATCACCTCAGCGAACTACAGGCGATCAAGGTGACCGAGGGCGGCGTGACCTTCGGCGCCGGCGTCACCTACACCAAGGCCTTCGAAGTGCTGGCCAAGAAGGTGCCGGCGCTCGCCGGCCTGATCAACCGCATCGGCGGCGAGCAGGTGCGCAACATGGGCACGATCGGCGGCAATATCGCCAACGGCTCGCCGATCGGCGACAGCCCGCCGCCGCTGATCGCGCTCGGCGCCACCGTCAAGCTGCGCTCGGCCGCAGGCACGCGCATGCTGCGGCTCGAAGACTATTTCATCGCCTATGGCAGGCAGGACCGCAAAGCCGGCGAATTCGTCGAAAGCGTCTTCGTGCCTTACCCGGCCGAGGGCACGCATTTCGCCGTCTACAAGATCACCAAGCGCCGCGACGAGGACATCACCGCCGTTCTCGGCGCCTTCTACCTGACGCTCGATGATACCGGCGACGTCCACGATATCCGCATCGCCTTCGGCGGCATGGCCGGCATCCCCAAGCGCGCCCGCACCGTGGAGTCAGACCTGCTCGGCAAGCCCTGGACCGAAGCCACCATCGACGCCGCCCGCGGCACCTTCGACGCCGACTTCCAGCCGCTTTCCGACTGGCGCGCCACGGCGGAGTATCGCCAGCTGACGGCGCGGAACCTGCTGACGCGGTTTTATCTGGAGACGGTTGGGACGCCGGTGGAACTCAAGCGGTTCGAGGGGGTGGCGTGATGAAGATAGTAAGCGTCTGCGCAAACAGCCCCCTCATCCGCCCTTCGGGCACCTTCTCCCCGCTGGGGAAAAGGGAGAACGCGAGGGGGCGGCATAGTCCCTTCTCCCCTCGGGGAGAAGGTGGCGGCAGCCGGATGAGGGGGCCACGCGCACCAACCTGCGCCGTGGAGCACCCCCATGGATAAATCCACCTTCGAAAACCCGAAAGCCATGATCTCTGGCCCGATGCACGGCTCGCTGAAACATGATTCAGCGCATAAGCATGTCACCGGAAGCGCCGATTATATCGACGATATTCCCGAACCTGCGGGCCTGCTGCACGGGGCGCTCGGCACCTCGGACCGGGCGCATGCCGATATTCTCAGCATGGACCTCTCCGAAGTCCGCCGCCACCCCGGCGTGATCCTCGTCTTCACCGGCAAGGACGTGCCTGGCGTCAACGACGTCTCTTCGAACGGCAGCCATGACGAGCCGCTGCTTGCCGAAACAAAGGTAGAGTTCCACGGCCAGCCGATCTTCGCCGTCATCGCCGAAACCCGCGAGGCCGCCCGCCATGCCGCCCGCAAGGCGAAGATCGAATATCGCGACCTGCCGCACTGGAGCGACATCGACGGCGCGCTGGAGAATGGCAGCCCTCTCGTCATCACGCCGATGACGCTAAAGCGCGGCGAGGCGAAGACCGAGATGGACAATGCCCCGCACCGGCTGCGCGGCCAGATGCGCATCGGCGGCCAGGAGCATTTCTATCTAGAAGGCCATATCGCCATGGCGATCCCCGGCGAGGACGACGAGGTCACCGTCTGGTCCTCGACGCAGCATCCGAGCGAGATCCAGCACATCGTCGGCCATGTGCTCAACATCCCCTCCAACGCCGTCACCGTGAACGTGCGCCGCATGGGCGGCGGCTTCGGCGGCAAGGAGACGCAGGGCAACCAGTTTGCCGCACTCGCCGCCATCGCCGCCAAGAAGCTGAAGCGCGCCGTCAAATTCCGCCCCGACCGCGACGAGGACATGACGGCCACAGGCAAGCGCCACGATTTCCTCGTCGATTACGAACTTGGCTTCGACGACGAAGGCCGCATCCATGCCGTCGATGCCACCTATGCGGCGCGTTGCGGCTTCTCCTCCGATCTCTCCGGCCCGGTCACCGACCGCGCCCTCTTCCATGCCGATTCCAGCTATTTCTATCCGCATGTGCATCTGCAATCGAAGCCGCTGAAGACCCACACCGTCTCCAACACCGCCTTCCGCGGTTTCGGCGGGCCGCAGGGCATGCTCGGCGCCGAGCGCTTCATCGAGGAGATCGCCTATGCCACCGGCAAGGATCCGCTCGAAATCCGCAAGCTGAACTTCTACGGCCAGCCCGGCTCCGGCCGGACGCTGACGCCCTATCATCAGGAAGTCGAAGACAGCATTCTCGAGCGCATCGTCGGCGAACTCGAGGAGAGTGCCGACTATCAGGCCCGCCGCAACGCCATCATCAGCTTCAACCGCGACAGCCGCTACATCCGCAAGGGCATCGCGCTGACGCCGGTGAAATTCGGCATCTCCTTCACCATGACCGCCTTCAACCAGGCGGGCGCCCTCGTCCATATCTATCAGGACGGCTCGATCCACCTGAACCATGGCGGCACCGAGATGGGCCAGGGCCTCTATACCAAGGTGGCGCAGGTTCTGGCCGACAGTTTTCAGGTCGATATCGACCGCGTGAAGATCACCGCGACGACGACGGGCAAGGTGCCGAACACCTCGGCGACGGCCGCCTCCTCCGGCTCCGACCTCAACGGCATGGCTGCCTATGACGCCGCCCGGCAGCTCAAGGAACGCCTCGTCGCCTTTGCCGCCGAAAAATGGAGCGTCGATCCCGCCGAGGTCATCTTCCTGCCGAACCGCGTGCGCGTCGGCGAGACCGAGATCCCCTTCTCGGATTTCGTCAAGCAGGCCTATTTCGCCCGCGTCCAGCTTTCGGCCGCCGGTTTCTACAAGACCCCGAAAATCCACTGGGACCGCGCCGCCGGCCGCGGCACGCCCTTCTACTATTTCGCCTATGGCGCTTCCTGCACCGAGGTGACGATCGATACGCTGACCGGCGAGTACCTCATCGACCGCACCGATATCCTCCACGATGTCGGCCGCTCGCTGAATCCGGCGATCGATATCGGACAGGTCGAGGGCGCCTTCGTGCAGGGCATGGGCTGGCTGACGACGGAAGAGCTCTGGTGGGACGACAAGGGGCGGCTGCGCACCCACGCCCCCTCCACCTACAAGATCCCGCTCGCCTCCGACCGCCCGAAGGTCTTCAACGTCAAGCTGGCCGAATGGTCGGAAAACAAGGAAGCCACGATAGGCCGCTCGAAAGCTGTCGGCGAACCGCCGTTCATGCTGGCGATCTCGGTGCTTGAAGCACTGTCGATGGCGGTTGCGAGTGTGGCGGATTACAAGGTCTGCCCAAGGCTCGATGCGCCTGCGACGCCGGAGCGGGTGTTGATGGCAGTCGAGCGGATGAAGCTGGTGTGAGGATGAGTGGGGGCTCTGCGTTCGTGGCCTACCCCCCTCTGCCCTGCCGGGCATCTCCCCCACAAGGGGGGAGATCGGCTGGGCGCATCCGCTCGCGCCACAGCAATACTCTGACATCCATTGTTTGGGGAAACCCGTGCTTCTTGCCATTCTCCCCCCTTGTGGGGGGCTCGAAGAGCGGGGCGAGACGAGTGGCTCGCCCCCGGCAGTCCGGCAGGACAGAGGGGGGGACCCCGCCCACAAACCTATCGGTCAACCAATGACCGACTTCCACACCTTCCTCACCACCCACCCCGCCACCATCCTCATCGAAATCACCGGCACCCAGGGCTCCACCCCGCGCGAAACCGGCACCTTCATGCTGGTCTCACCCACCACCATCTGGGGCACGATCGGCGGCGGCCAGTTCGAATATCTGGCGATCGAAAACGCCCGCAACCTGCTGGAAAATGCCGGCACCGAGACGATGGACATCCCACTCGGCCCCGAGATCGGCCAATGCTGCGGCGGCCGCACGCAATTACGTTTCCGCAAGGTGACGGATGACGTTCTGAACGAACTTGAAGCAAGGCATATCGGCGAAGCCGAACACCGCCCCGCCGTCTATCTCTTCGGCGCCGGCCATGTCGGCCGCGCCCTCGCCGTGGCCCTCGCCCCGCTGCCGCTTGCGGTCACCGTCATCGAGACCCGCCAGGAAGAACTGGCAAACCTGCCTGCGGAAACCGCAACGAAACTGACGGCGATGCCGGAAGCCCTGATCGCGGAAATCCCCTCGGGCTCCGCGATCGCCATCCTGACCCACGACCATTCCCTCGATTTCCTGATCGCCCGCGAAGCGCTGGCGAGAACCGACCTTGCCTATACCGGCATGATCGGCTCGGCGACCAAGCGCGCCACCTTCTCAAGCTGGCTTTCGCGCGAGGGCGGGGAGAAGGCGTCGCTCGCCCGTCTCACCCTGCCGATCGGCGGCTCTGCCGTGCGCGACAAGCGCCCGGAGGTGATCGCCGCCATGACCGCCGCCGAGATTCTGGCGGCGCTGGCAGCTTATGGCCAGCGCTCGAAATAGTCGCGCGGTTCCCGGCCATCCAGGAACCCGAGATCGCGCCTCACCCGGTCGGGCATGGTGTCGACGTCGAGCCGCGAGGAATACACGAACGTGCGGTAGACCCATGCCCGGAAACGGGAGACAAGTGCGCGCGCCGGCAGCTCATTGTGCAGCTCACTGCGTTCGATCGTTGAGTCCTTCATGACAGTCACCTTCATTCAGTTGATGGTATGACTTGCAGTCTGCGCCTGAAAATGCTGCAATTCCAATCGAACGATCATCTCCATGCATAAAGAGAGCTTATCCATGAAGCTGTCGAAACAGTTCCCGCTGAATGCGCTGCGCGTCTTCGAGGCCGTTGCCCGGCACGGCAGCTTCACCAAGGCCGGCGAGGAGCTCGGCATGACGCAGACGGCCGTCAGCTATCAGGTGAAGCTGCTGGAAGAGAATGTCGGCGAGCCGCTGTTCCTGCGCCGCCCGCGGCAGATCAGCCTGACGGAGACAGCCGAAAGGCTGGCGCCGCAGGTCACCGAGGCCTTCGAGATGCTGCAGCTCGCGATGGCTGAAGCGCGCGGCGAAACCGAAGTGACACTGCAGATCACCTGTCTCGCCACCTTCGCCTCGCAATGGCTGGCGCGCCGCGTCGGCCTCTTCCAGCTCGACCATCCGAATGTCGCGGTGCGCATCAACACCTCCGATACGCTGGTCGATCTCGGCCGCGAGGCCTTCGACATCGGCATCCGCTCGGGCACCGGCGAATGGCCGGGCCTGCGCGCCGAGAAGCTGATGGATGTCTATTTCACGCCGATGCTGAGCCCGGCCCTCGCCGAAACCATCGGCGGCGTCCACGAACCGGCCGATCTCCTGAAGCTCAGGATCTTCGACACCACCGACCCCTGGTGGCACCAGTGGCTGGAAGCGGCGGGCGTTCCGACATCGAACCTGAAGACACGGGCAACGAGCTTCTACGGCGCCCAGGCCTATGAAGCCTCAGCCGCCGTCGCCGGCCAGGGTGTCGCCATCCTGACGCCGGATTTCTACCCGGACGAGCTTGCCAGCGGCAAGCTGATCCGCCCCTTCGAGCTGCAATGCAGCGATGGCCGCGGCTATTGGCTGGCCTACCCGGAAAACCGCCGCAACGTCCCGAAGATCAAGGCCTTCCGGAACTGGATCATGACCGAGATGCACGGCAGCAAGCTGCCGGCTCAATAGCCCATTTCGGGCGCATAGAAGCAGCGCGGCGTATCCTCGTTCGGAAACAGGCAGAGGTGATAATCGCCGTCGCCGGAATGCATCGCCTTGGTCAGCGGCAGCAGGAAAACGTGGTAGCGTGTGACGAGCCGGTGGTCGCCCGGCACCAGCGTCACCCGGTAACCGTTCGGCGTCACCGTGACGCTCTTTGACGGGATCATCTGGCAATCGCCGGTCTGGCTGTCGCCATTGCAACAGAATGGATCATAAGACCATCCGGAAGGCGCATCATGCGCCAGAGCACCGGAGGCAAAGGCAATCATTACGCATGCCAATATGCTTCGCATGGGCACATCTCCATCGATGCATGCCCCGCCGCAACGCGCGTTCACCGCATCACGGCAGCCCTCGAATTAAGGTGTAACGAAGCCGTCACATTTCAAGACGGCAGTAATGTCCCAAATCTCCGCACATCTGGTTTCCGGCACAAAGTCTTGCGATTTCCGTTTGATTACGAATACAACTACCAAGTGAACCTATCGGGGCAGAATTGGATATGGATTACAGCGAATTTCGACTTCTTCGGGCACATTTCATTCCGACATTGAAAAGCAGCGACGACCGCGCAATTCCACTTGAGGCAGTCGGATTCGAGCTCGTAGACTTCATACATCGTAGTCTCAGCCAGCCCCAAGCCGGAATCTCAGGTACGAACCTTGGCAAGATCTTAAGCTGGGCGAGACAACAGGCTAGCCGCCTCCGCAGCCCCGCCGACACTCAAGCATTCGTCGACAAAAGTATTGAAGATCGCTTTCGACAGGCAGCCGAAGGCAAAGCCAAACACTACGCCATTCTCGCGTTTGCTGCCGTAATTTGCGAATGGGACTGCCCAATCAAACCAATATTGGGAACAGAGCTTACCTCACTTCTGGACCGTGCGATTGCCAAATACCTTGCTTATTCGGCCATCGAAGAAGTCGGCCCGCCCGAGAACGAGCGGGTTGCGGAACTGGCAGAATTTAGAAGCCGCTTTCAAGAGATATTCTCTAACGCTCAAGACCGGCTGCAGAAGGTCACAGACGACATTCTGAAACATCAGGAACAGGATGCTTCCGCGAGAGCTATTGTGGGATTGCATGTTTCAGACGCTGCAAGATCTGTCGAATCGATGAAACTCAGCGCCGAGCAAGCGGGGGCGGCAGTGGCAAGAGCAGAACAAAAGTCGATAGAGATATCGAATAAGCTCGAAGACACTGACGAGAACTACAAGACCTTCGTCAAGGCTATCGAGGCGCGGTATCAAATTGAGGTAACACGGCAACTCTGGGAAGCCCGGGCAAAAGCTGGTTATCGTGCTTTTCAATGGTCTGCCGTGGCAGTAGCCCTATTGTTGGCTGCTCCTTGTGTCATCGCTTTTGTTTGGTTCAACGACATTTCAGAAGCGTTGCGACAGTCTATTTTGCAGACAAATAGTGCCGTACTATCTGGGTCAGCGCAATCTCAAGCCGACGCCACTTTGACCGCCGCCGAGCTGCTCGTCCTCACTATCAACCGGGCGCTCGTAATCATCTTCCCGATCGCTCTTTACATCTGGATTATCCGGCTGGCTGTCCGGTTCAATGGTCGATCACTGGCCCTCGCCGACGACGCGACAATGCGGCAGGCACATATGGACACATTCTATCGTATGGCCAGCGACCACACCTTAAAGGATGGCGAAAGAAACCTAATGCTTGAGGCGCTCTACAGACCGGCTCCAGGCCAATCTTCCGACACTCCCGATTTCCCAAACGTTATTGAACTCGTGAACAAGGTCGGCAAAGCGAGCCCGTAATAGTCACGGTTTCCACCCCCCGAACTATCGGCCATTCGCCGCCCGATGGGAAGCGAACTTCCCCCTTCCCTCATGCACCAACATTCTGCAATGTGACGAGTCGAGAAGACAGGGGAACCGAATGTACGAATATGCCATAGCGTGGGTATGGCTGGCCTTTGCGGCGCGCTGGTTCCACGTCGTCACCGCGATTGCCTGGATCGGCTCGTCCTTCTATTTCATCGCGCTCGATCTCGGCCTCGTGAAGCGGCCGCATCTGCCCGTCGGCGCCTATGGCGAGGAATGGCAGGTCCATGGCGGCGGCTTCTATCACATCCAGAAATATCTGGTGGCGCCCGCCCAGATGCCGGAGCACCTGACCTGGTTCAAATACGAGAGCTATTTCACCTGGCTCTCCGGCTTCCTGATGCTCTGCATCGTCTATTACGGGGGCGCCGATCTCTTCCTCATCGACCGCCATGTGCTCGATATCGGCCCCTCGACGGCGATCCTGATTTCGCTGGCCTCGCTTGCCGGCGGCTGGCTGGTCTATGACCTGCTCTGCAAGTCGCCGCTCGGCAGGAACACCTGGGGCCTGATGGTCGTGCTCTATGCCGTGCTGGTGTTCATGGCCTGGGGCTATACGCAGGTCTTCACCGGCCGCGCCGCCTTCCTGCATCTCGGCGCCTTCACCGCGACGATCATGTCGGCCAACGTCTTCATGATCATCATCCCCAACCAGAAGATCGTCGTCGCCGACCTGATCGCCGGGCGCACGCCGGATCCGAAATACGGGCAGATCGCCAAGCAGCGCTCGCTGCACAACAACTACCTGACGCTGCCCGTCATCTTCTTCATGCTGTCGAACCACTATCCACTCGCCTTCGGCACCGCCTTCAACTGGGTGATCGCCGCCCTCGTCTTCCTGATGGGCGTCACCATCCGCCACTGGTTCAACACCACGCATGCCCGCAAGGGCCGTCCGACCTGGACCTGGATCGCCACCGTGATCCTCTTCATCCTGATCATGTGGCTGTCGACCGTACCGAAGGTGCTGACCGGGGAGAAGGATGCCGATGCGGCGGCCGTCGCCCCCGCCTTCCAGCAATTTGCCGGCGACGCGCATTTCCCCGCCGTCAAGCAGCTGGTCGGCACGCGCTGTTCGATGTGCCATGCGGCAGAGCCCGTCTATGAGGGCCTGGCGCGCCCGCCGAAGAACGTCATCCTCGAAAACGATGCGGAAATTGCCGCCCACGCCCGCGAAATCTATATACAGGCGGGACGCAGCCATGCGATGCCCCCGGGCAACGTGACCGACATCACGCCCGACGAGCGCAAGCTGCTCGTCGCCTGGTATGAAAGCGCAGTCGAAGGCAAACAGCAATGACAGTGAAACTTCTGCGCGGGCGCCTGTTCTCGTTCAAGCGCGCCCCGCAAAGCCTGACGGATACGGACAGCTATCTCTACGAGACCGACGGCGCCCTGCTGCTCGACGGCGGCAAAATCGCGGCCAGCGGCAGCTATGCCGACGTGAAGGCGAATGCGCCCGAAGGCACGGAAGAGATCGACCATCGCCCGCACTTGATCATGCCTGGGTTCATCGACACCCATCTGCATTTCCCGCAGATGCAGGTGATCGCCTCCTATGCCGCCAACCTGCTCGAGTGGCTGAATACCTACACTTTCCCCGAGGAATGCCGCTTCGTCGAAACCGCGCATGCGCAGAAGATCGCCACGCATTTCTACGACGAGCTAGATCCGCCACGGCACGACGACGGCCGTCGCCTATTGCTCGGTGCACAAGACCTCAGCCGACGCCTATTTCGCCGAAGCCATGAAGCGCGGCATGTGCATGATCGGCGGCAAGGTGATGATGGACCGCAACGCGCCGCAGGGCCTGCTCGATACGCCCGAGATGGGCTATGACGAGACCCGCGCCGTCATCGCCGAATGGCATGGCAAGGGCCGCAACCACGTCGCCATCACCCCGCGCTTCGCCATTACCTCGACGCCCGCCCAGATGGAAGCGGCAGCAACGCTCGCCCGCGAATTCCCGGACCTGCATATTCAGACGCATCTTTCCGAAAACCACGACGAGATCCGCTATACCTGCGAGCTCTACCCGGAAGCGGTCGACTACACCGATATCTACGCCCGCTACGGGCTGCTGGGAAAGAAGACACTGTTCGGTCACTGCATCCATCTCTCCGACCGCGAAGCCGATGCGATGAGCGAAGCCGGATCGATCGCCGTCCACTGCCCGACATCGAACCTCTTCTTGGGATCCGGCCTCTTCCCGCTGAAGGCGCTGTCGCGCCGCGAGAAGCCGGTGCGCATCGGCGTCGCCACCGATATCGGCGGCGGCTCCAGCTATTCGATGCTGCGCACGATGGACGAGGCCTACAAGATCCAGCAACTTCTCGGCGAGCGCTTGAATCCGCTGGACAGCTATTACCATATGACATTGGGCAATGCCGAAGCCCTGTCGCTGGCAGACAGCATCGGCACGCTGGAGACCGGCACCGACGCCGACATCGTCGTCCTCAACGCCGCGGCGACGCCGGCCATGGCGCTGAAGATGGACGTGGTCAAAACCTTGGCGGAAGAGCTCTTCCTGCTGCAGACGATGGGCGACGACAGATCGATCGTGGAGACATATGTCGCGGGCAACGCGATGAAGGCGGCGCCCTGACATAGCGCAGCAAAATCGGGGGAAGCATGACCGAGACGCAGCGCAAGTTGACGACCATCTTCTCTGCCGATGTGCAGGACTACACGCGTCTGATGGGCCTCGACGAGGAAGGCACGCTGGCGACGCTGAAGCGCTACCGCGACGCCATGTCCGGCCTGATCACCGCCCATGGCGGCCGCGTCGTCAACACCTGGGGCGACGGCCTGATCGCCGAATTCCCGAGCGTCGTCGAGGCAGTGCGCGCCGCCGTCGACGTCCAGACCGAACTCGCAGCCTTCAACGACGCCAAACCGGCAAGCGCGCAGATGCTGTTCCGCATCGGCATCAATCTCGGCGACGTCATCGCCGATGGCTCCGATATCTACGGCGACGGCGTCAACATCGCCGCCCGCCTGCAAGCCTCGGCCCCGGCAGGCGGCATCGTCATCTCCAGCACCGTCTACGACCAGGTGCGCAACAAGGTGCCGGTCGCCTTCGATTTCCTGGGGCCGCTCACCGTCAAGAACGTCTCCGAAGCGATCCCGAGCTACGCAATCCGCATCGGTGAAACGCATCCGCCGCATGCGCAGCCGATCGCGCAGTCCGCCCCGCAGCCGGCGGCCGCTGCGTCCCCCGCCCGCCCGGATCAGCGGCCGTTGGCTTCGCCATCACGAGTCCGAAAACTCCTCGGTATCTTCGCGATTGCCGCAGCTTTTTTCGCCCTCATCAACGCGCTCACCTGGGAAGGCAACCTTTGGGCCGTCTGGCCGATCCTCGTGCTCGCCTTCGTCTCCGCCATGACGATCGCCCGCCTGCAGAACCGCATCGACCCGCAGCTCGCCGGCCTCGCCGTCATCGGCCTCGGCCTCATCGCCATCAACCTGCTCTCCTGGCACGGCACGTTCTGGGCGATCTGGCCACTGATGGCCTTCGCGGTGATCGGCGCGATCCGCTGGGTGATGCGTAGCTGAGCGGCAGCCGACGGATGCCTGGCCAGCCGCTCTGCCCCACGCGCTTCTGAAATGGTCGATGCTCAACCCGCCACGTAGAGCGGATCTCGCCCTTTAAGCACATGATTCTGCTGGCGATGGGCCGCGAGTGTGATACGTCTTCGATAGCCTTCCGGAGGATGCCGATCTCATGTCCAAGCCGCTCACCATCGCCGACCTGAAGACGCTCGCCCGCCGCCGCGTCCCGAAGATGTTCTTCGATTATGCGGACTCCGGCGCCTGGACGGAAAGCACCTACCGGGCCAACGAAAGCGACTTCGCGAAGATCAAGCTCCGCCAGCGCGTCCTGGTCGACATGACCAACCGCTCGCTAGAAAGCGAGATGATCGGCCAGAAGGTATCGATGCCCGTGGCGCTGGCACCGACAGGCATGACCGGCATGCAGCATGCCGATGGCGAGATGCTGGCAGCGCGCGCGGCGGAAGAATTCGGTGTTCCCTTCACGCTCTCGACCATGAGTATCTGCTCGATCGAGGATGTCGCCTCGGTGACGACCAAGCCCTTCTGGTTCCAGCTCTATGTGATGAAGGACAAGGACTTCGTCCTCGATCTGATCAACCGCGCCAAGGCGGCGAAATGCTCAGCTCTGGTGCTGACCGCCGACCTGCAGATCCTCGGCCAGCGCCACAAGGACCTGCGCAACGGCCTCTCGGCTCCGCCGAAATTCACACCGAAGCATATCTGGCAGATGGCGACGCGGCCGCTCTGGTGCCTGGACATGCTGCAGACCAAGCGCCGCACCTTCGGCAACATCATCGGCCACGCCAAAAACGTCACCGATCTCTCCTCGATCTCCATCTGGACGCACGAACAGTTCGACCCACGGCTTTCCTGGTCCGATGTCGCCTGGATCAAGGAGAAATGGGGCGGCCCGCTGATCATCAAGGGCATCAACGATGTCGAGGATGCGAAGCTCGCCGCCGAGACCGGCGCCGACGCCATCATCGTCTCCAACCACGGCGGCCGCCAACTCGACGGCACCCCCTCTTCGATCAGCATGCTCCCCGCCATCGCCGACGCCGTCGGCCATAAGATCGAAATCCACCTCGACGGCGGCATCCGCTCCGGCCAGAACGTCTTGAAGGCCGTCGCCCTCGGCGCCAAAGGCACCTATATCGGCCGCCCCTTCCTCTACGGCCTCGGCGCCATGGGCAAGGAAGGCGTGACGCTCGCCCTCGAAATCCTCCGCAAGGAGATGGACATGACCATGGCGCTCTGCGGCAAGCGGGATATCCGGGATGTTAATGTGTCGATCATTGCCGGCCGCGAATAGCGCGTCTGCAGTCGCGGCAATCGATGTTCCAATCTGGATCAGAAACGAGCCCGCAACCGTGCATTGTTAATTCTTCAAGATTCTTTTTTAGTCGACCCTTGAAAGCACCAAAGCGGTGCTTTACGTTAGATGCATGGTATCCGCGACGAGAACATCACCGCAATCCATGCTGCGCTACAGGCTGGCGCCGGGACCTGATGCGCGCGCCGCGATCGACGAAACCATCGCAGCCTATGAGCAGATGGCCGGTATCCTCGGCGATCTGCTCGCCGGAAAACCCGGCGCCAATCTCGTCGTGCTGCATGATCTCGCCTACGAAACGGTCCGTGAGCAAACCGGACTGCCTGCACGGCTCGTGACACTGGGCTTGCGCGACTTCGCATCGGGCCACCTTGAGCACGGCGTTTCGCGACTACCTCTGGATGAAAAACTGTTTGCTATCAAAGGCCCTGCCGATCTGACGCTTGCGACGGTCAGGGGCCGGGTTGCCGTGCCCTTCGATGTCGCCGGTTACTCGCCGGGATGGGACAACATCTTTCCAGCCTATCTGGCCGTCACAGGCGACCGGTATGAAATTCACATCGGCGTCACGCCGAATTCCCCACGGATGGAGGAAAACATGAATGAAGGTGTTCTTTCACGTATGGGCCGCCTGATTGCCGGCATCGCCAATGCCGCCATCGACAAGGCCGAAGGTTCCAACAAGCTGGCGATCATCGAGCAGGCGATCCGCGAAATCGACACTGCGGCCGACGAGGCGCGGACCGATCTCGGCAAGGCACGCGCCGAAGAATATCGCATCACCAGCCGCCGCACCGAGATCACCGACGACATGGCCGCACTCGACGGCAAGATCCGCCTCGCCGTCTCGTCGGGACGCGACGATCTCGCCAAGGCCGGCGTATCCCGGCAGATCGATCTCGAAGCCCAGATCGCGGCGCTCGACAAGGCGCTGACGGATGCGAAAGAGCATGTCGACGAAGGCCAGAAGGCGCTGCAGGCCGTTCTCGCCACCCGCCGGGAAGCCGAAGCCCGTCTCTCCGACTACAAGCGCAGCGTGGCGCAGCATGCACCGGCAGAAGCAGCTTCCGGCTCCGCCCGTCCGCAACCCGGCGTCAGCGCCGCGAAGGCGGCCGCGGCTGTGTCCCGGGTAACCGGTGTGCCAGCTGGCGAAGTCGCCAGCAGCGCCGAACTCGACGAACTGGACCGCCTCCATCGCGAACAGGCGATCGAGGCAAGACTGGCGCGTTTCAAGGCAGGCGGCCAATAAGCCCATGAGCTTGCTCTTCGCCCCCGAGTGCACGCCCTTCGCCATCGCCGCCGCCATGCTGGTGGGCCTGACGGCCATCGAAATCCTGGCCATGCTGCTCGGCTTCTCGATCAGCGAGATGATCGGCAAGCCGCATGCGCCGCATGCCGATGGCCATGAGGGCGTTGCGGGTCTCCTCTCGTGGCTCAATGTCGGCGGCGTGCCGATCCTGATCCTGATCCTCATGGTCCTCGGCTTCTTCGCCATGACCGGCTTCGTGATCCAGGCGGTCGCCAACGCCTTCTGGGCACCGCTTCCGGCGCTGGTGGCCTCCATTCCGGCAATCATTCTCGCCGCCCCGATGGTGCGCGCCTCCAGCCGCGCCGTGGCACGCATCGTGCCGCGCGACGAAACCTATGCCGTCGATCTCTCGGAATTCGTCGGCCGCACGGCCGAGGTTGCCATCGGGCCGCTGGACCAGGGCCTGCCGGGCCGTGTCCGGCTGAAGGACGCGCATGGCAACTGGCATTCGCTGCGCGCTCGAGCCGCCAAGGACCAGCCGCCGCTTGCCGTCGGCGCCAGGGTTCTGCTCGTCGATCGCGCCGCCGACATATTCATCGCAGTTTTCGCGCCGGACGAGCTTCTCGATACGGCCAGTTCATCCCTGGGAGAGAATTCATGATCTATGACGTCATACTTCCTGCCGCGATAGGCATTGTGCTTGTTCTCGGCATCGGCTTCGTGCTCGCCTCGCTCTACACCCGCTCCAGCCGCGACGAAGCCTATGTACGAACGGGCCTTGGCGGACAGAAAGTGGTGCTCGATGGCGGCTCGGTCGTCCTGCCGATCTTCCACTCGATCGCCCGCGTCAACCTGAAGACCCTTCGCCTCGAAGTGCGCCGAGGCGAAGGCGATGCACTGATCACCAAGGACCGTATGCGCGTCGATATCGGCGCCGAATTCTACGTCCGCGTCAAACCGGATGGCTCCTCGATCGCGCTCGCCGCTCAGACGCTCGGCAACCGCACCAACGACGCGGAGCAGCTGCGCATCCTCATCGAAGCGAAGTTCGTCGACGGCCTGCGCTCGGTCGCTGCAACCATGAACCTCGATGCGCTGCAGGAGCAGCGCATGGATTTCGTTAAGGCGGTTCAGGAAGCCGTCGGCGCCGACCTGCAGTCGAACGGTCTCGAGCTGGAGTCGGTTTCGCTGACCCGCCTCGACCAGACGGATATCAAGCATTTCAACGCCAACAACTTCTTCGACGCCCAGGGCCTTGCAGCGCTGACGCGTATCACCGAAAGCCGCAAGAAGGAACGCAACGAGATCGTCCGCGACACCGAAGTCGCGATCGCCCAGAAGGACCTCGAGGCGCGCCAGCAGTCGCTCGCCATCGAGCGCACCAAGCGTGAGGCGGAACTCAGCCAGGAACGCGACATCGCCAACAAGTCGGCGGCGACACGCGCCGAAACCGCACAGCAGGAACAGGCCGCCAAGCGCGCCGAGGAAGAGGCGCGCATCGCCTCGCAGCAGGCGATCGCCGAGCGCGAAGCTTCCGCAAAGCAGGCCCGCGAAAGCGCCAATATCGACGCGACGCGCGCCGTCCAGCAGCGCGAGACCGAGGCGAAGCGCGACCTCCAGATCGTCGCCCAGGAGAGCGCCATCGCCGTTGCCAACAAAAGCCGTGAGGAATCCGAAGCCAAGGCAGCCGCAGAAGCGGCCCGCGCGCTGGCGATCGCCGCCGAGGAAAAGGTCGGAACGGCCAAGGCCGTCGAGATCGCCGAACGCGAAAAACAGATCGCCGTCATCGACGCCCGCAAGAAGGCAGAAACGGAAGCGACTGCCGTGACCGTCGGCGCCGAGGCCGAAAAGCAGGCCGCCATCGACCAGGCCGAGGCGATCAAGACGCTCGCCACCGCCGAAGCCGATGCCGCCGTGATCAAGGCAAAGGGCATTCTCGAGACCGGCAAGGCCGAGGCTGAGAGCGAGGCGCTGCTCAACGACGCCCGCAACAAGCTGAGCGCCGCCATTATCGAATTCGAGATCACCCGCGAACGCATCCGCACCATCCCGTCTGCACTCGCCGAAGCCGTCAAGCCGATCGAGAAGATTTCGGATATCCGGATCTTCGACACGGGCGGAATGCTCGGCCGTGGCGGCAATGGAGCAGCGGCCGGTTCCGGCATCGGCATGGGCGAAGGCCTTGCCGGACAGCTCCTGTCCTATCAGGCCAACAAACCGATCCTCGACAGGCTGATGAAGGAAGCGGGCTTCGAAGGCGACAACGCCATTTCCTCGCTGCTCGGCAATCTCGATGGCGCCAAGCCGGATGCCGTGCCAGCAACACCTGCCCCGGCCTCACAGCCGAAGACGACGCCAGATACCGGCGCCTGATCGCCTACAGCCGCCCCTTCGCCAATCCGGCCGCCCATTCCGGGCGGCCATTTGTTTTTGCGAGCTCCGACATCGCCATGTGGTCATACGCCACGGTGCGGAAATGGGCGGTCCAGCGATCAGCGCTCTTTTCGAGGATCGCGTAGCTTGCCATCGGATGGCCGTTCTCGACCTTGTGGAAATAGGGTTGGTCGTCGTCATAGGCCGGGCAGCCGACGCTTCCAGGGTTGACGAGCAGGCGGCCGCTGGAGAGCGCGATGATCCGTGGCAGATGCGTGTGGCCGCAGAGGATCAGCGGCTGCGTGATCCCTTCGGCGAGCGCTTCGATCTCGGCCTGCGCCTTGAGGGAAACGCGGCCATCGGCGGCGACGGTTTCGGTCCAGTAGAGATTGTCGTTTCCCGGCGTCGCGTGGCAGAGATAGGCCTCGCCGCGATAGACGAGCTCGGCGGGCAGAGTGCGCAGCCAGTCGAGATGATGCGGGGCGAGGTCATGGTACGCCGCCTCGTCGGACGTCTGCATATGCTCGGGTGAAAACTCGGTCAGGTAGCGGTCGTGATTGCCGCGCACAGTCGGCAGGTTCAGCGCGAGCAGCCGGTCCGCGGTCTTGCCCGCCTCCAGCGGTCCGCTGAAGCAGTCGCCGAGATTGACGATGTCGGTGATCCCCTGTGCGGCGATATCGGCAAGCACCGCCTCCAGCGCCAGCGCATTGCCGTGAATATCGGCGATCGCAGCAAACCGCATCTCAGCTGCCCAGGTACGTGGAATAGCCATAGGGCGAAATCAGCAGCGGTACATGATAATGCGCCGTCGTATCGGCAATGCCGAAGCGGATCGGCACGAGATCGAGAAAGGCCGGGTGGGGCAGCGCCGTGCCTGCGGCGCGCAGGTAATCCCCGGCATGGAAGAGCAGCTCGTAGGTGCCCACCTTGAAGGCATCGCCGATCAGGATCGGCCCGCCATCGACGCGCCCGTCCGAATTGGTCTCGACGGTCTTCAGATGTTTGCGGATGTCACCCTCGACCGAATAGAGATCGATCCGCAGCCCCTTGGCAGGCGTGCCGAGAGCGGTGTCGAGGACATGGGTGGTCAGTCCGGTCATAGGGCTGGCTCTCTGATGGTGAAGGGTTCGTCGAAGAAGAATTCTTCCAGATTATTTTCGATCCCGTCGCGGTCGACGACGAGGAAGGTGCACGGCTCGCCAAGCGACATCAGCGGATGATGCCAGACATTGCGGCGGTAATTGACGCCCTGGTCGCCCCGCGCCAGGAACACCCGCGGCCGCCCGGGCTTGCCGCCCTCATCCTCGGAAACGACGACGAGAAACGGCCGGCCGGAGACCGGCGAGAAACTCTGGCTGCCGAAAGGATGTCGCTCCATCATCCCGACCTCGTAGGGAAAGGCACGCGGCTGGCCGCGGAAAAGATTGATGATCACCCGCGCACCTTCGCCCGCAGCTTCCGCGGAGGCGAGTGCGTGGAACCGCTCCGTCGTGCCGCCATTGATGTAGCGCATCGTTTCCGGATGGGTTTCGATCACATCGCCGAAGGGCGCGAAGGCGGCTTTGGTGAGGGGGTGGATATCGAGGAATTCAGGCATCTGTCATTCGCCTTGGATCCGCCAGTGGCGGATGTTTTCAAGTTGGGTCACGAGGTCGGGCAAGGCCGTTCTTGCGGTCTGCCAGATCACTGGCAGTTCCGCCTTGTAATAGTCATGGACGATCAGGTTCCGCATGCCCTTGATCCGCGTCCACGGAATTTCGCGATGGCTTTGCGGAAATCCGGGCTCGATCGCCGATATCCGCGCCGCCGCCTCGCCGACAAGCACCAGCGACATCGTCACGGCAAGCTGTGTTCTGATGTCACCGAGGAACTGCGCCTCGCTCATCCCTTCGGTCAGATCGAATGCCGTCTGCGCTGCAGCCTGCATGCGATCGATATGCTCGAGAAGCCGCTCATTGCTCATATGGCGGACGCTTCCGAGAGAACGCGCGCCTTGATCTTGTCGGGCAGCCCGCCGGGGGTCACCAAATCCACCTTGACCCCGAGCATATCCTGCAACTCCTCCAGCAGCCCGCCGAGATCGAACAGCGTCGTTCCCGGCAGCGCATCGACGAGAATGTCGAGGTCACTATCGGCCCGGTCTTCGCCGCGGGCCACCGAGCCGAAGACACGCGGGTTGGCCGCGTTGAAACGCTTCGTCGCGTCGCGGATCGCCTGCCTGTTCTTCTCCAGCACTTCCGATGGCTTCATCCTACCGTCTCCTGCAACTGAGACTATAGGCGATGCGGAATGATGAGGAAAGAATTCCGCATCACTCAGCGCGCCGGAAGCATGGCAGTGAGCCGCAGAAGCGCGATCTTCTCGACCTGACCGGCGGCTGTGGCAAATTCCTCCTCTCGGCTGTTGCCGATCCGCTTCTCGAAGGCTGCGAGGATATCGTCCTTGTTCAAGCCCTTGACCGCGATGATGAAGGGAAAGCCGAATTTTTCGGTGTAGCGGTCGTTGAGCTCAGTGAAGCGCTTGTGCTCTTCGGCGCTCAGCCGGTCGAGCCCGGCCCCCGCCTGCTCCTGCTTGCTGTCTTCGGTGAGTTCGCCTGATATCGCCAGACGTCCCGCCAGATCGGGGTGAGCGCGCAGCACGCCAAGACGCTCCGCCTCGCTCGCGGCACGAAAGACCGCCACCATCGGCGTATGAACGCGATCGGCCGTCAGCTCGCCATGGATGAAGCCGTCGTCATAGGCGCGCTCGGCGATGAACGGCGAATGCTCGAAGACGCCGCCGAAGCGGGTGACAAATTCCTCCCGCCCGCTCATCAGATTGTCTCCGGCTTGCGATGCTCATGCCAGTGCCTGGCGATCTCGATACGCTGCGGCACCCAGACCTTCTCGTGACCCAGCACATATTCCATGAAACGCTTCAGCGCCGCGGCACGGCCGGGACGGCCCACGAGGCGGCAATGAAGGCCGACGGACATCATCTTCGGGCTGCCTTCCTTGCCTTCATCGTAGAGCGTGTCGAAGGCGTCCTTCAGATAGGCGAAGAACTGGTCGCCGGAATTGAAGCCCTGCGGTGTGGCAAAGCGCATGTCGTTGGTTTCGAGCGTATAGGGGATGATCAGGAACGGCTTGCCGTCCGCGCCCTTCACCCAATAGGGCAGATCATCGGCGTAAGAGTCCGACGAATAAAGGAAACCGCCCTCTTCCTGCACCAGCCGCAGCGTGTTGTCGGATGGCTTGCCCTGGTACATGCCATAGGGCCGCTCGCCCGTCAGTTCGGTATGCAGGCGCACGGCTTCGAGAATGTGCTTGCGCTCCAGATCCTCGGGGAAATCCTTGTATTCCAGCCAGCGATAGCCGTGGCTGGCGATTTCCCAGCCGGCCTCCTTCATCGCCGCAACGGCTTCCGGATTGCGGGCCATGGCAAGCGTCACGCCATAGACTGTCGCCTGCATCTTCAGATCGGTGAACAGCCGCCACAACCGCCAGAAGCCGGCGCGCGAGCCATATTCGTAGATCGATTCCATGTTGAGATTGCGCTGGCCGGGCCACGCGGCAGCGCCGACGATCTCCGAAAGCAGGTTCTCCGAGGCCGGGTCGCCATCGAGGATCGAGCTCTCGCCGCCCTCTTCGTAATTGATGACGAATTGCACGGCGACATGGGCGCCGCCGGGCCATTTCGGATCGGGTGTGCTGCGGCCGTAGCCGACGAGATCGCGCGGATATGTATCGAATGCCATCAAATCACCTTCTCGAAGACAGGCGAAACGGTAGCACCCGGAGAGCGAAAGTCGAGCCGGAAATGTGCAAGAGACTTTCATGGAAATCGCGAAAGTCTCTCACGAAATCGCTCAGCTGAGGCCGATCGCCCTGAGGATCGCGACGCTGACGACGCCCGATGCCACCGCCGCCAGCATCGGCAGCCGAAGCGCCGCGAGCGCCGTCACCGCGCAGGCGATGGTCTCGGCAATGCCGGTCGCAAAGGCGGTCGGCGCCACCACCGCCATCAGAACCGCCGGCGGAATGGATTCGATCGCCTTGCGCCTGCTGCCTTCGAGCGAGACATGGCGAATGAGGATGAGACCGCTGACCCGCGTCAGGATGGTCGCCGCCGCCATCGCCAGGATCGCGAGCAGTGTGGAAAGATCGAGCGTCATGGCGTTACCTCGATGCGGCGCTTGCCGCTGAAGAGAGCGGTGACCAAACCGGCGAGAGCACCCGCAGCGATATACCAGACACCGGGAATGAAATGCTGGGTGAGCACGGCGGCCGCGCCGCTGGCGAGCAGCACCGCACCCGTCTCCGGCCCCTTCCAGAAGCCCATGACCAGCACGATGAAGACGGCGGGAAAGGCAAAGTCGAGGCCGAGCGTCACGGGATCGCCAAGGAACGCACCAAGCGTGGCGCCTGCCAGTCCCGAGATCACCCAGGCGAGATAGAACGGCGTCGCGAGCCCGGCAAACCAGGCCGGCGTCAGCCGCGCCACACCGGCCCGGAACTCCGCCATCGCCCAGATCTCGTCGGCAAGGAGCAGCACGGAGAGATAGCGGGCGCGCGGCGGAAAGGCCTGCATCTTGGTGCCGATCGAGGCGCCCATCAGCACATGGCGGATATTAACGAGCAATGCCGCGAAGCCCAGCCCCGCCCAGGAGGCCGGATGCGTCCAGATATCCATCGCCACGAATTGCGATCCGCCGGCAAAGACCAGCGCGCTCATCAGCCCGGTCTCGACGGGCGAAAGCCCCTTGGTGGCGGCAACGGCGCCGAAGACCAGCCCGATCGGGATCACGGCGGCGATCAGCGGCGCGATCGCCCGCATGCCGCCGGAAAATTCCGCCCAGAATTCATTCTTGTTCACGTTCAAAAACTCCGCTTGCTGCGGAGGTCATAGAGCCGCGCCGAAGCGGCGTCTTGAACGAAAGTGATTATCGGGCGCGGTACTGGCCGGGCGTTATCCCGGTGCGCGCCTTGAAATGGCGGGTGAAATGCGCCTGATCGGCAAAGCCGCACTCGAGCGCGATCTCCGCCGGCTGCTCGCCCGCCTGCAGCTTGCGCCGCGCGATCCGCACGCGGATATCGGTCAGGAACGCATGCGGCGTGATGTGAAATTCCTTGCGGAAGGCGCGGATCAGATGCGCGCGGCTGAGCCCGGCAACGCCTGCCAGTTCCTCGAGCCCTATATCGGTCGCGTAGTTCTCCATCAGGTAGTCGCGGGCCTGGCGCACCGCCGACCGCTCCTTGGTATCGACGGGCACGATGATCGAACTGCCATGCTGGCGGAACATCGCGTCGAGCACCTGGAACATCGCCTGGCTGCTCTCCAGCGCCCCGCTGCCGATTTCGAGAATCTCATGCGCCTGCTGAAAGGCGGCGGCGAGCTTCGGGTCGTGCAGGATCTGCTTGCCGAAGGCGGGCGTACCCTGAAAGCTCTTGCCGGTCACATCTTCGAGGACTTCCCGGAACAGCGCCATGTCAGGATAGATCATCCGGTAGCGGTATCCGCCCTCGGTCGGCGCCCCGTCATGCGTCTCGCCGGGATTGATCAGATAGAGGTCGCCGGGGCCGGATGCCTCGCGCGTGCCGCGGATCGTGGCGATCTGGCTGCCGCTCTCGATGGCGCCGATACTGAACGTATCATGCGCATGCGGCGCGAATTCGTGGGTCAGGAAGGTTGCGCTCAGGCATTCCATGCCGCCGAAACGGCGGTCGCGCCAGAAGCGCGTCGTCTCCGCGCCGGCAAGCGGCATGACATCGGTTGCCTGTTCCTGCGAGATATTCTGCATCGCGCGGATATAGCACCAATCCGCGCCGGCTTCTTGAACAAAAGTGATCAAGCGATCTTGCGGGCGCTGACCTTGCCCATCGGGTGCAGCGAGTGCACGCGGAACGGCCCGCCCATCCCCTCTTCCATCATCAGCGCGATGTTGGAAATCTGGATCGGCTCGTTCAGCACAGGCTCGAAGATCGACCGCAGCGCCTGCTCGATGCGGGGCATGTCGACGCAATTGACGGGACCGGTGACCGGCATGTGGAACCGGAATTCGTCCATCACGTAAGGGTTGCCCCAGCGGTGCAGATTGGCGAATTGCGCCGCCGAGAGACCATCGGGATCGCTGCGTTCGATATCGGCTTCCGACAGAGGCGCGCGAAAGCGATCGAAATGCTGGACGATCGACGACGCCAGATAGCGGACGTTCTCGCAGGGCAGCGTCGGCACCAGGCTGTAATAATTGCCGAGCCGGGCCACTTCGATACGCGGCACACTGAAAGGCTGGATCGTGCCGGAGAACCGCATCAGCTCCCGCAAGAGTTGTGCTTCCGAAACATCCGCGGAAAGGTGGAACGGTGCCTTCAGCACGCCATGAAATCCATAGCGGCGCGGCACGGCCGTGTGGAAGGCGATCTCGTGAATGCCAAGCCCGCGAACGGCCGGCGGCTCCAGCATCTCGCCCGAAAAGACGTTACGGCCAAGCCAATTGGCCGCCACATGGCTGAGCGGATCGCTCGGCGAAGGCGTGAAGCAAATGGCATAACGCATGCGATTTCCTCCATCTGAGAGTGCAGTGCACGGCCGAATCCGGCACCGTCGATGCGCTAGCAGATAGGTGATTTGCATGACAGAATAACGAAATAAGCTCTGGACTAATTCACGTTTAGCGTGAAGCGGCCGTGATATGGCTGGAAAGCGCGAAACTATCCGGCAGGTCAAACCCTGCGGGCTGACCGGCGATATCGCGAATGACGGCCTCCGCCAGCCTGTGCGCCAGCCCGAAACTCACCTTGAAACCACCCGTCAGCGCATGGAGCCGGGGATGATCGGGATGGCACCCTACCATCGGATCGCGGTCGATCGCCTTCGGCCGCAACCCTGCCCAGCGTTCGACGACGGGCGCATCGGCCAACGCCGGCGCCATTTCGCGCGCCGCCGCAATCAACGGGTCCAGCTGGTCATCGGTACCATAGGGATCGGCGAAGCTGTTCTCGCTGGTGCTGCCGATCGCGACATGGCCGCCTTCATGCGCCACGATATAGAGACCGTCGCGGAAGATCACTGGAAAGGCCGGATCGATATCGGCTTTCAGCAGCGCCGCCTGCCCCTTCACCGGCTGTCCCAGTGGTTGCGGCAGACTGGGATTGAAGCGCTGCAGGATCGGGAAGGATGCATGCCCGGCCGCGATGATGCAGTGGCCGACGCTCATTCGGGTGCCGTCGATCTCGGCAGTACCTGCCTCCGCGTCCAACGAGCCAAGCGCCGCCATCTCGGCAATCCGCACATGCCGCGCCTGATCGAGAAATGCCTTGAGCGCCGCGACCAGCGCTCGCGGCGCAACACGCGCCGCCAGCGTGTCATGCACGAAGCCGCTGCCGCCTGCAGCCGGATCGATCCAGCCGCTGACGGCGGGCTGATCGGAAACGTGCCAGTGAAACGCGCGGCCCTGCTGGTTCCAGTTGACCTCGGCATCGGCCGAATGCCGGAGCGCGATCGTCTTCAGATGCGGCTTCGGCAGCGGAATGATCCGGCCGGAGCGGCGGTAGCCTGCGGAAAGGCCGGTGGCGGCTTCCAGTGCCGCGATCTCGGTTTCGAGGCTGAGCAGCGCGTCGAACTGGAACTGCTTCTTGGCATTCCACTTGTCCGGCATATGCGGCATCAGCGCGCCCAGCAGGCCGCCGCTGGCGCCCCCGCCGATCCGTCCGGCATCGATCAGCAGCGTATCGATGCCCAGCCGCTCGGCATATACAGCCGCCCACAGGCCCATGATGCCGCCGCCGACGATCAGAAGATCGGCGGATTGACCGGAGAGAAGAGCCGGACTATCGGCTTGTGGCATGACAGATATCGATCCCGATCAGATTGGCAGCAACAGCCAGCCGCTCGAATGGCGAGACGGCGATATGCCCTATTCGCAGGCCTTTGGCGATCATTTTTATTGCCAGACCGACGGCCGCCTCGAATGCGGCCACGTCTTCCTTTCCGGCAACGGCCTACCGGAGCGCTGGGCGGAAAAGCAGAGCTTCCAGATCGGCGAGCTCGGCTTCGGCACCGGCCTGAACTTCGCCGAGACTTGGCGCCAGTGGAAGCTTCACCGCAGGGATGGCCAGCACCTGCACTTCATCTCCTTCGAGCTCTATCCGATGCAGCGCGACGAGATTGCCCGCGCCCTCTCGCACTGGCCGGAGATCGACGCCGAGCGCGACGGCCTGATCGCCGCCTGGCCCGATAGCCCGCAAGGCATCGTCAGTCTCGATCTCGATCCGCAGACCCGCCTCAGCGTCGTCTGTGGTGCGGCGCTCGACGGCGTCAGGGCCGCCGAGCCGCGCTTCGATGCCTGGTATCTCGATGGCTTCGCCCCGTCGCGCAACGGCGACATGTGGTCGGAAGAGCTGATGCGTCTCGTCTGCGACAAGACCGTTCCCGGCGGCAGCTTCGCCACCTATGCGGCCGCCGGCTTCGTCCGGCGCAATCTCGTTGCGGCAGGCTTTGCCGTCGAGCGGCGCAAGGGCTTTGCGGGAAAGCGCGAAATGCTCTGCGGCACCAAGCCTGGCGCTTAAGCAAAGTTTATTTTCAGACCATTGTCATTGGTTGGTATGTATCAAACGCTCATTATCTAGAGCTTTCACGCCCAGCGTCATAGCCATTGTACCAAACTTGAAACCGCGCGGCCTAAAGATCGTGTCCACATCGGCCCCCATAAACTTGACTGCACTCAGCGCGCTATCATCGATACTTTCGATAACTGGAACATGATGGAAACCACTTCTGTCAACTATTGCCATCTGAATGAACCCACCAACTGATCTGTGGACCTTTCGTCGAATCATCTGCTCGATGACTGAACTGCAATCGACATCACCGCCTCCCATCTCGGCGAAGATAGTGTCAAAGTATTCGGATCCTGATCCTATTCGAAAAAACGCCGCATCGAGATCAATCTCAGTTTTCCGAAGCTCGAAACTCGGCTTAGTCGCCGAATTTAACGCATACGCACGAAAAACATTGCTTCCGACGTCGTATCCGTAAATCATAGCCGAGAATGGCGCGCTAAGCTGCTCGATGTGCTTCTTAGCAACATCCAGATATACTGCAGACACATCCTCAACAGAAGGCGGAAGGTAATTTTCATTACTGAACAAGCTGTTAAGCAAAAACTGTGCGGTTGAGTGAGTGAGAGCAGCCGCCAACGTTGAGCCCGCAAAAGCAAACCCATAGGGTGCAAAATGGGTGATATGTCCCGCCGCATTTACACTGCGCATCTCGATCGAGAAAATCTTGGGTGCAATATCCGTAAGGAACCCCTCACCTTTACCGTTCGAAAGTCGGGAATCGGCTACGATTTTCAGGACCGGGAAGTCGTCCTCGCTTAACCCACTAAAGATCTGCTTCTGAATTGCAACAATCGTCATTGAAACTCCAGCGGGACTGCAAAACTGCACCCTTCTGAACGACCTTTCATTATAGGCCGGAGCGGCCCGGCAGCGGCTCGCTCTTGCCGAGCCACAGCTGGATCTTCTCTTCCAGCAGCTCGGGGCTGATCGGCTTCGACATATAGTCGTCCATGCCTGCATCGAGGCAGAGCTCTCGGTCGCTTTCCAGCGCATGCGCGGTGACGCCGATGATCGGCACGCGATGCCCCTGCCCGCGTTCGCGCGAGCGGATCGCCCGTGTCGCATCGTGACCGTTCATCACGGGCATCGACACATCCATCATGATGATCCGCGGCGAATGCGCTTCCCAGGCATTGACCGCTTCCTGACCGTTGTTGACGACGAGGAAGCTCAGGCCCGTGCCCTGCAGGATCTGCGTGAAGACGATCTGGTTGACCTCGTTATCCTCGGCCACCAGCACGTCGATGAAATCGGCCTTGCGGCGCGGCGTCTCGATTTCGGGCTCGGGCTCTTCCGGCTCCGGCGCCTTGGCGGCGAGTTCGGCCTGCAGCCGCGCAAGCTCGGCTTCGGACGCCTGCTTGACGCGCTTGGCCCTGACGACCTCGACGATCGTGCCGCGCAGCAGGTTGGCGCGCGCCGGCTTCATCAGATGCGCCTGGCCGTTCAGCGCCGCAAATTCCTTCTCCGAGCCAGATATGTCCATTGAGGTCAGGAAGATGATCGGCAGGTTTTCGAAACGCCGGTCGGCGCGCAGCTTGCGCGCCACTTCGGCGCCGTTCATCTGCGGCATGTGATAGTCGAGCACCAGCGCATCGACCTCGACGCCCACCTGATGCGCCGCTTCGAGAATGGCGATCCCGGTCGCACCGCTTTCGGCCGCCACGCCGTCGAAGCCCCAGAGCGTCAGCTGTTCGCTGAGAATGCTGCGGTTCACCTCGTTATCGTCGATGACGAGGATGCGCGCGCCGCGCACATTGACCGGCAGCGGCTTCGGATCGAGCTTGGCCGCCGCCACCGCGAACGGCAGGTTGACGGTGAAGACGGTTCCGCGCCCCGGTTCACTCTCCGCATGGATATAGCCGCCGAAGAGATCGACGAGACCGGCGGTGATCGCCAGTCCAAGGCCCGTTCCCTCGTGACGCCGCGTCGAGGAGGAATCGACCTGCGAGAACTTGTCGAACACCGATTGCAGCTTGTCGGTCGGGATGCCGATGCCGGTATCCTCGATCCGAAGCTCGACCATGATCTCGCCATCCGATCCCTGGCGGAACCCGATATCGACGAAGACATGGCCCTTCTCGGTGAACTTGACGGCATTGCCGACGAGATTGGTGACGATCTGCCGGAAACGCCCCGCATCGCCGATCACGGCCGCAGGCAGGTTCGGATCGGCGCGCACCAGCAGCTCCAGGTCCTTCTCGGCTGCCGGCGACGACAAGAGCGTCGCGACGTCCTCGACCGCCTCGACCATGTCGAAGGCCGCCTTGCGCAGCTTCATCTGCCCGGCATCGATCTTCGAGAAATCAAGGATGTCGTTGATGATCGTCAGCAGCGCATTGCCGGATTTGACGATGATGTCGATGAAGGTCTTCTGGCGCGCATCGAGATCGGTCTTCGCCATCAGTTCGGCCATGCCGAGAACGCCGTTCATCGGCGTGCGGATCTCGTGGCTCATATTGGCGAGGAATTCGGACTTAGCGCGGTCGGCAGCCTCGGCGCGCGACAGCAGCCGTTCCAGCTCGCCCTCGCGTTGCTTCATTTCGGTGACATCGGTGAAGAGAGCGATCCAGTGGCCGCGCTCGCTGATCGTCGCGTCCATATTGACCCAGCGCTCGCCGGAAATATGAAAGACGGTGGTGATCGGCTGGCGCGTGGCGATGCTGCTGCGCCAGTAATGCAGCGTATCGGCCGCGGCACCGTTGAAGTCGCCGCGCTCGGCGCAGAAATTGAAGAGATCGATCCAGCCGCGCCCGGCGGCCAGATATTCCGGCGGGATCTGCAAGACGCCGGAGAGCGCATCGTTGGAAAGCTGGATGATGCCGTCCTGAACGATCGCCAGCCCCTGCGGCATCGCCCGCGTCGCATCGCGCATCAGTTCGCCGAGCGTCTCGATCGCCGCTTTGGCGTCATGGACTTCCTGCTCGCGCTGGCGGATGGCGCTGATATCGGAATAGGTCAGCAGGATGCGGTCGTCGGAAATGCGGCGGCTGTCGAAAATGATCGACTTGCCGCCCGACCAGTTGAGTTCCACCGGCTCCGGATCGTCGGCGGTCGAGAAGTGATGACGCCGCGATTCCAGGATTTCTTCCGGCGTCTGAGTGTAGCCGTAGCGCCCGAGCGCGTGATTGCGGCGGATCACGTCCATGAACGGCCGCCCGTCGAAACGGTCCTCGATCGGCAGATCGCTGATCAGGTAGAACTCGTCGTTGACGTAGAGAATATCGAGCTTGTTATCGAGGATCAGCACGCCGACCGGCAGCGAGCGCAGAATGCTCTCGATATCCCGGTGCAGCACTTCGGCATGCTGCTGCGATTGGATGAGCTCCGCCTCGCGCTCTTTCAGCGGCGAAATATCGGAGAAGGACCCGACGACATAGAGCTTGCCGTCGGGCGTCTGCACGCGGTTGACGCGCGACAGGATCGGATAGGACTTGCCGTCGGTGCTCGGCAGCTTGCCCTCGACCTCAGTCAGCGAGCCGTTCTTCAGCGCCAGGCAGTTTTCTTCGTAGATGGCGCCGCCGCCGTCTTCGCCGAACATTTCGTGCTCGGTCAGCCCCAGCACCTTGGCGCGGTCGTGACCGGTGAAGGTCTCGTAATATTGGTTGGCATAGACGAGGCGGTGCTGCTCGTCGCGGGCGAAGGCAGCAACCGGCAGATCTTCCATGATCGTGCGCAGCAGATCGAGCTCGGCAACGCTCTTGTGCCAGCCGGTCTCAGCGACATGCCTGGAGCCGCCGCGGTAGGCCGCATTGACGGCGAGCGGCCGCCCGTCATCGGCGAAGATGCCCACGGGATGGTCGAGCTTTTCGATCGCCGAACGCACCCGCTCGAAATCGGCTAGCAGCGCCTGATCGGGACCGGAGGCGACAGGACGGCGCGGCTGCGCCCGCTTCTCGAAAACGCCGAGCACATAGGCCCGCTCTTCCGATGGCATGAAGCTTTCGATCTGCACCCGCTCGTGACATGTGGCCGCCCGGTCGAAGCAGATTGCGCTTTCCTCGGTGCCGAAGACCAGCGCCCGGCGCTCCTTGTCCTCGCGTTCGTCCTCTTCCGGCCGGTCGAGAACCTCGCGGCTGCGGCGGCCGATGAAATCGGAAATATCGAGACCGAAAAAATGCGCATAGGCGGCGTTCACAGCGACATAGCGAAGCTCGCTGTTCTTCACATAGGCTGGCGTATCCAGATCCGCGATCCGGCTGCATGCCAGTTCCAGAAGGTTGCCTGCCGATGTCAAAAAGCGTCCACTCCCGCTGTGAATGAAATATTCACGTCTGCAACCATAATGCCAAGTCGCTTAACAAGCTTTTAACCATAAAATCTTAGAGCGCGAGCGGCAGGCGCCAAAAGCGGCGTTAAAGTTGAATCAGAACGGCAGCGGCGGGTCTCATCCCCTTGCGTTCATTTGCCCTTTCGCCCTTGCAAGAATGCGGCGAAACCCCGGCAATCATGACGAAAATTTAATTCCGCAAGCGCTTGTGCGACCATCAACGCGCCGCGATCGGGGCGGATTCTGGCCATGGCTTCAAGACAAGCCTTGTCCATGAAAGGAATTCGACATGTCCGTTCTTCATAAGACCATGGCGGCGGGCCTGATTGCGCTGACCTTTGCCGGCGCCACCTTCGCCACCACCGGAACAGCCAATGCCCGCGGCGGCGACGCCTTCTGGGGCGGTGTTGCCGGAGGCGTCGTTGGCGGCGTGGTCGGCGGCGCAATTGCCTCGCGCCCCTATTATCCCGGCCCCTATGCCTACTACCCGCCGCGGGCCTACCCGGCCTATCCGGCCTACTACGCGCCCCGCTATTGCCACACGGAATGGCGCTATGACCGCTGGGGCCAGCCCTTCCGCGCCGAAGTCTGCAGACGCTGAGTGACTTGCGGCGCCGCTTCCTCCCGGCGGCGCCGTCTTTTCCCTAGAACCAGAGATCGCGCACGCAGCGCCCCGTCGACGGCAGATCGGTGAAGGTCACCAGCCCGTCGAAATGATCGATCGCCAGATCTTCCACGGCCTCCGGCGGCGCAAGCCTGACATTGACGGCCATCCGCCGCCGCCCATCCGGTTCCAGCACCAGACCGCGCCAGGCGAGAACGCAGGCGCAGGCAGGGCAGAACAGGATTTCCAGCGGCGACTTGTCCCTTCCCGAGCGCGTATAGGACGCCGTCGGCCCGCTGACCGCCACCCGCTCGCCTTCATAATCATAGGCCCAAAGCGTGCCGTACCGGCGGCAGAGCGTGCAGTTGCAGGCCGTGATCGATCCCGGATCGCCTTCCAGCGTCCAGTGCGCCTTGCCGCAATGACATGAGCCGATCATCATCACGTGATCTCCTCCTTCGCAGTCGATGCTCCATCCTGCCGGAATGGACCGGCAACCGCAATCAGCCTTGATCCGGCTCAATGAGCCCGCGGCCCGCCTCGATCATAGTCGTCTCTTGCGGCCTTGCCGCATGGGAGGGCCATTCGATGACGTCGCCGATCCGCTCCATATTCGACGCGCTCGATTCCGGCGACGCGCTCGGCGAGGTGCTCTTCGGACTGATCATGGCACTGACCTGGACCGTCGGCTCCCGGCTCGTCATGCATGAGGAAGGCATCGAGGTGCGCGATCTCGTCGTCGCGACGCTCGGCTGCAACGCCGCCTGGGCGATCATCGATGCCGTCCTGTTCGTGCTCGGCACCAGTTTCTACAAGAGCCGTCGCCTGCGTCTCTTCCGGCATATCAAGGCCGCCCGCAGCGAGGCGACGGCGCTTGCCGTGCTTGCCGAGGAATTTCCGATCGAGGACACCCCGTTCTCGGGAAAGACCGCCGATGCCGAAGCCCTCTACCGCTCGCTCCTGGCGCTGACTGCCCGCGCCGAGCCGCGAAAGGCATTGCTGACGAGAAACGATATCCTCGCCGCCACCGGGATCGGCATCCTGGTTTTCGCAACCGCCATCCCCGCCGTGGTCCCCTTCTTCCTGATCGCCGACGCCGAACTGGCGCTGCGCGTCAGCAACCTCGTGCTGATCGCCCTGCTCTTCATCACCGGCTATGCATGGGCAAGTTTTTCCGGCGGCAGACCGCTCTATGCCGGGCTGACGATGACCGGTCTAGGCCTCGTGCTCGTGCTGATCGCAGTCGCGCTCGGCGGCTGACGCATACAGCAAAAGCACGGCACTCGCGCATCGATGGTGTGTCGTCCCTGCATCATTCTCTGCAAAGTAGAAAAGATCCGGTTGGCAAGACCGGATTTGTCCGGTACAAAATCTCCATCGCTGCAGATCAAACAGAGGAGGCGTTGCATGACATCAGTATTCATCGAAACCCTCCCGTCCGGAATGATCCGACACTAGGTCATTCCAATTCGCGGCTCGCCCAGGGCACGCGGCAAGCGGTTTTAACGTCTTTCACAGCGCCACCGATCTGCCGGGGTTATTTCGTCTCCCGTTCCGGCTGTGTCTATTAACTCTCGATTTTGGGGCCGGCTGCCCTCGATATGGCGCCGGACTGGTTAAAATGACTCGCAAGAAGCTCGACTTCCGTGCCGATGCTTATCGCAACGTGCTCGGCTTTGTTTTTCGTCAATGGACGCATCGCCCTGCCCTCGTCGGCAGCATTATTCTGCTGGTCATCGCCAGCACGCTCGCCGAAGTTCTGGTCCCGGTCTTCTCCGGCCGGATCGTCGATGCGATCGCCGGCGGCAATGCGGCCGATGGTGCAATCCGCGCCTTCGTCGTCGTCGCGGCGCTCGGCCTCACCAGCGTCGTGCTGCGCTGGTTCATCTTCAACGGCATCATCCGCCTGACGCTGCGCATCATGGCCGATGTCGCCAATAGCGGCTTCCACAAGGTCCAGCGCTTCTCCACCGACTGGCATGCCAACAGCTTTGCCGGCTCGACAGTGCGCAAGATCACCCGCGGCATGTGGGCGCTCGACGCGCTGAACGACCTGTTGCTGGTCGCGCTCCTGCCGTCGGTCGTCATGCTTGCCGGCGCCAGCATCGTGCTCGGCAGCTACTGGCCGGTCATGGGGCTCATCGTGGCGGCGGGATCGCTGATCTATATCGGCGTCACCGTCGTGCTTTCGATGGGCTATGTCTCGCCTGCGGCCAAGCTCGCCAATGCCTGGGATACCAAGCTCGGTGGCGCGCTTGCGGATGCGATCAGCTGCAACTCGGTGGTCAAGGCCTTCGGCGCCGAAGACCGCGAGGAAGAGCGCCTGAGCCACGTTCTCGCCAAATGGGACAGCCGCACGCGGCGGACCTGGCGGCGCGGCACGCTGAACGGCACGATCCAGGGCTTCATGATGGTTTCGATGCAGGCAGGCATCCTCGGCACCGGCCTCATCATGTGGCAGAAGGGCCTGGCGACGCCGGGCGACATCACCTTCGTGCTGGCGATGTTCTTCGTGCTGCAGGGATATCTGCGCTCGGTCGGGCAGGATATCCGCAACCTGCAGCGCGCCGTCAACGACATGGAAGAGCTGGTGCTGCTCGACAAGACGCCGCTCGGCATCGAAGACAGGCCGGGCGCCAAGGCGATCGCCATCGGCAAGGGCGAGATCATCTTCGATCGCGTCACCTTCCAGTATGGCGCCCATCCGACGCCGCTCTATGACGACTTTTCCGTCGCCATCAAGCCCGGCGAACGCGTCGGTCTGGTCGGTCATTCAGGCTCGGGCAAGACGACCTTCGTCAAGCTGATCCAGCGTCTCTATGACGTCAATTCCGGTTCGATCCGGATCGACGGGCAGGATATCGCCAAGGTGACGCAGTCAAGCCTGCGCGGCCAGATCGCCATCGTCCAGCAGGAACCGATCCTGTTCCACCGGACGCTGGCCGAGAACATCGCCTATGGCCGGCCGGAGGCATCGAGACGCGAGATCGAGGACGCCGCGAGACAGGCAAGCGCCCATCACTTCATCATGAGCCTTCCCAAGGGCTATGAGACGATGGTGGGCGAGCGCGGCGTCAAGCTGTCGGGCGGCGAGCGCCAGCGCGTCGCCATCGCCCGCGCCTTCCTTGCAGATGCGCCCGTGCTGATCCTCGACGAGGCGACGTCCAGCCTCGACAGCGAGAGCGAAGTGCAGATCCAGCAGGCGATGGAACGCCTGATGGAGGGACGCACGACACTGGTGATCGCGCATCGCCTGTCAACCGTCAGGGCACTCGACCGCCTGCTGGTCTTCGACAAGGGCAGGATCGTCGAGGAAGGCGACCACCCGTCGCTCGTCCGCCTCAACAACGGCATCTACCGCCGGCTGTTCGAGCGGCAGGCGCTGGAGCTCACCAAGGGCCTGGTGGCATGAACCCGAAGCACCGGAGCACAAGCCTCCGGTGCTTCGACCCCTCATTTCCGCGTCAAACCCAGGACATCCTGCATGTCGTATTCGCCCGGCGCCCGCCCCATGACCCAGCGGGCGGCAGCCAGTGCGCCGCGGGCAAACATGCCGCGGTCGAGCGCCGAATGCGACAGCGTCAGCACTTCCTCTCCAGCCGCAAACATGACGCTGTGCTCGCCGACAATGCCGCCGCCGCGGATCACCGAAAAGCCGATTTCACCGGCCGGGCGCTCGCCGGTCATGCCGTCGCGGCTGCGCCGCTCGACGGATGAGAGCGCCACACCGCGGCCATCGGCGGCGGCTTCGCCGAGCATCAGCGCCGTGCCGGATGGCGCATCGACCTTGCGGCGGTGATGAGCCTCGAGGATTTCGATGTCCCAGGTTTCAGCGGGCAATGTGCCCGCGACCTGCGCGACGAGGCCGACCAGCATGTTGACGCCGATCGAGAAATTGCCGGAGCGGACGATCGCGACCTTGCTGGCCGCCCTGTTGATCCGTTCAAGCTCATCCGCCTCGAAGCCCGTTGCACCGATCACCAGCGCCGGTCCGTTTCTCTCCGCGCAAAGTTCGGCCAGTTCGGCCGCCGCGGATGCCGTAGAGAAATCGAGGATCACGTCCGCCGTCTCGATGGCCACGGAGCGATCGACAAGCCCGTCGCCGCCGGTCCGGCCGATGCTGCAGACGTGGGTGAAGGCAGGATCATCTGCAAGCGCGGAAAGAATGGCGCGGCCCATATGACCCCGGGCGCCGCTGACGGCAATTTTGACAGGCAAGGTCACGGGCATCTCCATCCGCATAGGGGCAACCGAAGCGCCGTGCGCTTCGAACCCTGCGATATGGCAAAACGGCAGCCTTGCCTACCGTCACGATGAAGACGGTTAGCCAAAGCGCCCGGCCCGCGGCGCGGACCGGGCGTTCTGATCGCTTACCACTTCACGCGGATACCGGCAGTGCCGCTCAGCGCATAGCTGCTGCCGACATTCTCGAGCGAGGACCGTGCGGTCGCTTCGCCGTAGACGGCGGTGCGCTCGTCGTTCCAGCTATAGGAACCGCCGAGCGTCACACCGGCCGAGAGCCGGTCGTTTTCCGTCTTGAAGCGCAGGCCCGCGACATCGACCGCCGTTCCTTGCAGGAATTCATAGTAGAGGTTTGCAGAGCCGTAGAGCTTGGCATGAACGGTCTTGCCGTCGGCTTTCTCCCAGCTCTCGTCGCGATCGAAGGCAATACCGGCACGGCCGTTCAGACTGTCGCCGCGATCGAGCGAAACCGGAGCGCCGAAGGCATCATGGAAATCGTCGAAATCGACCGACGAATAGATGAGCTGCGCCTGCGGCGTGATCGACCACGAACCGGCCGAGGCAAAGCGGCGCCCGGCCTCGATGCTGAGCGTCGATCCGAAGCCACTATTGCCGCCCTTCAGGTCGGCATTGGTGAGATCGGATTTCAGCGTCGTGTCGTAGAGGGTGAACTGCCCCTGCGCATCGGCATAGAAGCCATCCGCGCCATACCAGGTGAGCGTCGCGCCGACGCCCTGGCCCATCGTCTCGATCTTGCCGTCACCGTAGATCGAGCTGACATCGCCGGTGACCGAGCCGAAATGCGCCGTCAGCCCGCCGATCAGCAGGCCCTTGCCGCTCTGATAGAGTTCGCCGTCGACGCCGCCTTCAGCCTTCCAGAGATCGTAATCATAGGTGGCGCCGCTGGTGCTGGAAGCGGGATCGACGCGGCCATACATGCCCTCGGTGCGCATCCACACGCCATCCGGGCCGCTTGCCGCCACCGGATCGCCGCCGGTCTCCCAGTATCGGTCGCCGACGCGCTGCTGCAGCGTGCCGATCGCGTTCAGCTGCTGCAGCATCTGCGGATAGACCTCGTAGATCGGCACGCCCGCCTGATAGAGCGGCGCCGTCGATGTCGCAATCAGCACCGAGCGCAGATACCAGTCGCCATCGGCAGGTGTGGCGATGCCGTTCTGATAGAGCCGGTAGGCATAGGCGCCGCCGACGACGGCCTGATCGCCGTTATAGACATAGTCGCCCTGCAGCGAGAAAGTGCCGGCCGACGTGCCGCCGACATCGATGATCTTGATGCCTTCGACTGTCTGCGCCCCAGCACCTCCGGCATTCGTCACCCGCACGGTGGTCGTCCCCGCCGTATTGCCTGTGACGACGAGCTGGCTGGTCGCCGACGTATCGCCGCCGAGCACCGACTGGATATCGAGCACGCCGTTATTGCCGGTATAGTCGCCCGAGATCGTCAGCGCGCCCGTGGAACCGCTGCCGGCCACGATGGTCCCCGAATTCGTCACATTGCCGAAGATCGTGCCGCTGCCGCCAAGCGTCGCAAGGTTGGTGATGTCGCCGGTGACGCTGTCGGTCGCGTCGTCGCCGATCAGCAGCGTGCCGTCGGAGACGGTCCAATCCGTCGTGGCCGTGCCGACGCCATCGAGCAGCCACGTGCTGGTGCCGGTTTTCTCGAACGTATCGAAATTCTGATACTGCGCGGCGGCGCCGATCTCGTCGATATGAAAGGTCTCGTTGCCTGTGCCGCCGAGGCGCAGCGTATCGTTGAGAGTCGCGTTGCCGATGACATTGCCATTGATCTCGAACCCCTTTTGGAGCTCCAGCGTGAAATTCGATGTCGCGTTCGTCGTGACGATTGCATCCGCCATGCCACTACCGGCGCTGATCGTCCCGCTGTTGACGATGGTGGCATCGGCCATCTGCACGGAGATGGCGTAGGCATTGCTGCCGCCTTCGATCGTCGCGCCGGTGTTGTTGATGATCGTCCCGTTGGTGCGGATCTGCACGCCTTCCCCGCTGAAAACGGTTCCATTTACGCCGTCGCCGCCGCGGATCAACCCGTTGTTGGTGAGCGTACTAAGGGCACCGGCGGGGCCTCCGAGGAACACGCCGAGTGCGCCGTTGCCCGTAGCGCTGCTTCCCCCCTGGATTACGCCGTTGTTGGTTATGTTGGTGCCGCGCTGTGCCTGAACACCGAAGCCTCCGCTTCCAGCGCCTGAATTGGATCCGCCGGTCACAGTATCGTTGTTGACAAACGTCGTCGCGCTCAAACTTGCGCCTGTGCTCGACGTGGCCCCTCCGTCAGGTCCGCCCGTTATCGAACCATTGTTTATCAGAGACGAAGTGCTGGCGCTGCTGATGACGATACCACGCTGAGCGGTCGCCCCCGCAAGCGAGCCTTCGATCGTCACGCTTTGCCCGCCGGTATTGTTGAATTGCACATTGGCAAGAGCGAACCCTTGAGTATCGATGGTGATCGGCTTGAGCGGCACTGGCATCACTGCACCGCTCGATGAGAATCCCGCCGTCAGCTTGATCGTTGCCGTCGCATCGCCATCGGCATTGGCCGTGTTGATCGCATTGCGCAGTTCGGTGTCGTTGCTGACCAGATACTCAGCCCCGAGAGCCGGGGATGCCAGACAGCTGCCGAGCAGCAATGCGGCCAAGCTTACGCCTGCGAGAAGAGTCTGCTTTTCGAAAAACCTGATGCCGGGGGTGGCGCTCACGAATATCTCCATAAAGTTGATTCTAATATGAACAATTACACGTCTTGAATACGCTCCCCCTGCCCGCGTTCGACCGATCCGGCAAGCAACCATTAGGTTGTAAAGCGACAAACATTTTTCAGAAAGCGACACGATGTTGCGGCGCAGCAACAGAATTTTCGACTATGAAACTTTTGTAAATCAATGCGTTAAGACATTGGTAATCTTCCGAACTATATTAGAAAAACCACATGTCGCATCCGAACGCCGGAAGGCGCCGCCGCCCCCACACGCGGCAAGGACCGGACGGCATGGAGCACACCAATTGATTGAAGCCGGCGACGCTCCGCGGATCACCGTCGCGGGACCCGAAAATCGGCTGACATCGCCGCCTGCTCCGTCGCTCCCGGCAAAGCGCAAGGCAGCCATGCGGCCCATCCCCTTGACTTTCGGCGCGAACTAGACCAAATGCAGCCCAGCTTTCACCTTCCGGCCGCCGCGTGAGCGTGCCCCTGCCAGCAAATAGGAGCAGGAAGAAGGGGCAAAGCGCATTTCGAAGAGACCGCACCCAAGACGCGGCAGAAGCGCTGGAAAGCTTTTTCCAACAAGACAAGTTCCCACTTCACGCGGGGTTCTTGACGCCAGAACGACACCGGACCGCATAGGGCGCTCCGGTGGTTTGCTTTTGGCGCGCCCTGAAAAGGTTATGACTTGACCACTTTTGAATCGCTTGGTGTCTCCAAGCCGGTTGTCGCCACTCTTTTCCAGCTCGGCATCGAAACGCCGACCCCCATCCAGGAAAAGGCAATTCCGCTTCTCATCCAGGGCCGCGACCTGATCGGCCTCGCGCAGACCGGCACCGGCAAGACGGCCGCTTTCGGCCTGCCGCTCATCGAAAAGCTGATCCATGAAGAACGCCGCCCGGATAACCGCACCACCCGCACGCTGATCCTGGCGCCGACCCGCGAACTGGTGAACCAGATCGCCGTCAACCTGAAGAACTTCCTGCGCAAGTCGCATCTGCGCATCAACGTCGTCGTCGGCGGCGTATCGATCAACAAGCAGCAGCTGCAGCTCGAAAAGGGCACCGATATCCTCGTTGCCACGCCCGGCCGCCTGCTCGACCTCGTCGCCCGCCGCGCCATCGGCCTCACCGCCGTGCGCTACCTGGTGCTCGATGAAGCCGACCAGATGCTCGACCTCGGCTTCGTCCACGATCTGCGCAAGATCGCCAAGATGGTGCCGAAGAAGCGCCAGACCATGCTGTTTTCGGCCACCATGCCGAAGTCGATCGCCGATCTCGCTGCCGACTACCTGACCGATCCCGTCACCGTCGAAGTCACGCCTCCGGGCAAGGCTGCCGACAAGGTCGAGCAGTATGTCCACTTCGTCAACGGCAAGAACGACAAGACCGATCTCCTGAAGAAGTCGCTGACGCAGAACCCCGATGGCCGCGCCATCGTCTTCCTGCGCACCAAGCACGGCGCCGAGAAGCTGATGAAGCATCTCGATTCCGTCGGCTACTCGGTCGCCTCGATCCATGGCAACAAGAGCCAGGGCCAGCGCGAGCGCGCCCTCAAGGCCTTCAAGGACGGCGATACCAAGACGCTGATCGCCACCGACGTTGCCGCCCGCGGCATCGACATCCCGGCTGTCAGCCACGTCTATAACTACGACCTGCCGGAAGTTGCCGAAGCCTATGTCCACCGCATCGGCCGCACGGCCCGCGCCGGCCGTGACGGCATCGCGATCGCTTTCTGCGCGCCGGATGAAGCCCGCCTGCTCCGCGACATCGAGAAGCTGATGAACATCAGCATCGCAGTTGCCAGCGGCGAAGCTCCGGCCGACATGCGCGCTGCCCCGCGCCGTGGAAACGGCAACGGCAATGGCAACAACCGCAATCGCGGCGGCGAGCGCCGTGGTGGTGGTGAGGGCCGTTCCGGCGAAGGCCGCAGCGAAAACCGTAACGGCGGCGAAGGCCGCGGCAACCGTCCGCAGCGTCCGCGCCGCGAAGGTGAAGGCGGCGAAGTCCGCGCCGGTGGCGAGGAGCGCCGCGAGCGCCGTCCCCGTCCCGAGCGCCAGAAGCAGCGCAACGAGGACTTCCGCGGCCAGCGCCGTGGCGAAGCGACCCCGGATGCAGGCCCCGACAACGATCTCGCATCGACCTCGGATTTCCGCACGGCCAAGAAGCCGCAGCGCCCGAACCATGCCGGTGGCGAAAACCACAATCGCCATCACCCCGGCGCTGCCCGCAACGGCAACGGCCGTCCCGGCCGCAAGCATGGCGAGGGCCAGCAGGCCCATGGCGAGCGCAAGGACGGCTCCGGCGGCATGCGCCGCAAGGGTCCCCGCAATGGTGGCGGCCAGCGCCGCGAACAGGCCTGAAACGGGTCTGAACACTGAATTCAGAAAGAGGCCGGTATCATCCGGCCTCTTTTTGTTTTAGAACCACGGAGACGGAATACTTCCGGACCGGCGGCCTTGAACAGCCGCGGCCCGGCAGCCATATGCGAACGAAATTGCAATCTGCATTGCGAGACGCCGGGGTCTATCGTCGATCAGAGCAGATTTGTTTGAAAGCCAGCGTCTGAGAGGCGGCTGGAGACGATTACGTGCATTCCATTTCAAGCTCCCATTGATCAAGAGAGACTGCCCGTGCCATTGCCTCAAAATTCCAGCGCCAAGCGCTTCCAGCTGATTCTGATCAAGCCGTCGCATTACGACGACGATGGCTACGTGATCCGCTGGTGGCGGGCGATGATCCCGTCCAATTCGCTGGCAGCACTCTATGGTATCGCCGCCGACTGCGCCGAACGCGAAGTGCTCGGCCCTGGTGTCGGTATCGACATCAAGGTGATCGACGAGACCAACACCCGCGTCAACATTCCCGAGCTTCTGGCGCAGCTTGCCCGGCACGGCAATTTCGGCATGGTCGGCCTGATCGGCGTCCAGTCGAACCAGTATCCCCGTGCGCTGGATATCGCCCGCCCCTTCCGCGCCGCAGACATTCCGGTGTCGATGGGCGGTTTCCATGTGTCGGGCTGCCTGTCGATGCTCGACGGTAAGGCCGTTGAGCTCGATGCCTGCCGCGAGATGGGCATCTCGATGTTCGCCGGCGAAGCCGAGGGACGGCTGGACAAGGTGCTGCAGGACGCCGCCTACGGCAAGCTCGAGCCCGTGTACAATTTCATGAACGACCTGCCGGGCATCGGCGGCACGCCGGTACCCTTCCTGCGCAAGGAAAACATCCAGCATACGCTCGGCCTCTCCAGCAGCTTCGATGCCGGCCGCGGCTGCCCCTACCAGTGTTCCTTCTGCACCATCATCAACGTCCAGGGCCGCAAGTCGCGCTTCCGTTCTGCCGATGACATCGAGAAGCTGCTGCGGATGAACTGGGCGCAGGGCATCCACAAGTTCTTCATCACCGACGACAACTTCGCCCGTAACCGCGACTGGGAAGCGATCTTCGACCGGCTGATCGAACTCAGGGAAAAGGACGGCATTCCGCTCGGCCTGATGATCCAGGTCGATACGCTCTGCCACAAGATTCCGAACTTCATCGAGAAATCGAAGCGTGCCGGCGTCACCCGTGTCTTCATCGGCCTCGAAAACGTCAATCCGGACAATCTGACGGCCGCCAAGAAGAACCAGAACAAGATCACCGAATACCGCAAGATGCTGCTCGCCTGGAAGGCGCAGGGCATCATGACGCTCGCCGGCTACATCCTCGGCTTCCCCGCCGATACGCCCGAGAGCATCCGCCGCGACATCCAGATCATCCAGCACGAGCTGCCGCTCGATGTCATCGAGTTCTTCGTGCTCACCCCGCTGCCGGGCTCCGAGGATCACCAGACCCTCTGGCGCAAGGGCGTCGAGATGGAGAAGGACCTCAACGTCTACGACGTCGAGCATGTCTGCACCGCGCATGAGAAGATGAGCCGCGAGGAGTGGGAAGGTGTCTATCGCGAGGCCTGGTCGCTCTATTATTCGCCCGAGCATGTGAAGACGCTGCTGCGCCGCGCTGTCGCGACCGGCGTTCCGCTCGCCAGCCTCGTCAAGGTTCTCGTCTCCTTCGCGACGACCGTGCCGCTCGAAAACGTCCATCCGCTGCAGAGCGGCCTGCTCCGGCTCAAGCACCCGTCGGAACTGCGCCCGGGGCTGAAGCCGGTTCACCCCTTGCTCTTCTGGCCGCGCTTTGCCTGGGAAACCTTCAGCAAGCACATGAAGCTCGCAAGCGTCATCGTGAAGATGAGCTATGCCGCCTTCAAGATCGCCCGGGATCCGGCCTCGAAGACTTACATGGATCAGGCGCTGACCCCTGTTGGAGAAGACGACGAAGAAAAGCTCGATCTCTTCACCAAGACCGCAGGCGGCACCGCGGCCGTCAACCACGTCCGCAAGATCGCCAAGCTGACGCACACAGCGCCCGCAGCCGAGTGATCAGGCCTCGATCGCCTGAACACTCTTGCGATTCGTCAGATAGACGCCCGTCACGACAACAACGGCGCCGAGGATGAGCGGCAGCGTCAGCGGTTCGCCGAAGGCGATGAAGGCCTCGACCGCCACCGTCGGCGGCATCAGATAGATCAGTGATGCCGCCCGCGATACCTGGCCGCGGCGGATCAAATAGAGCAGCAGCCCGATACCGCCCATCGACAGGCCGATCACCGACCAGGCGAGTGCGGCGAAGGCCTCGACGGTGCCGTCGAAATGCAGGCTTTCGAAGGCAAGCGCCAGCGGCACAGTGATGGCGAGCGCGCCGAGATATTGCAGCGTCGCGATCGTCTTCAGGTCGCCGCTGTGCAGGTGCTTCTTCTGATAGATCGTGCCGTAGGTCACCGATGCCATGCCGATCAGGTTGATCGTCAGCGGCACCGCCGCATGCATCAGATCGGCCGTCGCCGGCTCGATAAGCTTCGGCGACACCGCAATGATGATCCCGAGGAAGCCCAGCGCCAGCCCGAGCTTCTGTGCCGGCTGCAGCCGCTCGCCGATCAGCAGGGGCGCTGCCATCGCCGTCAGCAGCGGCTGCATCGCGGCGATGACGCCCGAGATACCGGCAGGCACGCCATTGGCAATCGCCCACCAGATGGCGGCGAGATAGAAGCCGTGCAGGAAGAACCCGGAATAAACAGCTCGCCAGACCGTCGCCCGGTCTGGCCATTTCGCCTTCAGCGCCAGACAGAGCGCCAGGAAGGCCAGCGCCGAGAACGTGTAGCGGATGGCGAGAAACGTGAACGGCTCTGAATGCATTGCCGCATATTTCGCCACGACCCAGCCGGTCGACCAGAGAAGCACAAAGATGGCGGGAGCGAAGCGGTCGAGGGTCATGATGCGGCTCGGGGCAAGAGCGAAAATATCGTTGGCTGATAGCCTCCCCGCCCGGCCGCGTCAAAGGCGAAACGTTGAAGCTAAATTCAAGTTTCGCTGATGCCCGAAACCGAAATGGCCGGGCGATTGCCCGGCCATCTCATGGTCAGCGTTCGGTCGGGAGAAGGCCGTCAGCCGATCTTGATGAGCTTGCCTTCCTTGACGGACTGCACGGCAGCGTCGGCGAGCGCCAGCGCCGCGAGGCCATCGGCGCCCGACGGGGTGATCTTGACGCCCTTCTCGATCGCAGCGATGAAGCTGGCGATCTCGTTGGCATAGGCTTCCGTGTAGCGGGTCATGAAGAAGTCGTGCAGCGGCGGGCGGGTATAGCCGTCGCCATTTGCGACTTCGATCGAAACCGGGCGCTGGTTCTCAGCCGAGACGAGCCCCTTCGAGCCATGCACCTCGATGCGCTGGTCGTAGCCGTAGGTGGCGCGGCGCGAGTTGGAGATCATCGCCTGCTTGCCGGACTTGGTCTGCAGCAGAACCGAAACGCTGTCATAGTCGCCGGCCTCGCCGATCGCCTTGTCGACGAGAACGGCAGCCGTTGCGAAGACCGAGACCGGCTCTTCGCCGAGCAGGAAGCGCGCCATGTCGAAGTCGTGGATCGTCATGTCGCGGAAGATGCCGCCGGAACGCTTGATGTAATCGACAGGCGGAGCGCCCGGATCGCGCGAGGTGATCGTCACCATCTCGACATCGCCGATGCGGCCGTCGTCGATCGCCTTGCGCACGGCCATGAAATGCGGGTCGAAGCGGCGGTTGAAGCCGACCATCAGCTTGGCATTGGTTTCGTTGACGACCTTGATGCAGGCGCGGACGCGGTCGACATCGAGATCGACGGGCTTCTCGCAGAAGATCGCCTTGCCGGCGCGCGCAAAGCGCTCGATCAGGTCGGCATGGGTGTCGGTCGGCGTGCAGATGACGACGGCGTCGATATCCTTGGCAGCCTCGATCGCCTCGATCGTGCGCACTTCGCAGCCATAGGCGGACGCGATCGCATCGGCCGCCTGCGGGAATGCATCGGCAACGGCAACGAGCTTGGCGTTGGCATCGCCGGTCACCGCCTTGGCGTGAACCTTGCCGATACGGCCGGCGCCGAGAAGACCAAATCTGACAGTCATGAGAACCTCCCTAGGATTCGGAACAAATGGACCGAATTGCAATATTTCTGGAATTTTCATTCCATTTTCTGCGCGAGCCGTCAAGCCCGCCACTCTTTCACATTTGTGAAATCCATCCTAAAGACAAGTGATGGAAATATGACCGGAGCACTTATGCAGCTGATCGACCCGAGCCACCCCGCCTACCGCAATGCCTGGGTACGCGCACTTATCGTTGCCGTTTGCCTTGGCTGGGCAGTGCTCGAATTTTTCGGCGGCGATCCCTTCTGGGGCGTGCTGTCGGGTGCCGCAGGCGTCTACGCCTTCTATATGCTGTTCTGGACCTTCAAGCCGCAGCAACCTGCCGAAGAAAAGCCGGCCGTCACTGAGCCTGCCGAAGAAGACAAGGATCCGGAGTGATCAGCGGCTGAGACGCCGCACCGCTTCATCAATCAATAGATTCGCCAAAGTCATGCGCCGCGTCGCGTTGTCGCGGAATTGCGGCGCTACGCGGTCGGGATGATTGAGCTTGGCAAAGGCGCGGCGCTTTTCGCCGAGCGACTGCACCGTATCCGCCGCCGAGATCGCCAGCTCCGCCGCAATGTCGGCCGGCGCCGTCCGCGACAGATGTTCGGGCATGACAGGTTCCGGCTCTGGCTCCGGTACAGGTTCTGGCTCAGGCTCGACGGCAACTGCTTCAGGCACCGGTGGCGGCGCCTCGAATTCCAGATTGTCGAAATAGGCCTGCCCCGGCTTCTGCCCGGCGGCCGACACCCCTTCCATCACGTCGAAGGCAAGGCCGGTCGAGAAACCATGGACGCGATGAACCACGGGCTGATCGCCCGCCTCGTCGTCATCCCCGCCCTCTTCCGCCTTCAGCCGTTCCAGAACCGACTGGAACACCGATTGTCCGAACAGCATGCTGCCTTCCTGTTTCGAAGGCGCGCAGTCTCCAACGCCAAGATGGCGCCGGGCTTGCGGCTAAGTCGAAACTGCGAGCGCCTCCTCCAAGATCAGATCGTAGAGCAGCCGCGCGCTCGGCGGCATCGCCCGCTCTCGGGCGGTGATCAGGCTGTAGGGCTTGACGTTGATCTCAAACTCGGTCGGCAGCATGCGGACATCCGACGCCTCCGAGCTCTGGCTCGATAGGAATTGCGCCACATCGACGGCAACAGGCGCGATCGCATCCGTCTTGCAGATGATGGCGCAGGTCAAAAGCAGCGACGAGGTGTTGACGATATTGCCGGGCACCGGAACACCGGCGCCGAGGAAGATATCCTCGACAGTGCGGCGCAGCAGCGTACCCGGCGGCTGGAACACCCAGTCGTAGTCGCGCAGATCGGAAAGGCTGCTCGGCCCGCCCTTGAGTAGCGGGTGGCCGCTGCGCACGATGAGACAGGCCTTCTCGACGCCGATCTCCCGCACTTCGAAAAGCCGCGGATTGAGATCGTCGGGGATGCGGCTGATGATGAAGTCGTGCCGGGCGGCCAGCAGCTCGCGCGCCAGCACGTTGCTGGTCTCTACCTGGATGTTGACCTCGATGCCGGGGAAGCTCTTGCGCACCTTGTCGATCGCCGGAACGACGAGGCTCATGGCCGGCGCCGTCACCGCGCCGATGAACACCGAACCGCCCTTCCCGCTCTTCAATTCGGCGATCTCGCGGCCGGCTTCGCGCAGCTCCAGAAGGATCTTTCGCGCACGTTTGGCGAGTGCTTCCCCGAAGGTCGTCAGCACCACGCCGCGTGCCACGCGCTCGTATAGCGGCGTCTTCACGATTGATTCCATTTCGGACAGCATTCGCGATGCGGCGGGCTGCGAGATGGCGAGCGTCTCGGCAGCGGCCGAAATCTGGCCGCTATCTTCGATTGCGACAATCATGCGCAGGTGATTCAGCTTCAAACCCGCACGAAGAAAGGCATCATCGGCAAAATTGTCGCTGTGGATATCGACGTAATCCATCGAAATAGGCTCGGAGATGATCGTCATGGTTGCGGCCTCCCCTCCGCCTTCCATCAAAAGTAATACTTTTTAACGATATACCAAATTTGTTATGCACTTTACCACTTATTCTATTTGACAGTTATAGGATTCCGTACGAGTTTGCCGCCGTGTGCTGGTTGGCACTCAACACGTGTGAGATCGTGGAGGAGACCTACTTCGTTTCTCACCATCTGAAGTAACTATCCAATCTACGGAACCTGCCACAGTTTCGTGGTGGGCGATTTTTCGTCCGCCGATCTATTAACAAGGGAGAGAGAAATGAAATCCATTATCTCATTGATGGCTGCGGCTGCCTTCGGCGTCGCTTCGTTCGTTGTACCGGCAATGGCCGCCGACAAGGGTCTCGTTGGCATCGCAATGCCGACCAAGTCCTCGGCTCGCTGGATCGACGACGGCAACAACATCGTCAAGCAGCTCACGGACGCCGGCTACCAGACCGACCTCCAGTACGCTGACGACGACATTCCGAACCAGCTTTCGCAGATCGAAAACATGGTCACCAAGGGTGCCAAGGTTCTCGTTATCGCTTCGATCGACGGCACGACCCTCTCGGACGTTCTCCAGAAGGCTCACGACGCCGGCATCAAGGTCATCGCTTATGACCGCCTGATCCGCGACTCCGGCAACGTTGACTACTACGCAACGTTCGACAACTTCCAGGTTGGCGTTCTCCAGGCTGGCACGATCGTCGACAAGCTCGGCCTCAAGGACGGCAAGGGCCCGTTCAACATCGAACTCTTCGGCGGTTCGCCGGACGACAACAACGCCTTCTTCTTCTATGACGGCGCAATGTCGGTTCTTCAGCCTTACATCGACTCTGGCAAGCTCGTCGTAAAGTCCGGCCAGACCGGCATGGACAAGGTCGGCACGCTGCGTTGGGACCCGGCAACGGCCCAGGCTCGCATGGACAACCTGCTCTCGGCTAACTACACCGACGCCAAGGTCGACGCTGTTCTGTCGCCTTACGACGGTCTCTCCATCGGCATCATTTCGTCGCTGAAGGGCGTTGGCTACGGCACCCCGGACCAGCCGCTCCCGGTCGTTTCCGGCCAGGACTCGGAAGTTCCGTCGATCAAGTCGATCATCGCTGGCGAGCAGTATTCCTCGATCTTCAAGGATACCCGCGAACTCGCTAAGGTCACCGTTGCCATGGTTGATGCCGTCATGTCCGGCAAGGAGCCGGAAGTTAACGACACCAAGACCTACGACAACGGCGTCAAGGTCGTTCCGTCCTACCTGCTGAAGCCGGTAGCTGTCACCAAGGACAACTACAAGACCGTCCTGATCGACAGCGGTTACTACAAAGAAGACCAGCTGAAGTAATTTCAGAAGTCGGCCGGAACCCGCTTTGTTGCGGGTTCCGGTCTTCGATTCTATGATCGCCTGACGGTTTTCAGGTCACGGCGCTGGATTTTTGACTATGGACAATACAATCCTCGAAATGCGGAACATCACCAAGACGTTCCCGGGTGTCAAAGCGCTCGAGAATGTGAACCTCAAGGTTCGCCAGGGTGAGATCCACGCATTGGTGGGCGAAAACGGGGCCGGCAAGTCGACCCTCATGAAAGTTCTCTCCGGCGTTTACCCGGCCGGAAGCTACGATGGCGAGATCGTCTACGAAGGCGACGTCCGCAACTTCAAGGTCCTGAAGGACTCCGAAGAGATCGGCATCGTCATCATCCATCAGGAGCTGGCCCTGGTGCCGCTGCTCTCGATCGGCGAAAACATCTTCCTCGGCAACGAGAACGCCAAGAACGGCGTCATCAGCTGGCAGGAAACCTTCAATCGTACGCGCCAGCTGCTCGCCAAGGTGGGCCTGCGCGAATCCCCTGATACGCTGGTCACCGACATTGGCGTCGGCAAGCAGCAGCTCGTCGAAATCGCCAAGGCGCTGTCGAAGAGCGTCAAGCTGCTCATCCTCGATGAGCCGACCGCATCGCTGAACGAAAGCGACTCCGACGCGCTTCTCAATCTGCTGATCGAGTTCCGCAATCAGGGCATCACCTCGATCATCATTTCGCACAAGCTGAACGAAATCCGCAAGGTCGCCGACCAGATCACGGTCCTGCGCGACGGCATGACCGTCAAGACGCTCGACTGTCACGCGGACGAGATCAGCGAAGACATCATCATCCGCAACATGGTGGGCCGCGATCTCGAAGACCGCTATCCGCCGCGCTCGGTGCCGATCGGCGAAACCATTCTCGAAGTGAAGAACTGGAACGCCTATCACCAGCATCACCGCGACCGCCAGGTGCTGCACGACATCAACGTCACCGTCCGCAAGGGCGAAGTCGTCGGCATCGCCGGCCTGATGGGTGCCGGCCGTACCGAGTTCGCCATGAGCGTCTTCGGCAAGGCCTACGGCCACAAGATCACCGGCGACGTGCTGATGCACGGCAAATCTGTCGATGTCAGCACCGTCCGCAAGGCGATCGATGCCGGCCTCGCCTACGTTACCGAGGACCGCAAGCATCTCGGCCTGGTGCTGAACGACAGCATCCTGCACAACACCTCGCTTGCCAATCTCGCAGGCATCTCCAACAACACGATCATCGACGACATCAAGGAGAGCAAGGTCGCGACCGATTACCGGTCGAAGCTGCGCATCCGCTCGTCGGGCATCTTCCAGGAAACGGTCAATCTCTCGGGCGGCAACCAGCAGAAGGTTGTCCTCTCCAAGTGGCTGTTCTCCGATCCCGATGTTTTGATCCTGGACGAGCCGACCCGCGGTATCGACGTGGGTGCGAAATATGAAATCTATACTATCATCAACCAGCTTGCCGCCGACGGCAAAGGCGTTCTGATGATCTCATCGGAAATGCCCGAGCTTCTCGGTACGTGCGACCGCATCTACGTCATGAACGAAGGACGGATCGTCGCGGAACTGCCGAAGGGAGAAGCGAGCCAGGAAACCATCATGCGCGCTATCATGCGCTCAGGGGAGAAGAAACAATGACTCCGGTCAACCCAACAACCGAGGAAAGCAACGTCGTTTCCGTTGTTGACTACATCCGTAGCAACATCCGCGAATACGGCATGCTGATCGCGCTCGTCGCCATCATGCTGTTCTTTCAGATCTACACCGGCGGCATCCTGTTCCGCCCGGTCAATCTGACCAACCTCGTTCTCCAGAACTCGTTCATCGTCATTATGGCCCTCGGCATGCTGCTGGTCATCGTGGCGGGCCACATCGACCTCTCGGTCGGCTCGATCGTCGCCCTTGTCGGCGCGATAGCGGCGATCCTGACAGTGTCGCTCGGGGTGAACTTCTGGCTGGCCGGCGTGATCTGTATCCTCGTCGGCGCGCTGATCGGCGCGGCACAGGGCTACTTCATCGCCTATCACCGCATCCCGTCCTTCATCGTGACGCTTGCGGGCATGCTCGTCTTCCGCGGCCTGACGCTGACGGTTCTGGGCGGCAAGAACATCGGCCCCTTCCCGAAGGAATTCCAGGTCATCAGCACCGGCTTCCTGCCGGGCGACATGATCGACATCGCCGGCATCCCGGTCCAGTCGACCTCGCTCGTCCTGACGCTGATCATCCCGGCCGTTCTCTTCTACCTCGCCTGGCGCCGCCGCAAGGTCAATGAAAGCCACGGCATCGATGTCGAGCCCTTCGGCTTCTTCATCGCCCAGAACGCCATCATCACGCTCGCGATCCTCGCGCTCGGCTGGCAGCTGTCGACCTATCGCGGTCTGCCGAACGTGCTCGTCGTCATGCTGGTGCTGATCGCGATCTACACCTTCGTCACCCGCCGCACGACCATCGGCCGCCGCGTTTACGCCATGGGCGGCAACGAGAAGGCCACGAAGCTCTCCGGCATCAACACCGAACGCCTGAGCTTCTACACCTTCGTCAACATGGGTGCGCTTGCAGGTCTCGCCGGCATCATCGTCGCGCTTCGCCTCAACTCGGCAACCCCGAAGGCCGGTGTCGGCTTCGAACTGGACGTTATCGCCGCCTGCTTCATCGGCGGTGCATCGGCTTCCGGCGGCGTCGGCAAGATCACCGGCGCGGTCATCGGCGCCTTCATCATGGGCGTCATGAACAACGGCATGTCGATCATCGGCCTCGGCATCGACTACCAGCAGATGGTCAAGGGCGCAGTCCTTTTGGCCGCCGTCTTCTTCGACGTCTATAACAAGAACAAGGGCTGAGCGCTTCGGCGCCAGCTCCATGCATTCGCATTCGCAGTCATGAAAACGAATAATTCCGGCTCCCTCTGGAGCCGGAGAGGCGGAGCATTATCCGCAGCTACCCAAAGAGGATGAAGACCGTGCTTATTTCGCAGATCAAGGGTTCGAACGGAGAGATCATCGTCGCCGTGCGCGAGCCGGGCGGTGCAGCGAAGGCCGTGAAGAATGCAGGCAGCGTCTATGCGCTCGCCATGGAAGCAGCAAACAAGGGCAAGTCCCTCGTCTCGGTCATCGAGGCGCACGGCTACGGCGACGCCGTCGATCTCGAAAAGGCATATGCGGACGGCAGCTTCCTGCCGCCGATCACCCATCCCGATGCAGCCCACCTGCATCTGACCGGCACCGGCCTCACCCATCTCGGCTCTGCCGCCACCCGCGACAGCATGCACAAGAAGACCACCGAAGCCGCCGAGGAAACCCTCACGGACTCGATGAAGATGTTCAAGATGGGTCTTGAGAACGGCAAGCCAAAGGCCGGCGAAAAGGGCGTCCAGCCCGAGTGGTTCTACAAGGGCAACGGCTACGGTGCGGCAGCTCCCGGCGCTCCCCTCGTCTCCCCCTCCTTCGCGCTCGACGGCGGTGAAGAACCCGAGATGGCCGGCATCTATGTCATCGCCGAAGACGGTTCGCCGTTCCGCATCGGCTTTGCGCTGTCGAACGAATTCTCCGATCACGTCACCGAGCGGATCAACTATCTCTACCTCGCCCATTCCAAGCTGCGCCCCGCAAGCTTCGGCCCGGAAATCCGCATCGGCGCAGCCCCCGAGGACATCCGCGGCACCTCGCGCATCAAGCGCGGTGGCAAAGTGATCTTCGAAAAGCCCTTCCTGTCCGGTGAAGCGAACATGTCGCACACCTTCGCCAACCTCGAATACCACCACTTCAAGTACGGCCTGTTCCGCGTGCCCGGCGACGTCCATGTCCACATGTTCGGCACCGCGACACTATCCTTCGCCGATGGCATCAAGACCGAGGAAGGCGACGTCTTCGAAATCGAAGTCGCTGACTTCGGCCTGGCGCTGCGCAATCCGCTGAAGATCGACGCCGAAGAAGAAATCGTCGTCAAGCAGCTCTAATTTCACTTCATCCGGCCGCCAGACGGCCGGAGCAAAAAATTCGTAAAAGGTAGAGGAGGCTTCCAGGCCCATGACCATTTATCAGAACCTGATCGCCGGCGAGTGGGTCGGCACCAATGCGACGAAGAACATCAATCCGTCGGATACCAACGAAGTCGTCGGCCTTTATGCCGACGGTTCGGCTGAAGACACCAAGAACGCCATCGCTGCCGCCAAGGCCGCCTTCCCGGCCTGGTCGCGCTCCGGCATCTGGGAACGTCACGTCATCCTGAAGAAGGCCGGCGACGAGATCATGGCCCGCAAGGACGAGCTCGGCGCTCTGCTTGCCCGCGAAGAAGGCAAGACGCTTCCGGAAGCCATCGGCGAAACCATCCGCGCCTCGCAGATCTTCGAATTCTTCGCAGGCGAAGCGCTCCGTCTTGCCGGTGAGACGATGCCGTCGGTGCGCCCGAATATCGGCGTCGAAATCACCCGTGACCCGCTCGGTGTCATCGGCATCATCACCCCCTGGAACTTCCCGATCGCCATCCCCGCCTGGAAGATCGCCCCTGCGCTCTGCTACGGCAACACCATCGTCTTCAAGCCGGCCGAACTCGTTCCCGCCTGCTCCTGGGCGATCGTCGATATCCTGCACCGCGCAGGTCTGCCGAAGGGCGTTCTGAACCTCGTCATGGGCAAGGGCTCGGTCGTCGGCCAGGCCATGCTCGACAGCCCGGATATCGCCGGCATCACCTTCACCGGCTCCACCGGCACCGGCAAGCGCGTCGCCACCTCTTCCATCGAGCATAACCGCAAGTTCCAGCTGGAAATGGGCGGCAAGAACCCGATGGTCGTCCTCGATGACGCCGACCTCACCGTTGCCGTCGAAGCTGCCGCCAACTCCGGCTTCTTCTCCACCGGCCAGCGCTGCACGGCATCGTCGCGCCTGATCGTCACCGAAGGCATCCACGACAAGTTCGTCGCGGCACTGACCGAAAAGCTGAAGACCGTCGTCGTCGACAACGCGATGAAGGCCGGAACTCATATCGGCCCGGTCGTCGACGAACGCCAGCTGAAGACCGACACCGACTATATCGAGATCGGCAAGAAGGAAGGCGCCAAGCTCGCCTTCGGCGGCGAGCTCTTGACCCGCGACACCCCCGGCTTCTACCTGCAGCCGACGCTCTTCACCGAAGCCACCAACCAGATGCGCATTTCGCGCGAAGAGATCTTCGGCCCGGTCGTCTCGGTCATCCGCGTCAAGGATTACGAAGAAGCGCTGGCGACAGCCAACGACACGCCCTTCGGCCTGTCCTCCGGCATCGCCACCACCAGCCTCAAGCATGCGACGCATTTCAAGCGCAATGCCGAAGCCGGCATGGTGATGGTCAACCTGCCGACCGCAGGCGTCGACTTCCACGTTCCCTTCGGCGGCCGCAAGGGCTCGTCCTACGGCCCGCGCGAGCAGGGCAAGTACGCCGCCGAATTCTACACAACGGTCAAGACCAGCTACACGCTGGCTTGACGACCAACTGGTGATCCGGGCCGTCGCGAGGGCGGCTCGGCATTCCTCAAAAGGCAAGAGACAATGTTCAAGAAAGCGGAATGGCCCCGCAAGCTGCGGTCGCAGGAATGGTACGGCGGCACCAGCCGTGACGTGATCTATCACCGCGGCTGGATGAAGAACCAGGGACATCCCCACGACCTGTTCGACGGACGCCCTGTCATCGGCATCCTCAACACCTGGTCCGACATGACGCCGTGCAACGGCCATCTGCGCGAACTCGCCGAAAAGGTGAAGGCCGGTGTCTGGGAAGCCGGCGGCTTCCCGATGGAAGTGCCCGTCTTCTCGGCCTCGGAAAACACCTTCCGCCCGACGGCGATGATGTACCGCAACCTCGCGGCACTCGCCGTTGAAGAAGCGATCCGCGGCCAGCCGATGGACGGCTGCGTGCTGCTCGTCGGCTGTGACAAGACCACGCCGTCGCTGATCATGGGCGCGGCTTCCGTCGACCTGCCCTCGATCGTCGTCACCGGCGGCCCGATGCTGAACGGCTATTTCCGCGGCGAGCGCGTCGGCTCCGGCACGCATCTCTGGAAATTCTCCGAAATGGTGAAGGCCGGCGAGATGACGCAGGCCGAATTCCTCGAGGCCGAGGCCTCGATGAGCCGTTCGTCCGGCACCTGCAACACCATGGGCACCGCCTCGACCATGGCCTCCATGGCCGAAGCGCTCGGCATGGCGCTGTCCGGCAATGCCGCGATCCCGGGCGTCGATAGCCGCCGCAAGGTCATGGCGCAGCTGACCGGCCGCCGCATCGTGCAGATGGTCAAGGACGACCTGAAGCCCTCCGACATCATGACCAAGCAGGCCTTCGAAAACGCCATCCGCACCAACGCGGCGATCGGCGGTTCGACCAATGCCGTCATCCATCTTCTCGCCATGGCAGGCCGCGTCGGCATCGACCTGACGCTCGACGACTGGGACCGTTGCGGCCGCGACGTTCCGACGATCGTCAACCTGATGCCGTCGGGCAAGTACCTGATGGAAGAGTTCTTCTATGCCGGCGGCCTGCCCGTCGTGCTGAAGCGCCTCGGCGAAGCCGGCCTCCTGCACAAGGATGCGCTGACCGTATCAGGCGAGAGCGTCTGGGAAGAGGTCAAGGACGTCGTCAACTGGAACGAAGACGTCATCCTCCCGGCTGAAAAGGCCCTGACGCAATCCGGCGGCATCGTCGTCGTTCGCGGCAACCTCGCCCCGAAGGGCGCCGTCCTGAAGCCGTCGGCAGCCTCCCCGCATCTGATGGTCCACCGCGGCCGCGCCGTCGTCTTCGAAGACATCGACGACTACAAGGCGAAGATCAACGACGACAATCTCGACATCGACGAGACCTGCGTCATGGTCATGAAGAACTGTGGTCCGAAGGGCTATCCTGGTATGGCCGAAGTCGGCAACATGGGTCTGCCGCCGAAGGTGCTCAAGAAGGGCATCACCGACATGGTGCGTATCTCGGACGCCCGCATGTCCGGCACCGCCTATGGCACCGTCGTCCTCCACACCTCGCCGGAAGCCGCTGTCGGCGGTCCGCTGGCCGTGGTCAAGAACGGCGACTTCATCGAGCTCGACGTCCCGAACCGCCGCCTGCACCTCGACATTTCCGAGGAAGAGTTGGCAAAGCGCCTCGCCGAGTGGAAGCCGCACCACGACCTGCCGACCTCCGGCTACGCCTGGCTGCACCAGCAGCACGTCCAGGGCGCCGATACCGGCGCCGACCTCGACTTCCTGAAGGGATGTCGCGGTAGCGCAGTGGGCAAGGACAGCCACTGAGAAGTGCGAAACTCGAATGCGAAAGGCGGCCCTTGGGTCGCCTTTTTGCTTTCGTGGGTGCTGTGATCAGCAGATCGGCCGCGGCGACACCGCCGGACGGAAGGCCGAGATCCGGTGAAAGGAATGGAGCGCCAGCCCGGAACCGGGGAAAGGCACATCACGGATATTGATCGAGGAATGGCCGTGAATATCGGTCTGATTGCCGCCGATGACCCGGTAATTGCTACCGCTCCTGCCGAGATAGAGGGCAACATGGCCGCGGCAGCCTGTGTTGCCCCGCTTGAAGACGACGACGTCGCCGACCGAAGGGCTGCGCGTCAGCCCGCCCGCCTTGCGGAAACTGCCGGAGACCGTGCTGCGCGTGCCGCCGTCATAGCCGCAGCGCTCCAGGCACCAGTTCAGAAAGGCCGCGCACCACGGCGTCCGGTCGCCGCTATGGTCGTCATCGGTGGCCCGGTAGAACTCGACGATAACGGGGTTCCAGCGGCTCGCCCATCCCGCATTATAGGCCTCGCCGTCCCGGTTGACGTCGCGAAGACCGGCGAAGTAGCGCATGACTGCCAGCGGCGTCGAACGCGGCGCGGCGTTGATGATCCGCCGTGCCGTCGCCTCCTCGGAGCCTGACGGCGGCAAGCGGCCGCGCAGGTAAAGGCTGGACGGCAGCGGCCCGGTGAAATCGGCGCCGTAGACTTTCGGACCGGCACTCGCAGGCGCCTCTGCCAGCATGTCGGCAGCAAAGACGTTGCCGCCGATCGATACCGCGCAGGTCGCTGCGGCAAGGAATTCCCGTCTGCTGATCATCACAAGCCCTCCCTCCGTGATCGTACGCGACAGTCAGGTCAGGCCGGGCTGCATGCCGGCCGGTCCTAGGATTTCAACGCAAACTCCACCACCTCGGCTTCCGGCAGTGCCGCCCCCTCCGCCTTGAGCTCCGTCAGCCGGATCGGAGCCATGGTTTCCAGGATGGCGCAAAGCCGCTCGTAGCCGACCCTCTCGGTGATCTCCCGGCTTGCCGTATCCAGCACATAGAAATGCTCGCTGTAGCCGAGCAGCACCGCGGCGCGGTCGAGATCGCCCTCGATGCCGACGATCAGCGCCAGATGCTCGACCATACGCGTGATCGCCGCCGGCCAGCCGAGCGAGCGGGCCTTCAGCAGCCCGTTGAATGCCGTGAGCCGCGCCTCCGTCAGCCGGTCGGAAGCCAGCAGATAGGCCGTCAGATTGCCGAAGCCGAGCGCCAGCTGGCGCCTGTTGCAATCCTCGTGGTCGATCATCTGGCGCGCAGTGCTGATCGCGGCCGCGACATGGCCCTCGGCGAATTCAAGCTCGGCAAGCGCGATCATCGCATTGACGATGCCCTGCGTGTCGCCCAGCAGCCGAGCCACCACGGACGAGCGGTCGATCAGGGTGCGAGCCTCCGCAAAATGACCTTCGAAATAGGCCGCTACAGCGCGAGAGCGCAGACAGGCAGCAAGAGGCTTTGTCGGCGGCAGGGTCGCGAGCAGCTCCAACGCTTCCTGGAGATAGCGCAGCGCTTCCTCACGCTGGCTGGGCGTCAGCAGCGCCGCCCCTGCCCGCGCCAGCGCCTCGCCCGAGCCCAACTGATCACCGAGATTGCGGAAATGCGCGGCCGCCTTGATCGCAGCATCGAATGTCGACTTGTCGCCATGCGAACTGACCGACGTCCGCCCCAGCCAGAGCCGCGCCGCGACATCCTCCGCGGTGTCGTCGGGAAGCGAGCCGACGGAGAGCGAGAACCATCGCTCCCGCTCCGGCAGCAGCGAAAGCTCGTCCCATATCCGCAGGCTGACGCTGGTCAGTTCCCGGCCGATATCGGCGTCCCCTTCCGGCCCGAAAGCCCATTCCAGCGAGGCGCGCAGATTGTCGATCTCCGACTGATAGGACGTCATCCATGGCTCGGTCGGCATGGACGGCCAGACGCGGCTCGCCTGCGCGTAGAATTGCGTCATGTACTCGGCAAGACGCCGCCTGCGGCCCCGCTCGCCGAGTTCGAAGAGCTTTGCGAAGGCATATTGGCGCGTGGTTTCCAGCAGCGAATAGCGGGTGTTCTCCGTCGAGAAATCGGCAGCGACGAGGGACTTGTCGGCAAGCGAGGTGATGAGCTGCAGCACATCGTCGTCGTCGATCGGATCGCCGGAGACGACCGCCGCCGCCGATTCCACCGTCCAGCCGCCGACGAAAACAGACAAACGCCGCAGCAGGGTCTGCTCCTGTTCGCTGAGCAGATTGTAGCTCCACTCGAACAAGGTCTGCAGCGTGCGGTGGCGCGGCGGGGCTCCGCGCGTTCCCTGCGCCAGCGACCGGAACCGGTCACGCAGGCCTGCCGCCAGCGCTTCCGGGCGCATGATCCGAAGCCTGGGTACCGCAAGCTCGATCGCCAGCGGAATGCCATCCACCTGATGACAAATGCTGATCACCGCCTCCAGATTGGCCTCTGTCAGCACGAAGTCTCCGGCAGCCGCCGCCGCGCGTTCGACGAACAGCCGCACCGAGGGAAACGCCATCGCCTCGTCGACCGTGCTTCCTTCCGGTGGCGGCACGGCGAGGCTTGGAACGCGAAACAGGTTTTCGCCCGAGACACCCAACGGCTCCCGCGATGTCGCGAGGACCGACATTGAAGGACAGCCGGAGAGAATGGCATCGACAGCATCCGCCGAGGCATCGACGAGATGCTCGCAATTGTCGATGATCAGCAGCGCCTGCTTTTCGCGCATGAAGCCGACGGCGCTCGCAACGGCCGTCCGGTTATGCTGGACGGCGACGCCGATCGTCCCGCAGATCTGCTCGGCCACCAGCTGCGGATCCTCCAGCCGTCCAAGCTCCACGAACCAGACGCCATCGGGATAGGCTTCCACCAGCCGCGCGCCGAGATCGATCGCAAGCCGCGTCTTGCCCGCCCCGCCGGACCCGATCAGGGTCAGCAGCCGCGCCCGCTCCAGCCGGCCGATCAGCTCGGCGGCCTCCGCCTCACGCCCGATTAACGATGTCAGCGGCCGCGGCAGGCGATCAGCCCGGGCGCCGAGCGAGCGCAGCGGCGGAAAGGCCTCGTTGATACCTTCGGCAACCAGCTGGAAGACCTGCTCCGGCTCCTGCAGATCCCGGAAGCGGTGGCGGCCGAGATCGAAGAGGTTGGACCCCTCAGGCAATCTCCCCTGCAACAGGTCGGCAACGGTGCCCGACACCAGCACCTGCCCGCCATAGGCGACGAGCAGCAGCCGAGAGGCGCGATTGATGCCGGGACCGAAGCAATCCTCGCCGCGCACCTCGACCGGTCCGGCATGCACGGCCATGCGCACATTCATGCCTTCGATCGCCCCGAAATCCTGCGCATTCAGCGCCCGCTGCGCCTGGAGGGCGGCAGAGACGGCGGCGGCCGGGGCGGAGAAGACGGCATGGAAGGAATCGCCGACCGTCTTGAACACGTGGCCGCCATGCGAAAGGATTGCCTCGCGCAGGATCGCGTCGTGCCGTTCGAGCGCCTCCCCCATCGCATCAGGGAATTCCTCCCAGCGATAGGTCGATCCCTCGACATCCGTCAGCAGGAACACAAGCACGCCTGATGTCAGCGGGCTGCCCGCCGGTTGCTGTGGCGACATTTCAAACGCCATTGCCCATCCTTCCGTCTCTAGCGGAATGCCGCGGCCCGGCCGGCCGTCGCATTCAGCAGCCGGACCACATCGGCGCGGCGCGCATTGCCCCAGTCCGGCGGACGCGACCATTGCGGCTGCCGCACGCAGGTGACGCGCCGGCATGGATAGGCCATGACGCTCTGCTTGCGCTGCGGCTCGTTCCGGTAGCCATGACCATAGGCAAACGGACAGCCGCTGCTGTCCTCGACATTGTGGCAGGCGCCAAGCAGGTGGCCGATCTCATGGGCAAACGACAGGTTCTTGATCGAACAGTCGAAATAGTTCGATGCAAAGGCCGAGGCCGCATTGGCATAGACCTGCTGCGACCAGCCGCATTCGCCTCTGTCGGTGGTGATCAGGAGTACGAGATCGGCCTTGGTCCGGTCCCGTATCGCATGGATGCCGTCCATATAGCCGTCCCGCCGCGCCGTCAGGCGGGCCGTGTCCCGCTTCTGCGAGCCGGTCTCGGTATATTGCACGACCTGCGCATCGGCCAATTCGACCCGGGCATTCACCGAGGACTTGGCAAAAGCGGTGTTCGTCTCGTTGACCGCCTGCTTGGCAAACAGCGCGATATTGCTGATCTGCGCCTTCGCCTTCGGCGTGAAGAAAACCAACACGCGGATCGTCGCCACCGCCCTGTCGGCCTTGCGCAATTCGCGGCCCGGCATCTCGCGCTTCTCGCCGCGCCGCTGCAGCCGCCGCTCCGTGTGATCGGGCGGCAATCGATCGGTGGCGACCTTGATCATCACATGCGCGCCGCCACCGATCGGCTCGATGCTGTAGAGCTCCTCATTGGTCCGGATCGTCGCCGAGACCTCGTTGCCATCGACGGTGACGACGGCATTGGCAGGACTTTCCGCATTGCTGCGGTTCGCCGCCTTTTCCTCGCCCGACCAGACGAAATCGCGCGCCGTGGCCGCGACCTTGTCGTTGCCGCTCAGCGAAAGCGACCGGCCCTCGCCGAGATCGAAGGTAACGTCGCCGCCCTTTTTCAACTGTTCCGGATCAACCTCAGCGAGCCTTGCCCATTCGGTCGTCGGCAGCGATTTGATCGCCTTCAGCTCGTTGTTTTCCTCGGTGCTGAGTGTGGTCGCCTCCGGCAGCAGCCGCACGAAGCTCTGCGCCTGCGCATATCCGGCAGCGCCGGCAACCAGCATGAATGCAATGATCTGTACGATTTTCCGCTCAAACATGGTGCGATCCCCCAGATGAAACAGGCGTGGCAACCGGCTGAAAAACCGGACACGCATTTCAGGAACGGCAAGATCAAGCCGTTGAATTATCGCATGTTGGCACTGTGATTAGCGCGGCCGGTCAGTCCCGCCGCTATCCGCGATGTTATCGGGCCGACAACTTCGGTCAAAGACCCGGACAGGCATGGCACAGGCGCGCAAAGCACCCGCACAGATCTTCTGCGGATTTTCAGAATATTGATCGGCAAAGGCCTGCATTGCTGACATGGATACTCTCCCCATGGTCAGTTGCCCACTGCATTCCTAGGTTGATTGTAGCACAGGTGCGCGATATTACATTAGACTATATTGCGATTAATATATTTTGATCGCTATCCGTGTGACATCAGCTCTGGCTTTGGCTCTGTGCCTGCCCCTGATCTTCCACCTTCACCACCACCGAAAGCTTCTCGCCCGGCGTGCCGATGCGCATTCCCGAGACCGGTGCGGCGTCGCGGTAGCAGAGACCGGAGGCGGTGCGGACGTAGCGGGCATCGGGGCAGATCTTGTTGGCGGGGTCGAAGCCGACCCAGCCGAGGCCGGGTATATGCGCCTCGCCCCAGGCATGGGTTGCCGCCTGGTCGACCTTCTCTTCCATCATCAGGTAGCCGGAGACATAGCGCGCCGGGATCTGCAGGGCGCGGGCAGCAGAGACGAAGATATGGGCGTGGTCCTGGCAGACCCCACTCTTCTTCTCCATCGCCTGCTCGGCGGTGGTTTCCGTATCGCTGGTACCCGGCTTGTAATCGACGGTCTCGTGGATCGCCGCCATCAGCGCGTGCATGCGGGCGAGATCGTTGTCGCCGCTGACGGTCTTGATGAGCTCCTTGATCAGCTTGCCGGGCTTGGTGCGCGGCGTGTCGCGCAGGAAGAGCCAGAGCGGGCAGAAGCCGGTATGCGGGCCGGTGACGCCATTGCGGTCCTCGGTCTCGACCTCGCCTTCGGCGACGATGCGCGTCACCTGCTGCTCGCCTTCCAGCGAGACGAGGTTGACGTGATTACCGAACTGGTCGTCATACTCGACCTCGGGCGTGGCACCCTCGACATGCAGCGACCAGTTGGCGACCACCTGGCCGAAGCCGCTCGGCGGCGTCAGGCGCAGGCGCTGCAGCGAAAACTGCGCCGGCTCGTCATAGCGGTATTCGGTGATGTGGCTGATCTTCAATCTCATCTTTTCATCCGCCGCTTATACGTAGAACCGGTAGCCGTTGGTGATCTCCACGCTGAGCGTGTTGTTGCGGTTGACGAACTCTTCGAGGAATTCGTGCAGCCCCTGATCGATCACGTCCTTGATCGCCCGCGCATGCAGCGATGCCCTGATCGCATCCGCCGTGTCATGCGCCGAAAGCCGCTCGCCGCCATAGCTGCGCGAGATATAGCCGAGATTGCTGACGATCTTCTCGTAGCAATAGGCAAGCGAGCGCGGCATCTGGCCGTTGAGGATCAGGAAGTCGGCGATATTCGCTGCCCGGTACTCGTCGTCATAGGCCCAGCTGTAGGAACGGTGCGCCGATACCGAGCGCAGGATCGATTCCCATTGCACGTTGTCGACCGACGATCCCACCTGCGAGACCGATGGCAGCAGCACGTAATATTTCACGTCGAGAATACGCGCCGTATTGTCGGCCCGCTCGATGAAGGTGCCGATGCGGGCGAAGTTGTAGAGCTCGTTGCGCAGCATCGAGCCGTGGAAGGCGCCACGGATCAGCCCCGCCCGCCGCTTGATGACGTCGATGACCTCGGGCAGCTCCGCCGCCTTCAGCCGCTTCGAAAGCAGCGCCTTCAGCTCGATCCAGCACTCGTTGGTCGCTTCCCAGGTCTCGCGCGTCAGCGCCGTTCGCACCATGCGGGCATTGTTGCGGCCATTGTCGATGCAGGACATGACGCTCGACGGGTTGGAGAGATCGCGCAGCAGATAGTCGATCGCATCGGCGCTCGTCAGCTTTGCGTGACCCTCGTCATAGGCCTCGCGCACGCCGGCGCTCTGCAGCACGCCGTCCCAGTTGTCGTCCCCCGTCCCGCTGCGTGTCAGCGACATGCGCAGGCCGGCATCGACGAGACGCGCGATGTTTTCGGCGCGCTCGATATAACGGAACATCCAGTAGAGTCCGTTCGCAGTTCTTCCGAGCATCAGTCCTCCAATACCCAGGTGTCTTTGGTGCCGCCGCCCTGGCTGGAATTGACCACCAGCGAGCCCTGCTTCAGCGCCACGCGGGTCAGCCCGCCCGGAATGATCTGTACCTTGTCGGAAACCAGCACATAGGGGCGCAGGTCGACATGGCGCGGCGCAATCCCCTTGTTGACGAGGATCGGCACGGTCGAAAGCGACAGCGTTGGCTGAGCGATGTAATTGTTCGGCCGCGCCCTCAGCTTCTCGGCGAAATCCGCCCGCTCCTTCTTGGATGCGGTCGGTCCCACCAGCATGCCGTAGCCGCCGGAGCCGTGAACCTCCTTGATGACGAGCTCCTCGATATGCTCGAGCACGTATTTCAGGCTCGACGGTTCCGAACAGCGCCAGGTCGGCACGTTCTCGAGGATCGACTTGCGGCCGGTATAGAACTCGACGATCTCGGGCATGTAGGAATAGATCGCCTTGTCGTCGCAGATGCCCGTGCCCGGCGCATTGGCGATGGTGATATTGCCCGAGCGGTAGACGTCCATGATCCCCGGTATGCCGAGCGCCGAATCCGGGCGGAAGGTCAGCGGATCGAGGAAATCGTCGTCGACGCGGCGGTAGAGAACGTCGATCGCCTCATAGCCGCGGGTGGTGCGCATCTTCACCTTGCCGTCGATGACGCGCAGATCCGAGCCTTCGACGAGCTCGACGCCCATCGTATCGGCCAGGAACGAATGCTCGTAATAGGCGGAGTTGTAGATGCCGGGCGTCAGGACGGCGACGCGCGGCTTGCCCTTGCAGCCGGGAGGCGCAAGCGAAGCCAGCGACTGGCGCAGCAGATAGGGATAGTCCTCGACGCGCTGCACCTTGTTCTCGTGGAACAGCTCCGGGAACATCTGCATCATCGTCTCCCGGTTCTCCAGCATGTAGGAGACGCCGGAAGGGGTGCGGGCATTGTCCTCGAGCACGTAGAACTGGTCTTCGCCGGTGCGCACGATGTCGGTGCCGACGATATGGGTATAGACACCGCCCGGCGGCCGGAAGCCGATCATCTCCGAGAGGAAGGCGACGTTGTTCTCGATCAGCTCGCGCGGAATGCGACCGGCGCGGATGATCTCCTGCTTGTGGTAGATATCGTCGAGAAAGGCATTCAGCGCGATGACGCGCTGCTCGATGCCCTGCGCGAGCTTGCGCCACTCACGGCCGGAGATGATGCGCGGGATGATGTCGAAGGGGATGAGCTTTTCGGAGGAGTCCGCATGTCCGTAAACCGCAAAGGTGATGCCGGTTTTCCGGAAGATGTTTTCCGCGTCGCGGGATTTTCCGATCAGATGCGCCCTGTCCTGGGCATTGTACCACTCGAAATATTTCTCATATGGCTGACGCGGACTCTCGCCCCCGGTGATCATTTCATCAAATGCCAAAGGTGTGGCTCCCCTTTTTTGTTCATTTGAATACAACGCAAATAGCAATGCAAGAACCATGCACAGTTCGCAGGGAAGATTTGTAAAATCGTCTGCAACGCCGAAAAGCGCCGAAAAACTGGGCATTTAAGCAAGGATGGCACGAAGCGCGAAAGTTTCAATCGCCAGGGCCAGCACAAAATATAAGCAATTGATGATTTTACGCCCTGGCGCCCGATTCAATTCGCGGCAGCAGCAAGACGCATTTGCGCCTATGCTTGAATGGAGAGGAACGATCCGGAGCCGGACATGAACGAGATTGGCGCCTTATTGGGATCAGGCAAGGAAGCCGATGTCCATGCCTATGGTGATCATGCCCTGAAGCTCTACAAATCGCCGGGCGTAAAAACGCCGGCCTTTCGCGAGGCCGCAAATCTCGCCGTGGTCGAACGCCTCGGCCTGCCCGCGCCCCATGTCTACGCTGCCGGTAGACATGACGGGCGCTGGGGTATCGTGATGGACCGCGCACCGGGCGCATCCTTTGGCAACCGGATCAAGACGGAGGGCCTTCAGCCGGTCCTGGCGGAAATGGTGCAGCTGCAACTTCGCCTGCACGCCGTACCGGGGACCGGGCTAGCATCGCTGAAAGACAGGCTGACCGCGAACATCCGGAAGGCACCGGAGATTGGAAGCGCGCTGCGGGAAACACTGCTGTGGCAGCTTGCGGCTCGTTCAGAACAGGACCGCGTCTGTCATGGCGATTTCCATCCCTGGAACATCCATGGCGCCGGAGACCACGCGATCATCCTCGACTGGCTCGATGCCTGCTGCGGAGATCCGCTCGCCGACGCCTGCCGCAGCTATCTTCTGATGCTGCATGCGATGCCGGAGGCGGCCCACATCTATCTCGAAATCTATGCCGGTCAGAGCGGCCACTCCGCCGATGAGATACTCGCATGGCTGCCGCTCGTTGCCGCAGCGCGTCTCACGGAAGGTGTCGACAGGGAACGCGATCAGCTCCTCCGGCTTGCGGGCAGCGGCAGCGCTTAGGCCGAACGCTCCAGCCCCACCTGGCTGCCGCCACCGAGAATATCCTCGTCGAGCAGCGCCAGCGCCCGGTTCAGGTGTCCCTCGAAGACGAGGTTCTGCTCGTCGGCGACGACGCGCAGTTCCGGCATGCCTTCCAGGCGCACCAGATGCGATTGGCCGAGCCCCTCCTCGATCCCCTGCCGCAGCAGATCGTAATAGCGCGTGCCGGGACCGGTGATCGCCACCGGCATGCGTTCGGTCATGCTCAGCATACGCGACAACCCGTTGCCGAGCGCCAGCCCCGCCTGGCGGAAGGCGAAGGCAGACATGCGGTGACCCTGACGGGCGCGGGCCGCGATCTTGTCGAGTTCGCTGACGGGGACGAATTTGGCAGGGATGGTATCGAGCGGCACTTCGAAAGCGGTTCTGAGGATCGCATAGAAGCCCGCATAGGCCTCGATGCATCCCTTGGTCCCGCATCGACAAAGCCCGCCATTCGGCGTGTGCAGCATATGGCCGAAATTCGGCGCCGAGGTCTCGTGGCCGCCATTCGCCCCGCGCCGGACGATGCCGAGCCCGATGCTGTGGCCGAGCGACAGCGCTGCCAGCGAGCGGAAATCGGCGCCCTTCACATTCTCCTCATGGGCGCCGAGTGCGGCGGCGACCAGCAGCGTTTCGTTGTCGAGAATGACGCGCGCCTGCCATTCCGGCCGCAGCAGCGATTCGAAATCGATCCGGTCCGTGCCGAAGATCGGCGACCAGAGCAGCACGGGTTCGGCGGCATTGACGAGCCCCTTGCTGCTGATCGAGATCAGCAGCACCCGCTCCTGCGAAATGCGCGAGCGCTGCAGGATGCGCTCCAGCCCCTCCTTGACCGCGGCGGCAAAGGCGGGCGCCCCGGCCGGATCGTGCGAGCGCCCCTCGCTGAACCGGTCGATCAGCTTGCCGGCATAATCGACCAGCGAATATTGCACGGCGTCCGAGGAGATGATGACGACGATCAGATAGCCGCAGTCGCGCCGCGGCCGGAACAGCACGCGCGGACGCCCGCGCCCGCTCGCCGCCTGCTGTTCGGAGCGCTCGATGATCTCGGATTTTTCGAGATCGGCGGTGATCGCCGAGACGGTGGCGGAGGAGAGCTGCGTGTAATCGGAAATCTCGGTATGCGCGAGCGCGCCGTGGCGGCGAAGGGCCGCGAGAACAAGCCCGCTATTCCTTTGCCGCACAGACTCTGTGCTCGATTTGGTCAGCATGAATGCCGCCCTTCCCCCGCTTCCGCCCTCGTTTCACAAGCCATCTCCAACAACTTCTGAGTGTCGGACGATTCTGCCGGTAGTGGCCTGTTGACAGTTGAAAAAATCTCTGACACTAAATTTCTCGACTGTCGAGAAAATAATTAGTTTTCTGGACAGCGATCCGCGGCGGCCGGAGGAAACCACTGGCTGGGGCTGGCCGCTCATCACTTGGGAGGATAGTTATGAAATCTATTATGAAGCTGATGGCGGGCGCCGCCATCCTCGTTTCCATGCAGACGGCTGCAATGGCCGCCGACCTCGTCGTTGGCGTGTCCTGGTCGAACTTCCAGGAAGAGCGTTGGAAGACCGACGAAGCTGCAATCAAGAAGGCACTCGAAGCCGCTGGCGCGAAGTATATCTCCGCTGACGCGCAGTCTTCGGCCGCCAAGCAGCTGACCGACGTCGAATCGCTGATCTCGCAGGGCGCAAACGCCCTCATCGTTCTGGCTCAGGACTCCGACGCAATCGGCCCGGCCATCGAAAAGGCTGCTGCTGAAGGCATTCCGGTCGTCGGTTACGACCGCCTGATCGAAAATCCGGCTGCCTTCTACATCACCTTCGACAACAAGGAAGTCGGCCGCCTCCAGGCTGAGGGCGTCTTCAAGGTCAAGCCGGAAGGCAACTACGTCTTCATCAAGGGCTCGTCTTCCGACCCGAATGCTGACTTCCTCTTCTCGGGCCAGATGGAAGTTCTGAAGGCTGCAATCGACGCCGGCAAGATCAAGAATGTCGGCGAAGCCTATACCGACGGCTGGCTGCCGCAGAACGCGCAGCGCAACATGGAACAGTTCCTGACCGCCAACAACAACAAGGTCGACGCAGTCGTTGCTTCCAACGACGGTACGGCTGGCGGCGCAGTGGCTGCTCTCGACGCACAGGGCATGGCTGGCTCCGTTCCGGTTTCCGGTCAGGACGCCGACAAGGCCGCTCTGAACCGCATCGCGCTCGGCACCCAGACGGTTTCCGTCTGGAAGGACTCGCGTGAACTCGGCAAGCGCGCTGCTGAAATCGCCCTGCAGCTCGCAGGCGGCACCACCATGGACAAGGTCGACGGTGTCACCACCTTCGACGGCGGTCCGAAGAAGGTGAAGATGCAGTCGATCTTCCTGAAGCCGCTCGCCATCACCAAGGAAAACCTGAACGTCGTCATCGACGCCGGCTGGATCTCCAAGGCTGAAGCTTGCCAGGGCGTCAAGGCCGGCAGCGTCAAGGCCTGCGACTAATCCTCGACGGGCAACCGACATGCCGGCGCCGCAGCGGCCACGCTGCGGCGCCGGATGCGGATGAGCAAAAGAACACGGCTCTCCGCCTCGCCAGCACCGCGAACGCTTTTCATTCCCTGCCAAAATAGCGCCGTGCCTTGAACGCCTATTTCGGAAGCCTCGCGATGATCGATTTGAAGAACAGGGCAGCGAACCGGATTTTTCGGGCATCCGGCCTGCGCCCAAACAATGGGGGAAACGGCAAACCCATGGCAGACCTCACCCAATCGTCATCCAGCAACCCGCGCACGGCTGACGCTAACGCTTTCACGCGCTTCCTGCGCGCCACCGAGATCGACACGCGTCTGCTCGGCATGGTCGCGGCGCTGCTGGTCATCTGGATCGGCTTCCACCTCTATACCGGCGGGCTGTTCCTCACCCCCCGCAACCTCTGGAACCTCTCGGTCCAGACGACCGAGATCGCGGTTCTCGCGACGGGCATGGTGCTCGTCATCGTCACCCGCAACATCGACCTGTCGATCGGCTCGATGCTCGGCCTCGTCGCCATGATCATGGGCGTCGTCCAGGCGAAATTCCTGCCGCAATATCTCGGCTTCGACAATTCCTGGACCTGGGTGATCACCCTTGCCGCCGGCCTCATCGCCGGCACGCTGATCGGCCTCTTCCAGGGCGTCATCATCGCCTTCATGGGCGTGCCCTCCTTCATCGTCACGCTCGGCGGCTTCCTCGCCTGGCGCGGCCTTGCCTGGTACGTCACCTCGGGCCAGACGGTCGCGCCGCTCGACACCACCTTCCGCATCATGGGCGGCGGTGCCGAAGGCGCCGTCGGCGCCACCTGGAGCTGGATCATCGGGCTTGTCGCCTGCGTGCTGATCGTTCTCGGCATCATCGGCTCGCGCCACCAGCGCAAGCGCTTCAACTTCCCGCGCCGTCCGCTCTGGGCCGAATATTTCCTGGCCGTGCTCGGCTGCGCCCTCGTACTCGGCGCCATCTGGGTCTCGACCATCTATTACTGGCCGGTCGCCATCGCCAAGAAATATGCCGAAGCCAACGCCATCGCCTGGCCCGAGACCGGTCTGTTCATCTCCTACGGCATCGCCGTACCGGTGCTGATCGCCGTTCTCGTCGGCATCGTCATGACCTTCATCGCCACCCGCCTGCGCTTCGGCCGCTATGTCTTCGCGATCGGTGGCAACCCCGAAGCGGCCGAGCTTGCCGGCATCAAGACCCGCTGGGTCACCGTCAAGATCTTCGCGCTGATGGGCTTCCTCGCAGCCGTCGCCGCGGCGATCTCGACCGCCCGCCTCAACGCGGCCGCCAACTCGCAGGGCACGACCTACGAGCTCTACACGATCGCCGCAGCCGTCATCGGCGGCACGTCGCTCGCAGGCGGTACCGGCACGATCGCCGGCGCCATGCTCGGCGCGCTCGTCATGCAGTCGCTGCAGTCGGGCATGGGCCTCGCCAATGTGGATACCCCCATCCAGAACGTTGTGGTCGGAGCCGTCCTCGTCGTTGCCGTCTGGCTCGACACGGTCTATCGCTCGCGTGCCAAGTAAGAGGAGTACGATCCATGACTGAACAACGCACTCCCCTTGTGGAACTCAAGAATATCTCGATCTCCTTCGGCGGTATTCACGCGGTCGACAATGCCTCCGTCGACCTCTATCCCGGTGAAGTCGTCGCCCTTCTCGGCCATAACGGCGCCGGCAAGTCGACGCTGATCAAGATCCTCTCCGGCGCCTACAAGCGCGACAGCGGCGAGATTCTGATCAACGGAGAACCTGTCGACATCCGTAATCCGCGCGATGCCAAGAAATACGGCATCGAGACGATCTACCAGACGCTCGCCGTCGCCGATAATGTCGACGCCGCCGCAAACCTCTATCTCGGCCGCGAAATCCGCACCAAGTGGGGCACGCTGGATGACGTCGCCATGGAAGCCTCGGCCCGCGAGGTGATGGGGCGCCTCAACCCCAACTTCCGCCGCTTCAAGGAGCCGGTGAAAGCGCTTTCGGGCGGTCAGCGCCAGTCGGTGGCGATCGCCCGCGCCATCCTGTTCAACGCCCGCATCCTGATCATGGACGAGCCGACGGCCGCCCTCGGCCCGCAGGAAACGGCGCAGGTCGGCGAGCTGATCAAGCAGCTGAAAAAGGAAGGCATCGGCATCTTCCTGATCAGCCACGACATCCACGACGTCTTCGACCTCGCCGACCGCGTCTCCGTCATGAAGAACGGCCAGGTGGTGGGCCACGCCCGCACCGAGGACGTCACCAAGGACGAAGTGCTCGGCATGATCATCCTCGGCAAGGTGCCGCCGAAAGCCATCCCCGGCCCCGGCGCCATGCAGGTCTGAGGCATCACGACAACGGAAAGCCCGCCGCCCCAGACAACGGCGGGCTTTTCATCCGAATTCCGGTGACACCACCAGCCATTCCGCCGATTTCGCCATTTGGCGATTGAAGAGCGCCGAAAGCTAGGCTAAGAACCACCACATCGGACAGGCGATTCAAACCGCCACGGCATGCACCCGTAGCTCAGCTGGATAGAGTGTTGGATTCCGATTCCAAAGGTCACAGGTTCGAATCCTGTCGGGTGCGCCATTTTTTGCAGTTCTGTGTCGCCGCATAAATGCGGAAATCTATTCCATTAGCTTGTACCAATCGCGGATAGCCAGCTTTAGCCGGATTGCCTCTTCTTCGGGTAGAAAATTGCAATGGGCAATTGGCCCTCGGACGAGGTTCAACCGGTTGATAACGCGAAGAACCCTGTTTCGCGTAGCATTCGAGAACATCCCTGAAAAGACCTCCCAGTTGTCCTTCACGATTTCGCCTAGTTCTCCGAACGTCGTGTAGTCAATCAAGCGGTCAGAACGAGGAGGCAGTCCTTCAGCCGCCTCACGATCGTAGTTCTTCTGAACGTTGTCTCTGACCACTTGGGGAACGCACGTTTTCCACCAATCGCTTCCGTTGCTCTCAAGCATCGTCGCTTCGATCAACTCTCTAATGTCGTTTTCGAGCGCGTAAAACAGCTTGTAAAATTCGCTCATCCGCTCAGCCGCGACAAGTGTTTCGAAATCCACCTGCTTCAAGTAATCGGCCACCAACGAATCGGCCTGAGCTTCAAGTGCGCCCCTCGTGTTGCCGATCCTGTTGTTACTAAAAGCGGTCCGAAGATCGCGAGTTATCACCGCATTTTTAAGGATGAACAGCTCTATGTGATCTTCCTGGCTCATCTTAGGAGATTATCCCGTAGACTTTTGAATATCGCATTGAAAACCGCAATGTTCTCAGTTTCCGGAAGAACAATGTTTATCTGATACGACAACCCGAGCTTTACTCCATCAATTGACCGATCCAGAGAAATCTTCTCAGAACCATTGCCGATGTCAGTCTCGCGGGCAGCATCTATATCTTTTGTGATGTCGGACGTAATGAATGCGCGAATGGCTTCGAAGGACGCATACATCAGTCGGATGATGCCATCAGCTTTCTTTAGTCCTGTAATTTCGACAAGGACATCTTTGACAGCATTCTCATCAGCGCGGTGTACGAATTCCTTCCGCTTGAACAATTCGCCAAATGCGTTTCGCAGTCCTTCGTAAGCGGCTTGGCTCCGCCCCCCATCAGTCTTAAATTTCGAATACAAAGTCGTGGGTGAGCCGTCGGGACTGAGAAACTGCATCTTCTTCAACATCGGCGGTACTGCTCTGGCACCACCGCCGGTGAGGTGGAGGATCGTATCCATGAAGTCTGGACTAAATTTGTCAGGACGTTCCGCGGCAATTATCCCTTCTAGGGCGCGTTTAAACACCCCAGGAGACGGCGTATATGGGACGCCGCCTTTGATCTCTCTCTGCTTCGCTTTATCAACAGACGACGCGGGAGCTTCCTCTGCCGGATCGTTCGCATTTTCCGCTGCCTTCACAGCGACTGCAGGATTCTGTTGCTTTGCCATGATGCCCCCCAGCTATCACGGAGCTTATCGTAATAGCCTGGCTCTGCAAGGTGAACGCGAGTTTGCCCGCAACTAATAATTTTAGTGTAAGCTAGCCAGCGCTCCTTTTCACAACTGCAGGAGCTTGCAGCGGCGATACCCGATCCCCTCAAAGATCGAAGACTGAGCGACGAGGACTGAATTTAGGATGACCTGTTCTGCTGTTTTCCGTCGCTGAAGCCGAAGACTCGTCGCGCGCCAACCCAATACAAAAACGGCGCCCTACTCCCGGCGCCGCTTCCATCTCATCCCTCACCAAACCTCAAACATCACACCTGAACACCGCCACATCCGTGTGGTTCCCGACGAGCTCGATCGTTCTGAACCGTCCGGTCTTCCGCAGCGTCTCCGAGAGGCGCTCGTGGAAGAAGACGAGGTAGTTGCTGTCGACGTGGCCGTGGCGGACTTCGTAGCCGGAGATGATCAGGCGCTTGGCGGTGCGCGATGCGGCGAATTCGACGAGTGCGCGGTAGACCTCCGGGTCACCCTGGTGGATCAGCACTTCCATGCAAATCACCACGTCGTGCAGCGGGATGGTGTCGGCATGGCGCTTAAGGTCGAAGACCTGGAAGCCCCATTCCGGCTTTGAAGCCTTGGCGATGTCGATCGCTTCCTGCGAGCGGTCGAGACCGAGATAGGTCTTGATATCGAGCGCCTTGACCACCTCGAGATCGCCCGAGCCGATATCGAGAACGCTGCCGAGCTGTTCGACGCCGTTGTCGATCAGGAGCTTGCGCTTGTAGATCAGATTTTCGCCGCGCGAGCCGACGCCGGAGCCGCGCTGCGGATTGACCTTGTAGCGAAGGTTCCAGAACAGGTCGTTGCGGAACTCGGCGCGGATCAGCGTGTTCGCCTTGGTGAAGGCGTCATGCACCATCGGGTTCATGTCGCAGCGCGGCGAGAGCAGCCCCTGATCGTTCACGCAGTGCTCGTGATAGTGCAGGATCCTGATCGGCTTGCCGGGCTCGGCATAGCCGTGGTGGCCGGGAACGTGGCCGTAGTAATTGTAGTTCGAGCTCAGGGGCTCGTAGGCAAGGTTGCCGGCGGTGATCGTCAGCCACATCGCCACCTGATCGACATTCTCCGACCGGCCGGCGCGCTGCAGCGGTTCCGGGTTGGCAAGCAGCCACAGCGCCCATTTGCGCCACTCGGTGCGCACGGTAGCAAGAAGCGGCTTCGGAATGACATAGACGCCGCCGTTGCAATTGCCCCGGAAAGTTTCGTCCGTGCCGTTATCGGCCGGCAATTTCGGACCGACCGACTGCAGCTGCGCGGCACGGGCCACTTCGAGCAGAACCGGGATCGGCGGATTGGGCGTATCGACGACCTTCGCCTTCAGCGCCGTTCCGGTCGCGAGCTCCGAGAGATCGCCGAGCGCCATCGTGTCCGCATCGAGCAGCACGAGATAGTCGAACTCCTCCTGGCCGAACGGATCGAGCTGCGAGATCTTGTTGCAGTATTTCTTGTCGCCGAAGGCTTCGAGGCGATGCGTGCGGTATCCCTTTTCCGAGAAGATCAGCACCAAGTCATCCGAAACGCTCGGCGTGAACTGCACATGGATATCGGCAGGCTTGGCACCGGCAAACTCGACGAGCGACTTGGCGCAGTAATAGGCCTGGAACACGAATTTCGGATGATTGTCGACCGCGATCGAATAGGCGACCTTGGCCGATTTGCCGGGCTGCGCAATCTGTACGCCGCCGAGGGGTACTGCCCGCTGCGCGTCGACGAGCGCCAGCAACCTTGCGATTTCCCGGTCCTTCGCCTCAATGATGCTGCCGCCGTTTCGGAGGAGATCGTAGGCGTTCTGCCGCGGCGGGATGACCTTGCCGAGGAGTGCGGCGGCATCCAGCTTGACGCGCCGTCCTGTTGTTTCCGCCTGGAAGGCTTCTTCGAGCGCGAGGTACCTGACGCAGCTATCGTCCGACAGCGGCATTCCGGCGGCGCGCGTGGCGATCGCCAGGAACTGGCGGATATCCATCTTCAGCGCAGGCTGCGGCTTCTCGCAGAAAGTCAGCGCCGACAGGGCATCATAGAGGCCGCGGAACAGCAGATAGCCGAGCTCGATCGTCTCGCCCGCAACCCATCCGAGATTGACGAAGCGGATCGCCTCGCCATCGAACATCATGTTGCGGGGCGTGGCATCCAGCAGGGCCCCGGAGACCGGCGCGCTCGCATTCAGCCGCGCATTGCGCGCCAGGCCCGCCTCTTCCTTCACGGCATCCCACCAGACCTGCGTCCAGCTTTCGAGGTCTGACAGCGGCCAGTTGTTGCGCCCGACGATATATTGCAGCTCGTCCTTCCACCGCCGTCCGGCAATCAGCGGCTCGCGCTTCAGCTGGACCGCGAACCTGGCATCGGCAGGCGCCCCGCCCTCGGCCAGCAGCCTCTTGCGATCGCCATAATAGCCCTCGCCGTCCTTGCCGAACTCGACGACCGTGCGGTATTGCGGCGCCCGCGGCAGGCCGTAGTGATAGCCGAAGACGCCATCCCCGGCGATTTCGCTGGCAGAGGAGACGACCAGGAACGAGTTCGCCAGTTCGCCGGCCAGGCCGTTGCGAACCACCGCGCTCCAGGCAAAATCCGTCGTGAATGTCTTGACCGCCGGCGTCTGCGCGTCGGCCTTGCCTGCCGCGCTGATGAGGCCGGAGAAATCCGCCGGCATATCGGCAACGAAAGCATCGTCCCTGAGAACAGAAACCGGCAGCTTGTAATCCGGATAGGGATACCACCATTCCTGATGCTTGAACCCAGCGCGGCCGATGCGCTTGCCGAGCTCCGCCTTGCCGAAGGTGACGACGCCGCGCGACATGTAGCGATCTTCGATGCCGAGCATCGGCTCGCCGAGATGATCTTCCGGGAAACCAGCGAAATATTTCAGGCCGAGCTGGTTTTCGATGGCGACGATCAGCACGCCATCGGGCTCGAGATAGCGGGCCGCATGTTCGAGCATGAGATCGACGGGATCGCGCCCCTGCTCCTTCGAGAAGAAGACGCGGGCATATTCCAGGACGCCGATCAGCGTCACGGTCTTGAATTTGCGGTCGGAAGCAAAATCCTGGAAGGGATCGACGACGACGCTGACATTGTCGAGACCGCGGCAGCGCTCGGCGGCAATCGAGGCCCGGCGGTGGCTGCCTTCGAGCGCGACCACCTCAAGGCCGGATTCGCCCAGGAATCGTGTGACGGCGCCGCAACCGGCTCCGATTTCCAGAACCGGCCCCTGAATGTGTTTCATGATCGGGCGCAGCAGATTGGCGCGCTCGGAGCTCAGATGATAGAGCGAGGCCCAGTCGCTCACCGCATTCTGGATTTCCGCCGAGAAGATCGAACGGTCGCGCGCATTGCGGATGGTATTATAAAGACGCGTCTCTATTTCATCGCCATCGGAATAGGAAAAAGGCCGGCTATTGCCCGGGCGGCGCCACACATTCTCGTCCTGGCTGTATTCATAGGACGACATAAATTCCATCTTCATTCAACCAGCCCTGCTTTATCGAATTGAACCTGACGCACTCTACGAAGGCGCCGCCCGCACGATCGGATGCCAGCCTCTATCGACTCGGCACCCGTTTTCGGGAGATCCGCCACTTGGGGCATAGTTGGTACGGAGATTAGCTTGCGCCTGCCTGTTGCGCTTAGGTTGCGTGAGACAGACACCGGCGTTTCGAGAATTCATCGATCCGCGCTAAGATCGGCCGGCTTCAGCCTTTGGGGGACTGCCTGATGGAAGATCATGAGCCGTTTTTGCGCGAGGCGATCGCGCTGTCGAAATCCGCGATGGCAAATGGGGACGAGCCGTTCGGCTCGTTGCTGGTCAAGGATGGCAAGGTCATCCTCAGGGCCGAGAACAGCGTCTTCACCGGCCGCGACATGACCAATCATGCCGAGCTGAACCTGATCAAGCTGGCAGCGCAGCACTATGACGCCGAGGTGCTCGCCGATTGCACGCTATATACAAGCACTGAACCCTGCGCCATGTGTTCGGGCGCGATCTACTGGTCGGGTATCGGCCGGATGGTCTTCGCCTGCTCGGAAACGCGGCTCGGCGAGATTGCCGGGATCGGCCTCAATGTACCAAGCCGGGCGATCCTGGAAACCGGCGCGCGTGTTGTCGCGGTGATCGGCCCGCATATCGAGGAAGAAGCGGCCGCCGTTCATCAGGCATTCTGGCCGAAGCATCTGGGCAAGGCCTGACCCTTCGACGCAGCGGGGAAATCCGGCCCGCCGGACCTCCCCGCGTTTAGTTCGCCGCGCTCAGCCCTGCGGCATCGGCACGCATTCCTTGATGCGCGGATTTCCGGGCGTCGAGCCGGTCACCTGCTTCACCTGTCCGGCCGGGCAGGTGCCGTCGTCGACAAGCACCTTCTTGCCGGTCGCCAGCGTGCCCTTTGCGGGCTCCTGCTTCAGGATTGTCTGGCAGCTGGCCAGCCCGACGGCCAGAAGAACCGTCAGCAGATATCTGAGTTTCATGTTGTCCCCTTTCCCGATGGTCGGCGGGAACCGCAGCCGGATCCGATGTCCGGCCGTCAACCCCGCCCGTCTCAGGATTTACAACCCCTTCCCCCGCCCGGCATGCTCCACCTGGAGTATAGAGAAACCGCCTCCTGCGGCTGTCGCGCCGGCTGCCCGGGCGGACATATCAGCATCGCCTTTAGGAGGACTGTTCAACGGCCTTGCGATCTGCGACAACCGAGGCGTGTTCTTTTCTTGATCAAATCCGGGATGGGAAATGCAGCAGTCCGCCGACGTGTCCGTTCAGTTGATCGACATGATTTATGCAAGCCTGTTCGGCGAATGCGGCTGGCAGGATTTTCTCGATGCGGTGGCCAAGACCTCGCCGGATGGCAAGGCCGCGCTGCATTATCACGACCTCGCCTCCCCGGTTGCCCATGTGCCCTATATGTCGGGTTTCTCGGCGGGCGAGGTCGAGACGTTCAGCAGCCACTTCGCATCGGTAAATCCCTGGATTCCGCGCATGGGGCTTGTCCCGGTCGGCCGCGGCCTGTGCGGCGACGAAATCTTCACGCGCAACAATCTGGTGAGGACCGAATTCTACAACGACTGGCTCAAGCGGCAGGCCGGTTGCGAAACCAGCATCGGCGTCTCGATCATTCGCGAGAAGGCCCGCACCTTCATCCTCTCGACTGCGACGTCATCGGCCGATCCCGAGCGCAACAGGGAAGCGGCCGAGCGCTACACCGTGCTCGCACCCCATCTCCGACGAGCCTTCGATTTCATCCGCAAGCGCGATCTTTTCGCCCCCGACAATCAATCGCTGCAGACCCTGTTCGACAGTATCGGCGCCGGGCTGTTCTATGTCTCGGACAAGAAGAGATTACGCTGGTCGAACAACACGGCGGCTCAAATCCTTGCCGCCGGTTTTCCGCTTCACATGACGACCGGCGGGCGGCTCGATATCCGCTGCCAGAAATCAGCAGCCGCCTTCGAGCGCCTGGCGTCTCGGAACGACGGGCGGTGCGAGCCCTATACGGCGATCGTCCAGGCGGATGGCGCAGACAGCAGTTACCGGCTGACCATGGTGCGGATTCAGTCCAGCGCCTTCACCGAGTTCATGGAGGGACCGACCGTCGCGATCATTGCCGAGCCGATGGTCGCCGCGCCGCTGAAGGACAGGCGCAGCGCCCTGATGGAAACGTCGAAGCTGACGGTCACCGAGATAAAGGTGGCGCTCAGCGTCGCCTCCGGTAACACCCCGCGCGAAGTCGCGACAGCCTGCCAGATGCATTACGAAACGGTCCGCACCCACCTGCGCAGCATCTATTCCAAGCTCGGGGTCAATTCGCAGGTGGCGCTGGCGGCGCTTCTGCTCGGAAGCTGAAGGCCGCCCTCGCCTGAAGAACCTTACTGCGCCGTCACGACCGGCTCTACCACCGGCTCTGCCGGCGTTGCCGGATCCGTCACCACCACCGGATCCGTCACCGGATCGGCTGGCGCCGCCGGGTCCGTCGGTGTCACCACCTCGGTCTTCTCCAGCGTTCCCCGGATCTGGTCGATCTTGCCGTCGGCCTCTCCGACGCCGAGGATCGTCTTGGCCTTGTCGAGCGCGGCAGGGGTGACCGTGCCGGTCTTGGTTGCCGAGGCGAGCGCTGCTTCGAGGGCGGCGTCGCCGAGTTCGGGGTCGTCGGCGGCCGGGAATGTGCCGTTGTCGAGTTCATATTGCGCATAGGCCGTGGCATAGGCGGCGATCGCCTTCATCTTCGGGTCCGACGTGTGCAGATAGGCCTTGTAGCTGCGCTTCAGCGAGTTCAGCCCGGCAAGCTGGGAGGCCATGGCCGGCTTGGCTCCGGCAACGTCCGTATCCTCGGTCGCGTCGATGTCGTCGGTCACGCCCTTGCTCTTGGCCGCCTGCGACTTGCCTTTCGAGCCGCTCTGCGACGACGCGCCGTGCGAGCCGCTGTTTCCGTGGCTGCCGCTATTGCCTCCACCATTGCCATTGCCGCCGCCGTTACCGTTGCCGCCGCCATGGCCGCCACCATTACCACCTCCATTGCCGCCGCCCTTGGCGAAGGCGACGGTGTCGAAGCCGATCATGCCGGCAGAGCTCGCCGCCACGGCCAGGGAAAGAGCGGCAACGGATGCCAGAATTCGAATGCGCATGATGATCCTCCTGAATCGCGTCGAACCTTTGTTCGAGTCGAGCGGAGGTTAGCGCCGGCCGGGACGCCGCACATCGGCCCAAGGTCCGGGGTGGTGCAGATCGGCAGAGCTGCGCTTCGGCTAAGGTTTACGCCTGGTTTACAGATGGCGGAGCGCGATCGCGCGCCCCGCGCCGCCAGGCGGTCTTCGGCCTCACCCCATTCGCATCCTCCGGCTTCCGGCCCGGCGAAACACCGCAGCCTGGTTCTGCCTTACGGTCTCCACCTCCGCCAATGCCGCCTCGATCAGCGATTTCGCCGAAAACAGCTCCGGCTTGTCGCGCAGCATTTCCAGCACCGTCTTCAGATGGCTTTCAGTCATAATGCAGGCTCTCATCGTCATGATGTCTCCTTGCAGCCTCCTTCTTGCCGGATGCCCCCGCTATCCCGTCCGGCATGCATTGCAGGCCTCATGGCCCATTCCTTCGCCCCCATGCGAAATGAAAGTCAGCCGGCGATGCGGATCATCCGCACGCCGATGACATTATCGTCGGCATCGGCGACGATCTCTCCGTGGCCGATCAGCCGGCCGTTGACGAGCAGTTCGACCGGACCGCCGAAGCGGCTGTCGAGCCGGAAGCTGTGGCCGGGATCGACCCGCATCAGCTCGGCAACGGAAACGCGCGCGCGACCGATCACCACCTCGATCTCAACCGGGATATCGTCGACCTTCTTCCTGAGATCGGGACCGACAGCCGCGAGAACCTCGGGCGGCACCGCCGAGAACAGCAGGTTTGCCTCATGTTGACGCAACCGCTCCGTAACGGGATCGTTCTTCTCCGCTCCGCTATCGGCGGGAGCCTCGCCAAACGGCGGCAAATCATCGGAAATATTAGACATAAAGCACCATCTTAAGGAAAACGCGTCCGGTCGGCCGTTGGGCACGCGATGATTTTAGGACGGGCGGATGGCGCGCCGCAGCCAAAAACGATTTTCCGCGACCCATCAGCGTTAACAGATGGTTGCGGTCCACAATGAACCGCCCGGAAGCTTGCCATATCGAAACAGAATGAGGGCCGAAGGCATTGATCCGGCATCGCCGGCTATGCCCTGACGGTCCCCCGGCCGCGCGAATCTCTGCCCGACTCACTTCGTGATTGCGAGGCGCGCCAGTCACACCAAATGCCATCAACATCTTTGCGAGGCGCCACACGCATTGCGCGTTGCCTTTTTCGGGGACGGGAGCTACATGGTTAAGAATTCGTTAATTTCTTTTCAGCAGCCATTTCATGTTGAGCTCCAGCACTCACCGCAATTACCTGTCGCGGCTGGCCTTCGCCGGGGATAATCCCGAGCCGGTCTTTACCAGGGTCAATCTCGTCGCCCGGGCGCTCTGCCCGGTCAAAGGCGTGAAGTCCTTTGCCGCCCATCAGGTGCGCATCGTCAGCATCAGCGAGACCGCAGCTGTGCTGCAGGCGCGCAATATCGAGCTGCTGACCGATCACTTCTATCTCTGCCTTGGAAAGTTCGAGATCTTCCTGACCTGCGCCCGCGTGCGCGCGCAGGAAGGCAGCCTCTTCGTGCGCTTCTCGAAGCCCGAGGAGACGAGCTTCATCCGGGCGCTTTCAGAGATCACCTTCCCGATGACGACATTGGAGAAGCTGCGCGGCCATTCGGTCCGCGCCATAGAGGCGCGCATCAGGCAGCCGGAGACGGCCGCCTGATCATTGCGCGTAAGCGCCATTTGGGACGCTGAGACCTAGGCCTTCTTGGCGCCGCGCGTCTTCTTGGCCGGCTCTTCGGGAGCGGGCTGCGCCAGCCGCAGCGCCCGCAGCCGTTCCGTTTTCTTCTGCCGGTCGAGGAGCTCGCTGGCCATGATTTCCTTGGCCATCGAGTTTGTCTGTTCGGCCTTGGCCTGCGCCGAGAGCTTCTCGGGCTTGAAGAGATTGTCTTTCGTCTTGCTCATGCTTCCTCCCTTTCGGCGGAACGCCAGTGCCGGAACGCTGACTGATGTCAGCGGCTGCGAGCCACGACTTTCTTCTTCGGGCCGGGCAGCAGGCCTTCGCGCTGCGCCTGCTTGCGGGCGAGCTTGCGGACCCGGCGAACGGCTTCGCCCTTCTCGCGGGCGCGCTTTTCCGACGGCTTTTCATAGGCGCTGCGCGCCTTCATTTCGCGGAAGATGCCTTCGCGCTGCATCTTCTTCTTGAGCACACGAAGAGCCTGATCGACGTTGTTATCGCGGACGAGTACCTGCAAGACGTCTCCTTAATCGGCCTTAAGGCCGTTATTTCCTGATCCGGATCGCATTCGCGTTGATCCAGCTTGATGTCGCGGCTTCCGCACTGGCCTGTGTTTCCACAGGGGGAAGCGACGATGGCGAGGCCAGAACGTCGATATCGTCCTGGCGGATGCTCCGCTCGTAATTCTCGTTCTGGAACCTGACACGGTAATGAACGAGGCCCTGCGCGGCAGGCAGGACGGAGACGATGCGCCCGGCGCCAAAGGCCTGCCCACCGGCGAATATCCCCGGCTTCAGGACAATGTTATCGCCCGGCTGATAGCGGCGGGTTGCCATGCCATTCTCCGAATGAAGCGAAAAAACAAAAGGCCGGGACTGCTCCCGACCTTCCTCCGTCATCGTCTCAGCGCGCCAGTACATCCGTGGTCGCGCGAGGCGCTGACAAATTATGCAGCCTGCAGGTTATCTGCCGAGCTCTTGCCCGAGCGGCGGTCCTGCACGATTTCGTAGCTGATCTTCTGTCCGTCTGCGAGCGAGCGCATGCCTGCGCGTTCAACTGCAGAAATATGGACGAAGACATCGGCGCCGCCGTTGTCAGGCTGAATGAAGCCGAAACCCTTGGTGGCGTTGAACCACTTGACTGTACCTGTATTCATAACGATTTCCTTTCAAAGCAACCGTGTGTTTTTCCCGCGAAACCCTGCGGAATGAGATCGATTATTTGGAGGGAAATCTGAAGAGGCGAAAGCGCTCTCGGACGACGTCACAAGCAATGGTCGATAACGCCAATATAATGTCAATTTAATATTTGGCAACGGCAAGACCCAAGAAACTTGCCGCCGCTTGAAATTCTATCCCGTAATTCGTTGTTTTCGTTCGATTTCATTTCCGGAAAGGCAGCGACGATAAAACAGACTTCTATCGCCCGCCAGGTCTCGGGCAGCACCCGGGACCATCGGATTGCAATCAAAACGCGCAGACATCCGCGTGCATGAGCGGCCCGCGCTTCATCCAGACCTGCGCGCCATCGGCGCCGGCTTCTGCGGCAAGCGAAGTACCTGCCGGAAGGCGGCCCCAGGCGAGGCGTTCCAGCCGCTCGCCATCGACAGTCAGCGACCCCTTCAGCACCAGGAATTCCAGCCCTTCGGCATTGTCGACGGTCACAGCCGCCCCTGCCCGCCACTCTTCGAGGCGCACCTGCTCACGGCCGTCGTCGAAGAGAATGAGAGCGCTCTCGGCGCCGGGGCGCGGCGTATCCTTGCGGCCCTCGCCCGGGCGGCGCACCGTCTGGTCGCGGTCTTCGGCGCGGAATTGCCAGAGCCGCACGAAGATCGAGCAGCCGCCTGCCGAGGCCGGCATATGCGAGGTGCCCGGCGGGTTGCGGATGTAGGATCCGGCCGGATAGTCGCCATGCTCGTCCTGGAAGATGCCGTCGAGCACCACGAATTCCTCGCCGCCGGTATGGGTATGCGGCGGAAAGGCACTGCCCGCGGCATAGCGGACGATCGAGGTGGCGCGCGCCTTCTCCTCGCCGATGCGGAACAGCATCTTGCGGTCGACGCCCGGCGCCGGGCTTGGGATCCAGTCGAGTGCCGCCGAATGTACGGTTACAGGTTTCGTCAGGTCGTCATTGATACGCATGGTCAAAGCTCCGCCAATCCGCCATCGAGAAGTATTTCGGTTCCGAGCATGAAGCTCGATTGGTCGCTGGCGAGAAACGCCACCGCGGCTGCGATCTCCTCCGGGCGCCCCATACGCCCGGCCGGCACGCGGGCGCCGACCCGCTCGGTATAGGCCTTGTAGTCGTCGGCTGTCTGCCCAGCGCTGTGATGGATCGGCGTATCGGTCGGCCCGGGGCTGACGCAGTTGACGCGGATCTTGCGCTCGGTGAGTTCGGCCGAGAGCGTGCGGGCAAAGGAGCGGACAGCCGCCTTCGAGGCCGAGAGCGCGGCGCGCCCCGGCGTGCCCACCTTGTTCAGCCACGACGTGTTGAGGATAATCGAACCGCCGTCGGCCATGACGGGCAGCACGCTCTGCACGGTGAAGAACACGCCCTTGACGTTGATGTCCATCAGCCGGTCGAAGGCCTCCTCTTCGGTCGTCGCAATCGGCGTGCCATAGGCGACACCGGCATTGGCGAAGAGAATGTCGATCGTGCCGAATGCGTCGGCCGCCCGCTTCGCCATCGCCTTCAGGTCGGTAAGCGAGCGCACGTCGGCGCGGATCGCCATGGTCTCGCCGCCGAGTTCACGCCGCGCCTCTTCGAGCTTGGCCTCGTCGGTGCCCGATATGGCGACACGGGCGCCATCGGCGATCAGGCGGCGCGCCGCCGCAAGGCCGATGCCGCTGGAGCCGCCGGTGATCAGTGCAGTCTTTCCTGTCAGCATGTCTACCTCCTGTTCGCAGCCGCGCGCCGCGATCCGATGATTGCAGAAACGGTCCGTTCGGCCGCGTCGACCGCGCCCGAGAGATAGCCGGGATCGGTCTGGCTGGTTTCGCTTCCGGCAAGCGAGATGAAGGGCTGCCATGCGCCATCCACCCAGGGCCTGCGGTCGGGCGACGGATGGGCGCCGCCAGTGCGGTCGGCCTTCGTGGCGGTCGCCGGATCGGCAGCCCAATCCTTGAACAGCGTTGCCCGCGGCTGCAGCGCCTTCTCGCCGAAGAGGCGGCCGAGCTGCTGGACGCAGGCATGCGTGAGCAGGTCTTCGCCGATAGACTGGCGCTCATCCGCGCCGACGCCGAGGAAGCCGAAGAGAGCGGCGGAGCCCGTCGCGGTCGTCGCATCATGGATCTCGACCAGCGGTCCGACCATACTCTGCGCCGTTCCCGACAGACCTTCCTGTCGCCAGAACGGGCGGTCGTAAAGCGCGAAGAATTTCGCATGCGGCGCCATCCAGGTCGCCGTCTGGCGCCAGCGCGAGGCCATGACTGTCGAAACCGGCGGCGAGAAGGAAACGGTGGCTTCGAGCAGACGTGGCGGCAGGGCAAAGATCACATGCACGGCCTGAACACTCTCCTGCCCGCCGGTAGAATTCGAAACGGTCAGCGTCACGCCATCGGCGCCAAGCGCGGCGGCGGTGACCTTGCGGCTCAGGAAGATGCAATTCTCCGGCAGTCCCGCCGTCAGCGCCCGCACCAGCGCATTGGTGCCGCCGGTCAGCCGCATCGATTGCGGCTCCTGCCGGTAGCCCTGGTAACGCTGCACCGGCTCGCGCGACATGCGCTCGAACACGACGTCGCCGTCGCTCGCCTGCGCGAAGGCCGGCAGCTCGAGCTCGGCGACAAGCGCACCGATCGCCGGCTGCATCTGCGGCCAGAACCAGGAAGGGCCGAGATCGAAGCCGTCGGCCGAAACGCTGCCCGTCTCGTCGACGGAGAAGATCCGCCCGCGCCCAGCCGGTCGCGGGCTTCGAACAGCAGGAAATCGATATTGGCTGCGTGAAGCAGCCTTGCGGCATGAAGTCCGGCAAGGCCGCCGCCGATGATCGCAACAGATGTCTGCATTGTCATTCCTGAAGGTTGAAAAGGGGCCGGCATTACGGCCGGCCCCTCGATGTCACTTGTTCGGAAGGGCTGCGACGGCGTCGAGAACCCGGGCGGAATAGGTCAGAGCGGCACCGGCATTGAGCGCAATCGCGACGCCGAGCGCCTCGGCGATCTCTTCCTCGGTCGCCCCGTGCTCGATCGCCGCCTTGCCGTGAACGGCAATGCAGCCGTCGCAGCGGGTGGTGACGGCAACGGCGAGCGCGATCAGTTCGCGCATCTTCGGGCCGAGGTGGTTTGCCTTTTCGCCGGCACGATCGAGCGAGACAACGCCACGCAGCGTATCCGGCGTCAGCTTGCCGAGTTCACCGACGCGGCCGAGCAGTTCGTCGCGATATCCGTTCCAATCCATCATCTGCATCATCCTTACTGGCGGCCGGCGGTGACGCCGCCATCAACCGGGAGAACCGTGCCGGTGATCCACGAAGCCTGCTCGGAAGCGAGGAAGAGGATCGCCTCGGCGACATCCTTCGGCTGGCCGTTGCGGCCGAGCGGATGGAAGGCGTCGAAGGTCGGCAGCACTTCCTTGACCTGCTCGGCAGACAGGAAGGTGTTGTAGACGGGGGTTTCGACGACAGCCGGAGCAACCGCGTTGATGCGGATGTTATAAGGTGCAAGCTCGATCGCCAGGTTGCGGACCATGGCGTGAACGCCGGCATTGGCAGCCGAATAGGCAGCCGACGGCGTGGCGCCGATCGCCTGGATCGCCCACATCGAGCCGGTCTGGACGATGACGCCGCCCTTGTCCTTCATCACCTTGGCAGCAGCCTGCGCGGTGAAGAACTTGCCCTTCAGGATCGTGTCCAGATACCAGTCGTAATCGCCTTCGGTGAGGTCGAGGAACGGCTTCGGGTTGAAGACGCCGGCATTGTTGACGAGGATGTCGAGCGTGCCGAATGCCTTGACGGCGGCGTCGACCAGGGCTGCGCCCGTTGCCGGATTGGCTATGTCACCGGCGGAAACGATGACCTTCTTGCCGGAAGGATCGATTTCCTTGGCGGCAGCCTGCAGCTTGGCGAGATCGCGGCCGTTGATGGCGACCGAAGCCCCCTCGGCGACGAAGCGGGCCGCCACTTCCTTGCCAATTCCCGAACCGCCGCCAGTGATCGCGACTACTTTACCTTCAAAGCGCATGATTATCTCCTTATCTATCTATCAGTAGATAGGCAACACCACTTAGCGCTTGCTTTAACAGATTTCAAGACCTATCTATCAATAGATAGAGAGAAGGTGACAATGTCGGAAAAAGTGCAGGCAATCATGGACGCCGCAGAGCGCATGATCAGACAGGGTGGCTATAACGGATTCAGTTTCCGCGAGATTGCCGCTGAAGTCGGCATCAAGAGCGCCAGCGTCCACTACCATTTCCCCACCAAGGAGGCACTGGCCGCCGCTGTCGCCCATCGCTACACGGACCGGTTCGGCGATGCTGTCGAGGCGGAAAAGTCGTCGGGCCTGAACACGGTCGCCGCTTGGCGCCGCGTCTTCCAGCGTTCCTTTGCCGAAGATGGCCGCATGTGCCTCTGCGGCGCGCTGGGCGCTGCCTCGCGCGATCTGCCCGATGAGGTTGCGGCGGAGGCGAAGCGCTTCTTCGAAGTCGGCATCGAAAGGTTGATGGCGTCGGGCATGACGCGCGAGGAAGCGCTGAAGGTGCTCGCCACCCTCGAAGGCGCCATGCTGATGTCGTCAGCGCTCGGCGATGCGAGCTCCTTCGACGACGCGACGAAGGAACTCGCCTAAGTCTTCGGCCTTTAAGGCATGGAAACGATCAGCCGCAGCGACCCCTCGAAGAAGGGCTGCGTGCGCAACGCGCCGTACCGCTTGTCCCAGCTGCCATCCTTCAGATCACGGCCGAGCTCTTCGACGAAACGCTCGCCGATGGAGGGATCAACGAAGCTCCAGGCGGAATTCGCACGGCGCGCGCCGGGATCGAGCAGCCGCTCCGGGCGGCCGTAATAGCCTTCGCTGAAACCATCGGTGCAATGCAGCGGGATCGGCACCGGCCGGATCTCGACTGTGCCGCCGAGCGCTTCTGAGATCGACGCCAGCGACGGGTAACGGCTGGCTTCGACGGCAATCATCTCCGGCGCATAGACCTGCAGCCACGAACGATGCAGCTCATCCGGATCGCAGCTCAGCACCGCGACCGGCCCGCGCGTGACACGGCGCATCTCCGCAAGACCCGCCTTCAGATCCGACCACTGGTGGACGGAGAAGGTCGTCATGCTGCCGTCGAAGCTCTTGTCGTCGAAGGGCAGCTTTTCCGCCACCGCGTCGATCGCGACCGGAAGATGGGCCGGGCGCTGCGCCCGCATCGAGGCCGACGGCTCGACCGCCGTCACCACCCGGTCCGTCGGCTCGTAGGAACCGGCCCCGGCGCCGACATTCAGCACCGTCTTGGCATCGCCGAGCGCGCTCCAGATGAAGGCGGCAATATGCGGATCGGGCTGGCGGTACTGCGTGTAATTGGTGCCGATCACGCCGTAATTGGCGTCGCCGGCACTTCCATCCGTATGTCTGTTGCTCATGCTTTCAAATCCCTTGGTGGGCAAAGCTTCGCCCTCCCCGAATGCCGTGGCATTTCAGAGCTGTTGTGCGCTTTGCGGCTTTGCCCTAATGTTGCGATCGGAGAAAACACCATAATCTCCAGCCTGAAAACCGATAAGCTCGAACAGAGTTTGTTCCCAAAACGCACATAGCGGAAGTGTGACATGGCAAGACGCCTTCCTTCCCTGAACGCCCTTCGCGCCTTCGAAGCCGCCGGCCGCCACGGGCGCATGACGCTTGCCGCCGACGAGCTGAACGTCACCCACAGCGCCATCAGCCGCCAGATCCAGCATCTCGAAGAGGTCCTCGGCGTCTCGCTCTTCGAGGGACCGAAGAACCGGCTGCGCCTGACGGAAGCGGGCCAGACGCTACTGCCCGGCCTCGTCGCCGCCTTCGACCAGATCGACATGTCGGTGCGCTCGGTCGCCGATACCGCCGACGGCGCGCTCGACGTCTCCTGCCCCGGCACCTTCACCATGCGCTGGCTGATCCCGCGGCTCTATCGCTTTCAGGCCGAACATCCTGACATCGACGTGCGGCTGACCGCCTCGTCCCGCCCCGTCGATTTCTCCCGCGACGGCTTTGACGTGGCGATCCGCGTCGGCACCGCGCCCTGGCCCGACGGCGCCGATGTCATCCCGCTCTTTCCGGAGCAGACCGGCCCCGTCGTCGCCCCATCGCTCGCCTCCACGGTCAGCGGCCTGCCCGCCCTGCACACCAAGACCAGGCTCCGCGCCTGGGGCGACTGGCTCACCCGCTCCGGCATTGCCATCGAGGGCGGTCCACGCGTCGAATACGAGCATTTCTATTTCATGCTGGAAGCAGCCGGCGCCGGCCTCGGCGTCTGTGTTGCGCCCTGGCCCTATGTCACCGGCGATATCCGCGACGACAGGCTCGCCGCCCCCTTCGGCTTCATCGACAGCGGCCACGAATATGTGGCGCTCCGCCGCGCCAGGCGAAACCGCAAATCGGTGATCTTCTGCGAATGGCTGCGTGCCGAAGCCGAGGACTTCGTCTCGACGAATCCGGCGCCGCAGCGCCAGGTGTGAAATCTGAAATTGCAGCGGTAACCAACTGTTAAGCATAACAAACTGATAAGAACCGCACTCCGGTGCATGACGCATCTCCCTCCCCCACAATTCATTTCTACGGGTTTCGGATGTCGTCGATCATCACGAACAACGCGGCTATTGCTGCGCTCCAATCCCTGCGCTCTGTGAACGCCTCGCTTTCAGGAACGCAGCAGCACGTCTCCACCGGCCTTCGCATCGAAAAGGCCTCTGACAACGCCGCCTATTGGGCGATTGCGACGACGATGCGCTCCGACAGCAAGGCTCTGTCGGCGGTTCAGGACGCCCTCGGCCTCAGCGGCGCGGTTCTCGATACGACCTATACGGCTATTGCTTCGTCGATCGACCTGATGTCGGAAGTGAAGGCAAAGCTGGTTGCCGCCTATGAAGACGGTGTCGACAAGACGAAGATCAACGAAGACCTGACGCAGCTGAAGCAGCAGCTGCAGTCGACGTCCGATTCCGCCTCGTTCAACGGCCAGAACTGGCTCTCGTGGAACACCGGCGCCGACTCCGCCGACAAAAGCATTCCGGCCTATTTCATCCGCAACAGCGACGGCACCGTCAGGGTCGGAACGGTGTCTTATCCGATCAATACGCCAGCACCCCGGACTTCTACTGACGTCCAGTATTTCGTCGATAACGGCGGCTCCGGCGAATACGGCATCCTCTCCACCGAAGCCTTTGCAGTCGAGGTCGGCTCGGCCAAGAACTACGTCATGCTGAAGGGCGCCACCGCCCCGGCAACGGCCGTCGATATCGCCATCGACAATTCAACGACGGATGACGAGCTCGACGACATGCTGGCGACGGTGGAAGGCATGACCAAGCAGATGACGGCGGTGGCCTCGACCATTGGCTCGCTCAGCAAGGGCGTCGAGATGTCGATGGATTTTGCCCACGACCTCTCGGACTCCGTCGACAGCGGCGTCGGCCGGCTGGTCGATGCCGATATGGAAGACGAATCCTCGAAACTGACGGCGCAGCAGACACAGCAGCAACTGGCGATCCAGTCGCTGTCGATCGCCAACAACGCCCCACAGAACCTGCTGAGCCTGTTCAGGAACTGATCCGGCTCAGCCCTAGGCCTGCCCGCCGCCGAGCTTCTTGTCGGGGAACACCTGGTATTCGGAGCTCGACGAGGACGTCGATTACAAGCTTCCCTCCGGCCTGAAGCTGCACAAGATCGGCGAGGACAAGTCGATCGAGCAGATGCTTGTCGACGGCGAGATCGACGCACTGCTGCATCCCGACCTGATCGCCCCCATCAAGAAGCGCGACCCGCGCGTCGGCCGCCTGTTCCCGGACTACAAGGCCGAAGAGATCGCCTATTACGAACGAACCGGCATCTTCCCGATCATGCATGTGATGGGCATCCGCCCTGAGATCGTCGAGCGTCACCCCTGGGTGCCGATCAATCTCTACATCGCCTTCGAAGAAGCGAAGCAGATCGCCATGAAGCGCATGGAAAACCCGCGCATCGTGCCGCTCGCCTGGTATCGCGAGGCCTGGGAAGAGCAGCAGGAGATCATGGGCGACGATCCCTGGGCCTACGGCCTCGACGGGCAGAACGCCAAAACGCTGGAAACGGTGATCGGCTATGCCCACCAACAGGGCCTGATCGACCGCAAGGTCACACCGTCCGAGCTCTTCCTCGACATATCGCAGGGCCGCAAGCGCGGCGACAAACATCGTGTGTAGCGCCTGCGACGGCAGCGGCGCCGCATTCGAACCGGCCTGGTCCGGCACCGGCATCCGGTGTGACAATTCCTCGGAGAACAAGACGATGCATGAAGACCTGAAGCAGCGGATGATCGAGGCTGGCCGCATTCTGGAAGCTGCCGGCCAGGGCGACTGGACGCGCGGTCACGTCTCGATCCGCGTCCCCGAGCAACCCGACCGCTTCTACATGAAGCCGTCGAAATTCGGCCTTGAGGAGATCACCCTCGACAACATCATCACCGTCGATCTCGACGGCGAGAAGGTGGACGGCGAGTTCGGCCGCCACAACGAGGTCTATATCCATTCCGAGGTGCTGCGCGCCCGGCCGGATCTGAACGCCGTCGTCCATACCCACGCGCCCTATGCCACTGCCTTCTCGGCGCTCGGCAAGCCGCTGCAGCCGGTCGGCCATCCGGGCTCGATCTTCGCCGAGGGCCTGCCGGTCTTTTCCGAAACCACGGAGCTGATCACCACCGCCGAGCGCGGCAAGGCGGTCGCCGCCTGTCTCGGCGAACATGGCGCCATGCTGTTGCAGAACCACGGCATCGTCACCGCCGCCCCCACCATCGAACAGGCGATCTATCTGGCGCTGTCGCTGGAGAATGCCTGCATGATGCAGCTGTGGGTCGAGGCTGCCGGCGGCGCCAAGGCGCTCGGTAAGCCCGAGGATATCAAGGCCAAGCGCAAGCACATGTTCCGCGACGAGATGTTCAAGGCGACCTTCGCCTATCTCGTCCGCCGGCTGAAGCGCGGCTGAGGCGGCCATACACATACGACTTAGGAGGAGTCCGATGTATTATATCGATGCGTTCAACCATTTCTTCCCGAAGGCGCTCTGGGATCGTATCCAGAAGCTTGACGGCGCCGGCAAGGATATCGGCCGCCGCATGCAGGGCGTGCCCTGCATCTACGATCTCGAAACCCGCTTCCGCGTCATGGACGAGTTTCCCGATTACCGGCAGATCATCTCGCTCGGCATGCCGCCGCTCGAAGCCATGGGCGGCCCGGGAACTCGCGACCGAATTTGCCCGGATCGCCAATGACGGCCAGGCCGAGCTCGTCGAGAAGTATCCCGAACGCTTCGCCGGCTTCGTCGCCGCCCTGCCGATGAACGCCCCTGAGGCCGCTGTTCGCGAAGCCGAGCGCGCCTTTACCGAACTCGGCGCCAACGGGCTGCAGATCCACACCAACGTCAACGGCGCGCCTCTCGACGAGGAACGCTTCTTCCCGATCTTCGAGGTCGCCGCCAAGCACAACAAGCCGGTGCTGCTGCATCCCTCCCGCAACGCCTCGATGACCGACTACGCCACCGAGGACAAGTCGAAATACGAGATCTGGTGGACCTTCGGCTGGCCCTATGAAACCAGCGCCGCCATGGCCCGCTTGGTCTTCTCAGGCTTCATGGACCGCCTGCCGGACCTGAAGGTTCTCGCCCACCACATGGGCGAGATGGTTCCCTATTTCGAAGGACGCGTCGGCCCGGGCTGGGACCAGCTCGGCAAGCGCACCACGGACGAGGACCTGACGCTGGTGCTGAAGCGCCTGAAGAAGCGCCCGCTCGACTATTTCAAGGACTTCTACGCCGATACCGCCGTCTTCGGCTCCAAGGCAGCAACGATCTGCGGCCTGGAGTTCTACGGTAGCGACCGCATCCTCTTCGCCTCGGATTCGCCCTTCGATCCGGAAAAGGGTCCGGGCTACATCCGCGACACGCTGAAGATCCTGAATTCGCTCGATCTTCCGAAGGAAGACATGGAAAAGATCTGCTTCCGCAATGCCGAGGCCCTGTTCGGGCTGAAGGGCAGATAACCCGCGAGAAGTTGAACTGGTGCGCGGCCGCAATGCGTCCTATAACGGCCGCGCATCATTTACCGGTCAATGCCCTTGCCTCGTCTCACGCCGATCATTCTTGCCATCGCGCTCTTCATGGAGCGGATGGATTCGACGATCATCGCCACCAGCCTGCCAGCGATCGCCGCCGATATCGGCACATCGCCGATCGCGCTGAAGCTGGCCGTCACCAGCTATCTCGTGGCGCTTGCCGTCTTCATTCCGATCAGCGGCTGGATGTCGGATCGTTTCGGGGCGCTGAATATCTTTCGCATCGCCATCGGCGTTTTCATGATCGGCTCGATCGGTTGCGCGTTTTCCGGTTCGATCGGCGCCTTCGTCTTCTGGCGGCTGGTGCAGGGCGCCGGCGGCTCGATGATGACGCCGGTCAGCCGCCTGCTTCTGGTGCGCGGCACGCCGAAACATCAGCTGGTCGATGCGCTGGCCTGGCTGACCATTCCCGCACTGGTCGGCCCGATCCTCGGCCCGCCTGTCGGCGGCTTCTTCACAACCTATCTCAGCTGGCACTGGATCTTCTGGATCAACGTGCCGATCGGCATTGCCGGCATCATCCTCGTCACCCGGCTATTGCCGCCGGTCGAGCCGCGTGAGCCGAAGCCGCTCGATTTCACCGGCTTCTTCCTCTCCGGCATCGGCTTCAGCGCCTTCGTCTTCGGCATCTCGGTCGTCAGCCTGCCGGCGCTGCCGATGTATTACGGCTATACGACGATCGCCATCGGCATGCTGATGGGGATCGCCTATCTCTGGCATGCCAAGCGCACCGAGCATCCGCTGCTCGATCCGCGCATGTTCCGCTATCCGATCTTCCGCGCCTCGATCGTCGGCGCCTCGAATTTCCGCATGGGGCTCGGTGCCCTTCCCTTCCTGATGCCGCTGATGCTGCAGCTCGGCTTCGGCCTGACGCCGTTCCAGTCGGGCATGGTGACCTTCATCACCGCCGTGGGATCGCTGAGCTCGAAATTCGGCGCGGCGCGCACCTTCGCGCTATTCGGCTTCCGCCGAATCCTGATCGTCACCACCTTCATCTCCGCCGTGCTGCTCGGCATCAACGCCCTGTTCCATCCGGGAACGCCGATCTGGGTGATCATGGCCTGCCTGCTCGTCGGCGGCATTCTCCGCTCGATGGCCTTCTCCGGCATCAGCGCTATGTCCTTCGGCGATGTCGACGAGGCCGATACCGGCCAGGCAACGGCGATCAATGCGGTCGCCCAGCGCGTCTCGATGGCCATGGGCGTCGCCGTTGCCGGTGCCTCGCTCGATATCACCAGCAGCATGCATGGCGGCGGACTGCTGCTGTCGGATTTCCACATCGCCTTTGCCGTCGTCGGCCTGGTCTCTGCCTCCAGCGTCATCACCTTCTGGCGTCTGCCGCCGCAGGCCGGTGACGATCTCGTCAGCCGCCGCACACGGCACGCCGACTGATCTCAGCGCCCCGCGGAGCGCCCGAACTCGCGCGGCGAACAGCCATTGTGCCGGCGGAAGGCGGTGCTGAAGGCGCTCGCCGAATCATAGCCGATATCACCGGCCAGCCGGTCGAGGCTGATATCGCCGCGGCTCAGCGCATCGCGGGCAAGCGCCATGCGCCACTGCGCCAGGTAGTCGATCGGCGTCGCACCCAGCGCTTCGGCGAAGCGGGCGGCAAAGGCTGAACGCGACATGCCCGCAAGCTTCGCCAGCCCCTCGACCGTCCAGCGCTCCCGCACATCCGCATGCATCGCCCGCAAGGCGCGGGCAAGCGACGGATCGCGCATCGACCGCAGCATGCCTGACGGCATCGTCTCGCCGTTCATCCCGCCCCAGCGCAGCGCCTCCACCAGCATCACCTCCAGCAGCCGCTCGACAACCGGCTCCCGCCCCGGCCGGTCCTCGACGCTCTCTTCGATGATCAGGGCGACGATCCGCTTCAGCCGGTCCGCCTCGCCCTCATTGGCGCGGATGTGGATGATCCCCGGCAGAAGCGCGAGCAGCAGCGCCGCATTGACCGGCTCGATCCGGAAGCCGCCGCCGAGCATGCGAAAATCCGGTTCGCCCTCAACCTCGCCATGCCGCACCGGCTGATCCGTCGGCTCGCGCAGAATGCGCTCGGCCCTGGGATCGCTGAACAGCGCAAAGGCCGGCGTCGATGGAATGAGAATGAAATCGCCCGCCGAAAGCCTGACCGGCTCGCCATCCTCGAACTGCAGAAAGCAGCCGCCTTCCAGCACGATGGCAAATCCCGGTGCGTCATAGGCATTGTAGCGCGCGCCCCAGGCGCCACGCCCGGTGATCGGCTTGGAGACGGCGGCATGCGGACGAAGCAGGCCGATGAGGTCGCTGAAGGGATCCATATTGGACGATCAATAACGTGTCATGGATTTCTGATTATAGATCGTCCGAGCGACTTGTCTATGCTCCCCACCAGCGAAAGGAGCTACGCATGCCCAGGACAATCATGATCACCGGATCTTCGACCGGATACGGAAAAGCCGCCGCGGAATTCTTCCTCGACAAGGGATGGAACGTGCTGGCCACGATGCGGCGGCCGGAGAGCGCCACATTCAAGGATACGACGGGGCGGCTGAAGCTCGTGCCGCTGGATATCACCGACGCCGCAAGCATCAGCGCGGCAATCGCCTCCGGCATCGAAGCCTTCGGCGCGATCGACGTCTTCGTCAACAATGCCGGGATCGGCCTCGCCTCGGCCTTTGAGGCGACGCCTGACAGCATGACGCGCGAAATCTTCGAGACCAACAGCTTCGGCGTCTTCGCCGCCTGCCAGGCGATCATCCCGGTGATGCGCAGACAGGGCGGCGGCGTCATTATCAACGTCACCTCCAGCGCCGGCATCGGCGCCATGCCGATGGTCGCCGTCTACTGTGCCAGCAAATGGGCGGTCGAAGGCTTCACGGAATCGCTCGCCTACGAGCTCGAACCCTTCGGCATCAAGGCGCGGCTCGTCGAGCCCGGCTATGCCCCGACCACAAGCTTCACCGCCAATAGCGGCGACCGCATGAACGGTCTTATCCCTGAAGACTATGCCGCCTATGCGCAGGCCTATTTCGGGAAGATGGCGAATTACCCGACGCCCTATTGCACCGAGAAGGAAGTGGCCGAAGCGATCTTCGCCGCCGCGACCGACGATACCGGCCAACTGCGCTATCCCGCCGGTCCCGACACAAAGATGGTCGCCGCTCTGCGCTGGACGACATCGGACGCCCAGTACACCGAGACGATGCGCAAGACCTTCAGCCCGCAGGGTGGACAGTAAAGAAAGCACGGCCGCCGCGCGTTATCGGCGCGGCGGCCGTGAGCATCAGGCGATGATGCCCTGGAGATTGTCGAGGATGGCATTCCAGCCGCCGCGGTGGCCGTCGCGGGCTTCCTCGCTGCGGAACTTCACCTGCTTCAGCGTGATATCCGTCGTGTTCGCATCGACCTCGGCGAGATCGATGGTGACGACGCTGTCGTCGAGCGAGTAAGGCGACTCCCAGGTGAAGGCGAGCCGCGCATGCGGATCGATCTCCAGATAGGTGCCGCCATGCGGGATCTCGCGCTCGGCCGTCTTCATCACGATCGAAAAGCGGCCGCCCTTGACGGCATCGGTCGACACTTTCGAGACATCGGTCGCGCCGCTCGGCGTGCGCATGAAGCGCGCCAGCGTTTCCGGCGAAAGCCAGGCATTGAAGACCGTCTGGCGCGGTGCTGCGATCCTGCGGTTGATGGTCAGTTCCAGTTCACTCATGTCCGTCATCCCTTGAAACGAGAATTGTCTCCAGCGCCGCAAGGCGCAGGTCCCAGATGGACTTCAGTTGCCCGAACCAGCTCTCAGTCAGCCTCAGCGGTTCAAGCTCCGCGGCAATCAGATGCTCGCGGCCCAGAGTCCGGCGGGTTACAAGTCCCGCCTCCTCCAAGACCTTGATATGCTTGGAGACGGCATTCAGGGACATGTCGAAATGAGCGGCAAGCGAAGTCACTCTCAGCGCTCCCTCCTGAACAAGGAGCGTAAGGATCTGCCGCCGCGTGGTATCGCCCGCGGCCTTCAGAATACGTGACAGTGCGTCGTCGTCCATTTATTCACCCGTATGGTTGAATATACAAAATTCGAATCGATAGTCAACCATATGGATGAATGTTTTCGCGGGAGGCAAGAGCTCAGCGCCAGAACCAGGACTTGGCGACCTCCGCCCGCGCCGCCTCTCTGGTCATGCCGATATCGCGTAGTTCGTCGGCCGTGAGTTCGGACAGTGAATTGCGCGTCCGCCTGCGCTCCATCCACCCACGGCAGGCGATGATCAGCGCCGCAAGCCGCAGCCTTGGCTTCTTCTGCTCCCAACTCCCGGCGATGTCTTCGATCTCTGTGGCCATGCCGCTCTCCTGTTGTCTGTGGAGGCAACATGCGCTGGCGAGGAAACGAAAAGAAGCTTATGCTTCTGATGCAATCCATAAGGAATTCTTCTGATGCTGAACCTGGAACAGCTCGCCGCATTCGTCAGCGTCGTCGAACTCGGCAGCTTCACTGCCGCCGCCGACCGCGCCGGCATCACCCAGCCGGCCGTCAGCCTGCAGATCAAGCTTCTGGAACAGCGGCTCGGCGTGCGCCTGATCGAACGCGCCGGACGCCGCGCCCAGCCCTCGCCCGCCGGTGCCGAGCTCCTCCCCCATGCCCGCCGCATCATCGGCGAATGCGCCGCGACGCTGGAGGCGATGGCGCCTTATAAGGAAGGGGCGGCCGGGCGCGTCAGGATCGGCAGCGGCGGCACCGCCTCGATCCACCTGTTGCCACGCGCCATCGCCGCCGCCAAGAAGCGGATGTCCGGCCTGGAGATCACTGTGAAGATCGGCAATACCGACGAGATCCTACGCGACATCGAGGCCAACGCGCTCGATCTCGCCGTCGTCACCCTCCCCGCCTCCGGCCGATCGCTGGAAGTCGAGCCCTTCTACGAAGACGAGCTGCTCGCGGTCGCGCCGCGCGGCAGTGACATGCCCGAAAGCGGCCCGGATGCGGCTTTCCTGCAGCAGAAGGTGATGATGCTTTATGACGGCGGCAACACCCGCGAGACGACGGATGGCTGGTTTGCCGCTGCGGGACTGAAGGCGGAACCGGTGATGGAATTCGGCAGCGTCGAGGCGATCAAGGAACTGGTGGCAGCCGGGCTCGGCTGGTCGATCCTGCCGTCGCTGGCGCTGCGCCGCGACCGCGCCGGCTATCTCGCGACATCCCCGGTCAAGCCGCGCCTCGTGCGCCAGCTCGGCATCGTCATGCGCCGCGACAAGCATCTGACCCGCGGCCTGCGCGAAGTCGTCAAATGCCTGCGTGAGTTCAAGGCCTGAGGGCCTATTTCTCCGCTTTCGAGAGAACCAGCGGCACAACGGCCGCCAGGATCGCTGCAACCGGTGCGTTACGCAGCATGCGGCCGAACACAAAGGTTCCGGCCATCGCCCCGGCAAGCTTCAGCCACGGATAATCGCCGAGCTGGTCATGAGCGCTGCGATCGGCCCATTCCAGATTGGCACGCACCACGGTGCCCGCCTGCTCCTTGATGACGGCCAGCCGGGCACGCAGAACTTCGAGCTCGTATTGCAGGTTCTGCAGGTCGGCTTCCAGCGCCTCCTCGTCGGGATTGTCGCGAATGAAATCGTCGGCCATCGCCTCGGCTTCCATCTCGGCCATATGCGCCTGCAGGTCTTCCTCGCTCGCCTGAGCCCCCGGCCGTGATCTGTCTGCCATATGCGCCTCCTGTCTTTCCGGCCGTCACGCACGGCCGCTCAAGCTCGAAACTCGCGGCAGCGCCGAAAGTTTCGCCCTTTCTCCCGAAGACGGTGAATTCCGTCGGAATTACCCCGCATGCGGGGCCGTGGCCGCCGTTTTGCTGAAGCTTGCGCGCCATTTCTAATCCTAATTGGCAGGTTGCTATGGCAAACCCCCGCTGCCGTTATAGGAACATGAGGTTTGTTCTTGTCTATATCGCCGCGTGTGTGGCTGTCAGTCTTGTAACGGGGATCGTCATCTATCCGATCTTCGAACCGGCGTCGGAACCGGCCGAAAAGCCGTCGATCCGCATTGCCCGGCTGGAGGAGCCGAAGAGCACGCAGAAGACCTCCCGCCTTCGCGCTCCCTGCACGGCACCGACGGAATGCGATGCCAATGCCGCCTCCGCCAACCTCGCCGATATGCTCGCCACCCGCTTCGCACCGGCCGGCGCCAATGCCGAAACGCCGCTGCAGACGCTGCGCCCGCAGCCGCCGCTGGCCCAACATGAGGAGAATGCGCTCTAGTGCCGCCGGAGGGCCTCGGCACGCCGTCAATCCTCTGTTAACCATAATTAGGCATCGTCGATATAACCACGGAGAGGGCCGTTGATACGTCAGACGATAATCGCGCGAGTTGCAGCATGCCTCGCCATGTCAGTTGCACTTGCCGGCTGCGTAAGCGGCCCGGATCATGTACCGCCGGAAATGCCGCTTCCTGCGAAGTTTGGCGAAGGCGGGGTCAAGAGCAATGGTGATGTTGCGACCGCCCAGTGGTGGACGGCCTACCGCGATCAGCAGCTGAATTCGCTGGTCTCCCAGGGTATCGGCCAGAACCTCGACGTGCTGCAGGCCCTCGAGCGTATCAACTCCGCCGAAGCTCAGGTCACCGTTGCCGGTGCAGGCGCCCTGCCGAGCCTCGTCGTCGGTGCATCCCAGACCGTCAGCGGCCAGATGGGCAACCTGCGCAACCAGCATGGCGCCACCAACACCACCGCCGGCGAAGCCAATGTCTCCTGGCTGCTCGACCTCTTCGGCGAATACCGCCGCTCGAAGGAAAGCGCGCTCGCATCGCTGGATTCGGCCTACGCCACCGCCGATGTCGCCAAGCTCACCTTCCTCCAGGATCTGGTCAACAGCTACATCGACGCCCGCTACTACCAGGAGCGCATCGAACTCTCCAAGGGTGATCTGAAGTCTCGCCGCGAGACCTTCGATCTCACCAAGTTCCAGCTCGAAGCCGGTGCCGCCTCGCGCCTCGACGTCGTCCAGGCCGAAGGTCTGGTCCAGGCGACCCAGGCCGAAATCCCCGGCCTCGAAACCAGCTTCCGCGTTTCTGCTCACCACATCGCCACCCTGCTCGGCCTGCCGGCATCGTCGCTGATGGCTGAACTGCAGAAGGGCTCGCGCCAGCCGGTCTTCCGTGGCGGCCTGCAGGCCGGCATTCCGGCTGACCTGATCCGCAACCGTCCCGACATCCGCAAGGCCGAACGCGATCTCGCCGCCGCCACCGCCAATATCGGCGTTGCCGAGGCACAGCTCTATCCGTCGATCTCGCTGTCGGGTTCGATCTCGCCCTCCTACGTCCGCCCGGTTGGCGGCAATGGCGGCCTGACCACGTGGTCCTTCGGTCCGACGCTGAACCTGCCGATCTTCGACGGCGGCCGTCTGCGCGCCAATGTCGATATCACCAAGTCGGATGCCAAGGCTGCCTATCTCGCCTGGAAGTCGGCTGTTCTGAGCGCCGTCGAGCAGGTCGAGAACGCGCTGTCGGCCGTTCGCCGCGATGCCCAGACGGTGGAAGCCCTGCGCGCCCAGGTCAAGACGACCCAGGAATCGCTTGAGCTCTCGACCGCCAGCTACAAGGACGGCGCCTCCTCGCTGCTCGACGTTCTCGACTCGCAGCGCAACGTCTCGACCGCCCAGGCAAGCCTTGCCGCTGCTGTCCAGCAGATGGCCAAGGACTATGTCTCGCTCAACGTCGCCATCGGCGGTGGCTATGCACCCGCAGGGGCCAAACCCTCCTCCGAAGCCAAGGCCGATACGGTCGCCGCCACCAAGGGCAGCTGAACCCTCCGAACCACCGCTCGCAGCGCCGATTCATCGGCCGCTGTGGCGGTTTTGCCTTAGCCCAAAGGGATTAATTGATTTCGCTCGCTGATATGGCATCCTGCTGATGGGATCGGGGACAGTAGCGAGTAGAACCAATTCCAAATGCGGCAGCTAATACTCGCGGACTACATCCCGCGACCTGGCTCCTTGCGGAAGGGCTCGCTTCGGAACACGGAGCGAGCCCGGTTTCGTTGCCACGCAAGGAGAGTGGCTGGCGCGGCCCCTGCCCGCGCCGCCTCCAAGGCCGAACCAGCCCCTCCCCATCCCGATAAGCCGAAATGATCATCACTGGTCTCATCACGCACGCCCTCATGTGCGCGCGAGCTACCGCATGCGGCCAAAAGGACTAACTGCACCTACCGCCTCCAGGGGATTTTACTCGCCACCGTTTCGTCTGATCATCCCTGACACTATGCCCGGCGGCCGTCCGCCAGGCCATGCGAACCGTGAGGCCGTAACATGACGATAGGCGCAAAGGGGCGCGGAACCTTGTCCGCGAGGGTTGTGGGCGCCACCCTGCTACTGTGTTCCGCAGCAATGCCGGCGGCAGCGCTCGCCGGCGCTGCTTACCAGGTCCGCCCGGAAACCCACCTCAAGGTCAGCGTCGTCGAATGGGTCGCGGCCACCGGCGACTACAAGGAATGGACGGCGCTGAACGGCGAGTTCACCGTCACGCCGGCCGGCAACATCTTCATCCCGATGATCGGCCAGCTGAACGTCGAGGACAAGACCGTCGACGAGATCTCGCAGCTGATCGGCACCAACCTGAAGCGCATCACCGGCCTTGCCACCGCGCCGACCGCCTCGGTCGAAGTGGTCAAATATCCGATGATCTATGTCAGCGGCTCAGTGGAGCGCGCCGGCGAATTCGAGTTCCGCCCGGGCCTCACCGTCAAGCAGGCAATGGCGCTCGCCGGCGGCAAGGAACGCCGCAGCAGCCCGCAGGGCGAATATTCCGATGCCGAGCAGATCCGCTATGCCGGCGATCTCGGCCGCCTGGAACTGCAGCTGAAGCAGCAGATGGCCAAGCGCGCCCGCCTGATGGCCGAGTTTTCCGGCAAGGACGCAATCGAATTCCCGCCGGAGATCGCCGCAGCCAGTCAGGATCCGATCATCGGCCAGATCATCCAGAGCGAGACGGCGCTGTTTACCGCCCGCGCCGATGCGTTGAACCGGGCGCTGCAATCGGCAAGCGAGCTCGAAACGCTGCTGACCAGCGAAATCAGCGTGCTCGACGAGAAGATGGCGACGCAGGACCGCCAGGTCACCATCGCCCAGGACGAACTGACCGACATTTCCAAGCTCGTCGACACCAAGATCCTGACGACCTCGCGCAAGACCTCGCTGGAGCGCACGGTCGCCGAAATGCAGGGCAGCAAGCTCGACCTCGTCGTCGCCTCAATGCAGGCCAAGCAGAAGCTCAGCGAAACCAAGCGCGATGCCGAAACCCTGAAGAGCCAGCGCACAACGGAAGCCGGCCAGGAGCTGCAGGCGACCGAAGCCGATATCGAAGATACCAAGCTGAAACGCACCACGACGCTGCAGCTGCTGCAGATCGCCGGTGCATCCGTCTCCCGCTACCAGAGCCTGAAAGCCGTCGACCTGCAGCCGCTGGAATTCTGGCTGACGCGCAGCGCGGCCGACATTCCGACGACGAGCGAAGTCGCCGAAACCGAAGAACTCCAGCCCGGCGACGTTCTGGACGTTCGCTACAACGTGTCATCCAGCCTCCAGGGGACGGTCGTTTCCGCCCTCGAGCCTGAACAAAAACAAACGCCTTAGGGAGCTCAGCGAGGATAGACATGGTCATTCAAGAGATCGGCAAAATCGTTCCCGGCAACCATCATGGTTTCGATGAGGCGCAGCGCGAATATATTTCCTTCCGCGATATCTGGCGGTTCCTGAAACGCCATGCCTCCCGCCTGGCGATCTGCACCGCGATCGGCGTTGTCGCCGGCGGGCTCTATATCTTCAGCACCGAGCCGATGTTCTCGGCAACGACCCGCCTCGTCATGGACCCGGAACAGGGCCGCATCGCCTCGCAGGACGCCTTCAGCGGCACGATCATCATCGAAGCCGCCGAAATCGCCAGCCAGGTGGAAATCGTCAAGTCGGAATCGATCGCCCGCGACGTCATCGCCAAGCTGAAACTCGACCACGACCCTGAAATCATCGGCGGCACCTCCTGGCGCGGCGCGATCACGCAGGGGATCAAGGAGATCATCCACGGCTTCCGCAAGCCCGAGGCAGCGCCGGAATCGGCCACCGAGACGCCCGAGGAAGCGCTGATGCGCCGGACCATGGCGTCCTTCCTGTCGCGCGTCACCGTCACGCGCGTCGGCCAGTCCTACATTCTCGAAATCGGCTACAGCTCGACCGACCCTGAAAAGGCCGCCCGCGTCGCCAATGCGATCGCCGATGCCTATATCCGCTCCGGCCTTGCCGAGCGTGCCGCCGCCGCGCAGAGCGGCGCCAAGTGGCTGGAAAGCCGCCTGATCGAGGTCGGCCGCAAGGCCCGCGAGACCGCCATGCAGGCCGAGGAATTCCGCGCCAAGAACGGCATCATGGAGATCAACGCCACTTCCTCGCTCGACCAGCAGCAGCTGTCCGAAATCAGCACCCAGGAACTCGCCGCCCGCACCCAGACGGCGGCCGAGGCCGCCAAATACGACGCCATCTCCCGCCTGAAGAGCGGCGAGGCGCCGGATACGACGGTGCAGGAAGCGGTCAACAATCCGCGCATCCAGAAGCTCCAGGAAGACCTGAGCATCTCGGTGTCGAAGCTCAACAACCTGATGAGCCGCTACGACGCCGGCAATCCCGCCGTCGTCGCCGCGCAGGACGAGGTCGCCGGTCTGAAGAAGGCGATCGACGACGAATATTCGCGCATCCAGTCGCTCTATGCGACCAATCTCGAAGTTGCCAAGGGCCGCGAGCAGCTGTTGAAGAACCAGCTGGATACGCTGACCGCCGCCGGGACCGACAAGAACCTCGCCCGCGTCGAACTGACCGAAATGGAAAGCCAGGCGACCACCTACCGCCGGATCTATGAAACCATCCTGCAGCAGGTGACCGGCGCCATCCAGCGCCAGTCCTTCCCGATCGGCAACGCCCGTATCGTCACGGCCGCAACCGCACCGCTTTCGAAGAACTGGCCGAAGCCGAGCCTGATCATTCCGCTGACCGGCATGCTCGGCCTCGCCGGCGGCCTCGGCATGGCGCTGTTCAGCGATGGCTACCGCCGGCGCCTCAATGTCGTCGGCCGCCTGCGCAACGAGCTCGGCATCAATTCGCTTGGCACCATCCCGCTGATCTCCCGCGAGGGCGATCTTGCCGCTGCGGTCTCGCCTGTTGCGATCGACGTCGCCTATCGCCGCGTCCTCGACGCACCCTACTCGCGCTTCACCGAGGCGTTGCGCAGCATCCGCGGATCGATCGACGCCGCCTTCCGCTCCAACAACTCGACGGTCATCGGCATCACCTCGATCGCCCCGAACACCGGCAAGACGACGCTCGCCGTCAACCTTGCCCAGGTCTACAAGCATGAAGGCAGCAACGTCGTTCTCGTCGATGCCGATTTCATCAGCGCCCGGCTGAGCGCGATCGCCGCCGATAGCGGCCAGTCTTTCGGCCTTAAGGTGCTTGGCCCCGACTACGCCGCGCCGCGCAAGGGCAATCGCCCCAATGCCGAGGCCGAACCGGTAACGGATGGCGAAGGCGCGCTGTCGACCGTCATCGTCCCCGATATCCTGCGCACCGCCGGTCCGCACCAGCGTTTCGGCCACCTGATGGCGCTGCGCCAGGAAATCGAGGCGCTGCGCCGCAAGTTCAAGATCGTCATCGTCGACATGTCGCCCTTCGAGGGTTCGGCCGATACGCGCCAGATCTGCAGCTTCATGGACGGTGTCCTGCTGGTGCTCGGCAACGGCAATCCGATGACCGCCGAGCGCATCCAGAATGCGCTGGCCGAATTCGCCACCAGCCGCATCAACCTGCTCGGCATCGTGACGACACAGCTCGGACCGGAGAAGACCAAGCCGGTCACCGGCCGCCACCGCTTGCTGAAGCCGGCACCGCCATCGGCGCCGAGCCGCACCGTCTCGTCGGTGCCGGCGATCATCAGCCGCGCCACGACCTCGCCGCTGAAGATGACGATCGGCATCGCCAGCTCCGGCCGCCGCGACATCCTCTCGGCGATCCTGCCGCAGATCTCCAAGCAGACGCGCCAGCCCGATGAAGTCATCGTCTGCGTCACCTCGACCAGCGATATCGATCAGGTGTCGCTCGCCTCGCTTGCCTGCCCTGTCCGGATCATCATTTCCGAGCGTGGCCTCTGCCGCCAGCGCAACGAGATCGTCGCCAATGCCGACGATGCCGACGTCATCCTCTTCCTCGACGACGATTTCATCATGGTGCCGAATTATGTCGAGCGGCTGGAATCGATCTTCCAGACCAACCCCGATGTCGCCATGTGCACCGGCAAGGTCCTGGCAGACGGCATCATCGGCCCCGGCATCTCGGTGCATGACGGCCTTAAGCTCGTCAGCGATCGCGCCCGCCAGGCGTCCAACCTGCCGATGACCATCAGCCCGATCTACAATGCCTATGGCTGCAACATGGCGATCCGCATGTCGGCCGTCAGCGCTGGCCAGATTCGCTTCGACGAGAACCTGCCGGCTTATGGCTGGCTTGAGGATGTCGATTTCAGCCGCCGCATCGCCGAATATGGCGGCGTCGTCTCGGCCGATTGCCTCGAAGGCGTGCATCTCGGCGTCAAGGTCGCCCGCACCGCCGGTATGAAGCTCGGCTACTCGCAGATCGCCAATCCGATCTATCTGATGCGCAAGCAGACGATGGGCACCCGCTACGGCGCCGTCCAGATCGGCCGCAATCTCGCCGCCAACGTCGCCAAGTGCCTGCGTCCGGAACCCTGGGTCGACCGCCGCGGCCGCCTGAAGGGCAACATGATCGCGCTCTTCGACCTGGTGCGCGGCAGACTTACCCCGCGGCGTATCGAGAGTATGGATTGACCGGATGCGACACCACCAGCCCGATCGCGTCGTCATCATCAACGATCGTTCAGAGCGGGTTGGCGGCGCATCCAACCTCGCCGTTCTCTCCGCCGAACTGATCCGCGAACGCGGCATTCCGGTGACCTATTTCGCCGGCGACACCATTGGCGCCGGCATCGGCACCGCCGAGATGGTCGGCGTCGGCGGCCAGCCGCTGGTCAACCAGGGCAAGCTGACCGCAACGATCGGCGGCCTCTACAATCAGGCAGCCTATGACAGCCTGCGCACGGTCATCGCCCGCACGGATTCGCCCGGCACGATCTATCATGTCCATGGCTGGTCGAAGATCCTGTCGCCGTCGATCTTCCGGGCGCTGTGGCGCGTCCGGTCCCGCGTCGTCCTGCATGCGCACGACTATTTCCTCTCTTGCCCGAATGGCGGCTATGCCAATTATCAGAGCCACCGGGTCTGCAATCTGACGCCGATGTCGGCGCGCTGCCTGACGACGCAATGCGACAAGCGCGGCTATCACGAAAAGGTCTGGCGCTCGACGCGCCATCTGATCCGCGAGCACTTCTTCCCGACGCGCTATACGCCCGCCAATATCGTCATCGTGCACCAGCACATGCATGAATATTTCACCCGCGCCGGCATCAATGCCGAATATATCCGCACCATCCGCAATCCGGTGGAGCCCTTCCTGCAGGCGCCGCCGAGCCCGGCGGCCAACAAGCCGTTCTTCTTCATCGGAAGACTGGAACCCGAAAAGGGTTTCGAGGATGCCGCCAAGGCGGCGCGGCTTGCCAATGTTCCGCTGCACGTCATCGGCGACGGCGCCGGGCGCGCCGTCCTCGAGCGCGATTATCCCGAAGTCGTCCTGCATGGCTGGAAGAACAAGGACGAGATCGCCGCACTCGTCACCGCCGCGCGCTGCATCGTCATCTCCTCGCGCGTACCGGAGCCTTTCGGCCTCGCAGCCGTCGAGGCGGTCGCGAGCGGCATTCCGGTGATCATCCCGCAGGCGGCCCTGCTTGCCCGCGAGATCGCCGAGCTCGGCTGCGGCCTGCCCTTCGAGAACGGCAATATAGCGGCGCTGGCCGCCGCCATGACCAGGCTTGCCGGCGACGACGCCATGGTTCGCGCAATGAGCGAGAATTGCCTGCGCCAGCGCAGCAGCATGGCGCATACCTCGCTCTCCTGGGCGGAAGCGCTTTTCGAGCTCTACGACGAAATCCTCGAACGCGCCCACCCCGGTCAACAAGCTGCACTTGCTGGGTAATTCGGCCCGGCAGGGCAACGATTGGACGCTCCGGCTTACCTCTATCTGACTAGCCGACTACCCTCTGGATGAATTGTAAATGGCTGGATGCGCTGGCAACCTCACGATGGGTTCAAGGGTAAATGGGGTTTGACATGTTATCTGCTTTCGACGGCTTTGCCCGCGGCGATCAGGCCACGCCGGAGACCCGCGTCGTTGCTGCCGGCTACCGGCTGAAGCGCACACTCGACATTCTGCTTGCCGGTGGCGGCTTGCTGTTTCTCGCGCCGGCCCTGATCCTGATCGTCATCGCATTGCTCATCGTCGACGGCCGCCCGATTTCCTTCAGCCATACCCGCGTCGGCCGCTATGGCCGCCCATTCCGCTGCCTGAAATTCCGCTCCATGCGCACCGATGCCGCCGAGCGGCTGGCCGAAATCCTGGCGACCGATCCGGTGCGCCGCGCCGAGTGGCAGGAAACCCAGAAGCTGATGAACGACCCGCGTGTCCACTGGCTCGGCAAGCTGCTGCGAATGACCAGCGCCGACGAGCTGCCGCAGCTGATCAACGTGCTGCGCGGCGAGATGAGCCTTGTCGGCCCGCGCCCGATCATCGCCGAAGAAATCGAGCGCTACGGCGCCAATGCGCATGTCTACCTGTCGATGACGCCGGGGCTTACCGGCATGTGGCAGGTCAACCGCCGTCAGGACACGTCATACGAGGAACGCGTCCAGTACGATCTCGACTATTATCGCACCTGTTCCTTCACCACGGATATCGGCATTCTCTGGAAGACGGTGGGTGTCGTGTTTTTCGCTCAGAACGAGAAAGAGCGGCTCACCAAATGAAAATGGCGGCGAGAACGACCCAGAAGGCGAGGCAGAGAAGCGCCAAGCCCCAACGGAGTTTGTATTTCAGGAACGACGGCCGGGTATCCGGCGCCTGGTGCGCGGAAGCGGCCTTTTCGGACAGATCACCGAAGCTGGCTGCGTTCTGCGCATATGCAGAATTTCGTGCCGCCTTTGACTCTGTGACCATGACATTGTCTCCCTACCGTCTCGGCAGCCGACTCAGTACAAGCTCTCCGTCCTGCCGGAAATCGCATACCGCGCCGGCCTTGTCCAACGATTGTTTCCGCGTTGGCAGCCGCCGTGGCATGTCATCCAAGCTTTCCCTAATAACACCGCAGCCGCCTCCTGGTTCAATTTCTGCCGAGGTTTGCTGAGATGATTGGGGAGGAAGACAGCAACAACCGGCCGGAAAAGCCCGGAAAATCAAAGCGGATCAAGATGCCCGCCTTTGTCGGTGCCGGTCTGTGGACGCTGACGGCAAAGATCGTCTCGCAGGTCGCACAGCTGCTCGCCTTCCTGATCGCCGCCCGCGTTCTGGAGTCGGCGCAATTCGGCTTCTATGCCTATAGTTCCGCCATCGCCATTCTGCTCGTGCTCTGCGCCGAGGGCGGCTGGGGCGAATATGTGATGAAGTCGCATTGCACCGGCGACGAGCTCGACCAGATCGGCACGATTGCCGTCATCTCCGGCCTGCTCTGCACCGGCGTCGGCTTCGCGCTGTCGATCATCCTGCATTATTGGGGCGATCCCTGGCTCGGTGTGCTGATCGCGCTCTATAGCTGCTGGTTCCTGCCCTCCTCGCTCTCGGTCGTCTATGACGGGCTGCTCGTCAATCGCGGCCAGCTGAAGCAGCAGTCGATCATCCGCATCATCGCCGAATGTCTCGGCCTCGCCGTCACCATCGCCGGCCTGCATGTCGGCTTCCATGTCGCCTCGCTGATCGTCGGCCGCCTGGTGATGCAGACCGCCTGCCTGATCGGATCGCAGATCGTCGTGCGCTGGTATCCGCGCGTCCATCTGACCCGCGCCTTCCTGTTGGAAATTCTCGAGTTCTCGCGCCACATCCTGTCGAACCGCATCATCTTCTATCTGCGCTCCTATTCGGGCACGCTGGCGCTCGGCAGCTTCCTCGGCCTTGCGGAAGCCGGTTACTACCGCGCCGCCGAACGCATCGTCGGCGCCATATCGGAGCTGCTCGGCGAACCGGCGCGCATGCTCGCCTGGACCGCCTTCCGCAAGATCCGCAACCAGCAGAACGACGCGCTGCGCTTCGAGGAGCTCGGTCGGACAGCCACGCATTTCATGACGGCGCTGATGATCGTCTCGGCCCCCGTCTATATCGGCCTGGCGCTGGTCTCGCCCGCCCTCGTCGATATCGCGCTCGGCGATGCCTGGGCGCCGACGGCAGCACTCGTCTCGATCCTCGCGATCAAGCAGGTTCTGCTGATCCCGGGCTATGTCACCGAGCCGCTGCTGTCGATCACCGGAAACATTGCCCGCATGCCGCGGCTGATGCTGCTGAACGGCGTCGTCGCCATCGGCCTGATCGTCGCCGCAGCGCCCTTCGGCGTCGAGGCCGCCGCCTTCGGCCAGTGCGTCGCGGCTCTCATCAGCCTGAAGATTTCCACGCATCTGCAGGGCCGTTACGGCGGCCTCGACTGGAAGCGCGTGTTCAGCGATTGCGGCTACGTATTCGTCGCGATCCTTGCGATGTCGGCCATCGTCTATGCCTTCGGCTATATCGGCGAAGCCACGGCGATGACCCGCATCGAGATGATCGCTTTTCAGGTGCTCTCAGGCGCCGTCACATACTTTGCAGCACTGGGGGTGATGCATCGTATCCATGGCGGCGTCGTTCCGATCTGGGAGGTGAAAGACCATCCGAAAAGCTAATGCCTATTCATCAACACCGGGGGAAAGCCGATGACGACTGTAACGCTGAAAGGCCGCACATCGACTTTGCGTGACGCAAGACGGCGTGCTGAGAAATTCGTGGTACCACTGCAGGCCCTGAGCGGGCGCCTGCGCTATTTTCTTCCCATCCCGCGCCGCTTCACCGGCGCCTATTCAAGCTATCAGGAAGCGCTTGCCGCAGCCAAAAACGGCGCCCTTGCGGGCTACGATCACGATGAGATCGCGCCCGTAGCCTTCGAGCAGATGTGCCGCCTCGCCGCCTGGGATTATCCCGTCCTCTTCTGGATGCGCGACCTCGTGCGCGAGACCGGCAGTCTCGTCGATGCCGGCGGCCACATGGGCACCAAATATCGCGCCTTTCGCTCGCATCTGCCGCTCGGCGAGGATTTCCGCTGGGTGGTCTACGACCTGCCGGCCATCGTCCGCGCCGGCCAGAAGCTCGCCGACAAGGACCAGCTGACCCGGCTCTCCTTCGTCGACAGGATGGCCGATGCCGGACCGACGCCGCTCTTCCTCGGCTCGGGCCTGATGCAGTATCTCGACGTGCCGCTCGGCAAGCTGATCGGCGAGATGCCGGAAGCGCCGAAGCATATCCTTCTGAACAAGGTCGCCCTGCGCAAGGGACCGACCGTCGTGACGCTGGAACAGATCGGCCGCGCCAGGGTACCCTACCAGATCCGCAACGAAGCCGAGTTCCTGCAGCACGTCACCGGCCTCGGATACGAGCTCGTCGACCGCTGGGCGATCCCCTCGCTCTCGACACGGATCGACACCCATCCGGAACTCGGCAGAACCGAAAGCGCCGGCTTCTACTTCCGCAAGATTTGACTGAGTAAGTGGTGAGAACTGAGCCCGCCATCGCAAGATGGCGGGTGCTTTTTTAGCTCACCTGCCGCGAGGGCTGCGAGCCCGGCAGCGGACGCCGCTCTTCGGCGAGACGCTCCTGCAGGTGGTCGGCAAGCCGCATCGACAGCGCCACCAGCATCAGCGTCGGGTTCGCATGCCCGGCCGTCGGAAACACCGAGCTTCCGGCCACATAGACCCCCTCGACCCCATGAACCATCGAATTGCCATCGACGACACTGGTCGCGGCATCGCTGCCCATGCGCGTCGTGCAGGAGGGGTGCGCCATGTCCATGAAGGCAGCAGCCGACGGGTCGCCGGCGGCGATCCAGTCTGCGAGCTCCGGCTCCGGCAGACCGAGGCGGCGGAACTCGGCCGACATCGTCTGTGCCAGCCTTGCGATGCTTTCGATCTCCGTCTCGCCGATCTTCCAGTTGACGCGGGCGATCGGCTTGCCGAAGCGGTCGAGCTTCTCCGACAGCGTCACCCGGCTCTCCGGATCCAATTGCTGCTCGGCCATCACGTCGAAGCGCAGCTCCGCCGAGCGATGCGGCAGGCCACGCAGCTTGACGAGGCGCTGATAGGCACCGGAGGTCAGCATGCCCGGTGAACCGAGCACCGTCATGAGATCGCTGATCGCTCTCTTGCCCCCGCCCTTCGCCAGACGCTTCAGCGCCGCCCAGGGATCGTCGGCCGCATGGATCTGCACAGGATAGGCGGCGCAATTGGTAAGCCCCTCGCGCGCCTGGATCATCGGGCTGAGCGACAAGCCGCGCAGATAGAAATGCGGCGCTCCGTCATGCTTCAGACCGTAGAAATTGAAGTGCCGGGCGACGGCATCGATATCGCTGCTCTTGCGGAATCGCATCAGCGTCGTGCGCGGATGATCGGCGAGATAGCGCCCGACCGTACCGCGCGCATTGCCGAGACCGGCTGAGGACATCGAGTTGGAGGCGAGCAGCAGCCGGGCATTCTCGACGCCGCCGCAGCAGAGCACCACCATCTTCGTCCTGACCGTCGCCATATTGCCCTCGGGGCTGGCAACCGAGAGCGAATGATGTCCGCGCTGCTCGGCGCGGATCTCCGTCACATTGGCATTGGTGAGGAATTTCGTCCCTGATAGCGCCAGGCTGCGCGCCACATTGGCAAAGCGCATCGGCTCGCCGCGCTTCTGCCGCTCATGGCTGAACTGCCAGAAGAAATAGCGCAGCGTCCGGTCGTCGAAATTGAGCTTCTCGGGCACGGTCCTCAGCAGCGCATGCAGCCCGGCGTCATAGACGTTCGGGCCGAGATTGAGGAGCTCGGCGGCACGGTCGAGATGCGGCAGCAGCTCGCTGCGCTCGAACGGCCAGCCGGAGAGCCTGAGCCAGGGCCTGAGCGCGAAATCCATCTCGTCGAAAGCCGCGCATTTGCCGACCCACGTATGTGTGCTGCCGCCGAGCATGCGGTTGCGCAGCTCGAAGGCCGGGATGTCGTTCAGCCAGGAAAGGCTGCCATTGTAGCCGCGTCCCTCAGGTGCCCGCCGCTCGCCGGAAGGCTCGCCGGTATTCTCGACCGCGTTCAGAACCTGCGGTCCCGGCTCGTAGGAAAGGCCGCCGCTGTCGAGCACGAGGACATCGGCCTTGCGCGACAATTCGCGCGCGATGGTCAGTCCCGCAGGGCCGGCGCCGATGATTGCGACATCCGCCTGCAGCAGCGTGTGGACAGGCATGGATCTGAGGTCGAGAATGCTCAAAGCCTTTTCCCCTTCAATATCTTGCCTTCCTTGATAGCAAGACTGCAGACGCGGCTAAATCGTCCAATGAGGTCCAGCCGATTAGATCGCCTACCGACTTCGGATAGTCCGCCACCCCACACCGCCCTCACCTAAGCCGGAAGGATATGCTGAACGGCCCGACGCTCCGTTTTAAGGTTCGACGTCGCGCGGCAGGAGCGCCGCGGATTGGGAGCGCAGGAGACTTGACCAATGGCCCGTGTCGGAGTTCGTGAATGGCTGGCGCTTGCGCCGGTAATGCTGTCCGGAAAGCTTGCCCGCTACAGCGATGACACTGGAGGGCCTCTGAAGCGCTTCGAAACGGATTTCTGCGAGAAATTCGGCGTCGCCCATGCGCTGACCATGTGCAACGGCACGGCAGCGCTGATCTCGGCCGTCGCCGCCGCCGGCATCGGCCCGGGCGACGAAGTTCTGGTTCCCGCCTATACCTGGATCGCCACGGCAGCCGCACCGCTCGCCGCCGGCGCCGTTCCCGTGCTCGTCGATATCGACCACACGCTGACGATGGATCCGGCCGATATCCTGCGCAAGATCACCCCGCGCACCAAGGCGATCATCCCGGTCCACATGTCGAACATGGTCTGCGACATGGATGCCATCATGCGCATCGCCAAGGAGCATAGCCTCATCGTCATCGAGGATGCCTGCCAGGCCGTTGGCCTCACCTACAAGGGCAAGCGCACCGGCTCCTTCGGCCATGCCTCGGCCTATAGTTTCAACCAGTTCAAGAACATCAACATCGGCGAAGGCGGGGCGCTGGCGACCGGCGACCACACGCTCTTTGCCCGCGCCCGCATGTTCCACGATATCGGCGCGCTCTTCCGCGGCCACCTCGAATTCATCAAGGAACCGCCGATCCTCGGCGTCAACTTCAAGGCCAACCAGATCCAGGGCGCGATGCTGAACGTCCAGCTGAGCAAGCTCGACCCGATGATCGCCAAGATGCGCCGCCGCTACGACGTGATGGCCGAGATCCTCTCGCATAGCGACGTGATGCGCGTCGGCCCGCATAATGACATCGGCGCCGCCGCCGGCCTGCATGTAATCTTCGACACCGAGGACGATGCCAAGCGCTTTGCCGCCGAGCACAAGCGCGGCGTCTACCGCCTCTACGACTCCAGCCGCCACGTCTTCACCAACTGGCAGCCGATCCTGCAGAAGCGCACCGCCCACCCGGCCATGAACCCTTATAACTGGGCCGACAAGGCCGTCGATTACGGCGGCGACACCTGCACCCAGTCGCTGGATATCCTGCGGCGCACCTGCCGCATCAGCCTCGGCGAAAACTATCCGCTGATGCTGATGGCGCATCTTGCCAAGCGCATGGTGCAGCAGCGCCCGGCCGGCGGACAGCTCGCCTATGCGACCTGACGCGGGCGGCAGCGACGGTATCATCGACCTCTGGCTGTTCGATATCGAGCCGCCGCTGCATCAGCTGCGAAGCCTTGAACCGCATCTCGGCGAAGACGAGCGGACGCGAGCCGCCAGCTTCGTCTTCGATGCCGACCGCAACCGCTACATTGCCGGCCGCGGCCGTCTGCGGGAAATCCTCGCAAGCTATCTTGACGTCGCCCCGGGCCATGTCCGCTTCACCTATAACGGCTACGGCAAGCCGTCGTTCGACGATGTCCATGCCACGGACCTTCAGTTCAACCTCAGTCACAGCGCCGGGCTGGCGCTGCTGGCGGTTTCGGACCGCTATACGATCGGGGCGGATATCGAACAGGTGGCGCCGCTGAAGGAAGATGTCGCCGGCTATTTCTTCTCTGATGCCGAACGCCGCGACCTCTCGGTCCTCCCGCAAGCCGAATATCTCGAAGGCTTCTTCCGCTGCTGGACGCGCAAGGAGGCTTTCGTCAAGGCGCATGGTGAAGGGCTCTCCCTGCCGCTGCAATCCTTCGACGTCTCGATCGGAACGGAACCCGCTCCTCTCCTCAAGCGGCTGGCCTCAGATCCCTCAGGTCCGGAAAACTGGAAGCTCTTCAACCTGGCGCCGGCGGCAGGCTTTGCTGCTGCGCTTGCGGTTCTCGCTAACGGCGGCTCGCCGGAGCTGCGCTGGCGCAGCCTCGACGAGCTCTGGGGCCAATCGGCATTCGGTTCAGGCCGTGCCGAAAATCGTGGTTTTTCCACGACCCGGAGCGCAGCGTACTAAAGGTACGTGAGCACCGGAAGCGTGGAAAAGCGCCATTTGCAGGCCGGTATGGAACTGAAGGGCGATTGGCCCTACGCCGTCAGCCGCGCATCCAGTATGTAGCGCCCACCAGCCTCATCGAAATGATGGCAGCCATGCAGCCCGGTCTTGAAATCGGGCGTGATGACGCGCACGCAGCGCTCGCGATAGGCCTCCGGGCTCAGCTCGTCGATCTCCATGATGTTGAGACCATAGCCGTAGATGCCGTTGGTATTGCGCTGCGAGGGCCGGTAGAGATGACCGTCGCGCTCGAACATCCGTCCGCCATTGCGCGCCGCGACACTGCCGAGCACGACGGGATTGTGCCGGTGCGGCTTCAGCCCCTTCAGATCGGGGCCGTCGACCTCGTAGATATAAAGCTCGCTGCAGTGATCCTCATAGGCGTGATAGTCGGAGAGATTGCTGAACAGCCACCACTTGCCGCCATGCCGGACGAGCATGTTGTCGGCGGCGGATCGTCCTTCCAGCGCCGTCGAGTAAAGCTCCCATTTCAGCGGAAACTCGACGCAGCGCCAGATTTCGACACGCTTGGTCGCATGCGTCTCCGGCATCATGAAGATGTCGTCGCCATCCCGGAAGACATAGGGATAGGAGAGATGATGCTCGCAATTCAGCGCGATACCAACAGGCACCAGCCGGTCGTCCTCGAAGCGGCCGACGGAGATATGTGCCTTGTGCCCTCCGGTCGAATAGGACTCGTAGAACAGGTAGCAATTGCCCTCGTGCTCGAAGAGGAAGGGATCGGCCTTGATGTCGTCCTTGGTCGGCGGCACCTCGATCGATTGCGACGGATCGAAGTCGTCGATCTTGCCGTGACCGGTATAGAGCGTCCAGACGGCAGCGCGCAGATGCATGCGCCGCCCGGCGGCCGCTGCGGCACGCTCGAAGAGATGCAGGCCGAGTGCCGCGCCATAGCGCATGACGGTGGAGAGCCTCGGCGGCGGCGCCGGATTGCGCAGGCGGCCGGGCACTGTCGAAAGCTCGCCCGCCGCCGCCTTGCGCAGCTCGCGCAGCAGCAGCGTCACCGCCCGCTCCTTGATGAAGGCGGTGTTGCGGGCGGCTGAAATCTTGATGTTGAAGCTGCAGGCGGCGATCGTCACCTTGCCGGCAGCGCCTCGATCGGCCGAAAGCACCAGCTCGGTCGCCGGCGCCTTGGTCAGCAGATCGCGGTAGCCGAACCAGCTGCCATCGGCCGAGCACTCGTCCAGGAAATTGAACGACCAGACACCGAGCGGCAGAAGGTTCGCCACCGATGCCGGCAGGCTGGCGGGCGTCATCCGCACGATCAGGTCGAGGCCGAGCTCCGACGCCAGTCTCGATACATAATTGCCCCGCGCTGCCTCGTCGGCCATCGCGTGCATCACGTCGAAGCGCTGGTCCTGCGGCTGAAAGGTACCGGGCAGATATTTCGGCTGGCGGGCAAGCAGGCGGTTCTCGATCTGCCATTGCAGCCGGAACAGCCTGGAGGCCCGCGCCTCGCCCTCCGGACGGTCATGGACGATGACCGTTTCCAGCACGAAGCGCTTGTCGGCCTTGATCCGGTCGAGGATGGCCAGCTGCCAGTTTTCCAGCGCATCCTTGGTTCCGGCCAGAACGCCGATCCTCAGCGGTCTGTCTTGTTCCATGTCGTCGCTCCGTATCACCGGGTTGCGGTTCATTGTGCGCTCTGGGATTCCAGTTTCTTCGAGATCGCCGAGGCGAGCTCGCGGATGCCGTCGCTGCCGAGCGAGTCTTCATGCCAGCCGCTGAGGCTGACGACCGCCGTATCCTTGGCGACCGCATCCCCCCAGCCGAAGCGCAGCTTGGCGGCGCGTGGGTGATGCGCCTCGCTGCGCAGGAAGACGATCGACGGATCCTGCGTCTGCGCCGGCTTGTATTGCCGCGAGGCGCGGACCAGCAGGCCGGTTACGGCTTCGTTGGCGACTTCCTCGGGCGAATACTCGCCCTTGCGGACGCCGAAGAAGCGCAGGAGGCCAAGCGTCAGGTTGAACTCCTTCAAGTAGTCGATCAGCCGCATGCGGCCGCCGAGCACCTTCTGCGTGAAGTAGATCGACCGCTTGACGCGCCGCTCCATGTTCCAGCGCTTCTGCGTCAGCTTCGGCTGCGCCCGGAAATAACCCGGCGCCCAGGCGTCGATCATCGCGGTGAACTGCACCTCCTTGCCCGCCTCGCGCAGCTGTCGGGCGATCTCGAAGGCGAGGATGCCATTGACGCAGAGGCCGACGATCGCAACCGAGGTCACCTGCGGCGGGATTTCCATCGCCTCGATCGCCAGGGCGGCGATCTCCTCGAAGGACTTCCCGGCAAGCGCATCGTCGAGACGCGCGTTGAACATGTTGACGTTATAAACGGGCGTGTTCTCGGGAAGCGCCCCAGCGAGCTTGTAGTAAAGGAACGGGTGGTTCAGCGTATAGACCGCGGAGGCCCCGCTCCCCTGCTTGCATGTCATCAGTTCCCAGGGATTGCCGGAGATCACGACCGGTGCTTCCACCGGTTCCGCCTTGGCGGGCGCCGCCTGGGAGACGCCGAACACCGCGCCCGTGAAGCGCTCCAGCGTCGGTTCGCGGAAGAGCAGCTCGAGATTGGGCTTCTCCTCGAATTTCTCACGAACCGCCGAGAGCATGCGCAGCGCCAGCAGCGAGTGGCCACCGAGCGCGAAGAAATCGCTGCCGGGCTCGACGGAGGGCACGTTCAGCACCTGCTTCCAGATCGCCGCAACCGCCGCCATCTTCTCGGGATCGGCTTTCAACGAAGCTGTGTTCTTAGGCTTTGCCGCAGCGACAGGTGCCGCAGGCGCCTTCGCCGGCAGGCGGAGCGCGGAGCGATCGACCGAACCGTCAGCCGTCTTCGGAAGCCGCATCAGGACGCTGATTTCCTTCGGCAATTTCGCCGCCGGAACCTGCGCTTCGAGATGGCGCATCAACAGCGCAGGCAGCTGGTCGAGCGCCTCGTCGCAGGTCGGCGACGGCACGACGAAGGCAACCGAGCCGGTCTCGCCACCCGCCGATATGACCGCGGCTTCGCCGACAGCCGGATGCGAACGCAGCACGCCCTCGACACTGCCAGGATCGAGACGGCGGGCCTCCGCCGGCGAGCCGGCGCGCAGCGGCACCGTCAATGCCGAGAGGTGAACCTCCGGATCGGCAAGCACGGCGTCGTAGGTCTCCTTCCAGTAGCGCAGGAAGGTCTCGATCGTCGCACGGTCGAACAGGTCGGTATTGTACTCGATCGACATGCGCCAGCCGCTCGGGCGGCCGACCATCATGAAGCTCAGGTCGTAGATCACGCCAGGCGACTGCGACGGCGCGCTGATCAGTTCGAACTCGCCATAACGGCGGTCTTCGAGGAAGGCCTTCGACAGGTTGAAATTGACCGAGATCAGCGGATTGCGCGACGGATCGCGCGGCGGATTGATCATCCCGACCAGCTCGTTGAACGGCATGCGCTGATGGGCGAGAACGCCTTCCAGCATCTCGTTTGCCGCATGCACATGCTCGGTAAAGGTCGGATCGCCGCCGATGTCGTATTTCAGCACCAGCGTGTTGATGAAGACGCCGATCAGGTTTTCGAGATCGGTATCCTCGCGTCCCGCGACATTCGAGCCGAACAGCACGCACTTGTCGCCGGTCAGCCGGTGCAGCATGGCGCTGATGACGGCCGCACCATAGCTGTAGAGCGAGACGCGCGCCTTACGGGCGGCGGCATCGATCCTGTCGCCGAAATCCATCGGCTGCAGGATCGAGATCAGGTCGGCATTGGTGGTCTTGACCGGACCGCGCGGGCGGTCCGGCTGCACTTCGAAATAGGGCACATCGGTCAGCTTCTCGCGCCAGAAGGTGCTCTCAGTCTCGAAACCGTAGCTTTCCAGATACTCGGCCTGCCAGAGCGCGTAGTCGCCATATTGAAGCGCCAGTTCCGGTACGTCGGGCGACCGCCCGGCATCGATGGCGGCAGCGATCTCGCCGAGCTCGCGGCCGAGCACACGGATCGACCAGCCATCGAAACAGCTCTGATGCGCCGTGATCAAGAGCACGCCGACATCGTTTTCCATCATCAGCAGCGTGACGCGGAACAGACCGGCCTTGCCAAGATCGAAGGGCACCCGCGCCGTTTCCTCGCCGATCGATGGCACGCGGCTCTTGCGGGTCTCCGGCGTCATGTTGCGCAGGTCGATGACCGGCATCTTGAAGTCGACGCTCTTGACCACCTGCTGATAGGGACGGCCGTCCTTCTCGATGATCCTGGTGCGCAGCACCTCATGGCGCTGGATGATCTTGCGGAAGGCCGCTTCCAGCGTTGCCGCCTTGAAGTTTCCGCGGATCTCCCAGCGAACCGCCACGTTCAGGCCGGGATTGCCGGGATTGAGCTGGTTCAGGATCCAGCAGCGCAACTGTGTCTGCGTGCAGGGAAACTCGCCGATGATCTCCTGGTCGTCTTCTGGCTGTGACGGTGTCTTTTCGAATACGCTCATGATGCTCTCCCCAGCCCGTTGCGGCGAGCGCCGTTACGGAAGTCCTTCAGCGACGGAACGTGATACTGAGCCGCTGTCTGGCTCATCGTGTTCTGCTCCTCGGCGAAGGCCGCAAGTTCGGCGATCGACGGATGGCGCAGCAGGTGCTTGGCTTCGAGCGGCAGGCCGGCGTCCAGCATGCGGGCAGCGATGCGGAAGATGGCGAGCGAGTCGGTGCCGAGTGCGTAGAGATTGTCCTCGACGCCGACGTCGGGGAGGTTCAGCACTTCCTGCCAGATGGCGAGCAGCTTGGCCTCCATGTCGGTCCGCGGCTTGACGGTGATGATCTGCGTTTCGCGCTTCGGCAGGCCGCGCAGCTTCAGCGTCTTGCGGTCGAGCTTGCCGTTTGCGGTCTGCGGCAGCTGGGTTTCAGGTACCCAGAAGGCGGGAACCATGTAGCCCGGCAGCTTGGCCTTGGCATGGGCGGCGAGTTCGGCGGACGACGGCTCGCCTGCCCCGGCGGCCGGGACGACATAAGCGACCAGCGACTTGTCGCCCTTCTCGTTCTCGGCAAGAACCACGGCGCATTGCGCGATCCCCGGCACCTGGGCGACGACGGATTCGATGTCGCCGAGTTCGATGCGGAAGCCTCTGAGCTTGATCTGCTGGTCGCGGCGGCCGAGCAGCTGCAGCGAACCATCCACCAGCCGCTTGCCGACATCGCCCGTCCTGTAGAGGCGGTGCGGCTTGCCCTGATCGAAGGCGACGGGGACGAAGGCCTTCTCGGTGAGATCGAGCCGGTCGAAGTAGCCGTTCGCCAGGCCGTCGCCACCGATGCAGAGTTCGCCGGTCACGCCGATCGGGGCGATCTGGTTGGTCTCATCGAGGATATAGAGCTGGGTATTGGCGATCGGGTGGCCGATGGTGATCGGCTTGCCGGCATCGGTGACCTGTTCGACCGAGGACCAGATGGTGGTTTCGGTCGGGCCGTACATGTTCCAGAGCTCGCCGCCGATCGTCAGCAGCGTCCGGGCCAGGTCCTTCGGCATCGGCTCGCCGCCGCAGAGCATCTTCAGCGAAGGCTGGTTCTTCAGCCCGGCCTCGACCAGCATCTGCCAGAGGGTCGGCGTTGCCTGCAGGACGGTTGTCCCGCTCTTGTTGACGAGATCGACCAGCGCGAAGCCATCCTGCACCGTCTGGTGGTCGGCGATGATCACCTTGCCGCCGGAGATCAGCGGCAGGTAGAGCTCGAGTGCGGCGATATCGAAGGAGATCGTGGTGACCGCAACGATGCTGTCATCAGCCGTGAACTTCGGCTCGCGCTGCATCGACAGGAGGAAGTTGGTCAGGGCCCGGTGCGGAACCTCGACACCTTTTGGCACGCCGGTCGAACCCGATGTGAAGATGACGTAGGCGGCCGCACTGGCCTCAGGCAAGTTTTTTAGGACCGCCTCCGTCAGCGAAGCAGCATCCCGAGTCTTGTCGAGGCGAATGACCGGAACGCCGGCGGCAAGGGCTGCCATCTCGTCGCTATCGGCAATCATCGCGCCGATACGGGCGGCATCGATGGTCTGGCTGAGGCGCTCGACCGGATGGCCGGGATCCATGGGCACATAGGCATGGCCGGATTTCATGATCGCCAGCAGGGCGACGACCATGGCGATCGAGCGGTCGCAGAGCAGCGCGATGCGCTGGCCGGGCTGCGGCACCGCCATCTGGATCTCGAGCGCCAGGGCGTTCGAGCGGGCCTCAAGATCTCCGTAGCTGATCGTCTCGGCGCCGTACTGGACGGCGGTTGCATCAGGATGCTCAGCAGCACGCTTGGCGAAAAGCGAGACGGCGAGTTCTTCCTGGTCGTAGCTGGAAGCCGTATCGTTGAGATCGCCGATCAGCCACGAGCGTTCTTCGGCCGAAAGCATCGGCACCTGTTCGATCGCCATTGTCAGATCGTCGGCAAGGGCGCTGACCATCGTGTCGAAGTGGCTGATCCAGCGCTCGACCGTTTCGCGGTCGAAGACATCGGCATTGTAGTCGACGTCGATACGGACGCTGTCGCGGCCTTCGATCATGTTGAAGAACAGGTCGAAGTTGGAGAAGGCCTTGGCATTCGGCGCCATCTGCGCCTTCAGATCGCCGAAGCTTTCGTCACCGGCAACACGCTCCAGGTTGAACTGGATTTCCGTCAGCGGCAGGCGGCGGGCGTCGCGCTTGACGCCCAGCTTCCTGACCAGCGTGCCGTAGGTATAGGCCTGGTTTTCGAAGGCCTTGAACACCAGCTGCTGTGTCGCCTTCAGATGCGTCAGGAAGCTCTCATGCGCATCGACGGTCTGGCGCAGCGGCAGTAGGTTGACGCAGTGGCCGAAGAGCACCTCGTCACCGGCGAGCGTCTGGCCGGCAGACGGGATGGCGATGACGATGTCCTGCTGGCCGGAGAGCCGTGCGACCATCACCTGCAGGGCGGCGAGCAGCGTCGAGAACAGCGTTGCTCCCGACTTCGCACCGGCCTTCTTCAGCGACTTGTAGTGCTTGCTCGAAATGAAGCCGGTGCAGGTGCCGCCCGCAAAGGTGCGCGGCTCCTGGCGCTGGCGGTCGAGCGGCAGCTCGGGCAGTTCGGGAATGGTCTTGAACTGATCGAGCCAGAAGGCTTCGGTCGCCGGATCGGTCTCCGAGTTCGGTGCATATTGCGTCGCATAGGTCGCGAAGGACATGGCCGGCGGCAGCTCCGCCTCCTTGCCTTCCTTGATCGCCGAATAGACGGTCGAGAGTTCGTTGACGAAGATGTTCAGCGACCAGCCGTCACAGATGATGTGGTGACCGGTGAAGACGAAGACATGCTGGTCGGCAGCGAGCTTGATGATCGCGGCGCGGGCGAGATAGCCCTCGACGAGATCGAAGGGCGTGCGCGCCTCGCCGTCGAGGATTTCCTGCAGGCGGGCTTCCGGATCGCTGTCGCCGGACATGTCGATCAGCGGCACTTCGAGGCGGAAGTCCGGGATGAACTCGACGTTTTCGCCGGTGCGCGAGAACTTGATGGACAGCGCATCGTGGCGTGCCGCGACACGGTCGACGGCCTGCTGGAAGACAGCATGGTCGAAATCACCTTCCAGCCGCAGCAGGAAGGATTCGTTGAAGGCGCAGGATGCTTCGTCACCGGCCTGGGCGGCGAGCCAGACTTCCTTCTGTGCCTCGGTCAGCGGCGCCGAGTGCAGCCGCGGCTTGTCCTCAGACTTGAAAGGGTTGGAGACACCATTGGTCTTGCGTTCCGCCGGAGCGAGGATACCGACGCCTTGCAGGGCATCGAGCGCCTTGCGGAAGGCAGCCGCGATGGCGTTGAAATCTTCCTCGACATGCGCCGTCGTCAGGAAGCAGGGATAACCTTCCTGAATGTGGATGCCGTTCAGGCGCATATGCGGATAGACGAGCGCGCCGAGCGGGTCTTCACCGCCGAAATCGGTGATGAACCAGCTCTTGTAGCCGTGGATCGTCATGCTGATGCCGCGCTTGGCGAGATCGGCATTCATTTCTGCAATCAGCGCCTGGGTGCGTTCCGCGACCCAATCATAAAGAATGGCACCATCGCCCTTGATATGGTCGATGACCGCGCGCATGGCGGCAAGAACCAGAGGATGGCGGACGAAGGTGCCGGCGAAGAAGGTCGGTGCCGTCATCGGCACAGAGTCATCGCCATAATTCCAGTGGCCGCCGTCGAGGGCGTCCATGAAGCGGGCATTGCCGGTCAGGACACCGATCGGCATGCCGCCGCCGATGACCTTGCCGTAGGTGGCCATGTCGCCCTTGATGCCCCAGATCGCCTGCATGCCGCCCGGATCGACGCGGAAGCCGGTGACGACTTCGTCGAAGACCAGCGCGAATTCGGCATCGGTGGCGATCTGGCGCAGCGAACGGACGAACTCGACCGGGCGCAGTTCCGGATGGCGGCTTTGCACCGGCTCGATGATGACGGCGGCGATATCGTCGGCATGGCCGCGGATATAGTCGAGGCTTTCAGGGGCACCGTAGCGCAGCACCACCATGTTCGAGACAGAGGCAGCCGGGATACCCGAAGCGATCGGGATAGCCGAGGGATTGTCGGCGCGGTTGCGGCCCTTGACCAGCACTTCGTCGAACTGGCCGTGATAGTCGTTGGAGAACACCACGATCTTGTCGCGGCCGGTAACGGCGCGCGCCAGGCGCATCGCCGCCATGACCGCTTCCGAGCCGGTATTGCAGAAGGTGACACGCTCGTGGCCGGTCAGCGTCGCGATCGCGTCGGCGACTTCGCCGGCAAGCGGCGTCTGCGGGCCGATGGCAAAGCCGTCATCGGCCTGATCCTTGACGGCGCGGACGACGAAATCAGGCGCATGGCCGAAAGCCGTCTGGCCGAAGCCGTTGACCAGGTCGATATACTCGTTGCCGTCGATATCCCAGAGGCGCGAGCCCTTCGAGCGGTCGCAGACCAGCGGGAAGATCATTTCCTTCCATTCCGGGCGGAAGCCGGAGGCCGTGCGCGGATCGGCAAGGCGGCGGCGATAGCGGGCGGTCGAGGACTTCGACCGGCGCGTCTTGGTTTCATAGGCGGCAATAAGATCCGAGATGAACTGGCGTTTTTCCGGCGACAGCTCGGAAACCGTGCTCTTGGTGCCCGGCTTGTAGAGCTTCATGCGGCGCGAGGCCTGCGGAGCATCGCCACCACCCTCGCCTTCCGGCGCAGTGGGTGCTGCAACAGCGGCAGTCGCTTCGGGCGCGGCTTCAGTGACCGGCTGCGGTGCAGGAGCGGCAGGCACGACGACCTGCGCCGGCATCAGCGCGGCTTCGGCGACGCCACCCTGCATCAGCGCCATCTGCTGAGCAAACAGCGACTGCATGACCTGCAGCTGCGACTGCATCAGAGCTTCGAGGCCCGTACCGGAAGCCGCCGGCAGCGGATTGATGCGCGGTGCGGCAACCGGCATGACCGGCTGCGACACCACCTGGACCGGAGCGGCAGCAGCGGCTTGAGCTGCAACAGGCGCGGCAGCAGCCGGAGCCTTGTCGGCCGGCATCTCGCGGTCGAGATGGCGGGCGAGATCGGCGATCGAGGGGATGTTGCTCAAGAGCTCGCGGAAGGAGATCTTGACCTTGTATTCGCGCTCCACCTTCTGGGCGAATTGGCCGATCAGAAGGGAATCGAAGCCGAGTTCGAGGAAGGTTGCGGAACTATCGCTGGCACTGAGCGACTCGCCCGAAATGTCGCTCAGAATCCGAAGCAGGGAAGCTTCGATGACAGGAACACGATCGACAACGGATGCAACGGTCATTGGTTTACTCTCACCGGTAGGTTGCTCTTGAATGCTGGTGGCGGGGGTTGCCACGGGTACGGAAACGGGTTGTGAAGCAGCGCCTGCCGCGGCGCGGCGTGCCGAAGGCGGCGCGTCGATCCAGTGGCGCTTGCGCTGGAAGGGATAGGTCGGCAGATGAACCTTGCTGCCGCCGCGCGACCAGGCCGACCAGTCGATGTTGCAGCCGGCCATCCAGAGCTTGCCGACGGCATCGCCGAGCGTCTCCGGCGCCGCATCGGCGCGGTCATGCTCGGGCAGCGACTGGATGATCGTCGCGACATTTTCCTTGGCGAGCGTCTGCGAGGCGAAGGTCGAGAGCGCCCGGCCGGGGCCGATCTCCATCAGCACCGGCTTGACGCCGCGGCAGAGCGTTTCGAGACCGGCGGCGAAGCGCACGGTTTCGCGGCAATGGCGTGCCCAGTAATCCGGCGACGTGCCCCGCTCGCCGGTCTGCCAGTCGCCCGTGACGCAGGAGATGTAAGGCAGGGTCGCCGTGCCGTAGGTGACGCGGGCGGTCTCGTCGCGCAGCGCATCGGCTGCCGCATCCATCATCGCCGAGTGGAAGGCGTGCGACGTATGCAGGCGGCTATAGGCGATACCGGCGCTGTCGAGCGAGGCGCAGGCGGCATCGACGGCAGCGAAGGTGCCGGAGATGACGCAGAGCTTCGGCGCGTTGACGGCGGCGATCTCGACGCCCTCGCGCAGATGCGCCGAGACCGTCTCGATATCGGAACGCACCGATACCATCGCCCCATGCGGCTGGTTCTGCATCAGGCGGCCACGGGTGGCGACGAGGCGAAGACCGTCTTCGAAGGAGATGACATTGGCGAGCGTGGCGGCAACGAATTCGCCGACGCTGTGGCCGATCATCGCGAAGGGACGCACGCCACGGCTCATCCAGAGACGGGCCAGCGCATGCTCGACGAGATAGAGGCAGGGCTGGGCGATCTGCGTCTCGCGCTGCTCGTCCATCATCGTCTGCGTCACGGCGCCGGAATGGCAGATATATTCGCGCAGATCCGCATTCAGCGTCATCTTCAGCAGTTCGGCGCCGCGGTCGATCCAGCGGGTGAATTCCGGCTCGCGGCTGTAGAGGGCGGCGCCCATGCCGACATATTGCGCGCCCTGCCCCGGGAACATGAAGGCGATCGGCGGCGCTGTGTCCTCGGCGGTGATCGACGTGTAGCGCTCGGACTTCAGCCGCTCGATCGCGTCGTCGCGGTTCATGGCGGCGAAGGCGCTTCTGTGGGCGAAGGTGCGGCGGCCGGTCTGCAGCGTGTGGGCGGCATCGGCAAGCGTCACATCCGGCTTGCTTTCGAGATGGGCACGCAGATTGCCGCGCATCGCGGCAAGCGCCTCAGGCGTGCGAGCCGAGAGCGGCACGATGAACGGCCCCTGGGCCGCCGCCGCTTCGGCAACGGCAGGCGCTTCCTGGAGCACGACGTGAATATTGGTGCCGCCGACGCCGAAGGCGCTGACACCGGCGCGGCGCGGCGTATCGGAGGCCGGCCAGTCGGCCATTTCGTTGAGGATGTAGAAGGGGCTGTTGGCTAGGTCGATGCGCGGGTTCGGCGAACGGTAGTTCGGCATGCCCGGGAGCTTGGCATTCTTCAGCGCCAGCGCCGTCTTGATCAGGCCGCAGACACCGGCAGCCGCATCCATATGGCCGACCGTGCCCTTGACGGAGCTCAGCGCCACATTGCGGGCGGCGGCCGGAAATGCTGGAAAAGGCCTCGCTGAGGCCGCCGAACTCGATCGGATCGCCGAGCGGCGTGGCCGTGCCGTGGCACTCGATATAGCCGATGGTTTCAGGCTCGACACCGGCATTGGCGATGGCTGCCGAGATGACATTGGCCTGGCCGGCAATGCTGGGTGCCGTGAAGCCGACCTTTTCCGATCCGTCATTGTTGACGGCATAGCCGCGGATCACGGCATAGACGCGGTCGCCGTCGCGCAGCGCATCTTCGAGACGCTTCAGCGCCACGACACCGGCGCCGCTGGCAAACACCGTTCCGGCGGCATCGGCATCGAACGGACGGCAGACGCCATCCGGCGAGACCATGCCGCCTTCCTGGTACATGTAGCCGCGCTTCTGCGGCAGGGTCACGGAGACGCCGCCGGCAAGCGCCATGTCGCAGCTATAGGTGAGCAGGTTCTGGCAGGCCTGGGAGACGGCAAGCAGCGAGGTCGAGCAGGCCGACTGCAGCGAGAGGGCCGGACCCTGGAGATCGAGCTTGTAGGCAACGCGGGTGGCGAGCGCATCGGTCAGCGATCCGACGATCTGCTGGTAGAAGCCGATCTGGTAGTTCGAGGTCATCTCCTCGGCCGTCTGGCGGTCGCGGAGCACGTTATTGATCAGGTAGGTCGGCATCGAGGCGCCGGCGAAGACGCCGATCAGGCCTTCATACTTGGCAGGATCGTAGGCGGCGTCTTCCAGCGCTTCCCAGCAGATTTCCAGGAAGATGCGGTGCTGCGGATCGGTGACCGCGGCTTCCTTCGGGAACATCCCGAAGAAATCAGCATCGAACATATCGACATCGGCAAGCGCCGGGCGTGCCGGGACGAAATTCGGAAGAGCCCTCTCCTCATCGGTAAAGGAGTCTTCGAGCTCATCCAGCTTGTACTTGTAGAAGCTGTTTTCGCCGGATGCGACGAGGTCCCAGAGCGCATCGACGTCCTTCGCTCCGGGAAACCGTCCCGACATGCCGACGATTGCGATCTGCCCTGCATCAGGCAAGGCTTCTCCGGCGTCGCCCCCACGATCCCCTGTCATTTCGTGTTCCTCCGGAACCGAGCCATATTGTTGCGCTGCTGTTCGGCGCGCAGGGCTGCCGCAGCGTCCCGGCCCGAATTGTCGTGTTTGCCCTCGAGGAAGCGCGACAGTTCGCGGATCGTCGAGTGCTTGAAGAGCTGGACGACCGGAACCTGGCGGCCGAGCTCGGCCTCCATGCGGGCGTGGATCTGCATCAGCTGCAGCGAGGTGCCGCCGAGATCGAAGAAGTTGGTGTCGAGATCGACGGGCTTGTTGCCCAGCGCATCGCGCCACAGCCGCGTCAGCATCGCCTCGCTGCCGGTGTCAGCGGCAATCTCGATCGCGCTCGGCGCAGCCTCGACAACAGGGGCCAGAAGCTTCGAGCGATCGATCTTGCCGGCCCGCGTCATCGGCATCTGGTCGATGACGATTGCCGAGTTCGGGATCATGAAGGCCGGCAGGCGGCCGCGCAGCGTCGCCATGACATCGCGCGTCAACTCCTGGTCCCTGCCGCGCAGATCCTCGCGCGGGCAGAGGAAGGCGACCATCTGCTTCAGTTCCGGTCCCATCACCTGGCAGACGACGGCCGCTTCCGAAAGCCGCGTATCGTTGCGCAGCGCCGTCTCGATCTCGTCGAGTTCGATGCGCTTGCCGTTGATCTTCACCTGGCGGTCGCGGCGGCCGTGGAAATGAACGGTGCCGTCGGCATCCATCGTGCCGAGATCGCCGGTCAGGTAGCAGCGGACCGGACCATCGCGGGTCTCGACCATGACGAAGCGCTCGCGCGTCAGCTCCGGCCGGTTGAAATAGCCGAGGCCGAGCCCCTCGCCGGCGAGAGCGATCTGGCCCTCTTCGCCGACAGGCACTTCATGCAGATGATCGTCGAGGATGAGGATCTGCGTGTTGCCGATCGCCTTGCCGATCGGCATTTCGGTGCCCTTGAAATCGGCCGGGATATTATAGCCTGTCACCAGCACCGTCGCTTCGGTCGGGCCGTAGGCGTTGGTGAGGCGGCAGTTCGGATGCGACTGCAGGAAGCGCAGCGAATGGGCGACCGAGGCGACATCGCCGCCGAACAGCACATGGCGCAGCGACGGAACCCGGTCGCGGCCGAAATCGGCAAGCAGATTGAACAGGCCGGGCGTCGAGGCATGGAAGGTGACGCCGTGTTCTTCAATCAGGTCGCAAAGGCGGCTGATCGAGAAGTTCAAATCCGGCATGCCGACCAGCTTGCAGCCGTTCAGCAGCGCGCTCCAGATTTCCAGTGTCGAGGCATCGAAGGAGATCGTCATCGCATGCAGCACGACATCCTTGCTGGTGAGCGGATTGAAATCCTGTTCCAGCACCAGATTGGCAATGCCGCGATGCGCCACGACGACGCCCTTCGGGCGGCCGGTCGAGCCAGAGGTGAACATCACATAGGCGACGTCGTCGCCGGCCGGCCGCGCGGCCGGGCGAACCGTCGGAGATGCGGAAGCTTCGGCGATAACCGCCCGTGCATCGAAAACCTTGCTCGGAAGGCCCGGGATCAGTGCCAGCTTCTGGATCGACGCCGCTTCGGCGAAGATCACCTTCGGAGCGCATTCGCGGATGACATAATCGAGATGTTCGGCCGGATAGGCCGGATCGAGCGGCAGGTAGGCGGCGCCCGCCTTGAGGGCGGCCAGCATGCAGACAATCGTTTCCAGGCTGCGCGGCAGAAGAAGACCGACGACGTCACCCCTCGAGACGCCCCGCTCTTCCAGCGTCACGGCCACCTTGTCGGAGAGCTCGTCGAGCTCGCGATAGGTCAGCGAGACGCTGCCAAAAACCAATGCCGTGGCCGACGGATTCTTCTGCACATGCGCGCGAAAGATCTCCGGCAATCCCTTGTCGCGGTCGTAGCTGACCGTATCGCTTCTCTCGATCGTCCCTGGATATGCTAGGCCCGTCATTGCACTTCCCCCTTGTCGTCTGCTGGCGGGTTTCTGCTGCGCGGCATTCGTGTGGCGACCTTCCCATTTCAGCGGGATTTCGCCAGATGATCATTGGGATGACCCCTTCGCCAAACCGGCCCTCCAAATCGCTAGAGGGTGTAGAAAAGCCGACGCATGGGGCTATCCGGTAGTGCCCTACCTAGCCGAAAGAATTAGCCTGCCCGGGAGGGCCGCAAATGCGCCGGGAGCGGCATCTCTGCCGCTCCCGCAATTGCTTGTGAAACCTGGAAATTACGGCTGCTGCGGCAGCGCGTAGACATGCACGTAATCGACATACATATGCGATGGATCGGGTGCGCTGGCCTTGGTCACATTATCGACCAGGCCAAGGTTAAGCAGCACATACATCGGCTGCTGGTGTTCCGGCCGCGTCTCGGTCTTCCAGACCATCTGCCGGTCGAAATACATGCGGATGTATTTCTCGTCGATCTTCACCCCATAGGTATGAAAATCGCCCGGCTTGTTCTTCAGGAAGGCGTTGATGCGCGAGAATTTCGAATAGTGGTCGCCGTTGCGGTACCAGACGTGGACGGTCGAGGAATAGCCGTCGGGCTTGTCGCCGTAATATTCCATCACGTCGATCTCGGCGGTCGATTTCGAGCGGTCCTTGCCGATCAGCCAGAAGGCCGGCCAGAGACCCGGTCCGGTCGGCAGCTGCGCCCGGGTTTCGAAGTATCCGTACTGCTGCGCAAAGCCATTGCCCTTCGGATCGACGGAGGCAAGCAGGCCGGAGCGCCACTCACCCTTGCCGTCCTTCGAGGACTCGATACGCAGCACGCCGTCGTCGACGGTGAACGGAAAGCCGTCCTTGGGATTGGCAAAGCGCGCGCCGCCGAAATCGCCCGACCACGGCGTATGGGCGATCCAGCGCGTTCCCGGCCCCCAGGCCGAAACGCTGAGATCGTCGAACTCGTCGGCGAAGGTCATCTTCATCTTGTCGAGATCGAGCCCGTCACCGGTATCGCCGGTTACAGCCGCATCCTCGGCAAAGACAGGCGCCGGTGCGGCCATCGCGAGAGCCGCCGCACAGAGCGCCAGCAGCAAAGGCCGCCGGCCGCCCGTCAATTCATCACTGCGAGAAGTCTTCGATAGCTTTGACATGCCGCGAACGATAGGCAGAGCGCAAAACCGGGTGAAGAACCACGTTCGGCCGAAGCCCTGCCCGAAAGAAGTAGTCCGGGGCGTAAATACGCGCCGGTTCCGAGCATGCTAGTCTTTTGCTAAATCGGGCGGGACAACGACTTCCATGCACTTTCAGATCATGGGACTGCTGACGTTGGTACTTGGCGCGGCGGCACTCTATATGCCGCCGGTCTGGTCGTTCCTGTTCATGTTCGCCTCCACCGTCTTCGGCTCGGCCGCCGCCTTCAACCTGTCGGGCCTCGGCGGCGCATCGGTGCTGGTTCCCAACCTGTTTCTGGTCTTCTTCTGCATCCGCGTCATCATGAGCTGCGGCGAAGGCCGGGTGTTTGCCGCTTTCGTACCACCACGGATCGGCTTCTTCCTGCTGACGCTGACCATCTTCGGCCTGGTGACCGCGCTCTTCTTCCCGCGCCTGTTTGCCGGCATGGCCGAGACCATGGTGGTCGAGCGGCAGGTCGGCGCCCGCAGCTTCATTGCGCTCACGCCGCTGCGCTTCTCCTCCAACAACATCACGCAGACGGTCTATGCGATCGGCGGCCTGCTCTGCTTCGGCTGCACCTTCGCCTGGTTCCGCCGCGAGGGCATCGCCACCTCGCTGGTCACGGCGCTGATCGCCACCACCACCATCAACCTCGCCTTCGCCCTCGCCGACATCCTCACCTATTATTCGCGCACCGAATGGCTGATGGGCTTCGTGCGCACCGCCAATTACGCGCTGCTGACGGGTGCCGAAAAGGGCGGCCTGAAGCGCATCTCCGGTACGTTCCCGGAGGCGTCCGCCTTCGCCGACTATACGCTGGTGTTCTTCGCCGCGATCTCCAGCCTGTGGCTCGACGGCATCCGCACGCGCGTCACCGGCATATTGGCGCTGTCGCTGCTGGCGGCCCTGTTGCTCTCGACCTCGGCGACCGCCCTCGTCGGCGTTGCCGCGGTGATGCCCTTCCTGCTGCTGCGGGCGATCCGCGGCCGCCATGCGCTGGCAATCACCGTCGGCGCCGCCGCCCTGCCGCTGGTGGCGATCATCGTCGTCGTCGCCCTGCCCGATATGGCTGCCGGCCTTCACGACTTCCTCGACGAAATGGTGCTCTCCAAGGCCGACAGCCAATCCGGCCGCGAGCGCTTCATGTGGAATGCCGTCGCCTATGAAAGCTTCGTCAATACCTATGGCTTCGGCGCCGGCCTCGGCAGCGCCCGCGCCTCGAGCTTCGTGCTGGTGCTGCTCTCCAATCTCGGGGTCGTGGGCACGATGATCTTCGTCATCTTCGCGATCGCCGTCTTCACCGCCCGGCTGCCGAAATACGATCCGGAACGCAACGAAGACATCGCCGCCGTGCGCGCCGCCAAGCTCGGCTTCTACGCCGTGCTGGTGACGGCAACCATATCAGGCACCGTCTACGATCTCGGCCTGACCTTCTACATCCTGGCCGGTGGCGTTGCCGCCCTGTCGCTGCCGCGCTCCGTCAGCCGCCCGGCCCATAACAATCCGGCATTCCGCTTTGCTGGCGCGCATCAGGATGCTGCACAGGCCCGCTCATGAAAATCCTGGTCTTCAACGTCAAATACAGCGAGAATCTCGGCGACGGCCTGCTGGCCGATTGTATCGAGGAGACCCTGCGGGCCGAAGGCGGCGAGGTGGAGACGCTGGATCTCGCCGGGCGCACCGCCGTCGGCACCAGCCGCAACCGCGCGCTCATCCTCAATATCCTCCGGCACCTGCCCGCACCGCTGCGCCGCGCCGTCGTTTCCCGGGCGCTGGCCAAGCAGCTGAAGACGAGCAGCCGTCTCTGGGATGAGAAGATCGCTGCCGCCGATGCCGTCATCCTCGGCGGCGGCAACCTCTTCCAGGACGACGACCTGAACTTCCCTCTGAAGGTCGGCACCCTGCTCGATTGCGCCGCCAGAGCGAAAAAGCCGCTCGCGATCTATGCCGTCGGCGTCGGACCGCACTGGTCGGAACCGGCAAAACGGCTGTTCGGCCGCCTGCTCGGCACCAATCTGAAGCATCTGTCGGTGCGTGACGGCTTTGCATACCGCAACTGGCTGCAGCATTTCCCAACCGGCCCCATTCCCGAAATCGAGCCCGATCCCGGCTTGCTGGCAGGCTCTCTCGCACCTGCCGCCTCCCCCATCCAGGGCAATGTCGGCCTCTGCGTCACCGAACCGAAGATTCTCGCCCGCCACGCCTCGCGCGCCGGCGCTGCCATTCCGCTGACCTCGGTTGCCGACTACCTGGCGCTGATTGCCGAGCTGACCGGCACCGGCTACCGCGTCACGCTCTTCTCCAACGGCGCAAACGAAGACCAGCGGCTGGCGGAAGCAGTCTTTGCCGCGGCAGAAACTGCCGGCATCGGCACAGCAGGAGAGCTGGCGCTTGCCGGCCGCCCGCAGGACCCGCAGCAGCTGCTTTCGATCCTTGCTGAAAACAGCGTCATCGTCGCCCACCGCCTGCATGCCTGCATTGCCGCACATGCGATGCAGATCCCGGCCGTCGGCATTTCCTGGGATGGAAAGGTGGAAGGTTTCTTCAAGGCGATGGACCGCGCAGGCTTCTTCGCCGCCGCCGGAAGCACCCCTTCAGAGATCGCCGCGATGGTGGCCAGCGCGGAGCGCGAAGGCATCGATCCGGCCCGTCATCACGAACAAGTGACTTCAGCCAAATCTGCGCTTTTGAACGTGCGGTCGATTTTGCGCGGCGATGAATACTTTAACGCGAGTCCAAAGGCCAAAAAACGTAATAAATTGGCACAGAGTGTATAAATACGAGAATTATTCTGCACCACTATTGAAAATAACCATTCCCGCAAATCTATCCCCACCAACAATGGCATCGGCGAGACAACGATAAATATTCATGTTACGATCTTCTCATATTTAATGGTTAAAAGGTAATTAAGGGGAAAGAGAACCACGAAGTTTGCTGGAGGCGGGGCGTGGCGATATACGAAGGGTCGGACCACGAAAATCTTGGGCTGGTCAGAATACAAGGGCAAAGAGTTTCGCTATCGGGCGGGAGTTACCGCGCCTATGACGACGGCGATATCGTCTTTGACCCGGAAGCCAGAAAAGCGGCGCTGCTTATTCTTGTGAGCGGCTGGGCCGTATCGTGCAAATCGCTGCCCAACGGTACGCGCGTCATTCTCGAATTCATTCTCCCCGGCGACATCATCTGGACGCCATCGGTGGCAATCGCCCGTGAGATGATCGAAGCGATTTCGCCTACTCAATTCTACGAACTCAGCGGCATGACGCTGGCCCGCTATCTCGACAGCACCACCGGCCAGGACATCGTGATGGCCGAGATGATGCGCTGTCACGCCCGGATGTCCGAGCGCCTGGCCAATGTCGGCCGCCGCGATGCGCTTGCCCGCACCGGCCACCTTCTCCTTGAACTTGCCGCCCGTATCGGGCCTGACCGGAAGCGCCCCGGCATGGATGGTTTCCAGTGCCCACTGACACAATCCGATATCGGTGACGCCGTCGGCCTGTCGACCGTCCATATCAACCGCGTCCTGAAGGACTTGCGGGTCAACGGCCTTGTTTCTTTTAGAAACGGCATCGTTGAATTCCTGAATCGCAGGAAACTTGAAGAGCTTGTCGAGTTTGACGACAGTTACTTGGCGACACAACCGCAGATTATTCCGCGGTAATTCAATAGTCCGAATTAAGTAGGACAACCATTTCTGGGCTAATTACTTCTACTTTCGATATTTTAATAGAGCCTTAACCTATGTTAATGCCACCGCTTTTGGCTTCATCCATATTTACACTCAAGAGATAAATTCCGGAGCCAAGGAATTCATAAACTCTCAGCACATAGTGCTAAGTAATAATTCTCGGGCTTACTTCTCTTGCACGTTTAGTATTGAGTTCAACCAATGTAGGGGCGTGAAATGGAAGGTCTTACAACAACAAGTGATCAGATTCGAACTGACACAGCAGCTCACCTCATCTCTCTTCGCACATCGGATTCTCTGAGGCACTTTTCCTCATCCTCCCGGGCGGACGCCCAGGAAGACCTGCCGGAATACGTGCTTCTTCTGGACCCCCGTTCGCTGCAGAGCGAATGCCTGTCGCGCAGCCTTTCCGAATATGACGAGGATCTCAAGGTCATCACCGCGACCTCGATCGAAGACTGGCAGCGCAAGCGCATGCGGTTCGAGCCGGCGCTGATCCTTTACATGATCGGCGGCAAGCACGTCTCGGACCCGGATGTGAGCGATAAGATTGCCAAGCTCACTCAGAAATTTCCATCGGTACCGGTTGTCGTCGGCGCAGAGGGCGACGAGATCCAGCAGGTGCTGAAGGCGCTGGAATGCGGAGCAAAGGGATACATTCCGGCCAATATCGGTATCGGCGTTGCCGCCGAAGCCATTGCACTTGCCCGTGCGGGCGGCGTCTTCATTCCGGCCAGTAGCCTGCTCGCCGCCAAGGAGATGATCACCTCCAGCACCACGGCAGCCAAATGCGGCGATCATTCCTTCACGCCGCGCGAAATGTCCGTCGCCGACGCCCTGCGCCGCGGCAAGTCCAACAAGATCATCGCTTATGAAATGAACCTCTGCGAAAGCACCGTGAAGGTTCACATTCGCAACATCATGAAGAAGCTGCATGCGACGAACCGCACGGAAGTCGCCTACAAAATCCGCGAGTTCGCTCAATAATGTTTCATATCGCAGGAATTTGAGCCGGAGCGCCATAAACGCTCCGGTTCTTTTTGCGTGCCGTGCATTCAGCTGCCGCCAGGCTCTAACGTCCTGAGAATGCATAACACTTTCGGCTAGCCCCCTACCCCTATTTGATCCGCCGACCACCGATGGAAGCGCTAGGGCGCACGCCTGCCTTCGCCGATGATGGCACCGCTTCAATCGAGGGGACATCCATGCGCGTTGCAATCGTTCATTACTGGCTCGTGTCCATGCGCGGCGGCGAAAAGGTCGTCGAGGCGCTCTGCGACATGTATCCGGAAGCGGACATCTTCACGCTGGTCTATGACGAAAGCCGCGTCTCCGAGAAGATCAAGCGCCACAAGGTGACCTCTTCCTTCCTGCAGAAGATCCCGGGCGCGGTGAAGCATTACCAGTCGCTGCTGCCGCTGATGCCCTTCGCCCTCGAAAGCCTTGATCTCAGCGGCTACGACCTGATCATCTCGAGCGAATCCGGCCCGGCCAAGGGCATCATCGCCCCGCCGCATTCGACGCATGTCTGCTACTGCCACTCGCCGATGCGCTATATCTGGGATCACTACCATTCCTACCGCGCCAATGCCGGCCTCGCCTCGCGCATGCTGCTGCCCTGGATGGCGCCGCTGCTGCGCTCCTGGGATGTCAGCACCAGCATGCGCGTCGACCGTTTCGTCGCCAACTCGCACCACGTCAGGGCCCGCATCGGCAAATATTACGGCCGCTCGGCAACCGTCATCTATCCGCCGGTAGCCGTCGACGACTACGCGCCCGCGACTGAAACCGGAGACTTCTATCTCTGTGCCGGCCAGCTCGTCTCCTACAAGCGCGTCGACCTCGCCGTGCGCGCCTTCACCAAGATGGGGCGCAATCTCGTCGTCATCGGCGAAGGCAAGGAACTGGCAGCACTCAAGGCAATTGCCGGTCCGACCATCACCTTCCTCGGCCGCGCCCCCTTCCCGGTACTCAAGGAGAAGCTCGCCCGCTGCAAAGCACTGATCTTCCCGGGCGAAGAGGATTTTGGCCTGATCCCTGTCGAGACCATGGCGAGCGGCCGCCCGGTCATCGCCTTCGGCAGCGGCGGCGCGCTGGAAACCGTCGTCCCCGGCCTCAGCGGCGTGCTCTTCCACGAGCAGACACCTGAGGCGATCATCGAGGCCGTGCACGCCTTCGAGGCAGAATCCGCAGCCTTCGACCCCGCCGCCATCCGCGAACACGCCGCCCGCTTCAGCACCCGCAATTTCAAGCTCGGCATGGATCTCGTCATTCAGGAAGAACTGCGCGCCCGCAAGACCGCCTCGCTGCAGACCACCCCCCACGGCGAAACCCGCCGCTTCCCCTTCGAACCGGCCTTCCCGGCCGCGGCGGTGGAAACCGACAGGGTGCATTGAGGCAATTCGGCCGTTGCTCACGCCATGTGACCACTACGCGGAAAGCGTGATTCCCGCCCGGGAACAACTGATAGCGTGCATCGTTTTCTCCCCGCAAACCGAGCTAAGGAGAAACGAAAATGTACAAGATCCTACTTGTGTCCAGCGCGCTGGCGCTGTCGTCCCTGGCCACGAATGCGCTGGCTGATGGTGCTGTGACCGGCGCTGCCGGTGGTGCCGTGACGGGTGCAATTGTCGGCGGCCCCGTGGGCGCTGCCGTGGGTGGTGTCGCCGGCGCCGTTGCCGGTGCCGTGATCGATCCGCCGCCGCGAGAGGTCGTCACCTATGTCGAGGCCCAGCCCGCCCCGCCGCAGGCCGTGGTCGTCCAGCAGCCGATCGTCGTCGGCAAGCCGCTTCCGGCCGAAGTGCAGGTCATGCCTGTGCCGGAAAATCCGAAATATGCCTACACGGTGGTCAACAACCAGCGTGTGATCGTGGAACCGCAGACGCACCGCGTCGTGCAGGTCATCCAGTAACGATCCCGGTTGCAGGCAACGCTCCAGACCCCGCTTCGGCGGGGTCTTTTCGTTTGCGAAGGTGCAGATGCGAAGCCATACGGCGAAGAAGCGAAAGACGTGGCGGCGCGGGCATTACCGGCAGATCATCTGCCGGGATCCGATCGCCATAGAGCTTGCCCTGGTCGAGCGAGACGATGCTGAGTGCCGAGAGCATGGAAACCTCCCCTGATGGTGAGGTCATCCTGCGGCAGCGCGGCCCGCGGGTCCTTAAGCCGCGCGTGAAAACTTCCTAAAAGATACAAGAAGCCCGGCTATTCCGCCCGCAGCCCGGCAAGCGCCAGGCCTTCCAGCACGATGGCGAACCGGCTCGGATCCTTCGCAGGCTGCCCCGCCCGGATACTGGCGAGCGAGACGCCGGGCGCGATCCGGCGCAGGCTTTCGAGATGGCGCTGCGCCTCGCCGAGCTCGCCTCGATGGGCATGGGCGGCGATCAGCATCCAGTAAGTGGCATCGAAATGCGCATTCAGCGCCAGGGACCGCGTCGCCCAGGAGATCGCTGCCTCGAAATCCCGCTGAAACAGCGCCGCCATGGCAAGACCAGTCAGCGAGAAGCGGGCATCGGCATCGCGCGGGCCGAGGGCCACGGCACGCTGCAGGCGCTCGACGCCAATGCCGACATCGCCGCAATGAAGCAGGGCGATGCCCGAGGCGGCAGCGACCATCAAGTCATTGGGATTGGCCGCGAAAGCCGCCTCCAGCACGGCGACGCCGCCCTCGTAATCCCGTCCCGCCTGCAGCAGCGCCATGCCGCAATGGGTCATCACCCGCGGATCGCCGGCGCAATACTGCAAAGCGCGGCGCGCCAGCTCGACGCTCTCGGCCGCATCATCTGTGGTAAAGGGCGGCCAGCCCATCGCGTGCCGGTGTTCCAGCACCCACGCAGCGTGGGAAAGAAGCATCGCATTGTCGGGCTCGATCGTCAGCGCCCGTTGCAGCAGCGTATGGGCGGCCGCATTGCCCTCCATCGACTCGTCATGAAGGGCGGCAAGCGCTCGGAGATACAGATCGTAGACGGCGACGCTTTGCGGCCGTTCGCGGCGCGAGCGCTGCATCTCGGCAATCTCGATCGACGGCTCGACGGTGGAGGCGACGCGCTCGGTGATCAGATCCTGAAAATCGAAGATATGGCCGATGACATCCTCGAAACGCTCAGCCCAGAGATGCCCCGCCGTGACGCCATCGATGAGCTGGACATCGAGGCGGATACGCTCGCCGTCGCGCCTGACGCTGCCTTCGAGCAGATAGCGGACGCCAAGCTCAGACGCCGCCTGGCGGATATCGACGGTCCGGCCCTTATAGGCAAAGGAAGAACTGCGCGACACCACCGAGAAGGAGCGGAACCGCGCCAGCGCCGTGATGATCTCGGCCGCCACGCCATCGGCGAAATAGTCCTGCTCAGCGCCGGCGCCGAGATTGACGAAGGGCAGGACGGCAACGGCGGGCGGATGCGGATCATCGGCGGCAGCGGCACTTTCCAGCGCCAGCCGGTAGCCGAGCCGCGGGATCGTCACGATCCATTCCGTGCCATCCCTGCGCTGGCCGAGCGCCTTGCGCAGCGCCGCGATCTGAACCGTCAGATTGCCCTCTTCGACGGCGAGACCCGGCCAGCCGCATTCCATCAGCGCGGCCTTGGAGACGGCCTTGCCCTCCGCCGCAGCCAGGGCGGCCAGCAGGAGAGCGCCTTTCTGGCCGATCGCCATGGGCTTGCCCTCCCGCGCCAGATCACCCGTCGCGAGATCGATGCGGAATGGACCGAAGGAGACAACCGGCTTGCCCATGCGCCACAATAGCGCGGAACCGGGTGGCGGGAGAAACGGATTCAGCCGGGGGGATGCGGGGGCCGCAGCAGCAAAGCTGCGGCCCCCGAAAATCACACCTTCAACTCGCGCCGGTCGCGCTCGGTAACGACGGAGAGGTCAATCACCTTCTGCAGATTGGCGGCATGGCGGAAGTTCGGATCGGGCTGAACGCCTGTCATCACCGCTTCGGCGAAGCGCTGGTAGTTGGTCGGCACGGCGGGAACCTCGATATCGCTCCAGGTCGCCGTCTCGACATCATCGCCGAGGCAGCCGCGCAGCGACGAGCCGTTGGGATTGTGGTTCACCTCCAGGCTGCCGCGCTCGCCATAGATGCGCAGTTTCAGCTCGTTCAGATGCCCGGTCGCCCAGCGGCTGGCATGGACGACGCCGAGCGCGCCATTGGCGAAATCGACCGACATGGTGAAGCTGTCATTGGCATCCAGCATATATTCGCCGATCTGGCCGCCCGGCGCCTTGTTGAAGGTCTTGAGGCGGGCAAAGACGTGGTCGATATCGGTCGCCGCACCATAGGCCGCGAAGTCGAGAATGTGGATGCCGACATCGCCGAGCACGCCGTTCGAGCCGTGACCGGTCGACAGGCGCCAGAGCCAGGTCGATTCCGTGCGCCAGTCGCCCCAGGCGCGCGACACCAGCCAGCTCTGCAGATAGGAGGCTTCCACATGCTTGATCGTGCCGAGCTCGCCCGACAGCACCATTTCGCGGGCGCGCTGCAGCGGCGCGACATTGCGGTAGGTGAGGTTCACCATGTTGATGACGCCTGCCGCTTCCGCAGCCTCCGTCATCTCCAGCGCCTTCGGATAATTCTCCGCCAGCGGCTTTTCGCAGAAGACATGCTTGCCCGCCGCAATCAGCGCCATGGTCGTCGGGTGGTGGATCCTGTCAGGCGTCACATTGGTCGCCGCGTCGAATTCGCCCCAGGCGATCGCCTCGTCGAGGGTCAGGAAACGCTTTTCGATGTTGAACTTGTCGGCGAAGGCCGCAAGGCGGACGGTGTCGGTATCGACAGCGCCGACCACTTCCACGCCGTCAATGCGGGTGAAGTGGTCGAGCTGGTTCTTCGCCATCACGCCCGTTCCGAGAACGAGTAGTCGCATGGATGCTCCTCAGCGGTAACCGGCTTCGCCGGCCTGGTGCAATCTTGGGCCGCGTTCTTCGATCGGCTCCAGTGCCTTCTCAACCGGCACATTTGGAGCATCGTGGATCGCAGTCAACGCGCCGGCCGGGTTATGGGCCCATTTTACGCCGTTGATCAGCACCTTCTTGACGTTGGCGTCGTGATAGGTCGGGTAGGTCTCGTGGCCCGGCCGGAAATAGAAGATGTTGCCGGCGCCGCGGCGCCAGGTCATGCCCGAGCGGAACACCTCGCCACCCTGGAACCAGGAGATGAACACCGTTTCCAGCGGTTCGGGGACCGAGAACTGCTCGCCATACATCTCTTCATTCTCTAGCACGAAGTTCTCGTCGAGACCGGCAGCGATCGGATGGCGCGGATTGATGACCCACAGCCGCTCGCGCTCGCCCGCCTCACGCCACTTCAGCGCGCAGGGCGTGCCCATCAGCCGCTTGAAAATCTTCGAGAAATGGCCGGAATGCAGCACGATCAGGCCCATGCCCTCCCAGACGCGCTTGGCAACCCGCTCGACGATCTCGTCGGAAACGGCGCCATGATCCTTGTGGCCCCACCAGAGCAGCACGTCGGTCTCGTCGAGACGCGACTGCGGCAGGCCATGCTCGGCCTCCTGCAGCGTAGCAGTCGTCGCATTAATGCCGGGGTCGCTGTTCAGCGCCTTGGCAATCGTCGTGTGCATGCCCTCCGGGTAGATCCCCCTGACGATCTCGTTGGTATTCTCGTGAATATTCTCTCCCCAGACGACGGTACGAATGGCCATGCTGGTGCTCCTCTAGGCTTTCGGGGTTGTCAAAACTGGCAGGCCGAGAAGAATTCAAAGCGCTTTGGGAAAATGCTCAAAACTGCGCCGTGCCTCCTCCAAGTCACAAGAAGACATAGACCTTTGGCCGCAATTTGACAAAGGGGAAAATTCCGCGCGGCGATGCGGCGCAGGAATACGCACAAACCCTAATGAAATCAGTGCGAAACGGATTTCGAGAACAGATTGACGACAAGCACGCCGGTGATAATGAGGCCAAGGCCGATCATCGCCGGAAGGTCGAGGCGCTGCTTGAAACAGATCAGCCCGACGGCCGAAATCAGCACGATTCCCAAAGCGCTCCAAATCGCATAGGCGATGCCGACGGGGATCGATTTCAGCGTCAGCGACAGCACATAGAAGGCCGCCGCATAGCAGATGACGACCACGGCAGTCGGCAGCAGCCTCGTGAACTGCTGCGACATCTGCAGCGCCGTCGTGCCGATGACTTCGAGCACGATCGCGAGGAAAAGCAGCGCATAGACGGCAGCCGGGTTCATGGTCTTCAATCCTGGAATTATCGTTTGGTCAGTTCGCTGAGGCGCGCAATCAGCGCCCGGCGCTCGGCGGGGCCGAGATCGTGGCTCTCCGTCGTATCGGAAAGCCAGAGCCCATCCGCCGCAAAGCGGACAATCTGCGCGTCGACGGAAGAATCGGTGCCGACATATTCATCGGCCCTCGCGTGCACCCATTCGCGCCAGCGCTGGCGAAGCCGCGGCTCGGCGAGCATGGCGATCGTCACCTGCGCCCAATGGCGCGAGTCCTCACGGTCGTCCTGGATATCGGCGACAGCCAGCAGATAGGCGCGCGTGAAGCGGCCATGCGAGACCGGATCGACGCGCATCCGCTCTTCGATATCGGCATCGAAACGCTCGAGCAGGCTTTCGAACAGCGCATCGAGCAGCGCATTCTTCGTCGGGAAGTGATGCAGCAGCCCGCCCTTGCTGACGCCGGACGCACCTGAGACCGCATCGAGCGTCACCGACGCCATGCCATTCTCCGTCGCCAGACGCGCGGCGACATCCAGCAGCTGCCGGCGGACGAGTTCGGGTTGTTTCTTGCGGTGATGTGCGAGTGCCATGATCATTAAAAATACCGGCTGGACGGTTTTGTCAATCGAAATCGGGAGAAGTGCCTGCAGCTGCGGGCATCCGGACGAATTGCCGCGCCTTGGAGCCGTCAGGTTGCGCTCGCCGCCCGTCCGTTGCATGACAGATGCGGGGTATCAAGGGATGGTTCAGTGGCTGAAGAGGTAATCACGCTCTATCAGGCGATCGGCGGCGACGACACGGTAAAGGCGCTGTCGCACCGCTTCTACGAGCTGATGGATACGCTGCCGGAGGCAAGGCATGTGCGGGCCGTTCACCCGCCGAGCCTCACGGGCAGCGAAGAGAAATTCTACGAATATCTGACCGGCTATCTCGGCGGCCCGCCGCTCTATACCGACAAGCGCGGCCATCCGCGCCTGCGCAGCCGGCACTTTGTTGCGGAGATCGGCCCGGTCGAGCGCGACGAGTGGCTGCTCTGCTTCCGCCAGGCGATGGACGAGACGATCGCCAATCCGAAACTCCGCGAGATCATCTGGCCGCCGATCGAACGGCTCGCCTTCCACATGCAGAACAAGGAATAGAGCGCATGCTCGACAATCACCGCATCGCGCGCCTCTTCTTCCTGTTCGCCGGCCTCTTCGGCGTCGCCGGTGTCGGCTTGGCCGCCGTCGCCGCCCATGGCGGCGGCGATGCCAGCCTCGCCGCCTCGGCCTCCGCCATGTGCCTGGCGCACGCGCCCGCTCTACTCGGCTTGGCGCTCGCAGGCGAGAAGCTGAAAACCGCCTGGCTGGCCGGTTTGCTGATGATTCTGGGCACCGCGCTCTTTTCCGGCGACCTCGTCTCGCTGCGTTTTGCCGGGCACGGCCTTTTCCCCTATGCGGCACCAACAGGCGGCTGGGCGATGATGCTCGGCTGGCTGGCGATCGCCATCGGCGGCTTCCTGCGCCGCCCGGCCCGATGACCGCCACGACGATCCGCCCGGCCCGCGAGGGCGAGCTCGAGACACTCCGCGCCATCGAGATGGATGCCGCAGGCGCGCTCATCGACGCCGGCGTCCCCTTCCCGGGCGAGCCGCATCCGCTTTCGCTGGAGCAGCTCGGCGCTTATCTGGCGGATGGCTTGCTGCTCGTTGCCGCGGACGGCGATGATGTGGCGGTTGGTTTCCTCGCCGCCGAAGAGATCGACGGCATGCTCTATATCGCCGAGGTCGACGTGATCAGGCACCTCCACGGCAAGGGCATCGGCCGGTCGCTGATGCTGGCGGCGATCGACATTGCGCGGGTACGCGGGCTGCCGGCGGCGATGCTGACGACGGACCGGTTTGTCGTGTTCAATTATCGGTTCTACCGGTCGATGGGGTTTGACGAACCCGCTGAGATCCCCGCGGGTTTGCGGGCGATCCTGGAGGGTGAGATCGCCAACGGTACGGATGCCGGGCGGCGTGTGGGGATGGTGTTGAGACTTTGAGGGCTTCGGCGGATAGTCTCGAGCCCGGAGCCCCCTCACCCTAGCCCTCTCCCCGTTGGGGAGAGGGGACGGTCGCGATTGGGGCTGGGCTTCCGCGCCTTCGCCAGCACGGTCAACGCCACGGAACGCGCTACCCCTCCCATCTCACCTCCAGAGCAAGACGGTCCAGCCGAGCGGCCGCCACACATCCCTTCTCCCCTCGGGGAGAAGGTGGCGGCAGCCGGATGAGGGGGCTGTTGGCTCTGAAGGTAGAGAGCCCCAAACCTACCCACCTTAGCAGCTTGAACGAAGACCGCCCCACCTCTCCTCCCTCATCCCTGTGCTCGTCACAAGGATGAGGGAGCTCTGGGCATATGTCGGCGCCTCCAACTGCGCCTCCACAAGAAGCGCGTGGGAGGCGCACCCCACCCCCCTCACGAATGCGCCATAAACCGGCTGAGATAGGCAAAACTCGTCTGCGCAAATTCAAACGGCCGCTTTGGGCTGTCGTGCTCGACCACCAGCGTCCGCGCCCCGTTTGCCAGCGCCAGCCGCCAGAGCGATGGCCACATCAGCGTGCCGGCGCCGACATCGGCCCAGCCGTCCTCGTCGGCATTGGCGCCTTCAGGCGCGCGGTCCTTCACATGGGCGGAGACCAGGACCTTGGCGTAGCGGTGCAGCCAGTCGGCCGGGTTGACGCCGGCCCGCGAAATCCAGGCGATATCGGCCTGCCAGACGAGCGGCGTGCCGCGCGCCGCCTCGAACATCACCTCGAAGCCATAGCGCGCCGTCGGCAGCAGCGCAAAGCCCGCCATCTTGTTGTGATAACCGATCGAAATACCGTCTGCCGCATAGCGCTCGGCGAGACGGCCGAGTTCGGCACCGAGGCGCTGCCAGCCGCCCGTCGTCTCCGCCGGCAGGAACGTGGCCGATTGCGGCACGAAGACTTCCCTGATGCCGCAGGCGCGGCAGGCGTCCGCGACGCGGCCCGGCTCGCTCTGCAGAAATTCGAGGCCGATATGGGCGGTTGGAGAGGTGAGGCCGTGGCGCACAAGCGCTTCGCTCAGCGCCGCAGCATCCTGCAACTGATGGCCGAGCGGCTCGACGGACTGGAAACCGGCCTTCGCGGCCGCGGAAAGCTGGGCGTCGAGCGATCCGAGTTCGCGCAGCGAGAAAAGTTGAAGGGATAGAACAGGCTTCGTCATATCATGACGATAGCACGGGCGATGGGCCAAACCATAGCGCGTCCTCGACGCCACTCATTGCGGCCAGGGGTCGCAGAAGGGCCCCGGGTGTCGCAGAGGGACCCCAGTCGTCGGCAGAACTCAGCGGCCGGGAATGCGCGCGAAGCGCAGGAGGTTGCCGTGCGGATCGTGGATGAAGAACTCTTCCATATTCCAGGGGCGCAGTTCGAGGGCGCTAAGGCGCGGTACGCCCTTGCCGGAATATTCCTGATGCAGCGCGCCGATCCGCCCGCCGCGGATATAGACGGAGCTGCGTTCGCAGAGCGAGCGGTCGTCCGTCATCCGGAAATGCAGCTCCATCTCCTGGCGCCGGACGATCAGATAATCCGCCGTCTCGTAGGTCGCGGCAAAGCCCAGCTCATCGCGGTAGAAGGCAAGCGTCTCCGCCATATCGAGAGACGGCAGGATCGGAATGACTTCGACGCGTTGCGGATCCTCACTCAATCAGATGCCCTCGACCACGTTGAAACCCTCGAAAACCGGCGGCCCCTTGTACATCGCCTTACGGTCGCCCGCATTGCGATGGGCAGCGCGAAAACTCTCGGACTTCGTCCAGTTGAGGAAATCCTCCTCGCTCGCCCACAGCGTATGCGAGGAAAACAGCGTATAGCCCTCTTCCGCATTCGCCTTGCCGCGCAGCAGCCGGAATTCGACGAAGCCGGGCACCTGCGACAGGCTGGAATCGCGGTTGCGCCAGACGTCCTCGAATTCGGCTTCCGAACCGTTGGAAACCTTGAAGCGGTTCATCGCGATATACATGCGGGCTCCTCAGCGCTTCCGGCTTTTGCGCACCGGCGCGGCGAAGGCAACGATGTTGTTGCCGTTTGCGGCCTCGCGGCCGAGCGGCTTTTCCGGCTCGACACCCGGCATCCTCGTCTCCCAATAGGGAAATTCGGTGACGTTATCCGCCTGCGCCTCGCGCTCGGCATTCTTCATCAGGAGATCGTAGAGTTCGGGCACAAGGCCGTCGCCATTCTGTGCGGCGAGCTTGTGCAGGCCGATCATCATGAAGCCCTCTGGGCGCTGGTCTTTCATCGGGAATTGTCTCGTTCGTTCATCGTGTTCAAGGCCCGCTCGAGGCTGGACTTGCTGCCGCTGCGCAGCGGAATGAAGGCCTTGCCGAATTTCTTGCAGCCGGTCTTCACGCGCACGCAGGCATCATGGCTGATACAGTCGATCGGGCAGAACACGCAGTCGACGGAGGGAAGAACGGTATCGATGCGGGAAACCGCTTCGCGCAAGCCGCCATCATGATGGATGAGCTCGGCGCCGAAGCTGCTGGCGATCTCGCGAAGATGTGCCACCTGGCAATCCCGGCCACCGACATAGAGAAAACTGCGGCCATCCAATTTGGACCGTCCCGACGGCTGCGCTTCGGCTGCCGCATCCGCGCTGACGCGGATTTCCCGGTTGGATCCCTTCTTCGCCTTCCGAGCCATTTACCACCCGTTCGCTCGTTGATCGTCACACGATTCCAGTGTGCAAGCGGGACCTTATTAAACTTGATTTTTAGAGTAAAGTATAAAGTTGACTCTTTTGATCATATTTATTTCAGCGGCCGGTGACCTGGACTTCCTGGGTAAAGGTCCAGCTCGGCTTGCCCCATTCGGACGGCAGCGGCGGGAACGGAGACGCCCGCTGAACGCCAGAGACAACCGCCTGATCGAGCTCCGGAATACCGGAGCTGCGGGCAACCGAAAGGCCGGTCAGCGAGCCATCGCCGCCGATCGTAAGCCGCACGCGGACATTCATCGAGGCGCTCATGCGCTTGTATTCCGAGGGCACCTTCACGGCGCGGCGGATGCGCGACTGCACCTTGCCCGGATAATTGGCGACGGCAGCGCTGCCTGCCCCGCCGGAGCTACCGGCCGAACGCGAATTCTGGTCGGAATTGGCCGTTTCCTGTCCGTCATTGGCACCGCGGCGCGAGTCCTGCTTGTTCTCGCCCTGCGAACCGGCAACCTTTTTCACCACCTTCTTCGGCGGCTCCTTCTTCTCGGCCTTCGGCTTCTCCACCGGCGGCACCGCCTTGGGCTTCGGCGTCGGGGTCGGCGCTTCCTCGGGCTGGATAGCCTCCGGCACAGCTTGCGCCACCTCCGTCTGCTCCACGGGCTTCACCTCTTCCGGCACCTCGGTCGCCATCGGCTGGACGACGGACGTTTCGGCCGGAACGTTGGAGGTCAGCACTTCGGGCTCGGCCGCGGTCACCGTCTCCGGCGAAATGCGGGTTACCTCCTGCGTCGGCTGTACCGGCTGGGCCTCCACCGTTTCCGTGGGCTGCACCTCGGTCGGCTGCACTTCCGTTGGCTGAACCGTCTCCGGCTGCACGCTTTCCGCCACCACTTCCTCGGGCTGCGGCTCGACCTGCAGGTCGGGATCGCCGGCCGAGGCCTGGTCGGCTTCGGAATCGCCGAGAATGATGACGCTGACGGCCTCGCCAGCCTCTTCCTCCGGCTGATGCGGCGTCACAACGAAACCAATGGCTAGCGCAGTGAAGACGATCGCATGAAATGCAAATGACGTCAGGCAGGCTGCAACGACATTGCGCTTGACAGGCTTGTCCGCCGCATCCTGCTTCTCGATCGCAGACGTATCCATTGCCGGCGCATCGGCGGCATCGGCCTTCGGTCCCTTGGCATGCTCGGGAAAGGAGCCGATCTGGGCGAAGCGGGCATAATGGACCACGGCTTCGGCGGCGGGCTGGCGCGGCGCGTTGCGCAGCTCCGGCATTTCGTGGCCGGGATGCAGGCCGGGCAAATTGTCGTTCGACCCGCCCTCTTCCTGATCGGCAAAGAACACCTGCCGTGACTGGGATTTCGCTGAAACTACCATGTGCCTGCCCCGGCCAGTTGGAAACTGAAGCCTCGCCGGGGTTCATCCCCGGCGCATTCATTACCCTTCGAAGGGAACCGAAATCTGCGACCGGGTCACCAGACCCTTCATGCATTCGCCGGCAGCAGGTCCATCACAGACCGGCGTGTCGTTGATCAGGATGCGGGTGACCGCCTCGCACTTGACGTTCGGCATATCGAACTGGCGCACGCGCTTCTTGCCCTGCGGCAGATCGCGGAAGTCGAGAACGGTAATCTTGTCGACGGCGTTCTTGTCGTTGAAGAAGGCGAGCTCGAAGGAGATCTTGTTGACCGGGGCCGCCAGCTTGTTCAGCGCCACGAAAGTCATCATGCAGCCCTTCTGCGAGGGCGCCAGCGCATTCAGCTCGACCTCGAGAGCATTGGCGGGAGCAGCCGGAGCAGCGGCAGCGGCGTCCTGCGCGTAAGCCGGAAAAACGCTTCCCGCCGCGATCAATCCGCCTGCCACGAGCGCTGCAAAACTGCGTGCCGCCATCATCACTTCTCCATGCGATTTCGAAAACTTGAGTTGATAACTCTTCTATTGCGTCTTTAAAAAATGCTGACTATGAAAGTCAAGATAAATGTATCGGAGCCGCGGGAAAACAAGCCGCGGCACAAGCGGAAATTGCCAACCGAAATGATGGTTGAAAAGCCTGACACCTTTAAGCATGCGCCGTTCGTCAAGGACGCGGCGGAAGTGCGCACGATCGAAAGCGGAGACATCTTCCGCGGCGCGAACGAGATCATGATCCGGCATGAGGGCGTGGTCTATCGCATGAAAATTACCCGTCAGGGCAAGCTCATTCTCAATAAGTAAGGGTAGAACATGACCGAGAACACCAGACCGGCACCGGCCGAAATTCGTGCGTTCCGCGCCGAAAATCCGAAGATGCGCGAGCGCGATATCGCTGCTCAGCTGAAGATCTCCGAGGCTGCCCTCGTTGCCGCCGAAGTCGGCATTTCCGCCACCCGCATCGATGCCAGCGCCAACAAGCTTCTGGAGCGCGTCGCAAGCCTCGGCGAAGTCATGGCTCTGTCGCGCAACGAAAGCGCCGTGCACGAGAAGATCGGCGTCTACGAGAACATCACCACCGGCCAGCACAACGCCATCGTTCTCGGCGAGAATATCGACCTGCGCGTCTTCCCGAGCCGCTGGGCGCATGCCTTCGCGGTCACCAAGAAGGATGGCGATACCGAGCGCCTCAGCCTTCAGTATTTCGACAAGACCGGCAATGCGGTCCATAAGGTCCACCTGCGCCCGTCGTCCAATGTCGAGGCCTATCATGCGATCGTCGCCGAGCTGAAGCTCGAAGACCAGTCGCAGGAATTCGTCGAGCAGGAAGCAAGCTTCGGCGCCGATGAAACCGGCGATGTCAGCCGCGACGAACTGCGCGACAACTGGAGCAAGCTCACCGACACCCACGAATTCTTCGGCATGCTGCGCAAGCTGAAGATCGGCCGCCAGGCGGCCGTGCGCACTGTCGGCGACGACTACGCCTGGAAGCTCGATCCCTCGGCGACGGTGGACCTGCTGCACGCCTCGGTCAAATCCGGCCTGCCGATCATGTGCTTCGTCGCCAATAACGGCATCGTCCAGATCCATTCCGGCCCGATCTTCAACGTCCAGCCGATGGGTCCCTGGATCAACATCATGGACCCGACCTTCCACCTGCATCTGCGCCAGGACCACATCGCCGAGGCCTGGGCCGTGCGCAAGCCGACCAAGGACGGCCATGTCACCTCGCTCGAAGCCTACGATGCCAAGGGCGAGATGATCATCCAGTTCTTCGGCAAGCGGAAGGAAGGCACCGACGAGCGCAGCGACTGGCGCGAGATCATCGAGAACCTGCCGCGCGCCGCAAGCGTCGCCGCATAAGGAGCATGGTGATGAAGATGCCCTCCAGCCTGCGCCGCATCCGCCTCTGGGAACTGGCGCTGACGGCGGCCGTCATGGCCCTGCCGCTCATCCCCTCGCCGGTCGCCACGCCCGGCTATTCCTTCGTCCGTTCGGCCCATGCCGCCGAGCCGAAGAAGCTCGACACCTCGCGCGTCGTCTCCGTCGGCGGCGACGTCACCGAGATCATCTATGCGCTTGGCGAGGAAGGCCGCATCATCGCCCGCGACTCGACCAGCATGTATCCCGAAGCGGCGATGAAGCTGCCCGATGTCGGCTACATGCGGGCGCTCTCGCCGGAAGGCATTCTCGCCGTCAACCCGTCGGCGATCATCGCCGTCGAGGGTGCAGGCCCGCCGGAAGCGCTGACCGTTCTGAAGAACGCCAGCGTTCCCTTCGAGACCGTGCCGAACACCTATGACCGCGAAGGCATCCTGAAGAAGATTGATCGCGTCGGCACCCTGCTCGGCGTCGAGGACAAGGCCAAGGCCCTGGAAGCCAAGGTCGGCGCCGATCTCGACGCGGCGATTGCCGATGCCGAGAAGCGCCCGGAAGGCGAGCGCAAGCGCGTGCTCTTCATCCTCAGCGCCCAGGGCGGCAAGATCATGGCCTCGGGCACCGGCACGGCCGCCGACGGGATCATCAGCCTCGCAGGCGCCGTCAACGCCGTCGGCACTTTCCCGGGCTACAAGCCGCTGACCGACGAAGCGATCATCGAGGCCAAGCCGGACGTCATCCTGATGATGGACCGCGAAGGCGGCCATGCTGCAGCCAATGATGATCTCTTCAAGCAGCCGGCGATCGCGCTGACGCCCGCCGCCCAGAACAAGGCGGTCATCCGCATGGACGGTCTGCACCTTCTCGGCTTCGGCCCGCGTACGGCAAGCGCGGTGCGCGAACTGAACGCGGCGATCTACGGCGGCTGACATGGCAATGCAGGATGCGATGGCGGGTGAGAAACGCTCTCTCTTCTCGATCACGGCGCTGCGCGAGCGGCAACAAGCGGGCGATCGCGCCCGCCTCGCGGTCCTGGTCATCGCCCTGCTCGTCATCGGCTCGGTCTTCTCGCTGCTCTTTTCGGTAACGACGGGCGCATCGGACGCTTCGATGTTCGATGTCATCGCCAATCTCGGCGGCCAGGCCGATGCGCTGACCATGCGCGACCGGATCATCATCTTCGATATCCGCATGCCACGCGCCATTCTCGGCTTCCTGGTCGGCGGCTCGCTCGCCGTCTCCGGCGCGGTGATGCAGGGCCTGTTCCGCAATCCGCTCGCCGATCCCGGCCTCGTCGGCGTCTCCTCCGGCGCCGGTTTCGGCGCCGTCGTCATGATCGTGCTCGGCGGCGGCATCGCTATGCCGCTCTTCAATCTGCTCGGCATCTATGCCCTACCGCTTGCGGCCTTCGGCGGCGGTCTCGCCACCACGCTGCTGCTCTATAGGGTCGCCACCAGCAACGGCCAGACCTCGATCGGCACCATGCTGCTCGCCGGCATCGCGCTCGGCGCTCTCACCGGCGCCCTGACGAGCCTTCTGACCTATATGGCGAACGACCAGCAGCTACGCGACGTCACCTTCTGGGGCATGGGCTCGCTCTCCGGTGCCACCTGGATGAAAATCGCGGCAGCAGCGCCGATCATCCTCCTCTCCTTCGTCGTCCTCCCCTTCATGGCCCGCGGCCTGAACGCCATCACGCTCGGCGAGGCCGCCGCCTTCCACATGGGCGTACCGGTTCAGCGCTTGAAGAATATCGCCATCGTCACCGTCGCGGCCGCCACCGGCGCCTCGGTCGCCGTCAGCGGCGGCATCGGCTTCGTCGGCATCGTCGTGCCGCATGTGCTGCGGATGGTGATCGGCCCCGACCATCGCTACCTGCTGCCCGCTTCCGCCCTGCTCGGCGGTTCGCTGCTGATCTTTGCCGACGTCTTGGCGCGCACCATCGTCGCCCCGGCCGAACTGCCGATCGGCATCATCACCGCGGCTGTCGGCGGTCCCTTCTTCCTGTGGATCCTGCTGCGCCAGCGCTCGCGGCTTGCCCTCTGAGAACGCATCCATGATCGAGCTTTCCAATGTTTCCGTCGATCTGTCGGGCAAGACCGTCGTCCACGGCGTCAGCTTCGCGGCCCGTGCCGGCGAGCTGACGGCGATCGCCGGTCCCAACGGCTCCGGCAAGACGACGACGATGAAAGCCGTCTCCGGCGAGCTTGCCGCCAGGGGCTCGGTGAAGATCAACGGCGCCGAAGTGCGCGACATGGCGCCCTGGAAGCTCGCCGCCATCCGCGGCGTCCTCCCGCAGGCAAGCGCCATCTCCTTCCCCTTCACCGTCCGAGAAATCGTCCGCATGGGCCTGACGACGGGCGTCAATCTGCACCCTGAGAAGGCCGAGGAGACGGCAGCCCGCGCCCTTGGCGCCGTCGATCTGCACGGTTTCGAGGGCCGCTACTATCAGGAACTCTCGGGCGGCGAGGAGCAGCGCGTTCAGCTCGCCCGCGTCCTCTGCCAGATCGCCGAGCCGGTCGCGCACGGCAAGCCCTGCTGGCTGCTGCTCGACGAGCCGGTCTCCAGCCTCGACATCAGCCACCAGCTGACGATCATGCGGCTTGCGCGCCAGTTCTGCGAAGCCGGCGGCGGCGTCATCGCCGTCATGCACGACCTCAACCTGACGGCCCTCTTTGCCGATCAGATCGTGCTGATGAAATCCGGGCGGCTGGCAGCGGCCGGCAACGTCCGAGACGTGCTGACGGACGACAACATGCACTCCGTCTTCGGCTGCGCGCTACGCATCAACCGGGTGCCGGCTGATGGCACGCCGTTCGTGCTGGCGCATAGCGCTCTCTGAGGCACTGCAGGGAACCTTTCCGCGCCATTCGCGTTCTCCGTGTCGATGATTTGGGTCATGGCCGGGGCACTCTCCCAACAGCAATGGTCTTGACCTGCGTTTAAACAGGCGGCGCTTCCGTTCGCCCAAAAGCATGGAGAAAAATCATGGCTTCATCCATCCTCCAGTCCGTTCGCGGCTCCCGCAAGGGCAACGGCACGCTCCACAGCATCGAGAGCACGATCGAAGACCAGATCGAGCATCTGCGCGACGAGATCGAGGCGCTGACCAAGATCGCCGCCAAGAATTCCCGCCGCCAGTCCGACAAGATCCGCTATCAGGCCTCCGCCGGTTACGACGAGCTGGTCGGCCGCAGCGAAGATCTGCTGCGTGACCTGCAGGATGGTTATCTGCGCGGAGCCAGCGAAGTCCGCGACACCGTGCGCAAGCATCCGGTCGCCACGATCGGCGCGGCCGCCGCCTTCGGCCTCGTGCTCGCCCTCCTCGCCCGCCGCTAGGAGGCTCGATGCTCTTCCCGATCCTCAGCATGCTGGTGGGAAACAGCGTTCACCGTACCGTTGCGCGGACCAAGCGCAACGGTATTTTCATTGCGATCGCCGCGCTTTTCCTGCTGACAGCCTATGCGCTGGCGGTGACCGCGGGTGCGATCTGGCTTGCGGGCATCTACGGCCCGGTCGGCGCCGCCCTCTTCCTCGCCGCCTGCGCCGTGCTCATTGCCGTCATCGCCCTCGTGGTCATGGCGATCCTCAATGCGCAGGAGAAGCGCCGCGTTGAAGAGCGCCGCCTGGCGCTTGAATCCGCAGCAGCGGCCGGCATCGGCCTTCTTCGCTCGCAGCCGCTGTTGACCGCGGGCGTACTGGCTGCACTGGTTGCCTCCACCCTGGTTGGCTCCAAGCGGGACTAATATAGCTGACCGTCAGGCCCGGAGCCCCCCTCATCCCGCCCTAGCGGGTCACCTTCTCCCCGCGGGGGAGAAGGGGATCGGAGACGTCGCGGCACTCCCCTTCTCCCCCGCGGGGAGAAGGTGGCGGCAGCCGGATGAGGGGGCCACACCCGCAAATCCATCCATTGCCACCCCACCCCCACCGACAACAAAAAAGCCGGCGCCCACGAGGGGCAGCCGGCTTTTTCCTCCCAAGTATTCCTTGGTTAGAAGGCGAAGGCCTTCGATGTCAGCGGGGCAGACGTCGCGTCGGGTCCAAAGTCGGCCTCGCCGGAGATCTGCAGCAGTTCCTGCAGGCGCTGGCGGGCGCGGTTGACGCGGCTCTTGATCGTGCCGACGGCGCATTCGCAGATTTCGGCGGCCTCTTCATAGGAGAAGCCCGAAGCACCGACCAGAATGATCGCTTCACGCTGGTCCGGCGGCAGCTGCTCGAGCGCTTTCTTGAAATCCTGCAGGTCGAGCGCGCCGTATTGCGACGGGTGCATCGCCATGGATTCCGTGAACAGGCCATCGCTGTCCTGGATCTCGCGGCCGCTCTTGCGCATCTGGCTGTAAAGCTCGTTGCGCAGGATGGTGAAGAGCCAGGCCTTCATGTTGGTGCCCATCTCGAAATGGTCCTGCTTGGCCCATGCCTTCATGATGGTGTCTTGCACGAGATCGTCCGCGCGGTCGTGGCGGCCGATCAGCGAGATTGCGAATGCGCGAAGGCTCGGCAGAGCTGCCAGGAGTTCGCGCTTGAAGCTTGGTTGCGCTTGTTCCATAGGCTCACCTTATTCCGCCATCTTGGCCGAAGCCATCATCTCGGCCTGGTCGAGCTTTTCGAGCAGATCGAGAAAACGGTCCGGGATCGCTTCGTCCTGGACGGCAGCGTAAAGCGACCGCAATTTGACGCCGATCTGGTTGTTGGGATCGAGTATGTCGCCCGCCCGCACATCCAGCCGTTGTTGATCTCTCTCTTCGTTCTGCTGTGTTGTCATTAACTCGTCACTTCTCGTCTGTTGTCTCTCTGTTGTGAGGGGCCGCCCGAGGTCTTGGTGCAGACACGGAAAGCACCGACCGTCCCGGGGACAGTTGATGCCGCAACGCTGCAGATGACATTCTTCAAACCGGCATGCCCTTATTCGTCGGCAGGATAATGCGGGCGCCTGAAAAAAGTTCCGCACTGTCCGGAACTTTTTTAATAGTCTCACGTTTCTGACCCATTAGAGCCAGTTACCGGCCTATAGACGGGAGTTATTAATGACACTTTCAACTCGAATTGCGCCGCACCTTCCTTATCTGCGTCGCTATTCCCGCGCTCTCACCGGCACTCAGACATCTGGCGATGCATATGTTGCCGCAGTGCTTGAAGCGATCATCGCCGACATATCCATTTTCCCGGATACCGCTAACGACCGCGTCGCACTCTACAAACTGTTCACCGAACTTTTTGGTTCCACCGCAGTCCAGATTCCCGAGCCGGCCTCGCCTTATGCATGGGAACAGCGCGCGACAGTGAACCTCGCCAAGGTTTCGCCGGCGGCACGCCAGGCCTTCATCCTCGCATCGGTCGAGAACTTCCGCGTCGGCGAGATCGCCCTGATCCTCGACGTCGAGGAAAAGGAAGTCATGAGCCTGCTCGACACCGCTTCGCAGGAAATCTCCCGCCAGGTCGCGACCGACATCATGATCATCGAAGATGAACCGCTGATCGCCATGGATATCGAGCAGATGGTCGAAAGCCTTGGCCACAAGGTCACCGGCATCGCCCGCACCCACACGGAAGCCGTCGCGCTCTACAACAAGACCAAGCCGAGCATGGTTCTTGCCGACATCCAGCTTGCCGATGGCAGCTCGGGCATCGATGCGGTCAACGACATTCTGAAGACCTCAAGCGTACCGGTGATCTTCATCACCGCCTTCCCCGAACGTCTGCTGACCGGCGAACGTCCGGAACCGACGTTCCTTGTTACGAAGCCCTTCAATCCCGACATGGTCAAGGCATTGATCAGCCAGGCGCTGTTCTTCAATGAATCGACCAAGGTTGCCGCCTGAAAAGGGTTTTCCGGATAACGGAACAAAGCAAAAGCCGAAGCGTTCCAGCCTGACTGGCGCGCTTCGGGAGCTTTAACTGTTTCTGCAACGCTTGGTCATAAACTGACCGGCGGACGGACCGGCTGAATTGGCAACCTCTTTCCAGCTGCACCAGACGGATAAGGAAAGGCGGCTTGGTGACTACGATGAAACCATTAATCGGCAATGCCTCCCATATGGATGGCAAAGCCGTGATGATGGAACGGGCGCTTCGCAGTGCCGGAATTTCGATTCTCTTTCAGGACTCCCAGCTCGCAATCGCTTACGCCGAGAACCTGCCAGCTCATTTCCAGCATCTCTTCAGACCCGGCGCAACGGATGCCGACCTCTTCGGCCTGGCTTACGGCGAATATCTCCACGCCCTGAAGCTTAAGGTTCTCGAAGGCGGCGCGCCGACGACGGCCGAAGTCGAGGTCAATGTCGACGGCGAGATGCGCAGCTACGAGCTCAAGGTCCAGCGCGTCGCCGAAGGCGGCACTTACGGCATTCTCTCGGTCCTCTCCGAGGTCACCGAGACCCGTCACCGCGAAAAGGTGCTGAAGTCGCTGCTGCGCGAGCTCTCGCACCGCTCGAAAAACCTGCTCGCCATCATCCAGGGTATCGCCACGCAGACGGCGCGCAACACGCTGTCGCTCGATGGTTTCCTGGTGAAATTCCGCGGCCGCCTGCAGTCGCTCTCCAATTCGCAGGACCTGATCACCGATTCCAGCTGGCGCGGCGCCTATCTCTTCGAGCTCGCCGAAAAGCAGTTCGCCCCCTACTGGCCGGAGACCGCCGGCACCATGCCGATCTTCGGCATCAACGCCCATATGACACCCAACGCGGCAGTCCATCTCGGGCTGGCGCTGCACGAGCTGATCGTCAACTCCGCCTCCTTCGGCGCCATTGCCGGCGGTGCGGCCTCGATCACGCTCAACTGCCGCGAAGCCGAGCTAAACGGCAGGAAGGCGATCGAAGTGACCTGGGCGGAGGCCCTGCCGAACAGGACGGAAGTTCACGAATTCAGCGAAAACAGCTTCGGCAAGACCGTGCTCGAGCGCGTCGTGCCCTCATCGATGAACGGCAAGGCAGTGCTCAAGCTGACACCCGGCCGCATCGAATATGCGCTGCTGATCCCCGAGACCGAATTCGAAATCCTGAAGCGCGCCTGACCGGGCGCTCTAGTCCCCAATACGGCACTGGTATGGACAAAATAAAACAGCCAGTGCGAGGGCGGCGCACTGGCTGTTTTCACTCACCGGGAGGGGACCGTGAGTAGATCCGGATGATGGGTTGGGGGCGCGCATGTTGGGTCGATGCGATCATCATCAGGATACCCCAATAACGGGCGCGTTAACCTTTGGTTCCACCCGTCCGGAAAAAAAGTGGACTTTTGTGAATCTTTTTTGTCGCGGCGGTGAAACCCCCGCGAAACCCCTGATGCCGCAGCCAAAATCCCGATGAGAATAAGGATGTAAAATCAGCGGCATAACCTCCATAAGCACTCAAAATTTTACCGTTTGATAAATTTTTAGACCTGAGTTACGCTTTCCCTCACTAGCCGTTTACCAATAATGAGGGAACTTCAATGGAACGACTGGAAACTGGGATTCATGCTGGCCGGCTTTCGCCCGCCGAGTATGACGACAACTTTTCCGATCTGCATCCGCGCCTCGACAAACATGAGGCGCTGGTCGCTTCCGACCGCTGTTATTTCTGTTACGACGCGCCGTGCATGACGGCCTGTCCCACCTCCATCGACATTCCGCTGTTCATCCGCCAGATCTCGACCGGCAATCCGATCGGCTCGGCCAAGACGATCTTCGACCAGAATATTCTGGGCGGCATGTGCGCCCGCGTCTGTCCCACCGAAGAGCTCTGCGAACAGGCTTGCGTGCGCAACACGGCAGAGGAAAAGCCGGTGGAGATCGGCCGCCTGCAGCGCTACGCGACCGATGCCGCGATGAACGCAGGCAAGCAGTTCTATAGCCGCGCCGCTTCCTCAGGTAAGAAGATCGCCGTCATCGGCGCCGGTCCTGCCGGGCTCGCCGCCGCCCACCGCCTGGCGGTCAAGGGCCATGACGTCGTCATCTACGACGCCAAGCCGAAATCCGGCGGCCTCAACGAATACGGCATCGCCACCTACAAGTCGGTCGATGACTTCGCCCAGAAGGAAGTCGATTACGTCCTGTCGATCGGCGGCATCGAGGTGAAGAACGGCCAGCTGCTCGGCCGCGATTTCTCGCTGTCGGACCTGCAGGCGCAATATGACGCCGTCTTCCTCGGCATCGGTCTTGCTGGTGTCAACGCCCTGAAGGTCGATGGCGAAAGCCTGCCAGGCGTCGAGGACGCCGTTGATTTCATCGCCAAGCTGCGCCAGTCCGACGACAAGGGCACGGTCGCGATCGGCCGCCGCGTCGTCGTTCTCGGCGGCGGCATGACCGCGATCGACGCTGCCGTGCAGGCCAAGCTGCTCGGCGCCGAGGAGGTGACGATCTGCTACCGCCGCGGCAAGGAACATATGAACGCCTCCGAGTTCGAACAGGATCTCGCGGCTTCCAAGGGCGTCATCATCCGCCACTGGCTGGCGCCGAAATCGATCGTCGCCAAGAATGGTGCGGTCGCCGGCATCGAGGTCGAATATACCGCGCTCGCCGAAGGACGGCTTGTCACGACGGGCGAGACCGGCGTGATCGCCGCCGATCAGATCTTCAAGGCGATCGGCCAGACCTTCGAGGCCTCAGGCCTCGGCGCACTGCGCACCGAAGCCGGCCGCATCGCCATCGATGCCGAAGGCCGCACCTCGATCGAGGGCGTCTGGGCGGGCGGAGACTGCGTGCTCGGCGGTGACGACCTCACCGTTTCGGCCGTCGCGCAAGGCCGCGACGCCGCCGAATCCATCAACCGCGTGCTTGCTGCAGGTTTGCAGCCGGCCGTTGCCGTCGCCTGAAGGGGAGCATGAACAATGGCTGATCTCCGCAATAATTTCGTCGGCATCAAATCCCCGAACCCGTTCTGGCTCGCCTCCGCGCCGCCGACCGACAAGGCCTACAACGTCGAGCGCGCCTTCAAGGCGGGCTGGGGCGGCGTGGTCTGGAAGACGCTCGGCGAGGAAGGCCCGCCCGTCGTCAACGTCAACGGCCCGCGCTACGGCGCGATCTGGGGCGCCGACCGCCGCCTGCTCGGTTTGAACAACATCGAGCTGATCACCGACCGCGACCTGCAGACCAACCTGCGGGAAATGAAGCAGGTGAAGATGAACTGGCCGGACCGCGCGCTGATCGCCTCGATCATGGTGCCCTGCGAGGAGGAGAGCTGGAAGGCGATCCTGCCGCTGGTCGAGGAAACCGGCGCCGACGGCATCGAACTGAACTTCGGCTGTCCGCACGGCATGTCCGAGCGCGGCATGGGTGCTGCGGTCGGCCAGGTGCCCGAATATATCGAGATGGTCGTGCGCTGGTGCAAGCAGTACACGCGCATGCCCGTCATCACCAAGCTGACGCCGAATATCACCGACATCCGCCGCCCTGCCCGCGCCGCCAAGCAAGGCGGCACGGACGCCGTGTCGCTGATCAACACGATCAACTCGATCACCTCGGTCAACCTCGACACCTTCTCACCGGAACCGTCGATCGACGGGCGCGGCAGCCACGGCGGCTATTGCGGCCCGGCCGTCAAGCCGATCGCGCTGAACATGGTGGCCGAGATCGCCCGCGACCCTGAGACGTCTGGCCTGCCGATCTCCGGCATCGGCGGCGTCACGACATGGCGCGATGCGGCCGAGTTTCTGGTGCTCGGCGCCGGCAACGTGCAGGTCTGCACCGCGGCGATGACCTACGGCTTCAAGATCGTCGACGAGATGATCTCCGGCCTCGCGGCCTGGATGGACGAAAAGGGCCACCGCACCCTCGACGACATCACCGGCCGCGCCGTCCCGAATGTCTCCGACTGGCAGTACCTGAACCTGAACTACATCGCCAAGGCCAAGATCGACCAGGACGCCTGCATCAAGTGCGGCCGCTGTCACATCGCCTGCGAGGACACCTCGCACCAGGCGATCACCAACTTCGTCGACGGCGTCCGCCACTTCGAAGTCATGGAAGACGAGTGCGTCGGCTGCAATCTCTGCGTCAACGTCTGCCCGGTCGAGAACTGCATCACCATGGAAGGCCTGCCGGCAGGCGCGCTGGACGAACGCACCGGCAAGGTCGTCGAAAGCACCTACGCCAACTGGACGACCCATCCGAACAACCCGATGGCGAGACAGGCCGCGGAGTAAGAGATTCGCAAAGCCGCGGCGGAATTTGCGCCGCGGCTTTGCCTACCGGCATATCGGTGCTAAGGATGTGCCGCTGCACTACCGCAGCGTCCCACCAAGAGGAGGCAGCCATGGCTCGCAAACACCTCACCGGCCTCAGCTTTTGAGGTCACGTCCAAGCGACGTAAATCCTACCCCTCCGAAACCTGCGTCAAAACTGGGCGTCAGTTCATCCACGGCGATATCGAACTGATCGAGAAGCTCGGCCGCAACGACCCCTGCCCCTGTGGTTCGCGGAGGCGGTTTCAAGAACTGTTGCCTGCAATCTGGCCACTATGACGGCATCCACCGCGACCACTACTTTTAGGGAGCGGGAGTGACGTGGCGAACTTATTTCGCACTTCCAAGCCGTCTCGCGTTAAGCAACGCTCTACGCGGGACGGATCGGACTATCATTAGGAGAGGCACATGACGGAAGCACTTGGCATTCGCATGAAGAGCCCCGCGCATCCCGCACTCGGTTCTAAGCCACTCCCGCAAACGTCTTCCGATACGCCCCCGGGCTCGTCCCCAGCCGTTTGCGGAAATGGTGCCGCATCGTCGCGACCGTGCCGAATCCGCTCGCCGCAGCGATGTCATCCAGCGACGCCGCGCCCTGCTTTTCCAGCAGTTCCCGCGCATGGCGCAGCCGCTCCTTCAGCAGCCATTCGCCGACGCTGAGGCCGGTCGTCTTCTCGAAACGCCTCTGGAAGGTGCGCTGGCTCATCCCCGCCTTGACGGCAAGGAAGCCGACCGGCTGGTCCTCGTCGAGGCGCTCGCGCATCCATTCGATCAGCGGCCCCAAGCGGATGCCTTCGCGCGCCTGGGGCACTGGTGCGTGGATGAACTGTGCCTGCCCGCCCTCGCGATGCGGCGGTAGGACGAGGCGCCGCGCCACGCTGTTGGCGGCGTCAGCGCCGAAATCGCCGCGCACCACATGCAGACAGAGATCGATACCAGCGGCACTGCCCGCCGCCGTGAGGATGCTGCCCTCGTCCATGTAGAGAACGCCGGCGTCGAAGGCGATGTCGGGGTAGCGCGCCGCGATTGCCGCGACATAGCGCCAATGCGTCGTCGCCCGGCGCCCGGCAAGCAGACCTGATGCCGCCAGCACCGCAACGCCGGAACAGAGCGACATGATGCGGGCGCCGCGGCGATGGGCGGCGCGAAGGGCAGCGGTGAGATCGTCGGGCACCGGCGCATCGATCGACCGCCAGCCGGGCACGACGATCAGGTCAGCCTTCTCCAGCACCTCGAGCCCGTGATCGGCCGCAACCGTCAGCCCGCCTGCAGCGCGCAGCGGCCCGGGCTCGATGCCGCAGACCGAATAGCGGTACCATCCCGCGCCCATCTCGGGGCGCGACAGGCCGAAGACTTCGTAGGCGATGCCGAATTCGAAGGTGCAGAGACCATCATAGGCAAGCACCGCCACTTCCGGTCCGGCAGGATTTGGCATGATCTTTACGCTCATCGTCATTCTGGCCAATTTCGCCAAGCCATAGCATCGGCGATAACGGGCCGCAACCCGAACGAAAGGAACCGCCGTCCATGCCAAGCTTCGTCAGCGAAACCCCGGCCGCCGCCCCGGAAGCCACCGCCGCCTATTACGCCCGCAAGCTCGCCTTCGAGACCGATTGCTGGGACGTCAACGCATCGCTTGCCGCGGGCAAGGCCGATTTCGTGCTGCTCGACGTCCGCTCGCCCGCGATGTTCGCGGCCTCCCACATCCCCGGCGCCATCAACCTGCCGCACGGCAAGATGACCGCCCATCGCATGGCCGAATGGCCCGAAGACACGCTCTTCGTCGTCTATTGCGCCGGGCCGCATTGCAACGGCACCGACAAGGCAGCCCTTCGCCTCGCCCGCCTCGGCAAGCAGGTGAAGGTGATGATCGGCGGGATGACCGGCTGGGCCGACGAAGGCTTCAGCTTCGAGAGCGAAGCCGCGGCGGCATGATGGCGGGCCGCTCCCGCATCTGCATGCGGGACGGCAAGGACGAATGAGAAAGGCCCGCGGGACTACCCACGGGCCTAATGCTATGCAGATGTTGAGCCGACAGCGTCAGTTCTGCGGGGCAGCGTCGGTGGGCGCGTAGGTGCCGTCTTCGTCCTGCTTCAAGAGCACGGCCTTGTCGGCATCTTCTTCCTTCTCGTCGACCATGCCGGCCTGCTTCTTCAGCGCTTCGGTGACCTTGTCGTCCTGTTCGGGATCGCGCGCGCTGTTGATCACGTCTTCCAGGGAGACGCCTAGCTTGTCGAGGCCGAGATCCTTTTCGATCTTGGCGACAACCTGTTCCCAGCCCTTATGCGCCTTGATGTTGGTGACGACCTTCTTCATCGCCGCGACGAAATCGTCGGTCGAGGCGTAGTCGTCCTTCTTGACGCCGAGTTCCTCGCCAGTGCGCTCGATCAGATCGAGCTTCATCTGCGTGATGGAGCGATTGTTGACGCTGAACAGGGCGTCGGAAATCTTCGATTCTGCCTGCGTCGGCTGGGTGCTGACGCCGACCGTCTGCTTCGAAGGCTGGCCATTGGCTGTCGCCACCAGGTCCGGAGCGGCAGCCGTGGTCTTGTCTGTTGCGGCCGACGACTGGGCCTGAAGAATGAGAAGAGCGGAATTAGGACTGGAAGAAATTGATGTCATTAGTGACCCCCAAGCACACTGTTCCACCGTTCATGGCGGCAGTGGCGTAAGCTGATCGGGCAATCATGCCGTGATAAAAATCAATTGATACACGTTCTGGATAGACGCGATTTATTGATAGAACATTTATGTGTGATTGTAACATCATGGTCGCTTGCCTGCAGGAGTAGCAAGCCTGCGAGTTGATGAAAGGCTCCCGCTGATCCGCGGGAGCCTGTTTTTCAGAAGGTGATGACGATCTTGCCGAAGGGGCCGCGGTCGAGATGCGCCAGCGCTTCCGGCAGGTCCTCGAAGGCATAGGCCTTGTCGATCACCGGCTTGATGCCCGACATATCGACCGCCCGCACCAGATCCTCCAGCGCCCGGCGGTGGCCGACGCTGATGCCTTGTACGGTCGGCGACTTCAAAAGCAGCGGCGCAACCGGCCCGGAGATCTCGAAGCCTTCGAGCACGCCGATGACATGGATATGCCCGCCGACCGCCACGGCCTTCAGCGCCTCGCCGAAATTCGCCCCGCCGGCGATTTCGAGAATCTGGTCGGCGCCGTAGTCGCCGGTCAGGCCATAGAGCGTCTCCACCCAGTTTTCCCGGCCGAGGCCGTGATCGGCGCCGATGGCGCGGGCGCGCTCCAGCTTGTCCGTGCTGCCCGAGGTGACGAACACCTCGGCGCCATGCGCCTTTGCGATCTGCACGCCGAACAGCGCCACACCGCCCGTGCCCTGGATCAGCACCTTCTGCCCGGCCTTCAGCTTGCCGCGCTCGACCAGCGCGAACCAGGCCGTCAGACCGGCGCAGGGCAAGGTGCTGGCTTCGGCAGCGTCGAGCGTATCTGGCGCCTTGGCGAACCAGTCCTCGGAGAAGGTGAGATAATCCGAGAGCACGCCGGGATAGATGCCGCCGAGCGTGCGGTAGGGCGGATTGCGCGCATCGCCAAGGTTCTTGCCGTCGATCCAGCCGGGAGAGAAGGTCGAGATCACCCGGTCGCCCGGCTTGAAGCGCGTCACACCGGGGCCGACCGCCTCGACGATACCGGCCATGTCGGAGGCCGGAACGAAGGGAAACTGCAGCGGCAGGCCCATGCCGGTTTCCAGCACCAGCTTGTCGCGATAGTTCAGCGATACAGCCTCAGTGCGCACCAGAACCTGATTGTGCCCAGGGTCCTCCGTCCGCGCCTCCGATATCTTCAGGTTCTTCGGGCCGATCCCATCGACCGTCCACTGTCTTGCCTTGGTCATCGCATCTACTCCTTTGCTGTCAAGCGAATGGAGGTCATGCTATCGTTGAATTCAGTGCCGCAGTTGCGATATAAATTCCCAAGATCGGTTCCATAAAGGATACAATCATGGAGAAGCTCGGCGGTATCTCCGTCTTCGTCGAAGTCGTGGAAGCCGGCGGCTTCTCGGCCGCGGCAAGCGGGCTCAACCTGACGCGCTCGGCAGTCGGCAAGACCATCGCCCGGCTGGAGGAGCGCCTCGGCGTGCGCCTCTTTCACCGCACCACCCGGGCACAAAGCCTGACCGACGAGGGCCAGTTCTTCTACGAACGCTGCCTGAAGGCGCTGGAGGAAATCCGGATCGGTGAGGCCCTGCTCGAGGCCGGCAAACGCACGGTGCGCGGCAAGCTGCGCGTCTCCATGCCGGTGATCTTCGGACGCCAATGCATCGCCCCGATCCTCGTCTCGCTGCTCGACGAACATCCGGAGCTGGAGCTCGACCTCTCCTTCAACGACCGCATCGTCGATCTGCTCGACGACGGCTACGATCTGGCGATCCGCAACGGACCGCTGAAAGACGACGAAAACATGATGGCGCGGCTGATCGCCCACCAGCGGCTGACGGTCTGCGCCTCCCCTTCCTATCTCGAAAAACACGGCACGCCGGAAACGCTGGATGACCTCGCCCGCCACACCGGCATCATCTACGGCAAGCAGGACAGCCACCGCACCTGGGTCTTCCCGACCGATGACGATCCCTGGCGGCGGGTGCAGCCGCAGTCGCGGCTCCGCATGGATGATCTCGCCACCATCTGCGATCTCGCCGTCGAAGGCGCCGGCCTCGTCTGGCTGCCCTGCTGGATGGTGCGCGAGCATGTGGCAGCCGGCCGCCTCGTCCGCGTCCTCACCGATGTCCGCCCGGTCGTCTTCCAGTCCCATGCCGTCTGGCCGCGCTCGCCGGTGATGCTGCCAAAGGTGCGCCTGGCGATCGACACGCTCGTCGAGCGCCTGCCGCGGCTCATGGAGTGAAACCGCGAAATTTACCAAGCCACCGAAGTCCCTGAATTTTTTATCCTATTCACTGGAAATCATGAAAGCCTGCCGTATATCGCTTGAAAGCCGGGCTGCAATAATGCGGCATGCCGGATTATGATCGAACGGAACAGCAGTCATCATGTCACTTCGAAACGCGCTGCGCGCGGGCACCAGCGATTGCCACGCTGACGTCGATGCTCTCTTTGGCCGGTTCGATCTTGGGCGCGAAGCCGACTACCGGGCTTTCCTGTCGGCCCATGTGCGCGCCGTTCCCGCCGTCGAAATCGCCCTTGAGAACTCCGGCATCGAGCGGCTGATCCCTGACTGGCATGAGCGCCGCCGCCGCGATCTGCTGGTGGACGATCTCGCCGCCATGAACGCACCGCTGCCCCCCTCGCTCGCGGCACCCGATATGCCGGATGACGCGAGCCTTCTCGGCGCCGTCTATGTGCTCGAAGGCTCCAAGCTCGGCGGCGCCATGCTGGCCAAAGCCGTCGGCGATGGCCTGCCCGCCGCCTATCTCAGCCCCTTCGGCCCGAAGGGCGGCATGAAGGCCTTCATGGATATGCTGGATGCGTCAGGCGCCGATGAGGCAACGGCCGTCGAAGCCGCCCGCGCCATCTTCGCCCTGTTCCACAAGGCAGCCGCGATGGAACTGGAGATGGCCGCCTCGTGAGCGAAACCTTCGACCGCGTCGACCTCACCAATTGCGACAGAGAACCGATCCACCGCCTCGGCGCCATCCAGCCGTTCGGTTTCCTGCTCGTCTCCTCGCCCGACTGGCTGATTTCCCGCGCCTCCGAAAATCTCGAGCAGCTCCTCGGCGTCAGCCACAGGGATGTGCTGGGTCACCCGCTGTCCGAGGTGATCATGTCGCAGACGCTGCACACGCTGCGCAACCGCCTCGCCGTCATTCGCGGACCGGATATCGTCGAGCGCCTGTTCGGCATCCAGTTTTCCGAAAGCGGCCCGCTCTTCGACGTGGCGCTGCATATCAGCGACGGCCAGGTGGTGATCGAGGCCGAGCCCTCGCAGGACGGCAGCCAGGGCGGCACGACATTGTCGATCCGCAGCATGATGGCCCGTCTCGACCAGGCCGAGACGATGGAGGCCTTCTTCCGCGAAGGCGCCCGCCAGGCCCGGGCGCTCACCGGCTTCGACCGCGTCATGGTCTATCGCTTTGACGAGAAGGGTTCCGGCGAAGTCGTGGCGGAAGCCGCGCGGCCCGGCATCGGCTCCTTCCTTGGCCTGCATTACCCGGCCTCGGATATTCCGGTTCAGGCCCGTGCGCTTTATGTCCGCAATCTCTTCCGCATCATCGCCGATGTGAACTCGACGCCTGTCGGCATCCAGCCTGAAGTCGACGAGCACGGCCGCGCGCTCGATCTTTCGATGTCGATCCTGCGCTCGGTGTCGCCGATCCATATCGAGTATCTCAAGAACATGGGCGTCGGCGCCTCGCTGTCGATCTCGATCATCGTCGACGGCAAGCTCTGGGGCCTCTTTGCCTGCCACCATTATTCCGCCCGCCTGCCCTCCTTCGAGCGCCGCTCGACATCGGAGCTGTTCGGCCAGATGTTCGCCTCGCGTCTCGAAAGCCGCGAGCGGCGCCTGGCGCTGGAATTCGAGACCAAGGCCCGGCGCATCGCCGACCGGTTGCTGACTTCGGTTGCCGACAATGCCAGCCTGCTCGACGATCCGACCTGGCTGATCGATGCGCTCTCCGACGCCATCCCTGCCGATGGCATCGGTGTGTGGATCAACGGCCGCTCGGCGCTGACGGGCCTTGCGCCCTCGCAGGAGCAGTTTGCAGGGCTGGTCAGGGTTCTGAACCGCACCTCCTCCGGCCGTGTCTTCACCACCGATCATCTCGAGGAATTCTTCCCGGATTCCGGCATCGACGGCACCGTCGCCGGGCTGATGGCGATCCCGATCTCGCGCTCGCCGCGCGATTACGTCATCCTGTTCCGCCAGGAGATTGTCCGCACCGTCCGCTGGGCCGGCGATCCGCACAAGCCGGTCGAATATGGCCCGAACGGCCCACGGCTGACACCGCGCAAGAGCTTCGAGAGCTGGTCGGAGCTCGTTCGCGGCCGCTCGCAGCCGTTCACGGCGGCCGAAAAACGCGTGGCCGATACGATCCGCGTGACGCTGATCGAGGTGATCCTGCGTTTGGCCGACGAGGCGAGCGCCGTGCGCCAGCAGGCAAACGAGCGCCAGGAAATCCTGATCGCCGAGCTCAACCACCGCGTCCGCAACATCCTCAGCCTGATCAGCGGCCTGATCCGCCAGTCGCGCACCGGTGACGGCGATATCGGCGAGTTCGTCGGCCAGCTGGAAGGCCGCGTCCAGGCGCTGTCGCGCGCTCATGACCAGATCACCAGGGATCACTGGGCACCGGCCTCGCTGCGCTCGCTGCTGCAGGCGGAAGCCGCCGCCTATCTCGGCAAGAATGCCGCCCGCGTCATCATGCGCGGCGACGAGGTTCTGCTCGGGCCGCAGGCCTTCTCGACCGCCGCCCTCGTCTTCCACGAACTGGTCACCAACAGCGCCAAATATGGCAGCCTCTGCGATAGCGGCACGGTTGCCGTCTCCTGGAAGAAGGATGCCAAGGGCAATCTGCTGATCGAGTGGCGCGAGGCCGACGGCCCCGCCGTCAAGGCGCCGAAACGCCAGGGCTTCGGCACGACCATCATCCGCCACTCGATCCCCTACGATCTCGGCGGTAAGGCGGAAGTCCGCTACGCGCCGTCGGGCCTGGAAGCCGATTTCACCATTCCGGCGAAATACGTGACCTTCGCCCAGGGGCCGGTTTCGATCCTGCCGGAGACCCGCGAGGAGCCGGTCGCCCGCGCGGCAACGGCAATCTCCGAAAAGCCGCTGCAGGGCTGCAGCATCCTGCTCGTCGAGGACAACCTGATCATCGCCATGGACGGCGAGGACATCTTCCTGCAGCTCGGGGCAAAGGACGTGGCGCTGGCGCCAAGCGTTGCCCAGGCGCTCGATATCGTCGCCACCAGGCATTTCGACCTGGCGGTTCTCGACGTCAATCTTGGGGAAGAAACCAGTTTCCCGGTCGCGGAAAAGCTGGTGAAAGCGGGCACGCCACTCGTCTTTGCAACGGGTTACGGCGAGGCCGTGACTCGAAACTTCAACGGCGCCAATATCCTGCAGAAGCCCTATACGATCGAAAGCGTCGCAGCCGCCCTCGACAAGATGATGCCGTTGAAGAAAGCCTGACGCCTCAGGCGGGCTGCACCATCAGTCCGCCGATGAAGAGCTGTTCGAGAAAGCGTGCGGCATCCTCGAAACGTCCCGTGCCGGAATTCTCCTGGCCGAGAACGGCCCTGACCTGCACGTCGAAGTCGGCATAATGCTGCGTCGTCGACCAGATCGAGAAGATCAGGTGGTAGGGATCGCATTTGGCGATCTTGCCGGCTTTGGCCCAGGTGCGGATCACCTCGGCCTTCTCGTCGACAAGGCTCTTCAGCGGCCCCTTCAGCTCGTCCTCGATATGCGGCGCGCCCTGCAGCACCTCATTGGCGAAGAGCCTGCTCTCGCGCGGAAAATCGCGCGCCATCTCGAGCTTGCGGCGAATATAGCTGCGGATTTCCGATTCTGGATTGCCCTCGGCATTGAAGGCGCGCAACGGCTCCAGCCAAGTATAGAGCACCCGGTCGATCAGCGCCCGGTGCATCGCTTCCTTGGTACGGAAATAATAGAGGAGATTGGGCTTCGACATCCCGGCAGCCGCAGCGATCTGGTCGATCGTGGAACCACGGAAGCCGCTGACCGAAAACACGTCGAGCGCCGCTTCGAGAATCTGCTCTTCCTTCTCTTCCTGGATGCGCGTCCGGCGCTGCGTCCTGGCTGCTCTCGGAATGGCCATATGGCTGTCGTTTCCCTCACAAATTCAACTGCTTCAATCAAGTTTTCGGAAGCAGTTCCCCGCCCGCAATTTTGTCTGCATTTTTGCTGTTTTACGTCTTGAGCCCAGCGACGGAAGCTGTAATGTTTACCAATCGGTCAAATTATCCGTCAGATGCAAAATAAAGGCAACGGCGGATTTTCCAGCGCAAAGAAAACAAATAATCGCGCCGGGAATTGACCAAGGGAACAGACCGGACATGCTGATGGCATGACTGATGAAAACAGGCGAGGACTTTCAGATATGGTGGCAGCACCAGGCGAAAACATGCGCGTCAACGGGGACCGTCTGTGGGACAGTCTCATGGACATGGCGAAGATCGGCCCCGGCATTGCGGGCGGCAACAACCGCCAGACGCTGACCGACGCCGATGGCGAGGGCCGCAGCCTCTTCAAGGCATGGTGCGATGCCGCGGGCATGACCATGGGCGTCGACAAGATGGGCACGATGTTCGCGACCCGCCCCGGCACCGATCCCGATGCCCTGCCGGTCTATGTCGGCTCGCATCTCGACACCCAGCCGACCGGCGGCAAGTATGACGGCGTGCTCGGCGTGCTCGCTGCCCTCGAGGTCGTGCGCACGATGAACGACCTCGGCATCAAGACCAAGCACCCGATCGTCGTCACCAACTGGGCCAATGAGGAAGGCGCGCGCTTTGCGCCCGCCATGCTGGCGTCCGGCGTCTTCGCCGGCGTTCACAGCATGGACTATGCCTATGGCCGCAAGGACCCCGAGGGCAAGACCTACGGCGACGAGCTGAAGCGCATCGGCTGGCTCGGCGACGAGGAAGTTGGCGCCCGCAAGATGCACGCCTATTTCGAATATCACATCGAGCAGGGCCCGATCCTCGAAGCCGAGAATAAGCAGATCGGCGTCGTGACGCACTGTCAGGGCCTGTGGTGGCTGGAATTCACCCTTACCGGCCGCGAAGCCCATACCGGCTCGACGCCGATGAACATGCGCGTCAATGCCGGTCTCGCCATGTCGCGCATCCTGGAAATGGTCCAGGGCGTCGCCATGAGCGAACAGCCCGGCGCCGTCGGCGGTGTTGGCCAGGTGTTCTTCTCGCCGAACTCCCGCAACGTCCTGCCCGGCAAGGTCGTCTTCACCGTCGACATCCGCACGCCCTCCCAGGAAAAGCTCGACCGCATGCGCGCCAAGATCGAGGCCGAAGCGGCCAAGATCTGCGAAGCGCTCGGCGTCGGCTGCTCCGTCGAGGCGGTCGGCCATTTCGATCCCGTCACCTTCGACCCGGTCCTCGTCGGCCGCGTCCGCGACGCCGCCGAAAAGCTCGGCTACTCCCACATGAACATCATTTCCGGCGCCGGCCACGACGCCTGCTGGGCCGCCAAGGTGGCGCCCTCTACCATGGTCATGTGCCCCTGCGTCGGCGGCCTCAGCCACAACGAGGCCGAAGAGATTTCCAAGGAATGGGCAACCGCGGGCGCGGACGTGCTGTTCCACGCGGTGGTGGAGACGGCGGAGATTGCCGGATGACGAATGCTCCCTTATATTTTCATATCGAAGGGATTGAGCAATGTCCGACAAGGTCACGAACGAACTTATTTACGAGACGCTCAAGCGGATGCAGGAAACTCTTGCGCTCCACACCCAATACCATCTCGAGACCAAGGAACGGATCGGTTTCCTCGAACAGCAATATGCCAGCATCTCGCGACGCGTGGATCGCATCGATGAACGGCTTGACCGCGTCGAACGCAGGCTCGGTCTCGTCGAGGCCTGAACAAGCATTGCCGGGATTCTCGTCCGGGGAGACATCTGAAAGCGATTAAACTGCTCGGCACGGCGCGACGGCACCGTGAACGGTGTCCCTCGTCTCACAAAGAAAATAGGGAACGATCATGAGCACAGTCATCAAGGGTGGAACCATCGTCACGGCCGACCTGACCTATAAGGCGGACGTGAAGATCGAGGGTGGCAAGATCGTCGAGATCGGGCCGAACTTGTCTGGCAACGAGGTGCTGGACGCCTCCGGTTGCTACGTTATGCCCGGTGGTATCGATCCACATGTGCATCTCGAAATGCCCTTCATGGGCACCTACTCCTCCGATGACTTCGAAAGCGGCACGCGCGCCGCTCTTGCGGGCGGCACGACGATGGTCGTCGATTTCTGCTTGCCCGATCCCGGCCAGTCGCTGCTCGATGCGCTGAAGCGCTGGGACAACAAGTCGACCCGCGCCAATTGCGATTATTCCTTCCACATGTCCGTCACCTGGTGGGGCGAGCAGGTCTTCAACGACATGAAGACCATCGTGCAGGAAAAGGGCATCAACACCTTCAAGCATTTCATGGCCTACAAGGGCGCGCTGATGGTGAACGACGACGAAATGTTCGCCTCGTTCCAGCGCTGCGCCGAGCTCGGCGCGCTGCCCCTCGTCCATGCCGAAAACGGCGACGTCGTCGCCGCCATGCAGCAGAAGCTGATGGATGAGGGCAATAACGGCCCCGAGGGACACGCCTATTCGCGGCCCGCCTCCGTCGAGGGCGAAGCGACCAATCGCGCCATCATCATCGCCGACATGGCGGGCGTGCCGCTCTATGTCGTCCACACCTCCTGCGAACAGGCCCATGAAGCGATCCGCCGCGCCCGCCAGAACGGCATGCGCGTCTATGGCGAGCCGCTGATCCAGCACCTGACGCTCGACGAGAGCGAATATTTCAACCGCGACTGGGATCACTCCGCCCGCCGCGTCATGTCCCCGCCCTTCCGCAACAAGCAGCATCAGGACTCACTCTGGGCCGGGCTGTCCGCCGGCTCGCTTCAGGTGGTGGCAACCGACCACTGCGCCTTCACCACCGACCAGAAGCGCACCGGTCTCGGCGACTTCCGCAAGATCCCGAACGGCACCGGCGGCCTCGAAGACCGCATGCCGATGCTCTGGACCTATGGCGTCGTAACCGGCCGCATCACCATGAACGAGTTCGTGGCGGTCACCTCCACCAACATCGCCAAGATCCTCAACGTCTGTCCGAAGAAGGGCGCGATCCTCGTCGGCGCCGATGCCGATATCGTCGTCTGGGACCCGAAGCGCTCCAAGACCATCTCGGCCAAGAGCCAGCAGTCGGCGATCGATTACAACGTCTTCGAGGGCAAGGAAGTCACCGGCCTGCCGCGCTACACGTTGACCCGAGGCGTCGTCGCCATCGAGGAGTCGACCATCAAGACGCAGGAAGGCCACGGCCAGTTCGTGAAGCGCGAACCCTTCCAGGCGGTCAACAAGGCGCTCTCGACCTGGAAGGAGCTGACCGCTCCGCGCAAGGTCGAACGCACCGGCATCCCGGCAAGCGGGGTGTGACATCGATGCGCGGCCATGTGATTTTGACGATTGTCTCCCTGGCCGCGCTCTCCTCCGCGGTGCTTCCTGCTGCAATATGGGCCGATACGCTGCCGATCAAGGGCAGCTACGGCAACAAGGATGGCTGCGCCTATGCCAAGTCGGGCGAGAGCACCGGCTCGGATAACTTCTTCCTGCTGACCTCCGAGGCGATCACCACGGCCGCCTCCTATTGCGAGATCAAAAAGCTCGTGAAGACCGAGGGCAAGAACTTCACCGCCGCGGTCTCCTGTCAGGCCGAGGGCGAGGAAGGCGAGAGCGAGGATACGGCAAAGATCACCTCCGGCCCCAAGGGCTACACGATCGGCCTCGCCTCCGATGCCGCCATCAAGTGGGGGCCGCTGCCGCTATGCAAGTAGGCTCAATCCGGCACGCGGCTGTCGAGTTCCGGCAGCAGCACGACGCTCTCCTGCTCGTTGGGATCTGTCCGCGCGATGATCGCCGTGCAGGGCGTGCTGCTGAGATTGGCGGGCAGATGCGGAACGCCGGCCGGGATGTAGAAGAGCTCGCCGGCATGGACGACGACATGATGCTCCAGCTCGTCGCCATACCAGGTATGGGCCTCGCCGGAGAGCATGTAGATCGCCGTTTCATGCGCCTCGTGCAGATGCGCCTTGGCGCGTACGCCGGGCGGAATGGTCAGAAGATGCATGCAGATGCCCTTCGCCCCCACCGTCTCCGCGGCAATGCCCTCGAAATAGCTGAGCCCCTGCTTGCCGTCATAGGCGTGGCTGGGACGAACAATGTGGCAGGTGGGCTTTGACTTCGCGTCCATTCTCATCCTCCATGGACTTTGCCGCGGTCTTTGCAACCGGGCAGCATCATAACATGCAAACCGCGCCGCTGCGGGGAAAACAGGACTGGTAACCTATCGATGCAAGCAGCCTCCGTCGTATCCGCCAAGGATCTCTGTCTCACCTTCCAGACGAATGACGGGCCGGTGCATGCGCTGAGCAATGTCAATCTCGATGTCAACAAGGGCGATTTCGTCTCCTTCATCGGCCCCTCCGGCTGCGGCAAGACGACGTTCCTGCGCGTCATCGCCGATCTGGAGAAGACCACCTCGGGCGAGATCAGTGTCAACGGCATGACGCCGGAAGAGGCCCGCAAGGCGCGCGCCTATGGCTATGTCTTCCAGGCCGCCGCCCTCTATCCCTGGCGCACGATCGAGAAGAACATCGCCCTTCCCCTTGAAATCATGGGCTATTCCAAGGCCGAGCAGAAGAAGCGCATCTCCGAGGCGCTCGAACTCGTCGAGCTCGCCGGCTTCGACAAGAAATTCCCCTGGCAGCTTTCGGGCGGCATGCAGCAGCGCGCCTCGATCGCCCGCGCGCTCGCCTTCGACGCCGATCTGCTCCTGATGGACGAACCCTTCGGCGCCCTTGACGAAATCGTCCGCGACCACCTGAACGCCGCGCTGCTGAAGCTCTGGTCGCGTACCAACAAGACCATCTGCTTCGTCACCCACTCGATCCCCGAGGCCGTCTACCTCTCCACCAAGATCGTCGTCATGTCCCCCCGCCCCGGCCGCGTCACCGATATCATCGACTCGACCCTGCCGAAGGAACGCCCGCTCGATATCCGCGAGACGCCGGAGTTCCTGGAGATCGCCCATCGGGTGCGCGATGGCTTGAGAGCGGGGCATAGTTATGAGTGAGCTGATGTTTCAGTCCGCGGCTGCCCCCCTCTGCCCTGCCGGGCATCTCCCCCACAGGTGGGGAGATTGGCTGGGTGCACGCGCTCGCCACGAATCGATCTCCCCCCTTGTGGGGGAGATGTCCGGCAGGACAGAGGGGGGTAACCCCACCCTCCCAACCCACCGGGAGGCCGCATGAAACCCGATACCCTCAAGGACAAGATCGGCCCCGTCCTCACCATTCTCGCCGCCCTCGTCGTCATCTGGTACATCGCCGCCGTGTTCATGAACGCGCCGTTCCAGCGCGACATGGACACGCGCAACAACATCACGCCGACGACCTCCGAGTTCATCTCCGCGACACTCTCCCAGCCGAAGCCGATCCTGCCCGCCCCGCATCAGGTGGCGCAGAATGTCTTCGAGAACACCTTCCTGAGGAAGCTCTCAAGCAACCGCAGCCTCGTCTATCATGCAGGCGTCACGCTTTCCTCCACCGTGCTCGGCTTTGCGCTCGGCACCATTCTCGGCATCCTGATCGCCGTCGGCATCGTCCATATCAAGGCGCTGGACCGCAGTCTGATGCCGTGGATCATCGCCTCGCAGACGGTGCCGATCCTGGCGATCGCACCGATGGTCATCGTCGTCCTCGGCTCGATCAACATCACCGGGCTGATCCCCAAGGCGCTGATCTCCACTTACCTCTCCTTCTTCCCTGTCGCCGTCGGCATGGTGAAGGGGCTGCGGTCGCCCGAGGTCATGTATCTCGACCTGATGCGCACTTATAATGCCAGCGCTGCGCAAACCTTCTGGAAGCTGCGCGTTCCCGCCTCAGTGCCCTTCCTCTTCACCTCGATGAAGGTGGCGATTGCCGCGAGCCTCGTCGGCGCCATCGTCGGCGAACTGCCGACCGGTGCGGTCGCCGGGATCGGCTCGAAGCTGCTCGCCGGTTCCTATTACAGCCAGACGATCGATATCTGGGCCGCGCTCGTCGCCGGTTCGGTGCTGGCGGCACTCCTCGTCGCCATCGTCGGGCTGGCCGCCAGGATCGTCGATCGCGCCATGGGCGGGAGGCCGGCATGAAATATCTGACCTTCTCCTGGCAAAGCGCGCTGGCGCTGATCCTCTGCGTGGTGGCGCTCTTCTCGCTGCCGCTGCTGACGGAAGCCGCCCCCGCCCCCTTCAGCAGCCAGACGACGACGCTCGTCATCCTGCTGGTCGCCGCCGCCGCGATCCTGTCGCTGACGGCGCTGCCGCTGCTCTATTCGGCAACGGTGCTGCTGCTTGCCTCCTTCGACGCCGCCTGGCTGCTTTTGTCGGGGATCGCAGGCAACGAGGGACTGGCGACCCGCTCCTTCTTCCTGCTGATCGCCGCCTGCTGGCTGCTCGCCTGGCGCTCCGTCAGCCTGCTGTCGGAAGTGCGGCCGGTCTCGAACACCGGCAAATCCTTCCTGCGGCTGCTGATCCCGGCGATCTTCGGCGCCTGGATCCTGATCCTCTGGGAAGCGGCCACCCGCGCCGGCGGCATCCCCTTCGTCATCCTGCCGCCGCCGAGCTCGATCGGCGTGCGCATCGTCAACTCCCTGCCTGTTCTTGGCGAGGACGTGCGCCAGACGATCTTCAAGGCGGTGCTGTTCGGCTATGTCGTCGGCTGCGCCTCCGGCTTCATCGTCGCGATCCTCGCCGATCGCGTCGCATTCCTGCGCCGCGGCCTGCTACCGATCGGCAATATGGTCTCGGCGCTGCCGATCATCGGCGTGGCGCCGATCATGGTCATGTGGTTCGGCTTCGACTGGCCGTCGAAAGCCGCCGTCGTCATCATCATGACCTTCTTCCCGATGCTGGTGAACACGGTGGCCGGCCTTTCCGCCTCCGGCGCCATGGAGCGGGACCTGATGCGCACCTACGCATCCGACTATTGGCAGACGCTCCTGAAGCTCCGGCTTCCGGCCGCAATGCCGTTCATTTTCAACGCACTGAAGATCAACTCGACGCTGGCACTGATCGGTGCCATCGTTGCGGAATTCTTCGGAACCCCTATCGTCGGCATGGGCTTCCGCATCTCCACCGAGATCGGCCGCATGAATGTCGACATGGTCTGGGCCGAAATCGCCGTCGCGGCGGTGGCTGGCTCGGTTTTCTACGGGGTCGTCGCCCTTGCCGAAAGGGCGGTGACTTTCTGGCATCCGTCTATCCGTGGTGGTTAGGCGTCGCTTTATTCCCGCAAATGGGTCTGGGGCATAACTTCAGAGGGAAAAAAGAAAATGAAGAAGTTGATGGTTGCAATGATGGCGAGCGCCATGTCGCTTGCCGCCGCTCATGCGATGGCGGCCGACAAGGTGACGCTGCAGCTGAAGTGGGTGACGCAGAGCCAGTTCGCCGGCTATTACGTCGCCAAGGACAAGGGTTACTACGAAGAAGAAGGCCTCGACGTCGACATCAAGCCGGGCGGCCCGGACATCGCTCCCGAGCAGGTCATTGCCGGTGGTGGCGCCGATGTGATCGTCGACTGGATGGGCGGCGCGCTGGTTGCCCGCGAAAAGGGCGTTCCGCTCGTCAACATCGCCCAGCCCTACCAGAAGTCGGGCATGGAAATGATCTGCCGCAAGGATGGCCCGGTGAAGACCGAAGCCGACTTCAAGGGACATACGCTCGGCGTCTGGTTCTTCGGCAACGAATATCCGTTCTTCGCCTGGATGAACAAGCTCGGCCTGAAGACCGATGGCGGCGCCGACGGCGTGACCGTCCTGAAGCAGAGCTTCGACGTCCAGCCGCTGCTGCAGAAGCAGGCCGACTGCATCTCCGTCATGACCTATAACGAATACTGGCAGGCGATCGATGCGGGCCTGAAGCCGGAAGATCTCACCGTCTTCAACTACACGGCCATGGGCAACGACCTCCTGGAAGACGGCCTCTATGCCATGGAAGACAAGCTGAAGGATCCGGCCTTCAAGGAAAAGATGGTCAAGTTCGTCAAGGCTTCGATGAAGGGCTGGAAATACGCCACCGAAAACCCGGATGAGGCAGCCGGAATCGTCGTCGATGCCGGCGGCCAGGACGAAAACCACCAGAAGCGCATGATGGGCGAAGTGGCCAAGCTGATCGGCGACGGCAGCGGCAAGCTCGACACCACGCTTTACGACCGTACGGCCAAGGCTCTTCTCGACCAGAAGATCATCAGCAAGGAGCCGTCGGGCGCCTGGACGCACGACATCACCGACGCTGCAGCCAAGTAAGCGGCCGCTCTGAAATCACGGGGACGCGCGGAGAAATCCGCGCGTTTTCTGCTTTTTAAGCATCAACGGCGATTTTTTCGAGAGGCGATGTCGGATCAGCCCTGCTTCAATCGTCTTTGGCTTATACGCTGCGATCAATCATCGGAATGCAAACATAACCAGCCGGTGATTGATCTATACGTAAACGGTAATTAATGTGCGCCCATGGGGAATTATTTTCTGCCGGTCTTGTACGTTGCGCAAATCGCTACCACGTACATCACCGGATTTGCCGTTCGGGGGACTTCTCTGTAAGAGAGACGGCAAATAATGCGGGAATACCTCTGAGAGCACAGAGACGGGAATGGCCTGTTCGCAAGCTGCAGCATAGCTGCGCGTTTTTGGCCGACCATTTGACATAACTGGATGATGACGCATGGCACGCACGCTTGAAATACTACGCGCCTCCACCCTCCTGATCGCCGGCATTCTTGCCGCGCCCGTTGCGTTTGCGCAGGAAAACCAGCCGCCGAAGGCACAGCAGAACTTGCCCGTCATCGTCGTCACGACCGCTACCAAGCGCGCCCTCGTTGACCGCGTGATCGGCACCGGCACCATCCGCCCGGTCGAAGAAGTTTATATTCAGCCGCAGGTGGAAGGTCTTTCGATCCGCGCGCTGAACGTCGATATCGGCGACAAGGTTGAAGCCAACAGCACGCTGGCGACCCTGAACGAAGACGCCCTCCTGTTGCAGAAGGCGCAGATGATGGCGACCAAGGCCAAGGGTGAGGCAAGCCTCGCCCAGCTGCGCGCCCAGCTTCTGGAAGCCAAGGCAACCGCCGAGCAGGCCCGCCTGCAGCAGACCCGTTCGTCCGAAATGGGCAAGAAGGGCACCGTTTCCACCGCGCAGGTCGAGCAGGCCGATGCCGCCGCCGCCACCGCCAACGCCCGCGTGAGCTCTGCCGAGCAGGCGATCGAAGTTGCCATCGCCGATCTGAAGGTCGCCGACAGCCAGATCGCCGATGCCGATCTGAAACTGGCGCGCACGGATGTGAAGACTCCGGTTTCCGGCGTCATCTCCGCCAAGAACGCCCGCATCGGCGCCATTGCCGCCGGCAACGGTGATCCGATGTTCACCGTCATCAAGGATAGCGCGATCGAACTGGTCGCCGAGCTCTCCGAAACCGATATCCAGAAGATCGCGGTCGGCCAGCGCGCCATCGTCACGCTGTCGGGCAGCCGCACGAAGATCGAAGGCAAGGTGAGGATCGTCTCCCCGACCGTTGATCAGGCAACCCGCCTTGGCCTCGTCCATATCTCGATCGATGACGAGAGTGCTGCGCGCTCCGGCATGTATGCCAGCGCCGAGATCATCGTCGCCGAGAAGAGCGACATCGCCCTGCCGCTGTCTGCCGTTACCACCGGCCGCGATGGTTCGACCGCAAGAAAGGTCGAGGATGGCATCGTCAAGCAGGTGAAGGTCACCACAGGCATCCAGGACGGCGGCTTCGTCGAAATCGCCGACGGCCTCAAGGAAGGCGACACCGTCGTCGCCAAGGCCGGCGCCTTCGTTCGCGACGGCGACAAGATCACAGCTGTTACCGAAGCCGTATCGGCACAATCGAACTGACCGGGGCTAATCCATGAATTTCTCTGCATGGTCCATCCGAAATCCGATTGCGCCGCTGCTCGCTTTCGCGCTGCTGCTCTTCGTGGGCATCCAGGCGTTCTACAAGCTGCCGATCACCCGCTTCCCGAATATCGACGTTCCCGTCGTTTCGATCACCGTGACGCAAAGCGGTGCCTCGCCGGCCGAACTCGAAATGCAGGTGACCAAGGAGGTCGAGGACGCTGTCGCCTCGATCAGCGGCATCGATGAAATCCAGTCGACGGTGACCGACGGCCAGTCGCAGACCGTCGTCGTCTTCCGCATCGAGAAGCCCACCGCCGAAGCCGTTCAGGACACCAAGGACGCGATCGACAAGATCCGCAGCGACCTGCCCGCCGGCATCGAGGAACCGATCGTCAGCAAGGTCGATGTCGAAGGACAGGCGATCCAGACCTTCGCCGTCTCCTCTCCCAACATGACGCTCGAGGAGCTTTCCTGGTTCGTCGACGACACGGTCAAGCGCGCCCTGCAGGGCCAGCCCGGCATCGGCCGTATCGACCGTTACGGCGGCGCCGACCGCGAAGTCCGCGTCTCGCTCGATCCCGGCAAGCTCGACGCCTACGGAATCACCGCGACCGACGTGAACCAGCAGCTGCGCGGCACCAACGTCAACCTCGGCTCCGGCCGCGGCCAGGTGGCGGGCAACGAGCAGACGATCCGCACGCTCGGCGACACGCGCGACGTCTCGCAGCTCAATTCCACCACCATCAGCCTGCCGAACGGCCGCTTCGTGAAGCTCTCGGAGCTCGGCCGCATCGACGACACCTACGAGGAGCAGAAGTCCTTCTCGCGCTTCAACGGCACGCAGACGGTCACCTTCGCGGTCTTCCGCGCCAAGGGCGCCAGCGAAGTCTCGGTCGCCGAAACCGTGGCGGAAAGCCTGACGGAGATCCGCAAGGCCAATCCGAACGTCAAGATCGAGATGGTGGACGACAGCGTCTACTTCACCTACGGCAACTACGAGGCGGCCCTTCATACGCTGATCGAAGGCTCGATCCTCGCCGTCATCGTCGTCTTCCTGTTCCTGCGCAACTGGCGCGCGACGCTGATCGCCGCCGTGGCACTCCCCCTGTCGGCCATTCCGACCTTCTGGATCATGGATATCATGGGGTTCTCGCTAAACCTCGTGAGCTTCCTGGCGCTGACGCTGGCGACCGGTATTCTCGTCGACGACGCGATCGTCGAGATCGAGAACATCGCCCGCCATATCAAGATGGGCAAGACGCCCTACAGGGCATCGCTTGAAGCCGCTGACGAAATCGGCCTCGCCGTCATCGCCACCAGCTTCACCATCATCGCCGTCTTCGTGCCTGTTTCCTTCATGCCGGGCATTGCCGGCCAGTACTTCATCCAGTTCGGCCTGACGGTCGCCTTCTCGGTCTTCTTCTCGCTCGTCGTGGCGCGTCTCATCACCCCGCTGATGGCCGCCTACCTGATGCGCGCCGAAGACGGCATGGAAGACCATCAGGACAACGACGGCTGGATCATGCGCGGCTATACCCGTCTCGTGACGGGCACGACGCGCAAATGGTACTGGCGCTACACCACGCTGCTCTGCGCCATTGCCTTCCTGATCGGCTCGATGATGCTGCTGAGCCGCGTGCCCGGCAGCTTCATGCCGCCGGACGATTCCTCGCGCGTCGTCCTGTCTGTGGAACTGCCGCCGAACGCCACGCTCGAAGACACTGCCGCCGCCTCCACCAAGGTCTACGATGCCGTACGCGGGATCGACGGCGTCGAAAGCGTCTTCGTTCTCGGCGGCGCTTCGCCCAAGGGCGATCTGGAGCTGCGCCGCGCAACCGTTCGCGTCATCCTCGGAAATATCGATCATTCGCTGCTGAAGACCCTCGTCAACAAGGGCCTCGGCGGACTGCCTGTTATCGGCAACCTCGTGCCGAAGATGGAAGATCACGGCCGTACGCGTCCGCAGTGGGATGTCGAGAAGGATATCTTCGCCGCCGTGCGCGATATCCCCGACGTGCGCATCTCCAAGGTCAACGACCGCGCCGAGCGCGACCTCTCCTTCAACTTCCTCTCTTCCAACGAGGATGATCTGAACGAGGCCGTCAGCCTGCTGGAATCGAAGCTGCGCGCCTCGCCGATCCTGGCGAACGTGTCTTCGGAAGGCGCCCTGCCCCGTCCGGAACTGCAGATCCGTCCGCGCATGGCCGAAGCCTCCCGCCTCGGCATCACGCCGCAGCAGATCTCCGAGACGGTCCGCGTCGCCACCATCGGCGATATCGACGCCAACCTCGCCAAAATCTCGCTCGACGACCGGCAGATCCCGATCCGCGTCCAGGCATCGCTCGATGTCCGCCGCGATCTCGCCTCAATCCGCGCCATCAAGATCAAGACGGCGAGCGGCGCCAGCGTTCCGCTCTACAGCGTCGCCGATGTCGACTACTCGGAAGGCCCGAGCTCGATCAAGCGCAACAACCGCAACCGCGTCGTGGCCATCGGCTCCGACGTGCCCTTCGGCACGGCGCTCGATACGGCGAGCGCCGAATTCAAGCGCATCGTCGCTGCGACCGAATTGCCGAAGAGCGTGCATCTGGCCGAAAGCGGTGACGCCAAGGTTCAGGGCGAAATGGTCCAGAGTTTCGGCAATGCCATGCTGATGGGCCTGATGCTGGTTCTGGTCGTGCTGATCCTGCTCTTCAAGGACGTCATCCAGCCCTTCACCATCCTGTTCTCGCTGCCGCTTGCGATCGGCGGCGTGGCGGTGGCGCTGATCATCACCCAGAACGCGCTGTCCATGCCGGTACTGATCGGCATCCTGATGCTGATGGGTATCGTCACCAAGAACGCCATCCTGCTCGTCGATTTCGCGATCGAGATGAAGCGGCATGGCATGGAACGTGTCGAAGCCATGGTGGAAGCCGGCCGCAAGCGCGCCCGCCCGATCATCATGACCTCGATCGCCATGTCGGCGGGCATGCTGCCCTCCGCACTCGGCGTCGGCGAAGGCGGCTCGTTCCGCGCACCGATGGCAATCGCCGTCATCGGCGGCATCATCGTCTCGACGGTCCTGTCGCTCGTCGTCGTGCCCTCGTTCTTCCTGATCATGGACGACCTCTCCCGCCTGCTCGGCTGGATGTTCGGCCGCCTGGTCGGCAAGAAGGACGAAGAGCAGCTCGCCATGTCCCGCGAACAGCTGACCGACGCCGTCGGCTCGCTCAAGGACCGCGTCACCGCGATCGAGAACCCGGAAGCCAAGCAGAAGAACGCCAACAGCAACGGCAAGAACGTGCTGCGGCTGCCGCCGTTTGCGGCAGAGTAGGCGTCTCGCTGAGTTCCAAGCAGAACGGCCGGGGTTTTCCCGGCCGTTTTTGTTTTGCTAAGCCGTTCTGTTTGACGGCATACCAGCGCCGGACCGGCCCTCCAACGGCCCCCTACACCTCCTCCTCCACCCGTAACTGCGCCACCTGCTTCTCCCCGCCATTGAAATAGGACGCAATCAGATGCCCCGCCGAAACGGCGGCCACACACAGCACCACCGAAGCGGCGATATTCACCCCCGCCCGCGTCACCGCGCCCGAGCGCATCAGATCGAGCGTCTGCAGGCTGAAGGACGAGAAGGTGGTGTAGCCGCCGCAGAGGCCGATCATCACGAAGAGCCGCATGTTTTCCGAAACCGGAAAGCGGCCATGCGCCAGCGTCAGCGTGCCGAACAGGCCAATGATGAAGGATCCGGTGATGTTGATGATGATCGTGCCCCACGGCAGGTTGCCGCTGATCGGCGCCGCCAGGACGGAGATCAGGTAGCGTGCCAGGGTGCCCAGAGCACCTCCGGCCATGATGATCAAGCAGGTGTAGAGTGACATGCACGCCTCATTGTTTCGGCGGGCAGTAGACACACTCCCACCGTCGATTAAATCGCGGTAGGAGTCATCAGCCATCACGGCGGTTTCGGGGGCACTCCATCCCCATCGCGGCCAAACTAGCCGCAGCACGGACGCAATGCAACGTCCGGCCGCAAGCCGCGTCAATTTGGACGGCAGGAGGCGGGCTTATAGCCCGCCATGTTCCTTCAGGAAGCTGACGATCGGGCCGATGCCGTCGCCGCGCTTCATGTCAGAGAAGACGAAGGGGCGCGTGGCGCGCATGCGCGTCGCATCGCGGTCCATCACGTCGAGATCGGCACCGACATAGGGTGCCAGGTCCTTCTTGTTGATGACGAGAAGGTCCGACTTGGTGATCCCCGGCCCGCCCTTGCGTGGGATTTCCTCGCCCTGGCAGACCGAGATCACGTAGATGGTGATATCCGCGAGATCGGGCGAGAAGGTTGCGGCCAGATTGTCGCCGCCGGATTCGATGAAGACGACGTCAAGATCGGGGATGCGCTGGTTCAGCCCGGCGATCGCCTGCAGATTGATTGTCGCATCCTCGCGGATGGCGGTATGCGGGCAGCCGCCGGTCTCGACGCCGACGATGCGCTCGGAGGGCAGCGCCTGCATGCGCATCAGCGCCTCGGCATCCTCGGTCGTGTAGATGTCGTTGGTGACGACGGCGACGGAATAATCGTCGCGCATCGCCTTGCAGAGCTTCTCCGTCAGCGCCGTCTTGCCGGAGCCGACAGGCCCGCCGATCCCGACGCGGAGAGGTCCGTTTCTCGATTTCATATATGTCACTCCAATTCGCCCGATGATAGCGCCCGGCTATCACACCTGCCACCGGCAAATGACGCAGATGCCGGCCTTACGAGCGGAAAAGTCTGGTGCTCTGGGTCTCGTGCCGCAGCGTCGAGATATCGGCCTGGACGGCCGCCGAGCCGAGATCGTCAGTTGTCGCCGCGAACGCCTTTCGGGCAACCCCGGCAATCAGCGGCTCGAGCTTCGCCAGCGTGCCGACCCCATCCTTCTGACCGGCAACGCCGAGGCGGATGCCGGCAGACACGGCCTGCGAGACATAGGCATGCAGGAAGGCGGCCAGCGCCTTGTCGAGCGGAACCTGATGGGCGCCCGCGACCGCGCCGACGGCAACCGGGTAGGCCGCCTGCTGTGGCAGCCGGTCGAACACCGGATCGGCCCAGGCTTTTGCTGCCGTCAAAAAGGCATCGCCGAGCAGCATCGTCTCCTGATGCCGCTCGCGCGAACCGGCGAGCGCCTCGGCAAGTGCAGCGAGATCACCGATCTCCGCAGCATCGCCCTGCCCGCGCCAGGCGGCGGAGAAGATCACGGCATCGTTCCAGATGCTGCCATGCGTCAGCAGCGTCGAGATCCACGTTTCCAGCCCCGCAGCATCGGTCACGAGGCCATCGTGGACCGCGCGCTCCAGACCGCCCGAATAGGCAAAGGAACCGACCGGGAAGGCCGGCGACAGCCACGCCATCAGGCGCAGCAGCGCCTGGAGATCATCCGCTTCCGTCATCGCCGCTCAGTCGTGAGAGTGATGGTGCCCGTCACCATGCTTGTGGTCGTGATCATGATGGTCATGATCATGATCGTGGCCATGCTCATGCTTGTGGTCATGGTCGTGACCATGGTGATGGCCGTGATCGTGGTTGTCATGAGCGTGATGATCATGTCCATGGCCATGATAGGCGCCGCGCGCCGGCTGGAAGGGTTCGTTGACATCGAGCACGAGGGCGCCGAGGCCCTGCAGCATGGTGCGGATCACATGGTCGCGCAGGATCAGGATGCGGTCTTCCTCGATCTGCGCCGCCAGATGCCGGTTGCCGAGATGCCAGGCAAGCTCGGTCAGATGCACCCGGTCCTTGCCGCGCACTTCGAACAGCTTCTCGTCGGCCGCCAGGATCTCGATCAGCTCGCCGTCATCGCGCACCAGCAGATCGCCATTGGCAAACAGCACCGGGTCCTTGAGGTCGAGCATCACCATGCCGCCGCTTTCCAGATGCAGCAGCTTGCGCCTGAGATGGCGCAGATCGTGCGGCAGCTTCACCTGCTCGATCGGGTGGGAGGACGGCGTACCGGCGGGGAGATAGGATGTAACGCGTTGCATGGGCATGTCCGTTTCAATGGGACTTCGACCATGCAAAATAGCGGAAGGAGGCGCAAGCGCCAATGCGGATCCGCGCAGTGGCTAAATGCCGTATGCGCGCTGCGGCTCGTCGTGATCGGCGGCATCGCCCTGCACGCCGAGCCCGCTTTCGACGAGGCGGCTGTGCCAGGCATGATGTAGCCCCTCGCTCTCATGGATGACGCGGTTGCGGCCGAGCGCCTTTGCCAGATAGAGCGCCTTGTCCGCCGAGGCATAGACCGCCTCCTTGCTGCGCCCCGTCTCCAGATCGGCAATACCGGCCGAAATGGTGATGGCGATGCTGCAGCCATCGGCGATGATCGGCTGCTGGGCGATCTGCATCTTCACCTGCTCCACCTGTTCCAGCCGGGCCGACAGCGGCGAGCCGGTGACGATGACGCCGAACTCCTCGCCGCCGAGACGGGCGACGACGGAGCCGTCATTGAAGGCCGCCGTCAGGATCGCCGAAATGGCGATGATCACCGCATCGCCGCAGGCATGGCCGAAGCGGTCGTTGATCGCCTTGAAACGGTCGACGTCGAAGATGACGAGCGAGGCATCGCCATCGGCATCCGCCAGCGCCGCCGTGAAGGCGCGCCGGTTGAGAAGGCCGGATAGCATGTCGGTGCGGCTGAGCTTTTCGAACTCGGCCCGCGAGACCGTCAGCTGGTGCAGGGCGAAGCCGGCGATCAGCGACAGCAGCCCGCAGGCCGCCCCGCCGACGATCCAGGCAAAGACGATGCCGAGGCTCAGCGAATGGGCGAGCGACAGCGGCAACAGGTCGAGATAGGAGAGCGGCGGCAGCACGATCAGCATGATCAGCGCCGAGAGGATGACGGCCGAAAAGCTCATCTTCAGCGCAAAGCTGATGATGGTGGCGCGATGCTGAAAATTGCCCATCTCCGTCTGGAGCGACATCCAATTTTTCATCCGAATCGACCTCCAGCCCGGCACCCCATGGCATTTGATTAGAATGCATTTGCTGCCGGGGTCTTAAGCCGATCGTTAAGATTTGATCGAATTTGCCCGATTTAACAAACTTGCATTTTCGCGTGCAGGCTGCAGCAATGCTCAACTTGAATCGGAACTGATAAAAAACTGATTAAGCGTTTGATGCGACATTTATATCAGTAAATTTTGATGGGTCGGCACCGCCGCAAATCCACCCAAAAAAATCTGCCCGGCTAAATACAACCGGGCAGAGAATCGGCGTTAACGAATTGCTTCCCCGAGACGGCGAGGCTCAGAACAGGAAGTAGCGCTGTGCCATCGGGAGAACGGTCGCCGGCTCGCAGGTCAGAAGCTCGCCATCGGCCCGCACTTCATAGGTCTCGGGATCGACCTCGATATGCGGCATCAGATTGTTATGGACCATCGAGGCCTTGGAGATTCCGCCCCGCGTGTTCTTCACCGCGAGCAGATCCTTGGCGACGCCGAGCCTGCCCTTGAGGCCGCCATCGAGTGCCGCCTGCGAGACGAAGGTGACCGACGAGTTCGTCAGGCTCTTGCCGTAGGAGGCAAACATCGGACGGTAATGCACCGGCTGCGGTGTCGGGATCGAGGCGTTCGGATCGCCCATCGGCGCCGCAGCAATCGAGCCGCCGAGCAACACCATGTCAGGCTTCACGCCGAAGAAGGCCGGGTTCCAGAGCACGAGGTCGGCGCGCTTGCCGACTTCGACCGAGCCGATCTCATGGCTGAGGCCGTGGGCGATCGCCGGGTTGATCGTGTATTTGGCGATGTAGCGGCGAACGCGGAAATTGTCGTTCTCGCCCGTCTCTTCCTTCAGGCGGCCGCGCTGGCGCTTCATCTTGTCGGCCGTCTGCCAGGTGCGGATCGCCACCTCGCCGACGCGGCCCATGGCCTGGCTGTCCGACGAGATGATCGAGAAGGCGCCGATATCGTGGAGAATGTCTTCGGCAGCGATCGTCTCCTTGCGGATGCGGCTTTCGGCAAAGGCGATATCCTCTGGGATCGACGGCGACAGATGGTGGCAGACCATCAGCATGTCGAGATGCTCGGCGATCGTGTTGACCGTGTAGGGCCGCGTCGGGTTGGTGGACGACGGGATGACATTCGGCTGGCCGCAAATCTTGATGATATCAGGCGCATGTCCGCCGCCCGCACCCTCGGTATGGAAGGCATGGATGGTGCGGCCCCGGATGGCGCCGATCGTATCCTCGACGAAGCCGCTCTCGTTCAGCGTATCGGTGTGGATCATCACCTGCACATCATACTGATCGGCAACCGTCAGGCAGCAGTCGATGGCGCCGGGCGTCGTGCCCCAGTCCTCATGCAGCTTCAGCGAGGTGGCGCCGGCAAGCACCATTTCCTCCAGCGCGCCGGGCAGCGAGGCATTGCCCTTGCCGGCGAAGGCAAGGTTCATCGGGAAGGCATCGGCGGCCTCGATCATCCGGGCGATATGCCAGGGTCCCGGCGTGCAGGTCGTCGCCAGAGTGCCATGCGCCGGGCCGGTGCCGCCGCCCAGCATGCAGGTGAGACCCGACATCAGCGCTTCCTCGATCTGCTGCGGGCAGATGAAATGGATATGGCTGTCCATGCCACCGGCCGTGACGATCTTGCCCTCGCCCGCAATCGCCTCCGTGCCCGGGCCGACGATGATATTGACGCCCGGCTGCGTATCCGGATTGCCCGCCTTGCCGATCGCCACGATCCGCCCGCCCTTGAGCCCGATATCGGCCTTCACGATGCCGGTATGATCGACGATCACGGCATTGGTGATAACGGTATCGACTGCGCCATTGGCACGCGTCACCTGGCTCTGCCCCATCCCATCCCGGATCACCTTGCCGCCGCCGAACTTCACCTCTTCGCCATAGGTGGTGAAGTCCTTCTCGATCTCGATGAAGAGCTCGGTATCGGCAAGCCGCACCTTGTCGCCAACGGTCGGTCCGAACATGCTGGCATAGGCGGCGCGGGAGATCTTGTGGGGCATCGTCGGTCTACCTCTTCAGTTCGGAAAAATGGGGAGATTTCGCCGCCGCCTTGTCGAAGGTCAGCGTTGTCCTGCAGCCGTTTCGCTTGTTGATTTCACCGAGGAGATGATCGGAGAAACCACCGGGAAAGCGACTATAACTATCGACAGCAGCGAGCAGCGTTTCGCGCTCGTGCACGACGATATTGGTGGCATGCAGGAGGCGCGTGACGAGCTCGACAACAGCTGCCTTCGCCAGCCGCGCCCTCTGCCGCAGCACCCAGACAAGCTCGACGATGACGATCTGATTGACGAACAGCTCTTCGCTTCCGTTGGCGAGCTGCTGCACCAGCTCAAGCTGATGCGAGGCCGCGTCTTCGGCGAGGCTGTCTCCGGCAATCCAGCGCAACAGGATGTTGGTATCAACGCCGATCATTCGTCACCTTCCCGGTAACCGGCATCCCGCGCATCCGCCACCCAGCGGTCGAGCTCGTCAGCGCTGACCTTCTGGGGCAGTTGCAGAATGCCACGCAGGTCCGCGAAACTTTCCCGGCGCGCCCGCAACTCGAAGACCCCGCCGCCCTTGGCGATGAAGTCCAGCTTGTCGCCGGCTTGCACACCAAGCGACCGGCGAACGCTGGCGGGGATGGTAATCTGATTTTTCGACGTGACTTTCGCGGAATCCACCATGGCTATTCTCCTTACCTTTTGTCTAAAAAGTAAGGCGATGCCGTTGTATTTGCAACATCGGCGGCGTAGCGGATCAGCCGCCCTTCGGCGATGTAGCGGTCGACGAGCTGGCGTTCGGCTGCGAAGGGGTGGCCGTCCCATCCGGCGTGGCCGAAGCCGGCAAGACCGGTCTCGGCAGCGGGGAAGCGGCGGAAGGTTTCGGCGATGGCGATGAGGCCGGTGCTCGGCACGACGTAGGGTGCCGGGTCATAGACCGAGAGCGCCTCGTCGACCGCCTCATGAATCATTTTCTCAACGACCACATGCCGTTTGCCAGCTTCCCTGCAGAAGGCTTTGAACTGACTCGTGTAATCATCGCAGAAATCGTCGAGCTCGGGATGCGAGACGGCAAGCGGGCCGCGCATTTCGGCGAACTTTTCGGGATCGCGCACGCACCAGATTTCCGAGGCTTCGACGACACCGGGCAGCGTCCGCCAGCCGGTATCGCCGGTCATCGCCTTGCCCGGGCGGCCGGTATTGCAGACGGCGACGACATCGGTGCGGCCGGGGCTCGAAGCGTAGGAGCGGCATTCGTTGAAACGGATGACAAAGTCGGCGGTGGCGATCGCCGCGCGCCCCTCCTCACCCACATCTCCGTTGCCGACGATCATCACCTTCTGTGCCACCTCAATTGCCGCCCATTGCATCCGCCAGAGCCTTGAGCTCCTTCGTGCGGTTATCGCTCATATTGGCGAGGCAGCCGGCCACCAGCATCGGCTCCATCGACCCGCCGCGGGCCTGGAAGCCCTCGGCCTCGCATTGCGCATCGCGATAGGAGATCCAGGCCCGCTGTGCCGTCAGCAGCGCCTTCTCGGCGCCGCGATCGCTCTCGTCCAAATCCTCGTCGGTCGCAGCCGCGGCAGCGCGCGTTTCCTTCCACTGGGCGTTCAGCGCCTTGTCGGCCTCGCCGTATCGATCCTGCTCGCAGCTCGTCATCTCCGCCTGCGTCTCAGGGTTCTTGCAGTCGGTCTCCTCCTGCGCGAACGCCCCCGAAGCCATCATCACACCGCCCGCGAGCGCCAGCAGGCCAATCACCAAACGCATCATTTCCTCCCGTCTTCCGTTATTTTCTTGTGTTTTAAAGCTTGCCCATGACGAGCTGGCGGAAGCCGTAGACTTCGCGCTTGCCCGAGAGCGGGATCAGCGTCACCGAGCGGGTCTGGCCCGGCTCGAAACGCACGGCAGTGCCCGCCGGGATGTCGAGGCGCATGCCCTGCGCCTTCTCGCGCTCGAAGGCCAAGCCGCCATTGGTCTCCGCGAAATGATAGTGGCTGCCGACCTGCACCGGCCGGTCGCCGGTATTCGACACATCGATCGTGATGGTCGGAGCGCCGGAGTTGAGTTCGATATCGCCGCTCGCGGCAATGATTTCGCCTGGGATCATGTCTTCCTCCTCACGCAGCTCAGCGGATCGGTTCGTGGACGGTGACGAGCTTGGTACCGTCAGGAAATGTCGCCTCGACCTGCACGTCGTGGATCATCTCGGCGATGCCCTCCATCACCTGATGACGGCCGATGACGTGGGCACCGGCCTCCATCAGCTCGGCGACCGGGCGGCCGTCGCGCGCGCCTTCGACGACGAAATCGCTGATCAGCGCGATCGCTTCCGGATAGTTGAGCTTGACGCCGCGATCGAGCCGCCGCTGCGCCACCATCGCCGCCATGGAAATCAACAGCTTGTCTTTTTCTCTCGGAGTGAGGTTCATCGTTCTTCCATTCCAGCTGAATTACAGGTTCCAGACTTTCGGCACCGGGGCGCCGTTGCGCAAGGCCGATATGACCGGGATCAGGATTTTTCTGAGCGCGAAGCCATCGGGTGCCGCGGCGCGGACAACGAGCTTGCCGCTCCAGGCGCTGGCGCCCGCCATATGGCCCTCAAGCAGCGGCCGCACCCTGGCAAGATAGCTCTCGGCGAGCGGCCCGGCATAGAGCAGCGTCGCAAACGCCACCTGCCCGCTGAGCACCGGCTGCTTCGCCGTCAGCGCCGATACCTCGCCCTCGAGCTTCAGTTCCTCCGCATGGATCAACCGTCCGGAACGGCGGATGCGCCAGCGGTCGCGGAAGAGGCCTGTCACCATCGCCTCGCCCATCGCCTTGCGGCCGAGCAGGATCGCCTCGACGGCCAGGAACTCGGCGCTCTCGTCGAGATCGACGTCGAGGCGGCGGAAGAGCGAGGCGCGGTCGAAGAGGATGGTTTCCTGCGGCAGCCAGTCGACGCGAGCGCCCGCACCGGCCTCGATGCGCGTGGTGACTTCGGCAGTGCCCGCCGATGCCTTGTAGATCTTCTCGCAGGCCTGCGTGGTGACGTCGATGCGGGTGCCGGGCCCGGCCGCGACGCTCCAGTTCATCCGGTCGCCGCCCGTCAGTCCGCCCGCGGTATTGATGATGACGGCCTCCATCGAGGCGTCGAAGGTCTGAGGCAGGCGGATCTTTGCCGCCCCCTCCTGATAGAACTCGCGCAGCCGCGTGCGGCCATCCAGCATGCTCGCCGCCAGATGTCCCCGTCCCTCGGCTCTCTGCGGTCTGGTCGTCGCCGCTGCGCTCGTCATTCCATCCCCTGCAAACAGCCGCCGGTTACCGGCCGCCGCCATTCAATAAGTCCAAACAAATGAAAGCAAGCAATTCTCATGCCGCCCATCCCGCCCGCAACGGCCGGACGGACGGCTAGTCGCTGATGACAGGATTGCCCGCAAAAGCGGCATTTGCCGCTCAGACGGTCAGATGGCGGCGGGCCTCCGGCGTATCCAGCGTCTCGGCGAGCCCTTCATGGACAATCTCGCCGCGGTCCATGATGTAGACGTAGTCGGCAAGCTCACGGCAGAAATCGAGATATTGCTCGACCAGCAGGATCGCCATGCCGGTGGAATCGCGCAGATAGCGGATCGCCCGGCCGATATCCTTGATGATCGACGGCTGGATGCCTTCGGTCGGCTCGTCGAGCACCAGGATCTTCGGCCGCGTCACCATCGCCCGGCCGATCGCCAGCTGCTGCTGCTGTCCGCCGGAAAGATCGCCGCCGCGACGTGACAACATCGACTTCAGCACCGGGAAGAGACTGAAGATGTCATCGGGGATGTTGCGGTCGCGGCGGCCAAGCGGAGCAAAGCCGGTCTCCAGATTTTCCTTCACCGTCAGCAGCGGAAAGATCTCCCGCCCCTGCGGCACGTAGCCGATGCCCTGCTTGGCCCGCGCAGAGGGCGGCAGGCCGTTGAGCCTCGTCTCGTTGAAGGTGACGCTGCCGGCAGACAGCGGATGCTGGCCGGTGACGGCGCGCAGCAGCGAGCTCTTGCCGACGCCGTTGCGGCCAAGCACGCAGGTGATCTTGCCCATCTCGGCCTTGATCGAGATGCCGCGCAGCGCCTGTGCGGCGCCGTAGTGGAGGTTTGCGTTTTCGACTGTCAGCATAATGCCGTCTCCTGGCGAAGTGCGGATGCATAGACCCCTCCCCAACCCCTCCCCACAAGGGGGAGGGACTGACACGGCGCAGCCGCCTCAGAACATATCACCCCATTGAAGATCGGGAGAGCTTGGCAAGGAGAGGCCGCCTTGGTTAAGCCCCTCCCCCTTGTGGGGAGGGGTTGGGGAGGGGTTTTGGCCGTCGAAGACAATTCGCTCATCCCTCACCGCCCCAGATAATTCTCGATCACCTTCGGATCGGAACTCACAAAATCGATCGACCCCTCGGCCAGCACCGATCCTTCGGCCAGGCACGTCACCTTGACGCCGAGGTCGCGGATGAAGCCCATGTCGTGTTCGACGACGACGACCGAGCGGGTCTTGGCGATTTCCTTGAGCAGGATCGCCGTCTCCGCCGTCTCGGCATCGGTCATCCCGGCAACGGGTTCGTCGACGAGCAGCAGCTTCGGCTCCTGGGCGAGCAGCATGCCGATCTCCAGCCACTGCTTCTGCCCATGCGAGAGATTGGCGGCGAGCTCGTCGCGGCGGTGCGTCAGGCGCACGGTCTCGAGGATTTCCTCGATGCGCGCCTTGTCGTCCCCAGAGAGACGGTAGAACAGCGTCGAGAACACGCCGCGGCGGCGGTTCAGCGCCAGTTCCAGATTGTCCCAGACCGTGTGGCTTTCGAAGACCGTCGGCTTCTGGAACTTGCGGCCGATGCCGAGCTGGGCGATGTCGGCCTCGTCGAGCTTCGTCAAATCGGTCTGGCCATTGAAGAAAACGGCGCCCTCGTCCGGCCGCGTCTTGCCGGTGATGATGTCCATCATCGTCGTCTTGCCGGCGCCGTTCGGGCCGATGATGGCGCGAAGCTCACCGGGTTCGATGACGATCGACAGCGAATTCAGCGCCTTGAAGCCATCGAAGGACACCGACACGCCGTCGAGATAGAGCACGCTGTTGGGTTTGACGTCGGGGATCATCGGCGCTCACTCCGCTGGCTGGATTTTCGCATCGACGCCATCCTCGAGCGAGGGAGGCGTCGCTTCCGTCCGCGGCTTCTTGCGGCCGAAATACTGGGCGATGGTGCCGACGATGCCCTTCGGCAGGAACAGCGTGACGAGCACGAAGAGACCGCCGAGCGCAAAGAGCCAGAACTCGGGGAAGAGGCCGGTGAATATCGTCTTGCCGCCGTTGACGAGGATGGCGCCAAGGATCGGCCCGATCAGCGTCGCGCGGCCGCCGACAGCCGTCCAGATGACCACTTCGATCGAGTTGGCGGGCGCGAATTCGCCCGGATTGATGATGCCGACCTGCGGCACGTAGAGCGCACCCGCAATGCCCGCCATCATCGCCGAGAAGACGAAGGTGAAGAGCTTGAAATGCTCGACGCGGTAGCCGAGGAAGCGCGTGCGGCTTTCCGCATCGCGCACGCCGACCAGCACCTTGCCGAACTTGGAGCGCACGATCGCCGAGGAGATCATCAGCGATAGCGCCAGGAAGATCGCGGTGGCGGCAAAGAGGCTGGCGCGCGTACCGTCCGCCTGAACGTTGAAGCCGAGGATTTCCTTGAAGTCGGTCATGCCGTTATTGCCGCCGAAACCCATGTCGTTGCGGAAGAAGGCAAGCAGCAGCGCGTAGGTCATCGCCTGGGTGATGATCGAGAGATAGACGCCGTTGACGCGAGAGCGGAAGGCGAACCAGCCGAAGACGAAGGCAAGCAGGCCGGGCACGAGGAGAACCATCAGCGCCGCAAACCAGAACTGGTCGAAGCCGAACCAGAACCAGGGCAGCTCCTTCCAGTTCAGGAACACCATGAAATCGGGGAGAACAGGGTCGCCATAGACGCCGCGCGAACCGATCTGGCGCATCAGATACATGCCCATCGCATAGCCGCCGAGCGCGAAGAAGGCGCCGTGGCCGAGCGAGAGAATGCCGCAGAAGCCCCAGACGAGATCGAGCGCCAGCGCCAAGAGCGCATAGGTCAGATACTTGCCGAACAGCGCCATGATGTAGGTCGGGATATGCAGCGGGTTCTCGGGGCCGGTCATCAGGTTGAGAACCGGAACGAGGACGGCGACCATGAGCAGGATGGCGATGGCAATGGAGATCTTGCGATCGAGAGACCGGAGAAGGAAGGCCGTAATCATGCTTCCACCGCCCTTCCTTTGAGTGCGAAGAGCCCGCGGGGACGCTTCTGGATGAAGAGGATGATGAGGACGAGCACCAGGATCTTGCCGAGGACGGCGCCGGCGAAGGGTTCCAGGAACTTGTTGACGACGCCGAGCGACAGAGCGCCGACCAGCGTGCCCCAGAGATTGCCGACGCCGCCGAAGACCACGACCATGAAGCTGTCGATAATGTAGCTCTGGCCGAGGTTCGGCGAGACGTTGTCGATCTGGCTGAGCGCCACGCCCGCCATACCGGCAATGCCGGAGCCGAGCGCGAAAGTGAAGGCATCGACCCAGCCGGTGCGGATGCCCATCGAGGAGGCCATGCGGCGGTTCTGGGTGACGGCGCGCATCTGCAGGCCGAAGGCGGAGCGCTTCAGGAGCATCAGCAGCGTCAAGAACACCGCCATCGAGAAGACGATGATCCAGAGGCGGTTCCAGGTAATCGACAGGCCGCCGAGCTCGAAAGCGCCCGACATCCAGCTCGGATTGCGCACCTCGCGGTTGGTCGGGCCGAAGATCGTGCGCACCGCCTGCTGCAGGATCAGCGACACGCCCCAGGTGGCCAGCAGCGTTTCCAGCGGCCGGCCGTAGAGATAGCGGATGACGAGGCGCTCGATGATCAGTCCGACGAAGCCGGTGAAGACGAAGGCGGCGGGCACGGCGAAGGCCAGCGAGTAATTGGCCATTTCGGGAAAGTTGGCGGTGATATATTCCTGCACGACATAGGTCGTGTAAGCGCCAATCATCACCATTTCGCCATGCGCCATGTTGATGACGCCCATGACGCCGAAGGTGATCGCAAGGCCGATGGCGGCGAGCAGCAACACGGAGCCGAGCGACAGCCCGTACCAGACGTTCTGCACCACATCCCAGACCGCCAGGTTGCGCTTGATGCCATCGATATCCGATTGGATGGCGGGCTTCAGATCATCGGGTGCGGTTTCCATCGCCGTCGTCAGGATCGTCAGCGCGTTGCGGTCGCCGCGGGCGGCAATCGTGTCGATGGCGGCCTTCTTGTCCTCGGCGCTGACATCGCTTTTCAGCATCATCACGGCGCGCGCGGCTTCCATCGTGTTCTTGACATCGGCATCCTTCTCGCCCGCAAGCGCGGAGTTCAGAAGCTCGAGATTGGAGGGATCTGCATCCCGCAGCAGGCCTTGGGCCGCTGCAAGCCGCGCGGAACGATCCGGGCTCAGCAGCGTCAGCGTGCTCATGGCGCTGGCGATCGCGCCGCGCAGCGAATTGTTGATCTTCACCTTGGACATGTAATCGGCGTCGATGCCATCGACGGCTTCGCCGCTGATCGGATCGGAAAAGGTCGGCTCGTCCTCGGTGCCGCCCTGGAGCAGCACCGGGCCGCCCTCTTCGGAATTCACATAGAGCTGGCCGTCGCTGAGCTGCTGCAGGATCTGGCCGACATGCGGATCCTTGGAGGCGACGAGCGCCTTGATGGCTTCGGCGCGCTGATCGAAATCGCCTTCGCCGAGCGCGTTGACGAGGGCGTGGATGTCTTCCTGGGCCTTCAGCGGCGAAGCGAGCATCGGAGCCGCGAGGCAGAGGGTAATAAGGATAAGCTTGAGGGCGCGATACATCGGCTTTCTCGCCTGGACTATCGTTGGCCTTTTGGGCAGCAACCGTTTGGGACGGAGCTTCCGCCCGGAGATGGGATCCGGACGGAAGTCATCAGGCAGGTATCGGATCGGCTAACTCAAGACCCCTTGCCGCCGCACTTGCCGGTCGCAACGTTGAAGTTGCCGCAGTTCATCGGCTTGCGCCAATCGGAGATCAGGTCCTTGGAGTCAGGCAGGTAGTCGGACCATTCGTCACCGACGACGGCAGGCGTCTGCTGCACGATTTCAAACTGGCCGTCGGCCTGGATTTCGCCGATCAGGACAGGCTTGGTGATGTGGTGGTTCGGCATCACGGTTGCCGTGCCGCCGGAGAGGTTCGGAACGGAGACGCCGATGATGGTGTCGAGAACCTTGTCGGTGTCGGTCGTGCCAGCGGCCTGAACGGCCTTAACCCAGGCGTTGAAGCCGATATAGGCAGCTTCCATCGGGTCGTTGGTCACGCGCTTGTCGTTCTTCGTGAAGGCGTGCCATTCCTTGATGAACTTCTTGTTCGCCGGGCTTTCGACGGACTCGAAGTAGTTCCAGGCAGCGAGGTGGCCGACGAGCGGCTTGGTGTCGAGACCGGCAAGCTCTTCTTCGCCGACAGAGAAGGCGACGACGGGGATATCGGTTGCCTTGACGCCCTGGTTGCCGAGTTCCTTGTAGAACGGAACGTTGGCGTCACCATTGATCGTCGAGACGACGGCGGTCTTCTTGCCGGCGGCGCCGAATTCCTTGATCTTGGAGACTTCCGTCTGCCAGTCGGAGAAGCCGAACGGCGTGTAGTTGACGATGATGTCTTCCTTCGGAATGCCCTTCGAGATCAGATAGGCTTCCAGGATCTTGTTGGTGGTGCGCGGATAGACGTAGTCGGTGCCTTCGAGAACGAAGCGCTTCACGCCTTCCTTCTCCATCAGGTAGTCGACCGCCGGGATCGCCTGCTGGTTCGGAGCAGCACCCGTGTAGAAGATGTTGCGCGAGGATTCTTCACCCTCGTACTGGACCGGGTAGAACAGGATCGAGTTCAGCTCTTCGAAAACCGGCAGAACCGACTTGCGCGACGAGGACGTCCAGCAACCGAAGACGGCCGCGACCTTGTCCTTTTCGATCAGCTCGCGGGCCTTTTCGGCAAACAGCGGCCAGTCGGAAGCCGGGTCGACGACGACGGCTTCGAGCTTCTTGCCGAGAAGGCCACCCTTCTTGTTCTGCTCGTCGATGAGCATCAGCATGGCGTCCTTGAGCGTCGTCTCGGAGATGGCCATGGTGCCGGAGAGCGAGTGCAGAACGCCGACCTTGATCGTGTCGTCGGCTGCAACTGCTCCGTGGAATGCGGCCGTGGCCGACATGACGGCGCCGAGAACGGCACCTGAAACGTATGATCGCAGATTCATCTTGTGATCCCCTCTTCTTGTTCGACAACAGGCCGGAAGGCAAAAATTAACTGTTGCTTAGGGGACTATCCGGTGCTGCACTGCGAAAACACATACGTAATATGACGTAGGCACCGGGGCTAAATCTGCACGCGAATGCTGCGCTGCACTCTTAAGCGCTCCGGCCATCCGTGTTACGGAAGTGTGACAAGGGAACGAAGGGACCGGCAGAGCAGCATGGCAGCGCGGCAACGCATCATTCCGGTCAGGCGCGAGTATAACCGCTGGGTCGCGAACCAAACGCTCGAGGACTATGCGCTGCGTTTCACCGCAAAGAGCGCAAGACAGTTCTCCTCGCAGCGCATCTCGCAGACCGCGATCGGCGCCATCTCCTTCCTGGCGCTGGAGGCGATCGGCGGGGCGATCACGCTCTCCTACGGCACGACCAACGCCTTCTTCGCCATCATCGTCGCCTCGATTGCCATGCTCATGATCGGCCTGCCGATCAGCCGCTATGCGATCCGCCACGGTGTCGATATCGATCTTCTCACGCGCGGCGCCAGCTTCGGCTATATCGGCTCGACCATCACCTCGCTGATCTATGCCAGCTTCACCTTCATGCTGTTTGCGATCGAGGCCTCGATCATGTCCGGCGCGCTGGAGCTGACGCTCGGCATACCCTTGTGGATCGGCTACATCATCAGCGCCGTTATGGTGATCCCGCTCGTGACGCACGGCGTCAAGCTGATCAGCCGCTTCCAGCTCGTCACCCAACCGTTCTGGATCATCCTGAACGTCCTGCCCTTCATCTTCATCGCCTTTCTCGACTGGGAGAAATTCGATGTCTGGCGCGCCTTCGCCGGCATCCGCCATGCCTCGGGACCGCCAGGCACGGTCGCCGATTTCAACCTCGTGGAATTCGGCGCCGCCTCCGCCGTCATCCTGGCGCTGATGTCGCAGATCGGCGAACAGGCCGACTTCCTGCGCTTCCTGCCGCCGGATGGGCAGCGCAAGTGGCGCCACCGCCTCGCCGTCTTCCTCGCCGGTCCCGGCTGGGTGATCATCGGCGCGCCGAAGCTGCTGGCCGGTTCCTTCCTCGTCGTGCTGACCTTCACCGCGGGCGTGCCCGTCGACCGCGCCGCCGATCCGGCGCAGATGTATCTCACCGCTTTCGGCTACATGATCCCTTGGCACAATGCCGCCCTGCTCTTGATGGCCGCCTTCGTCGTCGTTTCGCAGCTGAAGATCAACGTCATGAACGCCTATGCGGGCTCGCTCGCTTGGTCGAACTTCTTCTCGCGCCTGACCCACAGCCATCCCGGCCGCGTCATCTGGCTGATCTTCAACGTGGCGATCGCGCTGCTCCTGATGGAGCTCGGCATCTACCGGCTGCTGGAAGAAACGCTCGGTATCTTCTCGATCATCGCCATGGCCTGGCTCTGCACCATCTCCGCCGATCTCTTCATCAACAAGCCGCTTGGCCTCGCCCCTCCCGGTATCGAGTTCAAGCGCGCCCATCTCTATGACATCAACCCGGTCGGCCTCGGCGCCATGACGCTCTCGGCCGGCATTTCGCTGATCGCCCATTTCGGCGCCTTCGGCCCGATCGCCGCCTCGCTCGCGCCCTATATCACCCTTGTCATCGCGCTGACCGCCTCGCCGCTGATCGCCTGGGCGACGAAGGGCAAGTTCTACCTCGCCCGCAAGCCGCGCCACAGCTGGAAGAACCTGACAAGCATCACCTGCTCGGTCTGCGAACATCCGTTCGAGCCCGAGGACATGGCCTGGTGCCCGGCCTATGCGGCGCCGATCTGCTCGCTCTGCTGTTCGCTCGACAGCCGCTGCCACGACATGTGCAAGCCGAAGGCACGGCTGAACGCCCAGGTCGGCACCGTCGCCAAGGCCGTGCTGCCGGAAACCGTGGTGCAGAAACTGACGACCCGCCTCGGCCGCTACGGCATCGCCGTCGTGCTGGCGCTGACCGCGGTCGGCGCGATCCTGGCGATGATCGCCCACCAGGTGGCCTCCGCATCGCCGGAGACGGCCGAAGTCGTCAACCGCACCATCCTGATCGTCTTCTTCGTCTTCGCCGTCATCGCCGGTGTCGTCTGCTGGTTCTATGTGCTCGCCCATGACAGCCGCGTCGTCGCCGAGGAGGAATCCTCACGCCAGAACACGCTGCTCCTGAAGGAAATCGCCGCCCACAAGAAGACCGACGCCGCGCTGCAGAACGCCAAGGAAACCGCCGAAGCCGCCAACCGCGCCAAGAGCCGCTATGTCGTCGGTCTCAGCCACGAGCTGCGCACGCCGCTGAATGCCGTGCTCGGCTATGCGCAGATCCTCGAGCGCGACGAGACGATCCCGCCGCCGCGCCAATCCTCGATCAAGGTGATCCGCCGCTCGGCCGAGCATCTCTCCGGCCTGATCGACGGGCTGCTGGATATCTCCAAGATCGAGGCCGGGCGCCTGCAGGTCTATTCCAACGAGATCAACATCCAGGATTTCCTCGACCAGATCGTCGACATGTTCCGCCCGCAGGCGCAGGCCAAGGGCCTCGCCTTCATTCACGACCGCACGCCGTCGCTGCCGCAATTCGTGCGCACCGACGAGAAGCGCCTGCGCCAGATCCTCGTCAACCTGCTCTCCAACGCCATCAAGTTCACCGACGAGGGCAGCGTCACCTTCGATGTCGGCTATCGCAGCCAGGTCGCGACCTTCACCGTTTCAGATACCGGCCGCGGCATCGCCGAGAAGGATTTGAGCCGCATCTACGAACCCTTCCAGCGCGGCGAGGCCGACAGCATCCGCCCGATGCCGGGCCTCGGCCTCGGCCTGACCATCACCCGGCTTCTGACCAATACGCTCGGCGGCGAAATCCTGGTGACCAGCGAAAAGGATCAGGGCTCGACCTTCCGCGTCCGCCTGATGCTCTCGGCCGTCATGCGCGAGATGACTGCGCCGCCACAGGAGAAGAAGATCGTCAGCTACGACGGCCCGCGCCGCACCATCGTCGTCGTCGACGACAACGAGGACCACCGCGAGATGATGCGGGAAATCCTGGCGCCGCTCGATTTCGTCGTGCTGACGGCCGCCAGCGGCACCGACTGCCTGACGCTGATCGAGGGCATCCAGCCCGATCTCTTCCTCGTCGATATCTCCATGCCCGGCATGAGCGGCTGGCAGCTCGCCTCGCGCCTGCGCGAAAACGGCCAGACCTCGCCTATCGTCATGCTGTCCGCCAATATCGGCGATGCCGCAGCGACAGCCGAAAGCGACGACAGCCATAATGACGCGATCGGCAAGCCCGTCGATATCAGGCAGCTGCGCGACAAGCTGGCCCTGCATCTCGGCCTGAAATGGACCTATGCCGACACGGCGGCAGCGCCCGCCCCACCGCCGAAACCGCCGCTTGTCAGCCCTGGCATCGCCCATGTCGCGGAACTGATGCGGCTCTGCGAAATCGGCTACATCCGGGGTATCGAAGCCAAGCTCAACGACCTTGCCAAGGACGAGGCAAATCAGCCATTTACCGAGGAGCTTCGCACCTATGTGGCGGCGTTCGATCTCGACGGCTGCATGACCTTCCTGCACCGGTTCAACGAAAAGGTGGAAACCATTGGCTGATCAGGCCCACCCCCGCGATATCGTGCTGCTGGTCGACGACTCGCCCGAGGCGCTGGGCTTTCTCACCGATGCGCTGGAGCAATCCGGATTCTCCGTGCTGATCGCCACCTCCGGCTCGGCCGCACTCAACATCGTCGAGCGCATCACGCCGGATCTCATCCTGCTCGATGCCGTCATGCCCTCGATGGATGGCTTCGAGACCTGCCGCAAGCTGAAGGAAAACGCCGCCGTCAGCCAGGTGCCGGTGATCTTCATGACCGGGCTGACGGAAACCGAGCATGTGGTCCACGCGCTGGAATCCGGCGGCGTCGACTATCTGACGAAGCCGATCAATATCGACGAACTGCGCGCCCGCATCCGCGTCCACCTGCGCAACGCCCGCTCGACCCAAAGCGCCCGCGTCGCCCTCGACGCAGCCGGCCGTCATCTTCTGGCGGTGAAGGGCGACGGCAAGGTCCACTGGTCGACGCCCCAGGCAACCCGCCTCGTCAACGCCGCCATGGGCAGCGACGATGCGCTCGCAACCGTCACGGCCCATATCGCCGCCTGGATGAGGGACCGCATGGCGACTGGCCGCGACGCCGCCTTCTCGATCGCCCACGCCGGCCAACCCGCCCTCCAGCTCGCCTTCCTCGGCACCATCGGCCCTGACGAGTACCTCTTCCGCCTCACCGCCATCAGCCAGCGCAGCGACGACGCGGTGCTGCGCCAACATTTTTCGCTGACCCAGCGGGAGTCGGAAGTGCTGCTGTGGATCGCCAAGGGGAAAGCCAACCGCGATATCGGCGAGATCCTGGGGCTCTCGGCGCGGACGGTGAACAAGCATCTGGAGCAGATCTATGTGAAGCTCGGGGTGGAAAACCGGGCGTCGGCCGCGGTGAAGGCAGCGCATGTGTTGCACGAGGGGTAGGGTTAGGCGCAACCTTTGGGCGGAGATGATAACAAATGATCCGCAACGCTGACGACGGTGACATCACAAGATTAATGGAGATCCGCCTAACGGTCCGCGAAAATGTACTCGCGGACCCCAACAAGGTGACGCCCGACGACTATCGATGGTTTGTCCGCAATCCCGGGATCTTCGTTTGGGAAGAGGACGGCGGCATCCATGGATTTGCCGCCGCCGATACGCGTAACGGAAACATCTGGGCTCTGTTTGTGGACCAGGCATACTGTGGCCGCGGCGTTGGGAGAGCGTTGCTTAGCAGTGTTTGCTCCGTTTTGAGAACGGCCGGTTTCGAGAAGGCTTGGCTTACAACTGATCCCAATACGCGCGCCGAGCGGTTTCTATCGCAGGGCCGGCTGGCAGCATGTTGGCGAGCAAGACAACGAGCTGTTGTTCGAGTTCCCGCTTTAGCGTGGGAGCCAAGCGCAAGGTTCGCGTTTGTCGTTGTGATACCCCCAATTTCCCTCATTCCTGTGCTTGTCACAGGAATCCAGTGCGCCCATGTCCATGGGCGCGAGAGACCTCCTCATATCGGTATGAGTCATTCACCGCGCGGACGCGCGGTGGCTGGATTCCTGTGACGAGCACAGGAATGAGGGAGTGTGTGGAGACGGCGCGTTGCCAAATCAAGCTCGGCGCCAGCACGTAGCATCAACGTAGCGCGAGCGGCCCTCCCCCAGCCAATCTCCCCACCTGTGGGGAGATGCCCGGCAGGGCAGAGGGGGGCGAACTTGCTCGGAGCCCGAAAGCAGACTTGCTCAACCCTCAGCCAACCAACCCTCAAACCACCCGATCCGCAGGCTCCCGGCCCTCGAAGAACGCGGTGACATTATCCACCACCTTCATCCCCATCGCCGTCCGCGTTTCCTCCGTCGCGCTGCCGAGATGCGGCAGGAGCACGACGTTTTCCATCGCCTTCAGTTTCTCCGGCACCTGCGGCTCCGCCTCGTAGACATCGAGCCCGGCGCCACGGATCACGCCGGTCTGCAGCGCCGCAATCAGCGCCGCCTCGTCGACGACATCGCCGCGCGCCGTGTTGATCAGGAACGCGCCCTTCCTCATCGCCGCAAAGCGCGCCGCATTCATCAGGTGCCGGTTTTCGGCCCCACCCGGGCAATGCAGCGAGACGAAATCGGCGGCGCCGAGCACGTCCTCGACGGTCGCAAGCTGACGGGCGCCGTAGCGGGCGGCTTCGGCTTCATCGACCTTCGAGCGATTGTAGAAGACGACATCCATGCCGAAGCCGAAATGGCAGCGCTGGGCGAAGGCCTTGCCGATGCGGCCGAAGCCGATGATGCCGACGGTCTTGCCCGAGACCTTGGTGCCGATCATATGCGTCGGGCACCAGCCCTTCCATTCGTCGGCACGGATCTGGCGCTCGCCCTCTCCGCCGCGCCGCGCGACGGCAAGCAGCAGCAACATGGCGATATCGGCGGTGCAGTCCGTCAGCACGCCCGGCGTATTCGTCACGGCAATGCCCTTCGCCTTGGCGGCGGCGACGTCGATGTGATTGTAGCCGACGCCGAAATTGCCGAGAATTTTTGCGCGCGGACTGCCCTCGAAGACGGATGCCGGCAGCTTGTCAGAGACGGTCGGCAGCACCGCGTCGTAATCGGCGAGCGCCTGGCGCAGCTGATCGGCGGTCATCGGCACGTCGGCTTCGTTGAGGGTCACGTCGAAACGCTCGGCAAGAGCGGCTTCGGCGGCGGCAGGCCAGCGGCGGGTGACGAGAATGCGCGGTCGGGACATCGAAATTTCCGTTTCTGAATTCTGGCAGGGCGTGAAAGCTAGCCCATCGCATCAGGATTGAAAACGTCACTCCGGCGCAGAACCGTCGCCAAAAACAAAGAAGCCCGGTCGAAACCGGGCTTCCTCTAAACGGTCGGAACCGTGCAAGCGATGCTTACTTCGCGGCCTGCGGGAAGTAGCTGTACTTGCCGTCCGGGCCCTTCTTCCATTCGTACATGATGTAGCCCGGGAGCTTCGGGTCGCCCTTTTCATCGAAGGACATGTCGCCGAGAACGGTCGGGAACGGACCCTTTTCCTTCATGGCCTTGGCAACGGCTTCCGGATCGTTAGAACCAGCGGCCTTTGCAGCGCCTGCGATCGACTGCATCGCAGCGTAGGAATAGAGGGTGTAAGCTTCCGGGTTGAAGCCGGCAGCCTTGAACTTCTCGACGAGGTCCTTGTTGGCCGGGTTCAGCGTCGGATCCGGGCCGAAGGTGTTCAGCGTGCCTTCGACAGCGTCGCCAGCGATCGAAGCCAGTTCGTTCGAAACGATACCGTCACCCGATACGAGCGTTGCCTTCAGGCCCTGGTCCTTTGCCTGGCGGATGATGAGACCCGCTTCGGTGTGCAGACCACCCCAATAGATGATCGAAACGCCGGCTTCCTTCATCTTGGCGATGAGGGCCGAGAAGTCCTTGTCGCCGACGTTGATGCCTTCGTAGACGGCTTCGGTGATACCAGCGGCATTCATAGCCTTCTTGGTTTCGTCAGCGAGACCCTGGCCGTAAGGCGTCTTGTCGTGAACGACAGCGATCTTGGCGTCCTTGAAGTGGTCGGCAAGATACTTGCCGGCAATCGCGCCCTGCTGGTCGTCACGGCCGCAAGTACGGAACGTGTTCCAGAGACCACGCTCGGTGAACTGCGGGTTGGTCGCAGCCGGGGTGATTTCGAGGATGCCGTTTTCAGCGTAGACTTCAGAAGCCGGGATGGAGACGCCCGAGTTGAAGTGACCGACGACAAACTTGACGCCGTCAGCAACGAACTTGTTGGCGACCGAGATGCCCTGCTTCGGGTCGGAGACGTCGTCGCCGAGCTCGACCTTGATCTGCTCGCCGTTGATGCCGCCAGCAGCGTTGATGTCAGCAGCTGCCTGTTCGGCACCCTTCTGAAGCTGTGCACCGAACGCAGCGTTCGGGCCGGTCAGCGGACCACCAACACCAACCAGCAGGTCAGCGCGAGCGGCGTTGCTGAAAGCAACCATCGCCGTCAGAGCCACTGCCGACAGAAGATACTTCTTCATGTTTTTACTCCCAATTTTTGGGCGGGTTCCGGTCCAAACCCAAGCGCACTACCCACCAATAACTGCGCCGGGGAAAGCTGTTCCTCTCTGGGGGCATGAACCGGCTGCTTTACGCTTTGCCGGCCTGGGCCATGCCCTTCGATTTTTTATCAGTGGCGGATTTCCGTTTGCTTCCGGGCACCGCCGCTGAGGCAATTCATGCCTAGTTTCAACGGGCTGTCAATGTTTGTTCTTCCACGAAAACGCGGAAGTTTTTTCGTACAGCCAGTAATAGTTGTTGACCATCTGATTGGTGCGGCGGAAGCGGAAGCCGGCCGTCGAGAAGACGAGCAGCAGCACGAAATCGATGATGTAGTAGAAGCCGCTCAGCATCGGGCCGTTGAACAGCGCGTGATGCAGGAACTGCATCACCCAGGCGAGCAGGAAGGTATAGGCGACCACCAGCGGGTAATCGCTCCAGCCCTCGGCTGCGGCCTTGCCGGCGCGCCATGCGGTCCAGAAACCGATGAGCATGACCAGCGCGCGGATGACGGTTCTGACGCCCATGTCCGGTTCGAAGAAAAGTCCCTGCATATCAAAGTCTCCCTTCTGCCCGGATCAATGCCGTCCGCCTTCGAGATAGGCGGCACGGACTTCGGGATTGGCGAGAAGTTCCTTGCCGGAACCGCTCATCGTCACCTTGCCGTTCACCATCACGTAGGCGCGATGCGAAAGCTTGAGGGCAGCAAATGCGTTCTGCTCGACGAGGAAGACGGTCAGGCCTTCGGTTTCGTTGAGCTTCTTGATCGCCTCGAAGATGCCCTTGACGATCAGCGGCGCGAGGCCGAGCGACGGCTCGTCGAGAAGCAGCAGCTTCGGACGCGCCATCAGCGCGCGGCCGATCGACAGCATCTGCTGTTCGCCGCCCGAAAGCGTGCCGCCGCGCTGCGTCTGGCGTTCCTTGAGCCGCGGGAACATCACGAAGATCTTTTCCAGATCCTCGTGGAAGTATTTGAGGTTATCGAGGCCGGCGCCCATCTGCAGATTTTCCAGCACGGTCATGCGCGGGAAAATACGGCGTCCTTCCGGAGACTGGGCAATACGCAGACGCGCGATTTCGTGCGTCGGCATCTTGGTGATGTCGCGGCCGTCGAAGGTGATCGAGCCGGTGCGCGCCTGCGGGCTGCCGCAGATCGTCATCATCAGCGTCGACTTGCCGGCGCCATTGGCGCCGATCAGGCTGACGATCTCACCCTTGTTGACTTCGACATCGATGCCGGCGAGTGCGCGGATATTGCCGTAATAGGTCTCGACGCCCTGAACCTTGAGAAGCTGTTCCCCGGCCATCAGTGTGCGCCCCCTTCTACGGTCGCGATGACCTCTTCAACTTCTTCGTCTTCGACACCGAGATAGGCCGCGATGACCTTCGGGTCGTTCTTCACGTGTTCGGGCGTGCCGTCGGAGATCTTCTGGCCATATTCGAGAACGACGACGTGGTCGGAAATCTCCATGACCACCGACATGTCGTGCTCGATGAGCAGGATCGACGTTCCGGTATCCGCGCGGATGCTGCGCAGCAGCTCGTTGAGTGCCAGCGATTCGCGCGGGTTGAGGCCGGCGGCCGGCTCGTCGAGGCAGAGCAGTTCCGGACCGGTGCACATCGCGCGGGCGATTTCCAGGCGGCGCTGGGCGCCGTAGGGCAGATCGCCGGCCGGGTCGTCGGCGCGATCGATCAGATCGGCCTTTTCCAGCCAGTAGCGGGCGAGATCGATGGAGGCTGCCGCTTCCTTCTTGTAGCCGCCGATGCCGAGCAGGCCGAGGATCGTGTAACCCGAGGCCTTCATCAGCTTGTTGTGCTGGGCGACGAGCAGGTTTTCCAGGACCGTCAGACCCGAGAACAGGCGAATGTTCTGGAAGGTACGGGCGACCTTGGCTTCCTTGGTGATGCGGAAGTCAGGCAGGCGCTCGAGCAGATACTGCTTTCCGCCCTTCTGGTTCATTGTGATCATGCCCATCGTCGGCTTGTAGAAGCCGGTGATGCAGTTGAACACGGTGGTCTTGCCTGCGCCGTTCGGGCCGATCAGCGCAGTGATATCGCCGCGCTTGGCTTCGAAGGAGAGATCGTTGATGGCCATCAGGCCGCCGAACTTCATCGACAGGTGCTCGACCTTGAGCAAGGTATCGTTGGACATCGTTTCTACAGGGCTCATCAGCCGTGGCCCTCCTTGGTGAAGCTTCCGGATACCGCCTTGCGCTCCTTGAGGAAGGCGGTCGGTTCACGCGAGCCGACGAAACCGCGCGGCTTGAACAGCATGACCACGACCATGGCCAGGCCGAAGAGCAGCATGCGGTACAGCTCAGGCGTGAAGTCGGGGCCGAAGACGACCTTGAGGAAGTCCATTTCGCGCAGCACTTCCGTGCCGCCGACCATGACGACGGCCGCAATGGCGATACCGGTCAGCGAACCCATGCCGCCGAGAACGACGATGGCGAGGATGACGGCCGATTCCAGGAAGACGAAGGATTCAGGCGAGACGAAGCCCTGGCGAGCGGCGAAGAACGAGCCGGCGAAACCGCCGAACATCGCGCCCGTCGCAAAAGCGGTGAGCTTGGTCGTGACTGTGTTGATACCGAGCGAGCGGCAGGCGATTTCGTCTTCGCGCAGAGCTTCCCAGGCGCGGCCGATCGGCATGCGGCGAAGCCGGATGGTGACGTAGGCCGTGATCAGGCAGAGCGCCAGGATCAGATAGAACAGGAAGATCTTGTAATAGGCGGACGACATCGGCAGGCCGAGCAGCTTGGCAAAGCCGCCGGCGGACGCATCGAACGGAATGCCGAACAGCGTTGCCTTCGGAATACCGGAGATACCAAAGGTACCCTTGGTCACGTCGGTCCAGTTGATGAGGACGAGACGGATGATTTCACCGAAGGCGAGCGTCACGATGGCGAGGTAGTCGCCGCGCAGACGCAGGACCGGGAAGCCGAGGATGATGCCCCAGAGAGCGGCGAAGATGCCCGAAAGCGGCAGCAGCACCCAGAAGGACAGGCCGAAATAGCTGGAGAGCAGCGCGTAGGAATAGGCGCCGACCGCGTAGAAGGCGACATAGCCGAGGTCGAGAAGACCGGCGAGACCGACGACGATGTTCAGACCCCAGGCCAGCATCACGTAGATGAGGATCTGGATACCGAAGTTGTCGACCCACTTCAGCGAGCCCTGTGCGCCGACCAGCGCATAGATCACCATCGGGTAGAGCAGCAGCGCCACCAGAGCGATCTTCAGGAAATGCGTGTGGAAGAAGCCCTTGTCCGTCGAGATATCGAGCTCGCCGTGCTTTGCCTTGGCAAGCTTGCGGCGGTTGATGTTCGGCTGCACGAAGACGACCATGATGAAGCGGCCGATGGCGGCGATTGCGACGAAGATCGCAAGCAGGCCCCAGCGCTGGACGATGATCAGTTCGTTATTGATGTTCTGCTGCGTGCCGAGACCGACATAGAGAACGAACAGGCCGAGCGAGACGAGACCGGTGAAGAAAGCTTCACGGATACCCTTCTGGACAAGCCCGGCCTCGGGCTTGCCTGCGGAAGTTTCGATGTTTGCCATGACGTTTATACCTTCTCGACTTCCGGCCGTCCGAGAATACCGGTCGGCTTGAAGATCAGGACGAAAGCCAGGATCGCGAAGGTCGCGACGTCCTTGTAGGCGATGGTGAAATATGCGGACCAGAGCGACTCGATGAGGCCAATCAGCAGACCACCGAAGACTGCACCCGGCAGCGAGCCGATACCGCCGAGAACGGCAGCCGTGAACGCCTTGACGCCAGGGGTGAAGCCATCCGTGAAGGACGCAACGCCATAATACATCAGGTACATCGTACCGGCGACGGCAGCGAGCGCGGCGCCCATGATGAAGGTGATGGAGATCGTCTGGTCGACATTGACGCCGAGAAGCGCCGCCATCTTGCGGTCCTGCTCGGTGGCGCGCTGGGCGCGGCCGAGCGCCGTACGGTTCACGAGATACCAGAAGGCAGCCAGGAGAACGACGGTGATGACGATGATGATGATCTGCTTCAGCGAGACCGAGATACCGCCGATATTATAGACCGAACTTACCAGCGGCGGGATCGGCTTGTTGCGCGGGCCCTGCGTCACCTGGATGAAGTTGGAAAGCGTGATCGACATGCCGATCGCGGTGATCAGCGGCGCCAGGCGGAACGAACCGCGCAGCGGACGGTATGCAACTCGCTCGATCGTCCAATTCCACAAACTCGTCATCAGCATCGCAACAACAAGCATCGCCAGCAGAAGAACTGCTACCGGAAGACCTGCAAAGATGGATGTGAGAACGAGAAAGACGATAAGAGCAGCGAAACCACCGAGCATGAAGACATCGCCATGGGCGAAATTGATCATGCCGACAATGCCGTAAACCATCGTATAGCCAATAGCGACGAGACCATAGATGGATCCAAGAGTCAGCCCATTGAAGAGCTGCTGGATAAAGTACTCCATATGTCATTTCCCCTGGATGCGAACCAACATGGCTGCATCTCTTTTTGGTTAGGGCTCCGCTTTTAAATCGGAACCTCGTAGCCGCATGCATAGCGCTTTCAGGGAAAATGTGAAGACAAAAAGGCTTTACTGAGTCAGATTCTTGCTCAACTGCGCTTAAATGGCGCGATACAAATCAAAATCCACACGAAAAAGGCATTATATGACAAAAATTTAGCCAAACCGCGCCTGTGGATTAACCATTGCGGCAATTCGGTGGCAGCCATCATTTCCGATTTGCGAATGCTATTCCACAAGACTGGAATTCGAAGCAAATTCTGACCAGCTAAAACGCGAGCCGGTGAAAACTATTCCAGGCCACCGCCCTTGACTGCGACGAGCAGGAAAAATGCAAAACTCTGGCCTCATCCCTATATTTGCGGCTATAGTTGCCGCTTCGCCGGGTTCGCTTCCCGGCCCCAAACCGCAAGAGCCGATGCTATCGACATTCGAAAATGCAGCCCTGGAAGCAGGACGGAAGATCATCGAGATATTCCGCGCCGGATGCACAGTCTCGACCAAGGCCGATGCCACGCCGGTGACGCTCGCCGATCATGAGGCCGAGATCATCATCCTGGCGCATCTGAGCCGCGACTTTCCCGACATTCCTGTCATCGCCGAGGAATCGGTTGCTGCCGGGCATGTTCCTGACATCGCCGGCCGCCCGTTCTTCCTTGTCGATCCGCTCGATGGCACGCGCGAGTTCGTCGACAAGCGCAAGGAATTCACGGTCAATATCGCCTATATCGAAAACGGCGTACCGCTGGCGGGCATCGTCTACGCCCCTGCCCTCGGGGTCGCTTTCGTCGGCGAATCGGGCAGCGCGGAAAAGCTGCATGTCGGCGACGACTTCACCGTTGACCGCCGCGAGAAGATCGCCGTGCGCGACGAGCCGGAGCATCGCCTGGCGCTCGCCAGCCGCTGCCACAACAGCCCGGCTACCGACAGCTTCCTGAAGAAGCACGCCATTTCCGAATGCACCAATATCGGTTCGTCGCTGAAATTCTGCCTGCTCGCCGAGGGCAAGGCCGATGTCTACCCGCGCTTTACCCGCACGATGGAGTGGGACACGGCCGCAGGTGACGCGGTGCTCAGGGCCGCGGGTGGCACGACGCTGACGCTGGACGGCGAGCCTCTCGGCTACGGCAAGCCCGGCGATCCGGATTTCGTCAATCCGGATTTCATCTCCTGGGGCAGCCGCAAGCGGGCGCTGCAGCGCGCATAAGCAAGGCCGAAATGGCTTGGAGATCAGCGGCGAGCGAGCCTTGCCCTCCCCGCACATATGAGCGGATATAAGATCAGCGGCACCGCTATGGAGGCCGCATACATGTCCGACATGACAGTCAATCTCGCCCTTCCCTATATCCTGCCGTCGCAGGCCCAGAAGCACGTCACCCATAACGAAGCGCTGCAGCTGATCGACGCCGTGACCCAGTTGACGATATCAGCCGAAGCGTCCGCCGCGCCGGAAGACCCGGCCGAAGGCGCCTGCTATCTCGTCTCTGCTGGTGCAACCGGCACCTGGTCCGGTAAGGACGGCCGTCTCGCCTTCCGGCAGGACGGCGCCTGGATCTACATTCTGCCGCGCGATGGCTGGCGGGCCTATTTCGCCGCCGTATCGAGGCTCCGCATCTTCGCCGCCGGCGTCTGGAGCGATCTGGTGCCGCCGCCACCGGCAAGCCTGCCGCTTCTCGGCCTGAACGCCAGCGCCGACGCACAGAACCGGCTGGCCGTCGCCTCCCCCGCCAGCCTCTTCAATCATGAGGGCCACGGCCATCAGGTTAAGGTCAACAAGGCCTCCGCCGCCGAAACGGCCTCGTTGCTCTTCCAGTCCAACTGGTCGGGCCGCGCCGAGATGGGGCTTGCCGGAAATGATGAATTCGCAATCAAGGTCAGCGGTGACGGGTCTGCCTGGGAAACGGCGCTGGCGATCGCCGCAGGTGGCATCGTCAAGACCCCGGCCCGCCCGGTCGCTCGCGGTGCACTGGCGGCGGCGACCACGACGCCCGGCAACAACACCCGCACCGGCTTCAACGCGCTGCATGTGCAGCAGGGCGGTTTCTCGCTTGGCGCGGCCGTCCCCTCCGGCAGCGGCAACCGCCTGACGGTTCCGGCCTCGGGTCTCTACCTGCTGATTCTGTCGGTGAGCACCGTGACGAGCTCGGCGTATGGCGCGCGGCTGGAAGCCAATGGCAGCACCGCGCTTGCGGCGATCGCCGGCGCGGCGACCACCGTCGCATCAAGACAGACGGCCTTCGGCCTCGCCCAGCTTGCCGCCGGCGACTGGCTGTCGATCCTGCATACGGGAACGGCGCAATATAAGTTCGGCGCCGGAGAAACGGAGATCAGTGCGATCCTGCTCTGAAGATCAGAGCAGGCGGTAGCGGAGCGCACGGGCGACGGCCTGCATGCGATTGACCGAATCGAGCTTGCGCATCGCGCTCTTCAGATAACCGACGACGGTATGCGACGAGAGATCGAGAATGATGGCAATCTCGTCGCTGCTTTTTCCAGCCGCCGACCAGCGCAGACATTCGATTTCGCGCCGCGTCAGCGTTTCCGCCGGCCCTTCTTCACCGCGATTGGCGATGCTGAACCGGTCGAGCGCCTGCATCGCCGCGAAGAAAAGCGCCATCTGCTCTTCATATTCGAGCGCAGCGCGCGTTCCGGAGAATGCAAAGATGTACTGTTTTAGATCAGCGTCATGCAGCGAAAAGCCGAAAGTTGCCTGCAGGCCATGCATCTGGAAGACCGCGTTCAACCGGCGGTTTTCAATATTTGCAGCCGCGCCGCCAAAAGTTCCCGCATTGCAATAGACCGGGATGATCGTGTGCTTCAGCGCGTTAACCAGCTCGCTGCAGTAAAACATGTCGGCCTCTTCATAGAGGTTGACGAGCGTCTGCGGCCAGTTGCTGGCAATGCGGTTTTCGACAAAGGAGGTGGCGTCGCCGCGTGGGAAGGATGCAATAAGGAAGAAATCGAAGCCCGCTTCCTTGGTCATGCGCTCAAGGCTGCGCTTGAACTCGATCTTGAGATCGCCTTGGCGGGCGGTGGTAGAAAGCGAAAAAGCGTTATCGTCTGCGCAGTTACGCACTGCGCGCTCACGTCTCGTCATCTCTTATGTCCTCAACCGCGCGCGCCTGCCCAGCTCTCGCACCGGCAGGCCATCCACGGCGCCGGAAACAGCAAAAGAAAGCCGCGAAGCCCCGCGTCGGCGGGACGGGAGCTGCAAACACTATTCTTTGACTGATACTGCGAGAAGAACGGAGACGATGTCTTGCGCTCATTCTTAATGTTGCAGCGCTTATAAATCTTCCCGCGAAATATAGATATTATTTATTACGCATGGGAGCCATGCAGCCGGCTCAAATTGACGTAACGGAAGTTCGTCCCGGGGTGGGTAGCTCCGGCACTTAAAGTTGTTATCAAAGTCTTACGATCAGTTTAGGCAATTTTTAAATGTGACGGGCTAGAGTGCCATCTGTGGTCTTGAGTTGTGTAGAGAGTCCCAATGACCGAAATGATACGACCCCGAGTAAAATATGTCATCGGCCCCGATGGCAGCCCGCTTACGATTGCGGACCTTCCCCCGCCGAATACCCGGCGCTGGGTGATCCGTCGCAAGGCTGAGGTTGTCGCGGCAGTTCGCGGTGGCCTGTTGAGCTTGGAAGAAGCGTGCGAGCGTTACACGCTCACCGTTGAAGAATTCCTGTCCTGGCAGTCGTCGATCAGCAGCCACGGCCTTGCCGGCCTGCGCACGACGCGTATCCAGCAGTACCGCCACTAATCGCCGCAAGGCAACGACATTACTTCGGGCCGGACGCATTCTCGCTGAGAGAATGAAGAAGGCCCGAAATTATTGTCGACGCGGCGTAGCACCAGAGGCCTGGCTGGGTGAAAGCATCCGCAAGCCCCGTCGTCTTTGCCGCCGCAATCACGACCGCCACCAATAAAACGTCCATCATTGACCACTTGGACAGGTGAGGTACGGCGTGACGATAAAACCAGCTGCCGGTTCCGCCGCCGGCCGCTGTCGCCTCAACGGCGAGACTGACAATCTTGCAGACCGGCAGAATGATCGACACGAGAACGACGATCGCCGCAAGCAATGAATCGCCGCCGCTCCACAGCGAAGCGATGATCCCGATCAGCGACGGCGTCTCGTCGAAAAAGTAAAGCGTCTCGAAGCGGATCAGCGGCAGCACCAGCCCAAGCGCCAGAAAGAACGGTGCCGCAACCAGAAGCACCGGTTTGATCCAGGCCAGTTTCGCCATCAATCCCTCTCCCCCGTCAATCCGATGAACACTGCGTCGCCACCTGCCCCGGCTTGTGAGCCCCTGCCCGCCATGCCACGTTCGGGCAGCGCAACTCTTTCGGAGGACAATAGAATGAATATCCGCAACGAAGAAAATGCCTCGGGCGGCCGTTATGTCGCTGAAGTCGAAGGGCACGAGGCCGAAATGAGCTATTCCCGCACCTCGCCGAAGCTCGTCATCATCGACCACACCGGCGTTCCCGATGCCCTGCGGCAAGGGCGTCGGCCAGGCACTCGCCCTGCACGCCGTCGAGGAAGCCCGCAAGGGCGGCTGGAAGATCTTCGCGCTCTGCCCTTTCTTCAAGGCACAGTCCCAGCGTCATGAGGAATGGCGCGATGTCGTGAACTGAGGGACTAGAAAACACCAAAAGCCACGTATGACGGACTGAGGCCCATCATACGTGGCTTTTTCTTCGGCGATTCCCCAGGATGCCGGTGACGGCATCCATCGCCAGCTTGATTACGCCCGTGCGCGAATTGCGCCGTCACGCTCCTCGAGGGCGGCTGCGCGGGCATATTCTGCCTGCATCTCCTCGAGCGCCTGTTCCAGAGCTTCTTCCTGCATCTTCAGTTCCTTGATCGAAACCTGAAGATTGTCGGCGCGCTGACGAGCGGCCTTGGCGAAGGTCGGGTAGGCGAAGTGATTCGGATCGGAAATGCCGGACTTCTTCTCTTCGACGACGATCTGGCTTTCCAGATCCTTCGTCATCCGTTCGAATTCCGACATCATCATCTGCAACTGCTGCAGCTGACGTCGTTTTTCGTTCACCTGAAACTCCTTCAGGCGAACTAGGCTCTCACGCGACTTCATACGCATTACTCCAGTGATGCGAGACCCCGGCTCTACTAAATTGCCCCTTGCGCACCGCTTTGAGACGGTCTGCCCAAAAAATTTCCGTCGGTATTAACAAAAACCTACCGCTGGTAACCTTTCGTTTACGGGCATCGTTAATGATAGGCCCGATGATTTAAGGCTCGGTAAACATCACTACGCGATTTCCGAAACCTTTTCATTGCTGAGTCGAATGAATCGCTTAGCGGCCGTTCTTAATGTAAAAGTTAAGGATTTGGCCTTGCGGATTCTCGTTGGAAAACAGCGGAATGGACAAAATATTTAATAAATTCGTTACCCCTTGCCAGAGTGGAATAGAATTTGTTAACCATTTCGTGGCAGCTTCCAAATCACGCAGTGACATATTTCGGTATCGCGTAGGGGGCCAGACCACCTTTCGGCGGCGGTAAAGGGGATAATAATGCGGGTACTACTGATTGAAGACGACAGCGCGACAGCGCAGAGCATCGAACTGATGCTCAAGTCCGAGAGCTTTAACGTTTACACCACCGATCTCGGTGAAGAAGGCGTCGACCTCGGCAAACTGTACGATTACGACATCATCCTTCTCGATTTGAACCTTCCCGACATGTCCGGATATGAAGTGCTTCGCACTCTCCGCCTGTCCAAGGTCAAGACACCGATCCTCATCCTCTCGGGTATGGCCGGCATCGAAGACAAGGTCCGCGGGTCTCGGCTTCGGCGCCGACGACTACATGACCAAGCCGTTCCACAAGGACGAGCTCGTCGCCCGCATCCACGCCATCGTCCGCCGTTCGAAGGGCCACGCTCAGTCGGTCATCATGACGGGCGAGCTCATCGTCAACCTCGACGCCAAGACCGTCGAAGTCGGTGGCCAGCGCGTTCACCTGACGGGCAAGGAATACCAGATGCTGGAGCTGCTTTCGCTCCGCAAGGGCACCACGCTCACCAAGGAAATGTTCCTGAACCACCTCTATGGCGGCATGGACGAACCGGAACTGAAGATCATCGACGTCTTCATCTGCAAGCTGCGCAAGAAGCTTGCGAATGCTGCCGGCGGCGCCAACTACATCGAAACCGTCTGGGGCCGCGGCTATGTGCTGCGCGAGCCCGATGGCAGCGAATACGCCGAAAGCGCCTGATACCGAACCCCCTTTACCAATTCAGAAATCCCGCCCTTCCGGCGGGATTTTTTTGTTTGTGCGGGTCGTAAGGTAGCAGGAATCTGCCACGGCATGGACACACGCAAACGCAAAAATGCTCGGGACAGGCCCGAGCATCGTAAGAACTTGAAATGGAAGAGAGAATTAGGCGGCGATTGCCCGGTTGCCGAAGACGGCGGTCAGGATCTTGCGGTCGAAGGGCTTCAGCAGGAAGTCGGTCGCCCCTGCCCGCTTGCCGGCCATCAGCTTCTTCAGATCGGCTTCGATGACGCAGTAATAGATCTTCACTTCCTTGCCGCCATCCATGCCGCGGATGGTGGTGATCAGCTCGAGGGCACCCTCGATGCCGGAATCGACGATGAGGTAATCGGGCAGTTCCGTCTGGCAGGCCGACAGCGCTTCGGAAGCGTTTGACGCCTCGCTGACCAGGAAATCGAGTTCGGACAGGATACGCTTTCCGACCTTGCGAACGACGTCCGAACTGTCGGTGATCATGAAACGCTGCATGACTGCTCCTTCGCCCCACTTCTGTCCCGGTGGCGCTTCCTCAGCCTGAAAGGATAGGTCGATTAGGCTAAGGAAGTCTTACCGAGAAAGAGACAAACTGCTCTCATGCAACCGTAACGTTAGGCCGCAGCGATTTCGGCTGTAAAAATAATCTCTTCGCCGGTTGCCGAATGGCCGAGCTGCATGCCGCATTCCTCGGCGAGCAGGACGGTGTAATAGGGCTGGATCGAGTGGGCATCGACAGCCTCTTCGACATGGCCGGAAGCGATCTCGACGAATTTCGGCGGCATGCGCATCAGCTTGCCCTTGGCGACGAGCTTGAACTTGGCGTCGAATTCCGGATTTTCCAGCGTGATCTCGATCGAGCCGCCGCGCGGGATCGAGGAATAGGCAACGAGGAACAGGTTCAGCAGCAGCTTCACGCGGTTCTTGGCGACGATGGCGCGCGGCCCGGTCCAGGTGACCTCGGTCTTCTTCTCGGCGGCCGCGAAATCCTTGGCGGCGCGCTCGGCTTCGCCCGTGTCGATCGACGCGCCGACGGAGCCGGAGGCACCGAAGGCAAGGCGGGCGAACTTGAGGCGGACGGAGGCGTTCAGCGCGCTGGTGCGGATTAGATCCATGGCATCGGCATCGGCACCGCCCTCATCGAGCAGTTCCAGGCCGTTGTTGATGGCGCCGACGGGCGAGATGACGTCATGGCACACGCGGCTGCAAAGAAGAGCAGCCAGGTCCGGGCCGGTCAAAGTAAGATTTGGGTTCTTGGACATCATCGTCTCCTGATGGCGAATACTTCATTCCGCCATATCTTGCCTGATCAAAATTGCACGAAGTTTGCGCCCGTACTCGGCGCCATAATGACACCATATTTGGTAAACCGATTGTTAAGACGATCGGAGCAAAATGCGTCAATTGCCGGAAACGGCTCATTGAACCGACCATGATGAACGGATGACACCATGCACCTTCAATCCCCAGGAAGATTTATGGGCTTCTGCCGGCTTATTGTCGCGCTGACCATTTCTGCATTCATGCTCTCCTCGCAGCAGGCGGCCGCCCAGCAGGCCAACAGCAGCCAGTACACTGTGCAGGAGATCGTCGACGCCGGACACTCCTTCTTTGGCTCCACCAGCGGCGGCCTCGCCAAGGTTGTCGAAGCCGCCTTCCAGAAATACGGCCTGCCGAACGGCTACATTCTCGGCCAGGAAGGCTCTGGCGCCTTCATCGCTGGCCTGACCTATGGCGAGGGCCAGCTCAACACCAAGAATGCCGGCGAGCATCCGCTCTACTGGCAGGGCCCGTCTCTCGGCATCGACTACGGCGGCCAGGGCACCCGCGTCATGATGCTGGTCTACGACCTTCCCTCGATCGACAGCATCTATGCCCGTTTCGGCGGCGTTAGCGGGCAGGCCTTCGTCATCGCCGGCTTCGGCATGACGCTTCTGAAGAACAACAATGTCCTCGTCGTGCCGATCCGTACCGGCGTCGGCGCCCGCCTCGGCGTCAATGTCGGCTACCTGAAGATCACCCCCGGCCCGACCTGGAACCCCTTCTGATAATGGAGTGGACGGCGGGATTCTTGCCCGCCGTCACCCATCCGCCACTTGCCGCGCGCGCATCGCGTGCGTAATCATTGGCGCGAAGCAAAACACTTTCTGGAAGCATTGACCGCGCCGTGATCGAATACGCTCTTCTATTCGGGCTGGGTTTTCTGACAGCGGCCTTCCTGGTCTTCCTGGTTTCCCCCGCCATCCACCGCCGCATCGTCTGGTATACGGAAAACCGGATGAAGGCGACGATGCCGCTGAGCCCGCAGGAAGTGCGCGCCCAGAAGGATATGGTCCGCGCCCTCTACGCCGCCGACAATGCCCGCACCACGCAGGATCTTGCCCGCGAGCGCGAGAAGTCGCTGTCGCTGCAGCTGCGCCACGATTCGCTGGCGCTCGATGCCGGCCGGCTGGCCGCCGAGATCAGCACCTTGCAGGGCCAGATCAGCGATCTCAACGTCGAGGCCGCCGAACTGCGCTCTCACCTGCGCAAGGACGAGAACTATATCAGCCAGCTGAAGACCAGCCTTCACATTGCCGAGCAGTCGAGCTCACAGAAGGAAGGCGAACTGGAAGCGCTGCGCAGCCGCCTGAACAAGCTTGCCGAACAGTCCGACAACCTGAAGATCGACATGGCGGCTCGCGAAACCGAGATCGAAAGCGTCAAGTTCCGCGCCAATGCGCTGCGCGACGAGCGCGATACGCTGCGCCAGGACGTCAACCTCCTGCAGAAGCGCGCCAAGGATGCCGAGCAGAAGCTGACCCAGCAGGAACACATGGTGATCCGCCTGGAAGACAAGGCTGCCCGCGAAACGGCATCCGCTTCCGACAAGGAAACGCTGCTCACCCGCCGCCAGCAGGAAATCGCCAAGCTGAAGGAACAGCTGAAGGGCGCCAATTCCGAACTGCGCAAGGCAAGCCGCGCCATGCGCGACGCCGGCGTTTCCGGCTCGCTGCTGAACGCCCTGCCCGACGCACCACCGGCCGAGCCGGAAGAGAGCATCGATCCGGCCGCCCTTGCAGCAAGTCTGGCAGACGATGTCCGCGCTCGCAGCGCCGATGTCTCCGACCGAATCCTCAAGGCCAAGACCGTCACCGGCAAGGATAGCGCGCTGCGCGAAGAGATCGCCTCGATCGCTGCCAAGGTGGTGGCACTGACGGCATTGAAGGAAGGCGAGACCTCGCCGATCCGCAAGCTGCTGCCTGAAACCGCCGAGACCGGCGCTCAGGAGCGCCTCAATCTCGCCGGCCGTGCCGCCGCGATCCTCACCGAAGACAAGTAAGCGTCAGATCCGCTTGGCGGCTGATGCCATGGAAAACAGTGTGATCCCGGTTGCCGTCGCGACGTTCAGGCTGTCCAGCCCCTCGGACTGTGGAATCCGGGCGCTGCGGAAGCGCGCGAGAATCTCCGCCGGCAGCCCCTCCCCCTCGGTTCCCGCCACCAGCGCCATGCGCGGCGACGCCGGGATGTCGCGGATATCGACGGTACCGCGCGGCGACAGCGTCCAGATATCGAAGCCGCGTTCCGCGAGCCCGCTCAACAGGCCCAGCGCCGAACCGCTGCGCTCATAGGGAACGCTCAGCACCGAACCGACCGAGACGCGCAGCGCCTTGCGGTAGAGCGGATCGCAGGAGGTTTCGTCGAGAAAGATCGCATCGGCCTTGAAGGCCGCCGCATTGCGGAACATCGATCCGGCATTGTCGTGATTGGAAATGCCGCATCCGGCAATCACCAGCGCCTGTTCCGGCAGCCTGTCGAGGAGGCTCGTCTCGGGCGAAAGCTTCCGGCCGAGCGCCAGCACGCCGCGATGCAGGTGAAAGCCGACGATGCCATCGAGCGTTTCGGCTTCGGCAATATAGACTGGCACATCGTCCGGGAATTCGGCAAGGATGTCGGCAACGCCTGCCGCCCGGTTGGCGAGCAGCAGGATCTTTTCGGCGGCGAAGGTGCCGCGGCGATGCGCCTGCGCCAGCATGCGCAACACGACGGTGCCCTCGGCGATGAACCGTCCCTGCCGCCCCGTCAGGTCACGCTCGCGGATCTCGCGGAACTCCGCGATCCGCGGATCCGCGGCATCAACGATCGTGACGGGAGCGGCCGCCATGGCTCAATTGCCGGCGACGGCGATGTCGGCGACGGTGTGGCCCGTCTTGGTATCGACGACGATCGCCCGGTGCTTGCCATCGGCGCCCTGGCCGTAGAACAGGATCTGGCTGCCCGAAAGCGAGGTCGACTGAACGGCAAAGCCTGAAGGCAGTGTGACCGTGCCGCTGACCGGCGAACCCGACGGCACGCCGTTCGAGGCAACGGGTGCGCTACCCGCAGGTTCCGTCCGCGTCACCTTGTAGACAACGGCGCCGAAGACCGCCATAAGGCTCACAAACATGATGGCGCCCGAGACGATCTGCAGGCGAACCATCTTGCGCCGGACATTTTCCATTGCCGGATCAAGGGGCTTTTCTTCCTGGTCGTCTATCTCGATTTTCGTCATTACGGCGTCCTATGAATTCCTCGGAGAAGAAGCGTCTTGAGCGACCCCTTTAAACAAGCATCCGGCATTAGGAAAGTCCTGACGGCAGACGAGAGCGCCGAAGGCCGCCTCGATGCCTGGCTGACGGCCCAGCTCGGCGCCGAATTTTCGCGCAGCCGCGTCAAGGTGCTGATCAAGGACGGCATGCTAACGGTCAACGGCGCTCCGGCTGCCGATCCGCAGAAGAAGGTGAAGCCCGGCGAGACCTACGAGATCCTGTTGCCCGAGCCTGAGGACCCGGAACCCAAGGGCGAGGACATCCCGCTCGACATCCTCTTCGAGGACGACGACGTCATCGTCATCTCCAAGCCGTCCGGTCTCGTCGTCCATCCGGCCGCCGGCAACTGGACAGGCACGCTGGTCAATGCGCTGATCCACCATTGCGGCGAGAGCCTTTCCGGCATCGGCGGCGTCAAGCGCCCCGGCATCGTCCACCGGCTGGACAAGGATACGACGGGCGTGATGATCGTGGCAAAGAACGACGTCGCCCATCGCCACCTGTCGCTGCAATTCGCCGATCACGGCCGCACCATGCCACTGGAACGCGCTTACCAGGCGATCGTCTGGGGCCGGCCACCGACGCTGAAGGGCACGATCGACGCGCCGCTCGGCCGCGGCACCGCCGACCGCACGCGCCGTGAAGTGAAGCGCGCCGGCAATCAGGAGGCCGACGAGGCGATCACCCATTACGAGGTGCTGGAGCGCTTTCACGAGACGTCGAACGCGCTGTCGCTCGCCTCGCTCGTCGAGTGCCATCTCGAAACCGGACGCACGCATCAGATCCGCGTCCACATGGCTCATATCGGCCACCCGCTGCTCGGCGATGCCGTCTATGGCGGTGGCTTCAAGACCAAGGCGAACCTCTTGCCCGATGATGCCCGCAAGGTCGTCAACGGCTTCAAGCGTCAGGCTCTCCACGCCTATATGCTGCAGTTCGAGCATCCCCGGACCGGCGAGATCATGCGCTTCGAAGCGCCGCTGCCTGATGATATGATGGAGCTTGTCGTGGCTCTTCGCGGGGCGTCTCTATAACGCCTTCGTGAAGACCCCTCTGGCCTTGAACCCCTGTTCGGCCATACTTATCTGTATATGGACTTAGTGCGGGCTCTAGTTTGAGGCGCACGTCCCGGTTTGCCTTTATCGACGCGGGGACGCGTTCCATCGGGAACCGGAATCTATATAGGAGGGTGCAATCATGGCCCGTAACAACCTGCCATCCATTACGGCCGGCGAAGCCGGTCTGAACCGTTATCTCGACGAAATCCGCAAGTTCCCGATGCTGGAACCCCAGCAGGAATACATGCTCGCCAAGCGCTATGCCGAACATGGCGACCGCGATGCTGCGCACAAGCTCGTCACCAGCCATCTGCGCCTCGTTGCGAAGATCGCAATGGGCTATCGCGGCTATGGCCTGCCGATCGGCGAAGTCGTCTCCGAAGGTAACGTCGGCCTCATGCAGGCCGTGAAGAAGTTCGACCCGGAACGCGGCTTTCGCCTGGCAACCTACGCCATGTGGTGGATCAAGGCCTCGATCCAGGAATATATCCTGCGTTCGTGGTCGCTCGTGAAAATGGGTACGACCGCCAACCAGAAGCGTCTGTTCTTCAACCTGCGCCGCCTGAAGGGCCGCCTCCAGGCGATCGACGATGGCGACCTGAAGCCGGAACACGTCTCCGAGATCGCGACCAAGCTCAACGTCTCCGAGGAGGAGGTCGTATCGATGAACCGCCGCCTGTCTGGCGACGCGTCGCTCAACGCCTCGATCAAGGCGTCCGAGGGCGATAGCGGCCAGTGGCAGGATTGGCTGGTCGACGATCACGACAGCCAGGAAGAAGTGCTCATCGAGCAGGACGAACTCGACACCCGCCGCCGCATGCTGTCCAAGGCAATGAGCGTGCTGAACGACCGCGAACGCCGCATCTTCGAGGCACGCCGCCTCTCCGACGATCCGGTGACGCTGGAAGACCTGTCGTCCGAGTTCGACATCAGCCGCGAGCGCGTCCGCCAGATCGAAGTCCGCGCCTTTGAAAAGGTCCAGGACGCGGTCCGCAAGGAAGCGCTGGAAATGGCCAAGGCCGTCCGCGTGGTCGAAGCCACCGCCTAAGGCGCAAGCGTCAAGACAAACGAAAAGGCGGGTCGATGACCCGCCTTTTTGTTTCTGCGATGCGCCTGGCCTTACTGGCTGGTGCTGACGTCGCCGAGCGTGCCCCAGTCGCGGATCGCGGTGGTGAAGGCCTGGGCGCCGGTCGAGCCCTTCTGCATGGTGATCAGGGCGCGGCGGCCGTTGCGGTAGGTGATCGGGATATCGATCCAGTCGCGGGTGGCGAGCAGGTCGAGGTTCGACTTGCGGGCATCCGGATAGTCGTTGAGCGCGATCATGTGGAAGTCGTCGGTGATCTTGGCGGGCACCGCGATCAGCGCGTCGCCGCGATCCTGCTCCGTGCGCTTCATCGAGATGCGCTGGACGCTGTCGATCTTGCCGCCTTCGAAATTCGGCGGCACCGAGAAAACAATCTCGACCAGATGGCTAGCCGGCAGCGACGGGTCGGAATTGCGCTTGAAGGTGACGAGAGCCGAGAGATTGCGCTCGGGAACGGTGACGTTGCCCTGAACGGTGGCGGCATCCTTGCCGCTTGCATCCTTCTCGTGCTGGACGCTCCAGACGACAGAGCCCTGGATCGCAGTCGGCGAGCTCTGGCCGATCCGCTCCTCATAGAGGAACATCTTTTCCGAAGCGCCGACCGGCGCGGTCACCTGCGGCTGCGCGGCTGCGGCATCGCCTGCAGCCGGCGGCTGTGCGGCGGCCGGATCCGTCTGGGCGGCCGGTTGCGCCGGCGCCTGAGCCGGTGCGGAAGAGGCAATGCTCTGCTGCGCGACGGACTTGCCTTCGGCAGTCGGCGTTGCGGCGGCGGTCGCCGGGCCGGCATCGGTTTCGGTGCCGTCGGCCAACAGGCGCTGGTTGAACTTGTTGGTGACGGAGGCGCCGTCATCGAGCGCAGCAACCTGCTTGTTGGCGTCGGCGGCAGGTGCCGCCGAGCTGCCATTGGCGGCCGGTGCCGCAGTGCCCGATGCAGGAGGCGTCGTTGCCGACGGCGTCGTGCTGGCGGCAGGCGCGGTCGTCTCGGCAGTCTTCGGTGCCGAGCTGATCAGGCCGTTGACCATGGCATTCAGCTGGTCGCGGTTCATCCATGCGGCATAGCCGGCACCGCCGAGAACGGCGAGCACCAGGACGATGCCGATGATGCGGCCGAGGCCGAAGCGGCGGCGCTTCGGCTCCATGCGGAAATTCTTGTTCTGCAGCTTGGCAGCGACGATCTGGTCGATATCGGCAACCGGAGCCGTATCGTCATCGTCATTGGCAACGGAACCGCGGCGGCCGTAGCCATGCAGCGCTTCGGCTTCCTTCCACTCGCTGCCGGGAACATCCGGCGCGGGCTGCTGCGGCTTGTTGCCGTGCACTTCGGAAAACAGATCGGAATCGTCTGCGCGCGCCTGAGCGTTGTCGGCCTTCTTCGGCGCATCGATCGGCGGCAGGTCGTCGAAAGCCGCGGCCTCCCACGAGAAGCCCTCGTTGGCAGCGGGCATCTTCGCTGTTTCAGGCGCGGTCTGCAGGCCGGACAGCGCTTCCTCGAAGGCGCGCGCACCGGCGTCCGCCGAAGCGGCAGGGGCGAGGCCAGAGAAATTATGCAGTTCCTGGTCGGCCCAGACGTTATCGGCATCCTTTGGCGGCTCTGCCGGCGTTTCCGCGGCTGGCTCGTTCCATACGGGATCGAAGCGCGCGGCGGCTTCGCTCTGCAGCGGCTCTTCCTGCGTCTGTTCGACGAATTCCTGCGGCTTTTCGAAAGAGGCGAAGGGCTCTACCAGCCGGTTGGCCGGATTGTATTCGCTTGCCCGCACCGGCTCGACGGCTTCCACCGGCTCCGGCTCAACGACAGGCTCTTCATACACCGCCGGTTCGGCAGGGTGATATTCAGGCTCTGCGGGCTCTTCGTGATGCGGCGCCTGCCAGGCTTCGGTGGGCGCATCCTCGACAGGCTGCTGCCACGGTGCCGGCTCAGCATGGACTTCAGGCTCGGCGTGAACCTCCGGCTCAACGTGAACTTCAGGCTCCGCGTGAACGTCATGCTCCGCGTGAACTTCCGGCTCGGCATGAACCTCGGGCTCGACAGCATGCACCGGCTCGTCGTGATAGACGGCCTGCGGCTCTTCGTAAGCGGGTTCGGCGGCAACCGGCTCGTCGTAAACCGGATGCTCTTCGTGAGCGACTTCCTCGACCGGCTCGGCAGCCGCCTCGACGGCATGCTCCTCGGCGGCGGCAACCGGCTCTTCAGCCGGAGCGGCGGGCTCTTCGTAATGCGGCTCGGGTGCGGCCTCTTCGGCAACGGCCGCGGCGGCTGCCTCATCGGGCAGCGCCTCGGCATGTTCGGCCTCGACTTCGCGAATGGCGGCATCCAGCTTTTCAAGCTGCCGTTGCAACATCGCTTCCGGCGGACGCGGTTTCATGTTTTCGAGCTGCCGCTGCACTGCGCCGCGGGCACGCTCGTAAACCTTCACCCGCATCTCGGGGGTATTCTCGGTCAGACCGTCAACGGCCCGCCGGATGACTGCAATAAAATCCGCCATTCGTACTTTCTCAAAAGGCCCGGCTTAAAGCACGGGCCAAATCGGTATGACCCGCGACATTAATCCTCAAAGGGATCGGTCACAAGTATCGTGTCATCTCGCTCAGGGCTTGTGGACAACAGGGCCACCGGCGCGCCGATCAGTTCTTCGACCTGGCGCACATATTTGATCGCCTGCGCCGGAAGATCGGCCCAGCTGCGGGCGCCGACGGTGGATTCCTTCCAGCCTTCAAGCGTGATGTAGACCGGCTCGACGCGAGCCTGAGCAGCCTGGCTTGCCGGAAGATAATCGATCTCCTTCCCGTCAAGCTTGTAGGCGACGCAGATCTTCAGTTCGTCGAGACCGTCGAGAACGTCGAGCTTGGTGAGCGCGATGCCGGTGATGCCGGAGGTCTTCACCGTCTGGCGCACCAGAACCGAATCGAACCAGCCGCAGCGGCGCGGACGGCCGGTATTGACGCCGACTTCGCGGCCGACGGTCGACAGGTGCTTGCCGATCTCGTCATGCAGCTCGCAGGGGAACGGGCCCTCGCCGACGCGGGTCGTGTAGGCCTTGGTGATGCCGAGGACGTAACCGATCGCCGTCGGGCCGAGGCCGGAACCTGCGGCAGCCTGACCGGCAACGGTGTTGGACGAGGTCACATAGGGATAGGTGCCGTGGTCATTGTCGAGCAGCGCGCCCTGCGCACCTTCGAACAGGATGCGGGCGCCAGCCTTGCGCTGGTCGTCGAGGATGCGCCAGACCTGGTCGACATAGGGCAGGACCTGATCGGCAACGTCGTGCAGTTCCTTCTCCAGCGATTCCACCGAAATCTCCGGCAGGCCGAGGCCGCGGCGCAGCGCGTTGTGATGCGTCAGCAGGCGGTCGATCTTGGCAGGCAGCGCTTCCTTGTCGGCAAGGTCGATGGCGCGGATGGCACGGCGGCCGACCTTGTCTTCGTAGGCCGGGCCGATGCCGCGGCGGGTGGTGCCAATCTTGGTGCCGCTGTTGGAAGCCGCATCTTCACGGAAACCGTCGAGGTCGCGGTGCAGCGACAGGATCAGCGGTGCGTTGTCGGCGATGCGCAGCACGTCCGGGTTCACGTTGACGCCCTGGGCGCGCAGCTTCTCGACTTCGGCGACGAAGTGATGCGGATCGACGACGACGCCGTTGCCGATGACGCTGAGCTTGCCGCGGACGAGACCTGAGGGCAGCAGAGCCAGCTTGTAGCTGACGCCGTCGATGACGAGCGTATGACCTGCATTATGGCCGCCCTGATAGCGGACGATGACATCCGCACGTTCCGAAAGCCAATCGACAATCTTGCCCTTGCCTTCGTCACCCCACTGGGAACCGACCACGACTACGTTCGTCATCCAACTCTTCCTGTTACCGGCGGATTATCCGCGCCCTGCTCAAACCCGCGCATCTATAAAGGTTTGTTTTTTGGAAAGCGACCCTGTTATCGCGGTGAAATGGGCTTTTTGCGTGACAAAACAGCCCGCAGCGGGCTATTGCCGTTCCGGTCCACGCCTTCCTCCCCAGCCTTTGCCGCATACGGAAAGAATCATCGTGCAGATCACGGCCTATATTTGCCTCGTCATCGCCACGCTGTGCTGGGGCGGCAATGCGGTGGCCGGCAAGCTGGCGCTGGGGCATGTGAGCCCGATGATGCTGACGCTGCTGCGCTGGACGCTGGCAACGCTGCTGATCGCCGCGGTCTCCCTGCCCTACCTGAAGCGTGACTGGCCGCTGGTGCGCAAGAACCTGCCACTGCTCTTCTTCTACGGGATCATCGGCTACACGACCTTCAACGCCATGCTCTATTCCGCCGTCCAATACACGACGGCGATCAACGTCGCGATCGAGCAGGCCGGCATTCCGATGCTGATCTTCCTGCTGAACTTCGTCTTCTTCCGCACCAGCGTCTCGGCTGCCCAGTTCGCAGGCTTCGGCATGACACTCATCGGTGTGGCGCTGACCGCCGCCCACGGCGATTTTGCGACCCTGCTGCAGCTCAGCCTCAACCGCGGCGACGCACTGATGCTGATCGCCGTCGTCGCCTATTCCGTCTACACGATCTTCCTGCGCTGGAAGCCGCCGGTCGACTGGCGCACGCTGATGGCGATCCCGGCATTTGCCGCCGCGCTGACCTCTGTACCGCTACTGATCTGGGAAAGCTCGAAGGGCAACGCCCAGGTGCCCGATGCGAACGGCTGGGTCATCGCCTTCTACACGGCGATCTTCGCCTCGCTGCTGGCGCAGATTCTCTACATCAAGGGCGTCGAGACCATCGGCGCCAATCGCGCCGGGCTGTTCATCAATCTGGTGCCAGTCTTCGGCACCCTGCTCTCGGTGCTCTTGCTCGCCGAAGAGCTGCAGACCTTCCACATGGTCGCACTTGCCCTGACACTCGGCGGCATCGCGATCGCCGAGAAGGGCCGGCCTAAAGACGCTGCACCGACAGTGCCCGCCTCGCCGGTCGACTAGCCGAGTTCCAGCGTCGTCACGCCATAGACATTCCTAAGCGGGATCGACGGCGCCTTGCCGCGATACATGCGCATCGTCTCCAGCACGGGCACCAGGCCGATGCTTTCGGCCAGCGCCAGGCCGTCCTTGTTGTCTTCGGGCACGTCGATGAAAACCTGCGCGCCATCGGCCTCGGTGATCAGCTGCGCCATCAGCGCGGCAGCCGTATCGGCATCGGCGGCAAACAGCGGGCCGATCTTGTAGCCCTCGTAGCAACGGCGGATCGTGCCGTAGCCGCGGATCTTGCCGCTTTTGCGCACCACGGCGCTCCTGCGGCCCTTGCGGCTGGTGCACCAGGCGCTGACGAATTCCGGCCGCGCCGCCGGGAAGATCGAGGCGTCGTAGCGCACGATGCCATCGGTCTTGTCGGTCACGGCCTGGGCGGTGAGCGACGAGGACGGAACGGAGGTGGCGACGCCGCCGAAGCGGATCGTCTTGTAGGCCGGCTCGAAGCCTGCCTTGCGGTAACTCGGCTGCTGCGCCTCGACGCCGTCGAGACCGATCGCCCGGCCCTCGGCAGATGCCATGCCGGCATTCCAGATCGCCTTGCCATAACCTTTGCCGCGGAAATCGGGATGGACGATGTAGAGGCCGAGAAAGGCGAATTCACCGCCATACTTGACGACCGAGATCGAGCCGACGGGGACTTCCCCGACAGCGCCGACGAAAAAGCCGGAAGGATCTGCATCATGAAACGCGAGGGAATCGTCGAGGCCCGGATTCCAGCCTTCCTGACGGGCCCATTCAAGCACAAGCTCCAACTCGCCCGGCCGCATGGGGCGAACCGCAAACTCCGAATTCATGCAACTTCCCTAACCAACTCTGCTGCAAACCCGCAAAGCGCAACATGAAGAAAAGCTAAAGTCTAGCTTTCCCAGCATCCCCGCCCCGTACGAAGAAACATGTTCATGACTGAAGCGATCAAGCATCGATCGCCATAAGGCACGGCGCGAAGAACTTCGTGCCGCAATTATCATGAAACAACGCTGTAACAATCTCAAGAAAATTACTTAACAAATCGGAAGCGGCGGGCCTCTGAAATAAGCGCGTTTTCGTGATTGCAGAATGCTTTATCGCTTTTTTGAATAGGCCCTGCGCGGCCTCAGTAGAATTTTCGTTATTTCCTTTGGCTTTTCGTTTTATCTTTACCGTTACGAAACGCGCTCTGCACGCCTAAGATGCGCCGCATCAGGTTTGGAAACGACGTTGGCAACCGACACGACAGGCCAGGGAATGAAGACCCCGCCGGCACGCCGCAGACGCGGCCTGGTGCTGTGGCTGATGCTTGCCCTCTCGCTCTCTCTGATCGGCGGCACCGTTCTGCTCTCGAACGACATGCGCCACCTGCGCGGCCTCGCGGAACGGCTGGGCTACAGTTTCGAGAAGCCCAAACCGGTGGCGGCGCTGCCCCGCACCTCTCCACCGCCGCCAAGACCGCGCCCGCCGGTAAAGCCGGTGCTGGCAAGCATCGAGCACGATCCACGGCTGATGGAAGCGCCGCTCGACGAGCTCGCGGCCGCATTCTTCCGGACATGGTGGACGACGGGACCGGCGATCTGCGAGGCCTTGCGCAAGGCAGGCATCGAGACGACGCCCTGGCGCGCTGCCGCCATGAGCGGCGACACCTTCGAATGCACCTTCCAGCAGATCTACAAGCAGGATGCTGAAAAGCCACTGAGTTCCGTTTTCGTGATCATCCGTGGCGACCGCACCGGCGCGATCGCCAATATGCGAGCAAAGCTGGTCGGCCCGGAAACGGATACGGCAGGCAAGCTCGATCCGGCAGCGATGCGGATTTTCGAGACGCTGCTTGCCCAGCCGCACTGGCAGGATTTCTCCGCCATGCTGGCCGCGATCCGCGAGTTGAAGGATGCGAAGGAGGAAAGCTTCGGCGCCAGCATCAGCTTCGCTCGCGAAACGACGAGCGACAACAGCTTCAACTTCATCATCGCCATGAAGGCCGCACCCGGCCCGCAGGTCCGCACGCGGGCCTATTTCTCGGCCGCCCGCTGGCTCGAAATGCCGGAGCAGCCGCCTTCGCAAAAGCGGCCGCCCTATTTTCGCTAGAGCCTAAAAATACGGCTCGAAGAACGTCCTGATGGCGTCGATCTCGTTCGGCCGGATATCGTGGCCGCCCGCATGCCACTCCGTCGTCACCTTGGCCTTTTCGGTTTCGAAATAGGCCGCAAGCGCCTCGGTCAGCGGCACCGGGCAGATCGGGTCGCGCTGGCCGGCGGTGATCAGCACCCGGCGCCCGGAAAGCTCCGGATTGGGCTTCGGCTGGAACGGGATCAGCGGATGCATCAGCACCGAGGCATCGAACAGCCCCTTCTCGATCAGCACATTGGCAAGAATGTTGGCGCCATTCGAGAAGCCGAGGCCGAGGATCTGCGACGCGCCGTGGTCGACGGTCAGATCCTTGACGTAAGCAGCCATCTTCTCCGTCGCCCGGGCAAGGTCGTCCATATCATAGACGCCCTCGCCGGTGCGCTTGAAGAAGCGGGCGGCACCGTATTCGGAAATATCGCCGCGCGGCGAAACGATCGTCGCCTCGGGCAGCAGGCGCCGCCCGAATTCGAAGAACTGGTTCTCGTCGCCCCCCGTGCCGTGCAGCACGAAGAGAATAGGCTTTCCGGGTGCACCGGCATGCAGCCGGTGCACATATGAAGTATCAGCCATTGCTGTTCTCCCGTTAGGCTTCGAGCGGCGGCAGATGCTGCTCGATCAGGTCACGCAGATGCGCGTGCTGCTGCGGCAGCTTCAGCGCCTCGCCGAGATGAGCGGTATCCTCGTCACGGTCGAAGCCGGGTTCGTTGGTGGCGATCTCGAACAGCACGCCGCCCGGCGTACGGAAATAGATCGCCCAGAAGTAATCGCGGTCGATAACAGGCGTCACCTGGTATCCGGTATCCATCAGCGCCTTGCGCACTTCGAGCTGCTTTTCGCGGTTCTCGACGGCGAAGGCGACATGGTGGACCGAGCCGGCACCCGGAAGCGCGCGGTTGATGCTCGGCATCGTCTCGAGGTCGATCAGATGCGCACCGTTACCACCGGGCATGATCAGCCGCTTGACGCCGTCCTTCTCGTCTTGGACGTCATAGCCCATGAACTTCAGGAGCTCGGACGTCGCACCATCGTCACGCAAGCGCATGGCGACCGAGTGGAAACCGCGGATCGCGTGGTCCTCGGAAATGCCGCCATGCGTCCAGGGCTGGCGGGCATCGTCCTTGACCTCGACAAGCGCAAAGCCGTCGCCATCAGGACCGGCGAAGTTCAGGCGCTTCTCACCGAAGCTCTCTTCGGTCTTCAGGCCATCGGCATTCAGCTTCGTCAGGCGATCGCTCCAGAAGCCGATCGAGCCTTCCGGGATGGAGAATACGGTGGTGCCGACTTCACCGGTGCCCGGACGGCCCTTCGGCATCTTCGGGAACGGGAAGTAGGTCATGATCGTGCCCGGCGAGCCGGTCTCGTCACCATAGTAGAGATGATAGACATCGGGCGCGTCGAAGTTGACGGTCTTCTTGACACGGCGCAGGCCGAGCGCATCGGTGAAGAACGTATTGTTGGTGCGGGCATCCTCAGCCATCGACGTGACGTGGTGCAGGCCCTTGATCTGGTTCAACATGGAAAACCCCTTTCTTGCCCGCATCGGCGGGCTTTCGATGGGTGATAGATGATCCTTCATCCGCCGCAGGAATAGCCCCGCAGATCGACACGCATTGTCTCCAATTATTGAACGACAAAAGACACGCGTTCAGAAAATCTAGCCATCCTGCGGGTTTGGCGGCAGTGCCCAATCGATCGGCGTCCGCCCATGGGACTGCAGATAGGCATTGGTCTTCGAGAACGGCTTGCTGCCGAAAAAGCCGTTATGGGCCGAAAGCGGCGACGGATGCGGCGCCTTCAGCACCAAATTCCGGGACGTGTCGACGAAGGCTGCCTTGCGCTGCGCATAGGAGCCCCAGAGGATGAAGACGACATTCTGGCATTCCTCGTTGACCCTGCGGATCACCGCATCGGTGAACTGTTCCCAGCCCTTGCCCTGATGCGAGGCGGCCTGTGATTCCTCGACCGTCAGCACGCTGTTCAGGAGCAGCACGCCCTGCTTGGCCCAATGTTCGAGGAAGCCATGGCGGGCGCGCTCGATGCCGAGGTCGCTTTCCATTTCCTTGTAGATATTGACGAGCGACGGCGGGATACGCACGCCGGGGCGCACGCTGAAGCAGAGCCCGTGTGCCTGGCCGAGACCGTGATAGGGATCCTGCCCGAGGATCACCACCTTCACATCCGCCAGCGGCGTCAGGTCGAGCGCCCGGAAATATTCCGAGCCCTTCGGAAAGATGTGCTTCCCCGCCTGCTTCTGCGCCTGCAGGAAGGCTTTCAGCTGCTGCATGTAGGGGCTGGAGAACTCGGAAGCGAGCGCCGTCTTCCAGCTGTCTTCAAGGGCAATCGTCTGTTCGGTCATCTGCTGTCCCGTTCTCGCCGAACGAGCTCTATGTGGCTCGAAAAGGGAATTCGGATGTAATTTAGCGATCCCAACGGATCAAAATTTACGAAGTCCCGGTAGTGTGTTGATAATCGCCGACGGATTCAAGCGCTGGCTGGGGCTTATTCAGAATGAAATTTGGAACAAGTGGACTGCGCGGCCTCTCCGCCGATCTCAAGGGACGGGCCTCGGCGCTCTATGCGGCGGCCTTCGGTCATTACCTGCTGGAAAGCGGACGCGCCAAGACGGGTGACCTGATCCTGCTCGGCCGGGATTTTCGCGATTCCAGCCCGGAGATTGCGCAAAACTGCGCGGCTGCGCTGACCGCCCTCGGCTTCCGCGTCGCCGATTGCGGCACCGTTCCGACGCCCGCACTGGCGCTCTACGGCCTTCAGCAAAAGGCCGCGAGCCTGATGATCACCGGCTCGCATATCCCCGCCGACCGCAACGGCATCAAGTTCTACCGGGCCGACGGCGAAATCGACAAGGCCGACGAAGTGGCGATCTCCGAGAGAGCCGTAAAGCTCGACGCCTCCTATGTGATGCCACAGGCAACCGCGAGCGCGCTCGACCGCGCCGCCGTCTGCGCCGAAGGCTTCTTTGCCCGCAACGCCGCGATCCTGCCCGCCAAGGCGCTCGCGGGTCTCAGGATCGGCGTCTACCAGCATAGCACTGTCGCCCGCGACATGCTGATCGAGCTGCTCGCCCATTACGGCGCCGATGCCATCCCGCTCGGCCGCTCCGAGACCTTTATCCCCGTCGATACCGAGGCCGTCTCGGCCGAAACCATCGATCTCCTCAAGGGCTGGGCCGCGGCCCATAAGCTCGATGCCATCGTCTCGGCCGACGGCGACGCCGACCGGCCGCTGGTGGCCGACGAAACAGGCACACCGCTGCGTGGCGACCTCCTCGGGCTGATCTCGGCGAAGGTCCTCAATGCCGCCGTCGTCGTCACCCCCGTCACCTCGAATTCCGGCATCGAAAGCGCCGGAAGCTTCACGGTCACCCGCACCAAGGTCGGTTCGCCCTTCGTCATTTCGGGCATGCAGGAAGCCGTTGCCGCCGGCAAGGACCGCGTCATCGGCTTCGAGGCCAATGGCGGAACGCTGACCGCATCCGAATTCCAGCTGAATGGCGCCGCCCTCGCCCCGCTGCCGACCCGCGACTGCTTCCTGCCGATGCTGGCGGTGCTGTCGCTGGCAGCCTCCGCGCGCAAGCCGCTTTCGGCGGTCGCCGCCTCCTTCGCATTGCCCGTCGCTGCGGCCGACCGGCTGGAGAATTTCCCGGTCGAAACCAGCACAAAACTGATGGCCTACCTGCGCCAATCGCCTGACAACCTCGCCGAATTCCTGAAGCCGATCGGCGAACCGGGCAGGACCAGCGATATCGATGGCCTGCGCGTAACGCTTAAGGATGAACGCATCATCCACTTTCGGCCCTCCGGTAACGCACCGGAAATGCGCTGTTATGTAGAAGCAAAAGACGAAGCGGCGGCAGCCTCGCTTCTGGATGCCGGCTTGAACCGCATCCGGCAGTGGGCCAACGCGAATTGAACCAAGACCTACGACCGCAAGGAAACACCTTATGACGCAGAAGATCGTTCCCGTGATCATGGCCGGCGGCAAGGGCACGCGCCTGTGGCCGCTGTCGCGCGCATCGGCGCCGAAGCAGTTCATCCAGTTCATCGGCGACCGCACGCTGTTCCAGGAAACGCTCGCCCGCGTCTCCGACCCCGCGATGTACGAGGCGCCGGTCGTTCTCACCAACGAGGAATTCCGCTTCCTGGTGGCCGAACAGGCGCGCGAGCTCGGTCATGAATTGAAGGCGATCCTGCTCGAGCCGTCCGCCCGCAATACCGCACCCGCCGTTGCCGCCGCCGCCGTGCTGATTGCCGATCTCTTCGGCAAGGACACGCTGATGCACGTGCTGGGTTCCGATTACGAGATCGTCGCCGACAAGAGCTATTTCGACAGCGTACGCACCGCCGAAGCGACGGCCGCCAAGGGCAAGCTCGTCACCTTCGGCATCGAGCCGACCGAAGCTGCGACCGGCTACGGCTATATCGAAGGCGGCGAGAAGCTCGCGACCGGTGCGCTCAGCGTCAAGCGCTTCATCGAAAAGCCGCCGCTTGCCAAGGCCGAGGAAATGCTGGCCGCCGGCGGCTTCTACTGGAACTCCGGCATGTTCATGTTCCAGGTGTCGGCACTGCTTTCCGAGATGCGCGACTATGCGCCGGAAGCGCTGCGTGCAGCCGACGACGCGGTTTCCAAATCCGCCCGCGACCTCGACTTCATCCGCCTCGACGCCAAGGCCTTCGCCAAGGCGCCGAACATCTCGATCGACTATGCGATCATGGAAATGACCGCCAACGCCGCCGTCGTCCCCTCGCCCTTCAAGTGGTCTGATCTCGGCAGCTGGGACAGCGTCTGGAAATCCGGCAAGCGCGACGAGCACGGCAATGTCGCGACGCAGAACACCACGCTGATGAACAGCCATAACTCGCTGGTCATGAGCCATGGCGTCCACCTCGCCGTTCAGGGCATGGACGACATCGCCGTCATCGCCAGCGAAGACGCCGTCTATGTCGGCCGCCTGCAGGACAGCCAGAGTGTGGGCGATATCGTCAAGACGCTGGCAGCCCTGCCGAAGACCGCGAAGCTGACCGAGACCCACCCGACCTCCTACCGCCCCTGGGGCGGCTATACCTCGATCCTCAACGGCGACCGCTTCCAGGTGAAGCGCATCTTCGTCACCCCGGGCAAGAAGCTCTCGCTGCAGAAGCACCATCACCGCTCCGAGCACTGGATCGTCGTCAAGGGCACCGCCGAAGTGACGATCGGCGAGAACGTCCAGATGCTGCGCGAAAACGAGTCCGTCTATATCCCGCTCGGCGAGGTCCACCGCCTTGCCAATCCGGGCAAGATCGTCCTCGAACTCATCGAGGTCCAGACCGGCTCCTATCTCGGCGAAGACGACATCATCCGCATCGTCGACGAGTTCGGACGCAACTGACAGCAGCGCTTGTCTTGAACTTATGACCTTCACTCTGTAACACGGTCGCGTTCTGCCACTGGCGGGACGCGACCGTTTTCAGGATGAAAGTTACCCCCATGCGTATTGTTATGATCGGTTCTGGTTACGTCGGCCTCGTGTCCGGCGCCTGCCTTGCGGATTTCGGCCACCACATCACCTGCGTGGACAAGTCCGAAGCCAAGATCGATGCCCTGGAGCGCGGCGAAGTGCCGATCTTCGAGCCGGGCCTCGATGCGATCATTGAGCATAACCGGGCGGCGGGCCGCCTCGACTTCTCCAAGGATCTGGCAGCCCCGGTTGCCGCCGCAGATGTCGTCTTCATCGCCGTCGGCACGCCGTCGCGCCGCGGCGATGGTCATGCGGACCTGAGCTATGTCTATGCCGCAGCCCGCGAGATCGCCGCTGCCGTCACCGGCTTCACCGTCGTCGTCACCAAGTCCACCGTTCCCGTCGGCACCGGCGACGAGATCGAGCGCATCTTCCGCGAAGAATTCCCGGGCAAGGATATCGCCGTCGTCTCGAACCCCGAGTTCCTGCGCGAAGGTGCTGCGATCACCGACTTCAAGCGCCCCGACCGCATCGTCATCGGCACCGAGGACGCCCGCGCCACCGAAGTCATGCGCGAAGTCTACCGTCCGCTCTATCTCAACGAGGCACCGCTCTATTTCTGCGAGCGCCGCACCTCCGAGCTGATCAAGTACGCCGCCAACGCCTTCCTGGCGATGAAGATCACCTTCATCAACGAGATCGCCGACCTCTGCGAGCAGATCGGCGCCGACGTGCAGAAGGTTGCCAAGGGCATCGGCATGGACAAGCGCATCGGCGACAAGTTCCTGCATGCCGGCCCCGGCTACGGCGGCTCCTGCTTCCCGAAGGATACGCTCGCCCTCGTCAAGACCGCGCAGGACTTCGACAGCCCGATGCGGCTGATCGAAACGACGGTCGCGATCAACGACAATCGCAAGCGCGCCATGGGCCGCAAGGTCATCGCCGCCTGCGACGGCAGCGTGCGCGGCAAGAAGATCGCTGTCCTCGGCCTGACCTTCAAGCCGAACACCGACGACATGCGCGACGCCCCCTCGATCACCATTATCCAGGCGCTTCTCGATGGCGGCGCAGCCGTTCACGCCTATGACCCCGAGGGCATGGAAGCCTCCAAGGGCATGCTCGGCCCGGTCGTCTATGGCAAGGACCCCTATGAGATCGCCGAGGATGCCGACGCGATTGTCATCGTCACCGAATGGGACGAATTCCGCGCCCTCGACTTCAAGCGCCTGAAGACCACAGTCAAGACGCCCACCATCGTCGACCTGCGCAACATCTATCCGGCCGCCGAAGTCAGCAAATACGGCTTCAGCTACTTTGCCGTCGGCAAGAAGAGCGAGAAGAAATAGGCATGCATTATTTCATCACCGGCACGGCAGGCTTCATCGGCTTTCATCTGGCCCGGCGCCTGCTGCAGGATGGACATCAGGTCACCGGTTTCGATGGCCTGACGCCCTATTACAACGTCAAGCTCAAGCATATGCGCCATGCCGCGCTTGCCCAGTTCCCATCCTTCACGCCGGCGATCGCCATGCTCGAAGACCGGGAAGCGCTGGAGGCGGCGATGGACGCCGCCAAGCCTGACGTGCTGGTGCATCTCGCTGCCCAGGCCGGTGTCCGCTACAGCCTCGAAAACCCGCGCTCCTACCTGAGCTCGAATGTCGATGGCTCCTGGAACATCCTGGAACTCGCCGGCAAGCATAAGATCAAGCACCTGATGCTCGCCTCGACCTCCTCGATCTACGGCGCCAATCCCGACGTCCCGTTCCGCGAAACCGATCGCGCCGACGAGCCGCTGACCATCTATGCCGCGACGAAGAAGTCGATGGAACTGATGGCGCACAGCTATTCGCACCTCTACAAGCTGCCGGTCACCGCCTTCCGCTTCTTCACCGTCTACGGCCCCTGGGGCCGCCCGGACATGGCGCTCTTCAAGTTCGTCAAGAACATGCTCGAAGATCAGCCGATCGAGATCTACGGCGAAGGCAAGATGAGCCGTGATTTCACTTATATCGACGATCTCGTGGAATCGATCGTGCGCCTTTCGGCGGTCATCCCGGCCGAAGACAACCGCGTCGGCGACACTGGGGTCGAGACCCTGTCGCACCAGGCGCCTTTCCGCGTCGTCAATATCGGCGGCGGCCAGCCTGTCAGCCTGATGGACTTCGTCCAGACCGTCGAGCACGCTCTTGGCCAGTCCGCCAAGCGCACCATGCTGCCGATGCAGAAGGGCGACGTTCCGCGCACCTTCGCGGCCCCGGACCTGCTCGTGGCACTGACCGGCTACAAGCCGGAGACGACGCTGGACAAGGGCGTGAAGGCTTTCGTCGAGTGGTATCTCGAAGCCCGCGCCGACATGGAAATCCCGGCCTAGCGGCCGCTGGCGCCAGGCGTGGCATGATTGCGGGCGCGCGGCGAGATCAGCCGCGCGATATCCGCGGCCGGCGCCGGATAGCCGAGCGCATAGCCCTGCAGCGTATCGCAGCCGATCGCCGTCAGCACCTCGGCATGCCCCTCCGTCTCGACGCCTTCGGCGATGACTTCGACATTGAGCGCCTTCGCGATCTCGATGATCGAGCTGACGACGCGGTGCTGCTCTTCGGATTCGACGATATTGTTGACCAGCTGCCGGTCGATCTTCAGCCGCTTCGGGCGCAGCCGCGCAAGGCCGATCAGCGAGGCATGGCCGGAGCCGAAGTCGTCGATCTCGATATCGATGCCCATCGTCTTGATCCGGTCGATGTTGGCGAGCAGCCGGTCGTCGGAATCGTCGAGGAAGATCGTTTCCACCAGTTCGAACGACAGCGCACCCTGCGGGATGTTCAGCGCTTCGAGATTGGCAAGTAGCGCCGGATCGAAGAGCCGCGGACCGGATATGTTGACCGCAACACGCGGCACCGTCGCACCCTGGTTCTGCCAGTCGAGGCGGTCTTCCAGCACCTTGCCGAGGATCGCAGCATCGATCTGCGCCGCCAGGCCCGCCTCGTCGGCGACCTTCAGGAAGACGGCGGGCGACAGCACGCCCTTCTCCGGATGCGCCCAGCGCGCCAGGGCTTCGAGCCCGGCGATCTCGCGCGTCTTGGCGTCGAGCTGGATCTGGTAATAGGGAATGATCTCGCCGCGTTCCAGCCCGAGCTTCAGCTCTTCGGCGAGCCGCCGCTTGCTCTGCAGATCCTCCTGCAGCTGGCGGCTGAAGAACTCGATGCGATTGCGGCCGAGCCGCTTTGCATGGAAGAGCGCCAGATCGGATTCCGTCAGCAGGTTGCGCGAGCTGCGACCGTTGTTCCAGGCAATGCCGATCGAGGTGCCGGATTGCAGAAGCTCCTGGCCGAAGCGGATCTTCTTGCTGAGGCGGCGCTGCAGATCGGCAGCGATCCGCTCCAGTTCCTCCCTGCCGGCAAAATTCCAGAGGATGATGACGAACTCGTCGCCGCCGACGCGGGCGACCATGCCGTTTGCCGGAATACCCGCGGTGATGCGCAGTGCAGAGGTGCGCAGCACCGTGTCGCCGGCGGAATGGCCGTGGCTGTCGTTGATCTGCTTGAACTGGTCGAGATCGAGATGCAGGACGGCGAGCGACGAGACCGACTTGTCGCCATGCAGTTCGCCAAGCCGCTTGTCGGCAAGACGGCGGTTCGGGAGTCCCGTCAGGTAATCGTGCTCCGCCGCATATTCGATCCGAGCGTTGCTCTCTTCGAGCGCCCGGGCGCGCGCCTCGGCGACCATGCGCTGGCGCTGCAGCTCGGCATTGAGCTCGACGTCGGCGGTGACATCCCATTCGGCACCGATGAAGGACGGCGCGCCCTCTTCGCTCAGGAAGAAATGCGCGCGCGAACGCAGGTGGCGGATTTCGCCGTTCGGCCAGATGATACGGAATTCGGAATTATAGGCGCCGCGGCGCGCGATCGCGTCGTCGAACTCGACGAAGGCGCGCTCCTTGTCGTCAGGGTGAATGGAGTCTTCCCAGATGGAGGTCGGCACCGCCCGGGTGTCCTGCCCCGTCTGGTAGATGCGATGCATCTGCGCGTCCCAGAGAATTTCGCTCTTGCGGACATCATGCTCCCACACGCCGATCTGCGACGCATCAAGCGCGAGCTCGAGGCGCCTCAACAGATCCTGAAATTCGCGTTCCGACCGGGTCGGTTTGTTATGGGGCAATGCAGTTCAACCTAACAGCGGCATTCGCCGTTCATACTACCTTCTCAAAGCCCGATTAACGAAGCCTTTTACGTATTATCGAACTAGTTACTAGGTGAACTGTTCCTTACGCCTGTCACAAAAGCGCTCATGGGTTGTGCCGCCGCGATATTTTCGCGGCGGCACGAAATGCCTCAAAACGGGCGTTCAGGCCTTCCCGGCGCCCGCCGCATGCTTCTCCTCGAAATGCTTCAGGAGCCCGCTGTGGTCGACATCGCCGCCGCCATTGCCGACGAATTCCGCAAATTCCGCCCGCACCGCCTCCGTCAGAGGCAGGGTCAGCGACAGGCTCTCGGCGACGGCCAGGATATTGTTGAGATCCTTCAGCTGCAGCTTCGACGGTCCGCCATTGCCGTAGTTCCGCTCCACCATGCGCTGGCCATGCAGATCGAGAATGCGGCTCTCGGCAAAACCGCCGCGGATGGCGTTGCGGAAGGCTTCGCGCGAACCGCCACCGGCTTCCACCAGCATCATCGCCTCGGCAACGGCACCGATGGTGACGGCGACGATCTGCTGATTGCCGAGCTTCGCCAGCTGGCCCGTGCCGTCAGGTCCAACATGCGTCACGCGGCCGAGCGGCGCGAAGACGTCGGCAAGCTCGGCAACGACGGCGCCATCCCCACCCGCCATGATCGCCAGCGTTCCGGCCGCCGCCCCGACGACGCCGCCGGAAACCGGCGCGTCGAGATGGCGGATGCCGCGCTCGGCGAGCCGTGCCGCATGATCGCGCGCCGCCTTCGGCGCAATCGAGCTGCAGTCGATGACCGTCGCGCCCCGCGCCAGTACATCGGCAACGCCCTGCCGGAAGAGCACGTCCTCGACGGCATTACCGTCTGTGAGCATGGTGAAGACGACATCCGCGCCTTCAGCCGCCTCTCGGGCGCTGCCGACCACACGCGCGCCGTCCGCGGCAAGCGGTGCGGCCTTGCTGCCATCGCGGTTCCAGGCCGCAAGCTCAAAGCCCGCGCCGAGCAGCCGCCGCGCCATAGGGGCGCCCATCAGGCCGGTGCCGATAAAGGCGATCTTGCGCGTCGTGGTCATGGAATGCGTCCTCCGAGCTCGTCGTCGATATGAATGCGGATGATCTCGTCGAAGGAGCTGTCGGCACTGAAGCCGAGAGCGCGCGAACGCTTCGCCTCGAATGCCTCCGGCCAGCCGGAGACGATACGCATGATCAGCTCGTCCGGCTCGCGGCGGATGAGCTTCACCGCCTTGTCGCCGGCAACGCGCCTGAGAGCCTCGATCTGCTCTCCGACCGTGGCGCTGACGCCGGGCATGGTGAGGCTGCGCGCGGCCCCGAGCTGTGCAAGATCGATCCGCGCCGCCTGCAGCAGGAAGCCAACGGCCGAGCGTGGCGAAGCATGCCAATGGCGCACCGTATCGGGCACCGGCAGTACCGCCTCCTGCCCGCTGAGCGGCTCACGCAGGATACCGGAAAAGAAGCCGGAGGCCGCCTTGTTGGGCTTGCCCGGACGAATGCAGATCGTTGGCAGGCGGATGCCGATGCCGTCAAGGAAGCCGCGGCGGCTGTAATCCGACAGGAGCAACTCGCTCATCGCCTTCTGCGCGCCATAGCTCGTCAGCGGCGTCTGGTGGAAGTCGTCGGGGATGACCTTCGGGAAGGGCGAGCCGAAGACCGCCAGCGACGAGGTGAAGACGACGCGCGGCTTGTAGCCATCCTCGGCATTGGCAAGCCGGATCGCTTCGAAGAGTTCGCGGGTGCCGTCGAGATTGATGCGGTAGCCCTTCTCGAAATCGAGCTCCGCCTCGCCTGAGACGATCGCCGCCAGGTGGAAGATCACATCGGGACGCCCCGCGACGATCCTCGCCGCCTCGCCCGAAACCGAAATGTCGGCGGCCCAGGCTTTGACCTCACCGGCAAACCCTGACGGCCGCTCCGGCTCGATGACATCGACCAGCGACAGAGCCGCGATTTCGTGGCCATCCAGCCCCTTGTCCCTGACGAGACGCGCCGTCAGCTTGCGGCCGACCATGCCGGCCGCACCGATAATGGCAATATGCATTGCAATCCTCCGCTTCTCGCAGCATCGGCCTCTCTCCACCGACGTACGTTCATCAAAGACATACCCCCCTGACGGGGTGATGCAAATGAAAAAGGCGGGACCAAATGTCCCGCCTTGCTCTGTCTCTTTCATTGGCTGCCGCTTACTCGGCTGCTACCTTCATATGGTCTTCTTCATCCGCCGGATGATTGTCGTTGTGCTGGATGAGCGGACGGTTGCCCGCCAGCCTGCGCAGCAGCACGTAGAAGACCGGCGTCATGAAGATGCCGAAGAAGGTGACGCCGATCATGCCGGAGAACACCGCGACACCCATGGCGGCGCGCATTTCGGCACCCGCACCCGTCGATGTCACGAGCGGTACGACACCCATGATGAAGGCCATGGAGGTCATCAGGATCGGGCGAAGACGCAGGCGGCTTGCCTCGATCGCAGCCTGAACCGGCGTGCGTCCCTCGAACTCCAGCTCGCGGGCGAATTCCACGATCAGGATCGCGTTCTTCGCCGAGAGACCGACAAGGACGACAAGGCCGATCTGCGTGAAGATGTTGTTGTCTCCACCGGTGAGCCAGACACCCGTCAAGGCAGCAAGCACACCCATCGGCACGATCATGATGATCGCCAGCGGCAGCGTCAGGCTTTCATACTGCGCAGCCAGCACCAGGAACACCAGCAGCAGGGCAAGCGGGAACACGATGATGCTCGAGTTGCCGGCGAGGATCTGCTGGTAGGTCAGATCCGTCCATTCGAAGTCGATGCCCGATGGCAGCGTCTCCTTCAGGATCTTCTCGATCGCAGCCTGGGCCTGGCCGGACGAGAAGCCCGGTGCCGGACCGCCGTTGATATCGGCAGCAAGGAAGCCGTTATAGCGGTTCGTGCGTTCCGGACCGGTCGTGGCATCGACTTTCAGCAGGGCCGAAAGCGGGATCATCTGGCCCGATGCCGAGCGGACCTTCAACTGACCGATATCTTCCGGCTGGGCACGGAACTTGGCATCGGCCTGCACACGGACGCTGTAGGTACGGCCGAAGGCGTTGAAGTCGTTGACATAAAGCGAGCCGAGATAGATCTGCAGCGTCTGGAAGACGTCGGTGACGGAAACCCCGAGCTGCTCGGCTTTGGCCCGGTCGAGATCGGCATAGAGCTGCGGCACGTTGATCTGGAAGCTCGAGAAGATGCCTGCGAGTTCCGGCGTCTGGTAGGCCTTGGCGAGCACGGCCTTGGTCGCCTCGTCGAGTGCCTGGTTGCCGAGACCGGCGCGGTCCTCGATTTGCAGCTTGAAGCCGCCCGTGGTGCCGAGACCGTTGACCGGCGGCGGCGGGAACATGGCGATGAAGGCATCCTGGATGGAACCGAACTTCTGGTTCAGCGCCATGGCAATCGCTCCGCCGGACAGATCAGGCGTCTTGCGCTCCTCGAAATCCTTCAGCGTCACGAAGACGATGCCGGCGTTCGACGAGTTGGTGAAGCCGTTGATCGACAGGCCCGGGAAGGCGATCGCATTGGCGACACCCGGCTGCTTCAGCGCAATATCGGTCATCCGCTTGATGACGTCTTCGGTGCGGTCGAGGCTGGCGGCATCCGGCAGCTGTGCAAAGCCGATCAGATACTGCTTGTCCTGCGACGGCACGAAACCGCCGGGCACTGCGGTGAACAGGCTGTAGGTTGCCCCGACGAGCGCCAGATAGATGACCATCACGATGCTCTTGCGCGACAGGAGACCGCCGACGCCCTTGCCATAGGCATTCGAGCCCGAGCCGAAGGCACGGTTGAAGCCGCGGAAGAACCAGCCGAAGATGGTATCCATGAACCGCGTCAGCCAATCCTTCTTCGCACCGTGGCCCTTCAGGAGAAGTGCGGCGAGTGCCGGAGACAGCGTCAGCGAGTTGAAGGCCGAGATGACGGTCGAGATGGCGATCGTCAGCGCGAACTGGCGGTAGAACTGACCGGACAGACCCGAGATGAAGGCGAGCGGCACGAAGACCGCGACCAGTACCAGGGCGATCGCGATGATCGGACCGGACACTTCCTTCATCGCCTTGTAGGTGGCGGCCCGCGGGCTGAGACCCGCCTCGATGTTTCGCTCGACGTTTTCGACGACGACGATCGCGTCGTCGACGACGATACCGATCGCCAGCACCAGCCCGAAGAGACTGAGCGCGTTGATCGAGAAGCCGAAGGCATACATCACGGCGAACGTACCGATGATCGACACGGGGACGGCGATCAGCGGAATGATCGAGGCACGCCACGTCTGCAGGAAGATGATGACGACGAGCACGACGAGCGCGATGGCCTCGAGCAGCGTGTCGATGACCTTGTCGATCGAGGCGCGAACGAACTTCGTCGTATCGTAGACGATCTCGTACTTGACGCCTGTCGGCATCGCCTTCTGCAGTTCCTGCATCGTCGCATTGACGTTGTCGGCGATCTGGATGGCGTTGGAACCAGGAGCCTGAAGCACCGCGACGGCAACGGCAGGCTCGCCGTCGAGCAGCGAACGCAGCGTATAGTCGGCCGCGCCGAGCTCGATGCGGGCAACGTCGCGAAGACGGGTGATCTCGCCGTTGGCGCCCGTCTTGACGATGATGTTGCCGAATTCCTCAGGCGTGCGCAGACGGCCCTGGGCATTGACGTTCAGCTGCAGATCGACGCCCTGCGGGCTGGGCGACGCACCGATGATACCGGCAGCGGCCTGGACGTTCTGCGAGCTGATCGCATTGCTGATGTCGCTGGCGGCGAGATTATGCTCGGCAGCTTTCTGCGGATCGATCCAGACGCGCATCGAATAGTCGCCGGCGCCGAATACCTGCACCTGGCCGACGCCCTCGATACGGGCAAGGCGATCCTTGATGTTCAGGGTCGCGTAGTTGCGCAGGTAGGTGATGTCGTGATCACCGCCGGTCGAGACGATATTGACGACCATGATGAAGTTCGGCGAGCTCTTGACGGTCGTCAGACCAAGCGCGCGAACTTCGGCCGGCAGGCGCGGCTCGGCCTGCGAAACGCGGTTCTGAACCAGCTGCTGGGCCTTGTCGGGATCGGTGCCGAGCTTGAACGTCACGGTGACGTTGAGAACGCCGTCCGATGTCGCCTGGCTTGCCATGTAAAGCATGCCTTCGACACCGTTGATCTGTTCTTCAAGCGGTGTCGCCACCGTTTCGGCGATGACCGACGGGTTGGCGCCGGGATAGGTGGCGCGCACGACGATCGACGGCGGCACGACCTCGGGATATTCCGAAATCGGCAGCGAACGCAGGCCGATCAAACCTGCGACGACGATCAGAACCGACAGCACGCCGGCAAAGACCGGCCGGTCGATAAAGAATCTGGAGATGTTCATATCAAAGCCCTCTCCGGGGTGAACATGGATGCAACGTCCCGCTCCGGCAGCCTGGGAGGCCGCCGGTGGGTGGTATGAATGTGTAGAAAGACCCTCTCTGGCCTGCCGGCCATCTCCCCCACGAGGGGGGAGAAGATTCGCTGCACCGTCTTGCCCAATCGTGGCTTCGGCGGTTCGGCAGGCTGGCCCCTCCCCCTTGTGGGGAGGGGTTGGGGAGGGGTCTTACGCCGCGATCAGTTGGTCGCGACCTTCTCTTCCATCTGCGGCGCGACAACGGCGCCCGGACGGATGCGCTGCAGGCCGTTGACGACGATCTTTTCGCCGGCTTTCAGGCCGTCTTCGACGACGCGCTGGCCGTCATAGATCGAGCCGAGCTTGACCTGGCGGTAGCCGACCTTGTTCTCGCCATCGACGACGAAGACGAACTTCTTGTCCTGGTCTGTGCCGACGGCGCGGTCACTGATGACGATCTTGTTCTCGGCCTTCGGCTGGCCCATGCGCACCCGCACGAACTGGCCGGGGATCAGCTTGCCGCCCGGATTGTCGAAGACGGCGCGAACGGCGATCGTGCCGCTCGCAGCATCGACGACGTTGTCGACCAGCTGCAGCTTGCCCTTGATCGGCGTGCCCTCATCGGCAAGCGTGCCGACTTCGACCGGGATCTGCTCGACGGCAGGCAGGGCGCCATCGGTTGCCGGAAGCTCCGAGAGAGCCTTGGTGACCATCTCTTCGCTGGCGTTGAAGCTTGCGTAGATCGGATCGACGGAGACCAGCGTAGTCAGCTCGGGCGATGCCGAACCGGCGGCGACGAGGTTGCCGGCGGTGACTTCGATCTTGCCGATGCGGCCGGAAACCGGAGCCCGCACCTGCGTATAGTCGAGATCGAGCTGGGCGGACTGCAGGGCTGCCTGTGCCGAACGCAGACCCGCCTGCGCTTCGGCCAGCGTGCTCTGACGCTGATCGAGATCGCTCTGCGAGATCGTACGGTTGTCGGAAAGCTTGCGGCCGCGATCGAGCTCGGTCTGCGCCAGGCTGACCTTGGCGTCGGCAGAGGCCACCTGGCCCTGTGCCTGCGCCACGGCTGCCTGGTACGGTGCCGGATCGATGGTGAACAGCAGGTCGCCGGTCTTGACCAGCGCGCCTTCACGGAAATGCACGGACTGGATCGCACCCGCAACGCGGGGACGGACCTGAACGCGGTCGACGGCTTCGAGACGGCCCGAGAAATTTTCCCAGGCGGTCACGTCACGGTTCTGGACCAGGGCGACGGTGACCGGCACAGCGGGAGCCTGTGCGGGTTCCGAAGCGGCGGTCGCGACCGTGCTCATCGGCAGTTCGAAAAAGATGGCAGCGGCTGAAACAGACGCAGCAAGGCCTAGGCCGGCGCCCACGAGGGCCCAGCGCTTCTTTCTGGACGTCATCGGTATCTCTCCTTGCGGCCTCAACGGCCGCTCATTCACAACAAGACTTCAATGCAATTGGGGTTGGAGGCTTAACTCGCGGATGAAGCTTCCGAACTCGCGGCTGATGGTCGCCTGCCAGTCGGACACTCCATCCGTTTTCCCGCCGTAGAGTGACGGCCAGCCCTTCCCGGCGGGGAAAACGTGCTGGCGAACCGAAACTTCCGCCTTCTTGAGACGCGCGGCGTAGCCGAGGGTCTCGTCGCGAAGCGGGTCGTCTTCTGCTGTCATGATCAGCGCAGGCGCGACACCCGAAATCCGCGAGCAGAGGCACGGCGCCGCATAGGGGTGACAGCCGCCGCCGCTGAGATAATGGCTCCAGCCCTCGGTCCAGCGCTGGCGCATGCCGATGCCATCGGCCTTGCGGATCGACGACGTTCCCATGAAGGGATCGAGCAGCGGAGAAATCAGGATCTGGCCGTTCAGCGCATTGGCATAATGGTCACGGGCCTTGAGCGCGACACCGGCGGCGATATTGCCGCCCGCTTCCTCGCCGGCCACCAGCAGCAGCGAATTGCGGTCACCAAGACCGGACGCCCGCTTGTTTGCCATGTAGGAGAACAGCGAATAGCCGACTTCGAGCGGTTTCGGGAAAACACCGCCGAGCGGCGCGTTGTAATCGGCAACGACGACGATCGCACCGGCATTGGCAATGCTTTCGGCAACCGGATTGTCGAGAACGCCCGAGCTCTGGAAAGCGCCGCCATGGAAATACAGCACGATGGGCGAACCCTTGCCGTATTCGGCGCCCTGATAGACGCGCGTAGAGATGGGGCCGATGGCCACCTTCTCGAACACCATGTCTTTCACCTGCACCGTCATCGGACTTGTATTCCTGTTAGCTGCATAACACATGACGAAACGCCACGGCTTGCCAAACTTGTAAAAAACATATTGTTATTCAGGCCACGGAATAAGAACCGCCATTCTGATTACACTGTTCCGTATTTCGAATAATATCGCAGTGCAAACTGTGGAGATCCCATCATGGACCAGCTCTCGGCAATGCGCGCCTTCATCCGCGTAGTGGAGACGGGTAACTTTACACGGGCTGCCGACACCCTGTCGATGCCTAAGGCGACCGTGACCAATTTGATCCAGGGCCTCGAGGCCCATCTGCGCACCAAGCTGCTCAACCGTACGACGAGACGCGTCATGGTCACGACCGATGGCGCGCTCTATTACGAACGCGCCTCGCAGATCGTCTCGGAACTGGAGGAACTGGACGGCAGCCTTTCGAATTCGCAAAGCCTGCCGACCGGCCGCTTACGTGTTGAAATGGCAGGCGCTTTTGCCGATTCCATCGTTGTCCCGGCGCTCTGCGACTTCTACCAGAAATATCCCGATATCCGCATCGATCTCGGCGTCGGCGACCGCACCGTCGACTACCTCGCCGAGAATGTCGACTGCGCACTGCGCGCCGGCACCCCGGCCGATCAGTCATTGATCGCCAGGCGTGTATCCGAGCTCGAAATCGTCACCTGCGCAGCCCCGCTCTACATCCAGAAATTCGGCGAGCCGGAGCGCCCGCAGGACCTCGAAAACGACCATTACACGATCAACTATTTTCGCGCCCAGACGGGCCGCGCCCTGCCCTTCGAATTCGACCGCGACGACGAACATCTGGAGATCACGCCGCGCTATATGCTGGCCGTCAACGACGGCAGAACCTTCATAAGCGCGCTGACGACGGGATTGGGAATCGGGCAGACGCTGCGTTTCATGGCCCGTGACGCGATCAAGAAAGGTGAGCTGATCGAGGTTTTGCCGCAATGGTCGCGCGAGCCGATCCCGCTTTACATCGTTTATCCGCCGAACCGTCACTTGAGCAACAAGGTGCGTGTCTTCGTCGACTGGATGGTGAAGCTGCTGGCCGATGCGCGGCTGAACGATCCCTGAAAATGAAAACGGCCCGGAAGGGAGGGAAACCTTCGACGGGCCGTTTTTCATCGACTTTGAATTACGGGGCCAGCCGCGTCACCAGGGGAAATGACCCGGCAGGCCTTGGAGGTGGGCTTCGGAACGGAGACTTTCCGTCGCCCCTTGCCCAATAGATATAAGCCCTAATGCGAACTTTGTAAGGCGTTTGATTCGCATAGCAGTGTTCGCAAAAATGCAACAATCAAGCCCGGATCAGCCGATGACGGCGGGTTTCAGCAGATCCTCCAGCCCGACGCGGTAGAAGAGTTCGGCCCTGACGCGATCGGCAACGCCGTTGACGATCTCCGCCCCATCCTGCGACGGATCGATATGGACGCGGAACGGGCGCTTGCCGAACGGCTTTCCGACGACATCGACAATGGCGCGGGCAACCTCTTGCGGATCGGCATCGGCGGGTTCAAGTGCCGCCAGCCCCTGCAGCGCCTTGTCGGATATGCCTTTGTAGGGACCTTCCAGATATTCGGCGGCGCGGGCCGCATCGGCCGGTGAGCCGGAATGGGCGAAGTGATTGGTGCCCTTGGTGAATGCGCCGGGCACGATGATCGAAGTCTCGATGCCCCAGCGGGTCAGCTCGCTGGCATAGGAGACGGCAAGCGAATCCATCGCGGCCTTGGCAGCGAAATAAGGTGCCAGGAACGGCGGCGTGCCGCCACGGGTGCTCGATGACGACACCCAGACAATCAGACCCCTGCCCTGTTTGCGCAGCTGCGGCAGGGCGGCGCGGTTCAGCCGCTGGGTCGAGAGAACGTTGATGTCGAAAAGCTCGGCATATTGCTCGGGCGTGAACGCCTCGGCCGGGCCGAAGGACATGTGGCCGGCATTGTGGACGATGACGTCGAGCCGCCCGTTCTCGGCAACGATGGTCTCGACGGCCTGTGCGATCGAGGCGTCATCGGTCACATCGAGTTCGACACTGCGCAGATCGGCATTGTTTTCCTTCGCAAAGGCAGCCACATCCGCAACCGCCTTGGCGTTGCGGCTGGTGGTGGCGCGGATACCGGCATAGACGGTGTGCCCCGCCTTGGCGAGAGCCCGTGCGCTCATGGCACCGAAGCCGCTGGATGCACCGGTGACGACGATAACTTGCTTGCTCATTGTCCTGCTCCTTGTTCAATCGGTTGGGGGATAATCGCGAGAGTGGGAGGCGGGCACGGCCGCCTCCGGGATCGATCAGATCAGGCCGCCATTGGCGCGCAGCACCTGGCCGTTGATCCAGCCGCCATCGGGGCCGGCGAGGAACGACACGGCAGCGGCGATATCCTCGGGCGTGCCGAGACGCTCCAGCGGGTTCGCCTTCGCCATGCGGGCGACGAGCTCTTCGGACTTGCCGTTCAGGAAGAGGTCGGTGGCGGTCGGTCCGGGGGCGACGGCATTGACGGTGATGCCGCGGCCGCGCATTTCCTTGGCCATGATGCCGGTCATGGTTTCGACCGCAGCCTTGGTGCCGGCATAGACGGCATAGCTTTCGAGCTTCAGGCCAACGACGCTGGTCGAGAAATTGACGATCCGGCCGCCGTCGCGCAGGCGCTTGGCGGCTTCCCGCAGCGTGTTGAACGTGCCCTTCAGGTTGACGGCGATCTGCCGGTCGAAATTTTCGTCGCTGGCCTCGGCAAGCGTCGAAAGCATCATGATGCCGGCATTGTTGACGAGGACGTCGACACCGCCGAAGGCAGCCTCCGCCGCATCGAACATCCGGCGCACGGCCTCGGCATCGCTGACATCGGCCTTCGCCGTCAGCGCCTTGCCGCCCGCAGCCTCGATCTTGCCGGCCAGTTCTTCGGCAAGCGCCGCATTGCCGGAATAGTTGATGACGACGGTGAAGCCGTCCCTGGCGAGGCGTTCGGCAATTGCCGCGCCGATGCCCCGCGATGCGCCCGTAACGAGAGCGACCTTGTTGTCCTGATTAGCCATCTTCAGTCTCCTTCATGGATCCGCGCCGCAGCGCCGTTTCGATGAGGAGAAGATGCGCCTATCTTTCTTTCGGATAATCAGGCATTGTTCGGCATCACTATCCGGATAAAACGAACAAATGGACAGGTTCGATGCCATGCGGGTCTATTCCCGCGTCGTGGAGCGGCGAAGCTTCACCGCCGCCGCCGAGGATACCGGCCTGCCGCGCTCGACGGTGACGGATGCGGTGAAACAGCTGGAGGCGCGGCTCGGCGTGCAGCTCCTGCAGCGCACGACGCGCCATGTCAGCCCGACGCTGGATGGCGAGGCCTATTACCAGCGCTGCCTGTCGATTCTGGCCGATATCGAGGATGCCGAAGGCGCCTTTGCCGGCGCCAAGCCGAAGGGCATGCTGCGCGTCGATGTTCACGGCACGCTTGCCCGGCATTTCGTGCTGCCGAGCCTGCCGTCGTTCCTGGAGACCTATCCCGATATCGAATTCTACATGAGCGAGGGCGACCGGCTGGTGGATCTGGTGCGCGAAGGCATCGACTGCGTGCTGCGCGTCGGCATTCCGCAGGATAGCGACATGGTGGCGAGGCGCGTCGCCATGCTCGAGGAGATCACGCTGGCCTCGCCCGCATATCTGGAGCGCCACGGCATGCCCGAACATCCAGACAGGCTGGACGGCCACCGCATGGTCGGCTTCCGCTCCTCGGCGACGGGAACGCTGATGCCGCTGGAATTCACTGTCGACGGCAGGGTGCGTGAGATCACCATTCCGGCGACCATCTCGGTCAACGCCGCCGAAAGCCTGCATGCCGCCGCCCGCTGCGGCCTCGGCATGATCCAGGTCCCGCGCTATCATATCGAGCGCTACCTCGCGACCGGCGAACTCGTGCAGATCCTCAAGGATTATCCCTTGACGGAAACGCCGGTCTCACTTCTCTACCCTCGCAACCGTCAGCTTTCGCCGCGCGTGCGCGTCTTCATCGACTGGCTGGTGAAGATCTTTGCAGAGCACCGGCGCGATACGGGCAACGAGGGCGTCAGTTGAATAAAGAGGGATCGATCGGCACGGCTGCGCTCACAGGCGATGCGCTGCGCGGCTTCTTCGAGCGCGATGCGATAGCGGTGGCGCGAGAGCTGCTCGGCTGCCTGCTTCTGGTCAATGGCGCGGGCGGCAGGATCACCGAGACGGAAGCCTATTTTCCCGACGACGAGGCCTCGCACAGTTTCCGCGGCCCGACCAAGCGCAATGGCGCCATGTATGGCCCGCCCGCAAATGTCTATATCTACCGCATCTACGGCATGTACTGGTGCCTGAACTTCGTCTGCACGCCGGGTTCGGCGGTGCTGATCCGGGCGCTCGAACCGGAAACCGGCATCGCTGAGATGGCTGAGCGCCGCGGCACCGACCAGCTGACGGCGCTCTGCAGCGGCCCGGGCAAACTCTGCCAGGCGCTCGATATCGGCATCGCCATCAACGACCGGCCGCTCGACCGCGAGCCCTACGCACTCTTTCCCTCCGCCCCTGTCCCCATCGTCTCCGGCAAGCGGATCGGAATTACGAAAAATGCCGAAGCACCATGGCGCTTCGGCATTCAGGGATCGCGTTATCTCAGCAAGCCGTTCAGATAATTATTCCATCACCGCCGCATGATCCATCGGCGGCTGGGCGGCCTTCGGCTTGCGCAGCAGGAAGACCAGCGGCATGACGGCGAGCGACATCAGCATCAAGAGCTTGAAGTCGTCCATATAGGCGATGATCGTCGACTGCAGCGTGATGACATCGTTGAGCGCCGCACGTCCGGCCGCCGTCAGCGGGCTCAGCCCCTGCGCCGCCGTCGCATTGAAGGCATGGTTGAAAGGCGTGACATAGGCGGCGATCGACTCGTGATTGCTCTGCGTATTCTCGACGATCAGCGCCGAGACCACGGAGATACCGACCGACGAGCCGATGTTACGCGACAGGTTATAGAGACCCGTGCCATCGCCGCGCATCTGCGCCGGGAGCGTCGAGAAGGCCATCGTCGTCAGCGGCACGAACAGGAAGCCGAGACCGGCGCCCTGGATGAAGCCGACGGAGACGATCGTCCATTGCGAGACATCGGGCGTCCAGCCGGTCATGTCGTACATCGCCCAGGCCGTCAGGCCGAGACCGAGCGCCAGCAGCCAACGTGAATCCACCTTGCCGATCAGCCGCCCGACGATGAACATGCAGAGCATCGTGCCGAGACCGCGCGGACCCATGACGATACCGGCGGTGATGACGGGATAGCCCATCAACGTCTGCAGGTACGGCGTCATCAGCGCCAGCGAGGCAAGATAGGTGATGCCGATCACGAAGATGAAGATCATGCTGACGGTGAAGTTCTGGTCGAGGAAAAGCCTCGGATTGACGAAGGATTTCTCCGAGGTCAGCGTATGCACGACCAGCAGATAGAAGGCCGCGGCACAGACGATCGCCTCGATCACGATCTCGCCCGACGAGAACCAGTCGAGCTGCTCGCCGCGGTCGAGGAAGAGCTGCAGCGCGGCGATGAACAGGCTCATCATCCCGAAGCCGAACCAGTCGAGCTTCGCCAGCGCATCCCTCTTGGTCTCGGTCACGAAGATGACGATCCCGGCAAAGGCCAGCGCCCCGATCGGCACGTTGATATAGAAGACCCAGCGCCAGCTGATATTGTCGGTCAGCCAGCCGCCGATGACGGGGCCAAGAACCGGGCCGACCATGACCGAGACGCCGAACAGCGCCATCGCCGAGCCGCGTTCCTCAGCCGTGTAGATGTCGAGCAGGATGCCCTGCGACAGCGGCACCAGCGAGGCGCCGAACAGGCCCTGCAGCAGGCGGAAGGCGACGATCTGGTTCAGCGATTGCGCCAGGCCGCAGAGGACCGATGCAGCGACGAAGCCGACGATCGCCGTCAGCAGCACGTTCTTGCGGCCGAACTTGGCGGCAAGAAACCCCGACGGCGGCGTCATGATCGCGGCGGCGACGATATAGGAGGTGAGAACCCAGTTGATCTGGTCGGCGGAGGCCGAGACGCTGCCCTGGATATAGGGCAGCGCAACGTTGGCGATCGTCGTATCCAGAGCCTGCATGATGACGGCCAGGATGACGCAGGCCGTGATCGCGCCGCGGTTGGCGACAGGTGTCGCCGGGCTTGCGGGAGCGTTGCTCATGGAAGTTGTCCGTTACTGGTGGCTGGTCTTCCGGCCAAGCAGGTTGTTGACGAAATCAGGCAGGCCGCGGGCGTGGCCGGTATCGACATCGACGACCGTGCTCATGCCGACGCGAAGCGGCGGCTTGCCCTGCTGATCCTCGATGCTGACGCGCATCGGAATGCGCTGGACGACCTTCACCCAGTTGCCCGTGGTGTTCTGCGCCGGCAGCAGCGAGAAGCTGGAACCCGAAGCCGGGCTGATGCTCTCGACCTTGCCCTTCCAGGCAACGCCCGGATAGGTGTCGACATAGACGGTGGCTTCCTGGCCGGGCTTCACATAGGTCAGCTCGGTTTCCTTCGGGCTCGCGGCAATCCAGAGATTGTTGGTCGAAACCAGCGAGAAGGCCTGCTGCGAAGCCTGCAGGTAGGAGCCGACCTGCAGTGCGTTGACATTGGTGACGACGCCGTCGAACGGCGCCTTGACGACGCTGTGGTCAAGCTCGCGCTGGGCGTTGTCGACATTCGACTTGGCCTGCAGGTAGAGCGGGTTTTCCTCGACCGGCTGGTCGGCATTGCCGCCGAGCTGGGCGAGCGTCGTGGCCGCTTCGGCCTTCGCCACCGAAACCTTCTGCTGCGCGACCTCGAGATTGTGCTTGGCTTCGTCATAGGCCGACTGCGTGGCGCTGCCGTTGTTGACGAGGTTCTGCTGGCGGTCGAACTGGTCCTGGTAATAGGGCAGATCGGCCTCGGCCTGGGTGATCTCGGCCAGCGACTGCTGGTAGCTCGCCTTCAGATTGGCGATCTGGTTGCGCTGCACGCCGAGCTGCGCCTTGGCGCCGTCGAGAGCGATCCTGAAGGTATCGGACTGCAGGTTGAACAGAACCTGCCCGGCCTTCACCGTCTCGTTCTCATGAACATTGATCTTGTCGACGATACCCGAGACGTCGGTGGTGATGCCCACCATGTCGGCCTGGATATAGGCGTTGTCGGTCGACATGACCTGGCCACCGTTCACGTAGTAATAGCCGCCGACAACGAGGGCGAGCGGCAGCAGTGCGAACAGAACGGGGCGCGTGAGGCTGCGCCGGCGGCGGACCGTGGTGCCGCCAGGCGCAGCGACAGCGGTAGCGGGCGCTGAATTGGATGAAGGCGCTTCTGCTACCGTTTCTTGCGTCTTTGCAGTTTCGATATCTTCGGCAGGCTTTGCGTTGGCATCAGCGACAACGCGGAGGGAGGATTTATCAGCCATGGCTTTGCTCTTTATCGGCGACCGGTGTCCGGCACGCCTGTACTAGGTTCGTCTTCATTTCGGACAGGATGTTGAAAAGGGCTTCGCGCTGTTCCGGCGTCACGCCTTGCAGTGCCTCGGCCCGGGTCAGATCGCCCAGCTCGCGCATTTCGGCGAGGATGGGATGGGCAGCTTCACGCATGTAAAGAAGCCAGATGCGCCGGTCCGTCGGATGTTGACGGCGCTCGATAAGGCCGCGGTCTGCGAGCTTGTCGAGAATGCGCACCAGCGTGATGGGCTCGATTTCGAGAATCTCGGCGAGTCCACCCTGATGAATGCCCTCGTTATTCGACAGATAGGCCAGCGTTTGCCACTGCGAGCGCGTCAGGCCAAGGCATTTCGCCCGCTGCTCGAACCGCTTGCGCAGCAGCCGGGCAACGTCGTGAAGAAGGAAGCCGAGGGTCGGGTTGGAGTTCATAAACTGTGCCAGCTATTAATAAGTGTGCTTATAATGTCTGTAGATATATTGAGCATGTGCAGCGCACAAGATCAGCCGGCTCAGATTCTGCAGGTGCGGCTAAAATGCCGCAGCGGAGCGTTAAGCGAAGATTGATTTTCGTGCCGCATCCGCCCCCGCTGAGAGCTCTGCAACCGGGCACGAAAGAACGGTCGAGATGCAACCCATTGTCGTTTGCAATTTCCGGCAAGTGCCGCTTATAGTGCCGTTTCAGATGGTTAGCCCGGGACGAACCGGGCGGCTCGATTATTGGCCTGGCGCACTTGGCGCATTGAATGGAAGTGCAGACGCGCCCGCCGCGTTTGAAGCAGTGGATATGAGACGCATCATTTCAGCATGAGATTGGCGGCATAACGGCCGCCCATACGGGGGATCGCTATGCCTTACTCTCTTCGTGCCGCCATTGCATTCGGCTTCGTCACGGCGCTCTTGCCGCTGACCGCTGGGGCCCAGGAAGCCGCAGCCCCGCCTCCCCCACCAGTCACGGTCGCCAAGCCCGTTGTGCGCGACGTCGTCGACAATGACGAGTTCATCGGCCGTTTCGAGGCCGTGGATGAGGTTGCGATCCGCTCGCGCGTCGGCGGCTATCTGCAGGAAGTGCATTTCAGCGACGGCGCGATCGTCAAGCAGGGCGACCTGCTCTTCGTCATCGATCAACGCCCGTTCCTGACCGCCGTCAACGAAGCGAATGCCGCTCTCGAAGTGGCGAAATCGACGCTTTCCTATGCCGAAACGCAGTTCAAGCGCGCGGAATCCCTCGCCAATAGCGGCAGCCAGTCGGTCTCGACACTTGATGACCGCCGCCGCGACTGGGTTTCCGCCCAGGCAAACGTCCGCGGCGCCCAGGCGACTGCCGACCGCGCCGCACTCGACCTCGAATATACCAAGATCACCGCGCCGATCGGCGGCCGTATCGACCGCCGCCTGATCTCGGCCGGCAACCTCGTGCAGGCCGACCAGTCGATACTGACGACCATCGTCTCGCTCGATCCGATCGATTTCTATTTCGACGTCGACGAACGGCGCCTGCTGAACTTCGCAGAGACCGCCCGCTCCCGCGGCAGCGACCTGCAGGAAGGCGGTGGCGGTGTTCCGGTTCAGGTCCGCATCAGCGATTCCAGCCAGAAGCCTTTCGCCGGCAAGCTGAACTTCGCCGAAAACCGCGTCGACAACGCTTCCGGCACCATGCGCATCCGCGCCCGCTTCGAAAATCCGAACCTGATCCTGCAGCCGGGCCTGTTCGGCCGCGTGCAGATCGAGGCCTCCAATACCTATAAAGCGATCCTCGTTCCCGACGAGGCGATCGGCTCCGACCAGAACCAGCGCGTCGTCTATGTTGTTGGCGCCGATGGCACCGTTTCGACCAAGCCGGTGAGACCCGGGCCGCGGCTCTATGGCTATCGAGCGATCCGCGAGGGCATGGACGGCACCGAGACGATCGTCGTCAACGGCCTGATGCGCGCCCGCCCCGGCTCGAAGATCACGCCGCAGATGACCGAGCTGCCGCAGAGCCGCGACGACATCCCGCCGGAAGCAGCAGGCATGGAGATGGCGCAATGAGGTTCGCCCATTTCTTCGTCGACCGGCCGATCTTCGCGTCGGTGCTCTCCATTGTGCTGCTGATCGTCGGGGGGCTCGCCTATTTCCAGCTCCCCGTCGCGCAATATCCCGAAATCGCCCCGCCGACGATCGTCGTGCGCACCGCCTATCCGGGCGCCGATTCCGAGACCATCGCCAATACCGTGGCGACGCCGATCGAGCAAGAAATCAACGGCGTCGAGGACATGCTATACATGTCTTCCTATTCGACGGCCGACGGCTCGATGGCGCTGACCATCACCTTCAAGCTTGGCACCGATCTCGACAAGGCGCAGGTCCTCGTCCAGAACCGCGTGGCGATCGCCGAACCGCGCCTTCCCGAGGAAGTCCGCCGCATCGGCATCACCACGGCGAAGAGCTCACCCGACCTGATGATGGTCGTGCATCTCCTGTCGCCGAACTCGCGCTACGATCAGCTCTACGTCTCCAACTACGCCCGCAGCCGCATCCGCGACACGCTGGTGCGCCTCGATGGCGTCGGCGACGTCATCATCTTCGGCGAACGCGAGTATTCGCTGCGCATCTGGCTGGATCCGGAAAAGCTCTCGGCCTACGGCATGACCTCGAGTGACGTCGTCCAGGCGCTGCGCGATCAGAACGTCCAGGTCTCCGGCGGCTCGATCGGCGGGCCGCCGACCTCGGGCACCAATGCCTTCCAATATACAGTCACGACCGAGGGGCGTTTCTCCGATGCCCGCCAGTTCCGCTACGTCATCGTCAAGGCGACGGAAAGCGGCCGCCTCGTGCAGCTGCAGGACATCGCCCGCATCGAGCTCGGCGCCAAGGACTATGTCACCAACAGCTACCTGAACGGCAAGCCGGCCGTCGCGCTCGGCATCTTCTCCCGCCCCGGCACCAATGCGCTGGCGGCGGCAGCCTCGATCAAGCAGGCAATGCAGACCGCCGAGCAGGACTTCCCGGACGGCCTCTCCTACGACATCGTCTACAATCCGACCGAGTTCATCTCGGAATCGATCAACGAGGTCTATAAGACGATTGCCGAAGCGGCGATCCTCGTCGCCCTCGTCGTGCTGGTCTTCCTGCAGTCCTGGCGAACCGCGATCATCCCGATCGTCGCCATTCCGGTCTCGCTGATCGGCACCTTCGCCTTCCTACTTGCTTTCGGCTTCTCGCTCAACATGCTGACGCTGTTCGGCCTGGTGCTGGCGATCGGCATCGTCGTCGACGACGCGATCGTCGTCGTCGAGAATGTCGAGCGAAACCTCGCGAAAGGCATGAGCCCGCGCGAGGCGGCGCATGTGACGATGGACGAGGTCGGCACCGCCGTTCTCGCCATCTCGCTGGTGCTGATCGCCGTCTTCGTGCCGACGGCATTCATTCCCGGCATTTCAGGCCAGTTCTACCGGCAGTTTGCCGTCACCATCTCGGTGGCAACGGCGATCTCCGCCCTGAACTCGCTGACCCTGTCGCCGGCGCTTGCGGCCATCGTGCTGAAGCCGCACGACGCCCATCACAAGCCGAGGAACCCGATCTCGCGCGCCGGCAATGCGCTCGCCAACGGCTTCAACCGCGGCTTCGACAAGATGAGCGCCGGCTATTCCTGGGTGGTCAGCCATCTGGTGCGCACCTGGGCGGCGATCGGCGTCGCCCTCCTCGTCTTCGCCGGATTGCTCGGCCTCACTTATTATATGGGCAACATCGTGCCGCGCGGCTTCGTGCCGGTCATGGACCAGGGCTATGCGATCGTCGTCGTGCAGCTCCCTGACGGCGCCTCGCTGGCCCGTACCGATGCGGTCGTGCAGCGGGCCTCCGAGATCATCCGCAACACGCCTGGTGTCAAGAATGCCGTCGCCTTCTCCGGGTTCAGCGGCGCCACCTTCACCAATGCCTCGAATGCCGGCGTCGTCTTCGCCGCCTTCGATACGTTCGAAAACCGCCTGGAGCACCACCAGAATGCCGGCCAGATCATCGGCCAGCTCTATGGCAGCCTGCAGAGCATCCAGGAGGCCTTCATCATCGCCATACCGCCGCCGCCGATTTCAGGCATCGGCAATGCCGGCGGCTTCAAGATGCAGCTGGTGGACCGCGAGGGCTCGGACATGCGCCGGGTTCTCGGTGCGGCCTACCAGATCATGGGCAAGGCCAACCAGACGCCGGGGCTCGCGGGCGTCTTCACCACCTTCTCGGCCTCCAGTCCGCAATATTTCCTGGAGATCGACCGCGACAAGGCGCGCGCCTTGAACGTACCGATCCCCAATATCTTCGATACGCTGTCGATCAATCTCGGCACGTCCTACGTCAACGACTTCAACGCCTTCGGCCGCGTCTATCAGGTCCGCGCCCAGGCCGACCAGCAATACCGCGTCGAGCGTGACAATATTCTGGCGCTGAAGGTTCGCTCGGCGACCGGGGCTCTCGTGCCGCTCGGCACGCTGGTCGAGATCAAGGACACATCCGGTCCCTCGCTCGTCCAGCATTATAATATGTATGTCTCCGTGCCGCTTCAGGGCAACGCCGCCCCCGGCGTCTCCACCGGCAGCGCGCTCAACACCATGGAGGGTGTGGCAAAGAGCATCCTGCCGGCCGGTACCACCTTCGAATGGACCGAGCTCGCCTACCAGGAAAGGAACACCGGCAACACGGCGATCTATATCTTCGCGCTCTCGGTGATCTTCGTCTTCCTGGCGCTTTCGGCGCAATATGAAAGCTGGGTCCTGCCGCTGGCGATCATCCTGATCGTCCCGCTCGCCATCCTCGCCGCGCTGACGGGCGTGCATCTGCGCGGGATGGACAACAACATCCTGACGCAGATCGGCCTGATCGTGCTGATCGGCCTGGCGGCCAAGAACGCCATCCTGATCGTCGAATTCGCCAGACAGGCGGAAGAGGAAGGCAAGACGGCGATCGAAGCGGCGATCGAGGCCAGCCATCTGCGCCTGCGGCCGATCCTGATGACCGCCTTCGCCTTCATCTTCGGCGTCGTGCCGCTGATGATCGCGACCGGCCCCGGCGCCGAAATGCGCCAGTCGCTCGGCACGGCCGTCTTCTCGGGCATGCTGGGTGTTACGATCTTCGGCCTGTTCCTGACGCCGGTCTTCTACGTGCTGCTGCGCGCCCGCTACCGCAACAAGGCGGCGGCGCGCGCAACGCCGCCGCAGCAAGCCGAGGAGGCTGCCCAGTAAGTCAGAGGATCAGGAGGGGCGCCGCTGCAGATCGCGGCGCTTCAGGCCTTCGCCCGAAAAGATCTTCCGCAGTGGCTTTTCGATCAGCTCGTAAGCCGCAACCCCGGTGACCGTGCCGCCGACGATGGCGCCGAGCAGCGTCAGTCCACCGTCAAGGCCGAGGATTTCCGCCGCCTTGACGGCAACCGAGATCGTCAGCGTGTGCCAGAGATAGATCGAGTAGGAGGCATCGCCGAGATAGGTGAGAACCGGCACCCGGCCGATGCTGCCGCCGGTTTCCAGCGACACCATGCCGAAGACCAGCGCCATGGCGAGCGGCCCGCAGATGAACTCGTCGAACTCCGCGCCCATCAGGTAGATCGCCGCAAAGCCGCAAAGAGCGGCGCCGACGCAGGCAAGACCGAGGCTCGTCCCCGCCACCTTGCGCCGCAGCCAGAGCTCGGCGATGAAGACGCCACCGAGGAATTCGAGGATGATCGGCCGCGTATAGGTGGCGAGTGCCGCCGACTGCGGATCCCAGATGAGACCGGCGGCGAAGAACAGCCCGAACACCACCGTCAGGAACAGCAGGCGCCAGGCGCGCGGCAGGAACAGCGCGCCGGCAAAGAGCACATAGAAGAACATCTCGAAATTCAGCGTCCAGCCCTGCACCAGCACCGGCCAGATTTCGCCGGTGCTCGGTGAACGCACGGGAATGAAGAACAGCGAGCCGAGCAGATGGCCGGCGCTGAGCTGCAGGTTCGGGAAGAGCCCGGCGATCGCGCCCGCGACCATGATCCCCGTCACCAGCCAGTAGGACGGCGCAATGCGCTTCAGGCGGTCGAGCAGGAAGCGCTGCGGCGTTACCGGGCGCCGGTCGCTGATCACCCACATGATGAAACCCGAAATGACGAAGAACACGTCGACGCCTGCCGCGCCGATGGCGAAATGGCCACCGGTGCGCTCGGCCGCGTGGAACACCACGACCGCAAGCGCCGCAAAGGCACGCAAATACTGGATCCCGTAGAGGGTCTTCATGCAGTTTCCTCATGATGCCGCGAGACTGCGGCGGGGCAATGAAATGATCAGGAATGTGCAGCAGGTATGGATTCGTAGCGCCGCAGCTCGGCCATCGCCGAGCGCTTCCGCGCCCCGGCGAGCTTGCCCGCCGTGTAGTAAAGCAGGAAGGTACCGACATTATATGGCGTCAGCACGTCGATCTCGACGAAGGAGCGGATCGTCAGCAGCACGGCAATGCCGAGCAGCAAATAGGACTCGTCGTTGCGCACGTCCTCGATGACGCGGCGCAGATGGCCCCAGATCATCGCCAGGATCGTGCCGGCGAGGATGAGGACACCTGTTAGCCCGAGCTCCACGGCCGTTTCGATATAGGTATTGTGGAAGTGGAAGCCGCTGCGCGAGCCGATGAAGAACTCTTCCCAAAGACGCTCCGGCTCCGAGAAGCCCTGCACCCAGTAGGCCTGATAGCCGATGCCGACGGCCGGGTTCTGTTTCCAGGCCTCGATGCCCTGCTGCCAGAGATAGGTGCGGCCCGTCAGCGTCGAATCCTTGCCGAACAGCCCCAGCACCAGATCGACGACGCCGAGATAGACGCTCGCCACGATCAGGATGATCGCCGCGACACCGCCGCCGATGACGAGCAGTTTGCGCTGGTTTGGAGACAGGAACAGCACGCCGCGCAATCCGATCAGCAGCGCCACGATCACGGCCGTCGTCAGCACCGATGTTGCCGATTGCGAGGCGAGAAGGCAGTAGGCGGCCATCAGCCCGACAGCGCCCGACACCATCATCCAGAGCCGCCGCTCGCCATAGATGAAGACGGCGGCGAAGGCGAAGATGATGCCGATCGAGGCATAGAAGCCGAGCTGGTTCTTCGAGGCAAAGGCCCCGACGAAACTGTAAGTCCCGTCGAGCGGATCATATTCGTAATAGCCGAACAGGATCGAATAGAGCAGCACGACGGCCGCACCCGCCACCGCGCCGAGCGTCAGCGTGCGGACATCGACGGTGCGCACCGCGATCAGCGCGCAGAGCACCTGCGTAAAATACTGGATGCTGGCGCGCATCGAAACGCTGGGCACCTGCGACCAGAACACGGAGAGAAAGGCGAAGGCGGCGAAGGCATAGAGCCAGACGAACTTGCTGTGACTGCCGAGCACCTTCTTGTAGTCGACGGCGATCAGCGGCAGCCAGAGTGCATAGTACAGCAGGATCGCCGCCTGCCCGAAACGGATCGAATAGGCAAAGCAGAACATCGAGAGCGCGACCGCCGGAATGGCATAGGCCGCGTTCACGCCTGGAGTAATAATTGCCGATTTGGCGATCCGCATGCGGTCTCCGCTTCTATCGCATCGCGACCCCGGCCGTGACCTTGATCAGGTCGCCCGGCTCGAGGGCCATGTTCTCCTGCACCGGAATTTCCTTCGACTGCCCGTCGACTTCGCGGACGATCGAATAGTTGATATTCGCGGCATTCTCGGGGTCGAAGCGCGCTGCATCGCTCGATTGCGCCAGCGCTTCCGACATCAGCGCATCGCTGGTCGAGAGTTTCAGGTTGAGCGTGTCGAGATCGGATTCGGTGTCCTGCAACTCCTGGGCAAGCTTGGCGTCCCAGTCGTTGCGCAGGGTGATCTCGTCCTGGTTGGCCTTGCTGATATCCTGCTTGGCCTTCAGTGAATTGGTATCGATATCGAGAAGCGTTGCCTCGATATCGGCAGCGCGTTGTTCCGCCGTCAGTTTGCGGGCGCTGAGCGCCAGACCCTTTTCGGCAAGATTCTCGATCTTGTCGCGGTCTTCCTTGGCGAGTTCGAGCTGACGCGTCTGCGTTTCGGTCTTCTTCGCCAGAGATTCGATTTCGGCCTGCAGCAGCGATTTCAGGTCGTCGAGCGCCTGAAGCTGCAGCGTCAGCCGCTTCTTGCGCGTATCCTTCAACGCCGCTTCGCTGGCCATCAAGGCTTTGCCATCCGGCAGATCCTTGAGTTCCGCCGGCATGTCGATGGCATCGCTGTTTTGCGTTTCGGCCTGCAGACGGGCGCGGCGCGCAATCAGCCGGTTCTTCTCCGAGGTGTAGACGACAGCGTCACCCTTGGCATTGATGAAGTCGCGCGCAAAGCGCTGGCCGGCGTCGGCGCGGCGAAGTCCGCCCGCAAGGCTCACGGCTTTGACCACCGTGAGATTGGGCGCGAACGGATATTCGCCGGGCTTTTCGACATCGCCTGTCAAAAACACGGGACGGAACTCGGCAAGTTCAACAGATGCCGAGGGCCGGTCCTTGAGACCGAACTGCTTTTGCAGCGCGGTACCGATTTCCTGCGCGATCGCGTCCGTCGTCTTTCCAGAGGCTGGGAGGTCGCCAATGAACGGCAGCGAGAGGCTGCCCGACGGGCCGATCGAGTAATCGCCGCTGACCACGGACCAGTCGCGGATCGCGCCCTCCGCCGTCTGCCATTCGGCAACGCGGATGCGCAGCTTGTCCATCGTGCCGAGCTGATAGTCGGCAGCGCCGGCAAGTCCGGCTGAGCCGATCAGAACACCAAAGCCCGCCACGATGGCGAGACTGGAGGTAATGGACCGGCGTGCCGTGAAGCGGCGAAAAAGGAAATCTTTCATTCAGTCTTCCTCGTGAATTTGCACGGCAAGCCAATCGGCGGCACCGTGCGAACGTATCGAGCTGTGGAAGCGGCGTTAGTAGCTACCGCGCTGCATGCAGACGGCAGGGATCGTCCGGGCGATGATCATGACGTCACGCGTCAGAGACCAGTTTTCGACATAGTGGGTGTCGAAGGCGACACGCGTGGCATAGGAGACGTCGTTGCGTCCGCTGATCTGCCACAGGCCGGTGAGGCCGGGACGTGCCTGAAGATAGAAGACGGCCGAAGACTCATAGAGCTCCAGTTCGTCACGTACGACGGGACGCGGCCCGACGACGCTCATTTCGCCACGAATGATATTGATGAGCTGCGGAAGCTCATCAAGGCTGAGCTTGCGAAGCACGCTGCCGATCACGGTCACCCGCGGATCGTCCTGCAGCTTGCGGGTCGCACGCCACTCGTCCATTGCCTTCGGATTGTTACGCAGGTGCTCCTGCAGCACCCTGTCACCGTCGGTGACCATGGTGCGGAACTTCAGGCAACGGAATTCCTGTCCGTTATGTCCGATACGGCGATGACCATAGAAGGCCGGCCCCTTATCGGAGAGTTTGACGAGCAGCATCACCATCAGGAAAATCGGGCTCAGGAAAACGAGGCCGAGTGATGCAGCAGCAATATCGAATGCGCGCTTCATGATCCCGCCTGTCGGCGGAAACACGTTTGCATGAACCACGCCAAAGAATGGCGTACTGTCCGATCTCGTCGCAGACTTCATAGAGTTAACTCCACTTATGTTTGCCGTTTGGTCGGTATGCCCAGGTCGCTGAGGTAGCGCTGACAGGTTCGGAGTGTATGGGCGGATTTTGTTTTTTTAAGCCACAATTTGAAGACGGGTGTGTAACAGGGGGCTTTTGGAAACCGTGTTCACCTTTTTCTTTCTTTAGGATTAGCTCAAATTAATATGCAAAGCATGCAATGTTTCCGTCTAAGTCGGCTGCACTGCACTAATGCCGTCGGAGTTTGCTTTGCGCTGCAAAAAGACTGAAGAACAAATCCTTTCGGGAAATTCGAAAAGCATTTGCAAAAAGCCCGCGGCCACTATCGCGAGTACCGAAATGTTATTTGCGCGTAGCCGCATATATTGCGTCGCACCATCCATTTTGCACTGCACACTCAAATCGTTTTAGATGAAATCTTTGTAATAAAAGTTGAACGCATAGAGCTCTCAGGCGTTGTCCTGACAATGCAAATGTGGCGCGAGCCGAGGCGTGCAATGCCCCATTGCAGACAACCTTGGGTAAGGTTTTGCCCTTTTCTGACGTACGGCCGCAAATCGCATGGTTACCGGCCGTTCGGCGATTTTAGGCAAAGCTGGGAGGAAATCTTAAGCGGAGCACTGTAGAAAACCTGCAACGGCCTACGAAAGATTGAAGGTACTAATGCTTTCGTTCTGTTGAAACTCAGGGCCTGCTAAAATATATCGAGTAAAGGGTCCTTAGGAGGAAGCCCGAGTTCAGTGACTGTTCATTGAACCAACCTCCTAAAGGGAGGCAAACGTCATGTATGCACCTCGCGTTTTCGTTAGCATGATCGGCGCGCTCGCCGTTTTTGCCGTGGCAACCTATGTGTTGAACGGTTCCCTGACGACGACTCTCATACAAACGGCGATCTGCGCGGTTCTCCTGCAGATAGGCTACTTCGGTGGCGTACTTTTCCTCGTGTGGAAGGAAGCGCGTGCGCGCAATGCCGCGAAGGGCATGTCATCCGCCCTGGCGCCGGCGCGTGACGACAAGGACAAGATCCCGGTCAGCCCCTTCAACAATTCCGAGCCGTTCAATCAGTAAGCGGCCCTCGCCCGAGCCTTCCCGGGCGGCGTAACATCTTTTGAAGACCTCTCGCATTGCCCCCGCGGCGCTGGCGTCCTAACTGTTGCGGCAACAACGGAGGGCACGACGTGGTTGCAAGCGTATGCGTGATCATCGCCGCCAAGAACGCGGCTGATACGATCGGACTGGCCGTCAATTCGGCTTTGCGCGAGAAGGAAGTGGCCGAAGTCGTCGTCATCGACGACGGCTCCAGCGACGGCACGGCCGATGCGGCGCGCGCCGCGGATGATGCGAGCGGACGGCTGAACGTCGTCTCCTTCGAGAAGAACCGCGGCCCATCGGCAGCCCGCAATCACGCGATCGAGATCTCCACAGCGCCGCTGATCGCCATCCTCGATGCGGACGATTTCTTCTTCGCCGGCCGCTTCGGGCGCATGCTGGCCGAAGACGACTGGGATTTCGTCGCCGACAACATCGCCTTCGTCGATTCGGAAACGGTGATGCGCGCGCCGGAGCAGCTCGATCGTTTTCCCGACCGTCCCCTCTTCCTCGATCTCGTCGCCTTCGTCGACGGCAACATCTCCAAGCGCGGCGTGCGCCGCGGCGAGATCGGCTTCCTGAAGCCGGTCATGCGCCGCAGCTTCCTCGATGCGCACAAGCTGCGCTACCGCGAGGAGATGCGTCTCGGCGAGGATTACGAGCTCTATGTCCGCGCGCTCGCAAACGGCGCCCGCTACAAGGTGATCCATTCCTGCGGCTATGGCGCGGTCGTGCGCGGCAACTCGCTGAGCGGCAGCCACCGCACCGACGACATCCGCAAGCTCTATGAGGCCGATCGCGCGATCCTCGCCTCCTGCGAGCTGACGGCGGAAGATGCGGCGGCCGTGCGCCGCCACGAAAGCCATGTGCGCGGCAAATACGAGCTGCGCCATTTCCTCGACGTGAAGAAGCAGTCCGGCCCGGCAGCGGCGCTAAGCTATGCACTCGCCAATCCGGGTGCCGTCCCGGCGATCGCCGGCGGCATCTTCATGGACAAGACCGAGCGCTTCCGCAGTCCCGGCGGCGTCGAAATCGCGACGCGGGGTGCCGGCGGCTTGCGCTACCTGCTCCCCTCGCCGGCCGACTGACGGCTATTTCGAGAACTTGCCACCCGCGAGCTTGAAGGCGCTCGCAAACAGCGCCGGATCGCGGCATGCCCAGTGGAACAGCAGGCGGAAATCCGGCAGGCGCGCCTTGCGCATCCGCTTCGCCTGGCTCCAGAGCGCCATCTTGCGCGCCCGCGTCTTGTAATCCTTGATCGTCGAGATTTCGTTCGGCCGCGCCGCGAAGCGCGTTTCCAGCCGGTCGAGCGCCATCCAGGTGATGAACTGCTGCTTCAGGAACTGCGGCGATTCGTTATCGACGCCGTGGAAGATGTTGATCCCCTCGCCGCGCAACGCGCCCGCCTCGCCGCAGAGCAGCACCTGGCGCGCCGCCAGCATGCAATCGCAGAAGAACAGCACGTCCTCGGCCGCCAGCCGCAGCGCCGCGTCGAAGCGCACCGTCTCGATCAGCGGCCGGCCGATCACCATGCAGGACATGTGCAGGAACGCCCAGTTCTTCAGCATGACGCCGGCGATATCCGGCAGCTCGATGATCAGCGGCGCATCCGAGAGCCGGTGCGCGCCCTCGCTCTTTTCGAGATCGGCGATGCCGAAATGATAGTCGAATTCCTCGCCGCCATGGATCGACGCCCAATAGCAATCGCCATCAAAGCTCTGCATCGCCGAATAGGCGTTCTGCAGATGGTCAGGCGTCCAGATATCGTCCGAATCGAGGAAGGCGGCATAGCGGCTGGCAGCCGGGACATTGTCGAGGCCGGTATTGCGGGCGCCGCCCGGCCCGGCATTCGCCTGGCGGATGACGGTGATTCTCGACCGCTCCTCGGCGCCAAGCGGCTTCAATTCGTCCTCGGCCGGATAGGGCGACTGGTCGTCGACCACGAGAACATCGAAATCCCTGTAGGTCTGCGCAAAGACCGAAGCCAGCGCCCGCCGCAGGATACCGTCCTCGCGCTGGTAAAACGGGATGATGATCGTAAAGGTCGCCATTCTTTCTCCTGACAGGCCAGAGCGGTGAGTGCGCATCTAGCGCCGGATCATCCGGGGGCAAGTTGCTGCGCCGCAGCATGATGAAGGGCATTCCGGCCGAAATTTGTCAAAGGCTGAGATCAGCGATACCAGCGGCGGCTGTGCCGATTAGACCCAAATGGGGGTGATCCGAACACATTTCAGCCGCAATCCGGGCCTGCGCGTTGTAACAAAACACAGGACATCCTTCACTAAAGCGGAAAAACTTTTCCACGGCGGGTCACGCTTCTCAACAGGCGGAAACGTTTTATGATCACTTTCGGAAATACACTGGCGCAAAGGCCCTGCAGCATATTTGCAACTGCCGTTACGGCACCCGACACGCCATGGTAGCTGCGATTCCGCTCCGTTACAAAACGAGACTCGCGATCACTTTTTGCTGCAGTGCCATATTTTCTTCCGGCAAAACGCTCTAGCTTTTCGTCTGCGGGCCAGAGTCTGCTCTTTGAAACGGCTGCAGGGGAGGTGCAGCTCCAACAGGGGTGACAGATAACGTGAACGTTGACGCTAACGTATCCTCGCGGATCAACCTGATGCGCATCGTGCTCATTTCGGGCATTGTGTTCGTCCACATACCATTCGACCCTGCGAATACGCCGTTCAATGGAAACTACGGTTTCTTCGACTGGCTGCGGGTGTTCCTGAGCGAAGCGCTCTTCCGTGTCGGGGTTCCGTGCCTCAGCGCCATTTCCGGCTACCTGCTGTTTCGCGGCGGGATGGAAGGCTTCAACTATACGAAAACGGTGCGCACCAAGGCGCAGACCGTCTTTCTGCCGTTCCTGATCTGGAACACGCTGTTTTTCATCGCGGTCCTGGCGATCCTCGCGGTCGGCATCGGCGACGGCTATGTCATCAGCCCCTATCAATCGAGCTTCCGCGAACTGCTGTCCCAGCTGTTTGCCGCCGAAGCCTTCCCGGCGAATATCCCGCTCTACTTCCTGCGCGATCTCTTCGTCTGCATCCTGATTTCGCCGATCCTCGCGTGGCTGGTGCGCCGCGCCCCGCTTCTGACGCTCTCGACGCTGCTGCTGCTGGCGCTCGTGCCGCAGTTGTCGCTCTACATCGTTATCAAGCGCTCGATCCTGTTCAGCTTCACCTTCGGCATCTATGCCAGCCTCTACAAGCTGGACATCAAGGCGCTGGACCGCTTCGCCCCGCTCGGCGTCTTCCTGCTCTTCGCATTCTCGGCGCTGCTGGCGACCGCGATCTATGCAACCGGCCCGTCGATGCCCGACTGGGTGGAACTGTCGCGCAATGCGCTGGCGATCGGCGGCGCCGCCGGCTTCTGGATGCTGTCGGCACTGCTGATCAAGACCTCGGTCGGCCAGCGCCTGTCGAAGACCGGGAGCCTGAGCTTCTGGATCTTCTGCGCCCACTACCCCCTGCTCATCCTGCTCTTCATGGTCTGGGGCAAGACGGGCGTCGATTTCTACCCGCTCTTCTTCTGCGGCTGCCTCCTGGTGCTTTTCCCGCTGCTGGCGCTCTCGAACGGTCTGGTGCGCAGCAATGCGCCGAAGCTCTACGCCGTCCTGACCGGCGGCCGGACGAAGAAGGGTCCGCACTCCCCATCCTGCCGGGATATCCCGGCCGATTTCGTTCCACAGCAAAGGTGAGACATGACGACCACAATCGCCCATGCGCGACTGCTTTGGCTGACTTTGACTGCGGGTGCCGCCCTCGCCGGCGCCCTCCCCGCATCTGCCCAGCAGGCAACAGGCACATCCTTCGTCGATGACTTCGACAAGATCGACCGCAGCGTCTGGTACATTTCCGACGGCTGGAACAACGGCGCACACCAGAACTGCACCTGGTCGAAAAACCAGGTGAAGACCGAAGACGGAAAGCTGGAACTGGGCTTTGCCGAAGGCAAGTCGAAGGACCGCAACTATCTCTGCGGCGAGATCCAGACCAAGAAGCGCTTCAGCTACGGCACCTACGAGGCCCGTATCAAGACCGCGACCGGCCCCGGCCTGAACTCGGCCTTCTTCACCTATATCGGCCCGGCCGACAAGCAGCAGCATGACGAGATCGATTTCGAGGTGCTCGGCAAGGATAGCGGCACCGTGCAGGTGAACCAGTATATCAAGGCCAAGGGCGGCAACGAGAAGCTGGTGCCAGTCGGCAAGCCCGCCGATCAGGGCTTCAACGACTATGCCTTCGTCTGGGAACAGAACCGCCTGCGCTACTACCTGAATGGCAAGCTGGTTCAGGACGTCACGGATCCCAGCAAGATCCCGCAGAGCCCGCAGAAGATCTTCTTCAGCCTCTGGGGCACGGACACGCTGGCCGGATGGATGGGCAAGTTCGCCTACACCCAGCCGACGACGATGCAGATCGACCGGATCGCCTATACGGCGCCCGGCGACAAATGCCAGTTCCCGGAATCGATTGCCTGCACGCTCAACTGAGCGTGCATCCGGTCTCTGAGACTTGCCTAGCACACCCCCGAAACGGACTCCGGCAGAGCCGGTCTACGCACAGGAGCATTGATGCTGAAAGTCCTTTATCTGGTGCATGATCTGGCCGATCCGGCCGTGCGCCGCCGCGTGCTGATGCTGACCGAGGGCGGCGCTGCCGTGACCCTCGCCGGCTTCCGCCGCGGCGACAATGCACTTGCGGAGGTGAGCGGAGTAAAGCCGGTCGAGCTCGGCCGCACGGCGGACGGAAGGTTCGCCCAGCGTATAGGCGCGGTTGCCAAAACGGCAATCCGTCTGCGCGGACTGTTGAAGGGCGTCGAGCGACCCGATGTCATCATCGGCCGCAATCTGGAAGCGCTGGCCGTCGCCGACCGCGCGAGCAGCATCTTCGGCGGCGTGCCCGTCGTCTATGAATGCCTCGACATCCACCGCCTGCTCCTGAGCGACAAGGCACCGGGCAAGGCGCTGCGCCGGGCCGAGGCCCATTTCGGCCGCAACGCCCGCCTGATCCTGACGAGCTCGCCGGCCTTCATCGAAAACTACTTTGCCCCGAAATCGGCCCTGAAGGCGCCGATCGCGCTTCTGGAAAACAAGGTGCTCTCGCTGGCGGGAATGCCCCAGGCCACCTCGCTGCGCCTGCCGCCGCAACAGGGCGAGCCCTGGAAGATCGGCTGGTTCGGCGCGCTCCGCTGCCGCAAGTCGCTGAAACTGCTTGCCGATTTCACCCGCCGCATGGAAGGCCGCGTCGAGGTCATCCTGCGCGGACGCCCGGCCTATTCCGAATTCGAGGATTTCGACGCCTTCGTCGCGAACGAGCCCTATCTCAGCTTTCGCGGCCCCTACAAAAACCCGGAGGATCTCGCCGATATCTATGGCGAGGTGCATTTCTCCTGGGCGATCGACTTCTTCGAGGAGGGCCAGAACTCCTCCTGGCTGCTGCCGAACCGGCTCTATGAAGGCTGCCTCTATGGCAGCGTGCCGATCACCGTCGAGGGCACAGAGACCAATCGCTTCGTCGCATCGCGCGGTCTTGGCCTGACGCTCGGCGAACCATCCGCAGTCGCGCTGCAGGCGATGTTCGAGGGGCTGACGGCCGAACATTACGGCTCGCTCTCCTCGGCGGTTTCGTCCACCGACCGCCGCACCTGGATGACCGAACGCGCCGATTGCCGCGCGCTGGTCGAAACGCTCTCCAATCTTGGACCGGCCGCTGCCGAGGGGCGCGCCGCCGGTTCCGTTGTCACTGCTCCCGCAGCTCAAGAAGGGTTGACTGCAATGAAGACTGATGTTTGTTCCAGCGTCTCCAGCCTCATCATCATTCCCTGCCTGAACGAAGCAAAGCATATCGAGCCGCTGATCGAAAAGCTCGATCCGGCGCTCGAAGAGCTCAATGCCCGCATCGTCGTTGCCGACGGCGGCAGCACCGACGGCACCCGCGAGATCGTCGCCCGTATCAGCGAGAACGATTCGCGCGTCATCCTTCTCGACAATCCACGCCGGCTGCAGAGCGCGGCGATCAATCTCGCCGTCAACACCTTCGGTCGCGACTACGAATATTTCATCCGCATCGACGCGCATGGCGACTATCCGGACGATTACTGCCAGCGCCTCGTCGAGGAGGCCGAGCTGACGGAAGCCGATTCCGTCGTCGTCGCCATGGAAACGGTCGGCTTCGGCATTTTCCAGAAGGCGACGGCCTTCGCCCAGAACTCCAAGCTCGGCAATGGCGGCTCCAAGCATCGCGAGGGCGCCGAGGGCCATTGGACCGATCACGGCCACCACGCGCTGATGCGCGTCAACGCCTTCGACACGGTCGGCGGCTACGACGAGACATTCAGCCATAATGAGGACGCGGAATTGGACTACCGTCTGAAAAAGGCGGGGTTCGGCATCTGGATGACCGACAAGACGCGGATGATCTACTATCCGCGTTCGAGCGTGAAAACGCTCTTCCGGCAATATCTCGGCTACGGCCGGGGACGCGCCAAGAACATCCTGAAGCATGGCAATTTGCCGAAGCTTCGTCAGATGCTGCCGCTTGCTGTCGTGCCGGTCTTCATCGGTGCGTTTCTTGCCGTGCTGAACTGGATCGCCGTGATCCCCTTCAGCCTGTGGGCAATCGCCTGCGTCGGCTACGGCTTCTGGATGGCCGTTGGCCAGCGCAATCCTTACGGGCCGCTCGCGGCCTTCTCGGCCATGGTGATGCATTTCGCCTGGTCGGCCGGTTTCTGGATGGAGCTCCTGAGCTTCCGCAACCGGAAGGTCTCCTGATGAAGGACCAGATCATGCAGATCGACATTGGTGTTTGCACATATCGGCGCGCGTCGCTAGACGAAGCCCTGCTTTCGCTTGCCGTCCTCGCTGTCCCCGAGAATGCCAGGCTGCGCATCATCGTTGCCGATAACGACCAGACCCGCAGCGCCGAAGGCCGCGTCGAGGCCCTGCGCTCGACCATTCCCCATGAGATCGCCTATGTGCATTGCCCGGCATCGAACATTTCGATCGCCCGCAACGCCTGCCTCGAAAATGCGACTGGCGACTACCTCGCCTTCATCGACGACGATGAGGACGCATCCGAGAACTGGCTGGTCGAGCTGCTGCATACCGCTGAAATGAGCGGCGCCGATGCCGTGCTCGGCCCTGTCCGCAGCGTCTATTCGCAGACGGCGCCCGCCTGGATGCGCGAGGGCGATTTCCACTCGACCCTGCCCGTCTGGGTCGATGGCGAAATCCGCACCGGCTATACCTGCAACGTCCTGCTTAAGCTGAATTCGCCGCGCGTCGCCGGCCGCCGCTTCAACCTTGCGCTCGGCAAGACCGGCGGCGAGGACACGGAATTCTTCAGCTACATGCATCACGACGGCGGCAAGATCGCCTTCGCGCCGGAAGCCCATGTCTATGAACCGGTTTCGGAAAACCGCGCCGGCCTCTCCTGGCTTGCCAAGCGCCGCTTCCGCTTCGGCCAGACGCATGGCCGCCTGCTGCAGGAAAAGAATAGTGGTTTTGCCCGCCTGAAGCATATCGGCCTCGCCACCGCCAAGGCCGGTTACTGCCTCGGTGTCGCGGCTGTCTGCGTTCTCGTTCCGGTTCCGCGCTATCGCTATGCGCTGCGCGGCACCATGCATATCGGCGTCGTCAGCGGGTTGCTCGGCGTTCGCGAAATCCGCCAATACGGCGCTGTCGAGGGGGCTGCATGAGCGAAAAGCTGCCCGACATCAGCTTTATCATTGCAGCCTACAATGCTGCCGAAACGCTGGACAAGGCGATCGGCAGCGCTTTGGCGCAGACGGGCGTGACGGTGGAAATCATCGTCGCCGATGACTGCTCAAGCGATGCGACGCATGCGGTCGCAGCTGCCTATGGCGGCAATGTCCGCCTCATTGCGCTCGAAAAGAACGGCGGCCCCTCGGCAGCCCGCAATGCGGCGATCGATGCCGCGCGCGGCCGCTGGCTGGCGACCCTCGACGCCGACGACACGATCGAGCCGGATCGCCTTAAGCGCATGATCGCGCGCGCCGAAGCAGCGGGTGCCCAGATCGCCGTCGACAACATGCGGGTGATCCGCGCCGACGGCACGGCGCCCGAAACCATGTTCTCGCCCGCCGCTCTCGCCACGACGCCGGAGCTGACGCTTGCGAATTTCATCCGCTCCAACGCGCTGTTCCGCAACGAGCACAATTTCGGCTACCTGAAGCCGGTCTTCGAGCGTGCCTTCATCGAACGGCACGGCCTGCGCTTCGACGAAAACCTGCGCATCGGCGAAGATTATCTCTTCCTCGCCTCGGCGATGGCGCTCGGCGCCACCTGCGTCTTCGAACCCGAGCCGGGCTACAACTATCACATCCGCGAGGGATCGATCTCCCGCGTGCTTCGTCTCGACCATATCGAAGCGATGATGGAAGGCGACCGCCGGTTTCTTGCCCGTCACAGCCTCGATGCCGCGGCAACAGCCGCTCAGAAATTCCGCGCCCGCAGCCTCCGCCAGGCGCATGCCTTTCTCGAACTGGTCGAAAGCATCAAGCGCCGCTCCCTCTCCGGGGCGATCCGGGCGGCCTGGCGCGATCCGCTGGCCGTTGCCCATCTCAGAATGCCCATCGCAGTCCGTTTCAACCGCATGACGGCGGCCCTTCGCGGCGCTGCCGCTCAGAATACGGAAATCACAGTCACAGGCGGCGCTTCGCGCTCGCGCAAAGGATAAGAGCCCATGAATCAACGAAACCTGACCCTGCACAGCACAGTTCCGAAGGCCCCTGACGATTCCGATAGCTTTATCGACATCGATCGCCTGATCGCCATTGTGATCCGCCGGGCCGGTTCGATTGCGCTCTGCGTTGCCGCGCTTGTGGCAGTCGCCGCCGTCTACCTGCTGTTTGCGACCCCGCAATATACCTCGATGACGCAGATCCTGCTGGATGACAGCATGACCAAATATGCCGAGGATCAGGCGCCCGCCGCCAGCTCCCAGCAGGTGGACATGCAGATCGCCAGCGCCGTCGAAATCCTGAAATCGACCGAACTGGCGCTGCGCGTCGTCGACGCCCAGAACCTCTCGGAAAACCAGACGATCCTCGATCCCGGCCAGGGTCCCGTCGATCTCGTCAAATCCGGCCTCAAGGTCGTCGTCAGTGCATTGACGCCAGGCGGCCCGCCGGTCTCCGACGACGACGCCAAGGAAGGCCGCCGCCAGAAGGCTGCCGCCTTGCTGCAGCAGGCACTCAACGTTTCGCGCGTTACCCGCAGCTCGGTTATCGCGGTCTCCTTCCGCTCGACCGACAAGCTGCTCGCCGCGCGCATCACCAAGGCCTATGCCGACGCCTATCTGAACGACACGCTGAACGCCAATTTCGACGCCACCGAGCGCGCCTCCGTCTGGCTGCAGGAGCGCCTCGCCGACCTGCGCAACCGCTCGCAGGAAGCCGCACTCGACGTCGCTAAGTTCAAGAGCCAGAACGGCCTGACCTCGGCCAACGGCGAACTGATGTCCGAGCAGCAGCTCGCCGACCTCAACAAGCAGCTGATCGTCGCCCAGGCAGATACCGCCAGCGCCTCGGCCCGCTACAACCAGTTCAAGTCGATCGTCGATCAGGGGCCTGAAGGCGCCGTCAACAATGCGGCCATCTCGTCGGGCCAGACCGACAATTCGGTCATCCAGGATCTGCGCACGCGCTATATCTCGGTCAGCCGCCGCGAAGCCGAGATCACCACCAATTTCGGCGCCGACCATCCGCAGGCCGTGCAGCTGCGCGGCGAAAAGGAAGACCTGACCCGCCAGATCTTCCAAGAACTGCAGCAGCTGACCTCGAGCTACCGCAACGAATTCGAAGTGGCCCGCTCGCGTGAAGCATCGCTGCGCCAGAATATCGAGCACCTGACCGGCAAGAACTCCGAATCCAACGAGTCGATCGTCAAGCTCAACGATCTGGAACAGCGCGCAACGGCGCTGAAGACGCTCTACGAATCCTACCTTGCCCGCTACGAGCAGGCCTCGCAGCAGCAGTCCTTCCCGATCGCCAAGGCCCGTGTCATCTCCGAGGCCGGCGTTCCGGCATCGCCCTCCAGCCCGAAGAAGACCATGACGCTCGGCCTCGCCATCGTGCTCGGCCTGATGGCTGGCGGCGCGCTGACGGCATTCCAGGAATTCCGCGAACGCTTCTTCCGTGTCGAAGGCGACGTGCGCACCATCCTCGGCCTGAAATTCCTCGGCTACCTGCCGCTGGTCGGCAAGCCGCCGAAGGAGCGAAAGGTCTTCAAGCCGCGCAAGGAGCCGCTGCCCAAGCCGGTGGAAATGCCGGCCGATGATGGCGCCAGCTTCGAGCGCATCATGCGCATCGTTCTCGAAGCGCCGCGCTCGGTCTTTGCCGAAACGCTGCGCAACGCCAAGCTCGCCAGCGACGTCATGTTCCAGGGCAAGTCGGACCGCGTCATCGGCGTGGTCTCCGCGCTCCCGGGCGAAGGCAAGTCGACGACGGCGGCGAACTTCGCCGCTCTGCTCGCCTCCAGCGGCAAGCGCACGCTGCTGATTGACGCCGACCTTCGCAACCCCGGCCTGACCCGCATGCTGAAGCAGCCGCCGGAAAAGGGCCTCGTCGAAGCCGTTCTCGGCGAAATCCCGTGGGCCAGCGCCGTCAAGGTCGACAACCGCACCAAGCTTGCCATCCTGCCGGTCGTTTCCAACGACAACCTGATGCATACGAGCGAACTGCTGGCATCGCAGGGCATGTTCAACCTGATGGAAAACGCCCGCAAGATGTTCGACTACGTCGTCGTCGACCTGGCGCCGCTCGGCCCGGTCATCGACGCCAAGGCCTTCGCCCCGCAGGTGGACGGCTTCCTGTTCGTCACCGAATGGGGCCAGACGCCGACGACGGTGGTGCGCGACATCCTGAACGCCGAACCGCAGATCAAGCAGAAGGTGCTCGGCGTCATCCTCAACAAGACGGATATGTCTGAGCTCAGCAAGTTCAGCAATTTCGGCGGCACCGAACGCTACCGCCAGAAATATGTGAGCTACTATACCGAGGAAATGCCGCGCAAACCGGAGCCGGCGGAAACCAACGCCTGATCAGGTGGAGAAGATGTGGACCTGACCGCGCCAGAACCTGGCGACGGTCAGGCTGCCGCTCTTGAAGGCCCGGGTGTCGAGATTGAGCCGCATCGGCTGGATATCGGGCTCGGGCACCGGCGTATGACCATGTACGACGAGCTTCGGCAGCGACCGGTCGGCATAGAAGAAGCGGTCGCGGATGAAGACCAGGTCCTCGTCGCTCTGCATGCTGAGCGGCACGCCGGGATCGATCCCGGCATGGACGAAGAGGATATCCGGCGTATCCGCGTAAATCGGCATGTCGCGCATGAAATCGATATGCGACTTCGGCAGCGACTGGCGGATGAAGGTGTCGAGCTTCGAGGTCGTCGGGAAGATCAGCGGCAGATGATCGGGATCGAGCCCATAGGACCGCAGCAGCGCATCGGCGCCCATACGCATCCATTCGGTGTAGGAAATCTTGCCGTCGATATAATCGAGCATCATGATTTCATGATTGCCGGTCAGGCAAATGCGATCGAAATTCTCCGGCGGCGGCATCATCAGATGCGAGATCACCTGCGCCGAAGACGGGCCGCGGTCGATATAGTCGCCGAGCGTGATGATCAGCTTGCGGCCCGGAAGGCGCGCCGCATCCCTGACGATCGTATGCTCCGCCATCTCCAGAAGGTCATGGCGGCCGTGGATATCCCCGATTGCATAGATCGGCATGTCGCCTGGATCGAATTGGAGGCGCTGCCGGGCTGGCGGTGACATGGTCTGAACCTCACGGTCGTCGTCTGCGAAAGAGTGAGCCATAATCGATCCCGGGCGATGCTGGAAGCGGTGACGTTCGAATTGTGAGCTTTACGAGATAGTTAGGCAAAGTGCCGCAGCTGACAAGCCGGTAGAAAAATTCAAACCATACCGATTTTGTAGAAAAACCGGCCTTATCAATCGAGGTAGGATCGATCACTCATACGGGCATCAGGAAGAGAATGACCGATGGGAACGATATCGCAACTGCACGACCGGCTGAGACCGCCGGCCGACCGGATCGAGAGCGAGGAGGCAGCCGTGGCCGCCGCCCGCAGGCTCGCCGCCGGCTTCCGCCGCCAATCGAGCGAGCGCGATATCAACCGCATTCTCCCCTTCCCGGAACTCGATGCCCTCTCGCTCTCGGGTCTGACCGGAATCACCGTGCCCCCGGAATATGAGGGGCTGGATGTCAGCAACGCGCTGCTTGCCGAGATCGTCGCGATCATCGCCGAGGGCGACGCCTCGATCGGCGAATGCCTGGCGATCCACTTCGCGGCGCTCGAAGGATTGCGGCTGCACGGCGGCGAGGATCTGCAGCGGCTGTTATTCTCCCGCGCGCTATCAGGCGACCGCTTCGCTACGGCATCATTTCCCGCTGATTCCATCACCAACTTACCGCTCGGCCATCGAATCGACGGCCGCAGCGCGCAGGCGCCGGGCGTGCTCTTCGCCGACTGGCTGGTCATATCAGGCGCGGCGGACAACCAGCTCCTCTACGTCAACCGCCGAAGCGAGGGACTGCAATCCGTCGACAGCTGGGATGGTTTCGGACAGCGCACCAACGGAACCGCGCTGCTCGTTGCCGAAAATGTCCAGGCCCGAGCCGATGCCGCGGTCCGGCAGGGTGCACCGGCAGCAGCGATGACCGCCCTGCTCAATGCCGGAGTCGATCTCGGCATCGCCCGCGCTGTTTTGTCGGAATTGCAGGAGACCAGCGCCGTCCCGGCCGCGGCAGGGACCCTGATCGTCGGCATCGAGGCGGCAGCCGCCCTTCTGGAGCGCGCCGGTCACCGGCTCGATATCGCCCAGATCAATTCAGGCCCGGCAATCGCCGACGCCGAATTCTCCGCCACAGCCGCCCAAGCGCACGCGAGTGAGCTCGCGCTACGCACCGCAACCGCCATCTTCGAAATCGCCAAGGGGGATACCGGAGGCATCGGCCTCAATCTCGACCGCCACTGGCGCAATGCCCGCATCCGGGCGCTCGGCGGCAAGCTCGAACGCCTGCATGCCAAGGCGGCAGCCCATTACAGCCATAGCTGGGAAATCTGATCAGCTGGCAGCCGAAACCGGCAGCACCTCGTCCTCGCCGCCGTCAGCAAGATTGCCGCCCTTGGCGACGAACTGTTCCAGCGTCATGTTGTCGAGAATATCGGCAATCGCATCGCGCACTTCGGTCATCGACCTGCGCACATGACAGGTTTCGGGATCCGAACAGTCGTCGCAGGCTTCATAAGCCGTGCGGCTGGCGCAGCGAATCGGCGCCAGCGGGCCGTCGAGCGTGCGGATTACATGACCGATCCTGATCTCGGAAGCCGGCTTCGACAGCGAGTAGCCGCCGCCCGGCCCCTTCTTCGAGCGCAGGATGCCGACATTGCGCAATTCGAGCAGGATCGTATCGAGGAACTTCTTCGGGATATTGTTGCGCGCCGCAACATCATTGATGAAGGCCGTCTCGCCGGGTGCCAGCTTCGCCAGATCGACAAGCGCCTTGAGCCCGTACTTTCCCTTTTTCGTCAACATCTTCGATAGCCCTGCACAATCCGCGCCATATGCTTTCGCTTACTGCCAAATAACGCCGAAAGCGTGGGCACGCAACGAAATAGCCAGCTTTTATATAGGTTATGTCCAAATCTTTGCTGAAAGCGTCTTTTTGGCAGCACAAAAATCCGCCGCGATCGCGGATTTTCGTTGTTTTTCAATCATCAACGCCTTGTTTCCGCCCTCAGTTCCTCCCATATCTGCGCTTTCACAAGGCAATTTTGTGTCGTTTTGGCAACAGGGGTCAGCAACAGCGTGACTCAACCGTATCTTAGCTTGATACGGTTTGAGCGATATGCGATCCAAATACTCGCGGGTTGCCGCTTTCCCCCGAGGGGATTCGACAAAACTGGGATGGGTTTTTGACGCTGATTTCTCGGCGCGATTTCCTGCGCCCGATTGAAAAAGGAACTGCTATGAACATTCGTTCTATTCTCATTGGTTCGGCGGCTGCGCTGAGCTCGGTGTCCGGCGCATACGCGGCCGACGCCATTGTTGCAGCTGAGCCGGAAGCTGTTGAATACGTTCGCGTTTGCGACGCCTACGGCACTGGTTACTTCTACATCCCGGGCACCGAAACCTGCCTCAAGATCGGTGGCTACCTCCGCTTCGACGTCGGCTTCGGCTTCGGCGATGCATACGACAACAACAACGGTGAAGACTGGCAGTCCCGTACCCGCGCTCACGTCGCTTTCGACGCCAAGAGCGAGACCGAGTACGGCACGCTGACGAGCCGCATCGTTCTGGAATCCAACTTCCGCGGTGGCAACACCGACTTCGCACCGTCTGCATTCGGCGGCGCTTCGACGATGCTCGGCGGCGACGCCAACGAGACCGTTATCGACCAGGCTTACATCGACATCGCCGGCCTCCGCGTTGGTAAGTTCACGAGCTGGTGGGATAACGACTTCTCGGGTGAAACCGATGCAATGGCGAACATCACCAACACCAACGCTATCCGTTACCAGTACGACGCAGGCGACTTCTACGCTGGCGTAGCTCTGGAAGAACTCGGCGTTGGCCGTCCGAGCACCGGCGACAACGGCAATGACCTCGGCGTCGACGCTAGCGTTGGCGGCAAGTTCGGTACGGTTGCTTGGGCAGTTTACGGCGGTTACGACACCAAGGCTCAGGAAGGCGCGATCACTGCACGTATCGACGCTGACATCGGCCCGGGCACGCTCGATGTTGCAGCTCTGTGGTCGAGCGGCGCAGGCAAGGACGACGTTTCTGCCGACATCGGCAGCTACTCGAACGCCTACTACAACAAGGGTGAATGGTCGATCGTTGCTCAGTACGCTCTCAAGGCGACCGACAAGTTCACGATCACCCCTGGCGCTCAGTACGTTGACAACATCGTTGCAGACGCTAACGGCGAATGGGACGACGGCAACATGTGGCGCGCTGGCGTGACCCTTGACTACAAGGTCGTCGAAAACCTGAACGCTAAGTTCGCCGCTACCTACGTCAAGGAAGATTACGGCAACTACACCGTTAACGGTAAGGACTCCCAGGATTACGTTGAAGGCTTCTTCCGCCTGCAGCGCGACTTCTAATGAATTGACGTGCGGTTAGAGACGCACGTCATGTGATCTGGTTGACCTCCGATCACAGTGAAGAAGCCCGGATTTCCCTCCGGGCTTCTTTTTTATAAGTGCTTTTCAGGAATGCGAGGCGGCTGTGAGCGCGGCGCGGTCGAGCTGATTGATCCTGTCGATGCAATCCTGGACCGTAACGCCTTCGAGCACACCGGCGACAGCCTTGTCAGCCCGGGCGCTGAGCTGGTCGGATACTGCGCTGATATTGCGCGTGACCGAGCAGATGGTGGGGATGTTTTCGCGTGCCGACCACGCCTTCTGTTCCGGCAGAACGCTGCCATGGATTTCCAGAAGCTTGATATCGGGCGCCGGACGCGCCAGGCGGATACCGCCACTGACGCCGTCTGAGGAAATCAGTATTCCCGATTTCGACAGGGTCGAAACGATTTTCCGGACAAAACTGGGATTTGTATCGAGGCTGGTTGCCAATTGCGGACTGGTCGTGCGAACGCCCGCGGCCTCATTGACCGCGACCGTCACGACGATTTGCAGCGCTGTTGGAAACCGTGTGTCACTCATCAATCGTGACATACCGCTGAAACAGCAGAAAATCCAGAACCACTATCGCCGATTGATACAAAATCGGCGATTGCAGGTCTTAGTGGCCGCGCTCGCCCATTTCGAGACTCGCGCCATGTTCGGTGCCGAGCAGATCGGCAAGCGTCGAGGACAGATCGATCCCGTCGAGATCGGCGATAGCCGCCGTCCGGGCCTTGTCGATGATCGCGTCATAGAGATGATCGAAGCTGGTCTTCGGAAGCATCCGCGCCGGCGTGATGGCGGCATAGATCTCGGCAAGCGAAACCATGCGCAGCGACCGGGTGATCCGGTAGCCGTTGTCATCGCCGGAGACGATATCGGCGAACTTGAGGAGATCGAGGATGGCATCGGCGTCGTGCGCGCCCATACCGCCGATCCGGCGGATCTTGCGATGCGGCGTCGTGCGCGACAGCGTCTGGTTATAGGCGATCGTCAGGACGATGCGCAGCGCCTTCCTGAAGGTCTGGCTCGGCATCAGGTCGCTTTCATCCATTTCCCGCGCAGCGGGATAGGAGGCGATGCCGAAGAGGGTTTTAAACAACTCGGGGCAAGGTGTGGTCATGATCAGTGTCGAATAGCAATTTTTCGGGAGGAATTATCAATGCGGACGCCCGCGTGAGCGCCTGGGAGGTGGCGCCGCGGAACTGTGGACGTGAAAAGAACTCTTCGCGTTGTTTTCGGGATCGACCGCCGTGCGTTTACCGTACGGCCGTCTTGTCACTCGCGCGGCAAAAATGCCAACAGCGATATATCACGAATCCACTGTTACGCCTCGCAACGGATATTTTCTACCCCCGGGAGCGGAACACAGTGTCCCAAAAATGTGATTAATCCCGTCGTAAATTAGTCAGGAATAAAACGGCTTAGCCGACGGAGCTGCCGTGAACTGGACGCGGCAGAGGCCGCGTCCAGCACAATTCTCGATCGATCAGACGAGATCGAAACGGTCGGCGTTCATGACCTTGTTCCAGGCCGAAACGAAGTCCTTGACGAACTTCGCCTTGGCGTCGGACTGGCCGTAGACTTCGGCGATGGCGCGCAGCTGCGAGTGCGAACCGAAGATCAGGTCGACGCGGGTACCGGTCCACTTGACGGCGTCGGTCTTGCGGTCGCGGCCTTCATAGACGCCGTCCTTGCCTGCCAGCGGTGCCCACTTCGTGCCCATGTCGAGCAGGTTCACGAAGAAGTCGTTGGTCAGTGTCTCCGGACGCGAGGTGAAGACGCCGTGCTCGGGAGCACCGGCCTTCAGCACGCGTAGACCGCCGATCAGCACCGACATCTCAGGTGCCGACAGCGTCAGCAGCTGCGCCCGGTCGACGAGGGCTTCCTCGGCCTTCATGAAATGCTTCCGCTTGCCGTTGACATAGTTGCGGAACGCATCGGCGCGCGGCTCGAGTGCGGCGAAGGATGCCGCATCGGTCTGTGCTTCGGACGCATCGGTACGGCCCGGCGTAACGGGAACGTTGACCGGCTGACCGGCAGCCTTGGCCGCCTTTTCGACACCGGCAGCACCGGCAAGAACGATCAGGTCGGCGAGAGAGATCTTCTTGCCGCCGGTCTGGGCAGCGTTGAAGTCCTTCTGGATGCCTTCGAGAACGCCGAGAACCTTGGCGAGCTGCGCCGGCTGGTTGGCTTCCCAATCCTTCTGCGGAGCAAGACGGACGCGGGCGCCGTTGGCACCGCCGCGCTTGTCCGAGCCGCGGAAGCTGGACGCGGATGCCCAGGCGGTCGAGACCAGTTCCTGCACGGAAAGACCCGTCGCCAGAACCTTTTCCTTGAGCGCCGCAATGTCGGCATCGTCGATCAGCTTGTGGTCGACGGCAGGCACGACGTCCTGCCAGATCAGGTCTTCAGCCGGCACTTCCGGTCCGAGATAGCGGGCCTTCGGTCCCATGTCGCGGTGGGTCAGCTTGAACCAGGCGCGGGCGAAGACATCGGCGAACTCAGCCGGGTTTTCCAGGAAGCGACGCGAGATCTTTTCGTAGATCGGATCGACGCGCAGCGCGAGGTCGCTGGTCAGCATGGTCGGGCGATGCTTCTTCGAGGCGTCGAAGGCATCGGGAACGGAAGCTTCGGCATCCTTGGCGACCCACTGCTTGGCGCCGGCCGGGCTGGTTGTCAGTTCCCACTCGAAACCGAAGAGGTTTTCGAAGAAGTAGTTGCTCCACTGCGTCGGCGTCTGCGTCCAGGTGACTTCGAGACCGCTGCCGATCGTGTCGCCAGCCTTGCCCGAGCCGTGGGTGCTCTTCCAGCCGAGACCCTGGTCTTCGATCGCGCTGCCTTCCGGCTCGACGCCAACGAACGATGCATCGCCTGCACCGTGGGTCTTGCCGAAGGTGTGACCGCCGGCGATCAGCGCGACGGTTTCTTCGTCGTCCATCGCCATGCGGGCGAAGGTGTCACGGATGTCGCGGGCCGAGGCGAGCGCATCCGGATTGCCGTTCGGGCCTTCCGGGTTGACGTAGATGAGGCCCATCTGCACGGCGCCGAGCGGTTCTGCGAGTTCGCGCTCGCCGCTGTAGCGCTCGTCGCCGAGCCAGGTGCCTTCAGGACCCCAATAGAGCTCTTCCGGCTCCCAGACGTCGGCACGGCCGCCGGCGAAGCCGAAGGTCTTGAAGCCCATGGATTCGAGCGCGACGTTGCCGGTGAGGATCAGAAGGTCGGCCCAGGAAATGCTGTTGCCGTATTTCTGCTTGATCGGCCAGAGAAGGCGGCGGGCCTTGTCGAGGTTGACGTTGTCAGGCCAGCTGTTCAGCGGCGCGAAACGCTGCTGACCCTGACCGGCGCCGCCGCGGCCGTCGGTGATGCGATAGGTGCCGGCGCTGTGCCAGGCCATACGCACGAAGAGACCGCCGTAATGACCGAAGTCGGCCGGCCACCATTCCTGCGAATCGGTCATCAGCGCATGAAGGTCCTTCTTCAGCGCTTCGAAATCGAGCTTCTTGAATTCCTCGGCGTAATCGAACGCTTCGCCCATCGGATCGGAGCGGACGTTGTGACCGTGCAGAACCTGCACGTCGAGCTGGTTCGGCCACCAGTCGCGGTTGCCGGGGCGATGCGCGGCATTGCCGTGCGGCACGGGACATTTGCCTGCGCTGTCGGGTTTTTGGTCGTCCATAGCGTTCTCCTTGGATGATGCAATTCATCGGTTATTGAGAGGGAGTGCCAGTGGCGGACCGGCTGGCGCGGCGTTGCGCGCGCCCTCCCCTGTCTTCTTCTTATCGGAAGCGTGTGATAAATTTAAGTTGGATTTACTGATTGCCGCGATAAGATAAAGTTATGAAGAACCTGACGTTGAAACAGCTGCGTTATTTCGAGGCGCTGGCCCGCCACGGTCGCTTCCGCCATGCCGCGGATGCCTGCGCCATCTCGCAGCCTGCGCTCTCCATGCAGATCAAGGAGCTCGAGGAAGAGCTCGGCAACGAGCTCTTCGAGCGCAGCGCCCGCGAGGTGAAGCTCACTGCCTTCGGCCAGATGTTCGCGTCCCGCGCCCACGATATTCTCCGCGCCGTCGACGAACTCGGCGATCTCGCCCGCGCCTCGCGCGATCCGTTCCTGGCGCGCCTCAGGATTGGCGTCATCCCCACGGTCGCACCCTACCTGCTGCCCGCGATCATCAACGATCTCAACGCCACCTTCGACGGCATCCAGATCGAGGTGCGCGAAACCCAGACCGCCAAGCTGGTGCAGGAGCTCTCCCGCGGCGATCTCGACCTGGCGATCGTCGCTCTTCCGGTCTCGGAGCCGTCGCTGACGGAGCTGAAGCTGTTCGACGAGGAATTCGTGCTGGTGCGCCGGCTCGAAGACGAAGGCCGCCCGGTGCCGGATCGCGACATGCTGCGGGAAATGCGCCTGCTGCTGCTCGAGGAAGGTCACTGCTTCCGCGACCAGGCGCTGTCCGTCTGTCGCATCGGCTCGGCCCGTCCGCGCGAGATCATGGAAGGCAGCTCGCTCTCCACCCTCGTCCAGATGGTCAGCGCCGGCATCGGCATCACATTGATTCCGGAAATGGCGGTGCCGGTCGAGACGCGCTCGGCCCAGGTCTCGATCGCCCGCTTCCAGTCGCCGCGCCCGTCACGCACGATCGGCATGATCTGGCGCAACTCGACACCGCTCGTCAGGCAGTTGATGGAGATCGCCGAAGTCATCCGCCGCTCGGCCGGAAGTGTGCAGAAGCATCATTTTCACGCGGAGGTGTGAGGGCGGCGCTTGTTTGGAAGCGACCCCTCTCGCCCGGAGCCCCCTCACCCTACCCTCTCCCCGAGGGGAGAGGGGAAGTTGGCGCGAGCAGCATCCTCGACATTCCCTTCTCCCCAGCGGGGAGAAGGTGCCCGAAGGGCGGATGAGGGGGCCGCTAGCACTGCACCCGCCTCATCCCCGGCACCCCTCAAGCCGCCGGCTGCTTCGTCTTGCGCAGATACGGCAGCACCGTATCGAAAGACCCGAACCGGGCGATCGCATCCTCGTTGGAAACAGCCGCCGTGATGATCACGTCGTCGCCCTGTTGCCAGTTGGCGGGCGTCGCGACCTGGTGCTTGGCCGTCAGCTGGATGGAATCGATGGCGCGCAGGATTTCGTTGAAGTTGCGGCCTGTCGTCATCGGATAGGTGAGGATCAGCTTGATCTTCTTGTCCGGTCCGATGACGAAGACCGAGCGCACCGTGGCGTTGTCGGCGGGCGTGCGGCCTTCCGAGCTGTCGCCGGCGCCGGCGGGCAGCATGTCGTAGAGCTTGGCGACCTTCAGGTCCTTGTCGCCGATCAGCGGATATTCGACTTCGAAGCCGGTGGCCGTCTTGATGTCGCCCTTCCACTTGGCGTGGCTTTCGACCGGATCGACGGAGATGCCGATGATCTTCACGCCGCGCTTGCTGAACTCGCCTTCGAGACCCGCCATCGTGCCGAGCTCGGTCGTGCAGACAGGCGTGAAATTCTTCGGATGCGAGAAGAGCACGGCCCAGCCGTTACCGATCCAATCGTGGAACTGGATGGGACCCTGGCTGGTGTCGGCGCTGAAATCAGGGGCGACATCGTTGATACGGAGACTCATGACATATGACCTTTGTGACGACTGGACCGGCGGGGTCGCGCGGCTGGGAAGGCCGCGACACCAAGCCGGGGGGTGGAATTCGCGCGGCTAAGCTAGTGGAACTTCCCGGCCAGGTGAATGCTTTCTTTGGGGTATTTTCTCGAGATGCCGCGTCTTGTGTTTGAGGATGTCGAACAGCCTGTAGCCACCCGGCCAGCGGCCATATCCGCTGGCGACATTGATATGCCCGGCAAGCCCGGCATTGCGCAGATCGCTGCCCCAGAGCCGCGCGAAATAGGTGAGCCGCTCCAGCGACATGTAATGATCGTTGAGGCTGCCGACGAGGATGCTCGGGAATGGCAGCCGCTCCGTCGGCATCGTCCCAAAGCCGATACTGCCGGGATGCAGCTTGTCGGTGACGTCGAGATCGCAGGGCGCCACCAGCAGCGCGCCTTTCACCCGCCGGGCCGCCGGACGCCCGGCAAGACGGGCGGCGAGCACGGATCCGAGGCTGTGGGCGACGATATAGGCCTCGCCTGCCCGCTCCAGCTCGGCTTCGAGGGCATCGAGCCATTCGGTGACGCGCGGGCGGTCCCAGTTTTCCTGCCGTACAAGACGGCTTTCAGGATAATCCTTCAGCCAGGCGCTCTGCCAATGCGCCTCTTCCGATCCGAAAAGTCCGGGCACGATGAGAACCGGCGTCATGTCGTCTCCGATCTAGAGAATGCCGAGTGTGATGGCGAAGAGCAGCGCGAAGGAAAATGCCGCGGCTGCGGGTGCGGCAAGATCGGCGCCGGTGCGCAGGATCCGGCCGGATGGTGTAAGCGGCGCCGGGCGGCGGTCATCGAATACAGCCATGACGAGGCTCCTCAATACCAGGGCCCGGGCGCCGGGCTCCAATAGTAGAATTCATAGTCGCTGGCGCTCGGCTCGCGGTCGTCATCGAGAGGCAGAGCTTCAGTGAGCGGCTGCGGATGGCTGAGCCCCTGGCGCAGCAATGACAGGAATTCGAATACAAGCCTCATAATCCGGTTCTCCTTGTCAGGGTGTCAGATCGATTGGTTGCGTCTTGCATTGGCAAGCAGCTCCTCGGCACGCGCCACCGGGCCGAAAAGCATCAACAGCCGGTTCTGTTCGCGAACCGGAAGCCGGTAGCGGCGGGCGAAATCGACGACGTTCCAGAGTTCCTGCGCCATCGTGCCGGGAGCGCCGCTCATCGCATTCACTCCGCCGCCTGCAGGCTGCTGTGCTGCGAGGGGAAGAAGGCGGCGAGCTCGTCGATGGCGAAACCGATGCGACCGGAGAGCTGCTCCGAGGTCACCTTGTAATCGGCGAAATCGCGGTCCGCGGCGTAGATCGCCGTCGGCAGCGTATGGGCCATGAAGAAACCGAAGAGCGGCCTGAGCTGGTGCTCGACCATCAGCGCATGGCGGTCGCCGCCGCCGGTGGCGGTGATGATGATCGGCTTGGCGCGCAGTTCATGCGGTTCGATCAGGTCGATCAGATGCTTGAAATGGCCGGGATAGGAGCCCTTGTAGGTCGGCGACCCGACAACCAGCACATCGGCATTGACGATATCGTCGATGACGCCGGCGGCCTGGGCGTCCAGCTCCTTGCGCCAGAGCGACGATCCGAGCGACGGCCCGACATCGTGGAGGTCGTAAACCTTTGAGGAGAAGCCGTAACGCCTGGAGGCGAGATCCGCGACGTGGCTGACAAGCGCGTGCGTCTTGGACGGGCGGTTGAAGCTACCGGCGATACCGACGAGGCGAAGGGGCATGTCTCTCTCCTTTGATCTTGCATCAAATATTCTCTATAAATTTAGTGCACTAAAGGAATGGAATTCCATTCTGGAGAGCGGTGGGGAAATTCGGTCCCTCAGGTTGCGGCCTTGCTGGCAACGCGCAGGGGATTGGCCGCGGCGGTGGGAACGGCACGATCAGTCAGAAATGATCGAGGGAAAGTCTACGGCGTCAGCCGCCGGTCAGCTTGCGATGCAGCTCGCTGGCTACGAAGACCGAGTGCTCGGTGACCTGCGGCAGGCCCATCAGCTCGCCGAAAGTGCCGCGCGCCAGCGGACCGGCGATCAGCAGCGAGGGATCGGCGTCGCCGCTCCGCCCGATCGCTTCGGAGCGCTCATTGCAGGCAATGCCAAGCCCCGTCGGATCGAGCTCCAGGATACCGGCATCGCCGAGCTCGGAGAGCCAAAACTGGCTCTGCAGGATGCCGCCATGCGCCGGACCCGTCGTCACCACGACGGCATCGAAGCTTTTCACCGGCCGGCTGCCGTCGCGCAGCCGCAGCGCCACGCGGATCTCTTCCCCGTCCCGCTCGGCATCGGCGACCGAACCGGCGGCAACAGTCAGCCGCCCCTCGCCGATCGCCCGCTCCAGCACATCCTCGACCTGCGGCGCGACGCGGAAACGGTGCACGTCCCAGAACGGTCTCAAATGGCGGACGATGCGCTGGCGCTCTGCCAGCGGAAGCCCCTGCCAGATCATCCGTCCATGACCGCGGACCTCATCGATCACCGCATGCCAGCTGATCCCTTCCCCGGCTGCCTGCGCTATCGCCTGACGAATGCTGTGCAGCAATTCCGAAGCCGTCTTCGCCGGCCGCGCGGTAAAATCGCCGAACGGATCCTGCGCCGTCGCCGCATGTCCGCGCGAGCGCAAGCCGCGGCGCGAGACGGAGGTGATCGGCCCGCGATGGCCGGAGAGCGTGAGCGAGGCGACGATATCGGCCGCCGTCAACCCGTTGCCGACGATCAGCACCCGGTCATCCGGCTCTATATTGTCGAGAGCACCCGGTACTGTGGAATCGGCGACATAGCGCGGGTGACCGGCCAGCACCGCCTGCAGCCCGCGCGGCGGCGATGGTGACGGATGCGTCGTGGCGATCACCAGCAAGTCGGCCCGCGTCTCGATGCCGGTACTGTCGGAGACCAGCCAGCCATCATCAGTCTTCTCGACCCCGGTCACCGTCGCGCGCTGGTGAGTGATGCGGCCGGCCTCGATGGCCGGTCGCAAGCGCGAGGCCGCATAGGCGCCGAACAGCCGCCGCTGCGGAAAGAGATTGCCATCCGGCCGCGCTGCTTCGGGATCGCGGCTAACGGCATCGGTCGAAGCGATCCACTCAAGGAAATCCTCCGGCCTGTCCGGGAAGAGGCTCATCCGTGCCGCGGGCACGTTGATGCGATGCGCCGGGTCTTCCGTATCATAGGCCAGGCCGCGGCCGAGCTCCTCGCGCGGTTCGAAAACGATGATCTCGGCGATACCGGAAGGCAGCGCGTCAGCCAGATGCAGCGCCACGCCGGCGCCGGAAACGCCGCCGCCGATGATCGCCACGACCTTCGATTTTCCGCCACCGGCTGTCATCTCGCACTCGCATCCAGATTCATCACTCTTCACATCGAAATAGGACGGTTCGCGCCGCGGCACAACCAATATAGTCTATAAACATTATAGAATTTTATTCGGAAGAGATCGGGCAGACCGGCAAGACTTTTCCCGCGCCGCTTTCGAGAAGAGACGGGCGTACTTCGAAGGCGGTGCTCCGATCTGACATGCTTTTTGTGTTTCGAGATCAATCTCATCACCAAGACGGGACAAACAAAATGAACAACAAGACCTTCTCAGCTGTGACGCTGACGCGCCGGGCAAGCCTCGCAGCGCTCGCCGTTTCGGCCCTCGCGCTCGCAACCCTTGCCACCCCCCTTCCCTCGGTCGCCGCCGAAAAATCCATCAAGGTCGGCATCATGAGTGGCGAAGACGAAGACGTCTGGCGCGTCGTGACCGCCGAAGCGGAGAAGAAGGGTCTCAAGATCGAGACCATCACCTTCAACGACTATACCCAGCCGAACGAGGCGCTTGAGCGCGGTGAAATCGACGCCAACGCCTTCCAGCACCAGCCCTATCTCGACAACCAGATCAAGACCCACGGCTACCACATCGTCCGCGTCGGCTATACCGGCGTCTGGCCGATCGGCCTCTATACGAAGAAGTACAAGGCCGTCTCCGAGATTCCCGAAGGCGCCATCGTCGGCCTGCCGAACGATCCGTCCAACGAAGGCCGGGCGCTGCGCGTCCTGCAGAACGAGGGCCTGATCAAGCTGAAGGACGGCACCGGCATTCTCGCCACCATCGCCGATATCACCGAGAACCCGAAAAAGCTTGAGATCAAGGAACTCGATGCCGGCATCGTCGGCCGCTCGATCGACGATCTCGACGCCGCCGTCGTCAACACCGACTGGGCACTGAAGAGCGGCCTGTCGCCGAAGGAGCGCATCGCCCAGGAGCCGATCTCCGACAATCCCTACCGTAACTTCATCGCCGTCAAGGAAGACAACAAGGATGCGGACTGGGTGAAGACGCTGGTCTCCTCCTACCAGAACGACGCCGTCAAGGCCGAGTTCGACAAGGTCTACAAGGGCACGGGGCTGAGCGCCTACTAAACCGATATCCGCGCCTGGGGGAAAGGGGCGCGAAGCCAGGGCGGTCCGGACGTTCCTTGTCCGGGCCGCCTTGAGCGTTTGCAGAGGATAATCTCATGAATTCATTCGTTTCCGCCGCGGCGATCGGGCCGAAAGCCGAAGCCGCCGCGGATATCATCCGCCTTTCCGATGTCCGGCGCCGCTTCGGCGAGACACCGGCGCTCGACGGCATTTCGCTGACCGTCCGCAAGGGCGAAATCTTCGGCATCATCGGCCGCAGCGGCGCCGGCAAGTCGACGCTGATCCGCTGCCTGAACGGGCTGGAGCGCGCCGATAGCGGCGAGATCCATATCGACGGCCGCGATATTGCCGGGCTGGCCGAGCAGGAACTGCAGCCGCTGCGCCGCCGCATCGGCATGATCTTCCAGCATTTCAATCTGCTCTCGGCCAAGACGGTCGAGGAGAACATCGCGCTGCCCCTGAAGATCGAAGGCGTGGCGAAATCCGAGCGGCTGCAGCGCGCCCGCGAGCTGCTCGATCTCGTCGGCCTTTCGGACAAGGCCAAGGCCTATCCCGCCTCGCTCTCCGGCGGCCAGAAGCAGCGCGTCGGCATCGCCCGTGCGCTCGCCGCCCGCCCCGCCCTGCTGCTCTCCGACGAAGCGACATCGGCGCTAGACCCGGAGACGACGCGCTCGATCCTGTCGCTCCTGAAGGACATCAACCGCAAGCTCGGCCTGACCGTCGTGCTGATCACTCACGAGATGGAAGTGATCCGCAGCATTGCCGACCGCGTCGCCGTCATCGATGCCGGAAAGATCGTCGAGGAAGGGCAGGTCTGGTCGGTGTTCGGCAACCCGCAGACGGCGATCACCCGAAGCCTGCTCGGCAGCATCCGCCCGCAGCTCCCCGAGCATATCGCCGCCAGGCTCTCGCCCGTCTCAGGCCGCGAGGCGATCCTCAGCGTCAATCTCGCCGGACCGGAAGCGCAGGGCGCGCTGTTTGCCGATCTTTCGGCGGCGTTGCCGCATTCCTTCCGCCTCGTCCATGGCGGCATCGACCATATCCAGAACCAGCCGGTCGCGCGCTTCTTCATCGCTGTCCCGGCCCGCGATCCCGGCTTGCAGGATCAGGTGGCACAATTTCTGACGGCCCGCTCGGCGCGGGTGGAGGTACTCGGCTATGACACCGATCATGCTTGACCTGCTGCTGCGGTCGCTCTGGGAAACCGTGCTGATGACCAGCGCATCCGGCATCATCTCGCTGGTAGCGGGCCTGCCGCTCGGGCTCGCCCTGGTGCTGACGGCACGCGGCGGCATTGCCGAAAATCTCTGGATCAACCGCACGCTCGGCGCCGTCATCAACGGCTTCCGCTCGGTGCCCTTCATCATCCTGCTGGTGGCGCTGATTCCGCTGACCCGGCTGATCGTCGGCACCGCGCTCGGCACCTGGGCGGCGATCGTGCCGCTGGCGATCGCCGCGACACCCTATTATGCCCGCATCGCCGAAGTGTCGCTCCGCGAAGTCGACCGCGGCCTGATCGACGCGGTCCGCGCCATGGGCGGCAATCGCTGGACGATCATCCGCGAGGTCCTGGTGCCCGAAGCCCTGCCCGGCATCGTCGCCGGCTTCACCGTGACGCTGGTGACCCTCATCGGCGCCTCCGCCATGGCAGGCGCCATCGGCGCCGGCGGCCTCGGCGACCTCGCCATCCGCTACGGCTACCAGCGCTTCGAGACCTCGGTGATGATCGCCGTCGTCATCGTCCTCATCGTGCTGGTCTGCGGCATCCAGTGGTTCGGCGACCGTCTGGTGGAGCGGCTGGACCATCGCTGAGATCGGGGCGGCCGGGCATGAAAGCTGCCCGGCCGCCAGTTCGCCTTAGAGATCGATCTCGACCTGCAGCGGCTGGTGATCCGAACCGGTCGCCTGCTCGTCGACCCAGCACTTGCTGATACGGCTGGAGAGCCAGGCAGGCACGAAGCAATAGTCGATGCGGATGCCGGCCTTGGCGGCGATGTCACGGTAGAGCGTGTGGCCCTCGTCTTCCGCGCCACCGGCGGCAACGTAGGCATCGACGAAGCCGGATGCATCCGGCAGGCGGCCATGCCACTGGTTCACGGCGCCGCAGATCCATTCATATTCCGGCGAGGTCGGCTCGAAATTGAAGTCGCCGAGAAGGATCGCTTCGCGCGGCATGTCGGGCAGCGCCGGCTCTTCGCGCCAGGACGGCACGATTTCGCGGCCACCGATCGCCGGGCCGTCCTCGAAGGCACGGTTGGAGACCTTCACCAGCTCCTGCAGCTGCACCATGCGGTGACGGCTGGCGAGATGGTCGAGATGGGTCGAGTAGAAGCGTACCGGACCCGACGGCGTCTGGATCAGTGCCTCGATCGCGCCGCGCTGGATCGTATGCGGGCCGGGCGCGGTGAACTTCGGATACATGTGATTGCGGGTGGACAGGATCGGATAGCGCGACAGGATCATGTTGCCGAACTGGCGGCGCTTGTATTCCGTCGGGCGCTTGCCCTCGACATCAGAGACCTTCAGCACGTCGACGGTCGGGCCCCAGACGAAATAGTGATCCGGCAGCAGACGGGCAATCGCATCAGACTGGCTGATATTGCCGGAACGGTCCCAATAATTCTCAACTTCCTGCAAGGCGATGATGTCGCTGTCCTTGACGGTATCGACAATACGTTCCAGGTCGTAGCGGTCGTCCTGGCCGCGGGTATACTGGATGTTATAAGTTGTGATTAGCATGGATCCTCGCTTAAATTTGAGTTGCGCCGGACGTCGTGAAAACGTTTCATTGCGCGCGACGAACTAGGCCAAGAATGTGAAACTTCCGACACCATTCGATGACGATTCAATGAAGCTTCTTTCCCCTGCTCAGATGAGCCCATCCCAGCCATGAAAAATCGCGCAACCATCAAGGACGTCGCGCGCCTGGCGCGCGTTTCGATCGGCACCGTCAGCCGTGTCGTCAACGGCAACAAGGCGGTCACCGAGGAAAACCGCCTTGCCGTTTTCGATGCGATCCAGAGGCTCGGCTACCGCCCGAGCTCGGTCGCCCGCTCGCTCGTCGGCCAGACGGAACGCGCCCGCAAGGGAGCGCCATTGCCGCAAGGCGCCCCTCGGCTGACTGCCATCGGCTATGTCAGCATCGATCATTCCATCCTCACCGAGGAAATGCCGCCGGCCGGCAGCCGCGTCTCCGCCAAGCTGATCCACAGGTCGGTCGGCGGACCCGCAGCGAATGTGGCGATCGCCGCAAGCCGGCTCGGCGGCGACTTCCCGGTGGCCGTCGATCTGATCTCCTCGCTCGGCGACGACCCCGAAAGCGACTGGGCGCTGGCCGAACTGCTGGAATGCGGCCTCAACGTCGACGCCATCGAACGCGTCACCGGCGGCAGGCTCTCGCGCAGCGTCGTCATCGTCGAGGCGGGCGGCCGTCGAACGATCCTCAATGAGCCGTTATCGCTGCCGATCCCGCGCATTCGCGACTATTTCAATGCGGCGGCGGCGCGACAGGGCCAGCACTGCCTGCATCTCGAAGGCTTCCGCGTCGGCCTGCTTGACGAACTCCATCTGACCGGCGCCTCGCGCCCGGATCTCGTCACCATCGACACGACCGGCCTTCCTGCACACTGGCAGACACCGGCCGCCTTCGGCACGCTGCGCAGAAGCTGTGACTTCATCTTCATGAGCCGCTCGGCCGCCCGCCAGCTCGTGGGCACCGATGTCGATGACGGCGAGCTTGCCGATACGCTGTCCCGCCACGCGGCGGACGGCGGTGCCAGCATCGTCCTGACCATGGGCGCCAGCGGCTCCGTTCTCATCCAGCCGGGCAAGGCGCCGGTCTGCGTTCCAGCATTGGCCGTCGATCCCGTCGACGTCACCGGCGCCGGCGATGTTTTCGTCGGCATCTTCCTGGCGGTATTCCTCAACACCGCGGATGCCCTGACGGCAACGCGCTGGGCGGCCGTCGGCGCCTCCTATTCCATTGCCGCGATTGGCGTAAACACCGTCACGGTGACCGCCGATCTCATCGCAACCGGCCTTGCAAGCCTCTCCAGCCAGCCCGATTCCTGACCGCAAAAATCTGCAGCAGTCACCAATCGGACATATATCCGTCATCCCGATGAAACGTTTTCACGGTACTCGGTCGCACCGTTCCCGGACGGCCCGACCAACCGGCCGCCGCACAAACGATTTTGGAGATAGGGATGTTCAAAGCTGCATTTGCCGCCGCCGCCACGCTTGCGGTGCTCACCGGTGCCGCACCGGCCAGCGCCAAGACTGAGATCAACATGTGGTTCGGGCTTTCGGGCCGCCTGCAGAAGGAAGTGATGGCCCAGTGCGATCGCTTCAACCAGAGCCAGGACCAGTACCACATCAACTGCACCCGCGAGGGCACCTACGACGAGATCTTCCAGAAGGCGATGGCCGCGGTTCGCGCCGGCAAGCCGCCGCACATCCTGCAGGTCGTTGACCGCGCCACCGGCACGATGATGCTCTCGGGCGCCGTCGTTCCCGCCTATCAGCTGGCTGAGGACGTCGGTCTGAAGATCAACTGGGACGACTATTTCCCCGTCATCGGCAACTATTATGCCGGCCGCGACGGCAAGCTCTGGGCCTTCCCGTTCAATTCCTCGACAGCGATGGTCTATTACAACACCGACCAGCTGAAGGCCGCCGGCTACACGAGCTTCCCCGAGACCTGGGAAGATTTCGACAAGCTGCTGGTTGCCCTACGCGACAAGGCCGGCTCGAAGTGCCCGATCGGCTGGTCGATCGACCTCTGGTCCGACATGGAGCAGTTCTCGGCGATCCACAACATTCCGGTCGCGACGCAGAATAACGGCTATGACGGCCTCGACGCCCAGCTCGAGATCAACAAGACGCTGTTCGTCAAGCACATGGAGCGCCAGAAGCGCTGGTTCGACGAAGGCCTCGCCAAGTACGAGCCGAATATCGACACCCGCCGCGACATGTTCGTCAACGGCCAGTGCGCGATCTTCTTCGACTCGATCGCCGGCTTCACCACGACCGATGAACTGGCGACCGCCAAGGGCACCAACTGGACCGTCGCCCAGCTGCCGCACAACAAGGACGTGACGCCGATCAACAGCCTCGTTGGCGGCGCCGCGCTGTGGACGATGAAGGGCTTCTCGAAGGAAGAGTACAAGGCCGTTGGCGCCTTCTACCAGTTCATCGCCCAGCCCGAGCAGCAGAAGCTCTGGTCCGACGGCACCGGCTATATCCCGGTCACGAAGTCGGCCTATAACGACCTCGTCGCCGAAGGCTATTACCAGCAGAAGGGCAAGGTCAACCGCGATCTCGCCGTCAAGAGCCTGACCCGCGCCACCCCGACGCCGCTCTCCAAGGGCGTCCGCCTCGGCAACTATGTCGAAATCCGCAACATCATCACCGAAGAGATCCAGAAAGCTCTCAACAACCAGGTGACGATGCAGCAGGCGCTCGATACCGCGACCGACCGCAGCAACCAGCTGCTGAAGCGCTTCGCAGACACCTATCCGGGCGCCACCCTGCCCTGATCCGGCATTGCACGATCACGAGCACGCTTGCCCGGGTCCCCACGCGATCCGGGCAAGCTCCCCATAGTTTCTGGCCGAGCATCACATGATTAAACGCGTCGTCTTCGAAGAGCGGTGGCTGCCTTACCTGCTGATAGGTCCGCAGCTGCTGATCATCTTCCTGTTCTTCTACTGGCCGACCGGCCAGGCCCTATTCTGGTCCTTCACGCTCGAACCGCCTTTCGGCGGCGATGCCGTCTGGGTCGGTCTTCGCAACATCGCCGAGATCGCCGTCAGCCCGGTCTATCACAGCGCCATCCGCAACACGCTGATCATGTCGGTTTCGACGACGGTGATTGCGCTCGGTCTCGGACTGATCTTTGCCGTCTTCGCCGACCGGGGCCTGCGCGGCACGATCATCTACAAGACCGCGATCATGTGGCCCTATGCGGTCGCGGCACCCGTCGCCGCCGTCGCCTGGCAATATATCTTCCAGCCGCAGATCGGCTTCATGGGCATCGTCAACCAGTGGTATCCGGGCTTCTGGAACCCGTCGCTGAATGGCGGCGACGCGCTGATCATGGTCATCGTCGCCTCCAGCTGGACCTCGATCACCTTCAATTTCGTGTTCTTTCTCGCCGGCCTGCAGGCAATCCCCAACAGCCTCGTCGAAGCCGCCGCCATGGATGGCGCCGGACCGGTGCGCCGCTTCTTCGACCTGGTCTTCCCGCTGATCTCGCCGACCTTCTTCCTGCTGCTGGTCCTCAACGTCACGACCTCCTTCACCGAAGGCTTCGGTATCATCAACGTCATGACCCAGGGCGGCCCCGGCAACGCCACGCAGACGATGGTCTACAAGATCTACAAGGACGGCTTCGTCGGCCTCGACCTCTCCTCGTCCTCGGCACAGTCGCTGATCCTGATGGCGCTCGTCATCTCGGTGACGCTGCTGCAGTTCCGCTTCGTCGAGCGCAAGGTCCACTACGCCGGTTCCGACAAGGGGGAGGCAAGCGAATGATCGAGAAAACCCCGATCCTCAATTTCGTCACCCATGCCGTGCTGATCACCGCAACGCTGTTGATGTGCTTCCCGATCTATGTGTCGTTCATCACCGCGACACTGCCGCTGGAGCGCATGGCGGAACTCCCGAAGCCGCTGCTGCCCGACGACCAGCTGCTGGTCAACATGGCCGCCGCCTGGGAAAAAGGCGGCTTCTCGACGCTCTATATGAACTCGCTGATTTCGGCGACGATCATCATGGTCGGCAAGATCGTCATCGCCATGATTACCGCCTTCAGCCTCGTCTACTTCCGTTTCCGCTTCCGCGGCATCGCCTTCTGGATGATCTTCATCACCCTGATGCTGCCGCTCGAAGTGCGCATCGTGCCGACCTACGAAGTCGCCTCGAACGTGCTGCTGCCGCTGCAGCGGATCCTGGAATGGACCGGCCTCGCCTGGCTGATCCAGACCGCATCCGGCATCCGCGTCGATCTCAACTGGAGCCTGATCAATTCCTACGCCGGCCTGACCCTGCCGCTGATCGCCACGGCAACCGGCACCTTCCTGTTCCGCCAGTTCTTCCTGACCATCCCCGACGAGCTGACGGAAGCGGCGAAGATGGATGGTTCCGGGGCACTGCGCTTCCTCTGGGATGTGCTTCTGCCGCTGTCGCGCACCAATATCGCGGCCCTTGCCGTCATCATGTTCGTCTTCGGCTGGAACCAGTATCTCTGGCCGCTCCTCGTCACATCAGGTTCCGAATACCGCACGCTGACCATCGGGCTGACCTTCATGCAGCCCGGCCCCGATGGCGCTTCGGACTGGAACGTCATCCTGGCCGGCGCCCTGCTCGTCATGCTGCCGCCGGTCGCCGTGGTGGTTTTCGCCCAGCGCTGGTTCGTCAAGGGCCTGGTCAACTCGGAAAAGTAGCCGCCTGCGGCTGACTAAAAGCAAGGATATTTCATATGGCCGAAATCCAATTTTCCAACATCACCAAGTCCTTCGGCGCGACGCAGGTGCTCCACAGCCTCAACCTGCAGATCGAGCGCGGCGCCTTCGCCGTCATCCTCGGTCCATCCGGTTGCGGCAAGTCCACGCTGCTCAGGCTGCTTGCCGGGTTGGAGCGCGCCTCCGGCGGCGAGATCGAGATCGCCGGCCGCCGCGTCGAGACGCTGGAACCGCGCCAGCGCGACGTCGCGATGGTGTTCCAGAACTACGCGCTCTACCCGCATATGTCGGTCGCCCAGAACCTCGGCTATTCGCTGGTGGTCGCAGGCGTCAAGCGCGCCGAGATCGACCGCCGCGTCGCCGAGGTCGCCCGCACCCTGCAGCTCGAAGACTACCTGCAGCGCAAGCCCGGCCAGCTCTCCGGCGGCCAGCGCCAGCGCGTCGCCATGGGCCGCGCCATCATCCGCGAACCCAAGGTCTTCCTCTTCGACGAGCCGCTCTCCAACCTCGACGCCAAGCTGCGCACCCAGATGCGGCTCGAGATCAAGCGCCTGCACCGCAAGCAGGGCGTCACCAGCCTGTTCGTCACCCATGACCAGATCGAGGCGATGACGCTTGCCGACATCCTGATCGTCATGAACAAGGGCCGCATCGAGCAGATCGGCAAGCCTGCCGATATCTACGAGCGCCCGGCAACCGTCTTCGTCGCGAGCTTCCTCGGCTCCCCGCCGATGAACCTGATCCCGGCTGTTGTCGATGACAGCGGCTGTGGCGTAGTGCTCGGCGGCGAGATGCGCATCCCGCTCGGCGGCGCCGTGCCCGCAGCACCCGGCAGCGAGATCGTCGCCGGCATCCGGCCCGAGCATGTGCAGATCGGCCGGGGCGCCAATCTGCCGGTAGAGTTCGTTGAGGAGCTCGGCAACGGCCGCCAGGTGCATCTGCGGATCGGCCAGACGGGCATGGCCGCCCTGCTGCCCGCCAGCGACAAGCAGGCCGTCGGCACCACACTCCCGGTCAGCCTGCCCTCCGAACACCTCCATTTCTTCGGCAGCGACGGCCGCCTGATGGAATTGCAGCCGAAAAGCGCGGCAGCCTGAAACGATAAAATCACCAAATCATAAGGAGACTGACATGCCCAAATTCATCCAGCTGACCGACGTGCACCTGATGCCGCCGGGCGGCGCGCTGTTCGATACCGATCCGGAAGTGCGCCTGCGCCAGGCGCTGCGCGATATCCGCGCCAACCAGGCAGATGCCGAATGGCTGATCTTCAGCGGCGACCTGACCCATCGCGGCGAGCCGGAAGCCTATGCGCTGCTGCGCGATATCCTCGACCAGGAAACCGTCATCCCCTACCGGCTTATGATCGGCAACCACGACAATCGCGATAACTTCCGCTCGATCTTCCCCGATCAGCCCGTCGACGACAACGGCTTCGTCCAATCGGTGATCGACTATGACAGCTGCCGCCTGATCATGCTCGACACCGTGGAGCATGGCAAACATACCGGCCATATGGACGAGGCCCGCCTCAGCTGGCTGAAGGACCGCCTTGCCGAGGTGCTGGACAAGCCCGTCTACCTCTTCTTCCACCACCCGCCCTTCGACATCGGCATGGGCGTCGACCGGATCCGCATGGTGGACGACGAGCCGCTGCTCGCCGTGCTCAAGACGCATCCGGCCATCCGTCACATGTATTTCGGCCATGTCCACCGCCCGATCGCCGGCTCCTGGCACGGCATCCCGATGTCGATGAGCTACGGCCTGAACCACCAGGCCGGCCTCAATCTCAGCGGCATGAAGCATCCCGACCGCTCGGGCCCGGCAGAATATGCCGTGACCCTCGCCGACGGCCCGACGACCGTCGTCCACTTCCACGATTTCCTCTACCTCTACCCCGTGATCATCACCCCCGGCATGGGCGGCGGTGGCGGCTTCAAGCGGACGATGGCGGAGAATATGCCGGTCAAGAGCGAGGCCTGACCGCATAAGTCGCGAGCCGGGGCGGCCTGGCTCGCGACGCATTTGCAGCCGGGAAATCGGCGTGCACGAAATCTATCGATACACGCATTGATAGTGAATTATTTCGAGCGAAGCACCGCATCGAACCACCTCACCCACCCCAAAAGGGCGGCTTTGCCGGGCATGTCGAGCAGACAAGGCCACAGATGCAATTGCGAACCAATTGCAAGTTACGGCAAATAGATAGCATAGAATAAAACATCCATCGCAAGCGATATTACGACTTCCAATGTAGTCCTAATGGACTAGATGGACACTATATTGGTTTGATCCTATAAATTATTCTATGTAAGTTGTAGATGGTGCGTAAAATGAGCAAGATTTCATTGGCACTCATAGACGACCACCCGGTAATGCTGGCGGGATTGAGTGAAATCCTGAAAAGCCATCCGAAGTTTACGGTCGCCGCCACCGGATCGAGTGCCGATGATGCGCTGGAGATCGGGCTGAAATGCGCGCCCGATGTTTTCATCGTCGACCTGATGATGCCCGGCAATATCTTCGACGCGATCGCCAAGCTGGTTGAGAAAATCCGCACGAGAATCCTGGTCTTCACCGCCAATACCGGCAGCGACTATGCCGTGCGTGCGCTCAATGCCGGCGCCAGCGGCTATGTGCTGAAAGGCAGCAGCATCCAGGAGCTGATCCAGGCGATCGCCGCCGTCCACCGCGGCGACATGTTCATCACCCCGGCCTTTGCCTGCAAGGTGATCGAGGAGCTGAAGATCGCCTCGCTGCGCAAGAAGGCGGGCGGCGATGTGAAGCTCAGCATCCGCGAAGGGCAGATCATCGGCATGCTGTTGCGCGGCTTCACCAACAAGCAGATCGCAACCGGCCTCAATATCGGCGAGAAGACCGTCAAGAACTACATGACAATCCTGATGCAGAAGCTGAATGCCCGCAATCGCCTGGAAGTGCTGATTGCCGCGCAGAAGCTCGAAGGCGGCGGAGAGGCGCTGCCGCGCCACTGAACGCCGGGCGACGCCCTAGATGCCGTTTCCCTCCATCGGCACGATCACCCTCAACTCCGTTCCCGACCCCTGCCGCGCCCGGATTTCGACGCTGCCGCCGAAGGCTTCCACACGGTTGCGGATGCCCTGCAGCCCGAGCGGGCGGTGGCTCGACGTGGCGCTCGGCGCCGAAAGACCGGGACCTTCATCGGTGATGACGACGGTGATCGCCGAAAGATCGGCCGAAGCCGAGACATGCTGCCCCTGCCCGCCGCCGTGGCGAAACGCGTTGTTCAACCCCTCCTGCACCACCCTGTAAAGACAGATCTTCAGGGGATGGGCGACGCGCTCCGGCAGCGCCTCGTAGTCAGCCGACACCTTCGAGCCCGTCGCATATTCATGCTGCTCCACCGCATTGCGCAGCGCCGCCTCCAGCGGCATATGCTCGATCTCCGGCATGACGAGCCCGGTCGAGAGCTCGCGCAGTTCGTTCAGCACCAGCCGGGCAAGATGCGCCGGCGCAAGCTCGGCGCCCCTGATATCCGGCAGGTGCTCGAGCGCCGCCTTCGGCAGCCCTGACGCCCCGCCGCTGAGCTTCAGGATCAGCAGGCTGAGTAGCTGCACCGGGCCATCATGCAGATCGGCGCCGATCCGGTTCAACAGCTGCTCGTTCGACTTGCTGGCATCCATGCGCGCCCGGTCGGCCGCCTTCCGCAGCTCGGTATTCTGCCGCGCCAGGGCCTGCGCTTGGGTCAGCTGCGTCTTCAGGATCATCCGCTGATAGGCGATCGTATGGCTGGCGCGCCGCACGATCAGGAACAAGAGCGCCATGATCGCCAGCGTCGTCGCCCCGACGATCGCCCAGGTCTGCTGCTGCACCCGGTTGCGCTGCACGATGAAATCCGCAGCCTCCTCATAGAGTTCGCCGACCGCGATCACCTCATGGGTATCAGGCTCGTAGATCGGCGCGTAGATCTCGATCAGCGGCCGCCGCGTCGGCGGCCCGTCCTCCTCGCCGTCGTCATGGCTGTCCTCCAGCTGCGCCACGACCTGCCCGGCAAAGGCGCGGTCGATGTCCTCGGACGGGAATTTCTGGCCTATCAGCTGCTTGTTTGTGCTGTAAATGACCAGTCCATCATGCCGCCAGATCCGGAAGCCCTCGACCCGTCTTGCGAGATCGGTGCCGATCAGGAGATCGTCGAGTTCGAGCTGCCGGGCCGCCGAGACCTTGGGGTCGCTCGCCGGTCCATCGACATGGCGGGCAAGGAACCCCTCCATGTAGAGCGCCCCGGACTCGGCCCGGCTTCTGAGCTGGTTCGCAGCGATCCGACCGCTCAGCCACTCGCCGAGAAGCGCCATCGAGCAACAGATGACGAGCCCGGCAACGATCAGAAATTGCTGCGTCAGATCAAGGCGTTGCCACACCCTGGAAATGCCGGACACACCGCCGCCCGGCTCCTTTTTGTACGGGACGTAAGTCACATTTCCTCCCGGGTCGAAAGTCCCGGCCCCCTGAAGACCAAAGTCTTTAGACGTCTCCGGACCTTTGGAACTATGCCATGGCCTCCCCCGAAGACATCATCTGATCATCGCAGATAATGCCGTTCACTTTCCACCGGATTTTTGCGCTCGCGGCATGACCGCACAGTAAAAACCGAAAGGCGACCGGAATAGCCCTGCGATTTCACACTGGGGATCAAGCATTGGCGAAACGATAACGTTTCCAATGCAATCGGAGGGGAGAGTAACATGGTCACCTATATTCGCTCGGATCTCGATTTCATCTTGGCACAGATCAAGATTGCGGAGGCGCATTCCGCGGGAGCCACGCTCTACGGCGAAGACGGCTTGATCCCGGCATACAACGTCGCCTGGGGCCTGCGCACGGTCGATGGCAGTTACAACCACCTCCTGCCCGGCCAGGAGATGTGGGGCGCCGCAGGTGCCGAGTTCCCCGAACTGATGTCGCCGATCTACCGGCCCGCTGATGGCACGCCCTTCGATCCCGACGGCCCGAACGGTCCGGCTCCGGCGATGCCGACGGCACCCAACTACAACCCATCGAACAATCCCAATTCGCTGGTCTTCGATTCCAGCCTCCGCACGATTTCCAACCTGCTCGTCGATCAGACCCTCGGCAATCCGGCCGCGATCCTGACCGCACTTGAGCGGGCCGGCGCCGCAAGTCCGATGACTGATCTCCCCTTGGTTACGGCGATCTACCAGACGTTCAAGCCGGCTTCGGATGCAGAATACCAGGCGCGCGTCGTCATGCAGAACGCCAGGGCTGCGGCCGATGCGCTCGGCGATGGCGATCCCAACAACGCGCCGACCCCGGAAGAGCAGATAGCGCTGGATGAATTGGCGGAGGCCACGGCAGCCCATGCCTTGACAGTAAGCGCTCTCGAAGAGGCCCGCACGGTGCGCGACACGGCGCTTGAGCCCTTGGGCATCACCATGCAGGGCGACAATGTCTATCTTCCTGCCGTAGCACCGGATGAAGGCCTGTCGGCACCGTTCAATTCCTGGTTCACCCTGTTCGGGCAGTTCTTCGATCACGGCCTCGACCTGATCAACAAGGGCGGCAGCGGCACGGTGTTCATCCCGCTGGCGCCCGATGATCCGCTCTATGTCGAAGGCAGCCATACAAACTTCATGGTGCTGACCCGCGCCACGGTTTCGCCCGGCGCAGACGGCATCATGGGCACCACCGACGACGTGCGCCCGGTCAACACCACGACCTCTTATGTCGACCAGAACCAGACTTATGCCTCGCATGCATCGCACCAGGTCTTCCTGCGCCAGTATCAGTTCAATGCCGCAGGCGATCCCGTCGCAACCGGCAAGCTGATCGAGGGCGCAAATGGCGGCATGGCCACCTGGGGCGAAGTGAAAGCTCAGGCAAAGACGCTGCTCGGCATCAACCTGACGGATGCCGATGTCGGCGCCGTGCCGCTGCTGCGCACCGATCCCTATGGCAACTTCATTCCCGGTGCCAACGGCTTCCCGCAGATCATCCTCGGGATCGGCGCAGACGGCATCCCCAACACGGCCGATGACGTCGTACTCGAAGGCAATCCGGCCGCCAACGGCGGACTAGGCGTCTCGACGACCGGCGCTATCCGCACCGCCAGCGCTTTCCTCGCCGACATCGCCCATGAGGCCGTGCCGATCGGCAAGATCGCCGATGGCGACATCACCATCGGCCTCGGCAACCCGGGCAATGGCGATACCGAATATGATAACGAGTTGCTGGACGCGCACTTCATCGCCGGCGACGGCCGCGTCAACGAAAATATCGGCCTGACCGCCGTCCACCATGTCTTCCATGCCGAGCACAATAGGCTTGTGCAGCATACCAAGGACACGGTGCTGGCGAGCAACGACCTCGCTTTCATCAACGAATGGCTGGAAGTCGATCTGGTTGCCCTGCCGACGCCCGCACAGATCGCAACACTGGTCTGGGATGGCGAGCGCCTCTTCCAGGCAGCCAAGTTCGGCACCGAGATGCAGTACCAGCATCTCGTCTTCGAAGAGTTCGCCCGCAAGATCCAGCCGAATATCAACGTCTTCCTCGTGCCTGACGGCTTCGACACCACCATCGACCCATCGATCGTCGCCGAGTTCGCTCATGTCGTCTATCGCTTCGGCCATTCGATGCTGACCGAGTCGATCGACCGTTTCGATCCGTCGTTCAACGAAGACCATATCGGCCTGATCGAAGGCTTCCTCAATCCGCTCGCCTTCGACGGCGGCGACACCGGCGTTGCTCACTCGATCACTGACGACATTGCCGCTGGTGCCATTGTCCGCGGCATGACCCGGCAGGTCGGCAACGAGATCGACGAGTTCGTCACGACGGCGCTGCGCAACAACCTGCTCGGCCTGCCGCTCGATCTTGCAACGATCAACCTCGCCCGCGGACGCGACACCGGGGTGCCCTCCCTGAACGAGGCCCGCCGCACCTTCTATGAGGCCACAAACGAGGACTCGCTGCTCAAGCCCTATGAGAGCTGGGTCGACTTCGCTGGTCACCTCAAGCACGAGGCGTCGATTATCAACTTCATCGCCGCCTATGGCACACATGAGCTGATCACCGGAGCCGATACGCTACAGGAAAAGCGCGACGCGGCGCTCACCATCATCACCGGCGTCTCCACGGGCGGGGTCGTCGTGCCGACAGACCGGCTCGACTTCCTGAACGCTACAGGCGCCTATGCCGGCGGCTCGCTCGGCGGCCTTGAAAACGTCGATCTCTGGATCGGCGGCCTTGCCGAACAGATCATGCCCTTCGGCGGCATGCTCGGCTCGACCTTCAACTTCGTCTTCGAAGTGCAGATGGAAAAGCTGCAGAACGGCGACCGCTTCTACTATCTGCAGCGCCTCGACGGGCTGCACCTGTTCGGCGAGATGGAGAACAACTCCTTCGCTGCGATGATCATGCGCAACACCGACGCGACGCATCTGCCGTCGGATGTCTTCTCGACGCCCGGCCTCATTCTCGAAGTCGACCGTACCAAGCAATACAATCCCGGCCTTGGCGAAGATGCCGGCGCTGACGGCATCCTGGAGGACGATCCGAATACGGTGGTCAATGAAAGCGCCGACAACCGCGGCATCGATCCTCTCGGCACCAGCCTGCTGACGCCTCTCGTCATTCGCGACAATCCGGCCACCGCCGGCGCCGACGCCAACTACCTCCGCTACACCGGCGGCGACCACGTAGTCCTCGGCGGCACCAACGGTGACGACACGCTTATCGCCGGCATCGGCGACGACACGCTCTTCGGCGACGCCGGCAACGACCGGCTGGAAGGCGGTTTCGGCAACGACATCATCAACGGTGGCGATGGCCACGACATCATCGTCGACAGCGGCGGCGACGACAATATCAAGGCCGGCAAGGGCCATGACGTCGTGCATGCCGGCCCGGGCCTCGACCTTGTGATGGGCAATGACGGCCAGGACTTCATCTTCCTCGGCACCGACATGGGCTCGGAAGTCTTCGCCGGCACCGGCAACGACTTCATCTACGGCAACAAGAATGCCGAACGCATTCTCGGCAACGAGGGCGACGACTGGATCGAAACCGGGACCTTCGACGGCGCCCCCGGCGACAACTTCGACGAAATCTTTGCCCATGACGGCATCGACGGAAACGATGTGTTCCTCGGCGATGGCGGCTTCGACGAGTTCATCGGCGAAGGCGGCGACGACATCATGGTCGGCAGTGCCGGCCGCGGCAAGATGGCCGGCATGTCCGGTTTCGACTGGGCGACCTACAAGGACAATACGCTCGGCGTGAATGCCGACCTGTCGCGCCCGATCGTCTTCGACGAGGCTCCGACCCTGCCGCAGAACGCCGCCCTCGACGAATACGAGTCGATGGAAGGCCTGTCAGGCACGAAATTCAATGACGTGCTCGGCGGTACCGAAGACGTTGCGGCCGACCGTGCGAGCCTGGCCAATGGCGGCACCAGCGGCTATCTCGGCAGCACGCTGGACGCCCAGGGCATCGCCCTGATCGCCGGCCTGCAGGCCGTGCTCGGCGCCGGTGTCACCTCCTTTGCCGGTGGCGACATCATCCTCGGCGGCGACGGCAGCGACCGCATCCAGGGCAATGGCGGCGACGACATCATCGATGGCGACAAGTGGCTGAACGTCCGCATCGGCATCATGAGCGGCTACGACGACAATGGTCCCACTGGGACGGAAATTGCCGGCAATCCGAACATCAAGAGCATGACGAGCCTCGTCACGCTTGTCGTCAACGGCGCGTCCGTCACCAAGACGCTCGCTGCCTGGATGTTCGAAGGCAGGATCAACCCCGGCCAGCTGCAGATCATCCGCGAAATCACCACGGCCGGCGCGGACAATGTCGCCGACAGCGACACCGCCATCTTCCGCGGCGACCGCGGCGAATATGCCTTCTCGGCCACCACTGATGGACAGGTCATCGTCACCCATGCGGTCGAAGACGCGATCGACGGCAGCGACCGGCTGCGTAACATCGAGAAGGTGGAGTTTGCCACCGGCAATGCGCTCAATATCATCGTTGGTACTCCAAACAGTGATGTACCGCTGAACGGCACAGCACAAGACGACCTCATCCTCGGCCTTGCCGGTGCGGACACGCTCAACGGCCTTGCTGGGGACGACATCCTTGTAGGCGGTGCAGGCGGCACAACGGCAACGAATACCTATTCAGATAACTTTGACGGACAGATCTCGTATGCCGACAACAATGGCAGCGCCAGCTTCACCGGTGCCTGGGTTGAAACCAATGATGGTGGCGGAACAGGAGGTGCAGCTGGCGGCGATATCGAGATCGCCAACGGAAGACTAAGATTCGACGAAAACATTGGTGGCAACGAGATCATCACGAGGAATCTCAACCTCAATGGAGCACTCGCGGCAACTCTGTCCTTCTCGTACGAGGACGCTGGGCTGGACGCTGCAAGCCAGGGCAATCCAGTCGAGAATGTAGTGCTTGAGGCTTGGAACGGTATCGGATGGGACATACTTGCGACCTTTGGAGGCAACACCGCGACGGGCTCGAACACCTTCTCCATAGCACTCACCTCAGCACAGATGAGCAGCGCTTCAGCTATCCGCTTTAGGGCCGAAGGCGATTGGGAGGGAGGAGAGAATTTCTACATCGACAACTTCCTCATCAGCGCAACAGTGCCCGCAGTCAACGTCGGCGTAGATACCCTCAATGGAGGGCTCGGCAACGACACCTACTCCTTTGGTCTCGGTGACGGCAATGACGTCATCAATGAACTCGGCGGTGTAGGCGCAGGCACGGCAGACAAGATCTCCATCCTCGCCCCGAGCACGGGCGTCGATGTCGATGGCCTGCCGATCCTGACTATCAATGCGCTGAATGCTTTCGACAGCAGCACGACCGACGCAAACGGCAACCTGGTGATAAACTACACGCTGCCTGGTGGAATCCAGCAGACGATAACGGTGAACGGACACTACACCGGCAACGCCGTGGAAACCGGCGTCGAGCTCATCAACTTCAACGGCGCCTTCTTCAACGGCTACCAGCTGGTCGGCGACTATGCCATCAGCCGGGCGGACCCGACGGGCGGCACCCGAACCGTCAACCTCGCCGCATCCATCGCAAACAACCTCATTGCGGGCGAAGATGGCGATGATGACGCGATCACCGGCGGCGGCGGCAACGACCTGATCTTCGGTGGCGGCCAGGGCGACGATCTCGTCGGCGGCCTCGGCGACGACCTCCTGGTCGGCGGCACTGGCAACGATGATCTCGACAACCGTCTGAATGCCGCCCTCGACGACTTCGAAGGCGCGATCGGCGCCGACACGATGGTCGGCGGCGTGGGCGACGATACCTACGGCGTCGACGACTTGCTCGACGTCGTTGTCGAAGCCGCAGGTGAAGGCACGGATACGGTCGAGACCTTCCTCGCCGAACTCTCGATTGCGGCCATGGCCAATGTCGAGAACCTCGCCTTCCTCGGCGCCGATGCCAGCCAGTTCGTCGGCACCGGCAACGCGGGCAACAATATCATCACCGGCGGCGATCTCGCCGATACGCTGAGCGGCCTCGCCGGCAACGACACCCTGAATGGCGGCCTCGGTGCCGACACCATGATCGGCGGTGACGGCAACGACGTCTATGAGGTCGACGAGGCCGGTGATGTCGTGACTGAAACGTCGGCGGATCTCCTCGTCGGCGGCACCGATCGCGTCGAATCCGACATCGACTACACGCTCGGCGCAAATCTCGAGAATCTGGACCTTAACGGTGCCGCTGTCAGGGGCACCGGCAACACCCTCAACAACGTCATCAACGGCAATGGCGGAGCCAACCAGCTGTTCGGCGCTGGTGGCAACGACACGCTCAATGGCGATGACGGCAATGACCTGCTTGATGGCGGCGACGGCAACGACACGATCAGTGGCGGCGACGACAACGATACGATCATCGGCGGGGCAGGCGACGACACCATCGATGTTGGCGGTGGCTTCAACACCATTGTCTACAACGCACCAGGCTTCGGCGCTGACACGATCAACAGCTTCGACAGCACCGGAGGCACCGCAGCCAACCAGGACAAGATCGACCTCAGCGGGCTCGGGGTCACGGCGGCGAACTTCGCCAACCGCGTCTTCGAATCCGCCTCAGGCGGCAACACGCTCATTACCATCCGGGAGAACGGACCTTCCTCGACCGTCCAGGGGACGATCCTCATCAACGGCAGCAATACCGCGGCCATCGATGCCACGGATTTCACGCTTGCGGCAGCGGCCCCGACCAGCACGATCACCGGAACCGAAGCCGCCAACACGCTCAATGGCGTAGGGACCACATCCGAGACGATCAACGCACTCGGCGGCAATGACACCGTCAACGCGAATGGCGGCAACGACGTGGTCAACGGCGGTTCGGGTGCGGATACCCTTAATGGTGGCGACGGCAACGACACGCTCAGCGGCGGCCTTGGTATCGCCTCTGTGAACTATGCCGACAATTTCGAAACTCAGAGCCAGGGCAACTCCAATGGCACGACCACTTGGGATCCGGATTGGGTCGAAAGCAACGACAGTGGTGCTGTCGCTGCGGGCCAGATCCGCATCGACGCCGGCAACAACAATGTCCTGCAGTTCATCGGCGGCAACGGCGGCGATTTCAACGGGGCGCAAATCCAGCGCAGCGTTGATCTCGCCGGTGCGACCACCGCCACGCTCAGCTACTCGATCGTCGAGAGCGGGCTGGATACGGGCGACGATACGATCGGCGTGTTCTTCTCTCGTGACGGCGTGACCTTCGTCGAGGTCGATACGATCAACGATGGAACCAACACCGTGCCGACCAGAACGATCGACCTCAGCCTGTTCGGCACCGGTCCATTCACCGCCAATGCCGCAATCCGCTTCGTGGCCTCGAGCCTCGAAGCCGGCGACAGTGTCAACATCGACAGTCTGACGATCAATGCGACAGGCAACTTCGGCGTCGACACCATCAACGGCGATGCCGGCGACGACACCGTTATCTGGAATGCCAATGCTTCCGGCGCCACCGATGGCCGCGATATCGTCAATGGCGGAACGGAAGGAGCCGCGGGCGACACCTTCGTCATCAACGGCAATGCCACGGCCGAGGCCTACACGATCTACACCAGGGCAGCCTGGCTGGCGATCGCGGGTAATGTCGCGACAAACATCAATGCCGCGACCGAAATCGTCGTGACCCGCAACGGCAGCAACAATGCTTCCGTCATCGCGGAACTCAGCGAGATCGAGGAAATCCGCATCAATGGTGTCGATCCCTCCGGCACATCCGGCAGCGCAGGGGCCGACAGCTTCAATATCGTCGGCGACTTCTCGACGACCAGCCTGCGTCTCAACACCATCACCATCGATGGCGACGCAGGCGACGATACGATCGATATCTCGGCGCTCGGTTCCGCTCACCGCATCGTCTTCCGCTCCAACGGCGGCAACGACACGATCATCGGCACGCTGCGTCCGCAGGATGTCATCGAGCTTGCCGCCGGCACCACCGCCGCCGACTACGAGATCACGACCGCGGCAAACGGCGTGACGACGATGACCAATGGCGAGCACAGCATCCAGTTCACCAGCGAAGGCGGGCTGCCGCAGTTCAATGGTGAGGGTGCGGCGCCTGAAGAGGAAGAAGACGATGCCGGCACGCCGCCGGTGCCGACACCACCGACCACTCCAACCCCGCCGGCAGCAACGACAGGCGCCATGATCGCCGGCACCGCAGCAGGCGACGTTCTCCTCGGTACGGCGAATGGCGAAACGATCGTCGGCTTCGCGGGCAATGACGTGGCAACCGGCGGCGCCGGTGCCGATATCATCCGCGGCGATGACGGCGACGACTTCCTCAATGCCGAAGGCGGCAACGACATGGTCTTCGGCGGCGCCGGAAACGACGATCTCCTCGGCGGCGATGGCAACGACATGCTCTATGGCGATGCCGGATCCGACCGCGTCTTCGGCGATGCCGGCGACGACATGATCCAGACCGGTACGGGCAACGATACCGCCCATGGCGGGGACGGCAACGATCTCTTCGTGGCCGAAGCGGGTGACGGCGACGACACCTATTACGGTGACGCCGGCAGCGACACGCTGGATCTGGCGGCGATCACCGCCAACCTGAATGTCGATCTCGGCAGCGGCTTCATGGGCCGGGGCAGTGCCTCGAGCACGCAATCCGGCACCGATACGCTCTGGGGCATGGAGAATGTCGTCACCGGCTCCGGCAACGACACGATCACCGCCAATGCCGCGGCCAACATTCTCGATGGCGGCGCCGGAAACGACAAGTTCGTCTTCCTCTCCGAAAAGGATGCCGATGGAGACACGATCCTCGGCTTCCAGCCCGGCGACAAGATCGACCTCAGCGCCACCGATGCCAATGGCGGCCTTGCCGGCAACCAGGCCTTCACGCTGGTCAACGGCTCGACACTGACCGGCGCGGCGCAGCTGATCGTCACGCATGAGGTCCGCGCCGACGGCGACTACACGGTCGTCCAGGGCAGCGTCGATGGCGACAACAGCGCCGAGCTGCGCCTCAGCATCAAGGGGAACCACAACCTCACCACTTCGGATTTCAATCTCTGATCCGAAACGTCAGGTGCGCCGGAAAACCCGGCGCACCTGAATTCCCGTCATCAAAGAAGTGGTGAACGACATGCGCCCCAAGAACCCGCTGACCGGAGCCAAGCGCAAACAGGTCGAGAAGCTGACATCCGGATTGAGAGGGATTTTCGTGTTCCTCTTCTTCACCTCCGGCGCCATCAATATTCTCGCGCTGACCGGCTCTTTCTACATGCTGCAGATCTATGACCGCGCGCTGACGAGCGGCAGCGTCCCGACGCTGCTCGGCCTCTCGGCACTCGCCATCGGCCTCTATCTCTTCCAGGGCCTCTTCGACATCATCCGCTCGCAAATCCTGGTGCGCATGGGCGCGCGGCTCGACAGCCGTCTTGCCCCACTCGCCCATCAGGTGGCGATCGACATGCCGCGTTTCGGTTTCTCGACGGCAGAAGCGCTGGAGCGCGGCCGCGATGTCGATACCGTGCGCTCCTTCCTCGGCAGTCAGGGCCCGGTGGCACTCTTCGATCTGCCCTGGATGCCGCTCTATCTCATCTTCGTCTATATGCTGCATCCCTATCTGGGTGCGCTGACCTTCGCCGGCGCCTTCGTGCTGTCGATGCTGACGATCATCACCGAGCTGATGACCCGGCGGCTGGCGAGCGCCACCCACAAATCCGGCATCGAGCGCAACGCCATTGCCGATTCCAACGCCCGCAACGCCGATATCCTCAAGGCCATGGGCTTTGCCGGGCGGGCCGTCGAGCGCTTCAACCGCGCCAACCAGGATCATCTGGAACTGCAGACCCGCACCAACGACATCAGCGGCACATTCGGGGCGATTTCCCGCGTGCTGCGCATGATCCTGCAATCGGCCGTGCTCGGTCTCGGCGCCTGGCTGACGATCAAGGGCGAGCTTTCGGCAGGCGCCATCATCGCCGCCTCCGTTGCCTCCGCCCGGGCGCTCGCCCCTGTCGATCTGGCGATCGGCAACTGGAAAGGCTTCGTCGCCGCCCGCACCGCCTTCCTGCGGCTGAAGGAAACCGTGATCGCGCTCGCCGGCGCCGAGCCGCCGATGGCGCTTCCCGCCCCCAGCCGCTCGCTGAAGGTCGAGAAGATCACCGTCGCCGCCCCCGGCTCCGGCCGCGTGCTGCTCAGCGAAGTCAGCTTCGAGGTTGCCGCCGGGCAGGCGCTCGGCATCATCGGCCCGAGCGGCGGCGGCAAGACGACGCTCGCCCGGGCACTCACCGGCGTCTGGCCGACGCTGCGCGGCAGTGTCCGCCTCGATGACGCCGAACTGACCCAGTGGTCGGACGACGATCTCGGCCAGCATATCGGCTACCTGCCGCAGGATGTCGCGCTGCTCGATGCCTCGATCGAGGAAAACATCTCTCGGCTCGAACCGCAGGTCGATCCCCGGGCGATCGTCGATTCAGCGCAGACCACCGGCATCCACGAAATGATCGTGCGCATGCCGGAGGGCTATCGCACGGCTCTCGGCCCCCAGGGCGTCTCGCTCTCGGCGGGGCAGCGCCAGCGCATCGGCCTTGCCCGCGCGCTCTACCGCAATCCCTTCATCGTCGTCATGGACGAGCCGAATTCCAACCTCGATGGCGAGGGGGAAGCGGCGCTGACCCAGACGATCAAGGCCGTGCGCGCCCGCGGCGGCATTGCCATCGTCATCGCTCACCGGCCAAGCGCATTGGCCGCAGTCGATATGGTCGCCGTCATCCAGAGCGGAAAGATGGTGGCCTTCGGACCCAAGGACGAGATCCTCAAGCCCGCAGCCGCCGAAACCGGCAGCCGGCCGGCCGCCATGACGCAGCTTGGATCACGCATCACCGCGAGGATGTCAGAATGATCGAGGTCAAAGGCACCAAAACCGCAAAGACCGAAGAAGACCCGCACGACCGCTACGTCCTGAAAAGTGACGACAAGCTGTCCCGGGTGCCGGTCTTCCTTTCCCTGCTGCTGACGGGCTTTGCGCTCTACCTGAAAAGCGCGCTCGGGAGCCCGCAGGAAGCCCCACGCGGCGGCGAGGCCGATCCCCGCCGCCCCGCCAGCGATGAAGACGATCTGCCGCCGATCGACGTCGAAGCCGCCGGCGCCGTGGTCCGCATGCCCGACGAAGAGATCGGCGGCTCCTACTCCGGCGGCAAACCGGGTGGCGTCGTGCTCTCCGGCCACAAGAACCGGGTCAGCTATGCGCTCACCGATTCCGACGCCATCGAGTTCAACCGGCTGAACCTGCCGAGCCTGTCGCTGCTGAAAAGCTTCGGCGGCGTCTCCGCCTCCTTCCACGCCTCCAATGACAATGCCTGGACCGGGCCGCGCCAGGTGCAACCGGATCCCGGCCCGCGAGCAGGCGGCGCGGCGCGCTCTTCGAGCGCCGAACCAGCGGCGAAACCGGTCAACCGCGCTCCGCGTACCAACGGCCCGGTGACACTCGCCGATATCTCCGGCTGCGGCCTGGCGCTGATCGGCCTTGCCGATCTGCTGCGCGGCAGCATCGATCCCGATGGCGACCTGCTGTCGATCAAGGATATTGCCGTGTCCTCGGGAAAACTCGTCCAGACCGCCAGCGGCTGGAGCTTCGACGCCGCCGGTCTCGGCCCGGTCACCATCACCTACATGATCAGCGACGGCCAGGCCCTGGTCTCGCAGACGGCGCATTTCTCCGTCGTCAAGGCGCCGCCGATCACCGGCACATCGGGCGACGACCTGATCGCCGGAACCGCCTGCGCCGACGATATCGAAGGCCTCGCCGGCAATGACAATATCGATGCCCGCAGCGGCAATGACGTGATCAGCGCCGGAGACGGCAACGACCATATCCTCGGCGGCAGCGGTAATGACACGATCTTTGCCGGCAATGGCGACGACATCGTGCTCGGCGGCCTCGGCGACGACCATGTCTGGGGCGGCGCCGGAAACGACCGGCTCTATGGCGAGGACGGCCGGGACAGCCTGTTCGGCGAGGCCGGCGATGACCTGCTCAGCGGCGGTGCCGATGCCGATCTGCTGCGTGGCGGCGATGGTGCCGACCAACTCTATGGCGATGCCGGAAACGACATCATCGACGGCGAAGACGGCAACGACCGCCTCGATGGCGGCGACGGCGACGACGTTGTCCTCGGCAGCGCCGGCGACGATCACCTCGCAGGCGGGACCGGCCGCGATGTGCTGAGCGGCGGCCGCGGCGCCGATACGGTCAAGGCCGAGGATGGCGATGATACCGTCACCGGCGATGCCGACCAGGCCGACGATATCTATGACGGCGGCGCCGGAACCGATACGCTCGACTATTCCGCCCTTGCCGAGGCCGTCGAGATCGACCTCGTCTCCGGCGAGGCCGAGAGCAGCGAGATCGGCTGCGACACCGTCACCGATTTCGAGATCGTCCGCGCTGGATCTGGAGACGATACGCTCACCGGCAGCGATGGCGCCGACGAGCTGCATGGCAATGCCGGCGATGACGAGATGAGCGGCGGCGCCGGTACCGATCTCGTCAAGGGCGGTGAAGGAAACGACACCGTCACCGGCGATTTCGACTGGGCGGCCGACAGCTATGACGGCGGCGAAGGCGTCGATACGCTCGACTATTCCGCAGCTGTCCTCACCGTCGTCGTCGATCTCGTCGCCGCCAATGCCAGCGGTGCCGACATCGGCACGGACAGCATCAGCAACTTCGAGGTGATCAAGACCGGCGACGGCGACGACATCCTGCGCGATGGCGACGGCGAGGAATTTCTCTTCGCAGGCGATGGCGATGACACGGTCGAAGCGTGGGCCGATGAAGCCGACGACGTGTTCGACGGCGGCGATGGCGACGACACGATCGATTATTCGCAGACCGCCCATGGCGTGCTGATCGATCTCGAAAGCGGCAAGGCGACCGGTTTCGAAGTCGGCCAGGACATTATCGAGGGTTTCGAAAAGGCCGTCGCCGGCTCCGGCGACGATGTCATCCGGGCGGGACTGACCGCCGCGGTCATCTCGGGCGGCGATGGAAACGATACGTTCGAATTCACCGTCCCCGCCGGCGAAAGCAGCGCCGATGTCGTCCACCAGATCCTCGATTTCATGGTCGGCGATCGCATCGACATCTCCAAATACAAGATCTTCGAGGAGGTGCTCGACGGCATCGAGGAGCGCTTCGAGGATATCTACGGCGACAATGCGGACAGCACGCCGCTACCCATCCGCGTCCGGCACGAGGGAACGGACGAGCTCAGCCAGACGCTGATCGAAGTCGATATGGACAAGGACGAGCATTACGAGATGACCATCAATCTCACGGGTCACCATCTGCTTGTCATCGTCGAGAATGTGTAGAGACGGGGAGACAAGCGATGAACCAGGACCAGCAGCGGCCGTCGGCCGAAACCAACAACATGTTCCCGGTGGCGACCCGCATCACCGCCGGTATTGCCCTCGGCCTGCTGCTCTTCGCCGGTGCCGGCGGCTGGGCGGCGACCACGCAGCTCAGGGGTGCGATCATCGCTTCGGGGGTGATGAAGGTCGACCGGAACCTGAAATCGATCCAGCATCGCGACGGCGGCATCGTCAGCGAAATCGCGGTCAAGGAAGGCGATCAGGTCAGCAAGGGGCAGATCATGCTGCGCCTCGACGACGCCCAGACCCGCGCCGAGCTCTCGATCGTCCGCACCCAACTCGTCGAATTGACCGCCCGTCAGGCACGGCTGGTCGCCGAGCGCGACAATGTGGAGGCGATCGCCTACCCGGCCGAGCTAGCAGCCATCCTCGGCGAATTCCCGCTGGTCGCCACCGGCGAACAGAAAATGTTCGACGGCAACCGCCGCAACCGGCAGAACCAGAAGCAGCAACTGCAATATGGCATCTCGCAGCTCGAGGAGGAATTGAAGGGCCTGATCGCCCAGCGCGACGCCAAGGCTGGCGAGCTCGAACTGGTCCAGACCGAGCACGACAAGATCAAGGGGCTGGCCGACAGGAAGCTGATCGACACGTCGCGCAAATATTTCATCGACCGCGAGATCGCCAAGCTGACCGGCGAGAGCGGCGAGATCCAGGCGAATATCGCCCGCTCCCGCGCCCGCATGAGCGAAATCCAGGTCCAGATCATCGCCATCGACGAGGCCGCCCGCACCGAAGCCCAGCGCGAACTCGGTATCGTCGAGCCAAAGATCTCGGAACTGAGGGAACGCCGCATCGCCGTCGAGGACCGGCTGGCCCGCACCGATATCCGCGCTCCTCTTTCAGGCACCGTCAACGAGCTCTTCGTCCACACGATCGGCGGCGTCATCACGCCCGCCGAAAAGCTGCTCACCCTCGTCCCCGCCGATGCCGCGCTGAAGATCGAGGCCCGCCTGGCGCCGACCGATATCGACCAGGTCTCGATCGGCCAGGACACCCGCATGCGCTTCTCGGCCTTCAACCAGCGCTCGACGCCGGAGCTCTCCGGAAGCATCGCCTACGTCTCCGCCGCCACCAGCACCGACCCGTCAACCGGCCAGATCTTCTACCTCGCCGACATCGCCGTCTCCCCCTCCGAACTCGCCAGGCTCGGCAACCACAAACTCCTGCCCGGCATGCCGGTCGAAGTCTTCATCTCGACACAGGAGCGGACGGCGATGTCGTTTTTCACGAAGCCGCTGACGGATCAGTTCAGCCGGGCGTTTCGGGAGGAGTGAGGGTGCTTTCCCGGGCCTGCCCAGCGGGCGATGCCCCTACTGCATCGCCCGCCGCGTCACGCCTTACTCCAATCCGGCCTTGTCGAGACCGAAGGCTTTGTCGGCGGAGCCCGGGACGGCCTTGAAGGCGATGCTGGCACGGTTCCAGGCGTTGATGGCCATGATCTGGAAGGTCAGGTCTGAGATTTCCTTTTCGGAGAGCTGGGCGCGCACCTTTTCGTAGAGCTCGTCAGGGACGCCGCCTTCGGGGAGCTTGGTGACGGCTTCGGTCCAGGCGAGAGCGGCACGCTCGCGCGGGCTGAACAGCGTCGATTCCCGCCAGGCGGCGATGTGGTAGAGGCGCAGCGGGCGCTCGCCGTGGATCGTCGCTTCCTTCGAATGCATGTCGAGGCAGAAGGCGCAGCCGTTGATCTGGGAGGCGCGAATATCGACCAGATCGAGGATGGACTGTTCGATCGCACCCTTCTTGGCATCGTTGCTGAGCGTCATCAGGCCCTTGAAGAGCTCGGGGGAGAGTTGAGCGAAATTCAGTCGCTGTGTCATGAGTTTTCATCCGTTTCTGAGGATTGAAATCGCCGGGCGGATGCGAAATCCGCCTCGTGGAACGGATCGATGGTGATCGAGCGGGCGAGGCGTGAACAGCTATACATCTGTTAGGGGCCGAGGACTTGATGGCGTCCACCGCACCCCACCGTCCAGCAGCTCAATCGTATTGCAGTTGTAACGAGAGCCTATGTATTCCGCAGCAGAACGCCGCAGACTTCGATATCTATTTTATTGAAATAGTTATCATATTTTCAGCGTGTCCGGACGCAGCCAGACCGTTCAGGGCATCGTTTATCGCAAGCCTCAAGCAAGCCGTCATTCCTAGCGCTTGGGTTGCGCAGGCAATTCTCTTCGGCTTGCGCGGCCGGTTTTGAGGGCCGCCGCTTCAGCCATGAGAGCTGGTTGTGGCCGTCATTTTATGCCGCCGGCAAATCCATTTCGATCGTCGTGGCGATGCTGAAAAAACGCATCGGCTACGAGCAACGTCAGACAGGAAGATTCCGATGATCTCGGCACTCTCACTCGCACGCAGCTACAGCGCAAACCTGGCGCTCGGCATTCTCAAAGATGGCAACAGCAGCTCGAACGCCTCATCCATGGCAAGCCCTATCTCTCGCCTGCTCGGCGGCATCGATCTCGACCACAGTTCGACGGGGCTGGATGGCGGCTCGCTTTCGGTGCTGCTGCAGGCTCTCCACAATCTGAGCAACGCTGACGGGCAGGACGGCGCCGCGCGCGCGCCTGATGGCTTCATCGGCTCGAAGACCTTCATGAACGCCTTGAAGGACAAGCTCGATGGCGCAGCCGGCAACCCGATGAGCTACGTCAATTTCCAGGGGATGATGCAGGCGATGAAGGACGGAACGCTGGAGGTGACCAATCCGGCGACCGGCGAAACCGTCACCGCCTACGACCCCGCCGGCGGCAAATCCGCAGGGAAGATCGAGACTGGCGATAGCGAGGCCTGGAACACGTTTCTTCAGGATCACCTGAAGCGCGAGAGCGACGGCAGTTTCGCCAAGTCGGCTGACGGTTCCTATATCGACGCCAAGACGGGCGGGAATGCCTATTTCGAGAAGGTCGGCGGCGATTACTACTACTTCACCTGGCCGGGCAAAATGTCCGCCGATGTCTGAGACAGGGGATCGAAAGAGGGGCGGAATTTCCCCTCTTTCGAGGCCACCCTGTTCAGGATCCGGCCATGATCGAGGCAATGAAATCGGTAAAGACCTGCAGGCGAAGGCTGGGCATCTTGCCCGACGCATGGATCGCCTGAAGCGGAACGGTGCCGAGCGGTATACCGGGCAAGGGTTCGACAAGCAGGCCGCGATCGATGTCGTCCTGGACGATGCGTTTGATCAGATAGGCGGCGCCTACCCCTGAAACCGCGGCATCGCGAATGGCGGTTGCGGAATCGAGATCCAATCTCCCCTGCGGCACAAGCTCGCTCCCGTCAGGCAGCGGGATCGGATAGGGCACGCCAGCAATGACGTAGCGCACGAATGGCAGCTCGCGCAGATCGCCCGGCGCGCTCATCTTCCGATGACCGACGAGAAAGGCAGGCGATGCGACGATCGCCATGTCGAGATGCGCCAGCGTCCGGCACATCAGGCCGGATTGAGCGGTGCCGCCAACCCGGAAGGCCACGTCGTAATTTTCGCGCAGAAGATCGACGGCCCTGTCCGTCATCCCGATCTCCAGCGAGATTTCCGGATATCGCGGCATGAACTCGTCGACGACGCGCTGCAGGATCATCCGGCCAAGTTCACTCGGCAGGCTGACACGCAGATGCCCGGCCGGCTCCAGGTGCGATCGTGTGGCGTCGGCGGCAGCGTCGATGCCCTCGAGAAGTGGCGAGATCCTTTCGTAGAAAGCCTCGCCTTCCGGCGTCATCGCCAATAGCCGCGTCGAGCGCCTGAAGAGGCTGGCACCAAGGAGCTGTTCCAGCCGGGACACACTCTTCGAAACCGAGGACGGCGTGGTGCCCAGGCTTTTCGCGGCAGCGCTGAAGGACCCTGCCCTCACCGTTCGAACAAAGGCTACCAGTCCGGCGGTTTCATTCAGCAGGCTTTGCATCTTCAGCTGTGACTCTCATGACCGCGCTATGCGGCTCACTGTGCGGTGTGGAACATCGCCCTTATGGCATGGACGAGGTCTGTCCTGCCATGTGCTTTCGCTGCGGGCGCATCCTTGTGCTCGGCCGCTGCCGGAGATTTCTGCGCCAGACGCTTTGAAAGGTTCATCGCCAGTTCCGGCCGCTCGCCCATCAGGGCTTCAAAAGCAGCCTTCGGGATTTCGTAGATGCTCGCCCGCGTCAGTGCCTTGACGGCACAGGCTTCCGGCCTGCTGGTGAGGACCTCCAACGCGCCAAAACAATCGCCGGGCGCAAGGCGCAGGGCATCCTCGCCGTCATGCATGAAGGCGAGGATGCCGGTGCGGACCACCATCAGCCCGGTGGCGATGCCGCCCTGTTCCACGACGATCTCGCCGGCCGCAAAACTCCTTTTGACCGCCAGCGCCGCCAGGGCCTCGCGCTCCTCGGCATTCAGGTCCGAGAACTGGGGATTGGAACTGAGCAGGATGTCGAATGAGGTTTCCGGCAGCGCGGCAATCTGCTCTCCACCCAGCAATGCCGTCCCCAAGGGTGCTGCCAGGGAGAGGCCGTTGGCGGCGCAATGGCGGTAGATCAGATCGATCACCTCGCTGCGTGCAGCACCTCGCTGCATCGGTCCGGCAACCTGGAAATAAAGCTCCACCTCGATCGCCGCGGCACTGATGCTGCCGACGATGGCGGCCGGTGCGGGCTCGTGGAGAATGCAATTGCAGCTTCCGAGAACATCGCGCATCACATCGGCGACAAATCGCGGCCGGCGCGTCGGCAGAACCCGGACCGCCACCATGAGCTGATGATTTTCATCCGGCTTGCTGACATTGGTCAGCGACTGCCTGGCGAGCACGCTGTTCGGCAGGACGACCAGATTGTGGGCGAAGGTCAGCAGATAGGTCGAGCGCCAGTTGCTGGCGACGACCCGGCCCTCGGTGCCATCGCCAAGCACGATCCAGTCGCCGATGGCGTAGGGCCGTCCGAGCGTGAGCGCGATGCCCGAGAAGACGTCACCGAGCGTATTCTGCAACGCCAGACCGAGGATGACGGCAATGAGGCCGGAGGTTGCCAGCAGCGTTCCGATCGGGACACCGAAGACAAAGGCCATGATCGACAGCAGCACGCCGAGATAGACGATCGCGACGATCAGATCCTGCAGCAGGCGCGCCTCGCGCGGGCGGCCGTCGAGCACGATGTAGATGCGCACAAATCCGATCGTCGCCCAGGAGAGGTGCGTCCACCAGAGGATCTTTGCGGCGACGACCAGACTGCCGAGACCATCGAGATGCGGGGCGTCGAAGCGGAAAGGGTTCAGTCCGGCAAGCGTAACGGCAAAGGTCATTGCCAGGAAGAAGATGATCTGCACGATGAGGCGCGCCGTCGGCCTCGAACGTCCCTGGAGATGCCATATGACGATCCCCGCCACACCCAGAAGATTGATCAGAACGAACATCAAGAATGTCTGTTGCGGCATTAGGTTCTCGCTGCAGAATTGGGATTGCCCGCTCGCAAGCCTGCAGACATCAGGCGGGCGCCCGCGAAAATATCAGTGGAGTTTACGGGCGCCTACTAAACCTGTTGGTAGGTTTCCATGAGCAGCGCTGCCGTCCATCATCATCGATTTCGACGCGCGCCCTTATGCCCGAGAATGACAAATGCAACGTCTTTGCGGGCCTGATGGAGGATTTCCCGCTGTGTCCGGGGCATCGAAGGCGTTATAACTTCGGGAAATTCTGATGAAGCCCGGCAGCGCCTTTGCCGAAAGGCCGCAGTAAGGTTTCTGTCATGCCGGTCGATTGCCGTTGCCTGCGGTGGCGTGCCGGAAGGCCCGTGCGTTCGCCTGTGAAAGACGCATTTCCCTATTGAATTGCAATGAGATAGCAAACGTTAGTTTACTTGTCTGGGGCCCGGAACCCATTAGGATGAATGGTGAACTGGCCACCTTATTCGGTTGGAGGACCTGACAATGGCAGCCGCTGCCAGAAGTGCCGAGCCTGTGTTGCCGCCTCGGCAGATCGTTCACATCGTCGAGGACGATGAACAATTGCGGCTTTCCTTGCTGGACCTGTTTCAATCGCTGGACATGCCGGCCGATGCCTTCGAGAGCGGCGCGGACTTCTTCGCCCGCGCGCCGCAAGACCTTGGCGGCTGCATTCTTCTGGACGTCAGGCTGCCCGGCGCCAACGGCATCGAGTTCCAGAGCGAGCTGGACGCCAAGGGATACCAGGTCCCCATCGTCTTCATGACGGCGCATGGCGACGTTGCCACCAGCGTTCACGCGATGAAGGCTGGCGCCATAGACTTCCTTCAAAAGCCGCTGAGGACCGAGGAACTGCTGGAGGCCATCCAATCGGCCTTCGCAATCGACGCCGAGCGTCAGGAGGCGCGGTTGAAGCGCCAGACCGTGCGCGACCGGGCATCGAGCCTCACCCCGCGTGAGACGCAGGTCATGGGACTTGTCACAAGCGGGCTTATGAACAAGCAGATCGCTTTCGAGCTCGGGATCAGCGAAATCATGGTCAAACTCCACAGAGGCAGCATGATGAGAAAGATGAAGGCCGGGTCACTCGCCGAACTTGTCCGCCAGTTCGAACTTCTTCACTGAGCTGAGCATTCCCATGAAGCCCTTGTATCACCTGATCTGAGGTTCGATGCAGCCCAAACCCCACACCACAGTCGCTATCGTCGATGACGACCATTTCCTTCGGGAATCGTTGCGCGACTTCTTCGATGCGATGGGCATCGACAGCGTCGTCCACGGATCGGCTGATGCGTTCCTCGCCTCCGGCGACATCGCGCGCGTACAATGCGTTCTCGCCGATCTGAAAATGCCGGGCACGAACGGCATGGATCTGCTGCGCAAGATCGTCGCCCTGGGCGGGCCGCCGGTCTGTATCATGACCTCCTTTGCCGACAGCTATACGCGGAAAATGGCTCGATCCTGCGGAGCAGCGGGCTTTATTGAAAAGCCGATCGATGCCGCCAGCCTGCTCGAATTCATCTCGAAGTCGAATTGCGGCTGAACCGCCAACCGGCCCGTCAAGCCGAACGCACGTATAGATGCTCAACGCAGCACCTCATGCCTAAATCCCGGGAGTAACGCGGCCGCCATCGGCGTGCCGCGCTGCGCTACACCCTGAAAGGAGTTCAGCATGTTCACCCGAGCCCTCTTGATCTTGACCGCTGCCATCATGCCAGCGCAGATCACCAACGCTGCCGACACGACGAAAAAGGCAAAGATCTCCGTTGTCTTCGACCATCCGCTTCCCAACGTACCCGGCAAGAGCATGCGCGGCGTGCTGGTGGAATATGGCCCCGGCGGCTCTTCGGCGGCCCACATCCACCCCCATTCCGCCTTCATCTATGCGACCGTGCTCGAAGGCGCGATCCGCAGCAAGGTGAATGACGACCCTGAGAAGGTCTATCACAAGGGTGAGAACTTCTCGGAGCTGCCGGGCGACAAACATGGTGTCAGCGCCAATGCGAGCGATACCGAGCCGGCGCAGCTGCTGGCCGTCTTCGTCGTCGATACGGACGAGACGCAGCTGGTTACCGACATCAAGCAATAGCAACGATGGGCTGCGCTGCCACGCTAGCGGCGGCGCGGCCGATCGTCCAAGATCACGTCGCTCTCGAACCTGTAGCCCGCTCCGCGCGCGGTCTTGATCAGCTGCGGGTTCGCGGGATCGAGCTCGACTTTCCGCCTTAGCCGCAGGATCAATGCATCCAGGCTTCTGTCGAAGATTTCCTCCGAGTTGACCCGGCTGGCTGCCAGCAACTGCTCTCGCGAAAGCACCTTCCGGGGCGCCCGCAGAAAAGCCACAAGCAGATTGAACTCCGCCACCGTCAATTTCACATCGGCGGCGCCGGGCCGGCAGAGGTTCCTCTGGCGTACCCAAAGCGTGCATCCCGCGAAGGAGTAGGATCGCATATCGCGATCCATGCGCGGCAGCGGCTTCTCGCGCATGGCGGCCCGGAGACGGGCCACGAACTCCCGATGCGCCAACGGCTTAGTGATGTAATCCACCGCCCCCGCCTCCAGCCCGCGCACCTTGTCGTCTTCCTCTATGCGGCTGCCGCTGAGGATAACGATCGGCACTGCCACGCGGGCCGCCAGCCGTCTCACCATCTCGAAGTCGTCATCGGCTTTGACGTCGATGACGAGGAGATCGGGTTCGATGCCTGGCAGGAGTCGCTGCAGCTCCTGGAACGACGCGGCTTCGCTCACTTGAAAAGCGGCCTCAACCAGATAGCCGCTGAGGCCATGGCGTGCGGGGGCATCGGTATCAAGCACTACCACGTGCTTCATCGCATTCTCCGTCGGGTTGCAACGGAGGTATAGGCGGGTGGCCAAGTTGGGCCAATAATAACCGCCAATTTTTTCGAGTATTCGGCACTAACTTCAGTATAGGTTTTCGCAAGAGCGGCATACCGCTACCATCCGGAAAGCCCTATGCCGCACACCTCTGCCGCCGCACGCACCACAAACTGCCGGCAACAAAACCAATGTATAGTTCATAAGTAATAATATAAATCGTAAATAAAATTGCCGGATTACTGATCGTAATAGCAATTATTATTGTCGACCGGCTTGATCTCAACGATTCATTGATTAGGAGACAAGCATGGATGCTCATTCCATCACATCGACGCGTCGGAATATCATGACGGGCACGTTGGGGCTCGCCGCAGCAGCGGCAACCCTGACGGCACAACCCGCCGAGGCCGCGAAGAAGGGCAAGGTTGCAGCCGAGCGCTCGGGCGGCAACTACGTGACATCGGCCGACGGGACCGAGATCTTCTACAAGGACTGGGGTCCAAAGGACGCGCAGCCGATCGTTTTCCATCACGGTTGGCCGCTGAGCAGCGACGACTGGGACGCGCAGATGATCTTCTTCCTCGACAAGGGCTTCCGCGTCGTCGCCCATGATCGCCGCGGTCACGGCCGCTCGGCGCAGGTCAGCGGCGGCCATGACATGGACCACTATGCGGCCGATGCCGCAGCCGTCGCAAACCATCTCGATCTGCGCAACGCGGTTCACGTCGGCCACTCAACCGGCGGCGGCGAGGCGACGCGCTATGTCGCCCGCCACGGCAAGGGCCGCGTCTCCAAGCTTGTGCTCATCGGTGCGGTTCCGCCGCTCATGCTGAAGACCCCCGCCAATCCCGGCGGCATTCCGATCGAGGTTTTCGACGGGCTGCGCGCGACGCTGGCGGCCAACAGAAGCCAGTTCTACACCGATTTCCCGAGCGGCCCGTTCTACGGCTTCAATCGCCCGGGCGCGACCTTGTCGGAACCGACCATCCGCAACTGGTGGCGCCAGGGCATGGCGGGCGGCATCAACGCCCACTATCTCGGGATCAAGGCCTTTTCCGAGACCGACTTCACCGAGGACCTTAAGGTCATCGACGTACCGGCACTTGTGCTCCACGGCGAAGACGACCAGATCGTACCGGTGGCGGATTCCGCCGTCCTGTCTTCGAAGCTTCTGAAGAGGGCGACGCTGAAGATCTACAAGGGCCTGCCGCATGGCATGGCGACGACCCATGCAGATATCGTCAATGCCGACATCCTGAGCTTCATCAACGGATGATTGGCAGGGGGCGCTGCCGCCGGCGCCCCCTCCTTCCGCAAGTGCATACATCGCCAATGAAAAAGCATCCGGCTCGGCAGGGCGCTGAACCGGATGCTTTTTCGTTGAATGCGGGAAATGCCGGAGGCGCGAGCCTCCGGAGGATGCTCAGTGCGCCCGCGGCGGCGGCGTCGCGGTCTTCACCCATTCGGAATACGAGACCTTGCCGAGCCAGGCGGCGGACACGGGCACCAGGCTGCTATCGTCAAGGATCGCGCCGAAATAGCGCGTCTGGCGGTCGACGACGATCTCGCGGGCATCACCGATCTGACGAAGATATTTGCCGACGGCATCGGCCATGCGGATCTTCTCGGGGCCGGCAATCTCCACCGTCTTGTTGAGCGGCACGCCGAGAACGAAATCGACGAGCGCGTCGGCAACGTCTTCCGAGAAGATCGGCTGCATCATGGCCGGCGAAAGATGGACTTTATCGCCCTGCGCACCAGACTGGGCAATGCCGAACATGAACTCGAAAAACTGCGTCGAATGGACCAGCGTGTAGGGAATACCGGATTCCTTGATGATCTTCTCCTGCGCCAGCTTTGCGCGCAGATAGCCGCTTTCGGGAAGTCGGTCGGTGCCGACCACGGACAGCGCCAGGTGATGCTTGACGCCGGCTGCCGTCTCGGCCGCCATGAGGTTGCGCCCCGATGTCTGGAAGAACTCCATGACCGCCTTGTCCTCGAAAGACGGCGAGTTGGCGAGGTCGACGACGACCTGCGCACCGGCAAACGCCTCGGCAAGCCCCTCACCGGTGATGGTGTTGACGCCCGACGACGGCGAAGCTGCGACGACTTCGTGACCCTTGGCCTGAAGCCGCTTGACCAATTTCGAACCGATCAGCCCGGTTCCGCCAATAACGACGATCTTCATGACTCGCTCCTTTTGAAGAATTATCGAGAAAGGCGCGACGGCGCAGCTGCGCCGGCCGGCCCGCGTAAGGTCCTTTCCTGGACCTCGGACAAGCCTATGGAATTGCCGGTGGCGGCATAGACAAACGTTGGTTGGGGGCAGCGCCGCCCGGCATCGACCCCGCCCCAACCAAGGTTTACTTACGGGAACGGGTCCATTCACATATTCTGAAATGGATCAGCAAGCCGCTGCTGATCCAGGGCGGCCGTTCCCTCCCGCCCTGCTCGTGGATGGCAGTCCTCGACCTGGGGTCCCTTCCCCACCCCCAGCCATCCCCTCTGGAACCGCCCCTTCCCCTCCCGGGGCGGTTCCCTTTCGGGATGCCACAGACTTCAGCCGCGCTGAAGCTGTTCGGCCTTTCGAACGAGATCCGCAAGCGAACGGCTCTGCATCTTGCGCATCAGGCTCATGCGATGAAGCTTCACCGTCATCTCGCTGATGCCGAGCTCATAGGCGACCTGCTTGTTCATCAGACCGCTGACCACCGCCGACATCACTTCCTTCTCGCGCGGGGTCAGGGTGTCGGCGAGTGCCCGGATGCGCCCGTATTCCGCATCCATCTTGCGCCGTTCGGAATCCAGACGGATCGCATGATCCACCGCATCGAGCAGGTCCTGGGAGGCGAAAGGCTTGGTGATGAAATCCGTGGCGCCCGCCTTCATTGCCTTCACGCTCGCCGCGATGTCGGCATGCCCTGTCAGAAAGATCACCGGCAAACGGCTTCCCGCCAGCGAGAGATGCTGTTGCAGATCGAGGCCGGTTCCGCCGGGCATTCTGAGATCGACGACGAGGCAGCCCGGCGCACTGATATCGGCCATCTCCAGGAATTCCGGACCGTTCGAAAAGGCGCTGGCCCGCTTCTTGGTGACCAGGAAAAGATCGAGAAGGGATTCCCGCATGTCTTCGTCATCGTCGACGACATAGACGATCGGCTCGGCGGAAAGCTCCGCGCTGGATTGGACGTTTTGCATGACATGACCCCGGTTGCCTGGTTCGGAAACATCCTCCGCACCGGGTTTTGCTGGCCCAGGGTGGCGTCGAATGTCGCCGCCGGTTTTGTACCACTGAAGCGATGCGCCGTGAGGGTAAACCTTGGTTTAGGTTGGCGGGCAGCAAGATCAGGTCAACCCAACACTTCGTTTAGTCGAACACCGACGCCAAATGCCTATCATCCATCGATATCAGATGGATGGAGATGGAAATGAGAGCAACGGTGATTGGCGCCAGCGGCGCCATGGGCTCCAAGATCGTCCGCGGCCTGGAGCGCGACGGGTTCGATGTCGTGGCCGCATCGGCGAAAACCGGCGTCAATGCCTATACCGGCGAAGGCCTGGCAGCGGCGCTCGCTGGCGCCGATATCGTGATCGACGTCACCAATTCCGGTTCTTTCGGCCAGGGAAACGCCCTCGACTTCTTCCGGCAGGCTGGCAGAAACATCCTCGCTGCGGCGCGCTCCTCCGGCATCAGGCACTATATGGCTCTCTCGGCCGTCGGCACTGACAGGCTTGTCGAGAACGACTATTTCCGCGCAAAACTGGTGCAGGAAAACCTGATCCGCTCATCGGGGCTACCCTACACGATCGTCCGATCGACGCAGTTCTTCGAGTTCTGTAGCGGGATCGTCAACGACTATGCGGTCGACGGTGTACTGGCATTGCCTTCACTCGTCGTCCGCCCGGTTTCCGCCGATGAGGCTGCAAGCTGGATCGCCAAGCTCGCCGGCGGCGAGCCTCACAACCGCATCGTCGAGCTTGGCGGGCCGGAAGCAATCGATCTTGCTGATCTGGCTCGGGAATTGCTAACGGCGACGGAAGATGCGCGGCCTGTCAGCCTGGCGCCCACACCTCTGTATTTCGGTGTGGAGCTGTCGCGGGATGGCATGCTGCCGGTCAACCAGATGCTATCGGGCAAACTGTCGTTTCACGACTGGCTCTCGAGAAGCATGGCTGCAGCCTGACAGCGTGACGCAATGAAGGCGGCGCTTGGGGCGCCGCCTTGCTGTCTCAGGGACTAGATCGAAACTCGGGCCTCGCCATCGGCATAGCCGGTGCGAAACTTCTGCCTGCAGGCCCACACCGTTGCGGCGATCCCGAACAGCGCCGGCATGCTGACGGCCGGAAAGTCGCGAAGAAGGACCGACGACGAGCATATGCCGACCGCGACTTCCCAGAGGTGGAAGAAGGCATGCGCCATCAGCCACAGCGTCGCCGCCGCCCAGAGCTCGATACGCCGCTCCTCGCGAAACCAGCCGACCGCGAAAGCAAGGGCGATAAAGCCCTGGATGATGCCGATGTCGCGGATGAAATGCTGGTTGAAGAAGCCCGTATCCGTGACGCCGGGCACGAAATAGTACCATCCCTCGGGATCATAGAGCATGTAGACCGCCAGCCACCCGGCCAGGAGGACATTGAACCAGACCATGACGAAGACGGCGTATTTGAGCGCTTTCATTTCTTGCCTCCTGCTTTCGATAAAGCAGAAGGCTAACACCGGGCGAGCGTAGAGACTGCCCAAACGAAGGTTTGGGATTTCGGCCTCTGGTCAGGTGAGCGACATCCCGCCATCGACGAAGAGTTCCAACCCGTTGACGAAGGATCCGGTCGCCAGAAACAGCGCCGCATGCGCCAGCTCTCCCGGTGCCCCCATTCGTCCGGCCGGAATGAGACCCGCCATCTGGCGCTCGAAGCCCGGACGGTCCGCCTCGCTGACGCCGAGCTTGCCGAGGATCTCCGTTTCGACTGGCCCGGGTGTCAGGATATTCACCCGTATCTTGCGCTCCCTGAATTCGAGAGCCCAGTTCTTGGCGAATGCCGCCAGCGCCGCCTTCGATCCGGCATAGACGGTATGCTGCGGCAGAACCTTCGTCGCCGCGAGCGAACTGGTGACGATGATGCTGCCGCCATCCCGGATGATCGGCGCCATGGTCTGCACGCCGAAGAAGACGCCGCGCGTGTTGACCGCGAAATGGCGGTCATATTCCTCTTCCGTCACCACCGAGGACGAGGAGAGATTGATGACACCGGCATTCGCCATATAGATATCGACGGCACCGAACCGCTCGCTAACCTCGTTCGCCAGCCAGCGATGATGCTCGATGCTGGCGACATCGCCGCAAATGCCGATAGCGCCGTTTCCGATCTCTTCGGTCGCCGCATCGACGACATCCTGCCGCCGGCCGGTGATCACGACCTTTGCGCCCTGGCGGGCGAAGAGCTTTGCCGTTTCCTTGCCGATACCGCTGTTTCCGCCGGTAATGACCGCCACTTTGTCTTGAAGAATTTTCATCGTCTATCTCCTTGATATCGGGCCAGAGATAGATGCCGAAGCGCCAGCGGATTAGCCCATTGCCGGGAACAAGAGGTGTTCCCGGCAATGCGGAATGGGTCTGCAACGCCCTCCGGAGCAAATGCGTTACAGTTGTAACGCAAGGTCTGAATACACGTTTTCAGCAAGGTTGAAGCAAGCCGCGCTTTTCAGGTTGTGCCGCGTCCCACCACGCCAACCAAAAGGATCGACACAATGCGCGTAGGCTCCGAAAGCCCTATCTTCAGCCTCTTTATGCCGAAGGGGCACAAGGCCCCCTCGATCGCTGACGAGAAGATCGACTTCAAACCCGTCAATCCTCCGAAAGCACCTGCCATCAAATCCGACGAGGAACTGCTGGCCGATCTCTACGACCGGACCGCGCAGCAGCTGATCGACGATGCCGACGTCAACGACGACGGAATGGTCAGCAAGGATGAATACATGGCGGCGCAGAAGCGCCTTGCCGACATGGACAAGAGAATATTCGATCCGGTTTCGACCGAGGAACGCTGGGCGAAATTCGACCCGACCGGCAAAGGGACGCTCGACAAATCCGAGGTCATCGAAGGGCTGAAAAAGGTACTGCCGCTTGGCATCGGTCACCTCGACCAGGCGCAAGCTGACGCCATTCGCTTCAGACCGCCGACCCGCGCTTGATCTGCGCAGCTGCAAAAGGGGCTGCTTTCTTGAGCAGCCTCTCCTGCGCATGAAACCCTTGTATAGGATGCGCTTGGTTGTTTCGTGCTGCAAAGTGAGCGCAGGTCGAGTTCCGCGGCCAGAAACCTCAGGCTGTACAGAGGCAAGCAACGGTGGCCCTCGCGTCTTCCGAAACTTACACGCGAGAGCAGGCTGCCGGTCCGCACCGGATGCCGCAGTTCAAGCTGCAGTTCCTCCTGGATGGCAAGCTGTTTCTGACGCGGATCTGGTCTGCGGTTCCCGATATCGGTCAGCGCGTCATGTTCCCATCAGCAGACGGGTCCGGCCTGTTCAAGGTCATCGACGTCCTCTGGAGCGACACCGCAACGGAAGACATGATGAGCGCCTACATGAGCCTGATCCGTTCGCCCGGCTGATACGCGATGCGGCTCACATTGAATGTCGCCGTTTCGAGCCAAGCCATGCTAATTTGACGACGAATAGCAGAGAGATTTAGCCGGGGGCCGGCGGCAGATCGCCCGCCTCATTGCTCGGTTGGGGCGGTCAATTATGATGATGCCAGTTCTTCGGCAATTCCCGCAGGTTTGTCCGGTACCGCCCGCATGATGGATACGACTGTTCTGATCGACCTTGATGCCCTGCAGGCGGCAAAAGCCGTCGAGCGCATCGTCGGCAACGCCTGGGCGACGGATGCCGACGGCGCCTTCATCTACGTGACACCGGCCGCGCTGACATTCCTCGGCCTGACCCTTGACGATATCAACGCCGCCTCGAACGAAGACAGCTTCGGCTGGAAGCGCGCCATTCATCCTGAAGACTATGACGAGGCGGCCGCGATGTGGCGGCGTTGCCTGCAGACCGGGGAGCAATACAGCGTCCTGCACCGGATGCTGCGGGCGACCGGAGGCTATGGATGGGCGCGCAGCACCGGGCAGCCGCTCTTTGACAGCGCCGGAGCGATCACAGGATGGTATGGCACGGTGATCGATGCCGAGGTCATCCCGATCGCCGAACCCCCGCTGTCGATGGCGGAGCCGCCCTCGACCGAACTCAACCAGCCAGAAGCTCTCTCCGACATGGCGACGGTCCACCCCCACGATCGCCCGACGGTCGAGCAGGCGACCGCAAGGGCATTCTTCCATGGCGTCCCCCAGGTCAGCAGCTACCGTCAGCTTCAGCCGGACGGCAGCTATCGCTGGGTCGATTTTCGGGTCGAACCGGAGAATGGCGCCAGCATCACGGTCGAACCCGCCATCGCCCGGCAGGGAGAACACTGGACGACGGCGGATTTTCTCGGCGAGACCACCGAAGCCGTCAAGGCCGCGCGCACCATCGAGAGCCTCTACGGCGGCGCTTGGGCGATGGATGCCTCGGGGCAGTTCACCTATGCCACGCCGACCGCGCAGACCTCGATCGCGATGGTTCTCGAGGACCTGAACCTGTTGCTGGATGGCAAAGCCTTCCTGGAGGGCGGAGAACAGGGCTGGCAGCGCGGCACCCATCCGGACGATCGAAAGCGCGTCGGAGATTCCCTGCGCCACGCTTTGCGGACCGGCGAACACTGGAATTTCGAATACCGGATCCTGCGCGCCACCGGCGCCTATGTCTGGCATCGGGCAGCGGCACGCCCCACACGCGACAGCCAGGGCCGGATTACCGGCTGGTACGGCACGACATTGGATATAGACGTCTACAAGAAGACGGAGGCCGCGCTTCTCGAACGCGAGCGCCTGCTGCAGCAATTGATCGATACTGTTCCCGCGCTCATCTGGAGCACGATGCCCGATGGCACGCCGACCTATGTGAACCGGCGCTTCACCGAAGTAACGGGCGCGATGCTGGAGGACATTACCGCAACCGACGGATCACCATCGCTGAGCGTCATCCATCCCGACGATCGCGAGACCGCCCGCCAGGCGATCCAGATATCATTCGAGACCGGTGCACCCTACCGGCAGCGATACCGCCAGCTTCGCGCCGACGGCACCTATCGCTGGACGGAAACGCGCGCCGAACCCCTGCGGGACGAGAGCGGCGGCATTATCCAATGGTACGGCGTAAGCTCGGACATCCATGACCTGATCATGGCGCAGGAGGCTTTGCAGGAACGGGAGCGCTTCCTCTGGCAGCTCGTCGAAACCCTGCCGGCGATGATCGACTGCGCGGCTCCCGACGGCGAGCCGATGTTCCGCAGCCGGCAATTGCGGGAATTCCTTGGCTATGATCTTGAGGAACTCGACAGCAAGGACAAGTCCCGATTGGCCGAAACGCTGGATGCCGGCGTTCACCGCGAGGATCTGGCAAGCGTCAAGGAGCGCTATGGGCATTCTCTGGCAACCGGCGCCCCCTACGCGAACAGGCACCGGCTTCGCCGGTTCGATGGTGAATACCGCTGGGTAGAGACCCGCGCTGCGCCGATGCGCAATACCGAAGGACAGATCATCCAGTGGAATGTCATCTGCCTCGATATCGATGCTGAGGTCCGCGCCCAGGAAAACCTTCTCCTTGCCCAGCGCCACCTCGCCCATGCCAGCCAGGCCGCCAGCCTTGCCGAGCTCTCGGCCTCGATCGCCCATGAGGTCAACCAGCCACTGTCGGCCGCGATCAACTCGTCGGCAGCCTGCCAGCGCTGGCTGAACGCCGACCCGCCCAATCTCGAGCGCGCCCAGAAATCGCTGGAACGCATCATTCAAAGCGCGAACTCGGCGGCCGATGTCGTCAGCCGCATCCGTGCTCTGTTCAGGCAATCCACCGACCAGCGGAACTATACGGCGATTGCCGATGTCGTCTTCGAGGCGCGCAATCTCATCGCCGAAGAGGCGAGACGGCGCGGCGTCCGGATCGACATCCAGTGTGAGCCCGGATTGCGGCCGGCGCCTTTCGATCGGATCCAGATCCAGCAGGTTCTCTTCAATCTCATGCGCAACGGCATCGATGCGATGGCCTCTGCCTATTCCGAAAAGGTGCTGCGCATTCGCGTCAGCTCAACGCAGGACATGGTTCGCATCGAGGTCGACGATCAGGGCTACGGCATCCAGTTCCCCGACAAGATATTCGAGCCGTTCTTCACCACGAAGGAACGGGGAATGGGCATGGGGCTCTCGATCTGCCGCTCGATCGTCGAATCCCATACCGGCCAGCTCTGGGCCGAGAACAACGAACCGCTCGGCGCCACGTTCATCTTTACCCTGCCCGCCGAGACCTGAACCGGCCGGCTTTTGAAATTTCGCTCATTCGGAAAACACCGCTCATGCCTCTTCTCGACCCCACGCTGATCTTCCCGGTCACTCATCCCGATGGAAGAGTGTCGCGAACCACGATCTATCTGAAGAATGTCATCGACCATCCGCGCATCGAGATCGGCGATTACAGCTACTTCACGCATTACGGGAAACTGGCGGAAACCGCCGAGATCCTTGCGCCCTATCTCTTCGCCGAAAGCCGGGAACGTCTTGTCATCGGCAAGTTCGTGCAGATCGCCCGCGGCAGCTATTTCATGACGAGCTCCGCCAATCATCCGATGGCGGGCATCACGACCTACCCGTTCCGCATCTTCAAGCCGGAAACCTTTGGCTATCCGGATCTTCCCGTGAAGGACACCATCGTCGGAAACGACGTCTGGATCGGCCATGACGCGGTGATCATGCCGGGCGTTCAGATCGGCCCGGGCGCCATCATCGCTGCCTCATCCGTGGTCACGCGCAATGTCCCGGCCTATGCGGTGGTTGGCGGCAATCCGGCAGCGATCATCCGCATGCGTTACGACGACGAGACGATTCGTGATTTGCTGGATCTTGCCTGGTGGGACTGGCCGATCGAGAAGATCGAAGCCAACCTGCCCGCACTCGAAAGCGGCGATCTGGCGGCGCTCAAAAAGGCTTAGCTTGACGCAACGCGAGGTCTGGCAACACGCCAGACCTCGCAGCATCCGTTTCGGCGATCAGTAATCCCAGATCACAGGTACCCAGCGGAAAGCGTCTCCCGCGACAGCCACGCGGCCGACGGACGGGAACGGCAGGTGCGTCGCGACCAGCAGCTCGCCGGTGGCCGCAAGCTCCTTCAAGAGCTCGACGCGCACGCGCGCCGCCTCTTCCGGATCGTGCTCGAAACCGTTGAACCAGTCCGGCTGGTCGAAGCCGACGGTGAAGACGGCATCGCCGGCAAATGTCAGCCGCTCGTCGCCGGAGGCGATACGGATGACGCTATGGCCCGGCGTATGGCCACCGGTGCGGCGGGCAACGACGCCGGGAGCGACCTCGTGCTCTTCGTCGAAAAGACGCAGATGGTCGGCATATTCCGCCAGGAACTTCTTGGCGGTTGCCCTCAGCGCATCCGGGAAGCCGTCGGGCATATGGGTGTGGGAGAAGTCCGGCGCCTCCCAGAATTTCGCCTCGGCGGCGGCCGCATGAATGCGCAGGTCGGGACGAAGCCGTTCCTTGACGCCTTCAACGACAAGCCCGCCGATATGGTCCATATGCAGATGGGTGAGCACGATATCGGTCACCGAACCGAGATCGATCCCGGCCGCCTCCAGCCGCTTCACCAGCTGGCCGGCGCGCGGCAGATGCAGGTCGGGATCAAGGCCCAGTCCGGCATCGAGAAGAATAGTCTGCTCGCCGCTGCGCACGACCACCGCATTGAGCGGCCAGTCGAACGCATCCGTCGGTAGGAACTGGTTCACCATCCAATCCGCCCGTACCGCCGGATCGATATTGTGACCCAGCATCGAGGTCGGCAGCGGCAGCACCCCATCGCTGATGACCATCACATCGATATCGCCGACCTTCACCGCATAACGCGACGGCACCAGCTCACCGGTACCATTGCGGCCGGGATGAAAGGCGTTTTCCGAGGGAACTTTCAGCTGCTTGGCACCCGGCGGACGGGTTTTCGTATCTGACTGCGGCATGACGCACTCCTATGTTGCTTGGACACCAGCCGGCCACCTCTCCGTATGACCTATGCCACAACGGAATTCTGAGTTTGCACCAGCGCTTGTGCGCGCAACGGCGCTCGGGTGACGGCCCGCAACAGTTCTACCGGTGGTCTGGGGCGTCGGTAATCCAAACGTAGGTTTGGGGGTGCGGGATGCGGCGGCGGCCTGTGCAGAGGGGCGCCGCCCATGCAAATCCATGCCGCCTCCTAATGCGTGACTGCTTCAGCCGGACTGCGCGCGAAAATTCAGCGATGGAAAGATCCTGCTTCAGGCAGGTGTTGACCGCTATTGAAATCTGACCTCTTTACCGGCGACCGGTGATGCGAAGAGCTTCTCGCCGATTTCCAGCCTGCGATCCCCATCCGTGCGAACCACCAGCGACGGCAAGCCGGGGACATCGAGGTAGACGATCGCGTCGGCGCCGAGCCGTTCGACATAGCGAACCGCGCCTTTCCATTTGCCGTCGGTCGTCGACAACGTCAGATGCTCAGGGCGGATGCCGTAGATCCTACATCCCTCCTGCGCAGCGGTCTCGCCTTCGAAGAGGTTCGTCTTAGGAGAGCCTATGAAGCCGGCGACGAAGGGCGTGGCCGGTTGATTGTAGAGCGTCATCGGCGAGCCAACCTGCTCGATCTTTCCGCCATTGAGGACGACGATCTTGTCGGCCATGGTCATCGCCTCGACCTGATCGTGGGTGACGTAGATCATGGTGGCGCCGAGCTTGGCGTGAAGTTCGGTCAGCTCGATGCGCATCTGCGAGCGCAACGATGCATCAAGGTTCGACAGCGGTTCGTCGAACAGGAAAACCTTCGGGTTGCGAATGATCGCACGCCCGATGGCGACGCGCTGACGCTGCCCGCCGGAAAGCGCCTTCGGCTTGCGATCGAGCAGATGTGCCAGCTGCAGCGTCTCCGCCGTCTGCTTGACCTTCTCCGCGATTTCCGCCTTGGGGCGCCGGGCAAGCGACAGGCCAAAGCCGATGTTCTCGGCCACGGTAAGATGCGGATAGAGCGCATAGGACTGAAACACCATCGCGATGCCGCGCTCGGATGGTTCGGCCGCAGTCACATCCTTGCCGTCGATGAACATCTTTCCCGACGTCGAGGTCTCCAGGCCGGAGATCATGCGCAGCAGCGTCGACTTTCCGCAGCCGGACGGCCCGACAAAGACGCAGAACTCACCGGCCTCGATCGTGAGATCGATGCCCTTGATGACATCAAGGCTGCCGAAGCTCTTGCGGACATCCTGAAGGACGACACTTGTCATGAATTACCCTTTCACGGCGCCGGCCGTCATGCCTGCCACGATCTGCCGGTTGAAGAAGATGAAGACGATGAGTGGCGGAATGGTCACCAGCAGGATGTTCATGAACAGCAGATTGAACTGTGTCTGAAACTGCCCCTGAAAATTATAGAGGGTGAGCTGGACGGTGACGTTTTCGCGGCCGGGAAGATAATAGAGCGGGTTGGTGAAATCGTTGAAGATCGCAATCGACTGGACAACGATGACCGTGACCGTGACCGGCTTCAGCAGCGGCAGAACAACACGGAAGAAAATCTGCAGCGGCTTGGCACCATCAACGATTGCCGCTTCATCGAGATCGCGCGGAATGGCGGCGATAAAGCTTCGAAACAGCAGGATCGTGAACGATAGCCCGTAGGCGATCTGGATGAGGATCATGCCGGATATGGTCTTGAAGAGACCGAGCGACTGCAGCACCCAGATCGTCGGAACGACGGCGGGCGGGATCATCAGACCTGCCAAAACGAAGCCATAGATCAGCGTGTTCCAGCGCGAGGGACGCCGCTGGACGACATAACCGACCATGGCTCCGAAAAGAACGAGCAGCGTCACCGCGACCACGGTGATCACCGTGGAGTTGAAATAGGCCAGGAAGAGCATGTAGTTCCGGGCTTCGATCACATCCATGAAGTTTTGCCACAGCTGCCATTCGCTGGGCCACGTGAAGGTCAGCGCCTGGGCCTCCTGCCGCGTCTTGGCGGCGGTAAGGAAGACGAAGAGGAAAGGCATGACGAAGATCACGCCGCAGGCGAGCATCGCCACTATCCCGGTATAGAGCTGGCGCCGCGTCACAGGTCGATCTCCTTACGGTTGAACCAGGCAGTGAGCGGCAGGACGATCAGGCCGATCAGGAGGAAAAGGATGACATTGCCCGCGGTCGAGAGTCCGTAGAAGCCGGCCTGATACTGTTTGTAGATGACGCTTGCCAGAACGTCGGAAGAAAAGCCGGGGCCACCCTTGGTCATCGCCCATATCAAATCGAAACTGCGCAGACCGCCGATCAGCGAAAGGGTCACTACCGTCACTGTTGCAGGTTTGGAGAGAGGGACGGTGACACGGAAGAACATCTGCCGGCGTGTCGCACCGTCAATCCGCGCCGCCTCGTAATAATCGGGGCTTATAGACGCCAGACCAGCGATGTAGATGACCGTCGCGAGGCCCACTCCCTTCCAGACGTCGACGACGACGATGGAATAGAGCGCAAGCGCCGGATCCGTCAGCCAGCCTGGGCCGTGGATGCCGAGCGTCGCCAGCGCGACATTGATCAGCCCGCGGGTCGGATGCATCAGAACGGAGAAGGTGATGCCGACGCCAATGGTCGAGACGAGAACGGGAAAGAAGATGATCGTCCGCAGCGCGCCCTGCGCCCAAATTCCGGACGTGAGCAGCACGGCAAGCAACAGGCCGAGCACGGTCTTGGCCGCGGATGTCGTCACGGCATAGATGACCGTGTTGATCAGTCCCTTGATCAGGAAAGGCTCGCGGAAGAACTGCTTGTAATTCTCCAGGCCGATGAACTGGGTGGTGAAGAGATCCCAGCGCGTGAGGCTGAACCAGAAGGATGCGATCGTGGGCGCCAGAAAGAGCGTGGTGAACACAACCGCCGCAGGCAGAACGAACCAGTAGGGATAAGGGGATTTTCGCGCGACCATGGCGGCTCCTTGAACATCTGGCCCGCATCCCGCGGCGAAAGCCATGCGGGATGCGGGCTGCAGCCGTTACCAGTTCGGCAGGCCGAGTTGCTTTGCCTGCTTTTCCACGTCCTGGTCATAAAGCGCGGCAGCATCCTTGGCCGAGCGAATTCCGGTGCCGACCTCGACCGCGATCTGTTCGAGCGCCGGGCCCTTTACCGGCGAAAGGAACTCGAGCGCCGGACCCGCGCGGCCCTCGGTTTCAAAATAGGGCAGCATATCGCTGACTGCCTGCGGCACGCCCTTCGGCAGTTCGCAGCCCTTGATCAGATAGGGACCGGACGGCACGGCCTTGGCCATCAGCTCGCAGCCCTCCTTCGAGGCGACGAAATCGAGAAACTTCTTTGCCTCTTCGAGATGTTCTGCCTTTGCGGAGAGATAGAGCGCCGCCGGCATCCAGATGGTCAGTCCGTTCTTGGCTGCATCGTTGCCCGGCACTGCGAAGAAGCCGACATCCTGCAGGTTGTCGGGGAAATTCTGCTGGATATTGCCGATGCCGAAGGTGAGGCTCGGGTAATGTGCGGCTTCGCCGGTCGATACCATACGCATGCCGTCGTCGAAGGTCGCAGCGCCGAAGTCCTCATTAAAGAAGCCGGCCTTGGCGACTTCTTCTACATGCTCAAAGCCACGCAGTGCGGCCGGCGTGGTCGCGTACTTCACCTTGTTCGCCGTATAGTCCGTCGCGAAATTCGGAACCTCGGATTGAACATTGAAGAAATCTGCCAGCACGAAGATCTGCGACGTCCACGTCGTGCCGTAAGTCTGCGCCAGCGCAACCTTGCCGGCCGCCTTGATCTTCTGATTGTTGGCGATGAAATCGGCCCAGGTCTTCGGCGGCTGAAGGCCAAGCTCGGCATAGATTTTCCTGTTGTAGAAGATGCCGCCGCCCATGGCCGGCCCGAACGGAATGCCGCGAACATGACCATCGGAGGCGCTGACGACCTTCTTGAACGTATCCAATATGCCGGCTGCGGAAGGAAGGTCCGATAGGTCGGCGATCGTCTGCTCCGGCTTCAACGCCTGGAACAGCGAGCCGCTATTGTATTGGAAAATATCGGGCATCTCGCCGGTTGCCAGCCGCGTCTTGACGATATTGTCGCCTTCCGATCCGCCGGCTCTCTGCTCGACGTCGAAGGTGACCTCCGGGTGCTTTTCACTATAGGCCTTTGAGACGGCGTCGAAGGACGCGATCGACTCGGGATTTGTGTCGATCATAATGCCGAGCGTGACGTCGGCCCATGCGGCGCTGGCGGACAAGCCCAGCATGCTTGCGGCAACAATGCCGTATCTCGTCATTCTCATGGTCAATTCCTCCTCTTGAAGACCAGGATCATTTCCGCTTTTGGTTGTGGCACGGCCAAACCCGATGTCAGATCGCAAACTCGATGACGTGCCGGCCGGCGGCGATGGTTGCCGAGGTTCCCTGGGCGACGGCCTGTCCGTCAATGCGCAGCGCGCGGCGCTTCGTTGTCGCATCCATTCGCGCGGTCATGCCGGCCGGTAGAGCGAGGTTGCAGGTCACCTGCCCTGCCTCGAGGCTCCACTGCACCTCCACGCGTCCAAGGGCCGTGTCGTGCCAGGCCAAGACCGGTGACAGCGCCGGCAAAATCGCCGGATCGAACAATATCTCGTGAAATGCCGGGTTTTCCTCCCTCGGCTTGATACCGGCGACATCCTCGAACAACCACTGGCATACGGCGCCATAGGCATAGTGATTGTAACTGTTCATATCGGGATCATAGATCGTGCCGTCCTCGGCAAGCGCGTCCCAGCGCTCCCAGATCGTCGTCGCGCCGCGCTCGACTTGGTAGAGCCAGCCCGGAACCTTGCGATTGAGAAACATCTTTTCAGCAAGGTCGAGCATACCGAGGCGTGTAAGCGCGGGCAGCAGCGCCGGCGTGCCGATAAAGCCAGTACCAATGACACCATCGGTCTCTTCAGCGACCTTGCGGAAGTAGGCGCGACCAGCCTCCTCATATTCGGCCGGCACCAGGCCATAGAGAAACGCCAACGCCCACGACGTCTGATCATTGTGGGCGATCCGTCCCGATGGAGAGAAGAATTCGTGCTTGAAAGCTTGCCTGATCTCGGCAGCCCGCGACGCCAGCCGCTCCGCTTTGCTATTCTCGCCGATGACACGGGCAATCCGCGCCGCGATCTCGGTCGAGATGAAGTGATAGAGCGTCGCTGCGCAATCGTCGGCGACGGTCGGCCGCGGCTTGCGGTTATCGCCGACCGGCTGCAGCCAGTCGCCGAAGGTAAATCCATGCTCGCCCCACACAGCAGGTGGACGAATGACCGGTCCGTCAGAAATGTTCCAGAGATAGTCGAGCCACCGCAGCATCGCCGGGAAGCATTCCTCCAGGGCAGCCTTGTCGCCGTAGTGCAGATAGAGCTGCCACGGAATGATGACGATCGCATCCCCCCAGCCGGTGGAGCCCGCCCAGTCGCCGCGATCCGTGATCGGGTGAAGACGCGTCGGATCGGGGGAGAAGTGCGGAACGGCGCCATTTGGACGCTGATCATGCATCACATCGCGAAGATACTTGCGCAGGAAGGACTGGCTGTCGGCAAGCCAGCAGGCGGTTCCGGCGAAAACCTGTGCATCGCCAGTCCAGCCAAGCCGTTCATCGCGTTGAGGGCAATCGGTAGGAATCTCGATGAAATTGGAACGCTGCGACCAGATCGTATTCTCGACCAGCCGATTGACAGCATCGACCCCGCACGTGAAGCCGCCGGCTGCCACAGGCACCGAGGAAATCGGCACCATCTCGATCGCCAGCACCTCGACGCGTCCCGTCAGGCTGAGGCGCGCGTAGCGGAAGCCCATGAAGGTGAACAGCGGCGCATAGGATTCTTCTCCGCCACCGCTCAATGTATAGACAAGCTCGGCGCGGGCGCTGCGATAGTTCCGATTGTCGAAGCGACGGTCGGGACCGAGCACTTCTGAATGCTCGACACGGATCTGCGCACCGGCTTCGCCTTGCACGCGTATGCGGATATAGGCTCCAGCATTCTGGCCGAAGTCATAGACTGTCCGGCCATCGGCCTCCACCCAGCTGTCAAGCGGCGGGCGGGCGGCGAGCTCACGGACCGCGTCCGTCTCGTGCGGAACAAGTTTTGTCTCGTCGAACGGCAGGATTTCGACGCCGCCAATATCGCGTAGCTCGATCCGCGCATCGTAGTCCTCACCGAAATAGATGCCACTGCGAAGGACAGGCGTGAAGCCGCTTTGCCAGCTGGCGTCCGTCTGCAGAAGGAGAGCGTCGCCACTTCGAAGGTCTGCAAGCGCCCCTACCCGGTCTCCCCAGCAATTGACGATCGGGTTGGAGGCCCACATCAGCTGGCTGCGGTACCAGCCATCGCCAAGCCAGATCTCGATCCGGTTTTCGCCGACGACCAAAAGATCGGACACTTCATAGGTCTGGTAAGCGATACGGTCGTCATAGCAGGTCCAGCCGGGCGTGAGCAGGTCGATACCGACCCGCTTGCCGTTGATGAAGGCACGGTAGAGGCCGAGCGCCGATATGCGCAGCGTAGCAGTACGCGGAAGGGTGGCGATGCTGAAGGTTGCGGAGACGAAGCTGCCCGCCTTTCCCTGACCGGCGTCGCAGGATGGCGCAATCATCGATGCGCCGGACCAGACGTGATTTGAAGCGGACACGGTAGTGCCTTGCGTCACGATATTCATTGATACCTCTCCTCCAACCGCGCTCCCACACGGTGTGTATATCGTTCTATGTATATCATTCTACAAATCGAATTGCGTGGCAAGGGCTTTTTCCCTATAATCGGCGACGGCACCGGAGAGAGAGCATTTCTGCATGGATTTTCAGGACGTTAACAAACCAAAAGATCGCATCACCATCCGTGATGTGGCGGCTGATGCCGGGGTTTCGGTGGCCGCGGTCTCCAAGGTTTTGCGTAACGCCTATGGCGTCAGCGAAAGCTTGCGGCAGAAGGTCGAGACATCGATCGAGAAGCTGAATTACCGCCCGTCCGTCGCCGCACGCGCGATGCGCGGCCAGACCAGCACGGTGGGCGTTCTGGTGATCGAGCTCAGCAACCCCTTCCTGGCCGGCGTAGTGGAGAGTGCCAACGCCGCACTGCTTGGAGGCGGTTACAAATCGATGATCGGGATCGGGCATTCCGCCAGTTCCATCGAGACTTCCATGATCGAGTCGATGATGGACAACCGGATGGATGGCGTGCTGATCATTGCGCCACGGATATCGGGCAAAGTCCTAGATCGCTACGCCAGGCAGATCCCCATCGTCGTCATCGCGCACCATGAAAGCGAGGCGCAGACATATGATTCCGTCAATTCGGATGACCGCAGGGGGGCATTCATCGCTGTGGAGGCGGCCTTTGCGAAGGGATACCGCGATATCGCGATGCTCGGCTACGAGCTCATGGATTCGCCACCCACGGTCGTCGCCATACAACGCGAACGCGGCTATCTTGAAGCAGCAAGGCGCCTCGGGCTGCGGGATCGTATTATCCGCCTGCCGCCAGTTTCGTCCGACCGTCATGCGGAAATGGAAGCATTCCTGAATATGCCGGACCGGCCACGCGCCGTTTTCGTCTGGTCGGATCTCGATGCGGTGCCGCTCGTCAACATGGCGCGCATGCGCGGTATTCGGGTGCCGGAAGATCTTGCGATCATCGGCTACGACAATTCCCCCGTCGCAGCGATCCCCCTCGTCGGCCTCGACAGCATCGACCAGAACCCTGCCGAGCTCGGCCGCACAGCAGCGGAAATGCTGCTCAGCCGGATCAATGGCCGGAATGTTGCAGAGCATCGCCTTATTGAACCGCGCGTTGCGACACGCGGCAGCCTTTAGGTTGAAAGTGAGCCTAGTGCTGCCGCGCCGATGTCTACCTTATAAGCTCCGGGTTCGGCCACCTTTATGGCGTGCGGGATCAGCCACGATCGCCTAGGGCAAGCGGGTCCCCAAACGCAAGAACGCGCCGGATCGCGGGCTGTGATGTGTATCGGGGAGATTTGGTTGCGGGGGCAGGATTTGAACCTGCGGCCTTCAGGTTATGAGCCTGACGAGCTACCGGGCTGCTCCACCCCGCGCCAGCGCAAAACCCTTTGGGTTTTGTCGCGATAGCGTAAAACGCCGAAGGCGTTTTACGCTTACTGCCGGAGCAACTCCGAAGGAGTTGTCTCCTGTAAGGGACGCACCATTATAGATCCGGTGCATCGCTATTTCAGTCTACATATAGGGCTCGAAAGCAAAAAGGCCGCTTTGCGAGCGGCCCTTTGATCGGCCAGGGGCCGTAGAATGTGATGAGAAGATTTTTTGTTTCGCATGCAGCTTTCCGAAGCTTTTCAGCTTCGGGCGCATGCGTGTTGCGTTTAGCAGACCTGGCAGCGACCGACTCTCCCGCGTCTTAAGACGAAGTACCATAGGCGCTGGGGCGTTTCACGGCCGTGTTCGGAATGGGAACGGGTGCAGCCACCCCGCCATGACCACCAGGTCAGCGAAGCGCAACAATTGAGAAGCTGGCGCAGCCGCTAGGCTGCATTTTTTGAACACGTCTTTGATCTTGCTCTACACTCCCGGCCGAAGGCCGCAAGCGCAAGGCGCGTCGCCAACAGTTTGGCGCGCCGTCCGCAGCGCCATTGGCGCGTGAGGACAAAAGGTCAGGCATCATCGAACGAAGTTCGATGAGCACAAGCAATGAGAACGATCAAGCCAATCGAGCTATTAGTACCGGTAAGCTTCATGCGTTGCCGCACTTCCACACCCGGCCTATCAACGTGGTCGTCTTCCACGGCTCTGATAGGGAACACTCGTTTTCAGGTGGGTTTCCCGCTTAGATGCCTTCAGCGGTTATCCCGTCCATATATAGCTACCCTGCTATGCCCTTGGCAGGACAACAGGTCCACCAGAGATATGTCCATCCCGGTCCTCTCGTACTAGGGACAGATCCTGTCAATATTCCTACACCCACGGCAGATAGGGACCGAACTGTCTCACGACGTTCTGAACCCAGCTCACGTACCGCTTTAATTGGCGAACAGCCAAACCCTTGGGACCTGCTCCAGCCCCAGGATGCGATGAGCCGACATCGAGGTGCCAAACAACCCCGTCGATATGGACTCTTGGGGGTCATCAGCCTGTTATCCCCGGCGTACCTTTTATCCGTTGAGCGATGGCCCTTCCACGCGGGACCACCGGATCACTATGACCGACTTTCGTCTCTGCTCGACTTGTCAGTCTCGCAGTCAGGCGGGCTTATGCCATTGCACTCGACGACCGATTTCCGACCGGTCTGAGCCCACCATCGCGCGCCTCCGTTACTCTTTCGGAGGCGACCGCCCCAGTCAAACTACCCACCATACACTGTCCCGGATCCGGATAACGGACCGCGGTTAGACATCCATGACGATAAGGGTGGTATTTCAAGGATGGCTCCACGGAAACTGGCGTCCCCGCTTCAAAGCCTACCACCTATCCTACACATGCCGACACGAATGCCAGTGTAAAGCTATAGTAAAGGTGCACGGGGTCTTTCCGTCTGACCGCAGGAACCCCGCATCTTCACGGGGAATTCAATTTCACTGAGTCTATGTTGGAGACAGCGGGGAAGTCGTTACGCCATTCGTGCAGGTCGGAACTTACCCGACAAGGAATTTCGCTACCTTAGGACCGTTATAGTTACGGCCGCCGTTTACTGGGGCTTCGATTCAAAGCTTGCACCTCTCCTCTTAACCTTCCAGCACCGGGCAGGCGTCAGACCCTATACGTCGTCTTGCGACTTCGCAGAGCCCTGTGTTTTTGATAAACAGTCGCTACCCCCTGGTCTGTGCCACCCCATCTCACTTGCGTAAAATGGGGTCACGCTTCTTCCGAAGTTACGCGTGCAATTTGCCGAGTTCCTTCAACATAGTTCTCTCAAGCGCCTTGGTATACTCTACCTGACCACCTGTGTCGGTTTCGGGTACGGTCTATACGGTGGAGCTATTTCCTGGAACCGCTTCCCTGCCCACTCAATCCAATAAGAATGAACAAGTTACGCAATCCGTCACTACCACCAGGCCCACGAATATTAACGTGGTTCCCATCGACTACGCGTGTCCGCCTCGTCTTAGGGGCCGGCTAACCCTGCTCAGATTAACTTTAAGCAGGAACCCTTGGTCTTTCGGCGAGAGGGTCTCTCACCCTCTTTATCGTTACTCATGTCAACATTCGCACTTCCGATACCTCCAGGATGTCTCACGACTGTCCCTTCACAGGCTTACGGAACGCTCCGCTACCACTTGCATT